>CAVRCW010000001.1:0-1180949 GCA_963719765.1 uncultured Actinomycetota bacterium
AGTTCAGCTAGCTATTTTCGAATACTTGGTCGTTGCCTAGGCTAACTAAAAGAGCCAAACAGGAGCGCGAGAAGAGCCAGTTCCCTGCCGCTGCTAGCTATCAGCGTGGCCGCTGTGACGCCCTCGGGCCAGGCCGCGCGATCGCTGGCGAGAACAGGCGTCACCTGGTGCTTCCTCATCACGGAAGAGGTCACCAAGGAGTCCCGGACCGGATTCACCGGAGGGCACGGTGCTGGGTAGCCATCCTTCACAGGCCCTCCGGACCACGCGACCGCCCAGCCGCCCAGTTGTCGCGACAGCCGCAGACGCGTTAGAGTTAAGCGCAGCCTTAAATCAGGAGGGTCTGTTGGCCTGGGCAGTGAAGGTCACCGATGAGTATGCCGAATGGTTCACCACGCTGATCAAGGAGGATCTCGCCTCGGCGACCCAGGTGGCACAGGCGGTCGCCGCGCTGCGCGAGGAAGGGCCATCGCTCGGCCGGCCCTTAGTTGACCGGCTGAAGGGCTCAACGATCCACCACCTGAAGGAGCTGCGTCCCGGATCGCGGGGCCGTTCGGAGATCAGGATCATCTTCGCGTTTGATCCGGCCCGGTCGGCGCTGCTGCTGCTCGGTGGCGACAAGGCCGGCAACTGGCAGCGCTGGTACCGCGACAACATCCCGATCGCCGAGCGGCTTTACCTCGAGTACACGGCAGAGGAAGAGGAGTAAGAAGCGATGCCGAAGCGCACTGCGCAGGACTGGGAGACCCTGGAGCGGGAACTGCACGCCGCCGGCATCTCCGCCGAGGAGATTGAGGCCGGAGCGCGGATGCTGCTCGCCCAGGCACGCGGCGACCAGCTCGCCCGGGCCCGCAAGCAACTCGGCCTCGCCCAGCGCGAGATCGCGGCCACGATGGGAGTGAGCATCGCCAGGATCTCCCAGATCGAGCACGGCGAGGTTACCTCGTTCCAGGTCATCGCCCGCTATGTCGAAGCACTCGGCGGTCGGCTCGACCTCGTCGCGGACTTCGGCGATCGGACCGTTCGTCTACCGGTCAGCGACACCGCCGACACCACCGCCGCCTGAAGATCAGCCCACCACGCTCGCTCATGCATGATGAGGGTGAGTTGGGCGCGTGGATGCTTATGCGCTTCCAGGCATGCCCACTCACGACACCAGTTGACACCCTGCAGAGGTCGTTGACGTTGGTCGTGCTAGTCGGCCGCCCAGTCGGAGATCCTCTCTGATCTCAATGTTGGGGGCTGACAGGTTCACGACCTCGTGGTGTGATCACAGTGATGCGATTCATCCCCCATACGGCGCCAACGCGACGGAAAACTACCGCGCAGCTCCTCGAAGATGCAGCCGGATGGCATTGCAAGGCCATCGGCTACTTTGCGGATGCCAAGAAGGCGGCACGAGCGAGCGACTCGGATGCAGCAGCCGCGACCAGTAGGGCAGCCGTAACACAGGGCACGCTTGTGCAGAAATTGAATGACCTCACCAAATCGGTCCTGCCCGGCTGGCTGGGAAAGCAGCTGACACATCCGGACCTCATCAGCCCGTTCGGACAAGACGCACAGGTCGGCCAGTTCACATGCGTGCGCGTCGGCGATACGGCGCCGATCTCGGGTGGCGCGTTCCCCGTCGCTGCGCCGTTTTTAGGAGCCGGGCATCTAGTCATCGACAAAGACGGCCAAGATCCCGCGGTCGCCCGTTGGCTGCGCGGCATTCTGCTACGCAGCCTCGCCGCCATGCCCGCCGACCAACTGCGCGTTCTCACGATCGACGGTGCGACCCTGGGAGAGGTGTTCGCTCCTTTCAGGCGTCTATTCGCTGCCGCCGCCTGGGCTCTGCCCGCGACTGACGCAGCGGGATTACGAGCGGTGATGGAACAGGCCGAGCGCCACGTCAAAGCGGCGCTGGCCGGACAGCATGAAGGCCCTGAGGTCCTGCTCGTCGCCGCGGCAGGCCTGCCCAGGGGGATCTCCCTCGATGACCTGAGCAGACTAGAGCAGCTTGCGATGGTTGGTGTCAGCCGCCGCATGCACCTGCTCATCGCCGGCTGGCCTCCGGCCGGAATGCGGACGGAGGCAGTGCCACGGCTGCGCGACACGACCTATCTCACTGCCGCGCCATCAGGGCGCTACGCCATCTCCCGGCCAGCCGCTCTGCGCCAGCTTAGCAACGGGGAGTCGGACGGCACCGTCCGACTGGACAAAGGCCCCGATAACGACGTTGTCGACGATGTGTGCCGACGATCGTTGTCCACTGCAGCCTGGGCGGATCGACCCGACTTCGGCTCGGTGACTGCGAAACGATTCTGGCAAGTGTCCTCGGCCACCGGCCTCACGGCCATCGTCGGCAAGAACAAACACGGGCAGTGCACTTTAGATCTCAATGACGAGACGCCACACATGCTGATAGGCGGGCGTTCCGGCGCCGGAAAGACGAACTTCCTGCTCGTCATCCTGTGCTCGCTGGCCACTTACTATGCGCCAGGCGAACTGACCATGTACCTACTTGACTTTAAAGAGGGTGTCTCGTTCAGCGCATTCACGCCGTCGAGACCAGGTGATCCATGGCTCCCGCACGCTCACACCGTCGGCCTCGAATCAGATCGCGAGTACGGGCTCGCCGTGCTTGCGAGCCTGACCCAGGAAATGTCTAACCGCGCACGCCTGTTCAGGAATGCCAGCGTAACAACCATCGAACGATACCGCCGTGGTGATCCAAACCGGTCAATGCCGCGCCTGCTGGTGGTCGTGGACGAGTTCCAGGTCCTCCTGGCCGGTAACGATCACATCGCCAGGGAAGCCGTCAGCCTCCTCGAGCGTCTCGCGCGTCAGGGCCGCTCTCACGGCATTCACCTGATTCTGGCGTCCCAGACGCTCGCCGGAATCGACGCCCTCAACACCAAGAGAGAGTCCATATTCGGGCAGTTCCCGCTGCGCATTGCCCTCCCAGGCGGAGGTGGCGTGCTCCAGCCAGGGAACGCAGCCGCAGACGCGATCAGTCTCGGCGAAGCGACCGTAAATTCGTCGTCTGGCCTGACCGAAGCTAACACGAGAACCTACATCCCCAGAGCACCCCATGATTCGGTCGCGGCGGTGGTCCAGGCGTTGTGGCAGTACGGCCGGGCCCAGCTGACGGAGCCGCCCGCGGTCTTTGACGGCAGCGCGGAGTACCGCCTATTGGACTCCCCCGACTATCGGGCACTAGTGCCGGTTGGGCGTCATCGCCGGGCACTGATCGGCCTGGCGGTGGACGTTGGGCTGCCGGCCGTCGGCTTCGTAATGGACCGAGTACCGGGTCGCCACGTCGCTGTTCTCGGCACGGCGCCGGTCGGCGCGAGCATTTTGCATGCCGCAGCCTTGAGCCTCGCGCGCCAGCATCAGCCGGGAACGGCGCGCTTCGCCATCCTCCATCCCGTGGACATTGCCGCATCCGTCGTCGAAGCTCTAACCGCGGACCTGAGGTCATTGGATCATGACGTTGCCGAGCTCGACGTCGGCTATCTCCAGTCGGAGCTGGCAACCTTGGCTGGACAACCGCCGGAGAAGCCGACCTACATCGTGGCCTTCGGCATGGACACCGCTGTCTCGATGCTGGCCGAACGAAGCCCGAGCGGCCGAAAAGGGCTTGATGACCTGCGTAACATCCTGCGGCTTGGTCCGCTGAGCGACGTCCACCTGATCAGTTGGTGGCGGGGATCGCGACGCTTCCTGGAGGCTATCGGCGGTTCGGCGGGCCGCGAAGACGTGGCGTGCCTGGTGATCGTGAACATTTCTGGTCCTGATACGACAGCTCTGCTCGGCGACCACACACTGACGTGGCATCCCCGAATTAACCGGTGCCTGCTCCTTGATCAGCACGACCAGCGCCGCCTTCTCGTCGTGCCGTTCGCTTGCCCGGACCCGCATGTCGGCACCGAGAGAGAGCCACCAATCGGCCGGGCGAGCTAGTCGCGGGCGTGAGGACTGTCGAGGAGAGGGGCGCGTAGGTGTCGGCGATCGAGGACATAGTGACTGCGCTCCAGTCGGTGAGCAGCAAGCTCGAGGAGGCCGGAAACGCAACGGCCGCCGCCGGGCAGGAAGCTGATGAAGCCATCTCCCAGGCGTCGGCGCTCGGAACGCCGCAGATTGTCGCCGAGCTGACAGGCGTCAAGGACACGATCGAGAAGCTGATGACGCAGATCCTCGGAGGAACGGAAGTGACGAAGGAGGCGATTGCGCTCGCCCTCGCGGTGGCCAACGGTACTTGAAGAGCCAGCGGCGCGGCCGCCAGCAACGCTCGGGACTCGCCTTTAGCAGGTCAGCCGAAACTACGAGACGGATCGCGCCGGAGACCCCAGTCGCCAGCATTCGGCCTCAGCCTCAGCTCACGGCGGGCAGCGGATCGCCAGGACGCCCATCCGCCGCAGCGGGAAATAGTCGCCGCGGAGCTAGGCGCCGCCGCCGCCGTGGCCAACGCAGCGTGGATGATCATCTCGGCATTCATCCCGGCAGGAGTGGTCATCTTCGGCACGGCGGTCATAGCCGTGCTTGCTGCAATCGCGGCCACACAGGTTCTGCAGAACACAAGGCGGAGTGCAGAGGGGGAGTTCCGCTGATGGGTATCGACAGTCAAATCGAGAAGATGGTGCGCGAGGTACTGGCCGCAGCCGTTACCCAGGACGCCGACCGGATGGAATCGGCGATCCGGTCCTTCCCGAGCGACGAGGCCCTAACCGCAGGAATTCGGCTGACCGCGGCAGTTGGCCTTTATGTCCTCGGCGACCAGTTTGGCCCAAACCCAAGTCCAGAGGCCGTCCGGGAGCTCGCAGCCGAGATCGCCGCATCCGAGCACTGGGCCGACATAGATGCGGATGAGGTGACGGCCTATATCGCGACCGCCCTGGCCAACACCAGTTACGAAGAAATACTGCCTGCAGACCGGTTCGCCGTCCTGACCTACGTGGTCGCGGCAAGCCTCATCTCGTATTTCCACCGGCCACATGAGAAGTGGTGGACCTACCTCAACCGAGTCGAGGCTGAGCTGGAGGCCGCGCTATGAACTGGGTGGACTACGAGGCCGCGATTGAACAACTGGCCTCTGCGCAGCAGGAGGAACTGCACCGACTTGACAAAGCCGCTAAGCAACAGGATCAGATCAAGCGGAATCTCCAGCGGGTGAGCGATGACCTCGCGAGCCAGCGGCGCGCGATCATCAGCCTCGCGGACCAGATTCAGGTGCCGCGGCCCTCGCTCGATGGCGCCGACGGGCCCGGTCTTGGTCTGCAAGATGCTATCTACCGGGCCGAGAATGCCATCGGGCAGGCTAAGTCGATATGCACGGAGGCCGAGGCTGCTGCCGGACGAGCCCAGCTTCTTCCTGCTATGTCACCGCGAAGGCGGAACCTGTTGCTGTACGCCGCGACCGCGACGCTGAGCTCGTTCGCCACTTACTGCGGCTTCCTCATTGCGAGCTTGGTCGCCGGGCCGCACGTATGGTCCGCGCATTTGACGTTGCTGCCGCTTCTCCTGCCGCCTAGCTTCGCGGTTTTGCTCGGATGCGCCCTCATAAATACAGCGGGACGGCCGCAGATACGCAGATATACCACTAGAGACTTTAATATTATTTCTGGCTTTTTGATTGCCTTCGTAATATGCCTGGCCATGCAAAGTCTTCTCGACCTGCTGCATTAGCTATCCTGGCCTTAAGCCACGTTCCGATGGCGCCTCTACGGCAGCGCACGTCCGTGTAGCAGATCTGCATGGGATAGTCAGCCGTCGCTCCGGTACCTGGTTGGTCACATTCTGCGTCGGACTACACGCCACGCAGGCTGAGATGTCCCTACATGAATATTCATGGCGGGCGGGGCGTACAACTTCGCCGCCGACGGAGTGCGCGTTGCGTAGCTCTAGCCACACCGAACGCCGAGTATTTTTGGTGCCTTACGTGGCGCGGCTCTTGCATTGTGTTGTGCGCATATCTGGCCCTCTGGGTCTGGAGTCGCTGAGGCGTTCGGATTGGCTGCCGGGAGAGCCTCGGAGGTCATGACGGCTGAGATCCACTTAGGCGGGCTCGGGTGACAGGTATCGTGAGCGCTCCTCGTCGCGGAGCGGGAAGCGGGTCAGGTCTGGGTCGAGGAACTCGATCAAGTCGGAGAGTCGAGCGTCGAATTCGGCAAGCCGCTTGCCGCCTTGCTCAGGGTGATACGCGTACGCGACGATCCCCGCCTCGATCCGTTCGAACCAAGACCTGAACTCGCGGTGGTTGTCCAATCGCTGGCAGAACGCGGCGTATCCGATGCAGCGCCGTTGCCCCGGTGTGCCGTGGTCCGGTGCGATCACGAGTTCGCCCAGGGCCCGCTGATGACCTGTCGGCACGTGGAAGACTGGGTCTAGGTCGACGGCGAAAAGCACTCGCCGGATGACGGACAGGAATTTGACGAGCTCGGTTGCGGCGCCGGTCCCCGAGATCGAGAAATCCAATGTCCTGGCGCAAGATCTCGACCCTGCCCAGGTACTGGGCGAGACCGAACATCGTGTGGCGGCGGGCGTAGGGCCGCATGAAGGTGTCGCCGACCAAATACCGCGCCAGGAAGTCCTCCTCGAGGATCGTCCGGACTCGGCTCCGCAGGTCGTGGACGGACCATAGCAGCGGATCGCGGTAGCGCCCCATCAAATCTAGATTCTGCGCGCGCCTCGCTCGTTGGTTGATCAGATGGTTTAACGGGAAGCTGATCAAGGAGACGCCGAACGCGGCCCCGCGGTGATAAGGGCCGCTACGACCTCGGGTGCCATGATTGCAGTCATCCCAGTCGGACCGCTGCAGCGATAGCTCGCTTATCGTCGCTCCGACCTTTGGCTCCGCAGAACAGCCTCACCCATACCTAGCGTGAACACGGCGCCTGAGTGTATCGGCAAGCCCGCCGCTGGCGGCTGTTTGTGCGCGCAGCCGCCAGTCGAGCCAATCCGTCCAAGCCTGCCAGACCCGAGTCGAGTTACATATTTCATTCATGATCGACTGGGCGCAGGGATGCTCATGCCGCGTCGGAAACTGGCCACGCGTTCCTCATCGCACATACGCTGCTCCACCGGGCTTGGAAATCCATGGCATCGTTCTCCTCCCGACAGGTCAGGGCGCCGGCCGCGTCATAGTCTGACCGCTGCGGCCCCGCGGGGAAGTCGGCAACGGATCTTGCCCGCGTTACCTCGCCAAGAGATCATCGCGAGCAAGAGGTCGGTCGAGACTGGGGCACCCCATGACCGTTTCAATCGTGAGTATCGCCATCTCGACAGCAGCGCTGGCAGTCAGCCTCAGCGCCTTCGTCGCTAGTCGTTACCGGGACCGTCGCGACCTCATGCTGAAGCTCCACGAACACTTAGTGACATCCGATCAGCAACGCGGACGGCGGTTGATCTACGAGATCCACGAGTCGGCGACAGCGATCGAGGACCTCAGCGAGGAGCAGTACGCGCTGATCAACAACGCCTTGTCCACCCTGAATGTGCTTGGCATCTACTACGAACGCGGCTATGTCTCCCGCAAAGACGTCCGGCGGTTCTTTGCACTGACTGTCGTTCGGCTCATGCCCGCAGCGGAGATCTTCCTAGCCCATCGAGACCAACTCGTGGGGACTATTAGCTGGCCGGAATTGCGAGCACTCGCTGAGGATTCAGCAAAACATGTCCGGCAGCGAGGCGTTGAACCTGCGCAAGAACCTAACAGCGTCGATGGCTAGTAAGCCGGTCGGGCGCAGCTTGCCGATCTATTTGCCGGCCTTCGGGATGCGCGTTCCAGAGTCATTCAGAGCGCCGCGAGCCCGCGGACAACTTCGAGGAGAGGCTGCCATTCGCGCCGTCCCGGTCAGGGAATTGCCTGCTCGTGTCAACCTCCGGTGGCAGCGCGGCGTCGATCTCGTGGCTGGTCATTGCGATATGCCCGGCCACCGGACGGGAGGTCGCCGAGGTGTACGCCAAGACCCTCATCACCGTGGCTGCTGCCGCGGCTGCTGTCTGCGCCGGCGCGTGCACCAGCGTGGCTTCAGCCCAGAACGCGCAGTTAACGGCGGCCACTGCTGCGGGCGGCGCTGCCGCCGCGCCCTCGCTGCGGGTGCTGACCGAGCCAAAGGATGGTATCGGCGCGATTTACAGCGTCATCGCCGGGGCGCGCTCGTCGGTGGACCTGACCATGTACGAGCTCGCCGACAAGAAGGCGGAGGCGGATCTCAGCGCCGCTGCTAACCGCGGCGTGAACGTCCGGGTGCTGCTGGACCGCCGGTACGAGAAGTCCGCCAACCTGCCCGCGTACAACTACCTGAGGGCGCATGGCGTGCATGTCCGGTGGGGGCCCGCCGGAACCACGTTCCACCAGAAGACGCTGACGGTCGACAACGCGACCTCTGTCATCATGACTCTTAACCTCACGTCCCGGTACTACTCGAACACCCGAGACTTCGCGGTGATCGACACCAAACACTCCGACGTCGCCGCCATTGTCAAGACGTTCAACGCTGATTTCGCCGGTCACTCCATCACGCCGCCCGACGGCGCCGACCTGGTGTGGTCGCCGACGAACGCCCGGGCGTCGGTACTGTCGGTCATCAAGGAGGCGAAGCATACGCTTGCCGTCGAGAACGAGGAGATGGACGACCCGGCCGTGACGAGCGCGCTCGCTGCCGCTGCACGCCGCGGCGTCGACGTGAAGATCGTCATGACCGCGGACTCGGAATGGGACTCCGCGTACAATCAGCTTGCCAAAGCCGGTGCACATATCCGGCTCTACCCTGACTCCGGCAGCGCTCTGTACATCCACGCGAAGGTGATCATCGCCGACGCCGGCCGGGCCGACCGTCGGGTGCTGATCGGCTCACAGAACTTCTCCGTTGCCAGCCTCGACTACAACCGGGAACTCGGCATCCTGACCCGCAGCCGCTCAGTGGTGGCCGCCGTCAATGCCAACCTCGCCCGCGACTACGCCGACGGCACGGCGTACCGGAAGAAGAAGTCATCCGGCGCCTGGTGCAAGGCCAGCGCCAGCGTCTACAACGCGAGCTACAACGAGAACAACGTCTACGTGCACTCCAACCGGCCGCACAAGACGGCAACCGCGCGGGCCGACGGTTACTCGCACTCGCACGAGACCAACGGCTCCGGCTACGCGCTGATCTATCTCAACGGGCCGCCGCCGGGCGTCAAGATCACCGTTAAGGTCGGCGGAGCGACCTGCACGACCAGCGACTAATACGGTGAGTGCGCACGCGGCCACTGTCCAGGTAGGTCAAGTGGAGCTACAAAGACAGTATCGGCTCCCCACTATCGGTCATAGCTCATCAATCAGAATCGGTGATCGCCGGTCACCAGTCGCTCGCGACACCGCTGCTCAGCGACGAGTTCCAGGGCCGGGTTCTGGCCCTCGACGTCATCGCACGGCCGCGTCTTCGGCCGGGGTCTGGTGTCCCCCACGAACCTTGATGTCGCGGCCTGAAGCCATCCTGTGGCTGACGAGCTGTCGTGCCGACAGATGGGGAGCAGTAGCACATGCGGTATATCAAGGCGCAACATCGCGGCCGTGCCCTCTGGATCACCTTCGATCGGCCGGAGAAGCTCAACGTCTTGCATCCGGAGGACCTGCGCGAGCTGCGCGACGTCATCGCCAGCCTCACTTCTGGCGTGCAAGCGATCCTGTTTACCGGCGCGGGCCAGGCGGCCTTCAGCGCCGGAATGAACATCGAGGCCTTCGTCGGTCTGACACCTGCCCGAGCGCATGCGCTGATCGATGATCTCGCGCAGGTTATGCGCGCTATCCGGCACTCGCCAGTCGTCACTGTTGCCGCGGTCAACGGGTACTGCCTTGGGGCAGGGTTCGAACTGGCCCTGGCGTGCGATCTTCGTGTTGTAGCAACGACTGCGTCATTCGGCCTGCCCGAGATCAAGGTCGGCCTGCCATCAGTCATCGACGCCGCGCTGTTGCCAGCCTTTGTCGGGCTCAGCAAGGCCCGTGAAATGGTCCTCACCGGCGATGTCTACAAACTTGATCAGCTGCCGCCTGACAGCGTTGCCAACCTGGTAGCCGAGCCCGGGGGACTCGGCGCGGCTGTCGAGGGCCTGCTAGACCGCATCGCGGCACACCCGCGAACCGTGACCGCTGCGCAGCGCCGACTGTTCGATGTCTGGCTCAACAACCCGCTCGATGCCTCGGTGAACGCCAGCATCACCGAGTTTGCCCAAGTGTTCGAAAGCCAGGAGACCCATGAGCAGATCGCACGTCACCACAACAGGATCATCGGATAGCGCGTTCCTGGACACGCGATATCACGGCGAGCCGAACCCGCGCACGGTCCACAAGCGCGGATTGGCATTAGCGCCGCCGACGGCAGCCGCGCCGCCGCTCACGGACGCGAGGCACCACTGAGATGAGCACGTTCCCAGATGTCATGCAAGGAACACTGGCACGGACGGCATGACGTCATCCTCTGCCGCACGGCCTCATGCGCCACGAGGAGGAACATGAGGCCAAGCGTTAGCGCTCGCACATTCCACACCCAAGTGTCTAGGGTTGCGGCTATGAGGTCAGGGGTGGACTCGCGGCTGTCCGGCAGCGCGCGGCGTGCGACGGCGTTCTCGCCAAGAACACCATGACCGACCGGCTGATGGTGGATCTGGCCGCTGATGGCTACGTGTCGGTCAGCGCTTGGCCTGATAGCAAGAAGGAGCCTGATGCGCCAGGCCCACCGTCCGAGTTGGCCTGGCCGCTGGACGACGAGGCGCTGGAGGATCTGCGCTGGTACCTGGAAGATTACCTGCGCGCGCCGTATGGGGTGTATGAGGACCGGGGCCCGCAGGTGGAGGCCAGGCTGACCGGCTGGGGCGAGGCGGTCTTCGCGGCGGTCTTCAGGTCCGGCCCGGCCAGGGACGCCTACGTGCGGATGCGTGAGAGCAGCAGTGGCATCCAGATCGTGCTTCGCTCCGCGTCGCCCAGGCTGCTGGGACTGCCGTGGGAGCTGATGCGTGACCCGGCGCGGCCGACGGCGCTGGCCCTGGAGTTAGCCGGGCTGAACCGCAGCCTTGCCGAGCAGGGGCTGCGAGATAAGTTCGAGGCGGCCGGCGAGCGGCTGCGAGTTCTGATGGTGATCAGCCGACCAGCGGGCGACGCTGACGTGGGCTACCGGATGATCGCCCGGCCATTGCTGAAGCGGCTTGAGGCGGTCCGGGGCCAGGTTGATCTGGTTGTCCTTCGCCCGCCCACACTGGACGCACTGGAGCAGGTGCTCCTGGCTGCAGCGGCTGCGGGCGAGCCGTTCCAGGTGGTGCATTTCGATGGCCACGGGACTATGGCCGGACGCCGACCGGCTGGGTCGGGCGCCTCGCTGACCGACCGGCCTGCGGGCGAGGGAGTGCTGGTCTTCGAGAAACCCGGTGGCGGACCCGATCGGGTCCAGGCGTCGCGGATCGCCGAGGTACTAAAGGCAGGGCAGGTTCCGGTCGTGGTGCTGAACGCGTGCCAGTCCGGTGCGGTCGGTAAGGACGTGGAGGCCACGGTCGCCACCCGGCTGTTGCAGGAGGGCGCGGCGTCTGTAGTGGCGATGGCCTATAGCGTGTACGCGGTGGCGGCAGCTGAGTTCATGGCGACGTTTTACGAGCGCCTGTTCGCCGGTGACTCGGTCAGCCTGGCGGTTAGCGCAGGCCGGCGGCAGTTGTCCGAGCGCGATCGGCGGCCCAGCCCCAGGGGAGATATGCCGTTGGCCGACTGGGTCGTTCCCGTGCATTACCTGCGCCAGGAGGTTAGCTTCCCTGGCTTGCGGACCGGGCGAGCGCCG
Organism: uncultured Actinomycetota bacterium; assembly: GCA_963719765.1. Classification (GTDB taxonomy): domain Bacteria; phylum Actinomycetota; class Actinomycetes; order Streptosporangiales; family Streptosporangiaceae; genus JAJYUU01. The sequence goes on from CAVRCW010000001.1 coordinate 11,787, forward strand.
GGACCGACTCTGGCTGAGGCCTTCGACCAGCTTGGCAAGCCCAGCGAGAATGAGGGCAGCGCCGCCCTGGACCCGGTCGGCGGCTCATTCGTCGGCCGCGATGCCCTGTTCTACAAGCTGGAAATGGCCACACGGCTGTCGCGCGCGGTGGTGCTGCACGGCCCGGCGGGTACAGGCAAGACCGAGCTGGCCAAGGCATTCGGCCGCTGGCGGCGGGACACCGGCGGAGTGGACGGCCAGGGGGTGATCATGCACTCGTTCGAACCAGGCGCGGCGTCGTTTGGCCTCGGGGCGGTGATCACCGAGATAGGCCTCCAGGTGCTCGGTGCCGACTTCGCCCGCCTGGATACTGGCACGCGCCGGAAAGCAGTGGAGCAACTGCTACGCGACCGGCGGCTGCTGCTGATCTGGGACAACTTCGAGATCGTCAAGTCCATGCCCGACCCCGCTGCGGTCACCGAGCCCCTGGATGAGACCGGCTGTCAGGAGCTGCGGGCGTTCCTGCACGGAATCAAGGACCGGGGCCGCAGCGCGGTGATAATCACCAGCCGGACGGACGAGGTCTGGCTCGGCGGCGTTCGCCGCATCGGCGTCGCAGGGCTGGCCGCCCATGAGGCCACCGAGTACGCCGGCGAACTCCTGGCGGCCTGTCCAGCCGCAGCGTCCCGGCGGGCCACGCGGTCGTTCGGGGACCTGATGGAATGGCTGGATGGGCACCCGCTGAGCATGCGCCTAGTGCTGCCGCATCTGCAGACCACCGACGCAGGGATCCTGCTCGACGGGTTGAAAGGCACGGCCCGCCTGCCCGAGTCGTCCGAGGACGACGGTAACGGCGGGCGCATGGCCACGCTCGCCGCGAGCATCGCCTACTCCTACAGCCACCTGCCCGCGGACACCCGCCGTCTGCTCTTCGCCGTCAGCCTTGTCCAGTCGGCTGCCCACGTGGCCGCGCTCGCCGGTTTCTCCCGTGCTGCCGGTGTCCCGAACCGCTTCCGCGACGCCAGCGGGCCGAACTGGAAGGCCGCACTGGAACAGGCTGCCCAAGTGGGACTGGTCACTCGGCTCGGCCAGGGCCTATACCGGCTCCACCCGGCCCTGCCCTCCTACGTCGCCGGCCAGTGGCGGGCCGAGGAGCCCGCCGCCTACGACAGCCAGCGGGAAGCCGCCACCCGGGCACTGCTCACCGCCCACTCCAGGCTGGGCGCCTGGTGCTACAAGCAGATCCGTACCGGCAACGCAGGGCTGGCCTTCACATTCCTTGAGCGGGAGCGTCACACTCTTGGCCGCCTTCTCGGCTACGCCCTCGATCATGGCTTGTGGAGCGAGGCCCACGGGATCGCCGGTTCGCTCAGCGACTACTGGGACACCCGCGGGCTCAGCGAGGAAGCACGAGCCTGGACCGACCGGGCCCGAGCCGCGATGGAAGGCCCGGACGGCGCCGCACCCGCACTGGACAGCCCAGCCGGTGCCTTGTGGCTGTTCCTGGTCGGCAAGCAAGCTAACCGGCAGATGCGCTCCCTGCATCTGGACGAAGCCGAGCGCACCTACCGTGAGGTCCTGCCCGTAATCCAGGCCCAGCCCGCATCGCGGCAGCGGCAAGAGCGCCTAGCGGTCCCATACCATCAGCTCGGTCTCATCGCCCAGCAGCGAGGGCGCCTCGATGAAGCCACGGACTGGTACGCACAGGCTCTCCCTCTCTGGGAGGAACTCGGCGACCAGGAGAACACCGCGCGAGGCTACTACCAACTCGGCCGTATCGCCGAGATACAAGGCCGCCTCGACGAAGCCAAGGACTGGCATGCCAGGTCGCTCGCGATCAGGCAGGACATCGGCGACCGTCTGCACGCTGCCGGCAACTACAACCAGCTCGGCAGCATCGCCGAGCAACAGGGACACCTCGATGAAGCCAGGGACTGCTACGCCAGATCCCTCAGCATCAAGAAGGAACTCGGTGACCGGCGCGGCGCCGCCATCACCTACCACCAGCTCGGCAACCTCGCCTTCGGCCGGGGGCACCTCGATCAAGCCCGGGACTGGTACGCCAGATCCCTCGGCATCCATGAGGAACTGGGCGACCAGCACGGGATCGCGACCTGCTATGTGAGTCTCGGCAACGTCGCCCATGGCCGCGGGCGCCTGGACGAAGCCAGCGACTGGTACGGCAGGGCCCTGGCCATCGAAGAGGAACTCGGCGACCGACCCGGCATAGTCATCCCTTACCACCAGCTCGGCATCGTCGCCAAGGACCAGGGGCACCTCGATGAAGCCAGGGACTGGTACGGCAGGGCCCTGGCCATCGAAGAGGAACTCGGTGACCGGCCACACATGGTCGGCACATACCAAGGTCTCGGCGCTCTCGCACAGGCCCGCAGGCGCCTCGATGAAGCCGAGGACTGGTACGCCAGATCCCTCGCCATCGGCAAGGAACTCGGCGACCGGCCTAGCATCGCCACCAACTATCTGAATCTCGGCGGTCTCGCCCAGACCCGCGAGCGTCTCGATGAAGCCGAGGACTGGTACGCCAGATCCCTGGCCACCAGCAAGGAACTCGGCGACCGGCCTAGAATGGCCGCCAGCTCCGGGCGGCTTGGCCTGCTCGCAGAGGCGCGCGGGCAGCTCGCCATGGCGCTGGAGTGGATAGTCAGGTCCGTGGCGGTGTTCGACGAGTTCCCCCACCCGGCGACCGGGCCCGGACCGCGTCATCTCGCGCGGCTCACCTCCAGGTTGGGGATCGAGGCGCTCGAGGAGCGCTGGCAGGTAGTCACCGGCGCACTGCTCCCGCAGTCAGTGCGCGACTACGTCAGCTCGGCACGGCCGACCGGGCAGCCTACGAGCAACAACGGAGACCCGTGAACGACCTGATCGCGGTCAGCGCACTCGCCAGCGCGGAACGCCTCGCCGCCGAGCACGGGCCAGGCCTGCCGGCCGACGTAGAGGCAGCGCTCTACGCCCAGGAGCCGGAATCCAACTCGGGGCAGTACCTCGATCCGCTATCCCTCGGCAGCCTGATAATCAGCGTCGCCACCCTGGCCTGGACTGTCTACGCCGACCTACGAAAGACGACGCCGGAGCCATCCCCTGATGAGATGACTCGCACAATCCGCATCGGGCTAAGCGACCGCAGCGACATAGACCTCAGTAAGGGCGCCCGGAACCGCATGATCGAGATTGTCGTCAGCGAGACGATCAGGACCGCCCGTCACTACACTGTCGCCGCCGATCTAGACAACCCGCGCGGCCCGGAAGACGGGCCCGCGCAGCCGCACAGATAAAGCAGCGCGGGGGCGACGGCAGAACCCCATCAGAGTCCTCGGTCCAACGGAGCCGCCACGACAGTACGCCGCTCGCCCGCTACGGGAAGTACGACGAAGACTGACATCCGAGGCCCAGCGGTGCGTGCGGCATGAAAGGCACCCCAGCCGCGCCTGGCAGAGTCAGCCGACCTGCTCGCCTTCTGGATCGGGCGGTGGCGGCAACTCGAGTACCTGGAGAAGGTTCCTCCGCTCGGCGAGCGGGACGCTGACGCGATCAGGGCCGGCCACGCCGCGGTCCGCACGATCGACGAGGTGATCCGCAGCCCGCATGAACTGCCCAGCGAGCTGACTCGTGAGCTACGCCAGGACGACAACAGCACGATCGCCTGTACGCGTTTTGACGTTATGGCGAAGGTGAGGTCGCCGACACGGGGCGAGCGAGGCCGCGGCCACGTCTCCCGTTCTATGGCCGGCCGCGGGCCCTGGCTTTCAGTGCTGCTGGCAGACGCCGGCGGCGGGCTCGATCAGGGGCTCATCATCACGCCGATGCTGCCCCAGCCCTTGCTGGCGGCGGCCGTTGTGAACGCCGCCGTCGACTCCGCAGAGCTGGCGTCGTAGGTTCCGTACGGCGGGGTGCCGCCGGCTGGCGCGAGCAGCGTGAAGGCCGGTCCGGTGGTCGGCGGGCCGAACGTTGTATCGTCCGCAGTCCCCAGGAAGGCGATCTCCCGTTCGGAACCGGCGGCCGACTTCAGCAGCACATCATCGGGCATGCCCGTGCCGCTGGCGGTGCAGCCGCTGGAGCAGGCGACCACCGTGTTGCCTGTCCCGAGCTCGACCACGTCCACCCATACCGTCGCGGAGCTGGTGATGCTGTTGAAGGTGACCGTCACAGAGCCCGAGCTGCCGCTGCCGGCAGCCGTCCAGGCGAAGAGGTAGTTATCCTTGCTCCCCCCGGCTGAGGTCTGCTGGAACTCGGTGTCCGCATACTGCGACGGCGAGGTAAAGGGACCGGTCATCGCGCTGATGGCCGTGCCCGAGTTCGAGCCTGATCCCGCCACGTAGACGAAGATCAGCTCAGGGCGGCCGCTGTTCGTCGTGATCGATGTCGAGATTGTCGTGCACCGGCCATTGACGGGGTCGCACGTGCCGGTCGTGCTGTTGCCCGCGTCGGAAGCAAAGGTAGCGGCGGTGATGGTTTCCTGCTGGGTGGCCGGGCTGACTGCGGAAGCGGCGGCGGTGATGGCGGGCGTGCCGGCTTTCTCGTCGCCGTAGTAGAAGGTCGCGGTGGCCGATCCTGGCGCGATGGTGACGCTGGCGGCTGGGGTGCCGTTGCGAGTGGCGGAGAACTCGTGGGTGCTGCTGGAGTTCGATGTCAGGTGGACGGTGAGGCCGCGGGTGCCAGCGCGCACGGGGTTGCCGAAGGCGTCCTGCAGCTGGACGGTGATTGGCCCCAGGTTGGCCGTGGCCGAAGCCGGCCCGCTGCCGGCGGCGGAGGTGATGGCGAGCTTCGACTGCGTGTTGGCGGTGATGGTTTCCTGCTGGGTGGCCGGGCTGACTGCGGAAGCGGCGGCGGTGATGGCGGGCGTGCCGGCTTTCTCGTCGCCGTAGTAGAAGGTCGCGGTGGCCGATCCTGGCGCGATGGTGACGCTGGCGGCTGGGGTGCCGTTGCGGGTGGCGGAGAACTCGTGGGTGCTGCTGGAGTTCGATGTCAGGTGGACGGTGAGGCCGCGGGAGCCGGCGCGCACGGGGTTGCCGAAGGCGTCCTGCAGCTGGACGGTGATCGGCCCCAGGTTGGCCGTGGCCGAAGCCGGCCCGCTGCCGGCGGCGGAGGTGATGGCGAGCTTCGTCGCATCGCCGGCAGTGGTCGTTCCCTGGAAGGTAGCGCTCGTGCTTGTCCAGCTGTAATAGCTCGCCCGGATGGCATACGTGTAGGTCGTGTCCGGATCCAGCCCGGAGTCGGTGCAGGTTACGGCGTCGATCGGCCCCTTACACCCCCCGCTGTCAATCGGCGCGGCTGGAGTGCAGCGGGCCGTGCCGCTGCAGCGCAGGACGGTGTAGTACTGCGGTTTCGGGTTGCCGGAAGCCGTCCAGCTGATGACCAGCGAGCTGCTCGTCGCCGTGCTGGCCATGCCGGCGGGGGCCGGCAAGGTGCCGGCGCTGGCCGCGGCGGCGTTGGGATGGCTAGTGGCCACCCAGAAGGCGAGCGCCGCTCCGGCACCAAGAGTCATCGTGCCTGCAACCGCGCCGACTAGGCCCAGCATCCTAGCGGCCCGCCCCCCGCTGACGAAGCGATCAGGGCGGCGGGTCCGGACGGGACGCCTGCTATATGCGCCGTGCTGACTGCGGACAGGCGGGACACCGCGGGTAGCGGGACCTGGGCGTTTGGTCGGACTGTCGTGTCGCATTACTTCCGCACCGTGATCATCACTGGGATCGAGAACGTAGCCCCTTGGCAGCTGGCGGATGATGTCGTGCTCATAGCAGCCGCCCCGGCCAGGTCAAGGTCGTTTATGCCAGGGACGATGAGCAGACCGGGGCTGGACGGGGAGTTAAAGGTAACTCCTGTATGGGCCGTACAGGTGGCATTGCCGACGGCCGTTATAGCCCCGGAGCCGATCACGGCCACCAGGGTCACGTCGAATCTGTTGGGGTTGTCCACGGTCAGGGTCACATCACCGGTGCCGCCCGGCAGCAGGGGCGTTCTGGGAGTGCCGGCGGTGGCCTCGATGGAGACGGGCAGCAGGGACCCCGCGCTGCCCGTTCCGGACCCCGAGCCTGAGGAAGTGAAGTAGGCGTAGGCCGCGCCCGCGCTCAGGCAGAATACTGCGGCGATGATCCACAGCAGGACGATGCGGTGTTTCATCCTGTCGTCTCGATCCTCGATCCTAGGAGTTGGCCGGGTCGCGGGACATCCGCCACGTCGCGGGGCATCCGCCACCCGACCTGCTGGCCGGGCGGAGTCTCCGCAGGGCGCAGCTCGGCCGGCGCCCTGCGGAGACTCCAGCGTCATCAGCTTGCGGCTACCGTGACCGTGGGCGCGTCGCCCTGGCACGCGTTCTGACTGGTCGCGACGTCGGCCAGCTGCAGGGTGAGCGTTCCCGAGTAGTCGGCGCCGGCCGCGATGTCCTGGCTGATGGGTACGGTGACGGCGTTGGTGGGCGTGCTTCCGCTGCCGTTCACGACGTACCAGGTCGAATTGCAGCCACCATTGTTCGAAGTCGCCGTGATCACGACCTGGTTGAGTTCCTCATTGCCGCCACTCGTGTTCGTGACCGTGTAGGCGAAGGTCTCGGTGCCAGCACCGGGGTTAAGAGAAGGGCCGCTCGGGTCGTCGACGTGAACAGCCCAGCCGGCGGTCGAACCCACCGAGCCCGCGGCGCTACCCGAGCCGGTGGCCGTGAAGTAGGCGAACGCGGTGCCGCCGCCCGCTAGCGCGATGGCCGCCGCGGCACCGATGATCGCGATCCGGCGCTTTGACCTGAAGAGATTCCTCATTTGTTCTCCTGGGGGGTGTTGGCGACGCATAGGCGTCTAATCTGCGCATGCTGACGCCGTTGTGTGTTTCAATTTGCGCGCGGCATTCAGAGCAGCCGCTCAAGAAGGCTCTGGTAATGCCGCAATTGATCCGGGGACGCGGTGAATTCACTAGCTGAGACGTGGAGGTCCGTAAAGTGGTTTACCGTCGCGCCAAAGTTTTAGAAACTAGCATCTAGATCATCAAGTTGGTCTAGTTACTGACTCCTCATGCATAGTCAAAAACATGCCCAAATGTCTCTGCTAAAATTATCGAACGGTTGTTCCGATGACCCGATTTAATGCATCAAGCGTTAATTAGCTGACCATTCTGTGCGGTTATTCCGCCTAACGTTGGTAATACCGACGCACAGCGGCCCGGCAGCAACGCGGAAGCCCGCGATTCGTGCTAGCGGGGGGGTCGACTGCGGTGGTGTTGGCGCCGCTCACCACCACCGCCACGTGCTCGCCTGGTTCGGGGGGTACGCGCCCGACATTAGCCCGGCGAGCGCCGCACGGCCGCCGGGCTCGGCCACGATCTCGGCCCGTTCCCACAACAGTCGCTGCGCCGACGTGATCGCGTCCTCGCTTTACCAGCACGATGGCTGCACGCGTTTTGACGTTATGGCGAAGGTGAGCTCGCCGACGCGGCGCGGGGCGAGCGACTCGACCGCGGCGCTGCTGCGGTCGAAGACGGCCGTGGCGATGCCGGACAGGAGGCCCGCCGCCGCCGACACTCGCCAGGACGGTCGTCGCCGCCGGTGCCTGGCGCGCCAGTTCCAGCCCGGTCGTGCCCGCTCGACCCCGACGACAAGCCGCGATGCACCGATCCGGACGAGCTGCGCGAGCGAGCTGGAGAACCGCTGGCGCAGAGCGCTTCTGCAGCTCGAGGCCATGAGCCTCGATCGCGAGGCCGACCAGCTTGAGCACGAGGCCGCGCTGTGTAGGCCGCGCTGTGGTAGGCCGCGCTGTGGGAGGCAGCGCTATGGGAGGGCAGCCCCTTCCGGGTCTGTCGCGGGGGATCCTTCGTTTGGTCACGATCGAGCCAAGATAACGCTCTGTGCTCGGCTGGTTACTGAGAAGCTTGGCATTCTCCAAGGAAGCGCGCGGCACTACCCGCGCGGATCGGTCCGGCAGGAGAGTGCAGGTCGGAGGAGGCGCTTTCTCCCCATGATGAGACGCAAGTTAACCCGGCTCGGTACGCTGACCGCCGCCGGGGCCCTTGCCCTCGCGGCCTGCGGAAGCGACGGCAGCAGCCCGTCAGGAACCTCGGGCAGCGCTTATAACGCGGCCGTCGCGAGCGTGGTGAATCCATCCAGCCACCGGGGCGGCACAATGACGCTCGATTTGAACGTCACGCCGGACTCGACGGACTACCAGAACACCTACTACTCCTACATGTGGGACTTCGTCCGGCTGTACAGCATGTCGCTGCTGACCTACGAGTCCTGCCCCGGCAAGTGCGGCCTGAATCTGGTGCCGGATCTGGCGACCGGCCTCGGTACCCCCAGCGATGGCGGCAGGGTGTGGACCTATCACATAAAGCCGAATGTCAAGTTCGAGAACGGTGACACGGTCACCGCCGCTGATGTGAAATACGGTGTCGAGCGGACCTTCGCCAAGGGCCTTTTGCAGGCCGGCCCGGTCTATTACCAGGTTCTGCTGCAGGACGCGAGCTACCCTGGCCCGTACACCGACCGGGCCAGGAATCTCATGGGCCTGACGTCTGTCACGACGCCGAACGCCACCACGGTCGTGTTCCACCTGAACCAGCCGTTCTCTGACTTCAATTACGTGGTCGCGATCCCGCAGAGCACCCCGGTGGAGCCGAAGTGGGACACCGGCGCGCACGGCGGCGCGAACTTCCAGCTCGACCCGGAGTCGACCGGCCCGTACGAGTTCCAGAGTTACAGGCTGAACAAGCAGCTCACGCTGGTCCCGAACAAGTACTGGAACCCGGCGACCGACCCGCAGGCCAAGCAGCTAGCCAGCAAGATCATCGTCGACATGAACGTCAGCCAGTCGACGGTGGATCAGAACCTGCTCGCCAACCACGCCCAGATGGACATGCACGGCGCCGGCGTGCAGGCCGCTGCGATGCACAAGATCCTCACCAGCCCGTCGCTGAGGGCTGACGCCGACAACCCCGTCAACGGCTTCCTGCTGTTCGCCTACATCAACACCAAGGTGATCCCGGACCGGCACTGCCGTGAGGCCATCGAGTACGCCGCGGACAAGACGACGCTGCAGGACGCTTACGGCGGACCCGTCATCGGCGGCCAGATTGCCAGCACGGTCATGCCGCCGACCATCCTCGGCTACCAGAAGTTCGACCTGTACGACGCCGTCTCCAAGCCGAACGGCGATGACCCGGCGGCCAGGTCGCAGCTGCAGAAGTGCGGAAAGCCAGGCGGATTCAGCTTCAGCATCGCCTACCGGACGGACACGCCTGGCGACATACAGGCCGCGACGGCCCTGCAGGCCGCGCTGAAGAGGGTGGGCATCGCCACCACACTCGCCGGCTTCCAGGACGCGAAGTACTACACCAACTTCGCCGGCGTGCCAGCCTACGTGCACTCGCACGACATCGGGATCGTGATCAGCGACTGGGGCGCTGACTGGCCGGACGGGTACGGGTTCCTCTACGACCTGTCCGACGGGACCACGATCAGCCCTTCCGGTAACACCAACATCGCCGAGCTCAACGACCCGGTGGTCAACAATCTGTTCACCAAGGCGGCCGCCGACACGAATCAGGCGTCGCTGCTTGCCATCTGGCCGAAGATCGACAGGCAGATCATGACTGACGCCGCGATCCTGCCGATCGTCTACCAGAAGGTCCTGCTGTACCGGAACCCGAATGTGACGAACGTGTACATGGACGAGTACTACGGCATGTACAACTACGCTGTCCTCGGCCTGAAGAAGTAAGCAACTAGTGTCGGGGGGCGGCTATGCAGTCCGGTGCGATGTCGACACCCTCGTAGATGATGACCTGGTTGAAGATCATGCACCGCTTGCCGATAACGACTGGATCGCCGGGCAGCCGTCTACGTCCTGGCGGGCCCAGCCTGGCGCTGATCGCCGCCTGCAGCGACTCTTCGCCGCGTTGCCCTGCGCTACGTCCACGTCCAGGACGTCGGGCCCGTTGCCGCCGGTGGCAACCGCAACGTTCATGTCCGGCCGACGCCGCCAGAACCGCTCGATGCGCCCGGCGTCGGTGCCGGCGTCATGCACCCCGTGGACTGTGGCGGGTTCCTTCGACCCGGGCCTGTACGGGAATACCGCCCACCCGCGCCGCGCGTACCGCATCGCCAGTTCCAGCGATTCGCTCATCTGCCCGTACCCGCCGGTATGCCGGGAACGGGGCCAGCCCCGGCGCTAGCCCCGCCGGACTGCGCGGCGCAATCGGGCATGGCTAGCGCGGGGCGAGGCCCGTTCCGCCTCAAAACCTGCTGTGCCGTGAACGCAAGCACCCGGCAGAGCCGCTTCGTCCCGCGACCGCCCCCTTCAGCCGTGCGTGGTCGCAGCGTCTCAGCGCGCATCAGCTCCGCCGCGGCCGGCAGGATCCGCAGATGGAACTCGGCCTGATCGGCCGGCGTCCGCGCGGACCGCACGTACAGCAGGCTGTGCAGCCGCCGACGAAGTCCAGGACGAACAGGCACAGGCCGTGTTCCCGCCAGCAGGCCGCGAGCGTCCTGGCCACGTGACCGTACGACTGGGCGTAGACCTGGTCGACCTAGGGACATACGAACCCGTCAATGGCGGGCGTGCTCACGCCTCTGTGCAGCGCGGCTCAGCGCGTTCGCATCCGTAACACGGACGGCCGTGTGCCGGCCGCATACGATCAGGCAAATGAGTACCCATGACGAGGTCCGGCGGCAGCTCACCGACGCCATCTCTGCCGCACTGGCCGATCTGGAGCACATGGCGAGCCATGAAGAGCGCTACCAACGTGCGAGCTGGCTCGTGGGCCACCTCGCTAACGGGATAACAGCCGCCGGAAAGCTCCGTGGCCGTGCGGCCGTCGCTCTACGCGATGAGGAGAAACTGTCGCTTGCTCAGCTGGGCGAGCGGCTCGGCCTATCCAAAGCTCGCGCCGCCGACATCGTCCGCGAGACCACGCGGACAGCTGGGGCCCGGCCCGCAGAGCCAGAGCCGCCTGTCGTTGCCGTCATCGTCACTGCGCCGGAAGGCGTGCTGGCGGTCCGCAGGTCCGATGGCAATCCGCCCTGGACGTTTCCTGGCGGCGAGATCGAGCCCGGCGAGACTCCCGCGGCCGCGGGGCGCCGTGAGGTAAAGGAGGAGACCGGCCTGGACATCGTCGCGGGCCGGATCCTCGGCAGGCGCATCCATCCTCAGACCGGCCGCCAGGTCATCTACCTCGCCGCCCGGCCAACCCGGCATGCCGATGCGCGATCCGTGTTCGTCGGCGACCGAGCCGAGATCGATGAGGTCCGCTGGATCAGCGGTACCGAGGCCGACGATCTCATGCCTAGCATCTACGACCCAATACGCGCCTACCTCGATCGCGACCACCGACGGCACGCGTGATAGCCGCCGCCGATCTCAGCAGCGCGCAATCCTGCGAGCCTGGCTCCTATTCCCCTTCGAGCAGCCTTCCAGGCCCGCAGCCGGGCAAAAGTTGCGGAAGCGTGCAGATTGCAAGATCACTTAAGAGAAGGCGGATGGGCTAAATCGGGGGCGATGGCCATAGGCTAGTGGCCTTGACGTGATGACCGACAAGACGGAGTCAACGGAGCGAGCCGTGCCCGACAGCATCGTGGAGTGAGTGCAGCCCTCCGCCGGGCCGGACGCGGGAAGCGACCCCGCCGCGGTATCCCGCTCGCTGCCTAACCGGCTCCGGACCGTGCTCGCCCCGCTCGTGCCAGCTCTCGACACCCGCCGACAGACGGCTGGGACACCGTGAGCGACAGCGTCAACCCGCGGAAGCCGGCCGTCGCCTCCTCGGACGACCACCGCGACGATAATGGCGGAATGCCTGTCCGACTTCATCACATCGTCATCGACGCCCGCGATCTGCCCATGCTGGCCCGGTTCTGGACGCAGGCACTCGGCTGGCAGATCCTCTCCGAACGCGAGCACGAGATCGTCATAGGCACCGAGGACACTGCTCCTGTCGGGATCTGCTTCATGCCGGTCACCGACCCCAAGACGGTCAAGAACCGCGTCCACCTGGACATCACGACCAGCGCCGCCGACCGCGACGCGGAGATTGAGCGCCTGCTCGCACTGGGTGCGCGCCGCGTCGACATCGGCCAGACCGGCAACGAGAGCTGGACCGTCCTGGCCGATCCGGAAGGCAACGAGTTCTGCGTCGTGCGCCCGAAGGAGACGCTCACCCGCTGACAAACACGCCAGCCACGTCGACGCGCTGCACTTGATCGGGCAGCCCCTCGTCAGGCTTTGCGGATACACCAAGAGCGATCGTGAAGCACCTCGGGATTCTGGCGACGACCGCTGAGGGCGCGGCGCTGTGCTTCCGGGTCTTCTGCCGGCAGGGCGCAACCGACGCCACCGACGCCACCGGCGGCACCGGCGGCACCGGCGGCACCGAGCCGGGCCCACACGACCATCCGGATGTGACCCTGGACTGCATCGCGCTGGCTCGCAGCCTTCCCGCGTGGGAACGAGCCGACTACCAGGCGGTCCGGGCCACACTAGCGATCAGCGTCGACCGGCTAGCCCGGGACGGCGCCGATTTCTTCGCCTGCCCCGACAACACCGCGCATATTGCCCTGGAACAGCCAGGACCCAGCCTTGCGCTGCCCGGCCTGCACATCGCGGAAGTGGTGGCCGACGAGGCCGCGAGCCGCGGCTATGCATGGGTCGGATTGCTCGGAACGAGGTACCCACCGACGGCCCGGTCTATCCGCGGGCTCTCGCCGCGAGGGGGATCGCGGCTGAACTGCCACGCGCGAGTGACCGGGCGAATCTGCACGAGATCATTCTCGCGGACCTGGTGAACGGAGTCTTGACCGAACACGCGCGCAGGGAGTATGCGCGCATCATCGGCCGGCTCGCGGGCCAAGGCTGTGACGCGGTCGGCCTGGTGTGCACCGAGATCCCGCTGCTGGTGCCGCCCGATGCCTCGCCGCTGCCGGTGCTGGACTCGACCCGGCTGCTGGCAAGCGCTGCCTATGCGGCCGCTACCGGCCAGCGCGCCCAGCCCACGTGGCGCGGCGGGCCGGTGCACGCTTAACGGCATGCCCGGTGGATGCTTAACGGCATGCCTGAGCTACCCGAGGTTGAGTCGGCCCGCGCGGTCATCGAACGGGAGGCCCTGGGCCGCGTGATCGCCGACGTCGACGACAGCGACACCTACGTCAGCCGACCGCACAGCCCAGGTGACATCCGCGCGGCACTGGTCGGCCGGCGACTGACCACAGTCCACCGCCGGGGCAAGACCCTGTGGTGCGACACCTCCAGCCTCGGCGCCGCTGATCCGCCAGGGCCGGCCCTCGGCCCGCCAGGGCCGGCCCTCGGCATTCACCTCGGCATGTCCGGCAAGATCGTTATTACCGACGGGCGGGGGCGCGAGGTCGAGGGCGGCGACTACTGGGGCCGCGGCCGGGCGATCGGCGACTACCGGTTCCGGCGGTTCTCCCTGACGTTCGCCGACGGGGGCTCGCTGCTGCTCGTCGATCCCCGTCGGCTCGGCCGGGTCCGGCTCGATCCGCCGGTCGAAACACTCGGACCCGATGCCCTCGAGATCACGCCGAAGCAGTTCCGGGCCGCGTTCAGCAAAGGCACGGCACCGGTGAAGGCCCGGCTGCTCGATCAGAGCGCGATCGCGGGCATCGGCAACCTGCTGGCCGACCAGATCCTGTGGCAGGCGAAGATCCACCCGGCCCGGCCAGTCGGCGAGCTCAGCCCGGCTGACGTCGACCGGCTCCTACGGGCGGTCAGGCGCACAGTCAAAGCCGCCGTGGCGGGCGGCGGCGTGCATATCCTGCCGGTCATCGCGTTCCGCACGCACGGCGCCGCCTGCCCGCGATGCGGAGCGCTGATGGCGCACGGCACGGTCGGCGGCAGGACGACCTGGTGGTGCCCGCGCGAGCAAATCTGACTATCTTGTATGCCGCTGACGCGGCGGGGCTGTCGAGGCCGCCGAATCCGCCAGGCTGTCGAGGCCGCCGAAGACGTTCATCATCGCAATGCGAATCGGCGGGAGGCGGATACCAGGGAGCCGACGGTTTGCGGTGCGTCGGCATCGAGCCGCGTCGACAAGGCCAGGAACACCTCGGCCGTTGTCAGCGCGTCACCGAGAGCATGATGCGGCTCGTGCACCGGCAGCCCGAGATCGCCGGCCAGGTGCTCCAGGGACGGCTCGGCGGACACGCCGACCGCGGCCAGGCCCGGGGCTAGGCCCGCGGCCCTGGCCAGAGCGGCCGTGTCGACGACGATAGGCGGCGGGGCGACCCGCCGCACGCGGAAGGCGCGCCGCAGGAATGCGCGCTCTACCCAGGCCGCATGTGCTACTAGCACCCGACCGGTCAGCGCACGGAGCAGCACGTCCACCGATTCCTCCCATGTCGGGGCATCGGCCAGGTCCTCTAGCCGCAGCGCATGCACGGCGATCGCGTCAGGCGACACGCGAGCCGGTCCGCTGACGAGGCTGTAGGTCGAGCTGGCCGCGATGACGCGCCCGCCGTCGATGCCCACCGAGCCGAAGCTGATGATCTCGTCGCGCTTCAGATCCAGCCCGGTTGTTTCCAGGTCGACCGCGCAGTAGCCTGCCGCTCGCCAAGGCTGATCCAGCCGCACTGTAGTGGCCGCGTAAGCGCGCGCCACGTCCCCGGGCGGGCGGCGCATTGCTACCACGTCCCGAGCGGGCGGCGCATTGCTGGCCTCACTTGACCCTGGATATCCACTCGCCCTCTAGCGTCGCCTGCACCACGGAGATGACCCGGAAGGTCTCGCGAAGTAGCCGACGGGTGAGCGAGTCGAGATCGCGGGGAGCCAGGTACCTGCTTGGCGCCGTGCCTGCCCTGATCGCGTCAATTTCCCGTGTCATAAGCAGCCCGAAGATCTCCTCGAACGCCCCGGTCAGACTGCTTGACTCGTCCGCCGTGAGCAGGCCGACCTGGTGGGCCCGGCGCAGCCGCTCAAGCGTAGAGCCGCTGACGTCGCGGCTCACGATGGCTGCCCAGCGTGCAATCGAGGCGACAGGAACTAGCCCGCCGTGCTTAAGATCCAGCTCGCCTCGATGCTCTCCAGTGTGCTCGACCACGAAGTCCCGGACGAAGCCCGTCGGCGGCCGGTAATGCAGCGCCAGATGCAGCACGCCCTCGATGAAGTCGAAGCTCCTAGTAGACGCTGCGAGCGCGTCAGTCACGGAACGGCCAAGGGCCGGAAGGGTCAGCGGGCGGCTGTCGGCGATGATCGAGACCAGCAGGGCGGTTCCCGAGCCGGTGGGCTGGCCGATCCACCGGCTGGCGGCTGCCTTCCAGTCGATCACCGACCGGTTGAACAGCTGGTCGGTGGCGTTGGCGCCTTCCGGGCAGCGCTGCAGGCCGCACTGCTCCATGTCGTCGAGCAGCCGCGAAGCAGCAGCCTGGACACCGCCGAAGTCGCTCGGCGAGGCAGGCCCATCAGCCCAGGCCACGGCGGTGTCGAGGTCAGACCCAGGAAATGGCTCCGACCGTGCCGTAGAGCCCAGAACCATCCACGAGCACTGCGTACCAAGGGAGCTGAAGCCGACATCGATAGTGATCAGACGCCGCATGATGGCATCCCGCACGGCCGCAAGCAACGCGGCCAGCCGCAGGGCCGGAACCCCCGCGTCAGCCAGGGCCACCGCAGCTGACGGCAGCATGCGCGCGGCCGAGGCTAGCTCGGGCACGTCCGCCGCGTGCTCCACGGCCGACCGGATCAGAAGCGGATCGCGGACCTCAGCGGACGCCATGTCGACCGCCCGGACCACTCCGGTTGGCCTTCCCTGGCTGTCCGCCACCGGCAGGTGATGCACGTCATGCTCGACCATCCGCAGCAAGGTCTCGGCGACTGTGGCAGTGTCAGCGATCATCACGACCGGCACGGTGGCTATATCGCCGACCGGCGCGGTGGCAATGCCGCCGACCGGCACGTCCGCCGACACCGCTCCCGTCGCCACGAACCGCCTGAAGTCACTATCGGTCACAATCCCGAACCCGTCCCGGCACCGCACCACGGCGCATGACTGGCGTGCCTCACTTATCCGCCGCGCGACGTCGGCGATCCGGTCACCCGCATCGCACCAGACCAGGGGCCGCGCGTGCGCGGAAACGGGCGCGGTCGCATGATCAGTAAAGACCCCGCCGCCAGCGAACCCCTCGCGCACGGTCAGCGTGCCGTGAGCGAAGCGCAGGCGATCCGGGTGGCTGAGAATCTGCCTCGGATCTGGCAGCAGGTAGCAGAGCGTCTCCTCCGCCGCCCGCACGTCGAGCGACGGCGGGTCACCGGTTAGCAGCGAAACATGCCCAAACGTGTCGCCGGGTCCAAGGAGGTCGACAATCCGGCTGCCGTTGAGCACCTCGACCGAGCCGGTGCGGACAATGTAGAGGCGATTAAGCGGCTCCGAGTCGGCACGGACGATCATGGTCCTGGGGCCGAAGTACTCGACTTCGACGCACCGTGCCAGGCGGTCCAGGTCGGCCGGGTCGAGCGCGTCGTACGGAGCCTGCCGGCTGAGGAAGTCCCCGTACTCTTTCACCTGTCACCTGCCAGCGCGATGTGCCACTCCGCACCCACGCGGCGGCTTCAGGTCGCCGCTTTCACCGGGCACTTGGTCAGTCGAACGTCGGTTTACGGTCCCTGGTCCGCTTGAGCTCGAAGAAGCCATCTGCCTCGGTTACCAGCAGCACGCCGTCCCATAGCCGCCCGGCCGCTTCACCGCGCGGGATCGGCGTGATGACCGGGCCGAAGATGGCATTGCCGCGGACACGGATGACGGGCGTGCCCACGTCTATCCCGACAACGTCGAAGGCCTCGTTATGAGAGCGCTTAATCTCGTCGTCGAACTCGGTGCTGTCTGCGGCGCCGGCCAGGGAAGCCGGCAGGCCGACCTCGGCCAGCGATTCGGGGATCACCTTGGGATCCTCTCTGCGCCCCTCGTTGTGCAGCCTCGTGCCGATCGCGGTGTAGAGCGGGCCGAGGATGCCAGGACCGGCCTCCGCGGCGGCGGCGGCGACCACCCGGATCGGGCCCCACGCCTTGCCCATCCGCTCCAGGTACTCCGGAGTCAGGCCCTTGCCCTCGTGCTGGATCAAGTTCAGGTAGGCCAGCGACATGACCCGCCAGTCGACCCGCACCGGCCGCACCTTCTCCACCTCGAGCATCCACCGGGAGGTGATCCAGGCCCAGGGGCACAGTGGATCGAACCAGAACTGCATGTCTTCATAAGCTGCTGGCTGCTCCGTCACGCTCGCTCAGAACAGGCAGTGACACCCGGGTATTCCCGGCGCGCGCAGATCCCGGTGTGCGATTAACGGAACGGCTCTTTGTCTCCGAGCTACTCTCGCCCGGCCAAAGGCCCGATGCCAGGCAGTACTCAGGCCCGGTACCTCGCCCTGCGGGGCTCGGTGGCCGCGAGCACTCGGGGATTGGCGGCACGATCTGCGGGTAGCGGGACTGCCAGCACGAACCGGATGGCTGAGGGAGGGTAGGCAATGAGGAGCCACACGGCAGTTGCGGCGTCGGGTCACGACACCGACGAGGAGTCGGGCGTGGTGCACGCCTGGCGCGTAAGCCAGTTGACAAGGCTAGGGCTGGCCCAGCCGGCAGCCGAAGCCGTCGCGGACAACGTTGACTGGCACGAGGTGGCGAGGCTGGTGCAGCTCGGCTGCCCGGCGGCGCTCGCGGTAACCATCGTCCAATGACGGAGACCGCTGCCGCGCCGCCCGGCGCCGGCGACCGCGAAAAACCGCCGTCATCGCACGGACAGCGCTGACACGTGCGACCTTATACCCGCCAGCCCTGATTAGCTTCTGCAATAGGCACCATGCAGCATTCGCCCGGCCAGTAAACACCGTTTAACGCACGCCGGTATTCTCGGACGGCAATTACCACATCAATTCAAGACGTCAGCGGCTCACGAGATGTGATCTTCTGGTAGCTCCATGTGCTGCCGAGTTCGCAGTCCTGTGTTTAATCTGCGATGAATGTTATGGTTGGGATTATGAGTGCAACCCGCGATGCAATCGGCCCCGCTCGGCTCCAGGTGAGCGATCTTCGCACGCATATCCATACTCGGCGTACGACCATTGACGCAGTGGATGGCGTCTCCTTCTCGATTCGCCAGGGCGAGACTGTCGGGCTGGTTGGCGAGTCGGGTTGCGGGAAGTCAATGGTGGCGATGTCGATCATGCAGCTGCTGCCGCCTGGCGGCCGCATCGTTGGCGGCACTATTTCACTCGACGGCCGGGACCTGACGACGCTGCCGGCCGATGCCATGCGCAAGGTCCGCGGCAACGAGATCGCGATCGTCTTCCAGGACCCGATGACCTCGCTCAATCCCACCATGAAGATTGGCGAGCAGATCGCCGAGTCCTACTGCGCGCATAAGGGCGCGTCTAAGAAACAAGGTCTCGAGCGCGCGGCCGAGGTCCTCAATCTGGTCGGCATGCCGCGGCCGACCGAGCGACTGTCGGCCTACCCGCACCAGCTGTCCGGCGGGTTGCGCCAACGCACCATGATCGCCATGGCGCTCGCCTGCGAGCCCAAGATCCTCATCGCCGACGAGCCCACGACCGCACTTGACGTGACGATCCAGGCCCAGATTCTCAGGCTTCTCGACGATCTCAAGTCACGGCTGAACATGGGCATGCTGCTCATCACCCACGACATGGGAGTGATCGCCGAGCGCGCCGATCGCGTGCTGGTGATGTACGCAGGCCGGGTCGTAGAAAGCAGCGACACAGCGACGCTTTTCGGCGACATGCGGCACCCTTACACCGAGGCCCTGCTTGACTCGATGCCTGATTTGCAAACCGATCGCGGACGAGTGCTGTACAGCATTCCCGGTACCCCGCCCGACTTGTCCCACCCGCCGCCAGGCTGCCGTTTCGCACCCCGGTGCAGATACGCGCAAGAGCAGTGCCATGAGGTATCCCCGGCACTTGAAGGTGAGCCCGCTCATCAGTACGCATGTTTCTACCCGGTGACGACCCGCCAGAGTCGCTCGGCCACCCTCCGGGTTCTAACCAGAACGCAGACGCCGGAATCGGCCGAGGGCGATAAGCCGCTGCTGACGGTCGATCACATCGTCAAGGAATTCCCGATTACCAGGGGCGTGCTCCAGCGCAAGGTCGGCTCGATCAAGGCGGTATCCGACGTATCGTTCGCAGTCGCCAGGGGCGAGACGTTTGGCCTTGTCGGCGAGTCTGGCTGCGGCAAGACGACCATAGGGAGGCTGATCGCTGCCTATGAGCGGCCAGACTCGGGCACTATCGTGTTTGATCAGCACGAGGTTTCGCGGCTGAAGGGCAAGAGCCTGCGGCGTAACCGGCGTGACATCCAGCTGATCTTCCAGGATCCGTACTCGTCGCTCGACCCCAGAATGCGCATCCGGTCCAGCCTCAGGGAGCCGCTGGCCGCGCAGCGGATAGGGACTCGTGATGAGCAGGAGGCGCGGATTCACGAGCTGCTGAGTGAGGTTGGCCTGGCCCGGCGCTCTGTCAGTCTGTACCCGCACGAATTCTCCGGCGGCCAGCGGCAGCGGATCGGCATCGCCAGGGCCCTGACGCTGGAGCCGCGGCTCATCGTTGCCGACGAGCCGGTCTCCGCGCTCGATGTGTCGATTCAGTCTCAGGTCCTCAACCTGCTGCGCCGCCTTCAAGGGGAACGGGACCTCACCTACATCGTGATCTCACATGACCTGTCCGTCGTTCGTTACGTTGCCGACCGGATCGGCATCATGTACCTGGGCAAGCTCGTCGAGATCGGCCCGACGGCCGAGGTCTTCACTCGTCCGGCCCATCCCTACACTCTGGGCTTGCTCAACTCGGTGCCGGAGGCTGATCCGCTCACCGCGCGCGCCAAGGCCGCCCAGGTCATCACCGGGGAGCTCCCGTCCGCGGCCGACCCGCCCTCGGGCTGCCGGTTCCGTACTCGCTGTCCCCTGGCGCAGCAGTTGTGCGCCGAGCAGGAGCCGCAGCCGCGGAGCTTCGACCTGGCAGGCCACCAGGCCGCCTGCCACTTCCCGCTCGAGGCACCGCTCGCGGTCAGCGCCGCTGGCTAGATGGTCTCCAGCCTGACCTCGAGCGCATCGCGCAGCGCGTCGCCGACGAAGCTGAACGCCAGCACGGTGAGGACGATCGCGAAGCCGGGCGGATAGATCAGCCACCAGTAGCCGTCGTAGATGTAGTTCAGGCCGTCACTGAGCATCTGGCCCCAGTTGGCGCCGGGCGCAGGTGGTCCGAAGCCAAGGAAGCTGAGCGCGGCGAGCAGCAGGATCGCATCCGCCACCGAGAACGTCGCCTGCACGACGATCGTGCTGATCGCGTTAGGCACGATGTGGCGCAGGACGATCTTCCTGTTCGTCACGCCGACCCCGCGTGCGATCTGCACATAGTCTCGCGTCCGCAGCGAGAGCGACTCGCCCCGCACCAGCCGGGCCGTGATCAGCCAGGAGGCGAGCGACACGATGATGATCAGCACCGGGATGGACGGCGGGAAGATGCTCAGGAACAGGATCGAGAACAGCAGATAGGGAACGGCCAGAAAGGAGTCGACGATGCGCATCATGATCGCGTCAACCCAGCCGCCGGCGAAGCCCGCGATGGCGCCCCATCCCGTGCCGAAAATCGCCGCCAGCACGGCCGCGGCCAGGCCGACCTCGAGCGAGGACTGACCGCCCAGCATCAGCCGGCCGAGCTCGTCGTGGCCAACGCCGTCGGTACCCAGCGGGTGCGCCGCGCTCGGTGCCTCGTGCACTGCCCCCAGATTGGTGTTGACCTGGTTCGAGTGATAGAACAGCGGCCCGATGAAGCAGAACAGCACCATCGCCGCGATGATGAAGAGGCCGACCACGGCCAGGCGATTGTGCACGACGGCGCGGCCGATGCGACCCCAGATACCGCCAAGCGAGGCGGTCTCGCCCGCCTCCGGCAGGCGGATGTCCACGCCGCCGGCACCCGACTCATAGGTGGCCACTGGCACCTCCATTCGCGGCGGTTCGCGCGCTCGGCATCATGCGTACCTGACCCTGGGATCAACGGCCGCGTACAGGATGTCGGCCAGCAGCGAGCCGACCACCGTGACCGCCGCGACCACCACGGTGAAGCCGAGCAGGGTCGGGTAATCGTGGTACTGGGCGGCGTTCCAGAACAGCAGGCCCATGCCCGGGTAATTGAAGACTGTCTCGGTAATGACGGCACCGGAGACCAGGAACGGCAGGTTGAGCCCGATCAGCGTGATGATGGGCATGACCGAGTTCCGCAGGATGTGCCGGAGCAGTATCTGCCGTTCTGAGATCCCCTTGCTGCGCGCGGTCCGTACGTACTCTTCGACCAGGTTGTCGATGGCCGCTGCGCGCATGAAGCGGCTGTACTGGGCGATCGTGATGATGCTCAGCGTCGCGACCGGGAGGACCAGGGCGCGCGGCTGGGCGAGCGCGGCGGCGATCGTCGGGCCCTGCGGCCCCTCGGAAGGGAACAGCGGCAGTTTCACCGAGAAGGCCAGGATCAGCAGGAGCCCAACCCAGAACGTGGGCATGGCGTAGCCCACGAACGAGACCCCGGTCAGGACGTAGTCGACCGGCTTGTTGCGTTTGACCGCCTGCAGAATGCCGATCGGTATCGCCACGACAAGCGCTACCACCAGGCTGCAGCCGACGAGCAGCAGGGTCTTGGGCAGATCCTGGGCGAGCAGTGAATTGACTGTCTGATTGTAGTAATACGAGTAGCCCAGGTTTCCGTGCAGCAATCTGTCGGCATAGCTGAGGTACTGCACGATCAGCGGCCGGTTATAGCCATTCTCGTCGATGAAATTCCTGATGGCTGCCTGGCTGGCACGCGGACCAAGCAAGGCACGCGCAGGACCACCGGGAATGAGGTGAATCGTGATAAAGACCAGGATGGTCACGCCGATCACGACGATGATCGCCTGGCCTATCCGGCGGATGATGTAAGCAGTCATCTGCGTACTTCATTCACGTTGCTGGCCGCCTTCCGTGAGCTCAGCTGCGCGCGATAAACAAAGCGTCGGCGATCCGCACCTGACCGGACGGACTGATGACGAAGGTGGGATTGAAGTCGGCCGCGCTCAGCACGTCCTGCAGGTCGGCCGCCATGGAGGCGACCCGCTGAACCAGCCGGGCAAGTGGCCCGAGATCAGTCGGGGCGGCCAGGCCTCGGTAACCGGCGAGCAGGCGCCCGAGCTCCGTCCTGGCGATCATGGCCATTGCCTCGGTCAGCGAGACGGGCGCCAGGTCGGCCGCCCGGTCTCTCATCAGCTCGGCGAGCGAGCCGCCGGCGCCGACGACGACCATCGCGCCGACGGGCGGCTCGACGGTGAATCCCAGCAGCGCTTCGGTATCGGCGGCAAGCTGAGGCTGCAGCTCGAAACCTTCGATCCGCGATCCCGGCCGGGCCCGGCTTACCCGCTCCCCTATCTGCGCTATGGCCTGCCTGAGCGCGGTCGCGTCGCCGATGCCGACGACCACGCCGCCGACATCGGCCCGGTGCGGAACGTCGGGCGACGCGATCTTTGCCACCACCGGGTAGCCGATCCGGTCCGCCAGCACGACGGCAGAGTCGGCGTCGGCCGCGAGCGCCGATGCCACGGCCGGCAGCCCGTATGCCGCCATGATCCGGCGGGTCAGGTGGTATCCGAGCGGTCCGCCGACCCCGGCCAGGTCGGCCCGCAGGTCCTCGAGCCCGGCCGGCTGCGGTAGCGCTCGGCCCGGCGCCGCGTCCTGCTGCCACCGCCCGAGGCTTCGCAATGCGGTGACGCCCGCGCGCAGGCCGCGCAGGAAAGGGACGGGCGAGTCGGTGACGAGTTCCTGCAGCATCGGGTGGATCCCGGCAGATGCGCTGGAGGCCAGCACTATCGGCTTCGTCGCGGTCCGGCCGATGTCCGCCACTGTCCGCACGTGGTCAATGTAGGTGTGCTCGGGCCAGATGGCCAGGCGTTCGTGCGCGTCCTGGACCACGAGGACGGAGTCGACACCCGGATCGTCGAGCATGGCCCGCAGCGCATCACCCGGCTTTCTGCGCTCGGCACCGACTGTCGCGCCGATGTCGACCGGGTTCTGGCCGGCAATGTCCGGCAGCGCGGCGCGCAGCCGGCTCGCGGTCTCCTCGCTGAACTCTGCGAGGTCCAGGCCGTTCTCGATGGCCAGGTCGCAGGCAAGGGCACTCTGCCCGCCCGAGATCGCCAGCACGCCGATCGTGGTGCCACGGCAGTTGCGGGCAGGCCGCGCGGCGAAGGCCTGCAGGCTGCTGACCATGTCGTCGTAGTCGAGCACGGCCGGCACCCCGATCCGCCGGAAGAACGCCTCGTAGCCGTCGTAGTTGCTGATCAGAACGCCCGTGTGGGCCTGGGCGGCGCGGCTGCCCTGCGGCGTCCGCCCCACCTTGAGTGCCACCACCGGCTTTCCCGCCTCGTGCATCCGCTCGACCGCGGCTGCAAACGCCTCGGCGTCATTGATGCCCTCGATCACCAGCCCCACCGCCACGGTGGCGTCGTCGCCGGCCAGCCAGCTGAGATAGTCAGCCGTGGTGATGCTGGTTTCGTTGCCGCTGGATACCACCCGCGACCAGCCGAGTCCTGGCGACGTGGTGATCGAGATCGCGGCGGAGCCGGACTGGGAGACGATCGCCACATTGCCCACCGGGTAATCCATCCTGAAGCTGGGCGTCCACAGCGGCGCCCTCGCCGCCACGCTCAGCACGCCCAGGCAATTGGGGCCGTTGAACCGGATGCGCAGCCGGGAGCTGGCCTCTTCCAGGTCCGCCAGGTCCTGACCGCCGAAGCCGGCGGCCGGGACCACGGCGGAGGGGCAGCCCTGCGCATCGAGCTCGGTAAGCACGCTGGTGACGCCGCTGGCGGGCACGCTCACCATCGCCACGTCCAGGTCCGCGGGCAGGTCGGCCACGGACGGCACGGCCGGCCAGCCCTCGATCGAGCTCGCCCTCGGGTGGACGCAGGTCACCTCGCCCTCGAAGCCGAACCTGCGCAGATTCTGCAGCACCTGGTTGCCGAGCGTGTGCCGCTCGGCCGAGGCTCCGATGACGGCCACTGACCGCGGCCGCAGGATGGCCCCGATTGCCTCGTTCAGCCCCGCAGCGGGAGCCGACCGCTCGCTCATGGACGTCACGCAGGCCGCCGCTCAGCCGACGCGCATGATGCGCGCCGCGTTTCCGTAGAGCCACTTCTCCTTGACGCTGTCTTTCAGCGGCAGATCCAGGTACTCCTGGATGACCTCCTCCATCGACATGCCGAGCAGCGTCCACGACAGCCCGACCATCACCTTGTCCTGCAGCAGCGTGTTGCCGAACTGCAGGAACATCTCCCACCCGGATCCCGGCGTCGCGAAGTGACGCGGCCGGTGCGCCGCGGTGTCACAGAACAGGTTGCCGTGCCGGCGCAGCAGGCCGACCATCTCGTTGACCCAGGGCCACCCGGCCAGCCCGGCGATGATCGTCAGCTCAGGGAAGTCCATCGCCACCCGGTCCAGGTGGCGCGGATGACCCAGCTCGTACGGACGGTCGCTGGCATAGGTCATGGCCGTGTAGATACGCACCGGGATCTCGAGCTCGACGCACTTGGCGTACAGCGGGTAGTACCGGCGGTCGCTCGCCGGAACCATGTCGTTGAGGGCCGCGACCGACATGCCGCGGATGTTGTCTTCCTTGACCAGGCGCTCGAGCTCGCGGACAGCCCGCATGCCGTCGTACGGGCTGAGGTGGCAGATCCCGACCAGGCGGTCCGGGTGCCGGTTGATCGCCTCGACAGTCACCGCGTTGCTGGACGTGCTGAGAAAGCCCTTGACTACGTTCGCCGCGTCCATCAGCCGGACCAGCTCGTCAGATCGCTCCGCGGTAGGCATCGGCTCCGCCCGGCTCAGCTCGTCGCTGCCGCGCCTGGTGAAGATCGTGTCGTAGTGAGCGAAGCCGTAGTCCGGTGGCGGCGGCAGCCGGTCGGGTCCGGGCGGACCCGGCAGGTCCCGGCCCGCCGAGGGAGCGTCGTTGCCTGGTCCTGGCAGATAAGTCTCCAGATCGATGACGTTCATGGTCAGCGGTTGCTCCTGTTCTGCCTCTCGGCTACCTCTGCCTCTCGGCGACGGGTCGTCGTGCTGGGTCGGCCTGGGGCGGGTCTGGGGCCGACCGACCGCCGGCCCCAGGCCCGGTCGTTACCCGGAGAAGTGCCAGTTCTCCGGGGTGATGTTGTTGCCGATTACGTTCTGCGGCGTCGTGCCGAGCAGCGTGTTCTTGATCACCGACAGCTGGCTGTAGGGCTGCGGGATCCACAAGCCCGGCAGCTGCTGCGCTGCATACGACTCGTAGGCGTCGAGGGCCGATGTCCCTGGCGTCGTACGGACGGCGGCGATCAGCTTGTTCATCTCCGGGTTGCTGTATCCGGTGCCGTAGTAAGCGCCCGTGCCGAACGGCGAACCGCCGTCCGGGAACGCCGCCGGCTGGAAGTAGAACGCGGTGCCGTACTCGATCAGGCCCCAGCAGTTGCTGGACTTGCAGGTGGGGCCGAGCATCGAGCCGATGGCCGGCGTCGGCGACGCGTTCGCGGTCATGTTGATGCCAGCGGTCTGGAAGTTCGACTGGATGGCCTGCATCATTCCCTGGATGGCGGGGTCGCCCGCCGGGTAATACGCCGGGAACTGCAGCTTCGTGCCCATCGCGATGCCGGGGCCGCACTTGGCGGGATCGGTGCAGGTTCGCACGCCGCCCGACATGGTCCAGCCGTGTGCGGTCAGGATCTGGGTGGCGGCCGCGGGGTTATAGGGGTAGGGATTCGCCCTCTCTTGCGTACTGGCATAGCTGTTCGATGGCTCGACAGGAACCGGCCCGTAGGTCGGGTAGGCGTAGTTGTCGTAGATAGCCGAGACGATCTGCTGCTGGTTGATGAGGTGCTGCATCGCCTGACGGATGTACAGCTGCTTGAAGACGCTGGCAAGCTGGGCGCTGCCCCAGTCGATGTAGAGATAGTTCACTCCCCATAGCGTCCAGGGAACGACGTTGTAGCCCTGCTGCTTCAGCGCGCCGATCTGGGGCACGTCGCTGAACGGCAGGTACCCGTAGTCCACCGCGCCCGAGCGGACCGCGTTGTACTCGGCCACGGCGCTGGTGAACGGCAGCTCGACGAACTCCGACAGGCTCGGCTTGATCGGGCCCGAGTAGTTCTTGTTCGGCACGAACACTGCCTTGCCGAGGGTCGTGAACTGCGCCAGCTTCCACGGCCCGTCCACCACCTTCCACAGCGGGTTGGTGGCATAGGTGGTGAGGATCGAGGACTGGCCGTTGAGGAACTTGTAGACGGCGTGAGCGCCCGCGGCGGTCTCGTCGTAATTCCCGATCGCCCCGCTCGCGCTCGTCTTGTCCCACGCATGCTGCGGCAGTGGCGTGATGAAGCTCAGCGCCCAGTTCGTGAACCAGCTGGGGTTGTAGGTCTGATTGAGATGGAAAACGATCGTCGAGGCGCTGGGATAGCTCGCCGATGTGACGTCGTCGGGGAAGGTGCCGGGTACGTACGGGCCGTAATCCGCTTCGTCGTACTTGAGCAGGTTCATCCAGAACTCGACGTCGCGCGAGGTCACCGGGGTGCCGTCGGACCACTTATACGGCTTGAGCGTGATCGTGACGGTCTTGTCGTTGTCGCTGTAGACCGGCGGGTTGGCCAGGCTGATCTGCTCGTTGAGCGCCGGGGTGGCGCCGGTGCCGTACCAGTACAGCGGGCGCCACAACAGCGGCTGGAGCTGATTGGTGTTGGGCCCGTCCCAGTGCGCGAGCGGGTACAGGGGGAATATGTAGTTGGGCGGATCCGAGGCGCCTTCGGCGAAGGTAGCGATCCCGCCGGACTTCGCGCCGCCCGATTGCGGGCTCCCGCTCGAGCTGCAGGCTGCGGCCGCCAGCCCGAGGGCGAGCACCGCGGCGAAGGCGCCGGTCAGCCTCATTCGGTGGCGGCGCCTGGTGACTGCAGATGGTGGTTTGCCTAGCATGTGGGTGCTCATTCAGGCCTCCGAGGTGCGCCCGGTGCGGATCGCTGCCGGGGCGGGCGCGGTAGTGCGAATGTGGTGGTTCGGCGCGAGCGACGGCTGCCCCTCGGCAGGCCGTTCGCGCAAGCCGCCGAGCGAGCCCGCCGCCTTGACGCGGATGCGGACTGTCGGCGTATTGAGGTACGCCAGCGGAATTTCCTCTATCTCCACGATCTGCACGGAGTCTGCTTCAGCGCCGGCCGCGACGGCGTTGTCCCTTGCCTCCTCTGTGGCCTCGCGAAGTATTGCTTCCCTGCCCTGGCTGCCCAGGTGGAAGATCCGGTCGACCTGGCCGCTGACGGACGCGATCGCTGCGCCGACGGCATTGGCCGCATCGAAGTTCTCCGGCCGGATGACCTCACTGATGCCGGGCAGCCGATCAGGGATCAGGATGCTCCCGCCGCCGACGGCGATCAGCGTGCGATCACCCTTGGCACTCTTCACCCGGTCGATCGCCTCGGCGAGCATGACATCGGCTCGCCGCGCCGCGCTCCGCAGCAGATCGGCGTGGCGGCCGATGAGCCCGGGATCGCCGAGCACCGCCCGCCCGGCGGCCACGGCACTGTCGGTGAGAGTTGGCGTCTGGCCGCCGAAGACCAGCGCCTGCTGGCTGAGCCGGAAGCCGACGCTGTGCGGCCCGATCAGCGGGTCAGCGGGGTCGCCGGCGACGACGCTGCCCCCGCCGAGCGCGATCGTGACCAGGTCAGGCATCCGGAAGTTCGTCCGGATACCGCCAATCTCGACGCCGAGCGACGACTCCCTGGGAAAGCCGTGGACGAGGACGCCGATGTCGGTCGACGTGCCGCCGACGTCAGCGACCAGCGAGTCCGTGGCGCCGGACAGGAAGGCTGCGCCCCGGATGCTATTCGCCGGACCGCTGCCGATCGTCAGCACCGGGTGCTGCAGCGCGTGCTCGACGGCCATCAGCGTGCCGTCGTTTTGCGCGAGGAAGATCTCCGGGGTCAGGTCATACGCTTCCAGGGCGGCTGTCATCGCTGTCGCCACGTCGCGCGCGACGTCGACCAGGGCCGCGTTGAGGATTGTGGCGTTCTCCCGCTCCAGCAGTCCGACCGAGCCGATCTCGTGGCTCAGGGACACGTGCACGTCGCCGAGCTCGCGCCGGACGATCTCCGCCGCGAGCAGCTCGTGCCGAGGCGACACCGGCGCGAAGATGCTGGTGATAGCCACGCTGTCGGCCGCACCGTCGAGGCCGGCCAGGAAACGCGCGGTGGCCTCGCTGTCGAACTCCACCTGCTCGCGGCCATCGAACTCGATGCCGCCGCCAACGATCACCGAGGCAACGCAGATGGTCTGGGCCAGGTCAGCCGGCCAGTCGAACAGCGGCCTGATCGCGCGCGTAGCCGGTGCGCCGATACGTATCACTGCGACCCGGCGCAGCTTCGTGCGCTCCAGCACCGCATTGGTCGCGTGGGTAGTGCCGAGCATGACGTGCGTGATACGGGCCGGCTCGACTGCCGGTGCCCGCAGCACCGCCTCGAGTGCCGCGGTGATGCCTCCGATGATGTCCGGAGTACAGGCCACCTTGGCCTTGGCCAGCACCTGGTCGCTGGCATCGAGGACTACGGCGTCGGTGTTGGTGCCGCCGACGTCAATGCCGAGGCGACAGTCAAGCAGCGGCACTGGCCAGATCCTCCACCGGGATGTAGTCGAAGTCGTAACCGAATGCCCGCGGCCCGGCCTCCTCCAGGCCGCGCTGCGTACGCCAGACCGGATGGCACGGCATCGCGATGACCGTGACCCGCTGGCCGTAGCGGACCCGTTCCGTCGCGATGGCATCGGCGGTCTCGGTGTCGAGCACCGAGATCAAGTCAGGCACCGACGCCATCACGTCGCCCTGCTCCAGGGCCACCAGGTTCTCGTTCTGCAGCTCGAGGCGCACCAGTCGTCCGGCATCATCGCCGAGACCTTCGATCACGACCGATCCCCGCACGAATCCCTTGGTGGTGTGGCGCTCGACGTCGGAGACCTTGCCGCCGATGAGGCGGAAGGCGCCGAGCTGGTCTATGAGCTCCACTACCGGGTTGCGCTGCGCGGCCCTGACCGCGTCGCCGATCCTGATCGCGAGCGAGACCGTGTTGCGCACCGTCGCCGTGCGGGCCTCGGCAACTGTGAGCGTGTACTCAGTGGACGCCGCCGCCCCGCCGAACTCGACCGCGGCGGCCCGGGCCAGCCGTTCCATCCAGTGGCCAGAGATCGTGCGGAAGATGATGACGTTGGCGCGTTCATCGGTCATGATGCACGGGCTCGGCGAGATCCCGGCCAGGTGCATGGAGAGCTGCGGCACCAGCGGAAACGCCCGGCCCATCCCGTCGGCGTCGACCACCGGCAGCCCGCAGCTGGCCGCCCACATGATCGGCAGCAGGCCGTTCGAGCCGCCGATCTCGGCCGACATGAGCGCGGCGACTCTCCGGCCAGTGAGCTGCTCCAGATGCGCACGGAGCCGGCCGCCCTCGTCGCCATTCTGGATCTTCTCGATGTGCACGGTCGGGGCGCCGATCATGCCGCATGGCATGATCAGCTCATCGTCGGCCAGCTCGTCGAGATCCACGAGCCGCACCGGTCCGTAATCCTCGGTTGCCTGCAGCGCCTCGAGCAGGCCGATGCGCGTGTCGCCACCGCCGCCCGCGCCGAGAATGGCGCAGCCACGCGCTAGGGAACGCAGCATGTCCGGTACTAGCAGCGTCGCCATGATCATGAACATATCGGCACGTCTGGGCATTGAACATATGCGTTATGCATAGGCTGCAGCCGTCATTTGTCTATTTAGACCAAGCCCCGGCCGCACGTGCCGCTGGTGAGATCGAGCCCGTACAGGCCGGAGGCGTCAGCCGAGGTGATCAGCTCGTCGCGCAGGTCGGCCCGGACCAGCTCGAGGTCGCGGCCGGACGGATCGCCGTATCCGCCGCCCGTGCCGGTGACCAGACGGATCAGATCACCCTTGTGCACGGCCAGACGCGATCGCTTGGCGAAGCGCTCGCTGGCTTCTCCGTCCGCGGCCACCACCTGGACATAGTTCGGTGACCCTGGCTGCCCGCCGGCGGCACCCCAGGGCGGGAACTGGTGCCGCCCCCAGGCGACCGTGAGCTGCGCGTCATCGGACAGGATCCGGTACTCGCGGACTATCCCGCGGCCACCGCGATGCCGCCCCGCGCCTGCTCCCGGTACCACGTCGAGCCCGAATCGCTCGATCCGGATCCCGTATCGCTGCTCGGCGACCTCCACCGGGATGACGTAGGTCTCGCCATCGCCCACCGAGACCAGCGCATGCTGGCCATCGTGGTGCGGGCCCGCGCCCCAGCCGCCCGGCTGCGGCTCGACCAGCAAAACCGGCTCTCCGCTATCGGGGTGGGTCAGCGCCAGTGACGTCGAGCAGACCGACACGAAGCTGCCGGCCGTGAGCTTGTCGGGGAACGCCGGGGCGAGCGCCCGCCACACCAGGTCTGAGGCCATCTCGGTCGCCTCGAAGTATGCGGCCACCGGAGCGGGCCGGCGTGCGTTGAAGATCGTCCCGGCCGGACAGATGATCTCGAGCGGCCGGAACCAGCCGTCCGTCGCCGGCTCTGCCGGGTCCGTGACTGCCTTGAACACAGTCCGCACTGCCGAGACCAGGCCACTCCACGTGCAGTTGATCGGTCCGGGAACCTGGGGGTGGCTACCGGTGAAGTCGCACACCATCCGCTCGGCTGAGATCTCGATCCGGACCCGCACCTCGAAGGGCCCGTTACCGAGCCCGTCCTCGTCGGTGTAGTCAGTGGCCCCGTAGACACCGTGCGGCAGGCCGGCCAGCGCGGCCAGTGCCAGCCGCTCGCTGCGGGCCAGGGAGGCTTCCATCGCGGCTGCCACTTCGGGCGTGCCGTAGCGAGCGCACATCTCGTGCAGCCGTCGGTCGGCTACCTCCACGCAGGCGGCATGGGCGGCCAGCTCCCCCAGCGTGCCGTCTGGCAGTCGACTGTTCGCCGCCAGGATCGCTGCTATCTCGGGAACGACGGCCCCGTTCCGATATGCGTGCACAAACGGTATCTGCAGGCCCTCGGCATAGATCTCGGTCGAATCAGGGGTCCAGGAGCCAGGATCCTTGCCGCCGACATCGGTCCAGTGGCCTTTGGCCGCTGCGAACGCGATCAGCTCGCCATCGACGAAGATCGGGCGGACAAGCGCGACATCAGACAAGTGCGTGCCGCCGCCGCTGTAGGGGTCATTGGCGATGATCACGTCACCAGGCTGAAGTCCAGGGAACCGCGCGATGGTCTCGCTGATCACATCGCCCAGGGGCCCGAGGAATCCGGCGATGCCGTTGCCCTGCGATACCAGGTCTCCCGCGGCGTTGGACAGCCCCACGCCGAAGTCCAGTACCTCGTAGATGATCGGGCTCTGCGATGTGCGCTGCAGGGAGACGAACATCTCCTCGGTAATGGCATTGAATCCTTCGCGCAGGACGTCCTGGGTGAATCGGTCGGCGGTCACCGGCGCTCCTCGATGATCAGATTGCCAAGCTCGTCACGGCAGATCGCCTGGCCGGGCAGCACGAGCGTGGTGGCCGCGGACTCCTCGACCACGCACGGACCTGGCAGCCAGCCAGCCCCGGCCAGCTCACCGCGGCCTATCGCCGGTACCCGGGTCAGCCCGCCGTACGGATCAAGGTCCACCTCCCGGACCGCATGAGGGGGTCCCTTCTCGGCGTCGTCGTCGTCGCTGAGCCAGGACACCGGGTGGCTGGCCGGCGCTGACGCGCTCACCCGGACGGCGATGACCTCCAGCGGGACGTCCAGGCTGAACGCGTAAACCTCCCGGCAGCGCTGGTCGAAGGATGCCCTGACCTTCTGCTGCCATCTCACCTCGGCCCCCTGGCCAGCGCCCGGCTCGGGCACCATGATCTCGAGCGTGTGCTCCTGGCCGCGATAGCGAAGCTCGGCATACCGGGTGATCTGCACGGCAATTCCCGGCACGGCCAGCTCAGCGCGGGCATCGTCCTCGGCCTGCGCATACGCGCCGGTCAGGTCTGTGCTGGCCAGCGGGCCGACGACCGTCCTGACCGCGTCCGCACGGCGCTGGCCCACCAGCATGCCGAAAGCGGAGAAGTGGCCAGGGCCCGGCGGAATGATCGTCCTGGCGATATTCAGTTCCCTGGCCAGCAGCGCCGCGTGCAGCGGCCCGGCCCCGCCATACGCGACGAAGACAAAGTCGCGCGGATCGTAACCCCGGCGCAACGTGACCAGCCGCAGGGCACTGCTCATCTGCGCGACGGCATACCGGATCACGCCGCGAGCCATGGTGCGCGCGTCCGCACCCAGCGGCCGCCCGAGACCCTCGAGTGCTCGCTGGGCGCGGCCGGAATCGAGCTGCCGCTGGCCGGCCAGGAAGAAGTCCGGATCGAGGCGGCCGGCTACGAGGTTCGCATCGGTGAGCGTCGGCTCGCTGCCGCCTCGCCCGTAGCAGGCGGGTCCGGGCTCCGCGCCCGCGCTACGGGGTCCGACATGCAGCCCGCCGGCCTGGTCGGCCCACGCGATCGAGCCGCCACCCGAGCCGATCTCGACGATCTCGACGGTCGGGCTCTGCACCGGATAGCCGGCGAAGGCCGGAGTCCGGCCGATGTGGTGCAGGCTGTTCACGGTGAGCTGGCCGGCCCGGATCGCCGCTGTCTTGGCTGTGGTGCCGCCGATGTCGAGGGTGAGGACGTGCGTTGCCCCGATCCGGCGGCCAAGCTCCGCGGCGGCCATGACGCCCGCGACCGGACCCGATTCCAGCAACGTAATCGACGCCTTCGCCGCCCGGCGGAACGAGCAAACCCCGCCGTTTGACTGCATGGCATACAGCTGGCCAGCAACCGCGGTCTCGCGCAGGGACCTCTCGAGCGTGCTGAGATAGGCCGAGACGACCGGCTGGACGTAAGCCGACAGGACGGCCGAGCTTGTCCGCTCGTACTCGCGCCACTGGCGGCTGACCTGATGCGAGGCGAGGACCGATACGCCGGGCAGCCGCGCGGTGAGTGCCGCCGCGATCTGCGCCTCGTGGGCCGGGTTGGCCCAGGCGTGCAGCAGGCAGATGGCGACCGCCTGCACATCGAGGGCCGCGAGCCGATCGGCGCAGGCAGCAAGCTCGGTCTCGCTGACCGGCTCGATGACCTCGCCGCGATACGACATCCGCTCGCTGACTTCGAGCCGGAGATGCCGGGGCACGAACGGGACTGGCTTGCGGTAGGCCAGGTTGTAGATGTCGGGGCGGTTTGCCCTGCCAATCTCCAGGACGTCCCTAAAGCCCCTGGTCGTGACCAGGGCCGTCCGGGCCCCTGAGCGCTCGGTAATCGCATTGATCACGACAGTCGTTCCGTGCACGAACGCTCCGACCCGCCGGGCGGTGACGCCCGAGCGCTCCAGCGCGGCCAGCACACCGCGGGAGAGCTGTCTGACAGTGGTGTCGGCCTTGGCCCGAACGACGTGGCCGGTCGCCGGGTCCAGGGCAACAAGGTCGGTGAAGGTCCCGCCAATGTCAACCGCCACCTGGATGGGAAGCTCGCCCGCAACAGTCACGGTCCAACGATTGCCGCAGGGGTCATCGCGGAATATGGGCGAAACGCACGGTAATCGAGCATCAGCTGTGCCGAGTGCCTAATCTGGAGGATGCCATCCGTCGATAATGTCCTCAGCAACCCCACTCTGCCTGGCCTATGCCGCATCAGCCGCAACGGCGGCGAGCGCGACATTGCGACTATCTGGCTGGCCGAGCAGTTTTCCGACGTCAATCAGGCTCCGGCAGGCAGCTTTGTGCTCCTAGGCCGAGTCGCCTCGGCGACCGCAAGCGACTACCGGCTCGACATGGCCCTGCGGTGGGCCGCAATTCGTGATGTGGTGGCCGTCGCAGCGTTCTCGGCTCAGCCGTGGCGACCGCCCATGACCGCTCTTGACATCGCCGAACGGGCTGGAATCGCGCTGGTGTCGGTACCCGAGAGTGCCGACCTGACGTGGCTGATCCAGACGATCCTGCGAGAGATCGGCGGCAATGCTGAACGCGCCTTGAGCCGGGCCGATTTCGGCCTCGATGCGGTGCTGGACGCCGAAATGCAGGGTGCGGACTTGGAGAGGTTGCGCTGGACGGTCAGCAAGGCACTCGGGATCGACGTCCAGCTGACGCTCAGGGAGATCGCCCACCCTGACGCCGGAGCTGGTTCGGACGGGTCCGCTGCCGACAATGCGGCCGGGCGGCAGCCTCACGCCGCCTCGGGAGTCAGCGTGCCTATCAGCGTGGCCGAGAGGGTCGTCGGCGACCTCACCGCGTCCGAGGTCTGCGGCGAGATGGCGGTGGCGAGCCGGCTCGTGCTGCACGCGGCCGCATCGGCGGCTGGCCACCTGCTAGACCTCGCGCGACACGCGCGCGAGCTGCCGATCCGCTCTCGAAGCGAGCTACTGGCCGAGCTGATGATGTCGGAATCAGGGCTGACCGAGGATCTGCTGGAGCGGGCCCTTCAGCTCGGTGTGCCCATAACCGGTTGGCACGTGGCCATGCGCATCGAAGCAGAGAACCTCGACGAGGTGGGAAGCGACGAGGTGCAGCGATTCGAGCTGCTGGAGACCGCGGGTCAGGCCGCCCTCCAGGGTGCACTGAGCACCGGCGGGCGCTGGTACGTTTCCAAGCTGGCGCGCGGCGTGGTCCTGGTGCGGATGACCACCTCCCATCCCGGCGCACAGTCCGGTCAGCGCGCGGAAGTGTCCGCCCAGCGGGCCCTGGCGGCCATCCAAGGCCGTCTCCCCGGCTTGCGGCTGCGCGCGGGCGTGGGCACTCCGCATGAAGGGCCGATGGGGCTGCGCGCATCCGCGGCCGAAGCGCGCATCGCACTGGCGGAAGCGCGCGCGGCTGGCCGGGCTGAAGGCGTCGCCAGCCATGACGCCGCGGGCGTCAAGCGAATGCTGATGGAGTGGTACGCCTCCGATACCGCCCGCGCTTCGGTGCGAGCTCAGCTCGCGCCGCTCGAGCGGCTGGGCAAGCAGCGCGGGGAGATCGCTATCAGGACGCTGGCCACCTACCTTGACCAGCAGGGTTCGATCGTCCGCACGGCCCAGGTGCTGCACCTGCACCGTAATGCTGTGACGTACCGGCTGCGACGGATCACCGACCTGCTCGGGGTCGACCTCGACGACCCGGATCAGCGGCTGGTACTTCAGCTCGCGTGCCGCGCGCGGCTGCTGGCCCAGTAGTCGGCGCTCTTCAGCCGTCGCGACGGACCCTGGGTTCCTGGCCGATTCGGCCCGGCGTCATGCCGTACGCTGGCCGCGGAGGTCCGTCATGCCGATCCGCGCCGTGCTCGAGCGAGGCCCGAAGGCGAAGAAGTTCGCGGCGTTCGCGGTCGACTGGCCGGGCTGGAGCCGCGGGGCGAAGACCGCCGATGCTGCGCTAGAAACGCTCGCGGCGTACCGCGAACGCTATCGGCCGGTCGCCGTCCGGGCGGGCCTCGGGCGGGCGCTCGACGACGCTGGGCCGCTCGATGTCATCGAAGATTGGGTCGGCGCGGGATCGGTCGACTTCTGGGGCATCTCGTTCTCGCCCAGCTCTCTCGAGCAGGAGCCGATGGATGCGGCCGAGCTTGAGCGCAAGCTCACCCTGCTCCAGGCTTGCTGGGCCTACTTCGACGATGTCGCAGCGCGGGTATCGCCGGAGATGCGCAAGGGCCCGCGCGGCGGCGGGCGCGACCGCGACACGATCATCCGCCACACGATCCGCACCGAGAGCGAGTACTTCGCGAAGCGGATCGGCCTGGTCGTCCCGGAGCGCGGGGCCCTCGAACCGGGCGCCCTGGCGCCGTACCGATCCGCATACCTCGAGGTGATGCGCGCCTATCAGCGGGGCGAGGCCAAGCGGCCGATGCGGTCGTGGACGCTGGCCTTCCTCGTGCGCCATTCCGCCTTCCACACGATGGACCACGCGTGGGAGATGGAGGACAAGGACCTGTCCGGCGAGCCGGGCGACGCGGCCGCCGGCTGACCATGAGCACGAGGAAAGCCCGGGTAGTGGTGACGCACTGGGTGCACCCGGAGGTCCGTGAGTACCTGGCCGAATTCTGCGATGCCGTGATGCCGGCCAGGCAGGAGGGAGTCTGGCCACGGTCGAAGGTAGCCGAGCTCGCGGCCGATGCCGACGGGATGGTGGCGTGCATGGCCGACCGCGTCGACGAGCCGTTCCTGCAAGGCTGCCGGCGGCTGCGGGTGGTGAGTGCCACGCTCAAGGGCTATGACAACTTCGACGCCGAGGCGTGCGCCCGGCGGGGCGTGTGGCTCACGATCGTGCCCGACACCCTGATCGCCCCGACCGCCGAACTCGCCATCGGGCTGATGATCGGACTGATGCGAAGGATCGCCGAAGGGCATGAACATGTCCGCGGCGGCGGCTTCGCCGGGTGGCGCCCGCAGCTGTACGGGTCGACGCTGCACGGGGCCGCCGTGGGCGTGGCCGGGATGGGACAGCTGGGCCAGGCGGTCGCCCGCCGACTGGCGGGATTCGGCTCACAGGTCAGTTACCACGACGCACGGCGCCTTGACCCGGACACCGAGCGGACGCTCGCGGTGTCCTTCCTCGGCCTCGTCCAGCTCGCCGAGACCAGCGACGTCATGGTGCTGGCGCTGCCGCTGACCGGCCAGACCCGCCATCTGGTCAGCGCATCGTTGCTCCAGCGCCTGCGCCCAGGCGCCATCCTGGTCAACGTGGGCCGGGGCTCCGTTGTCAGCGAAGAGGCCGTCGCCGACGCGCTTGAGGCCGGGCACCTCGGCGGCTACGCGGCCGATGTGTTCGAAATGGAGGACCAGGCACTGCCCGGTCACCCGGCTCGCATCCCCGACCGGCTCCTGCGCCATCCCCGAACGCTGTTCACCCCGCACCTCGGCTCCGCAGTGGATGACGTGCGACGCCGGATGTCCCTCGAAGCCGCACACCAGGTCCGCCAGGTGATCGAAGAGGGCCGGCCTCCCGACCACGCGGTAAACAGGCCAAGGCCCTGACCTCACATCGCCCAGCGCCAGCGCCCTGCATCCGCGGAGGTGCCTTAGGCGGAAATCGACTGCGCTACTACTCCGTCGGTGAGCGTGACGGTGTTGGCGGCAATAGCGGGAACGCGCGGGCCCGGCAGGATGATGCCGGTTAGGTTCAGTGGGTCGGCGGCGCAGATGCTGACCACCTCGCCCGCTTGATGCGGCTTCCTGACCGCGCGGAGGACATCGAGCGCGTCGGGGTGGGCGTACTGCTCGCCGCTGAAGCCGGACACGAAACGCCCGCCCCGGATGGTGCCGCGCGCTTCCATCCGGCGCAGTGCCCAGATGATGTCGCGCCAGGGAACAGCCAGGTTCTCGCGGACCGCCACATCGCGGAAGACCACACCCCATCGGGCGGCGAGTTGCTCGGCGATGGCCTCGGCGAGCTCGTCACGGTCGGCATCGGCGGCCGGCTCCGGCAGCAGGGACCAGCGACCGGAGGAGCCCGTGGTGTTGCGCAGGCCACGGCGAAGACCGCGAGTCGGGGCGTAGCGGGAGTCCGGAATGCGGCGGCGCAGCAGCGAGCGGACCGCGCGGAATCCGTCGGCCGTGACTAGCCCGCGCGCCACGGCGTCCCAGAGCCCATCGTCGACGTCGTCGGGCAGGCGGCCCGTCAGCCTGGTCAGGTCGGTGCGGAACAGGGCCCCGTTCTGGCCGAGCGCTTCCAGGACATCGGCGGTCCGGCCGACCGCTGGCTCGGCTGGCCGCTGACCACCGCGAGCTGCGCGGAGCAGCCAGGGCAGGTCGTCCCGCAGGACCAGGGTGATGGGGGTCGCCTTCGACGGCGCGCCGCCGCGCCTGGGCGCCGCGTCCGCCTCAGTGTCGCGAACCGACAGCCGGCCCCAGGCGACCTGGCCCGACATGCACAGCTCGTCCAGCCACTCCGGCCGGTAGTCCTGCACCCTGGCGGCCAGGACGGACCTCTCCCACGCGCCCGTCGCGACCTCGAAGCCCTGCAGTTGCTCGATGACCGCGAGGGCGCCAAGCCGGCCTTCGCGCCGGGTGCCATCCGCGACGTGCTGCCAGCGCAGCAGGAACCGCATGAAGTCCTGGGCGGTGACCGGCTCGATCTCGCGCCGGCGGCGCTCCCGGGTGTAGACGTGGATCCGCGACAGCAGCCGGCGGGAGCACCACTGGGCAGTTTTTCCGTCATCGGCGGTGAAATGGCCCTGGAGCGCGAAGCCTTCCGCTTCGAGCGCCGCGAGGGCGCGGGCGATCAGGCCCTCCCCCAGGCCGACCGCCTCGGCCAGCTCAAAAATGGTGGACGGGCCACGGCATTCCAGGTGACCGCGCAGCAGGTCGGCGGCGGCTGTTTCCTCATCCGGCAGCGCTGCGGCGATGGGACCGGTATAGGCCGGAACGACCGTCGCCTCCGGGTAGAGCGCCTCGATCGCCGGCAGCCGTTCGACCACCGTCCAGAACGGGCCGGCTGCGGCCTGGACTATCACCGCGCGGCGGGTCTGGACCAGCGCGTCGAACCATTTCTGCCAGTCCGGGTCCGGCCGGGCGGCGACCAGGTTGTGCAGCAGGTCGTGCAGTTCGTGTTCGTCGCGGGGCGCTGGGCGCACTTGTTCGGTCACGCGGTGGATCGCGTCCGGGTCCAGGGTGCCCAGCTCATGCGGTTCGACCGGCAAACCGCGACGCAGCGGTACGGCCCGGCTGCGCCGGTCCTCGGCGTCGTCCAGGTAGGTGAACGGCCGACCGTTGAGGATCTCGTGCGCCAGCACCGACGGCTCGGTCGTGTCGCGGACCACGACCGTGACCCGCCCGGACTCGATTCCGGAGATCAGCCCGGTCAGGCCGTCGATGTCCATCGCCTCGCGCAGGCAGTCCGCCAGGGTCTGCCGGACCAGCAGATGGTCCGGGATCTCGAGCGGGCCGGGCGCGACGTTCTCCTGGCAGGCGGCGAGCGTTGGGAACACCGCCGCCATCAGGTCGTCGGCTTCCATCCGCTGAATCGCGGGCGGGTTCTTCTTGCCGTTTCGCATCCGGAGCACGGCCAGCGACGTGTTCAGGTTCCACCGCCAGCGGGCCGCGAACATCGGCGAGGTCAGCACGGCCTGGCGTACGGTCTCTTCGACGCTTCCGGCCGAGAGAAACCGCGGGACCGCATCGAGCGGGAAGCTGTGCTGCGGCCCGAGCGACAGCAAGATCGCGTCGTCGCTGGCCGCCGCCTGAAGCTCGAAGTCGAAGGTCACGCAGAACCGCTTGCGCAGCGCCAGGCCGAACGCCCGGTTCAGCCTGGCACCGAACGGAGCGTGCCCGACCAGCTGCATGCCGCCCGCCGGGTCGAAGAACCGCTCCAGCACGATCGTGTCCATGGTCGGCAGCACGCCGAGCTGTGCCAGCGCGGCACCCAGATAATCGACGAGCATCTCGGCGGCCGCGTCGCCCAGGCCGCACTGGGATTGCAGCCATTCGACGGCCGCGGCCCGGCCGCCCTGGCCGGTGAGCCTGTCGGCGACTCCGGAGCGGACGGCGCTGACCTCCTCCGACAGTTCGACGGTGCGGCCGGGCGCCTCGCCGAGCCAGAACGGCACCGACGGCGGCGCGCCCTGCGCGTCGACGACGCGGACGACGCCCGGTTCGATCCGGCGGATCCGCCACGAATGCGTGCCGAGCAGGAACACGTCACCCGGCGCGCTCTCGATCGCCCAGTGCTCGCTGACCGTGCCGACCACGGCCTGGTCCGGCTCCGCCAGCACCCGGTAATCCCCCAGCTCGGGAATCGCCCCGCCCGACATCAGCGCCGCCATCCGGGCGCCGCGCCGGCCGCGCAGCTCGCCGCTGACCTGATCCCGGTGCAGGTAGGCTGCGCGGCGGCCGCGCCCGGTTCGGATGCCTTCGGACACCAGCTCGGTCACGTCATCGAAGTCGGCAGCAGACACCGCGGAGAACGGCGCCGCGCCCCGGACCAGCGCCAGCAGCTCGGTTTCCTTCCATTCCACCGCGGCGCACTCGGCGACGACCTGCTGGGCCAGGATGTCCAGCGGGCATGGCGGGATCACCAGCGCGTCGAGCCTGCCGGACAGCGCGCCGCGCATGAGCGCGGCACATTCGACCAGTTCGTCGCGCGTTGTCGGAAACAGCAGTCCGGCGGGGATCCCGTTCCGCGTGTGATTGGATCGCCCGACCCGCTGCAGGAAGGTCGCGAAACTGCGCGGCGAGCCGATCTGGCAGACCAGTTCCACCGGCCCGATGTCGATGCCCAGCTCCAGCGAGGCGGTAGCCACCAGCGCGCGCAGGTCCCCGGTGCGCAGCCGGGCCTCGACCCGCTGCCTGCGGTCCTTGGACAGGCTGCCGTGATGGGCCGCGACCTCGCCGTCGCCGAGCCGCTCGCCAAGCTCATGCGCGATCTGCTCGGCCATCCGACGGGTGTTGACGAAGACCAGGGTGGTCTTGTGTTCTTGCACGTGGCCGGCGATCAGGTCGTAGACGTCGGCCATCTGGGCCATCGTGGCGACCGCGCCGAGCTCGTCGCTGGGCAGCTCGAGCCCCAGGTCGAGCTGGCGGCGGTGGCCGGCGTCGACGATCGAGCACCGCGGCGAGCCGTCGGCTTCCGACCGGTCCTGGCCCGCGCCGACGAGCAGCCGGGCCACCGCCGTGATCGGGCGCTGGGTGGCGGACAGCCCGATGCGCTGCACCGGCCGGTCGGCGACATGCCGCAGCCGCTCCAGGGTCAGGGCCAGATGCGACCCGCGCTTGTTGCCGGCGACCGCGTGAATCTCATCCACGATCACCGTGTCGACGGCGCGCAGCATAGCCCGCGGCTTGTCCGCCGTGACCAGCAAGAACAGCGACTCGGGCGTGGTGATCAGGAAATCCGGCGGCCGCTTCAGCATCGCCGTGCGCTCGGCCGCGGCGGTGTCCCCGGTCCTGACCGCAACGCGGATGGCTGGAGCGGTCAGGCCCAGCTCGGCCGCGATGTCGACGATCTCGGCCAGCGGGCGCTCCAGGTTCTGCCAGATGTCGACCGCGAGCGCCTTGAGCGGCGACACATACACCACCCGCGGCCCGACCGGCTCGGCTGATTCACCGGGCCGGGCGAGCTCAGGGGGCTCGGCGGGCTCGGCGGGCTCAGCGGGCTCGGGCCGCCCGGCGGGCTCAGAGGGCGCGGCCCGCTCGACCGCCCTGACCTCCACCGCCTCGGCCAGCGCCGCGGTCTCCGCATGCGCGCGATAGAGCCGGTCGATGCAGACCAGGAACGCCGCCAGCGTCTTACCGGATCCGGTCGGCGCGGCGATCAGCGTGTGCCGACCTGCCGCGATCTCGGCCCAGCCCTGTGCC
The DNA here is from genome assembly GCA_963719765.1 of uncultured Actinomycetota bacterium. Lineage (GTDB taxonomy): Bacteria > Actinomycetota > Actinomycetes > Streptosporangiales > Streptosporangiaceae > JAJYUU01. The sequence goes on from CAVRCW010000001.1 coordinate 53,087, forward strand.
TGCGGCTCCGTCGGCCCGGACGGGAACCGCCGCTCAAACCAGGCGCGGATAGCCGGATGAAACGACTCGAGCATCACGCCACACTAACCCGCGGCGCCGACAGGCGGCATTGCTCGCGTTGGCCGCCGTTCAGATGCCTGCCCCCCGTGTGGCCGCTAGCCCGCCGATCACGCCAGGCCAGTCCTCGGCTGCAAGGCACGCCAGCGCAGATGTGGATGCGGCGGCAGCCGTGGTCATCGGGATTTCCGTGCTGGGAGGACGAACACGTTATACAATTGCGTGCGAGCACGGATAATCGGCGCCATGAAGCTGAGGTGATGTCATGGCAGAGGTTGCGGGGCCGGCGGCCTGCGAGGCATGCGGGCGCCAGCTACCGCCGCAGCACGGTAAGGGCAGACGGCGCCGCTACTGCGGCACCACCTGCCGCAGCGCCGGACGGCGCTCAAGGGAGCGAGCAGCCGGCAGCAGGCCGGGCGACGTGAAGGCGGTATTGACACCCGCCGAGCGTCATGGCAACCTTGACACTGTGGGTGGCGGATCCGCCGCGGCCGACCCGATCGCGAACAGGATCCGCGCCACTGCAGGCCGGCTCGCCGACGAGCTGGCCCGCACTGGCGCCGACTCGGCGCTGGCTGCCATGGCGGCGGCACGAGAGTTGTCGGCCGCCACCGGCGAGGCACTGCAGGAGGCCGCCGATCGGGCGCGCGCCGCCGGCTATAGCTGGAGGGAGATCGGTGATGTCCTGGGCACCACGCGGCAGGCCGCGTTCCAGCGGTTCGGGCATCCGGTCGACCCGCGCACCGGCGCCCCGATGAGCACCGACATCCCGCCGGACGCCGAGGACCGCGCGGTTGCGATTGTCACCTGCCTTGCCGAGGGCCGCTGGGAAGACGCGCGCCGGGACTTCAGCGCGAGAATGCGCGAAGGCGATGACGCCGGCCGCCTCGCGGGCGGCTGGGCCCGCACGGTCGGCATGATCGGCCGCTACGAGGGCATGGGCGAGTCCTTTGCCCACCGGGCCGGCGATCACACCGTGGTCGAAGTCCCGCTGCACTTCGAGGCCGGCGATGCGACAGCACGAGTCATCTTCGACGATGACGGCAAGGTTGCCGGCTTGTGGCTACGGCCGGCGCCCCCATCTCCGACGGCGAATCGGACCCCCGCATGACCATCTTCTGGCCAGGTACGGACAAGCCCGCTGACCCCCGCACGCCAGTCGGCCACGACAAGCCCGGCCGCGGAGGGATAGCTATGGAGCATTCCAGGGAGGTACTGCGGTGGTGACAGCGGCACTCGTCGTCGGTGGTGTGGCCCTGCTCGCGATGATTTGCGTTTCCTGGTACGCCGCGGTCACCCTGCCCAGTGACGCCCGCGTTCCGATCCATTTCGGAGTCTCGTACAACAACTTCGTGTCCAAGCGCGCGGGGCTTGTCATGCACCCGGCCGCAGGTGCGGTGTTTTTTGTGGTCTTTGCGTTCCTGAGCCACAGCCACTCTGCGAATGGCTCAGCGTCTAAGGCACCACCCCCTTACGTCATCCTCCCCATCGTCATGTGCGTACTGCTGGCCATCCAGATTGGCGCCATACGGGTCGCACGCCGCAAGTCCGCCGTCTGACGCGGATCTCATGCGGCTATGGTCGGTCTGACTGCTGCCACCAGCCCAGCTTGTTCATGACGAGCCACTCGACCCGCTGGTGCCTGCCGGAGACCTTCATGATGGCGAAGTACCGGCCGCCGTCGTGCTCGCTGACGTGGCTCGCTGCGATGGTGGCCCAGAACATGTCGCACGGGCCGCCTGCACCCTGACAGGCAACCCAATAGCCCCGCCCGTCAGCATGGCGACGGTTCCAAACCGTCCATCGCAACTTGCCGATGCTCCAGTCGGCGCCAGGAAGCAGCTCGCCCGGGCGGACAGACGGCCCGTACCAGTCACCCGCCATGCTTCCCAGGTAGAGGCCCGGCAGCCGGTCAGCATGCGCTTCCGCCCTGGCGTGAACTGCCGCCGCGGGCCTGCGGGCATGAGTGACCTGGGCGCTCCCGGCAGCACATCCCGCAGCCGCCGCCGCGAGCAATGCGGCTGCCGCGGCCCGCCGAATGGTGCCGATCAGACCAGGCACGACGACCTCCGCATCCCTTGCCAGCAACACGCAGGCCCTGCACCTGCGCGCAGACTGCTAGCTGAGACGCGCGACAGCCCAGTCCGGTTAGGACCAGTGCCTTGCGCTAGTCGGCGAGCCCGGCAAGCAGCTCGCGGGCGTCGTCCATTATCGAGAAGTGCCCATGGCCCGCGTGGATCTGCACCCGGGCGCCGGGTATCGCCTCGGCGAACAGCCTGGCGTGCTGGAGCGGGACGGTGGTATCGGCATCCCCGTGGTGGATCCAGGTCGGCACCTTGATAGAGCCGAGGTCGAAGCCCCACTCGCGGGTGAGTATCCGAAGGTCCTGAGCCACTCCCCAGCTTCCGTGCCGGAACGCTTCGGCGTAGTTGGTGAGGAACGACTCGCGCGCGCCGGGCTGTGCGAGCGAGCGGTTGTCGATGTCGGGCAGCGAGGTTGCGACAAGGCTCAGGAATAGCCCTGGGGAGCGCCGGGCCAGCGCGCCGAGGCTGCCCAGCGACCAGCCGCTGAAAGCGGGAGCGTGCCTGGCAAGCATTAGGGACAGCCGCTCCCCGGCCGCCATCCCGCGGGTTGGCCACCCAGGCGCGCCGAGCGGCGAGACGAGCGTCAGGCTGCGGGCGCGGCCTGGCATCCCCGCCGCGCATGCCGCCGCGAACGGTCCGCCAGCCGAGACGCCAAGCAGCGCCGCCGATTCGACCCGCAGGGCGTCCAGCACCAGCGTCGCGTCGTCAACCCAGCCCGCGAGCCGGCTCAGCGGGCGCGGATCGGTGCCGCCGGTACCTGGCCGGTCCGGGGCAATCAGGCGCAGACCCAGGTCGGCCGCCGGTTGCCTGAACCAGTAAGCGGACAGCCGCGAATCGGCCAGCCCGTGGCAGAACAGAACCGGCGTCGCGTCTTGCTCGCCAACAACCTCAAGCGCGATTACACTGCCGTCGCCCCGGCCTATTTCCATCCCCACATGGTCTCGCATAGCGAAAGCCCGGAGGCCGCGCCGGCAGTCAGACCGCCATGTAGAAGAGCTCGAGCTGGATATTGTCGGGGTCCCGGAAGACGACCACGGAGTACGGCATCGGATTGTCGGTGTCGATGACGCCCGAGTGCTCGATGTCGAGTTCGTCGAGCCAGCTCGCCCATACGTCCAGGCTGGCGCGGTCCGCGACCCCGAACGCGATGTGGTCCAGGCCGGTCCGGCTCTCGTGGAAGGGCTGGCCGGGGTTTTCTTCGTGGTGGTGCAGGCCGATCACCATGCCCGAGCGAGGATCCATCAGGACCACGGCGTACCCGCGTTCCTCGGCGCCGTAGTGGGGGAACGTGACCGGTATCCTGGTCAGCCCGAAGACCCGCTCGTACCACTGAGCGCTGGCCTCCAGATCGGAAACTGTCGGCGAGAAGTGATGGACGCCAGTCACAGCCGGCGCCGTGGTGCTCTCGGTCATGGCGAGCTCCTTCCTCAGTCTGTGCTCGGTTGTGACTTTCGTAAGCCACCCGGATCTGATCGACAATGATGCTACGTACAACTAGTGGCTGAAGGGGCGTGCTCTATGACCGTGGCCTACTGGATCGTCGCCGCACTATTGGCATTGCTCTACCTGTACTCGGGCGGGCTCAAGGTGCTGCGGTCCCCAGATCAGCTGCGGCCGATGATGGGCTGGATCGACGCTCTGCCGCTGCGGCTCGTGCGAACAATCGGGGTGCTGGAGGTGCTCGGAGCGCTCGGGCTGATCCTGCCCCCGCTAACCGGCATCGCCCCGGCCCTTGCCCTTGCGGCAGCCATCGGGTTCGTGCTGATCCAGGTCGGCGGGATTTCCCTGCACCTCAGCCGGGGTGAGGTAAAGGTAATCGGGCTGAACGTCGCCCTGCTCGTCCTCGCCGGCGTCGAGATCTGGCTCGCGACCGTCTGGCTGTAGAGCGCCGCCCGCCTCAGAGCAACGAGACCAGCGACCGCGTGATCGAGGCGGACAAGACGGGCCCGCGGGCAGACCTAGCCCGCCGGGGCACTATGCGCCGGGAGCTGGCAGGCCACGATCGCCAGCCGGACAGCCTCGCGGTGCTCGCAGCTGCCCGCCCCCAGGCCCGACCGCCAGGTGGCCCACACCTGATCCCGCAGCTGCCTGGGCACCGCATACCAGTGGCCCCGGCACATTAGCCGCGATGGGTCGATCTGCTTACCGCACCCGCCGACCGGGCAGCGCTCGGCGCGGTGCGGTGCCGCGGTCAGCGTGCTGCCCGGCCCTCGCCCGCGGCCAGCGGGTAACTCCTTTGCCCGGCCGTGCCCCGCCAGCTGCCTGGTCATCCGCGTCTCCTCATATTCCCTATCCTGCCGCAGGCAACGCTACGCGCGAATTCTCCCAGTTCCCTGCACACATGCCCCAGGCCGGCTAAACACCGGACGGGCGCGCTTCGTCGGCCAGATCATCCACGGTGCGAGGTGCCGCCGTCCCAGGGGTGAGTTGCGAGTCTACGCCGCGCAATAATCCGTGGCCCGGGTAGCCCCAGTGGTGCGACCATGCGCTCGTGCGCAAGGCTGATATCACCGTCGAGCTAGTGTCGCAGCTGGTCAGGACGCAGTTCCCGGAGTGGGCGCAACTGTCCATCCGGCCCGTCGACGTCGACGGCTGGGACAACGCGACGTTCCGCCTGGGCGAGGAGATGTCCGTCCGGCTGCCCAGCGCCGAGCCTTACGTTGAGGCGGTAGAGAAGGAGCACCGCTGGCTGCCGGTCCTGGCCCGGCAGCTGCCACTGCCCGTGCCGCAACCGCTGGCGATGGGCACGCCGGGATGTGGCTTCCCGTGGCTGTGGTCGATCTACCGATGGATCGACGGCGCGCCGGCGACGGTCGAGGCCATCTCGGACCTGCCGCGGTTTGCCGCTGACCTAGCCGATTTCCTCGCTGCCTTGTACAAGATCGACCCGGCGGCCGGGCCGCCGCCGGGCACGCACAACTTCTGCCGTGGCGGGCCGCTGACTGTCTACGACGGCGAGACGCGCGAAGGACTCGAAGCCCTCAAGGGTCACATCGACACCGCGCTTGCCGCCGAAGTCTGGGAGGCAGCGCTCGACGCCACCTGGGATGGCAGTCCGGTGTGGTTCCACGGCGACGCGCAGCCCGGCAACCTACTGCTTCACGGCGGGCGGATCAGCGCCGTCATCGATTTCGGCACCTGTGGCGTGGGCGACCCAGCATGCGACACCACGATTGCCTGGACCTTCCTCTCCGGTGCCAGCAGCGGCGTGTTCAAGGAACGGCTGCCCGTGGATCGGCCCACCTGGGTTCGCGGACGCGGCTGGGCGATCTGGAAAGCCATGAAAGTCCTTGTCCGGGCCCTGGACAACGACCCAGGGGAGGCCGCTTTCACGGCCGACGTCATCAGCAAGATCCTGGCTGACCACCTGGCCGCAACGTAGGGCGGAACGTGTGCGGCCGCCTGACGACCCCCCAAACGCGCTCCCGGAGCGCGGGGTGACTCTGGCGCACGTAGCCACAGCGGCCGGTTTTGTAGAGCGGCGCCGCAATCATGCCGCGATCGCCACCCCCCTGTTTTTCTGGGCTGACCTCCCGGACATGAGACGGGTCATCCCGCGCGCTGGGCTGCAGCTCGCGCGGTTTGCGCGTCCTGTGGTAGCACAGGAGACCGGGGACCGGCCCTGGCTGGCTCGTTGTAAATACTGAGGTGGGTGATGCCCTTGTTCTCGAATCAGTCGATTGAAAACCCGGTCGGAGTCAATGTCTATGGTTCCGCCGTCCTGCGAACTGAGCCCGACAGAGCCGTAGCCGAAATCGGCATCGCTCGGGTGGCATCGACTGCCAAGGCGGCCTTCTCCGAAACCGGCAAGGCGGTCGAAGCAGTCATGAAGTCTGTCCGCCGTAACAGGGTCTCATCGGACGCCGTCGAGGTCTCGCGCGTCGTTCTGACCACAGCGTACGAAGGCTTCGGACAAACACAGAAGTTCATCGGCTACCGCGCTCGGGTGACGTTCCGGATCGTGATCGACCGCCTTGACGGCGTCGAGAAAGTACTCACCGATGCCGTCGAAGCCGGCGCCAATGAAGTGACCAGCGTCAAGTATCTGACCTCCCGGCTCGCAGAACTGCGCGCCCAGGCCCGCCGTGAAGCTGTCGCAGCGGCCAGGCGGAAGGCGGAGGTTTACTGCGGGGCCGCTGGTGTCGTGCTGGGCCACGTATTGCACATCGAGGACGTGAACCCAGACTCGATGGTGCACCGAGGGGGACAAGTCGAGGCGTCAGGCCCCTATATCGACGACGAGGTGGCGTCGGGAGCATTGACGTCCGGAAGCCTGGTTGTAAGCGCTGCGGTATTGATGACCTGGAGCATCCTGCACGACTGATGGCCGCGCATCGCGGACGCACCCGTCACAAGAAGCCTGCGAGCCGGTACAGGACTAGTGATCCGGCGACGGCGACGTCGAGACTGGCGCCGGTTCCGATCATGGGGATCACGACCACGACGTCGAGGAGGCTGACGGCCTCGGGCGGGATGCCGGACTGCTCGTGTTCAAGCACGGCGGCATCACCGGGTCGTGGCGCAGGCGGCGCAGGATCATGCCTCAGCGCGACGATCTGGGCACCGCCTGCGGCAGGTATGTTGACAGCCCGTCAGTTAAGTGTTGGCAGTGTTCTGGCCGGTCAGTCGAGCGAGGCTGGAACGGGCGGCCACGGTTTGCGGCGCGTGAGGGCCGAGTACGCGCTCGCACAGGGGCACGATCGCGGCAAGCTCATCGCGTGCCCGGGCGTGGTCGCCGGCTATGTCGGCCAGGTCGGCGAGCATGTGCTGCGTGGCGAGGGTTTCGGGGTGCTCCGCGCCCGATACGCGCTTCAGTATCGGCAGCAGCGCCTCAAATTGCGCCCGCGCACTGGTCGGGTCTCCGGCATGGCCGGTCCAGTAAGCAAGGGCGTGCCGGGCTTTGAGGGTGTCGGGATGGTCTGGTCCTGACACGCGCTCGCGGACTGACAGGAGCGCCTCAAGCTGCGCCCGCGCGCCGGCGGAGTCGCCTGTCTGACCAGTCAATTCAGCGAGGCTGTGCCGCGCGGCCAGGGTGTCGGGATCTTCTGGTCCCGACACGCGCTCACGGACCGGGAGGAGCGCCTCAAGCTGTGCCCGTGCGCTGGCCGGGTCGCCGGCCTTGCCGGTCCAGTAGGCGAGTCCCTGCCGGACGGCCAGGGTCTGTGGATCCTCTGGCCCGAGCAGCTGTTCGCGGATCAGCGCGAGGGCGGCATACTCGTCCCGTGCTCCGGCACGGTCACCCGCTTTCCCGGTCCAGTAGGCGAGATTGTGCCGAACGGCAAGAGTATTCCGGTCGCTGTCGCCGAACACCCGGGCAGCCAGCGGGACCGCCGCCGCGAACAGGTCCCTCGCATCGGCAGCGTCACCTGCCTGACTGTGTGCCTTGGCACGTCCGAGGATCAGGGCAAGCCGCGCCATCTTCAGCGCCGGCCTCGGAATCGGCATCGAGCAAGCTCCCTCGCCACGGCACTCACATCGTATGCGAGCGGGCTAACACGACCTGACCGGCTCCCCGCACGGTGCGGCTCCCGGCGCGGGCTTTCTGCAGCCCGGCGCGGCGGTGAGGCTCGGCCTTGTGCTCGGCCTCATGCCGGGCCGCGCCGTGCATGCGGGCCAGCATCCGCCCGGTCGGAGTGGAGGAGCGTACCCATCAGCCAGCTGGCCTCACAGCCCTGGCGCGTCGCGCCCGGTAATCTCCGTCGTGCGCCTCTGGAGAACGGCTATCAGCGGCGTGCGCGAGTCGACGTGCAGCAGCGTTCAGCATGCACATCCGTCCAGGAAGGAGGACCGCATGCGCGTCATACGGATCATGGCCAACCTTCGAGTGGCTGACATCGAGGCAGCAAAGAGCTTCTACACCGGTTACCTCGGGCTGAGCACCGAGGAGTTCAACATGGGATGGGTGGCCCGCTACACCTCTCCCGACACCGGGACGAGAGTCCAGCTCGTGACCGGAGACGCAACCGCAGCCGAAGACTCGGTCATTTCCGTCCACACGCCTGACGTCGAAGGCGCTTATGCAGAAGCTCAGGAACTCGGCTACGAGATCGTGCACCCGATGACTACGGAGCCGTGGGGCGTGCGCCGGTTCTTCGTCCGAGCGCCAGACGGCAACGTATTCAATATCGTGAGCCATCGGGACTGAAACAGCGGCGCGGATTTCACACCGGGAGCCTCAGCCGGCTGGGGAGAATTGCCAGACTGAGGCGCTGACTCGTTCCCGGCCCTCGATCGCGACGGTCGACGGCAGATCGTAAGTGGCCACGCGCCGGTAGCCGGTACGCGGGAAGTACTTTCGGCCGGTGTCGCCGATGTCGGCAATGCGGACGCTCGCACCGTCGCGGCCAGCGTTGCCGAGGTAGCCACTGACGAGCTCGGCTAGCTGCTGGTCATACCAGACGTCGCCGGCGACCACCACCTCCGGCGCCGGTCCGGCCGCCAGCACGTCGCCTACGCAGACCGGCGCGGAGAGACCATTGGCCGCAGCATTGAGCGCGATCGCCGCCAGGGCCATGGGGTCAGGCTCCACAGCGGTGACGACAGCCGCGCCTGCCTTCGCCGCCGCAAGCGCCACCAGACCCGAGCCTGAGCCATAGTCCACCACGGCCCGTCCGGCTACGAGGTCCCGATGATCTAGCACGTACCTCGCCAGCGCCTGGCCGCCCGGCCAGGCGACGCTCCAGAACGGCGGCGGCAACTCGTTCCGCCCGAGTACCGCTTCGGTCTGCTCCCACACCGCGTAGATGTCGCCGGCAAGATACAAGCTGAGCTCGGGGACGAGGGGCACGGCAGTCAGCCGGGTAGCTGACCGGATGAACTCCGCCGGGATCACACCGCCATCATCCAGGCTGGGGGCTCAGAGCGCACAGAGCGCAGCGATCATTTCTGCAGCTCGAGTACCACCTTCCCCATGACCTTTCGTGCCGCTAGCAGATCAAACGCCTCGTTGACCCGGCTCAGCGGCAGTGTCTTGCCGATAGCGACGTCGAGGCGTCCATCAGCCAGCGCGCTCAGTGCCTTGGCCAGGGCAGCGCCAAGGACCTCGTCGGAGTCTCGAAGCCCGCCGTAGCCGAGGATTCGCAGGGCAGAGCGATACAGGGTCTGCAGCTGGATCGTGCCGGTTGGACCGGCCGATGTCCCGAAGGTCACCAGCTGGCCCCGCGGGGCCAGCGCCTGGATCGCGGCACCGGTGAAGCCATCCCCGAGCGGGTCGAAAACGACAGTCGGCCGGAATTCTCCGAGTGCGCCGACGAGTCGGCCGGCGTCGGCCGTTACCACCTTGTCGGCCCCCAGGGCGCGCAGCCATGCGACGGCGCCGGGGTCATCGCTCTGACCCCAGACCGCGGCACCGAGCCGGTGGACCAGCGACACGATGATCGATCCCACTCCCCCGGCCGCGCCGAGCACCAGGACCCGGTCATCGGCCGCTACCTGGGCCAGCTCGGTCACCGTCCGCCAGGCGGTCACTCCGGCCACGCCCATGACAGCCGCGCGCTTGAGGTCGACGCCCGCAGGCACGTCGATGAGGGCAGCACGCGGAACGATCGCTCTGGTCGCCCAGATGCCGTCGCGTGTCGTGCCGACTCCGTAGCCGAACACGACGACCGGGCGGCCTTCGAAGGTCCCTGCGCCCTCGGCGCCCAGGGTTCGCGGAACGGGCGAGTCGGCATCGACGGTGCCCGCGGCCCGGTACCGGTCGACCGGATTCACTCCGCCGTACAGCATGTCGACCTCGGCCTCGTCACCGCCAGGCGCGGGCAGGTCAAACTCGGCGACCTTCAGCGGCTTGCCCGGCTCGACCAGCCGTGCCGCCATCGATTTCATCTGCCAACCCCCGCACTGGTGCCCGGCAGCGGCGCAAATCCAGCCTCGCGCTGGAACCCGCCTGGCTGCCGGACAGGCACCGAATTCGCGAATCTCGTGTTGCTACCCCCCGCTGCCCCCTGGATGTCACGGCCGGCCAAAGTCCCAGCAACGTCGCCGTCAACTCTCGGCCGCGCCTATCGGGAACGGCTCCGGTGACTTCAGCCGGGGGTGATCGGGCGCTGCGACGGTCCGTCCAGCCGGGCCTAATCGTCTGGCCGGGTCTAGCCGTCTGGCCGGGTCTAGCCGACGGCCATAACGTGACCGTGCACCCGGCCCAGCCGGCCCTCCCGAACCAGGTCGTCGATGAGCGCATCTGCCCAGTACCACTGCCAGGAGAACCAGCGCCGCAGCTCGACCTCGGGCGCGACGACTGACGCGCGCACGGCCGCGGCGAGCAGCTCCTTGAGCGCACGGCTAGGGTCTGCGCCTGATCCGCCGGTCTCCGGATGGACCTGGTCCCAGCGTGCCAGCTCGCTCGAATGCTGGTGTCCCTCGCCGACGGTGACCCGCACCGAGCGCGAAATGATCGCGCCGCACCGCTCCAGCGGCACCCGCAGGGACCTCAGCTCCCGCGGCTTCAGCCCGAGCTCGGTCCGCAGGTCGTCGATGCTGGACGGCCCGGCGTCAGCAAGATGATCTAGTAGCAGCCGCCAGCCGCGGTCGGCTGCGCGCATGCGCTCGATCTCCGCCCGGCAGATCGGGTCGAGCAGCCCCGCAAGCTCATTGGTCACCAGCAGGTTCTTGCCGCGGTGAACCGCGGCGACCAGGTAGCCGCGCCCGGCGAGCTCGCCATACCACGGCCATTTCGTGGCCGGCCACGCCCCGAAGCCGGGGCTGCCGACCGTGTAGGGATCCTCGTGGCACGCCTCGTAGAGGCTCGGCAGCGCGCAGTCCGCGGTACGCGTCAGCAGGCCGCGGTCACGCAGGAACTCCTCTGCCTCTTCTACCGACTGGAGCGCCCGGTCAGGCGTAAGGCGGCACTGGAACGCCCGCCTCGCCCGCAACTCGGTCAGCGACTCCACAGTGCCATCCTCCCCAGTGGCAGTCAGCAGCAGAACCCGCCGGGATCTTCGGGTGCCATTCACGTCTGGGTCCGCTAACGCGCGGGACCTTGCTGCCCGGCCAATTCCGACGATAAGAAAGCCGCAAGCTGCCGGTACCGGGCGTGCGGATCCTAGTGGTCGGGAATCCAGCTGCCGTGGAAGCCGAGCGGAACCCTGGCGGGCAGGTGAACGATGGCCACCGGGTCACCAAGGAAGTCCTGAGCGGCAAGGACGACCAGGTCGGAGGCACCCCGCTCGGGGTTGTGCACGAATGCCATGACCCAGCCGTCATCTTCGGCGGCATCGGCTGACCTGGGCGCGAACACTGCCTCGCCCACGGTGGCCTCGCGGCCGAACTCGCGCGCTTCGGCAGTGCCGCGCACGAGGTCGTGCCTGATGAGCGCGTTCGAGAACGCGTCGTCGGAGAAGTCGCCTGCCACCGTGATGGCCCGGTTGATCTCGCCGATCACGGCGCTGTACCCGTATCGGTGCGGGCGCGAGATGATCCGGTCGTCCACCCGAGGGAATTCCTGCCCGCGATCGTCCAGACGCTGCTGGGTCACCTTGCCGGCCGCCGGGTCGATGATCCACCGGTCCAGGGTCACGGGCCCGTGGGCCGCCCACAGCGTGGAGACGTCGAAGGACTGGTTGTACTGGCACAAGTCGAGCACGACCCGGCCGTCGTGGTCATAGGCATTGAGGCAGTGGAAGACCCAGCAGGGGTCGATCCCGAACCAGTGCGCTCCAGAGCTGCCGTCGCGGGGCAGCAGGCCCACCCTGGCCGGATGCTCGGGGTTCCACACGTACGGCAGCTCACGTCCGGCGGTCACCGCTCTCAGGCTGAAGGTCACCGGCAAGTCCAGCATGACCACATATTTTTCGGTGAGCGCGAAGTCATGCATCATCGGGCCATCGGTGACTGGGATGTCCGTCGTACTGGCGACCGTGCCCGCCGGGTCGATGACGACGTGCTGCACGTGGTCCCACGCCCAGAAATACGCGATGGCATGCAACTCACCGCTCTGATGATCCAGCTTGGTGTGCGCGGCGAAACCGCCAGGAAGCGTGCCGCCGAAGTCGCACGGTCCTACCGTGTCCAGCTCATAGGACAGCTCATAGGGCAGTGGCCCGGCCTCCACCGTGGCCAGCGTCCGGCCGCCATGCGCGATAACGTGCGTGTTCGCGGCGAAGTCCATATTCTCGTGCACCGGACCAGCCGGCCACTTCTCACCGCGAGCCTTTGCGACGTCACGGGAGCGGACCCAGCGGTTCCGGTACCAGTCAGCCTTGCCGTCCCGCAGCCGTACACCGTGGACCATGCCCGCGCCAAGGAACCAGTGATAGTTCGGGTCGTCCAGGCCGAGCGGGTTCGGCCCGTTGCGCAGATACCGGCCAGTCAGCTCGACCGGAATCTGGCCCGTGACGGGCAGGTCGAACGATGTGATCTCCTCGCTCACCGGCGCGAATGAACCTGCCAGGAAGCGGCTCGTGTCAGCCATCTGAAACCCTTCTGGTGTGGCGAGTCCGGCTCGCCGCGGGCTGAGGCGTGAATCTAGTTCAGCTGCCGTCACGGGCCGATCGGCCAGCTTTGAAGTCAGGTGCCGGCAGTTGCGATGCCCTCCAGCCGCGACCGCCAGTACTGCAGCAGGCCTACCCGCCCGGTGACCTGCCCGAACGCCACCGGAACCAGCGCAGTCGTCAAGAATCACGCAGTGGCTGGGCCACCGGGCGTGATGGGCCTCGGTGTGCAGCGGCCGTGGGGCGCATTCCTGACGACCTGGCCGCGGTGGCCGGCGTGCCGACCTTCATCGTCTACCGGCTCTGGCTGCGGGCCTAGCCTGACAAGGCGGCTCTTCCACGGTTTTGTGCCTCCTGACTACGGCTATAGCCGTAGTCAGGAGGCACAAAGCGTCGACGCGGGTAAGAAGCTCTCGACTGCCTGGATGTAGGGCTTGCCCTTATCTACCGCCGTGGTATTCCGGATCAGTGACGTGCGCGCCCCAGTCGGGGTTGCCTTCGGTCATCGAAATGTGGGTCATGAAGTGGTCAGGGGCGGCGCCGTGCCAGTGTTCCTCGCCGTCGGGGGTGTAGACCACGTCACCGGAGCGGATCTCCACGATGCGATCCCCGCGGGACTGCACTAGCCCTCTTCCCTCGGTTACGTACAGCGTCTGGCCGCCGTCGTGTGAGTGCCAGGCGGTCCGTGCCCCAGGGCTGAAATGCACGGCGCCGACGCTAAGGCTCGAAGGTTCCCGGCCCCTGGCGATGGCGTCGATCCAGACGTCTCCGGTAAACCAGCTGGCCGGGCCCTTCACCGATGGCTGCTTGTCGGGTACCTCCATGTGCCTCTCCTTCGTGTCGTTGCTTCGGTGGTCGGGCGCAGGACCACCGGTCAGGGCTTGACGAGCACCTTCAGCGCGGTCCGCTCGGCCATAGCCCGGTAGCCGTCGCGCACGTCGTCCAGACTGACGGTGCGATCGAATACGAGGCCGGGCTCGATCTTGCCTTCGAGGACGTCAGGCAGCAGCTCGTCGATGTAAGCACGGGCCGGGGCAACGCCGCCGGTGAGGGTCACGTTGCGAATGAATACCCCGAAGTCCATCGGGACTTCGGAGTACTGCGGCGCACCAACCCGGCTGACGACGCCTCCGTCGCGCACCACGGCGAATGCGGTCTCGATGGCATCCTTCAGCCCGACGCATTCCAGCACCCGGTGGGTGCCGTCACCGCGGGTGAGCTCCCGCACCTTCTCGATACCCTCCTGACCTCGTTCGGCGACGATGTCGGTGGCGCCGAACTCGAGGCCGATGTCAGTGCGCTCCTTATGATGTCCCATCAGGATGATCCGCTCGGCGCCGAGCCGCTTGGCCGACAGCACGGCGAACAACCCGACGGCGCCGTCACCGATCACGGTAACGGTGGTGCGCGGGCTGACTCCGGCGGTGTGCGCGCAGTGATAGCCCGTCGGGAAGACGTCCGACAGGCTGAGCAAAGATGGCAGGAGCGCCGAGTCCTCAGCGACGGGCAGCTTGACCAGAGTGCCCTGCGCCAGGGGGACCCGCACGGCCTCGCCCTGCCCGCCGTCGATCCCGGCGCGAGCCCATAGGCCGCCATGCCGGCAGGATGTCTGCAAACCCTCTCGGCAGAAGTCGCAGGTGTTGTCGGCCCACACGAACGGGGCAACGACGAGATCGCCGCTCTTGACGCTGGACACATCGGCGCCAACGTCCTCGACGACGCCGAGGAACTCGTGCCCGATGCGCTCACCTCGCTCGGAGACGGGCATGGATCGGTACGGCCACAGGTCGCTCCCGCAGATGCACGCGCGTACGACCCGCACTACGGCGTCGGTGGGCTCACGCAGTTGGGGATCCGGGACGTTCTCTACCCGGACGTCGCCAGCACCGTGGATGATCGTTGCTCTCATTGGAACTCCTTTGTGCAGCTAGTCGGCTTCTGTCGCCTTCGAGCAATGTGGGCGCGGGCGCGAAACCACCAGGGCGCGGGCGCCCACCACCCAGGCGTGCGGCGCGCCCACCAGGCACGAGCCGAGTGCGGGTCATGCGGTTGGCTCGTTGGCTACATAGCTACCGCGACGATTCCGCTCCGTCCCGTGCCCTCACCGCCCGTCGGCAGGCACGGCGTCGGCTCGCTCGGCCTCGTCAGCCGTGGCTGCCCAGCTTGCCAGCAGCCTGAGCGCGTCCTCGGAAGGCGAGCCGGCTTCAGCGGTGTAGACGAGAACGGTCAGGCTCCCGCCGGGCAGTTCCATGGCCTCATAGGAAAGATCGAGGTCTCCGACCACCCGGTGATGAAGTTGCTTGCGCCCTGTGCGGTGAAAGCGCACGTTGTGCGCGGCCCACCTGGTACGGAACGTCTCGCTCCGGGTCGACAGCTCACCGATGAGGTCGGTCAGGGACCGGTCGTAAGGGTTGCGGCCCGCCTCGGAGCGCAGCATTGCGACGATGTCGTCCGCGGCCCGCTCCCAGTCGGCGAAGAACTCCTGAGAACGGGGGTTGAGGAACACAAACCGGGCGTTGTTGGCCGGCCGGACCGGGTCGGTGAACATCTCCGAGTACAGCGCGAAGCCCAGCTGGTTGCCGGCCAGGAAGTCGTGCCTGGCGTTACGGACCCATGCCGGGGCGGAGACCATGGCGTCGAGCATGCGCTGGACACTCGGCCGTACCCGCTGGCTCGGCTTTCCGCGGCGGGTCGTCGAGCCGGTCTCGTTAGCGGCCCTGGCCAAGTCGAACAGGTGTGCACGTTCGGCTTCGTCCAGCTGCAGCGCCCTGGCGAGAGAGTCGAGAACCGCTTCGGAGGCGCCGCGTAGGTTCCCCCGCTCCAGCCGGGTGTAGTAGTCGACGCTCACCCCGGCCAGCATGGCCACTTCCTCGCGCCGCAGCCCAGGGACCCGCCGCTGCCTGCCGTAGGCCACCAGGCCCGCGTGCTCGGGTCTGAGCCTGGCCCGGCGAGAGGCCAGGAACTCCCGGATCTCAGTCCTGCTGTCCACGCCTTCAGGCTATGGCCGACCCACAGCACGAGGGAGGGTCTGCGGTTACCTGTATCAGCAGGACCCTGCTCACCTGCACAGACCCATGCTGGACCCGGCGAACGGCCTCGCCCCCGTGACCCGGCGCGCATGGCGGCGGCCGCGGAGTAGCGGCCCACTTGCGGCCGCTCCAGCGGCACGGTGTGAACTGCCGCCGCCACCGCCCGATGAGAGCGTCGGCACGACTACATATCCGGCTACATGATTCTGACGATGCGCTACCGTCCGCGGACTCATAGTGTCCTGCTGTCGCCTAGATATCACCTGCCTGTTGCGACATCGGCGTAGCGGAAGGCCGGGCACTCATGTCCCACAAGGCTCACTCCTCCAGTACCTATCCCGGCAGTGATCGGCCTGGCGGCACCGCTGACGACGGCGGCCGACGTCGGCAAGGACCGGGACTCGGGTTCCTGCGTCGGTCAAATCCGTCCGGCGCGCCATCCCGCGCGGCCGGCTTAGCCTGCCCGGACTGCGGGGCGCCAATCCAGGAGCCCGATGCGGCGCGGCTTGGCTTCTGCCCCCGCTGCCGTGACTTCACCGGCATGTGCGGCGCGGGGCGGAAGATTGTCTGCCCGGACATCATGACCGTGACCAGCTGGCACATGCCATGCACGAGCCTCGGCACGGTGGAGTGGGAGATCACAAGAGGTGGTCGGGCACTCATCACGCGCCTGTGCGACCGGCATGACGGCCAGGTGGGTGCCGTGGGCATGGCGTGGATCGGACAAGCTGTCCGGCGCGCGCAATCCCGGTAGTCCAAGATCGTCCCCTGCTCACCCGGACTGCATACTCCCCGCCTACATATCCCGCAGCAGGTAACACTGCATAGCGGGCCGCGTGACGGCGCGGACTCCGGGCGGGTCGTGACCGCAGGCACCCGGCAGCGTTGACGAGCGGCGGCACGGCAGTAAACCATCAATGCTGTGGAGTCGTTTACGGGAAAGCTCGCGGTGGTGACCGGCGGCGGTTCTGGCATGGGCCGCGAGCTTGTCCGCCAGCTTGCGGCGCAGGGATGCTCGGTCGCGACCTGCGACCTGAACGCGGACGCTGTAGCGCGGGCCGCAGCCATGGCCCGGGCGGGTGCGCCGCCCGGTGTCCGGGTGACCGGCCATGCCTGCGACGTCTCCGTCGAAGCGCAGGTCCTGCGGTTTCGCGATGAGCTCCTCGAGCAGCACGCCAGCGATCACGTCGACCTGGTCTTCAGCAACGCGGGCATCGGCGGCGGTGCCAGCTTTGTCAGCGACTCCCGGCAGGAGTGGGAGCGGACGTTCGCCATCGACTGGTGGGGGGTCTATTACTGCGCCCGAGCGTTCCTGCCTTTGCTCATCGCGGCCGGTGACGGTGTCCTGGTCAACACCAGCAGCCTGAACGGCCTGTGGGCGTCTTTGGGCCCTGGCATGCCCAACACCGCCTACTGCACGGCCAAGTTCGCCGTGCGCGGCTTCTCCGAGGCGCTGATCGAGGACCTGCGGGTCCACGCGCCCGGCGTTCGGGTTGCCGTCGTGATGCCCGGCCACGTGGGCACCGACATCATCGCGAACAGCCTGCGCGCCCGTGGCCTGCCCGAGCCCGGGCAGCTGAGCGACGCGCAGCTGCAGGACCTTATTCCACCCCGCGCGCAGGCCACCCTGATCCGGGCCGGCCTGCTGGCCGAGGGCGCGCCCGCAGCTGACCTGCGCCAGATGTTCGTGCGGATGAGCACCGACTTCCGGGACAAGGCGCCGGTCAGCGCGGCTGAGGCGGCGACCATCATCCTGGACGGGGTCCGATCGGGGGCATGGCGGATCCTCATCGGCGAGGACGCCAAGATGGTCGACGCGGCGGTGCGTTCTAAGCCCGAGGCCGCCTACGACTACGCCGAGCTGTTCGGCGTGCCGAAGGAAAAGCCGCCCTCGGGACCAGCTGACCGATAGCAGCCGGCGCCCCTGCGGTCGGGGCGCCAGCCGGTCCGGCCGAGGGCCAGATTCCTTGCGTCTCGGCCCGGGCCAGCAGCCGGTCAGCTCGGGATCGGCCACCGCCAGCGAGTCCTGTTCCGCCGTCTCGGCAGTGTGGCTGGCGCCGATGTGATCACGCGGAGGACTTGTGGAAGTAGTGGCCCTTGTCGAGGTCGTCGATGAGCCCTGGCTGGGTCGGCTGCCATCCCATCAGCTCGCGGGTCAAGGTGGCGGAGGCCGGGCTGTCCAGGGCGAGGAAGTCTGCCAGCCAGGTGAAGTGACCGGCCGCGTCCTGCGGAGAGATGGAGACCACCGGCACGTTCAGGTGGCGGCCGATGACCTCGGCGATGTCGCGGATCGGCACGCCCTCGTCGGCGACAGCGTGCAGCGTAGATCCCGCCGGGGCAGTTTCCAGCGCCAGCCGGAAGAGGTGCGCGGAGTCGAGCCGGTGCACGGCGGGCCAGCGGTTGGACCCATCGCCAATGTAGCCGGAGACCCCCTTGTCGCGGGCGATGCCGACGATGCTCGCGATAAAGCCGTGATCGCCATCCCCGTGGTTCGTCGGCGGCAGTCGCACGACTGACGAGCGGACGCCGCGGGACGCCAGGGAGATCACGAACTCGGCGGTGGCCCGCCGGACCTCCGGACCGCTGCCCGTGGCTGCCGCCGGGTCGGAGTCATGCCCGTCCCGCTCGGTCGCGACCCGCCCTGGTGACAGCCCGAGGGTCCCAGAAGCGATGAGGAACGGCCGGTCAGAACCGGCGAGCGCGTCGCCGAAGGTCTCGACGGCGCGGCGGTCGGCGTCGGCAGCGCCCAGGAAGTCACCGGTGAAGGCGATGTCGTGCTTGAACGCGAGGTGGATCACGCCGTCCGACGCGGCGGCCGCGTCCCGCAGGACGTCGAGGTCGTCGAGGGTGCCGCGTTGCACCTGCGCCCCGGCGGCGGTGAGAGCGGCGGCCGAGGCATCCGAGCGGGCCAGCCCGGTGACCTGATGGCCCGCGTCGATGAGCTCGGGTACGACAGCGGAGCCGATCCAGCCGGACGCACCGGTGACGAATACACGCATGAGAAGAACCTCCAGGTAATCAGCTGTCCGGGCCGCATTTTTCGCGCTCAGACAGGGCGATGTCAGTTACTGTCATCACTAGCGTACACCACATGATGTCAGTCACTGCCGTCAAGTAGGATCGGGGCATGGGCCGATGGGAGCCGGACGCGCGCGGCCGCCTCGAGCGCGCCGCGATGGAGCTCTACATCGAGCGCGGGTTCGAGCAGACCACGGTCGCGGAAATCGCCGTGCGCGCCGGGCTGACGGAGCGTACGTTCTTCCGGCACTTCGCCGACAAGCGCGAGGTACTGTTCGCGGGCGCCGGCCAACTGCAGGAGTTCCTCGTGAGCACCCTGGCCAGCGAACCTGATTCCGCTGCTCCGATCGACGCAGTCGCCTCCGCTCTCGCGGCGGCCGGTGCCCTGCTCCAGCAGCGCCGTGACTACGCAGAGCAGCGCCAGGCCGTCATCGCTGCGAACGTAGAGCTTCAAGAGCGCGAGCTGATCAAGCTCGCCTCACTCGCCTCGGCGCTCGCCGCCACGTTGCGCCAGCGCGGAGTCGCAGATCCAGCCGCGAGCCTGACCGCCGAGGCGGGGATCGCGGTCTTCAAAGTCGCGTTCGAACGCTGGGTCAGCGGCAACGGCCACCAGGACCTGCCGCAGCAAATCCGGGAGTCGCTGGACGAGATGAAAGCTGTGACGGCCGGCCGCTGACCCGCTAAATCGCGGTCGCCGGCTGCGGCAGGACGCGCTGCAGCACGCCGGCGTCGCCGCTGATCTCCAGGCCGAGATCGGTCACCTCGCCGACGGTGCGATGGCCGGAGAACAGGGCGAGGATAAGCCGTGGTTCGCCCCGCAGGACGAGATCTGGCGCGGCAGCCGTGCCGAGCCGCATCCGAGCCGAGCCGCTGGATACCTCGACGACCACCGGGCTGCCGGCGGTACGCAGTTCGATCGACAGCGGCGGCCCGCCGGGATCGCGGTCATGCAGGAAGAACGAGACCGGAAATGCGAACCAGTGGCCACGGAACTCGTCGCTATCGGCAGGCTCGACCATGTACCTGACGCCCCACCGGCCGAGCGCGTCGAGGACCGGACGCAGTTCCGCGCCGGTGTCGGTCAGGTGGTACAGGGTGGTGGCGACCGGAGGCGGGGCGTCTTCGCGCCGGATCAGGCCCGCCGCTTCGAGCTCGCGAATCCGGTCCGAGAGCAGGTTGGTCGCGATTCCCGGCAGCCCGTCCTTCAGGTCGGTGTACCGGCACGCACCTCGGATCAGGAGCTCCCGGATGATCAGGAGGGTCCACCGGTCGCCGACGACATCCAGCGCCTTGGCGACCGAGCAGTACTCACCGTAGCTACGCATAGTGCCAGGCTAGCCGACCAATGGTTGACATTCAAGTCTAAGCACTTGACTTTCTCAACTCTTAGTTGAAGTATTTCAACTATGCGATCCAAGACCGTGATCCTCGTCGCGCTGCTGCTTGCGGCATTCCTCGTCAACCTGGACACCACGCTGGTGAACGTGGCGCTGCCCGCGCTGGTGCGCGAATTGCATGCCACCACTACTCAGCTGCAGTGGGTCGTCGACGCTTTCAACCTCGTCTTCGCCGCGCTGCTGCTCACCTTCGGCAGCCTGTCCGACCGGTTCGGCCGTAAGGGCATGCTGCTGGCCGGGCTGGCCGTGTTCGGCGCCGCCAGCCTCGCCGGTGGCTTCACGTCCAGCCCGGCGCAGCTCATCGCGGCCCGCTCGGTGATGGGTCTGGGCGCCGCGATGACATTTCCGGCGACGCTCTCGCTGATTTCCAACGTATTCACGCAAAGAACGGAACGGGCTCGCGCCATCGGACTGTGGGGCGCGATCGCCGGTGTGGCCATCGCGATGGGGCCAATCGTCGGTGGCTGGCTGCTTGAGCACTTCAGCTGGGCGTCCATCTTCGTCGCCATGGCGCCGGTGGCGGCAGCGGCCGCGATCGGCGTGGCCCTTGTCGTTCCCACCTCGAAGGATCCGGACGCGGCAGCTCCCGACGTCGCCGGGCTGGTCCTGTCCTCAGCAACCATGGCGCTGCTGGTCTTCACCATCATCGAGGCGCCGGCCTACGGCTGGGAAGCGGCACGCAGCCTGGCCGGCTTTGCTGCCTCGGCGGCACTGCTCGCCGCGTTCATCGCTGCGGAGCGCCGTGCCGCGCACCCGATGCTCGATGTCCGGCTGTTCCGCAACATGCGGTTCAGCGCGGCCAGTGGCGCTGTCACCGTGTCGTTCTTCACCCTGTTCGGCTTCATCTTCCTGATCACCCAGTACTTCCAGTTCGTCCGCGGGTACGGCCCGCTGTCCACCGGGGTGCACCTGCTGCCGGTGGCGCTGTCGGTAGGCGCCGCGTCGGTAGCCGGGACTCAGCTCGCCGTGCGGGCCGGAACCAAGCTCGTCGTCACCACCGGGCTTGTCGCGATAGCAGCGTTCTACGCCTGGGTGGCGGCGACCACGAGCACGACCTTGAGCTACGGCATCATCGCCGCCCAGATGGTCCTGTACGGGCTCGGCCTGGGCCTGACCTCGGCGCCCGCCACGGAATCCATCATGGGCGCCATCTCGCGGCGTAAGGCTGGCGTCGGCTCGGCCGTGAACGACTCCACCAGGCTCGTCGGCGGCACGCTCGGAGTGGCAGTGATCGGCAGCGTGTACGCATCCGTCTACGCCTCACGGCTCACCGCCAGCCTGCCCGCCGGCCTGCCCGGCCGGGTCGCCGCGATCGCACACCAGTCCGTCGGCGCCGCGTACGTAGCCGCGGGCAAGATCGCCGCCCTCGGCCAGCCGGTCCTCGGACACGCGCTGCAGCACGCGTCGGCCAGCGCATTCCTGCGCGGCCTCACCGTCGGCGCCGTCGTCGCCGGCGGCGTGGCCGCGGCCGGCGCCCTGCTGGCAGCCCTGTTCCTGCCCGCCCAGCCCGCGAGCCCGGCCGGTGGTGCAGCCGAAACAGCCGAAGGACCGCGCGACGCCGACGCGCAAGCGCACCCCGCCCCAGCTATCCGGTAACACAGGAGGGAGCACGCAATGTCACACCAGATCATCAAGGACCACAACATCGAGGCGCTCAAGGTGGCGGGCAGCTGGCCGGGCGCGGATCGGGCCACCCTCGTCACGCTGGCGACCGTGCTGACCGCGACAGGGGCAGACCACGATGGACTGAGCTACTTCGAGGCGCTCGCCGCCAGCCAGCCCGATCAGGTGCTGCCGCTCGCGCTGGCCGGGTACTTCCAGGTCCGCGCTGGCGAGGACATCCCGGCTGGCGTGGCCAAGCTGGACGACGCCGCCAGCAGGGATCTGGGACCGGCGCAGTACTACCGCGGTCTCGCGCTCGCCACGCTCCCGGCCGAGGCCGGTCACGCCGGTCAGGCCGTCGCGGACCTGGAGTTCGTACTGGCTGTCCGCGACCAGTTTCCGAGCAACATGATCCGTGCGGTCTACCACGGGCTGGCGGCGGCCTATGCCGCCACGGGCCAGCATGACCTGGCCGCCAAGGCCGCCGCTGACTCGGGCCTGTCGTCGGCTCCGGCCGAGGTGAGGCTGCAGTTCGCCGGCGGCTGGGCGAACGCCGCCGACGGCTACCATTTCGGCTATCCCAGGATCGTCGAGGTGGCGCCAGGCGTCCAGGTGGCGCAGGGCTACGACTTCGCCGACTTCGCCTTCGTCAGCACTGGCGACGGGGTTGTGGCTATTGACGCCGGCACGGCCGAGCATCGGGTCCGCGCCGCCCTGGCCGACGCCGGCCTGTCCGCCGGTGATGTGAGCGACGTGATCCTGACGCACGCGCACTTTGACCACGTCGGCGGCATCGGCGCGCTCACCAGCGAAGGCACGCAGCTGCTTGCACAAAGCGGCTTCCCGGCCGAGCTCAGGCAACAGCACGCGAACGTGTTCCCGTTCCGCTATTTCACCGGAAACAGCGCCGGACGGGGCGGTGCCGCGACAGTCAGGCCCGCGGAGATAGCGGTTGACCAGCTGATCGCCGAGCCCACCTCGGTGTCGATCGGCGGCACCGACTTCGTCCTGTACCCGACGAGCGGCGGTGAGACCGGCGACGCGCTGATGGTCTACCTGCCGGCCAGCGGCGTGCTGTTCGCTGGCGATGTGATGATGCCCTACCTCGGCGCGCCGTTCTTCGCCGAGGGATCACCCGACGGACTGCTCGACGCGCTGCGGCTCATCGCTGAGCTCGGCCCGCGTGTGCTAGTGCACGGCCACACAACGCTGACCGAACTGGTCACCGCCGATGCCGTGCCCGGCCTGCTCGCGGCCGTCACCGAGCTGCGGGACGAGTCGCTCACGGGCATCGGCCGCGGACTGACCCTCACCGGACTGCTGAACGCCAGCGTGCTGCCGGACGTCCTGCGTGAGCACCCTGCTGCCGTGGGCCCGTACCTGGTCATCCGCGACCACTTCGTGCAGCGGCTCTACCACCAGCACTCCGGGTATTGGCAGCCGGACGGGCAGGGACTGGAGCCCGTCGATGCGGCCGACCGGGCGGCGGCGCTCGACCTGCTGGCAGGCGGCAGGCCAGAGCTGTTCGCCTCGGCCGGGCGGACCCTGCTGGCCCAGCGCGACGCGGCCCTCGCCCTGGAGATCGTGAGCGCGGGCCTGACGCGTCACCCGGAGGACGCCGACCTGGCTCAGCTGCGTCAGCAGGCGCTCTACCGGCTGATGGAGCGGTACCAGCTGCAGGATCCGTTCCGCTTCCTTATCTACGCCGAGCTGGCGGGAGTCGAGATCGGCCCGGTCCCTGCGGCCTGACAGCAGCGGGCGCCACTCCCCCGCCTCGCCCCGAGGCTCTGGCTCAGCTACCCGGAGGGCGAGGTCTCCGGCGAGGTTCGCTCCAGCACCGGCCGCAGGACCTCACCCGTCTGCGGCTCGGGAGCTGGCTCCGGCTCGGCGGACTGCCACTTCTTGAGCTCGACCTGCGGGATCAGCCAGGTAGCGAGGAAGGCGAGCGCGGCGATCGGGACGGCCACGATGAACACGGTCTGGATCGACTCGGCATAACCAGCCACGAAACCGGCATGGATCGCTGCTGGCAGGTGCGACAGCAGGGCCGGCGTGGCGTCCGCGCTGGAGAATCCGGCCGGGAGGTGCACGCCTTGCAGGTGCTTGGCCAGGTTACCGATGAGCACGTTGGCGAAGATGGCCCCGAAGATCGCCGTGCCGAACGAGCCTCCGATCGACCGGAAGAACGTCGCGCCCGAGGTGGCGACGCCCAGCTCAGAATGCGGCACCGCGTTCTGCACGATGATGACGAGCACCTGCATCACCCCGCCGATGCCCATGCCAAGTACGAGCATGTACAGCGAGTCCAGCAGCGATGACGTGCCGACACCCATGAGAGACAGCAAGTACAGGCCGACTGTCATAAATGCCGAGCCCGCGATGGGCCAGAACCGGTACCGGCCCGTCCGGCTGATGATCTGCCCGGATCCGATCGAGACCAGCAGCAGCCCGGCCATCAGCGGCAGCAGCTGGACACCGGAGAGCGTCGGTGAGATGCCCCGGACTACCTGGAAGAACGCCGGCAGGTAGGTGATCGCGCCGAACATCGCGAACCCGACGATGAAGCCGACCAGGCTGGTTACCCAGAACGCGCGCAGCCGGAACAGGTGCATCGGCAGCACGGGTTCCTTGGCCCTCCGCTCCACCAGCACGAACACACCGACCAGCACGACGCCGCACACGCCCAGGGTCCAGATAGGCGCCGAGTTCCAGCCGAAGGTGGTGCCACCCAGGCTGGTGAGCAGGATGAACGACGTCGCGGCGAGCGAAAGGACGATCGTGCCGATGTAGTCGATGACGTGATGGATCCGGCTGAGCTTGCCCGGCACCTGACTGGCGACCACGATGAGCGCCACGACGCCGATCGGGATGTTGATGTAGAAGATCCACCGCCAGGTCAGGTCATCGACGAACACGCCCCCGAGCAGCGGCCCGACGATGCTGGCCACGCCGAAGACAGCACCGAACAGGCCCACGTAGCGGCCACGCTCCCGCGGCGAGACGATGTCGCCGACGATCGCCTGGGCGCCCACCATCAGGCCTCCGGCGCCGAGGCCCTGGATCGCGCGGAATGCGATCAGCTCGAACATGGACTGGCTCAGACCCGACAGGACCGAGCCGACCAGGAAGATCACGATTGCGGCCTGGAAGAAGATCTTCCGGCCGTACTGGTCGCCGAGCTTGCCCCACAGCGGGGTCGACACGGTCGTTGCCAGCAGGTAGGCGGTGATGACCCAGGCGATGTGCGAGCCGCCCTTGAGGTCGCCGACGATCGTCGGGAGCGCGGTGGAGACGATGGTCTGGTCCAGCGCCGCGAGCAGCATGCCCAGCATCAGCGCGCCGATGATCAGCAGGATCGCCCGGTGGCTAAGACCCGGCAGCGCGCCGTTGCCTGCGCCGGCGCCGCCGCCAGCCGCGGGCGGCGCGGCGCCATTAGCTCCGCCAGGTGACCTCGACGTGCCCCCGGCGGAGGAGCTAGACGTGCTCATCTGATGCAGTCCTTTTCTGCCGGGCTTGCGCGCCCAGCGCAACGGGAGGCCGTGATCCTGCCTGCTGGGCCAGGCCGCGCAGCGCGCAGTTCTCGGGGAACCCGTCGGCGAGCGCCTGGTAGGCGGCGTCGGTGAGCTGCTCCATTGGCACCGCGCCGCCGGCGGCGGCCCAGAACGAAATGCTTGCCCGCAGCACGCCCGCAGCCGCGCTGGCCAGCACCAGTGGGTAGGGATCGCGGTCGGGATCGGTGCCGAGCCGTTCGGCGAGCGCACGAGCGAAGCCGGACTCGATCTGCGCCATGTGCGCGGCCTGCGCCGCCCGCAGCTGCGGATCAGTGAGCGCGGCCTTCATCTGCCTGGCCCACCTGGCCGGGTCGCCGCCGCCCAGCTCAGCCAGTTCCTCGGCGACATCGCGAACCTGGTCGGCCAGGACGACGCGCAGCACTTCCAGGGCAGTGTGACCGGGCAGGTCATGGACCAGCCGTGCGCGCAACTCGTCGGTCCGGCCAGCATCGGCTCCGAACAGCACTGCTTCCTTGGAAGGGAAGTAGTTGAAGAAGGTCCTGGGCGAGACTTCCGCGGCCGCGGCGATGTCTTCGACGGTGACGTGCGAAAAGCCCCGCTCCGAGATGAGGTCGAACGCGACCCGTCGGATACCGCGGCGAGTCGCCAGCTTCTTCCGCTCCCGGAGCGACGGACGCGGCTCCGTGAGCTGGGCAGTTTCAGGTCCTGCGGGCATAGTGCAGTCAGTATAACATTGCAGAGAGGTCAACTTTGCATGCGCATGATCGTTGCACTGCCTGCACCAGTAGGCGCCGATCCCCGGGCATGGCCTCCAGCGGCCGTCGTCGTGTGCCCGCAGGCATGGAACTCAGTGGCGCTCGGCCCGCCCGAGAGACAAGGCCGGTAGAGTCTGCTCGCGTGCCGGAGCTGATATCGCCGACGACTCGATTGCGCGACTCCTGGCTTGCGTCTAGGGACGAGTGGGGCGCAGGAGTCCTTCAGGACGGTTCTGGCCTGCACGCCGAAGACGATGTCGACACGCCCGCCGGCTTTGCCGCGTGGATCGAGAGACTGCGCCGCGAGGCAGACATCGCCATCCCGCCAGCATCGGGCCGGGTCCACGCCAGCTACTGGTGGATCGTCGAGGACGGCGACTATGCAGGGGCTATCTCGCTTCGCCATGCGCTGAATGACTTCCTCCTGCGGGCCGGCGGACATATTGGCTACGGCGTCCGGCCATCGGCGCGCGGCCATGGCCTGGCGACGTGGGCTCTGCGGTCAGTGCTGCCGCATGCGCGCGCGCTAGGCCTGGAGAAGCTGCTGGTCACATGCGACGACGACAATGTCGCGTCGGCCCTCACCATCGAGCGGGCCGGCGGTGTCCTTGAGGATGTGCGCGATACCGAGCTAGGGCGTACCCGCCGCTACTGGATAACGCTGTAGCCCGCCGCCAGCACCCTGCGTCAGGAACCGGCGGCCGGCCGCGGCGGCAGCGGGAACCGCAGCGCCGCGGCCACGCCGTGCTCTGCGAGCCGGTCGTCGGCGTCTACGTGCTTGATCGACCCGCCTTCGGCGATCACCTCCTGCACCAGCAGGTCGATGACGTCCGGAGCGGATCTGGTCGGATTGCCACACAACGGGCACGTGTCACCCGAGCGTGCCAGCCATCCCGACAGGTCGCAGACCACGCCCGGCTCCGCCGCCCCGTCCAGTACCAGCAGCGTCTGCACCGCGGCAGTCGAGCCGGCCCACAGGC
Organism: uncultured Actinomycetota bacterium; assembly: GCA_963719765.1. GTDB lineage: Bacteria > Actinomycetota > Actinomycetes > Streptosporangiales > Streptosporangiaceae > JAJYUU01. The sequence goes on from CAVRCW010000001.1 coordinate 79,948, forward strand.
AGTTGTCCAGGCCTGCGGTCGCGAGCCCGCCGGTCGCCAGTTTCTCGAAAATGTCGCCAACCAGTCGCTCCTCCTCGGCGTGCTCATGAAGCTGCAGGATGGCCTCCGCGTTCTTGCGGAGCTCGGCGAGAGGCGCGGCGCTCGGGTCGATGCTGAAAGTGCCCGCTATACGGCCGCGCAGCTCGGTCGGCAGGAAGTCGACGAACGCCGGCACCTCGAAGTCGTGGCCGCCGATGATCAGCAGGTCGAAGCCCCCGGCCCGGAACAGCTGGTCGAGTGACTGCGCCACATTGCGGTAGTGCCGCTTGCTCAGTTCGTCGGCCTTGTTGCGGAGCCGGTACTCAGCGAACCCGGCCGCATGGTTGGGCTGGCGGAGCGAAGGATCACTGATCTTGCGCAGTTCGCGCATCTCGTCCTGGTAGAGCTCCCAGAGCCGGGCTGATGCCTTGTCCACGACCACGATGCAGGTGCGGTGGTACTCGTCGAGAACTGCCACCATCGGCAGGACGAATGCGGTCGCGTCGACCGCGATCCGGTCACGTACCGCCCGCGGCAGCGAGACCTCCTCGTAAAGATCGCGGCCGCCGCACGCGAAGATGGCGATCGCACCAGGATCCCATCGCTCCTCGGCGAGCGCCTGCCTGATCCGCTCGATGTCGGCACGCACCGACAGGCGAGCCTCGTGCTCGACCGAGCCGTCCTTGGCCAGTGGGTGGATCTCGTCCAGCAAGCTCGATACCCGTGCGTGCAGATCCTCGCGGCGGCCAGGATCGGCATCAACCCGGACGTAGACAGAAGTCACTGGCAGACCGTGCCCGTCGAACCGGACAATCTGATCAACTGTCTGTGCTGTCAGCATCGGCTCTCTCCAGCGTTAAGAAGACATTTGCCCGCAGGGGCACAGGGGGTGGCTGCGACGAGGCGAGCACATACCCGGAGTTGTTGATGTACCCATTCGCCGCACCAGCGCATCCCCGTTCCTCGGGCCTGAGTGGACTTACCGGAGCCGGCCGCGGGACTGCCAGCCGGCGTAGCGTGGAAGGGCATTGGCGCCCCTGGCCGCCGAACGGGTGTTCTGCCACCGACACGGGGGTATTGACGGCAGGTCAGGGGAGCCCAGAGCGGCTCAGCACGAGCCGGGCGCCCGCCACGGGGGGATGTTCCGATGCGCGCACGCAGCTGGATTGAGTCATGGCCGCTGTACCGCCAGCTCTCGCAGGCGGACAAGCTGGGCCTCGGCGCGGCTGTCAAGAGCAAGCGCACCGCTGAGCTCACTCCCCGGGTCGCCGCCGCCGACAAGGTCGTCAAGTCGGTTTGCCCCTACTGTGCGGTTGGCTGCGGTCAGCAGGTCTACGTCAAGAACGGCGCTGTCACGCAGATCGAGGGTGACCCGGACTCCCCCGTCAGCCGCGGCAGGCTGTGCCCGAAAGGCTCAGCGAGCCTGCAGCTGACGACCGGGGACGCTCGGCAGTACCGGGTCCGTTACCGGCGCCCTTTCGGTACAGACTGGGAGGACCTGGACCTCGACACAGCCATGGACATGATCGCCGACCGGGTCATCGAGGCTCGGCGGGCTGGCTGGCAGGAGCAGGTCGACGGGGACCGTACCCGGCGGACGCTCGGCTTCGCCAGCCTGGGCGGCGCGACCCTGGACAACGAGGAAAACTACCTGATCAAGAAGCTGTTCACCGCGCTCGGCGCTATCCAGATCGAGAACCAGGCCAGGGTTTGACACAGCTCCACCGTCCCCGGTCTGGGGACTAGCTTCGGGCGCGGCGGGGCCACCAATTTCCCCCGTGATCTGGTCAACTCCGACTGCATCCTCATCGAGGGCTCCAACATGGCCGAGTGCCATCCGGTCGCCTTCCAGTGGGTGATGGAGGCCAAGGCCCGCGGTGCCACCGTGATCCATGTCGATCCGCGGTTCACCCGGACCAGTGCGGTCTCCGATATGCACGTGCCGATCCGCGCCGGAGCCGACATCGCGTTCGTGGGCGGTCTCATCAACTACGTACTGCAGAACGAGAAGTACTTCAGCGAGTATGTCGTCGCCTACACGAACGCGGCCACGATCCTTACCGAGGATTACGCCGACACCGAGGATCTGGACGGCCTGTTCTCCGGCCTGAACACGCAGGAGCGGTATTACGACTTCGATACCTGGCGCTACCAGGGCGGGGAGGTCAAGGCCGCGAGCGGCGAGCGCGTGGACCCAGAGGAACTGAGCGAGGATGCCGATCGCCGGAGGCAGAGCGTCCGGGGGAATCTGCGACGGGCCGGGCGCGGCGAGGCGCACGGCTCGGGCGGTGCGGCCGCCAATCCCAGGCCGGACACCGACGAGACGCTGCAGCATCCGCGCTGCGTCTTCCAGGTGCTGAAGAGGCATTTCGCCCGGTATACACCGGAACTTGTCGAGCAAGTGAGCGGCGTGCCGCAAGACCAGTTCGGCCGGGTATGCCGCCTCATCACGGAGAACTCGGGACGGGACAAGACCACCGCGTTCGTCTACAGCCTCGGCTGGACCCAGCACACGGTCGGCGTGCAGTACATCAGGACGGCCGCGATCCTGCAGGCCCTGCTCGGCAACATGGGCAGGCCAGGCGGCGGGGTCCTGGCCCTGCGCGGGCACGCCTCCATTCAGGGCTCCACCGACATCCCGACACTGTTCGACCTGCTGCCCGGCTACCTGCCAATGCCGTATGCCGAAGGGAACGAGAACCTCGACGCCTACGTGCGGGCCGAGTCCGTCCAGAACGGCTTCTGGTCCAACACGCGCGCGTACATGGTCAGCCTGCTGAAGGCGTGGTGGGGTGACAGCGCGACTTCCGGCAACGACTTCTGTTATGACTACCTGCCCCGGCTGACCGGCAGTCACAGCACCTACGACACGGTCCTAGCCCAGCTGGATGGCATCTGCAAGGGGTACTTCCTGTTCGGCCAGAACCCTGCCGTCGGGTCCGCCAACTCCCGGCTGCAACGGCTGGGCATGGCCAATCTCGACTGGCTAGTGGTCAGGGACATGGTCATGATCGAGAGCGCGACCTGGTGGAAGGACGGCCCGGAAACCGAATCGGGCGAGTTGCGCAGCCAGGACATTCGCACCGAGGTGTTCTTCCTGCCCGCCGCCGCGCATACCGAGAAGTCCGGCAGCTTCACCAACACCCAGCGGATGCTGCAGTGGCACCACCAGGCAGTCGAGCCCGGCGGCGATGCCCGCAGCGACCTGCAGTTCGTCTACGACCTCGGCCGCCGCATCCGGGCGAAGCTGGCCGCCTCGAAGAGCGAGACGGACCGGCCGGTGCTGGACCTGACCTGGGACTATCCCACGACGGGCGAGCCCGGCGACCCGGACGCCGACGCGGTCCTCGCCGAGATCAACGGCTGGGGCCCGGCCGGAGAGCCGCTGTCGTCCTACACCCAGCTGACCGCCGACGGATCTACCGCCTGCGGCTGCTGGATCTACTGCGGTGCCCGCGCCGACGGCATCAACCAGGCGGCCCGCCGTAAGCCGGCCAGTGAGCAGAACTGGGTCGCGCCGGACTGGGGCTGGGCCTGGCCAGCGAACCGCCGGGTGCTCTACAACCGGGCATCGGCCGATCCTGACGGCAGGCCGTGGAGCGAGCGCAAGGCCCTGGTCTGGTGGGACGAGAAGCGGGCCAGATGGACCGGACAGGATGTGCCGGACTTCATTGCCGACCGGCCGCCGTCCTACCGCCCGCCGAAGGGAGCCACCGGCGTCTCCGCCATATCGGGCACCGACCCGTTCATCATGCAGGCCGATGGCAAGGCGTGGCTGTTCGCACCGGCCGGGCTGGTGGACGGCCCGCTGCCGGCCCACTATGAGCCGCAGGAGTCCCCGTTCCGCAATATCGTCTACGGCCAGCAGCACAACCCGGTCCGGCAGGTCATCCGTCACCAGGGGAACCGTTACCAGCCGAGTGGTGACCAGCCCGGATCCGGCACGTTCCCATATGTGACCACGACCTACCGGCTCACCGAGCATCACACGGCAGGCGGCATGTCGCGGTTCCTGCCGTACCTGTCGGAGCTGCAGCCGGCGTTCTTCTGCGAAGTCTCGCCGCAGCTTGCCGCAGAGCGCGGCCTGGAACATCTGGGCTGGGCGACGATCATCACGGCTCGCACCGCGATCGAGGCGCGCGTGCTGGTCACCGAGCGAATGCGACCGCTGCAGGTCCAGGGCCGGACGCTGCAGCAGGTCGGGCTGCCGTGGCACTGGGGACCGAACGGCTATACGACTGGCGACGCTGCCAACGAGCTGGCCCACCTGTCGCTGGATCCGAACGTGCATATCCAGGAGGTCAAGGCGATGGCCTGCGACATCCGACCCGGCCGGCGGCCGAGGGGGCCGGCATTGCGCGAGCTTATCCGCACCTACCAGCAGCAAGCCGGCATCAATGATGAGACCGGGACGGAGATGTGAAATGGATGCCGCACCCACTCAGGGCATAACCCACCATTTCCGGCAGGAAACGGGGCCGGTCGGTGCCGGTTTTGATCCGGCCGCTGAGGCCGGCTACCTGGATCACCCGCCGCGGATGGGTTTCTTCACCGATACCTCGGTGTGCATCGGATGCAAGGCCTGCGAGGTTGCCTGCAAGGAATGGAACGCCGTACCCGAGGACGGGCTGCTGCTGACCGGCATGTCGTATGACAACACGGGGGGCCTGAGCGGCTCCACCTGGCGGCACGTGGCGTTCATCGAGCAGTCAGCCGTCCCGGTACGCAGCCGCGACATCGGGCCCGATGGCGCCGTCACGGCCACTGGCGGCGACGGCGGCGACCTGCGATGGCTCATGTCCAGCGACGTGTGCAAGCACTGCACCGAGGCAGGCTGCCTGGACGTATGCCCGACTGGCGCGCTGATGCGCACCGAGTTCGGCACGGTCGTTGTCCAGGACGACATCTGCAACGGATGCGGCTACTGCGTGTCGGCGTGCCCGTTCGGCGTGATCGGCAGAAGCGAGACGGACGGCGGCGCGCACAAGTGCACCCTGTGCTACGACCGGATCGGTGACGGCCTGACGCCGGCCTGCGCGAAGGCCTGCCCGACCGAGTCCATCCAGTTCGGGCCCCTGGACGAGCTGCGCGAGCGAGCGCTGCAGCGGGTGCATGACATGCACGAAGCTGGCCGGCCCGAGGCCCGGCTGTACGGCGCGGACCCGGCCGACGGCATCGGCGGTGCGGGCGCGATGTTCCTGCTGCTTGACCAGCCCGAGGTTTACGGCCTGCCACCGGATCCCGTCGTCACTACCCGTGATCTGCCCAGTATGTGGCGGCACGCGGCCGTGGCCGCCGCCAGTCTCGCCGCCACGGTCGTGGTCGCGTGCGTCGCGGGACAGCAATGACCGGCGGCACCGGCCGCCGCCGGCCAGGCAGCGGCCGGAAGCGCGGCGGTGAGAAGCAGCTCGTGCCGGAGGCCGACTTCAGCTCGTACTACGGCCGGCCGGTGGTCAGGGAAACGGTGTGGGGGCCTGACATCCCCAGCTACCTGTTCCTCGGCGGGCTGGCCGGCGCATCGTCGGCGCTGGCAGCGGGCGCTCAGCTCACCGGCCATCAGGAGCTGAGCCGCGTAGCGAAGGCCGGAGCCGCCGGTGCGATCAGCCTGTCGATGGTGGCGCTGGTGCACGACCTCGGCCGGCCGGCCAGATTCATCAACATGCTCCGGGTGTTCAAGGTGACCTCGCCGATGAGCGTCGGCACCTGGATACTGTCCGGTTACACGCCCCTTGCTATCGCCGCCGCCGCTGCCGCGGTTACGCGGAAGCTACCGCGGGCAGGCCTGGCCGCCACCATCGCGGCGGCCGCACTCGGCCCGGCGGTCGCGTCCTACACGTCCGTCCTGCTGGCCGACACTGCCGCGCCCGCATGGCACGACGCTCACCGCGAGCTGCCGTTCGTTTTCACGGGATCCGCCGCGACCGCGGCGGGCGGCCTCGGAATGCTGGCGGTCGCACCGGACCACGCGGTCCAGGCCGTCAGGTTCGCCGTACTTGGCGCGGCCGGCGAGCTTACCGCGAAGAGCCTGCTGCTGCGGCGACTGGGCGACGCAGCCGAGCCGTATCAGAAGGGGCGGGCGGGAACGCTGATGGAGGCGGGCGAGGTGCTGACGGCGGCCGGGCTGGCGGGCGCGGTCCTGGCCGGCCGCAGCCGGGCGGCCGCGGCGCTGTCCGGCGCGGCGCTGATGGCTGCCTCCGCGCTTACCCGCTTCGGCGTTTTCGAGGCTGGCCGGACATCCGCGCGCGACCCGAAGTACACCGTCGGGCCGCAACGCGAACGCCTGCGCGAACGCGGCGACCAGCCCTGACCCGGCTCACCCTGTCCGCCGACTGGCTGGATGTCTGCGACTGCCTCCAGCGCACAACCTTCCAGTTCCAGCTCAAAAGCGGGAGATTCATCGTGGTTTGCGCCTGCCAAACTGGAAGGTTATCTAGCTACCCAGGCGGACCATGTCCGGGCGACTGCGAGCAAATTCACTTGTCCGCCGCCGACGCCGCCCGTGACAATCGCGGCTATGACCGCTCGCCGCGCACGCGATCCTCTCCGGCCCGGCGGTGCGCCGATTGCTCGCGCCCTAATCCCCGTGCTGTGGCTCTGCGGCCCGCCGGGCGTCGGCAAGACCGCGGTCGGCTGGCAGCTGTTCTCTGAGCTCACGCGGGCCGGCGTCAATGCCGGCTTTGCCGATATCGACCAGCTGGGCATGTGCTATCCCGAGCCGCTGGCAGATCCGGGGCGGCACCGCATGAAGGCGCAGAACGTCGGCGCCGTGATCACTAGTTACCGCGCCGCCGGCGCCCGCTGCGTCGTAGTCTCCGGCGTGGTCGACCCCGCGCTGGGCGTGCACACTGACCTGCTTGCAGATACCGCGCTGACCATATGCCGGCTGCAGGCCGACCACGACGAGCTAAGGCGCAGGCTCGCCGAGCGTTCTTGGCAGCCAGGGGAGATGGACGAAGTCGCGGCCGAGGCCGCCGCGCTGGATGCCAGTGACTTCGCCGACGGGTGCGTCGACACCAGCGGAGTACCCGCTGCGGACGTCGTCGGGTATGTCCGTGAGCGCTGTGGCGATTGGATGGGCCAGAACCGTCGAAGCCGGGCTGCCCCGGCCGCGGTAGCCCGGCGCAGCGCTACCGCTCCCGCTGACACGGCAGGAAAAGGCTTCGCCGAGGTGGCCGACGCCGGCGGGAACATCCTGCTGCTCTGCGGCGCGACCGGCGTCGGCAAGTCGACCATCGGCTTCGAGCTGTACCTGAGAGACCTCAAAGCCGGCCTCACCGCCGCGTACATCGACCTGGACCAGATCGGGTTCTGCGGCCCCGGCCTGGTCGGCCATCAGGCCGGCCACCGTATCAAGGCGCGGAACCTCGCCGCCCTGTGGCGGACCTATCGCGCCGCCGGCGCCAGCCACCTCATCGCGGTCGGCCCGGTGCAGAACGAGGCCGCGTACCAGGCATACGCGGAGGTGCTGCCCGCGGCGTCCATCACCCTGTGCCGGCTCCATGCCGGGCCGGCTGAACTGACGAGGCGGGTCATGTCCCGCGGCTCGGGCGGCAGCTGGGCGCAACCCGGCGACCCGCTCGCCGGGCAGCCCGGCGCGCGCCTGAGCCGCGTCGCCGACCAGGCGACAGCCGACGCGCAGGCGCTCGAGGATGCGCTGACCCGCGCCGCGCGTATCGACACCGACGGGCGCACCGTCGAGGAGGCCGCCGACCTGATCGCCGCGGTGACCGGATGGCCGGATCCTGGCCGGGGCCGACGGGGCAGCGGATGACTACTCGCGTTCGTATTTGAACGACAGTTGCAGCTTGGTCCGGTAGGTAATGGCGCCATTGTCGTCGAGGTGGATGTCCTGCTTGACAACCTCGGCTACCCGAAGATCGCGGATGGTCTCCGACGACGTCTTGACCGCCTCCGCGGCCGCTTCCTCCCACGACGTGCTGCTCGTCCCGATGACCTCGATCACCTTGTATACGCTCATGCCGAGCTCCTCTCGACGGTCGTGCCGCCCCGCAGACCTGAGGATGCCCACGTCCGCGCCTAAATCCTTCCACGCATGGCGGCTTAGTCCGGGACGAACGCGCGCATCGGCCGCTGTTTCGGCTCCGCCGCGAGCGGCCCGCGGTTGCCGCAGCCGCCATCTCCGGCAGTCGCCAGCCCCAGGACCTATCGGTCAACTGCCGGAGCGTAACGTGACAACGGACTCCCCCACTGGCTCTGCCTCGTACCCCGGCCCGCCCGCGAAACGCCAGCTCACGGCAGCGCCGGACACGGAAGCCGCCGATACGGAGAAGTCCGCTCATGAGTCTTTATACAGAGGTCCGGCATCCTCGGACACGCGATCACCGGACCGTCGATTCCGGCCCGGCCGACGAGAGCAACGGCCGCAATGAGCGGCTCGCCGCTTGGATCACGGCCAAGATCGGGTCGATGTGGACGGTCTATATCTGCCTGGCCGTCACTGTCATCTGGATGCTGCTCGCCTCCCGGCAGGTGCTGGGGTTCGACCCCTATCCCTACCCGTTCCTGCTCTTCCTCGGCAACGTCGCCCAGCTTCTGCTCATCTTCATCATCCTGCTCGGTCAGCAGGTGCTCGGCCGCACCGCGGCCAGGCGGTCCCTGCACACCTACCAGGACGCGGAGGCGATCCTGGTCGACTGCGAGCAGATCCAGAACCACCTGATCGCCCAGGACGCTCACCTGCTGCTCGGCACGGATCCGGGCACCGCGGAGCACCAGGTTCTGACTAGCTCAGCGAGACAGCTTGACCCACCTCGTGCGACCGGCGAGGAACCCGTCGGGCTTAACGGCCGGCTGGCCGCCTGGCTGACGAGAAAGGCCGGCACGATGACGGCGTTCTATGCGGCGGCCGTCTTCCAGGTCGCCTGGGTTATCGCTGGCCAGCTGCTGGGGTTCGACCCCTACCCGTACCTGTTCCTGCTGTTCCTGTCGAGCCAGACTCAGCTGATCCTGATGTTCGTGATCATGGTCGGGCAGCAGGTGCTCGGCCAGCAAGACGACGAGCGCGCCGCGCAGACCTACCTGAACACCCAGGCCGTGCTGCACGGCTGCGAGCGCCTGCAAGCCCACCTGCACGCCCAGGACCTGGCCATCCGCCACATCGTGGCCAGGCTGCAACCGGGCCAGGGCACCGGTGCTGATCCGCAGGCGGTGCCGCGCGCGGGCGGCTGACCCGCCGCCACCGCCCCAGTCGCAAGCGCTAGGAAGCCACCGAGCCTTGCGGGTCAAGCAGCCGGGCCTGCGGGTAGGTGATGCGTGCGCCAGCTCGCGCTGAGCTTCAGTCTGTGGGTCGGGCTGGGCCTGACAGCCTCGCCCCTCGACCACGGCTGTCCGTTTTGCTCGGTTGATAACGTCTTGCGCCCGCGCCCAAGCCGACGTTTGAGGATCTAGTGACGCTATCGCGGCACTAGATCCTCAAGCGTCCGCGCAGAGAGGCGCGCATGCGGGACGGCGGGCCGGAGCTGGCCGCGCAGGCGGGACGGCGGGCCGCGCGGGCGGGACGGCGGGCCGGAGCTGGCCGCGCGGGCGGCTGAATAGCCGTAATGCCGCAATCGGCTGAGCCACCGCGGCGGCGGGCGCCGCGGCGCCAGCCCGCGGCGGGGCCCAGGAACTAAGTTGACTTCAACCGCGGTTCAGCTCCTAGGCTCGAGGGCGTGACCGTTCAAGCCAGCACAGGCAGCGCAGCCGACGCGAACACGGCGATCGAGGCTGCCAGCCAGACCGCTAGTTCCAGCGAGCCGGACCAGGCCGACGTCGGCGGCCTGTGGTCCGCCCCGCGCCGCGCGCTGACAGTCGGGCTTGTGCTCACCATCACCTTCATCGCCTCAGAGGCGCTAGCAGTGGTGACGATCATGCCGGTCGTCGCCCGCGACCTGGGCGGCCTGAGCCTGTATGGCTGGGTGTTCAGTGCGTTCATGCTCGGCAACGTGGTCGGCATCGTCGTGGCCGGGCGGCAGGCGGACCGGTACGGCCCGGCCCGGCCGTTCCTTGGCGGCCTGCTGCTGTTCTGTGCGGGACTTGCCGTCGCCGGCACCGCGCCGACGATGCTGGTGCTGGTCGGCGGCCGGGCGCTGCAGGGTATCGGGGCCGGAGCGGTGCCCGCCATCGCGTACGTGGCCATCGGCCGGAGCCTGCCCGAGCAGCTCAGGGCCAAGATGATGGCCGTGCTGTCGACCGCCTGGGTGCTGCCAGGCCTGGCCGGCCCGGCGCTGAGCGCTGCCGTCGCGAGCCTGTTCGGCTGGCGGACGGTATTCCTCGGCCTGCTGCCGCTGGTGGCGGTCACCGGATCGCTCGCGCTGCCTGCCCTGTTCCGGTTGGGCAAGCAGCCGCCGCGCGGCGGCGACTCAGCCGAGCAGGCTGGCACCGCGCACCGGCTCAGCGACGGGCTCGCAGCCGCCGCCGGGGCCGGGCTGACCCTGGGGGGCCTGACCCTGATCGCAGCGTCAGGCCAGGTCATCGCCGGAGTCGCAGTGCTCGCGGTGGGCATCGCGGCAATGGGCCGCTCACTGCGCCGCCTGCTGCCGGCCGGAACGTTCGGCGCCCGGCCAGGCCTGCCGGCCGTAATCCTCTGCCGCGGACTGCTGACCTTCACGTTCTTCGGCGCCGACGCCTATGTGACGCTGACCATTACCACGGTGCGCCATCACACTCCGGCGCTGGCCGGGCTCGCGGTGACCGGCGCGACGCTGGCGTGGACCGGCGGCGCCTGGCTGCAGTCCCGGCTGAACGGGCGGTGGGAGGCCCGCCGCCTGGTAGGTCTGGGCCTGGCCATTATCGTGACCGGACTGGCAGCGATGGCACTGGTCCTGCTGCCGGCGACTCCCGTCTACGTGGGCCTGGCGGCATGGACCGTGGCCGGCTTCGGGATCGGGCTGGCCTATGCTCCGATCTCGCTGCTCATGCTGCGCGAGGCACCGCCAGGCCGGGAGGGCTGGGCCGCGGCATCGCTGAGCCTGGCCGACGTGCTGGGCACGGCGCTGGGCATCGGGGCAGGCGGTGCCGCCGTGGCCGCCGCGACCGCACATGGCTGGCCGCTCGCGGCCGGGGTCGGCGTCGCGTTCGCGATCGCAGGCGCAGGGGCTATTGCCCTGGCCGCGGCCAGCCGCCGGCTGCCGCTGGCGGCCGCTGATCCGGGCAGCCGGCCTGCCAGTTCGGCCCTGCCCGCACCTGATCGGAGTGCAGCCCGCCAGGCCGAGGGCCTGCAGGCGCTCAAGGCACCGAGCAGCTAGCGGCCTGGCGCCGATCATGGGGTGCGGCTACCCGGATTCGCCCGGCCGCGACGGCGATGGCCGAAGGGCCTGGGACGAGGCACCAGCCAGCGGCATGTCCCGCGGGTTACGATGCGGGCGAGCGAGCGGGAACCTAGTCATGCCGGGCCCGCGGAGCGGGAGCGCCGATGTCAGAGCCAGCCGTCAAGCTGAAAGACGTGGCAAGCCGGGCCGGCGTGCATCCGGCCACGGCGTCCAGGGCGCTCAACCCGGAGACGCGGCTGCTGGTCAGCGAGGACACGGCGCACCGGGTGCTCAAGGCGGCAGCCGAGCTTGGCTACCAGCCGAACGCCGTGGCCCGCAGCCTGCGCACCCGCCGGTCGCACACCGTCGGCGTGCTCATTCCTGACCTCAACAACCCGCTCTTCCCGCCGATCGTGCGGGGGCTTGAAGACCGGCTGGATGCCGACGGCTACGTCGCGCTCATCGGCAACACCGACGGTGACGACGCCCGCGAGCGGAAGGTATTCGAGCAGATGCGGGCGCGCCATGTGGACGGCTACGTGCTGGCCACCGCGCACCTGCGCAACCCGCTGCTCGACGAGGCGGTGCGCGCGGGCGTGCCCGTCGTGCTGATGAACCGGATCGCCGAGGACTACAGCTTCCCGTCGGTCACGGTGGACAACGAGCGCGGCGTCAGGATGGCGATCAGCCACCTGACCTCGCTCGGCCACAGCAAAATCGCCTGCATCGCTGGCCCGCAGGACGTGTCGACCGGACTGGCGAGGTACCGGGGTTTCCAGTCGGGCATGGCCGCGGCCGGTCTCGAGGTGCCACCGGGCAGGGTGGCGTTCGCCCGCTCGTTCTCGATCGAAGAGGGCCGACGATGCGCCCGCGAGATCCTGGCCGCTGGCGATGGCTGCACCGCGGTCGCCGCGGGCAACGACATGCTGGCAGTCGGCTGCTACCAGGCCCTTGACCAGGCCGGCCTCGCCTGCCCTGGCGATGTCTCGGTGGTCGGCTTCAACGACATGCCCTTCATCGACATGCTCAGGCCCCCGCTCACGACCGTCGCGTTCCCGCACTACCAGGTCGGCACTGAGGCTGCACAGTTGCTGCTCGAGCGGCTGAACGGCGACGGCGGCCTGGTGAAGGTTCTTTATCTCGCGCCCGAGCTGATCGTCAGGGGCTCGACGGCGCGCCTTTCCTGACCGCGTAATTTCTGCCATTGACAACCGTATTGCTGGTGCACCAGTCTCTGTTGCAAACGATTGTGGCCAACGTTCTGCCGAGCACTTACGGGATACGCATGAGCGATAACCCTCAGGGTCAGATTGGCTGGCTGGGAACAGGGCGGATGGGCTCTGTCCTCATCCGGCGGCTGCTCGCGGCCGGGCTGGACGTGCTGATCTACAACCGGACGAAGGCCAAGGCGGAACCGCTGGCCGCCGACGGGGCAAAAATCGTTGACCGGGCGGCGGACCTCGGGCAGGCGAAGGTGGTCTTCGTCATGGTGGGCACGTCCCAGAACCTGCTCGATGCTCTGCTCGGTCCGGCCGGTCTGATGGCGGGCGAGCACGCGCCCGCCATCGTGATCGACCTGTCCACGGTCTCGGTCGAGGCATCGCGGCAGGCCAGGCAGGAGCTAGCGGCTCGTGGCACGCAGTTCCTGGCCGCACCGGTCATGGGCAACCCCAGGGTGGCGGAAGCGGGCAGGCTCACGTTCGCGCTGTCGGGTTCGCCGGACGCGGCCGAGCAGGCCCGGCCGTATCTCGCGGTCCTCGGGGCGGGCGCCAGTTATGTCGGGGCGGGCGAGATAGCGCGCACGGTCAAGCTGTGCCACAACCTGTTCCTGGGCGTGGTGATCCAGTCGCTGGCCGAGGTAACCGTGCTGGCGCAGAAAGCCGGGGTGAGCCGGCAGGCGTTCCTCGCCTGCATCAACGACAGCGTGATGGGCTCCACCTTCACCCGGTACAAGTCACCAGCGCTGGTGAACTTGGACTTCCACGCCACCTTCACGTCCGAGTTGCTGCGCAAGGATTTCGACCTCGGGCTCGCCGCCGCGCGCGAGCATGAGGTGCCAATGCCAGTGGCCGCCGCGACATATCAGATCGTGCAGAGCCTCGTCGGGCACGGGTACGGCGAGCAGGATTTCGCGACCGTCATCGAACTGCAAGCTCGGGCTGCGGGCCTGCAACTGACCAGTGAGAACGCAGAAGTGTCCGACGGACTTGAGCCCGCCGGCAACCAGGGGGACTTACCACCTCCCGACACCACACGGGGACTCAACCACGACACAACACGGTGAGCCTGCCGGCGTCACCACCCCAGCTCGCCGGGCTCTCCCGGCTAGCTATCCGTAACGATCGGGCTTTTTTCCCGACTGGAAGGAGCACCGGGGATGAGATCGCATTCGCATCGCGCCCGGTTTCTAGCTTTTGGCACAAGTGCACTGCTCGCGACCGCACTAGTCGCGGCCTGCGGCGGCTCGTCTGGCAAGTCAGCCGGGTCGTCATCGGCGCCGATCCTCATCGGCGCGTCGCTCTCCCTGACCGGCGACTTCGACGCCGATGGCCAGGCCTATCAGCGTGGTTACGAACTCTGGGCGAGCGACGTGAACGCCCACGGCGGCCTGCTCGGCCGCAAGGTCGAGCTGGTCATCCTGAACGACGACAGCAGCCCGACCCAGGTCGACACGAACTACACCGACCTGATCACGGTGAAGCACGTCAACCTGGTATTCGGGCCGTTCTCCTCGCTCCTCACCGCGCCAGCCGCCGAGGTGGCGCACCGATACGGCTTCGCCTTCGTCGAGGGCGCGGGCGGTGCCCCGCTGGTCTTCAGCGAGAAGCTGCCGAATGTCTTCGACGTGAGCCTGCCGGTGGCCAACGAGCTCGATCCCTTCACCACCTGGCTCAAGTCGCTGCCGGCCAGCCAGCGCCCGGCCACGGCCGCCTATCCGATGGCGAACGATCCCTTCGCCACCCCACAGGTGCTGCTAGCGCAGAGCATGCTGCAGCCCGCGGGCATCAAAACCGTCTACTCCAAGATCTTCCCCGAGGAGGTGCCCGACTACCTGCCGAACGCCGACCTGGTCGCTGCGGCCAAGCCGGAGGCGGTGATACTCGGCTCCACCGACGTGCCGACGGTCGCCTCGTTCATGCACGGGTTCGAGCAGCAGCACTTCAACCCGAAGGTGTTCGTCGCGGCTGCCGGGCCCGACCAAGGCCAGGCTTTCCTGTCGGCGGTCGGCACGGCTAACGCCAACGGGATGATGGTGCCTGACGCCTGGTATCCGGGTTACGCCAGCGCCTCCAGTGAGGCGATGGTGGCTGAGTACGTCGCCAAGTACGGCGGCACGGCCTCCGATGTCAACGCCGACGTAGCCGAGGCCTACTCGGTGGGCGAGGTGACAGCCGCAGCAGTCAAGGCGACCGGCGGAACGGTCGGCTCGAAGATAATCGCCTACCTGCACAGCGGTGTCACGCTGACCAGCGTCCAGGGAGCTGTGCAGTTCAACAGCCTGGGCGAGAACGTGAAGGCACTCGCGTTCATCTTCCAGTGGCAGAACGGCAAGTTCGTCCAGGTGCTGCCGGTCGGCGCGTCTGGGTCGGTGCCAGTCCTCTATCCCAAGCCCAACTGGGGAAGCTGACAATAATGCAGGCAGCGGCACGGAGCTGAGATGGCAAGCGAGATCGCCCAGGCAATAGCCGCCGGGATCCTCGGCGGCGGTGTCTATGCGCTGATGGCGGCCGGGCTCACGCTGGTCTTCGGCGTGCTCGACATCATCAACGTGGCTCAGGGCATCCTGGTCGTGCTCGGCGCGTATCTCAGCTACGTGCTGTCTGTCCACCTGCACATTGGCCTGCTGGTCGGGCTGCTTATCACCGTGCCCGCGATGTTCGTGATCGGGGTGGTGATCTACTGGCTATTCATCAGACCGCTGCGCGGCTCGGAGCGAACCTCGATGACCCTGCTGGCCTGCTTCGCGGTCGCACTGATCATCGAGGGCGTGCTGTACCGGGAGTTCGGCTCCAGCTACGTCTCGCTGAATGCCTCGTACACCTCGACTAGCGTGCACATGCTCGGCTTCTACCTGCCCGATATCTATCTGATCGGATTCGGGCTTGCCGTCGTCTCGATCGGCATCCTGTACCTGATCCTGTACCGCACCACCTTCGGCCGCGCGGTGCGCGCGACCATGCAGAACCAGACCGCTGCCCGGCTGATCGGCATCGACGTGAACCGGGTGGCCGCGCTGACCTTCGGCATCGGCACAGCGGTCACGGCCATCGGCGGCATGGTCTACGGCGCCATCAGCGGCGGCTTCACGCCCAACAGCGGGTACGACCTGATCTCGCGGCTGCTGGCGATCGTCATCCTGGCGGGCATGGGCAGCATCGGCGGCGCGCTGGCCGCCGCGGTCTTCATGACAACCGCCGAGGCACTCGTCGACATCTGGCAACCTGACTGGTCGGTCGCCGTGTTCTACCTGGCGATGGTCATCATCCTGACGGTCCGGCCCCAGGGCCTGTTCGGTCGCCGCGCGGCGAGGGCGCAGTGACTCCAGGCCGCGTGCCGCGCTTTCTCTCGCCGGCCGGACTGCTGCTCTTGATCGCGGCGGTCGCGGTGTTCCCGCTGGTATTTACCAACCCGACCGCTACCAACTTCGGCGTGGTCACGCTCATCTTCGTCGCCGTCGCCTCGGCCTGGAACCTGTTCTCCGGCTACTCCGGCTACCTGTCGCTCGGGCATGCGGTGTTCTACGGCACTGGCGCGTACTTCCTCGTCGTCGCGGCCAACGACTGGCACCTGAACGGATCGGCAGTCTTCTGGCTGCTGCCGCTGGCCGGGGTGGCCGCGGCCGTGATCGCCGTTCCGCTCGGCCTGGTCGCGCTGCGGGTACGCAGGCATACGTTCGTGGTGATCACGATCGCGTTCTTCTTCATCGCCCAGCTGTCGGCTTCCAATCTCGGGGTCACCGGCGGCTCGAGCGGGCTGCTGCCGCCGGTACCGAACTGGGCGCCGGCCACCTTCAACAACCCGTTCTACTACCTGGCGATGATCCTCGCCACGGCGACGGTCGCGCTGTCCTGGCAGGTGCGGCGGTCTCGGTTCGGGCTGCAGCTGCGCGCGATCCGCGACGACGAGGACCGCGCGGCCGGCCTGGGCGTCCGCGCGATGCCGGTCAAGCTGTCGGCCCTGGTCCTGTCCGCCTTCATCACCGGCATGGCCGGCGCGCTCTGGGTCTATTTCATCGGCGAGGCGTTCCCCCAGTTCGTGTTCGACCCGCTGTTCGACCTCGCCGTCGTGCTGATGGCGTTCTTCGGCGGACTAGGGACGGTCGCGGGACCGGTCCTCGGAGCCCTGATCCTCGAGCCGACGCAGATGTGGCTGAACCTTCAGTCGGCCAACAGCTACGAGTCGGAGATCCTGTTCGGCGCGCTGTTCCTGGTGGTGATCCTCTTCCTGCCGCGCGGCGTGCTGCCGACCGCGGCCGAGTATGCCACCAGCTGGCAGGCCCGGCTGCTGCGGCGCCGCACGGGCCAGCCCGGCGTCCCGGCGGCCGCGGTAACGGACTCAGCGGATGCGGCGGACGATCTGGACACCGCGCGCGGGCCAGGCACCGTGCCAATCTCGGACTCCCCCTCCGCGTCCGCGACCGGGAGCGCGTCATGACGGCGACCTTGCGAGCCGAGGCCGTTACCAAGTCGTTCGGCGGCGTGGAAGCGCTGGCCGACTGCTCGCTGACCGCGCAGGCCGGGCGCATCACCGGCCTCATCGGACCCAACGGCTCCGGCAAGACCACCCTGTTCAACGTGATGACCGGATACGAGCGGACCGACTCAGGCCAGGTCTTCCTGGGCGACGAGCGCATCACCGGCGCGCCGCCGCACCGTGTCTTCGCCCTGGGCATCGGCCGTACCTTCCAGCTCACGCGCATCTTCCCGCGGCTGACCGTGCTGGAGAACATGCTGGTCCCGGCCCAGCGCGGCCGGCCGGCCCGCGAGCTTCGCGAGCACGCGATGGGCCTGCTGGCCTTCACCGGCATAGCGGGCCACGCCGGCGCGCTCGCAGGCACGCTGTCCTACGGCCAGCGCAAGCTGCTCGAGCTCGCGTACGTGCTGGTCTCGGACCCGGCTGTGGTCTTGCTCGACGAGCCGGCCGGCGGGGTGAACCCCTCTCTCATCCACCACATCGCCGACCGGATCCGCGAGCTCAACAAGGCGGGCCGCACGTTCCTGATCGTCGAGCACAACATGGAGTTCGTCATGGGGCTGTGCCACCAGGTGACGGTGCTGGACTCGGGTACGGTGGTGGCGTCCGGGCCGCCGGAGACGATCAGGACCGACCCCAGGGTGCTTGACGCCTACCTCGGCATCGGAACTAATGACGATGACTGACAGCGCGCTGACTGTCGATGGCATCACGGCCGGCTACGGCGGCGGGGACGTGCTGCACGAGGTCTCGTTCAGCGTGCCGGCCGGCGGCATTACCTGCATCGTCGGGCCGAACGGGGCCGGCAAGTCGACGCTGCTCGCGGTGATCAGCGGCATGCTCAAGCCGCGGGCCGGCCAGGTCGTCCACCGTGGCAGCCGGCTGACCGGCAAGAGCCCGCGCGAGGTCCTTCGGGCCGGGATAGTGCAGGTCCCGCAGAACCACAGCCTGTTCCCCGAGATGACAGTCGCGGAGAACATCGAGCTCGGCGGCTACATGCTCGGCAGCAGGGCAAGGGTAGCCAGCCAGCGGACCGCTGTGGAGGCGCTGTTCCCCGACGTCGCGGCATGGGCGAAGAAGAAGGCAGGCAGCCTGTCCGGCGGCCAGCAGCGCCTGGTGGAGTTCGCGCGCTGCCTGATGCTCGACCCTGACCTCGTCATCCTCGACGAGCCATCGATGGGACTCGCGCCGAAGATCATGCGCACGGTCTTCGGCGCCGTGCGGGAGATGAACGCGGGTGGCAAGACTGTCCTTCTAGTCGAGCAGAATGCCCGCGCCGGACTGCGCATGGCCTCCCACGGTGTCGTGCTTGAGAACGGGCGGGTGCGCCTCACCGGTACTGGTACCGAGGTGCTCGAGCACCCCGAGATCGGCTCGCTCTACCTGGGCGGCACGGCACAGCCGGGACTGGAGCCGGGGCCGGCACCGGGACCGGGACCGGGGCAGGTCGGCACGGCACAGCCGGGGCCGGTGGCGTGATACTCGACTGCCATTGTCACGTCATCCCGGCCGGGATGCTCACCGACGCCGTGCCTGAGGACTGGCGGCCGGTACTGCACCGTCAGGGCGGCCAGCAGCTCGTGACATTCCGCGGCCGGACGCTGACCTCTGTCACCGGCGAGTTCAGCGATATCGGGGTCATGCTGGCCCAGGCGGAGGCCACCGGGGTGACCCACCTGCTGCTGTCGCCGTGGATCATGCTGATCCCGGTACACGAGGAACCGGCCACGGCCGCACACATCTGCCGGGTACAGAACGAAGGCCTGGCCCAGGCCGCCGCCAAGTACGCCGGCCGCGTCTACGGCCTGGGCGCCGTGCCGCTCCAGGACGCCGGGCTGGCTGTCGCGGAGCTCGAGCACCTGATGTCGCTTCCCGGCATGCGCGGCGTCGAGGTGCCGGCCAGCGTCGCGGGCAGCCATCTTGGCGATGACAGGTTCGCGCCGTTCTGGTCGGCGGCGGCAGACCTCGGCGCGGTGGTGTTCCTGCACCCAACCACGACCGGGCTCGGCCTGCCTGCGCTCGATGGCTACTACCTGTGGAATTCGGTCGGCAACCCGCTGGAGACCGCGATCGCGGCCGCCCAGCTTGTCGTCAGCGGCGTGCTGGAGCGCTTCCCGGCCCTGACAGTGCTGCTCGCGCACGGCGGCGGTGCGCTCCTTTCCCTGCGCGGCCGACTGCGCCGGGCGTACGCGGTCCGGGCGGAGGCACGGTCGGGCACCGAGACCCGGCCGGACAACCTGCTGCGTCGTCTCTACTTCGACAGCCTGACGCATGACCCGGCCGTGCTCGTCGACTTGCTGACGTTCGCGGGGGCCCGCCACGTGCTGCTCGGGTCGGACCGGCCGTTCGACATGGGCACCGACCGGCCAGTCGACGAAGTCAGATCCCTCGGTCTCAGCCCGGCAGACGAGCAGCTGATACTCGGCGGCAACGCGAGCCGCCTGCTGCAGGCTCAAAGCGAGGAGTAGCAGCTCAAGGCGAGGAGTAGCTCAAGGCGAGGAGTAGCTCAAGGCGAGGAGTAGCTCAAGGCGAGGAGTAACCGACGATGGCGATTCACACCTACGGCGCCAATGCAGTGGACTGGGAGCAGCGCGTAGACCTGGGCAGGCTGCGTGACGAACGGCTGGCCAGGCTCTCGGCCAAGCTGGCGGAGTCCTCGCTGGGCGCGCTGCTGAGCTTTGACTTCGGCAACATCCGATACATGACGGCCACCCATATCGGCACGTGGGGCATGGACAAGCTGATCAGGTTCGCGCTGCTGCCGCGCGGCGGAAAGCCGGTGGTGTGGGACTTCGGCTCGGCTGCCCGGCACCATCAGTTGTACAACCCGTGGCTGGATCACACCGCCGGGCCGCCGACGCCAGAGGGCGCGCGCGCGACCGGCGCCCGCGCGGGCATCTCGACCCTGCGTGGCGCGTTCCACCCGGACGCCGGCATCGCGGCGGACGTCGCGGCCAAGGTCGCGGAGGTTCTGCACGAGCACGACCTGGCCGGCGAGCCGGTCGGCATCGATGTCGCGGAGATGCCGGTGCTGGCCGCGCTGTGGGCAGCCGGCATCGAGACGGTCGACGGCCAGCAGGTGTTCCTTGAGGCGCGCCGCACGAAGACGCCCGACGAGATCTCGCTGCTGAGCCAGGCATGCTCGATGGTCGATGCGGCCTACCAGCAGCTGTATGAGTTCCTGCGGCCAGGGGTGCGCGAGAACGAGTGCGTCGGGCTGGTCGCCAAGGTGCTCTACGACCTCGGCAGCGAGTTCGTGGAGGGCGTGAACGCGATTTCCGGTGAGCGCTGTTCCCCGCACCCGCATGTCTACTCCGACCGGCTGATCCGGCCGGGTGACCCGGCGTTCTTCGACATCCTGCACAGCCACCTCGGCTACCGGACCTGCTATTACCGGACGTTCGCGGTCGGCAGCGCGTCGCGCGCGCAGCGGGATGCCTATGTGCGCTGCCGGGAGTACATGGACCAGGCCATCGCGATGGTAGCTCCCGGCGTGACGACGGGTGACATCGTCTCGCTCTGGCCGCGGGCGGAGGAGTTCGGCTTCCCTGACGAGACAGCTGCGTTCGCCCTGCAGTACGGGCACGGGGTGGGACTGTCGATCTGGGAGAAGCCGATCTTCAGCCGACTGGTCTCGCTCGATCATCCGGAGGCGCTCGAGGAGGGCATGGTGTTCGCGCTGGAGACATACTGGCCGGCCGCGGATGGCTGGTCGGCCGCCCGGATCGAGGAAGAAGTCGTGGTGACGGCCGAAGGTTGCGAGGTAATCACCAAGTTCCCGGCCGAAGAGCTCCTGGTCGCCGGGCGCAAGTACTGGACTGCGGGCGGTGCGCTGGACACGCTGCGGGAGAGCCAGTCGAACCTGAACACTCCTGCTGGCCGGGGGGACGACCCTGCGAAGCCCCCCGCGGGTGCCGGCCGGGGGGACACAGCGCGACCTGAGGACACCCCAGACCCCGGAGGCGGCGCATGACAGGCCAGATGGACGCGCAGCGACTGCTCGCGGCGTATGAGCAGATGGCGGTGATCCGTGGCACCGAGAAGGCGGCGCACGACCTGTTCCTGGCCGGGCTGGTCAAGGGCACGACTCATCTGGCTGCCGGACACGAGGCTGTCGCGGTGGGCGCGAGCGCGGCGCTGCAGCCCGACGACTACGTGTTCGCCACCTACCGCGGTCACCACCACGCGATGGCTCGCGGCGCGAGCCCGGCCGAATGCCTGGCCGAGCTGATGAGCAAGGCTACCGGCGTCTGCAAGGCCAAGGGCGGGTCAATGCACCTGACCAAGGCCTCGGCCGGCATGCTCGGCTCGTATGCGATCGTCGGCGCGCACCTCCCGATAGCCGCCGGGGCAGCCTGGTCGGCGCTGCTGCGCGGCAGCGGCCAGGTGGCGGTCGCCTTCTTCGGCGACGGGGCCACTAACATCGGCGCCTTTCATGAGGCCCTGAACCTGGCCTCGGTCTGGGCCCTGCCAGTCCTGTTCGTGTGCGAGAACAACCTCTACATGGAGTACACGCCCATCGGCTCGGTGACCGCAGCCGATCATCCGGCCGCCGACCGAGCGGCCAGTTACCGGCTGCCCAGCGAGCTCATCGACGGGAACGATGTGGTCGCCGTGGCCGATGCCGTCGGCCGGGCCGCGGACCGGGCCAGGTCGGGCGGCGGACCAACGGTGCTTGAGGCACAGACGTACCGGCACTTCGGGCACAGCCGCACCGACCCGGCCAGCTACCGGCCCGCCGGCGAGCTGGAGGAGTGGCTGGCTCGCGACCCGGTTGAAATCGCCCGCCGCAAGCTCATCGAGCTGGGCGCGGCGGAAGAGGACATTACCGCGGCCGCCGTCCGCGCGGCCCAGACAGTGGCCGACGCGGTGGCCGAGGCGAAGGCGGCCGAAGGAGCCGATCCAGCTCAGGCATTCACCGACCTGTGGGCGGACGGAGGATACGCATGGCGGACCTGATCACCTACCGCGAGGCCGTGGCCGAAGGCCTGGCCAGGGAGATGCGGCGCGACCCGTCCGTGGTTTGCCTGGGCGAGGACATCGGCGCGGCTGGCGGCGTGTTCAAGACTACGGTCGGCCTGCTGGCGGAGTTCGGACCGGACCGGGTGCGGGACACGCCGATCTCGGAGCAGGCCATCGTGGGCATGGCCATGGGCGCGGCCATGACCGGGATCCGGCCGGTGGCGGAGATCATGTTCTCGGACTTCCTCGCCTGCTGCTGGGACTACCTGGCCAACGAGATCCCCAAGATGCGCTACATGACCGGTGGCCAGGTGACTGTGCCACTCGTGGTCAGGACGGCCAACGGCGGTGGCCTCGGCTTCGGCGCGCAGCACTCGCAGTCGGTGGAGAACTGGGCGCTTGCCGTTCCTGGCCTCAAGGTAGCGGCGCCGTCCACCCCGGCCGACGTGATCGGGCTGCTGGCCTCCGCCGTGCGCAGCGACGACCCGGTGGTGTTCTTCGAGCACAAAGGGCTGTTCGCGACCAGAGGCGAGGCGCCGCCCGATGAGCATGTGGTCCCGCTTGGCCAGGCCGCCACTGCCCGCCCTGGCTCGGATGTCACGGTGGTCGCGCTGGCCGCGACGGTGCCGATCGCGCTGGCCGCGGCCGATGAACTGGCGGGCTCCGGGGTCGCCGCGGAGGTCATCGACCTGCGCTGCCTGGTGCCGCTGGACATGGCTGCCGTGCTGGCCTCGGTCCGGCGGACGTCGCGGCTGCTGATCGTGGAGGAGAACCCCTACCAGGGCGGCTGGGGCGGCACTGTCGCCTCGATCGTGGCCGACGAGGGGTTCGAGCTGCTTGATGCCCCCATCCGGCGGGTGGCTGCCGCCTGCGTCCCGCTGCCGTTCGCCGACGCGCTCGAGGACGAGGTGATACCGACCGTCGCGAAGGTCTCGGCGGCCCTGCGCGCGCTGCTTGACTACTGAGCGCTAAGCCCGCGGGACGGGCACGCAGAGGCAGACCTGGTCTTGAGGTCTGTGTGGCTGGGATGTGCCAGCCAGCCTCCCGTGCCCGTCCCCGCGAGCGTCGCGGGCCCGGCGGCTCAGCAGCCGTCGTAGGGCGCCCAGTTAGACTCCCCGCCGGCCGCAAGCGCATTGGCGAACACCTGGTTCTGCTCGGCCACGCTGGCATTACCGAAGTCGGCGGGACTGCCGCCATACGCGGCCCACGTCGATGCACTGAACTGATACAGGCCGTAGTGGCCGCTCGAGTTCATGACCTGCGCGTCGCCGCCGGACTCACGGGCGACCACGCACTGGCCGAACGCGCCGCCCGGATACTCCCCTGAGGTATCGGCAGGGGCGGTCGCCTGCTGGGCCTCCTGGGCGTCCTGGGCCTGCTGAGCCTCCTGGACTGCAGCGGGGTCCTGCGTCGTGCTCGGCGGCACGGTGGCAACCGCCGGGGCGACGGCCGGGGGCTGCAGGGCGGCTGGCGCCCGCGGGATGTGCCTCGGCCGGGCCGGGATGCGCAGCACCTGCCCGGTATTGATGTCATCCGCCCACCGGATGTGCGCGTGATTGCGCCAGTAGATCACCGGCCAGGCGGCCGGGTCGTGATAGAAGTGCCCGGCGATCGACGACAGCGAGTCGCCCCGCCTGACCTTGTAGGACACCGGCAGTGCGGTTCCTGCCGCAGCCGGTCGCGCGTGCCGCGCGCCGGACTTCGCCGGCGCTGCCGAGGCGGCCGGCTTGAAGGCAGCGTCCAGGACTGCGGCGTGCGCCGTGGCGGCTGTCGGCACTGAGGCCGCCGCGGCGGCTTGCGGTGCCAAGCAGAAAGCCGCGGCCACTGTCGCGAGCGTGGGCGCGGCTGCAAGGGTTGCTCCCTGTGGAAGCCTGATGCGGGACGGTTTACTGTGGCGGCCCAAAGGGCTCCTTTCCGAGAAGTGCGCGCTCACCGGGATGCCGCGCCAAGTACACGCGGGATCCCTCCGGAGCGCCGGTCGAGAGTAGCCTAACCGGATATCTCCGGCTGATTACCAGAAAGTACTATAATCGGTCAGATAGGCAGTCGGGGTACTAAAGTTCGCCCGAGCCATCGCTCGCGTCAGGTCACGCCTGACGGCGTGCGCCCACGGCCGCTGCCACGGACGGCTCCGGGCTCAGCCCGCGCCGACGGCGCGCGCCAGTCAAATTGAGGCGACGCGAGCGGCCGGCTCAGGAAGACTGCGAAATGTGATCCTGACCATTACCACCACCCGCGAGCCCGCCAGCGACCTGGGTTTCCTGCTGCACAAGCACCCGGGCCGGGTGCAGGCGTTTGCCCAGTCCTCGGGCCAGGCCCACGTCTTCTACCCGGAGGCGACCGATACCAGGTGCACTGCCGCGCTACTGCTCGAGGTGGATCCGATCGGCCTGGTCCGCGGGCGCAGGAGCGGGCCATCGGGCGGCGAGGGCTTCGCGCTCGGCCAGTACGTGAACGACCGGCCATATGCCGCATCGAGCATGCTCGCCATCGCGCTGAAGGACGTGTTCAGGACCGCGTTCACTGGTCGCTGCGACGCCCGTCCTGAGCTGGCGGCCGCCCAGATCCCGTTGCAGATCGAGATACCCGCGCTGCCCTGTCGCGGCGGCACCGACCTGCTACGCCACGTCTTCGAGCCGCTCGGCTGGCAGGTCGACGCCACGACGAGCCAGCTTGACCCGCAGATCCCAGAGTGGGGCGAGTCGCGCTACCTCGGCGTCCGGCTTACCGGGGAGCTTAGGCTCGCCGAGGCTCTCAACCAGCTCTACGTGCTGCTGCCGGTCCTCGATGATGCCAAGCACTACTGGGTCACGACCGAGGAAATCGACAAGCTGATCAGGGCCGGCACTGGCTGGCTGGCCGGGCACCCGGAGAAGGAGCTCATCACCCGCAGGTACCTGGCGCACCGGCGCGAATTCGCCCAGTCTGCCCTGGCCAGGCTGGCCGAGGTAGACGACCTCGGGGCAGACGACCTCCGGGCAGACGACACCGGCGCAGACGACACCGGGGCAGACGACACCGGGGCAGACAGCACCAACAACGCGGTCGACGGCGCGGCGGAACTGCACGCTGCGGACAAGCCGGTGCCGGTGGGCGAGCTGCGGCGGGGGGTGGTCCTGGCCGCGGTCAGGGCAGCTGGCGCCCGCCGGGTCGGTGACCTCGGCTGCGGCGAAGGCGCGCTCGTCGCGGATCTGCTCGCCGAGCCAGGCATCGACCAGGTCCTAGCGACCGACGTGTCCGCCGGGGCGCTGCAGGTCGCGGCGCGCAGGCTTGGGCTGGACCGGATGACCGAGCAGCAGCGCGCCAGGATCCAGATCTTCCAGTCTTCGCTGACCTATCGTGACGACCGGCTGGCCGGTCTGGACGCCGCGGTCCTGATGGAGGTCATCGAGCACGTGGACCTGCTCCGGCTAGGCGCGCTGGAACGCTCCGTGTTCGGGCACGCCGCGCCCGGCACCGTGGTGGTCACGACCCCCAACGTCGAGTACAACGCGCGGTTCGAGAGCCTGCCCGCCGGGGCGCCACGGCATCGCGACCACCGGTTCGAGTGGACGCGAGCGCAGTTCCGTGACTGGGCGGCCGAGGTTGCCGCCGCGAACGGCTACGACGTCCGTTACCTCCCGGTCGGACCCGTCGACGTCGAGGTGGGCGCACCGACGCAGCTGGCCGTGTTCACCCGGCGGGCTGCCGCATGACGACGGAGCTGGCGAGCAGGGAGCTGGGTGTGCCTGAGCTGAGCCTCGTGGTGCTCATCGGGGTCACCGGGTCGGGCAAGTCCACCTTCGGGCGCGCCCATTTCCGTCCGACGGAGGTCATCTCCTCCGACTTCTGCCGCGGCCTTGTGGCCGATGACGAGAACGACCAGTCCGCCACCCCGGAGGCCTTCGAGCTGCTGCAATTCATCGTCGGCAAGCGGCTGAAGGCTGGCCGCCTGACTGTGGTGGACGCGACGAACGTCCAGCCAGCGGCGCGCGGCCAGCTCGTCGCCGTGGCCCGCGAGCACGACGTGCTGCCGGTAGCCATAGTGCTCGACGTTCCGGAGAAGGTATGCGTGGCGAGGAACGCGAGCCGGCCAGACCGCGACTTCGGCCCCGAGGTCGTTCGCCGCCAGCGCGACCAGTTGCGGCGCGGGCTGAAGGGACTGCAGCGGGAAGGCTTCCGCACCGTGCATACGCTGCGCGGAGAGGAAGAGATCGCCGCCGCGCGGGTCGTCAGGACCAGGCTGTTCAACGACCTGCGGGATCAGGCCGGCCCGTTCGACGTGATCGGCGACATCCACGGCTGCCTGGCCGAGCTGGAGGCGCTGCTGGCGCGGCTGCAATACCTGATCAGCCGGGACGAGGCCGGGCAGGCGATCGCCGCGCACCACGACGAGGGCCGGCGGGCTATCTTCGTCGGCGATCTCGTCGACCGTGGGCCCGATACGCCGGGCGTACTGCGCCTGGTGATGGGCATGGTCGCTGGCGGCGATGCGCTGTGCGTGCCCGGCAACCACGAGCACAAGCTGCTGCGGGCGCTGCGAGGCCGCAACGTCCAGGTCAGCCACGGACTGGCCGAGTCGCTAGAGCAGATCGGCGCGGAACCAAGCCCGTTCCGATCTGAAGTAGAGCAATTCCTGGACGGCCTTATCTCGCATTACGTGCTGGACGAAGGACGGCTCGTGGTGTCCCATGCTGGCTTGATCGAGCGGTATCAGGGTCGGACGTCGGGCCGGGTGCGCGACTTCTGCCTGTACGGCCAGACCACCGGTGAGACCGACGAGTACGGACTGCCGGTGCGCTATCCGTGGGCGCAGGAATACCGCGGCCGGGCGATGGTGCTCTACGGGCACACGCCAGTTCCGGAGCCAGAGTGGGTTAACAACACGCTGTGCCTGGATACCGGCTGCGTCTTCGGCGGGCGGCTGACCGCGCTGCGCTACCCGGAAAGGGAGCTCGTGTCGGTGCCGGCCGGCGCCGTCTACTACGAGCCGGCCCGGCCGTTCCCGGCGAACGCCGCGGTGTCTGCCGCGCGCCCGGCGAACGTCGCGGCAAGGCGCGAGCCGGATGTCCTCGATATCACCGACGTGCTCGGAAGCCGGGTAGTCGAGACGGGCCACCACAAGCGCATCGGGGTGCGGGCGGAGAACGCCGCCGCGGCACTCGAGGTGATGAGCCGGTTCGCGATCGACCCGCGCTGGCTGATGTACCTGCCGCCGACGATGAGTCCGGTCGCCACCTCGAGGCTGCCGGACATGCTCGAGCACCCCGAGCAGGCATTCGAGGCCTACCGCGGCGACGGCATCGACCAGGTCGTCTGCGAGGAGAAGCACATGGGCTCGCGCGCGGTGGCGCTGGTCTGCCGGTCACCGGAGGCAGCGCAGGCCAGATTCGGCGTGCCGGGCGGTGCCTGCGGGGCGGTCTGGACCCGGACCGGCCGGCCGTTCTTCACCGCAGAGCTGACGGCGGCGCTAGTGGCGCGGCTGGCCGCCGCCGCGCAGGCAGCTGGCCTGTTCACCGAGCTCGACAGTTCGTGGCTGCTGCTCGATGCCGAACTGCTGCCCTGGAGCGCCAAGGCCGGGCAGCTGCTGCGCGACCAGTACGCCGCGGTGGGCGCGGCCGCCCGCGGCGCTCTGCCAGCATCGGTCGGCGTGCTGGAACAGGCCGCCGCCACCGGCCTGGACGTCGCGGACCTGCTCGCGCGCACCCGCACCCGGGCGGCGAACGCCGCTGCCTTCACCGCCGCCTACCGGCGCTACTGCTGGCCGACCGACGGTTTGACCGGCGTGCGCTTTGCCCCGTTCCAGCTGCTGGCTTTCGAGGGAACGGGGTGCCACCGCCAGCCTCACGCCTGGCACCTCGAAGTCGCGGACCGGCTGGTCAAGGCCGACACCGAGCTGATCGCACCCACCCGGCGAATCCTGGCCGATACCACAGACCCATCGTCGGTCGAGGCGGCGACCGCCTGGTGGACGGAGCTGACCACGGCGGGCGGGGAAGGCATGGTGGTCAAGCCCGCCGCGAACCTCGTGCGTGGCCGTCATGGGCTGATCCAGCCCGGCCTGAAGGTGCGGGGCCGCGAGTACCTGCGCATCATCTACGGGCCGGACTACACGATGCCGGAGAACCTTATACGGCTCAGGGCTCGCGGACTCGGACACAAGCGGTCGCTGGCGCTGCGCGAGTACGCGCTCGGGCTGGAGGCGATCGAGCGGCTCGCGCGCGGCGAGCCACTATGGCGCGTGCACGAGTGCGTGTTCGCCGTGCTCGCGCTGGAGTCCGAGCCCGTCGATCCCCGGCTGTGACGTACCTACCTCGGGACCGAGATCGGCAAGCCAGTCGGGACCGAGATCGGCAAGCCAGTCGGGACCGAGATCTGCAAGGGAGCCGATATGACCCACCCCGCCCGGCTCAACGAGGGCAACTCGCCGCTGGTTCACATGATGCTGCTGGCCCGTGCGCCTGAGCGCATCCTGGCCCTGCGGCTGGCGATGTCGTCAGCGGTCGGACCGTCGTCGGTCGTGCTTGACGCTGGATGCGGATCACTAGGAGTGCTTTCCATCATGGCGGCCCGGCTCGGTGCCCGCCGGGTCGTCGCCGTCGACGCCGGACAGCTTGACGCTGCGCGGGCACTAGCGGAGGAAAACGGGGTCGCTGACCGGATCGAGTTCATCCAGTGCGACCTTGCCGACCTCCCCGCCGCCACCGGGAGCTTCGACGTCATCGCCGGGATGGTCTACTTCAACGAGCCCCGCCGCGACCTGGCACAGCAGCAGCTCATGGCCGGGATTGCCACCCGCTTCGCCCAACCCGGCACCGCGTTCATCCCCGGCACCGTGCGCTACACCGTCGCGGGCTACGACTCGGCGCGCCCTGACCCGACCGAGCGCACCCGGCAAGACTGCTGGGAGAGCGCCGTCGGCCGGGCCGAGGCCCTCACCGGAATCACCATGGCAGCTATCCGCCACTTCCCCAGCACTGACTACTCCACCATCTCCACCCTTGAGGAACAGCTATCGCCGCTGCCCGGCCCCCGGCCAGCCCAGTTCCGCCGGACGATGGCCGGGCCTGACAGGACGCTGGTCACCAGCCGTGAGCTGTTTACCGAGATCAGCTACGCCGATCCGGCAACGGCCTCCGCCTACCCCAGGGACCTCGCCCTCACCATCACCGCCCCCGGGCGTCTCGACACCTCGATCTGGCGTCAGGAACTCAAGTTCGGCGACCTGCTCATCCGGAGGACTGAAACCACCCACCCCCTCACCCCGCCCCGCGACGTCCAGCCGGGCGACACCGCCGTCCTCTCCACAGACGGCGGCTGGGGCGACGCCATCCCCCTCGCCATCCGCCGCGACAGCCGGACCTAACCGAATCAGCCACACTGCAGCCGTGTACGCGTTACTGGCTGTGTTGGCGTGAATCCTGCACGCTTGCACGGAAATCGGTTTCCCTATGGGACTAATGCCACGGATCATCGGAATCAGGCTGCGGATGCGCTCCGAGAGCGCCGGTCGACGCGGAACACTGGCTGCCTAACACCCGTAGTCCCGCGAAGTACGGCCTGACCCGGCGAAAGGTTGGCATTATATGGGCTTATCCGGTTTACCGGAAGGAGACCAGATCGTGCCGCAGCCCTCGCTGGTGGAACCGCTGCGCCGGTGGGATCCCGAGCAGGTTGGCGGCTACGTCCTGCTCGGCCGACTCGGCGCGGGCGCCATGGGCCAGGTCTACCTCGGCCGGTCCGCCGCGGGACGCCTCGTGGCGGTGAAGACGATCAAGTCCGAGCTGGCCGAGGAGCCAGACTTCCGGACCCGGTTCGGCCAGGAGGTGGCCGCGGCCCGGCGCGTCAGCGGAGCTTTCACCGCGGCGGTCGTCGCGGCCGACTCCGAGGCGGATGTGCCCTGGCTGGCCACGGTCTACGTCCCGGCTCCGTCGCTGAGCAAGCTGGTGCGGACCTGCGGGCCGCTGCCCGCGGCGGCGGTCCGCTGGCTGGCGGCCGGCTGTGCGGAGGCACTGGAGGCGATCCACGGCGTTGGCCTCGTGCACCGCGACCTGAAGCCCTCCAACGTCCTGATATCGCCGGACGGACCCAGGGTCATCGATTTCGGCGTCGCCAGGGCTGCGGAGCGAATTCAGCTCACGGTGACCCGCGGCAGCATAGGCACTCCCGCGTACATGGCACCGGAGCAAGCACGTGACACCCGCCAGGCGACCTCCGCCAGCGACATCTTCTCGCTCGGTGCCACGACGCTGTTCGCAGCAACGGGCCACGCACCCTACCAGGGCGAGACGGTGATGGACGTGCTGGTGCGGCTCGCGACCGAGCCTCCGGACCTGGCCGGCCTGCCCGCCGAACTCGCCGAGATCGTCCAGGCGTGCCTGGAGCGCGACCCACGCAGCCGACCCACGTCAGCGGCGATCGTGGCCCGCCTCGCGCCATGGCTCGAGACGAATGGCGACCTTGGCTCCGCGCCGCTGCCGGCCAAGGCCCTAGAGCTGATAGCGGAATACCGCCGGGCACCGGCGCCCGCGCCAGCGGCCGAGGGCAGCGCAGAGATTGCGGCCGAGTCCACACTCGGCTCGCAACCGGTGCCGAACACCGGCCACCTGAGCGCCGACATCCCGGCCGCCAGCGACCTGAGCGCCGACATCCCGGCCGCCAGCGACCTGAGCGCCGACATCCCGGCCGCCAGCGACCTGAGCGCCAACCAGGCCGCCAGCGACCTGAGCGCCAAGAACCAGGCCGCCAGCGAACCAGGCGCCGGCCAACTGGGCGCCGGAAGGAGTTCGAAGGCGCGCCGTGCCGCCCGCGCGCCTGGTGCCAGCGCGCCTGGTTCCGGCGCCCGCCTGGCGCTGACGCGCCTGCGCGGAAGGCGCGCACTGCTGCCTATCGCATCGATCGTCGCGGCGGTCGCTCTGATCGCCGCGGGCTGGGCCGTGGGTGCCGCGATCACGGCCAGCACCCGCCCTCCCCAGCTCGGGCCAGTCATACAGCCGCCACCTGGTGCCCCAGGCTCGGGGCTGCCGACCGGCGGGCGCGGCGCGCCAAACATTGCCGTGAGCCAGCCCTACGGCGACAGCCATACGTCGTTCGTGATACTCGGGCAGAACTGGCCCGTTGACAAGCCGGTGACGCTAGTCCTGGTGGGCGTGCGCGGGTCGCGCGAGTCGCCCGTCCATCCGATCGCAGACCGCGCGGGAACTTTCAACTACGTGATCAATCAGGGTCACGAGTTCTTCGGTGGCGGCCTGCCGGTCGGCACCTACACCGTGCGCGTCACGGGGACAAACGGAAAGAGCGCACAGGCCAGCTTCCAGGTACAGGGCACCTAGCCACCCCGCGTGCACGCGCTGGCTGGCGCGGGGTCTGCGCACGAACACGCAGTCGTCACGCTGTCGGCGTCCACCAGAGATCCTCCTGCCGGGAGCACCAGGCAGGATCGCTGATCCGATCGAGGTCATCTGTCGTGACGATCCCGTTCTCGATCAGCGCCCCTACCACAACCTCGTCAGACAGTCGGACGCCCGCGCGCACCAGGCCGCGCTCGAGGATCTTGCGCCGCAGTACCTTCAGATGCTCACCCACCCGGGCCGACAGCCGGTCCCTGAACGCAGAGTCGGTGTCAAAGCACTCCAGCTCGTGATGCGCGTCGGTCACCTCGAGCGCGGCCCGGGCGATCTCAGGCGTGCGGGGCAGCGGGGAGCTTCGTGCGGCATCGATCAGCCACGGCCGGCACCACAGCAGCGCGACGAGGAAGAGCTTGGTGTTCGGGTCAAGGTACAGCGGCAGCAGCGTCGGCTCCCCCTCGGCCCGCCCGGCATCGAGGTCGGCGCCTGCCGAGTTCACCGAAGCGACCAGAAGCCGCAGCGGCTGGCCAGCGTCGAGCATCGCCCGCGACCCCACTAGCGCCGTTCCCTGCCGCAAGAACCACCCCTGCGACGGCTCGCCCGTCTCGTCCATCCTGGGCAGCCGGACCCGGTAACCATCGCCTTCGGCGTAGAGGGCATGCGTGCGGCTGATATTGGCAATCCAGGCCCCGCCGTCAACTGCGCTGATGACGCCAGCTCGCCTGGACAGGCCGCGTCCTGCCGGGATCACCAGGTCGGCATCGGGCCCGCGGCCGAATACTAGCCGCGTGCCTGCGGCAATAGCGGCCACCTTCCCCGAAGGGGTGGTCACATGCGCCGTCGGCGCGCTCGAGTCGAGCACCATGCAACTCCTGCCGTCCTGCCGATGTCATGCTAGTCCGACCCGCCGTGATGCTTACCGGGCTATAGGTGCGGTAGCGCGCATTTTAGGGCGGCGACCGCGGGAGTGCATCCCGGAGTTCGGGGATGGCACTCTGCGCAGAACCCACGATTGACTGCTTTATTAACCAGGGCGAGGTAGTCCTGCGCCCGGGTAGCCCAGTGCCGCCGGTTCGCGCGGGTGGCCTGGGCGCGCACATCCGGCGCGCCAGGGACCTTGGGGGGGACCCGCGGGTCTCGCGCAGTACGCCTCGCCCTGGGCAGGCCGTGGCGCGTCGCACCCGGCGGGGAGGAGCGAACTTGAGTTTTGACAACGACTGGCGGAACGTGCCAGCCCACTACTGGGGTCGGCATCGGCGAGCGCGGTCCCTGGTCCATTCACCGTGGCGGCTCGCCGCTCGCGAGCGCGATGCGCATAGTCCAGGAGCCAGTCCAGTTCGGGCTGGACAGAACAAACGCGAGGCAACGGACGACGCATACGCATTGCCGCCGCCAACCGCCGACTAGTCAGCTCGCGCCGGTCACAACGGGTTCGGCCAGCTCGGCCGGACCACGAGGTCCGCTCGGGTCTGCGACTATGCTCGACCGCAGACGTGCTCGTTCGCCGTCATTGGCGCTGTGGGATCAGCAGTCGGCAGCAGGCACCATCCGCGCGGGGAGATTGATGATCATGGCACGCGAAGCGGATGCCGCGCCTGGGCCTGAGCACCCCGCCGATGCGGACCTGCGGGCGCGGGCGGAGGCCGATGCTGCCGTCGCCGCGGCGGGACGGGCGGCGCTGGACGGCGCTGCCGGGCTCCTGCACTCCCACGCCGCCGACCTGGACAGGGCACTGCGCACGATCGCGGCCTACCTTGCCGGGCGCGCCGGCCCGGTGCTGGCCGCGAACGAACTGGACGTACGCGCGGCCCAAGCCGAGGGCCTAGCCGATGCGTTCGTGGACCGGCTTGCCCTGGACGAGAGCCGGATCGCCGCGATGGCCGACCAGCTGCTTGCGCTTGCCGAGGTGCCTGCCGAGGCGGCCAGCACTTTCATCCGCGACCTGCCTGACGACCTTGAGCTGCACGAGCGCCATCGTCCCGTGGGCGTCATCGGCGCGAACTTCGAGGCTCGGCCCAACGTCGTGGTGGACATTGCATCGCAGCTCATCAAGTCCCGCAATGCCGGCGTGCTTCGCACCGGATCGAGCGCCGCGCGGTCGGCCGCGGTGCTGATAGACGAGGTTGTCAGGCCGGCCATGGCCGACAGCGGGCTCGATCCGGCCGCCGTCCAGCTACTTCGCGGGCCCGGTCGTGACCGCGCCTTTGCCCTGGTACGCAACCCCCGGCTGATACCGCTGGTCATCTTGCGCGGCAGCGGCGACAGTACGCGCGCGCTGGCGCGGGAGGGCGCCCTGCATGGGGTGCGAACGCTGGCTCACGCCGATGGCGGAGCTGTGATCTACCTCGACCAGTCGGCGGATCAGGCGCTTGCCCTGCAGCTGATCGAGCGCAGCCTCGACCGGCTCGGTGTCTGCAACCGGCTGAACCTGCTGCTCGTGCACGGCGCGCTGTGGGGCCCGATCATGCCCCAGCTCAGCGCGCTGGCGCAGCAGCTCGGCATCACCTTGTCCCTGCCGCCACATCGGCACGAACTCGGGCACGAGTGGGCACTCGACTCAGGTTCCGAGGCGACGATTACGATCGCGCCCGCCGCGAGCCCCGAGGACGCGGCGGCGATCGCGAACCGGGAGACCTCCGGGCTGGCGGCCTCGATCGTGACGGCCCATGCCGAAGCGGCAGGCCGGTTCCTGGACAGCTACGCCGGGACAGGAGCCTTCTGGAATGCGACGCCTCGCCTGCTGGATGGCTTCAGGCTGCTGTCAGTTCCGGAGACCGGGATCAACATCGATGTCGTCCCCGGCCCGCGCGGTCCGGTGACCTTCCGCGATCTTCATCTGCGTCAGTACGTGGTCGCGCCGAAGCACACCGCCTGACCGGTCAGCTATCGGCCGGGTAGACCGCCAGCGACTCCCTGTGCACCGCGTGCATGCTCCTTACTGCCCGCCGAGCGGCGGCATCCGCGGGGACCCTGCCACGCAGGAACCCGCCGTCGAGAAGGAACGTCGCGCACACTCCTGGCTGGGCTCGCATCAGCGAGTCGGCCAGCTCGGCGACTCGGTCCGGCGAGAACGCGGCCAGCTGCGCGTAAGCCTCCCGGCTGGCACGGGACTCGCCTGCCGCGAGTTCCCTGCAGTCCGCGAAGGACACAGGCTCGACCAGCGACATCGGCTCGCCGGGACCGGCCTTGTCACTGCGCGCCTGCCCGGCGAACTTCAGCCGCAGCAGCGTGGAGATGACGCAGGCGACCTGTTGCGCGGACAGCGCACGCAGCAGCCGGAGCAGGTTCGAGGGCAGCGCCACCGAGCCGCGGCCGAGGAGCCGTTCCGGATGCCGGACATCCAGCAGTTCGACCACCGACCCGGCCGCGAAGTCCCCGTCCACCCGCTTGACTCCCGACAGGAAGAGCGTGCTGCCGGTGCGCAGGCTCACCTCCGCCTCCTTGTTCACGTAGACCGAGCCCGCTGAGTAGGCCATGCCTCCGATCCATCGCCTGGATGGCTCGAGTTGCCCGCCCGCGGGCCGCACGACCGTGCCCATCCGGGCCCGGGGATTGAGGCTGCGGCCGACCACGTCCGGCTCGCGGGCCGAGCCGATGACGCACTCCACTCCGCAGCAGGCGGCCCGAGCCGCGGCGCCGAGCTTGGAACCCATCCCACCGCGGCCGGTGCCACCGTCGGTCACGCGGACGGCTCGCGCCTGCGTGGGGGCGAGCCGGGTTATCCGGTCGGTGCGGGTCGAGTCGCGGTAGGCAGCGCGGACGTCGGTGAGGAAAAGCAGCCGGGACGCCTCGGCAGCTACGGCGACCGCTACAGCTACCTGATCGTTGTCGAGGGCTGACAGCGGATCCGTCGCGTCGTTGCCATTCACGATCGGCAGCAGCCCGCGGCCGACGGCCCCGCGCAGCAGCTCACCGAGATCACCCATCGCGCGTGCGGACGACAGGTCACTGCGCGAGACAAGTATCTGGCAGACCTCCACGCCTACTGCGGCGGCCAGCTGACGATACAGCGCCATCAGGGCGGGCTGGCCTACAGCGGCGGCCAGCGCGAAGTCCACCGCCTGCGCGGTACCCTGCGGTCCGTCGAATCGGCGGAGCGTCTGCTGCAGTGCGTCGATGAGCTGGCCGTATTCGGCTGCCGTGGCAGCGCTCGCCCCGGCCGTGGGCTCACCGCCGCGCGCCCCCGCACGCGAGTCGGCGTCTCGCAGCGACGAACGCACAGAGTCCAGGAGCGCGCGCAGCGCCGGAGCAGCCCCCGCAGTCGGGCCCTCGAACGCAAGCAGCCGCTGGCCAAGGCGCGCGGCGCCAGAGGTGACGAGGATGATCTCGTGACCTGCCCGCTGCGCCGCTGCGATCTGACTGACAAGTCCGGCGATGACGTCCAGCGCGAGCCCGTCGCGGCTGGCGATTGAACTCGAACCGAGTTTTATTACCTGTCTGGTCACGATGCGCTGCTCTGCGGGGCCCTGGCGGCAAGACGCGCGGTGAACACCAGGTGAGTGGGCCATGCTGGCATCGCGCGGATGATCATCGGAAAGGCTACCACGCCAGTTTGCGGCCAGGCGGTCTCCCATACGCTGGCGCCGTGGCAGTGCATACCGACACCAGGAACGCCGACCGGAGACGAGTGCCCGCGTCAATGCGCCGCGACGTCCGGGTGCTAGGGGAGATTCTCGGCCAGGTCATCAGCGAGTCAGATGGCAGTGACCTGCTGGCGGACGTGGAGGACCTGCGGCACCGGGCGATTGCTGCCCGTCGGCATGACGTGAACGGCGGCACCGACGGCGGGGTCACCGGCGGTCATCAGGCCGACGACGACATCGCCGCGCTAGTGGCAAGCTGGCCGCTGGCACGCGCAGAGGCGGTGGCCCGTGCCTTCACCGTCTATTTCCACCTGGCGAACCTGGCCGAGGAGCATCAGCGGATCCGGACACTGCGCGAGCGCGACAGCGGCACCGAGCCGGTCCGCGAGTCCCTGGCGGCCGCGATAGCCAGCCTGGATCGGCAGCTGACCCGCGAGCAGCGCGCGGCCTTGCTGGCAAAGCTGGAGGTGCACCCGGTGCTGACCGCGCATCCGACCGAGACCAGGCGGCGGGCCGTGACCGAATCGCTGCGCCGGATCAGCCTGCAGCTGGAGAACCTGGACAACCCGCAGCTTGGGGCAGCCGCGCACGCGGAGATGCGGCGCCGGCTGCGGGAGGAGATCGACTTGCTGTGGCGGACTTCGGCGCTGCGGATCCAGGCCATGCAGCCGCTGGATGAGGTGCGGTCAGGGACGGCGGTCTTCGACGAAACCCTGTTCCGCCTCGCGCCAAGCGTGTACCGGGCCCTCGATCGGGCATTGCAGGGCGACTCATCTGGCCTGGCCGCCCCGCAGGCTCACGCCTTCCTGCGATTCGGCAGCTGGATCGGCGCCGACCGGGACGGTAATCCGTTCGTGACGGCGCCGGTCACCGAGCAGGCGGCAGCGATCCACGCCGACCACGTGCTGCGGGCGCTGGAGAATGCGACGACCCGCGTCGGCAGGTCGCTGACCATTTACGCGACGCTGAGGTCATCCGCGAGCACCCCCGCGAGCGCAGAACTCGCAGCCGCGCTGGCCGCGGCCACGCAGGCGCACCCCGCACTAGTCGGCGAGCTCAGCGAGCGGTCACCGGGCGAGCCGTTTCGTACCTTCGTGCTGTACGCGGCGCGGCGGCTTCAGGCGACTCGGCTTGAGCAAGACGATCACCCGCTCGGGTACAAGTCGGCGGCCGAATTCGTCAGCGACCTTCGTCTCGTCCAGCGTGCCCTCGCCGAAGCGGGCGCAGGCCGGCAGGCCTATGGCGAGCTTCAGCACCTGATCTGGCAGGCGGAGACCTTCGGGTTCCACCTGGCCGAGCTCGAGGTGCGCCAGCACAGTGCCGTACACGCGGCGGCGCTGCGCGAGCTGCGCGAGCTGCGTGCGGGGCAGGAGCCCTCGGCGCAGACCCGCGAAGTGCTTGCGACGCTTCATGCAATCGCGCAGATTCAGCGGCTGCATGGCATCGAGGCCTGCCATCGGTACGTCGTGAGCTTCACTACCTCGGCAGGCGATATTGCCGCCGTGCACGAGCTGGCGTACTGGGCCTGCCAGGGAAGGCCGCCGGTACTCGACGTGGTACCGCTGTTCGAGAGCGGCGACGACCTCGCCCATGCCGTTCAGGTCCTGGACGAGATGATCAGGATCGAGCCGGTCGCACGACGGCTGGCCGACACGGGCCGAAGGCTCGAGGTCATGCTCGGCTATTCCGACTCTGCCAAGGAACTTGGCATGGTTAGTGCCACCCTGCGCCTGTTCGACGTACAGCAGCGGCTGGTCGGGTGGGCCGCCGAGCGGGACATAAGGCTCGTACTCTTTCACGGCCGCGGCGGTGCGCTCGGACGGGGCGGCGGACCGGCGGGCCGGGCCGTGCTTGCGCAGGCACCCGGCTCGGTGGACGGCCGGTTCAAGGTCACCGAGCAGGGCGAGGTGATCTTCGCGCGATACGGGCATCCGGTGATCGCGCAGCGGCACCTGGAGCAGGTGACCTCGTCTGT
Organism: uncultured Actinomycetota bacterium; assembly: GCA_963719765.1. Lineage (GTDB taxonomy): Bacteria > Actinomycetota > Actinomycetes > Streptosporangiales > Streptosporangiaceae > JAJYUU01. Next base: position 117,755 of record CAVRCW010000001.1, read on the forward strand.
GCTGCTCGCGTCCGCGGGTAGCACAAGCACGATAGCGCCAGCAACACCGAGCACGTCCGCGGCCGCCGGCCGAAACATGCCCGCCGCCGGCGGAAGCACGCCGGCCGGCGGAAGCACACCGGCCGGCGGAAGCGGGCCGGCGACCGCATTCGCGCAGGTCGCCGCGGCACTCGAGGCTGGCGCGCTGCAGGCATACCGGGACCTGGTAACGGCCGACGGCTTTGCCGAGTGGTTTGCGCAGCTCAGCCCCCTTGCCGAGATCGGGGGCATGCGGCTCGGATCGCGTCCAGCCCGGCGAGGCCTGGCAGCCCCGGCCGAGCTGGCCGACCTCCGAGCGATCCCGTGGGTCTTCGCCTGGGCCCAGACCAGAGTCAACCTGCCCGGCTGGTACGGCCTAGGCAGCGGGCTGTCAGCGGCGATTGACGGCCCTGGCGGCCTGGCGGCAGTCGGTGCCGCCTATGCCGAATGGCCGCTGCTGGCGGTGCTGCTGGACAACGCTCAGATGAGCTTGGCCAAAACCAACCGGCGTATCGCTGCCCGTTACCTGGCACTAGGCCGCAGCGAAGAGCTGACCAGGCAGGTGCTGCATGAGTACGACCTCACCAGGCAACTGGTGCTGACGGTTACCGGGCACGACCGGCTTCTGGCCGGCCACCCGGTCCTCGCCAGGGCCGTCGCACTCCGGGATCCTTATGTGGATGCGCTCTCCCACCTGCAGCTTCGCGCGCTCGCGGCCGTGCGCGGCAGCGATGACCCGGACGAGCGCGCCGCCCTGGAAAGGTTCCTGCTGCTCACGGTCAACGGCGTGGCAGCCGGCCTGCAGAACACTGGCTGACCCCAATTCCTGAGCTCAGCACGCTCAGCTGCGGGGAAGGGGCAGGCGAGCCCTGTTGTTGACTAACGGCATGCAGGTAGAGATCTGGTCCGACATCGTGTGCCCCTGGTGCTACCTGGGCAAAAGGCGGTTTGAGCAGGCGCTGGATGCCTCCGGCCACCGGGACGACGTCGAGGTGGTCTACCGATCCTTCGAGCTGGACCCCTCAGCCCCTACCGATGTCACGACCCCGTATGTGGATGTGCTCGCCAGCAAGTACGGGATGACGGCCCAGCAGGTCACGGAAGCGCAGCGCCAGATGGAGCAGCGCGCCGCGCAGGACGGGCTGACCTTCCGCATGGACGGCCTGCGCCGCGGCAATACGAGGGATGCGCACAGGCTGGTCCAGCTAGCCAAGGTCAGCGGCAGGCAGGCCGAGGTGGTCGAGCGACTGCATCGCGCCCACTTCACCGAGCAGGATTCCGTCTTCGATCACGACGCGCTGACTCGCCTAGCCGTTGACGCCGGGCTGGATCGCGGCGAGGTCGAAAAGGTCCTGGCTACCGACGAGTTCGACCCCGAGGTCAGCGCAGACGAGAAGACTGCCGCCTCGCTCGGTGTCACCGGCGTCCCGTTCTTCGTGATCGACCGCCGGTACGCGATCTCCGGCGCCCAGCCGGCCGAGGCCATCGCGAGCGCCCTGCAGCAGACCTGGGCAGCTTCGCACTCATGAGCGCCGGTTAGCGGGCGAGAAGTTTTCTGGGCCGGACTGCCGCCATGCGATGGCGATGATGAACGGCCAGGTCGTAAGTGCCGATGAGGTCGTGCGCTCGGCAAGGCCCAGAGCGTCGCCTGCCCAGATCTCCGCCAGCACCCAGCCAAGCATCGCGGCGAACACGACGAAGACGATGATCGACGCGGGCCACCTCAGCAGAGCCGGTCGCGGTGGCGCGCGCCAGCTTGAGAAGGCAGGCAAGAGCGTGATCGCGGCCGCACCGAGGACCGTCCAGGCCAGGTGAACCGCCGTCGGGCCAGTGGCGGGCTCAGGTGAGGTCGCGATGCCGATGCTGCACAACCCGGCGACGACAAGCAGGATGCGGGCCGGCAACCACAACGTGGTCAGGCCTGCCGCGGTGACGAGGTAGCAGCCGCCTGCCAGCAGCATGGCCGCGGTCATGATCCACCGGTCCACGCCAGCGTCACCGGCCATGACGCTGACCGTCTGCCTGACCGGACTGTACGAGGAAGGCTGGACTGCGTCGGCAACGAGCCACCCGACGGTCAGCAGGACAGGCACAAGGCCCGCACTGGCAACCGCCCACCTTGGCACGGCCACGCCCTGGCGCGCGGGCTCGGTACGTGCCTCCGCTGGCCAGCGGGCCTGGCGAGGCACCATGTCTACGACCCGCAGATCCGACGTTTGCGCCGAAGCTTCACCTTTCCGGTAAACCATCAGGCCATCCCCCGTGCTGTTAAGCGGGCTCCGGCTAGCTGCCTGCCGGGCGCCTCCGCCATAGCCGCGGACACGCCGCCGGACCGCAACGCGTAAGCCGGTGCCACCATTCAGAACCGCGGAAAGACTTGCCGTAGCTCGTCGAGATCCACTGCCGTACCTTTGACCGGCGGCGTGGGAGCTAAGCCGAGCCTGCGGTAGCTCAGGCGAACTAGAGCCTGGGTAATGCAGGCCCTGAGCGGCGGCCCAGCCCGCGTTCGGTTCTGGTGCGCGTCGCCGGGCGGTCGGACGGCTCTATAGCCGCCAGGAGCGCGTCGCCGGACCGGCGAAATGCCGCATTCAAGACGGCGGATCTGGTCTCCATGCTGCTCCTCCGTTCGCCCATCAGGCTGCTGGCTGGGCACTGGTGGCCGGAATCGAGCTATGTGGAGGCTGCTCTCCACAAACAGCCTAACAGGTTCCGGAGGCTACCTCCACATCGCCGTTGCCGACCGCACCCGGTGCGATCCGAGCAGGCTCATCCGCAGGCAGACCGGGGCGCGCATAGAGCCACAAGGACCCGCGAGTTCGTCCGCGAAGGGCGACGACGCTGACGCCGCGAGCCTGCCACCATCCCGCCCGCCGACTATGTCGATGGGAACCTCAGGAAACTAGGACCGGGTCGATTAGGGTCGGATTACGGTCTTACCGGCGGTGCACATCGGCGCCGCTACCACGCCTGTAACGCATGGAGGTCGAAATGGGCAACTGGCAGCTCGACCCGTACCACACGCAGGTCGAGTTCTCCGCCAAGCACCTGGGGATGATGACAGTTCGAGGTCATTTCGCTGAAGTCAGCGCGGTCGCCGACATCGACCCTGATCACCCGGCGACGGCCTCGGTCGAGGTCACCATCTCCACTGCCAGCATCCGGACGAATCACGAGGTCAGGGACAACGACCTGCGCTCGTCGAACTTCCTCGAGGTGGACAAGTACCCGACGATCACGTTCAAGAGCACGAATGTCGAGCCCGCCGGGTCGGACAAATTCAAGCTGACCGGCGACCTGACCATCAAGGGCAATACCCGTCCGGTGACGCTTGACGTGACGAAGTACGGCGAGTTTAACGATCCAGGGATGATGGGGCACCGGATCGCCTACAGTGCCACCACCAAGATCGACAGAAGAGACTTCGGCCTGACCTTCAACATGCTGCTGGACGGCAGGTGGGTCGTCAGCGACGAGGTCCAGATTGGCATCGAGGGCGAGCTGGTCGAGCAGAAGGAGACCGAGGAAGCGCAGACCGGCTGACCGCTCAGGCACGAGACTCAAGACACGAGACTCAAGACACGAGACTCGAGCACGACTGAGGGCGACGGCGCGGCGCCGGCTGGGCCGTGCGGCGCCGGCTGGGCTGTCCGGCGAGCCAGGTCAGCTGGCGTCAGCGCCGATCCGCCGCGCGAGCCGCTCGGGATCGAGATCGGCCACGAACACGGAGTGCAGCATGTGCCAGTCGGCCGGATGCTCGGCGATGCCCTGCTCGAACCTGGCCGCCATCTGCTGGCTCATCGAGACGATCTTCTCTCGGTGCTCCAAGCCCTCCGGCACTGCCACCTCGGGGTAGACACGTGCCCCCCAGTTCTCCCCCTCGAACCACAGCGTCACGGGCATCAGGGCAGCCCCGGTGTCCACCGCCAGCGCCGCCGGGCCGGCGGCCATCCTGGCCGGCTCGCCGAAGAACTGCACCTCGACCCCGCCCGCGCTCAGGTCACGATCGCAGACCAGGCACACGAGCCGTCCTTCCAGCAGCCGATGCGCGAGCACGCCGAACGGGCCCCCGCCGCCAGTGAGCGGAAGTACCTCCATGCCCAGGCTCTCGCGGAACGCCACGAATTTGTCGAAGACCCTGGCCGAGTTCAGCCGCTCAGCCACCGTGGTGAACGACCCGGCCCCGCGCCGCACGATCCACGCGCCCGCCTGCTCGTAATTGCCCATGTGCGGAAGCGCAAAGATGACGCCGCGCCCGGCAGCTAGGTGACCGAGTGCGACATCGACCTGGTCACCATGCATGCGCATCTTGGCCATGATCTCCTCCGGCGGGATGACTGGCAGCCGGAAAACCTCGAGCCAGTACCGCAGGTAGGAGCGCATGCCGTCACGGGATAGCCGTCGCAAGTCCGCGCCGGAGGCGTCCGGCCCGATCACCCGGCGCAGATTCGCCTCCAGCTGCTGCACGCTCGGGCCGTTACGCCACCACACCACGTCAGCGATCGCCGTAAACAGCCGCTGCGCCCAGGATCTGGGCATTCGGCACACCACGGCCCAGCCAAGCAGGTAGAGCCGCGCTGCCAGTCTTTCGCTCAGCGGTGACAATCTGCTAGCCACCAGACCAATCCCGTAGAGGCGATGCCGCCATCGCATGCCAGCGTACGGGGGGCGCCTGCACTGCGGCCATGCCCCCGCGCGCTAGCGGCGCGGCGGTCGCCGCGGTCATCGGCTTGCCGCCACATTGCCGGGAACGAGGTGCCCCGGCCCACCGTCGTCAGCAGCCTGCCGTCGTCCGCCCTAAGCGGACATCCACCTGCGGTAGCGCGGCCGACTGGCGTGGCGCCAGTTGCGCATGGCCCGAGCCAGCAGCCGATGCGCATCGCAGGCCTCGCGGCCGTAGAGCAGGCCGTAACTGAACGCGATCTCGCCCGCCGCATGGGCCTGGATGCCGAGCCGCCGCACGATATCCCGGCTGACCACACTGTCCTGGTGATCTCCGAGCGCGGACTGGACCTTCTTCATCCTCCGGGCGAACGCCGCCGCGTCCCCGCCGACGGCAGGCTCGGCGGCCTCGGCCGCGTACCTGGCCTGCTTCGCGGCCTTGCGCGCCTGATGCAATGCGACATCACCGGCCTGGCCGTCCGGCGCGCGCACGGCCAGGCGAATGCGCCGGCGGGTCTTGCGGTAGCAGCGGCGGACCGCCGCCGGAAGGACCCGGCCCGCGGGGGCCTGGGCGTCGGGCCCTGGCGGCGGGCGGGCGATCACGCCATCCAGGGCATCGAGCAGCGCGTAGTACCGCTCCGACTTCAGCGCCGCCCGCACCGCGCCGCGCGCCTTCGCGCCCGTCTTCGCGAAGTGCGCCTGCACGCGGGCCGCCACCGGGCCCAGGAGCAGTTCGGCATCGGTATCGGCCACTCGCTGCTGCATGCGGTCAGCCTGCACCTCGGCATCGCGCGCCTCGCCGAGCACCGTGCCGAGCCATTGCAGCTCCGCGGCCAGGTGGTCGGTCTCGCCACCGCTGATGACCTGGGCAAACGTACGCAGCGTGCTACGCAGTCGCCGGGTCGCGACTCGCATCTGGTGGAGCGCGTCTGGCTCGTCCCTGCGGACCAGCGGGTCAAGCGAGGCAAGCGCCTCGGCATGCTTGCCGAGATAGGCGACGACGACCTGGCTCGCGGGCGAGGATCGCGACAGGCGCGGCTTGTCCGCCGGGCGGGCAGACCCGCTGCCGAGTACCCGCTCCAGCTTGGCTGAATACCCGGCAGGATGCAGTCCCTCGCGGCGCAGCACCTTGTCGGCCGCCTGCAGAAGGCGGCCGTCGCCGCCGGTGAGTTCGACTTCTAGCTCACGCCAGTGCGACGCCGAAGCGGGATCACCGTGCCTGGTCCCGCTCACCGTGTCGTCCGCGATCTCGGCCAGCGAGTTGCCGGCCGCGTCCACCAGCGTTGTGACCTTCCGCCTGGTGGTCACCGTGGCGACCGGCTCCAGCGGCAGGGCGCGGACCCTGGCCCGGACCAGGTCGGCCAGTTCGGCCGGGACCCGCCGCACCGCCCGGCCAGGAGGCAGCCGGATCTCGGTCCTGGTGTGCCCGCCGACCGGAAGCTTCAGGTGCCAGCCCGCATCGGCCCCGCCAGTCCGCCGGCGCAGCGTGATGCCTGCCCGGATCAGCCGCAGGTCCTCGGTGTCGAAGTACTCGGCCGTCAGCTCCTGTTCTATCGGGCCGATGCTGCGAGCCACGCCCGGCAGGTCGTCAAGCGGTGGCAGCGCTACGCCTGCGGGCGCGTCGTACTTGGTCTCCGTCTCAGTTACGCTCACCGCCATGCGGATCGCCTACCCCGGCCAGCCGTAACGAACCCCGGAGCGCCCGGACCGACTCCCGCAGCGAACTCGTCGTGGCGATGACGGCGGACGGCTCATAGCCGCAGTGTGCCATGCAGTTCGCGCACCGCGGGTCCTTGCCGCGGCCGTAAGCATCCCAGTCAGTCGTCTCGATCAGTTCGCGATAAGTCTTGGCGTACCCATCCGCCATCAGGTAACACGGCCGCTGCCAGCCAAGCAGCGAATACGAGGGGATACCCCAGGCGGTGCAGGCGAAGTCCGCCTTGCCCTCCAGAAAGTCCAGGAACAGGGGCGTGTGATTGAGCCGCCACCGCTTCCGGTTGCCGTCGCCGAACGCCTTGCGGAACAGTTCCCTCGTCTCGGTCACGCCGAGGAAGTGATCCTGGTCGGGCGCCTTCTCGTACGCATAGGCCGGCGAGATCTGCATGTCATTGATCTGCAGGTCGTCGTTGAGATAGCTGAGCACGTCGATAACGGTCTGGGGCGTGTCGGTGTTGAAGAACGTGGTGTTGGTGTTTACCCGGAAGCCGCGCCGCTGGCATTCCCTGATCGCCGCGACGGCCTCGTCGAACACGCCTTCCTTGCAGACCGACTCGTCGTGCCGCTCGCGCAGCCCGTCGATGTGGACCACCCACGCGAAGTAGGGCGAGGGCTTGAACTTGTCCAGCTTCTTGCCGATCAGCAGCGCGTTCGTGCACAAGAACACGAACTTCTTCCGCTTGATCAGCTCGTTGACAATCACTTCGATTTGCGGGTGCATGAGCGGCTCGCCGCCGGCGATCGAGACCATGGGCGCGCCGCATTCCTCGATCGCCTCGATCGCCTGCTCCACCGGCATCCGCTGTTTCAGCAGGCTGGCCGGCTGCTGGATCTTCCCGCATCCCGCGCACTTGAGGTTGCAGGCGAACAGCGGCTCAAGCTCGACGAGCAGCGGGAACTTCTCTCTGCCCGCAAGCTTCTGGCGCAGCAGGTAGCTGCCCACTCGCAGGCTCTGGCGCAGCGGCATCGCCACGATTACCGCACCTCCTTCGGTAGACCGAACTGGACGGACTCGGCTGTGACTGCAACCTCGCTGATCTCGGTCGGGCCGAGGCCCGACAGGGCCTGGGTGATCTGCCCGACCACGGCCGGCGGCGCGGAGGCCCCGGCCGTGATGCCGACCGACGTCGCCCCGGCGAGCCAGCCGAGCTCGATGTCTTCCGGCCCGTCGACCAGGTAGGCGCGGGTACCGGCTCGCTGCGACGTCTCCACCAGGCGCAGCGAGTTGGATGAGTTGGCCGAGCCCGCCACCAGCACGACGTCGCACTGCCCGGCGATCGCGCGCACCGCGAGCTGCCGGTTGGTTGTCGCGTAGCAGATATCGTCGCTGCCCGGCCCCCTGGCAGCCGGGAAGAGGTCGGTGAGCGCATCCACGACGCTGCCGGCCTCGTCAGCCGAGAGGGTGGTCTGCATCAGGTAGGCCACTTTCCCCGAATCCCTGGGCCGCAATCTAGCCACATCGTCGGCCGTCTCGACCAGCACCGTCGCGGACGGGGCCTCGCCCAGGGTGCCCTCGACCTCCTCGTGCCCCGCATGCCCGATAAGCGCGACCAGGTAGCCTTCCGCGGCGAACCGGCGGGCCTCCACGTGCACCTTGGCCACAAGCGGACAGGTGGCGTCGACGGTCTGCAGCCCGCGCCTCGCTGCCTCGCTGCGCACCTCGGGTGACACCCCGTGTGCGGAGAAGACGACGGTCGCGCCGTCGGGTACCTCGCCGAGCTCGTCCACGAAGATCGCGCCCCGCGCGGCCAGGTCCTCGACCACCTTGGTGTTGTGCACGATCTGCTTGCGCACGTAGACCGGCGAGCCGTGCAGGACCAGCGCCCGCTCGACAATCTCAATAGCACGCTCGACTCCGGCGCAGAACGAGCGCGGGCTTGCCAGCACGATCCGCCGGGACGCGCCGGCCGCAGCCCAGCGATCCAGCGCGGGCGCGGCCTGCCGCAGTGACCGCAGCGCGCGGATGCCGCCTGCCACGATCTGAGGGCTAAGCACCGAGTGTGCCGGCGTGTCGGAGATTGCCCGGACGACGACCGCGGGGCGTCCCGCGGCCGCGGCGAGCACCGGCGCCGATTCCATGTCGACGGCGATGGCCCCGGTGGCCGCGAGTGCCGCATGCTGGCCGGGCCGCAGCAGGTGGCCGACGGTCGCTACCGGGCCTAGGCGCACCCGCAGGCCGGCCCGGCGCAGCTCGCCGGCCAGCAGCGGCGCCGACGGGCAGCTCACCGCGTGCGTGCCGTCGCGCACCTCGGTGGCAACGACCACGTCACCAGTTCGCAGGTCGTCGGTCAGGCCACCGCCGACGCCGCCGACCGCGAGCATGCCTGGGCCGGAACGCACGATCCTGGCGGCCGCCGCGGCCGCACGCGACGGGCCGTACCCGACCCTGACCACGTCCGCCCGTGCGGGCAAGCCCGCGTCCCGCAGGCCGTGACGCAGCGCCCGCGCTTCGAGCCGCAGCGGCGCGCAGATGGTCAGATCGCTCATCTAGCAGCCCTCATGTACCGGCCGAGCGCGCTGACGGGGAACACCAGCCGGTACAGGTGGTAGTTGATGTAGAAGTCACCGGGAAAGCCGGTGCCCGTGTACTGCGGCTCGTCCCAGGTCCCGTCCGGGCGCTGGGTCCGCGCGAGCCACCGAACGCCGCGTTCCGCGCCGCGCATCGCGTCCTGCCCGCCCGCCGCCATCAGCGCGAGCAGCGCCCACGCGGTCTGTGAGGCCGTCGACTCGCCGCGCCCGGCCCAGGTCGCGTCGGTATAGGAGCGCAGGTCCTCGCCCCACCCGCCATCGGGATTCTGGTGGCTAAGCAGCCAGTCGACGGCGCGCCTGATCGCGGGCTTGCCGGGCAGTACCCCGGCCGCGATCAGGGCCGGGACTACCGCGCCGGTCCCGTACACGTAGTTGGCGCCCCACCGGCCGAACCACGAGCCATCGCGCTCCTGGGCGCGCAGCAGCCACGCCACTCCCCTGCGCACCGGCACGCTGTCGGCAAGGCCCTCGGCGCACAGCGCTTCCACAGTGTGCGCCGTGACATCCGCGGACGGCGGGTCGACGACCTCGCCGAAGTCACAGAACGGCAGCCTGGTGACAAGTCTGGAGGTGTTGTCGGCGTCGAACGCTGCCCAGCCTCCGTCCTTCGACTGCATGCCTGTCAGCCACGCGACGCCGCGGGCGACGGCGCTGCGCGCGGGCTGCTCCGATCCGTCCGCCGCCGCGTCCGGCCATGCCACCCGTCGCAGCGCGAGCAGCACCTCGGCGGTGTCGTCGATATCCGGGTAGCCGTCGTTGTCGAACTCGAAGGCCCAGCCCGCGGGCACCAGCCCCGGCCTGCGTACCTGCCAGTCCCCTGGCCCGCGGATCTCCTCGCCGAGGATCCACTGCCCCGCCGACAGCAGTGCCGGGTGATCAGCGGGCAGCTCGGCATCGGCCAGTGCGATCATGGCCAGCGCGGTATCCCAGACCGGTGACTGGCATGCCTCGAGTCGCCGCTGCCTGCCGGCCGGCTTGTCCTCCCAGATGGTGAACCGGTCCAGCCCGTCGAGCCCGCGCCGGATCACCGGATGCTCGAGCCCGTAGCCGAGCAGGTGCAGGGCGATCAGCGAGTAGACCCACGGCGGCTGAATGCCGCCCCAGCAGCCGTCCCGCTCCTGCCTCGCGATGATCCACTCGGCGCAGCGGCGCAGCGCGGCCGACCGCACCGCGGCGGCCGGGCCTCGCCGGGCGATATACCGCTCGTAGCCATGTAGCACCTTGTCCAGGCCACGGAACGTGGCGCCCCACGGGTCACGCGGCCCATCCCCTCGGGCCGCCCCGCCGCCAGGCCCGTCACCTGCCGCGGTCGGCCCGGCGCCCGCGCGCAGCTCCGGCAGGTCGAACGGCAGCCGCCTGACCGGGCGCAGCGCGCATACGACCGTCAGGGGCACGATTGTCTGCCGAGCCCAGCAGGCCCAGTGGTAGACGTTCAGCGGGACCCACCGCGGCAGGTAGATCAGCTCTGGCGGCATGACAGGAAGGTCGTCCCACGGCCATTGCCCGAAGAGCGCCAGCCAGATGCGGGTGAAAACGCGCGTTCCCTCTATACCGCCGTGGTCGCGGATCCAGCTGGCGGCCCGGCTCATGTGCGGGGCCTGCGGCGGGTCGCCCGCCAGCCGCAGGGCCACATATGCCTCGACCGTGGTTGACAGGTCGGCGGCACCGTCGTGGGAGTTCGCCCAGGTGCCGTCGGCCCGCTGGCACGAGGAGATCCAGCGCGCGGCCGCAGCTGTCAGTTCCGGGCTGCGGATGCCGAGGAACTCGCGGAGCAGCAGGTCCTCCGCGTCCATGGTGACGTTCGTCTCCAGCTCGCCCTGCCACCAGCCGCCTGCGTCCTGCAGCCTGGTCAGGTGCGCAGTCGCGCGGTCCAGCGCCTCGCGGGCAATCGCGAGCGCGCCGGGCCCGGCCGTGACGGCCGCGGCCTGCCCGACGCCCGCCACTCCGGCTTCGATGACCGGCCGGGTCACCATTGGCGCGCCGTGATGAACTCGGCGATCCCGGTGAACTCGGCCCGCACGTCCTCGGGCATCTCCGCCTGCCCCAGGGACTCGAATGCGCAGGCAAGTGCCGAGTCCGCGATGGCCTCGGTCCGCTGCTTGCCCCCGGCCGCCTCGACCAGGCAGGCGGCGCGCTCGACGTCCTCGTCGGTTAGCTGTCCTGGCTTGGCCAGCAGCCGGGCGAGGTCAGCGCCTGCGTCGGTACCGCTGTCCAGTGCTGCCACTACCGGCATGGACTTCTTCCTGGCCCGCAGGTCGGAGCCGACCGGCTTGCCGGTCACCTCAGGCGCGCCCCAGATGCCCAAAAGGTCGTCGGTCATCTGGAAGGCAAGGCCAGCGTGCGAGCCAAACGCGGCCAGGCTCATCGCCAGCGTGGCCGGTGCGCCGATGTGGATCGCGCCGATGCTGCAGGCGCAGGCCATCAGCGCGGCAGTCTTGTTTCCCGCCATGTCCAGGCACTCGTCGACCTGCACGTCGCCGCGGCGCTCGAAGGCCAGGTCGGCGCCCTGGCCCGCGATCAGCCGCTGCACCGCCGCGGACAGGCAGCGCGCTGACCAGACGCCATAGGGCGGCTGCTCGAGCAGCAGGTCCTCGGCCAGCACCAGCAGCGCGTCGCCGGCCAGGATGGCCCCGCCGATGCCGAACACGGTCCACGCTGTAGGCCGATGCCGCCGCTCGGTGTCACCGTCCATGATGTCGTCGTGCAGCAGCGAGAAGTTGTGCACGAGCTCCACCGCGGCCGCGGGCGGCACGCCGCGTTCCGGCCCGGCGCCGGCCGCTCGCGCAGAAAGTAGCGCCAGTGCCGGGCGCAGTGCCTTGCCTGCTCCGCCACGGATCGCCAGCGGCTGTCCGCTGGCATCGGCCAGGCCGAGGTGATAGGCAGCGACAGCGCCCACGTCCGGGCTCAGCCGGCCGACAGCGCTCTCGATCGCGGGCCCGACAAGATCACGTGCCTCCTGCACGCCGGCCGGCATGGTCACCGTCATGGCGCACCAGTCCAGGCCGGGTCAGGCTCCGCGACCTGGCCGTCCGACGGCAACCAGGCCAGCTGGCCAATCAGCTCCTGCGCGGCGTTATGCCCACTTCGCACGGCGCCCTCCATGGTGTCCGGCCAGCCGGTGTCGGTCCACGACCCGGCCAGCACGACTCCCTGCACCGAGGTCGCGGTGCCGGGTCGCAGTACGCCACAACCTGGCGCCTGCCGGAACGTCGCCCGACGTTCCCTGGTGACGAAACAATCCGTAATGCGCGCGTCACGGGCCGCCGGGAACAGCTGCTCCAGCGCGGGCAGGAACCTCGCCCGCAGGTCTGCCGCTGGCACGTCCACGTACTCGTCCGCTGCCGACAGCGAGACCGCCAGATACTGCCCGGTCTGGAGCCCGGCTTGCCTGGTCTTGTCAAATACCCACTGAACGGGCGAGTCAACGGCCGCCGCAAACGGCAGTGTCATGACTTGCCGGTCATACACCACATGCACGTTCACGATCGGCGAGTAGCCCAGGCCAGTCCAGGCATCCGCCTGCGCGATGCCCGCCGCCGACCCAAGCCGCGCCGCCTGGTCTGGCGGAACCGCGAGGACTATCCCGTCGGCCACGATTGGCTCGCCGTCCTGCGCACCGGCGGCTGCGGTGCCCGCTTGCGCGGCCGCCCGGCCCGGTGTCAGCACAACCCGGTACCCGCCACCCGGCATGCCCTCGACGCTGGCCACCCTCGCCCCGAGCAGCACCCGCGCGCCGAGGCTGGCCAGCAGGCCGGCCGGTGCCGTTCCGTGCAAATGACTGAGCGGGACGGTCGCCATCCCGATATCCGCGGCGTCCCTGGCGCCAAGCAGCGCCGTCTTGATCACCGTCGCGGCCAGCGCCGCGCTGGCGTCGTCGCCGCCGATGTTCAAGGCCGAGACGATGAAAAGGTCCCACAGCCTGCGGCGGGCGCGCTCGTCCTGGCCGCGGGCCGCTAGCCAGTCACCGAGCCGCTGGCCGTCCAGGCCCGGCCTATCCGGATTGGCAAACCGGAAGGCGATGGCCGCCCGTGCCACCCGGGCCCGCTCCGGCACCGACAGCAGCCGGTACCCGGCCAGGGCCCGCGTCATGTGCAGCGGGCTCGGCAGGCCGGTCCGCCGCAGCCGGGCCTGGCCTGCGGCCGCCAGGACCGTGACGTCAAAGCGGTCCTGGATCGCCACCGATCCGGCTACGCCGAGCCTGGCCAGCAGGCTCCGGTATTCCGCACAGCAGCGCAGGAACACATGCTGGCCGGTGTCGATTGTCAGCGGGCCGCGGGCGAACGAGGACGCGGCGCCGCCCAGCCATGGCCGGGATTCGAGCATCGTCACGTCGACGCCGGCATCGCACAGCGCGATCGCGGCAGTGATACCGGCCAGTCCGCCGCCGATGACTGCCACCCGCCGGCGCGTCATGACCCGCTCCCGGCATTAGCGCCGTTCGATCCGCGGCTCGCTGTGGGCAGGCCGAGCCCGGCCAGCGCCCTCGCCGCGATCATCGCCTTCTCGCCGGCCGGAAGCGACATCCTGTGGTCCAGGGCAGCCTGCGGCCGCGCCGAGATGTGCTCAAGCAGCCGCCGGTAGATTCCGGCCATCGCGCCGGTGCAGGCCGCGCTGCGCCGATCAAGCAGCGGCATGAGCCGCATGCCGATCGCATACCAGTCCCGCGCCCGCGCCGCTTCGAAGCGGACCAGCTCGGCCATCGGGCCAGCGACGACGCCGTGACCGTCGGCACCGGGCTGGTCCGCGGGCGTCAGGGCGCAGCCAAACCTGGCCAGGTCGTCGGCGGGCAGGTAGACGCGGCCGTTGCCGAGGTCCTCGCTGATGTCGCGCAGGATGTTGGTCAGCTGCAGCGCGACACCGAGCGCATCGGCAAGCGGGCCTGCCGCATCGGGGCCCCTGCTGCCGAACACGCCGAGCGAGAGCCTGCCGATAGACCCGGCCACACACCTGCAGTAGTGCTCAAGCTCGTCGAAGGTGGCGTAGCTGACGCCGCGCACGTCGGCCGCACAGCCGTCGATGAGCTCACCGAACGCCTCGACAGGGATCGGGAACCGGCGGGCCGCGTCGGCCAGCGCCAGCAGCACGAGGTCGTCGGCCAGGGCGTCGGCGTCCGTCCCCCCAGCCGCCAAGGCCCTGACGTCGGCGCGGGCAGCGTCCAGCGCGGCCAGCTTCTCCGGCGCCGGGAGCGTGCCGTCGCCGATGTCGTCGATCCGGCGGGCGAACGCGTAGACGGCCGACAGCGCGCGACGCTTGTCGCCGGGCAGCAGGGCAATGCCGTAGGCGAAGTTCTTCGCCTGCTGCCGGGTGACGGTCTCGCAGTGCCGGTAAGCCTCGTGCACGCGCGTCTGCTCGACCGCGGATCTGGTCACTGCCTCACCTGGCCCGCACCAGAGCCGCGATCAGCTCCGCAGCCGTCCTGCCCTTGGACGGCCGCGGCGTCGCGGACAGCACGTCGTAGTCGGCCGCAGCGATAGCGGCCAGTGCCGCCCGGCCACCGGCCACGTAGCCAGCCACGGCGGCCCGCGCCGCGCCGCGCAGGGTGCCGACCAGGGGCGCTCCAGAGTCGATCAGTTCCCTGGCCCGGCCGACCTCGAAGCCGATCAGCCGCCGTAGCTGCGGCGGCGCCGACGATGAGAGCAAGTCCTGCTCGGTGCAACCATGCGCGCGCAGGTCGTCGGCCGGCAGGTAGATCCGGCCGGCCCGCATGTCCTCGCCGACATCCTGCAGGTGCTCGGCCAGCTGCAGCCCGGTGCAGATGTCATCGGACAGCTTGGCCCGCCGCGGCGACGAGCAGCCGAATATGTGCAGCACGATCCGGCCGACAGGGTTGGCCGACAGCCGGCAGTAGCCGATCAGCTCGTCGAAGGTCTGATAGCGGGTGACGACCTGGTCCTGCTGCCCGGCCCCGATCAGGTCGAGGAACAGCTGCATCGGGATCGCGCAGTCGGTGACCACGTCGGCAAGCCCGCGGACGGCCGGAATCCTGGGCCTGCCGCGAGCCGGTCCGGTGCCGCTCTGGTCCGGGGATCCGGCGGCTGCCTGCATGGCGTACAGCCCCCTGACATCGTCGGCCAGCTCATCCAGCAGTTGCAATCGCTCCCCCGGCGGCGCGAGGTCCCCGGCGTCATCGGTGGTGCGGGCGAAAACGTAGACCGCCTGCAGGTATCCCCGGTACCTGCCAGGAAGCATGCGCAGGGCGACTGGGAAATTCTCTTTCGCTGCCTTCGCGCCAGCCTTCCAGCTGGCCACGCCAAGCCAGTCGCCGTCTGGCCCGGGCCCGTCGCCCGCCCCGTTCTGCGTCGGCATGGCCGCATTTGCTCCAGGCCTGGCGCGAGTCATGATCTCTATTTCGGCACGATTCGTAATTCGATGCAAAGTAAAGAATGACGTGTGCGTCACCTGATATGCGTGTCAGCCTGGCCAGATGATCCTTCAAGTCGGACTCCGGCGATTCGGTGCTGGCTCGGCGGGACGCCGGCCAGCCCTATCCGGACGGCTGAATTCGGAGGTGCTTGTGCCCGCAGGCCGGCTCCGCTGTGGAGGCCAGGCGCGCGGCAGACTAGTCTCTCGACATGAGTCGGGAATCCAGGTCGGGCTCGCCAGGACCGCCCGCAGCCAGCCACCAGGGCGGCAGCCCGCTAGCTGTCCGACGCGACGCCGGCCGGCCGGGCGGTACGCAGCACCAGCCATTAATGGGTCAGGCCAGACCGGCAGAGGCTCAGGCTGCCGACAACATCGCCACCACGATGGACGATGACCGCGACCGGTCAGATGACGGGAAACGGCCGCAGCGTCCATCGCTCGGCGGCGGCATTCCGGCGCAGCAGCGCGGGCTCGGGGCCCAGGGCCGCCAGACAGTGCGGAGGCTGCTCAACGCCGGCCTGGCCGAGTTCGAGGAAACTGGATTGCAAGCGACTCGGGTAGAAGATATTGTTCGCCGCGCAAAGACATCGCATGGCACCTTTTACCTCTATTTCGCAAACAAAGACGATCTATTTCGAACGCTGCTTCGCGATGCCCTGCATGACATGGCGGTCATCACCGACGAATTCCCGATAGTCACCAGCAACGAGGCAGGCCGGTCCGCGCTGCGCCAGTGGGTGCAGCGCTTTGGCGAAATCTACGCAGCCCACGCGACCGTAATTCGCATTCTGAGCCAGGCCGAGATCGTGGGCGAGGAAGTGTTCGCGGACGGACTGCAGCTGCTGTTCCGGCTGTCGGAATCGATCACGCAGGGGATGACCGCTGCGGCGAAGGTCCAGGCCAGAGCCGACTCTGAGCCGGTCCCGCACGCCGAGCTCACGGCGCTCGCCTGCCTGATGATGCTGGAGCGGGTGAACTACCTGCTCAGCGCGGACGTTCAGCTGCCCAGGGATGAGATGAACGAAAGGCTCGCTGCGATCATTTACGCCGCATTCCGCACACCCTGACCAGCCAGAGCCCAGGCACGCAATTTCTACAGCGGCCCGGCAGCATGCCAGGATCCTGGCCGGTGCCGGGCCGCCGCAGTCTCACCTGCCGGTTTTTCCGTCGGCCATCTCGCGGAGTATGTCGATATGGCCATTGTGCCGCGCGGTCTCCTCGATCAGGTGGAACAAGATCCACCGCAGCGTCACCGGCTCAGCCCGCCAGGCTAGCTCGCCCCTGGAGAGGGTATCGAGGTCGAGCGCCGCGACCAGGTTCCGGTATCGGTCACAACTTGCCCGGTACTCGGCCAGCAGCTGCGTGATCGGGATCCCGACCGCGATCCGCATCTCGCGGTCGGGGTCTTCCTCGGTCCACGGGCCGTGGTCCTGGCCGCCGAGCAGCGTGCCCTCGATCCAGCCGTATTCCACCCAGCGCAGGTGGCTGACCAGCCCGGAGATGGTCATCAGCGGCGAGCCGGGCAGCGGCGCCCGACGGGCGTCTGCCGCGGAGATTCCCGCGCACTTAGCGTGCACGGTGTCACGGGTGTAGTCCAGCATCGTGGTCAGGATTGTGCGCTCGTCGAAGCTGACCGGGATGTCGTCGGTACGGGAGGTGTCCTGGCCGGTCGTCGTGCCCAGCAGGCTGTCATCGGCCGGGAACATCGATGGATCAGAAGTCATTTCGATTCCTCTGCGTTGCAGAGGCGCTACCGGGACGGGCTAGTTGCGCGTCGCTGGAGGCGCCTGCGGACTGGTGGACATCGCTGCGCCTCCTCTCCCGGTCAGTGGTGCCGCGCCGTGCGGCGAGGCACCGAGCCTAAGAGCCACGGCCGGGCCGCCGCAACACGATTTGTGCGCCGCAACCGGGCCCGCGGACCCTCGGCCACGCCTTGCACCCATCGGACCTGCGGACGACCCTGGGCCAGGCGCGACAGCCTGGCCGAAGGTCCGGTCGGCCGGGAAGGAAGCGTGGAGATGCCGAGTAATACCGGGAATGCGCAGCGTCGCCGTCCGGCGAGCGCCCGCATCCGACACCCTTGCGGTCCGCAATCGAGGGCAGCACATAACGCGTTAAGCCCCCATAGCGGGCAGAAAGAGCCGCAGTTAGCGGCGGTTCGAAGATCGGAAACATGACGCTCGAGGAATTAGTGACGCTGCAGCAGCACCTATGACACGAACGTTGCAATGACCATGGTTTCCGGCGCGGTGTCGGAGGGCGATTTGTGGTGCCGGTGGTTGGTGGTGCCGGTGGTACGTGGTTGTGGCGCCCGTGGTGCCGGTGGTGCCCGTGGCCCGTGGTTGGGGCGGCTCGTGGTGGCGTCCTTGCGGTTTGGCTGGAATGAATCAGAACGAATTGCCCCCACGAGGCCGCCAACCGTAGTTGGTCTCCCGCCTCGCGCTCCGCTCGGCACACGCGCCGCTAACTTACAGTGACACGGACTGACCGACAGTAGACCGGCGGCGGGCCGAGGAGGCCCGGCGAACCAGCCTGTCCGTCGGTCCGTCTGTTCGTCAGTCCGGCGGCACCGCGGCGATTGCCTCCAGTCCCGCCTGCGCTGGGTCGGCGGGGGCGGCCCTGCCTCGCCTGCGCGCCAGCAAGGCGATCACCCCGACGCTGACCCAGCCGACAGCGATGGCGAGCCAGAAGTTTACGATCCGGAAGGCAATCGCCACGGACAGCGCCGTTACCCTGGCCGCGCCGTAAGCGACGAGGATGACCGCCAGGCTCCCCTCGACGATGCCGAAACCTCCCGGCACTATCGGGAACGAGCCAACGACCTGGGCCGCGCCATAGGCCACCAGCACGCCGTCCCAGGGGATCGAGGCATGCACGGCGCGAAAGCTGCAGACCAGGCACAGGAAGTCACAGCACCACACGGCGAGCGCGAGGACGACGATCCCGGTGGTCGACGCGGTGCTCAGCGGGATCTCCCGCATCCGGGCCAGCGTCGCCTCGATCCGGGCCCCGACGCTCCCCCGCGGGTGCCCGGTCACCCGCTGGAACCCGCGGATGAGAGCGCCGAGCAGCCGCAGCACCAGATCACGGCGGACCAGCACGGCTCCCGCGCCGATGACAATCACCAGTCCGAGGACGGTCACGCCGGCGCCGGCCAGGCTCGTGCTGCCGGCCAGCGCCACGACCACTCCGACAAGCAACAACAGGGCCATGCTGATCGCCTGGGCAATGAGGATCGTGAAGATGGTCCAGCCGGCGCTGGCCGCGCTGGCGCCGGCCCGCCGGTAATAGCGATAGCGGTATGCGCTGGAAACGGCGGGCTCGCCCGGCACGGTGTTCGCGATGGCGTCGTTGGCGAGGGTGAGCAGGAAGAGGGCGGGCATCCGGATTCGCGAGCCGCTGAGGAGCAGGACCCTGTGCTGCAGGTAGGCGAAGGTCAGCAAGGACGTGGCCTCGGCGGCGACAGCCGTCAGTGCCCAGCGGCCGTCGATCCGGCCCAGCTGATGCCAGGAGTCCACGAACTGCCCGCGGCGGCCGAACAGCACCAGCAGCACTGCCGCCCCGATCAGCAGGCCCAGGACATAGCGGGCCACGTCCTTCGCTGTCCGCCCCGCCCCCGGGGTCGCCTCCTCGACGGCCACGGACACAAACTACAGACTGTGGTGGCCAATGCACCGAGCCGGCGTTGAACCCGGCTGCTTCGATCAGCCCAAGCCGATGCCGTGCTCGACCGCCTGCTCGAACTCGACCGCAAACGCGGACTCGGAGCTATCGGTACCGGGGCCAGGGTCATCGTTCAGTTCGGTCCTGACCTGCCCGGTGGCATCGATCACGTAAGCGAGGTCGTTGTGGACCAGCACGCCGTGCGAGGCTACGGCGAACATGTGGTAGCTCAGCCAGACTTCCCGAAGCTGCCGGAGCGGCCCGGTGAGGAAGCGCCAGTTTCTCAGCCCGGCTAGCCCTTCCCGGCGGTCGAAAGCCATCAGCTCGGCCGTCGTGTCGTCAGCCGGGTTCAGCGCGACGGCCACGAGGTCGACCGCCGCCGACCGGGAGCCAAGCAGCTTGTCGGCCATCATCGCCTCGCTGGCGATCTGCCGGCTGTCGGCACCGCCGAGCGGGTCGAGGAAGCCCAGCAACACGACCTTGCCGCGCAGGTCGGCCAGCGAGACCGGGTCGCGCTGAGCCAACTGCCCTGCAGCGCGCGGTAGCCGCCCCCGATGTCACATCCGTGCACCGGTGACGGTAGCTGCTGCCCGGCCCGCGGGGTGGTGGCATCCTGAGTCGTGCCTGCGGTGCAGGCTGACCACAGGTGAGCGGACGCGAGGAGCGGGCGTGGAGTTCGGCGGCACGATCGGCCGGGACTGGCGGGACTCGCGGCCATGGTGGCCGCCGGACCCAGCGCCGCCGCCCGGCGCCCCCAACATCGTCCTCGTGGTACTCGACGACGTCGGTTATGCGCAGCTTGGCTGCTATGGCTCGGACATCGAGACTCCGGTACTCGACAGCCTGGCCGACGGCGGCGTGCGGCTGGCGAACTTCCACACCACGTCGCTGTGCTCGCCCACTCGGGCCTGCCTGCTGACCGGCCGCAACCACCACCGCAGCGGCATGGGCCGGGTGGCCGGCCTGGACATCGGCTACCCCGGCTACTGGGGCAGGCCGCCGCGGGAGAACGGCTACCTGTCCGAGATCCTGCGCGCCGCCGGGTACGCCACCTACGCGGTCGGCAAGTGGCACCTTTCCCCGGAGGACGAGACCAGCATGGCGGCCTCCCGCGCGACCTGGCCGCTCGCCCGCGGCTTCGACCGCTGGTACGGCTTCCACGGCGGCGAGACGCACCAGTTCGTGCCGGCGCTGTACCACGACAATCACAGCGTGCGGCCGCCGCGGTCGATCACCGACGGCTACCACCTCACCGAGGACCTGGCTGACCGCGCGATCGAGTTCCTCGGTGACCTGCGGGCCGCCGACGCCGACAAGCCGTTCTTCCTGTACCTGGCCACCGGCGCGTGCCACTCGCCGCATCAGCCGCCGGCCCGCTGGCTTGAGCACTACCGCGGCCGGTTCGACCTGGGCTGGGATGCCTGGCGGGCGCAGATCTTCGAGCGCCAGCTGGCCACCGGCCTGCTGCCGCCGGGCACCGCGCTGTCGGCGCGGCCCGCCTGGGTACCGTGCTGGGACGCGCTCGACCCGGCCCAGCGCGAAGTCGCCGCTCGCTTCATGGAATGCTTCGCCGGGTTCCTGTCGCACGCCGACGAGCAGATCGGCAGGGTACTCGCCTTCATATCGGAACGGGGTGAGCACGACAACACCCTGGTCGTCGTGGTCTCCGACAACGGGGCCAGCGCGGAGGGCGGCGCCGAGGGGTCGATCAACGACGTTCGGATGCTCAATATCGACCCGGCGACGACAGCCGAGATGGCGGGCAGGCTGGACGAGATCGGCGGGCCGCTCACGCACAACAACTACCCGTGGGGCTGGACGATGGCCGGCAACACCCCGTTCCGCCGGTGGAAGCGGGAGGTGCACGAGGGCGGCGTCGCCGATCCCTGCATCATCTCCTGGCCCGGCGGCGCGATAGAGCCCGGCGCCATCCGGCACCAGTTCACGCACGCCATCGACGTCATGCCCACGCTGGCCGAGCTGGCCGGAGTAGACCTCCCGGCCCAGATCGACGGCATCGCGCAGACTGCACTCGACGGAGTGAGCTTCGGCTACCTGCTGCCCGACGGTGGCGGGGCGCTGCCCGAGCGGCATGAGACCCAGTACTTCGAGATGTTCGGGTCCCGCGCCATCTACCACCGGGGCTGGAAGGCCGTCGCGTTCCACCCGATCGGACCGCTGTACGACGACCAGAATCCGAACGCCTCATTCGACGAGGACGTCTGGGAGCTGTATCACGTCGCCCGCGACCTGTCGGAATCCGCGGACCTGGCCAAGCAGCAGCCGGGGCTGCTGGCCGAACTGATCGAGCTCTGGTGGCAGGAGGCGCGCCGCAACCAGGTACTGCCGCTGGACAACAGGGTGCTGTGGGCGATCGTGAACCCCAAGCCCGACCACCGCAGGCCGCGCACCGAGTACCGCTACCATCCTGGCGGCGCCCAGGTGCCTGAATCGGTGGCGGTGAACGTGCGGAATCGCTCGCACGCGCTCGTGGTCGATGTGGTCATCGACGATCCGGCCGCTGCCGACGGCGTGCTGCTGGCCCTTGGCTCAGCGCTTGGCGGCTGGTCGCTGCACGTCCTCGACGGCAAGATCCGCTACGTGCACAACCTCTACGGCAAGGAAAGGCATGTCGTCGCTGCTGCCGAGCGGGTGACCGCGGGCAAGCACCGCATCGAGTACGTCTTCACCGCCGACGGCCGACTTGGCGGCACCGGCGTGCTGCGCTGCGACGGTCGGCAGGTCGCGCGGGAGGTTATCCCCCGGTTTACCCCATCCGGGTTCAACGGCGTCGGCGCCGGGCTGACCTGCGGATACGAGTGGGGTCCCGCGGTCGGGACCGGCTACACCGCGCCGTTCGGTTTCGGCGGCACGATCGTGCGGGCATGCGTGCAGGCCACGGGCCCGGTCGTCCGCGATCCGCTGGCCGAGCTGGAGGCCATCCTCTCCGAGCAGTGACGGCGGCCGGTGTCGGGGCCACCACTGCCGCTAATGTGACACTTGCAGTGAGCTCACTCGAGACCAACTGGGGGCGCGTGATGACAGTTCCGCCCGACATCGGGGGCACCGAGCTCGAGGAGGACAGGCAGGAGGAATTCGGCGTCGCGCCGGAGGAGCATCAGGCGGGCCCGGATGAACTAACGGCGGATCCGCACGACGACAACGAGGCACACGCGCCGGGCGAGACCTGCGCGCGCTGCGGCAACGAGATCCAGCCCGGCGAGGAGGTACGGCGGCGGGCAGACGGCACGTGGGTGCACGAGGAATGCCCGCATCCCGCCTGAGCGTCATCGGCGCTGCGGATCACGACCGGCCTGGGGGTACCCCGTTCCGTCCCCAAGGGAACTGATCAGGATGCAGGTCATCGGGCGTTAAAGCAGATCCACTCGTCCGGCGGGATATCCGGTCGGCCGGGTACCGGCCTGCTCTGCTGCACCCAGTCGCTGCCCGCGATCTGCGCTGCCACCCGCCGCCAGAACGCCACGGCAGCGCGGTTGTCGTGCTGGAAGGCCACCTCCCACGGACCAGGGTGGCGGCCGACTATGTCCCGGACGGCTAGCAGGCCGACTCCGGTGCGCCGCACCCCCCGGACCACGAAGAAGCTATTCAGCACGCGCAGCGGGCCGGCCAGCCCGCGAACGATGGCGAAACCCACCGGCCTTCCGCCCTGCGTCACGAGGTAGGCGACCCAGTCGGGGTCCTCGAACGCGGCCGCCACCCGCTCGCTCCTGAACGTGCCGTCGGCGTTCGGCAACTGACCGCGGAACTCGGACATGTCATGACGGAACATCAGCCACAGGCGCTCGAGCACCTGGCGATCCGCGGGACCCGCGGGACGAACGGACGTGCCGGGCATGTTCCTCCCTGGCTATTTGTGGCGCCCTCATCAGGACATGAAAAAGCCTCCCGGCCGAGATGCGGATTACGGCGTCGGGAGACCCAGATAGCTACGAATTTTACCAGGCCCGCGACGTGACGAACCGGCTGAGCCGCAAGTGTCGCGTGTGTGATTCCGGCCCGCGGGCTGCGCTGCAGTGGCCACGTGCCCGATTGCCAGGGACTAAGGGCCCACAGGCCGTGCCCGGATGTCCCTGGCCCGCGGCGGTCAGCAGACCAGATCATGGTGCTGAGGAAAGGCCTGCGCGACAGGCCAGGTAACGAAAGGGATGGTTCAGATGTCGGGCATCACCGTAGGCATCGACGGGTCGCGCAACGGGCACGCAGCGCTGGACTGGGCAATGCGTGAGGCAGCCCTGCGCAAGACCACGCTGAATGTCCTCACTGTCCACGAGGTCATGGCCAGTTACTGGACCGGCAACCCGGTCACGGTCCCTACCGACGCGGAGGCCGTTGAGCACGCTCGCCAGGCTGCGCAGGAAGCGGTAGCGGCAGCGGCCAAGCTGCTGGACACCGACGAGCCGCCGGTCACCGTGACCGCGATCAACGGATTCGCGGCGCAGGCACTCATTGACGCGTCCGCCGACAGTGACCTGGTCGTGGTCGGCAACCGCGGCGGCGGCGGGTTCGCCCACCTCAGCCTCGGCGCGGTCAGCAGCCAGGTTGTCCACCACGCGCACTGCCCAGTCGTGGTCGTGCCCAGCGCAGAGTAACAAGGCGACCTCGGCCTGCAGGGCCGAGAGCGCACCAGGAAAGGACGAACGATGGTAACTCGTATCGGCATCAATGGCTTTGGCCGGATCGGGCGTACCCTCGTCCGGCGCTGCCTCGAGCGCGACGACCTTGAGGTCGTGGCTGTCAATGACCTCACCGACGTGCGCACGCTTGCGCACCTGCTGGAGTTTGACTCGACCTACGGCAGGCTGCCTGCCACCGTCGGGTACACCGACGACTCGATTCTCGTCAACGACAACAGCATTGCCGCGCTCTGCTGCCCCGACCCTGCCGCCATCTCCTGGGGCGAACTCGGGGCAGACATCGTCATCGAATCAACCGGCCGCTTCCGCAGCCGCGACGATGCCGCTGCGCACCTCAAGGGCGGTGCCCGCAAGGTGCTGATCTCCGCACCTGGCAAGGGCGCTGACCTGACCGTGGTAGTGGGCATCAACCAGGGCGACTACGACCCCGCCGTGCATGACGTCATCTCCAACGCCTCCTGCACGACTAACTGCGTGGCGCCGATGGCCAAGGTGCTGCATGACTACTTCGGCCTGGTGCAGGGACTGATGACGACGGTGCACGCGTACACCGGCGACCAGATGCTGCTCGATGGGCCGCACAAGGACCTGCGCCGGGCCCGCAGCGCCGCTGTCAGCATCGTGCCGACTACGACCGGGGCTGCCCGCACGACTGGCCTGGTCATACCCGAGCTGGCGGGCCGCCTCGACGGCGTGGCGGTGCGCGTCCCGGTCGAAGACGGCTCGCTCACCGACCTGACCGCGGTACTGGCCGCAGAGGTCACCGCCGACGAGGTGAACGCGGCGTTCCGGCAGGCGGCTGACGGCCCGCTCGCAGGCATCCTGCGCTACAGCACAGACGCGCTGGTGTCCCGTGACATCGTCGGCGACCCGGCTTCATGCGTCTTCGACTCCCCGCTGACGCAGGCGGCCGGCAACCTGGTGAAGATCTTCGGGTGGTACGACAACGAGTGGGGATACACCTGCAGGCTGGCCGACCTGGCCGGCATCGTGGGCGCATCCCTTTAGACAGCCACAAGCCAGCGGCGGCCAGGACCCGGGGTCCTGGCCGCCGCTGGCTTACCTGGCAGACACGATCGTGGCGCGCCGCCCGGAATCGGTCCGGGCGGCGCGCTGCTTTCGTGACAGACACACTCGTGGCGCGTCTTATGCCTCGCTACATGCGGTGCATAGCACGGAACCGGATGATGTCGTTGCGGCCGGCCAGCAGCGCCACGCACACCGCGACCACCGGGGCCGTCCAGAGGATCTTCTTCATCGTCTACCTCCCGTGCAGGCGTCGCTAGGTCACGCCCACGTCGTGCTTCCACGATCGCGGCAGGCCCAGGCATCCGGACAGGGCCTAAGGTCTGCCGCGCCAGGGCCCTGCGTCCCCGGCTGCTACTCGGTGAGGCAGCTCACGCTGAATCGGACTGTGCCGTCCGCAGACCGCTGCCGTACCACGCCTTGTACCTCGTTCTCGAAGCCAGGGAACTGCTCGTCCCAGCGCTCGAACAGCTGCAGGTAGTCGACGATCGGCCGAGCCTGCGCATCGAAGCGCTCACCAGGAACCACGACCGGGATCCCCGGCGGGTACAGCAGGCAGGTGACCGCGCTGATCCTGCCCTCAAGGTCGGCCAGCAAGACCTGCTCGGTCTGGCCGCCCACGAGCGCGGCGAACGCACTGGCCGGCGTGACCACGGGCGTGGGCAGCTGGTCGGAGATCGCCTGCTGCATCCGCGCGGTGTCGTAACCCGACAGGAACGCGTGCATCTGTGCGGCCAGATCCTTCAGGCCCAGGCCCGCGTACCGGTCACCGAATGCGGTCGCCACCTCCGGCAGCGCGCTGGCGACCGGCAAGTTGGCCTCGAATGCGCGGTGGAAGCCAAACAGTTCCGCCAGCAGCGTGCCGGACTTACCGCGGGTCACCGCGATGGAGAACAGCACCAGGATCGAGTAGTAGCCGGTCTTCTCGACGACCACTCCGCGCGAGCGCAGGTACGAAGAAACCAGGCTCGCCGGTATCCCCCAGGCATCCGGCTCCCCCTCGGCGCGCAGGCCGGGCGTGACCAGCGTGACCTTCACCGGGTCCAGCATCGCCTCGCCGTGCAGCAGCCCGCGGAATCCGTGCCACCGCCGGTCGCCGGCCAGCTGCCAGGTGTCCTGGCGCAGCGGAGTTCCCGTGACGGCGGATTCGCCGCTGTCTGGGTCCCCGTCGGTCAGCGCCGGCTGGAAGACGCTGAACCACCAGCCGTCGTCGGCCGCCATCCGGGTTCCGACGTCGGCCATCTCCTGCCGGAATCCGATCGCCTCATCGACGGCGTCGTCGACCAGGGCACGCCCGGCCGCGCCTTCCATCATCTTGGTCGCGACATCCAGCGACGCCACGATGCCGTACTGCGGCGAGGTCGAGGTATGCAGCATGAACGCCTCGTTGAAGCGCGGCCGCGGCAGCGGCGACCGGCCCTGCCGGATGTGGATCATCGACGCCTGGGACAGGGCCGCCAGCATCTTGTGCGTGGACATGGTGCTGATCACCGTGGGTGCTTGCGATCCGCCGGCCCGGTCGAGACCCATCCCGAAATGGCCGGCATATATCGGATGGAACGCGGCGTAGGGTATCCACGCCTCGTCCAGCAGCACATGTTCTGCCACTTGACCCAGGCACTCGACTAGCTGCGGGACGTCATACATGGTGCCGTCGTAGGTCGAGTTCGTCACCACGGCGAGCCTGCCCCGCGGCACCGGGCGTCCGGCCAGCAGCGGGTTGGCGGCGATCTTGGCCCGGATGGCAGCGGGGTCGAGGTCCGCTGCCCGGATCGGGCCGATAAGCCCCAGGGCGTTGCGCGCCGATTGCAGCCAGACCGGGATGGCGCCCGTCTGGATGACCGAGTTCACTATCGACTTGTGACAGTTGCGGTCCAGCAGGACCACGTCGCCCGGTGAAACCGTGGCCCGGAAGACGATCTGGTTGGACATCGTCGTCCCGTTCGTCACGAAGTAGGTGTCGTCCGCGCCGAAGACCCGAGCCGCGTTGGCTTCCGCCTCGGCGACTACGCCCTCATGCTCGAGGATCGACCCGAGCTCTGGCACGGAAGAGGAGATGTCGGCCCGCAAGAACCGTTCGCCGACGAAGTCGAAGAACAGCCGGCCCGCGGGCGACTTGAGGAAGGCCAGCCCGCCCATGTGGCCCGGCGTGTGCCAGGAATAGCGATACTCGTTGACGTACCGGATCAGCTCGCCGAAGAACGGCGGCAGCAGGCTCTCGCGATACTGCTGTACCGCGGCCCCGATGTGGCCCACGATCCACTCCGGCGTGTCCTCGGTCAGCCAGAGCGCGCCAGACAGCGACTCGGCCAGTTCCGGGCTGATGTCGCGCACAGAAAGACCTTCGGTCATCAGGAACGCCGGCAGCCCGTTGAACCGCCGGTTCGCTACTTCGAGCAGGCTGGCCGGACTCCTGGAAAGGTCGGGCGGCGCGCTGCTCTCGGCCCAGCCGACGATCACGGCCCCGAGTTCGGGATGTGTGCGCAGCATTAGCTCGCCGTCGGCGTAGCCCTCGGCCTCGAGTACCGTCAGGCCGGCCTCATGCATCTCGCCGGTAATCCGCTTGATCGCGGTGCGCACCGCCAGGCCCGATTCGCTCTCGTCATGCACCACCAGCACCGGCATGCTGCTTCGCGGCTCCATCGCAGCTCCTCCATGTCCATCGAGTAACGGATCCACGCTGCCCGCCGGCCGCGACCCGACGACAGAGCCTAAGGTCCCGTCGGGGCACGACTCGGGACCATCCGCCGCCGAGCCAGGACTTTCGGCTCTGCGGCGTACCGGCGCGGATCATGAAGCTGGATTCGGCCGGGCAGCAAAGGCGCTGCCCGCAGTGGAAACGGAGCCGGCAATGGCTGTCATTCATAAGAGGGAGGTGGCCCCCGGCAAGGCCGTAATGCCACTCCCTGGCGGCCGCCCCGAGGCCGCGAAGGGCGTGCGGCCCAAGCGAGTTCTCGGCATGACCAGCCTCGCGATGATCGACGTCGCGGCGGTCATCAGCCTGCGGAACCTGCCCACCATCGCAGAGTACGGCTGGGGGTCCATCTTCATCTTCGGCCTCGCGCTGCTGGGCTTCATGATCCCCATCTCGTTCGCCGCGGCCGAACTCGCCAGCGGCTGGGCGGAGACCGGCGGCGTGTACGTCTGGGTCCGTGAGGCCTTCGGCAACAAGTCGGGCGCGGTTGCCATCTGGGCGGACTGGGCCGAGAACCTGGTCTGGTACCCCACGGTGCTGTCGTTCATCGCGGCGGCGCTGGCCTACGTGCTGGTGCCCTCCTGGGCCAATAACCGGGCGTGGCTGTTCATGGTGATGATGGTGGTCTTCTGGGGCACGACGCTGGCGAACTTCTTCGGCGTGAAGGCCTCGGCCCGCATCAGCACCTGGGGCACCGTCATCGGATCGGTCATCCCTGGCGTGCTGCTAATCGGACTTGGCCTGGGCTGGCTGCTTTCCGGGCATCCGCTGGCGGCGCCCTACCACGGCGCCCACTCGCTCATGCCCGCGCTGACCGTACCGAACCTGGTGTTCTTCTCCGGCATCGTGCTGGCGTTCGCCGGCATGGAGATGGCCGGGTTCCACGCCCGTGAGGCCAAGAACCCGAAGAAGGACTTCCCGAAGGCCACGCTGCTGGCCTGCCTGGTCCTGGTCGGGCTGTACGTACTTGGCACACTGGCGATCGCGTTCGTGGTCCCGCAGAAGAGCATCGAGCTCAACTCCGGCCTGCTGCAAGCCTTCCAGGTCTTCTTCGCCAAGTTCGGCGTCGGCTGGCTGACCAGGCCGATGGCGCTGCTTATCTTCGCCGGCGGGATCGCGCTGCTGTCCACCTGGATGTACGGCCCGGCCCGCGGGTTCATGCGCGCCTCCTTCGAAGGCGACTTCCCGAAGGTCTTCCAGGGTCACAACCGGCAACTGGCCCCGACCTCGGTGCTGTGGATCCAGGCTGGGGTCGGCACCTTGTTCGCGCTGCTGTTCCTGTTCGAGCCGACCATCAGCGCCTCGTACTGGATCCTGTCCGCGCTGACCACCCAGCTGCTGGTGATCATGTACGTGCTGATGTTCGCGGCGGTGCTGCGGCTGCGCTACACCCAGCCGGACCGGCCGCGCCCGTACAAGATCCCCGGCGGCAAGCTCGGCGTGTGGATCATGGCCGCATTCGGGATCGCGGGCTGCGTTTTCGCGTTCTACGTCGGCTTCGTCCCGCCGTCCCAGATCGCCACGGGAAACCACACCCTGTACATCTGCCTGATGGTGTTCTTCACGGCCCTGCTCGCACTGCCGCCGATCGTCATCGCCTGGTTCCGCAAGGACTCGTGGAAGGCGGATAAGCAAACCCTCGCCGCCGTGCAGGCCTCCGAGGACGAGGACTAACCCGGCCCCGGCTGCTCCCCGTCCTGCGCCGGGGAGCAGCCGGCCCACTCGAAGGACAAGAGCAATGGAGCACTACGACAGCTATCCGGTCCTGCTGGCCGAGCACGAGCTCGGTACCGGGACCGCCGTCGACACGGCAACCATGGCGCTGGCACGCGAGCTTGAGGCGCGCGGCCTCACCGTGATCACCGCACGCAGCCTCGGCGATGTCCAGTTCGCGATCGCGGCGAACGCTGGCATCGGCACCGCACTGCTCGACTGGGACCTGTTCACCTCTGACCGCGAGCTCGAGGCCACCATCGACCAGTTGCACAAGCTCAGCGAGCAGCTGCCGGTCATGCTGCTGGCCGAGCGGGCCGACGTGGAGAGCATCCCGCTGGCCGTGGCCGAGCGAACCCAGGGCTTCTTCTGGCTGCACGAGGACACGCCCGCGTTCGTCGCAGGCCGAGTGGAGCGGATGGTCAAGAACTACGCCGACCAGCTACTCTCACCGTTCTTCGGCGCACTCAAGCGGTACGTCGACGACTACAACTGGACCTGGTGCTGCCCTGGCCACAACGGCGGCATGTTCTACCGCAAGACCCCGCTCGGCCGGATTTTCTTCGATTACGTCGGCGAGCCGTTCCTGCGCGGCGACCTGTGCAACGCAGCGCCCGAGCTCGGCTCGATCCTGCAGCATCAGGGTCCGGTCTACGACGCGGAGCGCAAGGCCGCCGAGGTGTTCGGCGCAGAGCGCACCTACTTCGTCCTGAACGGCACCTCGACCTCGAACAAGATGGTCACGATGTCCTTGCTCGCGCCCGGCGACCTGGTGCTGTTCGACCGCAACTGCCACAAGTCCAACCACCACGGCGCGCTGATGATGGCGGGCGCCATCCCGGTCTACCTGAATCCGACCAGGGACGCCAACGGCATCATCGGCCCGGTCGATCACCGGCTCCTGGACGAGGCCTACATCCGCGAGCAGATCCGGCGTAACCCGCTGGTCACCGATCCGCAGGCATGGCAGCGGGAGCGACCGTTCCGGCTGGCGATCCTCACCAACACCACCTACGACGGAGTCTGCTACAACGAGCGCGAGGTGCTCGACCGTATCGGCGGGCTGTGCGACTACATCCTGTTCGACGAGGCCTGGATGGCGTACGCCAAGTTCCACCCGCTGTTCGCCGACCGGTTCGGCATGGCGCTGACCAACCTCCGTCCCGGCGACCCTGGTATCTACACCACCCAGTCGACCCACAAGTGCCTGGCGGGAATGTCGCAGGCCTCGCAGATCCACGTCCGCGACAGCCACCTAGCCGGCCAGTCCCGCCAGCTCAGCCACGACCGCTTCAACGAGGTGTTCATGATGCACACCTCCACCTCGCCGCAGTACAACATGATCGCATCGCTCGACGTCGGCGCCCAGATCATGGCCGGAAGGCCGGGCTTCGCACTGATGGACGACGCGATCCGCGAGTCGATCGCCCTGCGCAAGCAGGTGGAGCGCTACCACGACGAGATTGCGGCGCGCGCGGGAGCCACCGAGGCAAGCTGGTTCTTCGACATCTTCGGGCCGCACCAGGTGACGGTCAGCGCCGAGCAGCTGCGGGCGGCGGCCGCGGCCGACTACCTGGATCTCGATGTCCGGGAGATGCTGGAGAAGACGGCCGCGAGCGGCGGACTGACCGCAGTCAGCTGGCGCGCGGTCAGCGACGACATCCTGGCCAGCGTCCCCGAATGCTGGATGTTCCACGATGGCGACGACTGGCACGACCTGTCTGGCCTGGCACCCGGGTATGTGATGCTGGATCCGACCAAGTGCTCGATCAGCACGCCTGGCATCGAGGGCGGGCGCACCTTCGCCGCCACCGGAATCCCGGCCGCGGTGCCGGCCGCGTTCCTGCGCGCGCGCGGCATCGTCAACGAGAAGACCAGCTTCTACACCATCTTGCTGCTGGTCACCGCCGCGATCGAGCGGGGCAAGTCCGGCACCCTGTTGTCGGAGCTGCTCGAGTTCAAGCGGGCGTATGACAGCGGCGCACTGGTCCGCGACGTGCTGCCCGAGCTTGCGGCGGCGCATCCGGCCAGGTACGGGCAGACCACGCTGCGGCAGCTGTGCGACGAGATGCACGAGCTGCTGCGCTCCCGCAAGGCCGACGAGCTGCAGCGCGCCGTATACAACGCCGAGCACGAGCCCGAGATGGTCCTGTCGCCTGCGGCCGGGCATACCGCGCTCATCCGCGGCGAAGCTGACCTGGTGCCGCTGGACGAGCTGGCCGGGCGCGTCGCTGCGAACCTCATCGTTGTGTACCCGCCGGGCATCGCCATCATGGTGCCTGGCGAGCGCTTCGCCGCGGACTCCGCTGCCGTCGCCTATCTGCGGCTCTTCGAGGAAAGCGACAACGCGTTCCCCGGCTTCGAGTCAGAGATGCAGGGCATTTTCCCGCGCCGCGACGACTATGGCCGCCTGCGGTACTACACCTACGTGGTCCGAACCTGAGGAGTCCGAAATCATCGTGGTGAGCTGGCAGCAATAGTGCTGCCAGCTCACCACGATAACCGGGCCGCGGCGCTTCGGACGCACAGGACCTTTGGTCCCCGGGTCGCGGGATCAACGACCCTAGGCCGGTCCGCCCGCGGCGAGCAGGCTGGTCGTGTCTGCGAAGGAGGCCGATCAGGATGCACGCGCAAGTTGGAGACGAGCTGACCGTCAAGGGACGCCGCCAGGGCGATGAGGAGCGGCACGGCAAGATCATCGAGGTGCACGGCGAGAACGGCTCGCCGCCCTACCTCGTCCGCTGGCGCGACGATCGGGAGAGCCTTTTCTTCCCCTCGTCCGATTCCATCGTCGAGCATCACCCGGCCAGCGGACGCGCACGGTAAAGGGGGGCCAGCCAGATGAAGATCATCACAGCGATCATCAGGCCGGACAAGCTGGACGACGTGATCCACGCGGTCTCGGGCGTCGGAGCCGGCGGGCTGACCGTCACCGAGGTACGTGGCTTCGGGCGGCAGTACGGGCACATGGGCGCGATGGCCCGGCCCGCCGATGCGAAGGCTCTGGTGCTGCCAAAGCTGCGCATCGACGTCCTGGTCCACGATGAATTGACGGAATTTGTTACGGACGCGATCAGCAAGTCCGTCATTTCCGGCACAATCGGCGACGGCAAGATCTGGGTCTGCCCAGTGGACAGCGCGCTGCGGGTGCGGACTGGCGAGCGCGACGAGGCGGCGGTGTGAGATAGCGGTATTCGCCCTGCCCGGTGAGGGCCGGACCAGGGTGAGCTACGAGATGCGCGACCTCGATTCGGTGAGCGACTCGATCGCGGAGGTGCTGCACAGCAAGGCCGGGGCACGCCTGGTTCTGCAGCCGTAACCGACAACCCGGCGCTGCCGGGGAGGGGGGCCGATCCTCTTCCCGGCAGCGTCGTCGCATCCGGCCGCGTCGTCGCATCCGGTCATGTTGCGGCGGCCGACGAGGAGCCGGCCGGCGAGACGACCGGCCAGGGCGAGACACCAGGCCCGGCGAGACACCAGGCCCGGCGGATGCTGCGGACCTAAGCCCGCCGGCGCCGGGACCTTACGCCATGTCCGGCAACGGCCCGCAGCGATGTGCTTGCTACATGACTACGCTGACTAAGCAATCCCCTGAGCTGCGGCCGGGGTCACACTCGCATCCCGGTCGCTGGCTCGCGCTTGCTGTCCTTTGCGTCTCGCTGCTGATCGTGACACTCGACAACACCGTGCTGAACGTCGTGCTGCCAACGCTGGTCCGCGACCTGCATGCGACGTCGAGCCAACTGCAATGGATAGTGGACTCCTACGTAATCGTCTTTGCCGGACTGCTGCTCGTGGCGGGCAGCATCGCCGACCGGGTCGGCAGGAAGCGGACATTCCTGCTCGGCCTGATCCTGTTCGCCGCCGGCTCCTCCTGGGCCGCGTTTTCCGGCTCGGTCGGCATGCTGATGGCGGCGCGCGCGAGCATGGGCATCGGCGCCGCCCTGATCATGCCGTCCACGCTCGCGATCATCACCAACATGTTCCGCGACCGCGGTGAGCGGCAGCGGGCCATCGGGATGTGGGCAGGCACCAGCGGCCTTGGCATCGCGCTCGGGCCGATCATCGGCGGCCTGCTGCTCGCGCACTTCTGGTGGGGCTCGGTCTTCCTCATCAACGTGCCTATCGCGGCGATCGGACTGGCCTTCGCCCTCCCGCTCGTGCCCGACTCCAAGAACCCAGCGGCGGCGCCGCCGGATGTGGCCGGCGCGCTGATGTCGATCGCCGGGCTGGGCCTGGTGCTGTGGGCCATCATCGAGGCACCGGTCCACGGCTGGACGTCGGGCCTGGTCGTCGCCGCCGGGCTGGGCGGTCTGGCGGTGCTCGGCGCGTTCGCGATCTGGGAGCGGGCGAGCGCACATCCAATGCTGCGACTGCAGTTCTTCCGCAATCGGTCCTTCTCCGCCGCGATCTCGTCCGTCGGGCTGGCAACGCTCGGGCTGTTCGGGTCGCTGTTCGTGCTGACCCAGTTCCTGCAGTTCGACCTGGGCTACACGGCGCTGCAGGCGGGCGTGCGTATCCTGCCGGCCGCCGGGGC
Source organism: uncultured Actinomycetota bacterium (assembly GCA_963719765.1). Lineage (GTDB taxonomy): Bacteria > Actinomycetota > Actinomycetes > Streptosporangiales > Streptosporangiaceae > JAJYUU01. The sequence goes on from CAVRCW010000001.1 coordinate 151,329, forward strand.
CATCGCTCTGGTCGCGCCGCTGTCCGCCCTGCTGCTGCGGTCCATAGGGACGAAGCTCACGACAGCTGCCGGGTTGCTGATAATCGGCGGCGGCCTCTGGCAGATAGCCCAGGCCACGGTCAGCACCGGATACACCGGCACGCTGCCTGGCATGATCATGATGGGCGTCGGAGCCGGCCTGGTGATCCCGTCAGCGACCTCGTCCGTGATGGGATCGGTGCCCGCGGAGCACACCGGCATCGGGTCAGCCACCAACGGAACCGTGCTCCAGGTCGGCGGTGCGCTCGGCGTGGCGGTCATCGGCAGCCTGCTTAATACCAGGTACCAGGGCAAGATCACCGCGGCCGTAGCCCCCTATCATGTACCGCATGCGATCATGAGCATGATTACCGGCTCCATCGGCGGGGCGCTGGGCGTGGCGGCGCATCTGGGTGGCACGGTCGGCGCGGAACTAGCCGGGCTAGCCAGATCTGCTTTCATCAGCGGCATGGACCTCGGGTTGACTGTCGCGGCCGTGGCGGCCATCGCCGGCGGGCTGCTTGCCCTAGTGTGGCTGCCCAGCCGCCCCAGGTCGGCGCAGCCGGCCGACGCGGCTCCGGCCGGGGCGGACAACCGGCCCGGCGACGGCTCGCGGGACCATGGTCCCTATGCACGGCCGCAGCCCGCGCAGTTCGATAGCAGTCAGGATGGCCGGACGCGCAAGGCCGCGGCCGACGTTGACAAACGAGGCGTGAGATGACAACTGAGGGAACCGCAGGACAGCTTGTTGTGGTGGGAGTTGACGGCTCGGCCGAGTCCGTGGCCGCGCTCAGGTGGGCGGCCCGCTATGCGGCGGCCATGGGGGCGAAGCTGCGGGCAGTGATCGCCTGGCACTATCCGGCCCCGGTCGGGCCGGCCCCAGTCGGCGTGGCGCCGGAGGCGATTTCCGACGAGCTCCGGCAGAACATGACGAAGGCCCTGGCCGGCGCGGTTGCCGCTGGCGCCCCCGGCGTGGACGTGGAGCAGCAGGTCGCGTACGGCCATCCTGTTCAGGTGCTGATCGACCAGTCCAAGCAGGCCGATCTGCTCGTGGTCGGCAGCCGTGGCCACAACGCGTTCACCGGCATGCTGGTCGGCTCGGTCAGCATTCATTGCGTAACGCACGCGCTCTGCCCGGTCGTCGTAGTCCGCGGCGCCGAATGACGACCGCCACCCGGCCGGCGCGGCTGTCCCGCGCGGACGCGCAGACGCTTGACAAGTACTGGCGGGCCGCCAATTACCTGGCGGCCGGCCAGATCTACCTGATGGATAACCCGCTGCTGACGCAGCCGCTGCGACCTGACCAGATCAAGCCGCGGCTGCTCGGCCACTGGGGCACCACGCCAGGTCTTAACTTCGTCTGGGCGCACCTGAACCGGGCGATCGTGGTGCACGACGCCGAGATGATGATCGTGATCGGGCCTGGCCACGGCGGTCCGGCCGCGCTGGCGAACGACTGGCTGGAGGGCACCTACAGCGAGGTTTACCCGAGCGTGCCGCGCGACGTGGATGGCATGCGCGAGCTATTCCGCCAGTTCTCCTTTCCCGGCGGCGTGCCCAGTCACGTCTCGCCGGAGACGCCGGGCTCGATCCACGAGGGCGGCGAGCTTGGCTACTCGATGTCGCATGCGCACGGCGCCGCGTTTGACAACCCTGGCCTGATCGTGGCGTGCGTGATTGGCGACGGCGAGGCCGAGACCGGCCCGCTGGCCACCAGTTGGCACTCGGGCCGCTTCCTTGATCCGGCTAGTGACGGCGCGGTACTGCCGATCCTGCACCTGAACGGCTGGAAGATCGCCAATCCGACCGTGCTGGCCCGGCTGCCCGAGGCGGACCTGGACGCCCTGCTGCGCGGCTACGGCTACGAGCCGACGTGGGTGACCAGCCCTGGCGACCCCGTTCCGCACGAAGAAATGGCAGCAGCACTGGACAGCGCGATCGAGCGGATCCGGAGCATCCAGGGCGACGCTCGTCAGGGGCGGCGCGTGCCGGGCCAGCCGTGGCCGATGATCGTGCTGCGCACGCCCAAGGGCTGGACAGGCCCTAAGGAGGTGGACGGCCTTCCGGTCGAGGGCACCTGGCGGGCCCATCAGGTCCCGCTGGCGCAGGTGCGGACCAACCCGGCGCACCTGCGCCAGCTTGAGGAGTGGCTGCGTTCCTACCGGCCCGAGGAGCTGTTCGGCGCGGACGGCCGCCCGCGACCCGACATGCTGGCCTTTGTCCCGGCCGGAACGCGGCGGCTCGGCGCCACCCCGCATGCCAACGGCGGGGTGCTGCTGCGCGACCTGATCATGCCGGACTTCCGTGCCTACGCGGTGCCCGTGGACGCGCCCGGCGCGCAGAACTCCGAGCCCACCAGGGTACTCGGCACCTTCCTGCGTGACGTCATGCGGCTCAACGAGCAGCAGCAGAACTTCAGGATTGTCGGACCCGACGAAACGGAGTCCAACCGGCTGAACGCGCTGCTCGAGGCGACCGGCAAGACCTGGGAGGAAGCGACGCTGCCGGTCGACATCAACCTGGCGCCCGACGGCCGGGTTATGGAAATCCTCTCCGAGACCACCTGCGAGGGCTGGCTCGAGGGCTACACGCTGACCGGGCGGCACGGCCTGTTCAACTGCTACGAGGCGTTCATCCACATCGTCGACTCGATGTTCAACCAGCACGCGAAGTGGCTGAAGGTGTCCAGGCGGCTTGCGTGGCGCCGACCGATCGCTTCGCTCAACATCCTGCTCAGCTCGCATGTCTGGCGGCAGGACCACAACGGGTTCAGCCACCAGGACCCCGGCTTCATCGACCACGTGATGAACAAGAAGGCCGAGGTCATCAGGGTCTACCTGCCGCCGGACACGAACACGCTACTGTCGGTGGCCGACCACTGCCTCCGCAGCCGCGACTACGTCAACGTTGTCGTCGCGGGCAAGCAGCCGAATCCCGACTGGCTGGACATGGACGCGGCGGTGCTGCACTGCACCCGCGGGGCCGGCATCTGGGACTGGGCCGGTACCTGCGCTGACGGTATGGAGCCTGACGTGGTGCTGGGCTGCGCCGGAGACGTGCCCACCCTGGAGGTGCTTGCCGCCGCCGACATACTCCGCCGAGAGCTGCCTGACCTGAGCGTCCGGGTCGTCAACGTGGTGGACCTGATGCGACTGCAGCCTGAGTCCGAGCACCCGCACGGGATGAGCGACGCGGAGTTCGATGCGCTGTTCACGCCGGACCGGCCGGTCATCTTCGCTTACCACGGCTACCCGTGGCTCATCCACCGGCTCACCTACCGGCGCACCGGGCATGACGACTTCCATGTGCGCGGCTACAAGGAAGAGGGCACGACCACTACCCCGTTCGACATGGTGATGATGAACGACATGGACCGCTTCCACCTGGTCATGGACGTCATCGACCGCGTGCCGGGTCTCGGGCAGCGGGCCGGTGTGCTGCGGCAGCGAATGACCGACTCCAGGACGGTAGCGCGGGCCTGGACCCGCGAGTACGGCGAGGACATGCCGGACGTGCGGGATTGGGTCTGGGGCCAGCAGCCTACGCAGCGATGACCCCGGTCCTCGTCGTCAACGCGGGCTCGGCCAGCCTGAAGCTCAGCGTGCTTGACGACGCCGGCACTGTCACCAGCGCGCGGGAGCTCGACCCCTGGGACGGCAGTCCGGACCACGCCGAGGTCGCCGCATTCCTGGCCGATAACGGGAACGGGGCCATCGTCGGCCATCGCGTCGTGCACGGTGGCAGCCGGTTCCGCTCCGCGGTTGTGATCGACGACTCGGTGATCGCTGCCATCCGCGACCTCACCGACCTGGCTCCGCTCCATCAGACGCGGGCATTGGCCGGCATCGAGGCCGTCGGCCGGACGCTGCCCAACGCACGTGCTGTCGCCTGCTTCGACACCGCGTTCCATGCCACCCTGTCCGCTGCTGCCGCTCGCTACGCGCTGCCCGCGGAGTGGACCAGCCGGTTCGGGCTGCGGCGCTACGGCTTCCACGGCCTCTCGCACGCCTACGCCTCGCGCCGGGCGGCCGCGCTGATCGAGCGCGACGTCGCGGACCTGCGGATCGTGACCTGCCATCTCGGCGGCGGCGCCTCGCTCGCCGCTGTCCAGGGCGGCCGGAGCGTGGATACCACCATGGGCTTCACCCCGCTGGAGGGGCTGGTCATGGCCACCCGCAGTGGCAGTGTCGATCCTGGCCTGCTGATGTGGCTGCTGCAGCACGGCAAACTCGGCATCGAGGAGGTGTCCAGCGGCCTGGAGCAGTCCTCGGGGCTGGCCGGGCTGGCCGCGTTGCCTGGCGGATCTGGCGACATGCGCGATGTCCGGGCGGCGGCCGAGGAAGGCGATGCGAGCGCACGGCTCGCCATAGCCGTGTACCTGCACCGGCTGCGGCGCGAGATCGCCGCCATGGCCGCGGCCATGGACGGCCTGGATGTGCTGGTATTCACCGGCGGCATTGGCGAATACCACCCGCAGATCCGGGCCGCGGCAGCCGACGGACTCGGCTTCCTCGGCGTTCGGGTGGACGCCGACCGCAACCAGGCAGCAGCCGACGCGGAGATAGGCGATCCGGCGGCCGCGGTGCGAGTGCTGGTCGTGACCGCTCGGGAGGACCTGGAAATCGCCCGGCAGGCCCGCGCGGTGGCGGCCGACAGCGCCGCAGGTCACCTGGGGACCCACGGCGACCCGTGGACTCATGACGATTTCGGGACTCACGGCACGGGCGAGTGAGACCTTCGGCCCTACACGGCCGAGCCTGGCGGAAGTTAACTGAAGGTCAGCCACCGGAGATCAGGAGAGGCCACGCGATGACAAACCTCATCAGTACCTCAGCTACTGACATATCCGACTGGCCGGGCTCGCTGCCTTCTACGCAGCATCACGGCGCCGTCCCGACCGGCCCGATCCGGGTCGAGCAACGCCGGGCAGGGTCCGGTTACGAGGTCTGTCTCGAGCTACCGCTGGCGGCCGCCGCCGATGTCCGGTATGTGACTACCGCCTGCCACGGCGGCGTCCTGACTGTCCGGATCGGGCTCGACTCCGGCCGACTCCAGGATCACTATAAGGAGGCGGACCCGAACCAAGAGGCGGCGGCACCTCATTCCCGGTCGGGATGCGGTGAGCTCGCCCAGGGCACTGTGATCTCGTCAGGCCGCCGTGACCTCGTTCGATGATCGGAAGGCGCGATATGACTGCCGTTCCCCAGCCAAGGATCGTTGTCGGCGTCAGCGGGTCCATGGCATCGGAAAGCGCTCTGCGCTGGGCTGCTCAGCATGCCGACTGCCGGGGTGCGCAGCTGGAAGTCGTGCTGTGCTGGCAGCCGCAGCAGCTTGCCTACTACGCCGGCCGGACACACGGCGATCATGACCAGCAGCGCCAGGCTGCGGACCGGCGGCTCGCGGGCGTCCTGCGAGCGGCGTTCGGCCAGGAACCGCCGGCCGAACTGATCACCCATGTCATCGAGGGCCCGGCCGAGCGAACGCTCGCCGACCGGTCGGCAGGTGCCGACTTGCTGGTACTTGGCTCGAGCTCGTCACCAATGCTGGCCAACCAGTCCGTCGGTGCGGTCATCCGCGGCTGCCTCAGGCGTGGTCACTGCCCGGTGGTTGTCGTCGGCCCCGCGGGCCTGTCCGGCGATCAGCGCACGCGGGAAGCGGCCGACGCAGAAAACGACGACGGAGTCGACTGCGCCTGGCCGGCAGCTCTCGCAGATGGCCGCGCAGCCGCGATCCCGCGCAGCCACCCGCACAATCACGGCAGGCCACGTGGCCACCAGCCGGTGCCAGCGGGAGCAGTCGCGGCCTCGGTGCCCGTCCCCCGATCCGGCGATTAAAGCGAGCAGCAGCCTGACGGGCCAGGCTGCTGCTCTTTGCTGCGGTTAGCCGATCCGTGCGGACTGTGACTGGGTCGGCCGGCTTTACTGGCCCGCCCGGCTGCCGCCAAGGCCCGATCGGCCGAAAGGACCTGGCGGTGCGGACCTTTGGCCCTGCCGCTTGGCCACCGCGGCGCGCTGGAATGAAGTAAGAGACAAGGTTTGCATAAAGGTAAGCCTTGCGACGATGACTACCCAAGGGGGACATCATGAGCCGCGATGATCTCCATCTGGACGCTATGCTGCGCCACCTGGGCGCCGCTTACTACGACTCGCTGCATGGCCGGGCCGTCCAAGCCGACGTCACCCGTGCAGTCGAGGAAGTAGCCGGCCGGATAGGCGAAAGCCCTGACCAGCACGCTGCGGCCGCCACCAAGCCGACACACCACGGCAGCCTCCAGCACCACGGCCGTTTCCACAGCCGCGTCAGGGACGTTATGACGACGTCGGTGATATCGGTCGACCGCATCACTGGATATAAGGAAATCGCCAGCCTGCTCGCCAAGCATCACATTGGCGGCGTGCCGGTGCTGATGCTCGGCAGGCAGGTCGCCGGCATGGTCACCGATGCGGACTTGGTCGCGGCGGCCGGAGATCGCGGCGATGCGGGCGGGGGCAGCTGGCCGCGACGCCACCACGGCGGGGCAAAGGAGCACTTGCTCACGGCCGAGCAGCTGATGACCTCGCCCGCGGTCACCATCTACCCGGATGCGCCGATCGGCACAGCGGCCAGGACTTTGACCCACCATCGCATCCGGCGGCTGCCAGTGGTCGACGAGAAGGGCACGCTGATCGGAATCGTCAGCCGGCGCGATCTGCTCAAGCTCTTCCTCCGGCCCGATGCCGAGATCGCCAGGCAGGTCACCGAGGTGGTTGCGGAGGTCCTGCCCGATGAGGCCGCGGCAATTACCGTGACCGTGCATGAGGGCGTGGTGACGCTGACCGGTCATTCCGCCACTGGCTCCAAGGACGAACTGCGGCTCGCGGTCAGGCTCGCCGCGGATCTCGACGGCGTCATAGACGTCGTCGACAGGACCGCTACCGGACAGCCCGCGTGAGTCATCACTAGGCGTCCATGCCGTCAGCTGGGTCCGTACCTGCTGGCCCGTTCCGTAAGGTGGGCAGCATGCAGCCCCGACCTGCCCCCGATCCGCGGGCCGGATCTTGATCAGTCACTCCGCGTTCCCCGCCGAGCCCTGGTGCCTGCGCGAGACGGCCCTGGATCTCAGGTTCCTAGCGCAGACTGAGTCGCTGTTCGCCCTGTCCAATGGCCACCTGGGCTGGCGCGGCAACCTCGATGAGGGCGAGCCCAATGGCCTGCCCGGCTCGTACCTGAACGGCTGTCATGAACTGCGCCCGCTGCCGTACGCCGAGGCCGGCTTCGGTTACCCCGAGGTCGGGGAGACGATCATCAACGTCACGAACGGGAAGGTGCTGCGTCTGCTGGTCGACGACGAGCCCTTCGACGTGCGGTATGGCCAGCTTGGATCGCACGAGCGCGTGCTTGACTTCCGGACTGGTGTCCTGCGGCGCAGCGCTGAGTGGACGTCACCCGCGGGCCGTACGGTTCGAGTGCGCTCGGCCCGGCTCGTCTCGCTGGCGCAGCGCTCGGTAGCGGCGATCTACTACGAGGTAGAGCTGGTCGGTGCCGCGGCGCAGATCGTGATCCAGTCCGAACTCGTGGCGAACGAGCAACTGCCCCCGGCCGCCGCGGATCCGCGGGTGGCCGCAATGCTCGAGGCTCCGCTGCGCAGCGAGCAGCACCTGAGCCACGGCGCCAGTGCACTGCTTGTGCACCGCACGGAGCAGAGCAGGCAGCACGTGGCGGCGGCGATGCGGCATCAGGTGACCGGCCCGCCAGGAACCACGGAGCTAACCGAAGTCTGGCCGGACCTGGCCAGGGTCACGGTGTCAGCCCGCCTTAAGCCAGGCCAGCGACTGCGGCTGGTCAAGTTCGTCGCGCTCGGCTGGTCCGCGAACCGATCAGCATCTGCCCTGCGCGACCAGGTCGAGGGTGCGCTCGCGGCCGGTGTCCAGTCTGGCTGGGACGGGCTGCTCGCCGACCAACGGGCGATTCTCGCCAGGTTCTGGCCGCGGGCAGACGTTGACCTGCAAGGGGACCCCGAGATCCAGCAGGCCATCAGGTTCGGCCTGTTCCACGTCATGCAAGCCGCGGCCAGAGCCGAGGTCCGGGCCATCCCGGCTAAGGGCCTCACCGGCACTGGTTACGACGGGCACGCATTCTGGGACACCGAAACGTTCGTGCTCCCTGTGCTCACTAACACCGCGCCGGCAACCGTCGCCGACGCCCTGCGCTGGCGCCATAGCACCCTGCCCCTGGCCATCGAGCGGGCAGCACAGCTCGGACTTCGCGGGGCAGCGTTCCCGTGGCGAACGATCAGCGGCGCTGAGTGTTCTGGATACTGGCCATCTGGCACCGCCGCATTTCATATCAACGCCGACATCGCCGACGCAGTCATCCGCTATGTCGACCTCACTGGCGATCGCGACTTCGAAGCGAATACCGGCCTGGAGCTGCTCGTCCAGACCGCGAGACTATGGCTGTCGCTCGGGCACTTCGGCACTGACGGCCGGTTCCGCATCGACGGCGTGACCGGGCCCGATGAGTACAGCGCGCTGGCCGATAACAACGTCTACACCAATCTGATGGCCCAGCAGAACCTGCTGGCCGCGGCGGACGCTGCGGGCCGGTATCCGGACCGCGCGCAGGCTCTGGACGTCAAGACGGACGAGCCGGCCGCCTGGCGGGCCGCGGCCACGGCCATGACCATTCCGTTCGACGCCGAGCTCGGAGTCCACTCGCAGGCCGAGGGTTTCACCCGGCATCAGGTGTGGGACTTTGCCGGGACGAGCAAGACCCAGTACCCGCTGTTGCGCCACTTCCCCTACTTCGATCTTTACCGCAAGCAGGTAGTCAAGCAGGCCGACCTCGTGCTGGCCATGCTGCTGCGGCCGGATGCTTTCAGTACCGAGGAGAAGGCGCGAAACTTTGCCTACTACGAGCGGCTCACCGTCAGGGACTCGTCGCTGTCTGCCAGCTGCCAGTCGGTGATCGCGGCCGAGACCGGCAGCCTCGAGCTCGCCTATGACTACCTCGCCGAGGCGGCCCTGGTCGACCTCAGCGACATCGAGAACAACGTTCGCGACGGCCTGCACCTTGCCTCGCTGGCGGGCGCCTGGACGGCTGTCGTGGCCGGCTTTGGCGGCCTGCGGCGCGCCGATGGCATTCTCCGCTTCGCTCCCCGGCTGCCTGCATCCCTGGACAGTCTCACGTTCACCGTCGGCATACGGGGTCGGGCCGTCAGGGTGAGCATCGCGGGCGACGCGGCGAGCTATACCCTGACCGGCGATGCGGCCCTGCAGATCGAGCACCACGGCCAGCCCGTCACGCTGACGCCAGGCCAGCCGGTCATGATGGGCATACCCGCGCTGCGGCCAGGCCCGCAGCCGAGCCAGCCGGTCAGGCGCCAGCCGGCCAGGCGTTCGCTACAGCGAGCGAGGCGACAGGCAACGTCGCGGCAGTGATCCTGGCCGCGCTAGTTGTGCAGCACGGCAGCCCCGCTGAACCGGCCATGCGCGAGGTCGGCGAGTGCTGTCTGCGCGGCATCCATCGGATAGCCGATCGTCGTCGGCCGGATGCCGAGCCGGCCGGCCAGGGCCAGGAACTGCTCACCGTCGGCGCGCGTGTTGGCGGTCACACTGCGCAGCTTGCGTTCTTCAAAGAGTTCCGCCTCGTAGTTCAGCGCCGGGATGTCGGACAGCCAGATCCCGGCGACCGCGAGCGTGCCGCCCCGGTCGAGCGCGCGCAGCGCTACCGGCACCAAATCGCCCGCCGGCGCGAACAGGATCGCGCCGTCCAGCGGCTCGGGCGGCGCGTCCGTGGCCTCCCCGACCGAGTCCACCCCCAGCTCGGCCGCGAGCTCGCGGTTGCCCGCGCCGCGGCTGAGCACGTGCACCCGAAGTCCCTGACGCAGCGCTACCTGAGCGGTAATGTGCGCGCTGCCCCCGAAGCCGTAGATGCCCAGGCGGCCGCCTGCAGGCACGTCGGCGCACTTCAGCGCGCGATAGCCGATGATCCCAGCGCAGAGCAGTGGCGCAGCATGCTCGTCGTCTAGCGCATCAGGCAGCCGGTAGGCGTACCCCTCGCTGACCAGGCACGCATCCGCGTATCCACCGTCGATGTCCCAGCCGGTAAATCGCGGCTCCAGGCAGAGGTTCTCCGCCCCGCGCCGGCAGAACGCGCAGGTTCCGTCGGTGCTCGCAAGCCACGGCACGCCGACGCGCTCCCCTTTTATGAATCGGTCCGCGCCCGGCCCAATCGCGTCCACCCGTCCCACGATTTCGTGACCTGGCACCACGCCATGCCGCCGCGGCGGCAGATCCCCTTCGGCCAGGTGCAGGTCGGTCCGGCACACGCCACAGCAGCTGATGCGAACGCGCACCTGTCCGGGACCTGGCTCCGGCTCGCCGCGTTCCACCTGGCGCAGCGGTGCTTCGTCGATCGGCCCGACCTTGTCCACTATCCATGCCCGCACGACGTCCTCCAGCAGACTCGCAGGCCAGTTTCGCGGCCCGGCAGGGCCACCGGGCACCTGCTACTCCTGCCCAGAATCCGGCCCTGGCTATACCCGCCGGGACCAGATAGGCCCGACAGCATCCCAGGCTCGCTGCCAGCCTGCCATCCGGCGCCGGTGGAACAGCAGCCGCACGCCCCCTGTCGCCACGGCGACGACGAGCGCTATGCCGACGATCACCGAAAATACGGTAAATGCCACCTGATCAACCACGCCAGCGGAGGTCAGCGGGAGGCTCGTTTGCTGGCCCGTCGCATTAATCCAGATCTCTACCTTTTCACCGGCATGCGCGTTGAGCTCGGCAGCGACCTGGCCGTCCCGCTCGCGGCCGCCGGGAAGCGGCCAGCGCGCGCGCACCCACGCCATGTCCAAATCCGATGACGAGTCTGCGGACTGCGCCGCGCTTTGGAGCAACGTCGCGGTGACTGGGTGCCAGCTGCGCTCGGCTCGCTCCTGACGCAGGCCCGCACGGTCCGCGGCTCGCCCCGCGATCACGGCCAGTACTACGCAGGCGCTCACACAGATCGCGATCAGGGCAAGGGTCGCGATTGCCTCTGCCCTGTCGACGCCGCGCAAGAGCGGATTGCCATCCGACCGCAATAGCTGCGCGTTTCGGCGCCACCAGTGCCTCACCGGCGATCCACCTCCGATCCGCGCGATTGCTGCCCATCGTCCCCGATCTGCGGGCGTTACATAAGAGCCGATGCGGATCCCGGCCGCAGGATTTAAGGCCCGGACTCCGCACCGGGCCGGTCGGCGGCGGTCAGGGTCTGCGATGCCGGCCGGCGCGCGGTGGCGGGCGCGGTGTTGGACCGGCCGAACTGGAGCAGCATCTGCGGTGCGCCCGGCAGATCGAGCCGCGAGCGAAGCTCGGCCCGCCGGGCAGGCGACTCTAGCGGCTCCGAGTAGAGGCTGGCGAACACCCAGCGGGTCGCCGCGTGCAGCAGCATCCGGTGCAGCGCCTGTCCGGCGCGTATCCAGTCTGCGGGCGTGTCTGCGGCGGTCGTCAGCACTGCCGTGACGGACGGCGGGTATCCGCCACCAGGCTCCGTGCCCGGCAGTCCGAAGTTACGCTGCGGCAGCCTGCGATGCAGGCCGGTGACCTGCTCGCCGCCGCCCGCCGCATCGCCGCCGACGCGCACACGATCATCGTTGCCGCCCGGCCAGCGCACGCGGGCAAATGCCGGAATGCCGTCGCTTGCGGCCGTCCCGGCCGGATGGACCCAGCTTCGCAGCTCGGACGCGAGCTCCGGGCGGCCGGCCGCATCGGCGGCGGCCGCCAGCATCAAATCGCTCAGGGTGTCCACCTGCTCCGCCCGCTCGATCACGATCAGCTGGGCTCGTTCGTACGCCGCGTCCTTGAGCATGCCAGCCAGCAAGCGCGCAGACACGTCGCCTGGCGAGAATGGCCCTCGGTGCGTGTGCCGGTGCGGCAGGGCGGCCAGCAGCTCCGACTCGTGCCTGGTCACCTGGGCGGTGCCCGCGGGCCAGATACGGGCCACAAGGCTCGGGTTGCTGGCATCCGGCAGCAGTTCCACCTCAGGCAGGTAACCCAGCCTGCGCATGCCGAGCCGCAGCCCGTACAGGGCGGCACCGCAGCTGATCAGCATTTCCCGGCCGGTGGGGTCGATGTGGCGCAGCATGCGTCCGGTATCTGCGTGCAACTCAATCTCGTTGCCGCAGGCACGGAATCGCCATGGCTGGGTGTTATGTACCGATGGCGCGCGTCCGGCCATGGCCACGAGGCGAGCCAGGTCAGTCAGCGTCAGCGGCAGTTCGGACCGGACCTTGCCGGCAGGCTGAGGTCCGACGTCTCCGTAAACGAGCAGTCCGTGGTCATCTCTCACGGTGACGCCGCGGGTGCCGTCCGGCCGGAGGCTACCTAGTCGCAATTGTGGTGTCTCGGTCATCGTGCTCACCCCCAGACATGCATCATCATCGATGAGACGGTCGGTTGGCAGCAGGGTCTAAGGGCCCTAGCCGGTGCGACTTGCGACCCCCGCCGCCATATCGACACCGCCATGTCGACGCCGCTATATCGACGCCGCCAAGCCAGCCTGGACGAACCGGCAGACGGCCGGACCCGGCCCCGCTGGCTGGCGGTCTGGCCAGAAAGCTCGGCGAAGGGCTGGCTCATGCGGCCACCCGCGTGGCGCAGTCCGTAGAGTTGGCCGCAGACCGGACTGTGCCGCCCGCTCCAACGCCGGTGCGACACGGGACTGGCCTGTGGTCCGACCTGGATGGAGGACACACATTGGCAAGCAGTACCGACCGCGGCGGCAGCGATGTCGGCCGACGTATCGAAGAGCAGCGTGAGCGCTCGGGCCTCAGCCGGGAGGCGGCCGCGGAGCGGGCGGGCATGTCGCCGGAGTACCTGGGCTACCTGGAGACAAGCCCCATGTCCAATCCGACGCAGGCCTCACTCATGCGCCTTGCTGCTGCGATGGGTGCGTCGCCAGAAATGCTTACCGGAGCCGGCCTGAACGCGCCGCCTGGACAGCGCGGGCCAGGGCAGCACCCGGCGCTGGAGAAGATGAGCGCCGATGAATGCCGGGCACACCTGGCACCTGGCGGTGTCGGCAGGTTCCTGTTCGACGCCGACCGCGGGCCGGTGGCCGTGCCGGTGAACTACCGGATGCTCGGTGACGACGTCGTGTTCCGCACCGACGACAACACGGCCGCTGCCGGGGCTGTCGGCCAGGAGAAGGTGTCGTTCGACGTGGACCACATCGACGAGTCGCTGAGCGAGGGGTGGAGCGTGCTGCTGAGCGGGACGGCAACAATCCTGACTCGACCTGAGGACCTGCACGCGGCCGCGCAACTTGACATCGAGCCGTGGGCGGGCCAGCGGGATACCTTTGTCCGGCTAGTGCCGGCCGAGATAACCGGCCGGCGGATTCGCGTCCGCGCCGCCCCCTAGGCCGGCTCGCCGCGCCGTGAATCGGGCGCCACGTCAGTTGGCCGGCCGGCGCGGCGCTCAGTAAACGGCGCCGGGGCAGTCGCCCCCCGCGCGGCGTTCAGGCAGCCCTCGGATACGTCATCCGGTCCCGGACGCTGACTACGCCCTCCGCGTGCCGGACTCGGGCCAGCAAGCCAAGCGCGGTCTCGCGCCGGTCGACGAGCCCCGCGATCGTCACGATGCCGGATCTGACCGTCACATCGAGGTCGGCAACGTCCAGTCCGAACTCCGCACCGATGATCACCTTGGCGACCTCGTCCCAGATGTCCTCGTCCGGACGCTCGTAAACGCTCAGTATGTCTGATCTGGTGACGATGCCGACAAGCTGGCCATCCGGCCCGACGACCGGAAGCCGCTTGATCTGCTTTTCCTGCATGATGCGAGCGGCTTCGTTAACGGGAGCGCCTCGGCGGATCGTGACAGCCGGGGACGTCATCAGCTGATCGGCTGAGACCGCATTCGACTTCGACTGCTCGCCCAGCCGCCAGCTCAGCCGCACCAGACCCGCGGGCAGGTCGGGCTCGCTCTCCTTGTATAGCAGGTCGGCTTCTGACACCACCCCGATTACCTGACCCCCGTCGTCGATCACCGGACACGCGCTGACCCGGTAGCGCCGGAGCGCGACGACGATTTCCTTGTAATCTGCCTCCTTGCGCAGGGCGACCACCCTGGTGGTCATCACGTCCGCGACAGTTGCAGTCATTGTTCTGCCCCCCTAGCAGATGATGCCCTGCCGCCGGCCAGCCGTAGCGGACGGCGGCAGGAGCGCTGTTTTAACTCCCGGCCTTACCGTGCACGATGACGATCGGGCACGGCGAGTGTGGCGCGCAATGCTGGCTTACCGAGCCGAGCAGCGCGCCAGTGAAGCCGCCATGACCGTGGCTTCCGACGACCAGAAGGTCAGCCCCTCGGGCTGCATCCAGCAGCACCTGGGCCGCGTTCCCTTCCAGCACGGAGGTTGTCACGCGGACGTTGCTCGCCGGGTCGACGACATCGGCGATCGTCTCGCTGATCTGCTTCTCCGCTATCTCCCCGAAATCCGACGAATCCAGCACCGACACCGGTGCCCAGGCATATCCGCCGACCATCACCGGGTAATGCCAGGCAATTACGGCCTGCACGGTCGCACCGGTAAGTTCGGCCTGCCGTAGGGCCCATTGCAGCGCGGCCCTCGACGGCCGCGATCCGTCCACGCCGACGACAATTCGCCCGGCCTGGCTCCCCTGCTGCGTCATTGCTCTCACCGTCCCTAATGTTCCCCTTCACCTCCAGCTTCATGGCTGGCCGCCGTCCAGGTCAGAGCCATTAAGCCCAGGGAACGGGGACCTTCGCCCTGCACGCCGACCGGATCTGGCTGCCTCACCGAAGCCGGCGCAGGAACGGGTCCCGCGGGGCGGCCGGCGCGATCCGCACCCGGACGTCCACCACCTGCACGTCCGCCGGCCGCGCAATCACCGGGTTGAGATCCAACTCGGCCACCTCGGGCAGGTCGTCGGCCATCCGGGAAACACGCAGCAGCACGTCCGCCAGCCCAGCGGTGTCCATGGCCGGAGAGCCGCGGTGGCCGGTCAGCAGCGGCGCGGCGCGCACTCCGGAGATCATCTCCTCGGCATCGGTGTCGGTGAGCGGCGACAGCCGGGCGATGTGGTCGCCGAGAACCTCGGTGGCCACGCCGCCCAGGCCGAAAACGACCAGCGGGCCGAATACCGGCTCCTGCACCACTCCGATCAGGGTCTCGACGCCGCCACCGAGCATCGGCTGCACCAGAACGCGCCGCAAGTCGGCCCCGAACTGGCCTGCTAGCTGCTTGTACGCGTCCGCCACGTCCGCTGGCGTGCGCAGGTCCAGCTTGACCGCGCCGGCGTCGGTCTTATGCACCAGCCCCTCGGCCTCGGCCTTGAGTACCACATGCCCGCCGAGATCAGCCGCCGCGGCCAGCGCGTCGTCGAGGCTGGCGACGGCCCTAGTCGTCACCATCGGAATCCGGTAGCAGGCCAGCAGTGCGGCCGCGTCCGCCTCGGCCAGCCAGCCGCCGCCAGGGTTTGCGACGAGGAAGCCCGATACCAGGGAACGCCCGGATGCGGTGTCCAGGCCCTCCAGGTCGCGCAGCTGGCCACGCTGGCTGTCGCGCCAGGCCCGGTAGCTGGCCGCATGCTCGATAGCGCGCACGGCACTCTCCGGGTAGGCGTACGCGGGCACCCCGGACGCGGCACGGGCGACCGCAGCGCTGCCGCCAAGCTCGATTATCCGCACCGAGTCGGCCTGATCTAGCAGCACCGCTGCCATCGGCTTTGCTACCGCCGCCGAAGTGATCGCCGAACTCAGATGGGCAACGGCGGTAGGAACCTCGATTGCGATCACCGCATCGACAGATTCGTCCGCGGCGACCTCCTCCAGGCACTTCTGGAATATGTCTGCCGGTACGCCGGCCGAGGTGTCCACAGGACCGGACACTGCCGCACCCGGTGGCAGCAGTCTGGACAAGCGCCGCTGCGTAGCCACATTCAGGATCGCCGATGTGAGACCCACGTCGCCGCAGGAATCGGCGGCCAGCACGCCCGCACCTCCGGCGTTGGACACGATGGCCACCCGGCGTCCCGAGGGCAGCGGCTGGCACGACAGGAACGCCGCGGCCTCGACGAGCTCGCCCAGGCTTTCCGTCGCGATGATGCCTGCCTGGCCGAACAGCGCCTCCTGCGTGACCTGCGGCGTCGCGGTGGCAGCCGTATGGGACGCCGCGGCGCGCTGTCCGGCTGCGGACCTGCCGCCGATAACGGTGAGCACCGGAATCTTCTTGCCTACGCGCCTGGCGGTCCGCGCGAACGCGCGCGGGTTACCGAACGACTCGACGTAAAGGACTGCCAGCCGGGTCTGCTCGTCCTGCTCCCACCAGGTCAGCAGGTCGTTGCTCGACACGTCGTACTTGTCCCCGACGGATGCGAACGAAGAAACGCCAATGCCGAGCCTGCAGAAGTGCTCAAGCAAGGCGATGCCAACTCCGCCTGATTGCACGACCAGGCCACCTATCCCAGGTTGCGGTCGCCGGGCCGCGAACGTCGCATTCATGTGCGCCGCTGGCACCGCCACGCCAAAGCAGTTAGGACCTACCAGGCGCATCCCATACCGGCGGCAGATCGCGACGAGGTCGGCGCCGCCCGCCCCGAGCCCTGCGGTGATCACGATCAGGTTCCGCACGCCCCGGCGGCCACACTGTGCCGCCGCTTCCGCGACCTGCGCCGGCGGGACCGCGATGACCGCGACATCGACGGCCTCCGGCAGGTCAAGCGCGGATTTCAGGCAAGCGACGCCCTCCATCGACTTCCCGTGGGGGTTCACCGCGTAGACAGGGCCGCCGAAATCGGCGGTCACGACGTTGTGCAGGATCTCCCTGCCCACGCTTCCGCGATGTCGGCCCGCGCCGACTACCGCGATGGACGCGGGCTGGAACAGGTGGCGCAGGCTTGCCACCTCGGCCCGGCTCGCGCGCACCGCCACTGCATCGAGGTAGCTGTCCATCCCCGCGCCGTCGACGGCCGGAAGCGGGAAGGTCAGCTCGATGACGCCATCGGAAAAGTGTTTCTCTACCGGCAGGCCAGCGTCGGCGAACACGCGCTGCATGGCGTAGTTGTCGGGCAGCGTCTCGGCCTCGAAGGCCGTCAGATTCCGCTGCCTAGCCAGCGATACCAGGTGCTCGAGCAGCAGCGTGGCCACCCCGCGGCCATGCATGTCATCAGCGACCGCGAAGGCGATCTCCGCGCGCCCTGGCTTTCCCGTGCCCTCGTAGCTCGCTACGCCGACAAGTTTGCCGCTGAGCAGCGCAAGCAGCGCGACATGGTCAGGTCCCTCGGGGCGGCAGACGCGCTGCGCCTCACGGTCGGGCGCGCGCGGGCTCAGGTTGAAAAACCGGAAATAGGAGTTATCGGGGGACAGATTCGCATGCATCTCCCGGACCACATCGGCGTCTTCTGGCCGCGAATGCCTGATCTCGATAGTGCTGCCATCTGCCAGCAGCGCATACGTCCGTGCTTCCGCTGGAGCCGTCACGGTGCCACCGCCGTAGGCAGCCGAAACTCGGACCCCACTTGCTCCATTGCCGGTCTCCTTTGCCGAGCGCGCACCTTGTACTGACAAGGATGCCCGGCGCGAGGAGAGTTCGGTCAGGCCCAGCTGCCCGCAATCGTGGGACCTTCGGCCCTCGGCACATGGCGGCGGACCTGAAATAGTGCAGCGCGACCGCGGCCCGCACCAGGCTCAGCCTGCCGGCGGCCTGGTCATGCTCTGGTACACGGCCAGCAGCGCGGCCTTCTGGCTATCGTCAAGCTGGCCGTCCGTACGGATGGCCCGTTCCACGCTGTCCTCGCCTGCCCCCTCCGAGCGGGTCTCGGCGCCGGACACTCGGTCTAGCAGGCCGGCCTCCGCCAGCAGAAGCTCGGCGGACACATTGAGCGCGTCTGACAGCTGCCGCAGAACCCGCACGGTCGGCTGGTGCATTCCTCGCTCAAGCTCACTCAGGTACGGATTCGAGAGGCTGGTCAGCTCGGCCAGCTGACGGAGCGTCAGGTTCGCTAGCTTGCGCTGACTGCGAATGAAGGCGCCGAATGCCTCCATCTGCCTATCCCATTGGCTGGCCATCGTTCTTCCTGTCCAGAAATCAGCCGGTACGGGAGTACCTGGCCCGCTCAGCACCCGCCAGCGTGCGGAGTTGGTGCGTTAGCAGCACTAGCTTCACACACCCGCACGGGCACAGCAGAAAGTATCCCAGCCGACACGCAAACGCGCGGCGAACCGAGGCCCGCCGCGCAGGATGCCGATAATGATCTTCTACTCGGACGCCTTGCCGCTCTTCTTAGCGGCGGCACCGTTGCTAGCGCCCATCAGCGGCGCGGTCGCCTTCAGCACGTCCTCGGCGAACTTGCGCTGGCTGGCCAGCAACTGCTCGGCGAAGTCATACGCGCTCTTCACCAGTTCCTCCGGCTTCGGCAGCTTGTCGGCAATGTTGAGGTTGTCGGCAAACGGCAGGTTCAGCTCGGGAAGCTCCGGCTTCAGCGACTGCACGGTGCTGCTCCACCGCTCGATCGCCTCGACGATTGCTGCCTGGCTCTTGCGGATGGTGTTCAGGACCTCGCCCTGGATGTCTTGCCCAATGTTCTCGGCCATTTCGTCCTCCTCAGGATGACTCTTGCACGGATAGTGGGATCTTCACTATGCTAAGTATAACTAGCAATTGCTCAGTCTGTCAATCGGCAACGGCCCTGACGTAGTCGCCAGGAGCTTCGCCCAGCGGCGGGAACCGGTCGCTGCCCATCGGCGGGACCGAGGCCAGCGGGCCGGCCCGCTTGCCACTCCAGTCGGCCCAGTCCTGCCACCATGAGCTGTCGTGCCTGGCTGCCCCGGCCCGCCATGCGGCCGCGTCCGCTGGATAGCTGTCCGCCACCACGAACCAGGCCTTCGGGCCCGGCGGGTTGACGATCCCGGCGATATGGCCGCCGCTGGACAGCACGTACCGGACGTCGCCGCCCAGCAGCCTGGTGGCCTTATATGACGACGGCCAGGGCACGATGTGGTCGTTGACCGCGCCCACGACGTAGGTGTCGTTCTTCACATCCGACAAGGACAGCCGCTGGCCCGCAAGCTCCATCACGCCCCTGGCGAGCTCGTTCCGCATATAAAGGCAATGCAGGTAGAACGAGTGCATCGCCGCGGGCAGCCGGGTGCCGTCGCTGTTCCAGGCCAGGATGTCGAAGGCGGGCGGGTCCTGGCCCATCAACCAGCCGGAGACCACGTAGCTGAAGATCAGGTCGTTGGCCCGCAGCACGTCGAACGTGGTCCGCATCTGACGGCTGTCGAGGTAGCCAGCGGACGCCATCTGCCGCTCAAGCCGCGCCACCGTCCTGGCATCCGTGAACGCGCCGAGCACGCCAGGCTCGGCGTAGTCCAGCAGGGTGTTCAGCAGCGTGATCGACCCGATCCTGTCGTCGCCAGTTCCTGCCATGTAAGCCGCTTGCATACCCGTCAGCGCGCCACCCAGGCAGAGCCCCACAATGTCGACCTTGGGTGCCCCGGTGATGTCCTGGATGATGTCCAGCGCCAGCCGCGGGCCGTTGATCAGGTAATCGTCGAGGGTCACATCGCGCATCGAGGCGTCGGGATTGCGGTAGGAAATGGCGAAGACGGTGCGATTGTGCGTGATCGCCCACTCGAGGAAGCTGCGGCCTGGCGCCAGATCCATGATGTAGTACTTGTTGATCCAGGGCGGGCTTGCCAGCATCGGGACAGCGTGGACCTGGCGGGTCTGCGGCTCGTACTGGATCAGCTCCATGAGTTCGTTGCGGAACACGACCTTCCCCGGCGTGGCCGCCATGTTGACCCCAAGCTTGAACGGCCTGGTGTCTACCTGTCGCGGCATGCCGCCATTGGTGGTCAGGTCGCTGACGAAATTCAGCGCTCCCGCCACGACGCTCGTGCCGCCGGTCTCGAATGCCCGCTTGAGTGCCGTCGGGTTAGTCAGCAGGAAGTTCGTCGGTGCTAGAGCGTCCAGCATGAAGCTCGCGGCCATCTG
This sequence comes from uncultured Actinomycetota bacterium, assembly GCA_963719765.1. Taxonomy (GTDB): domain Bacteria; phylum Actinomycetota; class Actinomycetes; order Streptosporangiales; family Streptosporangiaceae; genus JAJYUU01. The sequence goes on from CAVRCW010000001.1 coordinate 171,333, forward strand.
GGCCTTGGCATCCTGCACAGCATCTCCCTGGCCCGCTGCGAGCACGTCGGTGGTCAGCTTCGCGGCAGCCTGGTAAGCCCGCTGGATCGCGAAAAAGACCGGGTTGCCCGCCCAGGTGGGATCGGCAAATCTCCGGTCGGACCGTCCGCTGGCTGCTGGCCCACCAGCGCCCAGCCATAGCGCCGCTGCGGCCGGCCCGATCTTCCACATGCTTTCGCTGAACGAGGTGATAGCGGCCGCCAGGTCGTCGGGCCGGGAGAAGGCCCGCCCAGTCACGTTGATAAGCGACTCACTGAAGCCGGCCATGTCCAGCGCACCGAACTCGGCGAACTCCGGCGCTAGCGCCTCCGCCGCCGCCTCGACCTCCGGCCCGACCGACGCGAGGACAGACTCGGTCACGGCCTCCGCCGTCGCCTCGGTAACGGCCTCCGCCGTCGCCTCAGCCACGACCCCAGCCGCGGCCTCGGCGGCCGCCTCTTCGGCGACGTCAGCAGCAACTTCTGTCAGCACCTCGGCCGCAGCCTCGGTGACAGCCTCCGCGATCTCCGCAACTGCCGGGACCCTGGCCTTCGGGACCTTGGCCGCCGGAGCCTTCGCCGCCGGAGCCTTAGCCGCCGGAGCCTTCGCCGCCGGGACCTTCGCCGCCGGGACCTTCGCCGCCGGGACCTTCGCCGCCGGGACCTTCGCCGCCGGGACCTTCGCCGCCGGGACCTTCGCCGCCGGGACCTTCGCCGCCGGGACCTTCGCCGCCGGGACCTTCGCCGCCGGGACCTTCGCCGCCGGGACCTTCGCCGCCGGGACCTTCGCCGCCGGGACCTTCGCCGCCGCAGCCTTAGCCGCCGGAGCCTCCGCCGCCGGAGCCTTAGCCGCGCGGCGGGCCGGATCCCCAGGCTTCTTCGTGCTCATCGATGCCCTCCATCCATCGCCAGCCAGTGGCTGGTCTCGCGGCTCATGACCGCTCGAAGATCGCTGCGATGCCCTGGCCGCCGCCGATGCACATCGTGGTCAGCGCGTACCGGCCGCCGGTGCGGCGCAGTTCGTACAGCGCCTTGACCGCGAGGATCGCGCCCGTGGCGCCGACCGGGTGGCCGAGCGATATGCCGCTGCCATTGGGGTTGGTCCGGCTCGCCGGCAACCCGAGTTCGCGGACGACCGCGAGCGCCTGGGCAGCGAAGGCCTCGTTGACCTCGAATACATCGATGTCGTCCACCTTCAGGCCGGTTCGCTCGAGCACGCCGAGCACAGCCGGCACCGGACCCATGCCCATGATCCGGGGCTCCACTCCCGCATGTGCGTAACCGACAAGCCGGCCTAGCGGGGTCAGCGCATGGCTCTCGGCGTAGCTTCGGCTCGCCAGCACCACGGCGGCCGCCGCGTCGTTGATGCCCGACGAGTTCCCTGCCGTCACCGTGCCGTCAGCGGCAAAGGCCGGCCGCAGCCTGGCCATGTCTTCCACCTTGACATCCGGCCGGACGTGCTCGTCCGTGTCGACCGTCACGCTGCCCTTGCGACCGGGCACGGTGATGCCCACGATCTGGTCCTTGAAGTACCCGGCAGCGGCGGCAGCCGCGGCCCGCCGGTGGCTCTCGGCAGCGAGCTCATCCTGGTCCGCACGGGACACGCTGAAGTCAGCCGCGACGTTCTCCGCCGTCACGCCCATATGACAGGCGTCGAACGGGTCGGTCAGCGCGCCGACCATCGCGTCCACCACGACACCGTCCTGCATCCGCTGGCCCCAGCGCATGCCGGGCAGCCAGTACTGGCCGCGGCTCATGCACTCGGCACCGCCAGCTACGGCCGTGTCGCAGTCACCCAGCCAGATGGCCTGGCCAGCGGACACAATCGCCTGCAGCCCGCTGCCGCACAGCCGGTTGACGGTGAAGGCGGGCGTCGAGGTCGGCAGGCCACCGTTGACGGCGGCTACCCGGGACAGGTACATGTCCCGCACCTCGGTGTGGATCACGTTGCCGAAGACCACGTGGCCGACGTCGCCCGGCTGCACGCCGGACCGGCTGACGGCCTCCCTTACTACCGCGGCGGCCAGATCGCAGGGCGGCATCGCGGCCAGGCCACCGCCGTACTTGCCAATCGCGGTGCGGACCGCGGACACGACCATGACATCTTGAGCATCAGTCATGACAGCGCCTCACATGTCCAGTCCGCCATTGACCGCCCAGATCTGACCGGTGATGTAGGCAGACTCGTCGGCGGCCAGGAACGCGACCACACGGGCTATCTCCTCGGGTGCACCCAGTCGCCCGACCGGGATCTGGCCGCGGATTCTGTCCAGGACCTTGTCCGGGATGGTGGCGAGCATCTCCGTGGCGATGAAACCGGGCGTGACCGCGTTGACGGTCAGGCCGATGCCGTCCCCCACCGGGCGGCTGGCCCGGCCGAGGTGGAAGACGGTCTCCTTGGCCAGCGACTTGGTGAGCCCGAACAAGCCGGACTTAGATGCCGCGTAGTTCGCCTGGCCGATGCTGCCTGTCTCGCCGATGACCGAGGAAACGTTGATGATCCGGCCGCTGCCGCGCTCGAGCATGTGGTCAAGGGCCGCCTGAGCCATGAAGAACGCGCCGGACAGGTTCACTGCGATCACCCGCTGCCAGTCCTCATCGGACATCTTGGCGACTGTCCTGTCAATCGTGATGCCGGCGTTGTTCACCAGGATGTCCAGCCGTCCATGCTGGTCGATAACCTCGCCAAGCACCCGGCGGCAGTCGTCTGCATGCCCGATGTTGCCCTCGTGCACGGTGACGAGCTGGCCAGGGTAGCCAGCGGCCAAGTCGGCCCGCAGCTTCTCGGCCGACTCGGCGTCGTGCCAGTAGCCTGCCGCCACCGCGGCGCCCGCCGCCGCGAGCCGGCGGCCGATGGCAGCCCCGATCCCGCGGGTACCGCCGGTGACAAACGCCACCCGGCCGTGCAACGTCTCAGCCGTCTGCTGCTGTCCTAAGCCCGTCATGGTGACGCCCACGACCGCCTCCTCCGATGTCGCGCGGCGATCCCGCAGTGCGGGCAAGCTCATCCGGGGTGAACCCGCGCGAAGCGCGCAATCGTCGTCCATGTGCTGACGATGCTCGCCGGGATTGGCCCGCGCCGAAAGTGGCGAAGGTCCCTCATCCCGGGACCACGGGCCCCTCATGCAACCTCCTCCGGCCATGGTCGACTAGCGGCAGCTACCTTCGCTGGCTCGGGTCCGCCGAGAGAGGGTTGGCGTGCGCGGGGTTGCTGACGGTGTGCATCGGCCTTGTAGCAGTGCATGTGCAAGCGCATTACGGGGCCCCAGGCAGCAGACTCGCGTGGTGCAATAGGCCGCCCGGCGGGGAAGGATCGGGATCATGACCTGCACCGTGCACGTCTCCTGGGACGAGAAGCTCGCCAGCTATGACTTCGGGCCACGCCATCCGATGGCACCGATCCGGGTCAAGCTCACGATGGAGCTAGCCACCGCGTTCGGCGTACTAGCGCGCGACCAGGTCACAGTGCAGTCTGCGGCGAGCGCCTCCGACGCGGAGCTGGAACTCGTTCACGACAGTGAGTACATTGCCGCGGTCAAGTACGCGGGCAGCCTGCCCGGAGCCGACCGCACGGTGCCGGTCGACGTGGTAACCCTGCTGACGCACGGACTCGGCACCGAGGATGACCCGGTCTTCGCCGGCATGCACGAGGCCTCCGCTCTGGTGGCAGGCGCCACCCTGGCCGCCGCTCGGGCCGTCTGGACCGGCAGCGCACAGCATGGGGCCAGCATCGCGGGCGGGCTGCACCACGCCATGCGCAAGAGCGCTAGTGGCTTCTGCATCTATAACGACCCGGCGATTGCGATTGCCTGGCTGCTGGAACAGGGCGCGGAGCGCATCGCCTATGTCGACATCGATGTGCATCATGGCGACGGCGTGCAGGCCGCCTTCTGGGACGACCCGCGGGTGCTAACCATCAGCTTGCATGAGGGCCCCGCCACGCTGTTCCCCGGCACGGGCTTGCCGACGGAAACCGGCGGGGCGCACGCGGATGGCTCGGCGGTCAATGTCGCGCTCCCGGCGGGCACCAGGGACGCCGGCTGGCTCCGCGCGTTTCACGGCGTCATTCCGCCCCTGCTGCGCCAGTTCGAGCCGCAGATCCTGGTCAGCCAGCACGGTTGCGACACGCACTGGAGCGACCCGCTGGCCAATCTCGAGGTGACTATCGACGCTCAGCGCAGTGCGCACGCTGCAATGCACGACCTGGCGCATGAAGTCAGCGATGGCCGCTGGCTGTTTACCGGCGGCGGCGGCTATCAGCTTGTGCAGGTGGTGCCCAGATCGTGGACGCACCTGCTGGCCGAGGCCACCGGGCAGCCGATTGACCCGAGCGCGCCGACACCGCAGCTATGGCGTGAGTACGTCAGCCTGACTGCAGTCGAGCCCGCCCCGGAGCTGATGACCGAGGGCGGCACTGGGCAGTTCGCCCAGTTCGATAGCGGCTACGACCCGGCAGAGCCGGTAGACCAGGCGATCTTGGCGACGAGGAACGCGGTGTTCCCGTCGTATGGCCTGTTGCCGCTGCTCTGACCAGCTACAGACCAGGCGCGCGCTCAGCCGGCGCTATGCGGTGCGCCCGCTCCCGTGGACGACACGGCCCGAGCCAGACGGCACGTAGTCCGGGTGACCACCGACGCGAACAACTGCCACGGGGCATCGTGCATGTCGCAGGCAGTACGAACTGACCGAGCCATGGACCACGGTCCGCAAGGTCAGCCCGGACCTGCTGCCGACGACGAGCAGATCGCCGGGCTCGCACGCGATGCTGGTCAAGGCGATGCCAGGATCGCCGGTGGGGGTGTCGATGACAAGGTTCAGGCCCGCCGGAAGTTCGCCGACGGCAGTGCGCAGCGCCGCTGTCGTCAACGCCCTCGCAGCCGTACGCTGCTGGGAACCCGAAAAGAACAGCACGATATGCCGGTGAACTACGTGCTTCATCCGGCGGCCGCCGTGCCGAGGCAATCCCAGCGCCCACGCCCGGACGGCATGCAACTGGGCGCCGTGCAAGGCGGCTTGTGCCACTGCCTCCCTGAGCGCGGCCAGGCCAGACTCGGAGTTATCCACTCCGACGATGACCCGGCGGACCGGGGCCGGCACGGTAGCCCGGCGGACCGGGGCCGGCACGGTAGCCCGGCTGACCGAAGCCGGGACGGTAGCCCGGCTGACCGAAGCCGGGACGGTAGCCCGGCTGACCGAAGCCGGGACGGTAGCCCGGCTGACCGAAGCCGGGACGGTAGCCCGGCTGACGGAAGCCGGGACGGTAGCCCGGCGGACTGAGACTGGGTCGCGGTCGCTGCGGCGGTCATCGGACCGGTTCGACTGAGCGGTCATGTTCGTCACCTCCCTGGCGCCGCCGCCGTATCATCAGCGGCTGAGCACCACCTTCAGCGCGCCGGTGTCTGCGGCGCGCGAGAATACGTCGTAAGCCTCGGGAAACTCGTCAAGCCCGAACCGGTGCGTCACAAATCTCTTGGTATCGAGCTGGCGGCCAGCTAGCAGCCGCAGCAGCATCGGGGTCGAATAGGTATCGACGAGCCCGGTCGTCACCGTAATGTCTCGGGTCCACTGCTCCTCCAGGTGGAAAGCGGCGGGCCTGCCGTGCGCGCCGATGTTGGCGACTCGTGCCCCTGGCCGGGTCAGCCGGATGGCCAGCTCGAATGTCTCCGGCTCGCCGACGGCCTCGATGGCGACGTCTGCTCCTAGGCCCTCGGTCAGCGCGGACATCACGCTCATCGGGTCTGCCGAAGAGCTGTTCACCGTGATGTCGGCGCCGAATAGCTTCGCCGCCTCAAGCCTGCGGTCGGCGCGATCGATGGCGACGATGTGGCTCGGGCTGAAGAGCCGCGCGCCCATGATGGCGGCCAGTCCCACCGGCCCCGAGCCGATCACGGCCACGACGTCACCTGGCTGCACGCCCGCTTTGAGCACTCCCACCTCGTAACCGGTCGGCACCGTGTCGGCCAGCATGAGCGCCTCCTCGGCTGTGACGGAGGACGGAAGCTGATAGACAGAGGTGTCGGCAAACGGAACCCGGACGAACTCCGCTTGCGTCCCGTGGTAGGTATGGCCGAGCAGCCAGCCCCCGCCGCCACGGCACTGACCGAAATGAGCCTCTCGGCAAAATCGGCACGTACCGCACGAGGAGATGCAGGAGACCAGGACGTTGTCGCCAGGGCCGACGGTACGTACGCTGCTGCCGACCTGCTCGACCGTGCCGACGGCCTCGTGCCCGATGATCCGGCCGACCTGGACAGACGGCACATCCCCCCTGAGGATGTGCAGGTCTGTGCCGCAGATGGTGGTTGCATCCACCCGCACGATCGCATCGGCCTCGTCGGTTATCTCGGGATCAGCCACTTCGTCCCAGGAACTCTGACCGGATCCGTGGTAGACAATCGCTCGCATCTGTCCTCCTGCGCTCGGTAGCGGTCAACTATGGCCGGTCACGCGGGGCCGGCTTGCTCACGCCTGATGCGCCGGCCGGTGACGCGCGCGGGCGTGATCCGGATGAAGTGCTCCCGCGCCCCGCCGGGCCAGGTCTCGATCCCTGCCTCCAGGGCCGTGGCGCGCTCCTGCGCCGTATCCAGATGATGAGCGGGTCCCTGGACGAGCACGCTCCAGCCTTCACGGGCCTGCATATCGAAGTCGTCAACCTCAAATGCCACCCGGTACTCAGCGTTCGATATTCCGGTTCGCAGGTCTTCCTCAGTCGCGCCGTCCTGAGCAGTCCGGAACAGGATCGCCCCCTCATGCAGCTTGTAGTTCACCGGCAGCACGGTCAGGTCAAATCGGCCGACGAAAGCAAGCCGGCCGATGCCGCCTGGCGCGATGAGCCGCAGGCACTCCGTCTCGCTAAGTGTCTCGAGCACGACCTCAGGCACTGTGCACACTCCCGTCTACTGTCGCGGATAGCTGAGCCGGTCGCGGACGGCTACAACGCCGTCCACTTGCCGGACTGCGTCCAGCAGGCTCAGCGCCACAGGCTCGCGGACTACCGACCCGGACAACGTGACGACGCCCCCCACCACGGTCACGGCAAAGGCCAGGCTATCGAGCACAAACGCGCCCTCGATGACCTGCTCCACGATCTCCTTCCTGATGTCCTCATCGGGTCGATCGTAGACACCTAGCAAGTCCACCCGGCTCACGATGCCGAGCAGCCGCCTGGCACTGTCCATAACCGGCAGGCGCTTTACATGCTTGCTGTGCATGACGCGAGCCGCATCGGCGACTGTGGCATCCGGCCCGATCGTAATGGCCGGCCTGCTCATCAGCTCCGCCGCAGTGAGCGCCATGGCCTTGACCTTTTCGGCATGACGTACCGGAAAGGTAGGTCCCGCGAAGTGTCCCGCGTAGCCTTCCTTCACCAGAAGATCATCCTCGGACACGATACCGACGACTTTGTCATTTTCGTCGAGCACTGGAAAAGCGCTGATTTTCCGGTTCCGCATGACCCGCACGATTTCCTTGTACTGCGCGTGCTTTCGCAGCGACACAACATTGCGCGTCATCACGTCCTTAACCAGGGTGGCCATCATGCTCAGCTCCTCATTCCCTGCCCTACTTCGAGATTCGCAGGGCGCGGCCTACCGGGTTAGGGGCGAAAGGCCCTGGCCGAGCGGACTCATGGCAGCCTGATTCGGTCCCACCTGGCAGCGCAGCGCCGCCTCCCGGCAGCAACAGGAGCATGCATCTTCGACCGGCGCAGTTAGCGGGAGGGACCCACCCGCTTCTCGCGGATCCAGATTTCGCGGTGTGCTGGCTCTGGTGCGCCAGTATCTCCGCGACCCGGGCGGTCGGTCCCTCCCACCTCTCTCATCCCACAACCCGGGCGCACTGCACCCCTAGGGTCCAAGGTCCGCTTCCGGCGGGACCTTCGCCGGCCACCCGCACGACGGACGGAACGGGCTTGGTCCGGCCGCACCACTCCGCTGGTCCGCCGGGCCGGCGGAGCCGTTAGACCCTGTTCCCGATTGGTCAGCAGGACCGATGATGAAATGATCAACCTGCAGAGCATCGGAAAGGACGGCGCAGCCATGGACGTAACGCCGCCAGGCTCGGCCTGGCAGATGCGGGCCTCCGGCCTTGTTCGGCTGCATGAGTTGCTCCGGTCCGCCGGCTACCAGGTGATCGGGCCAAAGGTTGCCAACGGGTCCATCACCCTGGGTGAGCTGGAGTCCGCCAGTGAGCTGCCGTACGGCTGGGGCGTGTCGCTGGCACCCGGCGGGTACCGAATCCGGCCGCGTGACGATGAGGCCGCATTCGGCCACTCAGCTGGACCCCAGTCCTGGAAGCAGTTCCTGCATCCGCCGCGCGAGCTGCTCTGGACCGCTCGCAAGTCCGGTCAGGGAGGGTTCGCGGCACAGGCACCACCACGGCCGGATGCGAAGCTTGCCTTCCTCGGGGTCCGCCCCTGCGACCTCCGGGCCATCCAGATCCAGGACCAGGTGCTCGGCGCCGATAGCCATCCGGACTCGGCCTACGCCAGCCGCCGCGCGTCGGTCTTCCTGGTCGCGGTGAACTGCACCGAGCCCGGCGAAACCTGCTTCTGCACCTCGATGGGCACCGGGCCGCAGGCCGGCCCGGGCTACGACCTGCTGCTCACCGAACTGACCGGCGACGACGGGCACCTGTTCATCGTCGAGCCGGGCTCGCCGGCCGGCCAGACTATGCTGGCCGACCTGCAGTTGCAGCCGGCCGACCCGCACGTGAGGTTGCGGGCTCAGACCGCGGTCACCGAGGCCGCAGGGCAGATGGGCCGGACCATGCAGGCCGACGGACTGCGCGACCTGCTGGCCGCGAGCCACGGCGCGGCCCGCTGGGAAGAAGTGGCGTCCAGGTGCCTGACCTGCGGGAACTGCACAATGGCGTGCCCGACATGCTTCTGCACGACGGTCGAGGACGTAACCGATCTCAGCGGCGACCATGCCGAGCGCTGGCAGAGCTGGGTGTCCTGCTTCGACCTCGACTTCTCCTATCTGCACGGCGGCCCGGTGCGGTCCTCAGGCGAAAGCCGATACCGGCAGTGGCTCACGCACAAGCTGGGCACCTGGCACGACCAGTTCGGCTCTTCCGGCTGCGTCGGGTGCGGTCGCTGCATCGTGTGGTGCCCCGTCGGCATCGACCTGACCGAAGAGGTAGCCGCGCTGCGAGCCGAGCGCGCCGCCGGAACGGACGCGGACGAATGAGCGGCATCAGCCCGGCTGACCTTGCCGGGCTCGCGTTCACCGGCGGGCTGTCACCGGCGTCCGTCGAGCAGCTCGCGGCGCTGGCCACAGGCATCCACGTCGCGGCGGGCCAGCGGATCTTCGACGAGGGCGAGCCTGCTACCAGGCTGTGGCTAATCAGATCCGGACGGGTCGCCCTGGACCTGCAGCTGCCCGGCCGTGACCGGCTGCTTGTCGAGACGCTTGGACCAGGCGATGAGCTCGGCCTGTCCTGGCTCGCGCCCGCGGCACAGTGGCAGTTCGGCGCGGTCGCGCAGCTGGACGTGGTAGCAATCGAGTTCGGTAGCGCCGCGGTGATGGCGCTGTGTGAAGCCAACCATGAGCTGGGATACCAGCTGACCCGCGGGCTGCTGAACACCGCGATCTCCAGGCTGCAGGCCGCCAGGATCAGGATCCTTGACCTGTATGCGGCGCCCGCTCGACTGGCCGGGGGCGCGCCGTGAGCATGAGCCAGATCCCGGCGAGCTACCGGGTGCGGGACCGCAGGGACGAGACGCACGACACGGTGACGCTCACGCTGGAGCCAGCCGGGCCCCCGCTTGTCAGCCCCCGGCCTGGCCAGTTCACCATGCTCTACGCCTTCGGCGTCGGCGAGATCCCGATCTCGGTCAGCGGTCAGGCCGGGAAGTCATCGCTAACACAGACAATCCGGGCTGTGGGCGCCGTCAGCCACGCGCTGTGCACGGCGGTCCCCGGCCAGCTCATCGGAGTGCGCGGACCGTTCGGGACCGGCTGGGCCGAAACCGATGCGGCGGGCCAGGACCTGCTGCTGGTGGCGGGCGGGATCGGGCTGGCGCCGTTGCGTCCCGCGCTTCTTGCCGCGCTGCACGAGCGTCACCGCTACCGGCGGATTATCACCTTGATCGGCGCGCGATCACCCGCCGAGCTTGTCTTCGGCACCGAGATGGACCAGTGGCGGAGCAGCGGAGCCTCGGTTGAGGTAACCGTCGACCGAGCCGACGCAGGCTGGAACGGGCACGTGGGCGTGGTCACCCAGCTGATCGGCCGGGCCGGGCTGGATCCGGCACGGACTCTGGCGCTGCTGTGCGGGCCGGAAGTGATGATGCGCCTCACCGCGAGGTCCTTGCTTGCCACCGGGCTGCCCGCGGACAGGATCCGGGTATCGCTGGAGCGGAACATGCAATGCGGCATAGCGGAGTGCGGGCATTGCCAGCTAGGCCCGCTGCTGTTGTGCCGGGACGGGCCAGTCGTCAGTTACCAGGCGGCCGAGCCACTGCTCGCTATCAGGGAGCTCTAGATGCCAGGAAAGGCCAAGCCCAAGCTCGCCGTCTGGAAGTTCGCCTCCTGCGATGGCTGCCAGCTTACTGTGCTCGACTGCCAGGACGAGTTGCTTGCCCTGGCTGAAGTGGTAGACATCGCGCATTTCACCGAGGCCACTAGTACCGACATTCCCGGTCCTTATGACATATCGCTGGTCGAGGGATCGGTGACTACACCCGATGATGCGCAGCGGATCCTGCAGATCAGGGCGCAGTCTCAGACGCTGGTCACGATCGGTGCGTGTGCCACGGCTGGCGGCATTCAGGCGCTGCGCAACTTCGCCGACGTTGCGGAGTTCGCGGCTGCCGTATACGCGCGGCCTGAGTACGTGAGCACGCTTGCCACCTCCACGCCGATCTCCAGCCATGTCCCCGTCGACTTCGAGCTGCGCGGCTGCCCGATCGACAAGCGGCAGCTGATCGGCCTGTTGACGGCACTGCTCGCGGGCCGCCAGCCTCGCATTCCCGGTCACAGCGTGTGCCACGAATGCAAGCTCCGCGGCACCGCGTGCGTGATGGTGGCGCACGGCACGCCGTGCCTGGGGCCAGTCACGCAGGCCGGCTGCGGCGCGATCTGCCCGGCGTTCGGGCGCGGCTGCTACGGCTGCTTCGGCCCGATGGCCACGCCCAATAGTGCCGCGCTCATACCGCAGCTGCTCCACCTGGGCATGTCGGGTCCGGACGTGCACCGGGTGTTCGCCACGTTCAACGTCGCAGCCCAGGAGTTCCTCGATGCGGCCGGGCCGGGCTAGCGCACCAACGCATGATGTCGGCCAGCACCGCGTCGGTCAGCCGGGAGATGCCTGCAGCCACCGCGGGGCTGAGCCCGTGACCTTGGCTGAAATCAACCGCCTCGATGCCGTGCACGATGAGCGTGCCCGGCATCCGGTCTAGCGCCCGGCCGAGGCCGATGGCGGTGCCAAGCCCGAGACCATGAGAACTTGCCTTGGCCTCGGCAGCGGTGATCGGACCCTGGCCGGACTGCGGCGCGTCCTGGTCCAGATCAGGTCCGGCGACAACGATCCTGTGCAGTCTCCCGGCCTGGGTTCCGGACACGGCGTCGACCAGCACGGCCAAGGATGCGCCGGTCCAGGCCTCGAGCAGCCGGATCGGCTCGCCGTCGCTGACTAGCATGGCGACGCTGGCTGGCGCCCGGTCCCGCAGCCGTGCCACCACGACCGGGCCTACGGCGTCATCGCGACGGAACTCGTTTCCTACCCCGATGACAACGGCCGCCTGCTGATCAGTCATGCCCGGTCGATCCGCAGCTGCAGGAAGTGCGTCGCGCACGAAATGCACGGGTCGTAGTTGCGGATAGCCTGCTCGCACTGCCTGGTGAGCAGCTCGTCGTCGAGGCCGAGCCGAGCCTGCACGAACCGGCGCAGGTCATGCTCGATCGCGGCCTGATTCTGCGACGTCGGAGGCACGATCCTGGCACCGACCACGATCCCATCGGCGTCAAGATCGTAACGCTGATAGAGGACTCCGCGCGGTGCCTCGGACACGCCGTGACCCCGGCCGGCCCGCGGCAGCACGACCAGGCCCGCAGGTACCGGCGGCTGGTAGGCCTCGATCAGCCCGATTGCCTCCTCGATCGCGCAGACCACCTCGACGGCGCGGACGGCGATGCTGCGGAACGGATTCCGGCAGCTGTCACCGAGTCCGGCAGCCGCGGCGGCACCAGCGGCCAGCGGCGGCAGCCACTGCGAGTTAAGCGTGTAACGCGCCAGCGGGCCGGTGAGGTAGGTGCCGTCATGACCGGCCAGCCGGGCATGCAATGCGGTGGAGTGCGGTACCTGCTCCTCGACGACATGTTCCTCGAACTGCGCCGCGGCGAACTCCAGCCCGCTGCTGGTGACAATCGTGCCGCGCTCGATCGGATAACTGCCCGGCCAGCGCAGGGCCAGCAGTTCGTGCTCGATCGTCAGGTCGGGAAAGTCGAATCCGGCCACCCAGCGGACCGTCTCCAGGGCGGGCTCGAGCGCGTTGCGCAACTGCTCGGCGAGTCCGTCCAGATCGCTGCGTGACGGTGCGGAGTAGAAGCCCCCGACCCGCACATTGACCGGGTGTACGGCCCGCCCCCCGACGGTCTCCATGATCGCGTTGCCAGCCCGCCGGAGCGCGAGGCCGCGCTCGACGATGCCGCGGTGATCGCGGGCCATCTCGACCGCTCCCGCGTAGCCGAGGAAGTCTGGAGCGTGCAGCATGTAGATGTGCAGCGCGTGGCTCGCGATCCACTCCCCGCAGTACAACAGCCGGCGCAGCGCGGCAATCGACTCGCCGGGCTGCACCCCGCAGACAGCCTCGATTGCCAGGTATGCGCTGGTCTGGTAGGCGACCGGGCAGATACCGCAGACCCTGGCGGTGATGTCCGGGGGTTCAGTGTAGGACCGCCCGCGCAGGAAGGCTTCGAAGAATCGGGGTGGCTCGTAGATATCGAGCCTGACCTCCTCGACCAGGTCGTCGACCACTCGCACGTGCAGGGCGCCCTCGCCCTCCACACGCGCCAGGCCGGCCGCGGCCAGTGTCCGATCATGCCGGTGAGTCATCGCGACGACAATCGTGTCACGTCCGCCGCCGCAGCGCTGGCCACAGGGGTCTAGACACTCGCCTTGCCAGGATCGTTTCCATCTCCCTTGTGCCGACAGGGCCTGAAGTCGCTCCAGGACTCAACCCGGCGGCAGGGACCAATGCCCCTGCAATCCGGTGCTCATGGCCCTTGGCAGCCGGGTCGCCGGGCGGCTCACCATAAGGGCAGTGCCGCCAATCGCCAGCCCCGGCGGGCTGCGGCCAGAGCATCGGAGGTACCGACATGTCGCGCATGCTGGCTGATGACGTACTGCTGCACCAGGTAGTGGGCGCCGCTAGCGCCGCGCCGTCGATTCACAACACTCAGCCCTGGCGGCTCCGCGTCGCCGGCCCGGACCTCATCGAACTGCACGCGGACATAAACCGGCTGCTGTGGGTCGCCGATCCACGCGGGCGTGCGCTGCACCTGAGCTGCGGAGCCGCGCTGTTCAACCTGCGCCTGGCACTGCGCAACGCCAGCTATCGCGCGATGGTATGGCCGCTTCCCGACCCGGACAGCTCGCCGACGCTCGTCGCGATAGTGCGGCTGACAGAGGGCCGACCGCCGACCATCGCGGAGCGCGAGATGTTCGAAGCCATCGGCCTGCGGCACAGCAATCGCCTGCCATTCTCGGACCGGCCAGTTCCCGAGGCCGTGCAGGTGAGCCTGGAGCAGGAGGCAGCGCAGGAGGGCGCCGTCCTCCGCATCCTTGCCGCGCGCGACGCGGCCGTCGTGCTGAGCCTTGTCCATGCCGCTGACCGCGAGCTCCAGGCCGACCGAGAGCATGCCATCGAGCTCGCCGACTGGATCGGCGATCCGGGCCTGACCGGCCAGGGCATCCCGTGGCAGGCACTCGGGCCGCGCCCCGATCGGGAGCCGGCTCCGGTGCGCGACTTCGGCCGCCAGCCGCCCGCCGGGCAGCCTGCTGTGCCGTTCGAGGTGCAGCCGAAGCTTGCCGTGCTGTCCACGGCGCGTGACCGGTGCGAGGACTGGCTGCGGGCCGGGCAGGGCCTGCAGCGCGTCCTGCTGACCGCGACCCGGAATGGGCTCGCCACCTCCATGCTCTATCAGCCGATTGAGCTGCATGACATGCGCGGCAGGCCTGGCTGGTGGCCATGGCCGGAGCAACCGCAGATCATCGTGCGGTTCGGCTACGGCCCGTCGGTTACTGGTACGCCGCGCCAGCCGCTGACGACGATCCTCGAGGCCGGCGAGAACTAGTAGCCGTCTGCCTCGTCTGACAGTTAGGCCGGCGGACCTGAGAGGTCCGCCGGCCACCGTGAGGCTGAAGACTGTCGGGGCTAGCCGGTGGCCGGCTCGGCCTCAGCCCGCACCCGGACCTGCTCGGTGACGGCGCCGGGCATTGGCACGATCAGCACCGGCCGGTCTGACAGGTGCAGCAGCCTGCTGGCGACGCTGCCGAACGTGACGCTCGGCAAGTCGTGCTTGGTGCTCGAGCCGAGCACCAGGATCCGGGCGTCGTGATCGTTCCCGGCGGCCAGGACCTCGCGGGCTACGTGGCCGTAGTCGGCCTCCCGGACCTCGCCCTCGGCCGAAATGCCCGCGGCCTGCAGGCCGGCGACGATTTCCGAGACGAGGCGCTCACCCTGGTCATCCGCGCAGTCAACCTTGAGCCTGCCGAACCTGCCGACGGCGAACTCGTGCACATGCAGCACTACCACGTTGTCGCCGGTCTTCGCCGCCAGGTCCCTGACCAGGTCGGTGGCCGCGGTAACGTGCCGTCCAGGCTCGTGGCGCGCCGTGTCCACGGCGAGCAGTATTGTCGCGCTCATTTTGCTTCCTCCCTTGCCTTCCATACGACGTCGCCCCTGCACGCTAATAGTGGCTCGCCATTCGCGCCAGGGCCGAAAGTCCGCCCCGTCACTGGTGACACAGGTCCCGCCTATCAGGGCCGCACGGCCCTGCGCTCATGCTCTGGCCACCCACAAGCTGTCAATAGCGCAAACGTCTAACGCACGGGCCAGAAAAGCCCGCCAATACTAGGAGGCAAAGGAAATGCGCAGGAGGACTTTTGACGTACTGGCCGCAAGCGCAGGCTTGCTGCTGGCAGCTGTGCTGCTGGCCGCGGGCATTCTGCTCGGATGGGGACACTCGGTCGTGAACAACGAGGTCACCAGCCAGCTGTCGGCTCAGAAGGTCGTGTTCCCTACCACGACCAGCCCGGAGTTCAAGATCCTGCCTAAGGCCAACCAGGTCCAGATGGCCAAGTACGCAGGCCAGCAGATGACCAACGGAGCGCAGGCCGAGACCTACGCGAACTACTTCATTGGTCGCCACCTGTTCCTGATCGGCGGCGGCAAGACCTACTCGCAGCTGTCCGAGGCATCACTGGCGAACCCGAAGAACCTCGCGCTAGCTGGCCAGGTTCAGACCGTCTTCCGCGGCGACACGCTCCGCAGCATGCTGCTGACCTCCTACGGGTTCTGGCAGATGGGTGAGATCGCGCTGATCGCGTCGATTGTTTCCTACATCGGTGCCGCCGCGCTGCTGGTCCTGTCCATCCTCGGTTTCGTGCACACGCGCTTCGCCGCACCTGAGGCGGAGATCTTCCCGAAGGTCGCCACTCGCGTCGAGACCAACGCAACCTGAGTCAGCCGCCAGCCCGCCGGCTGGTTTCCAAGCCGCTGCCTCTCGCCCAGGATTGCTGGGCGGGGGGCAGCTCTCTATGTCATGGTTTCTATGTCCTGGCCGAGGTCAACGGCGAGGACCGGCCGGGCGTGACGAATGCCGACCGGCTCTACGTGCCGTGCGACGACATACCGCCAGTCACTGCAACAACGCCAGCCTTGCCGAGGCCGGCTGACTCAAGAAAGAGAGTCTCCGGACTCGCCCGAGTGATGCACCGAGGCTCATGGATGCGGCTGCCTGCTTATCTTGGCCTGAAAGTCCCGTATTCAGCCTAGACAGCCGACTCGGGACCAAGGTCCCGCTCAGACATGACGGACATCCCTGATTGCCGCCTTTGACCCATGGGATGGTTACCGTCATCGTTAATGCGAGCGCTTTCCTACGCGGACTCCCGTCCGCCCGATCCGAGGGAGCACTACAGGTGGTTACCCACGTCCTGGCCCAGGGGCCAATCGATCTTAACGGGCCAGGCAGTTACGTACACTGGTCGATTTTCTACATCTCGGTGGCGAACCTCGTCTTGATTGCGGTGATGGTCGTCATCTTCGGGGCTGCCCTGATGCTCCCGTTCCCGCACGGGCACCGGGCGGAGCCGTCCTCAGCTGCCGACCTGGATCCGGCCGGGAACGAGGGAGCGGCCGGGACCGGGCCTGGCGGGTCCGCCGACGATGACACCGCCGGAATGTGGACCTCCCGCGTACGGCGCCGTGCCCTCGGCCTGCTGCCACCAGGCAAGCTGCTGCCGGACCGCCAGCCGGCCTACGTGGCCTCGTGGATTTACGTCTTCGGCGTCGGGTCGCTCGCCGCGTTCGGGGTGGCGATCGTATCCGGGTTCGGGCTGGCGCTCGGCGGCCCTGACTGGTGGCACAACAACCCGGTCGGGCACTTCTTCAACAGCCTGCACCTATGGAGCGTCGAGCTGTTCATGGCCCTGATCGTCATCCACCTGTGGGGCAAGTTCTGGATGGCCGCCTGGCGCGGCCGCCGCGCGATGACCTGGATCACCGGCGTGGTCGCGTTCGCGTTCTCGATCATCGAGTGCTTCACCGGGTACGTCTCGCAGCAGAACTACGACTCCCAGTGGATCTCCACCAGCGGCAAGGACGCGTTCAACTCGGTCGGGGTCGGCGCATTCTTCAACGTGATGAACTTCGGCCAGATGCTGATGTGGCACATCGTGCTGATCCCGATCGTGCTGGTCGCCATCATCGGCGGACACGTGCTGCTGGTCCGGGTCCGCGGTGTGGTGCACCCGATCGACGCGGATGAGGCCGCCGCGGCGTCCGCGGGCCAGAACGGGCGGCAGCGGCGACGCGCGGTCAGGACGGCGGCCGCGGCTTCCTGGCGTGGTCCGATGCGGCGCTACGACATCCTCAAGGAGGGGACGATCGCCTCGGTGATCGTGCTTGTGCTCGTCTTCGGTCTGGCGGGCCTGCTTTCGTCCCCGGACGTGCCGCAGCTGACGATCGCGAACTGGGCGAAGGTCATGCCGAACGACTTCCTCGGCACGGCCGCGATCGAGCTGAACGGAACGAGCGAGACCGCGACTTACGGGCCGCCGTACAACAACGGCACCGGCAGCGTGCAGCGACTGCTGTTCTCCCCGCAGACCTGGCTAGGGGTAACTCAGCCGGTCGACGCGGCGCAGGACTTCGTGATCTCGCCGCTGACCAAGCTCGCGCCCAACAACCCGGCGCTGGCCGCGGCGCTGTCCACGTACACCTCGGCGCCCGCCGCCCAGCAGCAGTCCTGGGCCAACGCCTATGCGACGGCCGTGATGAAGGTGAAGTTCGTCAATGGCCGCCCGGTTGTGCCGGCGGCTAAGGACGGGCCAGTCCCGGTCATGCTGGCCAGCGAGCTCACGCTAGCGCGCAGCGGTGCGCTGGACGGCGACCTGCTCGCCCAGCAGCCTTTCTACGGCACGAACCTCACCAAGCCGCTGCTGTTCATCGAGGATGGCGCCTACTTCGGCGACATTGCCCAGGCAAACGGCCTGACCGGCAGCCAGTGGGGCGTGATGAACGAGACCGGCGGCTATCCCGGCCAGCCCTGGCTGTGGCTGTACACACTCTGGTACCAGATTCCGGGATGGACCAATTCCGCCAACATCGACATGATCGCGATCTACATGACGGGTCTGGCCACCATCCTGCTGCTGCTCGTGCCATTCATCCCCGGCCTGCGCGACATCCCCAGGAAGATCCCGGTGCACCGGCTCATCTGGTCAGGCTGGTACAAGTCGCAGCAGCCGACGCACCCGGCAGCGCCCACCACGGTTAGCCCGGCGAGCAGGCCAAAGGCCTGACCAGCCGCACTTCGGCCGCTGCGGCAGGCAGGCAGCGGGGCCGTCCGGACCGTGCGCGGCCCGGACGGCCCCGGTGGCTTAGGTCCCGTCATGACGGGCCGAATGCCTGCAGTGCCGGGTGTCCCGGTCGTACAGGCTGGACTAATAACCGGGCTTGACAACGACCGGAGAGCGGAGGAACGCCATGCTTGCACAAGTGGGCGACCGCCTGGTGGTCGGCGGAGATCCCGATCGGACGGGGATCATTATCGAAGTGCCGCACGCCGACGGAACGCCGCCCTACGTAGTGAGGTGGCTGGCGACTGGCCACATCGCGATGGTGTCACCGGGTCAGTTCGCCCGGCTCATCCGCGGGGACCAGCCAGATCGTGCAGGTCAGGCCGACATCACGCCCGTACCTCAGGATCGCGGCTGAGTGTGGCCTGGCTCGAGCGACGCGGCATGGTCAGGGACGAAGGTCTGCGACTCGCGGGGCGCACGCACGTATCCAGCTGATCTCGGCCGCGGCGGCAACTCGAGCGGCAGCCGCTGAACGTCGTGGTAGGGAACCGTGCTGAGCAGGTGCGCCATCATATTGATCCGCGCTCGCCGCTTGTCCTCACTATCGACCACGTACCACGGCGCCTCGGGTATGTCGGTGTGCACGAACATCTCGTCCTTTGCCCGCGAGTAGTCCTCCCACCGGGTGATTGACTCCAGGTCCATCGCGGACAGCTTCCACTGCCGCATCGGGTCGTCGAGGCGATCGCGGAACCTGCGCTGCTGCTCGGCGTCACTGACCGAGAACCAGTACTTGCGCAGCATGATGCCGTCCTCGATCAGCAGCCGTTCGAAGATGGGGCACTGATGCAGGAATCGACCGTACTCCTCTTTAGTGCAAAATCCCATGACACGCTCGACACCGGCCCGGTTGTACCAGCTGCGGTCGAACAGCACGATCTCGCCCGCGGACGGCAGGTGCTCGATGTAGCGCTGGAAGTACCAGCGCGTCCGCTCGCGGTCGCTCGGCGCAGGCAGCGCCGCGATCCGCGCGATCCGTGGGTTGAGGTATTGCGTCACGCGCTTGATCGTGCTGCCCTTGCCGGCCGCGTCCCTGCCCTCGAACAGCACTACGAGCCGCACGCCCTCTGTCCTGACCCACTCCTGCAGCTTGACCAACTCGCCTTGAAGCCGAAGCAGTTCCGCCCGGTAGGCCTTGCCAGGCAGCCTGCCAGAGTCACCCGGCCGACCAGAATCCTTGCCGCGCTTCTTGCCGCCGTGGTTCGCCATGGACCTATCCTCTCGGGCCCGACAGCGCGGCCCGCCCGCCACCCCGCAGAGGTCGGGACTGAGGTCCCGCCAATTGTCCACCTTCGCCTCTTGGGAACCGCGCCGGTACAGCGATCGAATCAAAGTGTAGGTAAGTCGAGAGGAGGCGTGAGCGATGACAACGCTGACAAGGAGGGACTCCAGGGGTTCGCTGGACATCTTCGACTGGCTGGAGAGCCCGTGGACGATCCTGCGTCCTGTCGCAGGTCATCCGGTGCGCATGGAGGACTACGTCCAGGACGGCAGCTATGTCGTGCGAGCAGAGCTTCCTGGCATCGACCCGGAGAAAGACCTTGAGGTCACGGTGTCCAAGGGCATTCTGACGATCAAGGCCGAGCGCCGGGAAGAGAACCACGGCAAGCACCACTCAGAGTTCCACTACGGCACATTCGCCCGGACTCTGACGCTGCCCGCGGGCGCCAACGACGAGCACATTGAGGCGCTATACGACAGTGGCATCCTGGAGATCACCGTGGCCCTGGCGGACAAGAGCGCCGAGCAGGTCAGCCGGACGATCCCGGTCCGCTTGAACCAGCACATCAAGGCAACCTGACAGGCCAGCCCGCGACAGTGGGCGGCCAGCGCCGCGCCGGGCCAGATGGCCCGGCGCGGCGTGCTTTGACCTACGGGCTCGCCCGTCAGCGGACTACGAGAACGGGCAGGTGTGCCAGGTGCAGAACCTTATGAACAGTGCTGCCGACGAGCAGCCCGGCAAGGTCGCCGCGGCCATGCGAGCCCATCACGATAACTCCGGCGCCCCGAGTCTTCGCCTCCGTGACGATCTCTCTGGCCGCATAGCCGAAAACGGCGTCCCGGACAATGCCGGCCGCCTTGATCCCGGCTCCGGCCAGCCGTTGCACACCGGCGTCGACCGTCGCCTGCGCCTCGCCAGTCGTCTCGCTGGGTGGCGTCATGAACTTCGACGGCTCACGCTCACGCAGGTGCAGGATGTAGATTTCGCCGTCCGACAATGAGGCTAGTTCCTGTGCCGCAGCCAGCACTCGCTCGGCTGCCTCTGACTCATCAATGGCAACCAGGATTTTCTCGTACATCGGCCCATTCCCTTCAGCCATTACCTGATTCCACTTTGCCGCTCGCAAAGCCGGAAGCAAAGGCCAAAGGTCCCCGTAATCAGGGCTGCGCGTCCCTGCCCTAGCAGCCTCGGCGCCGCGATCTTGCCACTGGAGAGTGGGTTGGCCACTTGACCACAGATGCGCTGAGGCGATCTTCAGGGTTGCAGCCAGAGCGCAGCTAGCCCCCGGGCCGGCGGCTGCGCCGACCAGGATCGGGCCGTTCGGGCCTCAAACCGCGGGACCTAGGTCCTGGGCTGCACTTGCCCCGCCCGGTTATGGTGAATGATCAGCGAGCACGACTTGGGTCATCGAGAGGGCTGCAGTCAATGGCGGGACAACCTGCGGGCAAGGACAAGATCAACGTTTTCCTGCTCGACGATCATGAGATCGTCCGCCGTGGCGTCAGGGAATTGCTGGAGGCGGAGCCTGACATCACTGTGGTGGGCGAGGCAGGCACAGCCGCGTCGGCGCTGGCCCGGATACCGGCGCTGCGGCCGGACGTCGCAGTGCTGGATGTACGGCTGCCTGACGGTGACGGCGTGAGCGTGTGCCGGGAGATCCGGTCCAGGATGCCGGAGATCGCGTGCCTGATGCTCACGTCCTTCGGCGATGACGAGGCGCTCTTCGACGCCATCATGGCCGGAGCGGCCGGGTACGTGCTCAAGCAGATCCGGGGCACCGATCTGGTCGGCGCGGTCCGGACCGTTGCCGCCGGGGAGTCGATGCTGGATCCTGAGGCTGCCAGCAAGGTCATGGCTAGGATGCGAGATCAGGCAAATCGGTCCGACCCGCTCGCCGGGCTCACCGCGCAGGAGCGCAAGATCCTCGAGCTTATCGGCGAGGGCCTGACCAACAGGCAGATCGGCGAGCGGATGTACCTGGCCGAGAAGACTGTCAAGAACTACGTGTCCGCGCTGTTCGCCAAGCTCGGCATGGAGCGGCGCACGCAGGCGGCGGCATACGCATCCCGGATTTTCGACCATGACGAGCAACCCCGGCGCTGAGGCCGCACTCGGCAGCAAAGGCCGGCGGAGCTGCCCTCCCCTCGAATGCGATGCCCCCGCGGAGCTACAGCTGCGGTGGGAGCGGCACCCGCCAGTCCAGTTCGGTGCCGCCATCGGGCCCGCTGCCGATACGCATGGATCCGCCCAGCTTTGCGGCCCGCTGCTCCAGGTTGCCTAGGCCGCTGTGCCGGGTCGGATTCTTGATTCCGATCCCGTTATCCCGCACGATCAGCGACAACTCCCCGTCGGCCCGGACGGAAACGTCGACCCGGCTAGCGTCGGCATGCCTTGCCACATTGGAAAGCGCCTCCCGCAACGCGCTAAGCAGATGCTCGGCGAACTCGTCAGGCACCGCTGCATCCAGCCGCCCGTCCATCTGCAGGGCAGGCGGGTAGCCAAGCATCCCTGTCATGTCGTCTGCAACGGCCAGGATCCGGGTCCGCACGTTAGGCATGCTCGGCTCGTGCCTGGCCTGCAGGGCGAATATCGATGTCCTGATCTCCCTGATCGTCTCGTCCAGTCCGTCCACCGCACGGCTTACCCGGTCCGCTACGTCCGGTGAGGAGATCAGCGACAGCGCCCCCTGCAGCGACATGCCTGTCGCGTAGAGCCGCTGGATCACCAGGTCATGCAGGTCACGGGCGATCCGGTCCCGGTCCTCGAACACAGCGACCTGCTCGGCCTGCAGGCGATGCTCTGCCAGTTCCAGCGCGATCGCGGCCTGGGTCGCAAAAGTCCCGAGCATCGCGATGGCGGTGGGTGCTAGCGGCTTCGAGCCCGGCGACCGCCCGGCGGTGAGCACCCCGCGCACGTTGCCGCGAGCCCCGAGCGGGAGCACGACCGCAGGGCCGAGATTCATGTGCTCCCTGGCAGCGAGCGCCACGCGCTCATCCTGGCTGAAGTTCTCCACGCTCATCTGTTCGCCGCTGGCAAGAACCAGCCCGGACAGCGAGCCCTGCGCGGGCAGCACCACCCCAAGCGTTTCTTCCGCGCCGTCACCTGCCGCGTGCTCGATGTGCATCTGCCTGCGGTCGGCGGTCGGCAGCGCGAGCACTACAAGGTCCGCGCCCGACATCGCGAGCGAGGTCCGCGTGATAAGCGCCAGCGCCTCAGCAGGGTCGGCCCCGGATAGCAGCATCCGAGTCACGTCGCCGGTCGCGGTCAGCCAGCGCTGCTGCCTGCGTGCCTCGTCATAGAGCCGGGCGTTCTCGATGGCCACGCCCGCGGCCGCGGCAAGAGCGATAAGCAGGATCTCGTCTTCCTCGTCGAACTGCCCGCCACCACGCTTCTCGGTGAGGTAAAGGTTGCCGTAAACCGCGTCGCGGACCCGGATCGGCACGCCAAGGAAGGAACTCATCGGCGGGTGTCCGGACGGAAATCCTGATGAAAGCTCGTGGCTGCCCAGATCACCGAGGCGCAGCGGCCTGGGATCGGATATCAGCGCGCCCAGCAGGCCAAGGCCTTCCGGCCAGTGATGGATTTCGCCGATTTCTGTCTCGCTGAGGCCGACCGGAATGAACTCGGCGAGCCCGCCGCCCTCGCCGATAACGCCCATCGCGCCGTACCGCGCATCCACCAGCGTCACCGCGGCTTCGACGATTCCGCGCAGCACCACCTCCAGATCGAGATTGGTGCCGACGGCCATCACCGCCTCGAACAAGGCGTTGATCCGGTCCCTGGTGGCCAGCACGGCCTGCAGCCTTACCTGGAGCTCGGCGAGCAGGTCGTCCAGGCGCAGATTTGGCAGCAGTCGACCGGGCTCGCTTTCCACTACCAGCTCACGCAAGATCGGCTAGGCACGATGCGATGATACGTCTCGTCGCCAGAGCCGGGCCAGCATCGTCCGGCGCGGCTACCAGGGACAAGTACCTGATAGTGGATCAATCGGTCACGGGCTCGGCGCTCGCCGTCGCAGTGCCTGAGCCGACGGCCAGCCCTGGTCCGGCGGAAACGCCCGATCCGGCGGGAACGCCCGGTCCGGCGACTGACTCGGCGGCCAGGGCGGGGGCACGCCCTGTCGACAGCCAGATCTCGCGCACGATCACATGAATCGCCCCGGCCGTCGGGATGGCCAGCAGAGCGGCCACGAAGCCGCCGAAGAAGCCGCCAACCCAGCTGCCGATCGACGCACCCACCAGGATCGACACGAGCACAAGCAGCGCGCTGATCTTCACCGTTCTGCTCATGATCACCGGATTGAGGACGTGGTTCTCGACCTGGGTGTAGATCAGGAATACCACCAGCGTGATGATCGCGGCGGACAGCGAGTGCGTGGCGGCGAACAGCACCACCGGGATCCCGGCCAGCGCTCCGCCGATCATGGGCAGGAAGTCGACGAGCCCCACCCACAGGGCCCAAAGGAACGGGAACGGCACGCCGAGCCCGATCAGCGTCACCAGCACGACGGCGCCGGCTATCAGCGATGTAGCGAAGTTCCCGAGCATGAAGCCGGTAACCGAGCTGTTCACCTCCCGTGCCACCTCGCTCAGCCGGGCCGCCCGGCGGGGGATCATCAGGTCCAGCAGGCTCTGGCGCAGCTTTGGGCCCTCCAGCAGCAGCAGGACTACCAGCACGAAGATCGTGAACAGCTCGAACACGATCGATACCGCGCCCTTGCCCAGGCTTAGCGCCGGGTGTGCCAGGTCCTTTCCGTATACGACCAGCTTAGGGGCGTTCTTTACGACCCATTCGCTCAGGTGATATCTGGTCACCAGGCGGCCGACCGCGCCTTGGCCCTGCTCCGCCTTGGCCACGTAGGTCGGCAGGGCGGTGGCGAGGTGACTGAGCCCGTTGACCAGCGGGTAACCGAACGCGAAGGCCAGCCCGCCGAACGCGGCCACGCTTAGCAGCGTGACCACGGTGACGGCGAAGCCACGCCGGCGCAGCCACCGCTGCAGCACATTTACGAGCGGATTGAGCAGCAGGGCGATGAACCCGGCAACCACCAGCAGCAACAGCACGCCGCGCAACCGGTCTATGACCCGGAAACCCAGGTAGGCCAGGATCACGACGCCGATCGCGGTCAGGATCGCCTGCAGCGGCACGTTCCTCGCCGCTGCGAGTCGCCACAGACGCGCTCGCCGAGTGTCTGAGGGCGAGGGCAGCATCTCGTCGGTCACCCGGCAAGCATGCCAGGCCAGGGGCCGGGTCCGCGTCATGCCGGGTGACGAGCCACCCTCAGAAGTCCCTTAGGGGTAGCAGAGCAGGTAGCACGGCCGCAGACCAGGGGTCAAGCTTGCGGGCTGAACGGCTTATCCGGGTCCAGTGCGGGGTCTTCCCGATACCACGAGTCGTTTGCGAACGGCAGGCTGAAGTCATGAACGCAACCAGTGATTTCGCGGCAGGCAGCGGTTCCCCTATTAGTGATTCAACTGCGGGCCGGGCAGGCTCGCTGCAGCTTCGCCGGCCAGTGCATGGCCGGATGCTCGCCGGAGTTGCGGCTGGGGTAGCCAGGACGCTGGGTGTCGACCCGTTGATCGTGCGGCTGGGCTTCGTCGTGCTGGTCCTGATGGGCGGCGCGGCGCTGCCCCTCTACCTGGCGGGCTGGCTACTCATTCCCGACGAGCGGACCGGCCGGTCGCTGGCCGCCGAGCTAATCCAGTCCATCTCCGCGCATCGCCACTGACCGGAGGTCATCAGACCATGCCCTCGCCTACCAGCCCGGCCGTGCTCATCGCCTCGTCGGCCCGCAACCCGATCGGCCGCGGCAGTCTGCGAGTCTCGGATGCCGAGCGCGCCCAGGTAGCCGACCAGCTATCGCGGCATTACACCGAGGGTCGCCTAGATCAAGACGAGTTCGGCCGACGTCTCGATCAGGCCATGGCGGCCAAGACCTACCGGGACTTCACCGGGCTACTGCAGGACCTGCCGCAGGACGAGCAGCACCCGAGTGTGCCTAGCAGCCCCATCAGCCGGCCCGCCCCGCGAGGCGGGCCGGCCTGGGCCGCCTGGTGCTGGGAGTGATGGCCGTGCTCGTCCTGGTCGCTACGGTGCACGCCGTCACCTGGGTGTTCGCACCGGTCCTATGGGTGGCTTTCGTCTGCGCGATCGTCGTCCTTGCGGTCGGCCGCCGAGCCAGGCGCCGCTGAGCCAGGCGCGCCACCAAGCCAGGGCCCGGCGAGCCAGGCGGCGGGCCTATCTGCATGGGCGTGGGCCCGGTCGCTGCGGGCCTCCGCGGTTATCGTGGTGAGCTGGCAGCAATATTGCGGCCAGCTCACCACGATAATGCCGGGCCGCCCCCACTAGCCGGACATAAGCGGCGTTTCCATCCCTCAGCCGCCTCCCGGCCGCCGCCAACCGCCTCCCGGCCGCCCCCAACCACCTCGCGGCCGCCACTAACCACCTCCCGGCTTCCTCGAACCGCATCTCGGACCCTCCAACGGCCTCCGGCAGGCCAACATGCGCGGCGACGGAGATGCGCAGGGTTGACATGTGACTAATCGGTCACCTATTCTGCGAACGTGGACGAGGTGTTCAAGGCGCTAGCCGATCCGACCAGACGCGAGCTGCTTGATGAGCTCTTTCGGGCGGACGGCCAGACGCTGACGGCGCTCGAAGAGCGGTTTGCGATGACGCGCTTCGGGGTCATGAAGCACCTCAGGCAGCTCGAGGAGGCCGGCCTGATCGTGACCAGGCGGCGCGGCCGGGAGAAGCTGCACTTCCTGAACCCAGTCCCCATCCGGCTTATCCACGATCGGTGGGTGAGCAAATATGCCGAGCCGTGGGCCGCAGGCCTGTCCGACCTCAAGCGAGCACTGGAGACTTCGATGGAGAAGGTTTTCGAGATCTACATCCGCACTACCCCCGAGCGGCTGTGGGAGGCGATCACGGATCCGGAGATTCGCGCTAAGTACAACTTCGGCGCCGGCGTCACTTCCGACTGGACGCCCGGATCGCACTTCACGTTCGGTCATCCATCCAGCGCGTCGCTGCTCGGCGAGGGCGAGAACCTCGAGGTCGACCCGCCACGGCGGCTCGTGCAGTCGATGGTCGCGCTCTGGGGCGAGGACGTGCGCAGCGAAGGCACCACCAGGATCACCTGGGAGATCGAGCCGATAGGTGATTCGTGTCGGCTGTGCCTGACCCACGACCAGCTGCGCGAAGGCGCAAACGGTCAGCTGTATGGCGGCTGGCCGATGATCCTCTCCGGGCTGAAGACCTGGCTGGAGACCGGCCATCTGCTGACCACTCCCGGCTCGCTGATGTACGGCTAGCCGTGACCCAACAGGTAAGGAGAAGGGCAATGGCGCAGTCCGCAGGCACCACAGGGATTAGCGGCGTGCGCACGATCGGCGTGCCAGTTACAGACCAGGACAAGGCCCTGGACTTCTACGTCGGGACTCTCGGCTTCACCAAGCGGCTGGACGTCCCGATGGGTTCCGGCATGCGCTGGATCGAAGTCGCACCGGACGACGCGACTACATCGATCGCACTTATCGGGGCCAAGGAAGGGCTCCCCGCAGGCGTCGAGACGGGCGTCAGGTTCGTGGCCGAGGACGCAGAAGCAGCGCATGCGGACCTGCTAGCGGCGGGCGCGGACGTCGACGACGTACTGAGGTGGCCCGGCGTGCCAGCCATGTTCGCATTCAGGGATCAGGACGGGAACGGGCTGGAAATAGTGCAGCAAGCATGACGGCCTCGAGCCGGCCAGGGCGGAAGTCATTCGCCCCCCGCGAGTGAGGCGGTCAGAGTCTGAGCACCTACCCGCACGGCCGGGCCGCCACGCAGCGGACGGCTGCCGGGCGCACCTACCTGCAGGGCACCACGGGTCGTGGCCCTCCGCTCCCGACCAGCACCGGCCGGCAGGCCCGCGCCGCTCATTCGCGCCGACGTCTGAGGATTCAGTGCTGCGCGCGCGTCACTAAATCCTCAAGCGTCGTGTTCCCGATCTTCAACTCAGCACTGGCTTGCGCCCTCTTGGGTAGCACTTGCTCGTGTCGCACCGACACCCCGCCTATGCCTTACCGAGCGCCGGCTTTCGCCGCCTCGCGCGGTCGCTCGCTTGACATATAACGCGGTATGCTTGATATAGTATGCAGAGTTGAATCGATGAGGGAGGACCCATGATCGACACCCGCGCCGTCGCGCAGGAAGTTCAGGACCAGCTGCTTACCGCCTTTCAGAAGGGGCACGAGCAGGTCCGCAAGGGTCGCGATGCAGCGACCGTGGCAGTTCGCACTGGCAATCAGCTTGCCAAGGCCGTGATGCCGAGCCTGCCGGCTCTTCCCCGGCCGGACTTGCACCTGCAGCCGGTCAGTCCAGACAAAGTGCGCGCCCATGCCCACGAGCTTGCCGGCCAGATGCTGACCAGGCAGCGCAAGTTTGCCGACAACGCGCAGGAGCTTGCCGGCCAGATGCTGACCAGGCAGCGCAAGTTTGCCGACAACGCGCAGGAGCTAGCCAGCCAGATGCTGACCAGGCAGCGCAAGTTTGCCGACAACGCGCAGGAGCTAGCCGGCCAAGTGCTCGCCACCCAGCGCAAACTGGCAGGCGCCGCGATCGAGGTTGCTAGCCCGCTGGTCGCCGAAGGTATGACCCGGCTAACCCAGGTCGCTGGCTCACTGTCGGCAAGCCGCCGCGGCGAGCATGCTGAGCCGCATCCGCGTTCCGAAGTCACCGCTGCCAGCACCGGCGAAGCACCAGCGCAGGCCAGCCCGACCGCGGCTAGGACCGCCGCTCGGGCCAAGGCAACTGCGGCTAAGCCGTCCACCGCCAAGGCCAGGGCCAGCGCGAAAGGCAGCGACACCGCCAGGAAGCCGCGCACAGCCAAGAAGTAGGCAGCCCGGCTGACCAGCGTCACCCGGTGGCGGGCGCCACGGCGGCCGCCACCGGGTATCTCCATCGGAATGGAGGGGCAGGATGACAGAGCACTGGGACTCCCAGATGGAGACGCTCGGCGCATTTATCAGGAGCAAGCGCAAGCTCGCCAATCTGTCCCTCCGACAGCTTGCCGAGCGCACCAAACTGTCCAACCCGTACCTCAGCCAGATAGAGAGAGGCCTGCACCAGCCGTCCGTCCGGGTGATCCGGCTCATATCCGACGCCCTCAACGTGTCCGCCGAGACGCTGCTTGCCCAGGCCGGGCTGCTGCATCATCGGGATGGCGCGGGAGATGGGCCGACCGCGCCGCGCGTCAGCGTAGAGGCAGCTATCCAGGCAGAAAGCCGCCTCACAGACGAGCAGAAGAATGCCCTGATAGCGGTGCTGCGGAGCATGCTGCCAGCTGAGTAGCACGAATCGGTGACTCAAGGAGTTTTGGTATGAAGATCGCAGAACGTTATCCAAGCGCTCGGCGGTCCGATTACGATACGACAGCGTGACTGACCTGAGCCAGCAACCGGGGCCACCTCCGTTGCCCCAGCGCGGTGAGCCAGTCCCGCAGCGCGGATCGCAGCTGCCGCAGCGCGGATCGCAGCTGCCCCAGCGCGGCGAGCCACTGCCCCAGCGCGGCGAACCCCTGCCCGAGCGAGACGAGCCCTTGCCCCAGCCTGAGACGCCGCTACCCGAGCGCAGCGAACCCCTACCCCAGCGCGGGGCGCCGCTCCCCCAGCGCGGGGCGCCCCTGCCCCAGCGCGGCG
The DNA here is from genome assembly GCA_963719765.1 of uncultured Actinomycetota bacterium. Taxonomy (GTDB): domain Bacteria; phylum Actinomycetota; class Actinomycetes; order Streptosporangiales; family Streptosporangiaceae; genus JAJYUU01. The sequence goes on from CAVRCW010000001.1 coordinate 200,342, forward strand.
AACCCCTGCCCCAGCGCGGGGCGCCCCTGCCCCAGCGCAGCGAGCCTGTGCCGCAGCGCGGGGCACCGCTCCCCCAGCGCGGCGAGCCCCTGCCCCAGCGCGGGGCGCCCCTGCCCCAGCGCAGCGAACCCCTGCCCCAGCGGAATGGATCAGCCCAGCCTGGCGATCCGCTGCCGCGCCGTACGACCAGAACGAGGCCGGCCGGACGGCATCGCAGTCCGCACCGACTATCCGTTGCTTCCGGCGCGCCAGCACTGGTGCTGGCAGTGCCGGGCACGGCAGAAGCCGACACCGCCGGGATCGGCGCCGACGTAGCCGCGATCGCATCGCTGTCCTGTCCAGGGGTCGACATCAGAGTCGGCTACCTGCAGGGCGCGAGTGAGCCGCTGTCGGATTGCCTGGAGCCGCCATCCGACCCTGACCAGCCGAGCTGCGTGATCGTGCCCCTGCTACTCAGCCCTAGCCCGCGCGCCGATGCGGCCATAGCTGAGCTCGCGGGAGCCGCGAGCGCATTCGCCACAATGGCAGCGCACCTAGCGCCCCATCCCCTTGTCGCCGAGGCCTTGCACGCCAGGCTGGCGGAGGCCGGGCTCGCCCGCCACGCGAGATCGAGCGGCCTGAGCATCTCCACGAGCGGCCGCGGCATCATTGTGCTGTCAGACGTCAGTGAGGAAGCTGCAAGCGCCGCCGCCGTAGCCGCGGTACTGCTAGCGTCCCGGCTTTCTGTCCCGGTCGTTCCCGCCTCGCTCGGGGAGCCGGAGAGCATCGCTGACGCTGTCACCAGGCTCAGCATGTCCGGCGCACCCAGCCCGGTACTCGCTCCCTGCCTCATCGGACCGGAAATCTCATTGCCTGTCCTCGACAGTCTCAGCACTGCTCTTGGCGCCCCGATTTCCGCGCCGCTCGGTGCGCACCAGGCTGTCGGACAGCTCGTAGCCATCCGGTACGGCGCCGCACTAGCCAGAATCAGCCTGGCTGGCTGAGAGTCACGCCGGAACTCTGACCAGGCCGGATGCCATCGTGGTGGCCGATCCTGAGCCGAGCATGCGCTATGCGACAGTTCGCACCCTGATAACTGCCCGTTGACACCTACGGCCCTAGTGCGCTGGGCTTCCTACTGTGAACTGCCGCACAGTGGTTCACAATACGAACCCCAGAGCACTTGCTGGTCTTCAGCTGCCGGGCGCCGCCTCCTGCAGGAGCAGGCGACGACCCAGCCGCCCGAGAACAACCCAGCGGCCCGAGAACGATTCAGCAGCCCGAGAGAGGTGAACGGCTTGAGCGAGTGGAACGCCATGACCTACGAGGGTAAGGACACCATCCTTCGAGTGGTCCGTGACGAAGCGAACCAGATGTTCGCGCTGGCGGAGCAACCCGGCGCGTGGGATGCGCCGACGGCGTGCGAGAACTGGAAGGTCAAGGACGTTATCGGCCACATCGTGGACACGACCGAGGGATATTTCCAGTCCTTTGACATCGCCAGGAATGGCAGCGATGCACCCGCGCCCCACGGCCTGGTTGTCATGCACGAGCGAGCAGGTAACTCGGCGCAGGCATTCGGCGACCTGTCGCAGGAGGTCATGATGACGCGCGTCCGCGCCGATCTCGACCAGATGATGGGCATCCTGGAGCCACTGACCGAGGAGGAGTGGGGCGGCCTCATCGTCCCGCACGCTTACATGGGCCCGGTGCCCGCGTTCGTCTACGCCGGCGGCCAGCTGATGGACTACGGCGTGCACACCTGGGACATCCGCCAGGGCAGCGGCCAGGCGCACGCGCTCAGCGCGGACGCAGCGGATCTGCTCGTTCCGTTCATGTTCATCATCTGGCAGTCGACGATCAGGCCGGACGCGGACCTGTCACCGTTCAGCATCGGGATCCGGGTCAGCGGCCGGAACGGCGGTGATACCAGGGTCTCCATCAGCGAACAGGGCATGGCCTACGAGCCAGGCGACATCAGCGACCTGCCCGCGATGCTCGAGTTCGACCCGGGCAGCTTGGTGCTCACCGCATTCGGTCGGGTCAACGGCGGCACCGCGAGCGGAGACCAGGCGCTGGCCAACAGGTTCCTCAACCTTTTCTATCGAATCTGACGCGACTGGACCCAGGCTGAGCCGGGCGGCCAAGATCAGTCGCCCGGCTCAGCCGGGCCCCCGCCTGGCTCAGACGCTATCTTTGGACCGGTCGGGCGGGCGTTTCTGACGGCTCTCAGCCGTCAGCCGGGGGCACATAGCGGATGGACTCGTCGGCCTCGCGGTAGATGCCGGGGCCGGCTGGCCTGCGCATTTCCTCCGCGAGGTGGCCAAGCAGGCCCGCGGTCCTGGCCAGGAGGGCGAACCCGCGCAGCAGCTCGGGCGGGAAGCCGAGGTCCGCAAGCGCCGCGCCGCACACGCCTGCCCCGTTCAGCGGCAGCGTGCGCCGCAGGATTGCCGGATGCACCCTGCCGACGGCGGCGAAGAGCCGCAGGTGCGGCCCGAGCAGCCGGTTTTCCTCGGCGATGGCGAAGATGACCGGGGTGCGCGGATCCCCGTTCTTGTGGATAGGGTGGCCGAGCCCAGGCACTAGCTGCCCGGCCGCGCGCTGTGCCGTCACCGCCTGCGCAGCTATCTCGTCCCAGCCTGCGTCGGTGTCCGGCAGCGGCCCGTCGTGTGCAGCGAGCGCCCCGGCCAGGAACTTGCCGCAGTCCTCGGTCACGCCCAGATAGCGCGAGCCGCCGCCGAGCAGTCCTGCAGCGAGAGCTCCCTGCACAGACTCGGGCGCACCGGTCAGTGTCAGCCTGGCCGCGATCGCCGACGGGGTGAACCCATGGTCAGCGAGCGCGACAAGCACCGACTCGAACACCGCCAGCTCTCCAGCCGAGGGCCGGCGCATGGCCGCAAGCCAGAACGCCAGCTCGCCGAAGCTGACCTTGCCCATCAGCTCGGCGGCAAGGTCATGCCCGAGCAAGGTGATCGACTCGGCGTCGGAGGTGCCGATCGAGGTTGGGTAGTCAGTCACCAGGCTCCTCCTGTTCCCGGCTGGGGCCGGGTGCCTCAGCGTCATACTCCCCTGCCGGGTGTCCGGCCGGAAGCCGGTGCTTCGCGACCCGTGCGGTGGCAGTTCTCGGCAGCGCATCAACATGCTGCCAGTACCTTGGCACCTTGAAACTGGCCAGCCGGCCGACGGCGTACTTCCGCAGCTGCGCGAAATCGAGCTGATGACCGGGCGCCGCAACGATGAACGCCTTGACTTCCTCCTCGGACAGCTCCGACGGCACGCCGGTCACCGCGCATTCCAGCACCGAGGGGTGCGTGCACAGAACCTCCTCGACCTCAAGCGGGGAGAGGTTCTCGCCGCGGCGCCTGATCACCTCCTTGACTCTGGCCACGAAGGTGTAGCTGCCGTCAGCACCGGCAGTGACCAGGTCGCCGGTGCGCAGCCAGCCATCGGACATGACCTGGGCGGTCTCCTGCGGCATGCCCCAGTAGCCAGGCGTCAGCACCGGATTGCGCAGCTGGAGCTCTCCGGTGCTGCCAGCACCCAGCACCCGCCCGGCATCGTCGGTCACCCGTGCCTCGTTGACCGTGCCGAGGTACGGGTGCTGACGAACGGTCCCGAGTGTGCCGAAAGGCCGGGAGCCGTGGGGCCAGATCAGGCCGTAGGGCGACTCCGACATCGCGTAGCCGACCACAATCCGCAACCCGAACCGCGCCTCGATCTCCAGCTGCCGTTCGCGCTCTGGAGCCGGGCCGGTGTAACAGAGCCGCAGCTGGGTGTCGGCGTCTGTCGGCCGCTCGGGCTGGCGCATCAGGATCTCGAGCATGGCGCCGATCGCGTTGAACTCGGTCGCACCATGCCGGCGGGCGGCGTCCAGGAACGTGCTCGCCGAGAACCGCTCGACCAGCACCAGGCCGGCGCCACAGGCCAGCGAGCCCATGACCGAGTAGGCCGGCGCGTTGATGTGGAAGAGCGGCAGCGTCGTCATCAGCCTGTCGGCCGCGGTGAGCTCCATCCAGAACGGGAACCCCTCCCCAGCCATCGCGTACGCTCGGTGCGTCTGCATGACCAGCTTCGACCTGCCTGTGGTCCCCGAGGTCGGAATAAGCACGGCCAGGTCGTCTGGCGACACTGTCCCCACCGAGAGCGCCCGGCCGGATGCGGTCGCGATCGCGACTGGATCGGCCCAGTTCGCGGGCACGAGGTCATGCACGTCCAGCACTGGCGCCCGCGACCCGGCCAGGCCTGCATCCGATGCCGCGACGCTCACCATGCTGACGAGCCCTATATCCGTAACGACCTGCCGGGGCTTCACCTGGACCATCAGTCCGGCCAGCTCGGCGCTCGTGCTCCGCGGGTTCACGGCCACCGTTACCGCGCCCATCGATGCGAGCGCCAGCCAGCAGGCCAGGTACGGCGGCGTATTGCGCGCTGTCAGCATCACCAGGTCACCGCGCCGCACGCCAGCGTCGGCTAGCGCCTGGGCGGTGCGCCCGACGACCGCGGCCGCCGCGCCAAAGGTGAGCGTGCCATGGTCACTGCGTAGCCAGGTACCGTCGCTATCGCGCTCGGCCGCCGCCGTCAGCAGCAGCGGAATCGTGCCCCGATACTTACGCTCGGTCACGCTCGGGCACCGATCCTGGACAACGTGGTGGTCATCTCGTAGTTCTTTCCCGGCCCGCGTGTCCGCCAGTGCTCGGTGAAGGAGTTTGCGCCCGTTACCCCCACGGTCACCAGGTAGTGGTCGCTGCCGCACGGGTGCTCGGCCTGCCAGCAGCCGGAACGAAGATCAAGAAGATAGAACGGGCGCCCGTCGGCAAACAGCACCTCCGCGGCTCCGCCCGGTGCAGGCCGATAGATCAGGCTGCGGCCGGCCGGGCCACGGTGATCGCCGAACCGGAGCTCGCCACGCTCGCAATAGGCCAGATCCGTCGCACCCGGCCCGTCCTGCGCACCCGGCCCGTCCTGCGCACCCGGCCCGTCCTGCGCATTGGGCGAGTTCGGCGCCCGCCACCAGTCCAGCGCGCACGGCAAGTCCAGCTCAGGCGGCCAGCCGGACTGCCTGAAAGCCGGCTCGAAGCTGGCCCAGCCGGTGAACCAGCCGCCCTTGCCGCTGCGGTGGTCCGTCACCCGGCGCTCGACCTGCCAGCGGCCGCGCAGGTACTCCGGGGTGCTGCTACTGAGTTGCCAGTATTGTCCGGCCGTGCTCATGTCTCGCACGTTACTCCCTGGTACTTGACGTATTGCGACGGACCAGTGGGGCCCGTGGTAGCGTCCCCTGGTCGTCCCGGCGAGCTCGTTGTCCCGCCCTGAGGAGCCTCCCCCCATGTCCTTGTCAGTCTCGCTGCAACGCCCCCGCGGACTTGTGCTCGGCGACCTGACTGTGCGCGGGCGGGGCCGGGCCGTCCAGATCGCCAGAGACGCGCTGCTGGTCGCCGGCGCGGCCGGATTGGTGGGCGCCCTGGCGCAGATCTCGATCCACCTGTCGTTCACCCCGGTACCGATCACGGGCCAGACCCTCGGCGTCCTGCTGGCCGGAACGGCCCTCGGCTGGCGCCGGGCCGCACTGTCCATGGGGCTGTACGCGCTGGCCGGAGTGGCGGGCGTGCCATGGTTTGCCGGCCACAGCAGTGGCTACGGAGGCGCGTCGTTCGGCTACATACTCGGCTTCTTCTTCGCTGCCGCGATCTGCGGCTACCTGGCCGAGCGCGGCGCTGACCGCTCCATTCGCGGCAGTGTCCCGGCAATGCTCGCAGCCGAGGTCGTCATCTACCTGTTCGGAGTGACTTGGCTTGCCGTCGAGGCGCACCTGAGTGCGGGCGCGGCCATGCACTACGGACTCACCCCTTTCCTGGTCGGCGACGCGATCAAGGCCGCTATTGCGGCGGGCCTTCTTCCGGCAGCGTGGAAGCTGGCTGGCCGCCGTCCTGGGCTGCCTGACTCGCCGGTGGCAGGTCCTCAGGCCTGACCGGCTGCAGGCCCCGCGCCAGCACGTCCATCAGGTCGTCGAAAACGTCGTCGGGCACGCGCCCGCCGGCCGTCCACTCGGCCCACCTCATGCCGACGAAGTGCCCGAGTCCGGTATAGATGTAGGCGATCACCTCGGGGTCATACCGCGAGTCGACCTCGCCGGCGAGCTGCGCGACTCGCACGCCCCTGGCATACCCGCGGGCTAGCCGTTCGTAGTAGGCCCGGAATTCGGCGGGCGCGAGGAATTCTGCCTCGCGCACGATGCGGAAGATCCACGGGCGCTGCGACATCAGGTCGAAGTAGGCCCGGAAGCCGGCTCGCTCTCGTGCCCGCTGATTCTGCGCGGCAGTCTGCAGCGCAGCCGCCATTTCCGCTCGCAAGTCGGCATTGATATGCCTGATGACGCTGACGAAGATGTCGGACTTGGACGCGAAGTGAGCATAGAAGCTTCCGGTCGCTATACCGGCAGCCGCGCAGATGTCGGCGACCGAAGTGCGCCGGTAACTGCGTTCGCCGAACAGGTGCTCCGCGGCGGCGAGCAGACGCTCCGCCGGTGGCTCGGTGCCTCCGGCGGACGGCCTTCTGCCGAGCGTGCTTACCACAACTACCCCTGATCGCGACGAACTCATCCCGGCCGGGTTCCGGCCGCCCGCGAGACCCGCGGGCGGCCGGAGCCGCTGACGCCGTCAGGTTACGGTATGCCGTCGGAAGGCGCCGGCGGCTGCGCCGTGGAATAGGTCGTGACGGGGCCGGTCGGAGTGTTGTCGGTCACCTGCACCGGCCCGAGCGGGACTATCACGCCGTTCTCGACCTCGGCGATGTAGGCGCCGGTGATCCCGTCGTGATCGGTCGCTGAGTAGGCGAACGGGGCGACGGAGACGCCCTGCGGCAGCCCAGAGTTGACCGCATTGACCAGGTCCTGCCTGGTCGGGTTACGGCCGGCCTTGAACATCGCCTGGACGAAGGTATAAGCGGCCGACATCCCGTACAGGACGTTGCCGTCGAGCGGCAGCTTGGGGATGTACTGGTTGTGGATCTTGGTAAACAGCTGGATCCAGCTGTCGTTGCTGCCCAGCGACGGCAGGTAGCTGTCTGTGATGATGCCCTGGATCAGCGACGTCCCGAAGCTGCCCGTCTTCTTGGCGAAGCTGTCGAGCAGGCCGGACAAGGTGATCGGGTCGGAGCCGACATCGCTGCTGACCAGTTGCGGACTGAAGCCGAGGCTGAGCTCGGACAGCCGGAGCAAGGCCATGAACGCCGGCACCGCGAAGGCCACCACGACTTGCGCCTTGGATGCCTTCAGCGCGGCGGTCAGCGTGCCGACCTCCGCGGCCGGGTTGGCGGCGGCCACGTTGTAGGGTTCCTTCGCCACGACCTCGGATGCGGGAATCTCATAGCCAAGGCCCTTGATGCCGTCCTGGCCGAACTCGTCGTCCTGATAGAAGTAGGCGATCTTCTTGCCCTTGAAGTGCGACTCGATGTAGCTGCCGAGGATCTTGCCTTCCCTGATGTAGTTGATCTGCCAGCCGAACGTCTCTGGCCAGGTGGACGGGGCGTTCCAGCATGCGCATCCGGACGCGACGAACAGGTCGGGCACCTTCTCCGCGTTGATGAACGGCGCCACGGCCAGGTGGGTGGGAGTGCCGAGCCCGTTGAAGATCGCGAACACGTGATCCTGCAGAATAAGCTGGCGCACGTCGGTGGTGGTGATAGACGAGTTGTACTGGTCGTTCAGGTACTTGTAGACAATCTTCCGGCCGTAGACACCGCCATGCGCATTCACGTACTGGAAATATGCGTTGGACGCCGGCGCGATCTCGTCGTAGCCCGGCGCAGCGATGCCGGTCAGCGGCTGGTGGCTGCCGATCGTGATCGTGGTGGCGGTGATGCCTGGCGCCGACGCCTGCAACTTGCTAGACGACGACGATGGGCTACTGCCGCCACATGCAGCCAGCAGCAGGCTCATGGCTGCCAGTGCAGCCACAGGCGTTATGCCCAGTCTGTACGATCTGTTCATCTAGTTCCTTCCTCTATCCACTCCGTCCTCGGCGGCTGCCTCAATGCGGGCTGCCTCGTTGGCGGCCGCCTGACTGGCGGCGTTGCTGCTGACGGCCGCGCCACCGTCGGCTGTACTGCTGGCGGCTGTCCTGCTGGCGGTCAGCCAACGTCGGCCAACCACGCCTAGAGGCCCGGCCGCGGCAGGCGGCGCTAGGCCTAGCAGGCGGCGCACGCCGCCCTGAACTCCGGTCGGGAACACGAGCATCACGACGATCAGCACGAGTCCGTAACCGGCAATGGGGACGCTGGCACTAGCCGCGGAGAAACCGTGGCTGGCCGCGAAGTTGGTCAGGAACGGCGGGACCAGCACCAGAATGATGCCGCCCCAGACCGCACCCGCCAGGCTGCCGAGACCGCCGAGCACGACAGCGGTCAGCAGCTCGATCGACAGTGCCAGCGTGAAGGCACCCGGCGTGACGTTCAGCATGGTCATGGCCAGCAGTGAGCCCGCCGCTCCCGCGCAGGCGGCGCTCACCACAAAGGCGAGCACCCGGAGCCTCGCGACGTTGAGGCCAGCCAGCGCGGCAGCGGTGTCGTTGTCGCGCAGCGCGCGCCAGTTCCGCCCGACTCTGCTACGCAGCAGGTTGGCGAGCAGAACCATGACGACGAGCGCGCACACGCAGCACACCCACGCCTGCCATTCGGTGAGCTGGAACGAGGCACCGAGGAAACCCGGCGTGGAGACAGTGAAGTCAAGTCCCTGGTCGCCGCCGAAGACGCCCTGCCACTGATAGGCGACCGCAGGCAGCGCCACGGCCAGCATGAGCGTTGCACCCGCCAGGTAGGGCCCGCGCAGCCTGGCGGCGGCAACTCCCATGATCGCGCCGGCCATCCCGGCGACAACAGTGCTGGCCAGTATCACCACCGCCAGCGGCCAGTTCAGGTGCATGACAAGCAGCGCGGTCGCGTATCCGCCTACGAACATGAATGCGCCGTGGCCGATGGACAGCTGCCCGCTGATTCCGATCAGCACGGTCAGCCCGGCCACCGCGACGACGGTGGCGGCGACCTGAGCGAGCTGATACTGGCGGTAAGGGCCGATCTTGCTGCTCAGCAGCAGCAGCACGATGCCCGCGACGATCGCGATCCCGGCATGCCTGGCTAGCGTCATCTGGCTACACCTGCCTGGTGGCTGTCGAGGCGAACAGTCCTGACGGCCGGAACATCAGCACCAAGATCAAGATCGCCAGCCCGGCGAGCTCTGGCAGGTTGCTGCCGACGTATCCGGTCACGTAGTTGAGCAGCACCCCGAGGATGAGGCCGCCCACGATCGCGCCGACAGGGCTGTCCAGCCCGCCGATCACGGCCGCGGTGAAGCCCAGCACGAAAATCGAGTCCATGCTGTTCGGGTACAGGAACGTCTGCGGTGTGACGAGCATCCCGGCCAGCGCGCCGATCAGGCCGGCCAGCGCCCAGCCCAGCGTGGTCATCCGACCGACTCGCACGCCCATAAGCTGGGCCACTCCGGTACTGAACGCGGACGCGCGCATGCGAAGCCCGACCGGCGTATAGCGGAACAGCAGGGCCAGCAATCCCGCCGCGGCAAGTACCGCGACAGCGGTGAAGATCGCGCTCGGCGACGATCCCGCCCCGAGATCAAAGTTCCCGACCTTCGCGCCGACGATCGAGTACGGCGTCGGGAACGAACGATTCTTGCTGCCGTAGATGATCCCGGCAACGCCCTCGATCAGGATGAGCAGACCGATCGTGACGATCACCGCGTTCAGCGGCGACTTGCCCAGGGTCGGCCGCACCACCACCCGCTCCAGCACGCCGCCCAGGACCAGTCCGGCGGCGAGCGCGATGACGAAGCCGAGCCAGTAGTTTCCGGTGGCGTTGATGACGATCAGCGCGATGTAGCTGGTGAACATCGCCATGCCACCCTGGGCGTAGTTGAGCACCCTAGTGCCGCGCCAGATCAGCACCAGCGACAGGCCGATGGCCGCGTAGATCACGCCATCGCTAATGCCTCCGAGGGTGAACTCGACGAACTCCTGCATACCCGCCTCCGCTAGAAACCCAGGTAGTGCCGGCGCAGACCTACGTCGGCGGCAAGCTCGGCGGCATCCGCCTCGGCGACGACCCTGCCCAGGCTGAGCACAAGGCCACGGTCGGCGATGGACAGCGCGCTGCGGGCGTTCTGCTCGACCAGCAGCACCGTCAGCTCGGCCTCCTCGCGCAGCTGCCTGATCAGGTCCATCACCTGCGCGACGATCTTCGGGGCGAGCCCGAGTGACGGTTCGTCGAGCAGGAGCACTCGGGGTGCGGCCAGCAACGCCCTGGCGATCACAAGGATCTGCCGTTCACCGCCGGACAAGGTGCCTGCCAGCCGACGCCGCCGGTCGGCGAGGACCGCGAACCTGCGGTACGCATCGTCAAGCGCGGCCGCGCGGTCGGCACGGCGGCGCAGCAGCAGCCCGAGTTTGAGGTTCTCCTCGATGGTCAGCTCGGTGATGACGCCCTGGCCCTCGGGCACGTGCGCCACGCCAGCCCTGGCAATGCGGTCGGGCGCCAGCCTGGTCAGGCTCACGTCGTCCAGCTTCACCTGGCCGCTGCGCGTCCGGACGAAGCCGGAGATGGTCCGCAGTAGCGTCGTCTTGCCAGCCCCGTTGGCGCCGAGGACGGCGGTGATCGTGCCTGGCCGCGCGAGAACCGACACGCCGTTCAGCACCGGGGCGCTGCCGTACCCGGCGACGACGTCGGCCACTGCCAGCGATGCGGCTTCAGTCACTGGCTCGCTCCTTCGGTCCTGGCGCCCGAACCGTCCGCCGCCTCGGCACCCGCCGGGCCGTCTTCCGCTTCCGGTTCCGCGCCCGCCGGGCCCTCCGCCGCACCCGAGCCCTCCGCCACATCGGTGCCGAGATAGGCGGCGGTGACAGCCGGATCGGCCTGCACCTGCTGCGGCGTACCCGAGGAAATGACCTTGCCGAAGTCGAGCACGAAGATTTGCTGGCAGACCGACATCATCAGGTCCATCCGGTGCTCGATGACGACCACCGTGCACTGCTGTGCGAGCGACGTGATCAGTGCGCCGAGCTCGGGCAGCTCAGCCTCGGCCAGCCCGCTGGCCGGCTCGTCGAGCAGGAGCAGTCGCGGCCGCGCCACTAGGGCCCTCGCCAGCGCGACGCGCTTACGCAGGCCATGCGCCAGCGTGTCCGGCAGCGCATCGGCGTGTTCTCCGACACCAACCAGCTCGAGGGCCTGCGTGGCGTGATCACGCAGCCGCCGCTCGTCAGCTTCCGAACGCGGCAGCCCTGCTAAACCGGACCAGAACCCGGCTTTCGCCAGTCCGGTCGCCCCTACCATCACGTTCTCGATTACCGACAGCCCGCTGAACAGGCCGATTCCCTGTAGAGTCCGGGCAATGCCCAGCCCGGCCAGCCGGTGCGGCCGCATCCTGCCGAGCTCCCTGCTGCCGAAGCTGATGCTGCCAGCCTGCGGCCGGACGAACCCGCACAAGACGTTGAGAAGGGTGGTCTTGCCCGCCCCGTTCGGGCCGATGATGCCGGTCACCTGTCGCGCGTCAGCAGTCAGGGACACATCATCGAGAGCCACCAGGCCGCCGAAGCGCACGGTAATCCCGCGCACGTGCAGGGTGTCGTCTCTGGCCTCGAGCGGCTTGGCCGCATCCTCAGGTGAACGGCTATTCATCGAGCATGGTCCTCGCTCAGGAGCGCGATGCCGCGAAGTAATGAACCAAGATTCACGACAAGTCTCGATCCGCGCAAGAGGCGATTGCATTCGTAGCCAAACCGAGACCAGCCAGGCTCGCCATTGCGCGGCCCGGTTGCCTAGACGAACGTGACGCGTACCCCGGCTTCCGTCAGCGCCCGGACGGCGTCGGCGTCGGCCGCGCCGTCGGTGATGAGCTCGCTGACCGCGGTCACCTCGCAGATCCTGGCAAACGCGACCCTCCCGATCTTGGAACTGTCGGCCACTACGACCACGCGTCTTGAGCACTTGATCATGACGCCGTTCGTATGCGCTTCCACCTCCTGGTGGGTCGTGCAGCCGGCCCGAGCGTCGATGCCGTCGACACCGATGAAAGCGACATCGAGGTTGAGCCCGGTAAGGCTCGCCTCGGCAATTGGCCCGGACAGCTCATAAGACTCGGTTCTGACGACCCCGCCGGTGACGATCAGCTTGAGCTTGGGCCGGACGGCGAGCTCGGACGCGATGTTAAGCGCATTGGTCACGATCGTGAGCTTCTGCTGGTCAGCGAGCGCGCGCGCCACCTCGGTGGCTGTTGTTCCGCCCGTCAGCCCGATCGCCATGCCCTCGGACACATATGCGGCCGCCTCGCGGGCGATGAGCCGCTTAGCGTCCGCGTGCCGTACTCCCTTGTATCGCAGCGGCAGCTCGTAGGAGACGGCATGGGCGATAGCTCCCCCGTGCGTCCTGGCCAGCAGACGTTGCCGCTCTAGATGCACCAGATCCCGGCGGATGGTCGCGGGCGAGGCCGCCAGGTCGGCGGCGAGATCGGCGACCGCGACAGAACCGCCATCGGCGAGCCGCTCAAGGATCGCGCTCAGGCGCGCCGCTCTGTGCATAACCGAAAATCATATAGCGGCTGGTGGCGGCTTCGGCCCGATTTGGAACCAGCCACGGGACGCAGCAGGTCGAGGATCGCTTATGCACGGTTGGTTCGCTCTAGCGCACAGAAATCCTTGCCTCTGTGACGGAATCTATTCTAGATTGGCGGATTATGAGCGTAATCGATCATGTTCTGCCACCTCGCCAGCACCCAGGCTGGCAGCTCGACGGCGGTTACGCTCGGCCGAACCACCACTTGTTTGACCGCGGTACGCGTGCGTATGCGGCCAGGCTCGACCCATCACGATCAGCGCGCGAGATTCCGCGGTCGCGGCCGCGTCAGGGACGCCGGTCGGCGGGCTTGCTCGGGATGCACCGCGCTCGGCTCGGGCGAGGCCCCGGTTTGCGGGCCCGGGCCAGCGCGACCAGTACCTGTCCCGCGGCGCCCGCACTCCTGGCACCGCTCCTGGCCCACGGGGCCCCAATCGTCGGTGGATCCCGGCCCACTCGGTGAGCCCGCCGAACACAGCGCTTAGCTGAAGGAAGATACAGATGAAGGATCTACGCACCGTTAGCAGACGCACGGCAGCGCTCGCGACCGCGGCAGCCCTGGTCACACTCGGCGCCGCCTGCGGGACAAGCAGCCCCAGCAGCAGCACTAAAGCGAGCTCCACCTCGATCACTGTCGCCGTGGCCTACCCCGCTCCGCCGAAGGCATTGCTTGAGCAGTTCACCAAGCAGACGGGCATCACGGTGAACTGGGTCAACATCGGCTGGGACGACCTGCAGACTAAGATCGCCGCGGCTAGTTCAGCGAACACCTACTTCGCGGACGCAGCCGACGTTGACTGGTCCAAGGTCGGCGAGTACGAGAAGACTGGCTGGTTCCTGCCGCTGAACAAGTATTTCAACGTCAGCAGCCTGAGCTCTGATATGCCGCAGATACCCACGTTTGTGGTCGACAACAAGCTGATGGGCATGCCGTTCGACTCGTCGTTCATGGTGACCACGGTTAACAGCAATGACTTCAAGAAGGCTGGCATCTCGACGGTGCCGACGACGCTCGCGGGGTTCTCGACCGCGCTGAAGACGGTTGGCAAGGCCAACGGCATGGCGAACCCGCTCGACATCCAGTTCGCCACCGCCGAGGGCCTGTCCACCTGCTGGTATCAGATGACCGCGGCGTTCGGCGGCTCGGTTCTCAGCCCGCAGTACAGCCCGGAGTTCACCTCACCCAGCTCGCCCGGCTACAAGGCGATGACCTGGATGGTCAACGCCTATAAGAGCGGCCTGGTGGCTAAGGGCAACATCAACGTGACCGACTATGACGGCTTCACCACCGAGATGGCGAAGAACCGGGTCGCCGCGGTGCTGTGCGACTACTCAGGAAGCGTCGCGTCCATCTACAACGTGCCGGCGTCGTCGTCGGTGGTGAATCAGACCCAGTACGTGCCGACGCCAGGGGCTACCGGGGTCGGCGCGAATGTCGCCAACCCAGATGGCATCGGAATCCCCAAGGATGCCAAGAACGTCGCCGGCGCGGTGAAGTTCATCAAGTGGTTCACCGACACCGAGAACCAGGCGATCTGGTCCGGCCTCGACGGCCCCAAGGACGTCGTCAGCACCTTCCCGCTGCCGGCGCGATTGTCCAGCTTTGCCTTGCTGGTCAAGGCCGGCAATATCGCGCAGGCGTCGCAGCTCGCGACCATCCTCCGCGAGCATGCGGAGCCGCCGTTCCCGAACGGAGCGCCACCGTGGTACGCGCAATTCAGCAACGCGGTGCAAACGAACATTCACGAGGCGGCCGCGGGACAGGAGACCATCCCGCAGGCGGTAGCCGCGATCGCTGCCGAAGTCAGCCAGCTCAAGGCCTCGGGTTAACGAGGTACGCGCGTCACTCGCCCGTCACCAGGCCACGGCCTGGTGACGGGCACGACCTGCAACTGCCCATGACAGTCAGGAGGCTCTCCAGTTGCCCGCGCCACTCAGCCGCCGGATGCTGCCCTACATCCTGGTCTCACCGCTGGTGGTGTTCATCGGCGCGCTGTCATTCGTCCCTACGGCGGACACGACAGTGGAGGCATTTTTCCGGGTAATGCCGCTGGATCCGCCCACCCGGTTCACCGGGCTCGGCAACTTCCGTGACTTGTTCGAGGACCCGACCATCCTTACCTCGTGGGTTAACACCGCGGTCTATGTCGCCGTCGGCGTTGTGGCCTCGGTCGTGCTGGGCATTGCGATCGCGGTAGCGCTGAAGCGGCGATTCCGCTTCCGCGGCCTCGTACTTGCCCTGGTCATCCTGCCCTGGGCGCTGCCTTCCGTCGTGGAGGCCGTGATCTGGAACTGGATCTACAACCCGGCCTTCGGCGTCCTGAACAGCGCCCTTCACTCTGTGCACGCGATCGGCGGCTACCACGTTTGGCTCGGGCTGGATCGGTGGCTGACGATTCTGCTGATCGAGCTGGTGCAGGTGTGGCAGATCACACCGCTCTCCGCACTGATCATCATGGCTGCCTTGCAGTCGATCCCGCCGGACCTATACGAGGCCGCAACGGTGGACGGCGCCGGCGCGCTGCAGTCCTTCCGGCACATTTCGCTGCCATTGATCCGGCCCGCGGTGGCGGTCGCCGCGGTAGAGGCACTGGTCCTCTCGCTGAACATCTTCGACCAGGTCTACATACTCAACGGGATCGCGCCCCTCGGCTCTTCGGTGATGCTGCAGACCTACGTCACAACATTCGAGAACCTGAACTTCGGCGGAGGTTATGCGCTGTCGCTGCTGGTGACCCTGGCTACCGCGGTGCTGTCGATGGCCATGCTGGCGTTGCTATACCGCAGGACGGAGGCAGTCGCGTGACGGCCGACAACGCCGCGGGCGGGCGGCTGGCGCGTGCCGTGGCCCGAACAGCCACCCGCCGACCCGGGCATGCCCTATCTACCATCTGGGCCAGGTACCTCGGCCGCCTGGTCATGATCGCGGTGATCTTGCTGTGGTCTCTTTTCCCGATCTACTGGGCGCTCAACACCAGCCTCACCACGCTGTCGGCGGCCGATAGCGCACCCGCTCACTACATCCCCTCGCCACTCGTGTGGGATAGCTACCGGGCGGTCTTCGGCATTGGCGGCGCGGGCTACGGCATCGCCGGTCAACTCGGACGCTCGCTGCTCAACTCGGCGATCGAGTCGGGCGCGGCGATGGTCCTCACCGTGGTCATCGCCGTCTTCGCGGCTTACGCCTTCGCCCGCCTCCAGTTCAAGTTCAAGCGGACGATCTTCGTGAGCGTACTAGCCACGCTCTTGCTCCCGGCCTACGCCACCCTGATACCGCTGTACCGCATCATGGCCAGCCTCGGCCTGGTGAACACATATATCGCCGTGATCCTGGTTTACGTATCCGGGTTCCTGCCACTCGCGATCTGGATCCTCTACAACTATTTCAACAGCATCCCGCGCGAACTCGAAGAGGCAGCATTCGTCGACGGGGCCACCCCGATGCGGGCCCTGCTCCGGGTGGTGGTCCCGGTGGCGATGCCGGGCATCGCCGCCGCCGCCATCATCGCGTTCCTGCTTGGCTGGGCGCAGTTCCTGTTCCCGCTGGTGCTCACGACGGATCTGAGCACGCAGCCGGTCACGGTGATCGTCGCAGCGCTAAACCAGCAGCGGATCGTGCCATTCACGCTGCTAATGGCGTGCGGCGTGCTGGCCGCGGCCATACCAGGCATACTCGCCGTGATACTGAACCGCTACATAGTCGAGGGCATCGCCGCCGGATCGGTAAAATAGCAGGCCGGGCCTGAGACGATGGCACGCGGGCGCACGGGCCCGCGATGTGCTACCGGCCGGTGCGCACCACAGAACGTCCTAGGAACCTGGGCCGGTCCGGATCCAGCCCGCGGGCCTGGGCGGTGGCTACGGCAACTCGCTGGACGAGTACAAGCTCGGCCTGCGGGTCGCGGTCGGCGACGACCACGGTGGCGCCGGTGCGCCCGATGTCGGCGACGAGCGCATCGTCGTGCACGCCGAGCAGCCACACGACAGAGTTTTCCGTGGCGGCCGCGATCGGTCCGTGCCGGTACTCCATCGCCGGGTAGGCCTCGGTCCACGCGGACGCGGCCTCCTGGACCTTAAGCGCCGCCTCACGAGCTATCCCGATAGCCCAGCCAGAGCCCAGGAATACATAGTGCGGCCTTTCCAGCAGATTGCCGTCGAGGTCGGCAGCCAGCGCCGCCCTCGCCTGCCGCAGCACCGGCGCAAGGTCGTGCCCGAAGAAGGCCCGCGCTATGGTCAGGACGGTCGTGGCGAAGCGGGTCTGCACGACCGACTGCTCATCCGCGTAGTCGAGCACAATAAGCTCGTCTGCTGCGTCGCTGATCGGAGTGGAAGCATCGGCCGTGATGCCGACCTTGTGCACTGAGCTCGGCAAGATCCGGAGCGCATCGAGCACCTCGGTAGTCGTACCCGAGCGCGTGACGGCGATGACAGTGTCGTAACCGCGAGCCGGCGGTTCGAAGACCGCGAACTCCGAGGCCGGAAAGGCGTCAGTCTCGCCGTGCCCGGCTGCTCTGCGTGCGCCCGCTATCGCCGTCGCGACGTGCCAGGACGTGCCGCAGCCGATGACAGCCACCCGATCGCCGTAGCCGGGCAGAGCTTTTGCATAGTCATCAGCCGACTGCAGCGCCCTCGCCCAGCAGTCTGGCTGACTTGCAATCTCCGCCAGCACGTACGTCGTACGTCCATGCACTAGTCGGTCCCTTCGCCAAGCGCCGTCTGCCGCCCGCTGGCAGCCAGCTCAGTTCGTGCGGCCTTCTGAGGTCGCGGGCGATGCGCAGCGACTGGCCCCGAAACGGACGGCGCGCTCGCGGAGCGCGAAGTGCGCACATCTAGCTCAGGAAAAATGCACGATCTAGCCTATTTTCTTCGACTCTACGACATGGACGATCACATCTCAAGCTTCGTCCCAGCATCGCCATTCTCCTGAGCGCGCGCGTACAATCCCCGGATAAGGCAGTTTTGCCCGATCCTGAGCACGCCGACAGCGGATGCCCGCTGGCATCCGGCCCGATGAAGTGAGGGCGGGAGGCTGAGCCCGATTTCGGGACCGCATTCGTTACCGCCGGTGCAGCGTCGCCATCGGCTAAACCAGATAGTGTCCGCCGTGGTGGCCCGCGGGCAGATAGACGTCGCGTCGCTCGCAGCCGAGTTCGGCGTCTCGCACGCCACCATTAGGCGAGATCTCGAGGCTCTTCAGAAGCAAAGACTGGTCTGCAGAACCCACGGTGGCGCGACGATCCACGCCGCGTTCAACGACCTGCCGCTGAGCTACAAGACGGCGCAAGATCTGCCAGAGAAGCAGCGGATCTCCCGGCGCGCGGTCGAGTTCCTGGACGGGGCCAGAGTGATCGGAACGACTGGCGGGACGACAGTCGCTCAGTTCACCCGGCTGCTGCGTGAGCGCGACGGGCTGACTGTAGTGACCAACGCGCTGAATGTCGCCATCGACTTGCTGGGTAATCCGCAGCTGCGGGTTTTCATCGCCGGCGGTGAGGTGCGTGGGAGCAGCCAGGAGTCGGTGGGGCACAGCGCGGAAACGTTCTTGTCCGAATACAACATCGACGTCGCGTTCCTCGGAGTCGACGGCGTAGACGCGATGGTCGGCTGCACCAACTACGACCCGGCGGGCGCTCGGGTCAATGCGATGCTCTTCCGGCGCGCCCGCAAGAGGATCGTGCTGGCCGACGCTACGAAGATCGGCAGGGTCACGCTGGCGCAGGTATGCCGCATGCCCGAGGTGGACGTGCTGATCACCGACGGCCGGGCGCCGGCGGCCCAGCTTGACCAGATCCGTCGCCAGGGCTGCCGCGTCATCTGCGCCCGCTAGGCCGAGTAAGCGGCACGTCGGGCCGAGAAGGCGGCCCGTCGGGCCGAGTAAGCGGCACGTCGGGCCGAGTCAGCGCGAGGTTAGACCGATCTGGTGCCAGGTCGGGCCGGTTTCAAGATCACGGGAAGACTTTGCGTACTCGTGGTACGCAAAGTCTTCCCGTGATCTTGAAACGCATGAAATGGGACCCCAGGCTGGCTGCCGAGTGATCGGGCGCGGAAGACCTGCTGCGCGGAATGAGCAGAATCCAGCGAATTTTATGCGCGTTTGCTGCTCACTCTTGGCCTGCGAGATACGAGCCGCCATGATGACAGTTATTCGTCCGGCCGTGACCCGATTCGCGCCGACTGCCCGGCGGCGCGCTGCTGTCCACCGGCCGACCAGGACCGCCCGGCCGCGAACTCGGCACATGCGGCCAGGGCTCCGGTCCGTGAGGGAGGGCTCATGACAAGGTGGGCACGCGCCTTAACAGCCGTGGCGGCGGCATCGCTGACTGTGCCGGTGCTCATGGTCGCCGCGGCCACCAGCGAGCCAGCCGCGCACGCTGCGACCGCTTACCCGCCCGGTGGCCCCGACCAGACGCCGGTCATGGGCTGGAGCGGCTGGAGCTTCCTGCGGCTTGGGTCGGACTCGGCCCAGGTCGAAGGTGAGGCCCAGGCTCTGGTGAGCAGCGGCCTGGCAGCGGCTGGTTATCAGTACGTCAACATCGACGACGGCTGGTACCAGTGCCCTGGATCACAAGGCCCGAACGTTGACGCCTACGGCCGGTGGGTCGTCAACACGACGAACTACCCGAACGTCGGCTCGGAGAACGGGATCCAGGCTCTCGCTGCCTACGTGCACGGCCTCGGCCTGAAGTTCGGCATCTACGAGACGGCAGGCATCTCCAGCCAGGCGGTAGCACAGAACACTCCCATCCTGGGCACCTCCTACACCGCCGACGACATCGCCACCACGACCTCGGAGAACAACTACAACTGCGGCGGCATGGTCGGGATCAATTACAGCGCGCCAGGCGCGCAGCCGTATGTCGACTCCATCGTCGACGAGCTGGCCTCATGGGGCGTGGACTACATCAAGCTGGACGGCATCACCAACAGCAACGGCCCGGACATCGAGGCCTGGCAGGCGGCCATCCAGCAGTCCGGCCGTCCCATGGTGCTAGACACCACCCAGGGCAGCTTCACCATCAAGCTCGCTCCGACCCTGAAGGAGTACGCCAACCAGTGGGAGTTCGATCCCGACATCGAGCTCAACGGCCCCGACGAGGGCTCAGCCAACGGCTGCAACGCGCCGCCCTTCACCGGCTGCCTGAGCGTCTTCCCGCTGACCAGTTATGCGAACTGGGACGACCGATTCGCCGGAGTGGCGAACTGGCAGGCCTACGGTGGCCCCGGCGGGTTCAACGACTACGACTCGATCGAGGTCGGCGACGGCAGCACCGATTCCGGCCTGTCTGCGGCGGCATCGGAATCGCAGCTGAGCCTATGGTCGCTAGGTTCGGCACCGCTCATCCTCGGCGGCGACCTGACCAGCGCGGTGACGAATGCCTACGGTAGCAGCGCTGCCCTCAGCTCCACCGACCTGAGCTTGCTGACGAACCCGCAGGTCATCGAGGTCGACCAGGACGCGATCGACGCGTCCAGGATCGCGATCTCCGGCTCCCCTGGCAGCAAGGCAGGCGATCAGGTCTTCGCGAAGGTGGAGCCGAGCGGAGACGCGATCGTCGGGCTGTTCAACACGACGACCAAGCTGAGCTCCAGCCCGGTCACCGTCACCACAACCGCAGCCGCGATCGGACTGCCCGCCGACCCCAACGGCTATGAGGTGCAAGATCTGTGGGGCAGCCAATCGGTTGTCGTCGGCGGTCAGACGACATTCGATATCTCGGCCGCCGGCACGATCAGCGCAAAGATCCCGGCCGAAGGCGTGGCTCTGTACCGAGTCACCCCGCTCTCGTAACCACACTGTCATGCCGGGCAGTCGGCCCGGCGTGCACCCAGGAGGAGCTATGCGAAGGTGGACAATCGCCCTCACGGCAGCGGTACTCGCGCTGCCGGTGGCAGCGGTCGTGGCCGGGCCCGTGGTGGCCGGCACCCAGGCCGCGCAGGCGGCCACAGCGTATCGGGGAGACCCCGACCCGACGCCAGTCATGGGCTGGAGCGGCTGGAGCTTCCTGCGGATGGGCGAGGACGCGGCCGCGGTCCGCGGTGAAGCCAAGGCGCTCGTGACCACCGGCCTGGACCGGTTCGGCTACCGGTACGTGAATATCGATGACGGCTGGTACCAGTGCCCAGGACCGCAGGGCCCCAACGTGGACAAGTACGGCCGGTGGGTCGTCAACACTGCCAGCTACCCGAGCGTCGGCCGGAAGAACGGCGTCAAGGCTCTCGCCGCCTACGTGCACAGCCTCGGCCTGAAGTTCGGCATCTACCTGACTCCGGGCATCTCGAAGCAGGCGGTCGCGAAGAACACGCGTATCCTCGGCACGCACTACACCGCCGACGACATCGCCACCTCTAAACAGGAGAACAACTACAATTGCGGCGGCATGGTGGGCATCGACTATGCCAAGCCGGGCGCGCAGGCGTTCGTCGACTCCGTCGTGGACGAGCTTGCATCCTGGGGCGTCGACTACATCAAGCTCGACGGCATCACCAACAGCAACGGCCCCGACATCAGGGCCTGGCAGGCGGCCATCCATCACTCCGGCCGCTCGATCGTGCTGAACGCGACGCAGGGCAGCTACACGATCAAGCTCGCCCCGACTCTCAAGAAGTACGCCAACCAGTGGGAGTTCACGCCCGACATCGAGATCAACGGCCCGGACGAGGGCTCGGCGAACGCCTGCAACGCGCCGCCTTTCACCGGCTGCCTGAGCGTGTTCCCGCTGACCAGCTACAGCCACTGGAGCGACCGGTTCAGCGGCGTCGCCGACTGGCAGCCCTACGGCGGCCCCGGCGGATTCAACGACTACGACTCGATCGAGGTCGGCGACGGCAGCGCGGACTCCGGCATGTCTCTGGCCGCCTCGGAGTCCCAGCTCAGCCTGTGGTCGCTCGGATCCGCGCCGCTGATCCTCGGCGGCGACCTGACCACCGCGGTCACCAATGCCTACGGCACGAGCGCGGGCATTACCCCGCGGGACTTCAGCCTGCTGACAAATAGGCAGATGCTCGAGGTGGACCGGGACGCGATCGACGCGTCCAGGATCGTCGACGTCGGCCGGCCAGGCCGCGCCGCTGGTCATCAGGTGTTCGCCAAGGTGGAGGGCAAGCGCGACGCGATCGTCGGACTGTTCAACACGACGACCAAGCTGAGCTCCAGCCCGGTCACCATCACCACGACGGCAGCCGCGATCGGACTTCCCGCTGACCCGCGGGGCTATCTGGTAGAGGACCTGTGGGGCAGCCATTCGGTAGTCGTCGGCGGCCTGCGAACGTTCCGCATCTCGGCCGCCGGGGTAATCAGCGCGACTGTCCCGGCCGAGGGCGTCGCCTTGTACCGGGTCATACCTGTCCCGTCACGGCACCGTCGCTGACCACCAGGCACCGGGGCCCGGCTGCTGGCAGGCAGCCGGGTCCGGGTCCCGGTCCGCGTATGACAGGGCAGCGCGTCGGCCGTCACATCACCGCCGATTTGCGGCGTGGCTGGCCTCCGGCCGAGGATGATCTGGTGACGACCAGCCATCTAGCCTCCGTCGGCCCCTGGGCCGACGGAGTCAGGGCCGTAACGATCCTCACCGGGGCTGGCATCTCTACCGACTCGGGCATACCGGACTTCCGTGGTCCCGAGGGCATCTGGACGCGCAATCCTGAGGCCGAGAAGCTCGCGACCTACCAGAACTATGTGTCCGATCCGGGCCTGCGGCGCCGGTCCTGGCGGACCAGGCTGCAGCATCCAGCCTGGACCGCACAGCCTAACCCTGCGCACATCGCGCTGGCCAAGCTGGCGGACAGCACCGTCTCTACTCGGGTGATCACGCAAAACATCGACGGCCTGCACCAGAAGGCCGGCACGCCACCAGACCGCGTGATCGAGTTGCACGGCACGATGCACGACGTGGTGTGTGTGAGCTGCGGCGACCGGACCCCGATGGCCGACACTCTAGCCAGAGTCCTGGCCGGGGACCCGGACCCGGCCTGTACGCGGTGCGGCGGCATACTCAAGTCAGCCACGGTCATGTTCGGGCAGCCTCTCGACCGGATCGTGTTCAGCCGTGCGGTCGTCGCCGCGCAGGACTGTGACCTGTTCCTGGCAATCGGCAGCACGCTTACGGTGGAGCCCGCTGCCTCGCTCTGCGCGCTGGCAGTGGAATCGGGCGCGCGGCTCGTGATCGTGAACCGCGACCGCACTCCCTACGACCGCCTCGCCACCGCGACTATCAGCCTGCCGATCGGCGAGGCGATCCCGAGCCTCGTGGCGGCGGTGCTGGCAAGCGCCCCCGCGCCGGATCAGGCACCGGGTCAGGTACCAGATCAGGCACCGGGTCAGGCCTAGGCCCCAGCCTTCACGGCACCACCGTAACCGGCCACCTGCCCGCTCGCACCAGGCGCACTGCCAGCGATCCGACTAACCGATGTCCGGCCTTGGTGGAGGCACCGACGACAATCGCGTCCGCACGGACCTCGTCGGCTACCCGGCAGAGCTCGGTGAATGGGTCGCCCCGCCTGGCCAGGAAGGTCAGCGAGATGCCGAACTCCTCCGCTGCGCCCGCGGCCCTGTCGCGCATGTCCGCCACCGTGGCGGCGAACGCCTCGTCTTTGGCTACCGCCAGTGCCGCGCCGCCCGGACCCGACGCTCCGACCGTGGCCATCGGCGACACGAAGACCACGACGAGCCGCGCGCCCTGCCGGCGGGCCAGGCCCATCGCGTACCACCCAGCACGCACCGACGTAACCGAGTCATCCGCGCCGACAAGGATCGTCGTCGGCCCGTCGGTGCCCAGTTCGAAAAGCGGCCCTTCGCCCGATGTCACACCCGCAGTGTAGGCGGCTAGTTCCGGCCGCGCAGTCTGGCATGATCGGGCCCGTGACCCAGCACGCCCCGGCCAGCTTCGAGCAAATCGGCAAGCTCCTGCGCTCGCTGCGCCCCGACTGGCGGCTGGTGCGGACCTGGCCGCTGGCAGGAGCCATGTCCGCGCAGGTCAGCGGCGTCGAAGTAGAGCTGCAGGACGGGCGGCGCCGTACGCTGGTGCTGCGGCAGTACGGGACCGCGAACCTTAGCTCCGACCCGCATGCGGCCGACACCGAGTACCGGCTGCTGAAACTGCTCGCCGCGGCCGGCCTGCCCGTTCCGCGACCCTATCTCGCGGACGAGTCCTGCGCCTTCGTGCCCGGCCCCTGCCTGCTCCAGGAGTTCATCGACGGCCAGCGCGTCGAGGACCCGCCGGACCTGGCGGACTTCTCCGGCCAGCTCGCCGCTGCCCTCGCCGCTGTGCATAACGCTGGGTTCGCGCAGGCCGACGTCCCCTTTCTAGCTGACGTTCGCGACGACCTCGCGCACAGGATGGGAACGGGGTCGTCAGCTCCTGACGAGTCCCGCTGCCTGCATGCTGTCCGCGCCGCGCTGACGGACAACTGGCCGCCCGCCCACGTCAACGAGCCGGCGGTCTTGCATGGCGACTACTGGCCAGGCAACGTGCTGTGGCGAGCCGGCAGGCTGGTCGGCATCGTCGACTGGGAAGATGCCCTGTTCGGCGATCCGCTGGCCGATCTGTCGGTCACGCGGCTGGAGATCCTGTGGTTCTACGGGGCTGCCGCGATGAACCTGCTCACCCGCCAGTACCGGGAGCTGCGGCCCGCGCTTGACATCACGACGCTGCCGCTGTGGGACCTGCGCGCGGCCCTGCGCGCGTACGCATTCCCCATCGATACCTGGGAACTGCCAGCGGACCAGCTCGCGGCGATGCGCGCCGCGCGCCGGGTGTTCGCTGCGAGCGCGCTGCGCCGGCTAGCTGGTGATGGCGCCACGGACCTCGAGGACGCCACGTGACACAAGACCGCGCCGCACCGGGCGACCCCTCCGGGACGCAGTCCGCTCCCCCGCCCCTGCCTGCCTGGCGGGTCCTGGATATATCGCAGGCGATATCGGGCCCGTATGCGGCCCGCATCCTTGCCGATCTGGGCGCCGACGTCGTGCGGATCGAGGGCCCGCGCACGGACGTAACCGAGTACTTCGGCGTCGTCAGGGACGGCCGCCCGGGCATGTATGCGCAGATGAACGCGGGCAAGCGCAGCGTCGGTGTCGACCTAGCGGTGCCGGGTGCGGTCCAGCTGATCATTGACCTGGCCCGGCATGCTGACGTCCTGATCGAGAACTTCCGGCCCGGCGTAATGGACAGGCTCGGCCTCGGCTACCGGCACCTGTCCGCGGTCAATCCGCAGCTGATCATGGCATCGGTGTCTGGCTTCGGTCCCGGCGGACCGGACGCGCAGCGCCGTGCGCTCGCGCCCGTCATCCACGCCGAGTCCGGATTGCTGGCCCGGCAGGCCGAGCTCGACGGCAGTTCGCCATCCGACCTGCCGCTCGCGCTTGCGGACACGATGACAGCCCTGCACACTGTTGTCGCGCTGCTGGCCGCGCTGCATCAGCGCAGTGCGACCGGCCTCGGCCAGCACATCGACGTGAGCATGCTGGCGGCCGTAGCCGCCAGCGACGACCATGCCCATGCGGTGCTCGACGCTACCGGTGAGGCCTACTCCTCCCGCGGCACGATCTGGCAGGCGCCTGGCGGACCGCTGCTGATCGCCGCACCGCCCAAGCACGCCTGGGCCATGCTGTCGCGCCGCGGCCTTATCCCCGACCCCGCGCCGCCGGGTAGCGACCTGCCGGTCAAGTTCCGGCTGCGCCAGCAGGCGATCCAGGACTGGATCAGCGCGTTCGCCGATCGCGCCAGCCTGCTGGCCGCGCTGGACGCCGCCGGCATCGCCTGGGGAGATGTCCGCGACAGCTCACAGGTATTCGCCGACGGCGCGCACTCGGTCAGTGTGCCCGGCAGTGACCGCCGGGTGGTCGGGCTGCCCTACGACTTCTCCGCCGCGCAGCCTTCGGTCCGCCGACCCGCGCCGCGTCGCGGCCAGCACAACGCCGAGGCGCTCGCCGACTGGATCGGCTTGGACGAGCCTGCCGTCGCGAGCCTGACCGCGGCCGGGATCCTGCTGGCCGGCTAGCACCAGCGCGGCGGCCCGCAACGACAGATGTGGACAGATCCAGAGAGGAGCGCTCGGATGGGCGATGCATTGCCGGATGGGGACGCCCGTGAGGCACGGGACCGAACCTGCCTGCGCTGGACCGATCCCAGGACGCCGTTTACCTGGCGTGGCTGGAGCTTCGGCGCGGACGTGCTGAGGTTCGGCGGGAACGAGAGCCCTTACCCGCCGCCGCAGGAGTTGCTGGATGCGATCGCGGCTGCAGCCGACCGGATGAACCGCTACCCGTTCGGGATGGAAACCTCGCTTATGGACGTGCTGAGCGCGCGTCTGGGGTGCTCGCCGGAGCAGGTGATGATCGCGCCGGGCACCAGCGCGCTGCTGGAAGCGGTGATCAAGGGCCTAAGCGGGCCTGACCACGAGGTGGTCTACCCAGACTCGTCGTACCCGGCCTACGGCGGCGCTGCCTCGGCCGTCAGGGCGCGGGCGCGGCCGGTGCCGCTACGGCCCGACGGGACCTGTGACGTCGAAGGGATCGCGAACGCGTGCACCGATCGCACATCTCTGGTTATCGTCTGCAATCCGAATAATCCGACTGGCGGGATGGCGCCTACCACGGACCTGCGACCGCTGATTGACGTCCTGCCCGCCGGGACGCTGCTGATGATCGACGAGGCCTACTGGGAATTCACCGACGAGTACGCCTGCGGCGGGCGTGGTGCCCTTGACTACCTCGAGTGCGGCCGACCGGTCCTGGTCACGCGGACGTTCTCGAAGTTCTACGGCCTGGCGGGCCTGCGGGTCGGATACGGCGTCGCCTCCAAGCAGGTCGCCGGAGAGCTGCATGCCCGGCTCCGGCTCGGCGGTTCCAACATCGTCGGCCTCGTGGCGGCTGAGGCCGCACTCGGGCTCACCGACGTGTTCGCCGAGCGCGCCGAGCGCATCAAGGCGGAGCGCGGCCGGCTCTCTCAGGCGTTCGGCAACTTCGGCTTCGACCCGCTGCCCACGCAGACCAACTTCATTTTCTGCCCGCACACCCATGATGACCTGCCCGCCAAGCTGATGGCAGCCGGACGCTGGGTCCGCGACGGCCGGAGCGTCCAGATGCCGGGCGGCATGCGGGTGACTGTCGGCAACCCGGACGAGAACGACAAGCTCCTGGCGGCGATCCGGTCGATCGTCGAACCCCTGACACGCTGACCTCGCGCAACAACCTGGCCTGCGCCTACCAGTCGGCGGGCCGCTTGCCGGCGCGATCCCCCTGCTCGAGCAGACCCTCGCCGACCGCGAGCGGGCGCCGGGCGCCAGCCATCCGGACACCCTGGCCACCCGCTCCAAGTCACAGGACTGACCTAGGTGCTGAGGGGCCAACTTCCCCGAGACGCCAGCAGCGGTCGGCGGACTTCGAGCCGCAGGCGGCTCGGTCGCGTATCGGCCCGAGTAGTCCGGTCGGCAACGGGTATCAACGGCGATGGAAGCGGCGCTAGCTCGGCGCCCGGAGTCCACGACAAGTGCGGCGAGCCCAGTGGGCGGTCGTCTCATGGTGGACGATGTCCGTGCCACAGATCCAGACCAAATCGCCAGCTACCGGCGGCGCGGCATTAAAGCGCGGCCCGGCGGGCGGTCCGGCCTGCGAAACGGGTGGGTCGGCAAGGCTCGAGCGCCGAACACCCGGTTTGGACTGCCAGAACCAGGATCGCCATGAAAGAACTGGCCACGCCGAGCGGCGGCTCCGGTTGTGGAAATGGTGCGGTGATGTGGTTTGCCTGCAGGCCAACGCGAGGCTGGTTGTCCCGGCCTCATCTGCTCTCTGCCCGCGATTCGGAATTACCTATCGCCGCCGGCATGCTGCGCAGCCATTTAGCACGGACGGGATCTCCCGGTCAGCCTGGCTGGCCACCGGCGGCGAGCACGTCCAGGCGGGGGATGCGGGTTGGGCCGACGCGAGCCGTCCCAGCGGGCCCCCGCCGATGTGCGGATGGCCCCCGTCCGCGTCGCCGGGGCGGGCCAAGAAAGTCGAGCGAGGCTGGTTCGGGCCGGCCGGCGGTGGGTACGGCAATTCGCATTGCCCGGTCCCACAGTGGAGGAGTTGGTCATGCTCACGCTCACCGAGGACGCCGTCTCTGCGATCAGGAGCCTGACGTCGCAGCCGGAGCTACCCGTGCAAACAGGCCTGCGCATCGTGGCGCAGAGTGAAGGAGAAGCGTCGTTCCAGCTGGCCCTGGCCGAAGGTCCCGTGGCCGGTGATCAGGTGGTGGAAGAGGGCGGAGCCCGCGTCTTCGTCGAGCCTGCCGCGGCGGCGGTCCTGGAGGACAAGGCCCTTGATGCGCAGGTGAACGAGCAGGGCAGCGTGGCCTTCAGCGTCTGTGACCAGGCACATCGCGGCTGACTGGTGTCTTGCGCACGGCCGCCAGCGGCTGGGCCGAATGTCCGGTCTTGCCGCGATCAGGCGCACGCGCATGCCGTGCCTAAGGGACCACAGATTTGGAATTTCGGCGCTGGCAGCCGGCAGGCCGTGAGCGCGGCGACTAGCGGCGCAGAGTCGGTGTCAGGTCGCCATCCACAGGCGGCCCCGTCCGCCGCGCCTGCCCACCACCGCGCCGCCATTCCGGTCCATGCTCGGCCTCCTCGCGCGCGCTGCGCACTGCCAGCGAGGACGGGCAGCCGCAAGATGAGCGTCCAGCCGGGCACCTCACCCTAGCCTGCGCCGGCGGAGTAGGCCTGTCCTGCCGCGCCCAGGCGCAAGCTGGCTGGGGTCATAGAAGTTACGGCCGACCTCATCTCGGCCGGATGGGATAACGAGTGCCTTAGCCTTGCGGGACATTAACGTCGTGCCTCTCGTTCGGCCCCGAGTCGGCTCATCTAGTGCGCACCGTTCGACTGTTGATCGCGTCGAGGGCTTGGCGGAGGTCGTCGGGGAGGATCGGCGGCGGTGATGACGTGCTCGCCGCCAGTCACCACAACCCGCGAAACCACAGGTCAGCAACCCGCAAGATCACTCAAGACATGATCGGGGGCCAAGTCTGGTCTCATCGAGAGAGTCCACCAATGATGGGGGCCGACTAGGTGGATCCGCCCGATTCCGGGTCGGTAGCCGAGGCGGGCGTTCAGGCGCTTGATCGGTGCGTTCCGCTCCTCGTTGCTGGTGTGGAGTTCGGTGTAGCCGTTCGCGAGCGCCCAGTTGATTTCTGTCTCCTTCAGGGCACCGGCGATGCCGCGCCCGCGCCAGGCCCTCTTGACGGCGGTCATGGAGTTGCCTGCGGCCGTCGGCGCGGTCAGCGACAGTTTCGCGAAGCCGACGACCTCCTCGCCGGCGAGCGCGATGAACGTCGCTTCGGGAGAGTCGGTAGGCCGCTGCATATTGTGCGCCATCCAGTCCTCGAACGGTTCGAGGGCGACGTCCTCGAAGCCGGGGATGTCAGGATGGATTTCGACGTCGACCTCGTACATCCCGCGCGCTAGCTCCGGCCGTTGCGCCCAGGTGACGATCTCGATCCCGGCCGGCGGCTGGACCTGCCCCGGTGAGATGCCGGCGAGGCTGAGCACGAGGCCCACCTGGCGCCGTTCCTCGGTGAAGCCGCGCCGCTGGGCAAAGGACAGGCTCTCCGGATCGTTGCCGGAGACCGACACCTCCAGTTCGCGTACCCCTCGCTCGCCGGCCCACATTGAGATGGCCTGATACAGCGCCGTGCCAGCGCCGCGTCGGCGTTGCCCGGCGAGCACGGTGATGAGCGCAACGACACGGCGCGCGCGGTAGGCGAAGATAGCCCCGGCCCCGGACCCCAGGATGACGCCATCCTCGCGGACGAGGTAGTCGATGTAATCTTGGGCGCTGTCTCTGTATGAGTGCACCGCGTCGATCGTCACGGCATCGTGCGGCCACACAGTGTTGTAGACCTGCAGCGAGGTCAGCTCGTCCGGCTCGTCCGCGCAGGCTGTTACCTCAAGCACCGTGCAACACTACGTCGGGCCCGCAGACGTCAGCGACTTGATTTCGCCGCAGCGGCATCGCCTGTGTGGCGCCCGACGACGTCTTCACCGTCGGCACATACGGCACCCGGCCACACTACGGCCCCGAAGTCTGGAGTCGGCGTGATCAATCGCCCGGCCGGTTCGGGCACGGGGGTCTACCTGCTCAGCCGCGCTGGCCGCGGGTGGTGCCTGGATCCAGTGGAACGGCAGCCTGTATCCACGGTGCGCCGCCGAATCTGACCTGTGAGTCATGCACGCGACACAGCACAGTTCTGCACCGACCCTGGACCTGAGTGATTTCCCACGCTACCGTGCCGAGCTGGGTGCACGGCGTGTGCCAGGTCGTCCTGGTCATCACGTCGGGGCAGATGACCTTCCGGCCGGCCCCGCACATGCCCGTGAATTCGCGACACAGGTCACAGAATCCTAGCTGCGCAACGACGAGGTCCCGGATCCGTAAGCCGCAGGCAGGGCAGGTGCCGATGCGGTATGGATGTGCAGGCCCATTGCGTTTGCGGCGGAGTAGGCCTGTCCTGCCGCGCCCAGGCGCAAGCTGGCTGGGGTCATAGAAGTTGCGGCCGACCTCATCTCGGCCGGATGGGATAACGAGTGCCTTAGCCTTGCGGGACATTTAACGTCGTGCCTCTCGTTCGACCTGCCCGGCCGCCGGGCAGGTAGCGCGGTCTAGATCCCGATACCCGGAGACGGTCGGCGACTCCGGTCGGTTGTGGCTTGCGCTGCCGCCGGACTCGGCACACCGCCTGCCGGCGGGTACGGCGCCCGTCGCTCTGGGGTGCGGGGCAAGGGCCGCGGTCCGGGTGGCGGCTTCGGGCATCACAGGGGGTCGGTCTGCACCCTGCTTTGCGACCGGATGGTCGTGGTATTCCGAATTTTCATCGGACTGATCATGTTCGGTAATCATGACGAGCCCCGTATTCTGGCCAGTCCGCCGTCGGCCGCTATTCGCAGTCAAGCATACTGTAGGCCTTTCCGCGCCTTGTTCACCGGCAATGGCGCTGCCGTTCAGCATTCTATCGAATCGATAGGCTCGCGCTTTTGGCAAGAATTTGTCATATCATTGAAATATGAATCCGATCATTCGTAAATGCGCCACTATGGAGTTGTGCACCGTTGTCGAAGTGCGCATTTGTGCGCTCAAAGGCGTAGATCGGGGCAACCGCTCCTGCAGTCGTCGCACCGTGTCCAAGGAGGATCTCCGCGAGGTTCATTTTGCTGCTGCGCAGCTCTGGCCCGATGCCCCGGGGCTTCCGCGTAAATCGCCACGATTAATCCCAACTCGTCACGCCCGCAGTCCGGAAATGCTCGTGACCGGCGTCGGCGTTCGGCTGGGGTGCTGCGACCTTCCGTGTCGAATGGTGGGCGCCATAGTGCCTGCGCGGCCTACCTGCTGCTCCGTACTCGGGATGGGAGCGAAGTGCCGCACAGCCTTCAGCGCGGATTCTAACGCCCGATATCGCGACGTCCTGGCGCTGAGATGCTGGCATGGCTTTCGCACGGCAAACGGCGCATCAGCCGCAGCACCAGCCAGCCCGCGCCCGAGCCCACCAGACAGCCCAGCTAAGCGCCAATCTCATAGTTGTGATCGCCCGAAAATCCGCCCATCCCGCCTATGTCCCGAGCCAGTTCGCTGAATGCGAGCGCCCCCACAAACACTCCCGCGAGAAGGGCACCAGCAAGCTCCTTTGTCAATCCGTTCATGCGCTCTCCGCATCTGGAGGGCGTCTAACAGCCCCCATCCCGCGATACCTGCCAACAGCTCGCTTTGCCGTGCTCGCAGACCGCCCCGATCGGCAATCAGGTGCTGCTCGCCAGCGCTCCCTGGCACCTAGCATCACTTATGACGCCACACCCGCCGGAAGGGCTGGCTCCGCTAGTAACTCCGCCAAGCGCGTCGGTGCTGGATGTGGAGACGTCCTCCTGCCGCGGTTGTCCGGGGCTTGGGTACCTGGTGCGGTGCTTGCAGCCACCAGATCGCCAGCTGGCAGCCATCAGAAGCGGGCGGGGCTGGGCCATGGCACGGTTGCCCGCCGACACCGATGGCGCACTGCCCGGTCCGGCGGTGCGAAGCGACGGCTAACCAGGCGACCTGGCCGGGTACCGCAGCCCAGGTTTGGGGTAGTGCCAACCGGTGTACTGGGTCCCCCAAACCGACCAGGCAATATCGCAGCCAGCAGAAAGGGGTGTGAAACGGATATGGCCGACAAGGTACTCGAGGAGCTCCTCGTTTCCTCTGAGGTGCAGACCGCCCGCGATCGCATGGAGGACTATGACGCGGCTGAGGTAGCAGCGGAGGCCAACCCGCACGGTGAACAGGAGCTTGACGATCTGCGCCAGGTGCTCATTGACATGCCGGGCGCCGTGCGAATGCTGCTTGAGGCCATCGACCGTGCCGGGGCTAGCGCGGGAGAGCCGCAGTACGACCCCGGTGACGTAGCCGGCTTTTCCGGCTCGGCTGAAGCTAACCAGTGATGACGCCTGGCGGCCGACGGGCGCGTCACCACTGTCGTTCCGGCCGCGCGCGTCGAATCACCCGGCACGGGCAACGACCACGGGGATCTCGCGCCAGGCGCTCGATCTTAGGGCAAGTCAGGTGACATCCGCCGCCGCGGACAACGCGATTATGCGAAGACGATCGGCACGCGGCACGCGGCGGGCGTCCGCTAGCCGTCACTGTGTCTCGCTGTCGACGAACGCCTGGGCGCGGCCGGATCGGTCGGTGTAGTCGCCGCCAATGGCGCACAGACCTGCCGGCGCGCACGACACGACCTTGACCTCGGCTTTCCCGCCGCGGTTGAGAGCCGCCGCCCGGGCACCTCTGCCGCCTTACCCCAGTCGCCGTTCCGCTCGGTCACAACGAACGCCTCGTGGAATCTAGGGTGCGGAGATACCACCCGCCCGCCCCGTGGGTGCCCGCCGACGGATACCACGAACGCTGTCACTCCCGCATTCCGCGCCACAAGGGTAGCCATCCCGGCCACGAGTCAAGTGAGGCTGATGTTTCTCACCTCAAGTGACGCCCTGCACCCCAAACCTGCAAGTACCTAGAAGTCCTGGTCGAAGGCGACGGTACCGGTGACGCCGACCTGGTACGCGGACACCCGGCGCTCGAAGAAGTTGGACAGCTCCTGCACGTCCTGCAACTCCATGAACTGCAGCGGGTTGACCGACCCGTACAGCGGCTCGATGCCGAGCCTGGCCAGCCGCCGGTCAGCGACATGCTGCAGGTAGGAGCGCATGTCGCCGAGCGGCAGGCCGACCACGCCCTGGCCGAGCAGGTCCTCGGCGAACTGCACCTCGCACTCGACCGCCTCGGCCAGCATGTCCCGCACCTGGCCGGCCATCTCGTCGTCGAACAGGCCGGGCTCCTGTGCCCGGACTATGTCCACGACGTCGAGGGCGAACGCCATGTGCATCGACTCGTCGCGGAATACCCAGTTGGTGCCTGAGGCCAGCCCGTTGAGCAGCCCGCGGGAGCGCAGGAAGTAGACGTAGGCGAACGCTCCGTAGAAGAACAGCCCCTCGATGCACGCGGCGAAGCAGATCAGGTTAAGCAGGAACGCCCGCCGGTCGGCGCGACTGTGCAGTTCGCGCAGCGTGTAGATGCTGTCGATCCAGCGGAAGCAGAACTCGGCCTTGCGCCGGATCGACGGAATATTCTGCACCGCCGCGAATGCCGCAGACCGCTCGTGCTCGTCCGGCACGTAGGTGTCCAGCAGCGTCAGGTAGAACTGCACGTGCACCGCTTCCTCGAATAGCTGCCGTGACAGGTACAGCCTGCCCTCCGGCGAGTTCACGTGCTGGTACAGGTTCAGCACCAGGTTGTTCGCGACGATGGTGTCTCCCGTAGCGAAGAACGCGACCAGCCTGCTGACCAAGTGCCGTTCCGCAATCGAAAGCCGCGGAAGGTCGGCCAGGTCCGAATGCAGGTCGACCTCCTCGACAGTCCAGGTGTTGCGGATCGCGTCGCGGAAGCGGTCGTAGAAATGCGGGTAGCGCATGGGGCGCAGGGTGAGATCCATGCCAGGGTCGAGCAGCATGTGCTGATCGCCGTTGGCCAGGCCGGCCGCGGGCCACGTGTCGGCGTGAGTCACTGGCATGCCTCGCACATCTCTGGATTCTCCAGCGAGCAGGCAACCGCATCCGCGGCGACGGCGGCCGGCTGTGCGGCCTGGGACTGTGCAGCTTCCGAGTCCGCAGCGGCGGGCGCCGGCACCGCGACAGTCGCCTGCGCGATCCTGGTCGCCGGGCGCGAGCGCAGGTAGTAGGTGGTCTTCAGGCCGGACTTCCAGGCATGCAGGTACATCGACGACAGCTTGCCGATGGTCGGCGCGGCCACGAACAGGTTCAGTGACTGGCTCTGGTCGATGAACGGGGCGCGCGCGGCCGCCATGTCGATCAGCGCGCGCTGCGGTAGTTCCCACGCGGTGCGGAACAGCTCGCGGGCCCCGGCCGGCAACTCCGCGAGCCGCGCAACCGAGCCGTCGGCTCGCTTGATCGAATCCCGCACCTGCTCCGTCCACAGGCCATGCGCCTTAAGCTCAGCCACCAGCGCGCCGTTGACCTGCATGAACTCGCCCGACATGGTCTCGCGCTTGAACAGGTTGGAGACCTGCGGCTCGATGCACTCATAGCATCCGGCAATCGACGCGATGGTGGCAGTGGGTGCGATCGCGATCAGCAGCGAATTGCGCAGTCCGGTGGCTGCGATGCGGGCCCGCACCGCGGCCCAGCGCTCGGCCTGCGTGCCGGTCACGCCCCACAGGTCATGCTGCAGGACTCCGGCCGCGGCCCGAGTCTGGGCGAATGCCGGGTGCGGGCCGTTCCGCTCAGCCAGCTCGGCCGACGTTTCCAGCGCGGTGAGGTAGATCTCCTCGGCGATCGCGGCCGACAAGTTCCCCGCGGCGGCGGCGTCGAACGGTAGTCGCAGCGCGAAGAACACGTCCTGCAGGCCCATCACGCCAAGCCCGACCGGCCGCCAGCGCGGATTCGATGCCGCCGCCTGCGAACTGGGGTAGTACCCGATGTCGATCACCCGGTCCAGGAACGGCACCGCAGTGCGGACCGTGGCCCGCAGGCTGGCCCAGTCCACCGCGACCTCGCCGTCGGCGCCAGTGGTCAGGTGCCGGGCAAGGTTGACCGACCCGAGGTTGCACACCGCGGTCTCGGCGTCGCTGGACACCTCGATGATCTCGGTGCACAGGTTGGACAGGTGCACAACGTTCCGGTCGGCAGCGGTCTGGTTGCTCTTGCCGTTCGAGGAGTCCTTGAACGTCATCCAGCCGTTCCCTGTTTGCGCGAGTGTCCGCATCATCCGCCCGTACAGGTCACGCGCCTTCACCTGGCGGACGTACCTGCCGTCGGCCTCCGCCGCCCGGTAGGCCTGATCGAACGCCTCGCCCCACAGATCCGGCAGTTCCGGCACGACGTCGGGGTCGATGAGCGACCATGCCTCGTCAGCCTCCACCCGGCGCATGAACTCGTCGGGGATCCAGTTGGCCAGATTCAGGTTGTGGGCACGCCGGGCGTCCTCGCCGGTGTTGTCGCGCAGCTCGAGGAACTCCTCGATGTCTGGATGCCACGGCTCGAGGTATACGCACGCGGCGCCCTTGCGCCGGCCGCCCTGGTTGACAGCGGCGATCGAGGAGTCCAGCGTGCGAAGCCACGGCACGATGCCATTGGACTGGCCATTCGTGCCACGGATCAGGGCGCCCCTGGACCTGACCCTGGACCAGCCGATGCCGATACCGCCGGAGAACTTGCTCAGCATGGCCACCTGCGCGTACCGGTCATAGATCGAGGTCAGCTCGTCACGCGGCGAGTCGACCAGGAAGCACGACGACATCTGCGGATGCCTGGTGCCGGAGTTGAACAGGGTCGGCGAGCTCGGCAGGTAGGCAAGCGATGACATCAGCCGGTAGAAACCGATCGCCTCCGCGGGCGCCGCGGACAGCCCGCAGGCGACTCGCAGCAGGAAGTACTGCGGCGTCTCGATCACCAGGCGGCTCGACGGGTGCCGCAGCAGGTACCGGTCATACACGGTCTTGATGCCGAAGTACTCGAACCGCAGGTCTGCTTGCTCGTCGACGGCGAAGTCGAGCTTGCGGGCATTGTCCTTCACCAGCTTGAAGGTGTCGTCGCCGATCAGGCCCTCGGCGTGGCCGAGCGCGACGGACTGGCTGAACGAGGCGATGCCCTGCCCGCGCACTTCCTTGCCGATGTAACCGGACAGCAGCCGCGCCGCTAGCCGTGAGTACTGCGGCTCGGTTGCGATCATCTCGGCCGCAGTCTGGATCGACAGCCGGTCCAGCTCCGCGGTGGTCGCACCGTCGTACAGGCCGCTTATGGTCCTTGTGGCCACCCGCATCGGGTCGACGTCGTCCAGGCCCCCCGCCCACCGCTGTACCGCCCGCACGATCTTGTTGACATCGACCGGCTCGGTGTCCCCGTTCCGCTTGCGTACGTTCATGCTGACTGACACGTGCTCTCCTCCCGAAACATCATGGCCGCACAGACACCATATGTAGGAGGTCTGACATTCTCTGGCACCACATGTTGGGTCGGCGTGTCGCCGCTGAACTCGCACTCAGCGCTGCAGGCGCTACTCATCTGGCCCGCCCTGCGCCAAGAGATCCTGACGGTTACCGTCGGGGCAAATGGCGCAAACCGCCCAGCTGGGCGACGGCAACCGTCAGGATGTTTGCGCCATCCGACCTTGCCGCGAGCTCCAACATCTTGGAGTGGTCATCAGGTGGCCTCGCGCAGGACCGCGCACAACCGGGCCACCGCGGTACTGAACGCATGCCCAGGCGGGGTCGCGTATCCGACGATCAGAGCCGGGTCGTGCTGCTGCCCGGCAAAGGTGCACTCCGCGAGCCCGTGCAGCGCGAGTCCGCGCCTGGCGCCCTCGGCGACTACCTCGCGCTCGCCTACCGCCGGGGGCAGTGTAAGCAGCGCGTGCAGCCCGGCGGCCATGCCGGTAACGCGCACCTGCGGCACCCGGCGGGCTAGCTCGGCGACGAGCCGGTCCCGGCGCTGCCGGTAGGCCAGCCGCGCCCGGCGGACCTGCCGGTCATATCCGCCGGAGTCGATGAACTCGGCCAGGGTGAGCTGGTCCAGGCTGCTGCTCAGCCGGCCGGCCGCGCGCTTGGCCGCCACGACGTCGTCGACAAGCCGGGCGGGCAGCACCAGCCAGCCAAGCCGCAGGCCAGGTGCCAGGCTCTTGCTCGCTGTCCCGGCATAGGCCACGTGCTCGGGTGCCAGCGATTGCAGCGCGCCGACGGCCTGCCGGTCGTAGCGGAACTCGCCGTCATAGTCGTCCTCGATCACTAGCGCGCCGGTCCCCGCAGCCCAGTCGACCACGCCGCGGCGGCGCCGCGGATCCAGCGCGACGCCGAGCGGGAACTGGTGCGCCGGGGTCAGCACCACCGCGCCCTGATCGGATAGTCCGCTGATCAGCGCGCCACGCTCGTCCACGGGCAGGGGTTCGAGCCGCAGCCCGCTAGTGGATGCGATCTGCCAGTGCCCAGGGTGCCCGAGTTCCTCGATGGCCAGCCGTCGTGCCCCGCCGCCCCGCAGCACCTGGCAAAGCAGTTCCAGGGCCTGTGCGTACCCCGCGCACACCACTACCCGGTCCGGGGTTACCGCGACGCCTCGAGCCCTGGCCAGGTATCCGGCCAGGGCCTCGCGCAGCACCTGCAGGCCGCGCGGATCGGCGTAGCCGAGAGCCGACGCGGGCGCGGCGGCCAGCGCCCGGCGCGCCGCGGCCAGCCAGGCGGCCCGCGGGAACCCCGACAGGTCAGGCACGCCCGGCCGCAGGTCATACCTGACGGGCGGCACCCCGGCCGGTGGCCGGAGTGCCCTGGCCGGAGCGGGCGGCTCGGCCCGCTCGGCTACCCAGGTCCCCGAACCGTGGCGGGCCGCGAGCCAGCCCTCGGCAACAAGCTGGCCGTAGGCGTCGACGACAGTGTTCCGCGCGACTGCGAGGTCCCTGGCGAGCGAGCGTGATGATGGCAGCGCGGTCCCTGCCGCCAGCCGGCCGCTGCGCACCGCCTCGCGCAGGGCCGATTCCAGGCCATCTCGCACACCGGCCCCCGCGACCTCGAGGTGCAAGTCAAGTCCCGGCGAAGTGGCCCACGTTTCCCGCATGAAATTGGATCCTAATACTGAGCCTCTTCTGTTCTAGCATCGAAGCACAGACGCCGAACAGGAGATATGCACAATGACCACTGACCAGGCCACCCAGACGGTCGACGTCCGGCTCGACATCGACGCGCACGCGCCAGCCTTCACCCGCGCGATGGGGCACCTCGACCACGCCGCGACCAAGGAACTGGACCAGGCCGGGATCGACAGCCTGCTACGCGAGCTGATCCGCATAAGGGCCTCGCAGCTGAACGGCTGCGCCTACTGCATCGACATGCATACCAAGGACGCGCGTGCAGCCGGCGAGACCGAGCAGCGCCTGTACGCGCTGGCCGCCTGGCGCGAGACACCGTTCTACACCGACCGGGAACGGGCCGCGCTAGCGCTGACCGAGTCCATCACGCTCGCGGCGCAGACACATGTCCCTGCCGAGGGCTTCACACAGGCGGCCAAGCTCTTCACCGAGGCCGAGCTCGGTGCGCTGGTGAGCCTCATCGTTACCATCAACGCCTGGAACGCGATTGGCGTGAGCACCAGGGCGTGGCAGCCAGGGTCCTACCAGCCATGACGAGCGCAGGCGCAGGCCTGGGTCCACCCGGCGAGCACGGCCAGCCGGCGAGCGCGGCCCAGCGGCTGCGGGCCATGCATCACGGCCGGCGGCCGCTGGTGCTGCCGAACGTCTGGGACCCAGTCAGCGCGCGTGCCTACGCCGAGGCAGGCTTTGCCGCGCTGGCCACGTCGAGCGGCGCCGTGGCGGCGACGCTCGGCTATACCGACGGGCACACGCCAGGCGCGCAGATGCTGGCCGCCGTGGCTCGCATCGCCACCAGCGTGGACCTGCCAGTCACCGCGGACATCGAGACTGGCTACGGGCTGGCACCCGCCGAGCTGGTTGAGCGGCTGCTGCAGGCCGGGGTCGTCGGCTGCAACCTGGAGGATTCCGATCCGGTCACCGGCACGCTGTTCGATCCTGGGCGGCAGGCGGACTACCTCGCCGCGATCCGCGCCGCTGCTGGCCAGGAGCTGGTTATCAACGCCAGGGTCGACGTGTTCATCCGGCCAGGTCCGCGGGACGACGGGACTGCGGTCAGCGCCGCCGTAAAGCGGGCAGGCACGTACCTCGCCGCCGGAGCGGACTGCACCTATCCGATCGTCGCCCCGGCCGACGTGCTGCCCTCGCTTGTCCGCGAGATCGGTGGTCCAGTGAATGCCATGCACCGGCCTGGCGGGCCGACCCTGGCCGAGCTCGCGGCCTTCGGCGTAGCCAGGATCACCTTCGGCAGCACGCTGCACGCACGCATCGCCGATCGCGTGCGGGAGATGGCCAGCGACCTCGCCGCTGAGCTCGCCGCGCCAGCGTCATGACCAGCGCAGGGGCAGCGACTCCACGCCGTAGATGCCTTCGACGCCGCCAAGGACCGCCGGGCCGTCGGCTGCCAGGCCCGGCATCCTCGGAGCGAGGAAGGTCAGCGCCTCCTGCAGCTCGGCCCTGGCCAGGTTCGCGCCGAGGCAGAAATGCGGGCCAGCGCCGAAGGTCAGCAGCCGGTCGTCCCGCTCGGCGGTAATGTCGAATTCCTCGCCGCCTTGCTCCCGGTTGGCCCGCTCGGCGCACACCGCCACGATCGTGCCCGCCGGGAACTGCACGCCGCGATGCTCAACCGCACGAACGCAGATCCTCGCCGTGAACGGAGTAATGGGCTCGGCCCGCAGCGCCTCCTCCACCGCCGGGGCGACGAGCTCCGGGCGGTCCCGCAGCGCCTGCCACTGACGCGGATTGGCCGCGAAGAGCCGCATCGCGTGCGACAACTGCGCCTGCGTAGTGTCGATCCCGCCGGCGATGACGTTGAGTACCAGGTTGACGCACTCGGCATGGGAAAGCCGGTCGCCGGCTTCCTCGGCGGTCAGCAGCACAGTCAGCAGGTCCTCGCCCGGCTCGGCCCGGCGCTGGGCTAGCAGTTCCTCGACGTAGCTGTAGGCCTCGGTGACCGCGCGTTCCATCTCCGGCACCTGGCTGGTCAGCGCCTGGATGTCGAACTGACGCTGGATCAGGCTTGACCACTCGTGCAGCTTGGGCGCGTCTGACAGCGGAGCGCCGAGCACGGCGGCGATCGTAAGCGCGGGGTACGGCTTGGCGACCGCTGCTACGAAGTCGCAGCGGTGACCATCAGGGACGGCTTCCCAGAGCTGCCCGAGGAACTCTCGCATGGCGGGCCGCCACCGCTCCGCGGCCCGCGGGGTAAAGGCAGGGCCGACTAGAGCTCGCAGCCGGCGGTGCTGGTTGCCCTGCTGGTTGAGGATATTCGCATCGATCTGCTCACGCAGCCGCCCGGCGCTGACGCCGAATAGGTCCGCTATCTCCTTGCCGGGGAACGCGGTGTCCCGCGACCGCAGGAAGAACTCGGCGGACTCACGGTCCAGCACGAGGTAGGCAAGCGGTGATCGCGCCAGCCAGTTCCGCTCGCCCTCACTTGCCAGTAGCGCGAGCCGCCGGTGATAATCATCGCCGGCCAGCTCGGCGCCCGTGAGGTCGATCTCTGCCAGCTCAAGTTCGGTGACAACGGCCATGCAGCCAACAGTCTCCCGGTCCGGCCGCAGTGCGCAACCCCGGCCTGCGTCGGCCGCGCCCCGCGTTGCGCATCAGGCTTGGCGATCGGACCGGGAAAGCAACTCGTCCAGCGTCTTGGCCAGGTGGTGCAGCTCGTCCAGATGGGCAGGCGTGAGCTCGGCCAGGCGCCGTTCGCCGAGCGGGGTCAGCCGGACGCGGACGACACGGCCGTCGCTGGCGTCGTCGACGCGGCGGACCAGTCCTGCGGCGACCGCCCGGTCCACGAGCTCGACCGTACTGTGATGCCGCTGCAGCAGGTACCCGGCGAGATCGCCAACTGTCGGCGGCTGGCCGCCTGGGTGCCCTTTGATGGCGACCAGCAGCTGATGCTGTACGTGGGTCAGCCCGGCCGCGCTGGCCTGGTCCTCGCTCCAGCGCTGGAACTTGCGCAGGCTCGTGCGGAACGCCAGCAGGTGCTCAAAGTCCTCCCGGCCAAGCTCGCCCACGCGCATTCCTCCGCTCCTGCGATCTCACTCCGACCCGGTGCTGGCCAGGCCGGCCGCCTCGCCGACCGTCTCACCCTGCGAGGCCTGCCCAGGGCGGCGAGCCAGCCTCGGCGAGCCCGACGTTGGCGGCAAGCCGGCTCAGCAGGCGCTCAAGTTCGGTTATCTCGGCTGCCGAGAGGCCCCGGCGCAGCTGAGCGTCGAATGATGTGGCTACGCCCCTCAGCCGCAGGAACACCTCTTCGCCGGCCGGGGTCAGCTCGACCACCTGGACGCGCCGGTTGGCGTCGTCGCGGCGCCGGGAGACCAGGCCGCTGGACTCCATGGCATTGAGATGGTGGGTCAGAGTCGCCTCGCGGACGCCCATCGCCTCGGCCAGTTCCCGCTGGCTGGCCATCCTGCGGCTCTTCAGGTTGATCATGACCAGCCATACCGGGAGCGAGCCGCCGACCCCGGCAAGCGCTTCGTCGAACGCGCGGCTGACAGCACGGGAGGCCTGGGTCAGCTGCAGTCCGATAGGAGTTCGTGCGGGCCGCATGCTGCCGAGGCTACCACGTTCCGTCGATCTCTAACTCTTTGATGTCTATGCTTTTCCGCCATGATGATGGCGCTGGCAATGACGGCATCAGTTCGGGTGGCTACTGTCGGACTTGTGGGCGACGGCAAAGCAGACGTAGCGGTCATAGGCGCCGGCGTGATCGGCCTGACCACAGCGATCTGCCTGGCT
Organism: uncultured Actinomycetota bacterium; assembly: GCA_963719765.1. Taxonomy (GTDB): domain Bacteria; phylum Actinomycetota; class Actinomycetes; order Streptosporangiales; family Streptosporangiaceae; genus JAJYUU01. Next base: position 241,818 of record CAVRCW010000001.1, read on the forward strand.
GAGGCCGGGGCGTCGGTCACGGTCCATGCCGCCGAGCCGCCCGGGCAGACCACCTCGGTCGCGGCCGGGGCGCTATGGGGTCCGCACCTGGTCGGAGCGGACGAGCGGATAGCCAGGTGGGCCGCCGTCACCCTCGACGTGCTGCGCAAACTGAGCGGAGCCGGCCGTGTGCCCGCCGCGGCCGCGAATTCCCCCGGCGCGCATCCCTCCGTGCACGTGGCGAACGGCCTCGCTGCCGCACGAGCGGCGAACAGCAAGCCACCGGAGTTCGCCGCGGACCCCGCGAGCCTGTCCGCCTGCGCGCTCGGTGAGATCCCGGCGGGCTACCGGTCCGCCTGGCGGCTCTGCGCTCCGCTGGTCTCGATGCCGGAATACCTGGAGTACCTGCACGAGCGGTACCTGCAGGCTGGCGGGCGGCCGCTCGTGTTGACTTGCTACCCGACGCTGGCGGACGCGGTCCGCGCCGTGGGCACCCCGGTCCTGGTGAACAGCTCAGGATCCGGCGCGCACGGGCTGGTACCCGATCCGGACGTCACGCCAGTGCGCGGCCAGGTTGTGGTAGCGAGCAATCCCGGCCTCACCGACTTCTTCGTTGGTACTGGGCCGGATGAGCTCGACCTGACCTACTTTTTCCCGCATGGCGATCGCGTCGTCATGGGTGGCACCGAGCAGCATGGCAACTGGAGCCGCGAGCCCGACCAGCGCACCGCGGCGCGGATCATCGCCGCGTGCGCAAAGGTCGAGCCCGCCCTCGCAGATGCCGGTGTGCTGGAGCACCGCGTGGGCCTGCGGCCGTTCCGGCCACGGGTCCGGCTGGAGGCGGAGTCGACCGGCCAGGGCCCGACCATCGTGCACAACTACGGGCACGGCGGCTCCGGCGTCACCCTCTCGTGGGGATGCGCGCAAGACGCAGCCGGGCTCGCTCTCGTTGCGCTGGGCGGCTAAGCCGCGGCTCCCGCCAGGGTCAGAACCCAGGAAAGATCGCCCGCAGCTTGTCCAGCGCGGCGCGATCACCCGATACCTGTGCCGGCGTGTGCGCTGGATCAAGCCGGCCGTAGGCCAGCCGCAGCAGCGACTCGGCCGGCATCCGTACCTCGGGCACGGACTCGCCGCCGCCTGTCCACTCCGTCATCTGGACCGAGTCCGTGGACGACAGCAGATAGTCCCGGTCCGGGTCGGTTGTGGTGATCCGGACGGCGAACGGCTCGGGCAGCGCCTTGCCCAGGCGCGGAGCGAGGAACTGCGGCACGTTGTCCACCAGCAACGCCGCCGCATCCGCGGAGACGGTCGCGTTCGGGTCATGCTGCGTGGCTACGTCCCAGGTATGCAGCGCGTGCTCACCCAGCCGCAGCCGGATCATCCCGATGGCGTCAAGCTTCGTTCCGAAGAACTCCATCTTCATCCGGCCGAGCTGCTCGTCGGAAAGCCGCTCAAGGGCGGCGATGTGCCGCTCGTCGGTGGTCAGCGCGTCCGCGGCCTGATCGTCCGGGCTCTTGGCGTTCCACTCGTCCCACACCGGCCCGAACGCGTCGCGGCTGACCGGCTCTGCCTCCCCGAGCGCGCCGGGCAGCATCATCAACGCGATCTCGGCGCCGCTGCCCAGGTGCGACAGCACCTGCGCGACCGACCAGTCCGTGCAGTAAGACTGCTCACGCAGCTGCTCGGCCGTCAGCGGCTGCACGAGGCCGGCCAGCCTCTCGTGCGATCGACGCAGCGTTGCGATCCAGGTTCGAGCGTTGGACTCCAAGGCACTCTCCATTGTTCGGAACGGGGCGGGCCACAGCGTGGGCCCGCCCAGCCACCCCATGTGTACCGGGAAATAAGGTGAGCAGCGTGGACATCGGATTCGGCGCACCGGTCTCCGGCGCCTGGGCAACTCCCGCAAATCTCGCCTCGTTCGCCCGCGCGGCTGAGGACGCCGGCTACCACAGTCTCTGGTCGTTCCAGCGGCTGCTCGTCCCGGTTGACTCCAGCATGGAGCCTGTCTATCACAGCGTGCTCGACCCGATGGCGACGCTCGCCTTCGCCGCGGCGCTCACCACCAGGATCCGGCTCGGCGTGGCGATCATCAACCTGCCTTTCGTCTCCCCCGGCTACCTTGCGAAGCAGGCCGCCTCGCTGGACGTGCTCTCCGCGGGGCGACATGACCTGGGCCTGGGCATCGGCTGGATGCCCGAGGAATTCACCCTGACCGGCGCCGACATGGCCAGGCGCGGCGCACGTGCCGCCGAGTACGTCCAGGTGCTGCGCACCTTGTGGGCAGGCGGGACCAGTGAGTTCAGCGGTGAGTTCTACCACGTACCTGCCGGAGCCCAGGATCCCCGACCAGTACAGCCCAGCGGACCGCCGATCTTGCTCGGCGGAATGGCCAGGCCTGCGCTGGAGCGTATCGGCCGGATTGCGGACGGCTGGATCACCTCGAGCCGCACCGACTTGTCGCGTATCGGCGAGCTGATCGCCATCGTCCGCGAGTCGGCCTCATCAGCCGGGCGGGACCCGGATTCGATGCGGTTCATATGCCGCGGCGTGGTTCGCGCTGGCGCACCAGTGCCAGGACCAGACGGGCACCGGCTGCGGTTGTCGGGAAGCTTCGAGCAGATCGCGGCAGACACCCGATGGCTCAGCGAGCAGGGCGTCACCCAGGTCTTCTACGACCTCAACTGGGATCCCAGAGTGGGGGCGCCGGATGCTGATCCCGCCGCCGCTACCGCCCGCGCGCGGGAGATTCTGCACGCGCTGGCGCCGGGCTGACGGCGCAACCGCTGCCAGCTTGAAGGCACAGCCTCCGGCATGTCGAGCTGAAGACCGAGAATCCGCTGCCGAGCTACGCGGCTACCTTGTCGGCTTTTTCGGCTTCTTCAGCTCGTGCTGCGTAGGCCTGGCCGGGCGCCGACCAGCCTGCTTCGACGCCACCGCGGCGGAAGCAGGCAGTCCGGGCGTCAGCCGCTGGTTGAGCCACCGCAGCGCCCCCGGCAACTCGCGAATCCAGGTCCGGAAGTTATGGCCACCCTGCGGCAGGTACAACGTGTAAACGCGCATCGGCGGCCGGACCAGCTTGACGAACTGAACGGTCTGCGGATAGGACTTCTCCCCGACCAGGCTGGACGCGACCAGCACGGAGATCGGTGGCGCCGGCAGATGCTGCAGCCGCCATTCCGGGCTGTTCAGGTCCCGGTAGCCGGGACTGTTGCCGTACAGATTGCCCGTGGTGTAGTCCTGGAGCGCGGTGTAGTCGCCCGCGAGCGATACGGCCAGTGAGAATAGCCGCGGGTCCATCATCGCCATCTTCACGGCGCAAAGTCCGCCGGTGGAATAACCGAGGGCGGCCCAGCTGCTCGGACCGTCCTGCACACGGAAGGCACGCTCGATGGCCAGCGGCACATCCTCCGCGAAGAACGTCTCGACCTGAGGGCCGGCCGGGACGTTCGTGCACTCGGTGTCGCGCGGCATTGCGACTGACGCGTTCATCATGACATCGACCGCGGGCCTCATCTGTCCCCTGCTGACCAGCATCTGCTGCGTCTCCGGCAGTTTCAGCCGCTTGACGATGCTCCAGGACGAGCCAGGGTAACCCGTGAGCGCCAGGATGGCCGGGAACCTCGTGTGGGCGTACGCGGGCTGGAAATACTGCGGCGGCAGGTACACGAAGTCATTGGTGACGGCGATGCCGGTGTGCGCGCCATTGACGTTCACCTCAAGGAGTTCCCCGGTCTGGGCGAGATCGGATCGGCTCGCACCGCCCAGTCCCAGCTGATTCTTGGTGCGGCGCCCAGCGGCGATAATCGGACGCGAGGTCACCTTGGGGATGGGCACACCTACTAGCGGACCTGATCCCATCTTGGTGACGGTAAGCAACGGCGCGTTGGGATTCGATGCCTTGGCGACCCCTACTATTCGCGGGGTTCCACTGCCGAAGAGCTCAGACCAGGAAGCGTAGAAGCCGAAGTACCCGTTGAGGTACACGAGGAAGGCCGCGATGACGAGTAGCTGACTCGCTGTGATCATCATCACCCTAGCGAGGATGGGCGCCACCCGCTGGCGGGCCACGAGCGGCCAGCAAAGCACGACCGCCGCCAGCCCCGCGCCCGCGAGCACGAAGATCACAACGGTGAACGAGCCGCTGGTCAGGCCCATCTGCGCGCCTCCATCCTGCTAGCCCCGCCGTGCGTTCGACGTCACGGCGGCGCCGATCCAGTCCAGGACGTTTGCGAGTGGCCAGCTTCCCGTTCCTAGCTGAGTCATGGATACGTGCATGGGCCGCTGTGCGAGCGAGAGCAACGGCTGCGCCATGCCCGGCCCAGACAGCTGGCCAGGCCCGGCAAGAAGCACAGACACCGGCTGCATGGGCATGTGACCTAGCAGCCAGACGAGGTCATCCTGCTGACGGAATTCCGGGCTGCTGAGCGCGGAGTCCAGCCCAGGCGGCCGACTGTAATTGCTGCGCGGAGCTACGGCTGCCGAGAAGACGTTGGAGTTGTCGAGCGCCAGCTGAAGCGCGCAGTAACCGCCGGCCTGGTCTCCCAGAAGTGCCCAGTCCCCCGGCTTGCTGCTGGCCCGGTAGGCGGCTTCTAGCACGCCGGGGACGTCCTGCGCGAAGAAGGTCTCAGCCAGTACGGGCGCGCTCACGGTTTTGCCGCCTTTCCCGAAGACCGGCGGAACGTTCAGGCAGGCCTGATCATTTGTCGTCAGCGCTGCCGGGAGCATCACCACGATCATCGGCGGCATCCGGCGAGCCGCGATCTGCAGGGCCGCGCTCTGGGCCAGCCGATAAGGCGCGTACGGCGAGTTCGAGCCGCCGGCTGTGCTGGAGATTTCCATCAGCACCGGGTATCGCCGAGCGGATTGCTGCTGATACCCGGCAGGCAGATACACATGGCCCGGCACGGTCAGCCCGGACAGCGAGCCATACAACCTGACGCTTTGCAGGGTCCCGGCCGCGTTTCGGCTGCCCGGCACCCGGACGATGGTGCTGCCGGTGACAATCACGGGCTGCCGGTGCTGGGCCGGGCTGCCGCGGGCGGCGACCACGCCAGCGCCGCCATTCACAGACCCGAACAGGTCCGACCAGGACGCGTAGAACTCCCCCGCCCGGTTGACGATCACGAATATCAGCCCGAGTACCAGTGCCTGCAGCACGCACAGGCTCACGATCCGCAGCGCAACCGGCCAGACGCCGAGGCGGGCCAGCCTGGGCCAGGCCACAATGATCGTCAGCAGCACGACCGCCGCGAGCGAGGCAAGAACGTAGGGCAGGACCGGGCTGGTCAGTTCCACCTGGCCACCTCCCGGTCAGCTAGCAGTGCCCGCAATTGCTGGCTGCCCATCAAAACGACTACGGACACCGATACCTGCCTCGGCCGCCGGGACCCTTGCCGGCGGCCTTCAGAAGGTTAACTGGTCCGCGGCACCCGCCTGCTCGGCCGGGGCCCTTATCCGCGCAAATTGCCGCCTTATTTACTGATCATTAACTGACTCCGGGCGCCAGTTACCCAGGCGTCGGGGTGGCAGCCCTGTCCAGATGGCCGGGGCGACCGGGCCACTGCCGCGATGACCGCAGTCGCTCGGCTGCTGCGATGACCGCAGTCGCTCGGCTGCTGCGATGACCGCAGTCGCTCAGCTGCCGCGATGACTGGAGTCGCTCAGCTGCGGCGGCGCAAGCTAGGCCTGACCAGGGCAGGCGGCTCATAGCCCCGGTCGGCCGGGTTGAGATTGGTCCCGGGCGCCACGATCTCGTCGATCCGGTCCAGCAACTCGCCAGGCAGCTCTACGTCGGCAGCGCCCAGCTGGCTCTCCAGGTGCTGCATCGTGCGCGGGCCGATGATCGCGGACGTGACCGCCGGGTGGTTCAGCACGAACGCCAGGGCCAGGTGGATCAGCGACATGCCCGCCTCGGCGGCCAGGCCAGCTAGCCGGTCGGCGGCCTCCAGCTTCAGCCTGTTGCCCGGCAGGCTCATGTCAAACCGGTGCGGCAGCCGCTGGGCCCGGCGGCTCACCGGGATCTCCGCGTCCTTGCGGTAGGCGCCAGACAGCCATCCGCTGCCGAGCGGACCCCAGCTGATGACGCCCATCTGATAGTCCTGGCAGGCGGGCAGCACGTCGGCCTCAATGCCGCGGACCAGGATCGAGTACGGCGGCTGCTCGCACACGAAACGCTCCCGGCCGCGCCGCTGCGCCGCCCACTGCGCCTCGACGATCTGCGCCGCGGGAAATGTGGAGCTGCCGGCATAGCAGATCTTGCCTGCTCGGATGAGGTCAGAGAGCGCGGCCAGCGTCTCGTCTATGTCGGTATCTGGATCTGGGCGGTGGATCTGGTAGAGGTCGATGTAGTCGGTGCCAAGCCTGCGCAGGCTGTTCTCGCACTCCCTGATCAGCCAGCGGCGCGAGTTGCCGCGCTGATTGACGTCGTCGCCCATGGTGCCGTGCGCCTTTGTGGCGAGTACGACGTTCTCCCGCTTACCGCCGGTGAGAGCCTTGCCGACGATCGCTTCCGACTCCCCAGCCGAGTAGACATCGGCGGTGTCGATGAAGTTGATGCCCGAGTCAAGCGCCCGGTGGATGATCCGGATCGACTCGTCATGGTCGGGATTCCCCCAGGAGCCGAACATCATCGCGCCCAGGCAGAGCGGGCTGACGTGAACGCCGGTGGAGCCAAGTACTCGCATGCGCATTCCCCCACCCTAGTGTCCCCGTGACGGCTACCGCGGCGCGCAGACCCCGTGCCGTCACGCCGCCTGCCGCGTGACGATACCCGGCAGTGGCCGGCCCACCGCTAGCGCGCCAGCCAGCACTCGCTGTACTCGATCTGGCTCGGTTCGAATCTGGCGCGGGCTGAAGTGCAGCACAACGATGCCCACGGCGCCTAGCCTGGCGTGCCGGCGCATGGTCTCCTCCCAATGCTCGGGTGAAGAATGCCACTGGCGGGAGTCGACCTCCGCGATAACGCCCGACTCCGGCCACCAGGCATCTGGCTGGGCCAGGAACTTCCCGTTCAGGTACAGCCGCGGGTTGAACATCGGCATCGGCAGGCCGGATCGCCGGATCAGGTCGAGGAAGTCCCCTTCGGGGGCGGACCTGATCCCGCCCGCCACCTCGTCCAGCACCGTGCGCAGCCGTGGCGTGCGCCCGTTGCTGGGACCCCGCGTCAGTTCCTCCCGCAGCTCGGCTATCGTGCACCGGCGTTCCTGGACCGCGGCGGCTACCACTGCGCGCACATCGCCCAGCCGGGCCAGACCGCGCACAGTGTCGGCGACCGCGCGGGCCGGCAGCGCGAACGCGATCGCACCGTCGGTGAGCGCCAGTTCCGGCATCCGGCGGGTCCGGTGGAGTACGGCAAACTCGCGGCTCGACCGCTTGCGGTCGACTGGGACCAGCACATCGACGAGCCGCGTCTCCGGAGCTTGGGTCAGATACTGGCGCAGCGCCGCCGGCCCGGTGATGACGCTCCCGGCGCCCGCGTAGAGCAGGGCCGCCACCTCAAGCTGCTCGCGTGTGGGCTCGCCGGTGACGGTCAGGTAGACAGCGGGCAGCACCCGCTGCCACGGCCCGTCCGGCCTGATGCGATGCGCTAACTCATGCGCGGTCAACCCCCAGGAAAGGGCTTGCGCCCTCGACAAGACTCCGCGCTGGCTCGCCATTACACGCTTAGCATTCCGCTCATCGAGTGTCATGGCTCAAGGTTGCCGCGCAATACCGACAGAACGCCCGGCCGCCTCGGGATTGTGCCTTCTGGCTACGCCTATCGCCGTAGCCAGAAGGCACAAAGCAGGGGATGCCGCGCCCGCCGCGGGTCCGCGCGATGCGCCGCTGCCCACCGCACCGGTGCGGCGCCGCCGCCGGCCCGCGCCGACGTGCGCGTGCGCTATCGCGGGCGTTGCGGCTATCCTGGTCGCCATGAGCACCGACGCTGACCGAGCGAGCAAGCCGACCCTGGACGGGTTGGAGGACAAGTGGACTCAGCGGTGGGCCGAAGCTCGTGTAGTACAAGTTTGACCGCACTAAGAGCCGCGATGACATCTATGCCATCGACACTCCTCCGCTCACGGCAAGCGGGGCCCTGCATCTAGGGCACGCGTTCTCCTACACCCACACCGACGTCATCGCGCGCTTCCAGCGCATGCGCGGCAGGGAAGTCTTCTACCCTGTCGGCTGGGACGACAACGGCCTGGCCACCGAGCGGCGGGTGCAGAACTACTACGGCGTGCGCTGTGACCCTTCGCTGCCCTATCAGCCGGGCCTGGCCCCGCCTGCGCGCGGCGCCGAGCGTCCGCTGACGCCAGCGGAGCAGTTGCCCGTCTCCCGGCGCAACTTCGTCGAGCTGTGCAGGCAGCTAACCGAGATCGACGAGCGGGCCTTCGCGCAGGCCTGGCAGCGGCTTGGCCTGTCGATGGACTGGAGTATCAGCTACCGGACCATTGACGAGCGCGTGCAGGCAGTGTCGCAGCTTGCCTTCCTGCGCAACCTGGCCAGGGGCGAGGCCTACCAGGCCGAAGCACCGGCGCTGTGGGACGTAACGTTCGGCACCGCGGTGGCGCAGGCCGAGATCGAGGACCGGGAGGTGCCAGGCACCTTCATTCGACTCGCCTTCAGCCTTGACGCCATTATGCCCGGAACGGGCAGCAGCCGTGCCGACCGTAGCCCCGCCGGCTCGCAGCAGAAGGTGACGGTGGCGACGACCAGGCCGGAGCTGCTGCCGGCCTGCGTGGCACTGGTGGCACATCCCGATGACGAGCGCTACCAGGGCCTGTTCGGCGCAACCGCGGTCACTCCGCTGTTCGGCGCGAACGTGCCGATCCTCGCGCACCGGCTCGCTGATCCCGCGAAGGGTACCGGCCTGGTGATGGTGTGCACGTTCGGCGACATGACCGATGTGACCTGGTGGCGAGATCTCCAGCTGGACACCAGGCCGGTGATCGGCAAGGACGGCCGACTACTGCCCGACCCGCCGCCCGCGATCACCAGCGACGCCGGACTTGACGCCTACGCGCAGCTGGCGGGCCGGACCGCCAAGGCCGCCAGGCAGCGAGTGACCGACCTGCTGCACGCGGCCGGAGCGGTGCGCGGCGAGCCCGAGCCGATCCAGCACTCGGTCAAGTTCTACGAGTACGGCCAGGCGCCGCTGGAGATCATCACCACCCGGCAGTGGTACATCAGGAACGGCAGCCACTCGCCGGAATTGCGGCAGACTCTGCTGGCCAGAGGCCGCGAGCTGTGCTGGCATCCGGAGCACATGCGCACCCGGTACGAGCACTGGATCGAGGGCCTGACGGGCGACTGGCTTGTCAGCCGCCAGCGCTACAACGGCGTGCCCATCCCGGTGTGGTACCGGCTGGACGCAAGCGGCCAGCCGGTCAGGGGCGAGCCCATCGTGCCCGCGGAGGCGGAACTGCCGGTGGACCCGGCCGCGGATATCCCCACCGGATACGCAGCCGAGCAGCGCGGCGTGCCTGGCGGGTTCGCCGCGGACCCCGACGTGATGGACACCTGGGCGACGTCTTCGCTCAGCCCGCAGATCGCCGCGGGCTGGCCCGACGACGATGATCTGCTCGGCAGGCTGTTCCCGATGGACCTTCGGCCGCAGGCTCACGAGATCATCAGAACCTGGCTGTTCTATACCGTGTTGCGCTCGCAGGCCGAATTTGGCCTGCTGCCCTGGCGACACGCAGCGATCTCTGGCTGGATCCTCGATCCGGACAGGAAGAAGATGTCCAAGTCCAAGGGAAATGCCGTGACGCCCACGGACCTGCTCAGGGAGTACGGCACGGATGCGGTCAGATACTGGTCGGCCAGTGCGCGGCTCGGCGTCGATACGGCCTTCGACGCGGCTCAGCTCAAGATCGGCAGGCGCCTGGCCATCAAGATCCTTAACGCGGCGCGGTTCGTGCTTGGCATCGGCCCTGACGCTGGCACTGGTTCCGCGCCGATAACCGAGCCCATCGACCTGGCGCTGGTCCGGCGGCTGGCCGACCTTGCCGACCGGTGCACTGCGGCGCTCGAGAACTACGAGCACGCGACAGCGCTGGACCAGGCGGAACGATTTTTCTGGTTCTTCTGCGACGACTACCTGGAGCTGGTGAAGGCGCGCGCCTACGGCGAGTACGGTCCCGCCCCGGCTGCCTCGGCCGTTGCTACCCTGCGGCTCGCGCTCTCGGTCGCTCTCCGGCTGCTCGCGCCGTTCTTGCCGTTCGCGACCGAGGAAGCATGGTCCTGGTGGCAGGACGGCTCGGTCCACCTGGCCGCCTGGCCCGATGCCGACGAGGTGCGCGCGCAATCGGGGCCCGGCGACGACAGCGTGCTCGTGGCCGCGGCTGCGGCCATCGCCGCGATCAGGAAGGCGAAGTCTCAGGCGCAGATGCCGATGAAGGAGCCTGTCGCCCGCCTGATCGTGACCGGCGAGCAGGACAGCCTGGACGCACTCGCGGCCGCCAGCCGGGACGTGCGGGCGGCTGGCCACGTCGAAGAGATCGAGCTTCGGATCGCGGCGGGGGCGGAGCCATGCCACGAGGTCGTGGTGTAGCTCCGCAGTCCCTCCTCCGCTACAAGTGCAGCGGTCCGCTGCCCTTGACCACGATGAAGATGGCCACTGGTGCGGCGCTCTCGGTGCAGGCGCCGTGCGAGCGGCCGAGGATGCCGACCTCACTGATGGTGGCAGTGCCCTTACCGCCGATGCCGGTGAACCGCCCGGTGCCGCCGTGGATCTTGTACTTGGCCTTGCCAGTCGCGGTTGCCAGGCATGTCGTGGGATTGACCTTGAAGCTGGGCGTGCTCGTATGGGTCAGCTTGAACGTACCGCCATGCATGTGCACCGGCCGCTCACGCTGGCCAGAGCGGATCGCGTTCCGCCTGTGAGTGCAGCGCGCCGATGATGCTCATCAGGTCAATCCAGCCGTGAAACGCGCGGCGGGGCCCGCTGCCGGCCAGGCCGACGGTGCCGCTGAGCGGCTCTGTCCCGGCTATGACCAGCTCGAGGACGACCGACGCGGGGCGATCAGGCTCGGCCGCACCATCCGCGCTGGCCGGGCCGCCCTGCCCGCGATCGCCGGCATGCTCGGACGTCATGGCCGACCACCTCCTGCGCCTCGGGGATAGGAGTGCGGGCCGCTCTTGCTCACGGTTCCAGAAATCGGCGGGCCCAGCGTCGGGGATCTCCCCTAGCTTTTAGCACCGGGGTCAAGCTCGCCGACCCTGGCGATCAGCTCATATCGCGAATGGATCCCAAGCTTGGCGTAAACGTGCTCGAGATGGGTCTCGACGGTGCTGACAGAAAGGTAGAGCTGGCGGGCTATCTCGGCGTTGGCCGCACCAGTGGCGGCAAGCCTGGCCACCCGCTCCTCTTGCGCGGTGAGCCGGCCGGAGCTGCGCTGGCGCTGGCGGCCACCCGCGACCTTCAGTTCGTCATGGGCGAAGCCGGCCAGCCAGCCTGCTCCCGACGCCTCGGCGACGGTCGCCGCCCGCACCAGGACCGATCTAGCCGTTGCGACCTGGCCCGACCTTCGCAGAAAGCCGCCGTAGGCAAGCAGTGTCTCAGCGTGCTCCAGCGGAAGGTCGACCTCTTCGTGCAGCGCGAGGGCTGCGTGGTAATGAGCCTGCGCGGCCGATTCGTCGCCGTCAAGCTCGGCGAGCTGGGCGCGACCGGTGCTTGCGGCGATCCGCGGATATCGGCACGGCATGCGGGTCTGGTCCAGCCAGGTGAGCACTCGCTCCGCATCCTCTCGGCGGCCCGCGGCGAGGTAGGCGGCAATCGCATGCCTGCCCCAGGCCGGCAGGCACGGCTCGCCGATGCCCATCTCCTCAATGGTCTGCTCGAGCCGTCCGTAGATCTCGCAAGCCTGCGCAACGGCGCCCGCACGGAGCAGCCGGTGCCCGCGACCGTCCCAGAGGAACAGCAGCGCATTCCACTCCTTGCGCGCGGTCGCGACGGCCTCGACCCGCTCGAACCAGCTGGCGCTCTCGTCGAGTCTGCCCATGTAGAGCTGAATGTAGGCGCTGCCGACCGCTGCGAACGACTCGAGGACGGGTGCCAGGTCGACCAGCGAGAGCGCGACGTTGATGGCCTCGAGCGCCTCCGGCAGCCTGCCCATCCGCATCAGCGTGAAGCCGTGCCCGTTCGCCAGGATGGCCATGGCCTCGGGAGCGCTCGCCCGCTCCGCGGACGCCCGCGTTGTCACGAACGCGCGGTCTGCCTCAGCTAGCCGCTCGGTGATGGCGCAGCTGAACGCGAAGCTGCTCACCGAGCCCCAGGCGCTGGAATCGATCTCGGGTGTCAGCGTCCAGCCGGTCGAAAGCCAGGGCGCGGCTGCTTCTACCGCGGCGATCCCGGCTGGATCGCCGGCCTGGACGGCCACCTCACCCCAGCCGGCGTCGGCCTTGATACGGATCGCGGCATCGAGCGAGCTGGCCAGTTCCCTGGCCCGCACCGCAGGGGACAGGGCCATCTTCGGCCCACGGGTGATCTCCGCGGAGAAGGCCGCGTCCAGCAGCACCGCTACCGCAACGGCCGGATCGACGGTCCGCGCGACCTCTGCCGCCTCATCGAACAGGGTCGCTGCCCAGTCATGCTCTCCTGTCATCACTCGGGCCCGGCCAAGCATCCAGAGCGCCTGCACCCTTTCCGTACCGGTGCAATCTGACCGGCCAAGCAACTGCTCGTAGGCGGCCAGCGCGCGGTCCAGGTGCCCGCTCACGAGCAGCGACTCGCCCTGCGCGAGCCGCAGCCCGATGCTCGCCCTCCCGCCGGCCATCGCCACGGCGGCGTCCAGGTGCGCCACGGCAGCGGCAAGGGCACCTGCCCGCCGGGCGGCATGGCCCACACGCTCGAGTACGGCTACCGCATCCGGGTCACCGGCGAGCTGGGCCGGTACGACGTGCTCGGCCGCCTGGGCCTCAAGGCCACGCGCGTGCAGGGCGGCAAAAGCCCGGCCGTGCAGCCTGGCCCGGACTCCTCCGGCCAGATCGTCATACAGAGCCTGCCGGAACAGCGGGTGCAGGAAGTCCGCCGCGGCGCCGGGGACCTGCTTGATCAGCCCAGACCGACCGAGCGCATCCAGGGCCGCATCGACCTCGCCGCCGTCAAGTCCGGCCACCTCGGCCGCGATGGCAGGCAGGAAGCTGCTCCCAAGCACGGCCGCTGCCTGCGCGCAGCGCATCCCTGCGGCCGGCAGCCCGGCGAATCTCGCCAGCAGCATGCCCTGACCGAACGGCGGGCGGCCGGGGCCGGCCAGCACCGGGAGCTCCTCGCCGTGCGCGAGCGCCACTGCGAGCTGCTCAAGCAGGAGCGGGTTTCCCGCACACAGCGAGTAGGCGCGCCGCTGCTGCGCATCCGGCAGGCCACGGCCAAGACGCGCTCGCAGCAGCGCCTCCGCGGCCGGCTCAGTCAGCGGGGCGAGCTCCCTCAGCGTGCCAGCGCCTTCATGCGCGAGTTCGGCGGCAGCTTCCCTGGCCTCCGACGGCCACGGTCGCATGGTCGCCACCAGGCTTAGCCGCAGTGAGCCCAGCCGCCGGCACAGGAATGACAGCAGGGACAGTGAGTCTTCGTCGGCCCAGTGCACGTCGTCCAGGGCCAGGAGCAGCTGGCCGCCGCGATCCTGCAGCCAGCGCAGGACCCGGAAGAAGGTGGCAGCGCGATCACTTACCGAGTCCGACCGTCCGTGCTCGCCTCCCAGCAAGTCGCGTCCGCCGACAGCGTCCAGGGCCTGCATGGCCAGCCCGAACGGCAGGCCGGTTTCCATGGGGTGACCGCGGGCCAGCCCGCACGGCAGGCCGGCTCGCGTTGCCTGTGCGATCGCGAGGTCGATCAGGGAGGTCTTGCCCAGGCCAGCCTCGCCGAGGACGAACAGTGCGTGCGACCGGCCCGACGCAGCGTCACTGAGCAGCAGCTCGATTGCCTCGACGGTCTCGTCGCGCTCCAGGAGGCCGATACTTTCCCACATGGTGGCTCCCAGCCTTTAGCTCTCCCAGTTGCCGTCCGCCGCCTTCGCGATCAGCTCATAGCGCGAGCGGATGCCCAGCTTGGCGTAAATGTGCTCGAGGTGAGTTTCGACGGTGCTGACCGACAGGTACAGCTGCCTGCCGATCTCTGCGTTCGTAGCGCCGGTCGCCGCCAGCCTGGCGACTCGCTCCTCCTGCGCCGTCAGCTGCCGGCTCGCCGCTCTCCGGCCAGGGCGTCCGCCCGCCACCTTCAGCTCGTCGCGGGCCAGCCCGGCAAGCCAGTCAGCGCCGGAAGCGGCTGCGATTTCGATCGCCTCGGCAAGCACGGACCGTGATGCAGCCGCTCGGCCCGACCGGCGCAGGAAGCCGCCGTAGCTCAGCAGGGTCTCGGCGCGCTCGGTAGGCATCGGCACCTGGTCGTGCAGTGCCAGCGCCGCCCGGTACTGCTCCTCGGCCCGAGTCTCATCGTCAGCTAGTTCGGCAAGCTGGGCGCGGCCGACAGCACTAGCGATCCGGGGGAACCTGCACGGCAGGCCTAATGCAGCCCGATCGAGCCACGCGATCACCCGCTCGGCGTCGGCGGTACGCCCGGCGGCGATGTAGGCCGCGATGGCGTGCCGCCCCCAGGCCGGCAGGCAGGGCTCGCCGATCCCCATGGCCATGACGGTCGACTCCAGTCGCGCGAAGTAATCGCACGCCTCGCCCGCGGCGCCCTCGCGCAAGCGGCGGTGGCCGAGTAGGTCCCACAGATGCAGGAGGGCGAGCTGCTCCCCGCGCGGCCCGGCGGTGTCCTCGGCGCGTGTGCACCAGCTCGCGCTCTGCTCCAGGTGACCCGTGTACAACTCGATGTAGGCCATCCCCACGCTGGCGAATGACTCCATGAACGGGACGATCTCCACCAGCGGCAGCGCGACCGCGATCGCGTCCCTCGCCTCCCGCAGCCTGCCCGTCCGGCAGAGCACGTAGGCGTGGCCGACCGCCATTGTTGCTATCGCCTGCGGCTGGTTCGTCCTCCGGAGCGCGGCCCTGGCCGCGGCGAAGGCGCGCTCGGACTCGTCGAACCGCTCGAGCAGGCAAGCGCAGTGCGCGAAGCTGTCGATGGGGACCCAGCCGCCACCCCGCTCGGGCCCGATGTCCTCCTCTCCAGGGAGCGGGCGCCGCCACAGCCATGGCGCGGATGCCTCGGCCGCCACCATCGCGCCGGCGTCGCCAGCCAGCAGACATATCAGCGCCCATCCGGCGTCCGCCAGCGTCACTATGTCGCCGCCGAGGCGCCCAGCTAGGTCCCTCGCCCTGGTTGCGAACGGCAGGGCAACCGCCGGGCCGGCCGTGAGCCAGCAGCCGAACGATGCGTCCAGCAGGATCTGTGCCGCGGTGCCCGGATCGTCGTCCGCCGTCAAGTCGGCAGCACCGCTGAATGTGATGGCCGCCAGGGCTGGATCACCAGCCATCACGAGCGCGCGCCCCAGCATCCACATCGCCTCGACCCGGCTAGCGCCCGCCACGTCTTCGCGACCAAGAAGCGCCCGGTAGGAGCGCACCGCGCGATCAGCATGGCCGGCGGTCAGCAGCGCCTCGGCTTGTGCGAATAGCAGCCCGGCACCAGCCCTGTCGCCCGCCATCGTTACGGCCTCATCCAGACGCGTCATCGCGGCCGCCAGCGCTCCGGTGCGGCGGGCGGCGCGACCGGCTTGTTCGAGCACCGAGACCGCCAGCGGGTCGCCGACCATCCTGGCCAGCACGGCATGCTCGGCCGCCTGCGCATCCATCGCCCGCCCGTGCAGGACGCCGAAAGCCCTGGCGTGCAGCCGGGTCCGCACCGGGCCTGCCAGGTCGTCATAGAGAGCCTGGCGGAACAGCGGATGCACGAAGTCGGCCTCGGCGCCTGGACTCTGATCGATCAGACCGGCCCGGCCGAGAGCCTCAATGGCTGCGTCGATCTCGGGGCCGTCCAGCCCCGCCACTTGCGCAGCCACCTCGGGCAGGAACGTGGTCCCGAGCACTGACGCTGCTTGCGCGCACCGCATTCCCTCGGCTGGCAGGCCAGCGAACCTGGCCAGCAGCACGCCATGCTCGAAGGCTCCGCGACCTGAGCCCGCAGCCGATGGCAGATCCTCCCCGTTGCCCAGGGCCACGGCCACCTGGCCAAGCAGCAGCGGGTTCCCCGCGCACAGCGTGAACGCTCGCTGCAGCACGGCGGACGGCATCGACCTGCCGAGCCTGGATTCCAGCAGGGATCCGGAGGCCGCCTCGCTGAGCGGTGTCAGCGACCTAACCACGCCGCGACCTTCTTCCGCGAGGCTGGCCACCACCTGAGTGGCGTCCGACGGCCATGGCCGCATGCACGCGATGACCCCCAGCGGGAGCGAGTCGGTCCGCCTGCTGATAAAGGAGATGAGCGCAAGCGAGTCGGCGTCCGCCCAGTGCATGTCGTCGAAGGCCAGCACGACGCCGCTGCCCGCACGCTCCTCCAGCCAGCGCAGCACGCCGTAGAACCTGGCCGAGCGATCATGAACGGTCACCGAGCCGTCCTCGCCGAGCAGCCCGCGCCCGCCGATGCCATCGAGCGCCTGGGTCAGCAAGCCGAACGGAAGGCCGGCCTCCATCGGGTGGCCGCGGCCGAGTCCGACAGCCAGTCCGGCGGCTTTCGATTGCCCGCATGCGTGATCGAGGACAGAGGTCTTGCCCAGGCCGGCTTCGCCCAGAACGTACAGCGCCGCCGAGTGGCCGTCGGCGAGCTCGCGGAGCAGCTCATCTACCGACGCAATAACGCCATCGCGTTCCAGTAAGCCGCCGACTCGCACCCCAATTCCCTTCCATCTAGCAAGACGGGCAAGTAGCGAAAAAGTATTACGAACCCCAGCCACTGACCGCGAGACAAACGCCGGGCGCAGGCAACCAGGCAGATCGCGTTGCACTTGCCGAGGCCACGCTCCCCGGCGCCGGGGCCGGGCCGTCGGGAAATCTGTGGCGAGCGCACCAAAGACCCGCATATGTTGCTCGCATGGCCGCTGTCATCAAATCGGTGAGTTTCGACTGCGCTGACGCGCTCGCGCTCGCGCAGTTCTGGGCCGCGGCGCTCGGCACCGATGTCGACGAAGATGCGACCCCGGACCTCGCCTACGTCGAGGCAGCCGGCTGGGGCGGCCCGAACATGTGGTTCGCCAGGGTTCCCGAGGTCAAGACGGGCAAGAACCGCGTGCACCTCGATCTTCGCGCGCCCGCCACGATGGCCGACGAGGTCCGCAGGCTCGCTGCCCTGGGCGCGACGGTACTGCAGCGACATGAGGGTCATACAGTGATGAATGACCCGGAGGGTAACGTGTTCTGCGTCGAGCTAGGCCCCGCCGACTGACCACGGCAGGCCGGGTAGTCTCACGACATGGACAAGGTGCAGCTTTCAGAGGACGAGTGGCAGGATCGGCTGTCCCCCGAGGAGTACCACGTACTGCGGGAGGCAGGCACCGAAGCCCCGTTCACCGGCGAATACACCGATACAGAGACCAATGGCGTCTATAAGTGCCGCGCCTGCGGCGCGGAGCTCTTCCGGTCGAGCGCGAAGTTCCACTCGGGCTGCGGCTGGCCGAGCTTTTACCAGCCGACCGAAGGTGACGCCGTGGTGCTGATCGAGGACCGCTCGCTCGGACGCATCCGAACCGAGGTCAGGTGCGCGGCCTGCGACTCGCACTTGGGCCATGTATTCGAGGGCGAGGGCTACGACGTGCCCACTGACCAGCGCTGGTGCATCAACTCGGTGTCGCTGACACTCGACGAGGAATGACCGGCGACGCCCTGCGGCTGATCCGCTCCGACGAGCTGTCCGGCGCGACCGCGCAGACCAGCGGGATGATCAGGTCCGCCGCCATCTCCGGCGACCTCACCGGGGCGCGGGCGCTGTGGATGGGCCGGACGGAATTGCCGGCCGGCCTGCGCTCGGGCGACCACCATCATGGCGACTCGGAGACGGGGATCTACGTGGTTTCCGGCACGCCCGCGTTCGTGTTCCGCGACCCGGCCAGCGGCGAGATTGCCCGGCTGGAGACCGAGCCAGGCGACTATGTCTGGGTGCCGCCGCGCGTCCCGCACCGGGAGGAGAACCCGTCCGCGGACGTGACCGCGGTGCTGGTCATCGCCAGGTCCACCCAAGAGGCAATCGTCGTCAACGTCCCTGGTCTTTGACCAACCGGGGCTATCACCAGCCGTTCTTGCGGGCCCGCGCCTCGTATAGCAGCACGGATGCCGAGACGGACACGTTCAGCGAGTCGGCCGCCCCCAGCATCGGGATGCCGATCCGCTGGAAGCCAGCCTCGTACCAGGCCGGCGAGACGCCGTATCGCTCGCTGCCGATGACCAGCGCGGTCCGGCCATGGTAATCGGCCTGCCGGTAGTTGATGCTCTCGTCGGTGTCGGCCAGGTAAACGGTGCACTGGCTGCGGCGCAGCCATCCGATCGCCTCGCCGACGTCGGCGAACTCGAACGAGGGCACCTTCATGCTCATTCCCTGGCTGCTGCGCAGCACCTTTGGGTGGGTAAGCCGGGTCCGGCGATTGGTCAGCACAAGACAGGCAGCGCCGCAAGCATCCAGAGTCCTGATCAGCGTGCCGAGATTACCGGGAATCTCAACCGCATCCGCGACGAGCAGCAGCGCATCCGGGCCCAGCTGGACTGTGTCGGGCTGCCAATCCGGCAGCTGGGCCACCGTGATCAGGCCGTCAGGGTTCGGCCGCTCGGCGAGCCGTTCCATCGTCTTGACCGAGACCTGGTAGGCACGGCGGGCGCGCCCTGCCAGCCGCGGCGCGCGGACGGCGGCTTCGTCGGAGTACGCGGCCTCCGGGCACCACACGAAGGCCTCGATCTCGACACCCGTCTCCAGCACCATGTTGTTCTCGTAGAGGCCCTCGGCTACGAAGGTGCGGCGCGGAATGCCGGTGCGGTTGTTCTGCACGTCCCTGATCAGGTCGGCGACCGGGTGGCGCAGGCCTATCTGCTGCAGCTGCTCCATTGCCGCCTCCCGCTGCCCGGCTAAGGGCGGCGCTGCAGGCAGTCAGGGCCGAGCTCGCTGAGACCGGCCAGGCCGGACAGGCGCATGGTCAGCTCGAAGTCGTTGCGCAGCGACCGCAGCACGTGCCGCACGCCGGCCTCACCGCCGAGGGCCAGGCCGTATACGTACGGGCGGCCGATCATGACCGCCTGCGCACCCAGCGCCAGCGCCTTCAGCATGTCCGCGCCGCCGCGGATGCCGCCGTCATACAGCACCGTCAGCCGCGAGCCGGCAGCCTGTGCCACGGCGGGCAGCGCGTCCAGGGCGCCGATGGCTCCGTCCACCTGCCGACCGCCGTGATTGGACACGATCACGCCGTCGATCCCCGCCTCGGCGGCAAGTACCGCGTCCGCGGCCGACAGGATGCCCTTGAGCACTATCGGGCCGTTCCAGTGCTGGCGCAGGAACGGCAGGTCGTCCCAAGTCAGCGACAAGTCGCCGAAGACCTCGGTGTAGCGCACGATGGCAGCGCCAGGGTCGACGTCCACCGGCCTGGCCAAGGTGGCCTGGAACGCGGGGTCGGTCAGGTAGTTCTGCACGCCGATGCCGTGCAGGAACGGCAGGTGGCCGTGGCTGAGGTCACGGGGCCGCCAGGCCAGGATCCGGGTGTCCAGCGTGACGACTAGGACGCGGAAGCCGGCCGCCTGTGCGCGGGCAATCAGGCTCGCGGCGAACGCCCTGTCCTTAGGCCAGTACAGCTGGAACCAGCGCCGGCCATCCCCGTTGGCGGCCGCGACCTGCTCAATCGGGGTCGAGGCCGCGGTGCTGAGCACCATCGGCACGCCAGCCGCCGCGGCGGCACGGGCGACCGCAGACTCACCGTCGGCGTGCGCGATGGCGAGCACGCCCACTGGTGCCAGCAGGAACGGCACGGTCAGCTCGGTGCCGAGAACGGTCCTGGAGTAGGACGGCGTGCTCACGTCCGTCAGCATCCGCGGCACGATCCGCCACCGGCGGAACGCCTCCAGGTTCTCCCTGGCGGTGTCGCCCGACCCGGCCGCGCCTGCCACGTAGTCGAAGGAGCGGGGCGTCATGACGGCGCGCGCGGCCTCCTCGAGCGCGGACAGGTCGGTCGGGAATTGCGGCACTGCCCACGACAGCCCGTTCAGGTAGATCTCGTCCTGGTAGGTCTCCAGCGGCTGACTCACTCGGCACTGTCCTCCTGACCTGGGTAACTGACCGCCGGGCCAGCAACCGATCTTCGTCACCACATCGTGTCATGCCGCCGCGGGAACGTCCGGGCAGGATGACGGATGACGCGCCCGGGCGGTGTGGGTCAGGGTTTTCCCTGACGTTTCCCTGATTCGCAGCCCGCGAGCTGGCTCCACCCTGAATATTGGGTATGGTACTCGTAGTTATACGGAGTTCAATACTGCGGTCGGAGGTCTCATGAGCGTGCGGCACGCGCTGTTGGCCCTGCTTAGCGAGGGTCCGAAGTACGGACTCCAGCTTCGTGAGGAGTTCGAGGCGAACACCGGCGATGTGTGGCCGCTGAACGGCGGCCAGGTCTACACGACGCTGCAGCGGCTTGAGCGTGACGGCCTGGTAGCCGCTCTCGGCGGCACCGGGGAACTGGTGCCGGGACCGCAGAAGGCCTATCGGATCACCGAGGCCGGGTCCAGCGAGCTCGCCAAGTGGCTGCGCGTCCCGCCGGACTTGTCCACGCCGCCGCGCGACGACCTCGTGATGAAGGTGCTGATCGCGGTGCGGGTGCCCGGCACCGACATGTCCGAGGTCATCCAGGTGCACCGCCGCTACCTGATCCAGCTCATGCAGGAGTGGACCCGGCTGAAGGACGACGACAACGGCCGGGACCTGGCGTTCGCGCTGGTCGTCGACTCCGAGCTGTTCCGGCTCGACTCCGTTGTCCGCTGGCTGGACGCGGCCGAGGCCCGGCTGCGCCGCGCCCTAGCCGACGGCTGGAACCCCGCCAGGGCTTTCTCGGCGCCAGCGGGTGCCAGGCTGCCTACCCGGCCCACGATGGGAACAAAGCGATGAGCGTCCTCGAACTGCGATCCATATCCAAGGTCTACGGCCGGGGCGCCGCCGAAGTGCAGGCGCTCCGCGATGTCTGTCTCACCGTCGCCGCCGGCGAGATGGTCGCCGTCATGGGCCCGTCGGGGTCCGGCAAGTCCTCGCTGCTGACGATCGCCGGCACCCTGGAGGAGCAGACGTCCGGCGCGGTGTTCATCAACGGCAAGGACACGCTGCGGATGTCCGGTGCTGCGAAGTCCCGGCTGCGCCGCCGCACGATCGGCTACGTCTTCCAGGACTTCAACCTGCTGCCAGGCCTCACCGCGGCGGAGAACGTGTCGCTGCCCCTGGAACTCGACGGCACGCCGATGCACAAGGCGCACCTCGCTGCCCTGTCGACCCTGGAGGAGCTCGGCCTCAGCGGCCAGGCCCGCCGCTTCCTCGACCAGCTCTCCGGCGGCGAGCGGCAGCGCGTCGCGATCGCCCGCGCGGTGGTCGGGGAGCGCACGCTGCTGCTCGCCGACGAGCCATCCGGCGCGCTCGACTCAGTGAACGGCCAGGCCGTGATGCAGCTCATCCACACCTACTGCAGCCGCGGCACCGCGGCCGTCGTCGTCACCCACGACCCGCAGCTCGCCTGCTGGGCGGACCGAGTCGTGTTCCTGCGCGACGGCCGCGTCGTCGACCAGACCGCGGCCCCCGCGGGCCCGGAGACCCTGCTGGAGCCGTCGTCATGAGCATGACGACGTACGAGCGGGACGACCGCCCGGCCCGCGAGCCCGAGGACGCGCGCCGCGCCGCGATGGCCCGCCGCTCGCTGTCCCGCTGGGCGCTGCGCCTCGCGCTGCGCGAGTGGAAGCAGCGGATCCTGATCGTGCTGCTCGTCGCGGTAGCCTCAGCCGCGACCATGCTCGGCATCGCGGTCGCCTCCGCGGCGGCCGGCACGCCGAACGCCGCCACCTTCGGAACTGCCCAAACCCTCATCCAGCTGCCAGGCACCACCAAGAACCTCGGCGGCGTCATCGCCAGGATCGAGAAGGCCTACGGCCCGGCGAGCGTGATCTACGACGAGCCGATCACGACCGGCCAGGCCGGCGGCGCCGACCTGCGCGCCCAGGACCCGTCGGCACCGTATAGCCGGGTGCTGGTTGCTCTCGACTCCGGTCATTACCCGACTGGGCCGGGCCGGGTGGCGGTCACGGCCGGCCTCGCGCAGCTCTACAGCCTGAAGATCGGCTCGACCTGGCACGTCCCGGCGGGCACGGGGGCCGAGGCCGGCCGCGCCTTCACCGTCACCGGCATCGTCGAGGACCCGTCCAACCTGCTCGACGAGTTCGCCCTCGCCGCTCCCGGCCAGCTCGCCAGCCCTGGCCAGCTCACCAGCTCCGGCCAGGCGCGGATCTTCCTCGGCGGGTCCCTGGACTCCGCCGCAGCGTCCGCGGCCGGCGACGTCATCCCGGCGGACGCGATCGTCACCGCACCCGCCCCGAGCAACTCCGTACTCTCCGCGGCGGCCATCGTGCTTATCGTCTCGGTGATCGGCCTGGTCTTTATCGGCCTCGTCGCCACGGCCGCGTTCACCGTCATGGCCCAGCGCCGCCAGCGTGCCCTCGGCATGCTCGCCTCGCTCGGCGCGACCGAGGCCGACGTCAGGTTCGTGCTGATCGCCGACGGCCTGATCGGAGGAGTGACCGGGGCGATCATCGGCGGCGCGGTCGCGCTCGGCGGCTGGCTCTGGTACTACCCGCACCTGGCGACCGCCACCGCGCACCGCATCGACCCCTTCGACCTCCCCTGGGCGGCCGTGGTCATAGGCCTGCTGCTCGCCGTGGCCACCTCCGTCCTCGCCGCCGCCTGGCCGGGCCGCGCGGTCAGCAAGATCCCGGTCGTCGCGGCCATCTCGGGCAGAGTCGACTCGCGGCAGCTGGTCAGCCGTTCGCTGCGGCCCGGTCTCATCTTCCTGGCCGCGGGCCTCTTCGTACTGTTCTTCTCCGGCGGCGCGAGCGGCGGCCAGGCCAGCGGGTACCTCGTCATCGCCGGACTGCTCTGCTGCGAGATCGCGTGCGCCCTGCTCGCCCCGTTCATCGTGGACAAGCTCGCCCGGCTGGCCTGGCGCGCCCCGCTGGCCTCCAGGCTGGCACTGCGCGACCTGGCGCGCTACCGGTCCAGGTCAGGTGCCGCGCTCGCGGCGGTCTCGTTCGCGGTGTTCATCGCCACGGTCGCGATCGTCCTCGCCAGCACCATTTTCCACGGCGCCGTCGACTACAACGCGCCGAACATGACGTCCAACCAGCTCATCTTCTACAACCCGGGTGACGACCCGAGCCAGTACCAGCCTGGGCAGGCCGTCCCCGCCGCGAAGCTGGCCGCGACGCAGAAGCAGGCCGACGCCATCGCCGCCCAGCTGCACGCGCCCGCACCGATCGAGCTCGACCTGGCGGTCAGCGCCAACGTGCCGCAGTCCGGCCAGAATCAGTTCGGGACGATCATCAGCCTGCACGCACCTCAGCAGGGTAACGGCCCGATGTACGTGGCCACCCCGGCGCTGCTGAAGGCGTTCGGCATCAGCCACAGCGAGGTGAACCCGGGCGCTGACGTGCTCACCATGCGCGCGCTGCTGCCGACCACGGGCAACCTCGCGCTGGTCAGCGGCGACTTCCAGGTCAATTCGCCGTCCGGCTGCCCGGCGGGGATGTGCATCTTGAACCCCGTCATCCAAGAGGTGAGCAAGCTGCCCGCCGGCACCTCGGTGCCAAACACGGTCATCACCCAGAACGCCGTCAAGTCGTTGCACGAGACGGTCGTCCCCGTCGGCTGGCTCATCCAGGCGCCATCCGCTCTCACCCCTGTGCAGATCAACGCGGCCCGCCAGGCCGCCCTCGGCCTCGGCACCACGATCGAGACGAAGAATGGCGCGCTCAGCCTCGGCGAGATCAGCAACGGCGCGACCGCCGGCGGCCTGCTCCTCGCGCTGGGCGTGCTCGCGCTGACCATCGGCCTGATCCGCAGCGAGACCGCCGGCGACCTGCGCACGCTCACTGCGGCGGGCGCGCGCGGCCGCACCAGGCGGGCGCTGACCGGCGTCACCACGGGCGTGATCGCCTTTCTCGGCGCCGCCCTGGGCGCGCTGGCCGCGTGCCTCGCGGTGTTCATGTGGTCGCACGCTGACCTCACGGCGACCTTCGGCAACGTGCCGTGGAGCGACATCGGCCTGCTCGTCATCGGCATGCCGCTGATCGGGACCGCCGCCGCGTGGCTCCTGGGCGGCCGCCAGCCGTCCGCCGTCTCGCGCCAGCCCCTGGAATAACAGAAGAAACTCAGAACACGGCCGTCCCGACACGCGCCCGACACGCCAGGAAATTCGGGCTCCTGGGCGGGCCGCGGGGCGCGGTCCATCCGCCCGGTGACGGAATACGGCCCAGCCGCACCGCGACAAGATCTGCGGCTGCGGCTGTAGTACAGCTACCAACCAAGGATCGTCAGCTGACACCTAATGCATGTCCGGCCAATCTGGTGCTCATTGTCCATGTGCAGCACGCCTAACGTCCCCCACCCGCGAGGGCATGGATGGGCATTGAATGCGCGGTCCGTTCGGTAGACAGGGGGTGACGGCCAGGTGAACGTTTCATCCAGAGCGCCCTCAGGACTGAACCGCCAGTTTCGGCGCGCCTATCCTGGCTTCTGGCCGATTGTCCCGCATCAGAACCTCGCTAGGAAGGCCATGCGCACCGGACGCCTGCTCGCCGCTGCCGCTAGCGTGGCGCTCGCGGCGGCCGTTACCGCCTGCGGCAATTCTCCTCCGGCGAGTAGCCCCTCGTCCCCGACAGCGATCTCCTTCAACGACGCGTCGTGCGGCACCACGTGGCATCTGGCCAGACCCGGCTGGCACACGTTCGAGCTCACCAACGAGGCGAATTACGGCGCCGAG
The DNA here is from genome assembly GCA_963719765.1 of uncultured Actinomycetota bacterium. Classification (GTDB taxonomy): domain Bacteria; phylum Actinomycetota; class Actinomycetes; order Streptosporangiales; family Streptosporangiaceae; genus JAJYUU01. The sequence continues at coordinate 266,684 of CAVRCW010000001.1, forward strand.
GTCGACCTGACCAACCCGGCCAACGGTGCCGTCTACGACGAACTCGAGAACATCGGGCCTGACACCACTGCGCCGATGTCTCTCGACGTCGGATCGGGCGAGTACGCGTTCCTGTGTGAAGTGGAGGACTTCGACCCGATCACTGGGCCCACGGTCACCGTGGGCGGGCACGCAGCCGGCGCGCGGGCCATACTGCCGGTCACGTACAACGATCTTTATCCGCTGGCCAAGGAGTACGCGAGCTACACCGAGGCGGGACTCCGGGCGCTCGCCGGGGAGACCACCGCACTAGCCGCCGACGTGCGCGGTGGCAACCTCGCGGCGGCCAGGCGCGGCTGGCTGACCGCCCATCTGCAGTACGAGACGCTGGGCGCGGCCTACGACGCATTCGGCAACTACGACGACGAGATCGACGGACGGGCGGATGCCGTCGGAACTAGCAGCCCGAAATGGACCGGCTTCTACCGGCTGGAATACGGCCTGTGGCACGGGCAGCCGACGCGCGAGCTGACATCCGTCGCGGGCACGCTCAACACCAACGTGCATCAGCTGCTGGCCTGGTGGCCGTCCCAGCAGATCCCGCTGATCGACGTCGGCCTGCGTACCCACGAGATCCTGGAGAACGCGCTGGAGTTCCAGCTCACCGGCCATGACGACTACGGCAGCGGCACCACCCTGGCGACCACGCTCGCCAACGTCCAGGGCACCAGGTACCTGCTGTCGCTGCTGCATCCGCTGCTCGCCCCGCGGTACCCGCAGCTGCCCGCGGTCTACACGGGGCTGAACCTCCTGCAGTCGCTGATCGAGAAGGAGCGCCTGCGCAGCGGCTGGTGGGTTCCCGTATCCGCCCTGCCTATGGCCACCCGCGAAGACATAGACGCGGCGTGCGGCCAGGTGCTGCAGGAACTCGCCCCCATCGCGTCACTCGCAGAGCCGAGGAACACCGCGCATGAGTTCTGAATCTGCTGACCCGGCTGAGGGCCCTGAGGTGGTGGCCGGGCCCGCTGAGATGGCCAAGCCGCCCGGCCCGGCCCGGCGGTCGTTCCTGCGCGGCATGGCCGGCGGCGTCGCGGGCGGCCTTGTCACCGGCGGCGTCGCTGGCGCGGCGGCCGGTTACGCGTACCGAGGCTCGGCTACCGGCGCGGATCCGGCGGCCGCCGCGAACCTCGCGACGCTGCAGGGGCGGCTGCCGGCGGTGCCGTTCCACGGCCAGCACCAGGCCGGGATCCTGCCGGAGCCGAAGGCGGCCACCGCGGTCATCTCGTTCAACGCGACGGCACAGAGCCGGGCCGAGCTGACCGAGCTGTTCCAGACGGTCACCGACCGCGCCCGGTTCCTGACCGCGGGCGGTACGCCGCCGCCGGTGGGGATCGGCGGACCGTCATCGGATTCTGGGACCCTCGGTCCCACGGTCGTTCCCGACGGGCTCACTGTCACGTTCGGCGTTGGGTCGACGCTGTTCGACGATCGGTACGGGCTGGCTTCACTGCGGCCGGCGCACCTGACGCCGATGGCCTCGTTCCCCAACGACAACCTCGACCCGGCGCAGTGCGGCGGCGACCTGATCCTGCAGCTCACCGCCGGACATGAGGACGTGGTCCTGCACGCGCTGCGCGACATCGCGAAGAACACGCGCGGCGGCATGCAGGCGAACTGGCGGATCGACGGTTTCGCCAGCCCCGCGCGGCCGGCCGGGACTGTGCCGCGCAACCAGCTCGGGTTCATGGATGGCATCTCCAACCCGTCCGTCAAGAGCCCGGCGGAAATGAACAAGCTCGTGTGGGTCCCGCCGGGCGCCGCGGGCGAGCCGTCCTGGACGGCGGGCGGCAGTTATCTCGTGGTCCGCCTGATCAGGATGTTCGTCGAGTTCTGGGATCGCGTGGACGTCTACGAGCAGCAGCTCATGTTCGGCCGGTACCGCGATTCCGGCTACCCGCTGGACGCCGACGGCATCTACGCCACGCCTAATTACGCGACCGACCCTGAAGGCGACGTGATCCCGCTGAGCGCGCACATGCGGCTGGCCAACCCGCGAACACCGCAGACCGCGAGCAGCCGGATCCTGCGGCGAGCCTGGAACTACGATCGCGGGCTCGACCAGGTCGGCGACCTCGACGTGGGCCTGGTCTTCACCTGCTTCCAGCAGGACATCAGGCGCCAGTTCGAAACCGTGCAGACGCGGCTCATCGACGAGCCGCTCACCGACTACATCAGTCCGTTTGGCGGCGGGTATTTCCTGGCGCTGCCCGGCGTCGCGGACAGCAACGACTATTTCGGCCGGGCGCTGCTCGCTTGAGTGGCCTGCCCGATGCTCAGGCTCTCCGCGGCCTGGCGAGCATCGGTTCGTCGGGCGTTGACACGTCGTTTACCCGCTGGCCATATATGTCCGTTACACAATCAACCTTTCCATGAAAGGTTGATCGGCGGGTGCGCGCAGGCATGCCCGCGGCGGCGTTTCGGCCATTCCCGAAGCCCCTCGCTCTTACTACTTCCGCAGAACTCAGGAGGGTGGAAATGGGCGAAGGCCCAGCTAACCGGGACCGCACCAGGCGGTTCCGGGCCTTCATCGCGGTTGGCGCGACGGTGATCTTGGGCGCAGGCACTGCCATCGGCGTCACGGCCGCGAACGCAAGCACCACGCTCGCGTCCAGGCTGGCAGCGGAGTTCCCTGGCTACCACATCCCGGCGACCGTCTCGAAGGCGCTGTACGACCACACCAGGACCGCGACCCCGATCAAGCACCTCGTGGTGATCTTCTCTGAGAACGAGTCGTTCGACCACTACTTCGGCACCTACCCGTACGCGGCGAACACGGATGGCACCCCGTTCGCGGCCAAGCCGCGCACGCCGACCGTGAACGGACTGTACAGCGAGATCACCCACTCCGGTCCCATCGGCCCGCTGCTGACGGACAACCCGAACGAATACAACCCGCAGCGGCTGACCCCGGCGGAGGCCCTGACCTCGGACCAGAACCACGACTACGTGCCCGAGCAACTGGCCGACGACAACAACAAGCAGGACGCGTTCGTCCAGAACACCGAATCGTCGAATCCGGCCGGCTGCGGCGAAGAGTACTGCCCGCCAGGCATCTCGCTGGATTACTTCGACGGCAACACGGTCACCGGACTGTGGAACTACGCGCAGAACTACGCAATGAGCGACAACGATTTCGACACCGCGTTCGGGCCGTCCTCGCCCGGCGCGATCAACGTTGTTTCCGGGAACACCAGCGGCGGGAACGCGGTCGACGCCAACGACACCAGCACCCCTGGCGTCGTGACGACCGCGCCAGGTGACGTCTCCGCCGACGGCACCGGCGGCAGCAGCGCCACGGGCACCATCTACGGCGACATCGACCCCTTCTATGACCAGTGCTCCGACAACAACCACACCACCACGAGCCCGGAGGGCGTGCTGACCGGCCAGAACATCGGCGACCTGCTCAACGACGCCCACGTCACCTGGGGCTGGTTCCAGGGCGGCTTCGCGCCGAGCTCCACTAACAGCGGCGGGGCGGTCTGCGGCTCGGAACACGAGCTCGTCTCGAACGGGGTGGACGTGTCCGAGGAGCAGGACTACGTACCGCACCACAACCCGTTCGAGTTTTACGCCTCGACGGCCAACCCGGCGCACCTGCCGCCATCCCAGCTGAACGAGATCGGCTACACCGACCAGGCGAGCCACCAGTACGACATCTCGGACTTCACCGACGCGCTCGACGGCACCGACGGCGCCACGCTGCCGGCGGTGAGCTACCTCAAGCCGCCGAAGTACGAGAACGCCCACCCTGGCAACTCCGACCCGCTGCTTGAGCAGCAGTTCGACGTCAACACGATCAACGCGATCGAGCAGTCGAAGTACTGGCCGTCCACGGCGATCATCATTACCTTCGACGACTCCGACGGCTGGTATGACCACGCGATCCCGCCGGTCATCAACGGGTCCGACGACTCGACGGTCGGCGACACCAAGGTCTGCAGCACGGTTCCGATCACCGTCGGCACCGCGGAAGACCGCTGCGGTCTCGGCGACCGGCTGCCGTTCCTGGTGATCTCGCCCTGGACGCGGGCTAACTACATCAGCAGCCAGCTGATGGACACCACCTCGGTCGTCAGGTTCATCGAGGACAACTGGCTCGGCGGCAAGCGCATCGCCGGCTCCTTCGATGCTGTCTCCGGCAGCATCGACGGCCCCGGCGGCCTGCTCGACTTCAATGTCAGGCCGCACTTCACCCCGGTCATCCTCGACCCGACAACCGGCGCCGTCGTCAGCGGCGACAACTGGTACGGCAACAAGGGCGAGCTGAAGCCGAAGAAGGCGAAGAAGTAGCCGTCAGCGCTTCGGGCTTAGCTCTCCGCGGGCCGTCCGGCATCGTTCGCGATGCCGGACGGCCCTATTTCGGCGGCGAGAACGCCCTTGGCCGAAGGGGACCAGGCTCCGGGCGAGTACGTCCGGCCCGGGGGGCAGGCAGAATGCTGGCATGCCTCAGGGGAACGACGCTGCCGCCGGGCTGCTCGACGAGTACGCCGACCTGTACGTGATGACCGGAGGCGACCCGTTCCGGGCCCGCGTGTACGGCAAGGCCGCGCGGGCCATCGCCGCGTATCCGCAGGATGTGGCCGGGCTGACACCGGCCGCCCTGCAGCGCATTCCTGGCGTCGGCAAGTCCATTGCCGCGAAGATCGCCGAGATTGCCGATACCGGCAGCTTCGCCGAGCTTGAGGACCTTCGCGCGAGTATCCCCGACGGCGTCAGGCTGCTGACGAAGATTCCCGCGCTCGGGCCGCGCCGGGCCCTGCAGCTCTACCGGGAGCTGCAGATCAGCTCGCCGGAACAGCTGCGCGACGCGATCACGGCCGGCCAGCTCAGCAACCTGAAGGGTTTCGGGGCCAAGAGCGCGGAAAAGCTGCTGCGCGGCATCGAGCTGCTTGCCCAGGCCGAGAACAGGGTGCTGCTCAATGTGGCCGCCGAGACGGCCGCGACGGTCATCGCCGCGGTAGGGGCGGTGCCAGGCTGCCAGCGGATCGCACCCGCAGGCTCGCTGCGGCGGGCCAGGGAGAGCGTCGGGGACGTGGACGTACTGGCCGCGGCGCAGGATTCGGCGCCGCTGATGGCCGCGCTCACGGCGATGCCCGAGGCAGCCGAGGTCATCGCGGCAGGGCCGACCAAGACCTCCATCAGGACCGGCGCCGGCCTTCAGGTGGACCTGCGAGTGGTACCGCTCGATGCCTGGGGCGCGGCCCTGCAGTACTTCACTGGCTCGCAGGAGCACAACGTGCGGATCCGCGAGCTCGCCGTCCGCAAGAAGCTGAAGCTATCGGAGTACGGCCTGTTCGACGTCGAGACCGGCGAGCGGATCGTGTCCGCCGCCGAGGAGGAGGTCTACCAGCGCCTCGGCATGCAGTGGATCCCGCCGACCTTGCGTGAGGACAATGGCGAGGTAGAGGCCGCGCTGCGCGGCGAGCTGCCAGTGCTGGTGACCGAGGATGACGTCCGCGGTGACCTGCACACGCACACGAACCTCACCGACGGCCTGGCGTCGCTTGAAGACATGGTCGCCGCCGCGCGGGCTCGCGGTTTCGAGTACTACGCCATCACTGACCACGCGCCGAACCTGGTCATGCAGCGGATGACCGACGAGAAGATGCTGGCCCAGCGCGAGCAGGTCGGCCGGCTCGCCGACCGGCTGGCCGCCGACGGTGACCGGCCGATGGTCTTGCTGCACGGCACGGAGCTGAACATCGCACCGGATGGCAGCGTGGACTGGCCTGCCGATTTCCTGGCCGGATTCGACGTCTGCGTGGCGTCGGTGCACTCGCACTTCGACCAGCCCCGTTCCGAAATGACCAGAAGGTTCATCACGGCGTGCGAGAACCCGCACGTCAATGTCATCGGCCACCCGCTCACCCGCAAGATCGGCCGCCGCCCGCCGGTGGACGTGGACCTGGCCGAGCTGTACCGGGCGTGTCAGCGGACCGGGACGGCACTGGAGGTCAACGCACATCCAGCCAGGCTGGACCTGCCGTCGGCGCACATCAAGGCTGCCCGCGACGCCGGGGTCAGGTTCGCAATCGACAGCGACGCGCACTCCCTGCGCGACCTCACCTACCTTCAGTACGGCGTCGCCACCGCGCAGCGGGGCTGGCTCAGACCCGACGACGTGATCACGACGTGGCCGCTAGCCCGGCTGACCGCGTTCCTTCGCAAGGGCCACTAAGAGCGGAACGGGGCCGGGACCGGCGACTCCTGACCGTCCGGATCACCCGATTATGACCATGGGGTCGCATGTGGTCGCCACCGGGTGCGGGGAGCGTTTGCAGCCGACCCTCATGGTCGGGCAGTGAGCGCTATATTCCAGGGTCATGACAGACGCGACCAGCCCGGCCGAGCACGCAGACAAGATCGCCGCTGCCCGCGACCGGTTGCTGGCTTTTGCGACGGCCTGCTCCGACGAGGCGTGGCAGTCCCGCCCGCTGACCGGCCGGGGTGACGGCCGCGCCGTCGGCGTGATTGTCGATCACGTCGCGGACGCCTATGAGTACATGAGCGGCTGGATGGAGCAGATCCTGGCCGGCGAGAGCCCGGAGGTCGATGTGGCCCTGGTTGACAGGCTCAACGCCGGGCATTCGATCCAGGCGGTCAGGCTGACCCAGGCCGAGGTGGCTGAGCACCTGCGACGCAGCGGCGACGTCATGATCTCGCTGGTCAACGGTCTAGCCGACAGCGAGCTCGAGTCCGGCGGCGGCCGGATCAGGCGCTTCGCCGAGATCGCGGCCAGGCACCCGGACACTCACCGCACCGACATCGAGGACGCGTTGCGCACCGAGCGGCACTCGGCCGGTCAGAGCCTGGGTTAAGCCGGGGGCGCCTTACCCGAGCGCCCGGCCCGGCGGGTCACCGGCCGCCGGCACAATCACCAGCCCGCGCAGTCACCGGCCGGGCTGCCGCCGGAACGCAGGCGCGTTGACCGCCCACCGCGGGTCGCGGTCGCCGGCCCAGCGGCGCAGGTTCTCGGCGAACGCCTGGCCCGTCCGGCGGAACATCAGGTCGGTATGCCAGCCGATATGCGGAGTGGCGACTACCCGCGGATGGCGCAGCAGGTCGCTGTCCGGGTCGGCGGGCTCGCGGGCGAAGACGTCCAGCCCGGCTCCGCCGACGTGACCGGATTCAAGCGCCGTCAGCAACGCCGCTTCATCCACCAGCCTGCCCCTCGCGACATTCACGAACAGCGCCCCTGGCTTCATCGCGGCGAACTCGGGTGCCGAGAACAGGCCGGCGTTCCCGTCGTGCAGCATCGCGCAGCACACCACCGCGTCGGCCTGGCCCAGCAGGTCGCGCAGGCCGTCGGGACCTGCGACCAGCTCAACCTCGGCCGGGCCCGGCCGGTCCGGGTGCTCCCTGACGGCGAGCAGCCGGCAGCCGAATGGCGCGAGTCGGCGCGCGACCGCGGTGCCGATCGCCCCGAGGCCCACGATCAGGACCGTGGCCTCAAGCAGCGACTTGCCCGTCGGGCGGTCAGCCCAGTGCCGGGTGGTCAGTGCCGCCCTGGACTCGTCGAGGCGACGGCTCAGCGCAAGCAGGTGCAGCATCGCTATCTCCGCGACGCTGTCGGCGTTGCCGCCCAGGTCGCCAGGCACCCGCGCGACCCAGATGCCGAGTTCGGTCGCGGCCGCCACGTCGACGCCGTCCAGCCCGACTCCGAACTGGTGGATGAGTCCGAAGGTGCCAGCCGACATGACGTCCGGGCCGAGTTTTGCCGCCAGCGGGCAGACGACGTCCACGCCGTCCAGGTTCCCCGCCACCCGGTCCGGTGCACAGGTTGCCAGCTCCCAGCCGGGCAGCAGCGAGCCGAGCCAGTCGGCGGACACTTCGGCGCCAATCCGCTCCCTGGCAAACAGCAGCTTCACGGCAGCGCGGCGATGAGCTCGTCGACCGGCTTGCGGCGGCCGGTGTAGAACGGGATTTCCACCCTGGTGTGCCGCCTAGCCCGGGCGCCGCGCAAGTGGCGCATCAGGTCCACAATCCTGTGCAGTTCGTCGGCCTCGAACGCGAGCATCCACTCATAGTCGTTGAGCGAGAAGCAGGCCACCGTGTTGGCCCGGACATCGGGATAGTCACGGGCCATCTTGCCGTGCTCGGCCAGCAACTCGCGGCGCTCGGCGTCGTCGAGCAGGTACCACTCGTAGGACCGGACGAATGGGTACACGCTGACGTAGTTCTTTGCCTCCTCCCCGGCCAGGAACGCGGGGATGTGGCTCTTGTTGAACTCGGCAGGCCGGTGCAGCGCCAGCACCGACCAGACCGGCTCGCTCGCCCGGCCAAGACCGGTACGGCGGAACCGCGCATACATCTCCTGCAGGTCGTCGGCGGTCGGCGCGACCCACCAGAACATGTAGTCAGCGTCGGCCCGCAGGCCCTGCACGTCGTAGCAGCCGCGGGTTACGACGCCCTTGCCCGCGGCCTGCTGGCACAGCTCGGACACCTCGACGGCCAGGCCGGCCCGCCCGCCGACGTCGGCGGCCGCCCGCTCGATCGCGGCCGGATCGCTGACCCGGAAGACCGACCACATCACATACCTGATCAGCTCGTTCAGATCCCGCGCCCGCGGACGGGCAGCGTCCTGCACGGACTCCTCGTTCCCAGCCATATCCCATGTCTACCAGAGCGTCGCGCGCCGAAGAACGGGTGGTCACGCGCCTGCCGGTGCGCGGCCCTGGCCAGCGGCGGCCAGCTGCGCGCCTAGGCTGCCAGCCGGGCAAGCGTCAGGCCGAAGTCGCGGCTGCGATCGGTCCAGAGCCGCACAATCTCCAGGCCCGCTGCCGCTAGCTCGGCTCGCAATCCGTCGGTGCGGAACTTCGCGGAGATTTCCGTCCGCAGCTCTTCCCCGGCGGCGAAATTCACTGTCAAGTCGAGATCAGGGATTGTCACGCGCTGCTCGCGGACGGCCCGCAGCCTCATTTCGATCCACTCGTTCGCGGCATCCCACAGCGCCACGTGCTCGAATTCACGCGGTTTGAAGTCGGCGTCCAGCTCGCGGTTCACGACGCTGAGGACGTTGCGGTTGAATTCCGCTGTCACGCCGGCTGCGTCGTTGTAAGCGCGCAGCAGTCGGTCGACGTCCTTCACCAGGTCTGTGCCCAGGAGGAAGGTATCGCCAGGGCCGAGCGTCGAGGCGACCTCCGCCAGCAGGCTGGCGCGCGCGGGCGGTGCGAGGTTGCCGATGGTCGAGCCGAGAAACGCGATCATGCGCCGCGCGCCCGGTGGGATGGCATGCAGGTCGCGCTCGAAGTCACCGACGACCGGCGCCAGCGACAGGCCTGGATACTGCACGGCCAGCATCTTGCTAGCTTCGGCGAGGACCGCGGAGTCCACGTCGAGCGGTATGAACTCGCGCACGGTGCCGCGATCGAGCAGCGCCCGCAGCAAAAGCCCGGTCTTGGCCGAGGTCCCGCTGCCGAGCTCGACGAGGGACTCGCAGCGCGACAGCTCGGCCATCTCGGCTGCGTGCTGGCGCAAGATCGACGTCTCGGCCCGCGTCAGGTAGTACTCAGGCAGCCGCGTGATCTCGTCGAAAAGCATGCTGCCGCGCTCGTCGTAGAAGTACTTGGGGGGCAGGGCCTTCGGGCTGGCCGTCAAGCCCGCCCTCACATCGTCGCGCAGATCCTGGCGGTATCTATCGGGACGAGCAGCTCTGATGTTGTTCCGCACCGGCATGACTCAGGCCTCCAGATCGGTCACTGTGAAGTCGCTACCCTGCACCTGCAGAACCAGTTCGCTGAGGGAACGAGGCCGCCCCAGGCACGGGAGATGCCAACACACTCAGGCGTCCCAGGCCAGGCGGACACCGGTAAAGATCTGCCGCCGAATCGGATGGTCCCAGTTCCGGAATGAGGGCCGGATGGTCGAGGGAGCGACCGCCCAGGATCCGCCGCGCAGCACCTTGTAGTCGCCGCCGAAGAACGGCTCGCTGTAGGCGCGGTAAATCATCGGCGTGAACCCCGGCCACGGCGCGAAGTCCGACGACGTCCACTCCCACACGTCGCCGATCATCTGCTCCACGCCATACGCGGAGGCGCCGCGCGGATACGCGCCAATCGGCGCTGGCCGTAGTCCCGCCCCACCCAGGTTGGCCAGCTCCTCGGTCGGGGCCGCTGATCCCCACGGCCAGGTGCGCCGCCTGCCCGCCGCGGGATCCCATGCGCAGGCCTTCTCCCACTCCATCTCCGTGGGCAGCCGGCCGCCTGACCAATGCGCGAACGCTTCCGCCTCGAAGTAGCAAATATGCTGGACCGGCTCGTCGGCCGGCACTTCCTCATCGACGCCGAAGCGGCGCCTGGTGTCCTCCTCCCGCCAGAACATCGGTCGCTCCAGGCCGGCCTCGATCCGGTGCGCCCAGCCGCGCGCCGACCACAAGTCCTGCCGGTGGTAGCCGCCATCGGCGATGAACTCACGCCACTGCCGGTTACTAACCGGCGTCCGCCCAATCCAGAACGGCGCGACCTCAACGGTGTGCGCAGGCCGCTCGTTATCCAGCGAGAACGGCTCCGTTGCCGGATCCACGCCGAGCGTGAACGGCCCGCCAGTGACGAACACCCGGTCAGGCTGAACTCGCCGGCCACACGGAAGCCGACGTCGCTGCAGCAGCACCGGAGGTCCCTGCCGGAGCTGCAAGGTCGCGTACATGGTCTCGTCGTGCTGCTCCTCGTGCTGCACGACCATGCCGGCAGTGAACAGATGCTCGTCAGCGGTGCGCTCGAGCAGGTCGAGGACGCGGCCGCGCACTTCGTAGTCGTATGCCTTCGCTTCGACCGGCGGCAGCAGCGGCAGCGAGGGCCGCTCGGCCCGCGGGTGCTTGAACGCGTCGTACAGGCAGTCCACGTCGGGGTGCAGTAGTCCTGGACGCCTCTGGTCGCCGCCGCGCAGCAGCCAGAGTTCCTCCTGCTGGCCTACATGGGCGAGGTCCCAGACCAGCGGACTCATCAGCGGATCGTGCTGAGCAACCAGAGTCGGCTCATCGAGGTCGGTGAGGCCGAGCGTGCGGCTTCTGGCGCGCTCCAGGTCACGGACAATCTCGTCAAGCATGTGCTAGCTCCTCGAATGCAGCGACCGGTCCGACTTCGGCAATCCGAGCGGCCAGCAGGTCCCCTGGACTTCGCCGCGACTCAACCAGTTCGGCCAGGTCAGCGACGTTTCGACCAAGCTCAGCAGGGACACGGTCCGCGGCGATGGCCACGCACCGGCGGGCGGAGTCGGCGAGCAACTCGTCGCCAAGTCCACGCCGTGCGGCCTCACCCCAGCGCTGGGCGGTTCGCTCCGTGGCCTCCATCGCGAGATCGGCCGCGACGCTGTCGTCCATCAGTGTCGTGGCGACTGCGGCAATGGCTGGCCACCACCGTGGCGCGGTCACGTCCATGTACCGCAGTTCTAGGTAGCCACGCAGCCGTACCGGCGGGAACAACGTGCTCAGGTGCGTGTCAAGGTCGGCTGCCGTGGGCCGCCGGCCGCAAAGCCGCACCCGGCCGCTGGCCCACTGGCCGAACGAGGCGGAGGTGTACACGGGCTGGACTTCGTCGCCGTGCCCGCGCACGATCGTCACCGGCGCGGACATCGCGAAATGAGCCCAGGCCGATGCCGGGTCCGGGTCCGGCGTTGACGACGCGAATGCCGGGTCGCAGCCGGGCACCGGGCCGCACGCCCGCCGATCAAGCCTGGCCCAGGTTGCCTGCCGGACCGACTTCCAGCCCGTCGCGCGGCCATGCAGCCAGGGCGAACAAGCCGCTATGGCGACCAAGGTCGGCCCGATCCGGTGCGCGAGTTTAACCCTCGTAGCCCAGCCAATCTTCGGGCCCGCTTGCACATTCACCTGGAGCGCCGCGGTGGAGTTCATCATCGCGGCCCCGGACGCTGCACGGCCGGTGGCAGCGAAATGCTGCTCCATAGCCTGGTAACGCGGATGTGGGTTTACCCGCCGGGACGGCCGGAGCGGATCAGCACCCGCAAATGCAGCGCCAAGGTCGCATCCTGCTAGTGCCAGCCGCGCGCCCTGCCAGTCATGGCGCAGCCTGTCCACCGCTGTGACAATGTCCGACTCGGGCCTGCCGGACAGCTCGAGCTGGCCGCCCGGCTCAACGGTGAGTGCGCTGCGGCCAATGACGCCGCCAACGACGCTTTTGACCGCTTCGACCCGCGACCACGCCACGGCCTCGGGAACGGCCCGCAGGTCGACGAGGTGGGCCTCGATCTCCAGCCCAACCGTGCCGATCTCCGACACCGTGAGGGCAGCCTGGCGCGACCATCCATGTGCAGCGTCGAGAGTCAGCGCTTCGGTCAGATCAACGGCATCCCCGGCAAAAACGTTGTTTACGGGCATAAAAATGGCCCCTCCAGGTCCGGGCAGGCGGACCATAGTGTCCACCGCGGGTCGGTGCGGGGCGACCGGAACAACAGCCGTCCATCTCTTCCGTCGCAATACCCGCCCAGCAGGATTCAAACCGGCGCACACGGCTCCAGGCCGTTCCCGGCGTCGGCCATCACTCGGACGGACCTCGGGTTGTGGGAATCCTGAGACGACAGGACTTTCGGGGCAGCAGTAGCGCTGACGCTAACCCTGAGGCGAGGGCACCGCCGCCGTGTCCATCTGGGTAACCAGAGACAGGAATCGGCACGATCGCAGCGATCATTCTGGTGCAAGTCGTGTCTTCAACTCATTACCGGCAACCTGCGGCCGCGCAGGTACCGCCGCCCACCCGGCCGATAGAGTCAGGGCCGCCCGACTAGACCCGGCGACAGCGGACTTGCTGCAGAAACGAGGATCGCTCGATGCAACTCAGCCTTGAGGCCGCGTTGCTTAACGTGACCAGCCTGCGCACGTCCCTCCATTTCTACCGGGAGGTATTCAAGCTGCACGTCGTCGCAAAGGACGACCTGGTCGCCGTGCTCAAGATTGAGGCACTCGGCCGTGAGCAGGTCCTCGTGCTGCGCGAAGTCGGGAGCGAAGCTTTCCGTCCTGGCCGCGGCAGCATCGGCCCGCGGGTGCTTGCCCTGGCGGCCGGCTCGCGTGAAGAACTCGGCCAGATCGAGGAGCGGCTCAGGAAGCGCGAAGCACTCATAGGCCACCGGCGCTCGGACACCTGGGAGTCAGTCATCGGCGTCGACCCCGATCGCATCCAGATCACCGTATCTTCGAGCCTGACCGGCGCTCCCATTCATGCCTCGGACTGGGCCAGCCTCGACGAGATCGTCTACCAGATCGGCCAATAGGCGGCAGGTCCGACGACTTGGCGGCTACTCCGCCGCGCTCACGGGTGCCGACCAGCCGACATTGCTCAGCTGGTGTCGCCCTCGGACGCGGCCGGTGTCGCCGCGGCCTGCAGACGATCTCGCCGCAGCCTGCGCAAGACCGGCAGCGCCGCGAAGTACGACCCGGCCACGGCGATACCGCCAACCCCGATGTCAATCGAGATCCGGCCCTGCTTGGCCCAGTAGACGTCTTTCAGATCCAGGAGGAGGGCGAACTCGTCAACGATGAGCGCGAGGCCGCTGCCGTAACTGACCGCGACCGCGGGATGGCGGCGGTGCCGCTCCTCGCCGCGGACCGCGACAGCGCCCACGCCGGCCAGCATGCTGATGCCCCACATGTAGTGATGCAGGTGCTCGCCGCCGACGCTCAGATTATGGAACGGGCCCTTGCCGGCCCGGATGCTGTAGGTGAGCATCCGCAGCCCGCCGAAGGTCGCGGTGAAGGCCAGCCAGCTGAGCAGCGCAGACTGCTGTCCCTGGCTCAGTTCCTCATGGTAGGCACGGCGAGCCGAGTCAGGGACTGCCGTGATGTTCGCCATTCAGCCTCACTACCCGGCAGAGGCACGATGCAACACTGGTCAGGCAACGCACGTCCGGACCGGGGAGTCATTTGGATGCGCAGACGGCTTCGATGAACTCCCCGACCAAGGCATCAGGCAGATGGCGCGCCAGGTCGGCTTGGCTGATCATCCCTATCGGCTGTTGGCTCTCGATGACCGGTAGCCGATGGATCTGGTGTTGCTCCATGGCGCGCAGGACGTCTGTCACGTCCGCCTGTGACTCGATGGTGACCGGCATGCCCTGAGCCAGTTCGCCCGCGGTGACGCTCGCCGGGTCAGCGCCGCGGGCGATGCACTTGGTGACGATGTCACGGTCGGTGATCATGCCGTGCAGGCGGTCGTCGTCCCCGAGGATCGGGAGCGACCCGACACCGAGGTCGCGCATTTGCTCGGCGGCGTACTGCAGTGTGTCGTGCTCGCCGATGCACGTCGCACCGGTGTGCATTATGTCGCGCGCTGTTGTCATCACATTCCCCCTGGATCCGGGAGGGGCATCCCCCTGCCGTCGCGGTCTCTAGTTGCTTGTTCGTGGACTCGGCCGCCGGGTCGCCGTCACGACCGGCGCCAGCACGTCGATTGTCCCGGCAACGCTTCTACCTGCACCTCGAGCCGACTCATGCACCCGATCAGGCCCGCCGGGAGCTACGCCACTCGGCCTGCTGATCCGGTCATGATCAGAGATGCTGCCCAGCATGCCCGGGCTTACACTGATGATCAAGCCGGGACGCCGGCCGGGTCACCGGACCTCCGGCACGAGACTGCCGATCTGAAGGCTGGGGTAAGACGAGTGGGCGCGCAGGGCAGGCTTAGCCTGCCGAGCATCACTGTCCAGAATTTGCCCGGTACTTCGTCGTAAGAGCGGAGCTCTCGCTAATCTCGCGGGAGTCGGCAGGCGGCGTACTCAGGAGGCAGCAGTGAATGACCGGCAGGAGAAGCTGACGATATCGCCGAAGGCGTGGGCGAACGTGCCGCTGCCAGCGGTGACGGACCGGGCAACATGGCAGGCCCAGCTCGACGATCTTCTGGTCAGGGAGAAGGCGCACACCCGCGAGGGTGACGCGATCGCAGCGGCCCGGCGCAGGCTGCCGATGGTGGAGGTGGACCCGTCGATCCCGGTAATAGGCGAGCACGGACGAATCCCGCTGGCGGACGTCTTCGAAGGTCGGCGCCAGCTGATCGTTTACTTCCATATGTGGCACAACGGCCAGCCTGCCAAGGACCAATGCGAGGGCTGCACGTTCTTCAACGGGCAGGTCGGCGAGCTGTCCTACCTGCACGCGCGCGACGTCACCTATGCGACCTTCTCCGAGGGGCCGTACGAGGAGGCCGCCGCTTACCGCAGCTTCATGGGCTGGGACATGCCGTGGTACTCCGCGCAGGAATCCGCTGACGCATTGCTGGCCGGGCGCTGGTTCGGCCTGCTCGTGTGCTACCTGCGTGATGGTGACCGGGTGTTCGAGACCTACTGGACCTCCGGCCGCGCGCCCGAAGTCATGG
Source organism: uncultured Actinomycetota bacterium (assembly GCA_963719765.1). Lineage (GTDB taxonomy): Bacteria > Actinomycetota > Actinomycetes > Streptosporangiales > Streptosporangiaceae > JAJYUU01. The sequence continues at coordinate 282,043 of CAVRCW010000001.1, forward strand.
CACCGGCCTACGGGCTGCTCGATATGACGATCTACGGCCGCCAGGAGACCTTCGAGGACTCGCCGACGGGCTGGCCGCAGCACTGGGCGAACAACGGTGACCAGTTCCGCACCGAAGGACGCCCGAGTGCGCAGTGGCAACGGCTGGCCGCGGGCCGGTCCGATGACCTGACGGCCACTCCGCCGCGCTGAGGGGTACCGGCCAGCCGGCACCGCTGACCGGTGTGCTTTCAAGAGGTGCAGGCCTGGCCGAGGCCTGCACCGGGCAGCTAGGTCCGATGGCGAGTTGCGCAGCGGTGATTCCGACCTCGGCGAGCAGTCCGGGCGCTGCGGACTGCTCTGTGGCCACGGTGAGGGCGTTGCCGCCGCCGACGGGCAGGGAGCCTAGCTTGATGACATGCCGGGTGACCTTGGTGTCGGACTCGCGGCCAAGTACTTCTCGCCGCGGTCGCGTCGCCAGTCGGAGCGTGGCGCCCGGCACGGCTGCCTTCAGCATCCCCATCCGCATTCGCGGTCCGCGACCGGGGCTTCAGGCGCCGGGGTCGACCAGGTCGGCGGGATAGGTGATGTCCACCTCGGTGATCGCCTTTGGGAAGTCGCGCTGGTTGTTCGTGATGAACCGGTCGGCACCGGCGGCGACGGCGGTGGCAAGGTGGACGGCGTCCGCGGCCTTCAGCTTGTACCTGGCCGACAGGGACGTGGCGAGCTCGGCGGTTGCGATTTCGACCGGGCGCAGATCGAGCCTGGCCAGCAGCCCGGCCAGGACCCGGATCTCGCCGACCGCGCCGTCGCGCAACGGCTTGCCGAGCACCTCGGGCATAAGCAGGACCGAGCCGATCCCGGCAGGAGGCCTGCCGCCGGCGAGCAGGGCCGCTGCCCGCCCGCCCAGCGGGTGGCCGGGCACGGCGGCGTAGATCAGGACGTCGGCATCGAAGGCATCCATCACCGGGCGTCGCGCCCGGCCCGGATCTCCGTGATTAGCTCCTCGGCCCTGGCCTCGGTAAGCCCTGGGCCCTCCGGTGCCGTCGCTGACGCAGCGGCGAGAAGCTGATGTATTGCCTCCGCGCCATCCAGCGCCGTCTGGGCACGGCGACTGCGCAGCGCGTCCGGGCGGACCAGGACAGCCACCGGCCGGCCGTGCCGGGTAATCGTCACTTCCTCGCCACCCTCGACCCGCGACAGCAGGTCGGGCAGCGCGGCGCGCGCCTCGGACGCGTTCATCATCACCATGACCCCAATTGTACGGTGACGTACGTGAGAGTACAACTAGGGCCGTCTCAGGAGCCGATTCGCGGGCTGCCTGACAAAGCAGTCGGAGGCACAAGCCCTGTCCTGCGGCCCCCGGCCGCAGCCTTGTCTGCCCACTTGAATGATTTCGCGAGGTCAGGGGATGGCTAGAGCCACCAGCCCGAGCCGCTCTGCGAGGCGGTTGACACGAAAGGAACGGCACCCATGCCTAACGAGCGAGCAGGCGACCCCGGCAACCGAGGAAGCACGAACGCTGACCTCGACGGGGCCGCAGGTCTCGGCTCAGTCGATGGCCGCCACCTGCTACTGGTCGGCGCGGGGCCCGGCCTTGGAATGGCCGTGGCGAATCGCTTCGCCGTGGGCGGCTACCAGATAACCCTGGTGGCGCGCAGCTCGGACAGCCTCGGCGACCTCGCGGGCACCTTGGCCGAGCCCGGCGCCAAGATCAACACCATCGTGGCCGATGCCAGCGATCCCGATGGCCTGGGCGCCCGGATGAGGGAACTGTATCTCGGAACCGGCGCACCGGGCGTCATCGTCTATAACCCCGTCATGGGAGCCCCGGACCAGTTGCTGAGCTCAAGCGTCGCCCACCTCCAGGCGGCGTCTTAAGTGGATGTCATCAGCGCCATCGTGGTCGCGCAGGTAGCCGCGCCGGCCATGCGGGCCGCGGGCTTCGGGACCATTCTCGTCACCGGGGGCGGGTTCGCCGACCACCCGATCCCGGCCCTGGCGACCGTTTCCCTCGGCAAGGCGGCTCTCCGGTCGGCCGCGACAATGCTCGGCGCCGACCTGGGACCGGACGGCATCCGGGTGGCCACACTCACGATCGCAGGACAGATAGCAGCAGGCAGCGCCTTTGACCCGGAGCGCATCGCCGAACGCTACTGGCAGGTTGTCCACGCCGACGGTCCATGGCAGGCAGAATTCCGATTCACCGGCGAGTAGGCGTCCTCATGCCGTTGCTACCGCCAGGTCGCCGCCAGCCGACTTGCCGACGAGAGCGGTCCTGCCAGGATCGATCCCCGGTGGAGGAGCCCTCGTAAGCAGCCAGAACATCGTCGACTGCAGCCGGTTACAGGTGTTCAGGCACTAGCTGACAGTCAAGGGTGGCTACCCTCGCGGGCTCGGGCCTGCTGGCCTGCCAGCGGCGGTGGCTTCGATCTCGACCAGCTGCCCCGAGTAGCCAAGCACAGTAACACCGAGCAAGGTGCTTGGCGGCTCGTGGTCAGCGAAGGCTGCGTGCACGGCGTCCCAGACGTCGACCAGATCAGCCTGGTCCGCCGAGGCCACATAGACCGTGGTCTTGAGCACGTCGGCCAGGCCGACACCAGCCGCAGCGAGCGCCACGACCAGGTTGGCCATCATCTGGCGCGCCTGCAGCACGTAATCTGTACCGCCGACGACCTGCCCAGACTCGTCGATCGGGCAGGCGCCGGCGGCGAACACCAGGCTGCCAGGCGGGGCGATGGCTGCGTATGCGTATCCGGTCTCCTGGTACAGGCCGTTGGCGCGGACGAGGTGTGCTGGCATGCCAGGGATGATCGCAGCCGACCGCCGGCCGGGCAACAGCTATTCGGTCGTGTGGTCCCTGACCGCCGCTTCCCGCTGACCGCGTGACGCGGGCGGAACTGCGATCCGGTGCTGCCGCGCGCGCCCGGCTCCTAGGGTGCCATCGATGCGTACTGGTCGCGGACCGGGCCGATGATCTCGTCCGCGAGCCAGCGGGCGACGTTGTCGGGTCCGGGCGGCCTGACCGCGAAGACGATGTGCCGGAAGCCCGCCGTGATGAGGTCCGCGACCGTCGAGCGGACGCTGGCTGGATCGTCCGCGCGGATCAGCAGCTGCACGGACCGGGTGATGCTGGCGGGATCCCGGCCGATATCAGCGCAGTGCTGGTCGAGCACCCGGCTGCGCTCAGTGACAAACTCCAGGCTCGTATGGGGCGGGCCAGGCACGTTCCACAGGTCTGCGTGCTGCGCCGCGAGCCGCAGCAGCCGGGTGCCTGACCCGCCCACCAGCAGCGGGGGTCCCGGCTGCTGCACCGGCTTGGGCTGATTCCTGGTGCCGGTCAGGGTGTAGTACCTGCCGTGGAAGTCGAACACGTCCTCGCTGAACATGCGCCGCAGAATCTCCAGGCTCTCGGCCAGTGCGCCGATCCCCTCACCTGGTGAGACCAGTTCCAGCCCGTAAGCGGCGTACTCGGCAATGCCAGGGTTGTCGCCGGGAATGCCGTTCCTGCCAGGCGGCTGGTGCGTGCCACCGACGCCGATGCCCAGAACGAGTCGGCCACCGGAGATGACGTCCACCGTAGTGGCAATCTTGCCCAGCACGGCTGGCTGGCGGATCCGGTTGCTGGTGACCAGCAGCCCGAGCTTAAGCCGCCTGGTCTGCGCAGCGAGTGCGGCTAGCAGCGTCCAGCCCTCGAAGATGTTGCCGTCCTTGGGGCCGGTGAGCGGCAGCATGTGATCCCACAGCCACGCGTGCTCGATCTCCGGCACCTCGTCGGCCTGCTGCCAGGCGCGCTGAATGTTCGCGTAGGTGGTGTGCACGGGGGACGTCTTCAGGCCGAACGTCACCGGCCGGGTCTGCGTCATGATGCCGCCTCCGCTTTGCGCAAGTCGATATCGTCAGTCTACCTGACGATCAGCTTAGGTGAGTACTTCCCGGTCGCTGTAGATTGGCGCCATGACCAACGGGCTGCCGGACGCGCTCGCCGAGCGGCTCGGCTACCTGCTCAAGCACGCGCAGCAGCGGCTGATGCAGGCGGCGGCGCCGGCGATGGCGCAGTTCGGCATTGACGGCCGCGAGCTGGCGGTGCTCGCCGTGCTCGGCGCGGCCGTGCCGCTGTCCCAGCAAGACGCGGCCGCGCAGCTCGGCGTGGACCGGACCACGATGGTGGCGCTTGTCGACTCGCTGGAGCGCAAGGGGCTGGTCGAACGTCATCGCAGCGCGGAGGACCGGCGCAAGAACATCGTGCGGCTGACTCAGGCCGGCCAGCGCTGCCTGCGCGGGGCGGGGCAGGCCCGTGACGCAGCCGAGCGCGACTTCCTGGCTCCCCTCGGCCCGGCCGAGGCCGCACGATTCGTGCGGGCACTGCAGGTACTGGTGAGCGCGCCGGCGACGGAGGCCGACGTGGACCGCCAGCGCCCCGACTGAGTGCGGCCGGGCCGGATTACGGCCGGGATGACCAGTCCCCGCGGGCCTGCCAGGCCGCTCAGCTGCGGGCCAGAGCGCTGCTCGTCGCGCCGTACAGCAGCCGCTTGTGCTCGGCTACCGTACGCCGGTCCTTGGCCGCCAGGTCCGCCGCTAGCTTCAGAGCCTCGGGGAGTACCTCGTCCGGCGCGGCGACCATGTGCACGAGGCCGGCTGCCAGCGCATCTCCGCCGCCGTAGCGGCGTCCGGTCAGCACCGCCTGCTGGACTGTCCGTGCGGGCAGCTTGGCGGTCAGCACGCTGAGGAACTCGGCCGTCAGCGGCAGGCCGAGGTCGGCCTCTGGCATGCACCAGAACCCGCGGTCGCCGCGCATCACCGCGAAGTCGTGGGCAGTCGCCAGCAGCGCGCCGGCCCCGAAGGCATGACCGTTGACCGCCGCCACTGTGATGGCCGGCAGTCCCAGCATCCGGCCGAGCAGCCGGTAGATCGCCCGCAGGTAGTCGCCCGCGCGGTCGGGAACGGTAGCCAGCCAGTCCAGGTCCATCCCGTTGCTGTAGAACTTCCCCTCGCCCGTTGTCACCAGCGCGCATGGACCCGCGCTCGCCTCCACCTGATCGAGCGCCGCGTTCACCGCGTCCAGCCACTCCAGGTTGAACCGGTTCTCGCCTGCGCGCATCCGCAGCACCCATACGCTGCCGTCCCGGTCCAGGTCAATCACCGACGCTCCTCCCGCCCGGCCGCCGCAGCCTCGCTGGCTTCCAGGTATGCAAGCACCCGATCCACCGCGAGCCTGGCCGAGGCGATGCACGCGGGGATGCCGACGCCGTCGTAGGCGGCTCCGCAGACTGCCACGCCCGGCAGGCCGGCCACTTCAGCGCGGATCCGAGCCACCCGGTCCAGGTGCCCGACGCTGTATTGCGGCAGGCCGCCGCCCCACCTGGTCACCCGGATGTCGGCAGGCCTGCCCCGCACGCCAGTGGCTCTCGCCAGGTCCGCCGCCGCGAGCTCGGCCAGCTCCCGGTCTTCACGCTGAAGTATTGCCTCCTCGCCCAGCCGGCCGACCGAGCACCTGACGATGTGCATGCCAGGATTCGCACGCCGCAAGTGCGGCCACTTGCTGGTGCTGAAGGTCACGGCCTTCACCGTGCGGGCGTCGATGGCAGGCACCAGGAACCCGCTGCCGGGAGGCTGCTCGGCAAACGCCGCCTGCGGATACCCGAAGGTGACGATGGCCATGCTGGCGTACTTGATCTCGGCCAGCGCTGCCGCCGCCGTCCGCCCGCCGGTGACCTGACCGAGCAGCCTGCTCGCCGGCCGGCCGGGCACGGCGAGAATGACCGCGTCGGCGGTGATCACCTCCGGAGCGTGCGCCGAGCCGACGGTCAGCTGCCACCCCCGCTCGGTGCGAGACAGCCCGCGCACCATCGAGCTGGTGCGCACGACCGCCCCGGACTGCGCGGCCAGCACTGGCGGCAGGCTGCCCAGGCCCGCTGCCAGGGTCGTGAAGACCGGTCGCCGGGACGGCGGTGCCGGCGGCAGCAGGGCGGCCGCGGCCTCGGTCAGCGAGCGCAGGCCGCGGGCTGCCTGTGCCAGCGCCGGCAGCGTCGCCTCGAACGACAAGTCGTCGCAGCTTCCCGCGTAAACCCCGCCGAGCAACGGCTCCACCAGCCGGTCAACCACCTCGGCACCGAACCGTGCGCCAACCCGGCTGGCGACCGACTCATCGCCGCCGGGCGCGCTGGCCGGCAGCGTCAGGTCCTCCCGAGCCCTGGCCATGCCGTCGTCGGACACGATCCCGGTGGCAGCGAGCTCGCCGAGATCGGCAGGCACGCCCATGAACTGCCGCCTCGGCAGCGGCCTGATCCGGCCGCGGGTCCAGATCCCGGCGGATGTGGTGCCGGGCTGCACCAGCTCGCCCGACAGCCCGACGGCCTCGATCATGCCCGTGCCCTCTGGCCGCCGCGCGAGCAGCGCCTCCGCGCCCGCATCGACTTCGACGCCGGCCACCTCGGACACCGCGAGCTTGCCGCCGAGCCGAGGCGATCCCTCGAGCACGGTCACCGCCAGGCCGGCTTCTTTAAGCAGGAACGCCGCGGCCAGGCCTGAGACACCGCCGCCGATCACAGCGACCCGGCGCCGACCCGGCCGGCCTCCGGCCGGCCCGCCGCCCATCAGCCGTTCTCCGTCGCGAGCTCGGACGCAGACCAGCGCGCGGCCTCGCCTATGGCATGCAGTGTCGCCAGGGTCGCCTTATCGCATCTCGCCCCCTGCGGAGCAGGTCGCCCGCCACAGCGGCACGCCGTGCGCAGCACGCTGGTTGTCAGCGTCCAGCCGTCGAGGAAATGCAGGAAGTCGGTGAACTCGTAAAGCCCGGCCAGCCCTTCCGCCGTGTGGACGGGCAATGCCACGCCGTTGCGGCGCGCTAGCTGCAGCAGGGTGTGCGCCCGGACCGTTCCCTCGAGGTGCACGTGTAGTTCGATCTTGGGAAAGGTCACGGTCCGATTATCGCCAATAGGCGGAACCGGCCGCGATCGCGGTACGTCCCAGCAACATGACTTGGATCACACTGGCTCGCGGCGCCGCACTCGGCAGCGTCACACTGCTCTCCGGCTGCCTGCTGCTCAGCGCCTGCGGCGGCGCAGCGAGTGGGCCCTCGGCTGCTTCCGGCTCGGCGGTACCGGGCACCGCCTCCCTTGGCTCGCCCGCGAACGCGGGGGCTGCGGGCGCTGCCCGATCCGCGCCGCTGGCCAACAACGCCGTGCAGAACGGCCCGGCCGCGGCCCAGCCGACCGCCAAGCTGACGCCCGTCAGCCAGAGCATCATCTACACGGCAAGCCTGACGCTGCGCTCGGCTAATGCCATGAAAACGGCGCAGCAGGTGATCGCCATAGTGACGGCGGCGGGCGGATACACCGCGGACGAGCACGCGGTCGCCGGCTCCCCTGGCCGGTCCGCAGGCACGGTAAGCCTGACCCTGAAAGTCCCCGTTCCGGTCTATCCGGCGGTTCTATTGAGGCTGTCCGCGCCAAAGCTCGGCAAGCAGATCGCGCTCAGGCAGCAGGCCACGGACGTGACGCAGGAGGTCGCGAACGTGAACAGCCTGGTGACCTCACAGCAGGCCGCCATCACGGCGTTGCAGGGCCTGCTGCGGCGAGCGGCCACCGTCAGCGAGCTGCTGCAAGTACAGCAGCAGATCAGTGCCGACGAGTCGGCGCTGGAGTCGCTGCAGGCGCAGCAGCAGGCGCTTGATCATCAGACCAGTTACGCGACTGTCGGCATGACGCTGCTGAGCGTGCAGCACGCGGTGGCGCGCAAGCACCATGCCGGCCGCAGCTTCCTGTCGGGGCTGACGGCTGGCTGGCGCGCCCTGCGGCATGCGACCACATGGGTGCTGACGGCGATCGGCGTGGCGCTGCCGTTCGCAATCGCGGCGCTGATCCTGGCGGGCATCGGATATGCGGGCAGGCGGCGCTTTGCCAGGCGCCGCGCAGGACCGACCGCGGTCGGCTAGGTCACGTACCCGGCGTCTGCGCGGTCCAAGCCGGTCAGGACTGCGCGGACGCCACGTGCACGAGCTCTGTCAGCCTGGTCAGCATGTCCGGGTTGGTCTCCGGCAGCACGCCGTGGCCGAGGTTGAAGATGTGCCCCTCCGCGGTCCGGCCCCTCGCCAGCACCTCGAGCGCTCGCCGTTCGACGACCTCCCACGGGGCCAGCAGGAGCGTAGGGTCGAGGTTGCCCTGCAGCGCCTTGCCAGGTTCGACCCGGCTGACGGCCTCGTCGAGCGGCACCCGCCAGTCCACGCCCACCACTTCCGCGCCGGCTTCACCCATGACGCCGAGCAGCTCGCCGGTGCCGACGCCGAAGTGGATCCTCGGCACGCCAGTCTCGGCCAGCGCGTCGAAGATCCGCTTGCTGTGCGGCAGGACCGACGCCCGGTAGTCGTCAAGGCTGAGTGATCCCGCCCAGGAGTCGAACAGCTGCACCGCGCTGGCACCCGCAGCCACCTGCACCTTAAGGAATCCGATGGTGATATCGGCGAGCCTGCCAAGCAGCTCAGCCCAGAGCGCGGGCTCGCTGAACATCAGCGACTTGGTCGTTTCGAAGTTCTTCGACGGACCGCCTTCGACCAGGTAGCTGGCCAGGGTGAACGGGCCGCCCGCGAAGCCGATAAGCGGCGTGCCGGCCAGCTCCGGGGTGAGGTTGCCGATCGCCTCGGTGACATACGGCACATCGCCCGGTTCCAATGGCCGCAGTTTGGCCAGGTCCTGCGGGGCTCTGATCGGTTTGTCGACGATGGGGCCGACGCCCGGCTTGATGTCGATGCCAACCCCGATGGCGCGCAGCGGCAGCACGATGTCGCTGAACAGGATCGCCGCGTCGACCTCGTACCTGCGTACCGGCTGCAGCGTGATCTCGGTGATCAGATCCGGGGTTGAGCAGGCCTTGAGCATCGCCGTCCCGGTTCGAAGCGCCCGGTACTCAGGCAGCGACCTGCCCGCCTGGCGCATGTACCACACAGGCGTATGCGGGACCGGCTGCCTGCGGCAGGCGCGCAGGAACGGTGAGTCATCGGATGGCTGCGTCACAGCCACGATGATCCCACAATGCCCGTCAGGTCCTGTCGTGGGCGGGCCTGCCGGTGCCGGGCAGTCAGTTCTCAGGCAAAAGCCAATGACACGCCGCCACAGGTCCGCGGCTTGGGACCGCTGCCATGCCAGCATCGTTGGGGAGCACAGGGGTAAGGAGGTTCGAGATGACCGAGATCATCCGGCACTGCCCTGACTGCGGCCGGGACCGTCCGTTCGCGCAGCATGACGCCACACCGGGCTGCTGCCTAGTAGCCGCTGACGGTTACTGTCCCGAGTGGATCTGCCTAGGCTGCGGCGCCGCCGTGATCCTGGGAGGCCTGCCTGCTTCATTCGAACTGCCTCGGGCGGTCACTATCCGCGACCGCGTGGCATGACGGCGCCGCGCCCGTGCCGCACGCCCCGACGCTGAGACCAGCCGGGCGGCCCGTGGACACCAGCACCGGGGCCGAGGCGTTCCGCCTGGTGGTCGCCGAACTGCAGGACGCACTTGCCGACCAGAGCCAAGCCAGGCCGGAGCTGACCTTCGAGCAGGAACCGCCGCCGCGCAGGCTCGCCCCCTACGCCACCGCCGTGGCCGCCACGATCGCGAGTGCCGACGCCGGTGCCGGGGACGATGCGGACATTGCCAGCGGCCGGTTTGTGCTGTTGTTCGACCCCGGCGGCCAGCCCGGCTGGGACGGCAAGTACCGCGTCATCTGCTATGTCCGGGCCGAGCTTGAGCCCGAGATGGCCGCCGACCCGCTGATCAACGCGGTCGGATGGAGCTGGCTCACCGAGGCCCTGGATGGCTGCGGCGCCAGGTACCGGAACATAAGTGGCACCGTGACTACGGCGGTCACCCAGGGCTTCGGCGGCAAGCAGGACGAGCCGACGGCCACCGGGTTCGAGCTCCGGGCATCATGGTCGCCAGCCGCCGAGGCCCAGGCGGACCCTGAGCTGGCGGGCCATCTCGCCGCCTGGTGCGGCGTCATCTGCGCGGCTGCCGGGCTGCCGCCGCTCGCGCCGGGGGTTGCGGCACTGCGGCCTCCGCGCCGTCGGCGGCGACCATGACCGGCCAGGACCCGGCCGACGGGGGCCCTGGCGACCAGGAGCTGGCCAGCGAGCAGGCGTCAGGGTCATCCGACGATCAGGCCGAACGCACCGTAGAACCACTGCTAGAGCCCCGCGAGGGGCTGCCTCCGCTGGTCGAGAGCCCCGCAGCCCTGCAGGCCGCCATCGACGCGCTCGCTAGCGGGACCGGACCGGTCGCGGTGGACGCCGAGCGCGCCTCCGGATTCCGCTACGGCCATCGAGCATTCCTAGTCCAGCTTCGCCGCCATGACGCGGGCACCGTTCTGATCGACCCCGTGGTCTGCACTGACTTGTCCGGCCTCGACAGCGCACTCGCCGATACCGAGGCTGTACTGCACGCCGCGTCCCAGGACCTGCCGTGCCTGGCCGAACTCGGCTACCGGCCCAGGCAGCTCTTCGACACCGAGGTCGCTGGGCGCCTGCTCGGCTATCCGCGGGTCGGCCTCGCCACCCTGGTCGAGACGATCCTCGGCCTGGGCCTGGAGAAGAGTCACTCGGCGGCGGACTGGTCAACCCGGCCATTGCCGGAAGAGTGGCTGCGGTACGCGGCCCTCGACGTCGAGGTGCTCGTCGAGCTGCGGGACGTGCTCGCCCGGCAGCTGGCCGAGCAGGGAAAGCTGGAGTGGGCACGGCAGGAGTTCGCCGCGCTGCTAGCGGCCGCGCCGCCACCGGCGCGGACCGATCCATGGCGCCGGACGTCCGGGATTCACCGGGTCCGCAGCCGTCGCGGGCTCGCCGTCGTCCGCGAGCTGTGGCTGGAGCGGGACAGCATTGCCCGCAGGCGTGACTTGTCTCCGACGAAGGTGCTGACCGATGCTGCGATCGTCGAGGCCGCAAGGGCCATGCCCAGCGGGCTGGACGAGCTGTCGTCGATCGCCGGCTTCTCCGGCCGCGCCGCCCGTCGGCATCTGCCTGAGTGGCTGCGCGCCGTCGGCCGGGCCAGGGCGCAGCCGGACCGCGCGCTGCCGACCGCGTCGGCCCCGCCAGGCGACGGGCCGCCGCCCGCGCACCGCTGGCATGACCGGGACCCCGAAGCCGCCAAGCGACTGACTGCGGTACGGGCGGTCGTGGCTGCGCTAGCCGACTCCCACAACCTGCCTGCCGAGAACCTCCTCCAGCCCGATGCCGTCCGGCGCCTGTCCTGGCAGCCGCCCGCCGAGCTAACCTCCGAGTCCGTCGCCTCGGACCTGGCCAGTTACGGAGCCAGGCCGTGGCAGCTGGAACTCACGTCGGTGCCGATCGCGCGGGCGCTGCTGCGGCTGATCGAGAAAGGCGACGAGTAGCGCTAACGGCCGCCGCGCGCTGGGCCGACATCGCGCCCGCATCTTGCCACCAGGCGATCAGGCTGCGCGCCGCAACTGCCGCAGATCACATGGCGCCGAGGAGCCTGGCTGCGGCTGGCCCGCGCACGGCAGCAGAGTGTCGACCTCTGGGTATGCGGGAAACACGTTCAGCAGCACCTCGCAGTCGCAGCAGCATCCGCCGAGCTGCTGGAGCTTGCGCACCAGCCCGCGCGCTCTGGGTGCCCGCAGGTCGCGCCATCTGCTGGTCCACCGGTGCTGACCGTCACAGCCGAACTCGTAGATCATCCGGAGCAGGTAACAGCGTAAGCACTCATGCTCGCCCGGCTCGGTGAGCAGGCCGGACAGCTCAACGAGCTCGGCCTCGATGGCGATTGCGATGTTGTCGTTGGTCATCTCGGCATTCCCTTTCTGTCGCAGCGAGCTGCCACTGCCGTTCTATCGCCGGCCGCCGACAGTTGAGGCTGCTGCTGTACCACTCGGTCCGAGCGGCCACAATGGACAAATGACGGAGGTCGACTGGGCCCGCCTGGATACGCCTGTCGGCGAGGTGTCGGTGGGCTGCAACACGGTCGGGGTCGTCGCAGTGCGGTTCGGTGCGCCGCCGGCGGCCACCAGCCTGCCCATGGCGGCCGCGCGTCCGACGGACTCGCCGCCGCCGCGCGCCAGCAACTGGCCGAGTATTTCTGCGGCCGACGGCACGAGTTTGACCTGCCGCTGGACTGGTCGGCCACGTCCGGCACTCAGCGGCACGTCCTTGAGATACTGGCCGACTCGATCAGCTATGGACAGACAACAAGTTACGGAGTGCTGGCCGGCCGAGCCGGGCTCAGGGCGGCGGGCGACGTCCCGCCGGCCCGCGCGGTAGGCAAGATCATGGGCTCGAACCCCATCCCGGTGATCGTGCCCTGTCACCGGGTCCTGGCCAGCGATGGCCTGGGCGGCTACAGCGGCGGCGCCGGTCCGGAGGTGAAGCGCTGGCTGCTGATCCTGGAGGGCTCGCTGCCCCCGACCCTGGACTGGCAGCCCGCGAGCCCGCAGTAGCGGCACTGGCGCGTCCCGGCGCGAATGCGGGACCATCGGCTCAGCGACCCGGCTGCGCGGGTTACCCGCCATCGGATGGAGGAGCGAACGTGCCAGTAGTCCAGGCGAACGGCATTGACATCTACTACGAAGTCCAGGGTGCGGGCGAGCCCATCGTCCTGATCCCTTACCTCGCGGCCGACCAGGCTTGTTACGCATTCCAGGTAGCGGAGTACGCGAAGTACTTCACCTGTTACACGGTGGACCTTCGCGGTGCCGGCTTGTCCGCCAAGCCGGAGGGCACCTATACCACTGAGCTGCTCGCCGACGACGTCGCCGCGTTCATGGAGGCCGCCGGAGTGGGCCGGGCTCATGTCTTCGGCCTGTCGCTCGGCGCCGCCACCGGGATGTGGCTCGCGGCCAGGTACCCGGCGCAGGTCAGGTCCCTGTCGCTGCACAGTGCCTGGACCGCCACCGACCCGTTCCTGCGCGTAGTTGTCGAAGGCTGGCGGACCTTCGCGCGCGGGCTGGACAGCGTGACCGACATGGTGATCCAGGGGGTCTTCCCATGGTGCTTCACTCCCGAGCTGTACGCGGCTCGGCCCGAGTACATCGACTCCCTCGCTGACTTCGTCCGCAGCCGCCCGATGCCGCCAGTGGACGCGCTGGTTCGCCAGTCGCAAGCGGTCCTGACCCATGATGCCAGGGAGGTGCTCGGCTCCATCCAGGCGCCGACCCTCATCACCTTCGGGCGGCACGACGCGGTGACATCCACGCGGTTCGCCGAGCCGCTCACGCAGGCGATCTCGGACTCTGAGCTCGTCGTCTTCGAAGACTGCGCGCACGCACCGATCTACGAGAACGTCGAGGAGTTCAACCGGCGGACGCTGGAGTTCCTGCGCCGCCACTCCGGCCGGGGCTAGCGGGCCCGCGGCGACTGCTCAGTCGCCCTTGTCGGGACTATGCCGTTCCGCGCCAGCCAGCCGGCCTGCAGCCCTGTGCAGTACCCAGAACTCGCCCTTGCGCAGCGACCGCCCGCCCGGCGCCGGTGCGCCGAGGAGGTCGCATACGGCGGCGAGCATTCGCGGGATGTTCTCCCTGTGCGCGCAGATCACTGCCGGCCGGCCGTCGGTGGCCGCGCTCTGCGCTGCGTCCGCAGCGGCCTTGGCCAGGCCGTCGGCCCCACCCGCCCTGACGGTCTTCGTCAAGTTCACATCAGGCACCCCGAGCGCCGGATCGACCTCGATTTCCGCGCCCGACCAGGCCGCGAACGGCCGGACTGTTGCCAGGCAGCGCTCGGCTGGCGAGCTGATCACCCGGCCCCGGCCGAAGCACCCGATCAGCCGGGCCAGCATGCCAGCCTGCCGCTCGCCGCGCGCATCGAGCGGCCGCAGCACGTCGTCCTTCCGCCAGTCCGACTTACTGCCGGCGGACGCGTGCCTGACCAGGACCAGCGGCACGGTCAGCCGCGGTCCGGCGATGAAGTCCGCCAGTAGCTGCCCGTCATGGGCGTAGCTCAGCCTCGCGGCCGCTTGCGCCTGGGCAACCCAGTCAAGCTGATCGACCTCGCTGTTCGGCGCGAACTGACCTGGCGACGGGCGTGCCGCCCAGTAGTCGACCCGCTTGGGCTGGCCGTCGACCAGGTAGGTGACGGACGGCAGGGAGCGGCCAAGCGTGACTTGCAGTCCGGTCTCTTCGTGCACCTCGCGCGTCGCGGCGAGCAAGACGTGCTCGCCCGGATTGAGCTTGCCCTTGGCGAAGCTCCAGTCGTCGTACTTGGGCCGGTGAACGAGCGCTACCTGTGCCCCGCGTCCGGCCGGTCGCCATAGCACCGCCCCAGCGGCTCGTATCTCCCCGGCCGCTGGGTGATCAGCCATCGCCCCCCCGGATGCGGCGGGATCTGATCAGCAGGTCCTGGATGTCGATCATCGGCGCGCCGGACGGATCGAGGTGATGCCGGGTCCAGGTGCCGTCGCCCGACAGCCACCACGAGGCAGTGTTCGGATCCATCGCCAGGTCGATGAGCTGCCGCAGCTGCGCCCGCTGCTGCTCGTCGGTGACCTTGACGAGTAGCTCGACCCGGCGGTCCAGATTCCGGTGCATCATGTCGGCGCTGCCGATCCACACCTCACCAAAGGACTCCTCGTTCCCTGTTCCGAAGGCATAGATACGGGAGTGCTCAAGGAAACGGCCTACCACGCTGCGGACGCGAATGTTCTCCGACAGGCCGGGCACGCCCGGCCTGACCGCGCAGATGCCGCGAATCCAAAGATCCACTCGTACGCCCGCCATGGAGGCACGGTACAGCGCGTCGATGATCGCCTCGTCGATCAGGGCGTTGCACTTCATCTGGATCAGGGCCGGCAGGCCGGCCTGCTGCAGTTCCACCTGCCCGGCGATCCGCTCCAGCAGGCCGGGCCGCACACCGGCCGGAGCGACAAGCAGCCTCCGGTACTCGGTCCGGCGGCTGAACCCGGTCAGGTGATTGAACAGGCCGGTGATGTCCTCGCCCACCGTGCGGTCGGCGGTAAGCAGGCCGAAGTCCTCATAGAGCCGCGCCGTCTTCGGGTGGTAGTTGCCGGTGCCGATGTGGCAGAACCTGCGCAGCGACCCGTCAGCCTCCTCCCGTACCACCAGCACCATCTTGCAGTGCGTCTTAAGGCCGAGGAAGCCGTACACCACGTGGCAGCCGGCTTCCTCCAGCTTGCGCGCCCAGGCGATGTTGGCGCGCTCGTCGCCGCGGGCCTTGATCTCGACCACGACCACGACCTGCTTGCCGGCCTCAGCCGCATCGATGAGCGCGTCAACTATCTCGGAGTCACCGCTGGTCCGGTAGAGGGTGTGCTTGATGGCGAGCACGCGCGGATCGGCGGCGGCCGACACGACCAGCCGCTGCACGCTGGCGGTGAAGGAGTCGTATGGATGATGCACGAGCACGTCGTGCTCGGTCAGCGCGGTGAATATGGATACGTCGCTTACCTCGTCCGGCAGCGACGTCTCGGACGGCACGAAGGTGGGGTACTTCAGGTGCCGGATGTTCAGGTCGGCGATCGCCGACAGGCCGGACAGGTCGAGCGGTCCAGGCACCCGGTAGACGGCCCGGATGTCGACGTCGAGCTCGGTCACGAGCTTTTCCAGGACGTCGTCGGAAATGGACTCTTCCACCTCCAGCCGGACGGCGGGCTCGAACCGGCGGCGCAGCAGCTCGCGCTCCAGCGCCTTCAGCAGGTCCTCGGTGACGTCCTCGTCGATCTCCAGGTCAGAGACGCGAGTGACGCGGAACGCGTGGTTCTCCACGATGTCCATGCCGACGAAGAGCTGGCCCAGGTGCGCCGCGATGACGTCCTCGAGCGGGACGAACCGGTTCGGCCCGACGGTGAGGAATCTCGGCAGCAGCGGCGGGACCTTGACCCTGGCGAACATCGTGGCGCCCGTTTCCGGATCAGCGATCGTCATCGCCAGGCTGAGGGTCAGACCGGAGATGAACGGGAACGGGTGCGCCGGATCGACAGCCAGCGGAGTTAGCACCGGGTATATGCGCTCGGAGAAGAGCCTCTCCAGCTGGGCCTGCTCCTCGGGGACGAGTTCCTTCCAGCGCAAGATCTCGATGCCCTCGTCGGCCAGATCGGGCACGAGCTTGTCGGTAAAGCACCGCGCGGCCCTGGCCGACAGTTCACGGGCGAACTCCAGCGTGTGCTCAAGCACCTGGTCGGGCGGCATGCCGGTCGCACTCTCGACCGGCAGGCCGGTGGCCATCCGACGGATCCGGCCGGCCACCCGCACCATGAAGAACTCGTCAACCGCGCTGGCGAAGATGGCGAGAAACCTGACTCGCTCCAGCAGCGGCACGTTCTTGTCCTCGGCCAGTTCCAGGACTCGCTCGGCGAACCTGAGCCAGCTGTCTTCCCGGTCGAGGTAGCGATCCGCGGGAAGCTGTCTGGCCAGCTCGGCCACCTCGGCGGCGGCTTCCCTGGACGCTGCGCGCGACCGCGCCTGCGCTGCCGCCTGCTGGTGCTTCCTAGCCCGCTGGCGCGCGGCGTGCAACTCTCGCTCGGCAGCCGTGGTTCCGTAGGACTGCTTGGCACGACCGGGGGCGGGTTGACTCATGTCCCTATTGTCTCCGCAGTTGCCTGCGGGCAAAGACGCCAGGGAGGGCTAATCCAAATCACACGCTGGTGAAGCGCTCGGTGGCGGTGAAACTCGCCCGTCCACGGCAACATGGAGAGCAATCTGTTTAGCCAAGTATGGTGCATTCATACCGTCCGGGACGCGACAACCTGATCCGCGAAGAGGGCACGGCCCCGCTGCTGGCCGATAGGCGGCGTGCACGGACTCAGCTAGTCATCTTGCGGGACACTGCGTCCGCCGGGAAGATCTGATCTGGCCGACGGCAATCGAGCCCGGCAGGCGGAGGGAGACAGGCAGATGCGGATTGGTACCTCCCTGGCGGAGTCCAGCAGCCCAGATGCGCTTAGCCGGCTGACCGACCAGTTGCGTCGGGCCGCCGATGACGGGTTCGCCTCGGCCTGGATATCCAACATCTTCGGTCTCGAGGCACTGACCTCGCTCGCGGTGGCGGGCAGCCAGGTGCCGGGCATAGAGGTGGGCAGCGCGGTGGTGCCCACCTATCCGCGGCATCCCGCCGTGCTTGCGCAGCAGGCCCTGACGGTCGCGCTGGCCCTCGGCCCCGGCAGACTCATGCTCGGTATCGGGCTTTCGCATCAGATCGTCATCGAGAGCATGTACGGGTACAGCTTCGACAAGCCGGCCAGGCACATGCGCGAGTACCTGTCGGTGCTGCTTCCGCTCCTGGACGGCACCCCAGTCAGCTTCGACGGCAGCAGCATCCACGCGCACATCGGACTGTCCACGCCGCGGGTGGCACGGGTACCTGTCCTGCTCGCCGCGATGGCGCCGCAGATGCTGAAGCTGGCGGCCGAGCAGACGGACGGGACCGTGCTGTGGATGACGGGACCCGCAACAGTCAGGGATTACGTGGCCCCGGCGATCACGGCGGCGGCGGCCGCGGCCGGCAAGGACAGCCCGCGCATCGTGTGCATCCTGCCGGTCTGCGTGACCAGCGATCCGGCCGCCGCGCGGGCGCGGGCAGCGGAGGACTTCGCCATCTACGGCCAGCTGCCGTCTTATCGCGCCATGCTGGACAAGGAAGGAGCGGCGGGACCCGCCGACGTCGCGATCGTGGGCGACGAGGACACCGTGGCCGCGCAGATCTCGGCGCTCGCCGAGGCGGGCGTAACGGACTTCGTGGCAGGCGAGTTCGCCAGGGGCGACGACCGACAGCGCACCCGGAGCCTGCTGAGGAAGATCATCGCCGAGAGCTAGGCGGGCGCACTGCCCCAGGCGCACTGCCCCCGGCGCACTGCCCCCGGCTAGCCGATCCGCTGGTGCACCGCAAGGTCGGACAGCAGGCCGGAGAGCACCCGGTCCTCGGTCATCATCCTGCCTGACCGCTGCATCATGTCCGCAAGCCGCGGATCCCACGGGCTGGGCTCGGCCCTTCCTATCAGCGGGTCGCCGCCACCGGCCAGCGCAGACTGGTAGTCGCTGGCCGTCATCCGCCACGGCTGGGCCTGCAGATGGCGAATCGCCGTGGCGGTGCCGCGCAGTCCCGGCCAGCTGAAGTCCGCATGCCAATGCACCGACGACCCGCTGCCGGCCGCCGCCTGCAGCAGCCTGGTGCAGGCTACCGACGGCTCGCCCTCGGTGCAGACTAGGGCTGGGCAGCTGGCACCGAGCTCACCTGCGGCCGCCCGTGCCAATGCGGAACTTGAGCAGACGTAGATATCGAGCGCCCACGGCAAGACCGGGTGCTTGATGAGCTGGCGCAGCGTGAGGCGGAACGGCTGTCCCTCGTCGGCCGCCTCGGTCAGCCAGCGGCCAACCGGCTCGCCGCCCGCCCTGACATTGAGCACCAGCACCTGGCTGGCTAGGTCGTCGGCGACCACGCCGGCCGCGCTCCACAGCGCCTGCGCGGCCTCCCGGCCTGGCGGAGCCTGGACCCCCTCGCGGATAGCCAGAGCTCGCAAGACTAGGCCGGCCAGCGGCCCGTCAGACAGCGCGCGCTCATCCCCGGTGACAGTCGCCGCCAGTGCGGAGAGCACGTGGCTGGTCGGGTCGGACCCGGCTGGCAGGTGCTCGAGCACGGACGCGGCCTGCTCCAGCAGCTGCGCCTGGCCCTGCCGCACCAATCTGGTCGCAGTTCCGTCCCGGCGCAGAACTTCAAGCCACTCCCGGTACCAGGCCAGTCCGGCCAACGGACTGGCTCGAAGCGCGTCCACCGCGTCACCCCAGCGCCGCAGGTCGGCGGCGCGTTCCGCGGCCAGGTCGCGGACCGGACCGCCGAGTTCGGTGACGGCAGCCTCCAGGCTGGGCGCAGCCGCGGCCCGGAACAGCTCAGTCGCGACCGCGGGCAGCGGCACGCTCAGCGAAGTCCCGCGGCCGGCGCTGCCGCCAAGCAGGCGCGCGACCGCGCGACGCTGCGCCGAAGTCGCGCCGACCAGGGTGACCGTGCCGTCAAGCCGCTCGCCGCGTTCGAGCTTCGCCCGGATCCGCTCGACCAGCCAGCCGAGCTCTGGCGACCCGAGCATTCGCCGCAGTTTGACGGGATCTACTGCCACCTGACCTGCCGGTACCGACGTGCCCATCTGCGAAATCGTAGCCAGCGGGGCCGACGGCGGGGAAGACCCCGCAGGCCGGCAATGCCGTCACTCAGGCAGAATTCGTTTCCCTCGGACCCGCCATCGTGATCCGGCCGTGCGGTCCCTGCTGTCGTTCATGCCGGAGCGTGGCGCCACGCGCGATCAGTCTGCTCCGGAACTGACCCCACGTTCTCGGCACCCACCCACCTGAATGAGGGCGGCGGGCCTCGACCGCCAGGTCGCTCGCTCACCGCCATTCTCGCAATGCCGGGTCAGCACAAATAAAACATGGCCCTCTGCGTATCAGAGGCGGCCGTAAGATTCTCTATTCATCGGGTCACGGAATGCCTCCCGGCTCTGCATGCCGTGATTCTAGCTGCGGCAAAGAGTACGCACTCGGAGTAAAAGGGCCGAATTACCAGGGGAGAGGTAATCATGGGGACGTGGTTCTGGCTGAACATCCCGCTCATGCTGCTGTTCTTTGGCTGCTGGGTCGGGATCCCGCTGTGGCTAACGCTCACGCGCTGGAAAGAAGAGATCGAGACAAGCCACGCCAAGATCGCGGCACGAGCCGCCGCTCAGCTTGTCATCACGCAGTCTGCTCCGTATGCAGCAGTCCCGCGCGCAGTCGCGCGCGAAGTCGCCAGCCCAGCCTACGCCGAAATGGCCAACAGGCCCGGACTCTAATCTGCGCACAAGAAACCCTGATGGCCTGCGAGAACGGCACGAGGAAGACAGATCTGGCGGGCCTAGTAGGCAGCCGCCATTCAGGTTGTGAGCTGCGGCGGAGCGCCCGGATCCGGTTCGCTGGTGTTGCATGGCGCACGTGTGCTCGCTTGTGTACCTTGACGGTTACGTAACTATCAGGGTACGCTCGCGCCATGGAAGCTGTCCTGCAGGCGCTGTCGGACGAGAGTCGGCGGACGATGCTGGAGACCTTGACCGGCGGTCCGGCAACCGCGGGTGAGCTGGCGGCGCTGCTGCCGATTGCTCGCCCTGGGGTATCGCGGCACCTGCGCGTGCTGCGGGAGGCGGGGCTGGTCGAGGTCCGCCAGGACGCGCAGCGGCGGATCTACAGTCTCCGCCCCGAGCCGCTCGCCGAGATCGATGAATGGCTGGGCCGGTACCGGGCCCTGTGGGAACAGCGGCTGGACGCCTTGCACACCGAGATAGCCCGGGGGAAACGCGAACGAAGGAGCACCAGATGACCAGCAGTGCACGTCCGGCTATCCGCATCCTGGGCAGCCTGCGATCAGCAGATGGCAAGGGCGTCGTGCGCATGGAGGACCGCTTCGACACCGATGTCGACGACGTGTGGTCGGCACTCACCGATCCCCTGCGTCTGGCCCGGTGGATCGGCGAGATCGAGGGCGACCTCCGCCTCGGCGGTGAATACCGCTTTCACTTTTTTGCCAGCGGCTCGGAAGGCACTGGGCGCGTGGAAGCGTGCGAGCCCCCGCGGCGGCTGCTGCTGGCCCATGGCCTGGGCGAGCCGTTCGAGAAGGTCATCGAGGCCACGCTGGCTGCCGAAGGCGACCAGACCATCCTGGTCGTCGAGGAACGGGGCATGCCCCTGGACTTGCTCGCCGCCTACGGGGCGGGGGTGCAGGTCCATGTCGAGGATCTCGCCGCCCACCTCGCCGGGCGTGAGCGCTGCGATGCCGACGCGCGGTGGGACCAGCTCCAGCCTGCCTATGACGACCTGGCAGCCGAGGTCGGCTAGCGCGCAGCCGCCACTGGCCGTTTGACCCTGGGATGATCACGGCGTGTCGTGACATGGCGCAGGCCGACATGACCCGCCTCATCCGCGCCGCCGGGCTCCGAGGGCCCGTCGAAGAAGACTTCGAGTTCGCCAAGGACGGGCTCGGCCTCGACCAGTCCCAGGTGCGCCTCTACCACGCCATCTTGCGGCACACCATCCTGGTCATGACCGCCCTCGCAGTCTGCGCCGTCACCGCCGCGCCGGCTCATAGGCCACCGATTCCTTGTCATCCGCACGCTGCGAACCGCGGTTTCGGCCGAGACCGGTAAAGGTCGGAGGATAAAAGGTGCAGCGTGGAAGAGATGCCTACATTCCGGTGAGCCGGGCAAGTTATCCAGCCAGGGACACGACCGGGATGTAATACAGCGGCCGCGCTCGAGCGTCACACTTGCACGCGTTCGGCATGCTCAGGGGTGGGGATTCCGGCATGAGCGGTGATCGGTTGTCTGCACGTCTTGCGGAGGTATTCGCTGGAAGCCTCCCTAAGCTGGCCATTCTGGCCGCGGCAGGTGCTGGTGAACCCCGAGTTGTGCTGATGCGGGTCGACACCGGGATCGGCAAGCCATCGCTCGGATCCGAATTAATTCATGACCAGCCCGGCAGGCCGCGGACCTGCTCAGGTCTCCCAGC
This sequence comes from uncultured Actinomycetota bacterium, assembly GCA_963719765.1. Classification (GTDB taxonomy): domain Bacteria; phylum Actinomycetota; class Actinomycetes; order Streptosporangiales; family Streptosporangiaceae; genus JAJYUU01. The sequence continues at coordinate 303,481 of CAVRCW010000001.1, forward strand.
AAGGAATGCCAATGCCCAGGCGACCTGACCCTCTGCCCCGCCTTTACCGCACCGCGACGCGCCTTGGCATCACTGTGCTCGATCGCACTGCCGCCATCCTATGGCCCGACGAGAGCACCGCCGCGGTCGTGGGCTTCGGCGAGCATATTGTGCTGAACCTCGGTATCGACGACGACGCCCTGCACGCCGACCTCCTCGCGATGGCCCTGATCGTCGCTGCCGTCATGGGCGACTGCCCAAGCGGCCACCCCTGCGCCATAGCCGCGCCGAGCGGCGTCGTCCTGATCTCGAGGACCCGGGTCCCCCTGCCCGTGCGAGGACCAGGCCTGCTCGCCACCCTGCTTGCCCGCCAGTGCGGCCGCGACACCGCATCCGCAGCGTTCGAGTACGCAGTGCCTGCAGCCCGCATGACCACGGCACCCCACCGGTGGCCACTGGCCGACCCCCGCGTGCGGGCCACACTACCGATCGCCTGGCTGCCGGCCTCGGGCCAGCAAGAGCGAGACGGATCACAGAGGGCCCCGATCGCGTCGATGCTCCCGCTAACGGGGCACGCTCGCACTGGCGATCGTCATTGGTGACGCGCGCCGGCCGGCCGCCGCGGAAGACCTCGCTGCCCCGGCAATGCCGTCAGCTCAGGCAGAATTCGTTTCCCTCGGGATCCGCCATCGTGATCCAGCGGTGCGGTCCCTGCTGTCCTTCATGCAGGAACGTGGCGCCCCTCGAGATCAGTTGCTCCGAAACTGACTGCACGCTCTCGGCACCTACCCACACGTCGATGTGCCATCTGTTTTTCACGGTCTTGGATTCTGGCACCTGCTGGAAGATGACCCGCTTCCGGCTCCCGGTGGCCGGGCCATCCGGATGCCCGATGGCTGCGCCGGTAACCCAGACCAGCTTGCCGTTGTGGGTCATCGTGTCGCTCTCGGCAGCGTAGCCCTCGCCGATCATCCTGCGGATGAAGTCCTCATCTGAGTTCTCCACGACCCAGCCCAGTGTTTCTGCCCACCAGTCGGCCAGCTCGTGCGGGCGGGCGCAGTCCACCGCGAGCTGAAAGTCATACGCCATCTCAGTTGCTCTCTCGCCGGTACAGGTCGCGCAGCAGGGATATCTCCGCGCCGTGGTGGATTGCCTCGCGGTGGATGTGCAGCACGAGCGCGGCCATGGAGTACTCGGCGAACGGGCCCTCGGCAGGCCCGCACGGCTGCGCCAGGCCATCGGCGCCGAGCCCGCGCACGCCCTTGACCCAGGCGGCGTGCGCCTCATCCAACTGGCCAAGCGCCTCCGCCGCGGTACCCGGGTATACCCATGTCGCCCAGTCCGCAGACGGCCCGTCAAAGTGCGACGCGTTCCGCATCGCGAATACGCCCACGGTGATATGGGCCAGCCGCCAGGCGATAGTCGTCACCGGCGCCGGGTCAGGAGCCGGATAGGCGTACTCGATCAGATAGTCGCCGGCGCCCAGGCTAGTCGCCGCTGTGCTCTCGCCCTTGCGAATGCTCCAGCAGCCAGGGACTGGCTCCCAGAGGTACTCCTCGTCGGTCAGCCCGTCCAGCCGCGGACGGAGCTGGTGTCCCCAGTGCCACTCGAGCTGGTCGAGCAGCTCAGCATTCCAGTCAAGTTCCATATAGTGGACGCTAGACCTTGATGCGGACAGAAACGGTCCTCAATTGCTGGCAGACTGAGATTTGTGGTCGAAACTTCTGCCCGCCTGCTTCGGCTGCTATCGCTGCTGGAAATTCGCCCGGACTGGACTGGCGCGGACCTGGCCGCCCGACTTGAGGTCACGCCCCGGACGCTGCGCCGGGACATGCAGAAGTTGCGCAGCCTTGGCTATCCGGTGTACGCGACGCCGGGCGTGGCGGGCGGTTATCGGCTCGGAGCCGGGGCCGCGCTGCCGCCGCTGCTGCTCGACGACGACGAGGCCGTCGCGGTCGCGCTCAGCCTGCGAACCGCGGCCAGTCACGCCGTCACCGGCGTTGCGGAAGCCTCCGCGCGGGCACTAGCCAAGCTCGAGCAGGTGCTGCCGTCCAGGCTGCGCGACCGGGCCAGTGCGGTCAGCCAGGCCACGGTGCCACTGACCGGACCCGGGCCAGCTGTCGACGCCGATGCGCTCACCATGATCGCGCGTGCCTGTCGCAGCCGCGATCAGCTGGCGTTCGGCTACCGGACGCGGGACGGCGAGGAAAGTGCTCGCCGGGTCGAGCCCCACCGCATGGTGCAAGCGGGCTATCGCTGGTACCTGGTGGCCCGCGACGTCGAGCGGTGCGAGTGGCGGACCTTCCGGCTGGACCGGATCCAGTCGCCGCGCATGACCGGCGTCCGGTTCGTGCCGCACGACCCGCCCGATGCCGCCGCGTTCGTCGCCAACGCGATCAGCACCGCGCCGTACCGCTACCAGGCTCGCGTGCTGCTGCACGCCTCCGTCGCCGCGATCGCCGCCGAACTCCCGCCGACCGTCGGCACGATCGAGGCAGCCGGCGACGAGTGCGTGCTGACCACCGGCTCGGACTCGCTCGACGCGCTCACCTTCCACCTGGGAAATCTGGGCTGCGACTTCACAGTGCTCGAGCCGCCCGAACTGATCGAGCGGATCCGCACCCTGGCCGCGCGCCTGCACCGCGCCGCCCCATAGCCGGTAGCCCCGCCAGCCCGGCCAGACCCCGCCGCCCCAGGGCCGCCTAGCACCGCGCCGCCCCATAGCCGGTAGCCCCGCCAGCCCGGCCAGACCCCGCCGCCCCAGAGCCAGGGATTAACGTGGAGAGCTGGCCTCAATATTGCGGCCAGCTCTCCGCGTTAATCAACGCCGGGTCGACCGAAGCGAGTTATCCACAGGCTGCGGTCCCTCAGCAGCGCTCATCCACAACCGCCGGGCGCTGTCGGCGGGCCAGCTCACCTAGGTGCCACTCTGCCTGGCATGCCATTGGAACTTCCTCGCGATTGTCGCGAGCTACTCGAAATCCAGTCGGGAGTGATATCGCGCGACCAGGCGCTGGCCTTTGGGCTGAGCCGCAGCGATATCTGGAGTCAACTGCGCGGTCAGCGATGGCAGGCCTTGCAGCGCGGGGTCTACGCGACATTCACGGGAGTGCCCGGTCGGCCTGCTCAGCTGTGGGCCGTCGCGCTGTCCGCTGGCAAGGAAGCGGCCCTCAGTCACCACACGGCAGCAGAGTTGTTCGGACTGACCGCCAGTCCGGCAGACCTGATTCATGTCACAGTTCCTGCTAATGAGCGTCCCTGGCCAATCCGCGGCGCCGTGATCCACCGGTCATGCTTGATCGAGCAAGCCCGCCATCCCGCCCTGCTGCCGCCGCGGACTCGGATCGAGGCGACCGTGCTGGACCTTACGCAGGTTTGCACAGATCTCGACCAGGCATTCAACTGGATATGCCTCGCCGTCAGCCGCAGGCTCACCACAACCGACCGCCTGCTGGCCTCCCTGAACGAACGCCAACGGGCACGCTGGCGGGCAGACCTGCTGATAGCACTCGGCGACGTCAAAGCCGGGGCACAGTCCTCGCTGGAACGCCGCTACATCAACGCAGTCGAGCGCGCGCACGGCCTGCCCGAGGCGAAGCGGCAGCGGAAGATCATTGTCGCGGGTCGGACGCACTACATCGACAACTTGTATGAGGAAGCCATGCTGGCAGTCGAGCTTGACGGCCGCGCGGCCCATCCGCCCGAGCAGCGATGGGCTGACAACCAGCGCGACAACGCCCACGCCAGCCTCGGCATCCTCACCGTCCGTTACAACTGGGCCGACGTGAGCGGGCGGGCCTGCTTCGTAGCAGGCCAGGTAGATGGGCTGCTACGCGCGCGAGGCACCGCCGCGATGCTGCGCGCATGTGGCCCGGACTGCACCGCGCTCGACAACCTGCCCGGCCAGTCCTGGCAGGCCTACCTGACCGGCTAGCCGCCAGGATGCCGCGACGCGGGACATTCGCCCGGCGCAGTCCATGCCATGCCTGGCCGGCTCGAATGTCTGACGCTCCATGTGCTGGCGACAGGCCGGATCAGGATGTCAGCTCAGGCCGCAGGCTTTGTCCAGGTCGCCGCGGCTGGCCAGCTTCACCCGGGCACCGCGGCCCAGAACCACGCCGAGTTCCTTCTCGGCAGCCTCGATGCCCAGCCAGTCGTCATAGGTCACGTGCCGGATGCCACGCTCGGCCAGCACGCCGCGCAGCGGCGACTCACCAGGCGCGGTGCCCTCGGGCATGCGGAGCAGGCCAGCCCTCGGCAGCTGAACGTCATCGGGACCAGGGCCGCCCGCCAGATCGGCAAGCAGGGACCTGACGGTCTCGGCGGCGTCGGACTTGTTCGTGCCGATGACGCCAGTCGGGCCGCGCTTGAGCCAGCCGGCCACGTACTCCCCTGGCAGCGGCTGGCCGTCGGATCCGAGCACGCGGCCCGCCTCATTCGGGACGGTGAAGCTGCGCTCATCGAACGGCACGCCGGCCAGCGGGACGCTCTGGTACCCGACCGAGCGCAGCACCATCTGGACGGACAGGGTCTCGAACTCACCTGTCCCCTGGAGTCGGCCGGACTCGTCCAGCCTGGTCCGCTCGACCTTGAGCCCGGTAACCCCGTTCCCGCCATGAATTTCGGCTGGACGCAGCCAGAACCGCAGGGTCAGCCTGCGGCCGGCGCCGGCCGGGGAGCGCTGCGCCCATTCGGAGATCACGGTGTAGTTTCCGCGCACATGACGGTCTGACTCGGCCAGTCGCGTGCTTTCCCCGGTCGCGTCGAATGCGGCAAGATCGGCCTCGCCCTCGCCGACCACCACATCGACCCCCGCGAGCTCGCCAAGCTCGCGCAGTTCCTTGGTGGTGAACTTGGCGTGCGCAGGACCGCGGCGGCCGATGACGTGCACTTCGCGCACCTTGCTGGCCATCAGCGCCTCCAGCACCGGCTGGGACACGTCGGTCTCGCGCAGCTCCTCCGGGTCGCGGGCCAGGATCCGCGCGACGTCGACCGCCACATTGCCCACGCCTATCACCGCGACCGACTCGGCTTCCAGCGTGAACGCGCCAGGGTCGACATCCGGATGACCGCAGTACCAGTTCACGAAGTCGGTGGCGGCGATGCTGCCAGGCAAGTCCTCGCCGGGGATGCCCATGCGCCGGTCCCGCATCGCGCCCGTGGCGTACACGACGGCGTCATAGTGCGCCAGCAGATCCTCCCTGGTCACGTCTTCGCCTAGGTGCACGTTGCCGACAAAGTGGACACCTTCGTGTTCGAGCACGCCGCGCAGGTACTCAGCGATCGACTTGATCGACTTGTGGTCGGGTGCAACGCCGTAACGAACAAGGCCATAAGGAGTTGGCAGCCGGTCCAGCACGTCGACTCGGATCGTCTGCGGCGGGTCGAGCGCCGCGGCCTGCTTGATCAGCGCCTCGGCTGTGTAAAGGCCGGCCGGGCCCGAGCCCACGACGGCGACGTGGAGAGTGTCCATACATCCGATTCTGCCGTGTCCTGCCCCCTGCTGTGGCCAGGGCCCGAGACTCTCAGGACTGATGCCCGAACTGAGGCGAGCCGACGTCACGCCGGACGCGGTCCGGAAGGTCGGCATCGCGTTGATTTCCGTCAGCATTCGGCAAGGTTCAGCAAAGGAAGCGCCTAGCCGGCCATCTTCCGCGAGCGCTGGGGAATACGTCCACAGTCCAGATGCATGCGAGCAGCAGGCCCAGCCGCGGAATAGGTAGCTGTTCACCGTGCCGGGTGAGGCCGTGCTCGGATACGGTTTCCCCGGCTCGCGCCAGTGTCTTCGTCCTGCCCCTGGATGTCACGAAGTCATGTCCGGGGGGAATTCATGACAGCGTCCGCAGCCAGCAGGGCTCGCCTGGGCCCAGTCGCGTCAGTCCGTCGGGCTGCCGCGGTCTGTGTAGGTAAGGCCGCCCGCGGCGGCGTCCGCAGCCTGGGCCGGGGAAACGGCACCGCAATACCGGGGCTGGTGACTCTGACCATCGATCCAGGCGCGCTGTCCGGACTGCTGGCCGAGATTCGGCGCGGTGCAGTGCTGGTCACCGGATCCAACGGGAAGGGCACGACGTGCCGGATCCTAGGCGAGGTAATGCGCGCCGCCGGGCTGCACCCGGTGCTCAACCAGGAAGGATCGAACCAGCGGTCAGGCCTGGCCACCACCATGGTTGCCCACTCGGCGCTGACCGGTCACATGCCTGACGACCCGCACGCGATCGGCCTGTTCGAAGTAGACGAGGGGTCATTCCCTGAAATCCTGCGCCACGTCGGCCGACCCAGGGCGCTGGTGTTCACGAACATCTTCCGCGATCAACTCGACCGCTATTTCGAGCCGGCCTACATCAAGGCGCTGCTCGAGCGGGCGATGCGGACGCTGCCCGCGGACGTGTCGCTGATACTAAACGCCGATGACCCGAGGGTCGCGTACCTCGCATCCGAGCTTGACAACCCGCGCCTGTACTACGGCATCGAGGACGACGACCTTGGCCGCGACGCTGCCGATCCCACGTCGGACTTCCCGCGATGCCCGCGCTGCGACGGAGAACTGTCCTACAGCTGCGTGTATTACGCCCATCTGGGCCACTGGGCCTGCCGCGGCTGCGGCCTGACTCGCCCGCAGCCTCAGGTCAGGTTCACCAAGGTCGACCTGGTGGGTCCGTCCGCCACCAGGTTCCAGGTCGTCACGCCGACGTCGGACACGGTGCTGGAGATCCCGCTGCCCGGCCTGTACAACGCCTACAACGCGCTCGCCGCGGTGGCAGCGGGGACTGCCTGCCAACTGCCGGACCGCTCGTTCGCGGCAATGGCGCAGATCACGGCCGGCTCCTTCCGCATGGAGAGGGTCCAGATCGCAGGTCACGATGTGTACCTGGCGCTGGCCAAGAATGCGAACGGGTACACGGAGGTGCTGCGCGCGGTCCTCGGTGATCGCCAGCCCAGGCGAATGCTGCTCGGCCTCAACGACTGCCCGGGCAAGCAGCCGGACACCTCGTGGATCTGGGATGTCGACTTCGACTCGCTGGCCGGACTCGTCCCCGCGCCGGTCGTGTCCGGTAACCGCGCCGCCGACCTAGCCGTCCGGCTGAAGTACGCCGGCTGGTTCGACGGCAAGCAGACAGCAGATATCGCCATCGAGCCAGATCCGGTACGGGCATTCCAGATCGCGCTCGACCGCACTCCGCCCGGCCAGCCAATGTGGGTTGTCTCCACCTCTGTTGTCCTGTGGCAACTGCGGCGCTGGCTAGGGCGGCAAGGTTACGTCGAGGATCTGTGGCGAGAGCAGAGCGGAGCAGCGCAGTGCCAGGCATGAGGATCTCGCTCGGCTACCTATACCCGGACATCATGTCCACCTACGGTGACCGGGGCAATGTCGACACAGTCTTGCGCCGGTGCGATTGGCGTGACGTCGCAGTGGACGTGAAGGAACTGCGGCTGGGCGACCGACTCGAGCCTGACACGCTCGACCTGATCATGATTGGCGGTGGCGGGGAGTCGCAGCAGCGACTCGTGGCAGCTGACCTGTACAAACTCAAGGGCGCAGCCATCCGGGATGCGGTCGCTCAGGGCGCTGCCGCCCTTGCCGTCGGCGGGGGCTACGAGCTATTCGGCCGCTTCTGCCAGCCGGGGCAGGGCGCAGAGATCCCCGGAGTTGAGCTGTTCGACTCCTGGACCATCTGGCAGAGCACGGTAACCGGCGATCAGTACGGCACGATCTCGCAGGCGCGAGCGGACCGCGTCATCGGCCAGCTCGTAGTGCGGTGGCACGGCAGCTTGCTCGTGGGCTTCGAGAACCACGGCGGCGGCACCTACCTTGGCCCGACAGCGAAGCCCCTTGGCCAGGTGCTGAGCGGGCACGGCAACAATGGTGACGGAACAGAAGGCGTTGTCCTCGGCAGCGCGATCGGCACCCACCTGCGCGGGCCGTGCCTGCCCAAGAACCCGGCACTTGCGGATTTCCTCATCGGCGCGGCGCTAAGTAGGCGTTACGGCGCTGCAGACCTGGCACCTCTCGCCGACGAGCTTGAGCGGGCAGCCCACGAGGTTGCTATTCGGCGCGCTCACGCCGCCGCGCAGGCCGCGCGCGGCCAGCTCCGCCGGGCCGCCTTCGCGCCAGCCAGGTTGGCTCGGGTGCGGCGGGCCAGGGCCGGGCTGGCGCGCCCGAGGTTGAACTTGTCGGCCCAGCGCGGCCGGGCAGGCGCGACCGGCCTACGGGCAGGAACCCAGGCCAGGGCAGCTATGCGGCCTGCGGCCGGCAGGCCGACCGCGCTGCTCGACCTCGGTGATCCCCAGCAGGTCGGCGCTGAGGTCGGGCCGACCGTCAGGTCCGTGAAGGTCCGATCCGGCGCGAATCGATGACGACGGCGGAGCGCGAGACCGGAGGAGCCGCCGCGGACGCCGCCTTGAAGCCTGGCACCGCCATGAGGTCAGGCGGCGACACGACTAGTGACACCAGGACAGGCACCGACACCAGCGACACCAGCACAACTAGCGACACCAGCACAGCCGCCGGGCCCAGCGCCGACACCGCCACGACCAGCGGCAACGCGATTAGCGGCAGCTTGGCGCAGGCGGAGCGCGGTCCTAGTCTGGCCCGGTCCAGCGGCGTGATGGCGCTCGGCACTATCGCATCAAGGTTCACCGGGTTCCTGCGCACGGCCGTCCTGTTGTATGCCATCGGCACGCTGAGCCTCGGTGACGCGTACAACGTCGCCAACACCGTGCCGAACGCCGTCTACAACCTGGCATTGGGCGGCATCCTCACGAGCGTGGTCGTGCCACTCCTGGTCAAGGCGGCCAAGAAGAACTCAGACGGCGGCGAGGCCTACGACCAGCGGATCTTCACTCTAGGCGTGCTCGGGCTCGGCGCCATCACGATCCTGGCGACGGCTGCGGCTATACCGATCACGGCGATCTACGGGCACGGGATGCCGAACGCTGCCACCTACCACCTGACCGTGATCTTCACCTACTTCTTCCTGCCGCAGATCTTCTTCTACGGCGTGAGCTCCCTCGCGGGCGCGATCTTGAACGCCCGCGGCAGCTTCGCGTCGCCGATGTGGACGCCGGTCGTCAACAATGTCGTCGTCATGGCGGCCGGCCTCGCGCTAATCCTCACCGCAGGCACGAACCGCACCCCGGAGAACATCTCCACCGGCGAGATCCAGTTGCTCGGCATCGGGACAACACTCGGAATTGTGCTGCAGACGGCCGCGATGTGGCCGTCCGTCCGCCGGGTGGGCTTCCGCTGGCGGCCCAGGTTCGACTTCAAGCGGGCTGAGATCTCCGAGATCGGCCGCATGGGCGGCTGGATGTTCTTTTACATTGTCGTGACCCAGTTGTCCTTCCTGGCAACGACGATCGTGTCTAACGACGCGGGCGCGCGAGTCTGCAAGACCTGTGCTGGCGCGGGCTTCGCTGCCTTCAGCAATGCCTGGCAGCTATTCCAGCTGCCCTATGCGATCGTCGGCGTGTCGGTAATCACCGCCATGTTGCCTCGGATGAGCGCGCATGCTGCGGCAGGCTCGCACGGGCTGCTTAAGAGGGACTTCTCTTCCGCGACCCGGCTGTCCTCGGTCATCGTCGTGCCTTCCGCGCTGATACTGGCGGTGCTCGGTCCACCGCTGGCCCAGGGCATATTCGGTCATGGCAGCACCTCTGCCGCATCCGCCCGCTACCTCGGCGTCATCTTTGGCGTGTTCTGCCTCGGCCTGCTCCCCTACACGTTGTTCAACCTGCTGCTGCGTGCCTTTTACGCGATGCACGACAGCAGGACGCCTGCTCTGATCGGCGCGGTATCGATGGCGGTCCGGATCGCGGCGAGCTTTACGGCGCTGCTCGTACTGCCCCCGGCCGATGTCGTCGCTGGCCTGGGCGTGGGCTTCGGGCTGTCGAGCCTGGTGATGACCGTTGCCTTGTGGTGGATTCTCAACCGCCGTGTTGGCGACATGGATACCCGCCGCATTAACCGGACCCTTGTGCGCATGCATGCCGCGGCCGTCCCCGGAATGATCTTCGCGATCGCCGCCTCGGTGGTGATCGGCCGCGTTGCCCCGGACGGCACCATCACCGCGCTGACGATAGTGGCCATCGGCGGCAGCGGTGGCCTGCTGCTGTACCTGGCCGCGGCCAGGATGCTCAAGGTCGCGGAGATCGGCGAGCTGACCAGGATGCTTCGCGCCCGGTTCAGCTGACGCAGCCCAGGCCGCCGACCGCTAGCCCCGCAGACCCGCTAGGCCTGCCGCTCGTTCGCCAGGTCGGGCGCGCGGCGTGCCACCATTTCGGTGATGACCCTGGCCAGGTGCTGCGGCGCCAGGCCACTGTCCTCGAGCAGGTCGGCCCGCTCGCCGTGCTCAAGGAATTCCTGCGGCAGCCCGAACGTGCGGACCGGGGTCTCGACGTCGTGATCACGCAGCAGCCTGGCTACGGCGTCGCCGAAGCCGCCCACCCGGCCGTTGTCCTCGACCGTGACCACCAGCCCGTACTCCTGCGCTGCGCCCGGCAGGGCGTCGTCGAGTGGCTTCACCCAGCGCGGGTCGACCACAGTCACGCCGATGCCGTGGTCAGTGAGCCTGTCGGCCGCCGCCACGCACACGGCCGCCATCGGGCCGGCGCCGAGCAGCAGCACGTCTTTGCTGGTCGGCTCGATGGGCGCGTGCAGCACATCCATCGCGCCGATCTTGCCGACGGCCGGAACATCAGGACCCGACAGTCGGCCGGGGAACCGCAGTGCGGTCGGCCCGTCATCGATAGCGACCGCCTCGCGCAGCAACTCGGCAAGCGAGCTGCCGTCCCTGGGTACCGCGATCCGCAGCCCGGGTACCACCTGCAGGATGGAGCCATCCCACATGCCGTGATGGCTTGCCCCGTCGGGGCCCGTGACTCCGGCCCGATCAAGCACGAAGGTAACCGGCAGCCGGTGCAGGGCGACGTCCATCAGCACCTGGTCAAAGGCGCGGCTCAGGAACGTGGCGTAAATGGCCACGACCGGGTGCAGGCCGCCCATGGCCAGGCCGGCCGCGCTGGTTACCGCGTGCTGCTCGGCGATGCCGACGTCGAATACCCGGTTTGGATACATGCTGGCGAACTGCGCGAGCCCGGTCGGGTGCAGCATCGCCGCGGTGATCGCTACGACGTCGGGGCGCCGGGCACCGATCTCGGTCAGCTCCGCGCCGAACACCTGGGTCCAGGGTCGAGGGCGTCCAGCCCCGGCAGACGCGGTCCCGGCAGACGCGGCCCCGGCAGCAGTCGGCGTGCTCTTGGCCGCAGGGCTCACCTGGTGCAGGCAGTCCTCGTCGTTCTCCTCGGCCAGCGGGTAACCGAAGCCCTTCCTGGTAATGACGTGCACCAGGACCGGGCCGCCGAACTCGCGGGCGCGGCTCAGCGCGTGCTCGAGCGCCTGCTCGTCGTGACCGTCGACCGGCCCTAGGTACTTCAGGCCAAGGTCCTCGAACAGGACCTGCGGCTGCAGGACGTCCTTGAGGCCCTTCTTGATCCCGTGCAGTGCCTCGAACAGCGGCGGGCCGACCAGCGGGGTGTGCGACAGGGAGGTCTTGATGTAGTCGAGCACCTGCTCGTAGCGCTGGGAGACACGGACGGACGCCAGGTGGTCGGCCAGCCCGCCAATGGTCGGCTGGTAGGAGCGCCCGTTGTCGTTGACCACGATGACCAGCCGGCGGTCCCGGCCTGCCGCGATGTTGTTCAGTGCCTCCCAGGCCATCCCACCGGTCAGCGCCCCGTCGCCGATGACAGCGACCACGCTGCGGTGCGACTCGCCGCGCAACTGGTAGGCCTTGGCCAGGCCGTCCGCATACGAGAGGCTGGTAGAGGCGTGCGAGTTCTCGATGACGTCGTGCTCTGACTCGGTCCGGTTCGGATAGCCAGACACGCCGCCGCGCTGGCGCAGCCCGGCAAAGTCCTGGTGGCGGCCGGTGAGCAGCTTGTGCACATAGGACTGGTGACCGGTGTCGAACACGATCCGGTCCACCGGCGAGTCGAACACCCTGTGCAGGGCAATTGTGAGCTCCACGACCCCGAGATTCGGGCCCAGGTGCCCACCGTTGGCGGACACGACCCGGATAAGCAGGTCCCGGATCTCAGCGCCGAGCTGGGGCAGGTCTTCCGCAGAAAGATCTTTGAGGTCGCGCGGACTCTGGATGCTGTCCAGCAAGCTCACTTCATTTGCTCCTCATGCTCGGCAGGGAACTTCTGGGGCCCGCGACGCCTGCGCGACCCGGCACCTCACCGGGCGGGACTAGTCGAGTCTAGTTCTGCGTGCCCGAACCGGGCACGGCGGCACGCAACTGGCGAGTTCAGACTAGTTCGGCCGGCCATGCTGCGCTGCCGCCGGTCAGGAACTCAAAGTCTGGTCACAGCCTCGGCCTCTCGCACCTATACATGTTATAAACCTCCATAGTCGACGAACTTGCTGATCGCCCGGTTTTGTGATGCAGGCACGGATGGCCAGACGGCACGCCATGGAGTGGCACGCCATGGAGTGGCAGGTGATCACGGTCAGTAGTCGTCCCCGGAGGCACGGTCCCCCAGATCGGGGGTGTCCGGTTCCGCCCGTTCGGCCCTACAGTGTTGTGTCATGACTGGTGAGCTGCCCCCGGCCGAGGGCTCCGGTGGCATTCAACCGCGAGCCGAGCTCCGCGCGTCGCACTCAGACCGTGACCGGGTGGTGGAAATGCTGCGAGTCGCTGCTGGCGACGGCAGGCTCACCGCAGAGGAACTGGACCAGCGGCTGGAACTGGCGCTCACGGCCCGCACGCTCACCGAGCTCGCGGTCCTGACCACTGACCTGCCTGACTTGCCCGCCCATTCTGGCAGCGTGGCACTGCCCCAGGCCAAGGACCTGGTCCGGATCGAGTGTGGCAGTGGCAGCGCCAAGCGCGACGGCGAGTGGGTCGTGCCGCAGCGGATGGAGGTCAGCGTGACTAGCGGCTCGGTCAAGCTGGACTTCACCCGCGCCGCGATATCCCAGCCCACGCTGCAGGTCGCCGCCGACGTCAGGAGCGGCAATCTGACGCTGGTGACCAGACCCGGCGTCGTCGTGGACGCCGATGACGTGGCGGTATCCAGCGGCAGCGTCAAGGTAAGGACGCACCGCGGCCCGGCCGCCCCGGTGACGCTTCGGGTCGAGGTGACCGGCAAGGTGCGCAGCGGCTCCCTCACCGCACGGCCGCCGCGCCGGACGTTCCTGCAGTGGCTACGGCGCCGCCCGCCGCTGTAACCACTCCTGGACTAACTGCAGTTCAGGACGGGAACGGGCTGCGTCCCCGCCACCGCCCGGCGCCAGGCCAGTCTGTCCCGGCCCCGGCGTCACCTGGCCGGCACCGTCCTGGCCCTGCCCGCCAGCCAGCCGGTGATCAGCTGCACTATCGCAACCCCCAGCAAGATAGTGATCGGGACGCTCCAGCCACCGCTAGCCGTGTGCGCGAAACCGATCAGCAGCGGCCCCGTGCTGGCGATCAGGTAGCCGATCCCCTGCGCGAATGCGGACAGCGAGGCGGCCTGGACCGGATTGGGTGCGCGCGCCATCGTGTAGTAGACGCCCAGCCCGAGCGTCGCGCCCTGGCCAAGCCCGAGTAGCAGCACGAAACCCGGCGCAAGTCCCGACGGCCCGAAGCCAGCGCCCGCCAGGCCCGCGCTGGTCGCCGCCACCGCCATCGCGGCCAGCCAGCGCTGGTCGGTGGCCCGGTGCGCGAGCACGGGGACCAGCAGCGCGGTAACGCCGTTGCCCAGGTTCATCAGCGCCAGCAGGGTCCCGGCATAGGCAGCGCTGGCGCCGCGGTCACGGAACATGGTCGGGAACCAGGACAGCGCGGCGTAGTAGGACAGGCTCTGCAGGCCCATGAACAGCGTCACCTGCCATGCCAGCGCGGACCGGCGCAGGGCCAGCGCACCCACCGCACCCACCGCGCCCGCCCGGCCCGCTTCAGGCATCGTGCGGTAGCGCAACTGCGGCAGCCACACGACGGCCGCGATGACCGCCGGACCCGCCCACAGGCCGAGGGCCAGCCGGCTGCCGGTCAAGCCGCCGCCGACCGCAGCGAACACCGGCACCGCCAGCCCTGAGGCCACGATCGCGCCGACCGCGAGCATTAGCAGGTACAGCCCGATCAGGAGGCCTGCCCGCTCCGGCACGCGACGCTTGACCAGGCTCGGCAGCAGCACGTTCATCAGCGCGATGCCGCCCCCGGCGATGATCGTGCCGGGGAACAGCAGCGCCGAAGGCGCAACGCTGCGCAGTACCAGGCCTAGCGCGAGTGCCAGCAATGCGCCGGACAGCACGCGTTCCTCCCCATAGCGTCGGCTAAGCGGGGCGCCGAAGCCGGAGAAGGTGCCGAAGCACAGGACGGGCACGGCCGCGAGTACCGCCAGGCTGGCCGAAGAAATGTGCAGCACGGACTGCAGCTCGGGAAAGACCGGGGGCAGGCCGGTAACCATGGCCCGCAAGTTGAACGCGAGCGCGAGCAGGCCGGTGACCAGCAGCGCGCCGCCAGCCGCCCGAGCCTTGCCACCAACGGCCGGCGCCTGCCTTGCTCTCACTGCAGCCCCCGCGGCGGCACGGCGACCTCGCGCCCCGGCCCGCACCAGCCCGGCGGCGTCCACGAGCCAAGGCGGGCATGCTCGATCGGCCGCGCGCTGCCGTCATCGAGCACGATGCCGCTCGCCGTGAAGTGCCTGACCTGCATGAACATGGCCTCGCTCGGTCGGGGGTCCGGGCGCGGGCCGGCCCGCTCAGCAGGAATCCTGACCAGGCCCGCCCCGGCAGCCTATCCAGCACGTGGCCGGCCAGCGCCGGGCCGTGCGGCGTAGCGCCCTCCGGCGACAAGGCAACCTGGCCGGGTGGCTGTCGGCTGTGGCTGATACTAAGAACTCCATGACATGCGCTGCTGACTCACCGGATTCGATGCGGGCCGAGGCGCAAGCGTGCCTGCGCGTCCTGGCGGGCCCTGGCGCGCGGCTGCGGGACGACCAGTGGACGGCAATCCAGGCGCTGGTGGCTGATCGCGTGCGTGCCCTGGTCGTACAGCGGACCGGCTGGGGCAAGTCGGCGGTGTACTTCGCGGCCACCGCGCTGCTGCGCGCCAGGGGCGCCGGGCCGTCGGTCATCGTCTCCCCGCTGCTAGCCCTGATGCGCAATCAGATCGCCGCGGCGCAGCGGGCCGGCATCCGGGCGAGAACGGTGAACTCGGTCAACATCGAGCAATGGGACGAGGTCTACGCCGAGGTGGCCGCCGGGCAGGTGGACGTCCTGCTGGTAAGCCCGGAGCGGCTCAACAACCCTGGCTTCCGCGACCTGGTGCTGCCCAAGCTGATCGCCTCTGCGGGCCTGCTGGTCGTGGACGAGGCCCACTGCATCTCTGACTGGGGCCATGATTTCCGGCCGGACTACCGGCGGCTCCGGACCCTGCTGACCGGGCTGCCTCCCGGCGTGCCGGTCCTGGCGACCACGGCCACCGCGAACGCCAGAGTCAGCCGTGACGTCGCCGAGCAACTCGGCGCTGGCCAGGACGGGCAGACACTTGTCCTGCGCGGCGCCCTCGACCGCGACAGCCTGCATCTCGCGGTGGTCAGGCTGCCCGCCGCCCAGCAGCGACTCGGCTGGCTGGCCGCCAATCTCGGTCAGCTACCTGGGTCAGGGATCATCTACGCACTGACCGTCGCCGCGGCCCGCGAGGCCGCCTCGTTCCTGCGCGAGCGGGGTCACAACGTGACCGCGTACACGGGCCAGGACGATCCGCAGGACCGGCAGGCCGCCGAGGATGCCCTGCTCGCCGGGGACCTCAAGGCGCTGGTGGCCACGAGCGCCCTCGGCATGGGATTCGACAAGCCCGACCTGGGCTTTGTCGTGCACCTGGGAGCACCGCAGTCGCCGATCGCCTACTACCAGCAGATCGGCCGCGCGGGACGTGCGGTGGACCGCGCCGACGTGATCCTGCTTCCCGGCTCGGAAGACGCCGACATCTGGGCCTACTTCGGCTCGCTCGCATTCCCGCCGGAGCCGGTTGTGCGCCGTACGCTTTCTGCCCTCGCCGAGTCGGACCGGCCGTTGTCGACCGCGGCGATAGAAGCCAGGGTCGATCTTTCGCGCGGCAGGCTGGAGATGATGCTGAAGGTCCTCGACGTCGATGGTGCCGTCCGGCGGGTCGCGGGCGGCTGGACCGTGACCGGACAGGAGTGGCAGTACGACGCGGACCGTTACGCCCGCGTCGCTGCCGAGCGCGCCCGCGAGCAGCAGGCCATGCTGGGCTACATCGCCACCGCCTGCTGCCGGATGGAGTACCTGCGCAAGGAACTCGACGATCCTGACGCCGGGCCGTGCGGACGCTGCGACAACTGCACGCAGCACCCATGGCCCGATGCCGTACCGGAAGCGGCGGCCCGCGCCGCCCGCGATCACCTGCTCCGGCCCGGCGTCGGAGTCCAGCCGCGCAAGATGTGGCCGACCGGCATGCGCGAACTCGGCATCGACGCCGCCGGCAAGATCGGGGCCGACGTCGCAGCCGAGCCCGGCCGGGCCCTGGGCAGGCTGACCGACCTCGGCTGGGGACCGCGGCTGCGCGTGCTGCTTGCCGACCCCTCGCGGGCCACGGGCAGCGAAAGTCACGACCTGCCGGCGCCGGCGGACGTTGTCGCGGCCATGGTCAAGGTACTGGCCGCCTGGGAGTGGGACAAGCGGCCCGCCGCGGTCGTCGGCATGCCGTCCGCGACCCGCCCCCAGCTCATCGAGAGCCTGGCCCGGCGGATCGCCGAGATCGGCCAGATGCCGTACCTAGGCCAGCTCGGCTACGCGGGCCCCGCATGCCGCGGACCGGGCGCGGCGGCCCGCCAGCACAACAGCGCACAGCGGCTGCGCGCGGTCTGGGGCAACCTCGTCGTGCCAGACGCGATCCGCGCTGAGATCGCCCGCCTGGACGATCCCGTGCTGCTGATCGATGACCGGATCGAGACGGGATGGACCATGACCGTGGCCGCGATGCTGCTGCGCGAGGCGGGCGCGGCGGCGGTGCTGCCGCTGACACTCGCGACGGCTGCCACCTGAGGAGCCGGCCCTGAGCCGCAATGCGCATCCGGACCGCTCGCGGTATCCTGAGCGCGTGACAACTTCGAGCACCCTGCTTCTCCCCTGGCCGCGATGACGCACTAAGTCAGCGCGGCCGCCCCTCATGCACTGAGGGGCTTTTTTATTTCCCGGCCCGTACCGAGCTGTCAGAGCGAGAGGCAACGACGCCATGAGCGAACAACCGGCGCAACCGAGCACGACCGACATGCGGGCCGAGGGTGGCGGGGAGCAACTCCCGTTCCGCTATGACGCCCGGATGGCCGAGCGGATCGAGCTTTCCTGGCAGGATCGGTGGGACGCGGCGGGAACCTTCAGGTGCCCGAACCCGGTAGGACCGCTCGCCGCTGGGTTCCAGCGAATGGCCGGACGGCCGAAGTTCTACGTGCTGGACATGTTCCCGTATGCCAGCGGCACCGGCATCCATGTCGGCCACCCTGAGGGCTACATCGCCACCGACGCGTACGCCCGCTTCCTGCGGATGACCGGCCACCACGTGCTGCACGCCATGGGCTACGACGCGTTCGGGCTGCCTGCCGAGCAATTCGCCCTGGGCACCGGCCAGCACCCGCAGGTCACGAGCCGGCAGAACATCGACAATATGCGCGGTCAGCTGCGTCGGCTGGGCATGGGCTACGACACCCGGCGCAGCATCGAGACCACAGACCCTGGCTTCTACCGCTGGACGCAGTGGATCTTCCTGCAGATCTTCAACAGCTGGGTCGACGAGCGGACCGGCCGAGCCCGGCCGATCGCGGACCTGGTCGCCGAGTACTCCAGCGGCCAGCGGCCAGTGCCAGGCGGCACGCCCTGGGCCGATCTGGACCCGGTGGAGCAGCGTCGGCTGATCGACACCCGCAGGCTGGCCTATATCGCGCAGGAGCCCGTCAACTGGTGCCCGGGCCTCGGGACGGTGCTGGCGAACGAGGAGGTCACCGTCGACGGCCGAAGCGACATCGGCAACTTTCCCGTCTACCGGCGCCCGATGCGTCAGTGGATGATGCGCATCACCGCGATGGCACAGCGGCTGATCGACGACCTGGACCTGCTGGCCTGGCCGGACAGCGTCAAGCACCTGCAGCGCAACTGGATCGGCGCCAGCGACGGCGCGGTCATCTACCTGCAGCTTGCCAGCCCCGCCGTGGGCTGCGTCGAGGTCTTCACGACCCGGCCCGACACCCTTTCCGGCGCGACGTACGTGGTGCTGGCACCCGAGCATCCGCTGGTGGACGGCCTGCTGCCCGACGACTGGCCGGCCGGCACGCCGCAGGACTGGCAGTACCGGCAGGCCGCGGCCGGCGATGCATGGCGACCCAGAGACGCCGTGGCTAGTTACCGGGAAGCGACGGCCAGGCGCAGCGACCGGCAGCGGTCCGCCGACGGCCGCGTCAAGTCCGGCGTCTTCACCGGCGGTTACGTGATCAACCCGGCTACCGCCGAGCCAGTTCCCGTGTTCGTGGCCGACTACGTGCTGATGAGCTACGGCACGGGCGCGATCATGGCGGTACCCGCACACGACCAGCGCGACCTGGACTTCGCCGCGACCTTCGGGCTGCCCGTGCGAGAGGTGATCAAGCCCTCCGCTGACTGGCTGGCCACCCGCGGCGTCGACCCGCACGCACCCGCCGGTCAGTGGCCCGCGGCCTTCGACGGCGACGGGGATTACGTCGACGGACCTGGCCCCGACCTAGCCGGCCTGGACACTCGGGCGGGTATCGGCGCGTCGATCTCCTGGCTGGAACGAGGTGGCTACGGCCGGGCCGAGCGCCGTTACCGGCTTCGCGACTGGCTGTTCTCACGACAGCGATACTGGGGCGAGCCGTTTCCGATCGTGTATGACGACAGCGGCCAGCCGGTTGCCCTGCCCGCGCAGTCCCTGCCGGTGCTGCTGCCGGAGATGGCCGATTTCAGGCCAGCGGCGGATCAAGACGAGTCCAGCGAGCCCGTGCCGCCGCTAGCACGGGCGACCGACTGGGCGACCGTCGACCTGGACCTGGGCGACGCCACGAGGACCTACCGGCGCGAGCTGAACACGATGCCGCAGTGGGCCGGCTCGTGCTGGTACTACCTGCGCTACCTGGATCCAGCCAATGACGCTGCCTTCGTAGACCCGCAAGTGGAGCGTTACTGGATGGCCGACCTCCAAGCCGATGGCCAGACCGGAGGCGTGGACCTGTACGTCGGCGGCGTCGAGCACGCGGTGCTGCACCTGCTGTACGCGCGGTTCTGGCACAAGGTGCTTTACGACCTGGGCCTGGTGTCCACCCCAGAGCCATTCCGGCGGCTGGTGAACCAGGGCATGATCCAGGCCGATGCCTTCCTTGACGAGCGCGGCATCTATGTCCCGGCCGCCGACGTGGTGACGGCCGCCGACGGCTCGCCTAGCTACCAGGGCAGGCCGGTGACCAGGCGGGCAGGAAAGATGGGCAAGAGCCTGAAGAATGGCATAAGCCCGGACGAGATGTACAGGCGCTACGGCGCCGACACGCTGCGGCTATATGAAATGGCGATGGGTCCGCTCGAGGCCGATAAGCCCTGGCGGACCGATGACGTGATCGGCGTGCACCGGTTCCTGCAGCGGCTGTGGCGGTGCATGGTCGACGAGACGACCGGTCGGCTGACCGTGAGCGGCGCAGCGCTGGACCCGGCTACGGAGCACGCCCTGCACGCGACAATCGCGGCGGTCAGCCGCGACTTCGGGCAACTGCGGTTCAACACCGCGATCGCGAGGCTGATGGAACTGACCACGATCGCGGCCAGAATCTGCGGCCGGGACGGGGCGCTGCCGCGGGCCCTAGCCGAGCCGCTGACGCTGATGGTCGCCCCGCTCGCGCCGCATATCGCCGAGGAGCTGTGGTCCAGGCTCGGCCATCCCGAGTCGCTGGCCTACGCCGAGTTTCCGCAGGCCGACCCCGCGCTGGCTAGCGCCCGGATCGTCTCCATCCCCGTCCAGGTCAACGGCAGGACCCGATTCGCCATCGACGTGCCTGCCGATGCCTCCGCTGGCGACCTCGAGCGGCTGGTAACCGCGGATCCGCGCTACACCGCGCAGGTAGACGGGCTGAGCGTCAGCCGCCTTGTGGTCGTGCCCGGCAAGATCGTGAACATCGTGGCTAGCTGAGGCGGTCAGCTACTGGGGCGGTGCCGCGCCGTCTTGACTCGCGGGTACTGGCTCGCGGGCGCTGACTCGCGGGTACTGGCTCGCGGGCGCTGACTCGCGGGCGCTGACTCGCGGGCGCTGACTCGCGGGTACGGGCCGGGCCGGGCTGGAGCGCGGGGCCCGCGCCCACGCCCAGGTCGTGAGCAGTCACAGTCGGCACTGCGCGGTACGGGCTGGCCTGGCCTGGCGGCGTGGACGCGTTCGACGCCGGCCTGGCCGGGGGTGTCAGCACGGTCAGGATGCCGGTAATGGCCAGCACCGCGGCCAGCGCCGCCACTTCCAGCCTGGTGGCCAGTGCAGGCCCGTTTCCCGGCCTCGGGTGGCGGCGCAGCCATGCCCGTCCGGCCATCGCCAGGCCTGCGGCCGCGGCCACCACGACCGCCTTGGCGATCAGGAACAGCCCGTATGCCGTGGTCAGCGCGGAGCCCAGGGATCCCAGTGGCAGCACCACCAGCGCCGAGATCACGCCGGTGATGAGGACGAGCGAGAACAGCCAGGCAGCGGCCGTGGCGTAGAGCTTTACGATGCCCTGCGCGGCGACCGGATCCGCCCGCCACGCTACCGCGGCCCGGATCGCGTAGACGAGCATGCCAGCCCACAAGACCGCGGGGAACAGGTGACAGTAGGTGACGAACGCGCCCGCTACCGGGATGATCCCCTCGGGATGCGACCGGACTCCCTCCGCCAGCACGACACCGCACAGCAGGAATGCGCCCCAGCCCGACTTGCGGAACCGCAGCAGCACCGCGGCGAGCGCGAAGCACGCAGCTTCTATCGCCGCTATCTCCGCGGTGCCGCCGGAGTGCAGGCCCGACGGGGCCGGCCTGGCCAGCTCTGCGGCCAGGCCAGGGCCGATCAGCGCCGTGACGAACAATGCGGCGCTCGCGGCCAGCCCCAGCAGGGAACCTCGGACCGCCCACGGGTCAGGCAGCCGCCCGGGGCGTGTGCCCTTGTACTGACGGGACAGCCCGCGGCCAGCCAGGCCGCCGAGCGCGATCGCAAGGCCGGCCAGCATCACGCCGCGCTCCAGCCCGGTAAGCCATAGGCCGGGAGCAGACAGCGGCGCGCCCACTGCGGCGATGCCCTTCACGCTAGGAACGCCGACCGCCTGGCCGGGTACTTGCTAGCTAGCAACAAAGGTCTCACCGGCACGACAGTAGCGGCGTCAGAGCACGCAAGGGGCGTTTGCTATGGATATGCCCGGAGCTTTACCCGGCCGATACACCTATTGATGCGCGTTCCATCGACTTGATGCGCGTCCATCGACCGGTGCACCATGATCACGAAGACTTTGCGTACCCACACAGAGCGGTCCTCGCTGACCGATTTATCCGGACTCGCCGGGCGCTGGGGCTCGCCAGGCAGCCGTGCGGGCATTTGCCCGTGTCCACTGCAGCCTTCGCGCCGGGACGCGACGCCGTTACTGCGCAGAGGACGGCATCGTGATCGTCTGGGAGACCGGGGCGTGACGCGGCCGCTTGCCAGTGAAGATCCAGGTCAGCCGGCTGAAGTAGTCATCGCCTTTTTGGCCAGCCCAGGACTTGGCCCGCCACAACACGATCAGGATCGGGTACCTGGTGTACTTGCTCGGACCGCAACTGGAGCTCGGGGTGCAGTTGTTGACCTCCAGGTCACCGGCGCCGAACGCCACCGAGCGCCAGCTCGTCCACTTCACGTGTCCGATGAGCTCGCTTGAGGTCATGCAGTCAGGCAGGGGAATGTTCGGCGATGGCCGGACCTGGCCTTTGCCGGTGCACTGGTTGACCAGCACGACCCTGGTGGCGGCGGGCACCGAGCTAGTTGCGGGTCCAGCCGAGGCCGGCGCCGCGACAATCGTGATTCCCGCCGCTGTTCCGGCGACCGCCAGCAGGCCGGCCGTCGCTGCGGCGCGCATTCGTGTAAGCCTCATGACATGAACTCCCCTCTGGTCCTGATGTCGTCATCAGAGGGGACGCCGTTACCGCGGCGCCGGTTGAGGCGCCGCGGTCTCGGCCGCGTATCAGCTTCGTATCGCCGCGGGCGGCTATGCCTTACCGAGCAGCGAGCGAAGCACGAACTGCATGATGCCGCCGTGCCGGTAGTACTCGGCCTCGCCAGGCGTGTCGATCCGCACGATCGCGGTGAATTCCTTGTCATCGGCGCGAACGGTCACCTCGCGCGGGGTGTCGCCGGAGTTCATCGCCTCGACGCCGGTGACGTCGAAAACCTCGTGCCCCGTCAGCCCCAGCGACTCGGCGCTCTCCCCTGGCTTGAACTGCAGAGGTAGCACGCCCATGCCGATCAGGTTGGACCGATGGATCCGCTCGAACGACTCGACGAGCACCGCGCGGACGCCAAGCAGCGCCGTGCCCTTCGCCGCCCAGTCCCGTGACGAGCCGGACCCGTACTCCTTGCCGCCCAGCACGACCAGCGGCGTCCCCGCCTCGATGTACTTGCGGGAAGCGTCGTAGATCGACATCTGCTCGCCCGACGGCAGCGCTATGGTCACCCCGCCCTCGGTGCCGGGCGCCAGCAGATTGCGCAGCCGGATGTTGGCGAACGTGCCGCGGATCATCACCTCGTGGTTTCCGCGCCGGGAGCCGTAGCTGTTGAAGTCCGCCCGCTGCACGCCGTGCTCGGTCAGGTACTTGCCCGCCGGGCTGTCGGTCTTGATTGCGCCCGCTGGCGAGATGTGGTCGGTGGTGACCGAGTCGCCAAGCACCGCCAGGACGCGCGCGCCGTGGATGTCGGTCACCGGACTCGGAGTCAATTCCATGCCCTCGAAGTACGGCGGGTGCCGGACATAGGTCGAGTCGTCGGCCCAGGCGAAGGTGTCCCCCGGCTGCACGTCCAGGTCCTGCCAGCGCTCGTCCCCGGCGAACACGTCGGCGTAGTCGCGGGTGAACATCTCAGCCGCCACAGCGGTAGCCACGATCTCCTCGATCTCGGCCGGCGCGGGCCACAGATCCCGAAGGTACACATCCTGCCCGGACGATCCCGTTCCGATGGGATCGGCTGTCAGGTCGATGTCCATGGTGCCGGCGAGCGCATACGCAACCACCAGCGGAGGCGAGGCCAGGTAATTCATCTTGATGTCCGGGTTGATCCGACCCTCGAAGTTCCGGTTGCCCGACAAAACCGACACGACGGCCAGGTCGTTCTCCGCGACGGCGGCGCTGATCGCCTCCGGCAGCGGACCCGAGTTGCCGATGCAGGTGGTGCAGCCGTAGCCGACCAGGTTGAAGCCGAGCTTCTCCAGGTACGGGGTCAGGCCCGCGCGCTCGTAGTAGTCCATGACGACCTTGGAGCCGGGTGCGAGCGTGGTCTTCACCCACGGCTTGCGCTCCAGGCCGAGCTCGACCGCCTTCTTTGCCACCAGGGCCGCGCCGATCATCACCGACGGGTTGGAGGTGTTGGTGCATGAGGTGATCGCGGCGATGACGACCGAGCCGTGATCGACCCACGTCGTGGTGCCGTCGTCCA
The DNA here is from genome assembly GCA_963719765.1 of uncultured Actinomycetota bacterium. GTDB lineage: Bacteria > Actinomycetota > Actinomycetes > Streptosporangiales > Streptosporangiaceae > JAJYUU01. The sequence goes on from CAVRCW010000001.1 coordinate 327,150, forward strand.
AGGTCACATCCGCGCGCGCCGACGGGCGGTCGCTGCCGCCGCCCGCGGGCGCGCCGGACGAGCGGGCGCCGCCGCCGTTCTCCCGGTCGGGCACGAACGGGTCCGACGCCGGGAATGTATCGGCGATCTCGTCGTCCAGCTTGTCTAGCTGCACGTAATTGCCGAGCGCCTCGCGGAACGAGGTCTTCGCATCGCTCAGCGCGACCCGGTCCTGCGGGCGCTTGGGGCCGGCCAGCGATGGCACCACCGTGGACAGGTCGAGCTGCAGTTCCTCGGAGTAACGGGCGTGCGCGGCCGGGTCGTGCCACAGGCCCTGCTCCTTGGCGTAGGCCTCGACCAGGGCTACCTGCTCGGCCGGGCGGCCAGTGAGCCTCAGGTAGGTCAGCGTCTCGGCGTCGATCGGGAAGATCGCGCACGTGGAGCCGAACTCCGGGCTCATGTTGCCGATGGTCGCACGGTTGGCGACTGGCACCGCCGGGACGCCGTCGCCGTAAAACTCGACGAACTTGCCGACAACGCCGTGCTTGCGCAGCAGCTCGGTGATGGTGAGCACCAGGTCGGTCGCGGTCGCGCCGGACGGCAGCTCGCCGGTCAGCCGGAAGCCCACGACCCGCGGGATCAGCATGGAGACGGGCTGGCCGAGCATGGCCGCCTCGGCCTCGATGCCGCCCACGCCCCAGCCGAGGATGCCTAGGCCGTTCTGCATCGTGGTGTGCGAGTCGGTGCCGACGCACGTGTCCGGGTACGCGGCCAGTTCCCCGCCGGCCTGCTGCGTCATGATGACGCGAGCCAGGTACTCGATGTTGACCTGGTGCACGATGCCGGTGCCCGGCGGCACGACCTTGAACTGATGCAGTGACTCCTGGCCCCAGCGCAGGAACGCGAACCGCTCCTTGTTGCGGTGGAATTCGAGCTCGACATTGCGCTCGAAGGCGTCCGGGCGGCCGAATACGTCGGCAATGACGGAGTGGTCGATGACAAGCTCGGCCGGGACGAGCGGGTTGATCTTGGCAGCGTCGCCGCCGAGCGCGCGCATGGCCTCGCGCATCGCGGCTAGGTCGACAACAGCTGGCACGCCGGTCAGGTCCTGCAGGATGACGCGAGCGGGGCTGAACTGGATCTCGGTGTTCGGCTCGGCCGCAGGATCCCACTGTGCCAGGGCGTTGACGTGATTGCTGGTGACGTTGACCCCGTCCTCGGTCCGCAGCAGGTTCTCCAGCAGAATCTTGAGGCTGTACGGCAGGTCACCGGCACCGGTCACGGCGTCCAGTCGGTGTATCTGGTAGCGCGTCCCTGACACGTCCAGGGTGGCGCGGCTGCCGAAGCTATTACCCGTCATCTCTCCTCATCCTCCTGCCCGGCCACGCCCCGCGGCCTTGCTTGCATCCTGCCGCACCGGCCCGGCGAGCGCGCAGCCGTCCTGGCTTCGGCGGGTCCTTCGGTGGCCGGGGCGGCCGCAAGTATCTCGATATCAAGCTACCTAGCTTCAGGCTAGTGACTACCTATCTCGACGTCAAGCTAACTAGCAACCGATAGGGCCGACCCAGGACATGACCGCTGCCCATCGTCAGCTATGCCGCGAAGGGCCAGCTCGGCCGCCATGGCCCTGGAGTGGACACCCTTGTCAGCACCCGACGAGCACCCGACGAGCACCGACGAGCACCCGACGGGCACCCGACAGCGCGGCGCCTACGCCGACTACGCCAGGATGCGCAGTCGCTGCGGGTCGTAGAACGGAGCGATCTGCAGCCGGGCCGGGACATCGCCCGCCGGCGTGCGAACACGGAACTCGCCCGCCTTCAGCCAGTTGCCGGTGACACCGTCTGGACAGCGGACCTGCGCCAGCCCCACCGCGCCACCGACGGTGAAGCCGTACGCCGCGGCACGCACGTAACCCACCCACTCGCCGTCGCGGAACACCGGCTCGTTGCCGAACAGGTCGATCGCGGGATCGGATGCCAGCAGGCCCACCACCCGGTTGCCCGGCGCTCCGTCTGCGCGCGCTCGCAGCAGCGCATCGCGGCCGGTGAACCCGTCCGGCTTGTCCCACGCGACCGCGAACCCGAGGCCGGCCTCAAGCGGGTTGTCGGTGTTGTCTATGTCGACGCCGAAATCGCGGTAGCCCTTCTCCAGCCGCAGGCTCGACATCGCCGCCAGGCCGACCGGCCGGAACCCGAGGTCGCCGCCGGCCGCCGCAAGGTCGTCGTAGACCCCGAGCGCGTACTCAGCCGGCACGTGCAGCTCCCAGCCGAGCTCGCCCACGTAGGTGACCCGGATCGCGAGCACCGGCGCGTAGCCGACGTAGATATGCCGGGCCGTCATATATGGGAACGAACTGTTCCCCAGGTCGGCGTCGGTCAGCCTGCTGATCAGCTGCCGGGATGCAGGGCCCTGTACCGACAGCAGCGTCGTACCCGACGTCACATCGGTAACGGTAACGACCTCGCCAGGGCCTGTCGCCCGCCGGATCATCGGCTCGATCCGGCGGTGAATGACGTCGCTCGCCACAACCAGGAACTTCTCCGGCTCGAGCCAGGTGACGGTGACGTCCGCGACGATCCCGCCAGCCTCGTTCAGCCACTGGGTGTAGACGATGCGGCCAAGCCCAGCCGTCACGTCGTTGGCCGAAAGTCGGCTCAGCACCGCGGCCGCGTCCGGGCCTTGCACGATGAAATTGGCCATCAGGCTCATGTCCAGCATCCCGACGGCCTCGCGAATGGTCTCGTGCTCACGCGCCACGATCGAGTGCGATTGCTGCCGGCCGAAGTCTGGCGTGCTGACCGGATGCTCGCGCGGGTCTGCATGCCACTCCGCGAACTCCCAGCCGGCCGACTGGGCGAAGTGCCCGCCGGCTGCGGCCAGCCTGTCATGCAGGACCGAGCGGCGAACGTTCCGGCCGGTCGAGGGCTTCCAGGAAGGCCAGACGGCGTCCCCGAACAGGACGCCCAACTGCTCGACGGTCCGCTCGGCCCGGAACTTTCGTGAGCTCTCGTAGCTCGCGGTCCTGTCGATGGCGATGTGCGCGGTGTCCACTGGCGGCACGCCGTCCACGATCCACTGCGCGACCACGCTGCCCACACCACCGCCGGAAAGGATGCCGAGCGAGTTCAGCCCCGCGGCGACGAAGTAGCCGTCCAGTTCCGGCGCCGGCCCTATCAGCGGCTTCACGTCCGCGGTGAAGGACTCCGGGCCGCAGAAGAACGTCCGCACGCCGGTCTCGGACAGGCAAGGAATCCGGGCCAGCGCCGGGCCGAGGAACTGCTCCATTCGGTTCCAGTCGGGCGGCAGCTTGCCGAAGGCGAAATCCCCGGCCACGCCGTCCAGCGACCACGGCGCGCCCTGTGGCTCGAACAGACCGACCAGCATGCCGTCGCCCTCGGGCCGGTAATAGCCGTAGTTGTCGGGGTCCTCGATCACCGGCAGGTCGGGGGTCATGCCCGGCACCGTGTCCGTGAGCAGGTAATAGTGCTCGGCGGCCTGCAAGGGCACGCTGACGCCGGCGAGGACACCGAACTGCCTGGCCCACATGCCCGCCGAGTTGACCACGATCTCGGTCTCGATCCGGCCTGCCTCGGTCAGCACTGCGGTGACCTGCTTGCCGTGCGTCTGGACGCCGGTGGCGGCCACGCCCTCGACGATCCGCACCCCGAGCTGGCGAGCGCCTTTGGCCAGGGATGTCGCGACGCCCACCGGATCGGCCCTGCCCTCGTCCGCGACGTAGAAGCCGGACAGCACGTCGTCGGTCCTGGCCAGTGGCCACATCTGCGCAATCTCACCGGCCGAGATCTCGGTGTCTTCGACGCCGAAGCCGTGCATCCAGCTAGCCTCCCGGCGAAGGGCTTCCTGCCGCTGCGGGGTGGTAGCGATGGAGATGTGGCCCACCGGGCGGAAGCCGGTGGAATGGCCAGTCTCCTGCTCGAGCCGGGCGTACAGGTCACGGGAGTACCGGCTGAAGAACAGGGACGTCTCGTCGGTCATCCCCGCCGAGGTGATCAGCCCGGCCGCGTGCCAGGTGGTCCCGGCGGTCAGCTGGTGCTGCTCAAGCAGCACGACGTCGGTCCAGCCCAGGTGCGCGAGATGGTAGGCAATGCTGCAGCCGATCACGCCGCCGCCGACGATGACTACCTGCGCGCGGTCCGGAATCCGGATGATCCTGTCTGAACGTTCAGTCATGTGCTGATAGTAGACAAGGTGGCTCCGACGCGCCAGGAAACGACCGTGCGGCGCTCCGAGTACTGTGCACTCGTCGACGTGCACAGGAGGCAGCACAATGGCAGAAGGCACCTTCCACCGGCTGTTCGATGACGCTTCACTGTTCCCGCCGGCCTCGCTCGGTATGGCCGACGCTCTGGCCGGTCGCCTCCGGCACACTGCGGCTTGGTACAGACAAATGTGCGGCCCGTTCGTATGTGCCGATACCAAGATCAGTCAGCTGTCTACCGCACTGACCGCCGCCAACGTTGCCGAGCTAGATCTGGCCCTAGTGCTGCCAGCCGGAGTTGGCGGCCTCGACGCCGCCGTGGAAGCCGTGTTCGCCGACCCGAGGCTCAGGCTGCGCGCGGTGGAGGTACCCATCGCCCGGCCAGTGTCGGGTGAGCCGAGCGCTGACGCTACCGATGTCGTGGCGTTCGGTCTGACGGCCCGCCTGGACGCGATACCACTCGCCGGCGCCGCGGCCTTCATCGAGATACCGGTCGCGGAGCTCGCCGCGGACTGCGTCCGGGTCGTCGCCGAACATAGGTACCTGATCAAGCTGCGGACCGGAGGTGTCACGGCCGAGGCATTTCCCGACGAGCAGACGCTGGCACGGTGCCTGGTGACGCTTGCCCAGGAGCGGCTGCCGTTCAAATGCACGGCCGGCCTGCACCACGCGGTCAGGCACCGGGCCGCCGACACCGGGTTCGAGCACCACGGCTTCCTTAACGTGCTCCTGGCCGTGACAGCGGCAGTCACCGGCGCTGGCGTCGGCGACGTCGCGGCCGTGCTGGCGGACCAGGACCCGGCCAGGGTCGCTGCTGCTGTCAGCGAGTTCGACGCGGAGGCCGCGGCCGAGGCACGGAGCCTGTTCACGTCCTTTGGCACCTGCAGCACCGACGAGCCGATCACCGACCTCGTTAGGCTTGGGCTGGTCAGCCCAGGCTGAGACGGAAGCGACCGCCGGGGCGGCACCAGCCGGGAATCCCTCATCCGGAAGAGCTTGTCCAGGAAGCGGAGGAGCCACATGGCGCAGGCAGCCCGATGGCTGGGGATCTCGCCGGACGATCCGTTCGGGCTGGCCACCCTGCCCTACGGCTCCTACACCGCCGCCCGCCATGCCGAGGTGTACCGGGTCGGGGTCGCCATCGGGGACCGCGTGCTGGATCTCACCAGTGCCACGGACCGGCTGCTGCCGGGCCGCGCGCACCTGTTCCGCAGCGGAAGCCTAAATGAGTTCCTGGCGGCGGGAGCAGCTGCCTGGTCGGCCGTCCGCGCCGACATCACCCGGTGGCTGTCCGACGATGAATTCCGCCCGGCCATCGAGGATCTGCTCGTACCGGCCGCGGACGTCGACCTACGGCTCCCGTTCGCTGTCGCCGACTACGTCGACTTCTACGCCTCTGAGCACCACGCCACGAACATCGGCCGGATCTTCCGGCCCGACTCTGAGCCGCTGACGCCGAATTGGAAGCACCTGCCGATCGGATACCACGGCCGGGCCGGCACCGTGATTGTGTCCGGCACGCCAATCCATCGGCCATGCGGCCAGTCCAGGCCAGCCGCGGTGGCGGTGCCGTCCTACGGCCCATGCGCACGACTTGACTTCGAGGCTGAGCTCGGCTTCGTGGTGGGCGCGGCCTCACACCTAGGCGAGCCAGTCGGAGTCGAGCGATTCGCCGAGCACGTCTTCGGGGTGTGCCTGGTCAACGACTGGTCCGCTCGTGACATCCAGGCCTGGGAATACGTACCGCTAGGCCCGTTCCTCGGCAAATCGTTCGCCACTACGGTTTCGCCCTGGGTAGTGCCGCTGGCCGCACTGGCGCACGCCCGGATCCGGCCGCCCTCGCGGGAGGCCGCGCACGTCAGCTACCTCACCGAGTCCGTGGACTGGGGCTTGGACATCGACTTCGAGGTCCGGCTGAACGGACACCTGATCTCCAGGCCGCCTTACCGCGAAATGTACTGGAGCCCGGCCCAGATGCTCGCGCACATGACGGTAAACGGGGCTTGCTTGCGCAGCGGCGATCTATACGCATCTGGCACTGTTAGCGGGCCTGAGCCGGATCAGCGCGGCTCGCTTATCGAACTTGCCTGGAGCGGGAAAGATCCGGTCCCGCTACCCGACGGATCCGCGCGCGCCTGGCTGCAAGACGGCGACGAGATCGCCATCACGGCTACCGCGGCGGGCCCGGACGGCGCCAGGATCGGGCTAGGCACGGCTACCGGCTGCATCCTGCCTGCCGTTCCGGCCTGACCTGGGTTCAGCCCTCCAGCGGGCAAAGCCGCGGGTCAATACGCCGGAACTGACACTACGATGAGCGGGTCGCCAGGAGGCGGGAGATTGCGCTATGCCAGGGCCGGTTCAGCCGTGGGACCAACCGGAGGACCCGCGCGACGAGACTGTCGACCTGCCGCGCATCGACCTGGCGAGCCATGGCAATGGCAGCGTCCAGAACGGCAACGGCCGAGCCGGTTACCCGCGGGACTTGGCCGGTGAGCAGCAGAGTCGAAACGGCCACGGCCCGGCCGCTACCGGCCGGCCGGGCCGACTCGAACCACCAGGCCAGCTCGAACCACCAGGCCGGCGCGAGCCACCAGGCCAGCGCGAGCGGCAGGCCCGCCCTGGCCCCGACGTGGCGGGCGATCCCTATGCGCGCCCTGGCCGCGATGTACGGCCAGTCTCGTTTTTCGGGCCGACCGCGTCCTCGCCGGGACTCCCCCGACCCGTGCCCGCCGCGGCTGAGCCGGCTGCTGATGCTCAGCCGTCCGAGCTGACCGAACCTCCCGCACGCACCCAGTCGATTCAGCCTGCCGTGCTGCCGCCGACCGAGATTGCACCGCACTCCGGGACCGTACAGCCCACCGGGATCGTACCGCCTGAGACCGTGCCGCCTGAGACCGTGCCGCCTGAGACCGTGCCGCCTGAGACCGTGCCGCCTACCGGGGCCCTGCAGGCGGCCGATTCCGCTGCTCACGCCGCTGCCGAACTCCACGCCCAGGCTGACGTTCCCATGTCGCCGGCGTCCGCGAGCGCTGACCCGTACCACCCGCAAGTGGCAACTGCCAGCGCTGTACCTGATGCGGCGCCGACGCCGACTGCGCAGGCCGCCGCGTCCGTGTCGCATCCTGAGCCGGGCGGCCGCAGGGTAGCTGGCGACCAGCGCGGGCGGCCCGGCCCAGGCTCCCTATCTGATCTGCGATCACGTTTGGACCAACTGCCTGACGGCCACCCGTCATCACCGTATGAGGATGACGGCGCGGCCAAGCCACTCCCGCACCGGCTGAAGCAGCTGGAGCTCGGCCTGCCCGCACCGGAGCGTGATGCCGGCGACGGGACACCGCGGATCGACCTATCCACCTACTCGGCTAGTCACCCTGAAGACACCAGCCACGGTAGCCAGCAGCGCCTGGATCCTGCCGAGCACGCCAACGATGACCGGGCCGCCGATCAGCTGTCCGCGGGATCAGGCCTAGCGGGTGACGAGTACCACGCCGACCTCTCAGCCGATAGTGACGTCGAGTCCCGAGAGGCTGCGGCATTGCCTGAGCGGCCAGCCCAGAGTGCGGAGATTCCGGCGGGAAGTCTGCCTTCGATCCAAGACGGCGCTAGCCGATCTGATGCCAGGCCCAGCGCATGGGAAGATCCGTACGCGCTACCGGCCAGCGGCAAAGGCAGCTCTGGCGCTGACCACCGCGGCGCACAATATCCCGGCCCTGGCATGGCGGCCGAGCCGACGGACACGGAACGGCGTGTAACCAAAGATCCGCTTACCCAGCCGTACCAGGTCAGTCGACAAGCGGAGTTGCCCAGTCTGCCTCTCCGGCCGGGCTCAGCGGACCGCCAGCCTCGTTCCGTCGAGCACGATTTCGTCCCGTTCGGCGCGGGCGGTACACGGCCGCGCGTATCGACGAGCAAGGCACGAGATACCGGCAGACCGGATGCCCGCCAGCTTGGCACCGACCACAACGAGCTAGTCGCGCGGCTGCTAGCAGCCGGCCGGGCCGCGGAAGGCCAGAGTGCTTTCGGTAGCTACGGGCAGAGCGGCCTCACACCAGCGATCAGGCGTGTCGCAGCCCAGCTCGACCACGGCGGGCTGGCTCCGGGCAGCGAGGCTGACACTCTCAAGTCAGCCGACCGGCTGTCGGCAAAGCTGGCAAGGCTTATCACGCGCCACCCCGACCTGACCGCTGAGGAACTGGCGGCCGGCATCGTCGATGTGGTGCGGTACGCCTTCACGTTCGAGCCCGACTACTACGCGGAAGGCACGTGGCTCGTGCACCGCAAGTTCAAGGCGCTGGGCTTCAATCTGGAGGCACGGCGGAACAGGTGGGAGAGCCCTGAATACAAGGGCGTCTGGACTTGCTGGCGTGACCCGGCCCACGAGCTGTGCTTCGAGGTGCAGTTCCACACGTTCAGCAGCTGGGACGTCATCGTGACCACGCACCAGGCGTATCTCGCGATCACCGACCCTGCAACTCCGCCCGCCGAGCGGGCCAGGTTGCGGGCCAGGCAGGTCGGCGCCGCCGCGGCGGCCAAGGCGCCGGCGCACTGCGCCGAGATAGCCGACCTAAGCCGGGAGTCCCGGTGATACCGCAGATCCAGTACTACGTCGTGATCGCCACCGGCCGCGGGTCTACGAGATCGCCGTCGGGCCTGGCCCGCCGGATCTATGAACCAGATGGGCCGGTGGATCAGATACTCCGCCGCGACCTGAGCTGGATGCCAGATTCAGCCATCGTCGAATGGGAATACGGCGACCTCGGTGCCGACCTGTGGAAGATAACTGAAGACGAGGCGGCTCGGATCCGGGAGTCATTTCGCATCCGCTGGGGGCGGCCACGCTGAGCATCGAGGTACGGGAGCTGGCGGCGCCCGACATCGGCGCAGTTAGCGAGATATTCGACTGGTACGCGGTGAACTCACTGGCGACATTCACCGAGGCGCCGCGCCCGGAAAGCGAGTGGCGGGATCTTCGCGGTGTCCTGGCAGACCTCGGGCTTCCGTTTCTGGTCGCAGAGACGGCTGGCGTTGTCGCCGGGTACGCCTACGCATGTCCCTGGCGGCAAAAGTCCGCCTACCGCCACACTGTTGAGGACTCGATCTACGTCGCACCGGACATGACCGGACGGGGAATAGGGCGGCAGCTGTTGACCCGGCTGCTGGCTGCGTCGGCGGAGGCTGGCGCCCGCCAGATGGTCGCTGTCATCGCGGACACGGGCGAGGACTCCTCGGTGCGGCTGCACGAGACGCACGGCTTCAGGCACGCGGGCCGGTTGTCCGGGGTCGGATACAAGCATGGAAGGTGGGTCGACACGCTGTTCATGCAGCGGCCGCTTACCTAAGCCTTGCAGCTGCCCCTGGGCTTGATTGCGCGTGTCATGGCGGCCCGTTCCCATTCGCAGGATCCGACCGCTCGAAGAACTCCCTGATCAGCTCGCGCTGGCGCTGGCTGACCTGCTCGAAGTGCTTGTCGAGCGCGTCCTCGCCAATCGCCTCGGCCGTAAGGTACAGGTCCTTGATCTGCTCCAGCTTGGCGCTTGCGGCATCCGGCACAGTCTTGACCGGTGCTGGCGGCATCGGCGGCGGACCGGACGAGGCAGGCCACGCAGGCTCCGTCCGAAAGGCCTGTGCCGGGGATGGGCCAGATGCGGCAGACGGACCCGGTGCGGTCCGAAGACCCGGTGCCGGGGATGGGCCAGACGCGGGCGGAGCCGGTGCCGGCCGCGGGCCTGGCATCGGGGGTCGGCCCTGAGCCGGTGACTGGCCCTGAGCCGGTGACTGGCCCTGAGCCGGTGACTGGCCCGTCGGAGGAGCCCCAGGGCCAACGGCTCCGGACATGGACGGGCGGGAAAGGCCCGGTGCCGTCGGCACGTACTGCGTTGCCGCGGGTGCACTGCCGTTCGGACGCGGTGGCACCGGGGGAGGCTCCACCGACCCTGTGATGCTGGCCGGCCGCGCCACGGGGCGTGCCGCCTCGAAGGGGCCGCGCGGCGTCGCTACTGGCGCCGGCCGCGGTATCGAGGCCGCGCCGCGCAGGATCACAGGCAGCGGGCTGGTGGGCTCGGCATCCTCGTCCACCACCCCGCGCGGACCCGGGCCGCGCTCGGGATAGCTCGACTCGCCGACGATGGCGTGGCCGTCGCCGAATCCCGGACGGAATTCCCTGTCATCCGTTCGGGCAGCGGACGGCTGCCACGCAGCCCGCGGCTCGCGGCCATCGCTCGGCTCAGGCTGGCTTGGCCGCCTGGCGAGCCCGTTGCGTGCGGAATCGGATCCTGCCGCGATGTCGGGCCGCAGACCCTGGTCGGCAGCGTCCCGGGTGTCCACGGTCATCGAGTTGTATTCCGGCGCCCCCGAGTAGTAACCGAGGTCCGGACGGCTATCGCGACCTCGGGCGACGCCGCCCTCATGGCCCTGGTCACGCCGCCCATAGGCCTGAACGTTGCGCTCGGCCGCGAGGCGCTCGTAGACATAACCGACGGTCCGATAATTCTTGTCAGCCGCCGACTGCCCCGCTTCAGGCTGGTGACGCTGTTCCTCGCGAGGAGCCGTGCCGAGGCCACCGGGAGCCTGCCGGGGGTCAGGCGGGTCCACCGGGCGCCGGTTCGCGTGCGCCTCCCACGGCCCAGGACCTCGGTCGCGCAAACGCGGCCCGTTGTCGCCATGAGGCGGCCGCACGCCCTCCCCTCCTTGGTCCGGCTGGGGACTTGACGGCCGATCCGGGCGGCTGTCCCCGAATTGGCCAGACCGCTGATCTGGATGCCGATCCGGGCGGACCGCTTCCCGGAACCGGTCTGGCCGACTTGCCGGGCGCTGCTCCCGGAACTGCTCGCTGTGATCGCCCTGCAGCCCCTCCATGCGACCGTCAGGGCGCTGTGCCGGAAAGTTCTCGGCTCCGTAGCTCCGCATGTCATCGTCACGGCGATCGGGGCGCTGGTCCCGGACCTGCTCGCTGCGATCGCCCCGGAGCTCGACCGGGTGACCGTCTGCGCGTCGCTCCCGGTACTGCTGCGCGCGCTCGCCCCCCCGATCCTGGCCCTGCAGCGGAAGGTGCTCGGTTCCGTAGCTCCGCATGTCATCGTCACGACGTTCCGGGCGCTGGTCCCGGAACTGCTCGCCGCGATCGCGCCGCAACTCCTCCGGGCGCCGTTCCCAGTACTGCTGCGGGTGCCCGCCCCGCAAGTCCTCCGGGCGCTGCTCCCGGTACTGCTGCGTGTGCTCGCCCCGCAACTCCTCCGGGCGCCGTTCCGGCCGCTGCTCCCGGAACTGGTCAGGGCCGTAGTACCGAAGCTGATCCTGATGGCGAACGCTGAGCTGGTCGGCCCCTGGGCGGTCAGGAACCCGATCCGGTCGATCCGGTCGGCCGTCGCGGAGCTGGCCCTGGTCCTGCCTGTGATCGCGAGGCTGATCCTGGCGATAGCCCGTGTCGGCAGCATCAAGAGGCCTGGCCTCTGGCCGGTGATCCGGTTGGCGGTAATCGGGTTGGCGGTAATCGGGTTGCCGGTAATCCGGGCGGGCAGCTTCGCTACGGCGGGGCTGACCCGATTGGCTCGGCCGCTGACCGCCCTCCTGGTAGGGCCGGGCCGCCGCGTCCGGGTCGGCACCGGGTGGCTGCGCGCCTGGGCCGCGGTCTGGCCAGTCGCGGTCACGCTCGGAGTGCTGGCGCTCCTGCTTGCCGAGATCAGCCGGGGGCTGCCGGTCCGGCCGACGCCGCTCGGCCTGAGCGGCATCCCGGTCGGCCGCAGTGAGCATGGTCGGCCTGACCGGTCGCAAATCGCTCAGCCAGTCCTCGGCCGAAGGCTCTTGGAGATCGGACTCCGCCCGTTTGTCAGCGGATCTCCGGCTGAATTTCACCCCTGCCGCCACTCCGCCACAAGACACCACCACCAGCACCAGGACAAGTCGCCGCGTTCATACGCGGTCGCCTGACAGCCATCGTCTGCCAGCCAGGTCGGTTCGACCGAGGACCGCTCGCTGCACGCCACAGTCCCCGGCGGCCCGAACGGCCGCGAAGATCACCAGTGAGCCTGCCTGATACCGGCGCAGGAGCGCGGTTACGGACGGGCCCACCGACCCTACAATCGCATGCACGCCAACTAGCCGCAACCCGTCGCCTGAGCCATAGTGGCAGGCCAGAAACGCTGCGTTCGTCGCAACGAGTATCGCGCGCGCCACGTCGAATGGCTGGCGCGCTGCGCGGAGAGCGCGCCCAAATCGCGGAACCCGGCCAACTCCTCCCGCTGATAAATATCGCGGCGAAGACGCCTTCGGAATCGGCCCACTTGACCTCCCGCAGCCCGACAGCGGGCTGGCGGCGTGCACTCGAGTCGCAAACTATGGCTCTTCCAGGCCCGGATAGTTGTCCGCTAGCGTTGCGACAGCCGGGATATTTCCCCGCGCCCTCAGACAATGCCAGACACGCGACCGGAGGACCCATGGATCACCAGGTCAAGTACCTTCTCCAGGAGTCGGAGTTGCCGCGGCACTGGTACAACGTGGTCCCGGATCTGCCGTCACCGCCGCCGCCGCCATTGCACCCCGGCACCGGCCAGCCCGTCGGTCCCGAGGATCTAGCTCCGCTGTTTCCTGTCGCCCTCATTGCCCAGGAGGTTTCGGCGGATCGGTACATTGAGATTCCCGTCGAGGTGAGCGACGTCTACCGCCTGTGGCGGCCGACTCCGCTTTTCCGTGCTCGCCGGCTCGAGAAGGACCTGGGCACTCCGGCCAGGATTTATTACAAATACGAAGGCGGCAGCCCGGCGGGCTCGCACAAGCCCAACACCGCCGTGCCGCAGGCGTACTACAACGCCGCCGAGGGCGTAACGAAGCTGACGACCGAGACCGGAGCCGGTCAGTGGGGCAGCGCACTGGCATTCGCTTCGGCCCTGTTCGGCCTTGAGCTCGAGGTCTGGATGGTTAGGGCGTCCTATGACCAGAAGCCCTATCGGAAGATACTTATGGAAACCTACGGCGCGACGGTGCACGCCAGTCCGTCCGAGCTGACTCAATCCGGGCGCGCCGTGCTCGCCCAGCATCCGGACTCTACCGGCAGTCTCGGGATCGCCATCAGCGAGGCAGTAGAGATGGCGGCCGCGGATCCGAATACACGGTACGCACTAGGGAGTGTCCTGAATCACGTGCTCATGCACCAGACAGTCATCGGTGAGGAAGCGCTGAAGCAGCTGGCAATGGCGGGCGATACCCCAGACGTCATTGTCGGCTGCACGGGCGGTGGCTCCAACTTCGGCGGTCTCGCCTTCCCGTTCCTCAGGGAAAAGCTGGCCGGCCGGATGAACCCTGTGATTCGCGCGGTAGAGCCCGCGGCGTGCCCGTCCTTTACCCGTGGCGTCTATGCCTACGACTTCGGCGACACCGCCGGCCTAACTCCGCTGCTCAAGATGCACACCCTTGGGCACGAGTTCGTGCCCGACCCCATTCACGCCGGAGGTCTGCGCTACCACGGAATGTCACCCTTGCTCTCGCACATCTACGAGCTCGGGCTAATCGAGGCAGTCGCCAAGCCGCAGTCCGAGTGCTTTGCCGCAGGCCTTAAGTTCGCCAGGACCGAAGGGATCGTGCCAGCCCCGGAGCCTACCCACGCCGTAGCCGCATGCATCGAAGAGGCACTGCGGTGCAAGGACAGCGGCGAGGAGAAGGTCATCCTGACCGCTTTGTGCGGCCATGGCCTGCTGGACCTCCAGGCCTACGGCGAATACATGTCGGGGGAGCTCAGGGACCTCCAGCTCAGCGACCAGGCGATTGAGGAGGCGCTGGCCGGGCTGCCGGTCGGCGCGTAACCGGCGCCCAGCGGGCGGACAGTAGGCGCGGGGCCGGTGCGTGACTCGCGCCCAACGGCGCCGAGCCGGCGCGTGGCCAGTGCCTGAGTGACTGGTCGGAGCATGGCCGCCACGTGCCGGCCATCCCTTGGACAAGGAGGGAGAGGGTCGGAGATGCTAGTTCAAAAGCGCTGCCGGACCCGGGCCGGGAGGAGGGTTATCGGCCCGGGCCTTGTGGCACGCTTCCGCGGCCGTCACAGCGGACGCGCCCAGGGCTGTACGACATAAACAAGCGTTCATACAGCTATACAGGCATACGCTGGCGACACGGCAGCTGTCAAGTGCTAGCTGACAACCAGCCCGCCGAAGCAGGCGTCAAAGTACATACCTACTTCCGAGATGATCAGGACGGCATCGCCTGCTATGACTGCCGATACCTCACCGCTGCCAGCTTTCCAGCTGCCTATCGGCGGTACCGGCGTGCAGGTCCGGATCGCGGACGCGGCAATCGAGCTCTTCTACAGCCACGGCGCGGCCGCGACAACTGTGCGGGAGATCACTGCCGCGTGCGGCCTGACGCCCGGCGCCCTATACAACCACTTCGCCTCCAAGGACCAGCTGCTGTACGTGCTGGTCAGGGACGTCCACCAGCAGGTAGACGATCAGATGGTTGTCGTGCTGGCGGAGGCCGGCGACGATGCCAGCAACCGGCTGGCCGCCGCCGTGCGGCTCCTGGTAGCCCAGGCGGCGGGCTCGAGAAAACAGTCGAGGGTTGCCAACAGGGAGTTCACGGCCCTGTCTCCAACGCGACGCCGGGAGATCATCGCGATCAGGCGGCAGCTCAGGAACCGCCTCACCGACGTCGTCGAGTCCGGCGCCCACAGCGGGCAGTTCAGCCTGATCGCGACCAGGAACCGAGCTGACGCGGCCCTGACCGCCAGCGTGATAGCCACAATGTGCGCGAACATCAGCGAGTGGACCAGGGAGAACCATCCGATGAGCATGTCCGACCTGCAGGACCGCTACGTCGAGATGTCGCTGCGGCTAGTCGGCGCAGCCGCGGCCCGGCTACCCGGGACACATGCGGCCCAGCTGCCCGGGTCAGGCTCCTAGCAGGTCGGGTCAGGCTCCTAGCAGGTCGGCGAAGTCGGCAGGAGCGATATTGCCGCCCGACAGCACGACACCGGTCCTGCCGCCGCCCGGCACGACACCGGCCAGAAGCGCGGCTAGCGCGACCGCTCCGCTCGGCTCGACGACGATCTTGAGAAAGCTGAAGCAGAACCGCATTGTCTCAATGATCGCCTCATCAGGCACCGTGACCACGTCGTCAAGCAGCCGGGCGTTGATCGGGAATGTCAGCTCCCCCGGCTGGCTGGCCCGCAGCCCGTCGGCAATGGTCGACGGCTCGCCGATGTCCACTCGGTAGCCGGCCCGGAAGGACGCGCTGGTATCACCACCCCCGGCGGGCTCCACCCCGATGACCCTCGCCCGCGGCTGCAGCCCCTTGACCGCCGTCGCGACGCCAGCGATCAGCCCGCCGCCACCCACAGGCACGAGCACCTGGTCAAGGTCGCGGGCGTCCTCCGCGAGCTCCAGGCCAACTGTCCCCTGCCCGGCCATGACGGCGTAATCGTCGAAGGGCCGGATGACGGTCAGCGAGCGATCGGCGGCAATCGCGGCAGCCACCTCCTCGCGCCGTTCGGTGACCGGGTCGTAGCGCCGGAGCTCAGCGCCGTAACTCTCGATCGCGGCCAGCTTGGCAGCCGAGCCGGTGGCCGGGACCACGACCACCGCGGCGATGCCTAGCAGCCTGGCCGCCAGCGCGACCGCTCCCCCGTGGTTGCCCGAGGAGTACGCCACGACCCCGGCCGCGCGCTGCGCCGGGTCAAGCTGGCTCATCCGGTTGAACGCGCCCCGGAACTTAAACGATCCGCCCCGCTGGAAGGACTCGGCCTTCAGCAGCACGACACCCCCGCACCGGGTGTTCAAGGTGGCAGAGGTCAGCAGCGGCGTCCGATGCGCCACGCCGGCGAGCCTGGTTGCCGCGGCGCGGATGTCTTCGAAGGTGAGGTCGTCGGCGCAGATGGCTGCCTCCTGGCATCGGCTAATGGCGGGCAATGTCTGCCTGTCTACCACGCCGCTGGCCGGCCCGGCTGCCCAGGAATCCCTGACCGGCGGCCTGCACGTGTCGCGCTCTGTCCGATTACCACTCCCGGCTATCTCACCTCATATACCGGGAACGGGGTGCCCACCATGCCACCGATCCCCGCCCGGCTGAGGAGTTCGCGGCGCCGGCCGGAAGCCTTGTCGGCGGCGGCCAATGACTGGACGCGGATGCGGCCTGGCGGATTGCCGCTGCACCTGCAGGCCGTGTCATTCGCAATGTGGCCGCGGACTGACTCAGCACCAGCGTCCCGCCGGCGTGTATAGGTGTATGCGAGCAAATTCGGGGCCAGCGCCGCGGCCCGGCCGGAAGAAGTCGCCCCGGACGGCTCAGCTATCGGAACAGGCCAAACCATTTGCAGGACGGGCGCCGTGACACGGAGGGCAGGCGGAAGCGACGCGCTGAACATCGCCGGTACGGTGGCCGGCCCGTCGACGCGGAACGCGCTTACCGAGGCCGCGTCAGCGGACGCCGCGAGCTGCTCCAGGCCTGCCGGCCCGGAAACAGGCGATCTTGTCAAGGACTTGTACCCTGCTCACGCCGTCGAGCTCGTCCGGATGGCCAAGCTGCTCCTGCGCGACCAGCCGAGCGCCGAGGACGCGGTGCAGGACGCCTTCCTCAGCCTGTACCGGGCCATGCCGGAGCTAAGGGATCATGACCACCTCTTGCCGTACCTTCGGGCCGCCGTCATCAACCAAGCCCGCTCGGTGCTCCGGGCTCGTCAGCGCGCCGCGCTGCGCCGGGTGCAGCACGAGGCCCCGGAGTGGTCAGCCGAGTCCGCGGCGATGGCCGGCGAGGACCGGCGCGAGGTCATGACAGCCGTCGCCAGGCTGCCCCGCCGGGCGCGGGAGGTGCTGGTACTCCGCTATTACCTGGACTTGCCGGACCAAGAGATCGCCACCGCTCTCGGAGTAAGCAGGGGAACTGTCTCGTCTACCGCGTCCCGCGCGCTGAGCGCGCTCGCCCGCGAGCTACAGGAGGAACTGTGAGCAGGATAGAGCAAAGACTCCGCGAGGCGTTCAGAGCCGATGCCGAGACGGTCCGGCCGGAGACGGTTCGGGATCTGGATGACCTGGTCGTTCGCAGCTCTCAGCCCGCCGGGCGCAAGGCGTACCGCAGGTCGCGGTTCGTGGTCCCGCTGGGCGCCGCGGCCGCCGTCTCAGTAATCGGCGTCCTGGCGGCGATGGTCGTGCCGCGGCTGCTGCCGGGCCAAGGGCAGATCGGGCCGGCTTCGGCGCAGAACCGCGGGAAGAGCCAGTCGCCACCGTCCGCTACGACCGTGCCGTATGCGAAGTACTTTGTCGTGCTGATGGGTAACGGCACGTCGCTGAGCGTCGGCGATGCGACGACCGGGACTCTCACTGCGCAGATCATGCCGCCGCGGCCCGACCTGGACTTCAGCGGGCTGGCCACCGGGGACGGTCACACATTCGTCGCGACGCTGTCGCTCGCCGCTGGCGGTTCCTGCAAGACGTGGCTGTACCAGTTCACGCTGAAGGGAACGGGCAGCCGAGCGTCCTGACTCCGTTTGCGGCGCTCCCGGAGACCAGCCGGCAGCTCATCGGCCTTGCCATCAGCCAGAGTGGCCAGGCCTTCGCCTACCAGACTGACGGGTGCCCGGACAATCACGTCGCCTATCTGGCTGTCATGAACATCGCGACGAGCCGGACAAGGCAGTGGGCAATCCCGGAACGCAACTCCATAGGCTCCTTGTCGCTGACCGCGAACGGGAACCTGCTCGCCTACAGCGATCCGCTGATCAAGTTCGTTACATCGGCGGCAAGTGTCCTTCCCGCCGATGCCGCGGCCGGGACAGCTGCCGAGCGCAGCCGCATCATCGCGCAGGCAGCTCGGTTCGGCTCGCTTGCTGAGGTCACCTCCGACGCCATCGCTCCGGACGGCAGCGCCCTGTACTTCGTCACCAACCTCACCGGGACTGCCCTTGCCGACGAGGGCAATCATGAGACCTGGCAGCTCCGCGTAGCTGACCTCGCCACTGGACAGTCGCGCACAGTGAAGTCGTTTGCTGGATTCACGGGCTCCGTCTCTGCCGACCCGTCCGGCCGCTACCTGCTGCTTCAGCTCCGGCCGGCGCTGGTTGCGGCTTCGCAGTCGGTGCGGCTGGCCAGGCTCGATATCGCTACTGGGCAGGTCGCCTATCTGCGCACACCGTGGATCGGCTCCTGGGCATCGATCACCTGGTGAGACGAGAACGGGTACTGGTGCAGCGAGCACTGCGATCAGAGCACGGCAGGGCGGGTGTGTCGCAGCAGGGTCCGCTTCCCAGTTGCATGGCCCGGCTCGAACGGGCTGCCAGCCTGACTGGGCATGCCTGACTGCGCTGTTGGCAAGGGCTGGTCAAGATGACGGGCCGACAGCCAGCCAGTTGTACACACCGATGCCGCCACTTGGATACCAGAGCAGTTCGTCGGTGCTGTCGTTGTTACGGTCGCTTATCGCCGACGACGGGAACGCGCCATCGTCCGGCGTAAGCAGGAAGGTGAAGCCGGCCAGGCAAACCCCCGATATCGCATCCGGCCAGACCGCTGGAACTGGGGGCGACAGTGATCGAGCTTGCGTCGGGGCCATTCACCCAATTGGAGGTGCAGACATATTCGTTCAATGACGAGTCGTAGTAGACCTCGAGATCACCCGAGTCAATGTCCGCTACCGGCCCCGCAGGCCCGGTGGCGCCAGCTGGTCCGGCGGCTCCTGCCGGTCCTGCCGGTCCCGCGGGTCCTGCTGGTCCTGCGGGTCCTGCCGGGCCAGCTGCTCCTGTCGCGCCTGCCGGCCCGGCCGGGCCTTGCTGATTCCAGTCGAGGCTCGTCTCGTCTTTCTTGCAGGTCGTGACGGACGAGTCGATGACTCTCAGGGCTCCCCCCGACTTCACGTAGCAGCCGGCGATGACTCCCGAGGGACTGGGGATGGATGACGATGCCGCCAGCGCCGTGCCGCCGCCCGCCATCAGGACAACTGCGAATCCCGTTGCTAGCAGGCCTTTCCGACTACGCATTTCCGCTCTCCTCTCGCCAGGCCGGTGCGGCCTGACCGGTCGCTACCACGGTGGCCTGAGGTATGGGCGGCCACCATACGTACCGGCCCACAGGAGAGCCCACAGGATCACGCTGCGCGTCTGCACCGGTGGCAAACGCCGTGGCATCCCTCGGCTCGAACGGGCTCGCCTTCATTCGAAGACTGACCTCTGGCCACGTATAGAGGGGACTTAGGTCCCTGCCAAAGTCCGGGCCCTGCGGGTGTACTAAGGCGATGTTCGTCGGCCACGAGGCGGTGCTGCAGCTCGGCTTCGACGTCGCCCAGACGAGGCTGAAGAACCTGATACACGGCAACGGCCTGGATGCGGCGTCGCGGGATTCCTATGGCGATGGCTTCACCCTGCTCCTCCGGGTCGGCCCGCTTGGCTCGGCGCCTGGCGTGTCCCGGCTGGTAGAGGTCCGATTCCGCGATCTGGTCCAGCGCCAGGATTCGGCGGTCCTCACGCTGCGCTGGGATGCCATGGGGCCTGGCGGCGGCCTGGTTCCCGCGCTCGACGCTGATCTGACCCTGACGCCAGTCTCGGGCCAGACCAGGCTCCGGCTGGACGGCTCATACCGGCCGCCGCTTGGCGCGCTTGGCGAGCACCTGGATCGTGCGATCCTGCATCGGGTCGCTGACGCCACCATCCAGTCGTTCGTGGCCAGGGTCGCCGCCGCCATTGTCGATCATGTGGCAGACACTGCACCAGCCTCCGGCAGCACCGAGCCGTCCAGGGAATTGCCAGCCTAAGAGCACTCACCACGGCTGCGGCGCTCACCCCGGCCTTGGCATGCGGAGCCGGGCCAGGCGATCATTGGCCAGTGCAGGTGCGTTTCGTGGGCAGCGGCGACGCCTTCGGCAGTGGCGGGCGCTGGCAAACCTGCATCCACATCACGTCCGGCGATCAGGCCATCCTCGTCGACTGCGGTGCGACCAGCCTGACCGCGCTGCGCGCCCAGGGCATGGACCCGCAGGCCGTCGGCGTAGTAGCGATCACCCACCTGCATGGAGATCACTTCGGCGGACTGCCGTTCCTGATCCTCGACGGCCAGTTCAGCCGGCGTACCACGCCGCTGCGGATCATCGGGCCAGCTGGGACCCGCGCCCGGCTGACCGCCACCATGGAAGCCTTGTTTCCCGGCTCGACTCGGGTGGCCCGGCGGTACGAGGTACAGGTCAGCGAGCTCGCTCCGGGTGGGAGCATCACCGCGGGCACGCTGCGCATCCGCTGCTGGCCCGTGCTGCACGAATGCGGGGCGCCGCCGTTTGCCCTGCGAGTGGAGGACGATCGCTCCAGCTTCGCCTACTCGGGTGACACCGAGTGGACACCGGCGCTGCTCGAGGCCGCCAGCGGGGCAAGCCTGTTCGCCGTCGAGGCGTACACGTTCGACAAGCGCATCCGCTATCACCTCGACTATGCCACGCTGCGCGCGCACGCAGCCGAGATCACCGCCGAACGGACAGTGCTGACGCACATGTCGGCCGACATGCTGGCCAGGCTTGCGGAGGCCGAGTATCCGGCCGCTCACGATGGACTGACCTTCGAGCTATGACCGTTTCTGCCGGGCCGGCCCTGACCCTGGGCGGTCGCGTGCGGGCCGGCCTGCCTGCGAGCAGGCGGGCGCGCTAACTGCCGACGATGCCGGCCAGGATCGCCGCCGCCGCCTGCAGCGCGGGCGGCTCCTCTCCCGCGTAGCTCAGCCGCAGGTAGGAGGCAGGCGGCTCACCGGGGAAACTGGCCCGGCCGGGGGTCACGGCTACCCCGAGCGCCGCCGCCGCCTGGGTCACGTCGGCGTCGCTGCGGCCCGTAGGCAGCCGCAGCCACAGGTGCATGCCGCCGCCGGGCACCAAGTCCAGATGGCAGCCTGGGAGCAGTTCGGCTATCGCGCCGACCAGCGCGTCTCGCCGCTCCCGCAACTTGCGCCGCACCATCGCCAGGTGGCGCGGCCAGCCGGGGGCCGTCAGCACGTCGAGCGCGATCTGCTGGAGAATGGGCGACACAAACAGGTCGTCGCTTATCCGGCCGCGGCGCAGCCTGGCGACAATGGGTCCGCGCGCGATCAGTCCCGATACTCGCAGGCCCGCTGCGATCGGCTTGGACACAGAGCGCAGGTAGATGACATGGCCGTCGTCGTCGGCGCTGATGAGCGGCGGCAGCGTCGGCGCCGCCAGGTCGAAGTCGCGCATCCAGTCGTCTTCAAGCAGGAACGCCCCCGCCCTGGCCGTTGCCGTCAGCACTTGCTCGCGCCGATCGGTGGCCAGCACCGAGCCGTGCGGATTAGCGTACCGCGGCTGCAGATAGGCGAGCCGGGCGCCAGTGCGCGCATAAGCATCGGCCAGCGCGTCTGGCAGCACACCATGCACGTCGCCGGGTACCGGCACCAGCACGAGCCCGGCCGCCCGCGCGCTGGCCAGCGCGCCGACATAGGTCGGCGACTCGACGATCAGCGGATCGCCAGGCGAGCACAGGTGCCGGAACACCGCTGACAGCGCCGCCTGCCCGCCCGAGGCGATCAGCACGTTCTGGTCGGTCAGCTGGCCATCGCCCACTTCGGCGGCCAGGAAGGCGCGGAGCTCGGGCAGGCCCTGGGGCGGTAGCCGGCTCCAGCCGTGCGGGCGGCGAGCGGCCCGCGCTGCCGCCCCAGCGAGTAGCCCGAGCGGCTGCAGCCGCTCGTCGGGAAACCCGCTTGCCAGTCCGATCGAGTCTGGCGGCAGCGGATCGACAAGACGCTCCAAGTCCGACCCGAGTCCGGACCTGGAGCCAAGCGCGAGCGTCTGCCAGGACACGTCGGCGGGGCGCCGCGGCGCGCGTCCAGGTGCGGTGAACGTGCCACTGCCCGGCCTGGTCACCAGCAGGCCGCGACGAGCCATGTCGGCCAGTATCCGCTGTACGGTAGCCGGGCTCATCCGATAGCGCTGCTGCAGCTGGCGATAGGACGGCAGCCTGGTATCGGGCGGGAGATCCCTGATCAGCGTCTCCATCCGGGCCTGAGCCGCGACCCAGGTGCTATCGTCCTTCATGAGAGCCAATAGAAGCACTTCTCAGCCGTTTTGGGAAGCGTCACCGGTGCTACTCGGCGCTCTCGGGGTGCTGTCCTTCAGCGTCACCTTCCCCGCGACAACCGCCGCGGAGACCTCGTTCAGTCCGGTGCTCGTGGGCGTCGGGCGAACCGTGCTCGGGGCCGCACTCGGCATTGCCGTACTGTGCGGGCGACGCGAGCGGCTGCTGCCGCCCCGCGCGGCGCTGCGCAGCCTGATCGTGGTCGGACTGAGCGTCGGCATCGGCTTCGGGCTACTCGGCGCGCTGGCGCTGCGGCACGTCAGCAGCGCGCACGGCGCGGTGCTGACCGGGCTCATCCCGGCAGCAACTGCGGGCATGGCGGTACTGCGGGCCGGCGAGCGGCCGCGGGCCGGCTACTGGGTGGCGCTCGGGCTCGGCCTGGCAGTCGTGATCGGTTTCGCCGTGATCCAGGGCGGCGGGCGGCTGCGTGAGGCCGATGTGCTACTGCTCATCGCGATAGCAGCCGGCGGCGTCGGCTACGCCGAGGGCGCCATCCTGGCCCGCGAGTATGGCGGCTGGCGAGTCATCTGCTGGGCGCTGGTCGTCTGCCTGCCGGTGAGCGTGCCCGTCACGATGGCCGCGGCGGTCGCCAGCCCGCCCCGGCAGGTCAGCGCCGGCTCGGTGCTGGCGCTGGCCTACGTCGGCCTGGTGCCGATGTGCCTGGGCTTCTTCGCCTGGTACCAGGGCCTGGCCCGCGGCGGCCTGGCCAGGATCGGCAGGCTCCAGCTCGCCCAGCCGGCTTTGACCCTCGGCTGGTCCGCGCTGCTGATCGGCGAGCATGTCAGCTGGCTGACCGCTGCCGCCGCGGCCGCTGTCATCGTCGTGACCGCGGTGGGCCGTAACGCGCGCGTCGACCAGCGGCCCGCCGAGGGTGACCACACGTCGCGGCGCCTGTGTGCGGCGAGCGCGCCAGCCGTGGTATCTCGGCCAGCCAAGCCACCGGTCGATGCGGGCTGACTACTGCTCTGCAGTCGTGACGTGGCCGTTGGACACGCCGCCGCAGCCGTTCAGGTGGACCCACAGGTCCACGTCTGGCCGGCCAGGGTAGGACAGCGCGATCAGCTCGGCAGAGCCGTCGTCCATCGGGCACCGCATTACGGCGCCGATCGGATGGCTGAGCGGCATCCGCGCCGTGGACGCCGCGAGCCGGGCCGCCCGCGAAGCGCCCAGGCGCGTCTGGCTGCGCAGCTCGAAGGGCCGGCCGTTCGCTCCGAAGTAGACGCACTCCAGTCCGGAGCGTGGCCGCCCGCCTGGCACGAGCGCGTTGTCAAGGCCTGGGCCTGGATTGGTCACGCCGACCACCCCACTGTCACCGCCCGGGCACCTGGCCGACGCGAGCACACGCAGCCGCCTGCCCTGCGCTGTGTCCGGGACCGGGACCGGGTCCAGCCAGACCACCTGGCCGTCGGCGCGCATGACGGTCCCTCCATCACTGGTCGGGGCTATCGCGATGTTCAGGTCGGCGGACTGCCAGGCCGGGTTCGCCGGTCCGGCGTAGCTGTACCCCGAGGCGGGAGGACCGAACGACTGGGCTTCGCCAATTCGCCGAAGCCCGGCCGGCCGGAGCGCCAAAAGCCACTCCTCCGCGACCGTGAACTGCCACGGCAGCCGCCACGACCGGCTCGTGTCGACCAGCGAGATCACCCCGGGCGTGCTCATGGGTGTGGACAGCGAGCTCGGCGGCGAGCTGAGCCGCACCGAGTGCGCGGGTACCGGGACGAGCGACAGCAGCCGCAGCGCCTCGTGCCGCGCCAGCTTCCTGTTCCCCGCCTCGGTGGGCCCGCCATGCGTGCTGGCTCGCGCGACCGGCGGGCTGGCGACGTCGGCGCCCGGCAGCTGACCGAGGCGAACGGGCGCCGGTGTCGAGCCGCATCCGACAGCCAGCACGCATAGGGCCGCACCAGCGACCGCTGCCAGTTCCGTCTTCACGTGAATCAGACGCCGGATCGCGCCGTCCCGTTGCACCGCCCGGCCGCCAGTTATCGTGGGCGCATGCCGGATCGCAAGCAGACGATCGAGGTCGCTGGCCACGTGGTCACGATCTCCAACCCGGACAAGGTCTATTTCCCGCGCACCGGGCATACCAAGCTGGACCTGGTGCGCTACTACCTCAGCGTCGCCGCAGGAGCGCTCGTCGGCGTGGCAGGCCGGCCGATGGTCCTCAAGCGGTTCGTGCACGGTGCCGAAGGCGAGGCGTTCTTCCAGAAGCGCGCGCCGTCTTCGCGGCCTGACTGGCTGCAGACCGTGGTGCTCAGCTTCCCCTCAGGCCGGACGGCGGAAGAAATCGTGGTCAACGACGCAGCTGGGCTTGCCTGGGTAACCAATCTCGGCTGCATCGATCTGAACCCGCACCCCATCCGTGCCGACGACATCGACCATCCGGACGAGCTGCGGGTCGATCTCGACCCCGTTCCCGGCATTGAATGGCAGCAGATTGTGCGGGTCGCGCTGATGGCGCGGGAAGTGCTCGCCGACTTCGGGCTCGCCGGCTGGCCCAAGACTTCCGGCTCGCGGGGCATTCACGTCTACAGCCGGATCGAGCAGCGCTGGACCTTCGCCGAGGTCCGCCGGGCCGCGGTCGCGCTGGCCAGGGAGATCGAGCGGCGCGCACCGCAGGACGCGACATCGCGTTGGTGGAAGGAAGAGCGGCACGGCGTGTTCGTCGACTACAACCAGAACGCTAAGGACCGGACGGTCGCGTCCGCCTATTCGGTGCGGCCCACGCCCGATGCCCGCGTCTCCGCCCCGCTGCGCTGGGACGAGGTGCCAGATTGCGACCCGGCCCTGTTTACCATCGACTCGATGCCGAAGCGGTACGCCGAGCTTGGCGACCTCGGAGCCGGCATCGACGCGACCTGCGGCAGCCTTGATCAGCTGCTGGAACTCGCCGCCGAGGACGAAGCCTCCGGGTTGCCGGACGCCCCGTGGCCGCCGCACTTCGAGAAGCAGGAAGGTGAGCAGCCGCGCGTTCAGCCGTCCAAGCGACGGGCAGGCGCCGGGTCGGCCGCCAGGCCTGCCGGCACACTGCGGGCCGCGGACAAGCCACGCGCCGCAGACAAGCCGCGCGGTGCGCAGGAACCGCGGGCCCTGGGCGCCGTGCCACCGCCGGCACCGGGCAAGAGCAGCGGCCCGGCCGGACGCAGGCGCACCTCGATGCCGCTGATCGAAGTGGCCCGCGCCGCGACCAAGGACGAGGCCCTGGCCGGGCTGGAGCGGTGGAAGGCACGCCATCCGCAGGCGGCCGCCCTGCTCGAGCCCGCCGACATTCTCGTCGACTCGATGCGCGGCAGGTCATCTAGCTGGACCAGGATCCGGCTGAACCTTCGGCATGTGCCGCAAGCCGAGCGCCCGCAGCAGGAGGCGCTGGAAGTCGACTACGACCCGTGGACGGCACGCGGCGGCTGAGCGGCCGCGGCGAAGGCGAACCCGGCCGTTCCGCAGAGTGGCGAGCCCGCTGGTATGCACGCCGCCAAACCAATGTGGCGAGCTGGCCGCAATAGTGCTGCTAGCTCACCACGATAATCCGCCGGGGGGCTGGCGCGGGGCTCGTGCAGGTCGGCGCGGGTCAGCGCAACGGGTGTTTCCTTTCACCCATGCCGATGCCGGGCGTGGGGCCAGGTTACGGTGCTACCCCCGGCTGAACTTGATCAGGAACTCGAGCTCGCCGTGATTCTGAGTGGTTACGAACGGGGGGAAGCTCGGATTGGAGATATTCCAGTCCGCGAACAGGATCGGGATCGACCCGGAGATCTCAATTCCCGCGCTAGTGCGCTCGGCTTCGATGGTGAACGTGACCGGCCTGGTGCGGCCGTGCAAAGTCAGGTCAGCGGTCGCGCGGTAGGACCTGATGGTGCCGTCCGGAGCCAGCGAGCCCAGCGATATGGGCGATTTCAGTACCAGCGTTCCTGTCGGGTACGTGGCTGTCTGCATGATCCGCCCGTTGAACTGCGCGTCCCGCTGGCTCTCGTTACTGACGATGGTGGCCATCTGCACGGTGAACGAGGCGGCGGTGACGCTGGAGCCGTGGATCGTCATGCTCCCGCGGATATCGCTCGTCCGCCCGACGGCGACATTGTTCTGCCCCGCCAGCACCTCCGTGACCCGGTACCCGACGACAGACCCGGACGTGACGGGCCAGATCCCGGCCACCGAGCCGGAGGGCTGGCCAGGATCAGGGCTCGCGGACCCTGGCGTGGCGCTGGGGCTAGCGCTCGCGGACCCGGACTTCAGGCTCAGCGGCGCGGGAGCCGGGCCCTGTATCACGTGGATGTACAGCCAGGCACCGCCGAAGACCAGGAGCGCCAGCCCGGCCAGGCCGCCAAGCAGCCAGATCGCTCGGCGACCGGAACGGGCTCGCGCCATGGCGGGTCTCCTTAGTCATGCCGGGATGGCCCGGCTGGGGGATGGCACGACGGTGTCAGCGTAGCCTCAGCGCTTGCTCAGCTTTCGCTCTCAGCTCTATCTGGACACCGGGCCGATGAGCTCAGCCAGCAACTCCAGGTGATCAAGGTCGTCCAGGTCGAGCACCTGCAGGTACATCCGCGTTGCGCCGATCGCGGCGAACTCGGCGATCCTGGCGGCGACCTCGTCAGGGGTTCCGGCCAGCCCGTGCTCACGCAACTCGTCCGGCTTGCGGCCGATCGCTGCTGCCCGCCTGGCCAGGTCGTCCGCCGTTCGTCCGCAGCATACGGTCTGGGCAGCAGAGTAAATCATCGACGCCTCGTCCCGCCCCGCCGTGGCGCAGGCCTCGCGGACCCGGCCGAAAGCGGCGGCCGTGTCGCCCACGCTGCTGAACGGCACGTTGTACTCGTCGGCGTAGCGCGCGGCAAGCCGCGGCGTCCGCTTGGGGCCGCCGCCGCCGATCAGCACGGGCGGCCTGGGCCGCTGGGCTGGCTTGGGCAGGCCCGGCGAGTCCGTCACTGTGTAGTACTTGCCGCTGAAGCTGAACGCCTCGCCCGCTGGCGCCTCCCACAGGCCGGTGATGATGGCCAGTTGCTCGGCGTACCGGTCGAAGCGTTCGCGCAGGTCGGGGAACGGGATCGCATAGGCCGCGTGCTCGGCGTCGAACCAGCCAGCCCCGAAACCGAACTCCACCCGGCCCTCGCTCATCTGGTCGACCTGCGCGACCGAGATTGCCAGCGGGCCAGGGTAGCGGAATGTGGCCGGGCTCATCAGCGTGCCGAGCCTGATTCTGGATGTCTCGCGAGCCAGCCCGGCCAGCGTGATCCACGCATCGGTGGGGCCGGGCAGTCCGCTGACGTCACCCATTTTCAAGTAGTGATCCGACCGGAAGAACGCGTCGAAGCCTAGGTCCTCAGTTGCCCTGGCCACCCGTAGCAGGGTCGTGTAGCTCGCGCCCTGCTGCGGCTCAGTAAAGATTCGCAGTTGCATGCCTCTATCTTTGCCTACTGCGCCTCGGTGGTGCCGGCGGCTAGCTTGCTCCGGCTCAGGGTCGCCAGGCACTCCACGTGATGAGTCATCGGAAATGCATCGAACGCCTGCAAGCCATCCAGCCGCCAGCCGCCAGCAAGCAGCAGCCGCAGGTCTCTGGCCAGCGTCGCCGGGTCGCACGACACGTACGCGATCCGGCGCAATTCCCGGCCCGCCCCGAGGCCGGACCAGCCGGGCCCGGCGCCGCATAGCGCGTCGATGACCTGCCTGGCGATGCCGGTGCGCGGCGGGTCGAGCACGGCGACCGACGGATCGTTCAGGTCGGCCGAGTGCAGCAGGCCGGCGACATCGCCCTTGTGCACTCGCGCCCACGGCCATGGACGCAGGTTGTACCGGGCATCGCGGACGGCCGCGGCGTCTTGCTCCATCGCGATGACAGCGCCAGCGGGTCCGACAGCCTCGGCCAGCACGCCGGCGAACAGGCCTGCTCCGCAGTAAAGGTCGAGCGCAACCTCAGCTGGCTGCGGATCAAGCTCGGCCAGAACGGCCGCGGCAAGTGTGTCCGCGGCACCTGGGTGCACCTGCCAGAATCCGCCCACGGTGACCCGCCAGTCCCGGCCCGCAGCGCGCTGGGTCAGGTAGCCTCGGCCCCGCAGTGCCCTGCGCACGCCCGAGCGGCCTTCGAACTGCACTGAGTTGGCCCGCACGTCAGGCATCCCGGTTGCCGGGGCGTTGCCCCGGCCCGTCACGATCACGCCGCGCTCCCCCGACGCGGGCGCCACGCAGACCTGCACCGACTGGGTCGCCGGCCAGCGCCTGCCGGTGACCCCGGCACCGCTCACAAGCGGGTGCGCTATGAGGCACTCGTCGACCTCGACGATCTCGTGCGAGCGGTGCTTGCGCAGCCCCGCTCCCCCGGCCCGGCCGACGGCGAAAGACACTGTGGTACGCCAGCGCAGGCCCGCCTGGTCACCGTCGACCGCATGCACGACGACCTCGCGGTCGATGCCCGCTATCCGGTTTAGCTGCTGGCGGATCACTGCAGCCTTGAGTGCCCGCTGGGCGGGCAGGCTGCCATGCTGCCAGTCGCAGCCGCCGCAGCCGCCAGGATGCGCATACCGGCACGGCGCCTGGACTCGGTCCGCAGAACGCGCCAGGATTTCGATGGCGTCCGCCCTGGCGAACCTGGCGGTCGACTGGGTCACGAGGGCGCGGATACGCTCGCCAGGCAGGGCGTGCCTGACGAATACCACCCACCCCGTATCATCCTGCCTGGAAACACACCATCCGCCATGTACGACCTCGCCAACGGACAGTTCCAGTACATCTCCGGCCGCTGGCGCGCCCCGGGTCTCGGTGATCACGCGCTCCATGCTGCCCTGGCGGTGCGCGGACGCGTAGCCGGGGTACCCGTTGGCTAGCACCACGGAGCCGAGAGGGATTACCTTGACTGCACCGCTCTGGCTGGAAGGAAGCACGTGCACATCGTGATCATGGGATGCGGGCGGGTCGGATCGAGTATCGCCCATACCCTGGAGGACCAGGGTCACTCGGTTGCGGTCGTCGACCAGGATCCTGAGGCGTTCAGGAAGCTTCGGTCCGGGTTCAAGGGCACGAAGGTCACAGGGGTCGGCTTCGACCGTGACGTGCTCACCGAGGCTGGCATCGAGCGGGCAGACGCGTTCGCAGCGGTCAGCAACGGCGACAACTCCAACGTCATCGCCGCCAGAGTCGCCAGGGAGTCGTTTGCAGTGCGCAGGGTGGTTGCGCGGATCTATGACCCCCGCCGCGCCGAGGTCTACCAGCGCCTCGGCATTCCCACCGTGGCCACGGTGGCCTGGACCGCGGATCAGATACTGCGCAGGCTCCTGCCCGAGGGCGCGGAGTCGCTCTGGCGAGATCCGACCGGTGCCGTCGTCCTGGCCGAGGTGGCTTATGCCGATGCCTGGCTCGGCGAGAAGGTGTGCGATCTCGAAGTCGCCGCAGGTGCCAGGATTGCGTTCATCTCCCGGCTCGGCGAGGCCATCATCCCGAGCCCCAGCCTGGTCCTGCAGGAGGGCGACGTCGTGCATGTCGTGGCCGAAGACCGGGCCATCAGGCGGATCGCATCGGTCTTCGCCAAGCCCGCGCCCGGAAGGGGACCGCACTAATGCGCGTCGCGA
This sequence comes from uncultured Actinomycetota bacterium, assembly GCA_963719765.1. Lineage (GTDB taxonomy): Bacteria > Actinomycetota > Actinomycetes > Streptosporangiales > Streptosporangiaceae > JAJYUU01. Next base: position 356,935 of record CAVRCW010000001.1, read on the forward strand.
TTGCCGGAGCCGGGGCCGTCGGCCGGTCGATTGCCAAGGAGCTACTAGCCAACGGGCACGATGTCCTGCTCATCGATAAGGATCCCAGCTCGATCAAGGTGCACAGCGTGCAGCGGGCCGAGTGGCTGCTGGCCGACGCCTGCGAGATCAGCGCACTTGACGATGCCGCCCTGGAGCGGTGCAACGTCGTAATCGCGGCCACCGGCGACGACAAGGTGAACTTGGTGGTCTCGCTCCTGGCCAAGACCGAGTACGGCGTACCGCGAGTGGTAGCCAGGATCAACCACCCTAACAACGAATGGCTCTTCAACGAGTCTTGGGGAGTAGACGTGGCCGTTTCCACGCCCAGGCTGCTATCAGCCCTGGTCGAGGAGGCAGTCAGCGTCGGCGACCTGGTCCGGCTTATGACGTTCCGGCAGAGCGAGGCCAGCCTTGTCGAGCTCACCATGCCCGCGGATGCCCCGCTGGCCGGGCAGCGCGTAGGCGGCATCGAATGGCCGGCCGACACCGCGCTGGTAGCGATCCTTCGCGACGGCCGGGTCATCGTCCCGAGCGGTGATGACCCGCTCGAGGGCGGCGACGAGCTGCTCTTCGTGACCAGCCAGGACGTCGAGGGCGAGCTGGCGAGCCTGCTGGCGGGCAGGTAGCCGCTGGCTACCGTGTCTCGGTGATCTCTGGCCCGCGCTCGAACGGATTCGGCAGGCCGGGCTGCTCGGCCTCCATCTGACTCTGGATGAGTTCCGCTGCCTCCTGCGGCAGACTGATGTCCAGGGGAGTCTTCGGCGCGGCCGCGTGGTCGCCCCTGACCACCACCACTCCGGCGAATACGTCCTCCAGCGGCCCGGCCAGCTCGGCGTCGGTGGCGGCCGGACCGCTGATCAGCCCGCGCAGGAACCAGCGCGGGCCGTCGACGCCCATGAACCGCAGAGCCTGCGGCGAGACCGTGTGCTCAGCCTCGGGCGCGGGGCTGACCCAGGCGATCAGCTCCGGGCCGAACGGGCCCTCCTGCTCCTCGCTGTGCCCGCCCGCCTTTGCCACCTCCTGCGCGATCTCCGGCAGAACCTCCTCCCACAGGCCGCTGCTTCGCGGCGCCGCGAAGGCCTGCAACTGCAGTGCGCTCTCGCCGCTGACCACCGCAAGGATGACGCCCGTCTCCTCGGCGAAGGAGATCTGTACGTCCGCGCCCTCGTGGGCCGGCACTAGCAGGCAGCCAAGGTCGACCCGTTCAGCCTCGGGGTAGTCGCCTGCACTGTCCCAGGGCCCGGCCGACCTGACGTGCACGGGCCTGACGGCGGCCGTGTCACGAAGCCGGGTCCAGGTGGCAGGATCCCCAAGATCATCCCGGTCGGCGGACCGGCTGGCCGCGGCCGGATCCGCCACGTCGGCAGCCACTTCGCCGGATGCGGCGGCGGGATGCTCGGCCGCCTCGTCCTCGTCGAAGTCCTCGCCCTCGTCGAAGCCGTCGTCCTCGAAGCCCTCGTCCTCGTCGTCGTCCGGATAGAAATCCTCGTCCGGATAAAAATCCTCGTCCTCGCCAGGCTCGTCCGCAGCCGGGTACGTGCCATCGCTGCCGTCACGAGCGGCCGCATTATCGCTGCGACGCCGTCGGAACACCCCGCACGCTCCTGTCCGCCAGCCGGCCAAGCAGGCCGCCTGGCACATTGTCCCTGCCGCCGAATCAGCGGCCGGCCTCCGCATATCCTCCGGTCGACCCGTGTCCCCCGTCACCCCGTACCGAGCCCGGCAGAGTCTCGACTTCCAGGAAGACCGGCATTTCCACGCGTTGTATCACGAGCTGAGCGATCCGGTCTCCGCGTCGGAGGCGGACCGAATGGACGCCATCGGTATTCAGCAGAATTACCTTGACCTCGCCACGGTACCCGGCATCGACCGTGCCGGGCGCATTGACGATGGTGACGCCGTGCTCGGCAGCCAGGCCCGACCGCGGGTGCACGAAGGCTGCATACCCATCCGGCAGCGCCACGGCCACCCCGGTGCCGACAACAGCCCGCTGACCCGGCCCGAGTTCGACGTCCGCAGCCGCGAACAGGTCGCTGCCGGCATCGCCAGGATGCGCGCGGCGGGGCAGCGGCAGGCCCGGATCAAGCCGCCTGACCAGCACCTGCACCGTGCCCCGACCAGTGCCAGACATCGAATCGGCCTCCTTGCCTAGCTCAGCGGTCGCGGCGAAGGCCCGGCCAGACCCGCCGACGGCACCAGACTGGCACCATCGCGGCAGGTTACCCGCCCGGCGAATCCGAGCGCAGGGGCGGCCACGCATAGGTAATCACGGCGGCGAGCGGCACGGCCACGATCGCGCCAGGTATGCCTGCCACGATCGCCCCGACCGCCAGCACCAGGATGATCGCCAGCGGGTGCAGTCGCACCAGCCTTCCCATCACAAGTGGCTGCAGCAGGTGCCCTTCAAGCTGATTCTCCACCAGCAGGACCGCCAGCAAGATGACGGCTGCTACCCAGCCCTTCGTGGCCAGCGCGACCAGGATGGCCAGCGCGCCCACTACCAGGATCCCGATGATCGGCACGAACGCGGCCAGGAAGACCAGCACGATGAACGGAACTAGCAGCGGCACCCCGAGCAGCCACAGCGCCAGGCCGATAAACAGGGCATGGATCCCCGCAATCAGGACTGTGCCCCGCATGTAATTGACCAGCGTCCGCCAGCCAGCGTCCCCGGCGCGCGCGACTCGGCGGCGCGCCCGCGGCCGCAGTCCCCTGATCAGCCACTGCCAGATCTTGGCGCCGTCCTTGAGCAGGAAGAACGTGATGAAGAGCGTCAGCAACAGGCCGGTGAGGAACTCGAGGGCGTACTTGCCGCCCGCCAGGGCGGTACCGGCGATTTGCCCCTTGTGCTGGGATATGAATTTCACCAGGTCGTTTGTTAGGTTCTGCAGCCGCTGCGCGTTCAGGTGGAACGGTGGCCCGGCCAGCGAGTGCTGCACCTCCTTGGCCGTCCTGGTCACCTCAGCCGACAGGGTGGCGTAATCCGCGCTGACCCGATTGGCGAATAGGAAGATCGCCCCGCCGATGACGATGATCGCGCCCAGGAACGCGCACCAGGTGGCCAGCAGAGCCGGGAGCCCGGCCCGGCGCAGCCGTGCCGTCAGCGGCTGCAGCAGCGCGGTGAGCAGCAGCGCGGCGATGAACGGCAGCACTACCAGGCGCAGGGCGACGGCCAGCTTGAACGCGATATAGATGAGCAGCCCGGTCAGCAGCAACCGCCAGGCCCACGCCGCCAGCTGCTGCAACAGCGAAGGAACCGCGGGTTCGGCGGCCGCGGGCTCGGACTCCCCGGCCGCAAGACCATCGGTCGCGGGATCGTCCTCGTGCGGGCCGAGGGCCTCGGGCGGCACATCCGGGCTGCGGGCGAACTGGCCGCGGGCGAGGAAGCGACGAGCGGCCGCTCGCAGCCCGGACTGAGACTGAGACTGCGGCTCATGGGTCGCGCCAGACTCGTCGGTCGGCACAGCCCATCGCCCGGTCATGCAGTACATGTAACCAACTACCGTGGTGCCATGCACAGCTACCGCGAACGCCTCCGCGCGCCGATCTCCTGGTGGATCACCGGGATGATCACAATGTTCACCTTCGGATCCATCGTCTGGTTCGGCTTCGCGCTCTGGGTGGCGGTGCTGACCTACGCGCTCGTGTTCGCAGTGACGGCCGCGTTCCTGCTGAACTGGGGCCGCGCGACGATCGAGGTGACCGGCACGGAGCTGGTCGCGGCCGGAAGCCGGCTCCCGCTGGCGGCAGTCGGCGAGGTGCGGCCGCTGGACGAGGCCCAGACCAGGGCGCTGCGCGGGCCGCGCGCCGACCCGCAGGCGTACCTGCTGATCAGGCCATACCTGCGGCTCGCCGTCTACGTAGAGGTCGCGGGCGGCGCCGGGCAGGTGCCGTACTGGCTGCTCGCCACTCAGCGCCCGGCCGAGCTCGCAGCGGCGATCGAAGCCGCGTGCGCAGCCGCCAGGACCGCTGTCCCCACCGCCCAGACACCGGGAACAGGCGGGGTGACGTCCGCGGATAGTTCGGCCATGGGATGATCGCAGGACCACGGCGAGGAGGGACAACTCATGTCGGGCAAGCGAGCAGGCGCGGGCTCTAAGGCCGTCGGCGCCCTGGTGGGCGCGGCTGCCGGGTTTGGCGCGCGCAAGCTGCTCTTCTTCGCCTGGAAGAAGGTTACGGGCAAGGCGCCGCCCGAGCATCCCGAGGATCCGCAGGTCGCGCTGCGCGAGGCCATTATCTGGGGCATCGTGCTCGGGGCCGGCGTGCATACCGCCCGCATGCTGGCAACCAGGGTCACCACGGGCCGTCGGCAGGCGGTGGCCGACAAGTCCGCAGGACCGCCGGTTTAGCGGCTGCAAAGACCTGGCCCGGCTGCGGTAAGGACGCCGCCCGTCAACTCGCCCCCGGCCTGCTGGATTGCCTTACTGTTGTGCTGTGCACGGCAAAGATCGCTCCCGGCTGGCTTACAAGGTCGGTTACGCAGCGCGGCATCCTGACCGCATCGTCGGCTACGCCAAGCGCAGGGGCCGAGACACCTGGCTCTGGCTGACCACTCGTGACCATGTCAGCTATTACCGCGCCGTCATGCGGTCGGACACGGCGCGCAGCAGCGACGCCGCTGTGGGCAGCAAGACCCACGAGTCCTGGCTGAAGATCGGCCAGATGCAGTTCGACTACCTCGTCAAGCACGGACTCAAGCCGGACATGCGGATGCTCGAGATCGGCTGCGGCAACCTGCGGGCCGGGCGGCTGTTCATCGATTACCTGGATTCGGGTAATTACTACGGCACCGATATCTCCCCGGACATCCTGCTCGCCGCGCAGCGGACCGTCGAGGAGTACGGGTTGCAGCGCAAGCTGCCGTACCTGACACTCGTGACCGACCTGCGGCTGGCATTCCTGCCCGACGGCCACTTCGACGTCGTGCACGCACACAGCGTTTTCTCGCACTCACCACTGTCGGTGATCGATGAATGCATGGCCAGCGTCGGCCGCATCATGGCTCCCGGCGGCCGGTTCGACTTCACTTTCGACCGGACCGAGGGCGACGAGCACCAGGTGCTGCGCGAAGACTTCTACTACCGGACGGACACCCTGCTCGATCTGGCCCGCCGTCACGGCCTCATGGCGGAATACATGGCCGACTGGGAAGAGACCGGGCACGAGCAATCCAAGATCCGAGTGATTCGGCCGGGCTAGTCCTCGGGGATACTCTTCTCCGCGTTAACCGACCACACTGGTAGCCGTCAACGGCACTAGGCAAGGCTGGCTCAGGGAGGCGGAGGGTGACGGCTGATGAGCGCGTACTCGGTATGGTCCTCGCCGGCGGGGCTGGCAAGAGACTGGCGCCGCTGACGGCGGACAGGGCAAAGCCTGCTGTGCCGTTCGGCGGGCTCTACCGGCTGATCGACTTCGCTTTGTCAAACCTGGTCAACGCCGGCCTGCGCCGCATCTGCGTGCTGACCCAGTACAAGAGCCACAGCCTGGACCGGCACATCACCACTACGTGGCGCCTGTCCAGCCTGCTCGGCAACTACGTGACGCCGGTGCCGGCGCAGCAGCGCCTCGGCCCGCACTGGTACACGGGCTCGGCTGACGCCATCTACCAGTCGCTGAACCTGATCTTCGACGACAAGCCGGACATCGTCGCGGTCTTCGGTGCTGATCATGTCTTCCGGATGGACCCGCGGCAGATGATCGCGCAGCACGTCGAGCACGGCGCAGGGGTCACCGTAGCCGCCATCCCGGTGTCCAGGCAGGAGGCAACGTCATTCGGGGTGATCCGGGCAGCGCCTGACGGCCGGACCATCGAAGCCTTCCTCGAGAAGCCCGCCGACCCGCCGTCCATGCCGGGCAAACAAGATATGGCGTTCGCCTCGATGGGAATCTATGTCTTCAGTGCCGACGTGCTGGTGGATGCCCTGCACCAGGACGCGGCCGACGATGGCAGCCGGCACGACATGGGCGGTGACATAGTTCCGATGCTGGTCAGGCGGGGCGCCGCGCAGGTCTACGACTTTCTGGACAACAGCGTGCCGGGCGCAGATCCGCGTGACACGGGCTACTGGCGCGACGTCGGAACGCTGGACTCGTACTTCGACGCCCAGATGGACCTTTGCGCCGTGCATCCGGTTTTCAACCTTTACAACGACAACTGGCCAATCCTTACGCACGTGCCATCCCAGCCGCCCGCCAAGTTCGTCCACGACGACGGCGACCGGATCGGCCGCGCGATCAACAGCGTGGTGAGCAACGGCGTGATCGTTTCCGGCGGACTGGTCCGCGACGCCGTGCTGTCGCCCGGCGTCCGAGTGAACAGCTGGGCCAGGGTGGAACGCGCGGTGGTGCTGCACAACTCCAGGATCGGCAGGCACGCCATCGTGGAGAACGCGATCCTGGACAAGAACGTGGACGTCCCCGAGGGTGCGGTCGTCGGCGTGGACAAGGAGCACGACCGGGCGCGCGGGTTCGTAGTGTCCGACGGCGGCATCACCGTGGTCGGCAAGGGCCAGGCAGTGCCGTTGTGATGGCCCGCATTGCCGCGTCGCCGATGCTGGCCGGCCAGCCGCGATGACCGCGCATCCGGACGGCAGGCTGCGCGTGGCGATGCTCACGCGCGAGTACCCGCCCGAGGTGTACGGCGGCGCGGGCGTGCATGCGGAATACCTGGCTGGCGCGCTAGCCAGCCTCGTCGACCTCACCGTGCACTGCCAGGGCGCAAGCCGGCCGGGTGCCGTCGCGCACCAGCCCTGGCCGCTGTTGTCCGCGGCCAACCCTGCGCTGCAGACGATCTCCACCGAGTTGTCGATGGCGGCTGCCGCCGGCGGTGCGGACCTGGTGCACTCGCATACCTGGTACACCGGGCTGGCGGGCCACCTCGCCAGCCTGCTGTACGAGATACCGCACGTGCTGACCGCGCACTCGCTGGAGCCGCTGCGGCCGTGGAAGGCCGAGCAGCTCGGCGGCGGCTACGCCGTCTCGAGCTGGGGCGAGCGCACGGCCATCGAGTCGGCCGCGGCGGTGATCGCGGTGTCGCAGGGCATGCGATCGGACATTCTCATGACCTATCCGCGCGTTACTGCCGACCGGGTGCATGTGATCTATAACGGCATCGACGCGGTCCAGTACGCGCCCGACCCTGGCCGCGACGTACTGGACCGCTACGGGATCGACCCTGGCAGGCCGTCGGTGGTGTTCGTCGGCAGGGTGACCAGGCAGAAGGGCCTGCAGGTGCTGCTGCGCGCCGCGGACCTGCTCGTGCCAGCGGCGCAGCTTGTGGTGTGCGCGGGCCAGGCGGACACCGCCGATCTGCAGGTCGAGATCAGCGCCCTGGTCGAGCACCTGCGCGTGACCAGGTCAGGCGTCATCTGGCTGCCCACCATGCTGGCCAAGACCGAAGTGATCCAGATCCTCAGCCATGCCACGGTCTTCGCTTGTCCCTCGCTCTACGAGCCGCTCGGCATCGTCAACCTGGAAGCCATGGCCTGCGGCACGGCCGTGGTCGCATCTGCGGTCGGCGGCATCCCCGAGGTGGTGGCCGACGGCGAGACGGGACTGCTGGTGCCGGCCGACGACGCCGCTGCCCTGGCCGCCGCGATCAACGCGCTCGTCAGTGATCCGAAGCGAGCGTCCGAGCTTGGCGCGCGCGGTCGCGCCAGGGCGGTCGCCGAGTTCAGCTGGGACACGATCGCGGCGCAGACGAGCCGCCTGTACGCCAGCCTGATCTAGGGCAGTTACCGGCAGGCTGCGGTGCCGAAGGCCGCGGGCGGGCAAGGCCGGCCGGTAGGGGCGCGAGGTGCCCGGGGCACCCTCGTTCCGCTATTCTAATCAAGATACATCTTGACTTGCCGGAGGTAACAGCTCATGGAGCCAGCCAGCCCGTCGCAACCCGTGCCAGGCCAGCCGCCGGCCATCCGGGTGAGCGATCGCGACAGGGACGCCGTAGCGCACCGCCTGCAGGAGGCGTTCGCCGAGGGCAGGCTCGGCGACGAGGAGTTCGACCAGCGGATGCGGGCCGCGCTGACCGCGCGGCTGAGCACCGACCTGGAGCCGCTCACCCAGGACCTGCCGGCCATAGCGGAACGGCCAGCCACTGTCGCGCCCGTGGTGGCCGGCCGGAAGCCGGGCCGGTTCGCGATCGCGTACAAGGGCTCGATCAGGCGCGGCGGCCGGTGGCGGGTACCCGAGCGCTTTTCGACGGTGGTCTACAAGGGCAGCGGCCGAATCGACCTGCGGGCGGCCGAGCTCGCCGGGCCGGTCACGACGATCGTGGCGGTCGCCTACAAGTCGCACATTGACGTGCTTGTCCCGCTTGGCGTCCGGGTGGATCTCGAGGGTTTCGGCATCAGCAAGAGCTGGTCGGCTGAGGAGGAGCTGGAGAGCCGACTGCCCGCGGACGCGCCCGTCGTGCATGTCCGTGGCATCGGCTACAAGGGCACTGTCGACGTCGCCACCAAGCCGCAGGACCCGCACGGCCAGGCTCAGCGCTCTTTGCCCGGCTAGGTAACGGCACCGGCACGCAACGGCAATTGCGTGACTGCTCAGGTCAGGGCCTCAGGTCACAGAGCCGGCCGCCGCGCCGGTCACCCGGTCGCCCCAGCGAGCGATCTCGCCCTCGAGGTCCAGCGGCGCGATCATCGCGCCTGACCCCGTCTCCTGCTCCCAGTCCTCCGCGGGCACCCGCCACATGACCTCGAACTCGATGCCGTTCGGGTCCTTGGCGTACAGGGACTTTGACACCCGGTGGTCGCTCGCGCCCACCAGCGCGCCCCTGGCGGCGAGCCGCTCCCGCACGCTGGCCAGCTCGGCTAGGGTGCCGACCTCCCAGGCCAGGTGGTACAGCCCGATGTACGGCCCGGTTGGCAGCGTTCCATCAGGTACCGAGAACAGCCCGAGGTCGTGGTCGTTCGCCGAGCCCTGTGCGCGCAGGAAGGCTGCCCGGCCAGGAATCTCGGTACGTACCTCGAACCCCAGCGCATAGGTATAGAAATCGACGCTTGCGGCCAGGTCCTTCACATACAAGACCGCGTGGTTGAGCCGGCGTACGGCCATGGCAGCTCTCCAGGTGACAGGTTCTTCCCAGTTCTGGGCCTCACCGGCATAATGCCAGCCCGGCCACTCTGATTCCCTGGCCCGCGGCCAGCACTAGCCCAGCCGCGCGGGCCGAGCCGAACTCGTCATCGATGACCACTACCTGCCGATCGCGCGCAGCCAGCATGGACGCCGCGACCGCGGCCCGGTAGCCCGACTGACAGTGCACCCAGATCTCGCCGGCCTCGATCTCGCCCATCCGGTCGGCCAGTTCGTACAGCGGAATGCCAAGCGCGCCCTCGATGTGCCCCTCGGCCCACTCGCTCCGGTGGCGGACGTCGAGCACGACCAGCGCCCCGTTCCCGCCGTAAGCCGCCAGCGCCGCGAAGCTAGCCGAACGCAACGATGCGAGCCGCTCCCCGGCCGCCCACTGGTCAGCTGCGCCCCACGCTGCCGCCTCGATCGGATCGATGCCGATCCGGCAGAGTTCGCGCTGAGCCAGCGCAACATCCGCGGCGGAGGCGCCGATCAGCGTCAGTGGCGTGCCCCACGGAATGAGCCAGCCCAGGTAGGTGGCCAGGCTGGGGCCGACCTCGAAGTTCAGCGACCCGCGCAGGTGGCCGACCGCGAACGCGGCTCGCGAGCGCAGGTCCACCACCCACTCGCCGGCGTCGATCCGGCGCCGCAGCTCAGCCGGGTCGGCGCGGCGCGGTGGGGTCAGGTCGGGTGCGGCGGGTCCGGCAAGGTTGGCGGGTCCCATATGCGCGTAGTAGCGAGGGTAGGCCTCCAGGCCGGCCAGCAGCTGCTGCACGTAGTCGGACTCGGTCATGGTCAGTGCCGGGTTCACCCGCTGCTCATCGGCGAGGGCCGATCGCTCGCCGGTGGCCGGGGTCGCCGCGCAGAAGCTGCCGAACCCATGTGTGGGGCAGACGGCGGCCGTGCCGGGCAGCTCGCGGACCAGTCGATGCGCGGAACTGTACTGGGCCCGGCTCAGCGCCCTGGTATGCCCGCCGCCGAGCAGGTCGGTACGCCCGGTGGATCCGTTCAGCAGCGAGCCGCCGGTAAAGACGGCGAGCACCTCGCCGCCAGCCGCACCGCCGCCAGCCGCACCGCCGCCAGCCGCACCGCCGCCAGCCGCACCGCCGCCGCTGGCCAGGTCCCGCAGCGCATATGCCAGGTGCGTGAACGTGTGGCCCGGCGTACCGATCACCCGTACCTGCAGCCGGCCCACCTCGACCACGTCGCCATCCGCGATCGGAGTCCGGCTGAAGCCGACCGGGTCGGCGGCGTTGACGAGATACTGCGCGCCGACCTCTCTGGCCAGCGCAAACCCGCCGGTCACGTAGTCGTTGTGCATGTGCGTCTCGAACACGTGAGTGATCGCGACGCCGCGATCGCGCGCCAGCGCCACAACCCTGGCATAGTCCCGCTGCGCGTCGACGACCAGCGCCACGGTGCCGTCCGTGACGAGATACCCCCGATCGCCGAGCGACGGCGTGTCGACGGCGACTATCTCCATCATTAACGAAGACCTGTGCCCATCCGGGCCGCACGGCACACGCAGCGGATCTTGCGCAGTGGACCGTGCGCAATGCGCAGCCCAGCCACGGGCCAAGAGCGCGACGACAGTCGTCAGCCGGGACTCGGGCCGGTGTAGACGCCTCGCGGACGAATCGGGATATTGCGCTCATATTCCTCGAGCGCGTGCGCCAGCCAGCCCGCCGTACGCGCGATCGCGAAGATGGCCTCCCCCGCTCCGCGGACCATCCCGGCGACGTCGGCCAGCACGGCCAGAGCGAACTCAATGTTCGGCTCGGGCAGCGCGCGCCGTCGGACTTCCTCGGTCACAGCCGCGGCGACCGCCAGCCGCGGCGAGCCTGCCGCGAACTCGGCCGTTATCTGCAGAAGCATGTTCGCCCGCGGGTCACCATCTTTATAGACAAAATGGCCGAAGCCCGGCAGGCGCTCACCGCGCCGGAGCAGGTCGCCGACCACTCGGGGCACCTCAGCAGGCGACGCGGCCGCACCCAGCATCAGCTCGGCTCCGAGCGCCGCGCCGCCATGCAGGGCCCCGCCCATCGCGCCAAGCCCGGTCGCGACCACCGCGTAAGGATCTGCGCGCACCGACGCCGCCACTCTGGCGGCCAGGGTGGACGCCGCCAGCTCGTGATCGGCCAGCAGCACGAGCGCGACGCTCAGCACCTCGGTGAGCCCGGCGGGCACTGGCGCCGGGCATAGCCGCGCACCAAGCCGGTCGGCGATCGAGCCCGGACCGGCTTGAGCTCCGAGCGGCTGCGGCGCTGGCAGCGCCCCCGCCATCCCCGCAATCAGCGACTTTCCTGCCGCTACGACGGCCGGCTGGTCCAGGTGCAGCCGGAACTGGTCAGTCGCGGCCAGTGCGGGCACGATCACCTGCAGCCGCTCCAGGGGAAGCGTTCCCGCAGGCAGGGCGGCCTGAGCCGCGGACCCGGCCGCGAGCGCCTCCGACGTCGCCTGCCATTCCAGATCGGAACGGGGCGAGTCCGTGCCTCCGTCGTCCGGCAGCGAACCCGTCCACAGCAGCATGGCGACGTCCTCGAAGCTGCGGCGGCGGGCAAGGTCGGTCGCATCCAGCCCGCGGTAACGCAGCGAGCCGTCGGTGATCTCGGTCACCGAGGACTCGATCACTAGCTCGGAGCCGGCGGGCCGACGTCTGGGCCGGCCCTTTTGGGCCAGCTCGGCCACCTCGTCCGCGTCAAACTTGCTGGTCCGGCCATCAGCGTCCCGGCGGCGGGTAAGTACCCCACGGCTGACGTAGGCGTACAGGCTCGCTGGCTTGATGCCCAGACGGTCGGCTGCCTCGGCGGCGCCAATCCACTCCGTCACCGCGCTCCTCCCGCCGCTGGCCGGCAGATGCGCCTGCCGGGCCGCCAAACCGAGAGTGTAGTTGATTATGATCAACATTGACAGGCCAGTACGGTATCTACTGATAATGGATCAACTGCCGGTCCCTGGACGGAGGGCCGGATTCCTGGACCTGAAGGAGACTCGATGACCGCACCAGCGAACCCCGCTGCCACGCCGGGGCCAGCCCAGGCCGGCAGCGCTGGGCCGTATCAGGCCGCGGCGGGCCTCGCGGACGTTTCGGTAGCCAGCACGAAGGTCTCCGATGTCCTCGGCCGCCTCGGCTTCTATCACTACCGCGGCTACAACGCTGTCGACATCGCCAGGCGCGGCAGCTTCGAGGATGCCTGGTACCTGATGCTGCACGGGGACCTGCCGACCTCCGAGCAGCGCGCCGCGTTCGCAAGAGACGTCGCGCCGCTGCGGCAACTGCCCGCGGGCGTGGCCGACTTGCTGCCGGCCATCGCGGCGCTAAGCGGGCCAGGCTCGCTGGAGTCCCTGCGTACCGCGCTGTCGGTGGCCACGCAGGCCATCGGCTGCAGGCCGTGGACCGACCAGACCGAGGAGCAGACGCGGGCTCAGGCAGTCAGAATCAGCGCGATGCTGCCCACGCTCGCTGCGCAGCTGTACCGGCTGGCCAGCGGGCAGGAGATCGTTGAGCCACGGGCCGACCTCGGGTACGCCGCCAACTACCTGTACATGATCACCGGCGCGGAGCCGGACGAGCGCGCCACCTACGCGGTGGAGCGGTACCTGATGCTCACCATCGATCATGGCTTCAACAACTCCACCTTCACATCTCGCGTCATCGCCTCCAGCGGCGCCGACCTGGGGGCGGTTCTCACCGGGGCGATCGGGGCGCTCTCGGGCCCGTTCCACGGCGGCGCGCCGGCCAGGGTCTTCGACATGCTGGACGCGATCGGCTCGCCCGACAACGCGGAGCCGTGGCTGCGGCACGCTATCGAGCACGGCGACAAGCTGATGGGCTTCGGCCACCGCATCTACAGGACCCTCGACCCGCGGTCGGAGCTCCTGCACGAGGTAGCCCAGGAGCTGCACAGCGATCGGGTTGGCTTCTCCGAGCACGTGGAAAAGACCGCGGTGGCGCTGCTGGCCGAGCTCAAGCCGGGCCGCGAGCTGTATGCGAACGTCGAGTTCTATGCGGGCGTCGTGCTGGATGCGGCCGACCTGCCACGGGAGCTGTTCAGCGCGACGTTCGCCTGCAGCCGGGTCGTCGGCTGGCTGGCCAACGTACTGGAGCAGATCGAGGACAACCGGATCTTCCGCCCGCTGGCCAGGTACGTCGGGCCGGAGGCACCACGCGAGTTCCCCGACTACTGGCAGCCAGCCCGGCCGTAGGTAGCAACCGCAAGCCTGTACGGCTACCAGGTTAGCCAAGTATGGTTACCCATATGAAGACAACCATCGACCTTCCTGACGAGCTGCTGCTCGAAGCACAGCTGATTGCCAGGGCTGAGGGCACGACGCTGAAGTCCGTCATGGAGGAGGGCCTGCGGGCGGTAATAGCCCGGCACCACAGCGCCAGGCAGTTCGAGCTGCGAGATGCCAGCGTGGCCGGACGGGGGCTGCGACCCGAGTTCGCCGAGGCCGACTGGGCCCAGATCCGGGAGGCGAGCTACGGAGACCGGCAGTGATCGCTGTCGACACCAACCTGCTGGTGTACGCGCACCGCCAAGATTCCCCGTTCCACGCCGCGGCGGCGTCCGTCATGCGCGAGCTGGCTGAGAGTCCGGCACCCTGGGCACTCCCCTGGTCATGCCTGCACGAGTTCTACTCTGTGATCACCCATAGGCGTATCTACGATCCGCCGAGTAGCCCGGAGCAGGCCGCCGACCAGATCGAGGCATGGCTGGAGTCGCCATCGGCTGTGCCGCTGAGCGAAGGCGAGACCTACTGGCCGACGCTGCGGTCGCTTCTCGTCGGCGCCAAGGTGTCAGGCCCGCTCGTGCATGACGCCAGGATCGCCGCGCTGTGCCAGAGCCACGGGATACGCGAGCTATGGACCGCAGACAGGGATTTCAGCCGCTTCCCGCGACTAAGGACGACAAACCCGCTGGTCTGAGGCGATGATGCCCCGGTTTCATGATCGCGTAGTGTTTGTCACCGCCCACCAGATCCGTGACAAACACTATGCGATCATGAAAGCCAGCCGCCCGATCCGCTTGCACCTGCAGTTCTGGTGCGGCCTGCGGTCTGGGCGGGGCTCAGCACAGCGCCAAACTCAGCCGCCGATCTGCTTGCGCTTGCGGTTCTCACGCAGCCTGCGCCGCTGCGACGGGCTCAGCGCCCGGTAGGCGACAACCGGGATCGCGATCGCTGCGGCTATCAGCACGATGCCTATCAGTGGGTGCGATAGCAGCAGGATCAGCCCGATGACCCCGATGACGCCGAAAATGGCATACCTGACGCGCGGTGTCATACCGGACTCCCTTCGGGGAACCCCGTTCCCCTGATATAAGAACTATCCCAGCAGGCCAGGAGTTCCCTGCCGGCCCGCGGTCGTCTGACCCGACAGTATGCCCACCGGCGGACTCGATGGTAGATGATGGGCACCGTTGACTACCGGAGGCTCCCCATGATCCTGAACCTGCCCGTCGATGACCAGGCTAACGAGCTGCTGTCCCGCAGCCCGCTCGCCTTGCTGCTGGCCATGATGCTGGACCAGCAGGTTCCGCTGGAAAAGGCGTTCAGCTCGCCGTACGAGCTCGTGCGCAGGCTCGGGCATGAGCCGACGGCGGCCGAACTTGCCGACTTCGATCCGGAGGCACTCGCGGGGATCTTCTCGGACCGACCCGCCCTGCACCGGTTCCCGCGGGCGATGGCCGGCCGGGCTCAAGAGCTGGCCAGGCAGCTTGTCGAGCACTATGACGGCGACGCTGCCAAGGTCTGGACCGGCGCGGCGACCGGCCAGGAACTGCTGTCCAGGCTGTCGAAGCTTCCTGGTTTCGGCGGGTACAAGGCCCAGATCACCGTCGCGCTGCTCGGTAAGCAGCTCGGCGTCCGGCCCGAGGGCTGGCGGGCGGCCGCGGGCCACTTCGGCGCGGACGGGTCGCACCGCTCGGTCGCCGACATAGTCGACGACGCCTCGCTCGCCGCCGTGCGGGCCTACAAGAAAGACCAGAAGGCAGCCGCCAAGGCAGCGGGTTAAGCCGATGCTGACGGCATGTCCCTGGCCGGCCCCGTGGCCGGCCTGCTCGGTACCGGATAGGGTCTGCGGTCATGCATGATGCCGAGCTTCCACTGGCCGGAACCGCGACCGTGCACGTCCTGGTGCCCGGCTACATCCGCGAGGACGCCGACGGCGAGCACGTTGGAGGCACGGTCACCCTGATCCGTGACGGTGCCACGACGATCATCGTCGACCCCGGCATGGTGGCCTCTCGCGACGGCCTGCTGGCCGCCCTCGCCGGACACGGCGTGACGCCGGACGCGGTCACCGACGTGGTCTTCAGCCACCATCATCCCGACCACACCGTTAATGCCGCGCTGTTCCCCGCGGCCCGGATACACGACCACTGGGCGATCTATGACGGTGATCTGTGGATCAGCAGGGAGGCCGAGGGCGCGCAGCTCAGCCCGTCGGTCCGGCTCATCGCCACCCCAGGTCACACACCGCAGGACATCACCACGCTGGCGGCAACGCCGGACGGCGTGCACGCGTGCACGCATGCCTGGTGGGGAGCGGATGGCCCCGCGCAGGACCCGTTCGCGCCGGACCAGGCAGTGCTGACGGCCAGCCGGGCCCGGATCCTCTCGGTCGCCGCGGTGATCATCCCCGGCCACGGGCCTGCCTTCTTCCCCGACGACACCACCGCCCGGTAGCACCACCGGGCCGGGCCGGCCCTGGCCGCCGAGCGCATGCCGGTGACCGCGGTCGGGTCAGGCCACGTCGCCCTTGATGGAGAAGGCGGACATGCGGTTGACCGCGAAGGCCAGGGCCACGACAGTGACGGCTATGCCCATGCCGACAGCGGTGCCGAGAGTCAGGTTCGCGTCCAGCGCGGCGTTGTGCCCGATGGAGTTCGCGATGGCCAGGCTGTAGTGCTCGGCCGATGTCAGCGCCACGCCGCCGACCAGGCTGGACAGCAGGCCCTCCCAGAGCAGCACGTATAGCAGCCCGAAGGCCAGCGCCCGGCTCGGGCTGAACGCCGCCGTCAGCATGACGAACAGCGCGTTGTAAATGGCCGCGCCAGCTAGCGCTCCGACGAACAAGCCGATGGCCAGGCTGCTCGACGCGCCGGTGGCGATCGCGCCGGCCAGGTATTCGGGCACCGCGGCGAACGCGATCGTCAGCCCTACGGCCACCACGTACTTGCTGAGGACAACCGACCGCCTGCTAACCGGCGTGGCAAGCAAGTGCACAATGCTGCCGTCTTCTACCTCCGCGCCGATGACGCTCCCGCCGATGATCAGCGCGGTCAGCGCCAGGATCAGGTAACCGACCTGACCGAGTATCTCCGGCGGCCAGGCCGAGCCGTGTGCCTTCGCCTTGAGCAGTGCCGAGATCCCGATCAGCAGGATTGCGGGTGCCGCGAAGAGCAAAGCCCGCTTGCGGCTCAGGGTGGCGCGCAAGGTCAGCCTCATGATGACGCCGTTAAGTACGCCGGACATCGGGTGCACCGCTTTCTCGCTTGGGCCAGCGGCCCGGCTCGCTGTGGGCTGACTGGCCACGGTCAGGCCGCCAGCAGGTAAGTGAAGACGCTTTCCAGCGACTCATCGGCGGGCAGCACTTGTCGCAGCCGGATGCCGCGATCCCGGCTCAGCCCGGCGATCTCCCTGGTGAAGGTGCCGTAGTCAGACGCGCGCACCTGCAGTCCGTGCGGTGTCAGCTCGACGGCACCGACTGAGCTGCTTGCCATCAGGGCCGCCCCGAGTGCCCGGTCGTCGCTGGAGCTGACCAGGAAGACATGCGGCCGACTGGTCATCAGCCGCCTGATCGCCCGGAAGTCGCCAGAAGCCGCGAGCCGTCCGCCGACGATGACCTGGATGATGCCCGACAGCCGCTCCACCTCTTCCAGGATGTGCGAGCTGAACACGATGACCCGGCCCTGCTCGCCCTGAGCGTGCAGCAGATCCATCATGTGCAGCCGCTGCCGCGGGTCCATCCCGTTGAACGGCTCATCAAGCAGCACGATCTCCGGGTCGTGCACCAGGGCCGCCGCCATCTTGATCCGCTGGCGCATGCCCTTGGAATAGGTGGAGATCTTCCTGTCCTGCGCCTCCGTCATCTCCAGCAGCTCGATCGCCCTGCGTGCGGCGCGATCGGGGTCGGCTAGCCCGTGCAGCCGGGCCGTGGCGTAGACGAACTGCGACCCGGTCAGGAACGCGTAGACGGAGTCGCGCTCGGGCACCAGCGCTACCTGGCGGAACATCCCCGGATTACGCCAGCTGCTCCGGCCGGCCACGGTGACCTCGCCCCTGGACGGCGCCAGGAATCCGGCCATCATGTGCATGATCGTGGTCTTGCCTGCGCCGTTCGGTCCGAGCAGTCCGGTGACTCCCGGCCCGATCGTCATCGTGATGTCGTTGACGGCCACCACGTTGCCGTACCAGCGTGAGACACCGCGCAACTCGACGGCGGTCATGCCACCCCCACCTTCCGATACCGCGCGACGAGACCGCCGATCGCGGCGGCCAGCACTATGACGAACACGACCCCGTAGACCGGGCCGTAGTTCCCGATGACTGTCACCTGCAGCGCGCCGTGGACTGGCGCTCCGGGCGGGGGCGCCGCCTGCAGCCAGTGCAGCACGCCGCCGAGCAGGGTGAACGGGCTGAGCAGGCCGGACAGGCTCGCCAGGGCCGAGGGCTGGCCGAAGGCAGCAGGCCCGAAGGCCTGGCCGCCTATCTTCATAAGCACGTGCGCGAGCACCCAGCTGAAGAACAGCGGGATGCCGACCGCGCAGATCGCGAACACACGCTTGCCGGTCGTCGAAGCCAGCAGCAGGCCGATGCTGGCCAGCAGCACCGCCCACGCCACGCCGTACAGCAGGCCAGGCCCGAGCTGGCGGGTCTGGGCCCAGACGGCACTCGGGCCGTGCACCTGGGTGACGTTGCCGATGTACAGGACGATCAGCGGTATCTCTACCATCGCCAGGCAGGCAAGCACGAAGGCCGCCAGCTTGGCCAGCGGATAGTCGGTACGGCTGATCGGCCTGGCGAAGTACAGCGGCAGGCTGTGGTACCGCAGGTCGCTCGATACCAGGTTCGGCGCCTCGATCGCCACGAACAGCAGCATCGCCACGGTCCGAAGCTGTGGCACGTAGCTGTCATAGCTCACGATCGGGCCGCCGGATGGATTGGTCGCCAGCGCCACCGCGTTCACCGCGGCCGGCAGAGTTATCAGCGCGAACAGCAGCACCGGGAAGATCTTGGCCTTGACGCCGCGGCCGATGCCGAAGGCGGACCGCAAGCTGTGCCAGGTCAGGGCCCTGAAGATCTGCGCCCGCCCCAGCCGCTGCGCCTCGTACCGGCGATAGCCGATGTTGTGAATGACACCGCCGCTGTCCGCCTGCGGCGCGGGCAGTCCGGCGGCCTGCGCGTCAGCTGACACTCCCGGCTCCTATCGTCTCGTCGGCCATCGCCGGATCGGTCCTGAAGAGCTCCTCGATCCGGTGCCTGCGCTGCTCCATCCGGCTCAGCGGCAGGCCTAGGTCCGCGACCGCGTCGCGGACGGCGTCGTAAGTCTCGTCTCCGGCTAGCTGGACAAGCAGGCCACGCTCGTACGGCACCGGGCTCAGCCCTCGCTTAGTCAGTTCCGGCAGCAGCAGCTCAACCCCTTCGTCCACCTCGACGAGCAGGACGGCGCTGGCCTTAGTAACCGAGCTGATCGTGGCGGCGCGCAGCAAGCGCCCGCCGTCGATCGCTACCAGGTGGTCACAGATCTGCTCAATCTCGCCGAGTAGGTGCGAGGCGACCATGATCGATATCCCGAACTCGGTGCCGATCCGGGCGATCAGCTCCAGCATCGCGTTGCGGCCGGCCGGGTCCAGCCCGTTGGTCGGCTCGTCGAGAAGCAGCAGCCGCGGGTCACCGACGAGAGCCTGGGCGAGCTTGACCCGCTGTTTCATGCCCGTCGAGTAGGTCCCGATCAGCCGGTACCGCTCCTCGTAAAGGCCGGTGTGGCGGAGCGAGTCCGCGGCCCGCTCGCGCGCTGCGGTCGCTGGCAGGCCTGACATCCGGCCTAGGTGCGTCACAAGCTCGGTAGCCGAGACGTCCGGCGGCAGGCAGTCGTGCTCGGGCATGTAGCCGGTCAGCGTCCTGATCTCGAAGCCGCCGCTCGCGCAGTCGTGTCCGAGCACCGCGGCGTGGCCGCTGGTCGGCTCGAGCAGGCCGAGCAGAATCTTGATCAGCGTCGACTTGCCCGCACCGTTTGCACCAACCAGGCCGGTGACACCGGGCTCGATGGCGACCGTGAGCTGGTCTAGCGCGGTTATGCTCGTGCCGTAGCGCATGGTCAGCGCGCTGGCCTCGATGACCGCGCCGGGAGCAGGCCGCCATGGCTGCCCGGTCGCCCGCCGCGTCGTGGATGCGGTCACATCTCCTCCGGTGCGCTCGTGCTGAGCATCGCTGGACAAGGTGTCCTCGCGCTGCGCGCGGATCTGCTTAGGCTGGCGCATCTTGAGCCCCCGGACTCGCTTGAATGCGGACACCACGATCCCAGCCAACGCCCGCGTTCGTCATCACCCTTCAGGCTGATCCGCCATGCACCTGAATAGGGAGACACCTGCCTGTCCGGTCTACCATCGGGGCCCGCCCGAGACTGTATGGTTTGGGAAAGATCGCCGGAACTGGGGCATGGCCGGCCCGGACTGAGGAACCTGCGAGCGTGCACGACGGGGTTAAGGACTGCGCAAATGGGCCGGCGGCCGCCGGCCCTGCCTTCGACCGCATCCGCCTTCTGCTGGCCGGGCTGATGCTCGTGCTCGTGATCGCCGGGGTCGGGGCCGGGCCGGGGCTGATCTGGCACCGGAACTGGCACGGGCCCTGGCATGACGAGGGCGTGGCGATCATGGCGGCGCTTGAGCTCGTCTGCGCAGGCCTGCTGGCCGCACTCTGGATGGCGAGAAGGCTCACCCCGCATCCCGGCAACCCGGCAGCGAAGCTGCGCTACGCGCTGTTCCGCGTGATCCCACTAACCATGGTTGCGCTCGCGGTGCCGCTTGCCCGCTACATTCCGACGTCGCCGCCAAAGCCGTTGCCGAAGCCTGGGCCCCGGCAGACGCCGAAAGCCCGGCACATGGTGATCACGCTGAGGCCGCAGCCGGGTTCGGGATCGGCGCTCATCGGCGACGTGCTCGAGTACCTGGTGCTTGCCCTCGTCGCTGCGACGCTGATAGCGGCGTTCGTGGTGCTTCTGCGCAGGCTTCGGGCCAGCGCGGACGAACCGGATCTAGCTCCTGAGGAAGACGACGGCTCGATGCTCCGCGATGCGGTCGAAGCCGGCCGGCTGGCGCTCGGTCAGCTGAGCGAACCGCGGATGGCGATTATCAACTGCTACCTGGCCATGGAACGCAGCCTCGGCCAGGCGGGGGCCGCTCGGGTTGCGGCGGAAACCCCGGACGAACTGCTAGCCAGATCGCTTGCCGCCGGGCTGCTGCATGGCGATGCGGCAGGCCAGCTCACCGCGCTGTTCTACGAGGCCAGGTTTTCCAGCCACCCGGTCCCCCAATCCGCCCGCGACCAGGCGCTGCGGGCGATCGATGTCATCTCCGCGGAGCTGCGAGCCGCGGCTCGCATCCGGCGGGCTCCGGCAGGCTCGGCGACCGGGCCATGACCGCGCCGCGCACCGCAAGGGCCATCGCGGCCGACGGACAGCCCGCCAGCGGATGGCTGGCTAGCCTGCCCGAGCTGGCTGTCGCGATCGTCTTCGTGGCTGCCGTCACCGGCGCGGCCTATGCCTGGGCCGGGGCCGCGGCGGCTGTGCTGGTGCTGGCCTGCTGCGCGTTCCTGGCCCTCGCGCTGGTGCGCCTTCTGCCGGACGCGCAGTGGCTCCACGGGCCCCCGCCCGATGACTGGCGTGAGCAGGGTCAGACCAGCATCAGCGGCTTCTGGCGCAAGCGAGGCATGGTCAACGACGCGACCACGAGCATGGCGTCCTATGACCATGAGCTCCGTGCCACCCTGCAGCACCTCCTGGCCGCCCGGCTCGCGGAGCGACACGGCGTTAGCCTCTACACCGACCCCGACGCGGCCCGGCGGCTGCTGCTGACCAGCGCGCGGGACCAAGATCTGTGGCACTGGATTGACCCGCAGCGGCCAGCTAGTGCGGACCAGAATCGGGCCGGCATCCCGGCCCGGACGCTGGCCGTGATCATCGACCGACTGGAGCGCCTGTGACAGAACTGACGAGCACGCCTAGCCAGGCAGCCAGCCGCTGCTCGGCCGTTCTCGACGAAATCGAGCGGGCCGTGGTCGGGCACCGCCGCAGCCTGGAATTGGTGCTGATCGGCATCCTGGCCGGCGGGCACGTGCTGCTCGAGGACCTGCCAGGACTGGGCAAAACGCTGATCGCGCGTTCCTTCGCCGCCGCGCTCGGCCTGGACTTTGCCAGGATCCAGTTCACGCCCGACCTGCTGCCCTCCGACGTGGTCGGCGCGCCGCTTTACGACCAGCGAACCGGTGAGATGGTATTCCGGCCCGGGCCAGTGTTCACTCAGCTGCTGCTCGCCGACGAGATCAACAGGACCCCGCCCAAGACCCAGGCCGCCTTGCTGGAGGCGATGGGCGAGGGACAGGTCAGCATGGACGGTGTCACCCGCCGGCTGCCCCAGCCGTTCGTCGTCCTTGCCACCGATAATCCGATCGAGTACGAGGGGACCTATGAGCTGCCGGAAGCGCAGCTCGACCGATTCTTGATGCGGCTGAGCCTCGGCTACCTGCAGCACGCCGATGAGATCGCGATGCTGCAGCGCAGGCTGGACCGCCGCCAGGAGGCCGCTGAGCTGCACCCTGTGACGACCGCCGAGGAGTTGCTTGCCATGCGTACCGCGCTAGAGCAAGTGGAGGTGGCACCCGACCTGCTGGATTACATAGTGGCGATCGTCAGGGCGACCAGGTCACATGCACAGATCCAGGTAGGCGCCAGCCCGCGTGGCGCACTCGCGCTTGCCCAGCTCGCCAGGGGTCACGCCATCCTGCAGGGCCGCGATTTCGTTATCCCCGATGACATCAAGAAGATCGCGGTCCCCACCCTCGCGCACCGGATTACCCTGCGGCCCGAACTGTGGGTGCGGCAGGTCAAGTCCGACGACGTCGTAGCCAGGGTGCTCGACACGGTACCCGTGCCGCGGACCAACCCGGCGGCGTCCATTGCCTAACGAGCACCAGGAGGATGCCAGGCAGCTCACGGTGCGGTGGGGTATGTCCGCGCACGCCCGGAGGCTGCTGACGCTCGCCACGGCCGGCCTCCTGCTCGCCATCTTGACGAAACGGCCGGAGTTCGCCGGCCTGGCCGCCCCTGCACTGCTCTTGCTGGCCACCTGGCGTTCTGACCAGCCAGCCTCGATCAGGCTGCGGATCGCAAGCCCCGATCGCTACGTCGTTGAGGGTGACAACGTGCCGTTCGGCGTCGGGCTGGCTGAGCAGCGCGGCTACGACGCGGAGTTGCATCTTCAGCCTGCGCCGGAGATCACCGCCGGGCCCGGCGCGGTCATCCCGGCCAGGGCGGATGGCGCGGCCCGCTCGATACGGCTGCAGTTCCGGCCGGAGCGGTGGGGCAGGCGCCGGATCGGGGCGGTTGAAGTCATGCTCAGGGACTATGCCCGGCTCGCCGAGGGCAAAGTCCTCATCGAGCTGCCGCGGGCCGAGTGCGCCCCGCTGCCTGCGCGGCTGGACAGCAGCATCCTGCTCAGCCGGCTGCCAAGCAGGCTCGGTGAGCATCCCGCGCGAGCGGCGGGCGAGGGCGGCGAGTTCGCCGGCGTGCGGGAGTTCGTGCCCGGTGACCGGCAGCGCAGGATCAACTGGCCCGCCACCACCAGGCGCGGCACGCTTCACCTCACCACCTTCGCCGCCGAGCGGACACTCAACGTGATTGTGATCGCGGACACCACGGCCGACGTCGGCGAGCCCGGCCGCACCACGCTGGACCTGGTGCTACGGGGTGCTGCGGGCGTGATGACCAGGTACCTGGCCAGCCGCGACCGGGTCGGACTCATCCGCTACGGCACCAACCTCGCCTGGATCAGTCCCGGTCAGGGCAGGCGGCACCACCGCCGCCTGATGGACCTGCTGGTCGCGGGCGCCGAGTCGGCAGACCGTCCGTCTGGCGTGACCAGGCTGCCGCGAGCTGCCCTGCCGCCGGGCGCCCTGATCATCGCGTTCAGCCCGCTGCTCGATCCGCGGCTGGTCGAGGCCGTCCGGGATCTGCGCGAACGCGGCTTCAGCGTGCTTGTGGTGGACGTGCTGAACAGCAAGCCACGCCACGACGGCAGCACCGTGTCCAGCCTGACTGTCCGGATCTGGCAGCTAGAGCAGCAGGCCATCCGGTTCTCCCTTTCCGAGATCGGCGTTCCCGCAGTGCACTGGGACGGGCACGGCAGCCTGGATGAGCCGCTGGCTCCGTATACCAGGCGGGCAATAGTGGTGCGGCACTGATGGCAAGGCAGGCCAGGGCACTCGGCGAGCACGGCGGCCAATCAGGCCAGGCGCGGCCGGCATCGGCCTGGCGCACCACTGCGGCAGCCGCTGTACTGGCAGCGGCCGTGATCGCATGGAGCGCCTACCCGCTCGACGCGGGCGGTGGCGGTACCAGGGTGGCGCTGATCGCCGCCGTCGTGGCCGGCCTGCTGGCCGTCGCGCAGCTGGTGGTGATCTCGATTCCGCCGCTGGTCGCTGCTGACCTGAGTACGCTCCTCGAGCGCACCGCCGACCGGCTGCTCGGCTTCATCCGCGGCGCACCGTGGGCCGAGATCATGGTGGTCGCGGTGTTGGTGCTCGAGGCGCTACACCCGGCCAGGCCCTGGCATACCGGCTTGCTCGGGGTCGCGCTACTTAGCTACCTGCTGGCAGTACACCTGGCCGAGACCAGGGCACGACCAGCTGTGCTACGAGCCCAGCTGCCGGTGATTGCGGCTGGGGTCGGCCTGCTGGCGCTTGCCGTCGGATCGACCGCACTGCCTGGCCTGGGCGCCGGTCCAGCCGGGACAACCGTGCGGATCATCGCCATCGTGGCCGCCGTTGTCGCCGCCGGCCTGGCGGTCCCGGTGGGCGGCAGCAAGCGGCAATAGCAAGACCGGCCACCCGGTCGGCTCCCGCCCGACGCATCCTGCCAGCCACCGGCCGGGCGCGAGCTTGCCAGCTACCCGCCGGCCGCATGCCTGCCGGCAGCCGGCCCACCGCGAGCCTGGCAGCTGCCGGCCCCGGCGCGAACCCTGCGAGCTACCGGCCTGCTGCGTACCCCTGCATGCCGCGCGGGTTGGCGCCCGCGTACAGGAAGCCGCACGACCTGGCGACCGCGCTCAGCCGGCCAAGCGACCACGGCGGCCGCACGTCTACCTCGTGGCCACGGCTGCGCAGGTCCGCGACTACTCGCTCGCCGACCCGGTTCTCTACCGCCAGCGATCGCGGCATCGACCCGCGGGGATAGAAGGACGACGGGAAGTGGTCTGTGTGGAACGCGGGGGCATCGATGGCCTCCTGCAGGTTCATGCCGTAGACGACATGGTTCAGGAAGAACTGCAGTGACCACTGGTCCTGCTGGTCGCCGCCGGGCGTGCCGAAGGCAAGGTAGGGCTCACCGTCACGCAGCGCAAGGCCCGGCGACAGCGTGGTACGCGGCCTCCGGCCCGGCGCAAGACTGCTGGCCAGGCCGGGCGTCAGCACGAACATCTGCGCGCGCGTGCCCAGGCAGAAGCCAAGGCCAGGGATGACTGGCGAGCTCTGCAGCCACCCCCCGCTCGGCGTGGCCGATACCAGGTTCCCGAACCGATCGGTGACGTCGAGATGACAGGTGTCGCCCGGCCCGAGCTCGGGCGCGGACACTCCGGACCGGACTGCCGCGCCGGCCGTCGGCTCGCCCGTTCCCGCGCCATTGGCCGCCACCGGGCCGGCACCCCCGCCGAAAGCCGCCACGGCGAAGCCTGGCAGGCGCGGTGCGACCCCGGCCGGCTCGCCCGGCACCAGCGCCGACGACGACTGCCTGCCGACAAGCCCGCGGCGGGCCGCGGCGTAGCTCGCTGACAGCAGCTCCGGCATCGGCACCGGTGTGTGCCGCGGGTCGCCGTACCACGCCTCACGGTCGGCGAAGGCAAGCTTGGAGGCCTCGGTGACGGTATGGATCAGCTCCGCGCTGCCCGGCTGCATGTCCTCGACCCCGAGGCCGTCCAGCAGCGCGAGTTGCTGCAAGAAGACCGGGCCCTGGCCCCACGGGCCGGTTTTGCAGACGGTCAGCCCGCGGAAGTCCAGCGTGGTCGGCTGCTCGACGGATGCGTGCCAGCCGGCTAGGTCGTCGCCGCTAAGCAGGCCGCGATGAGGTCGCCCGGTTACGTCCATGACCTCGGCCGCCTGCAGGTAAGCCGCTATGGCCTCGGCAACGAAGCCGTCGTAGAAGGCACGCCTGGCCGCCTCGATCTGCGCCTCCCTGTCCTCCCCGGCCTGCTCGGCCTCGGCCAGGATCCGCCGGTATACGGCGGCAAGCGCGGGGTTGGCGAACCTGGCGCCCGGCGCCGGCACGCCATCGGCCAGGTACACCTCCGCCGAGCCCGGCCAGTGGACGCGGAACGTATCCGCGACCGCGCCGATGGCTGCGCTGGCCGTGGCCAGCATCGGGTACCCGTGCTCCGCGTATCCGATCGCGTAGTCCATCACCTCGCGCAGCGGCAGTGTGCCGTACTGCTGCAACAGCAGCATCCAGGTACCGAAGGCGGCCGGCACGCAGGCGGCCAGGAGCCCAGTGCCCGGCACGAGGTCAAGGTCAAGCCGGGCGAACTCGTCCGCTGTGGCTGCCGCCGGGGCAGTGCCCTGACCATCAAGGACGAACGTCTGCCCGGTTGCCGCATCGAAGCCGATCACCGGCACCTCGCCGGCGGGCCCGTTCAGGTGCGGTTCGACCACCTGCAGGACGAGGCCGGTCGCGACCGCGGCGTCAAAGGCGTTGCCGCCCTTCTCCAGTACCGACATTCCAGCGGCCGATGCCAGCCAGTGCGTGGATGCCACCATGCCGAACGTCCCGGCCAGCTGCGGCCTGGTCGTGAACTGAGGACTGTCCGGCATGCATGCCTCCCGGGAGTGTGGGGCGTCGTGTGTCCCCGACGTTACCGGCTGGATCGCCGCGTGGCGCTACGGGCTGTCTGCCGCGGGCTGCCACAGCAAACTGTGATATTGCCGGACGGTCCTGGGGCCAGGCGGCCACGAGCCGGCGTAACGCACGGGCGGTCTGCGCGGAAAAAATAACCGGGCCCACCGCCCTGGCGTCTCAGGGATTGAGAGCCGCATCACAGGCGGCCAGAAATCGCAGGCGACGCCTTCCGCAACGCTGACACCGCCGAGAAAGTGACACCAATGACCGCACCGAGATCCTCCGGCCGGGGCCTGGCCGCCGTCGCGCTGGCAGGCATGCTGGCCGCCGCTGGCCTACTTACCGCATGCAGCGGACACCCAGATTCCGACAGCGCAGCCTCTGCGCACCTGAAGCCGAGCCAGACGCATGTCGCGCAGTACGTCCCCTCGTCCTCGTCGCCGAGCGCGACCCCGCACCCGGCCAGCCCGAGTCCGACGACGCAGCCGACTGCCTCGGCGACACCGCCACCCGTGGCAGGCCCTGGCCCGTGCGCCACCAACGCGCTCCGGCTAACGATAGGGCCGTCGAACGGTGCGGCCGGCAGCTTCTATTACCCGCTTCTGTTCACCAACATCTCTGGTGCGACCTGCACCATGTACGGATATCCGGGCGCCGCGTTCGCAACCGGCATGGGCGGTGCCGTGATTGGCGGCCCGGCAGTCAGAAATCCCACTTTCCCCAAGGAACTGGTGACGCTCGCTCCGGGCGCTACCGTCCACGCGTCCCTGCAGGTAGCAATCGCGGCTAACTACCCGACTCACATCTGCGACCCGGTCACCGCGCACTGGCTCCAGGTCTATCCGCCGAACCAGTACACCGCGCTCTACGTGCCATTCACGGCGCAGACGTGCACGGGATCCATTCCGAGCGGCTCGACGCTAGGAATCTACGTGGTCAGGCCAGGCGCAACCGGGCCCTAACGACCGCCCGCACGGAAGCCGGGCCCATCCGCCGAACAACCCCGGCGCCGGCCGCTGCGTCGTACCAGTCAGAGGCCGTCCACCCCTCGCGCCCACGGAGGCATCCGATGACCCCGCTAGCACGCTTATACGCACCTACCGCACACTCAAGCAGGAGGCTCTCGCCAGCCGCCGCGCCGGCCGCAGGCCTCGCGAGCCTGGCGCTTGTCGCCGGGCTGGCGGCCTGCGGCTCGGCAGCACCACCCGCTGCCAGCCGGTCCACGGGCCGTTCGCACGCGACCACCCCGCCCGCGCCGGTCGTGGCGGCGTGCACCGCGGCCGCGCTGCGGACCACGCTGGACGCCACTGCGGCCGGCGCCGCGGCAGGCAGTACCTACGTGCCGCTGGAGTTCACCAACACCTCGTCGAGGCCCTGCACGGTGCCGCGGTACCCGACGGTCGCGTTCGCGTCGACCGCTGCGGGACCGCAGATCGGCACGGTCGCGAAAGCGGAAGACGCCAGTCACCCCGGCTCCCTGGTGCTCGCGCCCGCCGGCGTCGCGCATGCCTGGTTGCAGATCGTCAGCGCCGCCAACTACCCGGCAGCCAGATGCAAGCCGGAGCAGGCGGGCGGGCTGCGCGTTGCGTTCGGCGGATCGGATACGAAAGCCTTCGTGGCGCATCCATTCCAGGCATGCGCGAACGCGATGCATGGCCGCGATGTCCTGGCGGTCTTCGGTGTCCAGGCGGGCATGGCCAAGCGCGGCACGGCACCGTAGCCGCGGGTCAGCCGGGAGCAAGGCCGGCCGGGCGCAAGGCCGGCCGGCGAGGTACCGGCCGCACGGGCCGTTTGCAGCGTAACCGCATGCCCGGCATCGCCCGATACGTACCACCTGACGGCGCCTCTGGGCTGACCCGATAGCGTTCGGGCATGGATGAGCTGACCCCGCGGCTGCGTGCCGTCTGCGATCTTCAGATACCCGAGGTGCGCGAGTACAGCGGCCGGCACGAGTATGACGGCCAGGTTCAGGACCTGTCCCCCGGCGGCGTGCGCGCCGGTCTGGCCAGGCTGGCCGAAGCTGTCGAGGCCGACAGGCCGCTCGCGGACTCCCACGACGAGGCGCACCTGGCCGCATTCACCCGCCGAGCCGAGGTGGAGTATGGCGAGCTCGAACTGCATCGCAGCAACCCCATCTACCACCTGGGCAATCTGGACCTGGCCGGATACGACCGCGAATACGGCCCGCAGGCCGAGCGCGATGCGGCCCGGCGCGCGCACCTGGCCGCCTGGCCCGACGCGATCGAAGGCGCCATGCAGTCGCTGGACCGGGTGACCGCGCCGGTGGCAGCGGCTCTGACGGACGTGATCCGCGGCCTTGCCGCCGGGATACCGAACGACGCCGAGCAGGACGTCAGGCAGGCCGCCCTCGCCGCGCACGCCCGGCTAGTGGAGCAACTCAGCAGCGCCGCCCTGGCCGGTAATCCGGACGCCGCCCTCGGCCAGTCGGCGCTCAGCTCACTGATGAGCAGCGCCGAGGGCATCCAGGTCGACATCGGCAAACTCGCAGAGCGGGCCGACGCCGAGCGGGACCGGCTAATGGCCAGGCTGGCCGACAGCTGCGCCGCGATCGACCCCGGCCGAGCGCCACTCGAGGTAGCGCGTGAACTGGTTCGCCAGCATCCTGACGCCGATGGCGTGATCGATGCCGCGCGCAAGTGGACCAAGCTGGCCATCGAATTCACCCGCGATCATGACCTCGTCCCGTATCAGGATGGCGAGTGCCTGGTCGGGCTGGCGCCCGAGAGCCGCCGCTGGGCCATGGCGATGATGTCGCCAGCGACCGCTGGCGAACCGGAGGGGCCGTCGTGGTATTACATCACCCCGCCCGACGAGTCATGGTCCATCCAGGCCGCGGAAGAGTGGCTGCAGGTCTTTAGCGACACCACCCTGCCCGGCATCACTGTGCACGAGGTGGCTCCCGGCCACTTCTCGCATGGCCGGGCCATCAGGCGGGCGCCGACGCAGGTCCGGCGCATCATGCACTCCGCCGCCTTCGTGGAAGGCTGGGCGCACTACGCCGAGGAACTGTGTGTCGAGGAGGGCTTCTGCCGCGACGACCCGCGCTTTGCGGTCGGAGTCTGGCTCGAGGCACTCATCCGGGTGACCAGGCTGGCCTGCGCCATCGGCATGCACACCGCCGGGATGACGGTCACCGAAGCCACCCAGCGCTTCGAGGCTGACACCCACATCAGCGGCTCCGCGGCCGCCGCGGAAGCACGGCGGGCCACCTTCGATCCCACCTATGGCCGCTACACCTGGGGCAAGCTGGAGATCATGGCGCTGCGGGACCTGGCCAAGCGGCAATGGGGGGCCGGCTTCACCCTCAAGCGGTTCCACACCGCGCTTCTTGACCTCGGGTCACCGCCGCTCGGCCTAATCGACGCCGCCGTGCGACGCGGCTAGCGAACTAAGTCGGCCCAGCCGCCGGCGGAGGTCCCGGACATGAGACTATGGTCGCGCCGTTCCACCAAGTGAGGTCCCACGTCATGCCCGGAATGCGCCGCAGCGCGCTCGGCGGCCTGGCCAGCCGCAGCTCTGGCGCACCCACTAGGCGTGCACCGACCTGGCGTGCACCCACCAGGCGCGCACCGACCTGGCCCGTACCCGCGAAACACATGCCCGCCCAGCACGTGCCGGCCCGGCAGGCAGCAGCGCGGCTGGCGGCGGTCGGTTCTGGGCTGGCCGTGGCTGCCGCCCTGCTGGCCGGGTGCGGCCAGCAACAGCCAGCCGGCCCGACGATCACCCTGCTATCGGCGCAGGTGACCGAGCCCGGCGCTGACGGCCTCACCGACGCTTACCTGGTCGTGCAGAACAAGGGTCCGGCGGTGCGGCTCATCGGCGCCAGGACTAGCGCTGGCGGCACTATCGCGCTTCGCTCGCCTGCCCGGCGCGGAGTGGTCCTGATGCGGACTGTGCCCGCGATCGTCGTTCCGGCGCACAGCTTGTTCCGGCTAGCTCCGAACGGCTCACACCTGCTCATCACCGGCTCGGGTCCGATGACGCCTGGCACCGAGATCACGCTCACGCTGGTGTTCGCGCATCTGGGCAGCTTCACGGTGCCAGCCATGGTCACTAACCCGCAGACCGGCGGGAGCAGTTACTTCCTCAACTAACGTGCACTGCAGTTGCCACTCTTGTCATTCGCGATATATCGTTTCACCATCAGCACTGAATGGGCTCGGAGGGTCTGATGGCGTCGACCGATGGCCTGCGGGTCGGGGATGCGGAGCGCGAGGCGGTAGCCGCCGAACTGCGGGAGCACTACGCGCAGGGGCGGCTCACGATCGATGACTTCAACCACCGCCTCGACGCAGCCTTCGCAGCGCGCACGCGAGGTGACCTGGACGCACTAACTCGCGACCTGCCCAGCACCCGGCCTGCTGGCACCCCGTTGCCAGCGACCAGCTGGCGCCAGCACGGCCACGGCAGCCACGGCCCCCACTTCGGCCCGCCCGGCGCGGGCTTCGGGTACGGCGAGCGAAGCCGGGCCCGGATCGGCAGGATCTCCGCGCTGCTCGGCGCGATGGCCAGCATCCTGATCGTGTTCGTCGCCATGGCCGGACTGAGCTTCCCTTGGCCAGGCAAGATTGGCATTTTGTTCGCCATCTTCGCCCTGGTTCGCGGGCTGCTCCGGCGCGTATTCGGCGGTGCCCGCCGCCGATTCATGCGCTGACCTGACGCCTTAACCCCTTACACCGGAACGGGGTTTCCCCCGCGCACTCCTGCTCTGCCGGATCGAGCGGTCCCGCCGGGCCGACAGCGCGTGGCTATCCCCGGTCCGCCCCCGCGGGCACCCGCAGCGGAACGACCAGATAGCGGAAGGCGGCAGTCCGGCCAACTGGCTGGCCCGCCCCGGCGCTGCCGCCAGGGTCGGTGCTCGGCTCTCCGAGGTGGTCCCCGTTCCCGGCAAAAGCGGCCGCGGCCGGTGTCGGCCGACCGTCCGGACCAGGCTCGCCACCGTCCGCCCAGGTGATCAATGCCGGCTTGGCCGCGCTGGTGAACTCCAGCCGGATGCGGCCGGTCGCCTGCGCCGCCGCACTAGTGTCGTCGTCGCCAGCCGGTGCCGGAGGAGCCGGCTTGCCATGCTCCGACAAGGCCGCCGCGGCCAGTCCATCGAGCAGATAGTGCGGGTTGAAAGAGATAACCTGCTCCGCGCCCGAGAACTGACACCGAACCGATTCCACCGCCCGAGCCCGGCCATCGGAGCGCGCCTCAATCACGACGCTGTCTGGCCGGAAAGAAAGCTGGACAGGGCTTGCCCGGTCTGCGACCAGCGACACCCTGCGGACGGCCTCGGTGAACGGGCCGGCCGGCAGCTCGCCGGCGGAGCCGAACTCGGCCGGGAAGCGCGACTGGTACTTGATGAAGTCCCCGCCGATCAGCCGCGCCGTCAGCCGCCGACCGCCACCCTCGAAGCTGATCATCCCGTCGGCCGGCCCCGGCTGCTCGGCGCCCGGCTGGCTGAATGCGATCGTTACCGGCACGCCCGGGCCCATGGTCTTGGCTATGTCGGCCAGTGTCCTGGCCGGCACCAGCGCGGAGGCCCTGATGCTGTCATCGGCCGGCTCCCAGGAAATCGTGGAGACACCGAGCCGGTACCGGTCGGTCGCGGCGAGGGTGATCGTGGGCCCGGCGAAGTCCAGGCAGACTCCGGTCAGCATCGGCAGGGTGTCATCGCGGCTGGCCGACGGAACCACCTGGGCCGCCGCGACGGCCAGCGCGCCGCCGTCCACCGTGCCCACCTCCTGGGGCAGCTCCGGCAGCTTCGGGTACTCGTCCTGGGCAAGACAGACCAAGGCGAACTCGGCACTGCCACACGTCAGCATCAGCATGTCGGCAGCCGACGTCACCTGGACCTGCGCTGGCGGCAGGCTCCTGGTGATTTCGGCCAGCAGCCGGCCAGGGACCACCGCCGTGCCAGGCTCGCCCACCTCAGCTGGTACTACGACTCTGGCGGACACCTCGTAGTCGAAGCAGGACAAGGTGATCCCGCGGTCGTCTGCCTGCACGAGCAGCCCGGAGAGCACCGGCACGACCGGCCGGGTAGGAAGCGCTCTCGCCACCCACGAAACTGCCTCGCCCATCACATCGCGCTCGACCCTGAACTTCACTGCGTCCTCCGCCCGACCCGCGGTACTACCTCGATCGTCGCACGGGGTGCTGACAGCCGTACTAGCTGACCAGCGCCGCCGGAGCCGAGGCGAGTGCGGCCTCGATCGCCCTGGCCAGTTCCCTGGCTGACTCGGCCGTCAGCTCGACTGCCACCCGCGCCGACGGCCCTCGGCCCGGGTTGAGGAAGTCGATGTTCAGCGTGTGCTCGGCCATGGCGTGCACCGGGTGGTCAAAGTAGACGGTGGCATCACTCAATGCGAACCAGCCGGCCGCGCCCTTGCCGCTACCGGTGATGCTGATCTGCTCGGTCTGGTACGTGCACATGTGCGCTCCTCACCCGGCCAGGTACTGGCCGTAGAAATCCCAGATCTTCTGCCACCCGTCGTTGGCGGCCTCCGGCCGGTACGCCGACCTGTTGACGGCGAAAAAGGCGTGCCCGGCGCCTTCGTAGGTGTGGAACTCGTGCGGCTTGCCGAGATCGTCGAGCGCCTTAGACAACTCCGCGGTCTCCTCCGGAGTGGGGAACTTGTCGTCGGCCCCGAACAGGCCGAGCAGCGGGCAGGATAGGTCCTTGGACATCCCCACGATCGGAGTGACCTTCAGCGGCATGCCCTCCGGCGGGGGGTTCACGATGCAGGCACCATAGCAATCCACCGCGGCGTCTAGCTGGAGGCTGCAGGCAGCCAGGAACGACTGCCGCCCGCCCGAGCAGTAGCCGATGACGCCGACCTTGCCGTTCGAGCCGGGCAGAGCGCGCAGGTACTCGGCAGCGCCGAAGACATCGCCGACCAGCCGCTCGTCGGGTACGCCGCCCTTCGCCCGCGCGGTCGCGGCCGCGTCGTCCGGGCTGGCACCCGGCGCGTCCCGGTAGTACAGGTTCGGCATCAGGGCCGCGTAGCCGTACGCAGCGAACTTCCGCACGATCTCCTTGGTCGACGAGTCATAACCGGGCATGTGGTGAATCACGACCACGCTGCCGCGCGAACTCGACCCGTCGTCGGGCACTGCCAGGTATGCCTCAATCTCATCGCCGCCATGTCCGGTAATGCTCACGGTCTTGGCGGTAAGTGCCTCGCTCATCCAGGTGTTCCCCTTTGTTGATGATCATGCAAGTTTCGTGTGCCAGGGTCCATCCTGCCAGCGCCTGGCGCCGGCGTTTCCGCTGGAGTCGCCATCTCCGATGCGCCATCATCGAGCCAGGTCAACGGCCGCTGGAGGCACTTGCAGATGAGTCCGGCAGCAATCGGCGCGACAATATTTGCCCTCGCCATCGGTTGCGCGCTCGGCTGGTACAGCCAGAAGACAACGGCAGCGCATAGCGACGTGAAGGTGGCTAAGACAAGGCTGTCAGGTGGCCGCAAGACCCGCGGGCGAAGCGGGATGCTGGTCCTCGGCATCTTCGTCGTCGTCATATTCGCCGTGAAGGCTCTCGTGCACTAGGCCTCGGGCACTAGACCGCCAGGCGCCGGGCGGCCAGGCGCCGGGCGGCGCGTCGGCGGCGCGCGGCGCGCCTGACCGCATCGGCTCGACCCTCGACCCCTGGAGGCTTTGCCGGGTTTGTTCCGAAAGGGCGATCTCGCGCGGCAGCCGTTAGCTCCTTAGCAAGCCAGCTCGACGACGCTTGAGTAGTTAGTGCTGCGATAGCGTCACTAGATCCTCGAGCGTCCGCGCGAGTGATCTTCGCAGTGGTTCTGAATCATCTTTAACTTCGCATATCTCCCGGCGCGGGGCCGGGGGCGCGGGGCCGGGGGCGCGGGGCCGGGGGCGCGGGGCCGGGCCCGGGGCGCGGGGCCGGCGCGGGCGCGGGGCCGGCGCGGGCGCGGGGCCTCCCCCGGTGGGCATTGAATACTTGAGTCGTGCAAAGATTGACAGAATCAACTGAGCACCTATACGTTTGAGCTACTCAATCATTGAGCCACTCAGCCGAGTGAGCTAACGCGAGTAGGAGCACCGGAAGCCGATGGCAGGTCAGTCAAGGCGCGACGAGCTGAACGCCGAGATCCTGGAGTCGGTGTCCGACCTGATCGGGCGGGTCATCAGGAACGGCGAGCAACTCGCTCAGAGCCTGGGCATTCCCGCTCCATTCATCAAGGCCCTGCACACCATGGACTGCCCCATGGCCATGAAGGAACTCGGGAAGCGGATGCACTGCGACCCCTCCTTCGTGACCCTGGTGGCCGACATGCTGGAAAAGCGCGGGCTGGCCCGGCGAGAGCCACACCCAGCCGACCGGCGGGTCAAGAACCTGGTGCTGACCGACGACGGACTCACGCTTAAGCATCGCCTCGAGGCCGAGATCGCGAAGCGGATGCCGTGGAACCACGGCCTTAGCGACGACGAGCGCACGCAACTGGTTGCCCTGCTCCGCAAGATGCTCTGCGCCGATCAGGCCGAAGCGGACGCCGCCGCGCCGCCCGTCGGCGATGCCGCCGCCGTCCTGGCCTCAGCGGGCGTGGACCCGAGCGTGCTGAAGGACGTGCTCGTCACGAGCCTGCAAGGGCCAGCGCCGCAAGCCACCCCTGGCAGCCCCCCCGGCTTTGACGGGGGAGGTGAGTAGCGTCGTGAGCGAGGTCACTAGCTCGACCAGCCAGGCCAGCTAAGACGAAGCCAGGCCAGCCAGGCCAGACCGCCAGCAACAACTGGCAGCTCACCGCACAATCCGCTAGTCCGGGGCCGCACTAGGTCCAGACCCTGGATTCGCGCGCCTCACAGCAGGACACAACAGACCAGCAGCGACCGTGTCGGACACGGACTGTAACGAAGGAGTCACTCTCACATGTCTGTCAGGACATCTGGCCGCGGGCGGGAGCCCGCCGCAGCGACAGCCGTCGTCGACGGCCGGGCTGCAGGCACAGCCGCCGCACCGGCGGCTGCAGGCACCGCCGCACCGGCCCATCGCCATCTCGGCCTTGCCCTTGTCGTCATCGCGGCGGCCCAGCTGATGGTGGTCCTGGACGCCACCATCGTGAACGTCGCCCTCCCCCACATCCAGGCCGCGCTTGGCTTCTCCGGCTCCGGCCTGGAGTGGGTCGTGAACGCCTACGCCCTGACCTTCGGCGGCTTCCTGCTTCTCGGCGGCCGTGCTGGCGACATTCTCGGCAGGCGCCGGGTGTTCATCGCCGGCATCGTGCTGTTCGCGCTGGCCTCGCTCGCGGGCGGCTTCGCTACCAGCCAGGAGTGGCTGCTGGCGGCCCGTGCCATCCAGGGTATTGGCGCCGCGGTGGTCGCGCCCACCGCGCTCTCGCTGGTCACCACCACCTTCCCGGAGGGTCCGCCACGCAACAGGGCCATGGGTGTCTATGCCGCCATGAGCATCGGCGGTGCCGCGGTCGGCCTGCTGGCCGGCGGCGTACTGACCACCTACGCGTCCTGGCGGTGGGTCTTCTTCGTGAACGTGCCGATCGCGATCGTGGTCGCCCTGATGGCACCGCGCGTTCTCAGCGAGTCGCTGCGGCGCCCGGGCCGGTTCGACCTGCCCGGTGCCATAACCGGCACCGCCGGCCTGGCGGCCCTGGTCTACGGCCTGACTAGCGCGGCCACCACGCCGAAC
Organism: uncultured Actinomycetota bacterium; assembly: GCA_963719765.1. Taxonomy (GTDB): domain Bacteria; phylum Actinomycetota; class Actinomycetes; order Streptosporangiales; family Streptosporangiaceae; genus JAJYUU01. Next base: position 392,790 of record CAVRCW010000001.1, read on the forward strand.
GGGATCTCACACTGGACAGACACCAAGGTGCTGACCTCGCTGGGGGCTGCGATCCTGCTGCTCGGCTCGTTCCTGTTCATCGAGTCACGCAGCAAGCACGCGCTGATGCCGCTGCGGATTTTCGGCAACCGGAATCGCTCGGGCGCACTCCTGATCCTGCTGTGCGTCGGAACCGCGCTGTTCGGCATGTTCTTCTTCCTCACCATCTTCGTGCAGACCGTCTGGGGCTACAGCCCGATTAAGACTGGCCTGGCCTACCTGCCGATGGTCGCGACGATCATGCTGATGGCAGGAGTCAGCTCTCAGCTGGTCGGCCGGATCGGAGCCAGGCCGCTGCTGATCGCGGGCTCGACCCTCACGGCCGGCGGCATGTTCTGGCTGTCGCGGATCACCGAGCACAGCAGCTACGCGGGTGGTCTGCTCGGCCCGATGATCCTGACCGCGGCGGGCCTGGGCATGCTGTTCATGCCGCTGACCCTGGTCTCGCTGTCCAAGGTGCAGGACAGCGACGCGGGCCTGGCCTCCAGCCTGGTCAATACCGGCCAGCAGGTCGGCGGCTCGATCGGCCTGGCCATCCTGGGCACCGTCGCCTGGACGGTCGTCGCGAACACCGCGCGGAACTCGGTCGTCGCGGCTAAGTCGGCCGCCGCCAAGGCCGCCGCGGCCGGCCACCAGATCACGCCGACGCACGCCCAGCTGGCCCAGGCCCAGAAGGCAATCACCGATCACTCGCTTGCTGTCGGGTTTTCCCGTGGCTTCGAGGTCTCCGCTCTCATCGCGTTGATCGGGCTTATCATCACCCTGGCCATGATCCGGGTGACGAAGAAGGATCTGGCCGGCGTCACACCGCCGATGATGGGTTAAATATCGGAACGGGGTGTCCCCATCGCAGGCCCCGCGCCAGCAGCTGACAGTGGCCCGGCCAGGGAGGAGAGCCTCCCGGCCGGGTCATTGTCGCTGGCTGCCGCGGCCGGCCTAGCTGACCAGGTAATGCAGCGGCTGCGGGGTCAGGACCGCGTAGGGGGTCCGCACCGCCACGGTCAGCTCGTACTCCCCCGGCGTCTTAGCGAGCCGGAAAGGTACGTCAGCGGCAAGGCCGATCACCGGCTGCCCGTCCGACCCCGTTACCTCAAAACCAGCCGTATACGGATGCGCGCCGTCAAAGACAAGTGCGGGCCCGTCCGCGCTAGTCACGCCCGTGCCGATCGCGGCCAGGTCCGGCGCGGCGTCAGCGTCGCTGTCCGCCAGCCGGTCACAGCTGATGACCGCGGCCCCGTCGAGGACCGGCACGAACGGGCCCGCCGACCAGGCCAGCCCGTCCCGGACCCCGGCCGCATAGAAGTAGCTGAACCAGTCCGCCGCCGCCTCGGGCCTGAAGTTCGGCCCGGTGCCGTCGAACCTTGGCCGGTCACCGGCCCGGTAGCGGGCCTGCAGTTCGAGCAGGCCGAGCGGCATGTCTTCGGCGTCACGCCAGACCGCGCCGTTCTGGCCGTCAAGCACGACCCAGCCGAGCAGGTTATCGATCCACGCCTCGGTGACCGCATGACCGCCGCCGGCGCCTGCGTGGTAGCCGGACCGGAACAGGCGGATGCGCCGGGCCGGGATCTCCACGGCGTTCAGTGCCTGGCTGAGCACGACGTCATATTCCAGGCAGGCGAACCGCTCGCCGCGCTCGACCCGGTCCAGCACGACGTTGGCGTCACCGGAGTCGTCATGATTGAGCCCGCTGTGCTGCCAGCGGCTGGTCACCCACTCCAGCACCTGCTGGGCGGTATCCCAGGCGGAGGGCAGCCGATCCGGCAGCCGCGCGGCTAGCCGCTGCTCGCCCGCCAGATCGAGCCGCGCGAGCCGCAGCGGCGGGATCGGCCGGGCGCACGGCCAGCGGAGCAGCTCCACCGGGGGTGGCGGGACGTTCGCCTGGATCCGAGACCGCAGCGCGGGCCAGGCCGGATCCGCCCCGAACGCGCCGTCGAAGTACTGGGCGCCCAGATTATCCAGCTGGTAGAACCCGCCATCGGTGCACTCTGCCAGCAGGTCAAGGGCATCGGCCCGGCCGGTCAGGCGGGCAGCGATCGCACACGATGGGCCCCATACCTGGATCCAGTTGGCTGTGTCGGTCCGCAGGCACGGCTCAAGAGCCAGCAGGCCGGCCCAGTCCTCGGCGCGGGAGCGATCGATGGCCTCGTTCCGCAAATCGGCGAGCTTCGGCTCCGTCATGCACCGATCCAAGCAAAGCCGCACCAGGCCCGGCAAGCAGGACATTCAGGGAACGGGCCGCCACTAGCCTGATGTCCGCACGTTCCGCGCAAGTAGTCTGTGCTCCCGCGATAGGACTCGAACCTATAACCTACCGGTTAACAGCCGGACGCTCTGCCGATTGAGCTACGCGGGACCGTGCCGCGCTGGGTCACCAGGGCCGCCTTCGGCCCGGCTTTTCAACGCCGCGGGCACAAGGGTAGCGCACCCGGCGGAGTTCGCGGAGCGGGGCTGATCATCGGGCATAACCGGCGCCTCGCTGGGCATGACGCTGAGGGTCAGCCTTGCGCGCATAACGGGGAATGTACGGGGAAGCTGTGTGGCGCGCCTCAATGGCTTCTCGGGAGAGGTTCCAAATGCGTCTGTATCGAATCACCTTCGCAGCCGGACTGGCCGCTGGCTTCGTCGCCGGAACGCGCGCGGGCCGCGAACGGTACGACCAGATGGTCAAGTTCGCGAAGACAACTAAGGACAGCCCGGCCTTCCAGCAGGCGGCTTCCACCGTCCAGACCCAGGGCAGCGCGCTGCTCAGTTCGGCCGGCAAGAAGGTCGCCGACCGCGCTCCCAAGCTAGCCTCCTCGGCGATGCATAAGGTCGAGGACCACATCCCGGTCCTTCGGCACCGCGACGGTCACGGCCCCGCAGCAGCGAATGGCAAGACGGGGGCCGGTAACGGGCGCCCTTTCGTGGAAGCAAGTAACAGCCGCAGCCAGGCCTGGCAGCTGACCAGGCCGGACTACGCCAGGTACTCCCGCAACATCTGGGCGCGGCTCGGGTGGCGGAGCTTGGCGAGGGTTTTTGACTCGATCTGCCGGATGCGCTCCCTGGTCACGCCGAATTCCCTGCCCACTTCCTCGAGGGTTCGAGGATGACCATCCGTCAGCCCGAAGCGCAGCTGGATGATCCGCTGCTCGCGAATGCTCAGGTTGTCGAGTACCTGCTCCAGCTGGTCCTGGAGCATGATGAACGCAGCCGCCTCCATCGGCACGACGGCATCCGCGTCCTCGATGAAGTCACCGAGGTCGGAGTCTTCCTCGCCTATCGGTGACTGCAGCGACACCGGCTCCTGGGCAATGCGCTGGATCTCGGCTACCCGGTCGGGGTGCATCCCCATCTCGGCGGCGATCTCGTCTGGAGTTGCCTCGCGGCCGAGATCTTGATGCAGCTGGCGCTGGATGCGGGCCATCTTGTTGATGGTCTCCACCATGTGCACGGGGATCCGGATCGTCCTGGCCTGATCGGCGATCGCCCTGGTGATGGCCTGGCGGATCCACCAGGTGGCGTAGGTGGAGAACTTGTAGCCCTTGGTGTAGTCGAACTTCTCCACCGCGCGGATCAGGCCCAGGTTGCCCTCCTGGATCAGGTCCAGGAAGACCAGGCCCCGGCCGATGTAGCGCTTGGCGATGGAGACGACAAGGCGCAGGTTCGCCTCGATCAGCCGCTGCTTGGCCCGCGTCCCGTCCGCCGAGACGAGCATGAGATCCGCCAGCTGCGGTCCGATGCCGTCGGCGCGGACTCCGCCCTGCATCATCTCGTCCGCGAACAGGCCCGCCTCGATTGCCTTCGCCAGCTCGACCTCGTCGTGCGCGGTCAGCAGCGGCACCCGGCCGATCTCCCGCAGGTAGATCCGGACCAGGTCGCCGGTGACTGCGCGCCGGGCGTCAGCCTGCGCGGGGCGTGGCACCAGGTCCTCTGGATCTGGCTGGGTGTCGACGACGTCGACACCCTCGTCGGCCAGGAGTTTCAGGACACTGTCCACGGCGTCGGCCGACAGGTCACATCGGTCGAACGCCGCGGTCAGCTCGGCCATAGAGATCGTGCCGCGTTCTCGCGCCTGAGCGACGAGATCGGCTACCTGGTCAACGGGGGGTGCAGCCGCAAGGCTCATGCAGACCAGTGTGCGTCAGGATGCGGCAGATCAGCGGACTCAATATTGTCACCAAAACGTTAGTACCGCTGCAGTGGTGTCGTGTGCCTAGAGTGCTCCGCCGGTGTGCTGAAGCAGTACCTTACGGCGCAGCTCAAGCGCCATCAGATCGCCGAACGTGCGGTTGTACTCTGCCTGCTCCGTCACCGGGTTCATCCGCTGCAGCCTCGACTTGATCGTGGCGATCTCCCTGCTCACGGCTAGTTCCTCGACCCGGGCGAGGACCGCTTCCGCGTACCTGGCGTCCGGCTCGCCGGCACTTCCTGGCGCCTCGATCGGCTCGACCGCGAGCCGGGTGACGAAACCGCGGGCGTTGTCGTTCGGCGCTGCCGCGCGCAGCTGCTCGGCCCACTCGCGGACCGACCTGGCGGCCGCAACTCCGCCGCAGGAGGCAATCAGTTCGCGCACCGCGGCGTGCGCGGGGACCGTGAAGACCGCCGGGCTCAGCTCGTCGAATGCCGGGCCGCACAGGGCGGGCCGCTGCACTGCGAGTTTGAGCGCCTGCCGCTCCAAGTTCACGACCGGATCGTTCTGGTCGTACCTGAAGGCGGCCGGCTGCCCGGCGTCGCCGTCCGCGTACTGACTGCCGCGGGCGTACCCGCCGCTCCGCTCGCGCTGCCCGTTGCGGCCAGCCGCCGCGCGGCCATCGGCGGCCGCGCCCTGGCTGTCACCGGACTCGCTGCCGCGGCGCCGTTGCTGGCTGGCTCCCCGGCCGGACCTCGGCCCGTTCGCCGAGCCCTGCTGGCCCGCCCCGCCATGCTCGCGGATCCGGTCCAGGACGAACTGCTCGTCCATCATGCCGAGCCTGCGGTCCAGGTTCACCGCGTAGAGCTGGCGCAACCCGCGGTCCTTAATCCGGCCGACGATGGGCGCGGCGGCGTCGAGCGCCGCCAGCCGCCCCTCGGCCGTTTCCAGGTTGTGCTGGTTGATCGCACTGCGGATGGCGAACTCGAACAGCGGCACTCGCTGCGCGATGAGATCGCGGACCGCCGCGTCGCCTTGCTTCAGTCGCAGGTCGCAAGGGTCAAGGCCATCGGGCTGCACCGCGACGAAGGTCTGGGTAACGAACTTCTCCTCCATCGAGAACGCGCGCAACGCGGCCCGCTGCCCGGCCGCGTCACCGTCGAAGGTGAAGATGACCTCACCGCGAAACTGACTGTCGTCCATCAGCAGTCGTCGCAGGATCGTAACGTGCCCGTCTCCGAACGAGGTGCCGCTCGTCGCTACCGCCGTGGTGATGCCGGCCAGGTGACAGGCCATCACGTCGGTATAACCCTCGACGAGCACCGCCTGCCGCCGCTGGGCGATGTCCCGCTTGGCCAGATCGGCGCCGTAGAGCACGGAGCTCTTCTTGAACAGCACGGTCTCCGGGGTGTTCAGGTACTTAGGCCCGTCGTCGTCCTCCCTCAGCTTGCGCGCGCCGAAGGCGATGACATCACCGGTCAGGTCCGCGATCGGCCAGATCAGGCGGCCGCGGAACTTGTCGATGAGGCCGCGTCGGCCCTCGCTGGCAAGTCCTCCTGCCAGTAGCTCGGCGTCGGTGAAGCTGCGTCCGCGCAGGTGCCGGGTGAGCGCGTCCCACTCGGCCGGTGCGTAGCCGATGCGGAACCGCTGGGCGTCCGTGCTCTCGAAGCCACGCGAGGCCAGGAATGCGCGCCCGTCCGTGGCCGCCGGGGTGCCCAGGTGCTCGGCGTAGAAATCGGCCGCGGCCCTGTGCGCCTCGAGCAGCCGGCGCCGCTGAGACTGCTCCTGGCCTGGCACATGCCCGCCCTGCTCGTAACGGAGCTCGATGCCAGCCCGGCCGGCCAGCCGCTCGATCGCCTCGGCAAAGCTCAGATTGTCGATCTTCTGCACGAACTTGATGGCGTCGCCGCCCTCGGAGCAGGAGAAGCAGTACCACAGGCCCCTGGCCGGGGTTACGTTGAACGACGGAGTCTTCTCGTCGTGGAACGGGCACAGGCCCTTCAGCGACCCGCCGCCGGCGTTACGCAGCTGGAGGTACTCGCCGACCACCTCCTCGATGGCCGAGCGCTCGCGAACAAGTGCTATGTCCTCGTCGCGGATCCGGCCTGCCATCTCCGCCCTCCGCCGCTAGCCGTGCACGCTGCCCGCCGCGAGTCTAGTCCCGGCCGGCCGGTTGCGATGGATGTCCTGGTACCGTCACGCCGTGCGGCCGCTACTTGTGCTCTGGGATGTCGACTACACCCTGATTGACGCGGATGGTGCTGGTCGGCGGCTGTACCGGCTCGCGCTCGACGAGTTGTACGGGCTCGAGCTGCCGCGGTCGCCGCAGCCTTTCGCCGGGCGCACCGACACCGCGATCGCCCTCGAGGTGCTGGCTCTGGCCGGGGTGCCGGAGCCTGATACCCAAATACCGCGAATCCACAAATTCCTGTCCGCTCGCGCAGCCGAGATGGCGGTCGACATCCGGGCCAGGGGCCGGGTCTTGCCAGGCGCTGCCGAGGCGCTGGCGGCACTGGCGCAGGCACAGTCCCGCGGCGAGGTGATTCAGTCGCTGCTGACGGGCAACATCCCCGAACTCGCCAGGGTCAAGCTGGCCACGCTGGGCCTGACCGAGCACCTGGATCTCGCGATCGGCGCCTACGGTGACGTGAGCGTAGCCCGCTCGGACCTGGTCCATGTTGCCAGGCGTAATGCCGAAGCCAGGCATAGCGCGGACTTCAGCGGCCGGACCACGGTGCTCGTGGGCGACACGCCAAGCGACATCGAGGCCGCGCTTGTCACCGGCGCCAGCGCGGTGGGCGTGGCGACCGGGTCGTTCAGCGAGGCCGAGCTGGCGCAGGCGGGCGCGCACGTAGTCCTGCCCGACCTGACCGACACCGGCCGGGTCGTTGCCGCGATCCTCGGCGCAGCCGCGGATTAGCCCTTAGCGCGCGACGAGCACTCGCGCGAGGTCCTCGTAGCCGAGGGCAGGATCGCTGCGCCACAGCTCCCAGTGCATCGCGCCCAGCTCGAGCGGATCGCTGCAGAGCTCGTACCCGCTGAGGTCCTCGACCGGCTGGAGCACGAGCCCGTCAACGGCCATGCCACAGGCGTGCATGACGATGTAAACGTCCTGGTACCCGACGCTGAATCCGGACTGCCAGCCGGCTAGGCCGATGACGCTGGCAACCTCGGCCCCCCAGTGGGCGGTGGCCCAGTCGCGGTGCCGGTCGGCCTGCTGGTACGCGAACTGGACGAGCGAGCTGACCAGGCCCTCAGGCCGGGCTCCCGGCACCCTGATCTGGTGCAGCGCAAGATTGATCAGCCCATATGTGGTCTCATAGGCCAGCTCGCGGAGCAGGTCCGCACTCGAGCTTGCCACCTCGGCATCGAAGCGCCGCCGCGGGTACGTGCAGACGAGCACCATCGCCGTGTCGCTCGCGTGCGCGAGCCTGACTCCCCTCGGCGGGTCGTCGCACCGGCCGCGGATGGGCTCCACCCAGCGCTGCGACGGCCAGGCCGCCTCCAGGCCCCACGGAATGAAATCGACGCCCGCAGTTTCCATGCGTGACACCTTCTCACGCTCGGTAGCCGCACGGCTGGCGCGCGCGCAGGTTCGGGCGCGTGGCGTGCGCACAGGCTCGGGCGCGCCGTGACCGCCTCGGACCGTACTGAGCGGATTGTCGCCGCGGATACCCCATCAGGATGCCTAGGGCCAGGTCGCGCACCGCAGCCAGCACGACAGGCCAGGCGTATGACGCGGCGCACCGCGGTCGCGGCTTGGCTGCGGCTAGGCCCGGTTGCGGCCAAGGCGCTCGTGCGCCTCGACCCACTCCTCGGCGACGACCGCCGAGCCCAGCGAGATCTCGCCGCACAGGACGGTAGCGGCCACGATCTCGGCCAGCTTGCGCACTTTCCCTGTGCCGTAACAGCCGAGGAGCTCAAGGCACTCCCGCTGGGTCGGCAGCCCGGTGCCGCCGCCATAGGTGGCGACGATCAGGGCCGGGATCGTGATCGAGTAGTAATAGCTGCCACCGTCGAGCAGTTCGGTGTGCACGAGCGCGGCCGATGACTCGGCTACGTTCGCGATGTCCTGGCCGGTGGCGACGAACAGCGCTGTGATGCCGTTCGCCGAATGGTTGCCGTTGTTGTTCACGCCCGCCAGCAGGCCGCCGAGATTGGAGACCTGGCGAGCGGCGAACATGCTTGCGGGCGTGGTATGCATAATCTCGGCGACTAGATCGGCGGGAATCGTGGCTTCCGCGACTACCCGCTTGCCCCGGCTGGCAAGAATATTGATCTGCGAGCTCTTCTTGTCTGTCGCCAGGTTCGACTCGAGGCAGAAGTGCCGCACACCCGGATACTGCGCCCGGATCCATTCGCACGCGCGGGCCGTCGCCCGGCCGGCCAGATTCTGCCCGGCCGCATCTCCGGTGCTGAAGTTGAATCGCAAGAACAGGTACCTGCTGGCCGAGAACTGCTCGATGTCATGCAGCCGACCCGCTCGCGTGGTGGACTCGGCCTCCTGCTTGATGCCGTCGAAGTGCGCCGTCACCCACTCCCCGAACGCCCTGGCCTGTCTGGCGCTGTCGAAGCCGAAGGCTGGAGCGCGCTGCATCCGGTCGTCCATCACGGTGGTCCGCACTCCGCCCGCTCGGCGCAGCAGTTTCATGCCCCGGTTGTAGCTGGCGACCAGCGTGCCCTCGGTAGTCGCGAGCGGCACGTAGAACTCGCCCCTGGCGTGCTCGCCGTCCACCAGGAGCGGTCCGGCCACGCCGATCGGCACCTGTGCGGCGCCGACGAAGTTCTCGACGTTGCCTGCCACCCTGGCCGGATCCACCGTGTACCGGCCCACGTGCTCGAGCCGCGCCCCGGTGGCTGCGCCGAGGAAATCCAGCCTGGTCTGTGCCGCATCGCGACTGTAGTCATCAGCGAACCGCGGGATCGGGGCAGCTTCGCCCGGCAGTGCGGTCATGCCGGCGCCGTCTGCGCGCTCAGCCCGGCGAGCTCATCCTTGAGGATCTTGCCCATCGCGTTCTTTGGTAGCTCGGCGCGGAACTCGATGAACCGCGGGTACTTGTAGGCGGCAACGCGCTCCTTGCAGTACGCCATCAGCTCCGGCGCCGTCAGCGTGGTGCCCGGCCGCAGCACGACTACGGCCTTTACTTCCTCGCCGAGCGACGGGTGCGGGACTCCGATGACGGCGGCCTCAGCCACAGCCGGGTGACTATGCAGCACGTCCTCGATCTCGGCCGGGTACACGTTGTACCCGCCGCGGATGATGAGCTCCTTAATCCTGCCGACGATGAACAGAAACCCGTCTTCGTCGAGGTAGCCAAGGTCCCCGGTATGGAACCATTTCCCGGTGAATACCCCGGCCGTGGCCGCCGGATTGTTCAGGTATCCCTTCATCACGTGCAGGCCACTGGTGACTACCTCGCCGACATTTTCCTTGCCTGGCGGCAGCGGCTTGTTGTTCTTGTCCCAGACCTGGGTCTGCGTGCCCCAGATTGGCTTGCCGACGCTGTAGATTCGCCGGTCGGAGACACTCCGGTTGAAGGTGGTGGTCGACGCAGTCTCGGTCAGGCCGTAGCCCTCCAGGATCAGAACGCCGAACCGGCGCTCGAACTCGTCGAGGACCGGCCCCGGAATCGAGGCGCCGCCTGAGATGGCGACCCGGAGCGAGGAGACGTCGTAACTGTCCAGCTCCGGGTGTGCCAGCAGGGCGATGAACATCGTGGGGACGCCTTCGAAGATGGTGGCGTGGTCGCGCTGGATCGCTGCGAGCACGGTAGCCGGGTCAAACCGCGGGATGAGCGACATCGTGCAGCCGAACCTGACGCACACATTGAGGATGCTGGACAGCCCGAACACGTGAAACAGCGGCAGGACGGTAATCACGATGTCATCGGGCTGCACGTCGAACAGGCGACCGGGTATGTCGGCATTCATGTAGAGCTGCATGTGCGTCAGCTCGGCGCCCTTGGGACGTCCGGTTGTCCCCGACGTGTACACGATGACGGCCGTGTCGGTCAGATCGCGATGAGTCAGCTGCGGACCCTCAGCGGGGCTGGCGAGCAGCTGCTCGAATGGGTCTGCGCCTGCCGCACCCTCCGCATGGCCGACCGCGTAGACCTTGCTGACTCCGGCCGCGGCGGCTCCCTTGCCCGCTTCGGCCAGGACGCCCTCCCAGGTTATGAGCAGCGTCGCAGCGGAGTCCTCAAGCTGGAACTCCACCTCAGGCGCCTTCAGCAAGACGTTGAGCGGCACCGTTACGGCGCCCGCCTTGAGGATGCCGAAGTAGGCAATCAGGAACTGAGGAATGTTCGGCAGCTGCACCGCCACCCGCCCGCCTGGCTCGATGCCCAGGCGAGTGAGCGCGGCAGCGAGCCGGTCGGACAGTGCGTCGAGCTCGCCATAGGACAGCTGGCCGCCTGGGTACACAGCGACCGGCTTAGCAGGCGAATCTGCTGCCGCTTCGCGCAGGATGACCGCGAGGTTGAAGGACATGGCCGTCTCCCGTCTGCTTATGCAGTGGTAGCCAGAACCCTCGCAGCCGCACACGCAACGGCTATCTCGGCGAGGCCGGAACGCACCTGCCAGCATCTTCACTGTCCATCGCCGGCCCGCCCCGCGCTACGGCCGTTCGTCCTCACTCTCCGGGCCGTTGGCAACCAGGTCTGGACGGCGACGGCTCTGCTCTCACCTCGGCGCTGGTGCCGGAGCCGGTGCAGAGCGGGCCACCTCCCCGGACGCCGGCGACGGCCGGAATGTCCGGTTAACAGCCCCGAGGCTGGCACCGCGGACTCGGCGGCAGGCCGGCCGCTGGAGCCGAGCCAGTCCCTGATGGCAGTTGCGCATTCGCGCGGCGCCTCCAGCTGCGGCACGTGGCCGACGTCCGGCAGTGTCAGCAACGACCAGCCCGGGTTCGCCCTGGCGGCTGCGCGTGCCGCCGAGACTGGCACCAGCCGGTCGCGCTCACCGTGCAGAAGCAGCACCGGGCAGGCGATCGCGGCGATGCGGTGCCGGTACGAAGGGCCGCCGCCGAGCCCGGCCGCAGTCGCGATGACCGACCTGGTGGCAGCAGCCATGTCGGGTCCGACCCGGGTGAAGGAGCTGCGCTGGCGCGCGACCTTTACGTGCTGGGAGACCACGTCCGGATCCACCCGCGACGGGTTGGCACAGCACAACGCCAGTGCGCCGGCCACCGCGGCTTCCGGTGCGACGTGCCGGACCTGACTGAGGGCCGCGCGGCCGACCACCGGCATGCCGGTCAGCGCGAACATCGCGGCGACCACCAGATCGGGCCGGGCAGGCACGAACGGCAGCGCGGGGTCGACGAGGATCAGGCCAGCGACCAGGTCCGGAGCGCTGCTGGCTTCCAGCAGCGAGATCATGCCGCCCATCGAGTTGCCCATGAGGATCACCGGGCCCCCGGCCACAGACTCGATGAACCGGTGCAGTAGCGCTCTGTTTGCCGATACGTCGGTGCCTCGGCCGCCGGACCGGGTCAGGCCATGGCCGGCCAGGTCGGGAGCAAGCACCCGGTATCTGTCGGTAAGCAGCGGCGCTAGCGCTGCCCAGTTCACCGCCGAGCCGCTGAGGCCGTGCACACAGACGATTGCCGGACCTCGGGACGGACCACCGAAGTCGATGTAGCGAACCGGGCCGTCGATGTCGAGCCACCGAGAACGCCAGCCAGGACGGGCGTCCGGCTTGCTGGATGCCGGCTCGTCCTCGCCTGCGTTCACTGGCTGGTCGGATGCGGCGGGAACGCCACGGGTCCCGGTCATGAAGCCGCACCGGCTGGCAGGGGCCTTGCGACCTTCGCGGCCTGCGGGTCTAGTCGTTCCATGTGGGCTTCCTGTCCGGGTGCCTCAAGCGGCCATGCGGACGTCTGCCGACAGCCGGAGTTGCCATCTCGACTACGAACTCTAGGCGACCATGCGCGCCGCCCGCTGCTGCGGATGGTCCCATATCGGCGGGACCTAGTGCCCCGCCCGGCGCTAGCGCGTAGGTACGGCCGTGACAAGAAGAGACCGGCGGCCATGGCTGACGTCATCGGCCGGCACCGGCGACTGCGCCGTCACCATCACCGTCCAGCCAGCGGCAGCGAGCAGCTCGAGATGCTCGGCTGCGGGCAGTATGGTCAGCCACGGCTCGGCGGCGCCGGTGCGGCGCCGGGCGTTAGCAGCCACCGCCACCTCAGCGCTGCTCAGGCCGGACGTGTGCGTCGCCAGGCTCGCCGCCAGCGTGCTGCCCGCCGCTGCCCGTGCTGCGATCCCGGCCAGCAGGCGCTGGCAAGCCTGCTCGTCGAGGTACACCAATAGGCCCTCGCACAGGAACAGCGTCGGTTCGCCCGGATCGTGACGATTAGCCGCAAGTGCGTCCGCGATCGACTCGGCCCCGAAGTCGCACGGTACCAGCGCCGGGCCGGCCGAGTCGGCACCCATTTGCCGCAGCCGCCTGGCCTTGTCGGCCTGGGTCTTCGGGTGGTCGACCTCGATGAAGCGCACTCCGGCCGTGCGGAACCGCAGCGCCCGGTCGTCCAGGCCGGCGCCGCAGATGACGATCTGGCGCACTCCGCCGCCAATGGCCGCCAGCAACTGCCCATCCATGAAGCTGGTGCGCGCCTCGATGCCGGGCCGCAGCCAGCCGGGCGGCATGTAAGGTGATCCCGGCGCACAGCGCCCGCTGCGCGCCGGGATCACCCTCGAGGCTGTACGGCCGGCCAAGTTCCGCCCTGGTCAGCGCGACGGCCTGGCTGGTCCGTGACGGGCCGCCGGTGGCGAGCGCAGATGCCTCATCCGATGTCATACGTCGAAGCTTACGAATACATGCCGCTAAGTCGCGCCGACCGATCGCAGCCGAGAGTGCCAGGCCAATGCCGAGGTGTCGGTCAGCGAGGCGACCTGGTCGATCACGATCCGCCGTCTGCCCTGGTCGTCGCGGGCGGCCGCGAACGCCGAACGGAACAGTGGGTCCAGCGTCTCCGGAGCGCCCGTCATGATGGCATCCGCGAGTTCGGCGATGATCTCGCGCTCGCGCGCCTGGGCCGCCAGGACGCCCGACCGGCTCATCACGTAGTACGCCGTCACGCCCTTGAGCAGCGCACATTCCAGCCGTTGCCGCCGTGGCACGATCAGGTCGGTGTCGTATCGGCGCAGCGCGCCGCCGCCGGGCGACCGCGTCGCTCGCGCCGCGGCCCCGCAGAACCGCCCGATCAGCTCGCTGGTCAGGTTCTTCACCGCGGCGGTGGCCGTCAGGCTGCCATCGAACTCAGCCGGCCAGCAGCCGAACTCCAGTAGCCGGCCGAACGCTGCTGCCAGCTCAGCGACCGTCGTGAAGCCCGGCGGGCAGTACTGCGCCAGGGTCAGCTGCGCGACTGCCTGCCGCTCGGCCTCGTCCCGCAGCTTGCCGAAGGTGACAAGGCCGGCGTGCAGTCCGTCTTCCAGGTCGTGCACCGAATAGGCGATGTCGTCCGCCCAGTCCATGACCTGCGCCTCGAGGCACGGCCGCTCGACCGGGGCAGCCGCGCGGATCCAGGCGAACGCCTCGGCGTCGTCGGCGTAGGCGCCATACTTGCCGGACGCGCTCGCTGCTTCCCCCGGTCCCAGCCACGGGTACTTTAGCGTTGCATCCAGCGTCGCCCTGGTCAGGTTCAGGCCAGCGCCGGGCACCTTGGCCTCAAGGCGGGTGAGCAGGCGAAGACTCTGCGCGTTCCCCTCGAAGCCACCGCAGCCGACCGCAAGCTCGGCCAGCGCCGCCTCGCCGTTATGTCCGAACGGCGGGTGCCCGAGATCATGCGCCAGGCAGGCGGCGTCGACCAAGTCCGGGTCACAGCCAATCGCGCCGCCAAGCTCCCGGCCTATCTGCGCGCACTCCAGCGAATGGGTCAGCCGGGTCCGCGGGAAATCGCCTGACCCGACCGCGACGACCTGCGTCTTAGCCGCGAGCCGACGCAGGGCGGCGCTGTGTAGCACCCGGGCGCGGTCCCGCACGAACGGTCCGCGCCCGGTGCCACTTTCGCGCTTGGGCGGCTCGTCGGCCCACCGGGCGCAGGCCTGGCGGTCGTAGCCGTCGGTCACCTGCTGTCGCTACCCCCCGTGGTCTCCATTACGGTGGCGCGACCGGCCTCAAGCCGTGCCACCGGCACCCGGAATGGCGAGCAGGACACGTAGTCAAGCCCGGCCGAGTGGAAGAAGTGCACCGAGTCGGGGTCGCCGCCGTGCTCGCCGCAGACGCCGATCTTGAGGTCCGGCCTGGTCGCCCGGCCTTCCTCGACGGCGATCCTAACCATGCGCCCGATGCCGTCCGCGTCTAGGGTCTCGAACGGCGAGACGCCGAAGATGCCCAGGTCGATGTAGCGGCCGAAGAACGAGCCCTCGACATCGTCGCGGGAGAATCCCCAGCCCATCTGGGTCAGGTCGTTGGTGCCGAAGGAGAAGAACTCCGCCGCCTGGGCGATCTGACCAGCGGTAAGCGCGGCCCGCGGCACCTCGATCATCGTGCCGATCAGGGTGTGCACCTGCGTGCCGCTCTCGGCCGCGACACCGGCGAGCACCTTCTCGGTCTCCTCGCGCGCGATCTCAAGTTCCTGGACCGCGCCGACGAGCGGGATCATGATCTCCGGACGCGGGTTGCCGCCAGCCTTGACCCGGTCGGCCGCGGCGTGCGCGATCGCCCGCACCTGCATGGCATACAAGCCGGGGATGACCAGGCCCAGGCGGACACCGCGCAGGCCGAGCATCGGGTTCTGCTCGTGCAGCCGCTGCACGGCCTCGAGCAGCTTGTGATCCTGGGCGGTTGCCTTGTCCCCGGCCAGCGCAATCTTGACCGACAGCTCGGTGAGGTCGGGCAGGAACTCGTGCAGCGGCGGGTCGAGCAGCCGGATCGTCACCGGCAGCCCGTCCATGGCCTCGAGGATCTCCACGAAGTCACCGCGCTGCAGCGGCTCGAGCGCATCCAGCGCCGACTTGCGGGTCGCATCATCGTCGGCCAGGATCAGCCGCTCGACCAGCTGGCGCCGTTCGCCGAGGAACATGTGCTCGGTCCTGGTAAGGCCGATGCCCTGCGCACCGAACCTGACCGCGCGGGCTGAGTCCGGGCCGTTGTCGGAGTTGGCCCGCACGCCGAGGCGGCGCCGCTCGTCTGCGTGCGTCATGAGCCGGTGTACCGCGGCGACGAGTTCGTCGGACTGGGGGTCGAGGTTGCCCTCGAAGTACTCGACTACGGGCGACGGCACGACCGCCACCTCGCCGAGGTACACGACTCCAGAGGTGCCGTCGATCGAGATGACGTCGCCCTCGCGGACGATCTCGCCGTCCGCGGTCGTGAACTGCCTGGCCGGGACGTCGACCTCGAGCTCGTCCGCGCCGCAGACGCAGGTCTTGCCCATGCCGCGAGCGACCACGGCCGCGTGGCTGGTCTTGCCGCCGCGGCTGGTCAGGATGCCCTGGGCGGCGATCATGCCGTGCAGGTCGTCCGGGTTGGTCTCGCGCCGGACGAGGATGACGTGTTCGCCGGCCGCAGCCTTCTCCACCGCGGAGGCCGAGTCGAAGACCGCCTTGCCGACCGCGGCACCTGGCGACGCACTGATGCCCTTGGCGATCTTCTTGACGTCCGAGCCGGCGTCGAATCGGGGGAACATCAGCTGCGCGAGCTGCGCCCCTGTAACCCTGGTCAGTGCCTCGTCCAGGTCGATCAGGCCCTGGTCGACCAGCTGAGTGGCGATCCGGAACGCGGCCGCCGCGGTGCGCTTGCCGACCCGAGTCTGCAGCATCCACAGCTTGCCGCGCTCGATCGTGAACTCGATGTCGCACAGGTCCTTGTAGTGGTTCTCGAGCGTGCTCATGATCTGCATCAGCTCGCCGTAGGACTTGGCGTCGATCTTCTCCAGGTCCTGCAGCGGGACCGTGTTGCGGATCCCGGCGACGACGTCCTCGCCCTGGGCATTCTGCAGGTAATCGCCGTAGACGCCCTGCTGCCCGCTGCCAGGGTCCCTGGTGAAGGCGACGCCGGTGCCCGAGTCCATGCCCAGGTTCCCGAACACCATCGCGACGATGTTCACCGCGGTGCCGAGATCGGCCGGGATCCGCTCCTGGCGCCGGTACAAGATGGCCCGGTCGGCGTTCCAGGAGTTGAAGACAGCCTCGACGGCCATGTCCATCTGCTCGCGCGGGTCCTGCGGGAAGTCGCGGCCGGTCTTGTCCTTGACAATCGCCTTGAAGGTATCAACCAGGCCCTTCAGGTCCGCGGCGTCCAGGTCGAGGTCGTTCCTGGTGCCCTTGGCCTGCTTGGCCGCGTCGATCGCCTGCTCGAACTCGTGCCCCTCGATGTCCAGCACGGTCCGGCCGAACATCTGGATCAGCCGCCGGTAGGCGTCCCAGGCGAACCGCTCGTTCCCAGCCTGCTTGGCCAGGCCGTGCACCGACTCGTCAGAAAGGCCGATGTTGAGGACGGTCTCCATCATGCCCGGCATGGAGAACTTGGCCCCTGACCGAACGCTGACCAGCAGCGGGTCAGCGTGGTCGCCGAGCTTACGGCCCATCTTCTGCTCAAGCTCGCGCAGGTGCTCGCTGACCTCGCCGGCGAGGCTGTCAGGCACCGCGCCCTGCTCCAGGTAGTAGCGGCACGCATCGGTGGTGATGATGAATCCTGGCGGAACGGGCAGGCCCAGGTTGGTCATCTCCGCCAGGTTGGCGCCCTTGCCGCCCAGCAGGTCTTTCAGGTCCTTGTTGCCCTCGGTGAAGTCGTAGACGAGCTTCGGCACTGCTCTGCACTCCTCAGATTGCCGTCCTGCCCGGCCCGGCGGCCCTGGCGGTGCGCGGCTGTGTGTTCCCTGCGGCCTGGCGGCCCTCACCTCCGAGCCTATCCACCCCTGCGCGCCGACGGTGCGACGGTCACCGACGCAGTCGAACAACTTCGCCGGTATGCCGAATACGCAGCGGGCGCGGCCGGTGGCGGCCGCCTCGCCGCACTCCCGCACGGGCCGGCCTACGGCCTGACGGCCGCTATCGCCTTCTGACCCATGAACAACCTAGGATCGGCAGCCAACTGACAGGCGCCGGCGGCGTCTCTGGGATGTGGAAGTCGAAATGCCGGGAAGCTTGCCCGGCGAGACGCTGGGCGGTACAGCGAGCGACGCGCAGCGCGCGGTCACCAGGCTGTATGAGATCCACGCGGTTGGCCTGATCAGGCTGGCGACGGTCATGCTCGGTGACCGTTCCTCCGCCGAGGACGCCGTCCAGGACGCCTTCTGCGGGCTCTACCGGCGCTACGACTCGCTGGCCCAGCCCGACCGGGCGCTGCAGTACGTGCGGTCAAGCGTGCTGAACGGCTGCCGTTCCGAACTGCGGGCCCGGCGGCGCAACGTCGGCCGGTTCGCTCGGGCCATGCCGGCCGCGCCTGCGCCGCCGGAGTACGACGTGCTGCTCGGCGAGGAGCACGGGCAGGTGCTCGCCGCGCTCAGGCGGCTGCCAGGCCGTCAGCGTGAGGCGCTGGTCCTGCGCTACTTCCTCGACCTGACCGAGCCCGACATCGCCGTGTCGATGGGCATCAGCGAGGGCACCGTCAAGTCCACCACCTCTAGGGCGATAGCGGCACTGGCACGGATGCTTAGGGAGGACACATGACAGCCGTCGAGGACCGGCTCCAGGCAGCGGCCCGCGCGGTCAATGCCACCATACCGGACGACAGCGCACCGCCCCTGCGCCTGCCACCGCCGGATCTGCGGCGCAGGCCATCCCGCGTGCGGATGCGGCGCCGCGGCATGGCCCGATGGGCGGCCCCCCTGGCCGCTGCGGCCGCGGTGGCCGGCATCATCGCGGTATCCGTCGTGCTCGGCACCGGGACGTCAGCCCCGCCCGAGGCCGGCCCGCAGAACTCTCAACACCCCCGGCGGCTGGCACCGCCCGAATCGCCGCAGGCCGTGCGCGACGAGCTGGCCAAGGTTCCGCCGTACTACATCGCGCTGCTGCCGACGCACCGCTACGGGCAGGGTCCCTACGAGGCGCTGATCCAGGAGACTGCGACCGGGGTCATGGTCGCGAGGTTCTCGGCACCGGCGCCCTACAACACGTTCGTCGCCGTCACTGGGGCGGCGGACGACCGCACGTTCGTGCTCGCCGCCCGCGACAGCTGGAGCACGACCTTCACGCCGACAGCGTTCTACCGGGCGCAGTTCGATCCGGCTACCCGCAAGGTCACGGTTACCCCGCTGCCGATTCCCGCGTTTCCGGCGAAGGACCTGCCGACTGGACTTGCGCTCTCACCGGACGGGACCCGGCTGGCCATCGCCACCGCGGACGGCCAGCTCGGTGTCTACTCGATGGCGACAGGGTCAGCGACAATCTGGCGCAGCCCGGGCACGATCGGTGGCGGCGAGTTCGACACCGTCTCCGTCTCCTGGTCTGACTCCGGGACACTGGCCTTCAACTGGATAAGCAAGGGGAATAGGTCAGTGCGGCTGCTCAACACCGGGACGCGGGGCGGCAGCCTGCTCGGCGACAGCAGACTCGCGGTGACCGAGAAGCGCACGCGCCCGCTCACCTTCAACGGCTCCGGCATCCTGACGCCAGACGGCACGAAGATAGTGGCACCCATGTCGCCGTCGGTGCGCACGTCGCAGGCGGTGCCGTCGAGTTCCCCGCCGATGGCGACAAGCGAATTCGCCGAGTACTCCACGGCCACCGGACGGCTGCTGCGGGTTCTGTACCGGCAGAACACGGCGAGCGAGGTGCTGGTGTGGAGTAACAGCACGGGCAGCGTCCTGGTCGTCGCGGCGCCGGTGATCAGCGGGCAGCCGCCGGTGGCAGGCGTACTCGACGGCCGCCTGTTCACCCCGATGCCCAGGGCACCGTGGGGTGCCGGGCTCGTCAGCACCATGTACTTCTGACATCTGCGGCGGCCCGGAGCAGCCGAGCCAGCCCGGCACCGTGTCACACTTCGACCCCTGCGCGCCAGCGGTGCGACGGTGACCCACGCAGTCATGAACAACTTCGCCGGTATGCCGAGCGCACGCGGCCGCTGGCCGCCGCCAGAAACTTGCGCCGACCGCACAGCAATCGAACCGGCTCGGTGCGTGTATTGGTCCAGACCCCACCGACGGAGGCGGCATGACCTTTGAGGAATTTGCCGAGGCCCGGCTAGGCGCCGTGCTGGCCTTCGCCACGGTGCTGACCGGCCAGCGGGCTACCGCCGAGGACCTGGTGCAGGAGGTGCTGATCCGCGCGCACGCCAGGTGGGACAAGATCGGCCGCCTGGACCGGCCCGAGCTCTATGTGCGCAAGATGGTGCTGAACGAGTTCCTGTCCTGCCGCCGACGGTCATGGCGGCTGATCCCGGCCGGGAACACCGACCTTTCCTCGGCTAGCACGCCCGATCACGCGGCCGGCTACGCCGAGCACGAGGCGATGCTAGCCGACATCGCCAAGCTGCCGCGCCGCCAGCG
The DNA here is from genome assembly GCA_963719765.1 of uncultured Actinomycetota bacterium. GTDB lineage: Bacteria > Actinomycetota > Actinomycetes > Streptosporangiales > Streptosporangiaceae > JAJYUU01. The sequence continues at coordinate 412,367 of CAVRCW010000001.1, forward strand.
CGCGGTCCTCGTGCTCCGTTATTACGAAGATCGCAGCGACGCCGAGATAGCCGAGTTGCTCGGCTGCGCGCCCGGCAGCGTCCGGGGCTATGCGTCCCGAGCCCTCGCGGCTCTGCGAGTCGAGCTACGGCGTGAGCAGGCTGACCGACCGACGATCGCGACTTCTCACCAGGGGGATGCAGATGCGTACCGAGGATGACATCCGGGAGGCCTTCCGCGAACTGGCACGCAGCGCCCCAGACGCGGACTCCATCCTGGCCGACCGGTCCGGACGACCGGACGCCCGCGCAAGTCGCGGAAGCCGCCGGGGCCACCGGCTGCTCGCGCCCATCGCCGCAAGCGCGGCCGTCGTGGCCGTGATAGCGGCGTCGATCGCGATCGGAACGGGCGGCCACCGGGGCAGCGTCGTCGCTCCCGGCCCGGCAGGCCACGGCGCCGCGCTGCCGCCTTATTACGTGGAGATCATGCAGCCCCCAGGGAAGTCTCGGCTTGTTGCTACCGTCCGTGACACCCGGACCGGCGCCGTGCTGGCAACGGTGCGGCCGCCCAGGGGCTACTGGTTCATACGCGTCGCGCCGGGGGCTGACAGTGACTCGTTCCTGCTCGAAGCCAACCAGCACAGTGAACACCCTGGGCTCTACCTGCTGCGGTTCAATCCGGCCGACCGCCGCACGAGCCTGACCAGGCTGCCGATCGCGGTGACGCTCGATACGGACGAGCTCGCCATGGCACCGAGCGGGACCGAGGTGGCCGTGGCGAGCAGCAGCGCCCGGATGTCGAAGCTCCAGATCTACACCCGGTCAGGACGGCTGATCAGGCAGTGGCAGGACCCAGGAACGTTCAGCCTAATTCCCGGACCGTGCCTGTCCTGGGCTGCCGGGTACCTGGCGTTCAGCTGGGACAACAACGGGACGAACGTCGCCGCGGAAGGCATCCGGCTGATCCGGGCGACCGCGGCCAGCGGCAGCCTGATCGGCACCAGCCGCCTGGTCCTGCCGTTCAAGACTGTCCAGATTGCCAGCTTCGTCCTGTCCGGTGACGGCACGACGATCGCCTCCGACGTCTCGCTCAGGCACCCCCGCCGGCCGGGGTCGCCCGTCCCCGGGACGCTTTACGAGGTGTTCGACGAGTTCTCGGTGGCCACCGGCAAGCTGACCGGGCAGTTCTGGCCGTCGCCCCAGTTCTTCATCATCGGCACCGTGTACTGGAGCAACTGGACGGGCAGCACGCTGATCGTCACGGCTCCGGTCCCGCGGACCGCCCGACACCCACGGTGGCCGTTCGGCATCCTCACCGGGGGCAAGTTCGCCCCGCTGCCGACACCAGCCGGACCGTGGTTCGCCGTGGCGTTCTAGCCGACGGGCCCGCCACGGCACGTCCAGCCGCGGCGGCCGTCCGCAGGCCCGGCGACCCTTGTGCCACACTCCAGCCATGACCTTGTCTCAGGCGAGCGTGATCGGGCTGCTGCATCCGGGAGAGATGGGCGCGGCTGTAGGGCGGTGCCTGACCGGTGCCGGGCATCGGGTGCTGTGGGCGTCCGACGGGCGCGGACCGGAAACCGCGGCCAGGGCGACAGACGCCGGGCTCACCGATGTCGGCTCGGCCCGGCGGATGACCGCCGAGGCGGACGTGATCCTGTCGATCTGCCCCCCGCACGCGGCCCTGGACGTCGCCTGGGTAGCACACGGGTTCACCGGCCTGTACCTGGACGCCAACGCGATCGCGCCGGGTACGGCCCGCGAGGTCGCCCAGCTGATCACCGAAAGCGGCGGCCGGTACGCCGACGGCGGGATCATCGGCTCACCGCCGCGGACTGCGGGCACGACCCGGCTCTACCTGTCAGGTCCGCACGCGCCTGAGGTCCACGCGCTGTTCGCTGGCACGGCGCTTGAGCCGCGAATCGTCTCCGGCCCCGACACCGCCGCGTCGGCGGTCAAGATGGCCTACGCGGGCTGGACCAAGGGCAGTTCGGCGCTCTTGCTCGCCGTGCGTGCACTGGCCCAGGCCGAGGGCGTCGAGGACGCGCTGCTTGCCGAGTGGTCGATGTCGCAGCCGCAGCTCCCCGACCAGGTCGAACGCGCCGCCAGGTCCGCTGTCACCAAGGGCTGGCGCTGGGTCGGCGAGATGGAGGAAATTGCCGCCAGCATGGCCAGCGCCGGGCTGCCCGACGGCTTTCACCAGGCCGCCGCCGAGGTGTACCGCCGTTCGCCCCGACGGCCGCGTCCGCCAGCGGACGAGACCGCCCTGAAGGCCGTGCTCGCCGGCCTGACCGGCGCCTGACTCCATGCCGAGGCAGGTTCGCGGCGCGAGCCGGGCGTAGGCCTCAGTCGGCCAGCCGCTTGGACAGGTAGCCGACGAGGCTGTCGATGCCGATCCGGTCCTGCATCATCGAGTCGCGCTCGCGGACGGTGACGGCCTGGTCCTGCAGCGAATCGAAGTCGACGGTGACGCAGTACGGCGTGCCGATCTCGTCCTGGCGGCGGTAGCGGCGGCCGATCGCGCTGGCGTCGTCGAAGTCGGTGTTCCAGTGCCCGCGCAGCGTCGCGGCGACGTCCCTGGCCTTCGGCGACAGGTCGGCGTTGCGGGACAGCGGCAGCACCGCGACCTTTACCGGCGCGAGCCGCGGATCGAGCCTGAGCACCGTGCGCTTCTCCATGTTGCCCTTGGCGTCGGGAGCTTCATCCTCGGTGTAGGCCTCCAGCAGGAACACGAGCATCGCGCGATCGACGCCAAGCGCGGGCTCGATCACATATGGGATGTAGCGCTCGTTCGTCTCCGGGTCCAGGTAGGACATGTCCTGGCCGGACGCCTTCCCGTGGGTGCTGAGGTCGAAGTCCGTGCGGTTGGCGATGCCCTCAAGCTCGCCCCACTCGCTGCCGGGGAACTCGAACCGGTACTCAAGGTCCACGGTCCGCTTGGAGTAGTGCGACAGCTTGTCCTGCGGGTGCTCGTACTGGCGCAGGTTGTCGGTGCTCACGCCGAGATCGAGGAACCACGACTGCCGGGCGTCGATCCAGTACTGATGCCACTGCTCGTCGGTGCCCGGCTTGACGAAGAACTCCATCTCCATCTGCTCGAACTCGCGGGTGCGGAAGATGAAGTTTCCCGGCGTGATCTCGTTCCGGAACGACTTGCCTATCTGCGCGATCCCGAATGGCACCTTCTTGCGCGAGGTCTGCAGCACGTTCCGGTAGTTGATAAAGATCCCTTGCGCGGTCTCGGGACGCAGGTAGGCGACGCTTGAGGTGTCCTCGACCGCACCGAGGCTGGTGCGCAGCATCGCGTTGAACATGCGAGGCTCGGAAAAGGCGCCCCTGGTCCCGCAGTTCGGGCAGGCCAGGTCGGCCAGGCCATGCTCCGGCGGGTGCCCGTGCTTATCCTCGTAGGCCTCGATCAGGTGGTCGGCCCGGTACCGCTTGTGGCAGGACTGGCACTCGGTCAGGGGGTCGACGAACTGGGTCACGTGCCCGCTGGCCTCCCAGACCTCGGGCGCGAGGATCACGCTCGAGTCCAGCCCGACTATGTCGTCACGCAGCGTCACCATCGAGCGCCACCAGTGCCGCTTGATGTTGTTCTTGATCTCCACGCCCAGCGGGCCGTAGTCCCAGGCAGCGCGCAGCCCGCCGTAGATCTCGCTGGACGGGAAGACGATGCCCCGCCGCTTGGACAAGCTGACGATGGTCTCCATGCGATCGCTGCGTCGTGCCATCAAAGTTCTCCATCCGGCTGGCGGTCGGCGGCCTGCGTGCGACGTGCGCGAAACCCGGTTAAGGGGCGGCGGTGGTCCCAGCTTAGCGGTCGCACGCCGGGCTCGTCGCATGACTTTCGGTGACCGCTGCCGGGACAGGTGCCTGGTGGCGGGCGGTAGCCTGGCTGGCGACCGATCGTTGAGCGGGGAGCACGGGCCAGCCTGGCTGGCCGGAGGGATCAGGGCCGTGACCAGCAACAGGCCGTCAAGGCAGCGTCAGCGGGTCCGTCCGCTGCCGCCCGGCCAGACGCTTTTCTCCCCGGATGCCTCGCCCGTCCGGGCTGCCGCGGAGCGGCGCAGTGCCAGGCCGCTGTTGTTCCTGCACCAGTTGCCTACCTGGGTAGCCCCGCTCGTACTGGTCGGCCTGCTGATCGCCGGGCTGGCCGTACGCGGTCCGGTCGGCGCGATCGCGCTGATCGGGGTGGCGGCGGTGCTGGGCTGGCTTGCCTCGCTATCGTGGCCCCGGCTACCTGCAGCCGGGCGGCTCGGCCGAGTGCTTGCCGTGGCTGCCATGCTCGCGCTGGCCGCCTACCAGGCCACCCGTTAGCTCCTCCCGCTTTCCTCCTCGCCCTTTCCGCCCTTCTCGAAGATACTGACGGCGATCAGGCCAGCCACGAATACGGCGACCATGCCTATATACAGCGCAAGTTGTGTGGCACTTGCATTGACGTGGGTACCGGGGGTCAGCACGAGCAGGATCCGCCGGATCACGGCGATGAGCCCGACCACGATGAACGGCTGGGCCACAAGGCGATGCGCCCGCAGCGACAGCACAACCGTATGCACGATCTCGAGCAAGATCAGGACAAACAGTACACGGTCCACCAGGTCGGTGGCCGCCGTGGAGACCCCGACCTGGCCGAAGGATTCGTTGGCGAAATCTACGATCCCCGATATCAGCAGCACAACTGCGAGCGCGATCAGGATGACCCCGACGGTGACAGTGACCACATCCTGGGCATGCTCAATTACCCAGGTCCACCGCCTGGCTGTCGTCGCGCCTGGCCAGCGCCAGGACCTGCGAGCCCTTTGGTCGGGCGGGGTGGCCTGGTGCGGCGGCGGCACCTCGCCCGCAGGTCCGGAGATGTCTCCGTCTCCGGAAGTTGATGTCCCGGTCATTGACATAGTGTTATGCCCCTGTCGCCGTCATGCAGTCTCTTGCCGCACGGCATAGTCTGAATGGCCATAGACACCGCCAGGCTGGTGTATACAGGCCGGGTCCTCGGCTAGCGGATCGCCGGTCGCCGCGAAAGCACGCGCGCGCGAGCCGCCGCACAGGTCGGCATATTCGCACCGGCCGCACCGCCCGGTGAACTCGGCGGCCCTGATGGCCCGCAGCAGCGGCGTATCCCGGTAGATCGCGCGCAGCGGCTGGTCCCGGATGTTGCCGAGTCCGATGGGCAGGAATCCCGCCGGGTAGACCTCGCCGTCGTGCGCGATGAACAGGATGCCCTTGCCATCGCGGGTCGGGGCGGTGTGCGCGCTCGGACGCGACCTGGCGGCACCGAGCAGATCGGCGAGCCGGGAGGTCAGCGCGGTGTACAGCGGCCCGGAGGGCGGCGGAGCACCCGCACGCCGACTGGCCGCGATTCGGCGGAAGAAGGGCGCCTCCACGGTCCGTATCACCACGCCGTAGTGCGCTGCGTCGTACAGGAAATGGCAGATCTGCTCGTGCTCGGCCGGGGTCACTTCGCCTTCCGCCGCGCCCCGGCCCACCTGCACCAGGAAAAAGACCTCCCAAATGCGCGCGCCGCTGCTGACCGTCAGCGCCGCGATGTCGGCAAGCTCCTCGGCGTTGACCGCCATCACCGTGGTGTTGACCTGCACTGTCAGGCCGGCCGCGCAGAGCGCCCGGATGGCATGCACGGTCGCGTCGAAGTGGCCGGCGATGCCGCGGACCCCCTCGTGCGTCTTCGGCCGGGCGCCGTCAAGGCTGATGGAAACTGCCCTGATACCGCTCCCGGCGATCCGCCCGATCATCTGCTCGGTGAGCATCGGCGTCACCGACGGGGACAGGCACACGGGCACGCCAAGGCTGGTCGCGTACTCGACCAGGTCGAATAGGTCCGGCCTCAGCAGGCAGTCCCCGCCGGTCAGGACCAGAATCGGGTACGGCCTGCCAAAGCCGGCGACCTGGTCAATGAGGTCGTAGCCCTCGGGGCTGGTCAGTTCCCCCGGCAAGGCCCCCGGCGTTGCGCTGGCGCGGCAGTGCCTGCAGGCCAGCAGGCAGGCCCGCGTGGTCTCCCAGAACACCAGCATCGGCCGCTCGGCGTAGCCTGGACCGCTCAGCACCTGACCGCCTCCGCCTTCGCCGTCGGGCGCCAGATCGCGTGCCGGGTGCCAGGTCGGCCCATCCGGACGGGACGCCTCGCCGGGCGATGCATGTCCGGTCTCGCCGGCTGTCCGTGTCATAGCGCCACCACGACCCTTGGTCTCGACATCATCTGCCAGCGACCCAATAGCCGGGACACGGTCGGGCGCTAGGGCCTTCGGTCCCGACCTGGCGTGGCGAATGCAGAGCCCGGGTCAACCAAGGTTGACACCCAGGAGCGACGTCAACTTTAATTGACGACCATGGACAAGCAGCCAGCGACCGGCAGCCCCGGCCCGGCAAGTCCGCTCGAGGATGTGGTCATCATCGGGGCCGGACCCGCCGGCCTGATGCTGGCCATCGAGCTGCGGCTCGGCGGTGTCGATCCCGTGATACTGGACCGGCTGCCCGCGGCGAGCGATGTCCCGAAGGGCAACGGCATGTTCGGCCAGATCGTGACCGTGCTGGACTACCGCGGCCTGCTGGATGAGTTCCGGGCCGCGTCCGCCTACTGCGGACCCGCGCCGAGCTTCGGGTTCGGCCCCCTGAACCTCGACCTGGCCAGGCTGGAAAGCAGCCCGCTGCATGTCCTGGCCATCCCGCAGCGGCAGCTGGAGCAACTGCTGACCGGGCGGCTGCAGGCGCTGGGCGGCAGCGTGCGGCGCGGGCACGAGCTGACCGGGCTCGCGCAGCACGACGATCACGTGCGCCTTGAGATCCGCGATCCCCGCGACGGCAGTTACCCGCTGCGGGCCCGCTACGTGGTGGGCTGCGACGGGGCCCGCAGCGCGGTGCGCAAGCTGGCCGGGATCGGCTTCCCCGGCGTGACCTCGAGCGAGGTGTCGAGGATCGGCCGGGTCCGGGTGCCGCCCGAGATGATCGTGGCCGGCACTGGCGAGGTGGACGTACCAGGCGCGGGTCGCCTGCGGCCCATGAGACATGTGCAGACGCCGGGCGGCAGCTACTCGATCGCTCCGCTCACCATGCTGGACAAGCACGCAGAGCCCGGCATCTACATCGTGGCCACCCGAGAAGATGGCCGCGTCAGCGGGCAGGACACCGAAATGACCCTCGCCGAGCTGCAGGACAGCGTGCGCCGGGTGCTCGGGGCCGACCTGCCCCTGACCGAGCCGCAGTGGCTGACCCGCACCGTCGGCAACAGCCGCGTCGCCGATCGGTACCGCGTCGGCCGGGTCCTGGTCGCGGGGGACGCGGCGCACCTGTTCGGGCTTGGCGGCTCCCTGAACGTCGGCCTGCTCGACGTGATCAACCTGGGCTGGAAGCTCGCCGCGCAGGTTCGTGGCGAGGCGCCGGCCACGCTGCTGGACAGCTATCACGCCGAACGGCACGCCGCCGCCGAGCGGACCCTCATGCAGACTCGCGCGCAGCGGGTGCTTTCCGGCCGGGACGAGCTGAGCCGGGCTCTCCGCGACCTGATGGGCGAACTGCTGCGCTACCGAGAGCCGCTCCGCCACGTTGGCGAGCTGATCGAGGGCTCCGATATCCGGTACCCCATGCCAGGCGCCCCGGCGGAGGCGCATCCGCTGCTCGGGCGACTGATGCCTGACGTCGGGCTCGTCACCGCAGCGGGCACCACGCGGGTCGCCGAAGTGATGCGAGCCGCGCGGCCGGTACTGCTCGACTTCACCCCTGACCACCGCGCGGCCATGACCGCGCAGGCCTGGGGCAAGCGCGTTACCGTATTGATCGCGAAGCCGCTGGACCCGCCGGCTCCGGCGGACGCGCTGCTCATCCGGCCCGACGGTTACCTCGCCTGGGCTGCCCAGGCCGGCGGAGCTGACCACGCGGAGGGCCTGCGCGACGCGCTCGGCTCATGGTGCGGTACGCCGCAATAGGCCGTTCCGATCCAAGCCGCCGCTAGATGTCCTCGGGCTCGTCCCCCGGGTCCGCCGTCTCGGCGAGCTGGCCTGGTACCTGGTTCGGCTGCGCTCCGCCGTACCGGCGATCCCGGCTCGCGAAGATCTCGCAGGCATGCCACAGGTGCCGGCGGTCGAAATCGGGGAACAGCGTGTCGAGGAACACGAACTCCGCGTAGGCAGACTGCCAGAGCAGGAAGTTGGACGTGCGCTGCTCCCCCGACGATCGGACGAAGAGGTCCACGTCGGGAATTCCCGGCTCATCCAGGTACCGGGCGAGGACCTTCTCGTCGACCTTCTCCGGCCTCAGCCTGCCCGCCGCGACGTCCAAGGCGATCGCCTTCGCCGCGTCCGCGATCTCGGCCCGGCCGCCGTAGTTCACGCAGAACTGCAGCGTGAGCACCGAGTTACCGGTCGTCATGGCCTCGGCGTTCTCCAGTTCGGAGATGACGCTGCGCCACAGGCGCTGCCTGCGGCCCGCCCACCGGATCCGCACGCCCATCTCGTTCAGCTGATCCCGGCGGCGGCGGATAACGTCCCGGTTGAAGCCCATCAGGAAGCGGACCTCCTCGGGCGAACGGCGCCAGTTCTCGGTGGAGAAGGCGTACGCCGAGAGGTACGGGATACCCAGCTCGATCGCTCCCATGATCACGTCGAAGAGGGCGTGCTCGCCGGCCTTGTGGCCCTCGGTCCTGGGCAGGCCGCGCTGCTTGGCCCACCGCCCGTTGCCGTCCATTACCAGTGCCACGTGCCGCGGCACCAGCTCGCCGGGAATCTTGGGCGGCTGCGCCCCGTCCGGATGCGGGTACGGCGGCTTGACCTGACGGCTCATCGGCAGACTGCCCTCACGCGTGCTCGACGTGCTTGAGCGAGCGGAGCGAGTGTTCCAGATGCCACTGCAGGTATGCGGCGGTCAGGCCGCTACATTCCAGCTGATGGCGCCGCTCGCTGGCGTCGGCCTTGGCCCAGTCCCCCCGCAGCAGCGCGCTCATGAGCGCCACGGTACCTGCCGCCGGGGTAGCCGCTCCCGGCGCCCGGCAGGACTGGCAGGTGAGGCCACCCGCGGCGAGCCCGAACGCCCGCAGGCCACCGGTCGCCTCCGGTGCGGGCGTGCCGCAGATCGCGCATTCGTCAAGCGCCGGCGCGTAGCCGGCGACGGCGAGCGAGCGGAGCAGATAGGCGTCCAGCACCAGGCGCGGATCGTGTTCGGCCGCCACCAGCGATCGAAGGCCCCCGACCAGCAGCAAGAACTGCCGCATGGCCGGCTCCTTCTCCACCGGCGTGAGCTTCTCCGCGGTCTCGAGCATCGCGGTCCCCGTCGTGTACCTGGGATAGTCGCTCGCGAGCTGCTCGCCGTACGGCCGCAACGTCTCTGCCTGCGTGATCACGTCCAGCGACCTGCCGGTATACAAGAGCAGATCGACATGCGTGAAGGGCTCAAGCCGGGCGCCGAACCGCGACTTGGTCCGCCTGACGCCCTTGGCCACCGCCCGGATGCGCCCGGTCCGGCGGGCGAGCACCGTGACGATCCTGTCGGCCTCACCCAGTTTGTGAGTGCGCAGCACGATGCCGTCGTCGCGGTATATGGGCACCAGCCCATTCTGGCCTACCGGACGGGCCGGCAGGCTACTCGCGCGCCGGCGGACCAGCCGATGACTAGCCCGCCGAGGCGCCTTCCTCGGTCATCGAGATCACGCCGTGCGCCTGGGCCGGGGTCAGGCCCAGGTAGGCGGCAATCTGCCTGGCCGCATAGCGTTCGTCGTCGGAAAGCTGGCCGTCGGCCAGCCCGACCCGGACCACATCGGCAAGAAACCACTCATGCGCTGGCATCGTAAGCTGCACGGCCAGCGTGCTCAGGGCGGCCGCTAGCTGGCCGGATGCGCTCTCACCGCGGGTCAGGTCCTCCGCCAGCGCCGCGTCCCCGTAGTCTCGGACGCCAGAGTTGCGGACGGTCTCGATGGCGCTGGCCCTGGCCGCACCGCTGCGCTGGTCTCCGGCCCGCACCATGGCAGCTACGGCCACCCGAGTCCCGGCCGGCAGCGCCGCCCCCATCTGGGCCGACGTCGGCACCGCCAGGATCTCGTTGCGATACCTCGTGCCGCACGTCGTGCATTGCACGTGCTCCGCGACCCGGTCGAGCGGGATGACCGGGACGAATATCAGGTGCATCCACCGGCGTCCCACGCACTGCCGGTAGTTCCTGTCACCACCGCAACGCTGGCAATGCAGCCGCCCCCGGCCCGTAATCCGGAAATGAAACTGAAATCCTAGAAGAACCACCGAGAGATCCCCCCTACAACCAGGCCGCACGCGTTCCCGGACATCAGCCCAGGTAGCGCCGATCATCACACGTCCGGCACAAGCCGGGTACCGCAATCGGCTAAACGTCCTGACCTGCGCTGTTCGGACTGCATAGAGAAACTGGCCAGTTGCGGCGGAAATTATCGCTACCCAGGCAAGGCCGAGCGAACATCGTGTCACCAGTGCTCATGCACCGCACCGGTCACGCAGGGACTCACGTTACATGCGCCCCGCAGCAGCGGGCGCGGGCGGGCGGACGCCGGGCCGGTAAACGACTTGCCCGCCGCGGACATCGCCGTGTTAGCTGGCGGCCGTGCACATCGAGCGCTTCGATCCGAAGGCAGACGACTGGCAGCTGAGGGCCTGCCACGAGATGACCGTCGCCGGGCAGCCGGCGGACGATCCCGGCGTCCCGCCGATGCTGTATGACCAGTTCCGCGGCTGGTGGGCGTTTGGCTTCGCCGACAACCCGGTGCAGACCTGGCTGGCGACCGATGACTCCGGCCAGCCGGTCGGCGGCTACGTCGTGGAACTGCCGCAGAAGGAGAACCTTCGCAACGCGTTCGGCTACGCCATCGTCACCCCAGCCAGGCGGCGTCAGGGCATCGGCACCAGATTGCTCGCCCATATGGCCGCCGAGGCGGCCAGGACGGGCCGGGCGTTGCTGATGTCGGAGACCCGCGTCGGTGCGCCTGGCAACGCCTTCGCCGCGGCAACTCAGGGCACGGCAGGCATGCTGGACGTCCGCCGGATACTGGACGTGAACGCCGGCTTGCGGACCCGGCTGCCAGAGTTGCGAGCTCGCGCGGAGCGACACGCAGCCGGCTACGCGCTGCGGTCCTGGCAGGGCCTTACGCCCGACGAGTTCGTCGATGGCCTGTGCGCCGCCTTCACCGCCCTGGGGGATGCACCGCACGATCCGGCCCTCGAGCCCGCCAGCTGGGATGCCGCCAGGCTGCGCGCTGCCGACGAACGAGTGATCGCCCAGGGCACCCGCTGGCACTCGGTAGCTGCCATCGCCACCGGCAGCGGCGAAGTCGCGGCCATCACCCAGGTCAACGTGGACCCCGGCAGGCCGGACTGGGGCTGGCAGGAGATCACCGCGGTCACCAGGCCGCACCGCGGCCACCGGCTCGGCCTGCTGGTCAAGGTGGCAATGCTGGAACTACTGGCCGAGCGCGAGCCCGCAGTGCGCCGCATCATGACCACCAACACGGAGCCGAATCTGCACATGATCGCGGTCAACGAGCAGCTCGGCTACCAGGTCACCGACTACTTTCAGAGCTGGGAGCACGACATCGAGGCCGCCGCCAAGCTGGCCTAGCGAGCTTAGGCGGACATTCAGTCGTAGAACCCGAGCCTGCGAAGCTGGCGCGGGTCGCGCTGCCAGTCCTTGGCGACCTTGACCCGCAGGTCCAGGTAGACGTGACTGCCGAGCAGCGCCTCGATCTGGCGGCGTGCGACGGTGCCTACCTCCTTGAGCCTGGCGCCCTTAGGCCCGAGCACGATGGCCTTCTGGCTCTGCCGCTCCACATACATGACCGCGTGCACGTCGACGAGGTCGTCCCGGCCCTCCCGCGGCGTCATTTCCTCCACCACCACGGCGATCGAATGCGGCAGCTCGTCCCTGACGCCCTCGAGGATGGCCTCCCTGATCAGCTCGGCGGCCAGCTGCGTTTCTGGCTCGTCGGTCAGGTCCCCGTCAGGGTAGAGCGGCCGGCCAGGGGGCAGGTGCGAGATCAGCACGTCGGCGAGCACGTCGAGCTGGAAGCCACTGACGGCGGAGACGGGCACGACATCGGCCCAGTCGCCGAGCTCACTGACGGCGGCCAGCTGGGCGGCCACCTGCTCCCGGCTGGCCTGATCGGTCTTGGTCACGATGGCTACCACCGGCCTCCTGGTGTTCCTGGCCAGCTCCGTGGCCAGGTACTTGTCGCCAGGGCCGATCCGCTCCGCGGCCGGCACGCAGAAGCCGATCACGTCTACCTCGGTGAGGGTCGACCGCACCAGGCTGTCCAGGCGCTCGCCGAGCAGGGTTCTGGGCCGGTGCAGGCCGGGCGTGTCCACGATGATCAGCTGCGCGTCCTGCCGGTGCACGATGCCGCGGATGGCCCGTCTTGTCGTCTGCGGGCGGCTGCTGGTAATGGCCACCTTGGCCCCGACCAGGGCATTCATCAGGGTGGACTTGCCCACATTCGGCCGGCCGGCGAAACAGGCAAAACCCGACCTGAACCTGCCAGCCGACCCTGCCGGTCCGGGCAGTTGCAGAGCCGGCGACCGGCGCGACGGGGTTCCCACGTGGTGATTGTCCCCCATCTGGGCGCCGCGGCCCTAACCCGGCGGGCTAGGCCGCGGGCTAGCCCGCGGGCCAGGCGACGCGCTGGCCGTCGGCAGCCCGGCCGGCCGGCGCCCGACGGCCAGCGTGGCAAGAGCGAGCCCAACGAGCACCACGCCGGCAATGGCCGTCGCGTTCAGCCGCTCGGCGAGCACCAGCAGTCCGAGCACCGCAGCGACCACCGGCTCGGCAAGCCCGAGCGTGACCGCCACCGGGGCCGGCACGGTGCGCAGGCCGCGCCCGTACATCAGGTAAGCGAGGACCGTGGTCACGATGCCGAGATACGCGGTGACGGCAAGGCCCCTGGCGGTGAGCAGCCAGCCTGCAGATCCCGCCACCAGGACCGGGGCCAGCAGGACGGCAGCCCCGCCGAACAGCAGGCCCATCACCGCGGTCTCCGGATGGCCTGCCGAGATCAGCCTCGCTGCGGCCACGGCGTAGCAGGCGTAGCAGAGCCCGGCCGCAAGCGCGAGCGCTACCCCGCCGGGGTCAGCCCCGGTGGATCGCGGGCCCGTCGACAGCCCCCCGGTCACCAGGACGGTGCAGCCCGCCACGGCCGCCGCGGTGGCGAGCATCCACTTGTGATCAAGCCGGGAACCGCCGGTGATCCGGCTGAGAACGCCGGTGAACACGGGGGCGCTGCCGATCGCCACCACCGTGCCTATGGCCACGCCGGTCATCCGCACCGCAGTGAAGAAGCACAGCTGGTAGCCACTTACCGCAGCGACGGAGAGCAGCACCGCGGACCGGACTTTCAGGTCGCCGGCGAGCAGGTGGCGAACTGACCGCCTGCCATCCGCTGTCCAAACGGCGATGCCGAGCAGCAGGAGCCCACCGAGCGCGATCCTGGCCGCGCCGATAGAGGCAGAACCCGCTCCGGCAGGCGCGAAATGCGCGGCAGTTCCAGTGCTACCCCAGGCCACGGCACCGGCCAGCACGGCCATCGCGCCGCCGTAGCCAGACCACCGGCCCTGGCGGACTGTCGTCTTCTGGCGCGGCACCTACGGGAGCAGCGTCGCGAGGACCGTGCCGTCAGGCGCCGCATGGAACAGCACCGCGTCCGGTCCCACCTCGCGCACCGCGGCCAGGTCGCCGGGATCCAGGGAGCCCCCGTCACTGACCAGCGCGGCCGCCTCGAGGCTGCCAGCGCCGCTCGATACCGCCATGGCCACCGCCAGGTGCAGGGCGGACAGCCGTAGGGACGGCAGCGCGACAGCCGCCGCGGCGTAGGTACGACCGGTTTCGTCCCGGACCGCAGCGCCCTCGGCCGCCGCGACCCTGGCCCTGGCCGCGCGGGCGAGAGTGATGATCTTGACATCCTCCGGGCCGGGTGCCTCCGGCCCTAGCTCGTTCACAGGCTGATAGTAGACCGGGCGGGTTGGGCCGGGAGGCTTTCCGACGCCCGGCGCGGTCAGGTTCGCCCGACCCTGCTTGCTATGCGGGCGGCTGCCCATTGGGAGCCGCCCCGTTCCCGGCCGGATGGGATTCGTTGTCGCCGACGGCCCCGAGGTGCGCCGGCGTGACGGCGGTGGCATCGCCGGCCTGGCCGATTCGCTGCACCGTCACCGTCCCGATCCTGTTCCGCCTGCCCGCCAGGCTCTCCGCGGTCAGCCGCAGGCCGGCCACGGTCGCGACCGAGCCGGCGATCGGCACCTTGCCGAGGCGGTGGGCCAGCAGTCCGCCGACGGTCTCCACATCCTCGGCGTCGATGCTGACCCCGAACAACTCCTCGAACTCCTCGAGCGACAGCCTGGCGTTCACCCTGGCCTCGCCGTCGCTCAGCCATTCGACCGGCGGCTGCTCCCGGTCGTACTCGTCGGCGATCTCGCCGACGATCTCCTCGAGGATGTCCTCGATGGTCACCAGGCCCGCGGTGCCGCCGTACTCGTCGATGACGATGGCCATGTGCACGTGCTTGGCCTGCATCTCCCTGAGCAGGTCATCCACCGGCTTGCTCTCGGGCGCGAACGTGGCGGGTCTCATGATCGTGTCCACCGTCTCGACCGACTCGCCTTCGCGGTGCTCGTGGCTGCGAGTCACGATGTCCTTGAGGTAGGCGATCCCGACTACGTCGTCGAGGTTCTCGCCCACCACAGGAATGCGGGAGAAGCCACTGCGCAGCGCCAGCGAAAGGGCCTGGCGCAGGGTCTTGGTCCGCTCGACGAAGATCATGTCGGTCCGCGGCACCATCACCTCGCGCACGATGGTGTCGCCAAGCTCGAACACCGAGTGGATCATGGCTCGCTCACCGGGCTCGATAATCTGGCGCTGCTCCAGCAGGTCCACCAGCCCGCGCAGGTCTTCCTCGGAGTCCGACTTCGCATCTCGCTGCGCCCGGCCGGGCGCCAAGGCGGTGCCGGCCGCGGCCAGGAGTCTCGGCAGCGGACCGAGCAGCCGAACCGCCGGGCGCAGCACAGCCGCGGCCGCGCCGGCCACGCGGACCGCATGATGCCGGCCGATGCTGCGCGGGATTATCCCGGCGATCGCGTAGCTCGCCACCGTCATGACCACGGCCGTGACAAGGAAGGCCTGCCAGCCAATGCCCCACCAGTGCACCAGGACGGCGGTCACCAGCACCGCCGACGATATTTCCGCAGCCACCCTGGCCAATAGGACTACGGAAAGGTAACGGGGTACCTCCGCGAGAACAGCCTGCAGCGGGCCGGACGCCTCGGCCGCTGACCTACCGAGTTCCTTGGCGCCGGCCCTGGAAACGCGCAGCAGAGCGGTCTCCGCGCTCGTGCACCAGCCTGCCAGCACCATCAGCGCCAGTGCGGCGACCAGCAGCCAGCCCATGTGCCGTTACCCGTGCCCTTCCGAGCCGCCGGCCAGGCCCTGGTCCCGCTCAGACTGCCAGGAGGCCAGCAGCCTGTCCTGCAAGCCGAACATGGTGGCATGCTCTTCGGGGTCAGCGTGGTCGTAGCCGAGCAAGTGCAAGATCCCGTGCGTGCACAGCAGGTCAATCTCGTCCGTCACGTCGTGGCAGGCGTCGGCGGCCTGAGCCGCGGCCACCTGCGGGCAGATCACCACATCGCCGAGCAGCGCCTCGGCCGCATCCGGGTCGGTGGAGGGGTGATCCGCGTGCACGCCGGGCTGGGGCAGCCTCAGCTCGTCCATCGGGAAGGCCAGCACGTCCGTCGGCCCGTCCTCGCCCATCCAGCGCACATGCAACTCGGTCATGGCCGGCTCGTCCACCAGCAGCACAGAAAGCTCCGCCAGCGGATGCACCCGCATGCCGTCCAGGACGTGCCTGGCCAGCCCGGCCAGCAGCGCCTCGTCCACGTCGACGCCCGACTCGTTCGCGATCTCTATGCTCATCTGGCCCCCGTCAATGCACTTCAGCGGGCTCGGTTGCCATCTCGCCGCTGCCGCCCGGCCTGCAGCCTGCCCGGATCGGCCGCTGCCTGCTTGGCGTCGAATCGCTCATAAGCGTCAACGATGTCAGCCACCAGCTTGTGCCGCACGACGTCGTGGCTCGTGAGCCGGGAGAAATACACGTCGTCGACCCCGTCCAGGATGTCCTGCACGAGCCGCAGCCCGCTCGTGGTACCCGCGGGCAGGTCGACCTGGGTGACGTCGCCGGTCACAACCATCCGCGAGCCGAACCCCAGCCGGGTGAGGAACATCTTCATCTGCTCGGCCGAGGTGTTCTGAGCCTCGTCCAGGATGATGAACGAGTCGTTCAGGGTGTTGTGAGTCAGCAGGAAGTCCTCGGTCGTGTACAGCGAGTCGGCCGCCGCCACGGCGATGCATACGGCCTCCGCGGTGCCGGCCGGCTCGATGCTCTCGATGAAGCGCTTCGGGTTCCCGCCGCCACCCGCCCCGAGATACCGGGCCAGCTTCCGGTCGAGCCGGAACGGCCGAGTGCCGGCTGGAAGCCGGATGTCTACTATGTACGCGTCGTTACGGTGATAAACCGGGCGGCCGTTCGCGTATCCGGGGCTGCGTCCCAGGGCCGGCCGGACCCGGGAGTAGGCGATGCCTCCGAGCGACCTGACCAGGAACAGCACGTCATCGCACAGCCGCGGCGAAGTAGTCGTGTACTGAATGCGGCAAGTGTGGTCCTGCTGCAGGACAGGCCCGCCGTCGGTGTCCAGCAGCCCCTGCAGGACACCGAGGCGAACGCCTGCCGAATTATGCAGGTAGGCGTCAGGAACGAACTTGGTCTCCGACCTTGTGCCCTCCAGCCCGAGCCGCCGGAAGACGCCAGTAACCGGGTTTTCGATCGTGATGACCTGACCTGGTGCGGTGACGCGGTTGAGTACGTAGTCCGGACCGGTCTTGTGGCGAACCTCGACTCCTGGCAGCAGCCGTCCCAAAGTCGCTGCCAGCTCCGCGTCGCGGGTGGCAAAGGATGGCGTGGTGCTGCCCGTCATGCATCGGTCACCGAGCAGCAGCCCCAGCGCATACGGATCCATGGGCACGCCCCGCGCAGGGAAGCACACGGGTGCGCTGAGCAGCGGGAGCTCGTACCGGTGATAGTGGCTGGCCCGCAAGTCCCCGATTATCTCGCGGGTTGTCAGCACCCGCAGCGGCTTGCCGCGGCGCCGGTCGTCGCGGGTTGCCACGGCCCACAGGTGGTCGCCGCAGCACCGTGTCGAGGCACCATCCTGAGCCGTCACGCGGTAGATGTCCTTGTGCCCTTGCGGGTACACCCCGATTACAGGCACCGGCTCGCCGTTGGACCCCACGACGAGATCGCCCACGGTCAGGTCGCCTATCGGCCGGAAGCCGTCAGGCGTGAGCACCGGTGTGTCCACTGGCTGCGCTCGGCCGCGCATGTACGCCAGCGGGGCGATCTCGATGGTTCCGGCCGAGGTCAGCCGCGGGATCGAGTCGGGGTCGACCATGTCGTGCAGGGCATCGTAGAGCGGCCGCAGGTAAGGATCGATCTTCTCGTACAACGTGCCAGGCAGGAAGCCGAGCCGCTCGCCGGCCTCGACCGCCGGCCGGGTGAGGATGATCCGGTTGACCTCCTTGGCCTGCAGCGCCTTAACCGCCTTCGCCATGGCCAGGTAGGTCTTCCCGGTGCCGGCCGGGCCGATCGAGAACACGATCGTGTGCGTATCGATCGCATCAACGTAGCGCTTCTGGTTCAGGGTCTTCGGCCTGATCGTCCGGCCCCGGCTGGAAAGGATGTCCAGATTGAGGACCTCGGCGGGCCTGGCCCCGGTTTTGCGCCGCAGCATGGAGATGCTGTGCTCGACTGAGTCGGCGGTGAGCTCGGCATCGCTGGCCACAAGCTGTGTCAGCTCTTCGAAAAGCCGGGCGGCGAGCGCTGTCTCCCGCGCCGGGCCGCTCACGGTGATCTCGTTGCCGCGGACGTGGAAGTCCGCGTTCACCGCGTTCTCTATCACCCTGAGCAGTTCATCCCCGGAGCCGAGCAGGCTGACCATGGAGTGCTCGTCGGGAATCACGATCCTGACCTGAGCAGTGCCCTCGGGCGTGGCGCCCTTGGCTTGCTCACTCGGATTATCTGTCAATGGCTCTTTCCTGCCGCAGGACCCGCGCTGGCCAGCGCGTTAACCATGATATCGGCCTGCCGCGCGGGCGGCGGGCCTGGCTGGGGTGCGGCGAGGCCAGTCAGCCTGCGCGCACCGGGCGTGGCCTGGCCGGTCAGCCTGGCGGCCAGGTCATCTGGCGCCCGCCAAGCACGTGAGCATGCACATGCCCGACCGTCTGGCCGCCTCGTGGCCCGGTGTTGAAGACAATCCGGTGGCCGTCACCATCGATGCCCTGGGACTGGGCTACCTCGGCTGCGTGGGCAAGGACCTCGCGGAGCAGGCCCTCCTGCGCGGACTCGACCAGCTCGGCCAAGGTCGCATGGTGCGCCCGCGGGATCACCAGCACATGCACGGGCGCCTGCGGGTTGATGTCGAAGAAAGCGACTGTCCCCGGCGTCTCGGACACGATCGTGGCTGGCACCTCGCCAGCGACGATGCTGCAGAACAAGCAATCTGGCACGCCGAAGATCTTAACGTGTAGCGGGTCCGGCGGGCCGCCGACATATATGGTTGCACTACTGCGAACCCACGGTGCACCACCCCTCTGGTGCAACGGCCCCGCCAGTAGTTGGCTTTCCGTCGCCCCAGGGTGCGTCAGCGCGGGCGCACTATGTGAGGAATTACATGGCGTGGGGGGAAGTGCGAACAGGTGAGGCAGGCCGATCTTGCAGCGGCACATCACAAAGACCCGTGATGACAGCTAGTGAACCTTCGGACGTGGCTGCGCGTCCAATTCATGTGACCGAAACCCTGGTGGCGGGTGTCGCCCTGGGTTCAGTTCCGGTCGACCTAGACGCCGACCGCGCAGTGACGGAGCTGTACGCCACGCATTACCGTTCGTTGGTGCGGCTCGCGGCGCTGCTGGTACGCGATATCGGAACCGCGGAGGAAGTAGTGCAGGACTCGTTCGTCGCGATGCATGGTGGCTGGCGCCGCCTGCGGGACAGCGAGAAAGCCTTGTCCTACTTGCGGCAGTCAGTGGTCAATAGATCACGCTCCGTCCTTCGACACCGGGTCGTCGTCGACCGGAACGCACCCAAACCACCGCCCGATATGCCAAGCGCTGAGCATGGCGCGATTGCGCTGCTTGAGCGATCCGCCGTCATCGCAGCACTGCGCACGCTGCCAGCGAGGCAGCGGGAGGCGCTGGTACTGCGGTTCTACGGTGACATGTCCGAGGCGCAGATCGCGGACGCGATGCAGATCAGCAAGGGCGCGGTGAAGAGCCATACCGCACGGGCGATGGCGACCCTGCGGACAGTGCTGGAGCGTGACGCATGAGCCACGCCCTGCCTGACAACGAGGCCGTGCTCCGCAGAATTCTGCATGCCGCCGCCGAGCAGATCGAGCCGAGTGCCGATGGCCTAGAGCGCATACAGGCGCGGCTGACCAACCCGCGTCCCGTGCCGCTGGCATGGATCTGCGGCATCGGGACCCGGCTGTCCCTGCGCATCCCGCCGGACCTGCGTTCGGCCATCGACCGACTCGCGCTTGAGATCCGCCTGGCCACCGAGCACTTCATGCCGGCGCCATCGAAACGTACCCAGGGCCGGGGCAGCCAGCTGCGGCTCGGCTGGCTCCGCCCGTTCGCAGCAATGGGCACCGCCGTCTTTATCGTCGCGGCCGTCGTCTATATATCCATCGATGTGACGCAGGTAATCTCGCCAATCGGATCCGACACTGGCGCTCAGCACTCCCGATCCGGCGGCGCTGGCGGTGCGAGCAGCGGAGCGGGGCAGTCGGACTCGCACGGCTCAGGCCCGGCGACCACACCAGGACCCTCGGGCGGTCTGTTCAACACCACCCCGGCCTGCGCCACGCCGGGACCTGTCAAGCCGATCATCGACGCGTCGCCATCGTCGAACCCGACCAAGGCCGCCGGCCCAACCCCGACGGCGACCGCGACGCCAACCCCGACGGCGACCGCGACGCCGACCCCGACGGCAACCGCGACCAGTTCGCCGACCAACCCGGGTTCGGGTACCGGCAGCAGCCCCTCTCCCGCCTCTGGCGTGAGCGCAGACCCGCAGGCTGGTACTAGCCCGCCGAGCGACGCCGCGGCGACAACGACCGGCGTGGTTGCTACCACCGGGGTTCAAGGTAAGGCTGCGAGTCCGGCCGCGTCGCCGTGCGCATCGGCGAAGCCGCACAAGAGGAAAGAGACGTCGCCGCGGACGGTCACCCCCGAAGGCACGAGCGCCGCGGGCCTGATGGCAGCGCCAGAGCTAACCGGAACGCGCAGTCCGGCCGAGGTCAAGGGCAGGCTGTCTTAGCCGCCGTGGGCGTCCTCGTCCCGGTGCCGGGGAGCGCCTAAGGGGCCTGGCCCGCGGACAGGTCGCGGGCCCGCGTCCGGCTCTCCCTGAGCTACCAGCGGGCGGTCTGGCTGAGCACGATCCCGGCCGCGACGGATCCCGCCGATGAGGCGCGCAGCACTGTCGGCCCAAGGCGGACGCCGACAGCCCCGGCCGCCGCGAGTGCATCCTGCTCGTCCGGCGTTATCCCGCCTTCTGGCCCTACGATGAGCACGATCTCGCCGGAGGAGGGCAGGTCCACATCGGCGAGTCGGATGGCGGCATCGGCGTCCAGCAGAACGGCCAGCGCGGCCGCGCTCACCCGCCGGGCCACGGCGGCCAGGTCAGCCTGCGGCGTCACGTCGGGGAGCCAGGCCCGGCGCGACTGCTTGGCCGCCTGCAGCGCGGTCGATCGCCAGCGGGCTAGCGCCCTGTCCCCTCGATCCGCCCGCCACTGGGCCACGCAGCGCTCGGCGGCCCACGGAATGACGACGTCCGCGCCGATCTCGGTCAGCAGTTCGACGGCCAGTTCGCCGCGCTCGCCCTTGGGTATCGCCTGCACGACCGACACCGTCGGGTCGGGCCGCGGCTCGAATTGCCTGCCGGTTACCGTCAGCGCGAGCTCGCCAGGACGGGCGGCCGCCACCACGCACTTGACCACGGTGCCCGCCCCATCGGTCAGGTACGCCTGCTCACCACGGGCCAGCCTGCGCACCGTGGCGGCATGCCTGCCCTCCTGGCCGCGCAGCGTGATCTGCTCACCGCGCAAGGCGGCGGCGTCGGCCAGGAAAAACGGGGGCTTCAGCCCGGCCTCCGGCCGACCAGGACCGCACCCGTCCGCGGGCTGGCCCAGGTCTCAGCGCCCGTTGAAGGCATCGCGCAAGCGGGAGAAGAAGCCGTGCTGGCCTGGCGCGAACTTGCCGGGCGGAGCCTCCTCGCCGCGCAGCTTCGCCAGCTGCCGCAGCAATTCCTCCTGCTCGGGCTCGAGCTTGGTCGGTGTCTCGACAGTGACATGGATCACCAGGTCGCCGCGGCCGGAGCTGTTCAGCCGTGCCGTCCCCTGACCATAGAGTGACATCGCCTGACCGGACTGGGTGCCCGGCCTGATGTCCAGCTCGGTCGGCCCGTCCAGGGTCTCCACCTGCAGTGTCGCGCCAAGCGCCGCCGCCACCATCGGGATCGTTACGGTGCAGTGCAGGTCGTCGCCCTGCCGCTCGAAGATGGCATGCGGTCGCTGCACGATTTCCAGGAACAGGTCACCAGGCGGCCCGCCGCCGGGCCCGGTCTCGCCCTCGCCCGCCAGCTGGATGTGAGTACCGTCCTCGACTCCCGCCGGGATCCGCACCTTGATGGTGCGCCGGGTCCTGACGCGCCCGTCGGCGTCGCATTCCGGGCAGGGCTTGCGGATCACGGTGCCGAAGCCGCCACAGCCAGGGCACGGCCGCGAGGTCATCATCTGCCCGATAAACGACCTGGTCACCTGGCTGATCTCGCCCCGGCCATTACATACATCGCAGGTAACGGGGTGCGTCCCAGGGGCTGTGCCTTCGCCCGAGCAGGTCGGACAGACAACTGCCGTATCGACGACCAGGTCGCGGGTGGTACCGAACGCGCACTCAGACAGGTCCATTTCGACGCGGATCGTGGCGTTACGGCCCCGCCTGGCCCGGCTACGCGGGCCGCGCGGTGCGGCCCCACCACCAAAGAATGCGTCCATGAGGTCGCTGAAGGGGAAGCCAGCCGCCCCGAAACCGCCCGGCCCGCCGGCACCGGCGCGAGCGAACGGGTCAGCGCCCAGGTCATACATCTGGCGCTTCTCCGGGTCGGAGAGCACCTCGTAGGCCTGGGTCACTTCCTTGAAGCGTTCCTGCAGCTCCGGGTCCGGATTGACGTCCGGGTGCAGCTCACGCGCGAGCCGCCGGTACGCCTTCTTGATCTCTTCAGCGTCCGCGTCCCTGCGTACGCCAAGGACGCCGTAATAGTCGTTTGCCACCGGCATCCCTAGGACTCCGCCAGGATCTGGCCCACATACCGTGCCACCGCGTGCACCGCTCCCATCGCCGTCGGGTAGTCCATCCGGGTCGGCCCCAGCACTCCGAGCCTGGCCAGCGCGTGCTCACCCGCGCCATAGCCAGTCGTCACCATCGAGGTGCTGCGCAGCCCGTGTACCTCGTTCTCCGAGCCGATGCGCACCGTCACCGCCGCGTGGTCGCCGGACTCGCCGAGTAGGCGCATGAGGACCACCTGTTCTTCCAACGCCTCCAGGACCTCGCGCAATCCCCTGGAGAAGTCCGCCGGGGTGAGATTTGCGGCACCCCCCACGACGACACGCTCCTCGTGCCGGTCCACCAGAGTCTCCACGATGACGGAGAAGACCGCAGCAGCATTCGGGCGGTCGACCGAGCTGACGCGCTCAGGCAGCTCGGCGACCACCGATGCCACGTCGGCTAGCTTGCGGCCGTCCAGGCAAGCGTTCAGCACGGCTCGCAGCTGGGTGATGGCCTCGTCGCCGATCTGGCCGGGCAGGTCGATGGTCCGCTGCTCCACCCGGCCGGTGTCAGTGATGAGCACCAGCATCACCCTGCGGTCGGCCAGCGGCACCAGCTCAATGTGACGAACCGCCGACCTGGTCAGCGACGGGTACTGCACGACCGCCACCTGCCTGGTCAGTTGCGCAAGCAGCCTGACCGTGCGCATCACCACGTCATCAAGGTCGTATGCGCCCCCCAGGAAGGTCTCGATCGCCCTGCGCTCCGCCGCGGAGAACGGCTTGACTGCCGACAGCCTGTCCACGAATAGCCGGTAGCCCTGCTCGGTCGGGATCCGGCCGGCGCTGGTATGCGGCTGCACGATGTAGCCCTGCTCCTCCAGCACCGCCATGTCGTTGCGGATGGTGGCTGGTGATACGTCGAGATTGTGCCGGTCCACGAGGGATTTCGAGCCTACGGGCTCGTTCGTGGAGACATAGTCCTCCACGATCGCGCGCAGGACCGCCAGTTTCCTGTCGTCGAGCACGCATTCACCTCCCTGGCACTCCCCCGTCCTGAGTGCCAAGTGTATGGCGGAAATCGACCTCAGGCACAGACCAGGCTGATCAGCCGATCAGGCCGCGGGTCATCTGGCGGGCCCGCGGGCCGAACGGCCCTGCTCAGCCCGTCAGGTCGCGGATCACCGCGTCGGCCAGCAGTCTGCCGGTCCTGGTCAGCTCCACCCTGCCCGCAGCCAGTGCGTCCGCGCTGGCCAGGCCATCTGCGACCGCCCGGCGCGCCGCTGCCAGGCCCGCCGGGCCGAGCACGCTGACCGGGCAGCCCGCGGCCAGTCTGGTGGCCAGCATCACCTGCTCCGTGGCCCGCTCGGCGTCAGAAAGTATCTCCCTGGCCTGGCCTGGGCTGTGGCCGGCCGCGATCCGCCGTGCGTAGGCAGCCGGGTGCCGCACGTTCCACCAGCGGGTGCCAGCGACGTGGCTGTGCGCGCCAGGACCAACTCCCCACCAGTCGCCCCCGGTCCAGTAGAGCAGGTTGTGCCTGCAGGCCGAGACTTCGCTGGCGGCCCAGTTCGAGATCTCATACCAGCTCAGGCCCGCCCCGCCGAGCATGTCGTCGGCGATCAGGTACCTATCGGCCAGCACGTCGTCATCGGGTGCGGGCAGTTCGCCGCGCCGGATTTTCGCCGCGAGCCTGGTCCCGTCCTCCACGATCAGCGAATAGGCGGAGACGTGGTCGGGTCCGGCATCGATGGCGCGCTGCACAGACAGCCGCCAGTCGGCGTCGCTCTCGCCTGGCGTGCCGTAGATCAGGTCGAGGCTGACCTGGCCGAATCCGGCCGCCCGCGCCCAGGCCACGCACTGCTCGGGCCGTCCGGGCCGGTGGACCCGGTCCAGCACTGCCAGCACGTGCGGCACCGCACTCTGCATGCCGAACGAAATCCGGGTGAACCCGCTGTCTCGCAGCTGCGCCAGCACCCGCTCGTCCACGGTCTCCGGGTTGGCCTCCGCCGTGACCTCGGCGTCTGCGGCCAGGCCCAGCTCGCCGTCGATGGCGCGCAGGATCGCCGTGAGGTCCGCGGGCGGCAGCAGGGTCGGCGTGCCGCCGCCGAAGAACACCGTCTGCACCGGGCCGCCACGGCCAGCCAGCACCCGCCCGGCCAGCCTGATTTCCTCGACGGCCAGCGCCGGATAGGACTCCCTGGACGCGCCAGAGCCAAGCTCCGCGGCAGTGTAGGTGTTGAAGTCGCAATAGCCGCACCTGGTCAGGCAGAACGGCACGTGCACGTAGACACCGAGCGGGGCCGCGCCAAGCCCGGCGGCGGCCGAGTCAGGAAGCGCGCCGTCGGCGGGCACGGGCTGGCCCTCAGGTGGCTGTCCCGGCACTCTCAGCTCATCCCGGTGCGGGCAATCAGGCCCGGCTGAGAACCGCCGCGCCGATCTCGTCCCACTTGTAGCCTCGCCCCTCCACCTCAAGCAGCCGGTGCATGATCCCGCGATCACCGTAGTAGGCCTGCATCGACTCGGCGACGGTGACCGCCTGCTCCGGCCTGCTCAGCACGGTCAGATCGTCCCCGGCGCAGACGCTGCCCTCGGTGAGCACGCGCAGGTAGGCACCCGGCCGCCTAGCGTCGGCAAACCGCTTTACCCAGTGCGGCTCGTCCATCCAGGACTGGAATGTCACGCACGGGATGCGGGGCGTGGTGATCTGGACCACCGCGCCGCCCAGCTGCCAGGTCTCCCCGATCAGCGCGGCAGAGATGTCGATGCCCGCGGTCGTGATGTTCTCGCCGAACAGTCCGTTCCGCAGCTCGCGCCCGAGCTGCTCGGTCCACCAGTCCAGGTCCTCCCTGGCGTAGGCGTACACGGCCTGGTCAATGCCGCCGTGATTCTCCTTGTCCCCGTACTCGTCCTCGGCCAGCCCGAGCGAGTGCACGGCAACCCGGCCCGCGGCTGGCTGCTTGTTGATCCCGGTCCTGGCGCGCTTACCGCCGACCAGCAGATCTGCCTCCGGGCCGCGGTTGACTGAGACAATGCGCGCGTTCGCCATGACTGGCACGGTATCTGACGCCATCACAGCGGGTCGAACGCAAATCCGGCGTGGCTGCGTCACGCGCTGCGGCGGGGACCACGCGCTCAGGGAGAGGACTAGCGTTTCTTGTCCGGTGACTGCTCGGTCGACAGCGCGGCCACGAAAGCCTCCTGCGGCACCTCGACCCGGCCGATGACCTTCATCCGACGCTTGCCTTCCTTCTGCTTCTCCAGCAGCTTGCGCTTGCGAGTGATGTCTCCGCCGTAGCACTTGGCCAGCACGTCCTTGCGCATCGCACGGATGTTCTCGCGGGCGATGATCCGCGCGCCGACGGCAGCCTGGATTGGCACCTCGAACTGCTGCCGCGGTATCAGTTCCTTCAGCCTGGCGGTCATGGACAGACCGTAGTCGCGCGACTTGTCCGCGTGCACGATCTGGCTGAACGCATCGACAGGCACGCCCTGTAGCAGGATGTCGACCTTGACCAGGTCGGACTCCAGCTCGCCGGCCGGCTCGTAGTCGAGCGAGGCGTAGCCGCGGGTGCGGGACTTCAGCTGGTCGAAGAAGTCGAAGATGATCTCGCCGAGCGGCATGGTGTACCGGATCTCGACCCGGTCGGCGGACAGGTACTCCATGCCGAGCAGGATGCCGCGCCGGCCCTGGCACAGCTCCATGATCGCGCCCACATAGTCGGTAGGGGCAAGCACGGTGGCGCGCACCACCGGCTCGAAGATCTTGGCGACCTTGCCTTCTGGGAACTCACTTGGATTGGTAACGACGGTCTCCTGGCCGGACTCCATCACCACCCGGTAGACCACGTTCGGTGCGGTGGAGATCAGGGCCAGGTCGAACTCCCGCTCCAGGCGCTCTCTGATGATCTCCATGTGCAGCAGCCCCAGGAAGCCGCAGCGGAACCCGAAGCCGAGCGCGGTCGAGGTTTCCGGCTCGTAGACCAGGGAGGCATCGTTCAGCCGGAGCTTGTCCAGCGCATCCCTCAGCTCCGGGTAATCGTCGCCGTCGAGCGGGTACAGGCCCGAGAAGACCATCGGCCTGGGGTTGTCGTAGCCGGGCAGCGCATGCGTCGCTGCGCTGGCCAGGGTCGTGAGCGTGTCGCCGACGCGGGCCTGCCTGACGTCCTTGACGCCCGTGATCAGGTAGCCCACCTCCCCGGCCGCCAGTCCGTCCGAGGGGACGGGCTCGGGCGAGATCACCCCGATCTCCAGCGTCTCGTGCACCGCCTTGGTGTTCAGCATCAGCGTCCGCTCGCGTTTGGCCAGCCGGCCGTCGACCACCCGGACGTAGGTGATGACACCCCGGTAGGTGTCGTAGACCGAGTCGAAGATCAGCGCCCTGGCCGGTGCATCCAGGTCGCCGCTGGGTGCAGGGACCTGCGCGACGACGGCTTCCAGTAGCTCGGCGACGCCCTCGCCGGTCTTAGCCGAGACCCTGAGCACGTCGGCCGGGTCGCAGCCGATGATGTTCGCGAGCTCGGCCGCGTACTTCTCGGGCTGGGCCGCCGGCAGGTCGATCTTGTTCAGCACCGGGATGAGGTGCAAGTCGGCGCCTAGGGCGAGGTAGAGGTTGGCCAGCGTCTGGGCCTCGATCCCCTGGGCCGCGTCCACCAGCAGGATCGCGCCCTCGCAGGCCGCCAGCGACCTGGAGACCTCGTAGGTGAAGTCGACGTGGCCGGGGGTGTCGATCAGGTTAAGCACGTACTGAGTGCCGTCCTGGCCGCGCCAGGGCAGCCGGACGGCCTGGCTCTTGATGGTGATGCCGCGCTCGCGCTCGATATCCATCCGGTCCAGGTACTGCGCCCTCATCTGCCGGCCTTCGACTACGCCGGTGAGCTGCAGCATCCGGTCGGCGAGCGTCGACTTGCCGTGGTCGATGTGCGCGATGATGCAGAAGTTGCGGATGATCTCCTGCGGTGTGTCGCCGGGCTCGGGCATGGACAACTGGCGCGTCGGCTGCTCGGGCGTTGGTGGCAAGGGAGTCCGCCAGTGGGTCGTCGGCTGGGCCGGTCCGGTGGATCTGCAAGCGAGATGCTAGCTGGGGCCGCGGTTCCGGCCCGGCTGCCGCCGGATGCTTATCGCGGCCAGCCCGCATCACGAGGCTCCCTCACTGGCTCCGGCCCGGGGCCAGCCTGGCAGCACGCCCGCGCGGCCCGGCAGATCTATGTCGCGTCTATCGTTGCATGCCGGAGCCGATGCCCAAGCCGCGGCTGTTCGATGCCGCGCTAGCCCGCCCGCAAGGGCGCCAGGATCCGTGGCCGGGCAGGGGGCCTGCAAGGCGGTCTGGCCTGAGTTTGAGCAGGCATGCCGATCTCGGCTATCCTTACCTCCTGGCTGCCTGCATGCCCGCGTTTGCCGCATGGTGTTCGCTGCAACGGGCGCGAGGCCGGGAACCGGCTAGTTCGGCTCGTGCCGGGCACCACCAGACCACCTAGACAAACCCTAGCGAGGCATTCGCGTGGCGAATATCAAGTCCCAGATCAAGCGCAACAAGCAGAACGAGAAGGCCCGGCTGCGCAACAAGGCCGTGAAGTCCGAGCTAAAGACTTCCGTCCGCAAGTTCCGCGAGGCTGCCGACTCCGGAAACGTCGAAGCGGCGACCCTGGCGATGCGCGCGGCGTCCGTCAAGCTGGACAAGGCCGCCAGCAAGGGCGTCATTCACAAGAACCAGGCGGCCAACCGCAAGTCGGCGATCGCCAAGCGGGCTGAGCAGATCAAGCAGGCCTAGGCTCGGCTGATCAGGCAGGCCTAGGCTCGGCTGATCAGGCAGGCCTAGGCTCGCGAGGGGCTCGCCGTTCCGGCTCGAGCCCGTCGCTAGCCCCGCCTATCCACCTACCTGGGTTCTCCGGCAGACCAGATCTGGGTCTGGCCGCACCTCGATTGGTACCGCGCTGCCGAGCCGGCCAGGGCAGGACCCGGCCACGCGACCGCGCCTAATCGGCTGTCGATGGTCAGGGAATGCGCCCGGCTTTCAGCACCGCCGCCATCGAGAGCTCACCCGGACACGCCAGGCGCTGGCCGGCCTGGACCGGCAGGCACGGCTTGACGCCAGACACTGGCGGGCCTGTTGCCACCTCAGCCTCTCTGCATCTGCATGGAAGGCGCATGGATCGTGCGGTTCAGCGCATGGAGAATGCAAGGATCGAAATTGGCCCTTCCTGCACGGAGTTCACCAGATAGCGGCTGATTGCAGAAGGCAGCCCTAGCAGAAGGAGCAGGCAAAATGCCTGGAATCGTGGTCAGCGTTGATGGCTCTGCCGACTCGCAGAATGCACTCGAATGGGCAGTGACGCATGCAGCGCTCGAGCACGCACCGCTCACGGTCCTGGCCGTCCACCAGGTCGCCGCGAGCGCATGGACCGGCAATCCGATCATCTACCCGCAGGACCGGCCCGAAGCGCAGCGGGCGCTGAACACGGTCGAGGAAGCGGTCGGCAAGACCATCGGCAAGCTCGGTGATGGCCGGCCCAGCTCGGTGACCGTGCGTGCGTCCATCGGCCAGCCGGCCGATGCACTCGTCGAGGCCTCGCATGACGCCGACATGGTCGTCGTCGGAGAGCGCCGCGGCGGCTTCGCCCGGCTGCTGCCGGGCTCGGTACGCGGTCAGGTCGTGAATCACGCGGCATGCCCGGTGGTCGTCATCTCAGGCCAGCGGTAGCCGCTCAGCGGTAGCGCCGAACCTTTTCATGATCCAGTAGCGTTTGGGGTCTGGCAGACCCCAAACGCTACGTCAAAACGGGCAGCGTGCCGGAAACGCACACTTCGAGATGCAGCAGGCTCGAACGTGCGGAGTTTGTCCCTGCCCTGCCAGCCGGCCGGCAGTGCAGCACCAGCTCCGCACGCTGGGCGCTAGTCAGCGCTCGTCCCGGCAGGCCACGATCGTCGTAATCGCGCGTTCCAGTGCATATCCCGCGCTTGCGGCCTCGCCTTTGACCTGGGCATCGGCCTCGGCTACGGCCGCATGCGCACTGGCCAGCCCGGCCGCGGTCCAGCCGCGCAGCTGCTGACGAGCCTTGTCAATCTTCCACGGCGGCATGCCCAGATCTGCGGCCAGGGCATTGGCGTTCAGCCCGCGGCCGACCGAGCCGACCAGCCCGAGCGTGCGCAGGCCCGCGGCGAGCGCGCTGCTGATGAGCACGGGCGAGGTGCCAGTCGCCAGCGCCCAGCGAAGCTGCTCAAGCGCGGCGGTCAGGCTGCCCTCGCAGGCGCGGTCGGCCACCGAGAACCCGGTCGCCTCGGCCCGGCCGCGGTAGTAGCGCGCGACCGTCTCCTGGCCGATCACCCCGTTGGTATCCGCAGCCAGCTGGCTGCAGGCCGCGGCCAGGTCTCGCAGGTCGTTGCCGACCGCGTCGAGCAGTGCGCGGAGCCCGCCATCGTCAGCCTTACGGCCCGCCCGGCTGAACTCGCCCCGCAGGAAGTCCATCCGCTCGCCGAACCGCTTGATTGCCGGGCAGTCCACCCGGCTGGCTCCGGCGCTGGCCAGGCTGGCGAGCAGCGCCTTGTTCTTGGCGCCGCCGGAGTGGGTGATGACCAGGCGTACGTCGGGCGGGGGTGCCTCGGCAAGCCGGACGAGCTCGGCGGTGACGTCCTTGCCCGCGTCCTGGGCTGCTCGGACAACGACCAGGCAGTCGCCGCCGAACAGCGACGGCGCGGTCAGCCCGGTGAGCTCGCCTGCCGCGAGCCCGGCCGCGGACACGTCATGCACATCAACGCCGCCGTCAAGCGCGCCAGGCCCGGACGGATCGGACCGGCCGCCCGCGCTCGCCAGCACCGCGCTGATCTCGCGCTCGACGAGCAGGTCCTCCTCGCCGACGATCACCGTCACCGGGGCTGGCGCTGGGCGCGTCGGACTACCGGCTGACCTGGTGCGTGCCGAACCAGAGCTCATGCTGGCAGCATGCCATGAACCGGCCGGGCGCACGACGGCAGCGCAGGCTAGGCGAGCGGGCCAGCGCGGGCACCGGGCCGGACCTGGCGGTGCTTGGCGGCATCCCGGCCAGAACTACTCCCCTTCGCTGACCTTGCGCTCTATCTCGCGTGGGAGGCAAGCACGGACATGATCTCGCCGCTGCGGTCGAGGCCGACATCATGCTCCGAGGAGTCGCTGACGTGCAGGGTGGCATCCGGCAGTTCGCGGGCGAGGCGGCGCGCGCTGGCGATCGGCGCGTTAGTGTCACGGGCACCGTGCCACAGGTGCACCGGCGTGGTGACATCGCTGAGCGGGAACGGCCACGGGGACCTCAGCAATGCGACCTCCTGCACTGCGCCACGCGTCCCCGGCCTTAGCGCGTCAGCGACGGCCTCGAATTCGATCCGCAGGCCAGCATGCTTGGCCTCCGGCGCAGCGGCCATCTCGCGGCGCAGGGAACGCTCCCGCCTCGCCGGGCTGGCCAGTGACCACCTCATCACCATGAACGGGACCGCGTTGAGCGCCGGCGCGTTCCTGGCGAGCCAGCCATAGAACCGGATCCTCGCCTGCTGGCCCGCTCGCTCGGCCCGGCTGCCCAGCCGTCCCGACGACGCGATAAGGGCGACAACGCTGACCCGGCCGACGAGCCGGTGCGCAGCGGCCAGGGTGAACGGACCACCGCCGGACTCACCCGCCAGCGCGAACCGGTCCAGGCCGAGATGACCAGCCAGCCCGGCCAGGTCATCTCCCCAGCTGGTCAGGCTGCGCTTGCGCTGGTAGCCGGAGCCGCCGTAGCCGGGCTTGTCCGGCGAGATCCAGCGCAGGCCGGCTGCCAGGGCTGTCTGGTCATAGCAGGCTCCGCCCAGGCCCGACACCGGTGTCCCCGCCGTGTAGATAACCGGTGACCCGTCAGGGTCACCGAACTCATGCCAGCTCAGCCGCCTGCCGTCAGGAAGGTTCATCACACCAGATGTCATCCACACATCATGACGCTCGCCGGATCCCTGGCGGGCGGCCCAGAGGGAGCGGCCCAAGGCAGCAGAATCCGTTCAGTCGGTAACGGGCTCGCCACTTCGCCAGATGCGGACTGGCTTCATACCGTAGGACCAGGCGAAGGCACCCTCGTGGTCAGCATCCCAGGCCACGATGTCGGCGGCCCGGCCGCGTGACATCGTCCCCCGGTCGGGCGCCCGCAGCGCCTGGGCGCCGCCCACGGTCGCGGCTCGCAGCGCCTCGGTCACGCTCATCCCGAAGTTGGCGATGGCCAGGCTGATAATCAGCGGCATCGAGGTGATCCCGTTCGCGCCCGGCGCGTGCCCGGAACCGAGCGCCACCGGCACGCCCTTGTCGAGCAGGGCCCGCACCGGGGGCTGCCGCTTTGCCTCCGACATCTGCGCCGGGCACACCACCGCGGCCACGCCTGCGCTTGCCAGCGCGGCCACGTCGTCGTCGGTGGCGTCGAGCAGCACGTCGGCCGATGCGCAGCCGAGTTCGGCCGCCAGCATCGCCGCTCCGGTGCGCTCGCCGCCGCTGGCGTGCAGTCGCGGCAGCAACCCAGCTGACCGGCCCTGGCCGAGGATCCACCTCGCCTCACGTGCGCTAAACCTGCCCTCATCGCAGTGCGCGTCAATACTGTCGGCGCCCGCGGCCGCCGCGTCGGCGCACCAGCCGGCCACCGCGTCCACATAGTCGGCTCGCCGGCCGAAGAACTCCGGCGGCACCGTGTTGGCGGCCAGGAACGTCACGTGCACCTTCGGCATGCCGGGCTCGTTCTCCAGCGACCTGAGCAGCCGGACGTCGGCGAGTTCGCCGTCCCTGGTGAGGTGATAGCCCGTCTTGGCCTCGACGGTAGTCGCGCCGTTGAGCAGCCAGGAGCGCAGCCGTTCCCGCACCCCGCTGCACAGCGTCCACGGATCGGTGCCCCT
The DNA here is from genome assembly GCA_963719765.1 of uncultured Actinomycetota bacterium. Taxonomy (GTDB): domain Bacteria; phylum Actinomycetota; class Actinomycetes; order Streptosporangiales; family Streptosporangiaceae; genus JAJYUU01. The sequence goes on from CAVRCW010000001.1 coordinate 444,594, forward strand.
GGTGATGGTTACCGTCGACGCGATGCCGCCGCCGGCCGCGGAGATCTCCGACGCTGACGAGCCGCCCGATCGCATCGCCATCTCGGCCCACCGGTTGCCGGCGTAGACCGGATGCGTATGCGCGTCGATCAGGCCCGGCGTCACCAGGGCGCCGCCGAGGTTCTCGACGTGATCAACATCGACGATGTCCTCGATCACGCCGGGGACGCTCGAAGGCAGCTCAGAAGAGGGACCGACCCAGGCGATACGGTCGTCCTGCGTGACGATGGCGGCGTTGCTCCATACCTCAGAGCCCGTCCAGAGGCGTCCTATGTTCGTCATCAGCCGGATAGTCACAGGGCGCCGCCAAGCTGAGGACCTCCGCCGCAAGCGGAACCCCGAGCCAACATGCGGCCTCTCCTACCGAGCGTCGGAGTGAGTGGGAAGTTCTGGCTAATGCCAGAGAACGGTCGCGTCTATGCACCAGCCCTTTGGGTCCGTGCTGTCGCGCTCACCAACATATCGGTTGAGTCACCGTATTGCACAAGTGGATCCCTGTAAAGGCCTCTATTAGGAGATCTAGGGCCGACGGCATTCGTCCTCCCGGCCATGCATCGTATACGGGCACGGAGCCCGCGCGCTGCCAAGCCGCGCCGTTCGCGCGCGAGGATCGCTGCTCCAGCGACGCTGTCGCGTCAGGGACCTCGCCTCTTCCGCGCAGATGACCTGCGGTCGGCCGGGCTTGATGCTTCCGTCCGCACCCATTTCCCGATGCAACAGAAATCGTTTGCAGAACGTTCACGCTTACGCCGGGAAAGCTGGCCTCCCGCTAACCACAATGCCGTAACGCAATTGCATCCGCTTTGCGCATCGGCCCATGATTGCCGGAAAGCGGACTTATCGGTGGAGCCCGGAGGTGGCGTACTGGTCGAGCTCGGCCGCGAGGCCCAGGGGTACCCTGGCGGTCAGCTCGGTGCCTTCGCCGCCGTGCCGGACCGACTGCACTTCGCCCTCGTCGTGCACCCGGGAGACAAGATCGCCCCGGTTGTAGGGGACGACCGCGGTGACCTGACGCTGGGTGCGCGGCAGCAGCCGCTCGAGCTCGGCCATCAGCTTGTCGATCCCCTCGCCGGTTCGCGCCGACACGACGACCGACTGCCGCTCGGTCAGCTGCAGCCCCTCAAGCTCGATGCTGTCTGCCGCGTCGGCCTTGTTGATCACGACCAGCTCGGGCACCTTCGCGGCGCCGATCTCGGTCAGCACCTCCCGCACGGCCGCGAGCTGGGAGCGCGGGTCGGCGTCGGAGCCATCCACGACGTGCAGGATGAGGTCAGCATCTGCCACCTCTTCCAGCGTGGAGCGGAACGCGTCGACCAGCTGGTGCGGCAGGTGCCGGACGAAACCGACAGTGTCGGTCAGCGTGAACGGCAGGCCCGATGGCGTCCTGGCCTTCCTTACTGCCGGGTCGAGAGTGGCGAATAGCGAGTTGTCGACCAGTACTTGCGCTCCTGTGATCCGGTTCAGCAACGTCGACTTGCCGGCGTTGGTGTAGCCAGCGATGGCGACCGACGGGACTGCGTGCCGCTTCCGCTGGCTGCGCTGCACCTCGCGGCCTACCGACATGTCAGCGATCTCCCGGCGCAGCTTGGATATCCGGGTCCGGATGCGCCGCCGGTCAGTCTCGATCTTGGTCTCACCTGGCCCGCGGGTTCCGATGCCGCCATTGCCGCCAGCCCGGCCGCCAGCCTGCCTGGACAGCGACTCGCCCCAGCCCCGCAGTCTCGGCAGCAGGTACTGCAGCTGAGCGAGCTCGACCTGGGCCTTGCCCTCCTTGCTCCGGGCGTGCTGGGCGAAGATATCCAGGATCAGCGCGGTCCGGTCGACGACCTTGACCTTGACCGTGGACTCCAGGCTGCGAAGCTGGCCGGGCGTGAGCTCGCCATCGCAGATGACCGTGTCCGCCCCGCGGGCGAGAACTATCTCAGCCAGCTCGCGCGCCTTGCCGGCGCCGACGTAGGTAGCGGCGTCTGGCCGGGAACGGCGCTGCACCAGCGCGTCCAGCACCTCGGATCCGGCGGTCTCGGCCAGCAGCGACAGCTCGCGCAGCGAGTTCTCCGCCATCGCGAGCGTGCCCTGCGTCCACACGCCCATCAGGACGACTCGTTCCAGCCGCAGCGCCCGGTACTCGACCTCGCTGACGTCCTCAAGCTCGGTGGACAGACCAGCCACGCGCCGCAGCGCGTGCCTGTCCTCCAGGTCGAGCTCACCGTCGGCTCGGTCCGCGGCCGCGTCCCAAAGCTGGTCGCGGTCCGGGTTCTCGTTCGATTGCGCGGTCATATAGGTACAAGCCACCTAACGCCGGGCAGCGCTGCTGCCAGGGTCATGTCTATGGGCCGGAAAGGCCGTTACGTACCACGGCACCCGCCTGACGGCGGGAGCTGGTCTCGATAGTGCCACGGAGTGCATCCATCCTCACCTCAATAACATCCGGCGGGCCTCCGATGTGCCCGACCCTGCTGCGGCCCTGCTCAGACGCTGCTCCGGGCCTGCTCTGGGGCCTGTCGCGCCGACGGACGCGGCTTGCCACTGGCCGGCCCCGTTCCCGCCCGTATCCCGCTGTCTCGTGCGACGCCAGCCGCAATGCAGGGCGGGGCTGAATGCGAGCTCCTCGATGGGTTACGTTCTGGTACACGAGCGGCCGACAGCGGCCTGGCCAGTGAGGAGCGAGCATGAGTGGCGTGGAGATCGCCGGCCCGTCCGGCAGCCGTTACGACGAGATCCTCACCCCGGAGGCACTCGACCTGGTCGCCGTGCTGCACAGGGAGCTAGGACAGCGCCGCCGCGATCTGCTGGCCGCCAGAGCGGTCCGGCAGCAGCAGCTATCGGCGGGCGCCATGCTCGACTTCCTGCCCGAGACCGAGGCGATCAGGAGCGACACGTCCTGGCGGGTGGCGCCGCCGGCAGCGGGCCTGGTCGACCGGCGGGTGGAGATCACCGGCCCGACCGACAAGAAGATGACGATCAACGCGCTCAACTCGAACGCCAAGGTGTGGCTGGCCGACTTCGAGGATGCCAATACCCCGCTGTGGGACAACATGATTACCGGTCAGCTCAACCTGAAGGACGCGCTGGACCGGAACATCGACTTCACCAGTGACGAGGGCAAGTCCTACCAGCTGCGACCGGACGACGAACTCGCCACGATCGTGGTCCGGCCCCGCGGCTGGCATCTGGAAGAAAAGCACCTGCTCGTCGGCGGCGAGCGCGCCTCGGGCAGTCTGGTGGACTTCGCCCTGTACTTCGCCCACTGCGCGCGGCGCCAGCTGGCCAAGGGCAAGGGGCCGTACTTCTACCTGGCCAAGATGGAGAGCCATCTCGAGGCGCGGCTGTGGAACGACGCCTTCATACTCGCGCAGGACGCGCTCGGCATCCCGCAGGGCACGATCCGGGCCACAGTCCTGATCGAGACCATCCCGGCCGCTTTCGAGATGCAGGAGATCCTCTACGAGCTGCGGGAGCACAGCGCCGGGCTGAATGCCGGGCGGTGGGATTACCTGTTCAGCATCATCAAGAAGTTCCGCACTCGCGGCAGCGAGTTCCTGCTGCCCGAGCGCAACGCGGTGACCATGACCGCCCCGATGATGCGGGCCTACACCGAGCTGCTGGTCAAAACCTGTCACGCGCGCGGCGCGCATGCGATGGGCGGGATGGCGGCGTTCATCCCGAATAGGCGCGATCCCGAGGTAACGGAACGGGCGCTGGCCAAGGTCCGTGAGGACAAGACCCGCGAGTCGAACGACGGTTTCGACGGGTCCTGGGTCGCGCATCCCGACCTGGTGCCGATCTGCCGCGAGGTCTTCGACGGCGTGCTCGGCGACGCGCCCAACCAGCTCAGCAAGCAGCGCCCCGACGTGCACGTGACTGCCGCTGAGTTGCTCGCGGTCAGCGAGACGCCAGGCTTTATCACCGAGGCCGGCCTGCGCAACAACATCAGCGTCGGGCTGCAGTACCTGGCGAACTGGCTGGACGGCACGGGCGCGGTCGCGATCTTCAACCTGATGGAGGACGCGGCGACAGCCGAGATCTCCCGCTCGCAGATCTGGCAGTGGCTGCACAACGACGTGACCCTCGCCGACGGCCCTAAGGTGACTCGGGACCTGGTGGAGCAGATCATCACCGAGGAACTTGGCCTCATCTCCGAGCAGCTCGGTGACGCCTTCAACGCGGCCAGGTACTCGGAAGCGACGGCGCTGTTCACCGAGGTCGCGCTCGCCGACGACTACGTCGAGTTCCTGACCCTGCCTGCCTACGAGCGGATGCCCTGAGGCCGGGCGCGTCAGTACTGCTCAACCAGATGAGCCCGGCTTGCTGGCACCGGAGACGGCGTCGGCCAGAAATCGGTAATGCGGCTGATCAGGCCGGAGTCGTCCAGGTCGAAGAAGCACAGCCCCGGATACACCTCGTCCTCGTCCGTCATCGAGATCCAGCTCACCGCGGAGTTCTCGGCGGCGACGACGCGCACGACTTCCAGGTACCAGTCGCCGGGAAATCCCTCGGAGTTGAAGCGGCGGTAGGCGTCTCGGCCGCGCACGCGTTCCCGCGTTTGCGGCGCCTCATACACGACGTCCGCCGCGACCAGGCCGACGAATGCGTCCCAGTCCTTGGCGTTCGCCGCGTTCCAGTAGTCGATCACGACCTGATGCACAGTTCTCACGTACCGACGGTACGTGCCGGCGGCCGCTCACGCCTGTCGGGCCCGTCTATCCAGGCTGTGCCGGCGCGGGCGACGCAATCACGGTGGACCGGGTTCGCTCCGCCGCCACCGGCACCAGCAGGGCCGCGACGAGCGGGAACGCGGCCACAACCGCGAACGACGTCCCGAACCCAGCCGAGCCGATGGCCAGCGCCAGCACCGGCGGGGTCGCGGCCGCCAGCGCGTTCTGCCCGGTGTTCTGGACGCCGAGAGCGCGCCCGGCCCAGGCCGACCCGGCGACCTCGGCGACCGCGGTGAACGCCAGCCCGTTCGTGCTTACCGCCACGACGCTGCAGACCAGCAGCACCGGAACCGCGGCGGACGAGCCCGCGGCCGCGGCCCCGGCCAGGCCGAGCATGCCGACCGCGATCCAGAGCGCGAGGAGGCGCATCGGCCGCAGTCGGCTGCCTGCCCGGTCTGACCAGTAGCCAGCCCCGAGCCGGGACGCGGCCCCGCATGCCTGCGCGATCGCCAGCATCCGCCCGGCGGCCAGCGCGGTCCAGCCCCGCGCGTCGACCAGGAAGACCAGCGCGAAGGTAGCGACGGTGAACTGCGGCACCACCAGCAAGGCGCTGGCGGCATGAATGCGCCACAGCACCGGCTGCCGGTACGGCGAGGCGGGACGCGGCTGGCCGGCCGAGGGCGGGGCCGGCCGTGGTGGATCGCGTACCAGCACTACGACCAGCACGGCCGCCGCGATGCAGAAGGCGCCGAGGAACAGCAGCGGCGTGCTGGTGCCGTGCGCGCCCAGGGCCGGCAAGGTTGCCGCGGCGAGAGCCACACCGATCGGCTGCGCGCTCTGCCGGATGCCCATGGCCAGGCCGCGCTCGTGCCGGGCAAACCAGCCCAGGATCAGCCTGCCGCTCGCGGCGAACACCGATCCGCCGCTGGCACCGGCCAGGGCGAGCACCGCGGCGAGCCCGGCCGTGCTGTGCACCGAGCCGCCGAGCAAGAGCACCCCGCCGGCCAGACCCAGCCCGGTGGACAGCACGACCCGCTCGCCCCAGCGGTCGGCTGCGGCGCCCCACCCGTACAGCGTGAGCAGCAGCCCGGCCGTCGGGCAGGCGACGAGTATGCTCGCCAGCTCCAGCGAGAGTCCCTCGCGACGGAGCGCGGGGATCAGGTAGGCAAGGCCGTACTGGAAGGTGCATCCCGCGGTCAACGCGATTAGGCCGATAAGCAGGATGAGCCAGCGGCCGCCCGCCTCGTCCTGGCCGGACGCATCGTGACTCATATATTGATACTACGAGTCCACATAGCGAGACGCCATCCGCCTTCTGTCTGGCCCGACCGCAGGTGCTGGCCATATTGTGGCGAGCGACCGTGCGCAATGGCGGTGAACGTGCGTGCGCCGGCGGTGAACGTGCGTGCGCCGGCGGTGAACGTGCGTGCGCCGGCGGTGAACGATCGTGCGCCAGGCAACCGCGGCCCGCTCCCGCGACGGGCCCGGCTTGACCTCGCCCCTGGGGCCAGGTCGAGCCTGATGGCGCCGGGCAGCCCGTCCGGCTTGAGGAGGCGGCGGTGGACCTTATGAGCAGCGGGGAGTTTGCCCGCGCATCGGGACTGTCGCGCAAGGCGCTGCGCCTGTATGACGAGCTCAACCTGCTGCCGCCGGCCGCGGTGGATCCTGTCTCCCAGTACCGCCTGTACGACCCGGCCCAGCTCGAGCAGGCCCGGCTGGTGGCGTGGCTGCGCCGCCTCGGCATGCCGCTGGCCGCGATCCGCGCGACGAGCGTGGCGCCGCCCGCGCAGGCCGCTGCTCTGGTGACGGCGCACTGGGACAAGGTCGAGGCCGAGACGGCGGCCAGGCGCGAGCTTGCCACGTTCCTCATCGGTTATCTGTCAGGGAAGGGCGCTGTAATGCAGAACGCGCAGGGAACGCTGGCCATCCGCTATGCCGTGCAAACGGACATCGGCCTGCAGCGGGACGGCAACGAAGACGCCTCCTACGCCGGAGCCCGGCTGCTTGCGGTCGCCGACGGGATGGGCGGACACGCCGCAGGCGAGGTCGCCAGCAACGCCGTGATCGACGCGCTGAAGCCGCTCGATACCCAGGTGCCTGCCGGTGAGCTACTCAACGCGCTCGATCACGCGGTCCGGCAGGCGAGCCGGACGCTGACTTCCATGGCGCAGTCCGACCCGGCGCTGCGCGGCATGGGCACGACGCTGACCGCGTTGCTCTGGTCCGGCTCGCAGCTTGGCCTGGTGCATATCGGTGACTCGCGGGCCTACCTGGTGCGCGACGGCGCGGTGTTCCAGATAACCCAGGACCACACGCTGGTGCAGTCGCTACTGGACGAGGGCAAGATCACCGCGGTTGAGATGGCCTCGCACCCGCAGCGCAACCTGATCATCCGGGCGCTCCAGGCGCAGGCCAGCTACAAGGCGGACCTGCAGTTGCGCGAGGCCAAGCCGGGCGATCGGTACCTGCTGTGCTCCGACGGACTGCACGACATCGTCGCGGCCGACGCGATCGGCCGGATCCTGCTCACCGTCGCCGATCCCGACCAGGCCGCCAAGGATCTCATCGGGCTCGCGATCGAGGGCGGTGCGCCAGACAACATCACTTGCATCGTGGCCGACGTGGTGCCGCAGCCTGCCGGTGCTCCGGTGCCTGCCTAGCCGCAGAAGGCGCAGGTCGAGCGCTATTAGCCGGCGGCCAGATGGCTTGCTGGACCGCGACAGGCCAGCCCGGCAGTGGCGGGCGATCGGCGGGCGAGGGATGCTGGACGCATGGACAGCGTGCTCGCGGCCAGGCTGGCCCGGATCTGCGGCGCCGAGAACGTCATCACTGATCCGCAGGAGCTTCGGACGTATGAGTGCGACGGGCTGACCGCGCACCGGTGCAGTCCGGGCCTCGTGGTATTGCCGCGGTCGGCCGAGCAAGTCGCGGCTGTGGTCAGGGAATGCGCAGCCAGCCGCATCCCGTTCGTCGCGCGCGGCAGTGGCACCGGCCTGTCCGGCGGGGCGCTCCCCCGCGCGGACGGAGTCCTCATCGTGATGTCGAAGATGCGCAGTATCGTCGCCATCGACCCGGCCAGCCGCCGGGCGATCGTGGAGCCTGGTGTCACCAACCTGTCGGTCAGTAAGGCGGCCGAGCCATACGGGCTGTTCTACGCGCCGGACCCCTCCAGCCAGGTCGTGTGCTCGGTCGGCGGGAACGTAGCTGAGAACTCCGGCGGCGCGCACTGCCTGAAGCACGGCTTCACCGTCCACCACGTGACCGGCCTGCAGATCGTCACCCCGCAGGGCGAGCTCACCTGGCTGGGCGACGGGTCAGGGGCGGCGCCCGGCTATGACCTGCTCGGCGCGTTCACCGGTTCCGAGGGCACGCTCGGCATCGCCACCAAGATCGTCGTGAAGCTCACCCAGATCCCGGAAGCTGTCACCACGCTGCTGGCCGCGTTCACCACCATGGGGGCCGGCGGAGCGGCGGTGTCGGCCATCATCGGCTCGGGCATCCTGCCGGGGGCGATCGAGATGATGGACGCGCTCGCCATCGAGGCGGCCGAGGCGGCGGTGAACTGCCGTTACCCCGAAGGCGCGGGCGCGGTCCTGATCGTCGAGCTCGACGGACCCGAGGGCGACGTGCGCCGGGAAGAGCATGCGGTCAGGGAGATCTGCACGAGAGAAGGTGCGTACGAGATCAGGGCGGCGCGTGACGCGGCCGAGCGCGCGGCGATCTGGACCGGCCGCAAGTCGGCCTTCGCCGCCGTCGGCCGGATCAGCCCGGCCTACATCGTGCAAGACGGCGTGGTGCCGCGCACGGCCCTGCCGCAGGTACTCGACCGGATCAGCGAGCTGTCGGCAGCGACCGGCATCAGGGTTGCCAACGTCTTCCATGCCGGAGATGGCAATCTGCATCCGCTCGTGCTGTTCAACGACGCGGTGCCGGGCGAGCAGGAAGCCGCCGAGCAGGTCTCCGGGGCGATCCTGGACCTGTGCATCGAGCATGGCGGCTCGATCACCGGCGAGCACGGCGTCGGCGTGGACAAGTCGCGCTACATGCCGAAGATGTTCGGTGCCGACGACCTGGATACGATGCAGCTCGTGCGCTGCGCCTTCGACCCGGCCGGCCTGTGCAACCCCGGCAAGATTTTCCCGACGCCACGTCTGTGCGGTGAGGTGCCCGGCGTGCGGCGTGACCCGCATCCGCTCGTAGCTTCCGGCCAGCTCGAGCAATTCTGATGGGAACGGGGACTCACCACGGCAGCCGGCATGTCTGACCTCATGCCGCCCGAGCTGGCAAAAGCCTGCGCGGGGGTCCGGGCTGCCACACCTGCGGACGCGGTCAGTGGCCAACCAGCCAGGTTCGTAGCATCGCCCGCCAGCACCCAAGAGGCGGCATCGCTGCTGCACGCTGCCGCGGAGCTGAATCTCACCGTCGTGCCGCGCGGCACCGGCAGCCGGATCGACTGGGGCCAGCGCCCACGAGCCTGCGACCTGATCGTCGACACCAGCAGGCTCGATGCCGTGGTGGAGCACGCGGCCGGCGACCTCGTCGTTCGCGTTCAGGCCGGCGTGCGCCTGGACGACCTGCAGGACAAGCTCGCCGCCGAAGGCCAGCGCCTCGCGCTCGACCCGCGGGGCGGCGGCACGATCGGCGGCCTGGCTGCCACCGGAGTCGCTGGTCCGCTGCGGTTCCGCTACGGTGCCCCGCGCGACCTGCTGATCGGCATCACGGTTGTCCTCGCGGACGGCACCGTGGCCAAGGCCGGCGGCAAGGTCGTCAAGAACGTGGCCGGCTACGACCTCGGCAAGCTGTTCGCAGGCTCGTACGGCACGCTCGGCCTGATCACCGAGGCCACCTTCCGCCTGCATCCTGCCCCGGCCTCGTCAGCAGCAGTCGCACTCGACTGCCCCGACCCCGCTAGCGCCGCTGCAGCCGCCCAAACGATCGCAAGCTCGCCGCTAACGCCATCCGCCATCGAACTGGCCTGGCCCGCAACCACCGCCCCGATCACCGTCGCGGTCCTGCTCGAAGGCGACGAGTCCAGCGTCACCGAACGCGCCGATCGCGCAAGGTCCCTGCTCACCGACGGTCGCGGGAACGTCGCGGCGGCGGTCGGCCCGTTTCCGTTGGGCCGAACGCCGGCCGGCGGTGCCGCGGCCGCCCCGGACCAGACCATGATGAGAATCGCATTCTGGCCGGGCCAGCTCGCATCCGTGCTCGGCGCGATCCGGGAGGCAGCGGAAGAGCAGGATCTTGACCCGGCTATCAGTGGTTCGGCAGCCGGCGTACTACAAGTCGACGTGCGGCACGAGGCGCCAGCCACAGATGTGGTCAAGTTCGTGACGGCGCTCCGGGCTGGTCTTGGCAGGCTGAGCGGCCCCGCCGGTGGGGTGCCGCCAGTCGTGGCGAGCGCGGTCGTGCTCAGAGCGCCCGCAGCCGTCCGCGACGCGGTGGAGATGTGGGGTCCGGTTCCGTCACTCGATCTGATGCGGCGGGTCAAGGATCAGTTCGACCCGGAGCACCGAATGGCGCCCGGCAGGTTTGCGGGAGGCATCTGATGACGGGGACCGGCCCGCCGCACGGGAGCGGCGGCAACCAGGCAGCCGACGCGCCTGGCAATGGGCGGATCGCGGCGACCCTGATCGATCCGGACGGCCGGCTGCGCGCTCTCGCCGGTGACTGCGTGCACTGCGGATTCTGCCTGCCCGCCTGTCCCACATATCAGCTCTGGGGCGAGGAGATGGACTCGCCTCGCGGGCGCATTCACCTGATCGACCAGATCCTCGACAGCGGTCAGGGCGGTGCCGCAGCTGCCACCCATCTTGACCGCTGCCTTGGCTGCATGGCATGCGTGCCGGCCTGCCCATCCGGAGTCCGCTACGACCAGCTGATCGAGGCTGCGCGCAGCTGGGCCGAGGACGAGCCCGGACAGGCCGCCGGCGTGCTGCCGCCGCGGTCGAGGCGGGACAGGGCGATCCGGGCGGCCATCTTCGCCACGTTCCCGTACCCGGCCCGGCTGCGGCTGCTGCTGGCGCCACTGTGGGCAGCGAAGCGCACTGGCCTGGACCGTATTGCGATGCGCAGCTCACTGCTTGGTCGGCTGGCGCCGGAGGCAGTCGCGGCGCTAGCGGTTGCGCCTGGCCGGCCCGGCGTGCGCCGCGGCGCGCTTCCCGGCCGGGTGCCCGCGAGAGGTCCGCGCCGCGCGGTCGTCGGCATGCTCACCGGATGTGTGCAGCAGGTGTTCTTCCCGCAGGTCAACGAGGCCACCGCGCGAGTGCTCTCGGCAGACGGCTGCGACGTAGTGATACCGCAGGGCCAGGGCTGCTGCGGGGCCCTGTCACTGCACAGCGGCCGGCGCGCCGAGGCAGCGGCGTTCGCCCGCCGCGCCATCGAGGCGTTCGAGCGCGCAGGCGTGGACGCCGTCATCGTCAACGCCGCAGGCTGCGGATCCGCGATGAAGGACTACGAGCTGCTGCTGGCCGACGAGCCCGCCTGGGCCGACCGGGCGGCGGCGCTCAGCGCCAAGGTCCGCGACTTCAGTGAGTACCTGGCCGAGCTCGGCCCGGCCGTGCCCAGGTCGGAACTTCCGCTGACCATCGCCTACCAGGATGCGTGCCACCTTGGCCATGCCCAGCGGATCACCGCGCAGCCGCGCAGCCTGCTGCGCGCCATCCCCGGGGTCGTCCTGGCCGAGATAGGCGACGGCGGCACCTGCTGCGGCTCTGCGGGCATCTACAACCTCGTGCAGCCACAAGCAGCCGCCGAGCTTGGCGCACGGAAGGCGCGCGCGGTCGCCGGCACGAACGCGCAGCTGATGGTCTCGGCTAACCCCGGCTGCGCTTTGCAGATCTCGCAGGCCCTGGCCAGCCAGAGCGCGCAGCTCCCGATGGCGCACATCGCCGAGGTCCTCGACGCTTCCATCCGGGCGCGGCCAGCCGGGACACTGCTGCGGCAGCGGTAGCTCCCATCGGGCCGACTAGCGGCGCGCTCCGACGGCGGGTCGAACGCGGGCGGCAAGGCGACATCCTGACGGTTGCCGTCGTGACAAATAACCGTAAACCGCCCAGCCACGCGACGGCAATCGTCAGGATGTCAGTCTCAGTCCCTCGCTCGATCCCGCGCTCAGGCCTCGCCTGCTGCATGACGCGGTGCCGGAATGCGACGACACCCGGCTCGGGTCTGCCACGTAGTGGGCGGGCAGCGTCTCGTCCGCTCCGGCGGGCAGCGCGCGGCCTTGAGGATCAAGGTCAGCAGGACCGAGACCACGAGGCAGCCGCGGAGAGATCACGGGCGACATCGGCCGGCGCTGCGGAAAGGTTGCCCTTGCCGTCAGGCTGATGTCATTGCGACATCAGCTGGCGCCACAATTGACGTCGTGTGGCGTCTTGACAGACGTCATCTATGACGTCATGATGGTGTCATGGATCTCAGCGAGTACGCGGAATCGCTCCGGCGGGAGCTCATCGCCATCACCCGGTTCGCCGGGGATGACGTCTCCAGGGCGGCAGAGATGCTGGCTGAGTCGCTGGACTCCTCAGTCCGCCTGGCGCTGCTGGACGTGCTCTCGGCTGCGGCCGGCGAGATCAGCTCGCGGCTCGAGGGCGCGGCAATCGATGTCCGGCTTACCGGCACGGAGCCGGAGTTCGTGGTGGTCATGACGCACCACGGCGACGACGACACGCCGCCAGAGCCCGCCGACGGCGGCACCGAGGACGCGGGACCGGCTCGGATCACCCTCCGGATATCGGAGAACGTCAAGGCAAGGGTCGACGCCGCGGCGACCTCCAGCGGGATGTCGGTCAACGCGTGGCTGGCCAGGGCCATCAACCAGGCACTGGCCTCGCCGTCCGGTCGCGGCCCCAAGCCGAAGGCCACCATTGGGAAGCGCTACACCGGGTTCGCCCGCAGCTAACCCTGACCCTCCGCCTCAACACCCCAACCGCTCACCGAAGGGCACAGCCATGACCACATGGGATTTTCCCTGCTCCGAGCCCGCCTCCATCAGCATCACTTCGTGGGCTTCCGGCAGCGTCGCCGTCTCCGGCGAACCGACCGACGTGATCACCGTCCAGGTGGTCCCGAGCCAGCATGGCGCAAACGTCGACACCGTGCTCGACGAGGTCCGGGTCGGCTTCGACGGCGGCAGGCTCGACATCACCGGCCCCAGGGCCAGCGGCTTCCTGCGCAGGAAGGGCCTGGACCTGACGATCAAGGCTCCGGCCGGGTCGGCCTGCGAAGCGCACACGGCATCGGCGGACATCTCCTGCGTCGGCGACCTTGGCGCACTGACCTTGCAGACCGCCAGCGGCGACGTCACGGCGGCATCGGCCGGCGGGCCGGTCATGGTGAAGACGGCTAGCGGTGACGTGTTCGTCGACCGCGCCGACGCCGACGCCGACATCACCACCTCGTCCGGGGACGTCAAAGTCGCGCACGCTCGCGGCGACCTCCGCATCAAGGCCGCAAGCGGCGACCTCACCATCGGCGACTGCGGCGGATCGGTAACCGCCAAGACCGCCAGCGGCGACATCGACATCAAGGAACTGGCGAGCGGGCGCGCGGAGCTCGACGCGCTGTCCGGGGACGTGACCGTCACCGTCGCGGCCGGCATCGGCGTTTACCTGGATCTGTCCAGCATCTCCGGCGACGTGCGCAGCGACCTAGACGCTGCCGACGGCGACGGCGACGGCGACGGCGACGGCGACGGGGACCAGGAGGCCGCCCTGGAGATCAAGTGCCGCACCATCAGCGGCGACGTCCGGATCCGCAAGGGTCCCGCCCGGACCTAGCCCACGGCCGGGCGCGGCAAGTTCCCAGCATCCGGCAACCACCTAGCACTGACCCGATACGAGAAACACGAACACCGAAAGGAACCTGCAGCCATGAACCCGCAGATGCTCGACCAGCTAGCCACCCAGCGCGTGACCGAAGTTCGCCGCGAGGCTGGCAGTCACCGCGCACCAGGAACCGCTCGCGAATCGCGAGAGTCGATTAGGGAGCGGGCCGGGTGGACGCTCATCCACGTGGGCCTCAAGCTCACCGGGCCGCCGGCCACCGGCCGCCACGCCCAGCCGCGCCCGGCCGGGCTGTAAGGCAGCCTCACCCGATGGCCACGCCGGCAGGTGACAGGCAGGCTAGCCAGCTAGCCGCCAACTCGCCGCTAGCAACAATCTCCGCAGGGCCGGTGAGAAGGCTGGTCGTGGCGCTCGGCGTCACGACCAGCTTTCCGCCGGGAACGTGCACCCTCCAGGGCTGGGCTCGGTCCGGCCGCCACTCTCCGACGGACGCGGCTGCCGCGACAGCAGCCGCTACCGCACCCGTGCCGCATGACATGGTCACCCCCGACCCACGCTCGTGCACTCGCATCTCGATCTCGTGCTCGCCGGTAATCCGCAGCACTTCGACGTTCACTCCGCCGGCCGGGCTCTCGGGCGACAGCAGCAGGGGCGCTGTCAGGTCGAAAACCGCGACCGGTTCCCTGACCACACACGCCAGGTGCGGGTTCCCAACCGAGATCGCCAGCCCTGTCAGTGTCTGATCGGCCAGCTCGACCGAGCCATCGCCGACCACTCGCGCAGCGCCCATATCCACGGTGAGCTGGCCGTCATCCTCCACCCGGACAAGCCGCAGCCCGGCACGGGTCGCGACGGGAATCTCAGTGCCGTCGGCCAGCCCCTGCACCAGCAGGTACCTGGCGAAGACCCGGACGCCGTTGCCGCACATCTCCGCGATACTGCCGTCGGCGTTCCGGTAGTCCATAAACCACTCAGCCGCCTGACCCGCAGCCGCGTCGTCCCCGGCAGCGGCGGTCCGGACCACCCGCAGCACCCCATCGCCGCCCAGCCCGGTGTGCCGGTCACACAAACCGGCCACCAGCTGCGCAGGCACGTCCAGCAGGCCGTCGGGATCAGGCAAGATCACGAAGTCATTCCCCGTGCCATGCCCCTTAGCGAACCGCATCCCCCGACTCTAGCCGCGCCACCAGACAACCCTGCTCCGCCCAGACGGCCCGCAGCTCCGGACCGCTCGTGCTGACCCAGCCTCCGAGGCGGCCGAGGCGTGTGTGCTTGACCTGCCCAGGTCAGCTCCGTAGCCATACCGACCCTGAGCGGCCGGGACGGCATGGACCTTCTGGTGCCGTTTCCCCTCAGGCACCAGAAGGTTCCGATGCCGCCCCGATCGCGGACAACGCCAGGTCACCGATATCAGGACTGTCCCCCGCCAGCCACGACACCCGCGGATCCCGCCTAAACCACGACTCCTGGCGGCGCACGAAGCGCCTGGTGGCCAGCACGGTCTGGGCGGCTGCCTCATCCTGCGTCCAGTCACCGTCCAGGTACCTCAGGACCTGCGCGTAGCCAAGAGCCCGGCTCGCGGTGCGCCCGTCGCGCAGGCCCGCCGCCACCAGCCCGCGGACCTCATCGACCAGGCCGAGCTGCCACATCCGGCCGACTCGGGCGGTGACTCGGCAGTCCAGGTCCGCGCGCGGCAGCGCGAGGCCGATCTGGACCGCCGGAAAGACGGACTCGTACTGCGGCAGCGTGGCGCTGAACGGACGGCCGGATAGCTGCACCACCTCAAGGGCCCGGACGATCCGCCGGCCGTTGCCCGGCAGGATCGCGGCCGCCGCAGCCGGATCCACGGCTGCCAGCCTGGCGTGCAGCCTGGCCGGCCCGACCAGGGCGAGCTCGGCCTCCAGGCTGGCGCGCAGGTCAGGGTCCGTGCCGGGAAACTCCAGGTTGTCAATCGCAGCCCGGACGTAGAGGCCGGAGCCGCCCACCAGGATCGGCGTCCGGCCCCGCTCGCGGATGTCCGCTATCGCGACCCTGGCGAGCTGCTGATATTCGGAGACGCTGGCGGCCTGGGTTACCGGCCAGATGTCGAGCAGGTGGTGGGGCACGCCCGCCCGTTCGTGCTCGGTCAGCTTGGCGGTGCCGATGTCCATGCCGCGGTACAACTGCATGGAGTCGGCGCTGACAACCTCGCCGTCGAGTGCGCGGGCGAGCACCAGCGAGAGGTCAGACTTGCCGGCCGCGGTGGGCCCCACCACCGCAACGACTGGCCGCAGCATTACATCAGTGTGACAGCGCAGCGTGAGATCTTGCACGCTCGCGTCCACTGGGCAGCGCTACAGCGGCAGACGTCAGGCCAGAGCGCGCAGGGCCGGCATGCCTAGCAACACCGGCGGCGCGGGGTCTGCCGTGACGGCATCGCCGTCTGCGCGCTCGCTCCCGGTGCCGGCCAGGACGCCGGCCTGCCTGGCCGCCCAGGCGTCGCCGCCGCGAGTTGGCCGCAGCCGCAGCGGCGGGCCGTCAGCTAGCAGATAGTGCGGCGAAGCGCTCGTCACCACCGTAGTGACCACGTCACCGGGCCGCGGTGCGGGGTCAGGCGGGGCGAAGTGGACAAGCCGGTTATCCCTGGCCCGGCCCGACATCCGGTGCGTGGCGCTGTCCTTCCGGCCCTCACCGGTGGCCACCAGCACCTCGATCTCGGTTCCTACGAGCTTCCGGTTCTCCGCCCAGGAAACTTCGGCTACCAGCGCCGCCAGCCGCTCGTATCGCTCGGCCACTACCTCGGGAGGTACTTGCTCTGGCAGCTGCGCGGCCGGCGTGCCCGGCCTGATCGAATACTGGAAGGTGAAGGCGCCCGCGAACCTGGCCTCGCGGACCAGGTCCAGGGTGTCGCAGAAGTCCTGCTCGGTCTCGCCGGGAAAGCCGACGATGATGTCCGTGGTGATAGCGGCCGTCGGCATCGCGGTTCTGACCCGGTCCAGGATCTTCAGGTACGCCCCTCGGCGGTAAGCCCGGCGCATCGCCCGGAGCACGCGGTCCGAGCCGGACTGCAGCGGCATGTGCAGCTGCGGCATCACGTTCGGTGTCTGGGCCATCGCGTCGATCACGTCATCAGTGAAGTCACGCGGATGCGGCGAGGTAAACCGGACCCGCTCGACCCCGTCAATCCCGCCGCAGGCCCGCAGCAGCTTGCCGAAGGCCAGCCGGTCGCCGAACCCGACTCCGTAGGAGTTCACGTTCTGGCCCAGCAACGTGATCTCTAGCACACCGTCAGCCGCCAGCGCCCTGATCTCCGCCAGCACATCGCCTGGCCGCCGGTCTTCCTCGCGGCCCCGCAGGCTGGGCACGATACAGAAGGTGCAGGTGTTGTTGCAGCCTACCGAGATGGCCACCCACGCCGAGTAGGCCGACTCCCTGCGCACCGGCAGGACGGACGGGAATCGCTCCAGCGACTCCAGAATCTCGACCTGGGCCTCCTGCTGCACCCTGGCTCGTTCGAGCAGGGCTGGCAGCGAGCCGATGTTGTGGGTGCCGAATACCACGTCGACCCACGGCGCCCGCTCGGTAATCGTCGCGCGGTCCTTCTGCGCCAGGCAGCCGCCAACCGCAATCTGCATGCCGGGGTGGGCATTCTTCACCGGAAGCAGGTGGCCCAGATTTCCGTAGAGCCGGTTGTCGGCATTTTCCCTGACTGCGCAGGTATTGAACACGACCACGTCGGGCTCGGCGCCGCCAGCCGCGCGGCGGTATCCGGCCCCCTCGAGCAGGCCGGCCAGCCGCTCGGAGTCGTGCATGTTCATCTGGCACCCGTAGGTGCGGATCTCGAAACTTCGCTGCTCGCTGGCGCCGGCCATGCCCTCCAGGGTAGACGCCCGCCAGGCCGGCGACGGCCAGTGGCAGGATGGCCGCGGGCCGCCGGACCAGACCGCATACTCAGCCGTGCGGGCCGGGATTGAACGAGAGTAGGTATTCCGCGCCAAGCGGCACCGTCCGGTAGGGCACCATATGCGTATGACAGACAGCGGGACGTACACGACCGACGAGCAGGCGGCAGAAGAGCAGGCCCCACCACAGATCACAGCGCCCGCTGTCCCATTCGGCGAGTGGCCGTCGCCGATCACGGCCGCGGAGATCGCTAGCGGGCAGGTCGCAGCGTCCTTCCCTGCCGTCCTGGGCGCCGATACCTGGTGGCAGCAGGGCCAGCCGGACGAGGGCGGCCGGACTGCGGTGGTGCACAGCGCGGGTGGCAAGCTAACCGCCCTACTGCCCGCGCCATGGAACGCGCGCACCCGAGTGCACGAGTACGGCGGCCAGTCCTATCTGCCGATCCCGCGCGCCGCTATACCCGGTCAGCCGCGCACCGCCCGCGGCCACGAGATTCTTTTCGCCAACTTCGCCGACCAGCGGCTGTACCTCGCCGGGCCGGGCACGGCCAGCGGCAAGGAGGAGCCGCGTCCACTTACCCCGGATCCTGCGTCCAGCCCGGCAGCGTCCGGCGCCGACACGCTGGATGCGGCCGGGCTCCGCTATGCGGACTTCGCGCTGCCGCCGGGCCGAGCGGAGGTCTGGTGCGTGCAGGAACGGCATGAGGGCGGCAAGGTCAGCCGCGCGATCGTGGCAGTGCCGCTGGACGGGTCAGCGGCCGGCCAGCCGGACGCTATCCGCACGCTGGTGACCGACGGCGACTTCTTCGCCTTCCCGACGCCGTCGCCGGACGGTAACTGGCTCGCCTGGATCAGCTGGAACCACCCGCACATGCCCTGGGACGGCACCGAACTGCGGATTGCCCCGGTCGAGAACGGCATGCCAGGCAAGAGCAGGCTGCTTCAGGGCAGCCTGCGCGAATCGGTGCTGGCGCCGCTCTGGCGGGACAACGAGAGTCTCTACATCGCCACCGACTGGCCTGGCTGGTGGAACATCTACCAGGTGAGCCTGGCCGGCGAGCCGCCACGGGCGCTGTTCCCCGCCGACGAGGAGTTTGCCGGGCCGCTCTGGCAGCTGGGAGCTCGCCCGTTCGCCCTGCTCGGCGACGGCCGCCTCGCGGTCCTGCACGGAACCGGCTCCAGCCGCCTGGGAATTCTGGATCCGGAGACGTTCGAGCTAGCCGATCTGGACACCCCGTTCCCCACGTTCTTGCCGGCAGTATCGGCAGACGGCACGTCGATCGCGGCCGTTGGCGCGGGACCCGCGACGCGGTCGTCGGTGGTACGAGTAGACGCGGGCAGCGGCAAGACCGAAGTGCTCCAGCGCGACCAGGCCGAGCTTCCGGACGAGGCTTACCTCCCTGTCCCGCGGCCGGTCGACTTCGAGGGCCCGTGGGGCCAGGTCGTGCATGCGCAGCTGTACCCGCCGACCAACCCGGACGCACGCGGGCCGGACGGCGACCTCGCGCCGTACGTGGTCTGGGTGCACGGCGGCCCGACTTCGCACGTCACCGGAGTCCTGGACCTGGGCAAGGCATACTTCACCAGCCGCGGCATCGGCATCATCGACGTCAACTACGGAGGCTCGTCCGGGTACGGCCGGCAGTACCGGGAGCGGCTGCGCCGCGAGTGGGGCGTGGTCGATGTCCAGGACGCGATAGCGGCAGCGCGGTGGGTCGCCAGCTCGGAGGGCGCCGACCCGGCCAGACTGGCCATCCGCGGCAGCTCGGCCGGCGGCTGGACCACGCTCGCGGCGGTGACCACCGGCATCAAGCGCGGCGCCGTATTCAGCGCTGCGGTCTCCTACTTCGGCGTGTCCGACCTGCGAGGATTCGCCGAGCAGACCCATGACTTCGAGTCGCACTATCTCGACGGGCTGATCGGTCCGCTGCCGGGTTACGAGAACGTGTATGCCGATCGCGCGCCGGTGGGGCACGTGACCGCGCAGACCTGCCCGATCCTGCTGCTGCAGGGGCTGGACGATCCTGTCGTGCCGCCCGCGCAGTCGGAGAGCATCGCGGCCGACCTAGCCGCGCACGGGATACGTTATGCGTATGTCCCGTTCGAGGGCGAGTCACATGGTTTCAGGAAGGCGGAGACCATCGCGGCCGCGCTCGAGGCCGAGCTGTCCTTCTACGGCCAGATCCTCGGCTTCGAGGCGCCAGGCATCCCGAAGATAGCCATCACGGCGTCCGCGCTCGGCACGCATGCGGCCGCCGTGCGCTAGCCGCCCGCGGCGGCCGGCTCGGTTACCTGGCGAACTCGGCTACCTGGCGAACTCGGCTACCTGGCGAACTCGATGGCCCGCGACTCCCGGATGACCGTGACCCTGATCTGGCCAGGGTAGGTCAGCTCGTCCTCGACTTGCTTGGCCACGTCGCGAGCGATGACCTGGGCCTGGATGTCGTCGACGTCTCCCGGCTTGACCATGACCCGGACCTCACGGCCAGCCTGCATGGCGAACACCTTCTCGACGCCGTCCTGCGCGAGCGCGATCTGCTCAAGCCGCTCAAGCCGCTTAACGTAAGCCTCGAGCGACTCCCGCCGCGCCCCTGGGCGGCTGCCGCTGATGGCGTCCGCAGCCTGGGTGAGGACCGCCTCTACCGTGCGGACCTCGACCTCGTTGTGGTGCGCCTCGATCGCGTGCACAACGTCCTCGGGCTCGCCGTACTTGCGGGCTATCTCCGCGCCGATCAGTGCGTGGCTGCCCTGTACCTCGTGCGTCAGCGCCTTGCCGATGTCGTGCAGCAGCGTGCAGCGCTTCATCAGCACCGGGTCGAGCCCTAGCTCGCTGCCCATCATGCCCGCGATGTGCGCCGACTCGATGAGATGCTTCAGCACGTTCTGACCGTAGGAGGTCCGGTACCGAAGCCGCCCGAGCAGGTTCGTCAGCTCTGGGTGCATGTCGGTGATCCCGACGTCGATCAGCGCATCCTCGCCCGCCCGCACGCACAGCGCCTGGATATCCGCCCGGCTGCGCTCGTAGGCCTCCTCGATCCGCTGCGGGTGAATCCTGCCGTCGAGAACCAGCCGCTCCAGAGTCAGCCTGCCGACCTCGCGCCGGACCGGATCGAAGCAGGACAGCAGGACCGCTTCCGGCGTGTCATCGATGATCAGGTTGACTCCGGTGACGGACTCGAACGCCCGGATGTTGCGCCCCTCGCGGCCGATGATGCGTCCCTTCATCTCATCGCCGGGCAGATGTAGCACCGAGACCACCGACTCGCTGGTTTGCTCGCTGGCGATCCGCTGGATGGCGAGGGTGACAATCTTGCGGGCGCGCTTGTTGCCGTCCTTGCGCGCCTCACCCTCGATGTCCCTGACCAGGACCGCGGCGTCGCGCTTGGCCTGGTTCTCGATCGCGGAGACAAGCTCGGCCTTCGCCTGACTGGCAGAAAGCCCGGCCACCCGCTCAAGTTCCGCCTGCCGCTCCGCGCTGAGCCGGTCAAGCTCAGCCCGCTGCTCGTCCAGGGCGTCCCGCCGGGAGTCAAGGTCACTGGCGCGCTGCTCGGCCTTCCGCGCCGACTCCTCCATGCGCTGCTCGCGCTCGGCAAGCCGGTCCTCGCGCCGCTCGGCCTCTGCGCGCAGCCGCCTGGCCTCGTCCTTCGCCGTCCTGGCCTCTTCCTTCGCGGCCCTGGCCTCGTCCCTGGAGCTGCGGACCTCGGCCTCGGCCTCGCGCATGGCATCTGTCGCGGCTGCCTCTGCCTTGGTGAGGATCGCCGCGGCCTCGACGTCGGCCTTCGCGCGCATTTCCGCTGCGTAGCTGGTGGCCTCGGCCTCTAGTCGCGCCCGCTCGGCGTCCGACAGCTGGCTTTCAGGCAGGGAACGGGGCATGCCCGTGGCTAGCGGCGTCCCGCGACGAAGCAGTATCGCCAGCACCGCAAGAGCGCCCACCGCGGCCAGGCACCCAACCACTGCTAGCGCTAGCGCTGCTCCGTTGTTCACGGTCCACCCCTCTCCGCCGCGGCCAGCACCGCAGGCCCTGGGCAGGCGCGTACGCCCGCAGCGAGGGGTAATGCTCCGGCAAGAACTCGCCAGGCGGGCGAAAGCCCGTCCGACACGGTCCGTGCTCGCAGGCCGAGTGCGGGTGGCGCCGCACGAGCGCTGCCCCGCCTGCTATCACGTACGCAAACGCGCCGGCGCGACCTGGCCGCATCGGCTGCGTTAGCTCAGTGCCGTTCTCCTTCCGCCTGGTTCGCGGTACCTGTATCTGGTCGCCCTCCCTGGTCGCCGCATCAGGTTCGCGTCGATCGCTATCTCAGTTGTCAGGGCCCTCCGGCCAGCCCGCTCGGCTGCGGGCCGCCTTCCTGCCGCTCGTATTTTGAACGTCCTCACACGCCGGATTGCCTTGCACGGAGCAAAAACCTCGCTGCCGTGAGGCTAAGCGCAGATAACGATTTGAGCAAGCATGAGCGAACGATCTTGTATGTAGGTCAGAGATCCGTGAGCTCTTCCTCGCCGGCCTCTGGCTCCTGCAGGTCGGTCAGGTAGTACGGCACCCGACCGATCTCGGCGGCTTCCTGCTCCAGCGCCTCGCGCACAACCCGGTATGCCAGCGACGGCGAGTAGCCCTTACGGGCGAGCATGCCGACCAGGCGCCGCATCCGGGCCGGCCCTGGCTGGCTCCTGGTGCTAGCCAGCCGCTGTGCCACCAGATCCCTGGCTGTCGCCACTTCCTGCTCGGGGTCAAGCTCATCCAGGGCAGTGGCGATGTCCTCCTTCGCGACGCCGCGCCGACGCAGTTCGGCGCCCAGCGCACGGCCCGCCAGCCCGCGACTGTGGTGCCGCGACTCCACCCAGGCCCGGGCGAACATCGCGTCGTCGATCAGCTTCACTTCGGCGAACCGCGCCAGCACGGCCCGCGCGGCGTCGTCCGGCACACCCCTGCGACGCAACGCGGTCGCCAGCTCCGCCTGGGTGCGCGGCGCGGCCGTCAGCAAGCGCAGGCAGATGATCCGCGCAACCGACTCCGGGTCGTCCCGCTCGGGGTCCTCCTCAAGGCCGCTGCGCCCGGCGCGCACCATTGCCGGTGCTTACTCGGTGCCGCGCAGGCTCGTCACCGACGCCAGGCCCTGGCCGTTCGCCGACGGAACCGCTCCGGTCACCGGGGCCTCCGCGTCCAGTCGGGCACCGACCCCGAGCTTCTCCTTGATCTTCTTCTCGATCTCGTTGGACATGTCAGGGTTGTCGCGCAGGAAGTTGCGCGCGTTCTCCTTGCCCTGGCCGAGCTGGTCGCCGTCGTAGGTGTACCAGGCACCGGACTTGCGCACGATGCCCTGCTCCACGCCGAGGTCGATAAGTCCGCCTTCGCGGCTAATACCGTGCCCGTACAGAATATCGAACTCCGCGACTTTGAATGGCGGCGCGCAATTATGCACTATTACATCCTCTGCGACCAGATTATGCAGTTCTTCGACCTCGACGTCGAAGGTCCTGCAGCGCCTACCAGGAAGCACCTCGACTATCCGCGAGAACCACAAGTCGTCGCCGATCAACTCCCGTAGGAAGGAGTCATCCAACGCCTCGGCAAGCTTCTCGACCCTGTCGCGGCGCATTCGCGACGCGCCTAGAACGATCTTCATGCCGCCTTGGGGATCGCCTGCGTGCTCGCCGATCATCTGCGCTACCGCAACTGCGCTCAGTCCACGCTGCTCGAGATGAGCAAGAACGGGTCCCGCCAGTCGCGGGGCCAGGTACACGCGTTGCGATCCCCGATAGCGGCCATCAAGCTCAGCCAGTTCGCACGTCAGGACCTGCCCGCGAGGTCCCCACATCGGAACACCGGTAGCGAATGCCGTGACATTCTCGACCCCAGATATCCGTACCTCCCACACCGAGCGCTTGCCGGCAATCCTGTGCCCCTTTACGAGCCCGCCACGCTGAGCGCGCGGGTCTCGTCGCTGGACCGCGCTGCCGATGCCCCATCGCAGCAGCAGCCAGTGGATCTGGTGAGCTAGCTGCTCGGACGTAGTGGTGAATCCGACGCGGATTCCCCCGGTCTGCTCACGGGAGACGTAACCGTCGGTCTCGAACATTCCGAAGATGAGGTTACCCACGACCTCCGGCGAAACGTCGGGCGCAAAGAAAGCCGGGGGGATCTTCTTCTCCCAGGCCAGGTGGCCGTAAATCCCTGCCCAGCGGCAGAGCGCGAGCACACCATTCTTCTCACCTATCCGGTGCGAAACAGCGACGCTGATTTCGTGAGCCGTCGGCTTGACATCGCAACCCATGGCACTAACGATCTGGGCCACGTCCTTGTGCAATGGCTCGGCAGTATTGATGAACTGGACAGGCGTCTTGCCGCCGACGTAACCGTCGCCGATCAGATAGCCGAGGAGCCTCGCGTGATCAGGCGGCACAGGGGCGTGCGATCCGAAACCCAGGTACTCGCGAGGACGAGCTATCCGGTCTCCGCGGGATAGATCTTGTGCCTCTTGCCAGCCATCCTCGGTAAGAATCTGGTGGTCGGGCGTAACCCACAGCTCGGCGCCATCGCGTAGCTTGAGCCCGATGACATCTTGCTCTCCCTGGTCGAACCAGGACGTCACCTCGCGCACGCGCAGGGCGCCACTCTTGTCGGTAGCCGCAACATGCACCGGAAGTCGCTGATCGACGACCTCCTCGATGCGATGCGTGAGACCAGTCACCGGGTCGAAGATCCGAGTGCCTTCCGCCAGGCACTTGTTCTTGACCACTTTTACCTTCGTCCTGTTACCAACCGAATCTGTCCCGTCTTTCAAAGTCTCTATTCTTCGGATGTCCAGACGAATCGATGCATAAAACTTAAGCGCCTTTCCACCACTTGTCGTCTCTGGACTCCCGAACATGACTCCTATCTTTTCCCTCAACTGATTGATAAATACTGCCGTTGTCTTTGTTTGGTTTAGTGCGCCTGCAATCTTGCGGAGTGCCTGGGACATTAGCCGGGCCTGCAAGCCGACGTGGCTGTCCCCCATCTCGCCCTCGATCTCGGCACGAGGTACTAGCGCGGCCACGGAGTCGATGACGATGATGTCGATAGCGCCGGAGCGGATCAGCATGTCCGCAATCTCAAGCGCCTGCTCGCCAGTGTCCGGCTGGGACACCAGCAGCGCATCGGTGTCGACGCCTAGCTTCTTGGCGTAGTCCGGATCCAGGGCATGCTCGGCATCGATGAATGCGGCAATGCCCCCCGCCTTCTGTGCATTTGCCACGGCATGCAGCGCCACCGAGGTCTTCCCGCTGCTCTCAGGTCCGTATATCTCCACAATTCGCCCACGCGGGAAGCCGCCGATTCCGAGCGCCACGTCCAGCGCAATGGAGCCAGTCGGGATGATCTCCACCGGTGCACGCGTGTCGTCGCCAAGCCGCATGATCGCGCCCCGGCCGAACTGCCGCTCGATCTGCGCGAGCGCGGTCTCCAGGGACTTATCCCTGTCGCCGCCGCCCTTGCTGCCCAGCTTGTCGTTTGGTGCCATGTGAGCTCCTGTGGGGAAGAGGGCTACGCCGAGCCGCTCGCGTTGCGCGTAATCTGCACCTTCATCTGCTGCTGACGCCGACGCTACGCGCCGCCACCGACAATCTCCGCGAGCCGCGTCACGCAGCCGTGCGAACCCAGATGACTGCCAGCACAGCTACTCTAACGAACAGTTGTTCGATCATGAAGCGACACGCCGCGTTCTGACCGAACTTTGTCCTGTAGCAGCTAAGGAGGCCAGCTCCGCGCCTCCTGCCCGAGCGCGGGGATGCACGACGGGCGCAGCAGAGCCGTCTTCGACGCTGATGTCCGGGCGCGTATGGGTTCCATGAGCGACCTGCCGTCGCGGGCTTGGCGGCGTGATGCTAGTCCTGATCGTCTTGCGCGCCATGGCGTGGCCGCGGATGGGAGACCACGGCCGGCTCCGCCTGAGCGATCGCGGACGGGGCCAGGAAGGAGTGGCTGATGTCGGCGCAGCGTTCGGGTCGCGGCCGGTTGCATCTCTTTCTGGCGGCTGCGCCTGGCGCGGGAAAGACATACGCACTACTGGCCGAGGGGCGCTGCCTCGCTGCCGCGGGCAAGGACGTGGTGATCGGGGTGGCAGAGACACATGGCCGCCCAGGCACGGATGCCTTGGCCGAGGGCTTGGAGTTCGTACCGCTGCGGAAAGTCGCATACCGGGGGGCCACGTTCGAGGACCTGGACGTGCCCGCCGTGCTCGCCCGGCATCCGCAGGTCGTGCTTATAGATGAGCTGGCTCACGCCGTGCTTCCCGGCGGCCGCCACGGCACGCGCTGGCAAGACGTAGAGGAGTTGCTGGACGCGGGGATCGACGTGGTGTCGTGCCTGAACGTGCAGCATCTGGAGAGCCTCAGCGCGGCGGCGCAGAAGATAACGGGTGTCGTGGTGACCGAGACTGTTCCGGACGCGGTGGCGGCGAGGTGCGACCAAGTCGATCTGATCGACCTCGACCCCGAGGAACTGCGGGACCGCATAGCGCGGCTCTACCCGCCAGGCACCGCGGAGCGGGCGCTGGCCGGATACTTCCAGCCGGGTAACCTCGCCGCATTGCACGCCATGGCCATGCGATGGATGAACGAGCGCAGTTTCAGTCACCCGCACCCGCCGGGCACGGTGGCGTAACCCAGCGTGCCACTAGCGCCTGTCATCGGGAGGAGTCGGCCTGCGTGCAGCGGGCGCCGCGGAAACGCACCAGGTTCAGGTCCGATCCGACCCTGTGGGGTGGGATGACGCGGCCGTCGGGCAATAGATCGCCGGTGTCTTCGAATACAACGACGCCGTTGCACAGCAGGCTCCATCCCTGCTCAGGGTGGGCAGCCACCACGCGGACGGCCTCGCGGTCTGGCCCGTCGGCCGACGGGCACGGCGGCTCATGCGGACAGTTCATATTCGCTCCGGGGTGCGCGGCCCAGGGGTAGTCCCTTACTAGCCTGACTCTCTGGGCAGCGCCTACGAGAGCGCGCACACGCGATGCATGCGCATTGCTCACGGACTACCAAAGTTGCGCAAACGCGATGGCGGTCACTTCGCCAGACGCGCGGCCCATCATTTCGGCGCCTCGATGAATGCCGCCAGTTTCTGGATGCGCTCCGCGATGTCCTCGTGCACCGCGTCCGGCGGCCGGGCTCCATCGACGGTGAACATCCACTCGCGGCCTGCGTAGTAATCGAGCAGCGGGACGGTCTGCGCCGTATAGACCTTCAGCCGGTGCTCGATGACGGCTTCTTCGTCCTCTGAACCCCGGCCGCGGGCGAGGAGCCGGCGCATCAGTTCCGGGAGCGGAACATCTAGATGGATCGCGGCCTGAACCTCGGCCCCGAGCGTCCGTACCACTGCATAGGACGTTTGCGCCTGTTCTACGGTCCGCGGAAAACCGTCTAGCACATAGCCACCGGCCGCCGCCAGTACTGGCTTGCGAAGCATGTCCATGACGAGGCCATCCGGGACCAGGTCGCCGCGGTCCAGGTAGGACTTCACCCTCTTGCCCAGGTACGTCCCGTCCCTGACGTGCTGGCGCAGCAGGTCGCCGCTGGAGATGTGCGCGATGCCGAACCGCGCGGCGAGCAGCTCGGCTTGCGTTCCCTTGCCGGCGCCGGGAGCGCCGATCAGCAGCAGTCGCATCTCGTCAAGGTCTCTGCACCCGGCCGAAGGGATACCACATGGATGTCCGCTCCTCACCTAGATAGCGACGGCTCCGCGATACCCACTGCTCGCGGAGCGACCTTGCCTGACTTTCGCCTCTAACCTGCCACGTTGTCAACGCCCCGCACTGGCCAGGCGTGCATGCGGTTCAGGGGCGCCGACTACGTCTGAGCCTTTGCCCGTTCCTTATCGAGGCCGTCGAGGATTAGGCCGAGACCGAACTCATACTCGCTGCCATAGTCGTAGCCGGGCTTCAGGACGTGCGTGACCGTTAGCTCGGTGAGGTGGGGGTACTCGCCCGCGGAGAACTGCGCCATGATCATCTCAGCCAGCTCCGCTGTTGACGGCCCGGTGTCGAACGGCAGGCTCGCCTCTTGCAGGGCGAACCCGTAGGTATAGCTATCGAGGAGGGAGAACGCGTGCGCAGCCATCTCGACCGAGAAACCGGCCTCCCGGAGGCTGCCGAGCACCGCGTCGTGGTGCCGCAGCGTCGCCGGCCCTGGCGAGGACCGCGACTCCATCAGGCCGATGGCCCAGCGATGGCGCGCGAGAGCCTGGCGCGCGGAGATCGCCCGCTGACGCATCGCCGTCTTCCAGTCCGTTCCGCGGCTGGGTAGGTCTATCTCGCTAAACACCAGGTCGACCATGCCGTCGAGGAGCTCGTCCTTATTGGCGACGTGGTTATACAGCGACATCGCCTCTACCCCGAGTACCTCGCCGAGCTTGCGCATGCTAAGCGACCCGATGCCGCTCCTGTCTGCGAAGGCGACCGCCGCCCGAAGCACCTTCTCACGGGTCAAGGGGGTCCTGACCTCGGTGGCGGGCCGTGCCGATCGTGCCATCTGCAATCGCTCCTGCCTCAGGCTTGACTTACTTACATTGTAAGCATAGCGTCTTACTTACGGCGTAAGTTATCTCGGCTTAGGCACCGATCGCCACCCGCTTTTATGCCGCCCGTCTAAGCGCCAGTCCGACATCCGCCAGCAACGCTGGGAGAGATCATGAAGTCCGCAACGTTCCACCACCCGGCCGCGCCCACGCCCGGCGCCGCCAGCCAGCAGACGATGACGGCGATCGTCCAGGACAGCTACGGCCCGGCCCCCGAAGAAGTACTCAGGCTTGCGGAGATCAGCAGGCCGGCAATCGCAGCAAACGAGATCCTCGTGCGCGTGCGCGCCGCCAGCGTGGATCGGGGCACCTGGCACATGATGGCCGGACTGCCCTACCCCATGCGCCTGGCCGGCTTCGGGCTTCGCGCGCCCAAGGCGCCGAACCCTGGCCGCAGCCTGGCAGGGACGGTCGAGGCCGTTGGCGCGGATGTGACGGGGTTTGCCGTGGGCGATGAGGTCTATGGCACCTGCGACGGCTCTTTCGCCCCGTACGCCAGCGCCCAAGCGGGCCGGCTCGCGCCCAAACCAGCCAACCTCTCCTTCGAGCAGGCGGCGGCCGTGCCTGTGTCCGCGCTTACCGCCTTGCAGGCCGTGCGCGACAAGGCGCAAGTATTGCCCGGCCAGAAGGTGCTCGTGATCGGCGCGTCCGGAGGAGTGGGTACCTTCGCCGTGCAGATCGTCAAGGCCTTCGGCGCCGAGGTCACCGCGGTGTGCAGCACCGCGAAGACTGACCTGGCCCGGTCTGTCGGGGCGGACCACGTCATCGACTACACGCGCGAGGACTTTGCCGACGGCCAGCACCGTTACGACGCCATCCTCGACATCGGCGGCAACCGCAGGCTGTCAGACCTCCGCCGGGCCCTCGCCCCGCGAGGACGGCTTGTCATGGTCGGAGGCGAGACTGGCGGACGGTGGCTCGGCGGCATGGACCGCATGATTCGTGCGTACCTGCTCTTCCCGCTGATGAGCCAGAAGCTGAGCACTTTCGTCGCATCGGAGAACTCAGCGGACCTGACAGTCCTCAGGGATCTCATCGAGTCCGGAAAGATCTCGCCCGCCGTCGAGCGGATCTACCCGCTCAGCGAGACCACGGCGGCAATCCGGCACGTGCAGGAAGGCCGGGCCCGCGGCAAGGTCGTCATCACCGTCTGAACGACTGGCCATGGCACGCGGGCCCGTGACCACGACGTCACCCTCCGAACGCGGCACTAGGCTCGTCGCCATGTCGTTCCCATCCCCCGCTCTTGTCCGCGCGTTTGCGCCCGGCGGCCGGCTTCGCGCTTCGGTCAATCTGGGTAACCCGATCCTCGCGCATCGGGACGCGGTCACCGGCGAGGCCAGCGGTGTCTCGGTCGATCTGGCCCGTGCGCTCGGACGCGAACTGGACCTTGAGGTCGAGTTGATCCTCTTCGAGAAGGCCGCGCTGTCTGTGGACGCAGTCCGGAGCGAGCGGGCCGACGTCGGCTTTTTCGCCGTCGACCCGGCGCGCACCGACGGCCTGCGCTTCACCGCGCCGTACGTGCTGATCGAGGGCAGTTATCTAGTTTCCCGAGGCTCTGCCCTCCGGGACAACGCCGAGGTAGATCGTCCTTCGATCCGCGTGGCGGTGAGCCAGGGCAGCGCGTATGACCTCTTCCTGTCGCGTGAACTTCGGGCCGCCAGGGTCGAGCACGTCGGTAATGCGCCCGCGGTCTTGCAGGCACTCCAAGCCGGTCAGGTGGAGGTAGCCGCCGGAATCCGCCAGGTGCTTGAGGGATGGGCCAGGGATAACTCGTCGCTGCGCATGCTGCCAGGCCGCTTCATGGTCATCGGGCAGGCGATGGGCCTGCCCGCAGGCCGCGGCGACGCCGCGGCGCAGGCACTGGCGCAGTTCGTCGAGCACATGAAGTCCAGCGGCTTCGTGGCCGAGGCGCTGGCAGCGCACGGTATCGAGGGCGCCTCTGTCGCACCTGCCACGGCCCTCCCGCTCATCAGCTGAGCCTGCCC
This sequence comes from uncultured Actinomycetota bacterium, assembly GCA_963719765.1. Classification (GTDB taxonomy): domain Bacteria; phylum Actinomycetota; class Actinomycetes; order Streptosporangiales; family Streptosporangiaceae; genus JAJYUU01. The sequence continues at coordinate 474,489 of CAVRCW010000001.1, forward strand.
AGCCGTAGGCCGATACCCACAGCCGCAGTTCGGCACAGGCCGTCAGCCGCAGGCCGTCGGGCCGCAGTCCGCTGCCTGCACCACGCGCCGTCTGGGCAAGGCGGGGCTGGCTGCTAGCCGTGAGCCTTCGAGACCCCCTTCCGACTGCTCACCCGGTCGTCGATTCGCCAGCCTCGAGCGCGGCACGCTTCGCGGATCGCGTGACGGGAGAAATAGGCCAGCGCGATGACCGCGTCCGTGCCCGTGATCGTCAGCCCGAACGTCCAGAAGCGCGGACCACGGCGCGTCAGGACGAATCGCAGCTCATCTCCCGACTGGCGCGACAAGCTGGACACCTGGCCATTGCGCTGCACGTACCTGATGGCGTCCTCGGTGACCTGCAGTCGCGCTGGACGGCGTATCGCCACATTCCAGCCCGTGATGACGACCACCAAAAGGATGCCGAAGATAACGGCCACGGCCACTCGTCCTGCCGCCGTCTGCGCGCCGAATGTGCCCCTGGCCAGCGTCACTGCGCCGGCCAACGACAGGAAGCCGAACAGAATGCCCATCTGCGGCCGATCCGTGATGACGATGGCTGCCGGGTCCGGGGCATTTCCTGGCTCAGGGCCGTTCACGCGAGCATCGTACCGGTGCGTCCATTGCCGCCGCCCTGACCGAATGGGCAATGTGCTGGCACCCGTCGCCGCCCAGTTCGACGACGTCCAGCCAGTTCAGAGACGGCCGCCAGTCTCCCTCGCCGAGGGCCGCCGTGATCTTCTCCGCGATGGCCGGCCACACCAACTGCTCGGCCTCGTCGCGAGTCGGCACGGTTTGTCGCTGCGCCTCTATTTCGACCGAGGAGCCAGATCGCTCGTCGTGTTCGGCGAAGCCAGCCACGAGCCGGAGTCTGCGTGCGGCCGCTCTTGTCGGCATCGCCCGGCCGGGTGGCTCAGGGCTGAGCGCGCCCAGCCATCATCGCAGCCGCTCGGGTACGTGGAATGCGTCGCAGACGGCGCGCCAGACCGTTTTGACATCCTCGCCATCGGCGAGCGCCTGGTTCACAGTCCGGCCGCCGAGGCCCGCCAGCACGTGATCCTTTGCGACGCTATCCGCATAGACCTCGCCGAACTGCGCCCGCATCCGTTCCCAGAACGCAGTCAGTTTCACGCGCGCCAGGCTAGCGGCAGCCGCCGGCCAAGACAAACGCGCACCCTCGGCTGCCGCCTCATGGCCGGAAGGCAGTGATTAGCAGGTGCGGGCCGACCCCCAGCAACTCCGGCACGCGCTCGTGCGCCCGCGCCGCAGCCAGCACGATCCGCCAAGCGTTCGGATCGGCCATCCGCTCCTCCAGGTCCCGGAGCATGCTCGCGGCGCCCTCCACGCATACCAGGTCAGTCACGCTGAGCCCGGCGGACCGCACCTCTGCCCGCAGCTGATCGGGCCGGTGGGTCACGGCACAGAACGCGCCGGGGAACAGCGGCTCGATCACGCCTGTAAGCTCCAGCCCGTCCACCATGTCCTCGACCTGTGGGTACTGCTCATAGAGCCGCTCCCGTAGCACCCCGTCGAGCCGGGCAGCCCAGCGGGAGATGGCCGCGCCGAACACCGGTCCGCCGGGCCGGACCACGCGACCAGCTTCGCGCAGCGCCTGCAGGCGGTCTTCCTCGCGCTCCAGGTGGTACAGCGGGCCGAGCAGCAGGACCGCATCGACGCTCGCGTCGGCCAGATCGAGCCTGCGCGCATCACCGACCTGGGACTCGATGCTGGAATCAGTCCCTGCCGCCTCGGTCAGCTGCTCCACGTGCAGCGGCACGACATCCCGGTGCACGACGCGGTACCCGAGATCCGCCAGCCAGAGCGCATACCGCCCAGGCCCGCCGCCGATGTCGGCGATAGTCGCGGGCGCCGGCGGCAGGGCCCGCAGCAGGATCTCCCTGGTGCGCTCGAACTCCAGCCAGCCGCGAGTCGACTGGGCCAGCCGTTCCGACTCCTGGCCCAGCCCGTAATACTCGTGCATCGCCTGACGTTTCGGATCGGCCCGAGCCGGGTCGGTGTCGTCTGCGTCAGCGAGAATCGCGTGATCGGTCATGCCGCATCATGCCCGCGAACGCGGCGTTCCCGCCATCGGAATTCTGCCGCCCGGGCGCATGGGATAATTCGGGCATGGCCTCAGTGACGATCGACGCGGCGGACGGGGGCACCTGGACCCTCGGCGACCTGAAAGTGAACCGGCTCGGCTTCGGCGCCATGCGCCTTACCGGCAGCAGGCCGTTCGACCCGGCCAGCAGGCCGAGCAACCGAGATCAGGCCATCGGCGTGCTGCGGCGCGCGGTCGCGCTCGGCGTGAACCATATCGATACGGCAGCGTTCTATTTCTCCGCGCTCCGCTCGGCCAACGAGCTGATCAATTCCGCACTGGCGCCTTACCCCGAGGACCTGGTCATCACGACCAAGGTCGGGCCAGGAAGGGAACCGGGCGGAAGCTGGCAAGGCATGGCCAGGCCGGACCAGCTTCGCGGCCAGGTCGAGGAGAACCTGCGCCAGCTTGGCCGTGACCACCTCGACGTGGTGAACTTGCGCCGCATCCCGAGCACGGTCTCGATCGCCGAACACTTCGGTGCGCTCGCGGACCTGCAGCAGGCTGGCCTGATCCGCCACCTCGGCATATCGGCGGTGGGCCCCGAGCACCTGGCCGAAGCCCAGGCCATAGCGCCCGTCGTCTGTGTGCAGAATCCGTACGGCGTCGGCGCCAAGCCCGAGGCACACGAGTTCCTGCGGGCCTGCGGCGAGCGGGGCGTGGCGTTCGTGCCGTTTTTCGCGATCGCCGGCCGTGCCAAGCAGGACGGCGTCAGCACCGCAGACGCCGACGGCCCGGCCGACGAAGCACCGGAGGAGGCGATAGCACGCGCTCACGGAGCCACCCCGGCGCAGATCAGGCTGGCCTGGACGCTTCGGCAGGGGCCGCACGTCCTGGCCATCCCCGGTACCGGCGATCCCGACCACCTGACGCAGAACGTGGCCGCCGCCGCGATCCGGCTCACCGATGACGAGCAGGCCCTGCTCGAGGCGGTACCGCCAGCGGATACCGGCTACCCGTAGTACTTCAGGTGTGGCCACAGCGCGTGCCAGCCCGCCACCGGACCCGTGCAGACGCCGATCTGGATGTCTGTCCAGTCATTGTGCACCCGGTACGGGGCGTAGTAGGTGCTGAGCAGGCGGCAGCGGGCGAAAAATGGCCGCAGCTGGCCGAGCGCGTCGACCACCAGGACGGTGTGGTCGGAGGCCCGTCCTGGTCCCCACATCCAGTAGGCATTCTGGCCAGACAGCACGGGCTGCAGGTGGTCGGCTGAGCCTAGGACGTCGAGCGCTCCTGCTTCGCCGTAGTACCCAGTGAAGATCGAGGTGGGCGGCTGGCCGGCCCGCACCAGGGCCGCGTCCTGCATCGCGACTGCACGCGTGAGCTGCTGCCAGCCGACGGTGTCTCCCAGCGCGGACTTCTGCGAGGAAGCCGGCAGCCCGTGCACGTCACGAACGGGCACGACAGGCAGCAGCGCCGGCAAGATTATGGCCATGCCCGCTAGGGACGCGGCCACCACGATCCCGGCCCGCAGCCGCGGTCGGCGAGCACGGGCAATCCAGCGCTCGGTGACGACGCAGCCGGCTGCCAGCACCGCCGGCGCCATCCCGTCGGCGTAATACGGCTTGCCCGGCACCCAGGCCAGCACGTAGACGACGATCAGCGTCGCGGCAACGGCGACAAAGCGCAGCTCGCGAGTGCGCCAGAGGGTGACGAATCCCGCGATGACCAGCGGCGCCACCAGCAAGCCGACGTACAGCAGCTGGGCCACAAGCCCGGCCGCGTAGTCGGCCGGGCTGCTGTTCTCGTGGTGCAGAGCCGAGGCCATGGCCAGCTGCGGCCAGCCGTGGGTGGCCTGCCAGATGAGGTTCGGTGCCCAGATAACAGCCGCGATCGCGGCGCCGATCCACGGCCACCTGGTCCGCAGCAAGGTCCTGTGCTTGGTGACAAGGAGGCCGAGGGCCAGGCCGATCAGCAGCGTGATCAGCAGGTTGTTGACCTCGAGGCCAAGGCCGGCCGCGACGCCTGCCAGCAGCCACCAGCGCGGCCGATCACGCAGCACCGCGATGGCGACGCAGAGCACGACAGTTGTCCAGGCCAGCAGTTCCAGCGGCGTGGTGTTGCCTATGTGCATGGCGCCGAGGACGACCGGAGCGCACGCCGTGGTCAGCGCCGCGAGCACCCGGCCCAGCCGGCCCGCGCCGAACACCGCCGCAAGCTTGGCTGCCGCCAGCACGAGCGCACCGGCCGCCAGCGCCGGAATGATCCGGACCGCCGTCGGACTGACGCCGAGAAAGTCCGTGATCCGGATGAGCAGCGGGACAAGCGGCGGCTGGTCCACATAACCGAACGCCAGGTGCCGCGCGGCCACGATGAAGTACAGCTCGTCCTGCTGGAAGCCATACAGCCCGCTGACCGCGAGCTCGACCGCCACCACGATGGCGGCGATGAGCCAGCCGAGCCCTGGCACCCGATCGGCGCGCGCGACCGGCGCCTGCACTCCCGGCGCCTGCACTCCCGGCGCCTGCGGCGCCGGCGCCTGCACTCCCGGCGCTTGCCGTCCGGGCCCTTGCCGTCCGGGCGCCTGCAGATCCGGCGCCTGCAAGCCCGGAGTGAGTGCAGCGTCGGCGGACTGCCGGCCTGCTGTGCCTTCTGGTGGATGCATCCTGGCGCCTCCTGTCCAGTCTCTGTCAGGACATCCCCGGCAGCCAAACCGAAACTGATATCACAATGCTAACACTATGATAGAGCGATGGCGAACCGGTTTTGGCTAACCGGCTTTTCGCTCGCCTGGAGCAGCGCCGCCTTCGTGATCTGACCGGCGGCTAGCCTTGCGGCCCCGCCGGTCCGCGTTAGCCATCGATCGGCGCCGCGATCCTGGCAGTGTCGTCCGCCGCAGCGATGAAGGTGACCAGCTTCTGCTCCGGGTCGTCCGCTACCTGCAGCACCACATTGCGGAAGTCGATCATCCCGAGGGCCGGGTGGATCGCCTTCTACGCCGCTACCCAGGTCCCGGTGACCGCGCTGGCCGTCTTCTATCCCGGCTGGCTCACAAGCACCGAGGTCGGCCTCAGCCGCCCAGAGCCGGTCCTGGCCGCCGCGCCGCGGCCGGAAGCGGCCGCAGACGCGTGGAATCGGGCGTTCGCGCTGCTGGCGGAAATGTTCGGCACCAGAAACAATCCTCTTGTGCACTGACCCGCCCCGGATGTTACCGTCGACGTAGTACGCACGCGTGACGACTAGCCACGGAGGCCTCTGTGCCCTGCCCGACCGCCAGCCGCGGCCCGTGGCTGGTATGCCGTCGTCATATTGACCAGATGCGCGTTTCCAGCGCCATCTGTCGTCCTTCCTGCTGACTCAGGTCCCCGCGCCACTCAGCTCGCCCGGCCCAGGCTGGAGCGACCGCCGTGTCCGCACCTCCCAGCAGTTCCGCAGCAGAAGGACCCGTCATGCCAACCCAGCCGCTTCGCGGCCAGGGCCAGTGGGCCCTCGGTCACCACGAGCCGCTTAACCCCGCCGAGAGATTTAAGAAGGACGACGCCGGGCTGAATGTGCGCGAGCGCATCGTCAACCGCTATGCCCACTTGGGCTTCGACTCCATCGACCCGAGCGACCTGCGCGGCCGGTTCCGCTGGTGGGGCCTGTACACGCATCGCAAGCCCGGCATCGGCGGCGGCCGCACGGGCGCGCTGGAGGACGCCGAGATCGAGGACGCGTTCTTCATGATGCGGGTCAGGATCCCCGGCGGGCAGCTGACCGCCGACCAGTTGCGCGCCATTGCCGAGGTGTCCAAGGAGTACGGCCGGGACCTGGCCGACATCACCGACCGGCAGAACGTGCAGTTTCACTGGATCACCATCCAGGACGTGCCCGCGGTCTGGGAGCGACTTGAGGAAGTCGGCCTGTCCAGCAACCAGGCCTGCGGTGACGTACCGCGCAACATCCTCGGCTGCCCGGTAGCAGGCCTGGACGGCGCCGAGGTGATCGACGCCAGCGCCGTGCTGCGCGCGACCGAGGCAGTCGCCACCAGCCGACTGGACCTGGCCAACCTGCCCCGCAAGTTCAAGACGGTGATCTCCGGCTGCGCGAGTCAGTGCACCGCGCATGAGGTGAACGACGTTGCCTTCGTCGGCGTCATTGGTCCCGAGGGCACGCCCGGCTTCGACCTGTGGGTTGGCGGCGGCCTTTCGACCAACCCGATGCTGGCTCAGCGCCTGGGCGCGTTCGTGCCGCCCGAGCAGGTACCGGAGGTGTGGGCCGGCGTGGCGAGCCTGTTCCGCGACTACGGCTACCGCCGGCTGCGCAGCCGCGCCCGGCTGAAGTTCCTGGTCGCCGACTGGGGCGTCGCACGGTTCCGCGAGGTGCTCGAGACCGAGTACCTCGGCTACGCGCTCGCTGATGGCCCGGCGCCCCCACCGCCTGCGCCCGGCTCCCGCGACCACCTCGGCGTGCACCGACAGGCTGACGGCCGCTACTACGTAGGGGTCGCGCCGCACACCGGCCGGACTTCCGGCACGCAGCTGTGGCAGGTGGCCGATCTCGCCGAGGCCTACGGCTCGGGGCGGGTCCGCACGACCATCGAGCAGAAGTTGCTGATCCTCGATATACCGGAACGGGCCGTGTCCGGGCTAGTCGCCGAGCTTTCGGCTATCGACCTCCAGGCTGACCCGTCGGTGTTCCGGCGCGGGACCATGGCCTGCACTGGCATCGAGTTCTGCAAGCTGGCGATCGTCGAGACCAAGGGCCGTGCCCGCGACCTCTACACCGAGCTGGCCAGACGGCTGCCGGACTTCGACACCCCGATCACCATCAACGTGAACGGCTGCCCGAACTCGTGTGCCCGGTTCCAGCTGGCCGACATCGGGCTGAAGGGCTCGATCGTGGACGGGGAGGAAGGCTTCCAGGTCCACCTCGGCGGGTCACTCGGTACAGATCCCGGATTCGGCCGCAAGCTGCGCGGACTCAAGGTGACAGCGGATGGCCTGACCGATTACGTCGAACGGCTGCTGCGCAACTATCAGGCCGACAGATTCGCGGGCGAGCCGTTCGCGACGTGGGTGCGGCGCGCCGAGGCTGAGCTCCTGATGGCGGCCGAGCCACGGACAGCGCCCGAGTCACGGAGCGGGGTCGAGTCACGGAGCGGGGTCGAGTCACGGACAACGGTCGAGCCACGGAGCGGGGTCCAGTCACAGCCAGCGGCAGCATCGGCGTCGCTCGCGACCGCGGGGACGCAGTCGTGACCGGCGAACGGCAGGTGCCGTTCTACTGCCCGTACTGCGGCGAGGAGAACCTTCGGCCCGCCGGGGCGGACGCTGGCGAGTGGGAGTGCCGCGCCTGCTCGCGGGGCTTCCAGTTGCGGTTCACGGCAGTGATCCGGCCGCGGCCGGCCGACCCGCTCACCAGGAAGTCGGCATGAGGTCAGCGCCCTTCTCCCCGGCTGCCGCGTCCCCGGCTGCCGCGTTGCCCGGATCCGCTGGCGGGTCGCACTATCACCTCGCGCTGGCGATGCAGGGGCGGCGGGCGGTCGTGGTAGGAGGCGGCCAGGTGGCGCTGCGCCGGGCCCGCGGCCTCCTCGAGTCCGGCGCCAACGTCGTGGTCATCGCGCCCGACGTGACACCCGAGCTTGCCGGCCTTCCGGTCACAGTGCTGCGCCGCCATTACCGCGATGGCGACCTGGCCGCAGCGTGGCTGGCCCATGCCACCACCAGTGATCCGGACGTCAACGCACGAGTGGCCGCCGAGGCCGAGCGCAATCGGATCTGGTGCGTCCGCGCGGACGACGCGACGGCGTCAGCAGCCTGGACACCTTCGGTGGCCCGGCACGGCGAGGTCACCGTGGCAATCACCGCCGGCGGAGATCCGCGTCGCGCCCAGCGGCTGCGGGCGGCGGTGGAGCTCGCGCTAGCTGAGGGCGCCCTGCCGGTACGCCGGCAGCGCCCCGCTCGGAGGCCCCGCACGGGTCACGTCGCGCTCGTCGGCGGCGGCCCCGGAGATCCTGGCCTGATCACGGTGCTCGGCCGCCGACTCCTGGCGGAGGCGGATGTCGTGGTGACCGACAAGCTGGCACCACGCGCGCTATTGGGCGAGCTTGATCCCGACGTCGAGATCATCGATGCCGGCAAGGCACCGCACTCGCACAACCTGAGCCAGGACCGGATCAACGAGCTGATAGTCACGCGTGCACTCGCCGGCCAGCGAGTGGTCCGGCTCAAGGGCGGCGACCCATTCGTGTTCGGCCGCGGCGGCGAGGAGGCGCTGGCCTGCGTGCGGGCCGGCGTGCCGTTCCAGGTAGTACCGGGCGTGACCAGCGCCGTGGCGGTGCCGGCCTACGCTGGCATCCCGGTGACGCACCGGGGCATCACGCAGGACTTCGCCGTCGTGTCCGCGCACCTCGACCCGTCGCATCCCGGCGCTACGGTGGACTGGGAGTCGCTGGCTCGCGGGTCAGGCACGCTCGTGCTGCTGATGGCCGTCTCGCACCTAGACGCAGTGGCGGCCGAGCTGATCAAGCGAGGCCGGGACGCGGCGACGCCGGTCGCGGTTATCCGCGATGGCACCATGCCCGGTCAGCAGGTATTGACGTCCACGCTGGCCGACGTGGCCGCCGACGCCGAGCGGGCCGGCGTCAGCCCGCCAGCCGTCGTGGTCATCGGCGAGGTAGTCCGGCTTCGAGACAGGCTAGGTGCGGCATGAGTAATCCGGCCTTGCTGGCAGTGGCCCACGGCAGCAGGAACCCCGCGGCCACCGACGTGATCCGCAAGCTGGCCAAGCAGATCGGCAGGCTGGCGCCGGTTCTCGACGTGCACGTGGCCTTTCTCGGCCACGCCGAGCCATCGCTGCCCGCCGAGCTTGATGCGGCTGGTAGCGGTGCGGTGATAGTCCCGCTGCTGCTGTCGTCGGGTTACCACCTGACAACCGACATCGCGGATGCGGCTAGCCTCGCGGGCGCTCGGGTAGCTGCCCCGCTCGGGCCTGACCAGCTGCTGCTGACCGCGCTGACGGCTCGGCTCAACGAGGCCGGGGTGCCCGAAGGCACACCGGTCGTGCTGGCGGCTGCCGGGTCTTCTGACCCTGCCGCGATGACCGACGTCGAGCAGCAGGCCGACCTGCTATCGGCACAGCTCGACGTGCCAGTGCTGGCCGCCTACCTGTCGGCCGCGCGGCCGACTGTCCCCGAGGCGGTGGCACAGTTGGGCGAGCGGACCGGCAAGCCGGTAGCGGTGGCCTCGTACCTGCTGGCGCCAGGTCATTTCCAGACACAGCTCAGCGCTTGCGGCGCCGACTGGGTGGCTGCCCCGCTCGGCGGCCACCCTGCGCTGGCTGGCCTGGTCATTGACCGGTACCGCGCAGCCGCCAAAGCCCGCTGAGCGCGGCCCGCCAGTCCGCCAGCTTGCGAGGCAGCCTCTCCGCGGCCAGCGTCTTGCCGACACCCGGGTTAAAGAGCGGCTAGCTAACGCTGTGCCAGGGTTGTTCCCATGTGCCGACAGCGCTGACGCTAGCAGCGGCATGACCACGGCAGCCGGACGAGGCCGACTCCGCACCGGGCATCGCCGCCGTGCCACCAGCTGCAAGAGCCCGACGCGGTGTCAAGGCCCCTCCGCCGCCGCGCGCGGCCTCGCCACAGGTACGCCGCAGACCTTCCCCGCAGCCTCCCGGTCACCAGCTTCACGGCTCCCGGAAGTTCCCCGCCACAACCAGCCGGCGGGTACGCGCCGCTCCCGGCCCACATCCACCAGATTCGAGCCAGTGCGAGCGTTGAGGGGCTTTAAGACACAGGTTCCTCGCGTACTCCTCTCCGGTCCGCTCACCGGGCCCACGCCATCTGGCAGTGCTAACGCGCCCCAGCTTTGTCAGGACTGCTCCCGCCCCGCCCGGCGTCTCCCGGGCAAGGCTGTCCTCAGCTCCCACCAGGCCGCTGCGACGGCCCGGCGGTGAAGGTCTCTCACCTCCAATGGAATCAGCAGCGCCTCACGGCGCACGAAGCCCGCACTCAACGCCTTTGCCATCACCTTCGGCGGCCGGTTCCCGGCCGCTGAGACCTACTAGAAGAACCGCCGGAAACACCGTTAGTGAGATAGACCCGATCACCGACATAATGCCGATGTGAGCGAGTTGGGTTGGCACATACTCATGCGCGGAGTCGCATATTCGTTCTCGCGGATTCGGCGTCCGCTAAGGGCGAGTGCCGAGCTTGGTCCGCGTTACCTGGTCCCGCGCATCTGTGAGCGCGGCCTCTGGGACAGATGGGTCCGAAGTCCTTAGGCGCGGTCTGGATTTCCAGCACAGCTAACGGCAGCAACGATACGGGCAGGTTGCGGTGGGGCGAGTGGTGCCGTGACCGAAGGCGACAGTGAAGGCTGCACGGAAGCGGGGACTGAACAAGGCGCTGAGGTCTGCTGTCCGCGACGCGCATTGGTCGCTCGCTGGGACAACGTGCCATTGACGAGCCCAAACCTGCGGAACACAATCTGCTGGGACCCACGTGCATTAGGAGGAGCGATGTCGCCCTCGAAAACCGGACCGGAACAGACGCCGTACGTCGTCGTCACTACAGAGCACCAGCCGATTGAAAGTCCGTCCGAGGCGGAGGAGTTCCTTACCGCGTTATCCAAGGCGCCCGATGGCGTGCGTCTCACGCAGCGGCTGCGATCGGTATCTGGATCGAGGGAAGTCCGCCTGTGGGAAGCGCCTTCGCTGGACGTGATGACGGGCTACGTCAGCCGCGAGTTCCCGGGCGCGCAGGTTACCGGGACTGTCGGCATATTCGCGCCGGTCAACAAGAACCCGGTCATCAATGTCGCGCTTGCGGACCCGACTCCGGGCGGCGGAGTCATTGTCGGCGGGGTCAACTTCGGCGCATACAAGGCCGGGGAATCTCAGTTGCTTCTGGTGGGCAGCCTGCCGATCGAAACCACAGGGGCATTCCCCGGAGCGCTCGTAGCCCGGCTGGTGGATAACATGCCTGCCATCGAGATAAGCGGTCCGCCTTCGTACACTGGCATGCAGTGGGGTACCACCTTCGCGGCTGGGCTCACTCCTGGCGTCGCCCCTGCGGGGGGAGCGCCTGGCCTTACGGGGGTGCTCGATCAGCCGGCGTTCCTGCAGATCGTGACAGCCGCAGGCAAGTCGAGCAATCTGTGGCCCGTATCGTTCAGGGCCGCTCGCGGCGGTCCGATGTTGATCCCCGGTTCCGCCTTTGACGTGGTCGAATGCGGAGGACGTGGAACTTGTGGCCTCGGTGTCACCGGCGGATCTGTTGCCGGCTATCACTACTCGTGGGGGGCCCCCTTCATTGCAGGATCAGGCAGCGGCACCGACCGTTACTCATGTCAGCTGACGAACCAGTTCGTTTATTACGACTATCAGTGGCTGATACAAGACGGGGTTAACGGCGGCCCGTTCGGGCCGAACCCAGGGCCGAGCAGCCAAACAGAGATAGATCTCGAAGTGTCATGGTTCTATGATGCCGGCGTCGGCCAGAGCGCTCTCTATGCGCTCGGGGTGTACGCCGTCGGCCCAGTAGGCCTGCAAGGCTGGTAGCAACGCGCCACGCACTGGCAGCTAGTACGCGCGGCCGTGTCTCACCGAGCCCGATCGGGATGCCGGCCCTTTTGAGGCAGACGACGTGGCGACTGCTGCCGTGCCCGGACGGCCGCCCCGAGTTCGGCCATCCTAGTGCGCAAGTCAGTCGTGCCGTCGTCGCTGTATGGCGTGCAGTGATAGTGCTGACCGACGAACTGCCGCGAAGATTCGGCATGAGGGCCAAGAGGTCTTAAAAGATCCTTAGCTGGCGTTACGCCGGCCGAAGATCGCAAGCAGCCTGGTGAGATCGTCGGCGTCCTCGGCCACGGCGCACTCGGGGCCAACCAGCCCAGACAAACGGGCCAGCGGGGCGAACTGCCGCGCGGGCCCGAGCGCGTCGCGCACCAGGCCTGGGTCCAATACGGTGGCTTGGCCTGTGGCCTGCGCCAGATCCCACGTATGCACCAGGAACTCCATCGGGGACCGTTCCAGGATCTCGCCCAGCGGCATCGGCCCCCAGGGCCCCGGCACGAGCTGGGCCAGCGCCGACGGGTCGAGCGCCGCCATCATGTCAGCCCGCGCCAGGCGCCACGCGGCCAGCGGATCGTCGCCGATGACAGACCCTGGGTGCTCAGCCGCCTCATTCTCCTCGTAGCGCCCTCGCGCCAGCGCCTCAGTCCCCCGCAGCCCACCGATCACGTGACCGGCGACATCGGCGGCAGACCAGCCCGCGCACGGCGACGGGGAGCTCCAGCGGCTCTGCGCAACCCCGGCCAGTGCCGCCTCAAATCCGTCCAGCGCTCGGGGGAACCCATCCAGCACCATGTCAGCCCATGGTAGAGGCCCGACGTCGTAACCGCCGCATGCACGCGCCCGTCCACTCCACGGGTCGCGCCTAGTGCGCAACTTCAGCAATCACCAAGGCCGAACCCGCAGGTCAGCGGCTCGCGAGCAAGATCAAGCCCCGAAAGTGGCCGAAGTCAGGTTTGAGGCAGACGACGTGGCGACTGCTGCCGTGCCCGGACGGCCGCCGATGCCGACTGTGGAGGGCAGCCAGCCGCGCAGGACGAATCCTCGGTGTGGATGAGCAGCGATTTGGTGCGGTCCGTCGACGCCCGCCCAACTCTACATAGTTATTCATGACGGTCCTGCGTGCGAACGCGCGGTCATGCCGCCCTGCGGTTCGCAACTCGCGATCGGAGCGATCCCTCGCCCGCCTCGCGTCTGGCGGCGTGTTCGACCAGCCACGCGATGACTGGCGGCTGAAGACTCCCGTCTTCGCTGGCGGTGAGGGCCATGCCCGGCTCTCATGGGCTCATTCCCAGGGCCCAAATCATATCGTGATGTGAGAAACTGCCGAGATGACTCGCCGGATCCCCTTCGCAGGAGCGCTGAACTTCCGGGACATCGGCGGTTACCCGACCAAGAACGGGGGCCATACCCGCTCCAGCGCTGTCTACCGGTCCGACTCGCTCCACTACCTCACGCCGCAGGACCTGCCAGCTTTCGACGCGCTGGGCATCGAGGCGATCTATGACCTGCGCCGGGCCAGTGAACTGAGGTAGCATCCCGGACCACGACAGCATGTCCACATTGAGCTTCCCAGCCGCGACCCGCTGGACAATGGCGGGGTCTCGAGCCTGAAGACTCGTCTCGACGGAGAGCACTGGCTCCTGTCGGAATACCTCGCGATGCTCACCGGCGGGGCAGCGTCGTTCGGAGCCCTGTTCTCGCGGCTGGCCGATGCTGACCATTTGCCCGCGGTGATCCACTGCCTGGGCGGCAAGGACCGCACCGGCCTGACGATAGCCCTGCTGCTTTCCGCCCTGGGCGTGCAGCGCGATGACGTGCTCGATGACTACCAGCTCACTGACGACTACCTCGGGGCGGCTCGGACTCCCGAAGTCGTCCAGTTGTTCGTCGACTCCGGCATCGCACGGGACGCGGCCGTGGGCATCCTGAGCGCGCCGAGTTGGGCCATGGCGCAGGCGCTGGACAGCGTGGATGAAACGTCTGACGGCATCGACAGTTACCTGCTCGGTCCCTGCGGCATGAACCCCGAGACGCTAAGAGCGCTCAAGACGGCCCTGGTGACCTAGACGGCCCGCGCCGGGCCAGGTCAATCCAGGCTGCCTGGGCGGCGCGGTCAGCTGTCCTTGCGCCAGACGGCTTCCCGCTGAGACCACTGGCCAGGCTGCGCCGGGACCGTTCTCCCAGCGCGCGGGCACGCCAGCTTCCCACTCAGCGAGTAGCCGGTGCAAGCACCTCGATGACATCGTGCTTGTCTCCCGGCATAGGGAGATGCTGCCATATTCGCCGCAGTACCCTGGCGCAATGACCGGCGCCAGGCGGCGGCGCTACGAAAGCGCCATGCAACGGCTCAGCCGCACCGCTCCGGTGGGCTCGGTGGACCTCGCCGCGTTCCAAGACGACGGCACGCCCTACGTGATCTGGCCCTGCGTAGATTGCGGGCCCTGGCACGCAGAGGTAATCACCGAGGATGACCGCTACGTGTTCGTGCGCGAGTGGCACGCGCTCGGCTGCCCTCAGTTCCAGTCAGCCACCGCCAACCCCGAGCGCGAGCCATAGCCGCGGATTCGCCGGACACCACGGCCAGCGAACAAAAGTGCGGCTGGCCCATGCTCGATGCGCCGGCTCGCAAAGGCCGGGGAGGATGCCGACGCGCTAGCCGCTGCCGGATTCGGCGGCATGCTGTCCAAGTCCGCGGTGCTGGATTACGCGACCGGACCACGGGTCCGGCCGCTGATGATGCGAGCCAAGGAAGCCAGCTGACACGTAGCTCAGTTCGCAGCGCGGTCGTCTTGTAAACGGCAAGCTGAACCGGCCGTGACCTGGCCCTTCGCGGTGAGCAACGAGATGTTCGGCACGTATTTGGCATGGCGCTCAGGGGGAAGCCGAGATCGACGCAGATACGTCTCGTTGCCTTAGCCGATTCGATGCGCGAGTCAGCTCGCCTGGTTGGGCAAATCTCAGCCGGACTCCAAGGACAGGCAGCCCAAGCACGCAGGCGGCAGGCCGACTCGAAGTCTGCCCAGGCGGTCGCGACCGGGTTCGATGATCATTCACTGCCTCCCATGAACCTTGCGGTCAGCTGAAGGTCAGCGCGCGTGGAGCTACCTGCCGGCCAGCGTCCAGCTTGATCCCAGCGCACTTCCGGCGGGGGTCGGCATCCTGAGATGAAACTCAGTGAGAGGAGTTCAGCTAATGTCTTCTCGCAAGCTCACCAGGTCCGTCGTCGTCGGAATCGCGGCAATCGCGATCGCGGGCGGTTCCTACGGGGTCGTCAGTGCAACCACGGGCAGCGGCTCATCCACCGCCAGCAGCGACTCGCCCACTGCCAGCAGCGGCCGCCCCGGATCCAGTGCCCGGACCGGCCCGGAGCCAGGGGGATCAGCTGGCACGGTCAGTAGCACATCTAGGTCGGGCTTCACGCTGACGACAGCCGGGGGCCAGAAGGTGACGATTAAGAACTCGTCCTCCACGACCTACGAGAACGGGACGAGCCCGGCCTCAGCGAGCGTCGTGACAACAGGGCAGCCCGTCCTCGTACTGGGGACGGCCGACAGCACGACCGTCACGGCCACGGAGGTCATCGCACACCCGCCTGCCACCGCATCCTCGACCGCGTCTCAGGTGATCGCCTTCCAGAAAGGCACGTCAGGCTCGACAAAGACGGTCGGCCAGATCCCGGCGGACTACACCCAGGGGCAGGGCACGATCGCCACCGGAACGGTGGCGGACAAAGCGGCCGAAGCCTCGCTGACCGCCTACCCGGGGGGCGTCGTCGACCGAGTCGTAGAGCTGAGCAACGGCGACTACGAAGTCCACAACATAGGCGTCAACTGGCCGCACCATGTTTTCCTTAACCAGGACTTCAAGGTTATCGGCGCTGGTGACTAGCCCCAGTATGTGCGGTCTTCGAGCCCAATCGGAGGGATGCCTGCTCGTCGGACTCTCCCGTCGCGCTCAGCCAGTGGATGTGACCCGGACGTAGTAGCCGTCGGGGTCGATGAGGCGGAAGTCGGTTTGCCCCAGGGCCGTGCGGCCAAGGGCTCGACCTGCCCGCCGCGGGCCACGGCCGCATCCCGCGCCCGGGCGAAAGCCGCGCCGACGTCATCTACCTCGATCACGATCTCCACCCCCACACCGCGGGGGCCGGCGAAGTGGGCGGGACGGAAATGATGCTCCGCGGGCAGAGCGGTGCGGCGCTGGAGTCCGATGCGCACCCGCCCCGCGCTCACCGGCACGTACTCCCGAGGATCGTAGCCCGGAGGCGGCTGCAGGCCCAGGGCAGCCGCGTAGAAGGCTAGCGACCGCTCAATATCGTCCACGAAGAGCTCGAACCGCAGGCCGACCGGAACCATCGCGCTCCCTTCGCCACCTGTACACGGGCATGGGGCCTGTGCTCCCGGCTCGGGTCCAACGATCATGAGAAGGACCGGGCGAAAACGTACTCTGCGAGCGGTGCCGAAGCCGCTGGCGTGCACGGTTCCTGGCCCTAGCGGCGAAGTCCCCGCGCCGCTGGCAGCTGACGGCCGAGCCACGACACCCACCGCTCATGCCTTGGTGTCACCTGAACTTCCGGCAGGCTCATCCAGCCACAGAAAGTCCCGTATGCACTCCTGCTGTAGTGCAGTCGCCAGACCCAAGACTCGACCATCAGGCGGCTCGTTGCGAGCGCGATGCTTGCGCCACCGACGAGGGTCTGGTCGCTCCGCTTCGGCGTGTGAGCGACTGTCGCGCCACCGTCGGCTAGTCCATGGCCTGCCAGCCAACCGGGACTACAAGGCGCCCGCCCGGCAGGACCACCGCCGCTCCGGGCCGGGGCCTGCACCTTCGTCGAGGTCTAGCGCATGGTCAACGGCACCGGCCTGATCGGCCTGGCGGGCAGGCAGTGCAACGTCGGTTCCGAACTCGCCGGACACTGCGTTAGCCTCCGGATGGACGGCACCCAGATGACCGTCATCAGCCACGACGGCACGCTGCTGCGCACCCCTCCGCTTCTGTTACTGTCGCGGTGTACCCGGAGATGAGCTCCATATGGGGGTATCGCGATGTCCGCGGACAACGTTCTCGGGGGTGTCCTTCCCGCCGGTCAGGGAGGCCAGCCCGGCTCCCGGCGCTGGTTCGTGCTGGGAGTCGTCGGACTCGCCCAGCTGATGATCGTGCTCGACCTCACGATCATGAACATCGCGCTGCCGTCGGCGCAGCGTACGCTGCACTTCTCCAACGCCGACCGGCAGTGGGTCATCACCGCCTACGCGCTGGCGTTCGGCAGCCTCCTGCTGTTCGGCGGACGGCTCGGCGACTTGTTCGGCCGGAAGGTGACCTTCCTGACCGGGCTGATCGGCTTTGCTGTCGCCTCAGCGGTCGGCGGCGCGTCGGTCAACTTCACCATGCTCATTACCGCGCGGGCCTGCCAGGGGCTGTTCGCCGCGCTGCTGGCACCCGCGGCGCTGGGGATGCTCACCACGACGTTCAGCGAGCCAAGGGACCGCGGGCGGGCGTTCGGCGTCTACGGTGCGATCGCCGGCGGCGGCGGGCTCGTGGGCCTGCTGCTCGGCGGCCTGCTGACCGAGTACCTCAACTGGCGCTGGTGCCTGTACGTCAACCTGTTCTTCGCCGCTATAGCCGCGGCCGGGGCCGTGGTCTTCCTGGCCGCCGGGCGTCCCGCCGGGGCACGGGCGCGGCTGGACGTGATCGGCGTGCTGCTCGTGTCCGGGTCGATGTTCTGCCTGGTCTACGGGTTCGCCAACGCCGCGACCCGCAACTGGCACACGCCGTCGACGTGGGGCTTCCTGGTCGTTGGCGTCGCGCTGCTCGCGGCCTTCGCTGCCTGGCAGACGCGCGCGCCGAATCCGCTCCTGCCGCCGCGGGTGCTGCTGGACAGGAACCGCGGCGGCGCGTACCTGGCGGTGCTGATGATCGGGGCTGCCATGTTCGGCATCTTCCTGTTCCTCACCTACTACCTCCAGACGATTCTCGGGTACTCACCGGTGGTCACGGGCGTCGCGTTCCTGCCGACGATCGCCATGCTCATGCTCTTCGCCCAGATCTCTAACATCGTCCTGATGCCCCGCATCGGGCCCAAGCCCCTGGTCGGGTTCGGCATGCTGATCGCCGCGGCCGGGATGGCGTGGCTCACCCCGATCGGCGTGCACTCCGGGTACGTCTCCGCGGTGCTCGGCCCGCTTCTAGTCACCGGGGCCGGCATCGGCCTGTCGATGCCCCCGTCGATGAACACCGGAACCTTCGGCGTGGCGGGAACCGACGCCGGCGTGGCCTCGGCCACCCTCAACGTCGGCCAGCAGCTGGGCGGCTCCATCGGTACCGCCCTGCTCAACACCATCGCCACCAGTACGGCTGCGGTCTACCTCACCAGCCACCTGACTCGCGCGCTCGCCGCGTCACCTTCATCGCGAGCAGGGCTCGAGGCGGCCGCGGAGGTGCACGGTTACACGACTGCCTTCTGGTGGACGGCGGGCATCTTCGCCGTGGGCGCCATCGTCTGCGGGACCTTGCTGCGCCCAGGCCCGCTGGCCCGGCAAGCTCAGGCCACCCAGGCCGGCGCCCCGGCACCAGAGCCAGAGCCGGGCCCGTCCGTCCTGACCTGACCCGGCCAGCGGCCCCAACAACGCAGCGGCCTACCCCAGCGGTTTACCGACCGGGCTCTGCGTCAGGGCGGCGCACTCACGCACGCTGGTCGCCCATCAGCGCGTGCCGCGTCGACCCGAGCAGGCCACTGGTAACTCTGTACAGGCTGAGTCCTTCCATCTCGCCAACGCCGGGCAGGGTACCGGTTCAGGCGACGGCCACCATGTCGCCGTCGGCTACCAGCGCGTCAATCGGATAGCGGACCCGAGTTGGGCCACCGCTGGGGCTCTCAGTCAACCGCTGGCTCGCACGGCCGCGTCGCTGGCAGATCGTGAGGTGGCTCAACAGCAACGTCATGACGGTCTACCTGTGGCACATGGTGCCAGCCGTTATCGTGGGCCATCGCGCTGTGCGCGACGGGCCGGGTTCGGCCACCATGCTCGCAGTTCCCGCCGGTGTAGCTCAGTTGACAGAGCGGCCGTCTCGTAAACGGCTACGCATGTCATGGCTGACCTGGCCACTTGCCTGAGCGCGGGCGGACTTAGGCATGTATTCGGCATGCGCCGTCAGCCGCTGCGCGCTCCAGCAGCACCCGATCCGCAACCACGACAGACCATGCCTCACCTGCCCGGCGATCTGATCGCGGAAAGGCCTCCATCTGCTCCCCGCCTGGCAGGTGCCCGCCCGCCCGCGCCCGCTCCCTCGGCGCCAACTTCCTGCCCTGCGCTGTGATGACCTTAGGACGACAGGTCAAGCAGGACGGGCAACCCGACGGCGGTATTGGCCTCTCCGCGGTTAGCGGGCAACTCGGAGCTTAAATGAGCCCTGCTTGGTTAGAGCGGGCTAACCTGCTCGGCCTGCGGGCCCTTGGCCCCCCGGCCGGCGGTGTACTCGACCCGCTGGTTCTCTGCAAGACTGCGGAAACCGTCAGCCTGGATGGCGGAGTGGTGAACGAAGACGTCGGCGGTGCCGTCGTCGGGGGCGATAAAACCGTAACCCTTGTCAGCGTTAAACCACTTCACGGTGCCCTGAGCCATGTTGCTTTCTCCTGATGTACGACCTTCGGGATCCACGGACGTGTCTCCCGGGCTGCTGCGACCGCCTGCCTTCTGGAGGCTGGGGTTCTAGATGTCCCGCGGCGCCCGCTGTCAGAACTTCGCAGGCGCGCTGTCACACGTGCACGAACTTCGACTACAACCAACACTACTGAGCAACCACCGAGGGAACCGTTGTTGCCCCACAAATCGCGGCCCAGGTGCCACCTCAGCTGCTCCGCCCCGCAAACCATCGGCTTGCCGACACCCGGGTTAAAGAGCGGTTAGCTAACGCTGTGCCAGGGTTGTTCCCATGTGCCGACAGCGCTGACGCTAGCAGCGGCATGACCACGGCAGCCGGACGAGTCCGACTCCGCACCGGGCATCGCCGCCGTGCCACCAGCTGCAAGAGTCCGACGCGGGTCAAGGCCCCTCCGCCGCCGCGCTCCCTACCAGCCAGGGGCGCGCCCCCGCCTACCGCATAGTTGGTGAGCGACGACCAACCTCCCGCCCGGATCTGCATGATATGCGGGTGATCTTCATCGGGATCTTGACAGGCTGAGGCCTGTGACTCGTGGAGGTGGAGGCCTGCATGCCGGTCGCTGTTGAGCTGACCCGGTCGCGTGATACCGCCGGGAATGTAGTCGTGCGGCTTGGGCTGCTGCTGGCCCATGAGTACCTGGAATTCCCTGCGCGGCGTCGGATGACGGTTACTGGTCAAGTCCTTTGACGTGGTGTACGGGGTAGCTGACGCGTGATCCTTCGTTCTTGTTAGGCGCTGAGCGCCGGGATGTCGCTGTTGTGGTGCACCTCCGTGGACGGATCGCAGCTGGCGGTGCGGGATCGGGCCAGGATGTCGACGCCGAGGTAGCGTCGGCCTTCGGCCCATTCGTCGTGCTGCTCGGCCAGGACGGCGCCGACGAGGCGGATCAGGGAGTTGCGGTCGGGGAAGATGCCGACGACGTCGGTCCTTCTGCGTATTTCCCGGTTGAGGCGTTCGCAGCGTTATCTGGAGTCCGAAGCGTTGTCGGGGCTGTGACCTGGGCTGTTTCGTCGAGGACAGTGTCCTGGACGAGGCAGCTTGAGGTGGTGGGGGCGTTGTCATCTGGGTGCGATTGTTGCCGAAGCGTGAGCGGCTCCGGGCGTTCGTAGCTGGCCGAGGGCTTCGGCGAGCTGGCGGCGGAGCCGCCGGTTGTCGTCGGCGAGTTGCCGGTTGCGCTCGCTGGCGGCCTGCAGCCGCTGCCGGAGCGATGGGTCAGACGCACGCTGGCTGACGGGAATCCGCGATGACGGTGCTCGCCGGGCTGTGTCGCGCAGTTGCTGGATCTGTTCCCGTATTTCGGGCTGGGAGTAGAGCCACGATCTGGAGACTTCGGCCGTCCGGGCGACCAGTTCAAAGGTGACTGGGGTTCCGGCCCGGTTGAGTTCGCGCAGTGCCCGGATGGCCTTGGCGCGGGTCAGCTCGTGCCGGTGGCGGGCCGCGTCGATCAGCTGGGCGGTGTTGTCAGCTGGCATCTGCGGTGACCTCCGCGGATCCGGTGTCGTCCTGGAGTCCGGTGATGATGTTGTCGAGGTTGGACAGGATCTGCTGATTCATCTCGGCCAGACGGGTCTGGCCGCGGGCTTCGGCCGCGGAGATGATCTCGACGGTCTGCTGCCGGTGATCGCGGTGCTGGGGCAGGAACTCCGGGGTCGTGATGAACATCGGGCAGGTCAGGCATGCGTTGGCGTGCGGGCAGGTCTTCTGCACTGGCAGGCCGCAGAACCCGTTGGGCAGGGCCTGGGTGACCCTGCCCAGGCGCTGCTTGGCCCACGCGGCTTCGGCCAGTGGCCCGTCCGGATCGAGGATGACCGCCTGCCCGGTGATGCTGATTTTGCGGGCGGCTTCCCAGTGCCGCCGGACCGTGGTGTCGTGCAGCCGGGCGTAATGGCCGGTCATCTGCGACGAGTCATGATCGAGGATCCGGCGGACCACTTCCTGCGGCACGTCCCGGTTGATCATCCTGGTTCCGAGCGTGTGCCTCCACTGGTGCGGGGTGAGGTGCACCGGCAGGCCATGCTCGTCTTGGATGTCGCAGCGTTCCAGCCAGCGGTAGAGCGCCAGCCGGTAGGTGGAGCTGCTGACCGGCGCCGTCCCGTCGAGGTTCTTGGTGGGCCTGGGGAACAGGCCCGGCGGGACGTGCGGCCAGCGTTCCAGGACGCGGTGTTGCTGCTCATCGATGAGGCGGCGGAGTTCCTCGTCGATGGGGACGAGTGCCTCGCGTTTCATCTTGTGGTTGAAGTACCGCAGATACGGGGCTGCGTTAGCGTCGCAGGCGATGCAGTCCCGTTCGAGGCGGAGGGCGTCGGAGACCCGCAGCCCGCAGTGGATCAGGATCAGGGTCACCAGCCGGTAGGCGAGGTTGCCCCATCGGTCGAGGTTGCCGGGATGCTCGACCTGCGCCATGACGTGCTCGGCCAGTGCCCGTGGCGGCCGTTCGCTGCGCTTGGGCAGGTCCTGGGGAAAGAACATCGCGGTGGACGGGAGCGTGTCGTCCCAGTGGTGCTGGCGGATCGCGGTGAAGAAGCTGTTCAGCAGCCCGATGTGAGCGCCCTGGCGCTGGCTGCCGGCCATCTCGGCGTGCAGGTCGGCCAGGTACTGCTCGAGCAGCGGCCGGTCCACGTCGGCGAGCCGGGCGATGGCGACTGCCGGTGCGGACAGGAACTGAGCGAAGCGCTCGACCGCGCGGACTGCCCGGCGGACGGCCTCCAGGCACAGGCCGGTACTGATCCGCCAGCGAGCCCACCGCTTGGCCAGCTCTTTGAGCCATGGCTGGGGAATGCGGTCGAATCGCAGCGTCTGGCGACCCCCGAACCCCAGGTTGTGCAGGCGCCAGACGTCCCGGCAGTACTCGGCGTCCCAGCCGCCGCCAGCGCCGGCCAGGTCCTCGGCCTGACGGCGGGCAAAGATGAGCAGGGCCCGCGGGTTGGAGTCTTTGGGAGCCGGGCGGCCGATCCGCTGCCGCCATGTCTGCTCGGGCCAGTCGAGCAGTGAGGTCACCGGACACGTTGCCAGGAACCGCACCACCTGCGTGACTACGAAGGGCTGGACCTTGACGGTCCGCTCGTCCCGGCGGCGTTGCAGGGCGTACTGGATCTCCAGCTTCAGCTGCGCGGGCAGTCCGTCCAGGAAGATGCGCTCGTTGCGGGGAACGACATCGATCTCGGCATAGCCGCGGGCAAACTCCCCGGCGGCGGGGCGGCCGTTGGTCTTCCAGGTGTTGCCATGCCCGTGGCAGAACGGGATGCCCTTCTCAGCCCACAGGTCGCAGACCGCGATCTGACACAGTGCCTGCCCGTCCGGCATGCAGGTCACGGGCACTGCGCCTAGCCACTGCGACAGCGCCGGCCCGCGCGCTCGCGGGACTGAGCGTGGCGGACGCACAGCCCCTGGCGGGCGACCCCGCGGCCGCAGCCCGGCGCCCGGCAGCAGGCCAGCGGGGTCTGCTTGTGCCAGCGAGGTTCGGTGGAGGCGGCGAAGGCGTCCGGGTCGGGCCTGCCGGCGGTGACCCACCTGTCATGGTGAGCCGCGCATAGCCCCCAGCCGCCGCGGCCTGTCCGCAGGCAGCCGGGCACCAGGCAGACAGCTCCGCCGAACACCGGGTCGGCCGGGTCAAAGACGAACTCGTCAGCCCGGAACTCCGGCCGGACCGTCGCCATGAGCCTGCCGAGCAGCAGCCCAGTCCGCGGCGCCGGCGAGACCGGCTGCGTGCCGGTCACCACGACACCTTGCGTCCTGCGAACCAGCCGGCCGCCTCCAGCGCCCGGCGGGCGTCCTCGCTGCTCAGATGCCCGTATGTCGCTAACGTCGTGGTGACCGACGCGTGTCCCAGCAGAGCAGACACCGTCTCGACCGGGACGCCGTCGCGGAGCATCCGCGTGGCTGCCGTGTGACGGTACCAGTGCGGGCCGAACTCGATGCCGGTCTGACGGCGCAGCCGCCCGACCAGGTCATAGACGGCCGGGTAGGCCAGCGGATGACCATGCGGGCGGCCCCACAGGTTGACGAACACGTAATCGGAGTCGAGGTCCCGGTACTCCTCGTGCAGGTAGTCGGCATAGAGCCGGATCAGCTCGGCGGAGACCGGGATCGTCCGGGCTGTCCCTGACTTGGCGCGGGCCCCGTTGGCGTTGACGCGAGGCGTCACGGTGATCTCCCGTTCGGCGGCGGCGACGTCCTCGTGCCGCAGTCCCAGCGCCTCACCGACGCGCATGCCGGTGTCATACAGCACTGCGAACAGCAGCCGGTCCCGCAGCCTGCCGCAGGCGCCTAAGATCTCCTGGACCTCCGCGGCCGTCAGCACCCGCGGCAGCTTGCGGGACGTCTTCAGCGCGATCGCGCGGCGGCTGACTGGCTGCCCTTTGCTGATGTGGTGCAGGAACGGTTTCCACCCGCCCCGGCGTCCCGCCGGGGCCCAGGTCACCAGCAGCTCGCCCACATCCACCCCGTGCCGCGCCGCATGCAGGTAGAACGCGCTAAGCGCCGACAGTTTCCGGTTGACCGTCGACGCGCTCACATAGTCGCCGGCCGACGGCAGGACCGCGACCCGCCCGTCCCGGCCAGCCGGCGGCAGCCGCAGCCACGCCACGAACTCGCCGATGTCCTCCAGGCGAACCTCGCGCCACTCCAGGCCGCGGCATTCGAGGAAGCAGAAGTAGTCCTTCAGATCATGGGCATAAGCCCGGACCGTGTTCGGCGACCGCTCAATATCAGTCAGGTAAGCCAGGTAGCGCTCGACCGGGGCAACCGGGAGATCATCGTCCCCCAGCACAGTCCACGACTCAGGCGACGAGACGGGCGACAGCACCCGCTGAACAAGCATGGTTCCCCCCAGAGATCCGCGTGATGGACAGCGGTAGATAACCACGTCCGCAACGCAGATCCCGGCTCCTCAACCCCTCGTGGTCAACATGCAGGACACCCCCGCGAGGACTCCAGATAACCTGCGGGTTGTTCGACCAGATCTGGCGCCACAGCTCCTTCGGGAACGCGGTGAAGGCCAGCACGTCGGCGCGGGCGGTATCCAGGTGCGCGCCGACGGCGGGGAGTTTCTCGGTCACGGCGTCGATGAGGCGGTCGTACTGGGCGTGCACAGACGCGGCGTCGGGCTGGTCATAGACCGAGTGCAGCAGCGTCCGCACCCACAGCCAGGACGCCTTCGGCGTGACCGACATCAAGTTCGCCGCGTAGCGCGTGCGGCACCGTTGCCAGGACGCGCCGGGCAGGGTCGCGCCGATCGCCTCGGTCAGCCCCCGGTGGGCATCGGAGGTGACCAGCGCGACGCCGGCCAGGCCGCGGGCGGTCAGGTCCCGGAAGAACGCCAGCCAGCCGGCGCCGTCCTCGGCGGAGGTGACCTGCAGGCCGAGGATCTCCCGGTGCCCGTCGGCGTTGACGCCGGTCGCGAGCAGGGCGTGCACGTTCACCACCCGGCCGCCCTCTCGGACTTTCAGCACCAGCGCGTCCGCGGCCACGAACGTGTACGGGCCGGCGTCCAGCGGCCGGGTCCGGAAGTCGGCGACCACCGCGTCCAGGTCCTTGGCCATCTCGCTGACCTGCGACCGGGACAACCGGGTGATGCCCGGCGTCTGGACCAGCTTCTCCATCCTGCGGGTCGACACGCCCAGCAGGTAACACGTCGCCACCACCGACGTCAGCGCCGCTTCGGCGCGGCGGCGGCGTTCCAGCAGCCAGTCCGGGAAATAGGTGCCCTGCCGCAGCCGGGGAATCGACAGGTCCAGCGTCCCGGTCCGGGTGTCGAAGTCCCGGTGCCGGTAGCCGTTGCGGACGTTCACCCGGTCCGGTGACGGCACCCCGTACGGGGCGCCGCACACCGCGTCGGCCTCCGCCGACATCAGCGCATCCAGGAACGTGGTCAGCAGCGACCGCAGCAGATCCGGCGACGCGGACTCCAGCTGGTCGTGCAGAAAGCGGGCAGGCTCGATACTTGGCTTTGCGGCCATCGCGTAGTTCTCCCTCGAGTCGACTTGGTAGGTCTCTCGAAGGATCACGCGGTGGCCGCCCTCATGCCCTGACGCCACGCCCATCAGCGAGCGGGTCGGTACACCACTCTGCTGGACTCAACTCGGTTACTCAGGTCTAGATGACGTGCACGACAGCGGCGATGCCCGCCTGGCTGGCAGGCCGGGAACACACTGGTGGGCATAGGCCTCGGGGCATAGGCGGCTGGGAAACTGTGGCCTCGAGGCAGATGCCTGGGCAGTGGCGGGGCCCGTAGCGTTCTGGCTGTCGGTAACTACTGGCGGAAGTCGCGACATCTGACGTCAGCCGTGCGATGCGGACGGCAGGCGGCTCCTCGCCGTCGTGCCACGCCAAATGCCTCGACGGTGTCGCTCCCATTGAGCGACTGCGAGCGGCTTGAACTTGCCGAGATGATCGGCCCTACGTGGCTGGAGAAGTCGATGGATAGTGCTACCCGGATACGTCAGCGACTGCTGGCCCTTTTTCTGCCCCTCGCCGCCGTGCTGTATGTCAGCGCGGAAGCCCTTGACCCCAAAGGCACCGACCAGATCCTTTCGACGATGGCCGACGCGCTGAAGGTGCTGCCGATCGCGGCAATGCATCCGGTTCAGCTTTACGTGTCGGGCTCGCTCTCGCTGCTCGCGCTGGGCGCGCTGGCGGTCTCGTATGCGGCGATCGCCACGCTGGTCAGAGGACGCGGATCAATCGTCGCCACCGTCGCTGTGCTGCTCGGGGGGCTCGGTGCTTTCTGCGGGGCTCTCGTCAACGTCCTGGTGGGTGTCAACCTCGCTGCCGCCGCGACAGCGCACATGACCAGGGATGCGGCTGCGCGCTTCCTGGTGACGTCATTCAATTCCGGGTTCGAGCACGTGTTCTCCGGCCTTTACTTCGTCGGCATTTTCGCTGCGCCGGTCGTGATGGGGTTTGCCCTGTGGCGAAGCCGGAGTGTGCCGCGCTGGCTGGCGGTCCTGTTCGTGATCGGTCTGGAGGTCGCCCAGCAGGTCTCATCCGCGGGGCCCGTTCTCGTGGTGGTGTTCATGCTCCCGTTTGCGGTGGCGATGCTGCTGCTGGCGGCCCGGGCGTGGCAAGGTGCGACCCAGCCGGCCAGCCGCGGCGGTGTGCCTGCGGAGGTAACGATGCCGGGACGCCCAGTTGAGGAAGCAGCGGTGTATGGCCGGTGACTGGGCCTCTTCTGCCGGGGCGCAACGCCGGCAGGCGATCGGGGCTGACCCTGATCCGCCTGGGCGCAGCACCAGGGTCGGATGGGGGGTGATCCCGATACCCGGGCAGGCCTCGCGGCGGCACGCTGGAACCTAAACGACCACCGGCGCGAGTCCAGAAGCCGACTGCCAGCGGTGACGGACCGGGAAGCCAGCGGCCACAGCGGATTCCAGCCGCTGACGGACCTGGGATTGATCGCGTTTCGCGGCACCGCCGATGAGCTGACCGCGCGCGCCGACGGAACCGCCGCGGCAGGCGGCGTCCCGACGGAACGCGGTTACAGCGCGGCGCCGGCGAAGGCGCGGTCGTGAGCGCCGCCGCAGTCCCGTGCGACCCAGTACCCAGGCGGGCGGGTGGCCTGTCGCTTCCGGACGGCAGCTGGAGCTGCGCTGCGGCGCGATGCTGCGGATGCTGCCGCTGCTCGGCGCGCTGGGCTTCGCGATGCGCTTTCCCGCCGTCGTCAATGCCGCACCTGCTTCGGTGCCGCCCGTCGAAGTGGGCGCGCCCGCCGGCACCAACGACGCGTTCAACGCGATGCGCAGGGTGTTCGGCATCGCGGCCATGGCCGCAGTGTTCGCTGCTCCCGGTGGCTGCACCTCGCCAGCATCGCTCGCCGACGGGTTCAAGCCCGTGGCATGGGTCGGGGCGGCAGTCGACCCTTCGGACTGGTAGCAGCCGCGCTAGCCCCGCCCACGTCGGCAGGCAAGGAGGAAGCGGAAC
This sequence comes from uncultured Actinomycetota bacterium, assembly GCA_963719765.1. Classification (GTDB taxonomy): domain Bacteria; phylum Actinomycetota; class Actinomycetes; order Streptosporangiales; family Streptosporangiaceae; genus JAJYUU01. The sequence goes on from CAVRCW010000001.1 coordinate 501,679, forward strand.
GATGATGAGGCCAGAAGATCATATGCCAGACCGTGATGCGCGATTCGAGCAGGACGTGGTGCCGTTCCTGGGCCAGCTGTACCGTGCTGCGCTGCGGATGACGGGGAACGCCAGTGACGCCGAGGATCTGGTGCAGGAGACCCTCGCCAAGGCTTATGTCGCGTTCCACCAGTTCAGCCCGGGTAGTAATCTGCGTGCCTGGCTGCACAAGATCCTGGCCAACACCTTCTTCAGCACCTGCCGGAAGAACAGGCGCGAGCCCACCAGGGCACTCGGCGGGGAGTTTCAGGATGACTGGCTGGTCGGCACCGGCCGGCTGTCACCGCCGGCCAGGTCGGCGGAAGCCGAGGCACTGGAGCATCTGGCCGACTCCGAGATTCTAAGCGCGCTGCGCGAGCTGCCGCGGGAGTTCCGGGCGGCGATCTATCTTGCCGACGTCGAGGGCTACGCCTGCAAGGAGGTTGCCGAGATTATGGGCACGCCAATCGGGACCGTCATGTCGCGCCTCCATCGCGGCCGCGGAAAGCTCCGCCAGAAACTGGCCGCCTACGCGCCCAAGCGCGGCCTCGCCGTCATCCCTAGCTGACGCCGCTGTGGCAGATCGGTCGCGTGTGACGGGATTTGGTCGGCCGGCTGTTGTCCAACGCCAGCGCGCAGGGCTAGCTGGGGGCTGCCCCGGATCCGCTCCAGGCAGGCGTACTGGTCAATGCAGGTGCCGGTGCTGGCTACGGGAGATTCCCCGGCGTTATCAGTGCGGATTCGTAGGCGAGAACCACGGTCTGGACACGGTCGCGCAGTCCGAGTTTGGCGAGTATCCGGCCGACGTGAACCTTTACGGTGCCTTCGGACAGGTGCAGGGTCGCGGCGATCTCGCTGTTGGACATGCCGGTGGCGATGAGGGAGAAGACGTCCAGCTCGCGGCCGGTGAGGGCCTGGCGGATCTGATCGGCGCGCCGGCCTCCTGGTTGCCCGGGCTGCTGTGCGGTGAATTGGCGGATGAGGCGCTTGGTGGCGCCCGGCGACAGCACGGCGTCGCCGGAGGCGATAGTGCGGATCGCGGCGACTAGGTCGTCGGGTTGGGTGTCTTTGAGCAGGAAGCCGCTGGCACCCGCACGCAGCCCGGCGTAAACGTAGTCGTCCAGATCGAACGTGGTCAGGATCAGCACTTTGGCTGGCAGCCCCGCGGCGGCGATGTCGCGTGTCGCCTCGATGCCGTCGCGGCCGGGCATCCGGACGTCCATGAGCACGACATCGGGGCGCAACGCGGATGCCATGGATACCGCAGCCGTCCCGTCGCTGGCCTCGCCGGTTACTTCGATGTCAGGTTCGGCGTCAAGGATCAGGCGGAAGCCTTTCCTGATCAGGGCATGGTCGTCGGCCAGCAGCACAGTAATCATGACGTGGCCACCGGATCGAGGTAGAGGCGGGCGCTGACCCGCCAGCCGCGCGTGTCACGCGGGCCGAAATCGAGGTCGCCGCCGAACGCGCTGATCCGTTCCCGCATCCCGGTCAGGCCGCCCCCTGCGGCGTCGGGCACAGCACCGCGTCCGGCGCCGTCGTCCTCCACGTCTACGTGCACTTCGGCGGGCGTGAGCTGCAACCGGACGGCTGCGCTTGCGCCCGGCCCGGCGTGCTTCATGGTGTTCGTCAGGGCCTCCTGCACGAGCCGGAAGACCGCAAGCTGGATAGCGCGCGGCGGGTCCGGGCTTGTGCCGCTGCGCTCGTAGTGCACAGGCAGGCCGGCGGCCCGGATCCGGCCGAGCAGATCATCCAGGTCAGCCAGGCCAGGCAGCGGCTGCCGCGGTTCCTGCCCGGCTTCAGTTCTGAGCACGCCGAGAAGGCGGCGCGTCTCGGCGAGCGCCTGCCGGGCAGTGCCCGACACGTCACGGATCGCATCGACCGCCTCGTCGGGCGCGCGGCTGATGGCGCGGATAGCGCCGTCGGAAAGCGCCACGATCACCGTCAGGTGGTGGGCAACGCTGTCGTGCATCTCGCGGGCGATGCGGGCCCGTTCCTCAGCTGCGGCCAGCGCGCTGCTCTGGTCACGCTCGCGTTCGAGCTGCCGGGCCCGGTCGCGCAGCGCGGCCAGGTAAGCGCGGCGGGTGCCCACATACAGGCCCGCCACCAGGAACGCGGCCGCGAACCCGGCGGCGTCGGAGACTGCGACCGCCCAGTGACGGGTGCCGTCCTGGCCGACCACGAGCAGCATCACACCGGCCACCAGCACTGCCGCGGCCAGCGCCTGAACCCTTCGCATCGTGGCGGCGACGGTATACAGGCTGATCGCCAGCGCCACCGGGAACAGCGCGCCCCGGTCTGGCCACTGCGCCATGACGGCAGCGGCCAGGAGGGTCCACGCGAACACCGGACCCGGCCACACCCGGCGCAGCGGGAGCGCTGCGGCTGTCACGCCCGCGACGATCACCCCGGCAGCCAGCGACAGGTGACTGGCATGCCCGGCCTGGCCGAACGTGAAGTGCGCCAGCGACGCCGCGCCCGCCGCGATGGCGCATCCGCCGTCAAACGCCCAGGATCGCAGCCGCCGGGTTCTCGGGATCTCGGCCGGCTTCCAGAAGGACACTCCTCCATCATCCCCCCAGTTCACGCGCCGACAGGGCCGGGCCTCTCCTGATCGGAGACGCCAGCCCGGCCATGATGGACACGCGGAGAACACGAAACGGCGCCGCTGTCGTCGGCACGAAGGCAACTCGAATGCGCGCTGAGCGAGACGCCGGCATACCTCACTCCTTGTGCAAGCCGCCGATCTCGCGGTGACCGGAGTGACTGTCCGGAGCGACAGATTGTTCCGCCAGGGTCCGCGCAGCGAGTCATACGACCATGCATGTTATGCGCGTGATCTTCCGAGGCGGCTTGCCCGCAATGTTGCCGCGCCGCGCGGCGCGGCCTCACAGCCTGTGGTAAAGCCACACGGCGGTTCGACGTAGACCGCGTAGTCGTGCTCGACGCTGCACTGGACCGGCACCAGCGCGTCGGGCACGACGACGGGGCCCGACTCGTCGAACGGCAGGCCAGTCCAGGCACGCCACTCGTCCAGGGTGCCGGGGATGACCATCGCGCGCTTGCAGGTGCCGACGATCCGGCCGCCGGCCCGGACGTGCACGCGCAGCCACGGATCCTGGGGCAGGCCGTCCTCGCGGACAAGCGCCGCGTACTGCTCGATCGGGAGATCCGGGACCAGGTGCTTGCGGCTCGGCCGCACCGGAGCTACAAGGTGCTCGAATCCGAGGCGTGCCGCGTTGTCCCGCATTGCCGCCAGCATCCTCGCGGACATGCCGGTGCCCTGCCGGTTCGCGGGGATGGTTATCTCCAGCGCCGAGATCAGGTTCGGCTTCCGCCCGATCTGGCGGTCGCGCGCCGAGCGCCAGATCACGCCGTCCCAGCCGTCGATCGGCAGATCGCCAAGGGCCGGGTCGCCATCCCACGCGAAGGGCACGCAGTACGCGCGGGCGACCGCCTGGTCCGGGGCGGCGGCGTCATAGGCGATCAGCCCGTACTCGGGTTGCGCGATCCGGACGTCGCTGTAGTAGAGCAGGGAGATAGGGTCCTCACTCATGAAAGCTGGCCACGGATCGCTTGCCGGGTCTGCGAACGAGGACTTCAGGTCAGGCCGCTCGGCGATGGTTGCGATGCGCAGGTCCATGCCCGGATAGTAGGGAAGATCAGCGCGCCGGGGCAGCTGATTTACCCCGCCGGGCGCCCACCGCCGCCGCCAGCAACAGACCCAGGCCGGAGCCAAAATTCACGACGACCAGTGGGGCCAAACAACTTGACGAGACTCACATACGGGTCGTGCGCGAGGGCAAGGTGCTACAGGATCCGTATGTCTATGAACTGCGCATCGTCTTTCAGGGGAACCGGGAGATAACGAGCCTGGGCAGCCCCGCCCGTCTCCTCACCGAGCTCGATTCACGCTGTCGGGAACAACCCACTTGAAAGCTAGGCAGAGCACGAGGAGACGGCGGAGCACCCGCCCGAGTTGACACACGCCGCGTTACGGTGCTTATGCCGCGCCGTGCTCGTTCCCGAGGTGCAGTTCGGTGGGAGACTTAGGAAATGCCGATACGGGCCGTGGCGTTCGACGTTGGCGGAGTGCTCACCCAGGTCGGCCACCTCCATGACGTCTGGGAGAGATGGCAGAAACGGCTTGGCATGACTGCCGCGGAATTCTGCAAGGCGCTGGCCAGCGTTGACCCTGATGAACTGGCCTTTACCGGCCTGCTGACCGAGACCCAGTACAAGGCCAGGCTTGCCGGCGCGCTCGGACAGTCGGTGGCGCGGGCCGGCGAGTTCATGGCGGACATGTGCGGCGAGCTGGACGCCGAGCTGTTCGCCTACGCGGCCAGCCTGCGGCCGCGCTACAAGACCGCGATCCTCAGCGACGCGATCGACGGGGCGCGCCGCGAGTACCAAGCGCGATACGGGTTTGAGCGGCTAGTGGATGTGATCATCTATTCCTGCGAAGTCGGCCTGGCCAAGCCAGACCCGAGGGTCTACCGGCTGCTTTGCGACAGGCTTGCCGTCTCGCCAGGAGAGCTGGTCTTCCTTGATGACCGCCCCGAGAACGTCAAAGGCGCCTGTGAACTCGGCATTCATGCTCTACTGCACGAGACCACGGTGCAGTCGATCAGGGTGCTCGAAGCCCTGTTTGCCGCTTAACGCGCGAACCGGCGGCGTCCTCATCTGCCTCCGACGGTGCGCGGCGTGGGACTGGCCATCTTGCCGAGAAGCGCGTGTTCATTCGTGGTCAGGCTCGATGCTCGGCAAGAATCTTGCTGAATATGGCAAGGTAGCTGTCATGAGCTAGGGACAGTTCTCCAAGCGCATTTTCGGTGAACCACGCGATGGCATCGTGTTCGTCTGGCGCAACGTTGATCGGAGACCCCATCCACGCTTCGATCAGCCAGATCTGCATGTCGAACGTGTCGGCACGAACTTCTTGGACGGGCGGACCCGATGGCGCCGCGATGTCGATGCCCAGTTCCTCTCGAAGCTCTCGAGCAAGTGCCGCGCCAGGCAGTTCCCCGGGCTCCACGTGCCCACCGGGCAGGTCCCAGACGTCGGGATACCAACGACGCCTGGGAGATCGGAGACATAGCAGTACCCGGTTGCCGTCGCGCAGCAACGCCGTGACGATGCGAGCCTTTAGGAGAGCCCTCCGCGGAGTTCGACACAGGCGTATTTTGCCACCGGTCGTAGCCGACACTGTGCCTTGCCGAGCGGTGGCCGGCATACTGATCTGCCGCCAGTGGCGCGGGCAGGCTGGTCTAGCAGGCGACGATGACAGCTCTGTTGTCAGCTGCTGCGGCCAGCAGAGTCATGTCGCCAGGATCACTCGTGAGGATGCGATCGCCAGGCGCCGCCAGCAGCACGACAGTTGCATCGATGGCATCCGCAGTGCCGGCGGTTGCCTGCAGAACGCCTGCGTCGCGGCCATCGCTCTGACTAACGGCACGCACATCGACAGCCCGCAGCAACCGGGCCAGGTTCGCCTGGCGGCCATGCCGGTCGCGCCACACCTGAGCGACGACCATCGCATTGGTCCGCAGCTCCAGGCCGTGCTGCTGGGCCGCCCGGAGCCGGGCGACCATCGCGCGGTCGTCACGGTCCACTGCCACCAGCGCTCCAGCATCCAAGATGAGCGCGCTCACGCGGCGGTATCGCCTGCTGCCAGGCCGAGCTCCCTCTCCGCGCGGGCGACATCCTCGGTGGTAAGCACACCGTGCTCGGCTTCCCAGCCGGACAGGAAGTCAGCCAGCGCTTCGGCTCGCAGCTTGCTGGCGGCAGCCTCGGCCAGCCACGAGGAGACTGGCTTGCCTGCCTGTGCGGCGGCTGATCTGACGGCGTCGCCAAGGTCGGGCTCGAACGAAACGCTCAGCTTGTCAACCTTCATACCGCCAGCATACTCCGGTAGTCCCTACCGTGGTAGCAACGCTCGCTCATGCCGCCGACAGCTCGTGGTCAGTTCGTGTCGGAGTTAGCCGTCCCGCGGTCGCTAACTGTGAAACCAGTTCATGCTCGGTCAACGAAAGGCGTGCGCTAACAGGGGACTCGGGCGAGACAGTCGCGGACTCCCGGCGAGACCTCATCGACGGCGGCAGTGCGACCCGGCGAGCAGCCCGAGCGACTGCCTGGGCTAGTGGGTGACTACTTCAACGCTCGCGCCGATGTCGCCGAGACGGCAGCACTCATTGTCCTCGGCGTACCGCAGCCCCTGCACGTTCAGCATGTCCACCCGCGGCGCGTTGACTGGGAACGGTCCCCAATGCCAGGTTCCCCGGTGCAGCACAAAGACGTCGTGCGGGCCCAGCAGGAAGGCGCGCAATAGGCCAGCGTCCTGCGGCGAGGTGAACGCGGTGCCTGGCGGGGCCACCACCACGGCCGCCGGGCAGTTCAGCACCATCAGCGCCTGCGTGTGAGTTTGATGCCGGAACAGCATCTCGCAGACCAAGCCGCCCTCGGTCCGCGGCACCTCGGCGGCATCGTGCCCGATAAGGTTGAGGTGTGCGTCAGCCCACTCGAAGGCGAGGCGCGAACTGCCATCTCGCGGATCGGTGTCAGGCACCGGCACCCAGCCGTAGGGGCCCCAGTCGGCCGGGTCGAATGGCTGCGCACTGATCGTAAGGGCCGCTACCGGCATGGACGTCTCCTTTCGGTAGTCAGTACTATCCAGCCCTCAGGGCACTCAAGGAAGGCCTTAGATGGACGTCCGCAACATCGCGACAGTGCCGCCGACCGTGGAGCACAACGGAACGACCCCGGTCTGGTACCTGATGCCACCGGGCACGATGCGCGAAGCGACCGGAGGCGGCTCGCTGGAGCTGGTCAACGAGTTCGAGATCACCGGTGGCGGCGCCGTCGACCCGCACACCCATCCCACCCATGAGTTCTATTACGTGCTCTACGGGCGCGGCACGATGGTCATCGGCCAGGAGAGCCGAGAAATCGGCCAAGGCGACCTGGTGTACATTCCGCCCAACGCGGTGCACAGCCTCGTAGCCGCAAGCGACCACGCGCCCATCAGGTGCTTTTGCTTCGCGATCGCCTGCCCCGATGCGGGTGAGATCAACTACACGACCCATTAAGGCACAACACGCAAGATCCGCCAGGAGTAGGAGCTGATCCTGCTCGGCCCCCAGCGGCGCGCACGCGGTCAACGGAGCGGGCCAGCGACGTGGCCCGCGTCGTGTCGCTCGCGCTCGCGACCCTCGCTGTTCACAACCGGGACAATCGCCGAGCACTCCCCGGCCGTTATAATGATCGTTGCGGTTGCCGCACTGAGAACGAGCTGTCGATCGCGCGACCAGAACGGTGGCCCGGCGCGTGATTATCAAGAGCTCTCCCCGCCGTTAGCAATCCCACCAGCGCCGAACAGGCAAGCGGCCGGGACATATGTTCATGCACCGCCACCGCCGGCCCTGAGTACGCGCTCATGCCGCTCCCGGCGCGGAGCTCGGCAGAAAAGCTGGGCGGTCCATCCGCTAACCGCGCTGCCCGCGGCTACCGAGAGGACGAAGCCTGCCGACCTGTTTGTCGTTCACCGCCGATGCTCAGCTCGACGCGCTCGTTGTAGAAGCACATCAGGCCCGCGATCCCCTCGGCTTCAGGGATCGGGGTCTGGTAGCTCCAGACGAGATCCTCATCGATCTTGTCGCCGACCTGCACTGACCAGTACGACGCGTGGCCTTTGAATGGGCAGGTCGTCTCGCGGGCCGTGGGCCGCAGTAGCTCAGTCCGCACATCCGCGCGGGGAATGTAGTACCTGGTCGGCATTCCGGTCTCGGTGAGCAGGACGGCCCGGTCGGATTCGGCCAGCTTCTGGCCGCCAACGGCGACCTCGATGTGCACATCGGCCGGAGTGATCGTGATCTGGTGCCCAGTAGCCATGCACCAGGTAACCCCATCGCGGCGCTGGCGATTCCGTCTTGCCAGCCGGACATCCGCATAATGCCGCCGCCAGGGGTGGAGAGGATTCTGCGGAATCTCGCCCGGCTCTGCCGGGTACTGGTGATCGGGCCCCGACGTGATCACCGATCATAGGCTTCTACAAGCGGCGGGCCTCAGCACACGTCGCTTGGTAGTCGATCATTAACGCCGCGTGTTAAGCTGCCAACGCATGACGGAACGGGCCGATCGGCCAGCGCGGCCGGCAGCCCGGCAGTCCATTAGGGCGTAAGTCCCGAATTGCAGCGAATGCGCGCCCGCCCGCTCCGTTGTGCGCACACCTCGCCTCAGTACTTCAGCCTGGGGACGTGCGCGGTCGCCCCGAATAGGAGCTGTTGGCAGGCTCGATACTTGGCTTTGCGGCCATCGCGTAGTTCTCCCTCGAGTCGACTTGGTAGGTCTCTCGAAGGATCACGCGGTGGCCGCCCTTATGCCCTGACGCCACGCCCATCAGCGAGCGGGTCGGTACACCACTCTGCTGGACTCAACTGGCGGGCCCAGCCGATCATGTCAGGCTGGAAGCAAGGCCCCACTCCGCCACCGGAACGCACCATGCAAAGCGGCGCTCACCGGACAGGCGGCCCAGCCACCCCCGAGGCACCGCACCGCTGCTTGCTGGACGCCTCCATGCCTGTCAGCCGCGAAGAACGCCCGCTGTTGACGCCCGCCGAAACATCCGAATCTGCCGCTGACGGCGTGTGGCGTGTGTCGTCAGAGTCGCGGCTGACGCCGAGTACTGGCTTCAGTCAGGGGCGGTTTCGGCGGTGTCGTCCATGCGCAGATCGGCGTGCTCTGCTCGCGGTCGCGAAGTGGCCGGTGCGGGTGAGCGGCACGCGTAGCAGCCAGGGAGCCCGTCGCTGCTGGCTGGGATTGTTGCTCGGTGCTGATGGCTGCGGGCTAGCGCGTGCTGCGCAGGGCTGTGACGGGGGCGGCCAGGGCAGGGTCGGCGGCGGCGGCGTCAAGGGCGGCGGCCAGCTGGGCCCGGTAGGTGGGTGTGGCTGCCGCCAGTTGTGTGTGGCCCGCTCCGGTGATGAAGGCGTAGACGCCACGGCGGTCGTCCTGGCAGACGCATCGCTCGGTCAGACCGTCCTGCTCGAGCCGGTCGGCGAGGCGGCTGACCGAGCTCTCGTTCAGGCCGAGTGCCTCGGCGAGCTCGGCGATCCGCATGCCGCCCTTCTCGGCGGTCGCCAGCCGGCTCAGCGCCCGGTAGTCAGACAGGCCGAGTCCGTGCCGGCGCTGCAGGGCCTTGGCGAGCTGCTGCTCGACCCGCGAGTGCAGCGCGGCGAGCGCATCCCAGGCCAGCTCGTCGGCCGCTGGCACGTCAGCGGTCATGCGATGCCTCCTGCCAGGACCGGGGCGGGCAGGGCCAAGGCCGAGGGCACTGCCGGGGCACTTGACAGAACCCTACCATTATCTGTACATACAACTAATGCATGCACAAGCAGATAAGGAGATGGTCGCGTGGCAGGCACGGGTACGGCTGCGGGCTGGGGCACGGCTGTGAGCGCGGGGCCAGGTCCGGCTGTCAGCACAGGCACGGCAGGGAACTCCGAGCGCAGCTTCCTGTTCGTCGTGGGCAGCAGCCGGGCAGGCGGTAACACCGAGGCGCTTGCACGGCTCGCCGCCGAACGCCTGCCGGCCGACATCCCGCGGCGCTGGCTGTGCCTGCGGGAACCTGGAGCTGCCGCCGTTCCATGACATCGGCGCCCGCGACGATCGGGTTCTCGAGCCGGAGGGCGTGGAGCGGCTGCTGCTGGAGGCGACGCTCGCGGCGACGGACCTGGTCATCGTCACCCCGCTGTACTGGTACAGCGTCAGCTGGCCGGTCAAGCTCTACCTGGATCACTGGGCCAGCTGGGAACGGCTGGCCGGCGCCGACTTCAAAAACCGGATGCGCGGCAGAACGCTATGGGCAGTGAGCGTCATGGCCGGCGAGAATCACGCGGCGGCCGGTCCTCTGCTCAAGGTGCTGGAGCTGTCCGCGGAGTATCTGGGCGCGCGTTTTGCCGGAGCGCTGCTAGGCACCGGCAGCTGGCCGGGAGACGTGCTGCGCGACGCGGGCGCGGTGGAGCGGGCGCGAAACTACTTCGGCCAGGGCGAGGGTGAGAGATAGCAAGGCGGAGCAATGGCAGCTGCTGACGCCCACTCGCGACTGGCATCATCTCGCTGGCGCCACACCGGCGCACCACCTAGCAACGCGGCGACATGCGCGAGCAGGATGTGCCCGTCCGGCAGCGCGAGCGCCATGCCACCCGAGCCGCGGCTGAGGCAACGCCTCCCGTCCGCCTGGCCGCGCGCTCGAGAAACAGCTGCACAGACTCCAGACGGGCCAGTCGTGCCGGGTCGGCGGGAAGCCGCAGGTCCGGCAGCTCGAGGGATGGGACCCGCCAGACCACCTCGCCCGGCAGGCGCAGCGGCTCGCGGCTGGTGGCCAGCACAGCCACGCCGGCGCAGCGCTCAAGCAACGCCATGGCGAATTCTGCACAGGCCCCGAGCAGATGCTTGCAGTTGTCGAGCAGTACTACCATTCTCCGGTCGGCAAGCTGCTTCACAACGGCCGCCGTGGTGGGCCGGGCGCCGGTCAGCGTCAGGCCAAGAGATGCCGCGGCAGCCGCCGGTATCAGCCGCCCGTCCCGGACCCCCGACAGGTCAACGAGCCACACGCCGTCGGGGACCGTGTCGGCGTTCGCCAGCCGCCGCGCGACCTCGATCGCCAGCCGGGTCTTGCCGGCGCCGCCGGGCCCGCTCAATGTCAGCAGCCGTGTGCGGTCGGCGAGGCCGAGCAACTCGGCGATCTCCGCCGGCGCCCGGCCCGGTCCAGCGCCTCCATGAGCACCCGGTGGAGCGGTTCATCGTGGGGGCGGTCTGCGACCAAAGGCTCGACCAGAGCGACCGCCTCTTCCGGGCCTCGGCATTCCAGCAGGGCACCGGCCAGCCCAGCCGCCAGCGCCTCCTGCAAAGCCGCCAGCGAGAGCAGCAGCTTAATCAGCGTCTTGGACTTGCGCAGCCGCCACGAGCCAGGAACCGCGCGGCTTCCGACACGAACACTGAAGCCGCCCAGCAGCGCCACATGCAGCGTGCCGGAACCGACCGCCACATCCACACTGCGTTCGCCTGTCATACGTGGAGTCTCCGCCCACAAGGTCGCGCTTGCCAATGTCGTATCGCGATATGGAGGTCGTCCAGAGCGTGCAGCGTCTAAGGAGCGGGCTGGCCGCGGGCACCAGAAAACCCGGCGGGTCTCCGGAACCGGGCCGCGAGCTGGCTTAGCTGGTCATGTCGCTCAGGTGCTGGGCCACCTTGGCGCACGCCGTCTTGGCGATGACGCTCCAGCCGATGACGGCAAGCAGCTGCTCGTCGGTGAGGCTGCTCGCGGCGATCCACAGCGAGCCCTCGGTCTCGGCTACAGTCTTGGTAGCGTGCTCCCTGATCGCCTTAACGATCGCCTCGTCCGAGGTCCCGTGCTTGATCCGGTAGCCCGAGCAGCCCATCTTGGCGGGCTTCGCCGCCGCCGGTGCAGGCGTGGGGCTGACTGCCGGAGCTGCGCGCTTGGCGGCTGGCCGCCGATCGCCGACGGCAGTGCGACCGCCACCGGTGCTCTCGATCACGTTGGACTCGGCTGCAGCATCGCCGCGCGCTGCGCGTGAGTGAAGGGCTGGCTTGGTGGGGGTCTTTGTCGGCATCTGGTGCCTCCTGGGCGGTGTGGCCCTCGGAAAGGCCTCAAGATCAATTCTACTGACGGGATTTCAGAAGCCACCCAAATCGGACACGCACCTGCCCTCTCTGTGCTAACTCTATGCGATCGCCGGTAACGCCAGGCGCCCGTTTCGGTCGGGCCGCGTTACGTCAGGTCAGCGCGCGCCACCGACCGGATCATCGTGATGTCCTGGACCCTCGCCGACCTGGCCGGGCGTCCCCGGCTGAGGCGCGCGGAGATCAGCACCGCCGCCGGGGGTTATGGCTGGGCGCCGGCCTGTGAGCGCGGTCCCGGCGGAGCGGCGGCGGGCTGGCCGCCGTCACGCTGGCTCGATGGTGACGGACCCGGTAGCGGTGCTGGCCGTGATCTGGCGTGAGGCGGTGGGGCTGCGGGTGACGGTGACCTGGATGCTGCCAACGGTGGCGGTGGCATCGACGCGGTAGGGCACGGTGCCGGGCACCCGCAGCGTGATCGCGCCGACGTCGGTGGTCGCGGCGACGGTGGCGGGCGGGGCGGAGAAGGCGACGTCGATTTCGCCCGCAGACACGTGCAGGGTGGCCTGCGCTGACGACATGCCCTCGCCGTGTATCCAGCCGGCGTGAGTGGTTGCCTCGACCGGCCCGGACAGCGAACCGAGTTCGATCCTGCCTGCGTCGGTGCGGGCCGTGACGGGCCCGGACAGCGACTCGAGCCGGATCGTGCCGACATTGTCGGTGACCCGCACGCTGGTGGCTCGCGGGACGCTGATGTCGTAGCTGGCGCCGCAAACCGGTGTCGACCGGCAGGTGCTGGTCAGGGTGAGAGTTCCCGCCGCGATCCGCCGCGTGGTGACCGGCGCAGTGGTGCCGGCGGTGACATGTTCGGTTACCGAGACCGTCGCCGAGCTGGTGCCGGTGACCTGAACGTCGCCCACCTGGGCGTTGACGACCAGCGTCTGCACGTGGCCGACCGAATAGCTGCTGGTGTTGTGCCGCATGGTTCCGGCGTCGCTGGTGCAGCTGGCGAGCGCGACCATGGCCGCGCTGGCCGCCAGCACCGACGTAACTAGCGTCACCGGCGAGCGGGCTGCGGTCCCGCTCCGACCCGAACCCGCCTGGTGTGCGGTCATCTCGGCTGCGCCTCCTTGCCCGCGCCGGTGCTGATCGCATCCCGGTCGCCGGCCAGGCGCTCGGCGCGCGCCTTGATGCCGAGGAGCATCTTGCGCTCCATGACGAGGCTGCCCGGCTCCATCAGGTACCGCGTTAGCGCTCGGGCGGGCCACGCGGCGCCGGGCGCGGCGATCCGGTTCCGGCTGATGAGGCGTGTCGCATCCGCGCGCGGCTGCAGCACGAACGCCCATACCCAGTTACCGCCATCGGAGCGCACGACCAGCGCGCGGTCCGGCTCCGCCAGCACCACCCGCATGACCGGTCCCCGCGAGCCGAGACGCCAGGCGTCTCCGACCGCTATGTGCTGAAACTCGGGGATGATCGTGTCCGCGCTGTGCATGTTGAGGCCCAACAGGTCCTCAATCCAGTCGTAGCTGTACGCGCCAGCCCGCCCCGGTCCCATCTGCACGAGCCACGGCCAGATAGAGCCCGCCGGAGCGTGGATGGTCACCGCCCGGGTGGAGATGATGTCGGGCCCGGGCAGCAGCTCGTCGCCCGGCAGGCCGGCATCCATGCCCGCGTCTTCGGCTCCCCAGCCAAGGCACCAGCGGCGCCACAGCCCGTAGCTGGCCATGTGTGCCGCCACGACGGCCCCGGCCGCGCCGAGCACGGCCACTGACCCGCGGCGCGCGCATGCAAGTCGTCTGTCCATGACATCAAGGCCACCATCACTGTCGGCGTGGCGCCGGAGGCAAAGGTCCCGTACTGACCGCCGCTGGTAACCCCAGCCGAGGCGGTCGGCATCCGAACAGCCGCTGTCCGGCAGCGCGTGTCGTTGCCCGGTTGTTGTTCACAGCGCCGGTCACGGGGGCCGGGCAGCACTAACTACGCATGCGTCTGGGTGCGCGATGGCTATTCGGGCGGGAGCTCGCGGTAGACGAGGTCGACGTCGACTCCCTGCGAGCGCCGGGCGATCTTGGCGATGTAATACACGAGCAGGCCGAAGGCCGCCGTGCCGCCCATGAACACCGGCACGTACCACCAGTGCGACTCGGTGCCGATGGCAAGCGCCGGGTACTTGAGCACGTCGTAGACCAGGAAGGCCATCACCAGGAAGGAAAGCGGGGCGACAATCTTGAGCAGCGGGATGCCGCCCCACTTAACGTTGGCCGGCGAAGCCTCATACAGGTCAGGACGGCGCTCGGGGAACGTGAATGCGGCGACGCAGACGATCCAGACGCATACCACTCCCGCCAGCACGCCCAGCGCCAGCCAGGTCTCGAAGGTCGTGGCAAGCACGCTCCACACCAGCATGACCGTCACCAGGCTCATCACGGTCAGGATCGCAGGCACGGGCGAGTGGGTCCGGTCGTTGACGTTGGCGAGCTTGGCGGGCAGGAGCCGGTCGAACGCCCACGCGAAGACGGTGCGCACCGGCATGAACGAGTTACCGACCATCGCCGGCAGGCTCCAGAACAGGAACGACCCGACGATCAGGACGGTCAGCACCGGCACGTTGACGGTGAGTGCGCTCAGGAAGTGATACCAGGGGCCTGACGGGATCACGTACGCCTTGTTGGGACTTGTATTGACCGCCGACATGAAGGCATAGCCAGCGACCTTATAGATCAGCAGCACGCCGACGCAGATGAACACGACATCCCAGGCGAGGGCGGTAAACATGATCTTGAGCTGCCGGTTCCGGTTGGAGGCGCTCTTCAGCTCGCCGGACAGGTAGACGCTCCACCAGTTCCACATCATGAACGTCATGATCACGAAGATCGCGGGCAGCGTACTGGACAGCCTGCCCGCGTCCGGATGCGTCAGGATGCTGCTCTTCACCGCATTGATCACGTGCTGGTATGAGTTGCCGTGCGCGCCGAACCGGGCCGAGAGCTGGTCGAAGTGAGCGCGGAACGAGCTCGACGAGCCGACGGCGAGCACGATGAAAGCCAGGAAGGTCCCGGCCGAAGCGATTATCCAGAAAGTGTTCTGCCAGCGGAACGTCACCTTGGTGCCGGCGATGAGAATGGCCGTCATCAGCAAGATCATGAACAGGCCGCCGAGGAAGATCCAGGTGTGATCGGTCTGGAACTTGTCGCCCCAGGTGATGAGGCCCTGGTTGTGGAAGAAGATGCCGAAGGTAACCAGCGTCGGCCCGAGCGCGAAGACCGGGAAGTACCTGGCCCAGAACGTAGCGCCGATCATCGCGGAGAAGGCAGCGCCGAAGTTCGACACGGTCGCTAGCGGCGGCGACAGGATCCGGCTGACCCAGACGTAGTCGCCACCGGTGCGCGGCATGCTCGACGCCATCAGCGCCATCATCAAGATGATCGGTATGTTGATGACGAACGAGACCAGTGTGGCCGTGACCAGGTCCGCGCCAGGGAACAGCGAGAGCGCGAAGAACACCCCCCAGGCCAGGGTCGCGCCGACCGGGGCGGAGAACACGGCGTTGAATACCATCGCGTCGAACGCCGACGCCTCGCGGACCAGGCCAGTGCTCTGCCGTACGAAGAGCTGGCGTTCCTCGCGGCTTTCAGCCGTGCTCATAGCTGCTCCTCACTCCTGGCGCCGGAGCAAGTCACCCGCTCGCCTGCGCTGGGGGGACGCGAGAGTAACAGGACTGAACAGAGGTTACCTGATATTGGCGCAGAAATCATCCAGTAAATGTGTTACAGTTTGTTGCCGGGATTGGCCGCCTTGTACCGTCCATATAGGTGGCTTAGCCAGGGCCAGCGGCCCTCGTAGGCAGGCCTGCTCACCGGAGTGGTCGGATTTGCGCAGCAGGGAGGAGTGGCCGCGTGTTCGCCGTCGACCGCCGCCGCCGGATCCTGCAGCGAGTGGCAGAAGAGCAGACGATCAAGATTGGCGAGCTGGCGCGCGAGCTGAATGTCTCGGAAATGACGATCCGGCGCGACATCAGCCGGCTCGAGCAGGATGGCTTCCTGCGCCACACCTACGGTGGCGCGACCGCCCACATCACGAAGTCCATCGAACTTGCCTTCAACGCGCGCGCACTCGAGCACGCCGCCGAGAAGCGGCTGATCGGCATGCGCGCGGCCGAAGAACTAGCCGACCCGGCAGTCCTTTTCGTCGGCGCGGGGACGACAGCCGAGCAGTTCTCGCTCTTCCTCAACGCCAGCCCTGACTTGCAGGTGATCACCGGCTCCCTGCCGGTGGCAAGCCTGCTTGGCTCACGGCCGATCCGTGTCGTCGCGCTGGGCGGAGCGGTCCGAGAAGAGGAGCTCGCGTGCGTCGGCCCGGTAGCTACCGCATCGGTCGCCAGATACCGGACCGATGTCGTCGTCATAGGAGCGGCAGGCGTCTCGGCCAGATTCGGCGTCACCGAGCTCGACGACGACATCGCCGAGGTCAACCGCGCGGCCATTGAGCATGGCTCGAGGCTCGTGGTGCTCGCGGACGCGTCGAAGATCGGGACCGACGCCAGCGCGATCGTCGCGCCCGCAAAGGCAATCTCCACTCTGGTGACCAGTTCCGGCGCCGACAAAGCCGAGCTCGACCGGTTCCGCGCGATGGGAGTGAGCGTAATGATCGCCGATGGCGTCAAGAGCAAGCAGAGGCAACAGCGCGGCACCGCCAAGACCAGGGCGCTGAGGCCGTTGCGAAGCCCCGATCGCGAGCGGTCAACTGAGCATGCGGCACGGCGAGCCGGCAGCGAGAGGGGCGGCGAGTGAGCACTCTGGAGCAGATCTTCGGCGTCCCCAAGCCGCTGATCGCGATGTGCCACCTGCTTGCGCTTCCCGGCCGTCCGAAGCATGACGCGCAGGCGGGCATGGACCGCGTATACGAGGCCGCGCGGAAGGACGTGCTCGCCCTGCAGACAGCCGGGGTCGACGGGGTGCTGTTCTGCAACGAGCACGACCTGCCGTACTCGGCCAGCGTCGGCATCGAGGTCGCGGCGGCAGAGGCCGCGGTCATCGGTCGCATCCGCCGCGAGCTGACCGTCCCGTTCGGGGTGGACCTGCTATGGGATCCCAGGGCAGCTCTGGCCGTGGCCAGGGCCACTGGAGCGGTATTCGTCCGGGAGGTTTTTACCGGGGTCTTCGAGAGCGACATGGGCCTGCTCGCGCCTGACTTCGGCGAGCTTGCCTCGTACCGGCACGCTATCGGCGCGGACGACGTGGCCATCTTCACCAACGTGACGCCGGAGTTCAGCCGGTCCGTCGCGGGCAGGCCGGTGTCCGAACGCGCGCGAGGCGCTGCCTTCCTGGGCGCCGACGCGCTGCTGATCAGCGGCCCGCAGGCCGGCGCGCAAGTCGACCTGGCTGATCTGCAGGCGGCGAAGGAGAGCTCGGGAGATGTCCCCGTGCTGGCCAACACGGGCGTCACGTACGACAACGCAGACAAGATCCTCTCGCTCGCCGACGGCATCATCGTGGGCACGGGGCTGAAGGTCGACAGCTCGACCTGGAATGCGGTTGACCCAGACAGGGCCTCGCGCATGGTAGCTATCGTCCGCCGATCGCGCGGGAGCTGAGGCGAGGCGATGGCCAAGCGAACCAGGCTGTACTTTGTCAGCGACCTGCACGGCTCGGGTAAGTGCTTCCGGAAATACCTCAACGGCGGGTCGATCTACCGGGCCGACGTCATGGTGCTGGGTGGCGACCTGGCGGGCAAGGCTATCCAGGCAATCATCCGCGCTCCGGCGGGCCGCTATCGGTTCACTTTCCGGGGCGCGTCCTACGACCTCGAGGATGGCGATGAACTCCGCAGGGTCGAGCAGCTTATCGCCGATCATGGCTATTACCCGTACCGCGCCGATCCTGGCGAGCTTGCCGACCTGGAGGCCACTGGCGCACTCGATGGCCTGTTCCTCTCACTCATTAGCGACCGGCTTCAGCAATGGCTCGAGCTGGCTGACGAACGGCTGCGCCCGCGCGGTATCCCGATCTACTGGATGCTCGGTAACGACGATCCGCCCGAACTGGCGCCAATGCTGGACAGCGCACCGTGGGGTACGCATTGTGAAGGCCATGACGTGCTGGTCGATGGTCACGAGATGATCTCGTGGGGATATGCCAATCCGACCCCCTGGCACACCCATCGCGAGATGAGCGAAGATGACCTGCGGGCAGTGTTCGCCCGGCTCGCCGCCGAGCTGCGCGACTCCGAGCACGCGATCTTCAACCTGCATCCGCCGCCCTTTGACACCGGCCTCGACGAGGCGCCGGTGCTGGACGAGAACCTCCAGGTGCAGACGTCGGCAGGCCAGGCGAGGATGAGTGCCGTCGGCAGTCACGCCGTGCGCGAGCTCATCGAGCAGGTCCAGCCGCTGCTTGGGCTGCACGGGCACATCCACGAGAGCGCCGGCTTCCGCAAGATCGGCCGGACGCTCGCGATCAACCCAGGCAGCGACTACGGGACTGGCGTGCTTAACGGCGTCCTGGTGACTCTGGAGCCCGGCAAGGTGAAGGCCTACCAGTTCGTGCGCGGATGAGGCAGCCCGATGACCGCCGGCGCTGAGGTACGACGCCGCCCGCTGGTCGCGGCCATCGACGTCGGCACGACCGGAGCCCGGGCAGCGGCCTACAGCCTTGACGGCAGGCTCGTCGCGGAGGTCAGGCACCGGTACCGGATCCGCGCGCCGCGGCCTGGCTGGGCTGAGCAGGACGCGCGCGACTGGTCGGCGGGCGCGCTCACCGCGCTTGGCCGGTTGTCCGCCCGAGTTACCGGCGCGGGCTCGATCAGGGCCATCGGCCTGACCGGCCAGTGCCCGACGGTCGTGCCCGTCGACGGCCAAGCCGAGCCGGTGGGTCCTGGCATGCTCTACCGGGACAACCGGGCGGCGGCCGAGGCAGCCGAGATGCGGGCGGCCATTGGCGATCGCGAGTTCCACTGCCGCACTGGCCACATACCCGAGGCGTTTCACGTCGGCCCGAAGGTGCTCTGGCTCCGGCGGCACGACCCGGCGGCCTTCGGCCGGACGCGTTGCTTCCTGCAGCCGCGCGATGTCGTGCTGCACCGGCTGACCGGAGTTCTCGCCACCGACGAGACGCATGCGAACGCGACGCTGTTCTTTGACCTGCGGCGCAGGCGCTGGGACCACGAGCTGCTCGCGGCGTTTGACATCGACCCTGGACTGTTCCCCGACGCCCTGCCGCCCTGGCAGGTGGCCGCGGGCCTGCCAGCGGAGGTCGCGGCGGAGGTCAGCCTTGACCGTGGTATTCCAATCGTGATCGGCGCCGCCGACAGTCAGTGCGCCGCCTACGGCGCGGGGCTGTCAGATCCCGGCGTTACGAGCGAGATGGCCGGGGCGTCGTCATGCCTCAACTCGGTCGTCGGAGCCCCGCTTGCCGATACCCGGATCACGCACTACAGCTACCTGCTCCCGGATTGCTACTGCACAGAGCTCGGCGTCAACACCACCGGGGCTGCGCTCGACTGGGCCGTGCGCTGCCTGCGCTATTCCAGCCACGCCGAGCTGGCCGCGGACGCTCAGCGGCACCTGCGGGCGGTGGCCCGCTCGCGGCCCGCGCACGCTGACCCGGCGCAGGCAGCACCGTTGTTCCTCCCCTACCTCGGCGACGGGGAACGCGACAACCCGTCCGCACGAGGCGCGTTCCTCGGCCTATCGCAGCGCCATGGCCGGCCGGCGCTGGCGTTCGCGGTGATCGAGGGCGTTGCGCTGGGCGTTGCCGCGGTCCTGCAGGTCCTTGCCGCAGCCGGCTCGCCGGTCGGCGAGCTCAGGGTCGGCGGCGGCGGCGCCCGGCTGCCGCTGGCCGGCCAGCTCAAGGCCGACCTGCTCGGGCTGCCGGTACTGCACCTGGACATCGACCCGGCAGGCCTGGGCGCCGCCATACTCGCGGCCCGATCGGCCGGGATGTCGGCAGAAAGCGACGCCGCGGTGGCGGCGGTCCTGGGCCGGGCGCAGGTATATCGGCCGACGGTCGCGGGGCGACTGCGCGAGCAGGCCAGGCTGGATTGGTTCACCCAGGCCCGAGCGGCCGCCGGGTGGTCGCGATGACGACGTTCCGGCTCGGGATCAACACTTGCTTCGCGGTGAAGCGCTGGCCCGAACCTGAAGATTGGATCGCCGTCGTCCACGAGCTGGGGCTCGACCTCGTCCAGCACAGTCTCGACCTAGTCGACCTGGAGACAAGCGCTGACGATCTCGCCAGCCAGGCCGGCGCGGTGCGTGCCGCGTGCCAGCGCGACGGCGTGACCCTGCACTCCACGTTCACCGGCCTTGCCGCGTATTCAGCCAACCTGCTGCTGCACCCCGACGAGGTGCGGCGCGACCGCGCTGTCAGCTGGTACCGGCGTGCCATTGACTTCACCGCCCTCGCCGGGGCGCGGTCGACCGGCGGTCACGTCGGCGCCTACAGCGTTAAGGACTGGGCGGATATCGACCGGCGCGAACAGCTGTGGCGGTGGCTGCGGACGGCGCTCGCGCAGTTGGCGGGCTATGCGCACGATGCCGGGCTCGACTGCCTGATGATCGAGAACCTCGCGGCGGCAAGGGAACCGTCGACAATGGCCGGGATACGGTCGCTACTGACGGATCCAGACCCGCGGCATGTCCCAATCTTGGCTTGCCTGGATGTGGGTCATCAGTGCGTGCCTGGCGCGACGGGCGCCGAGCTGGATCCGTACGCCTGGCTGACTGCGCTTGGCGCACATGCCCCGGTTGTGCAGCTGCAGCAGTCGGATGCGGCAGCCGACCACCACTGGCCGTTCACCCCCGAGGCGAATGCGGCAGGCCGGATAACGGCACCGCAGGTCATGCGCGCCATCGAAGCCTCCGGCGCGGCGGAAGTGGCGCTGGTGCTGGAAATCATCCCGCCGTTCGAAGCCGACGACGACCGGGTTCTTGCTGACCTGCGCGCGTCAGTTGAATACTGGCGGCGGCATCTGGCAGCCGCGGACGGGAGTTGACGGAAATGGGCCAGGCACCCGACCAGGTGGCGCCCCTTAGCGACGTGCGCGAGGAGGGCCGCAGGCTCGTGACTGCAGCCGCCAGCCACGAGGTCCCCGCTCGCCTGCTCGGCGGAGTCGCGTTCTGGGTAAGGTGCCCGAGCGCGGCCACCCCGCCACTACGGCGCGACTACGGCGACGTCGACATCATCAGCCTCTCGAAGGCGTCCAGGGAGCTCACCAGGTTTCTCGAATCGATGGGATACCAGCCCGACAAGCTGTTCAACGCGCTGCACGGGAAGCAGCGGCTGAATTTCGCTGACCCGAACTCGGCCGGCCCCTCGACGTCCTGCTTGACCATTTCTCGATGTGCCACTCGCTCGACCTAAGGGACCGGCTCAGCCTGGACAGCGACACAATCCCGCTCGCCGACCTGCTGCTCACCAAGCTCCAGGTGGTGCAGATCAACGAGAAGGACCTTCTCGACATCACGGCCCTGCTGGTCGACCACCCGATCGGCGGTCCCGACCGCGATTCGATCGACCTCGGCCGGCTGACCACGGTCCTGGGCAAAGACTGGGGGTTCGAGCACACGGTGCGGATAAACCTCGACAAGGTCCAGGCCTCGCTCGCCGACCGCGGGCTCTCAGACTCGCTCACGTCGACGGTGCGTGACCGCGTCACGGGCATTGCCGCCGCACTCGAACAGGGTGCCAAGAGCATCTCCTGGCAGCTGCGCGCCAGGGTGGGCGAACGAGTCCGCTGGTATGAGCTTCCTGAGGACGTACGGCATTAGCCGGCCGCGCCGTAGCGCAAGCCCAGCGGCCGGCCGACCAAACTGTCGGCAGCACCAGGCAGTATGGAGGCATGGCTGCGACCAGCGGCTCCGCGCTGCCCGGATTCAGTGAGGCCACCAGAGCGTGGTTCACTGCTGCATTCGCCGAGCCGACGCAGGCCCAGGTCCAGGCGTGGAAGGCGATCGAGAACGGCGACCACACGCTGGTCATAGCCCCGACGGGCTCGGGCAAGACGCTGGCAGCGTTCTTGTGGGCGATCGACAACCTGGCCAGCGAGCCTGCCCCGGCGGACCCGAAGCGCCGGTGCCGAGTGCTGTATATCTCCCCGCTCAAGGCCCTGGCCGTGGACGTGGAGCGCAACCTGCGCTCGCCGTTGGCCGGGGTGAGACACGCGGCGCGGCGGCTCGGCCTGCCCGAGCCTGACATCACGGTCGCCGTCCGCACCGGCGACACCGCCGCAGACGAGCGCCGCAGAATGGCCAGCAGGCCCCCAGACATCCTGATCACCACGCCCGAGTCCCTGTTCCTGCTGCTGACCTCGCAGGCCAGGGACGGGCTGCGCGGGGTGCAGACGGTAATCATCGACGAGGTGCACGCGCTGGCCGGCGGCAAGCGCGGTGCGCACCTGGCGCTGTCGCTGGAACGCCTGGACGCGCTCCGGATGGCGGCGCAGCCGGATGAGCAGGTAGCACCCGGCGTCCGCCAGGCACGCGGCGGGCGGCAGGTAGCACCCGGCGTCCGCCAGGCACCCGGCGGGCGCCAGGCACCTGGCGGACGTGAGGCAGCCGGTGCCGCGGGCATGCGCCTGAGCTCCGGCGCTACCCGGGTCGAGCCGGAGCCGCGAGCTCGCCAGCCAGCCCAGCGGATCGGGCTGTCGGCCACCGTCCGCCCGCCCGAGGAGGTCGCTAGCTTCCTCGGCGGCGCGCTGCCGGTAACCGTCGTGGCGCCGCCCAGCGACAAGCGCCTCGATCTGAAGATCGTCGTGCCGGTCGAGGACATGTCGGACCTGCAGACCGCCGACGGCGGTCCGGCCCGGCCCGGCGGCAACGGCCGCGGCTACCCACCCGGCACCGATGGCCCCCAGCTCGCGCTGGCGGACCGCCTGAGCAGTCAGCCCGGAGGTGCTGACCCGCCTGACGGCGATCCGGCCAGGCAGCACTCGATCTGGCCGCATGTCGAGGAGCGCGTGCTCGACTTGATCCAGGCGCACCGGTCCACCATCGTCTTCGCCAACTCGCGCCGACTCGCGGAGCGGCTGTGCGGTCGGCTCAACGAGCTTGCGGCCGATCGCGCGGCTCAGGCCGCCGAGGATCTCGAACAGCCAGGCGGTGGTGCGCTCGGGCCGGACTGGCAGGCATCCGGCGACACCCGCGCCCAGCCGCCCGCTCAGCTGATGGGCCAGGCCGGAGAGGTCGCAGGCGCTCCCCCGGTGGTGGCCCGCGCCCATCACGGCTCGGTGTCCAGGCAGGAGCGGAACCAGATCGAGGAGGCGCTCAAGGCGGGCAGGCTGCCGGCCGTCGTTGCCACCTCGAGCCTGGAACTCGGCATCGACATGGGCGCGGTCGACCTGGTCATCCAGGTCGAGTCACCGCCGTCGGTCGCTAGTGGCCTGCAGCGAACCGGGCGGGCCGGGCACAACGTCGGCGACGTGTCCCGCGGCATCTTTTTCCCGAAGTACCAGGGCGACCTGGTCCAGGCCGCGGTGGTGGCCAGGCAGATGCTGGCGGGCCAGATCGAGGCGCTGCGGATGCCGCGCAACCCGCTGGACGTGCTCGCCCAGCAGATCGTCGCGATGACCTCGATGGACAGCTGGGATGTCAGCGAGCTGGAGCGGGTGGTGCGCCGCGCCGCGCCGTTCAGCGCTCTGACCAGGCCCGTGCTGGACGCGGTGCTGGACATGCTGGCCGGGCGATATCCGAGCGAGGACTTTGCCGGGCTGCGGCCCCGGCTGGTCTGGGACCGGACCACCGGCGTGCTGAGCGGCAGGCCGGGCAGCCAGCGGCTGGCCATCAGCAACGGCGGCACCATTCCCGATCGCGGCCTGTTCGGGGTCTTCCTGGCCGGCGCCCAGCCGGAGCGTCCGGGGCGTCAGTCCCGCCGGGTTGGTGAGCTCGACGAGGAGATGGTCTACGAGTCCAGGGTGGGCGACGTGTTCGTGCTCGGCGCGACCTCCTGGCGCATCGAGGACATTACCGCCGATCAGGTGCTGGTCACGCCGGCCGCGGGCCAGCCGGGCAGGCTCCCGTTCTGGCATGGCGACGCGCCGGGCAGGCCGGCCGAGCTCGGCGCCGCGATCGGCGCTTTCTGCCGGGAACTCGGCGCGATGTCCGCGGCCAAAGCCATCTCCCGGTTGCGGGCCGACGGCCTGGACGAGCTTGCCGCCGCCAACCTGGTCTCCTACCTGACCCAGCAGCGCGAGGCCACCGGCTACCTGCCTGACGACCGCACGCTCGTGCTCGAGCGGTTCCGCGACGAACTCGGCGACTGGCGGCTGGTGCTGCACAGCCCGTACGGGGCGCAGGTGCACGCGCCCTGGGCGCTGGCCATCGCCGCCAGGCTGCGCGAGCGATACGGCGGCATGGACGTACAGGCGCTGCACACCGACGACGGAATCGTGATCCGGGTGCCGGACGCCGACGACGCGCCGCCGGCCGGGATTGCCATGCTTGACCCGGACGAGGTCGAGCAACTGGTCACTACCGAGCTCGGCAGCTCGGCGATGTTCGCGTCCAGGTTCCGCGAGTGCGCGGCCCGTGCCCTGCTGCTGCCCAGGCGGCAGCCTGGCCGGAGAACTCCGCTCTGGCAGCAGCGCCAGCGGGCCGCGCAGCTGCTGGCGGTGGCCAGCCAGTACGGCACGTTCCCCGTGGTGCTGGAGACCGTGCGTGAGTGCCTTCAGGACGTCTTCGACGTGCCCGGCCTGGTCGCGCTCATGCGCGACATCGCCGGCAGGCAGATCCGGCTGGTCGAGGTCGAGACGCCGACCGCGTCGCCGTTCAGCAAGTCGCTGCTGTTCCGTTACGTCGGCGCGTTCATGTACGAGGGCGACGCGCCGCTGGCCGAGCGGCGGGCCCAGGCTCTCGCGCTGGACTCCGCGCTGCTGGCGGAGCTGCTCGGCCAGGCCGAGCTGCGCGAGCTTCTCGACCCGCAGGTGGTCGACGAAGCCGAGCGTGAGCTGCAGCGGCTGGCGCCCGGCCGGACCTGCAAGGACGCCGAGGCTGTGGCCGACATGCTCCGCGCGCTCGGCCCGCTGACGACGGACGAAGTTACCCGCCGGGCCACTGACCCGGTCTTGGCGCAGCCCTGGCTTGCCAGGCTCGCCCGGCAGCGCCGGGTGCTGGAGCTGCGCATCGCGGGCGAGCAGCGGTGGAGCGCCATCGAGGACGCTGGCCGGCTCCGCGACGCCCTCGGTGTGGCGCTGCCACCCGGCGTGCCGGACGCCTTCACCGAGCCGGTGCCTGATCCGCTCCGCGACCTGGTGCTCCGGTATGCGCGCACACACGGGCCGTTCAGTGCCGCCGCGGTCGCCGAGCGCTACGGCCTCGGCGTCGCAGTGGTGACAGGCGCCCTGCACCGGCTGGCCGCCGAAGGCAACCTCGCCGAAGGCGACTTCCACCCTTCGGGGGGAACGAGCTGGTGCGAGGCCGGTGTGCTCCGCATGCTGCGCCGACGCTGCCTGGCCAAGCTGCGCAAGGAGGTCGAGCCCGCGCCACCGGCCGCGTTCGCGGCTTTCCTGCCCGCCTGGCAGCACGCGGACAACGCGGCGCGGCAGGCCGCCGCAGGCGGCCGTCCGCGCCCGGCCAGAGTCGACGCCGTTTACGAAGTGATCGATCAGCTGGCTGGGGCAGCCGTCCCGGCCTCGGCGCTCGAGACGCTCGTGCTGCCCGGCCGGGTGCCCGGTTACTCCCCCGCACTGCTCGACGAGCTGACCGCGGCGGGCGAAGTCGTCTGGTCTGGCGCGGGCGCCCTGCCCGGCGGCGACGGCTGGCTCGTACTGGCTCCCGCCGCCGTAGCGCCGCTGCTATTGCCAGCGCCGGCCGAGATCACCCTGACCCCCGTGCACGACGCGGTGCTTGCTGCCCTGGACGGAGGCGGGGCACTGTTCTTCCGCGCGATCGCGGACCGGGTTGCGGTCAGCCTGGCCGGACAGGCTGACCAGGCCGACCGCAAGGCCGCTGCCGCGGACCGGGACGTGGCCAGCGCTATCTGGGACCTGGTCTGGTCCGGACGGCTGACCAACGACACGCTCGCGCCGCTGCGCACCGTTCTCGGCACCGGCCGCCCGGTCGCTGCCGCGCCCGAGCCGGGCGCGGCCGGGCCGCAGCGGCCGTATGCCCGGCCGCGCTCTGGCCTGGCCAGGCGGCCTGGCTACGGCCGGGCTGTCCTTCCGTCCAGGTCCGGGCCGCCCACGGTCAGTGGCCGGTGGTCGGCGCTGATGCCGCCAGAACCCGACCCGACCAGGCGCAAGCACGCGCAGGCGCTGACCCTGCTGGAACGGCACGGCATCCTGATCCGGGGCGCCGCCGCCGCCGAGCACGTCAGCGGCGGGTTCGGCGCGCTATACCCGGTGCTGCGGGCGCTGGAGGACGCGGGTCAGTGCCGCCGCGGCTACTTCGTCGAGGGGCTCGGTGCGGCACAGTTCGCGCTGCCAGGCGCGGTGGACCGGATGCGCGCCATGGCTGACGCCGCTCGGGCCGGGGTTATCGCCGCTGACCCGTGGGATACCGGCCCGCGTGCCCAGCCTGATCAGCGGGTTGTCGTGCTAGCCGCCGCCGACCCTGCGAACGCCTTCGGCGCTGCGCTGCCTTGGCCGGAGCGGCCGGACGACAGCGCGGGCGGCCACCGGCCTGGACGCAAGGCCGGGGCGCTTGTAGTACTCGCTGGCGGCGAGCTGGTGCTGTACGTCGAGCGCGGCGGCAAGACACTGCTGTCGTGGACCAGCGACCCTGTGCTGCTAGAGCCGGCGTCCGCTGCGCTCGCGGCCGTGGTCAGGGCCGGCGCGCTTGGCCGCCTCACCGTGGAGAAGGCCGACGGGGCGGGCGTATACGACTCGCCGCTGGCCGAAGCGCTGGCGTCGGCAGGCTTCCGGCCGACGCCCAAGGGCTTGCGACTGCGCGGCTGACTCGCGGTCGGACGATCAGCCTGGGCTGTGGGTGAAGCCGAGGGTCTGGTTCCCGGCCTTCTGCGCCGCGATCACGAAGCACACGCGGCCAGGACCGCGAGCCGGGAACAGCCGGCCGGTGTACTTCAGCGAGATCGGATCCATGTACCTGCAGTCCTCGTCCGGCCGGACCTCGACCACCCTGCCCTGGACCGCTGCCATCCGGTACGGGTTGGCTAGGTCGACCACCGAGATGCCGACCCGCGGGTCGCGGCGCATGTCCCTGGCTTTCCAGGTGCTCTCGCCCGTACAGACGAGCAGGTGGTCGCCCTCCACCCCGATCCACACCACCCAGTTCCGCGGCGAGCCGTCCGCCCGCAGGGTGGACAGGTGCGCGTAGTTCGGCGCTTCCAGCAGCGCCCGGACATCGCCAGGCAGCGAGACGGGCATGCCCAGAATGGTAAGACTGACAAGCATGGCCGATGACCTGGACACCCTGATCGGGCTTATGCCCTTCGCGGCGCAACTCGGGATCACGCTGATCGAGGCGAGTCCGGACACAGTGATCGCCGAGCTCGCGTGGGCGCCGCGACTGTGCACCTCCGCCGGGGCCGCACGACGGTCACGGTCCAGACCAGCCTGCGGGACTCAGCTGACCGGCTGGTCGCGCAGACTACCCAGATCCAGGCGGCCAGGACGTTCAATCCCTATTAGCTCGGCGGCCCCGGGGGCAGGTGAGGTGGCCGGATCCGAGGCCTCAGGACGCGGCAACCGAGTCGAGCAGCTCGGCCCTGGCCTGGTCGACGGCGGCGAGGATGGCACCGCGCAGGACGGGGCGGCCGCTGACGGCGGTCGGCACCACGTCCGGCCGGGCCGGGCAGATCCTGCCGACCTCGAGGCCGACCCTACGGGCTAGTTCCATGCCACCGGCCAGCCCGACGTCCCCGCCAAGGACCACCAGACCCGGGTCGAGCACAACCGAGATAGCGGCCACTCCGGTCGCCACTCGGCCGGCCAGGTCGTCCAGGAACTCACCAGCCCGGCCCTGGCCGGCGGCTGCGGCCGCCACAGCGGCCGCTACCGCGGCCGCGGCAGTAGACCCGGCGAAGCCGTACTCTGCCGCCAGCGGCGCCAGCGCCTGCGCTCCGACCAGCCGCTGGAAGGCTCCGGTAGCCGGATGGGTGATGTCCTGCGGCAGCGGCACTCCCGGCACCGGCAGGTAGCCGATCTCGCCGGCCGCGCCGCCTGCGCCTCGGTGCAGCCGGCCGCCAAGGATGGTTGCCAGGCCGAGACCCACGCCGATCCAGACGAGCACGAAGTCGTCCACGCCCACGGCCGCGCCGACCGAGCGCTCGGCCATAGCGGCCAGGTTCACGTCGTTCTCCAGCGTGACAGGCCGGCCAAGGTCACTGCGAAGGGCCGCTACCACGCCCTCGTGCCAGGCCGGCAGGTTCACGGCAAGGCGCGGGTCGCCGGTGCGCGGATCGAGCACGCCCGGCGTGCCGATCACGAAAGCCCGCAGCGCGTCTGGCGCGACCCCGGCCGCGTCGCAGGCCGAGAGCACCGCCCCGCGCACAAGCGCTACCGGGTCATCGGATTCGCTCGGATCACATCCGGCTCCGCCAGCCGTGGCTCCCCTGGCCCGCAGCACGGTGGCCTCACCATTCACCGAGACCTGGGCCACCACGTTCCCGGTAATG
The DNA here is from genome assembly GCA_963719765.1 of uncultured Actinomycetota bacterium. Classification (GTDB taxonomy): domain Bacteria; phylum Actinomycetota; class Actinomycetes; order Streptosporangiales; family Streptosporangiaceae; genus JAJYUU01. The sequence goes on from CAVRCW010000001.1 coordinate 529,899, forward strand.
TCGGCGACTCCCGCACTGATCTCATCCTGCTCGACATGCAGTCCAGCAACGTAGGCAGTAGACGGGATCACCGCGTACAGGGCCGCGTTCGGACCACGGCCGCCGGCCAGCTCGCCTGCCACCGCGACCAGTCCGCGCTCTTCAAGCCTGGCCAGCAACTGCGACGCGGTGACTTTCGACAGCCCGGTGTGCTCACCGAGCTGCGCCCTGGTCATCGGGCCACCGGCGAGCAGCAGCTCAAGCGCGGATCTGTCGTTAAGCTCCCGCAACAGGCTGGGCGTTCCCGGCCGTCGCTGCATGCCCCCACCCCTCCCACTGGCATCAGTCTCTCCGTCCGGACAGCGTCCGCCGAGCGCCATCCTGCGCCTTGCAGTATTAGCCCGAACGCCGTCTGTGTCTCAATATGGCAACGGACTCTATCTTATAGGAAAGTTTCCTGTTAGTTTCCTCCGCAGAAACCGTCGGGGTCCGACCCTGGCAGGCACGAGGATGAGCGCGCGGCTCAAGCAGTCGCACTCGACCCCTACCTTAGGTGCCGTCCGCCAGGCGCAGGCCCGGCCGGAGGCGTCCGCCCGGAGGACGTGGCTCCGCTGAATACAGCCGGGAAGGGAGATCGGGCAGTGACTTTCACCAGATCTGCGGCCGCACTAGGCGTGGCCGTCGCGCTCGCTGGAGCAGCCGTCGCGGGCTGCGGCTCCAGCGGCAGCTCCTCAGCATCGGGGTCGTCGTCAATCCCAGCAAAGCTCACCGTATGGCGGATGGGCGGTTCCGTTGCCTCTCAGGTGACCTGGATGAACGGCGTCGTCGCGCAGTTCCATAAGCAGTTCCCGCAATACAAGAAGACCAAGGTCGTCGTGGACTGGATCCCGTGGGGCAACAGGACCACCGACTGGACCAACGCCCTTACCAGCGGCAAGGGCGGTCCGGACATCACCGAGCTGGGTAACACCGACACTCCAGGCGTCGCCAGCCAGGGCGCGCTGACGAACATCACCAGCAATGTCAAGTCATGGTCAGATGGCTCGGATCTCATCGCTGGCAACCTGGCCAACGACACGGTGAACGGTGACGTCTACGCGGTGCCATGGTTCGGCGGCGTGCGCGGCATCTGGTACAACAAGGACCAGTTCACCAAGGCTGGCATCAGCTCCGTACCCACCACCTGGGCACAGCTGGTCAGCGACGCTAAGGCACTGATGAAGGCCTACCCGGGCACGTATGGCCTGGGTGCGCCGAGCAACTACACCAACGCGATCGTCAGCTTCATCTGGGGCGCAGGCGGCCAGGTGGCCGTGCAGTCCGGCGGCAAATGGACGGCTGAGCTGAACAGCCCCCAGTCGGAGGCCGGCATCAAGTTCTACGCCGACCTGCTGCTCACCGATAAGGTGTCCCCCGCCAAGTACATTGGCGAGACTGAGCTCGGCACAGTCGGGGCCACCTCGGGCGGCTCCAACGAGGACTTCGCACTGGGCAAGCTGGACATGTACATCGACGGCCCGTGGGCAGAGTCCGAGCTGACCGCGGTGAGCACCAAGAACAAGTCGCAGTGGGCATCGTTCCCGATCCCCAGCGAGAACGGGCCGAACCCGGCCCCGGCATTCTCGGGCGGCTCGGACCTCGGCGTCTGGGTCGACAGCAAGTACAAGAACGCGGACTGGGACCTGGTCTCGGTCATGGACAGCCCGTCCAACGCGACCACGTTCGCCAACTCGCAGGGCTTCTTCCCTGAATTCACCTCGCAGCTGTCCGGCGGGACGTACACGAGCAGCCCGATCATGTCCGGCTTCGCCAAGGCGGCCGGCTACACCCAGATCTCACCTCTCAACTCCAAGAACTGGGCAACGGCCGACGCCACCGACGACATCATCCCGAACATGATGAAGGCGCTGATGGAGGGCGCTAACTTCACGGCCACGGTCAACAAGGCCAACACCGAAATGCAGAACGTGCTGAACACCGGCAGCGAGTCCTGATCTGGCGCTGACACGCTCCTGGCTGGCCGGCCGTGCGCCGGCCAGCCAGGAAACCAGGCTCAGCACGGACGAGCTGGCGAAGGGAGCGAACCTCAGATGGCCGACACCATCCAGCGCCGGACTGGCGCCGGGCCAGCACAGGCGGGTCGCGGTCGCGCACCGCTGCGGCTTACGCTCAGTACCTTCATCCGCCGGCACAAGCTCGCGCCTTACCTGCTGCTCGCACCCGCCCTGGTCGGCGTTGGCCTGGTCATCCTCTGGCCGCTGGTCCAGGTGGCGCTGTACTCGTTCCAGAACTACGGACTACCTCAGATCACCGGTGCACTGCCCACCCAGTGGGTCGGCTTCGCCAACTTCACCACCACGTTCTCCGATCCGGAGTTCTGGCTGGCGCTGCGGATCACCGTGGTCTTCGCAGCAGTCGTCGTCCCGCTCACCCTGATAGTCGGAACGGTCGTCGGTCTGCTGCTCAACCGGCTTGGCAAGAAAATGGCCGTCTTCGTCAGCACGGCCGCGCTGCTCGCCTGGGCCACTCCACCGGTCTCGGCCAGCGTGCTGTTCTACTGGCTGTTCAACCCGGACGGCGGCCTGGTGGACTGGGTCCTGGCCAGGATGCCGCACTGGCTGGTCGGCAGCACAGACTGGGCGCAGTTCAACTGGACCACGACGGGAGCACTGCAGGCCTACACCGTGCTGACCGTACTGGTGCTGTGGCAGTCGTTCCCGTTCATTGCGGTCGCAGTGCTGGCCGGGCTTAAGACCATACCGGCGGAGCTGCACGAGGCGGCCAGGGTGGACGGCGCGAGCCCATGGCGGGCTTTCTGGCGGATCACCTACCCGCTCATGAAGCCGATCTTCCTGGTGCTGCTGCTGCTGTCGGTGATCTGGGACTTCAACATCTTTACGCAGACGTACCTTCTCACCGGTGGCATCCCCGGCAACCAGAACGAGTACAACCTCTCGCTTTACATCTACGACAAGGCCTTCGGCTTCCCGCCGAGCTACGGCCTCGGCGGGGCGCTCGCGCTGATCTTCGCTGTGATCCTGCTAGTGATCACGTTCGGCTACGTGCGCTCCTCGGTCCGGCAGGGGGCGCTGACATGACAACTGCCCAGCAGCACGCGCCTGCCGTTACCGGCAGCGCTTCCCGCGGCTACCGCGGCTCGGCGAGAGCACACGCCACGACGGCGAAGCGAGTCAGGGCCATCAGCCTGAATGGCTTCGGGCTGCTTATCGCGCTGGCCACCCTGTTCCCTATCTTCTGGATGGTCAGCACGGCGTTCAAGCCGTCGCAGGAGATCTACTCGCTGACCCCGAGCCTGGTGCCCGCCCATCCGACCCTCGGTAACTTCCGCGAGGTCATCAGCGGGCAGGTAACCGGCGGTATCGGTCCGGTGTGGCTGTTCTTCCGCAACAGCCTCGCCGTCGCGCTGGCAACGGTAGTCATTGCGTCGCTGCTGTCCCTGCTGGCCTCGGTCGCTGTGGCCAGGTTCAGGTTCAGGCTGCGCACCACGTTCCTGATCATGCTGCTGATCGTGCAGATGATCCCCGGTCAGGCGCTGATCATCGCCTTGTTCCTCGACTTCAAGCGACTCGACCTGCTGCAGAACCTGCTCGGCCTTGTCATCGTTTATTCGGCGCAGGCACTGCCAGTGTCGATCTGGATGCTGCGCAATTTCGTCGCGACTATCCCGAAGGAACTTGAGGAAGCCGCGGCGATCGACGGCGCCTCCGGATTCCGGATCTTCTGGCGGATCCTGTTTCCACTGGTCGCACCGGGCCTGGTCGCGACCAGCATCTTCGCCTTCATCACCGCGTACAACGAGTTCATAGTCGCGCTGACGTTCCTCCTGCAGGCGCACTCCGATTACACCCTGCCGATCTTCCTTACCTATTTCTTCGGCCGCGGCGGAGCTGCCTGGGGACCGATCATGGCCGCTTCCACCCTGTACACGATCCCGGTGATGATCTTCTTCCTGATCGTCCGCCGCCGACTCGTCGGCGGGCTTGTCGCGGGAGCCGTGAAGGGATGACACAAGAGCTCACAGCCGACCCAGCCCTGGGCCGGCTAGCCGACGCAGTCCTTATCCCGCCCTTTCCCGGTCCGCGGGCACCCGAGTGGATCTGCTCGGCCCTGGGCGGCGGCCTGGCCGGGGTCACCCTCTTCGGCCCGAACGTGACCGATCGCGAGCAGCTGGCCATCCTTACCAGCCAGCTGCGGGCAGCGGTCGCGGAGCCCGTCATCGCGATCGACGAGGAAGGCGGCGACGTTACCCGGATCTCGCATCAGACCGGCAGCGACTATCCAGGGAACGCGGCGCTCGGTGCGGTCGACGATGTCGCGCTCACCCGGGCGGTCTACGCGGAGCTGGGAGCCGACCTGTTCGCGCTCGGCATCAACCTCGACCTTGCCCCGACAATCGACGTCAACACAGCCGCAGATAATCCTGTCATCGGCACCAGGGCGTTCGGAGCCGATACCGGGCTGGTAGCCAGGCACGCCGCCGCGGCAGTGGCCGGGCTGCAGTCAGCCGGGGTCGCTGCCTGCGCCAAGCACTTCCCTGGCCACGGCAGCACGAGGCTGGACTCGCACGACGTCATCGCGACCGTAGACGGCCCGATGAGCCTGCTGCGGACCCGTGATCTACCGCCGTTCCAGGCCGCCATCTCCGCTGGCGTCCGCGCCATTATGCCCAGCCATCTGCGGGTACCGGAACTGACCGGTGACCTGCCGGCGTCACTGTCCTACGCCGCCCTCACCGAGCTGCTCAGGGGCGAGCTCGGCTTCACCGGCGTCATCGTCTCCGATGGTCTGGAGATGCGGGCAGTGAGCGACCCGTACGGCATCCCGGAGGCGGCCGTGCTCGCGGTCATCGCGGGCACCGACTTGTTGTGCCTGGGGCGCGACATCGACCAGCTGACCTTTCTCGCGGTCAGGGGCGCGCTCGTGGAAGCGGTGCGGGCAGGCAGGCTCCCTGGCGAGCGCCTAGAGCAGGCGGCAGCCAGGGTCGCCGAGCTGCGAGCCTGGACCGCCGGGGCGGCAGGAGTTCGCGACTCGGCTCAGGCCGGCCGGCGATTGCGGGCGCCGGCCGGCCCGACCAGCACTCCCCCGGCGGCGCTGCTGCGGGCGCGGATCTTCCTGACGGTCAGGTCGGCCTGGCCGCAGCCAGGCGTGCGGTGCTGGTGGCCGGGAATCCGCGGCCACTGCGGCAGCCGTTCGTGGTGCAGCTCGTGCCGCCGTCGAATATCGCCGTCGGATCTGTCCCCTGGGGTATCAGCTCCTGGCTGCCGCCGGGCAGCACCACTCGCCAGGTCAGCACCGCGACGCCGGATGACGAGCTTGGCGCGCTTGCCGCGAGGCTGCTAGCCGCGGCCGCCGACCGGTCCCTGATCGTCGTCGTCCGCGACGCGCATCGCTATCCGGTCACGACCGGCCTGGTGCGGGCCCTGCTGGCCGGAAGGCCTGATGCCATCGTCGTGGAGATGGGCCTGCCGGTCTGGCGGCCTCCGGCCGGAACGTACCTGGCCAGCTACGGAGCCGCGCGCAGCAACGCTCTGGCCGTCGCTGAGGTTCTCGGGCTTACCGTCCGATAACGCGAAGCGAAGGGCGGTCCCGGCTGCCGCCCTGGCGACCACTGCGACGGCCTGACCCCGCAGCGTTGTGCGGCTCAGGCGGCGCTTTGCCGGTGCGCCAGCACAGGCCAGGCCACGGTTACCTGCATAATGCTGCATATGCGCCTGTCCGCACGGTCCGACTACGCCCTGCGTGCCGTCATCGAGCTTGCTGCCTCTGACGGCGGCCACGTGACGGCCGACCAGCTAGCCCGGACGCAGTCCATTCCCGGCAAGTTCCTCGAGGCCATCTTGACCCAGCTGCGCCGGGCCGGCCTGGTACGCAGCCAGCGCGGGCCTGATGGCGGCTTCTGGCTGGCCCGCCCGGCCGCCGAGATCTCGCTCGCAGACATCATCCGGGCAATCGACGGCCCGCTACTCGGAGTGCGAGGCGAGCGTCCGGAGAACCTTGGCTATGTCGGCGCGGCCGAGCCGCTGCAGACGGTCTGGATCGCACTGCGAGCCAACGAGCGGGCGATCCTGGAGGAGGTCACGCTCGAGCACATAGTGTCCGGGCACCTGCCCGCAAGCGTTCGGAGACTGGCGGAGAACCCCGAAGCCTGGACGTCGCACTCGTCGAACTGACCGGCCCCGCTGAGCGCGCTGCTGTGGCTAGACCGGCACCATGTTGGTGATCTCGCGGGTCAGGGTCTCGAACTCTGGTCCCTCACCCGGTAGCGATACCGGCTCGCCGGCCAGACGCTGCGACGTACGTACGGTGAGCTTGCGCTGCCCGCCGGGAATCACGAGGCGCTGCTTGGCAGGCTGCGGCAGCCGCGGCGGTCCCGGAATCCTGTGCGCCGCAGAGCCGACGGGCACCCGCTCGCGGCCTGCTGCCGACTCGGGCCGGGCCGGCCCCGACAGCGCGGGCTCAAGCGGAACCCCGAAGGCCGGCTCGCTCTGCAGCTCGGCCAGCGCAAAGCTATCGGAGACCTCCCGCAGGACCTGCGACAGCGGTGCCCCGAGGGCCCCGCAGATAGACGCAAGCAGCTCAGAGGAGGCTTCCTTCTGGCCTCTCTCAACCTCGGACAGGTAGCCGAGGGACACTCGTGCGGCAGCCGATACTTCGCGGAGGGTGCGACCCTGGCGGAGACGCAGTCGCCGAAGCGCGTCACCAAGCATCTGACGAAGCAGGACCATCGTCGCGCTCCCCTCCCTGAGGTATTCCACTATCCCCTCTACCGTACCTGTCCTTACGGACCGTCCGGGAGAGGGCAGGGCTGCGTGTTCGCCGTTCGTAACACTGTAATCAAGATATATCTTCCCGCAATGCGCTGACCAGCAGCGACAGGACACCCTGTACGGAAGCCATCCTGACCTCCCACCGATTTCCTGGCAGCTCCAGTCCGGAAACCGTCACACCACCGGGCCCGGCGACCGCTGCGAACACCGTCCCGGCAGGCTGGCCGTCTGCCGGGCCCGGCCCGGCCACGCCTGTCGTCGACAGGCCGAACGTCGCGCCCAGCCTGGTCTGGACCCCTACGGCCATTTCCGCCGCGACGTCGGGGTGCACGGGCCCGTGCTCGGCGATCAGCTCTTCGGAAACGGCCAGCAAAGCGGCCTTAAGGTCGCTGGCATACGCCACGATCCCGCCCCGGAAGACTAGCGACGAGCCGGGAATACTTGTCAAAGCGGCTGATACCAGGCCGCCGGTGAGCGACTCGGCCACCGCCAGCGTCTCGCCGCGGCCGGTCATCACCCCAATGACCTCGGCTGCCAGCAACTCGGCGGCGTCCCAGCCGGCCGCTGTCGGCTGCCGGTCCGACTGTGGCTCGCCCGGCTGCGGCCCGGCCGACCATGTCATCGGACCGCCCGCCGGATCCCGGCGAGCTTTCACTGGACCGCCCGGCGGAGCCGGATGGCCCGGGCCACATAGTCGAACCCGGTCACGAGCGTGACCACGACCGCGGCCCCCATCACCAGTTCCCTGGCCAGACCGAAGGGCCCTGGCAGGATGTACAGGCTGATCGCTATGACCTGAAGCAGCGTCTTGGCCTTGCCACCGCGGCTCGCGGCGATTACCCCGTGCCTGATGACCCAGAAGCGCAGCCCCGTTACCGCCACCTCCCTGACCACTATGACCACCGTCACCCACCAGGCCAGTTCGCCCAGGCAGGACAGGGTAATGAGCGCGGCCCCGGTCAGCGCCTTGTCGGCAATCGGATCGGCGATCTTCCCGAAGTCGGTAATAAGCCCCCTGCGCCTGGCCAGTTCGCCGTCCAGCAGATCGGTCACCGAGGCCACCGCGAAGGCCACGAACGCGACGTAACGCCCGCCGGGGCCTCCCGCGAGCAGGAACCAGACGAATACCGGCACCAAGGCCAGCCGGAGTACGGTCAGGCCATTGGCCACGTTGACCAGGCCTGGCGGCGCGGCTGCTGCGACCGCCCCGGTCGCGGCATCCCCGTTTACATCGGCAGCCGGCTGACTCAAGGCACCCCCGTCGGCCTGACGCCTGCTGCTCCTGTCGCTCCTGCCACTCCTGCCGTCTCGGGCGCCCAGGCATCAGTGACAGTCGCGATCAGGTCGACGCCGTCGCTGCCGGTCATCACGACCGAGAGCAGGTCGCCAGGAGCAGCCGGCCGCTCGCAGATCAGCTCGGTAGTGCCGTCGACTTCAGGCGCCTGGTGCGCGGCCCGACCCAGGTACCGGTTAGCGGCGAGCACCTCGTCGATCAGCACCTCGGCGTGCTCCCCGATCCGCTCAGCCGCCCGCTGTGCCATGAGTTCCTCAGCCAGGTCGGCCAGTTCCTCCACCCGGCGGGCAACCTCGTCCTCCGGCAGCTTGCCGTCCAGGGACGCCGCCTGGGTACCGTCCTCGTCGGAGTAGCCGAAGATACCGATCGCGTCCAGCCGCGCCTCGGTCAGGAAGTTCTGCAATTCCTCCAGGTCTGCCTCGGTCTCGCCAGGGAACCCGACGATGAAGTTGGACCTGACCCCGGCCTGCGGGGCCAGCCTCCGGATCTGCTCGAGCAACTGGCCGAACTTGTCCCGATCGCCGAACCTGCGCATCGAGCGCAGCACTGCTCCGCTGCCATGCTGGAAGGACAGGTCAAAGTAGGGGGCCACGCCAGGAGTTCCGGCCAGCACCTCGACCAGGCCAGGCCGGACCTCGGCTGGCTGCAGGTAGCTCACCCGAACGCGGCAGATCCCCGGCACTGCCGCCAGCCGCGGTAGCAGCGACTCCAGCAGCCTGAGGTCACCCAGATCCTTCCCGTAGGAGGTCGAATTCTCGCTGACCAGCAGCAGCTCTCGTGCCCCGTGATCGGCCAGCCAGCTCGCCTCGGCCACCAGGTCGTCCGGGCGGCGCGACACGAACGCGCCGCGGAATGCCGGGATAGCGCAGAAGGTGCAGCGGCGGTCGCAGCCGGACGCGATCTTGAGCGGCGCCACCACCCCGCCGCCAAGACGTCGCCGCAGCACTCGCGGCCCGGAGGCCGGAGCCAGGCCGGGCGGCAGCTCGGATATCGGCCCACCAGGCTCGGCCCGCGACGACGCGACCGAACCATGACCAGGCTGATGCACGCCGCCCCGGCCGGGGCGCTCCGCGGGCGACAGCGGCAGCAGCTTGCGCCGGTCCCTGGGCTCGTGCGCGGCCCAGCGCTGGCCCGCCGCGACCGCGTCGAGCCTGGTCGCGATGTCCTCATAGTCGTCAAAGCTCAGGATCTGTGCCTCGGGCATGGCCTCCGCGAGCCCGGCGCCGTACCGCTCGGCCAGGCACCCGGCCGCCACTACCTTGGCGCCGCCCGATGCCGCCGCGAGCAGTTCATCGATGGATTCCTGCTTCGCCGCCTGGATGAAACCGCAGGTGTTGACCAGGACGATGTCGGCGTCCTGGGCTGACTCGGCTAGCCGCCAGCCGCCGTCCTCCAGGCGCGCGGCGAGTTCCTCGGAGTCGACCTCGTTCCGCGCGCAGCCCAGGGTAATCATGCTGACGCTGCGCCCGGCTGGACGGCTTTCTTCCCGGCTGGAGGACACACCGGCAGACTACGGTAACCGCGCAGGTGAAAATGCACCGCCGCGGGCGCGCCCAGGTTACCCAGGGCGGGTCACTGCCGCGTGCACGCCGTCCTGGTGCAGATCAGCGTCTCCGGCACGTTAGTCACCAGGGCCTGCTTCTTGCCGTTCAGGTACAGCACAGCCCCGCCGGGATTGCCTAGCTGCACGGTCACCGAGCGCCTGAATGTCCAGGTCTTCCGCTGCGGGCCGTTGGGAGCGCCGATGTCGCCCTGGAAGCGCGCCGTTGCCCCGCCGACCGGCGTGAGCTCGGCCCAGGTGATGCTGCCTGTGGTGGCGACCAGGGTGATCCGGACGTGATCGGGCGTCGTGACCTGCGCGACCGGGGCCGTCTTGACTGCTTTCTTGTGCTGATGATCGGGCTGCGTCGACGCTGTCGGCCGGGACGGCGCCGACGGACTGCGCGAGCCGAAGTACTTGAACCCGGCGATGCCGAGCACTGCGATGAGCCCGGCCACCAGCACCAGCGACCAGTTGGGCCTTCGCCGTTCCTTCAGCTTCACCGGCGTGAACGGCTGGAACACATCGGCCGCCGTTATCTGGTGCTGCGCCGCCTGGGTTGCGTCGTACTCGCGGACGAGCTCGTCCGGATTGAGTCCTACCGCGCGAGCAATGCTTCTGATGTGCCCGCGCGCATAGAAGTCGCCACCGCACGCGGAATAGTCGCCGCGCTCGATCCCCCGGACGATCGTTTCCCTGATGCAAGTCCGCTGGCTGACCTGCGTAATGGTGAGACCGGCCTCGCGGCGTGCAGCCGCCAAGGCGTCACCGATGCTCACGCGGTGCCTCCAACAATTGATGCTGCGCGCTCGCCCCGGGCCGCGAGGCGCAGATGCCCGACGTTTGGATTCCCCGATCCCTGCACGAGGGACCGGTCACTAAGTGTAGACATCCGGTAACCGTCCGGCGAGAACCGGTCGGGATTCGGAGTGGCCGTTCTTAGTCTCGCGCTGCCGAGCCGACACTGCCAACTGGCTGCGTCCGCCTAAATCTGCCGACAGTACCAGGACGGCAACTGCCTTCCTCGTACCCAAGTTACGACCGCTCAGTCCTCGCCGCGCAGCGAGGCAAGCAGGCTCGCCAGGTCGTCCGGCCTGATCAGCACGTCGCGGGCCTTGGAGCCCTCGCTCGGGCCGACGACGCGGCGGCTCTCCAGCAAGTCCATCAGCCTGCCGGCCTTCGCGAAGCCCACGCGCAGCTTGCGCTGCAGCATGGAGGTCGAGCCGAACTGAGTGCTGACGATCAGCTCCGCGGCCTGCACCAGCAGCTCGAGGTCATCGCCGATGTCGGCGTCGATCTCGCGCTGCCTGCCCTCGGGCGCGATCACGTCGTCGCGGTAGGCCGGCTCGGCCTGCTTCTTGCAGTGAGCGACAACCTCGCGGATCTCCTTCTCCGTGACGAAGGCGTTCTGCAGCCGGATCGGTTTGCTGGTGCCCATCGGCAGGAACAGTGCGTCGCCCTGGCCGACGAGCTTCTCCGCACCAGGCTGATCCAGGATGACCCGGCTGTCGGTCAGGCTGGAGGTGGCGAACGCTAGCCGGGACGGGACGTTGGCCTTGATGAGCCCGGTGACCACGTCCACGCTCGGCCGCTGGGTTGCCAGCACCAGGTGGATGCCTGCCGCGCGGGCGAGCTGGGTAATCCGGACCACTGCGTCCTCGACGTCCCTGGGCGCGATCATCATCAGGTCGGCCAGCTCGTCCACGATCACCAGCAGGTACGGGTACGGCACGTATACCCGCTCGCTGCCTGCCGGGGCAGTGACCCGTCCGGCCCGGACCGCCTTGTTGAAGTCGTCCATGTGCCGGAACCCTGACGCGGCCAGGTCGTCGTAGCGGCGGTCCATCTCGCCGACCACCCACTGCAGCGCGTCCGCTGCCTTCTTCGGGTTTGTGATGATCTGGGTAATCAGGTGCGGGATCCCGGCATAGGCGGCCAGCTCGACCCGCTTGGGGTCGATCAGCACCATCCGCACCTCGTCGGGCGTAGCCCGGAGCAGGACCGAGGCGATCAGCCCGTTGATGCAGGTCGACTTGCCTGCCCCAGTTGCGCCGGCTATGAGCATGTGTGGCATCTTCGCGAGGTTCGCCACCACGGTCCGGCCCTCGACGTCCTTGCCCAGGCCGACCACCATCGGATGGTGATCCGCGGTCGCCACCGGCGACCGCAGCACATCGCCCAGACTGACCACGTCGCGGTCGGTGTTCGGTATCTCGACCCCGATCGCCGACTTGCCGGGGATCGGGGACAAGATCCTTACGTCGGCGCTCTTCACCGCGTAGGCAATGTTCTTTGACAGCTGGGTGACCCGTTCGACTTTCACCGCGGGGGCCAGCTCGATCTCATACCGTGTCACCGTGGGCCCGCGGGTGAAGCCGGTGACCTGTGCGTCCACCTCGAACTGCTCGAGCACCGCGGAGAGCGCCTCGACCATTGTGTCGTTGGCTCTGGTGCGCGCCCTGTGCACGGAGCCCGGCTTCAGCAGTGCCGCGGGCGGCAGCGTATAGCTCGCGTCGGTTGACGCAGCCAGGGTGAGTTGCTCGGGCTTCGCCGGCTGGCCGGCCGCGGCCTGGCCGCCAGCCTGCTGCGCCCCGGCCCCGTCCTGGCGCCCGAACCATTCCTCGTGCCAGCCCGCCTCGGCGGCCGCGCCGGCCCCGGCCGCGGAACCGGCGCCTGGCCGGGCGAACATCAGTGCCTCGGCCACCGGATCTGGCTCCGCGGCGTCGCTGCCGGAGCCCTCCGCGGTCACGCCCTGGCTCGCGCCGCTGCCGACCTGGCTCTTGTATAGCGCCCCGCCAAGCAGCGGGCTGTCATACGCGCGATCACGCGCGCCGGCCTCGATGGCCTCGGTCCGCCGCCGGCCAAGCCGGGTCAGCGGCCCGCTCGCGCTGCCTGACCCGGCCTGGTCGGCCTGGTCCTGGCCGACCTCGGCGCTGCGGCCCGTCATGAATCCGTGCAGTTCGGCCAGCCGGTCGGGCACCCGGTGCAGCGGCGTCCCCGTTATCACCAGCAAGCCGAATCCCGACAGCAGCGCCAGCACCGGCGTCGCGCCCCATTTGGTAACGAGGTCCACCAGCGGGACCGACGCCCCGTAGCCGACGAGCCCTCCGGCCGAGCGAATCGCGGCCATTCCGCCCGCCAGCCGTGGCGTCCCGGACGCCACGTGCGCGAGCCCGAGAGCTCCCACAAGCAGTGCGGACCAGCCGATCACCATCCTGGCCGTCGCCGCGTTGTTGTCCGGATGACGCAGGAATCGCCACGCCAGCAGCGTCAGCAGCAACGGCACGGTCCACGATCCAGACCCGAACAGCGCCAGGATGAAGGCGCCTACCGGCTTGACCGGTCCGGTCATGTGCCACCAGACGGCGGCCGCGGTCACGATCGCGGCGCACAGCGCGGCAAGGCCCATGCCGTCCCTGCGATGCAGGGGATCAAGGTCCTGGGCGCTGCGACCGATCGCGCGCGAGGCGACGCCCACCGTGTTGGCCAGGCCCATCCAGATGCCCGCAAGCGCACTGACGACCCAGCCCGCCAGGATCACGAACGGATTGGCCGGTTTGGCCGGGCGGGCCGGGCTGCGGTAGGGCGATGCGCGGTAGGCGGACCGCTTACGACTCGTGCGGGACGCGGTCCCAGAGCCTCGCCGGCCACGAGCGTTGGTCCCGGACCGGCCGCGTGAGGTACCGCTTGCCTGCCGGGTCCGGCTGGCCGTGCCGCCACGAGGGCGCGCTGCGCCTTTGGGCGCACGAGTCGCCATGATGCTCACCGTAGCGAGGATGTCCGCGAATGTGGGAGAACCCGCCGGCGTGTCGGCTGCGAAATCCCTAGCCGCCGCTCGGCCCGCGCGGTTATCCGTACGCGATAGCTCACAGACTTGACGCCACCTTGCTAGCATCCTATTGTACTAGTAGCCTAGATAAATGGAGAGCCCGGTGATCGAGTTCCACCTGGACACCCGGTCGGGTGTCGCGCCGTACCTGCAGCTGATCCAGCAGGTACGGCAGGCGCTCCGGCTGGGTTTGCTGCAGGAGGGCGATCAGCTGCCGACCGTCAAGGAAGTCTCAGGGTCGCTAGCCATCAACCCGAACACCGTGCTCAAGGCTTACCGAGAGCTTGAGTACGAGGGGCTGGCCGCGGCCAGGCCAGGCATCGGCACGTTCGTGACGAAGACGCTGGCCGAAGAGTCGGTCGCCGCGCATCAGCAGCTGAGCCAGGACCTCACGAGGTGGCTAGGTAAGGCGCGCGCGGCCGGCCTCGACGACGAGAGCATCGAGGCAGTATTTCAGCGCACCCTCAGGTCCGAAATGCAGGAGGAAGCACGATGACAGCCGCAGTTGAAGCCCGCGGGCTTGGCAAGCAGTACGGGCGGCGCTGGGCGCTGTCAGATTGTACGCTCAGCATTCCGGCCAGGCACGTGGTCGGCCTGGTGGGCCCCAACGGGGCCGGCAAGACCACGCTGATCAACCTGGCCACCGGAATGCTGGCGCCGACCACCGGCAGCATCGAGGTGCTCGGCGGCAAGCCGGCCGCCGATTCGGCCCAGCTGGCCAAGGTGGGTTACGTGGCCCAGGACACTCCTACCTACGCCGGGCTGTCGGTCGCCGATCACCTCAGGCTCGGCGCGCACATGAATCCCGGCTGGGACCCCGACCTGGCGGCCAAGCGGATCGAGCAACTGGAGCTCGACCCGGCGCAGAAGGCAGGCAAGCTGTCCGGCGGCCAGAAGGCCCAGCTCGCGCTCACGGTGGCCATCGCCAAGCGGCCCGAGTTGCTGATCCTGGACGAGCCGATCGCCAGCCTTGACCCGCTGGCCCGGCGCGAATTCCTGCAGGTCCTGATGGCGAGCACCGCGGAGCAGGAGCTCAGCGTGCTGATGTCCTCGCACCTGGTCGCGGACCTGGAGCGGGTTTGCGATTACCTGATCGTGCTCGTCAGCTCCCGGGTGCAGGTAGCCGGTCCGGTGGACGAACTGCTGGCCACGCATCACCTGCTGATCGGTCCGCGCCGCGATGCGGCCACGTTGCCGGCCGACCTGCAGGTGATCACCGAGAGCCGCACCGACCGGCAGAGCACCTTCCTGGTGCGCGGCAGCGAGCCCAGGCACGACCCGGACTGGTCCGTGGACACGATCGACCTGGAGGACCTAGTGCTCGCGTACATGGGCAAGGCGAAGTCGGCCAGCCCGGCACTGGACGGCACGCGATGATCTGGCTCGCCTGGCGTCAGTTCCGCGGCCAGGCCATCACGGCCGCCGCGATCCTTGCCGTCCTCGCGATCCTGCTGGCTGTTACCGGGCCACACCTGGTGTCCGGCTACAACTATGCGGGCCTGAACGCCTGCCATGACAACTGCGCCTCGGCGGCCAGCAACTTCGGTGCCTGGCTCAAGAGCCATCACAACTTTACGGGCCTGTTCTACGCCGGCCTAGCCATCATGTACCTGGCGCCCGCGCTGATCGGCATCTTCTGGGGCGCACCGCTCATCGCCGGGGAGCTGCAAGCGGGCACGCAGCGGATCGCCTGGAGCCAGAGCGTCACCCGCGCCCGCTGGATCGCGATCAAGCTTTGTCTCGTCGGGCTGGCCGCGGTGGCGACGGCGGGCCTGCTCAGCCTGATGATCAGCTGGTGGGCAGGCCCCATCGACCACGCACTGACGTACGGCGGCCAGAACTCGCCGATCACCTTCAGCCGGTTCAGCCCGCTCGTGTTCGCCGCGCGCGGGGTCGCGCCGCTCGGTTACGCCGCCTTCGCCTTCGCGCTCGGGGTCACCGTCGGCGTGCTGCTGCGCCGGACACTGCCGGCGATGGCCGTGACGCTTCTCGTCTTCGCCGCCGTCCAGGTCCTGGTGCCGGTCTTCGTCCGGCCGAATGTCATCCCGCCCGCCCATATCACCGCGGCGCTCAACCCGCGCAATAACGAGATGGTGATCTCGAGTCCGAACAACCAGGTGACGCTGACCGGTTCGGACAACCTTTCCGGTGCCTGGGTCCTGTCCGACCAGACCATCACCCCGGCTGGCCGGGTCTTCACCGGCCCCGCCACCCAGGCCTGCCTCGGGTCCAATGCCCAGGCCTGCACGAACTGGATCGCGAGCAAGGACCTCCGGCAGTTCGTCACCTATCAGCCCGCTAGCCGATTCTGGCCGCTGCAGTGGATAGAGACGGCGATCTACCTGGTGCTCGCCGCCGGACTCGGCTGGATCTGCGCCCTGCAGGTCCGCCGCAAGCGCCTCTGACTGCTGCCATGCCTGACTAAACCCGCCGCGCCCATCCACGACTCCGGAGGTAACACCATGATCTGGCTCACCTGGCGCCAGTTCCGACCGCAGGCCGTCGTGGCGGCGGCGGCGCTCGCGGCCATCGCGATCGCGCTGGCCGTTACCGGGCCGCACCTGGCATCGCTGTACACGACCAGCGGGCTGGCCAGCTGCCACGCCGACTGCGACACGCAGGCAGCCAACTTCATCAACGAGGTCAAGGGAAGCGCGACCGAACTGGTCTTCTACGGCACGATTTTCCTGCTGTATGGGGTCCCCGCGCTCATCGGCATGTTCTGGGCCGCGCCGCTTGTCGCCCGCGAGGTCGAGGCGGGTACATTCCGGCTCGCGTGGAACCAGAGCGTCACCCGCACCCGGTGGGTGGCGGTCAAGCTGGGCCTCATCGGGCTTGCCGCCATGGCTACGGCCGGCGCGCTCAGCCTCATGACCAGCTGGTGGGCCAGCCCGCTCTACCGCGCGGCGCTAAAATCCGGCCAGAACTCGCTGAGCATCGACAAGCTCGCGCCGCCGCTGTTCGGCGCCAGCGGCATCGTGCCGATCGGCTATGCCGCGTTCGCCTTCGCTTTGGGCGTCACCGTCGGCGTACTCGTCCGCCGCACGCTGCCCGCCATGGCCATCACGCTGGCTGTGTTCGCCGCGATCCAGATCCTGTGGCCGAGCGTGGTCCGGCCGCATCTGATCCCGCCATTGCACAGTACTCAGGCGCTCAGCACCGTGAGCTTCAACGGGATCGGGGACACCAACAACGGCGTCCTGTTCATGCAGGTCGGCAGCATCAGCGGCAAGGCGGGCGACTGGATCACCGGCAGCCAGCCGGTCAACGCGCTCGGCACGGTCGCCAAGGCTCCGCCAGCCTGCGCGCAGGACAACAACTTCGTCCCCTGCCTGCAGAGCCACGGAGTTCGGATGGCAGTGACCTATCAGCCGGCCAGCCGTTACTGGGACTTCCAGTGGATCGAGACCGGGTTGTTCCTCGTGCTGGCCCTGGGCCTGGGCGGGGCCTGCTACTGGCGGGTCCGCCGCGTCTCCTGACCACCCCAGATTGTCGGCACCGGCTGGCAACGTGACGGCCATGACGTTATGGAGGCACCATGGTAGCCATGACTATCCCGGATGTCTGGCGCGACCCGAACCGGCTGCTGACCGTCGACGACCTGGAGGATCTCTTCCCGGAGGAAGATCGTCGGCTGGAGCTGGATGACGGGGTGCTGATCGTGAATGCCTTCCCGGCAAATATCCATCAGCTGACAGTCACGCGGCTGGCGGTGGTGCTCAGTGCCGCGTGCCCTGACCACCTTGTCGTACTGGCAGGTGTCGGCATGAGGATCACCAGGTACCAGTACCGGGAACCCGACGTGGCAGTGGTTCCAGCGGACTCCTTCGACACCAGGAACCTGGAGCGACCGCCCGCGCTCGCGGTTGAGGTCGCGTCGCCGAGTACCCGGCTTTACGACCGGAACCGGAAGAAGGACGTCTACGAGAGCTTCGGCATCCCCTGCTACTGGATCGTGGTGCCGGACCGGGACCAGCCGCGACTGATCGTTTTCGAGCTTCGGGACGGTAAGTACGAGCAGGTGGCCGACGTGAGCGGGGACGAGCAGTTCCACGCGACGCTGCCGTTCCCGGTCACGATCAGGCCGGCCACCCTGGTCAGGACCGGGCCGCTGGACTGAGGCCGGTCGGGTAGGTCGGCAGTTCTCGCGTTCTGTTGACGACCGTCGCAGATACGACATAGCCTCGCCATGTCCGGCACCGGGCGGGCTACGGGAGGCACAGTGCGGATCGCGGTCGCTGGCGCTGGCCCTGGCGGGCTGTACTTTGCCGCGCTGGCCCGCCAGCTATCAGCCGACACCGAGATCACCGTCTGGGAGCGCAACGCGCCCGATGACACCTTCGGCTTCGGCGTGGTCTTCTCCGACGAGACGCTCGGCGGGATTGAGAACGCTGACCCTGGCATCTACCGCCAGATGGAGCGCGAGTTCGCCCGCTGGGACGACATCGACGTGCATTACCGCGGCCAGGTCATCACCAGCGGCGGGCACGGCTTCGCGGCTATGGGCAGGCGGCGCCTGCTTGAACTGCTCCAGCAGCGGTGCGCGGAGCTGGGCGTCACCGTGCAGTTCCGGGCCGAGGCACCCGACGCGGCGGCGCTGGCGGCGGACTACGACCTCGTGGTGGCCGCGGACGGCGCGAACTCAGCGATCCGCAGTGGCCGGGGCACCTCGTTCCGCCCTGAATATGACGTTCGGAACTGCAGGTACATATGGCTGGGCACCGACCTGGTCTTCGACTCCTTCAAGTTCTATATCGAGCAGACGCCGCACGGTGTCATGCAGGTGCACGGCTATCCCTACGACTCCAGGGGCAGCACGTTCATCGTCGAGATGCACGACGACGTCTGGCGGGCGGCGGGCTTCGACCGGCTCGCGGCCGGCCAGCTCGCGGCCGGGGAGTCCGACGAGCCGTCGATCGAGCGCATCGCTGGCCTGTTCGGCGAGGTGCTCGGCGGGCACAAGCTGCTGGCCAACAACTCGCGGTGGCTGCGATTCGCCACCTTGCGCTGCGGGAGCTGGCGGGACGGCAACATCGTCTTGCTCGGCGACGCCGCCCATACCGCGCATTTCTCGATCGGCTCGGGCACCAAGCTGGCGATGGAGGACGCCCTCGCGCTGGCCGCGTGCCTGCACGAGCACGCCGGCGAGGGCATCTGCGCCGCGCTGGAGGCCTACGAGGCGGAGCGGCGGCCGGTCGTCGCGTCCACCCAGCGCGCCGCGCAGGCGAGCCTGGAGTGGTTCGAGAACCTCGGCCAGTACACCGGCCAGGAGCCCGAGCAGTTCGCCTTCAACATCATGACCCGCAGCCGCCGCGTCACCCATGACAACCTCAGGCTTCGCGATCCGGAGTTCACCGACCGGATGGACGCGTGGTTCGCCGGGTACACCAAGCGGCGCGGGATGGGGTCGGGCGACGAGGTGCCGCCGATGTTCCAGCCGTTCCGGCTCCGCGACCTGGAGCTGGCGAACCGGATCGTGGTGTCCGCGATGGACATGTACTCATCCGCCGACGGTGCGCCATCGGACTTCCACCTGGTGCACCTCGGCGGCAAGGCGCTGGGCGGAGCCGGGCTGGTAATGACCGAGATGGTCTGTGTCAGCGCGGAAGGACGGATCACGCCGGGCTGCGCCGGCATGTACGCGCCCGAGCACGAGGCGGCGTGGCGGCGGATCACCGAATTCGTGCACGGCTATTCCGGCGCGAAGATCGGGCTGCAGCTTGGCCACTCCGGCCGGAAGGGGTCGACCCGGCTCATGTGGGACGGCATCGACCTGCCGCTCGAGGAAGGGAACTGGGAGGTCTGCGCGCCGTCGCCGCTACCCTACCTGGAGGGCACCAACCAGGTGCCGCGCGAGCTGACCGTGGCCGACATGGCCCAGATCAGCGAGCAGTTCGTGGCGGCCGCGCTGGCCGCCGAGCGGGCCGGCTTTGACCTGCTCGAGCTGCACTGCGCGCACGGGTACCTGCTGTCCTCGTTCATCTCGCCGGTCACCAACCACCGGACCGACGAGTACGGCGGTTCGCTGGCCGGGCGGCTGCGGTATCCGCTGGAGGTCTTCGCCGCCATGCGGGCGGCCTGGCCGGCCCGCAAGCCGATGACGGTGCGCATCTCCGCCACCGACTGGGTGGACGGCGGCATCAGCGGACCGGAAGCCGTGCAGATAGCCTGCGCGTTCAAGGCGGCAGGCGCGGACGCCATCGACGTGTCGACGGGGCAGGTCACCCCCGACGAGAAGCCAGCCTTCGGCCGGTCGTATCAGACACCATTCGCGGACGCGATCAGGAACACCGCGGACATCGCGACGATCGCCGTGGGCGTGATCTCCTCCTACGACGACGTCAACTCCATCATCCTGGCCGGCCGCGCCGACCTGTGCGCGCTCGGGCGGGCCCACCTGTACGACCCGAACTGGACGCTGCATGCCGCTGCCGATCAGGGCTACTCAGGACCCGGCGTGAGCTGGCCGGTGCAGTGGCAGCCAGG
The DNA here is from genome assembly GCA_963719765.1 of uncultured Actinomycetota bacterium. Lineage (GTDB taxonomy): Bacteria > Actinomycetota > Actinomycetes > Streptosporangiales > Streptosporangiaceae > JAJYUU01. The sequence goes on from CAVRCW010000001.1 coordinate 549,815, forward strand.
CAGCCGCCCGCCGCAGACCGGGCGGACCGACGGGCCGCGCCCGCGGCTCGAGCTGATCCGCGCGGGCGTGTCCGGCACTCGACACGCGCGGTGGCGACCGTGAAACCCGGCAAACACCGGCAGACCGAGCGCCGGATGCTTAGATGATCTTCGAGCCGCGGCGATCTGCCCGCGCGGCGACCGTCGGCAGGACCTACTGGAGCGTGCCGAAGTGAGCATCGAGCGAGTGAACCCCTCGTCCCTGGCCACGCCATCGGGATTCGCCCACGCGGTCGTGGCAGCGGACGGTCGCCTGGTCTTCCTGGCTGGGCAGACGGCCCTGGACGGCAGCGGCCGGGTCGTCGGCTCGACCGTGGCCGAGCAATTCGAGCAGGCCATGACCAACCTGCTGACGGCACTGGCGGCAGCGGGCGGACAGCCTGCGCACCTGGCCAGCCTGACCGTCTACGCCGTGGACCTGGCCGACTACCGCGCGCACGGGCGGGAGATCGGGGCCGTGTGGCGGCGGCTGGTCGGACGCGAGTACCCGGCCATGGCCGCGGTCGGCGTGTCCCGGCTGTGGGACGCTGCGGCGCTCGTCGAGGTCCAGGGCTACGCCGTCATCCCGCAGGCCGGCTAGCCCGGCTAGGCCGGCTGAGGCCGACACTCCGCAGGTCGGCTAGGCCGACACCCGCGAGGCTTGCAGGCCAGCCGCCCGCAAGCCCGCTACATGGAGCCCGGCTTGAAGTACGCCGAGGACTCCCTGCGCCACAGCATGATGATCGCGCCCAGGCCCAGCAGCCAGCCGAGCGCGACGAACAGTATGGACGTTCCTGCCCTGCTGACCACCAGCAGCAGGTACAGCGTGTTGAGGGCGAACAGCACGCTGGCCACGATGCGAGCCCATGCCCTGCCCCGGCCGTTCGCCCACGCCATCCAGACCCACAGGAACACTGAGATCACCAGCACGACCACGACGATCGCGATGACGGCCGACTGGAGGGAGTGAATCTGCGCGAGCGTGAGCGGTTTCTTGCCCTCGCTGACTAGTGTCGCGTTTGCCTTGGTGGCAGCCTTCGCGATCGCCTTCTTGATCCGTCCGCCGAGGGCCAGGACGATGATGGCGCTGAGCGCGCTGAGGACAGCCCCGCCATACATCAGCCAGACGGCGGTTCGCACTGAGGATGGCTGCGGCGCCTGCTGTGCAGCCGGGCCCCCGCCGGCTGGGTAAGGCTGGTAGGACCCGCCCGCCGGATACGGCTGGTACGACATGGTCACTCCTTGTTCGTGGTCCCCGTAACGTACGACCGCCGGGAGATGCAGTTAGTGATTAGTGATAGTCATATGTCAGTACAGATAGGTCTACATAGCGTCGAACATGCCGCAGCTAGCCCAACGGTACACCGGTTAAGTGACTGCGGCGGCGCTCGAAGCTGTGCCCTATTCTGCCGATTGCGGTGCCTCGGTGCCGCCTGATCCAGGCCGCTGCCGACCAGTGATCGTCACCACATGCTGCCGCGCCGGGCTACCGAGAAGCTTGCTCAGGCGCGCAAACAGGTCGGCCGCCCTGGCACCGTGCCAGTCATCTGGCAGCAGCTCGGCGGGCAGGCCGGGATCGAGGAACGGCAGCCGCCGCCAGGCCGTGAGCAGCCGTACGTAATCGGCGAAGGCTTGTCCCTGGTCGGCAGCGCCCGCAGCGCCCGCAGCGCCCGGAGCGCCGGCAGCGCCCGCAGCGCCCGCCGCGCCCGGAGCGCCGGCCGCGCCGGCAGTGCCGGCCGCTGTGCTCTCCCACCTCGCCAGAGCCGGCCTGGCCGAGTCGATGAATGCCTGGTAGAGCAGCTCGAGCCGGTCCAGGTCCCACCACCGGCTTACCTGCTGCCGCACGTCGCCGAAGGCGAGGTAGTCGGCGCCGAACAAGGTGACGTAGCCGGCCAGCCCGTCAGCTTCCAGCACCTGCATGGTCTCGGCGGCTAGCTGAGCCGGAGCTATCCATACTCCCGCCGCGACCGCCCCGAACCCGAGCCAGGCCAGCCGGGATCGCAGCGCATGCCGCCTGGATCGCTGATCCTCTGGCACGCTGAAAACGGCGAGCAGCCAGCCGTCCGCGCTGCTTGCTCGCGGTCGCTGGAAGATCCTCAGGTCGCCCTCGGCCAGAATCACGCGACCGCGCTCTGACAGTCCGTAGCCCGCCGTCCCCGCCTCGCGCCGGGGCTCGAGCAGCCCTCGCTGCTTCAGCCGGGAGATGGCAGAGCGGACCGCCGGCTCATCGGCCCCGAGATCGGCCATCAGCCGGATCAGCGCCGAGATGCTCAGCCAGCCGGCGGCGTCGCGCGCATAAAGGCCGTAGATCGTCACTATCAGCGCGCGTGGCTGCGCGGTGAGTGCATCGCCGGGAGTGCTCACAGGTCAGAACCTAGTGCGGCCCGCCTGGGCGGACGCGGGTTTTCGCCGCTTCATTGACTATCGTCACGGGAACGGCATACTTGGACCGTCCTGGTGGCTCGAGGGAGGTCCGGACATGCAGTTCTCGCCGTCTGCGCACACCGACACGTTCTGCCGCGACAACCTGCCACCTCAGGGGCAGTGGCCTGAGCTGGATCTCAGCCTGCCAGGCCTGGATTACCCCGAGCGGCTCAATGCGGCCGACGAACTGCTCGACGCCACGATCGCGAGGCACGGGTCCGGTCGGCGATGCCTGCTCTCGCCCGAGGAGACCTGGAGCTACGGCGATCTCGCCAAGCGTGTCAGCCAGATTGCAAGGGTGCTAACCCAGGATCTCGGGCTGCTTCCCGGCAATCGGGTGCTGTTGCGTGGGCCGAATAATCCGTGGCTGGTCGCCTGCTGGTTCGGCGTCGTGAAGGCAGGCGGGGTCGCGGTCGCCACCATGCCCATGCTGCGCACCGCCGAGCTAACCTCGATCTGCGCAATCGCCCAGGTCAGCCTCGCCCTCTGCGACCACAGGCTCACCGGCGAGCTGAGCGGTGTGCCCGGGGTACGCGTCGTCAGCTTCGGCGGGCCGGGGCCGGACGACCTCACCGCCATGGCTAGCGGCAAGCAGCCCGAGTTCACCAGCGTCCCGACGGCGGCCGATGACGTCGCCATGATCGCTTTTACGTCCGGAACGACCGGTCGGCCCAAGGCAACCATGCACTTCCACCGCGACCTGCTCGCGGTCACGGACACCTTCTCCGCACACGTCCTCAAGCCCGAGCCGGAAGATCTCTTTACCGGCACTCCCCCGGTCGCCTTCACCTTCGGCCTCGGCGCGCTGGTGTTGTTCCCGCTGCGGGTCGGCGCGGCGACCCTGCTGCTGGAGAAGGCCACTCCCGCCGAGCTAGCCGACCACATCGCCGACTTCGGCGTCACCGTGGTCTCCACCGCGCCCACGGCGTACCGGGCGATGCTCGCGGCCGGCAAGGCCGAAAGGCTCCGCGGGCTGCGCCGGCCAGTATCAGCGGGCGAGCACCTGCCGGGCTCCACCTGGCAGGCCTTCTACGACGCGACCGGCGTGCCGATCATCGACGGCATCGGCAGCACCGAGCTGCTGCACATCTTCATCTCCGCTGCCGACGGCGACATCCGGCCCGGCTCGACCGGCATCCAGGTGCCCGGCTACCGGGCGGTCATCCTGGACTCCGAGGGCAAGCAAGTGCCGGATGGACAACCGGGCAGGCTCGCGGTCAAGGGCCCGACAGGCTGCCGGTACCTGGCCGACCCGCGGCAGCTCAGCTACGTCCAGGACGGCTGGAACCTCACCGGCGACACCTACATCAGGGACGCCGACGGCTACTTCTGGTACCAGGCAAGGTCCGACGACATGATCATCTCGGGTGGCTACAACATCGCCGGTCCCGAGATCGAGGAGGTACTGCTTGGGCACCCGGACGTGGCCGAGTGCGGTGTCGTCGGCGTCCCCGACGAGGCACGCGGGCAGATCGTAAAAGCATTCGTTGTGCTAAGTGGGACGGCCGCCGGTGATGAGGCCAAGGTCCGCGAGTTGCAAGACCTCGTCAAGGAAAAGATCGCGCCGTACAAGTACCCGCGATCGGTCGAGTTCGTCCAGACGCTGCCGCGGACTAACACCGGCAAGCTGCAGCGGTTCCGACTGCGTGACCAGGAAGCCGGTAGATCGTGATGGGGTCTGGGCAACCGAATGCCCTGCCCGCCGCCTATAGCCAGTGTGCGAGCACACGCTGACTCGGGCGCGCCCAGTGACGTCCCGTCGTGAGCAGGAGTTCGCGGAGTACGCGGCGCTCGCATGCCCTCGCTGCGCCGGCTGGCGATGCTTCTGGCCACGACTGGCCCAGCGCCGACGACCTGGTCCAGGCGGCTCTCACCGCGTTCCTGGTGAACCGGCGCTAGCTTGGCGTCTCGGCGTCGGCGCGGCCCACGAGGATGTTGCTAGTCAGCGACTGCGCGGCGGCAGCCGGATGCCGAAGCAATCCAGCGCGGATGGATCCACTGGCAGTGGTTTATGTGGCCTGCCGAGGTCGAATAGGTACGCTCCTGCGCCGTCGAGGCCGGTGTAGGACAGCACCAGCCTGCCATTGACGGCCATCCGCGATATATAGATCTGGTTTCGGTTCGGAGGCTGGCCCCTGGAAAACTCCGTGGTTACCAGCCAGACACGGGTGACACCGGGAAATTTGGAAAACGGATCAGGACAGGCTCCGCGGCGGCCGCGTCCGAGGTAGAAGGTGTCCCTTCCCCGGACGTGATAATGGGGACCGTAAAATTCTACCGTGAGTACGGAGGGCGCTCCGGTCTGGACCAGAACGAGGTCGCCTGCGTGTTGGTGCTGACCCACAAAGGCGACGGCCTGTCGTCCGGAGACTAGCTCATCAGGATGAACGGCTTTGTCTAGGCCTAGAGCCACCCCTGGTCCGGTCACGGCGACCAGCACCGCGGCGGACGCCACGACTGCGGTTGATCTCCACCAGCGAGCCGTAGGGTTAGCCGTCGGGTTCCGTTGCCGGTCGGCGAATGCAAGCGGCGCGGCTAGCAGCATCACGAGGATCGGATACAAGTAGAGGGCGAGGCGCCCGGAGAGCGGATAATGGACGGTGGCTGCCAACCCGACGGCGGCCGCCAAAGGCAGCCCAAGGAGAAGGCCCTGGAATCGGCGGCGGCACAGTGCCACAACGATTAGCCCGCAGGCCATCAAGCCGAGAGCCAGGACCGGCTGGCTGATGTCGAGCCAGCGCTCGGTCCTCGTCGCTGCGGCCCCAAGCCAGTGCAGATCTGCCGAGATGGTCGGCTTCAGCGGTGGGTAACCGCCGGTTTTCCGCCAGAAACCCAGAAGGGTGGTATTTGCGGACTGGCGTTTGAGTGCGATAGCCCAGTCCAATGCGATGCTGATGCCGAGCATCGCTCCGCCAATGACGACCGGCACCAAGGCGTCCAGCTTGCGGAACCACATCACAAGCAGGACCAGTCCGCAGACCGCGCAGATTGGGATGGCGGGCTGCGAGAACCACACCAGCGCGGCACAGACGAGACCCCAGATGACGCCCATGCCGAGCGTTGGCTGGCGCTGGCAAAGCCAGGTCGTCACCAGCAGTGCCAACAGGGCCGCGACGATGTCGAACGAGTACTGCTTCGTCTCTGCCGCGTAATAGATCAACTCGGGTGTCGTCGCGAATACAAGAGTCGCCGCAGGTACGGCCGAACGACCGATTAGTCGCCGGGCCACCAGGGGGAATAGGCCTAGGGCGATGATCGAGGCTGCCCATTCAGGAAATCGGAGAGCCAGGTCGTTCATCCCGAAAAGCTTGATCGATACGCGCTCGGCCCATAGCCATCCGATCGGCCCGGCCTGGTTGAAACTCAACGGTTGCAGCAAGCCTGCAAAACTTCGACTAGTGATGTTGTATGCCACCATCAGTTCGTCGAGCCACAGCGACTTGTCGAAGAGCCATTCGCGAGTACGGAGGAATACCCCGACTACCAGCGATGCCGGAATGAGCCAATCAAAGTAGAGACGATGCGCCATCGTCTTGATGGCGCCTGAGCCATTAGCTCGGTGGGAGTGCGCCGGCACGCCCGGCTTGCGGAGCTCTTCGCCCTCCGTTTCCAGCATCCTAGCTCCCCGCATGACGCCACTAGGGAAGCCTCGCCCCCGGTAGTCATCTGCGATGATAGCAGTCATCTATGATCATAATGGGACTTCAGGTAACGCGCTAAACCTGGTCCGGGTAGCTCCGTCATCGCGGTCTTCGGATGGTTCGGGCTCTACTCGGCCGCCCCGTGCTCAGCGCCACCGTGCTCGCCCGCCACCGTGCTCACCTGCAGAACGACAGCGGGCCGCCAGGCTCAGGGAGACCGCCAGGCCCAGCGAGACGAACGCGATGCAGCCACCCGGTCATCGACGTGACGGACGTCTTCGCGCACCTGCGGCTGCTCGGCTTCGATCCAGCGCGCTGGGCTGCTGAGCCGGCCAGGCCCTGAGCGGGCAGCGGCGCCCGGTAGCGGAAGATACGTAGAACTGGCTGACGAGGACCTTACCTTTTCGGGAAACGCAATTGATATTCTCCGGCCTTGGCAGTTGCAGCAATCCCGAATGCGAAACAACAACTTGGCAAGGTCTTTACAAACACGATCAAGCTTACGAATAAGCTGACCAGCCGATATCAGGCGCTAGCTTTGGAATCGAATGCGCGCGCATCAGCCGGACTGATGACGGTGCGTAACTGGCGCTGATGGTCACTTCGTGGCGGTCGCCGCGACAAGTCATTCGGCTAGCCCCGGTCGGCCCCGTCGTTCAGCACGCCTCGACGGGCAGATCGGAGCGCTCAGCCGATGCCGACTGTGCGAACGAGGTACCCCCGCCTGGGAGCAACCTGGAGCAACCGGGTTATGCTCTGGCGCTCCGGAGCCGGCAGCGGCTAGCCCACGCCGATGGCGCTCAATCTTGCCGGTGGCCGAGATGCGGACCGCAGCGTTACCTGCAATAGTTACCTGCAATTCGTGCTAGGGGAGAAGGAATTGACCACGCCAACGGGGGTCCGGGCCGGCCGGAAGCCGTTGCTCGGCCGGATCCTGCCGCCCGGTACGGCCACGCGTTTCGCGCGCCGGCACGGCCTGTTTGGTGCCGTCCTGCTCGTGGCCGCCGGGGTCCGAGTCATCGTCATGCTTGGTTATCCGGGGCCGCTGCTCTACCCCGATAGCGTGGGCTACGTTCTTAACACGCTGACGCTGGCGGCAGATCAACTCCGGCCGGCGGGTTACCCCATCATGCTGCGGCTGCTCGATCCGCTGCACAGCCTGGCCGCGGTGGTTGCCATCCAGCACGCGATGGGCCTGACCGCGGGAATACTGGGCTATGCCCTGCTGCGGCGGCGGTTCGGGCTGCCCGGCTGGGGCGCCACTCTGGCCATGATTCCTGTGCTGTTGTCGGCCTACGCCATGCAGATCGAGCATTTCTTGCTCGCCGACACCCTCTTCGCGTTCCTGATCATGATCGCCCTGGTGGTTATGATGTGGCGACCAGACCCGCCACTGTGGGCCTGCGCGCTGACAGGCTTGCTGCTGGCGGCGGCGGTAATCGTCCGGACCCAGGGCACCCCGCTGCTGATCGTCTTCGTGGCGTGCCTGCTGATCAGGTTCGCTGGCTGGCGGACAATCACCAGCGTCATCGTCATCTGCCTGGCATTCGCCCTGCCGGTAGTTGGCTACGCCGCGTGGTTCGACCGTTCGAATGACTCATTCCACCTCACCACCGCCGACGGGGCCTTCCTGTATGCGGAAGTGACCACCTTCGCCGACTGCGCCAAGATCCAGCCTCCGGCCGACGAACGGTTCCTCTGCCTGAACGTGCCCGAGCGCCTGCGGGCGGCGTATGCGCCCTACTACCTATGGCGGCGCGACGCGCTCAACACAGTGCCCGGCGGGCGGACCGGGAACCGCGCGGACCAAATCGGCGTTGACTTCGCGCTCCAGGCGATCAGGGCGCAGCCGCTGGACTACCTGCGAGCGGTGGGGGAAAACTTCGGGGAGACCTTCGTGCCGCACAGCGGCCGCCCCCGCGCTTACACGATCGCGTGGGCAGGCACCCAAAGCCAGCTTGACTACATGTTCCCCGCAACGGCACCCATCTGGCCGGAGACGAACGAGGATGGCTTGTTCGTGGCCTACGACGGGTCTCGCCCGGACTTGCGGATCGTACAGCCCTACTCCGGCTGGATTCAGTCCTACCAGCGATACGTCGTCGTCTCCGGACCCCTGGTCGGCCTGATCGCGCTCTTCGGCCTCGGCGGCCTGATCCTAAGCTGGCGCCGCTTCGGCGGCCCGGCGCTACTGCCGTGGCTTACCGGCATAACCCTGCTGGCGACTCCGGCCGCCATCTTGTTCGATGTCCGGTATGTCGTATGCGCGATCCTGCCGCTGTGCGTGGCGGCAGGCCTCGGCGGCCAGGAGATCGGCGGCCGCGTCAGGGCATTCCGCACCGGACGCCGTCGTCCCGCGCAGCGGCTCGGCCCGGTGCTAGGCGGCCAGACGTCAGCCCGGCTGGTCCTCCATCCGACCGACGGCCGAGATGCGGACGGCCCCGTTCCCGCCAAAGTCGTCACGGAAGAGTGCGGCGGCTAGGTCTCGACCACCACTGGAATGATCATCGGCCTGCGGCGGTAATTCTCGTTCACCCACTTACCGACTGTCCGGCGAACTAGCTGGCGAAGCTGATGCACTTCGTCGACGCCGTCCTTGGCCGCTTCGGCCAGGGCCTCCTCGACGAGAGGCACCACCGCGGCTAGGGCGGCGTCGTCGATCCCAGCGCCACGGGCGTGTACCTCGGGGCCGGCCACCAGCTTCCCGCTGGTCGAGTCGACCACGACCACCACCGACAGGAAGCCCTCGTCACCCAGGATCAGCCTGTCCTTGAGCGAAGCCTCGGTGACCTCGCCAACCGACAGCCCGTCCACGTAGACGTAGCCGCAGGGAACCTTCCCGGCCACCGAGATCTGCCCGTCGACAAGGTCCACGACCACGCCGTCCTCGGCAATCACGATGTTGCGAGCGGGCACGCCCGTCAGCGCGGCGAGGTCCGCGTGCGCCTTCATGTGCCGCCATTCGCCGTGTACCGGGATGAAATTACCAGGTCGCACGAGGTTGAGCACGTACAGCAGTTCGCCTGCCGGGGCGTGGCCGGACACGTGCACCAGCGCGTTGCCCTTGTGCACGACCCTCGCGCCCAGCCGGGTGAGGTCGTTGATGATCCTGGATACGGCGGCCTCGTTCCCCGGCACCAGCGACGAGGCCAGGATGACGGTGTCGCCCTCGGCGATCCTGATCGGGTGGTCGCGGCCGGCCATCCTGGACAGCGCCGACATCGGCTCGCCCTGCGAGCCGGTGGAGATCAGCACGATCTGATCAGGCGGCATCTCCTCGGCTTCGCGCATGTCGACAAGCAGGCCGCCGCTCACTGACGGCACCTTAAGGTAGCCGAGGTCGCGGGCGACGCCCATGTTCCGCACCATCGACCGTCCGACCAGGGCGACCTTGCGGCCGTGCTCGGCGGCGGCATCCATCACCTGCTGCACCCGGTGCACGTGGCTGGCGAAGCAGGACACGATGATGCGCTGCGCCGCCCCGGCGAAGACGTCGGAGAGCACCGGCCCGATGTCCCGCTCGGACGTCACGATGCCTGGCACCTCGGCGTTGGTGGAGTCGGAGAGCAGCAGGTCAACGCCGTCGGCACCGAGCCTGGCGAAGCCACCGAGGTCGGTCAGCCTGCCGTCGAGTGGCAGCTGGTCCATCTTGAAGTCACCGGTGTGCAGCACCAGGCCGGCCGCCGTCCTGATCGCGACCGCGAGCGCATCAGGAATGGAATGGTTGACGGCCAGGAATTCCAGTGAGTACTGGCCGAAGTCGCGTTTGTCACCAGCGTCGACCTCGACCACCTCAGGCACGATCCGGTGCTCGGTCAGCTTGCTCTTGACCAGCGCGAGGGTCAGCCGGGATCCGACCAGCGGGATGTCGGCCCGCCTGCGCAGCAGGTAAGGCACTGCGCCGATGTGATCCTCGTGGGCGTGGGTGAGGACCACCGCCTCGATCTGGTCGAGCCGGTCGGCGATGCTGGTGAAGTCGGGCAGGATGAGGTCGATGCCGGGCTGATCGGGCTCGGGGAACAGCACGCCGCAGTCCACCACGAGCAACCGACCGGCCTGCTCGAAGACCGTCATATTGCGCCCGATCTCGCCAAGCCCGCCCAGGGCGACCATTCGCATTCCGCCGGGGGCCAGCGGCGGCGGCGTCCCCAGCTCGGGGTGCGGGTGGCTCACTTGAGCTTCACACCGCCCGCGATCAGGTCCTCCCTGAGCCGCTCGACCTCGGCCTGGCTCGCGTCCGGCAGCGGCAGCCGGACCGGGCCGCCAGGCAGGCTCAGCAGCGCAAGCGCCGCCTTTGTCATGATCACGCCCTGGTTCCTGAATATGCCGGTGTAGACAGGCAGCAGCTCGCGATGAATTCGCAGCGCCTCGTGCACCTGGCCGGCTCTGTAGGCATCGATCATCTCGTGCAGCCGGTCGCCGACGATGTGCCCGACGACGCTGACGAAGCCGGCCGCGCCGAGCGACAGCCACGGCAGGTTGACCATGTCGTCGCCGCTGTAGAAGACCAGCGAGGTACGCGCCATCACCCATGAAGCGGCGCCGAAGTCTGCCTTCGCGTCCTTTACGGCGACGATCTGCGGATGCTCGGCCAGCCGGACCAGCGTGTCCGCGGCGATCGGCGTACCGGTGCGGCCGGGGATGTCATAAAGCATGACCGGCAGCCCGGTGCTGTCCGCCACCTTGGCGAAGTGCGCGACCAGACCGCTTTGCGGGGGCTTGTTGTAGTACGGCGTCACGACCAGCAGGCCGTGGGCACCGGCTCGTTCGGCGGCCCTGGCGAGCTCGCAGGAGTGCTCAGTGTCGTTGGTGCCAACGCCTGCGACGACGGCCGCCCGCTCACCTACCGCCTCCAGCACGGCGGTCAGCAGCCTGTCCTTCTCCTGGTCCGATGTCGTCGGCGACTCGCCGGTGGTGCCGCTGATCACCAGGCCGTCATTGCGCATCTCAGTGACCAGGTACTCAGCCAGCCTGGCGGCGCCGTCATAGTCGACGGCCCCGTTCGCGGTCATGGGCGTGATCATCGCCGTCAGCATGCGCCCGAACGGCGCGGCCGGGGAGCGGGCAGCGCTCTCGCCCGCCGGCGTCACGGTGTCAGTCATACACCGAACGCTACCGGGCCGGGTCCCGCGCGGGTACTGCCGGCGCGACTGCGGCGCGGCCCGGCGCCGCACCAGCACGCCCGGCCGGCCCGCACACGCGGGAAATCAGCCGGCCGGGCGGCGGATGCAGACGGGGCGACGTGAGCTCGGGGGTACTCACGCCGCCGACGTCTGCCTGCATATCGGCGGCCCTCGGCGACTGCGTTACTCATAACGGAACGGGGTGCTTCCGCCCACTGCCGGCGTGTCGGTGCTGGGCCAGTCCGCCCAGGCTGTACAGAATTGGCTTCGGGCCCCTCCAGGTATGAGATGGAGGGGCCTTGAGTGCTTGAGGCGACTAAGTCCGTCCTTGCGGGTGCCCGTCCAGGCGCTCGGGCCCGCCTGTGTGCTCGGGCCCGTCCAAGTGCTCGGGCCCGTCCAGACGCGCCGCCGACGGCAATGGCGACTCGCACACGGTGACCCTGTACCTGCGGTAAGCTACCGCCGTCCTGGGCCTCCCCATGGCGGTCACGTCGGCATCCAAGCCGACAGCCCCGCCCTGTGGATTACCCCGGGAGGGCGCTGTGCCCAGCGAAGCCGGTGAGATCCCGGCGCTGTCCCGCAACGGTGATGCCTCCAGCCGGAGGACGAGCCCGGCCGCCTGGCCTACGCCGACGACCTGTCCTCGGAGGAAGGGCGGTTCGTTCCGATGCCCGTCGGTATCGCAGCGGACGCACTTCGTCCTCCAGAACCGACGGAGGATGATCATGCGGGCTCGCACCCGTCAGTTGCCTGCCCTGGTGGCGGCAGCGGCTCTCGCCATCGCATGCGCGGCATGCGGCAACTCATCGCCCGGCCAGGCAGCTGGCTCCAGCACGTCCGGTGCGCACAGCACCGCCGGATTCCCGACCACGATCAGCACCTTCTCCGGCCGGGTGCACATTACGAGCCGGCCCGACGCAATCGTCTCGCTCGCGCCGACCGCCACCGAGATGCTGTACGCGATCGGCGCGGGCAGCCAGGTCAAGGCGGTCGACAGCGACTCTGACTACCCTCGGCAGGCGCCTGTCACCAAGCTGTCGGGATATGAACCCAACGTCGAGGCGATAGCCGCGTACCGGCCCGACCTGGTGGTCATCTCCAACGACATAGACGGGATTACCGCCAAGCTCACGGAGCTGTCTATCCCGGTACTCGACCTGCCTGCGGCTGAGAACCTATCGCAGGAGTACGCGGAGTTCGACCAGCTGGGCAGCGCCACTGGCCACCTCAGTCAGGCCAAGCAGGAGGTGGCGAAGCTGCGGACCGAGATCAGCAAGATCGTGGCCACCGAGCCCGCTCACTCAGCGCCACTGACGTATTACTACGAGATCGCGACCGACCCGTATTACTCCGTCACCTCGTCCACCTTCATTGGCAACCTGCTGTCGCTGCTGGGCATGAAGAGCATTGCGGACGCTGCGACCGGGGCGGCCGCAGCCGACGGGTACCCGACGCTGTCGGCTGAGTTCATCCTTAAGGCCGACCCCGACTACATCATCCTTGCGGACACTGGACCTACCGGCGGTGGGCAGGATGCCGCCACAGTCAGCCGCCGGCCAGGCTGGTCAGTCCTGAGCGCGGTAAGGCTCAAGCACATCATCCTGCTGAACCCCGACATCGCATCGCGCTGGGGGCCCAGGGTGCCGGATCTCCTGCAGGATGTCGTTGCGGTGCTCAGGTCCAAGTCGCAATGACAGCAACCAAACCGCACGTCACACTCCCGGCCGCGGCAGACGCAGCGCCGCCCGAGCCGGACAGCTCAGTGACCTCCCCCGCACCGGCGGGCGCTGCGAGTCAGGCCGACCCGGCCAGACGGGCCGAGCCCGCCAGACAGGCCAGGCTCGGCGGACGGGCCAGGCTCGGCGGACGGGCGAAGGTCGCTGGGCGGTCTGGCGACCGAGGTCGGCTTGGCCCAGCGACGAAACCCGTGCTGCTGGCCAGCGCCGTCCTGGTCATCGCCGTCCTCATAGGAGTGACCGTCGGCCCGGCCGGGCTGTCATTGCAGCAGGTCGGTGCCGCTCTGGCGGCAAAGCTGCCGTGGCATCCGCACGTGTCGGTGACCCCGCTCGACAGCGCGATTGTCTGGCAGCTCCGGATGCCGCGAGTCGTGCTTGGCATCCTCGTCGGCTCCATGCTGGCCGGCGCCGGGGCTGCCTACCAGGGCGTATTCCGCAACCCGCTGGCCGACCCTTACCTCCTGGGCGTGGCCGCTGGCGGCGGACTCGGCGCCACCATCGTCGTCGTGTCCGGCGCCAGCCCAGCACTGCTGCCGCCTGCCGCGTTCGTCGGCGCGGCGGGAGCGGTGATGCTGACTTACCTGCTCGGGGCTGGTGCTGGCCGCAGCGGCGAGGCGTCAGCAGCCCGCAGCGGCACCGGATCGATCCTGCTGGCCGGGATCGCGGTCGCGGCGATGCTGACCGCATTCCAGACCTATCTTCAGCAGGAGCACGCTCAGACGCTGGCCACGGTCTACTCGTGGATTCTCGGTGGTCTGTCGGCAGCAACCTGGTCGCAGGTCTGGATGATCCTGCCCTACGTTGCGGTGTCCGCCATCGCGCTGCTGATGCACAGGCGGCTGCTAGACGTGCTCCGGGTCGGCGAAATGGAGGCGACCAGCCTGGGCGTGAACGTCGCGCGGGTGCGACTGCTCGTTGTGATCGCGGCGACCATCGGGGTGTCGGCAGCCGTAGCGGTGAGCGGCCTGATCGGATTCGTCGGCATCATCGTGCCGCACGCTGTGCGGCTGACCGCTGGACCGAGCTACCGGATCGTGCTGCCGGTGTCGATGATTGGCGGCGCGGCGTTCCTCGTCCTCGCTGATGTGGCGGCCCGGACGGTGCAGGCACCCTCTGAGGTGCCGATCGGAGTCATCACCGCAGTGGCTGGCGCTCCGTTCTTCCTGTTCGTGCTGCGGTCGCGACGGGCGAGGCAGGACCTGTCGTGATCAGCTTCACCGATCTCACCGTCCGCTACGGCGATGCGACCGCGCTGGATGGCATCAGCGGCGCGGCCGCCGACGGAGAATGGCTAGGCGTCATCGGCCCCAACGGCGCGGGCAAGACCACCCTGCTCAACGCGCTAGCGCGGCTCCTCAGGTTCACCGGCAAGGTCACGATCTGCGGTCAGCCTGCGGCCAGGTTTGGCCGCCGCGAACTGGCCAAACTCGTCGCCTACGTGCCGCAGCGACCGCTGCTGCCGCCGGACATGACCGTCCGCGATTACGTGCTGCTTGGGCGCACCGCGCACATCAACTACCTGGGCGTGGAGACCGCGACTGACCGCCAGATCTGCGACGGCGTCCTGGACCGGCTCGACCTCAGCGCGATGGCCGGGCGCACGCCGCGGGCCATGTCCGGGGGCGAACTGCAGCGCCTCGTGCTAGCCCGTGCCCTAGCCCAGCAGGCACCTGTCCTGCTGCTGGATGAGCCCACGAGCGCGCTTGACCTCGGCCGCAGGATGGATGCGCTGGAACTGATCGACGAGCTCCGCAGGGAGCGAGGCCTCACCGTCCTGTCCGCGATACATGACCTGACACTGGCCGGGCAGTTCGCGGACCGGCTGATCCTGCTGGCACATGGCCAGATAGCGGCGGCCGGGCCGGCTAGCGCCGTGCTGGCCGCCCCGCTGCTGTCGCGGCATTTCGGGGCTGGCATACAGGTGCTGACCACAGACACCGGCGACCTCGCGGTCATCTCCCGCCGCATGCCGCGCGGCGCCGACGTTCAGACCCCAGCGGGCTAGCGAAGGGGATATGCGCCGGGGCCAGGGGCCTCAGCGCACAACCTGGCGGTTTCAGCGCTTCTGGCCGACTATTTATACCGGTTTGCCCCATGGAACTGGAAGGTTATCGACGGCTGGCACTGATGTCAGAAAAGGCGAACCGCAGCCAGTTCGACACAGTCTGTTTCCTGGCACAGACCAGGACGACCTAAGGGCTTGCGAGCGCCGCAGAATGCGATATATCTTGTTGGCGATCAGGTTAGAGATATATCTCGTCCGAGGCTAACCGACAGGATCACCCGGAGCTCAGCGATGACGACGGCGGCACCAGCCCATCCGGGCCGGTTCGGCAGGCTCGTGGCGGGGATGCGGCAATCGCTGCACACCGGGCCGGTGGCAGACCGAAACTTCCGGCTGCTCATCGCCGGTCAGACGACATCGACGGTCGGCGACTTCTGTTACGCGGTTGCGCTGCCATGGATGGTGCTGTCGGCCCGCGGCGGCGGGGTTGCCTTGCTCGGCTTGGTACTCGCCTGTTACGGAATCCCGCGTACGGTCCTCATCCCAGTAGGCGGAATCCTCGCGGACAAGATCAGCGGCCGATCGGTCATGCTGGCCGCCGACTCCTGCCGATGTCTGCTTGTGTGCGCCATGCTTTTCCTCGACGCCCGCCACCTGGTGTCATTCGCCACGCTCGGGCCGGTCGCCGCGCTGGTAGGCGCCTGCGGCGGATTGTTCATTCCCGCCTCCTACACGCTCCTGCCGCAGCTGCTGCGTCCCACGGACCTGCAGTCAGGCAATGGCATCAGCTCGGCCGCGAACCAGCTCGGCGCATTCGTCGGGCCGGCCCTCGCGGGCGCGCTGGTCACCGCGCTCAGCTCGGCAGCCGCCTTCGGGGTGGATGCGGCCAGCTTCGCCGTATCGGCGATCACGCTGCTGCTCATCCGGCCGGGCCGCCGGGCAGCGGACGGCTGGCAGACCGACCAGGAGGGACCCTCGGCTTCAGAACGGAACGGGGAGCACTCCGCCGAACCCGAGTCCGCTGCTGGCGGCGCTGCGATGGACAAGCGAGGACTTCGTCAGCTGCTGAAGGAGCCCGTCCTGCAGACCATGATGGTGGTTGCCCTGGTCGCCAACCTGTTGCTGACCGGCACCTTCGAGGTTGCCATGCCCGACCTGGCCCACGCGCATTTCGGAGCCGCGGGCTATGGCGCCATGCTCGCGTGCTTCGGGGCCGGAGCCCTGATGGGCTCACTGCTTGCCGCCCGCCGCCGTTCGCTGCGGGCGCCGGCGGTGACCGCCTGCCGGGCCTTCATCCTGGCCGCGGTCGGGGTCGCCCTGGTCCCGTACCTGGGCGGCCTGCCTGGGGCCTGCGCCGCGATCCTGGTGCTGGCCGTCTGCACGGCGTTCGGCGACATCATCCTGATCACTCTGGTGCAGCAGTGGGCGCCACCCGACCTGCTCGGCCGGGTAATGAGCATGATCATGCTGGCGAGCATGGGCAGCTTCCCGCTGTCGGCGGCGGTTTCAGGCCTGCTGGTAGACAAGTTCGGCCCAGAGCCGTTTTTCCCAGCAGGCGCGATCGTCCTGATCCTCGCGGTCATCTTCGCGGTCTGCCGGCGAGAGATCAGGACGCTGGGCACGAATCCCCCGGTGCTCGCCGGCCAGCGCGCCGGCGTGGCTGCCCCTATTAGCTGACGGCCGCGCAATCAGAACGAGCTCGACGGTAACCCGCCCAGAGCCATCAGCTCGAGCATGCTGCCACCCACCATGACCAGCAAGGCGGCAACGATCAGGGCAGCGGCCAGCATCACCCGCTGAACGCTGGCCGCAATTGCCAGGACCGGCTTGGGCCCGCCGCGCGGCCGACATGCCATGCCAATCTCCGCCGCCCCGATGGAGGCGGATATCGCTATGCCCAGCAGGGCCAGGACGGCCCAGAAGATGCCCCGCCCCGCTCCAGCCGGAGCCGGGTCATGCGAGAAGCTGCCGATCCAGAGGGCGAGCCAGACGATAGCGAGCGCGAGCCAGGTGAGCCCCTGACCGAGCAGGAGTCGCTGCACGTACCACGCGGGCTGCAACGGGGCAACGGCCCAGCCCGCGGCCTGGCGCCGCCGGTCGAGCCGCCGGGCGACGACGGAAGATCAGGAACTCTCACCATCGGCAGACGCTAACACCGGCAACCCGCGGAGCCTTACAGCGGACCGTAGTCGGGCAGTTACTCTACGCAGCGCTCGGCTCAGCCAGGTACGCGATCCACTGCGGGTCGCCGTCTTGCGCCGCCCCGATGAGCCGCCAGTGCGCACCGCGCGGCGCCGCCGGATCACGTTCCAGCGTCCAGCCAAGCTCGTCTATCAGCCGGTCTGCCTTGCGGTGGTTACAGCGGTTGCAGGACGCGACGCAGTTCTCCCACACATGCTGGCCGCCGCGGCTTCGCGGCAGTACGTGGTCAATGGTGTCGGCCTTCGTGCCGCAGTAGGCGCACATGTAGTTGTCTCGCCGCATCAGTGCCGCCCGCGTCAGCGGCACCCGGCTGCGATGCGGTATCCGGACGTAGCGGCGCAACCTGATCACGGACGGGACGGCGAGCTTGGCCGACGCCGAGTGCAGCATCAGCCCGGTGGTGTCGTCGTGCACGACATCGGCCTTCTCGCCGAGGACCAGGCAGACGGCGCGGTGCATGCCGACAGTGGTCAGCGGCTCATACGTGATGTTGAGCAGCAGTACCCGACGCACACGCACCTCCCGCGGCCGACCGAGTCGGCCGTCAGGTATTAACCCCGGCGCCGTGCCGCCGGGGCACCCGTGACCAGTGTGACGGCATCGCGGGCCGTTCGCCAAGACCATAGCCCCACCGCGTGCCGCTCCTGTGGCCGCGGGTCGTCGCCACCGGCGCGCAGGCACCGCCAATCGCCACCAGCCCGCCGCAAACCCACCCGCTAGGGCGCCGGCCCGCCCGGACGCCGACCCGCCCGGACGCCGGCTCGCCCGCACGCCGACCCGCCCGGACGCCGACCCCATCAGGACGCCAACCACACGGACGCCGATCCACCCGCATGAAGGCCCACCCGCATGCCGGCCCACCCGCACGCCCGGCCCACCCGCATGCCGGCCCACCCGCACGCCCGGCCAACCAGACCGCCGTCCGGAACGAATAGGGTGCCTCATATGCAGCTTTCCTATCCAGACGCCCCACGCCAGGACAGCACCGAGATCATTCACGGCGAGCCCGTCGCAGACCCGTACCGATGGCTCGAGGACCCCGACAGCGGGCCGACGAAAGCCTGGCTCCACGCTCAGGACGAGCTGTACGGCGACTACCAGTCCGGCGTGCCCGGCCGCGACAAGTTCGCCGCCCGGCTGACCGAGCTGCTCGCGGCCGGCGAAGTAAGCCCGCCCGCCTGGCGCGAAGACCGGCAGTTCTACACCAGGCGGGAGCCTGGCCAAGAGCACGCCCTGCTGTACACGGCGGCGCCTGGAGAGCCTGAGCGCGTCCTTATCGATCCGATGGCGGTCGACCCCTCCGGTTCGACGACGCTTGACTACTGGAAGCCAAGCCATGATGGCGGACTGCTGGCCTATCAGCTGTCCGAGGGCGGCACGGAGGAGTCCGCGCTGCGGGTGATCGACACGACAACTGGCGAATTGGTAGACGGCCCGATCGACCGGTGCAGGTACTCCGACGTGGCCTGGCTACCGGATGGCAAGTCCTTCTACTACGTGCGCCGGCTGGCTCCCGCCGACGTGCCGACCGGAGAGGAGCAGTTCCACCGCCGGGTCTATCTGCACCGCGTCGGCGCGCTCGCCGATGACGATTCAGTAATCCTCGGCGAGGGCCTGGAGAAGACGAATTACTACGGAGTCTCAGTGAGCCATGACGGTCGCTGGCTGTCGATCACTGCCTCGGCCGGCACCGCGCCGCGCACCGACGCGTGGGTTGCGGACCTGTCCGCCACCGACCACGCCGCGCCTGACCTGCGGGAAATGCAGCAAGACGTGGATGCCAACACGTATCCGCGAGCTGGCCGGGACGGGCGGTTCTACATCTTCACCGACAGGGACGCCCCGCGCGGGCGGATCGCGGTCGCCGATCCGGCCGATCCTGCATTCCCCGGCTACGGCAGCTGGCATGACCTGATTACCGAGGATTCCGAGGCCGTGCTAACCGGCTACGCCATCCTGGACGGACCCGGCCTCGCCCAGCCGGTGCTGCTGGTCTCGAGGCAACGGCACGCGATCAGCGAGATCGCCGTACACGCGCTGGCCTCTGGTACACAGACTGGCACCGTCTCGCTGCCGGGCCTGGGCACGACCGGAAGCATCAGCGAGCGGCCAGCGGGCGGGCATGAGGCGTGGTTCACCTACACCGACTACGGCACTCCTGGCCTAGTGCTCCACTACGACGCCACCAGCGGCGCGACCGAAGTCTGGCTGCGCTCACCTGGCAATGTCGAAGTGCCGGACATCCAGGCGGAGCAGGTCGCGTACTCCTCTGCCGACGGCACCACGATCAGGATGGTGATCATCAGCCGGGCGGAGCAGGGCACCGCGGGGCAGCCGGTCGATAGAACGCCCAGGCCGACGATCTTGTACGGGTACGGCGGCTTCAACATCAGCCTCACCCCTGCTTACTCGGCGAACATCCTGGCCTGGGTCGAGGCGGGCGGCGTCTACGCGGTAGCCGGGCTGCGGGGCGGCAGCGAGGAGGGCGAGGAGTGGCATCGCGCGGGCATGCGCGCGCACAAGCAGAACGTGTTCGACGACTTCCATGCCGCGGCGGAGAAGCTCATCGCCGATGGCTGGACCACCAGCGACCAGCTCGCGGTCTGGGGCGGCTCCAACGGCGGCCTGCTAGTCGGCGCGTCCGTCACCCAGCGGCCCGGCCTGACGGCGGCGGCGGTGTGCTCGGCTCCCCTGCTCGACATGATCAGGTACGAGCTGTTCGGCCTCGGCACGACCTGGAACGACGAGTACGGGGCCGTCGCCGATCCGCAGGAGTTCGGCTGGGTGCGGGCTTACTCTCCCTACCACCATGTCCGGGACGGCGTACGGTACCCCGCGGTGCTGTTCACCGTCTTCGACGGCGACACGCGCGTCGATCCGCTGCACGCACGTAAGTTGTGCGCGGCCCTGCAGCATGCCACGTCCGCGCCGCCGGCCGAGCGACCCGTGCTGCTGCGCCGGGAGGCCAACGTCGGCCATGGCGCCCGCGCGATCAGCCGCACGGTCGCGCTGGCCGCCGAGTCGCTCGCCTTCGCCGCGGCGCAGACGCGGCTGGCGATCTAGTGTCCTGTCCGGTTGGAGCGCTCGCTATTTGCTGACGGAGCGGCAGGCTCCGACGAGTCGGTCGAGGATCTCCTCGGTGCTCTTGTGCCAGGTGAAGGGTCGGAGTTGGTCGTTCCAGTAGCAGGAATTGTCGATATGCCAGGGCCGACAGCAGGAAGCGCCGCACCCGTGGGTAGGGCCCGCACACTCGCTGAGGTGTACCGGCACTTCGGTGCGGTGGACGCCGCAACATCGCCGCTGTACGAGCGCGTCGCCGTCGCCCTGAGTGAGTCCGGCGAGGCGCTGCGCGCCATCGAGGCGGCGCCGGCCCGTAAGCGGCACCCGACGGTGATCCTGGCCGCGCTGCACGACCTCGCTCTCGCCGGACGCGCTCCGGCGCTTGCGGCGGCCTATGCCGCTGCCGACGGCGAGGCTGCCGCCGGCGCGGCGATCGACACGCTGCTGCGAATGACCGACTCGGTCGTGGCCATCGCCGTGCGCCGGCAGATGCGGACCAACGAGACCGGACACTGCGCCGTGCTGTACCCGGCCATTGCCGAGGCGGCGCGCCGGGCAGGCGCGAACGCGGTCGGGCTGATCGACGTGGGTTGTTCGGCTGGGCTCAATCTGAATGTCGATCGCGTTGGCATCACGTACAGCAACCGACAATCGCTTGGCGACCGGTCATCTCCGGTGCAGCTGTCGTGTTCGGTCGTGGGAGGCCGGCCCATCCCGACGCGGGCGATGCCCGAGGTCGTCGCCCGAGTCGGCGTCGACCTCCATCCGGTCGACGTGACCGACGCGGATGACGCCCGATGGTTGCGCGCCTGCCAGTGGCCGGATCAGCCCGAGCGGGCCGCGAGGCTCGAAGCGGAGATGGCACTGGCGGCGACGGCCCCTCCGCTGCTGCTGCAAGGTGACGCCGTCGACGTGGTGCCTCAGGCCTTCGCCCGTGTGCCCGCGGACGCCCTGCCTGTCGTCACCACAACGTGGGCGCTGTCGCACTTCCCACTCGAGAACCGCCTGCGCTTCCTGCACCGCCTCGACGAAGCGGCGGCTGGCCGCGCGGTGGCGTGGGTGTCAGCGGAGGGAGTCGGAGTCGCGCCGACGATACCGACACTTGGCGATCGCCGCGCCTCTGGCCACAGCATCATCGGCCTGGCGGTGTTCGACCGGCCGACGCTGCGCGCCGAGGCCATTGGCCGTTGCTGGTCGCAGGGCCGCTTCCTGGCGTGGCTGGCAGACTCTTAATGCCCGGCCAGCCTGATCGGTCGATATATCTCCCCGGGAATCGGGATCGCCCGCCCGCCGAGCTGCGGTCAGGTCTGCGCCAGTGCCTCGCGGTACTGCGACAACGCCGGCAAGGATGGATGGCGCACCGTGGCGGCCCGGCCAAGCATGCGGGCAACCTGCTGGACAACGTCGGTCCTGTGCTCGGGTGGCAGGCCGAGCACAGTGTCGCGGGCCACGGCTAGCGCCTGCACCGGCTCGCCGGATTCGAGCAGGCAGCGCGCCTGACCGAGCGTCACCAGGGCGCAGTCCAGCACCTCGGTCACCGGGTACAACTGCGCCGCCTGGCTGAATGCCCGGTAAGCGCCCTGCCAGTCCCCGAGCAGGACCAGCGCGTCGCCGGTGTGGAAGTACAGCTGGCGCTCGGTATAGCCAAGCGCGGTGTCGCTCGACTGCTCGGAAGGCAGGTCGGCGACCGCGTCGGCGGCGCGATCCAGGGCCGCTCGGGCGCGGCTGAGGGCCGGCCGACGGCCGTGGCAGCTCAACGACGCCAGCCGGGCGTGCGCTCGCGCCTCGACCACCGGCGCCATGACCGCCGCGACACACAGATACCGGCCGGCCAGGTCGGTGCCGCTGCCGGCCAGCGCGGCGGCCTCTCCAGGATCGCCGTAGTACAGCGGCACGAGCGCTTCCCTGGCCGCCACCCAGGCCCGCAGCTGCCTGTCGCCGGTCTCGTCGGCTGCGGTTCTCGCGGTCCGGAAGAACGACCGCGCCAGCCGGTGATCGCCGATGTCCAGCATCGAGATGCCGGCCAGCCCGGCAAGCTGGCAGGCGAGCCGGCACAGCCGCTCGGAGAACTCAAGCGGCTGGCGCTCTTCGCACATCCGCCGCACATCACCGAGGTCGAGCAGGACATCGCAGAGCTGCCGAAGCGGCGGCACCGTCATGTATTGCCTGCCGTAGCCTGCCGCGGCATGCTCCCAGGTATCGATAATCGACGCGGACACGGTCCCGCGGAGAAGCGCGTCGTCCATCCGCCGTCGGATCCGGTCCACCGCGCCAAGGAACCGGCTGTCCACCTGGCATCCGGCCACCGTCATCTGCCGGAGCAGCATCCGCCTTAGTTGATCATCGTCGTAATCGTCGGCCCTGGCACGGGCCACCGGCCTGGCCGCGATGGCCGGTGCTGCCGGGCCGGGCTGGCTCGCTCCAGGCATCATCGCCAGCGCGGCCGCCGCGGGCGCAGCCACACGACAGTCAGGCGGCACCCGCTCCGAGCGGTCCAGCCCTGCCACCATCCGGGCCGACCGGACGACCGGCAGGTCCGGCACCGTGCCGTCCACGCCACTAGTCACCGCAGCTGACTCGACAACCCGTGCCTCCGCGGCGCCCGAAGCCGGAGCCCTGGACCGCTTCGCTTGCGGCCCGGCGGGACCTGGTCCCCGCCGCGGCCGGTGTGACCGGCCGCACAAGCATCTCCCCTCAAAGCCAAGGTCAGCGGGGTCGGCCTGGTAGACGGCGCACAGGTAGTGCAGGTACTCAGGACCTGGCCGTTTCTGCCCGGCCTCATACGCCGAAAGCAGGGTCTCGCTGAACCGCGGCACTCGCCGCCCGTCAGCTTCATACCTGGCCCGGACCTGAGCCACCACGTCCGCGAGCGCGATCCCCTGGGCCAGTCGGTATGCCCGGATCTTGCTGCTGCCGCACTGGCCGGCGATGGAGGCCGCGATGTCCGCTGGCTGCCCGCCCGTCACCAGCGCGCGGGCTCGGACGAGCCGGGCGGCGGCGACCTCATGGCGACTGCCTGGCACCTGAAATACGGACGCACCCGCCTGCGCCTCAACGACAACCGCACCCCGCTCAGATGACACAGGTTTTCCTCCCCCTGACGGCCATTTGCTCTCAATGCCCCCGCGTCACCCCGAGCGGATCACGACTACTAACACATTGTAACTTGGTCGTCGCGCCTTGTTAATTACGATCGGCCGTCATTCCTCATTGGTCCTGCCAGTAGCACAGGATTCACGACGGAATTGCGCAGCCCGGCTCATTAGTATCGGGCGAATGGCGGCCTCACCCCTCGCGCCGGCGCTCGCGCAGAGCCGGGAGCACCAGAGCCAGCTGATCCGGCCTGACAGGCCGGAGCCCGAACACCGGTTCCGAGCAATTACGCTGGGGCAAGTGACGAGCCAGACAGACAGCCTGTACGAGCAAATTGGCGGGGAGCCAGCGTTCCGCCGTCTGGTGCACAGGTTCTACCAGCTGGTGGCCGCCGATCCTGAGCTGCGGCCGGTCTACCCAAGCCGCGACCTCGGTCCGGCCGAGGAGCACCTGAGGCTATTTCTGATCCAGTACTGGGGCGGTCCGACCACCTACAACGAGCTGCGGGGCCATCCCCGCCTGCGGATGCGGCACAGGCACTTCGCCATCGGGGACCATGAGCGAGATTCCTGGCTGCGGCATATGCGCACGGCCCTGGACGAGCTGGCCCTCGACCCAATCCACGACAAGCAACTCTGGGACTACCTGGAGATGGCCGCGCACAGCCTGGTGAACCAGCCAGGCGAGCGTCCTGGCGGCTCCGACCTCGGCCTGACTCCGGCCTGACTCCAGCCGGATTTGACCTGCCTAGGCTTGACGGCCGGACGGGGGCCTGGCCACGGACACAGCGCCCGCCGCCACAGCCCGGACCCGCGCCAGCCAGCGCCACGGCCGACCCGGGTGCCCGGTTCGCCCTGGACCGACCTGATCACAGCCCTGTCTCAAGCCCGCGCCTATTTGCGGCGAACGGACCGGTCCGCCGATACTGTGACCACTCCGTTTCCATCCCGGCACGACTGGGCGGCAAGGCCACCTGGCGAGCCGGCAGCATCGAGCAGCGCCGCCGCTGGAGGCTTGCATTGACACAGGACTTCAGTTCCGTGGTCGGCGGCCTTGCTCCCGGCGAGCAGGTGGCCGGGTATCAGGTCCAGGAGCAGATAGGCCGCGGCGGGATGGCCGTGGTCTACCGGGCGCTCGATTTGCGGCTCGGCCGACAGGTAGCCCTTAAGGTGCTGGCGCCACACCTCGGCGAAGACGACGCTTTCCGGCAGCGGTTCATTCGCGAGTCGCGGGCTGCGGCCGGCGTTGACCACCCGCACATCGTTCCGATATTCGAGGCCGGCGAAGCAGACGGCGTGCTGTTCATCGCGATGCGCTACGTCAGCTACGGCGACGTTCGGATGCTAATAGACCGCGAGGGCCGACTGAGCACCGCGCGGGCAGCGACGATCACCGCCCAGGTCGCGTCCGCGCTTGATGCCGCGCATGCCCGCGGCCTGGTGCACCGGGACGTGAAGCCGGGCAACATGCTGCTCGCCGAGACCGGCGCCAGCGGGGCCGATCACGTGTACCTGTCCGACTTCGGCCTGAGCAAGCACTCGCTAGCCGCCAGCACGCTGACGTCCACCGGCCAGTTCATGGGCACGCTCGACTATGTCTCGCCCGAGCAGATCCAGGGCCAGCCGGCCGACGGCAGGGCCGATCAGTACGCGCTGGCATGCACGACGGTAGAAATGCTGTCCGGGAACCCTCCGTTCAAGCGGGACGAGAGTATGGCGCTGCTGTGGGCGCAGCTTGAGGCGCCGCCGCCGGCCCTGACCCAGCGGCGGCCCGATCTGCCGCCTGCGGTCGACGCCGTGATCCGTACCGCGCTGGCCAAGTCACCCTCGGACCGGTACCCGACGTGCCTGGCCTTCGCATCAGCCCTGCGCGCGGCGTGCGACGCCGGCCCGGCGAGCGCCCGCCTGCGAGAGCCGACCGCCGTGATTCCGCCGCAGGCGGCCCCGCCACGGCCGGGTATGCCGGGCGACGGCGACCAGCGCCGGGCCGAGCCCGTTCCGGTTACAAATGTGCAGCGGCCCAAGGCTGGCCCTCCGATGCCGCCGCGCCCGGCCACGGAGCAGGCGGTCGCCGCGCCGGTGCGGCCAGTACGCAGCGACGAGCCCGCACGGGGGGCAGCGATGCCGGCGGCTGACCGCGGCGCGCCGCCAGGCCAGCAACCGCCGGTACGCGGCACGCGACCGATGCCGGGTAGCCGACCCGGTGCGCCGCCTGCGCCAAAACGGCGCGCGGGAAGCCGGGTGCTCGCCGTGCTCATCGGGCTGGCCGTTGTCGCTGTGCTGGCGGTAGTCGGATACAAGGTGCTGCATCGCAATACCCCGACACCGATCCCGTCGGCATCGCAACCCGCCGGCACTGCAGCGACGAGTGCGGGCGACCCCGCCCGTACCGTACGGGAGTACTTCGCCGCGATCAACCGGCACCGCTACCGGGTGGCCTGGGTTCTGGTCGGGAACGGCGTGAGCGGCAATTCCGCCGGGACGTCATACAGGGGTTTCGTCGCCGGGTTTGCCGGCACGGCGCGCGACCGGGTGACCATCCTGTCGACGAGCGGCAACAAGGTAACCGCGCAGCTGACAGCGCTCCAGACCGACGGCTCGGTAAAGACGTACCGCGGTACCTACACGGTGACGAACGGCATCATCACCTCGGCCAACGTGCAGCAGACCGGCTAGGGCTCACATCCTGACACGCTTGTTCGCCGGATCGTAGAAGGGTCGAAGCGAGACCCTGGCGGCACCGGTCCGGTCGCCGATCTGCACGGTCCACGCACCGGAGTCGAGGTAGTCCTGGTCGATCGGCTCGCCGCCAGACTCGATCATGGCCAGGCCGACGGCACCACCAAGTGTCCAGCCATAGGAGGCCGCCCGGATGTAGCCGACAGCGTCGCCGTCGCGGCGCACGATCTCGGCGTGGAACATCAGCGGCTCCGGATCGGTAAGCAGCACCTGGACGAGGCGCTTGCTGAGCTTTCCTGCTGCCTTCTGCGCCACTACCGCATCCCGGCCGATGAACCCGCCCGGCTTGTCCAGCGCGACCGCGAAGCCGAGGCCGGCCTCAAGCACGGTGTCGGTGTTGTCGATGTCGTGCCCGTAGTCGCGGTAGCCCTTCTCCATCCGCAGGCTGCTCAGTGCCTTCAGGCCGGCATGCCGCAGCCCGAATTCCTGCCCTGCCGTTACCAGCCGCTCGTAGACTCCCGCGGCCTGCTCGGCTGGGATGTGCAGCTCGTACCCGAGCTCGCCAAGATAGGTGATCCGGATGCACAGCACCCTGGCGAAGCCGATGTCGATGTGCCTGGCGGTCCGGAATCCGAACGCCTCGTCGCTCACGTCCGCCCTGGTGACCGACGCCAGCAACTCGCGCGAGCGCGGACCTTGCACGTTGATCTGTGCGTGGCCCGACGTCACGTCGGTCACGAACGCGTGCGCGCCGCTCGCGGCGAAGTGCCTGCGCATCCAGCTCAGCGCGTGCCGGTGCGCAGTGTCCGAGGCGACCACGTAGAACTCCTCGTCCGACAGCCTGGTCACCGTGAGGTCTGCCTCGAGCTTGCCGTCCCCGTTGAGCCACTGGGTGTAGGTGATCATGCCGTTCTCGGCACCTACCTGGTTGGCTGACAGCCGCTCAAGTTCGCGGGCCGCGTCCCGGCCCTGAACCGCGAATTTCGCCATGAACGACATGTCCATCAGGATCACGCCTTCTCGGCAGGCGTGGTGCTCGGCCTCCCAGTTGCCATACCAGTCCTGGCGCCCCCACGACAGCTCGCCGGCCTGCGGCGCGGCGCCCGCCGGGATGCTGCCCTCCGGGGCATACCAGTCAGCGCCTTCCCAGCCGCTGACATCGCGGAAGAACGCACGCTGCTCGACCAGCTTGTGGTGGATCGGCGACAGCTTCGCGCCGCGGGCAGTCCGCATGGACCTGCCTGGGTAGTGAGTGGCGTAAACCATGCCGAGCGACTCCACTGTGCGCGTCGCCCGGTACTCGGGAGTGGCCTGGTAAGGGTGCAGCCGGTCGATGTTCATGCCGGTGACGTCCATGTCGGGCCGGCCTGTCGTGATCCAGTGCGCGATCAGCCTGCCGATGCCGCCGCCGGTCAGGATGCCGATGGAGTTCAGGCCGGCAGCGACGAAGTAGTTCTTAAGCTCCGGCGCCTCGCCGATGACCGGCGCGAGGTCCGGGGTGAAGCTCTCCGGGCCGCAGAAGAACTTGCGGATGCCGACCTGGGCGGAGATCGGGATCCTCGACATCGTCTTCTCCAGGAACGGGCCCATGCGGTCCCAGTCGGGCGGCAGCTCGCCGAACGAAAAGTCCTGCGGGATGCCGCCGACCTGCCACGGCGCGCACACCGGCTCGAACATGCCGAGCATCAGGCCGCCGCCCTCCTCGCGGAAGTAGCCGTAGTTGGCCGGGTCCTCCAGCACCGGCCAGTTCCTGTCGACCGCCGCGATTGGCTCGGTCAGCAGGTAGTAATGCTCGGCCGCCTGCAGCGGGATGCTGACCCCGGCGAGCTCGCCGAGCTGGCGCGCCCACATGCCCGCGCAGTTGACCACGTGCTCGGCCTCGATGTCACCCTGAGCCGTGCTTACGCCGGTCACGGCCCCGTTCTTCGTCAGGAAGCCGGTGACCGCGACGCCTTCGATGATCCTTGCGCCTTGCTGACGCGCTCCCTTCGCCAGGGACATGGTGACGTCGACCGGATTCACCCGGCCGTCCGCCGGGATATAGAACCCCGCCAGCACGTCGTCGGTCCGCGCCAGCGGCCACATCTCGGCCACCTCGCGTGCGGATATCTCGTGCACGTCGACGCCGCAGTGCCGGTTGAATGCCGCTACCCTCCGGTACTCCTCCAGCCGGCCCGGCTCGATGGCAAGCTCGATCAGGCCGACCTGGCGCATCCCGGTGGCTAGGCCGGTCTCGGCCTCCAGCTTCAGGTACAGGTCACGGGTGTACTTGCGCAGCTCAGTGGAGGTCTCCGAGGTCGAGCCGAAGGTGGCCATCAGGCCGGCCGCGTGCCAGGTGGTGCCCGACGTCAGCCGGTCGCGCTCCAGCAGGACGACATCACGGACGCCTAGGTGGGCCAGGTGGTAGGCGACGGACGTGCCGACGATCCCGCCGCCAACCACGACCACCCTGGCTCGCTGCGGCAGGCCGGTGCTAGCTGCCTTGCTCGCGCTTACGGGGTGGCCCGCACTCGCGGGCTGGCTCGCGCCGGCCCCGGCGGACTGGCCCGCGCTTACCGGGTGGCCCGCACTCGCGGGCTGGCTCGCGCCGGCCCCGGCGGGAGCGGTGGCACGTACGAGGGGGGCTTCGCCGGTGGTCATGCTGGGTGCTCGCTCCGATCCCGCTGGACGCCAACGCCGCCTGACCTGCGACGGCAAAGTTCTGCTAGAGGAGCATATGCGTACCAAGCGGATCGCGGTGAACCACCGACCAGCGCCTCGTCCGTCAGGCCGCGGCCGAGCGGTCTGCGCCCGCCACGGACGTTTGAGCGACAGGTGCTGCTCCTACAGCTGTGCTGTCGCGGGACATGCGTCGCAGTTTGTCGCCGATGATATGACGCGGTTATGCGGCGGGGGTGATGGTTCCCTGGTAGCGCTTGGCGTAGTCGAGGTGGATGTGGCCGATGGGGTCGCCGGTGGTGGTGTAGGCGGTGAGCCGGTCGCCGTCGCGGATGGCGGTGATGGTGTGGCCGGCGTGGCGGAGGTGGAGGTGGATCTGGAGGGTGCCGACGCTGATGCTGCCGTTGGCGGCGACGGTGAGGCGGTGGACGGTGGCGTCGTCCTGGCGGGGCAGGTGGCCGGGGCCGCCGTGGCTGGGGGCGGTGTCCCGGGCCTGGCGCGGGGTGGCGTGGACGGCGGTGTGGTGGCGGCGGGTGTTGTAGTAGTCGCGGTAGGTGTCCAGCAGGGCCTGGAGGTCGGCGAGGGTTGCGGGGGCGGGCTGGGTGGCGAGCCATTTCTTGAGGGTCTGGTGGTGGCGTTCGGCTTTCCCGCAGGTCTGGGGGTGGTAGGGGCTGGAGTGGATGAGCCGGGCGCCCAGGCTGGCGGTGGTGCGGGCGAACTGGCCGTGTCCCTTGCGGCGGGCGCCGAAGGCGGCGCCGCTGAACGCTGGGCCGTTATCGCACAGCACGATCGCGGGCGCCCCGTGCGCGGTGGCGGCGGCGGTGATCGCGGCGACCGCTGCGGCGCCGGTCTCGGCGTCGGCGGCGTGGCAGGCGGCCAGCAACCGGGTGCAGTCGTCCAGGACGTCGAACACGACCACGGGCTGCCCGGCCGCCAGCTTCAGCTCGGTGGCGTCGATCTGGTAGCAGTCCCGCGGCCGGGCGTAGGCGAGCCGCCGCCACGAACGGCGGGGCCGTTTGGCTGGCTGGGCGGTGACCAGCCCGGCCCGCTTCAGGATCTTGTTCACCGTGGAGCGGCGCGGTACCCGCCAGCCGGCCGCCACCCAGTCCGGCCCGGCAGCGAGCTGCCGCAGCGCGGCCACGATCGCGTCCGCGCCGTTGTCGGGCGCGAGCCCGGCCCGCAGCCGGATAATCTCGTCCGCGACCGCGCCGGGTGTCGCGCCGGGCGAGGACCGCGGCCGCCGCGACTTGTGCCGCCAGCCGCCCTCCGCAGCGATCCGGGCCCGGTGCCGGTAAAACGTCCGCCGGTCCACGCCGTTATCGAAGCACCACTGCGACACATTGGTGATCTTCACGCCCGCCGCCAGCGTCGCATCCATCAGCTTCATCCTTGCCGCCTGCCTGGTCATGACCGCAGCCATAACCCGCTCAGGCGACACATGCCGCAACGACACGCCAGTGTGTCACGTCTGGGGAGACATCACCTGTGTCACATCACCCCAGACTGGACAGCTGCTCCTACAGCACCTGTCGCTCAAACGTCGAGAGCACGCTCCCTGGCGCTGCGCGCATACCGGACTATTCACACGCCAGCCCGGGGATTTGGCGCCACGCCGGGCCTCAAGCTCGCAAGAGGCCCGCCGAGCCGGGGCCTGGGCGAGCTTGTTAGGTCCCGTGCGAGCTTGTTAGGTCCCGCGCGAGCTTGTTAGTCCCTGGTGAGCTTCCGGTAGGTCACCCGGTGCGGCCTGGCCGCCTCGGCACCGAGCCGCTCGATCTTGTTCTTCTCGTAGGCGTCGAAGTTGCCCTCGAACCAGAACCAGCTTGCCCCGCCCTCCCAGGCCAGGATATGGGTGGCGATCCGGTCCAGGAACCACCGGTCGTGGCTGGTGATCACGGCGCACCCGGGGAACTCCAGCAGCGCGTTCTCCAGCGAGGACAGCGTCTCGACGTCCAGATCGTTGGTCGGCTCGTCCAGCAGCAGCAGGTTGCCGCCCTGCTTGAGGGTCAGCGCGAGGTTGACCCGGTTCCGCTCGCCACCGGACAGGATTCCGGCTGGCTTTTGCTGGTCACCGCCCTTGAAGCCGAACGCCGCCACGTAGGCACGGCTCGGGATCTCGGTCTTGCCCGCCTTGATGTAGCTCTCGCCGTCCGAGATCACCTCGAAGACGTTCTTCGCCGGGTCGATACGCCCGCGGGCCTGGTCCACGTAGGCGATCTGGACTGTCTCGCCGATCTTGATGGTGCCGGAGTCTGGCTGCTCCTCGCCGACGATCATCTTGAACAGCGTCGTTTTGCCGACCCCGTTCGGGCCGATAATGCCGACGATGCCGCCTTGCGGCAGGCTGAAACTGAGGTCCTCGAGCAGTTCCCGGTCCTCGAACCCCTTGGACAGCTGGCTCACCTCGACGACCTGAGTGCCCAGCCGCGGGCCCGGCGGGATCTGGATCTCCTCGAAGTCCAGCTTCCGGTCCCGTTCGGCCTCGGCCGCCATCTCCTCATACCGCTGCAGCCGGGAACGGCTCTTGGCCTGCCGGGCGCGCGGGCTGGAGCGGACCCACTCGAGCTCGTCCTCAAGCCTCTTGCGCTTCTTGATGTCCTTCTGGCCCTCTACCTTCAGCCGGCTCGCCTTGGTCTCCAGGTAGGTCGAGTAGTTGCCCTCGTACGGGTAGGCATGGCCGCGGTCCAGCTCCAGGATCCAGCCCGCCACGTTATCCAGGAAGTACCGGTCGTGGGTGACGGCCACTACGGTGCCTGGATACTTCTCCAGGTGCTGTTCCAGCCACTGAACACTCTCCGCGTCCAGGTGGTTGGTCGGCTCGTCCAGCAACAGCAGGTCCGGCTGGGACAGCAGCAACCTGCACAGCGCGACCCGGCGCCGCTCGCCGCCTGACAGCACGCTCACGTCCGCTTCCGGCGGGGGGCACCGCAGCGCGTCCATGGCCTGCTCAAGCTGGCTCTCCAGGTCCCAGGCGTTCTTGTGGTCCAGCTGCTCCTGCAGCCCGCCCATCTCCGCCAGCAGGTCGTCGGAGTAGTCGGTCGCCATCTGCTCGGCGATCTCGTTGTACCGGTCGAGCAGGGCCTTGGTCTCGGCGACGCCTTCCTCGACGTTGCCGAGGACGGTCTTGGACTCATTCAGGCCTGGCTCCTGGTCCAAGATCCCGACCGTGAACCCCGGCATCAGCCGCGCCTCGCCGTTAGATGGCTGCTCGACACCGGCCATCATCCGCAGCAGCGTTGACTTGCCTGTGCCGTTAGGCCCGAGCACGCCGATCTTGGCGCCAGGCAAGAACGCGAGCGTAACGTCGTCGAGGATGACCTTGTCACCGTGCGCCTTACGGACACGGCTCATCTGATAGATGAACTCCGGCATGGCTCCAGAGTAGGGCCAGCCGGGCACGACTTCGAACCGCCTGCCCGGCAGCGGGCTTGGGGCCCGCCGCCGCGCCCGGCCAGTGCCCGCCGCCGCACCCGACCAGCGCCCGCCGCCGCACCCGACCAGCGCCCGCCGCCGCACCCGACCAGCGCCCGCCGCCGCACCGACCAGCGCTCGAGCCCGTCGGCCCTCCCCCTGCGGCCAGCCGCCGCCAGGTTGCGCTCAGAACGGAGCGGCAACCGGCTCCCCGGCTGTGACCTCGGCCATATCGTCGAACATCTCGTCGGCCTGGCTCAGGTCAGCCGACTCGGCGTCGCCCAGCGCACCGTCGCTCAGCCCGGCCTCGCGCGGAACGCCGTCGATCAGCCCGGCACCGGCTAGGTCTTCGCCATCCTCGCCGACCGCCGCCCCGGTCTCCGAGTGCTCGGCCGGCGGCCGCAGCCTCCTGAATGCGGCCACCCCGCGGGACAGGTCGTGCCCGATCGAGCTGGCGGTCACGTCGACGGCTGTCCTGCGGCTACCGTCCTTGGCGTCGTACTCGCGGATCCTGAGCGAGCCGCTGACGACGACCGGCTCGCCCTTGTGCAGGCTCATTCGCCCGTTCTCGGCCAGCTTCCTGTAGCACCTCACGGTGGCGAACGAGCTCGGCTGGTCTGCCCATAGGCCGGTGCCCCGGTCGAACCGTCGCGGCGTCCAGGCCAGCCGCATTGATAGCGTGGGCACTCCTGACGGCGTCAGCCCCGGAGTGGGTTCAGTGGCTATGTATCCGGCCACGGTGAACGTCGATTCGTTTGCCATCGGACAATCTCCTCCAGATCCCAGTACAGCGGCCGCCGTATTCGCATCCGGCTAAGGCTGGCCAGCCGCCCGACGGCCCAACGCCGCCCGGAATCCCAGACTTCACCGACGTCCGGCTTGGCCGTGCCGGCGCGGCCCGGCCTGTGGGTATCCGGCCAGGCCGTCGACCGGCTGTGGACAGCCGAGATGCGCCCCAAGGCCGACTGTGCCACTATTCGCCGCCGGCCTTCTCGGAGACGCCCGCGCCCATCGGGGAGCGGCAGCACGGACGGTGAGCGCAGCACGATGCCAACGCTCTTCACTACGGGAACGGGGCTGCTCCCTACTCGGGCCGTCCGTGGCCTCGGGCCACTTCAAGCTCGGCTCGGAAGTACTCAAGCTCGGAAAGCTCCAGGTCCGCGGGCGCGATGACGAGATCCTGGGCGGCGCCCACCATACGCGCCCTGATGTCATCGACCAGCGCCTCGGTCTCGCGACCGGCGGCAGCCTCCACCGCGACCGCACACCTGCGGGCCAGGAGCCATCCGCCGAGCAGCGAGGCAACCGCCAGGAGCGCAGCCCACGGCAGCAGCACGACGCTGGTGAATAGCCTCGGCATGCCGCTGCCCGCGTGGAAGACGCCGAGCGCGAGCAACGTCGCGAACCAGCCAATCCCCACCACCGCGCAGCCAAGCAGCAGCCCCTGCGCGACGCCCGCCAGCCGCCACCACCGCTCCCCGCTTGTCTCGGCTGGCAGTGCCGCGCCGATCTCGGCGCCTAGCGCCGCCGGGATGTCGTCCGCGTTGGATCGGATCGCGGTTCTGACCGTCCGCGACCAGGGTCGTGGCAGCGGCGGTGCCACCTCGTCGGCTAGCTCGGTGAGGGCGAGGTCGATTTCGGCCTGCTGGGCTCCGGACGGGCCGGTTGTCACCCCGCGCAGTTCCTGCCAGAGCTTGCCGAGCCTGATCTTCCTGACCGGGTCCCTCGTGCGCAGCCGCTCGGCGATCCAGCTGACGGGCCAGCCGATGTAATCCAGGGCACGCAGTTCCCTGGCGCTGCGCAGCGAGTCGCCGATCGCCGCGACACCAGCCGCCTTGGCGAACTCGTCAGCCAGTCGCCCGGCCATGTCGCCTGGCAGCCGCAAGCCCGGGGCTCCAGCCAACGTTTCCGGCAGCTCGCCGTACGGCGCGAACTGCACGACAAGCTTGTCCACGTCGGCTGAGATGCGGGCCGCCGAGGCCCGCCGGGCGGAAACAGCGTCGATCAGGAGCTTGCGCAGTTCTTCGATTCCTGCCCCGGTGGTAGCCGAGGTGACCAGCACCTGGACATCGTGCAGGTTCTCGGAATCGAGCAGCCGCCGCAGGTCGAGGACGCAGTCTTCGATCTGCCCGGCCGTCAGCAGGTCGGCCTGATTGAGCACTACGGCTACGACCTCGGAGTGGCCTGCGAGCGGCACGAGGAAACGCCGGTGCACGGCCGCGTCTGCGTACTTCTGCGGGTCCAGGACCCAGATCATCAGGTCTGACAGGCCCACCAGCCTGTCCACTAGGCCTGTCGCGTGCCCCATCACTGAGTCGTGGTCGGGCATGTCCAGCAGGACCAGGCCGTTCATCGACTGCTCGCCGCTGTCCAGTGCGCTTGACCGCGCGTAGCGGTACCGGCGTGGTATCGCTAGCCACTCAAGCAGCGGGCCTGAGCCCGACACTCCCCAGACGCAGGCGTGCGCCTCGCTGGTTACCGGCCTGGTCACGCCCACGGTGGAAAAGTCCGCCCCGGAAAGCTTGTTGAACAGCGAAGACTTGCCGCTGCCGGTGCCGCCCGCGAGCGCCACGACAGTGTGCTCAGACGACAGCATGAGCCGCTGCCCGGCCCTGGTGAGCAGCTCATCCGTGTCGGCCAGCAACTCCCCGCTAAAGCCGTCGGCGCCGCGGCGGGCTGAGCCGATCTGCACGAGCCTCGCCAAAGCCGTTAGCCGGGCGGACAGCCCGGCCCGCTCGGCGAGCAGCTGAGTCTGTACCGTCGAGACGCCGATCATCGAGCGCTCTCTAGCGTGAATCCGGCTTGCAACAGCTCGGTGGCCAGGGTCTCGCCGGGCGCGTCAGCGGCGTCGAGCAAGTCGGCGAAGCGCCGAGCCTCCTCCTCGAAAATCAGGCTGATTCGATCGTGCAGATCGAGCCGCACCCTGACCCCGATGTCGCGCAGCAGCCCGGCACCGAACAGGGAAGTCAGCAATCGCTGCGGCACGGCGGTCTGTGCCTCTGAAGCCGAGTCGCCGAACGCACCGTAACCGAGCACCCCGACAGCCAGGACGAGCGCCAGCGACTCCTGGTCGAAGGAGACCACCCTGGCGATCGAGCGCTTCGTCACGTTCTCCTCGCGGACCAGGTGCAGCACATGGTCCTGCCAGGCACCGACTGCTCGCGCGGACAGCACGGGCAGCGCCGCCGAGGCCCTGGCCAGGGCGGCCGGGCCAGCCTGATCGCTGTCCGCGGCGCCATCCAGGACCCCCATGTCGGCAAGGGCCGAGGCGACGAAATCGGACTCTGTGCCGGCCCCGGCTGCGTCCTGCGATAGGGCTGGGGCCGCCGATCTCTGGCGCAGCAGATCCGCGCCAGCCGGATTCTCTTGCCAGCTAGCGACGGCTTGCTCGGCGGCGCGGTCGGCCATGGCCACGATTAGGGACTCGAGGCTGGCATGCAGTGCTGCCTTGAGAGCGCCCGCTCTGGCGGGCAGCCGCTGCTTCTTGCCCTTGCCAGCCTGGCCGCGCACTCGGCGTACCTGGAGTGCCTTGAGCAAGTCCCCGGCGCCCGCAAAGTCCTGCCAGCGTGCCATGACCTCGCCACGCAGCAGTGATCCGTTCTTGGTGGCCTCGTCGAACTCGGTCAGGCTGGCCGCATAGGCAGCGGCGACAGACTCGCGCAGCTGCCGCCGGATCGCGAGCTGCGTGGAGGCGTGGTCGGCGAGGGCGGGCACCCGGTCCCTGAAGGTGTCGAGCACCCCTGACATGGTCTGGGTGAGAACCGCGACCCGTCTGTCCTCGCGCCTGGCGGTATCGGTCAGGTAGTCCTTGATCGGCGCGGTCACCTCGGCTGGCAGCTGCGCGTCCGTCACGACGGTTTCGGGGATCATGAACCGCCGCACCTCCCGCAGCCCGTTGGCGTCCAGCATCGCGTCGAAGTGCGCGGCGAGTTCGGGAGCGGCCGCGGGCGGAACGCGCGACAGCGCGATGGCAAGCGCAGCGCCGCGGTTTCTGGCGTCCTTGAGCATCTCCCATACCGCCGCGTCAGCGTACCGGCGTGCCGTGGTAACGAACAGCCAGAGGTCCGAGGCGTCCAGGAACTGATTGGCGAAGTCCCGGTGCGCCTTGACGACTGAGTCAATGTCGGGAGTGTCGAGCACCGCGACGCCCTCGGGCATTCCCTCGCTAGCGGCCAGCACGAGCAGACCGTCGCGGCCAGGCATGGCCAGCCCCTGCTGCCGGACTCGGGGCAGCGTAGGCAGGAAGACGTTCTCCGCAAACCACCGCACATCGTTCGGATTGCAGGCGAGGACCGGGCTGTTAGTCGTGGGTCGCCTGATGCCGGTGGCACTGACCTGCTTCTCTACGAGGCTGTTCATCAGCGTCGACTTGCCGGCGCCAGTAGAACCGACCAGGGCCACCAGGATGGGTGCGCCTGATTGCCTCAGCCTGGGCAGCAGGTAGTCGTCGATCTGGCTGAGCAGCTTGAGCCGCTCTGCCCTGGCCTCTTCCACGCCGGGCGCCGCCATGAGCAGCGGCACCGAGACCACTGGCTTGCGCAGGCCCAGCAGTGCAGCCTCGAGCTTGCGGGCGTCGACTCTGGCATAGGGCTCGTCGGGCTCCTCCGCGGAGTCTGCATCCGGCCTGGACAGCCGGGCGCCAGGCGAGTACCGGCCGGCCGCCGTAGCAGACCTGGCCCAGGCAGACCCGGCAAGCGCGCTCGGACCCTGGCCGCTCTGCCCGCCGCGGCCCTGATGGGCCAGGCCGCCCGAGTACGGAGCGGCTTGCGGTGCCTGGCGAGGCTGGACTCTTCCCTGGGTGCCCTGCTCCGCGCCTGGACCTGCGGGCTGCCTGGCCTCCTGCCCGCCCGGACCTGCCGGCTGCCCGGCCTCCTGCGCGCCTCGACCTGGGGACTGCCCGCCCGGACCCGCGGGCTGCCCGGCCTCCTGCGCGCCTCGACCTGGGGACTGCCCGCCCGGACCCGCGGGCTGCCCGGCCTCCTGCGCGCCTCGACCTGGGGACTGCCCGCCCGGACCCGCGGGCTGCCCGGCCTCCTGCGCGCCTCGACCTGCGGACTGCTCGCCCGGACCCGCGGACTGCCCGGCCTGCTCGGCGTCCGGTCCTTCCGCTCCGCTACCGCCCCCAGCGCCGGGCTCGGAGCCAACGCTGGCCGGATTGTCGCCTGCGCCTTCCGCGACCCCGGTTGCCGCGCGGGCGGCGTCCGCTGACACAGCCGGAATTGGCCCGCCGGCGCCTGTCCACGGCGCTGGCGCGGCGGCCAAGTCCTGTCTTTCGGTCATGCTTGCGGGTCTCCCGCCTAAGGCGAGTCGGTCATTCGCTGTTCAGTCCTATTACTCACTACCCCCAGCCAGGTGGTCCTTCTGCCATCGGGTGTGCCACATCTCACCACCATGACTGTTGGACACCGCCACCTCAAGTCTGCAATTAACGGGGCCGACAGTATCCGGCCTTGACGTAATTGTGCGCCGCAAGGGCAGATTACCGTCAGCAGCTGACGAAACAGACCCCTGCTGTCCTTCCGTTATGGACGCCCGCGTTCTACGTCGTCACACCGAGCAGCCGCGTTACGCCTTCTCGGTCACACCCGCGGAGTCGAACGTGGCGACCTCGCGCAGGGCCCGGCAGGCGCTTTGCACGATCGGCAGGGCCAGCAGGGCGCCAGTTCCCTCTCCGAGCCGCAACTCCAGGTCCATCAGGGCACGCAGGCCAAGGTGCTCGAGGCTAACCGGATGGCCGGGCTCCACCGAGCGATGACCGGCGATCAGGCAGCCCAGGGCGTCAGGCGCGATGGCACAGGCGGCAAGCGCCGCCGCCCCGGCGATGACGCCATCCAGGATCACCGGGATCCGCAGGGCAGCCGCGCCGATGATGAAGCCGGCCAGGGCCGCGTGCTCGAATCCGCCCACAGCCGCAAGGACGCCGACCGGATCTGCGGGATCGGGCCGGTGCAGCGCGAGGCCCCGCCGGACGACGTCGACTTTCCTGGCCAGAGTTGCGCTGTCCACACCCGTTCCCCGCCCGGTTACCGCGACCGGATCCTGGCCGGTAAACGCCGCTATCAGGGCAGCCGAGGCCGTGGTGTTGGCGATGCCCATGTCGCCGGTCAGCAAGCACCGGTTGCCCGCGATGACCAGGTCCCTGGCCACCTCGATGCCCACCCCGATCGCCGCTACCGCCTGCTCCCTGGTCATCGCTGGACCTGCGGTGAAGTCGCGAGTGCCTCTGTCGATCTTGCGAGGCAGCAAGCCAGGCATCTGCGCCAGATCGGCGTTTACCCCTACGTCCACTACCACCACCTCGGCGCCGGCCTGGGCCGCGAAGGCGTTGACGACGGCGCCGCCGTCGAGGAAGTTTGCCACCATCTGGGCGGTTACCTCCTGCGGCCACGGTGTGACGCCCTGCGCATGCACGCCGTGGTCAGCGGCAAAGACCGCCACGGCCGCGGGCTCTGGCAATGGCGGCGGACAGCAGCCAGCAAGCCCGGCGAGCTGCACGGACAAGTCCTCAAGCAGGCCCAGCGAGCCAGCGGGCTTCGTCATCATCCCCTGCCGCTGGCGGGCAGCAGCCATCGCATCGGCGTCGAGGGGCCTGATATCGGCTCGGACCTCGTCGAGCAGGCTCACCGCCTCCCGGCCGGGCAGTTCTCGCCTGCCGTACTGCTCGGCGTGCACGGCCCAGCCAAGCGGCCGCCGCTGCGCCCAGCCGGCCAGCGCCAGCTCCGGCTCGGGCCCGAACTCGCTGACATAGCCCACGCACAGGTAGGCCACGACCTCGAGATGGGCCGGCAGGCCAAGCTCAGCGGCCAGCTCACGCTCGCTGAAGAAGCTCACCCAGCCGACCCCAAGACCCTCAGCTCTAGCCGCCAGCCACAGATTTGCCACGGCCAGCACGCTGGAATAGATCGCTGTCTGCGGCTGTGCGTGCCTGCCGAGAGTATGCCGACCGCCCCTAGTGGGATCGCAGGTCACCACGATATTGACCGGAGCCTGCAGGATCGCCTCGGTCTTCAGGTGATCGAAGACACGGGCCCTGGCGCCGGGAAGCGCCGCCGCGAAGTCCCGCCGGCTCATCTCGGCCAGTTCCTTGATTCGCGCTCGCTTTCCCGGGTCGCTAATGACCAGGAAGTCCCACGGCTGGGAGAACCCCACCGACGGCGCCCGGTGGGCGGCCATCAGAACGCGCTCCAGCACGTCGGCCGGCACGGGATCAGGCAGGAACCCGCGCCTGACGTCCCGGCGCTCCTCGATTACCCGGTACACGGCTGCCCGCTGCTCGTCGGGGAACGCGCCTTCGCCTGCGGGTCTGCCCTCCGGCGTCACCTGAGTTACTCCATCCTGGCGCTACCAGCCCACGCCATCGTCGTCGGCGACGGCAGGGCCGCCAGGTCCCCAGCCCGCTCGTGACCCGGCAACAGCGAGCGCGGATCCAAGCAGGGCATTGAAGGCGGCCACGGCCACTGCCGGACCGCCCTTCTCCGACACGTTACTGACCGAAGGCAAGCCGCTGGCACGCAGCGCGTCCTTCGCCTCCGCGGCGCCAACGAATCCCGCGGCCATGCCCACCACGAAAGCTGGCTCCACCCGGCGATTCAGGACTTCCGTCAGCGCTGCGGAGCCGCCGCCGACCACCCACACTGCACCGGGACCCACCTCGCCGAAGGCCAGCCGGACGGCTGCTGCGGCTCGCGTAATCGACGCGGTCCTGGCGAGCCGCTGAGTCAGCGACTCGTTGATCTTGCACAGTACCGGGCACCCGGTAATCCCTACGGCTACTACGGCGGTGTCGGCGATGACTGGCGCTCCAGCGGCCAAGGCAGCGACACCGTCGGCGAGCGACTCCTCGTTGCAGACAAGATCAGTGAAGTAGTCGAAATCGGCGCTGGCATGGATGACTCGCTCGGTGACGTCACGGGTGTGCTTGGGCAGCCTGGTCAGGTCGATCCGGGCCCGCAGGATGCGGTACGACTCCTCGGCATCCGGATCGGCGACCACTGCCGCCTCATTCGGCAAGGTCACGACTCCCCCACCTCCTCTGGCCGTGACTTGTCCCGACCTTGGCGCAGCATCGCAGCCCCCGGCTAGCGCCACCCGGCTTCTCAGCATGGCATAGCCGCAACCGACGGCTGGCGGCTTTCGGCGGGCCGCAACAGCGAGCGCTGGCGCGTCGCGCCTGGAGGTGTACAGGGTGGCGTGCGAGACGGCCTTAACCGGGCTCCGCCGCAGACAGCTGGTCTACTAGGTCAGGA
The DNA here is from genome assembly GCA_963719765.1 of uncultured Actinomycetota bacterium. Classification (GTDB taxonomy): domain Bacteria; phylum Actinomycetota; class Actinomycetes; order Streptosporangiales; family Streptosporangiaceae; genus JAJYUU01. The sequence continues at coordinate 590,107 of CAVRCW010000001.1, forward strand.
CTTCGGCTCGCTCTGCTTGACCGTTTCCCCAGCCAGCGCCATCTGGCCTGGCTCGGGACCGGTGCTCGTGACAGTCCCTGGCGCTAGCTCAGCAGCCTGGCGCTGCTTCTTGAACAGCACGTAATGGAAGATCAGGAACCGGCTCACGAACGTGATGCAGTTGGCTAGGAAGTAGGCACCCTGGACGGCAAGGTGCTTCTCCAGGTGATGCAGGTGCTCCTGCTTCGCCCACGCGCCCGCGTAATGGGTGACCAGCGAGAGGATGCCCCAGACGGCAAAGGAGACCAGCCAGAACGGCACGGTCTCCCTGAGCAGGTCCGGGCGCCCCTTGCGCTCCCAGGCCCACCGGCTCAGCAGGTAGCTGACGGCCGCGCCCACCACCGAGGCACACAGCGCTGCTTTGCCAGCCGTCATGTTGAGCCCAGTGAGAATCGCCAGCGTGACCTGGCTGGACACCAGGGCGGCGATGGCTACCGGAACGAACCGGGCGAAGCGCATGCCTGCCTCGGTTCCCAGCCACCGCCGGGCGGTGCCCGGAAGAAACCGCATCCCCAGTCGCACCAACGACGTACCCATCCGGTTAACCGGATTATTAGCTGAGTGCCGTGCGGCGTGGGCGGGCTTTTCCGGTTCAGCAGTCATCAGATTCCTAGCTCGACGAACGGCTTCAGCTGGGTCAGACAGGTACAACAGTACGGGAACCTGCGGTGGCGTTCGCGGGAAACCCGACTGCCGAATCCACTGCGGCTGCCGACCCGACAGGGCCAGCGGAACTGCCGCCGGCGGCCCGGCAGGCCAGGTCGTCTGGGTGCTGGCAACCCCCAGCATAGGCCACCGACGGCACTATCCGGCCAAATACCGACAGTAGATCCCAGGACCACCCGCGTGCTTCTCAACCTGCCGATTGTCACCGGACCTTGCCACCTAGATCTATCAATCGCTGCCAGCCCCCCGGCACGGCGAAGCGTGCCTGCCACAGCCGGTCGCCTGCCCCCCGCCAGAACAGCTCAAGCGGAGCATTGCCGCCGCCGCTGGCTGCGAACGGTCCTGAAGTGAGGTGCCCGATCCTCGCTGCCCTAACCGCCCGCCCCCAGCGATCGCCGAAGCGCCGCAGCACCCACATGTCGTTTCGCGGCCCGGCGAAGAAAACCCGCTCTGATCCAGCGGCGAACACTGGCCATGGCCGGCCGCTGACATGGCCGCCCAGATCCTTCGGTCCGCGCACGAACTTGCCGGCCGTCACGACCGCCGTCCAGACGCCGTGGGGTCGGCTGAAGCCGCGCCAGAAAATATCTATCTCCCCGTTCGGCAGGGCCACTGCACGCGGCGCTCCGCCCAGCCGCCCCATGCGCAGCTCCTGCGGCCGAGTCCAGGCTGCCCCGACCTGGCGCACGACACGCCAAAGCCTGCCGTCGGTGCCTTTCCAGAAGACTTCGACCACTCCGGCACCCGTCTCGACTGGGTAGGGACTGCTGGCCAGGCTGCCCCGCAGCCGCTGCGGCCCGCTCCAGCCATGGCCGGGATTGAATTCCCCGTGCCACAGGTGCCGGTCGTAGCGGCCAGACCAGAACACATCGATCTCGCCGTTGGCCTGCGCAACAGCCTGGGGCGGACCGCCGATGATGCCCATCATGGCCAGCTGCTGCGCCCTACGCCAGCGACCCGCGATCCGGCGGACCATCGTGAGATGACCGCTGCGGCTACGGTAAAAGACGGCAAGATTGGCACTGCCGAGCCGCACGACGCTCGGGGCCGAGCTGAGATACCCGCGGAGGTCGGTCCGCGTCCACGTCCCGGCCCGGGATCTGGACTCCTCCCACAGCCGATGGTCAGTCCCCTCGTAGAACACGCACGCGACACCGTCGGCCTCGACCGCGCCTGCAGACGCCTGCGACGTCCCGCCGGGCGTGGTCAGGGCGAGGTCAAGGTAGTCCTGGTCGATGTCCATCGTGTCGCCGCCGAATGTCTGCAGCACATCGCCGCTGAACTGATGCACTCGACGCCTGCCGGGCCACTCTCCGCGCCGGTACACCGCATCCGCGACATTCTTCGAGCCGTTCCACAGCGCGTCGTAGATAACGTCCGGCATCGCGAACCTGCCCGTGTGGTACACCTTGGCCAGATCCGCGGTGCCCGAATCCGAGCTGCTGTAGACGCCCGAGTAGTAGCCCAGCTTGTGCAGCTCCTTCGTCCATGCCGACAGGAACCGCAGTGCGGCGCCGGTGTACTTGGGTGGGTAGGCCTCCATGTCGTAATACAGCGGCGTGAGCGGCCCGAAGCCCAGCCGTTCCGCCTGCAGCACAGCGTCGGCCGCGACCGCCTTCCCCTGGCTGGCCGGGGACCTGAGCTGGCCGAAGGACGCCTGCGGGCCGGCGTACATGGGAAGGAACCGCCAGCCCGCGGCGGCCTCCCGCCTGACCCAGCCCGCAGTCAGATTCCGTTGGTCGCAGGCCCGGTCTGAGCCACCGATGTAAATCCCGACTGCGCGGTAGGGCGAAGATCGCTTCCACGCGCGCATGAAGGCCGTACTTGGGGCCGCGCAGACGTCGAAGCCCAGGCCGACCCGGTTGGCAACATTCGACGGCAGCACCGGGGTGGCCGCGCGGAAGATCAGGTCCGGTAATGTGCCGTCGGGCTTTGCCGACACCGATTCGGCAGCCGCGGACCCCGGCTGGCCCGCGGCCGCCGCGGCCAGGGGAGCGGGCTGCGCAGGATTAGGCGCCACGATCATCGGGGCGGCCAGGCCCGCGCTCGCCAGGATCTGATAGATGACGGCCGGGTCTGTATCGAACGTAGCCGTCACGGAAATTCTCGGTGCCGTGGCCGTAACGGAGTCGGCGACCGGATCCTCTACCGACACGCGCGGGCTCGATGCGCTGGCCGGCTGGATAAGCACCGCTTCGGTCGCCCCCATCAGCCAGCTCGGGCAGTTCTCGTTAGCGCCAGGAGGGCCTAGGTACACGGCATGCAGGTCAAACCGGACGCACGTGCTCGGGTGCCGTGAGTTGCTGATCACTGGCCACGAGCTGGGAACGTCAAACCGGTAACCGCGGTACCACACGGCCCGCGTCTGCCGTGGCACGGCTGTCGTTTCTCGGGTGACGCGAGCCTCGGCCTGGGCAGGCCAGGCGGCCCCGGCCGCGAGAGCGAGCCCAGCAGCTAATGCGAGGACCTGCCGCAGCGAATGTGGCACCCGAATAGGGAGCATGAACAGTTACCGGCTTCCTTGTTTTCAGACGCCGGCTAACCAGCCCCGGCTGGCAGCGTCTGCGCTGCTGCCCTTATGGCGCCCAGCCTCTGGCTGATCACCGGGTCAGGAACGGTCTGCTTGCGTGCTCGCTGCTTACCCCCAGCCATGACGAAACGCGACCTCCCCGTTTCCCGCCCTGCCCCCTGGCAAAGCGCCGAGCGCCAGGCCGACGGGGGTTACGGTTCGGCGGTCACCCGGCAATAACGCTGTCCGGTCACAGCACAATGCGCGTCACTACAAGGCGCCATCCGCATCGAATTCCCCGCACAGGGCGTTGCCATTAGTGCCCCGCGCTCAGGCAAATGAGGCTAGTTGCAGGTAGAGCGCCAGATCACGCGACGCGCCGAGGGAGCCCGAGTCGAATCAGATTCAGCTCCGCGAAAGGGTCCACTGGTCCTTAATTAGGTCATGACAAAGCTCATAAGTGGTAGCCGCGACTCCGAGTTGTGCGGTGGCCTCCACCACCCAGAACTCCTGGCGCTCCACTATCTGGCCGGGCTCACCTGGGGTCGGCGGCGGACTTACCCGCCGGTCGAGCACGAACAAGACGGTATGCAGGCGGCCCCGCCACACAAACCTGGCTGGACGGCCATGGCGCAGCCAGACCTCGACGGGCTCCCCGCGAATGCGGCGCATAGTGCTTATCTCCCTGGGCGGTGCCGGCCGGGCCGGCTGCTGCCCAGGGGAAGACAGGCAGCAACGCTTTAACTCGAACATACATTCGTTTACGCGGCGCGGCAAGGCCGTGCCTGGCGGGCATTGGGCGAGGCCTGCGCCGGGCTATACCGCCGCAAGCAGTTCGCCGGCCGCCACGGGCCAGGGAGCCCGACTGTGCACGAGATCGAAGATGCCTGCCTGGATCAGCGCCTCGCCGGCAGCAGCGAGGTCTGGCCGCACCTCCCGGTATGCGGCGACAACCGGACCCTCGGGGCTTCGACGCAGGTAGAAGGCGACATGCAGCCCAGAGGCAAGCCGTCCGACCTGGTCGGTCCGTGGCCCGCAGATGTTGACCGGATGCCGCCCCACGTACCGGTCGGAGGCCAGGACCCAGGCGGACCCGTTCAGCGGGTCAGCGCCGACGAAGGTAAGCGCGCCGACCGTGGCCATCCGCACGGCCCCGGCGCACAACTGGCATGGCTCAAGCGATGTCACCAGTCGGCATCCAGAATGCCGTCTGCTGACTGGCAGCCCGATCAGAGCGTTGATCTCGGCGTGGGCCAGCAGGCTGCCCGACAGCATCGCCGGATCAGCCGGGCCGTAGACGGCGTTACGGCCCGATCCGATGATGACGCCGTCCGCGTCCGTAACGACCGCACCTACCGGCGTGGTACCCGCGAGCAGGGCCTGCCAGGCGAGTTCGAGGCAAGCCTGCTCGGCGGCGGAGAGCTCATCTGATGAGGTCAGCGTGCTCGCCGCCGCCGGCTGGGCACCGCTAAGGCGCACAAATCCGCCATTACCGCATCATACCGGCGCGCGATGAGAAAGCGCTATCGCATACTGCCGCCGAGGTCGGCGGTCAGTCGCCGTAGCCAGCCGTTAACGGCCGACAGCGCGTTCGTTGGCTGGGCGCGGGCCGTCAGCTTGCGACAGCATCCAGCAGCTTGCGGCGCTGCTGGTCGCCCAGGCCGCCTACCCGGCGGTTGTCGTCAATTCCGGCTTCCTCCATGACCGCCGCGACCCGCGCCGGGCCGTAGCCAGGCAGTGCCTTGATGACCTGGGAAACCTTTGTCTTCTTGGCGACGTTGTCCGTGCGGTCCAGCAGCTGGGCGATGCTCACCTTCCCGGCCTTGACAGAAGCCAGCAGTTCACTGCGCTCCTTGCGTGCAGCCTGGGCCTTCGCCAGCGCTTCGGCGCGCTGCTCCGGGGTCAGGGTTGGCAGAGCCATGTCACTCCTTTGGTTGACGTCGATCAACTGTCCCACATACCCGCTATCCAGCGCGGTAACGGTGCCCGTGTCGAGGTCCAGCGTCCGCAGCCAGAATTCCTGCAGGTCAGGGGCACGCGCCGAGCGGCCAAAACAGGTAGATATATCCTGTATCGCCAGCTATAAGGGCATCGCCTGCGGGAACGGCGGGGCGCAGGCGCAGGCGGCGGTTGAACTTCCAGCCGGAGCCTGTTCTAATTTTCGCGCCGCCGCACTCGCGCAACGGCCAGCTGACCGGGCGGCTTACGAGCACCTGGTCCGGAGGATCGGTAGCGCGGCACGGTGACATCCTGATGGTTGCCGTCGGGGCAAATCACGTAAACCGCCCGGCTAGCCGACGGCAACCATCAGGATGTCAGTGCGGCGATGGTTGCCGGCAGGAGGAGAGATGGCCATGCCAGCCGAGACGCTCACGGCACGCGATCTGGCTCGCCGGTCCCAGGCAGCTGTCAGGGCAAAAGACCGCGCCGAGTGGCTGAGCCTGTTTGCCTCCGACGCCGTGGTCGAGGATCCGATCGGCCCTTCGCCGTTCGACGCTGACGGCACCGGCCATCGCGGGCTCGATGCCATCGCCGCGTTCTACGACAATGTGATCGCTCCCAACGAGCTGATCACCTTCGAGATCGAGCACAGCTACCTGTGCGGGAACGAGGTCGCGGACGTCGGCGTAATCCGGACGGTGCTACCGGGCAGCAAGCACGTCGCGCTGGTGAACGGCGTCTATACCTATCGCAGCAACGGCGCCGGCAAGCTCGCCGCACTGCGCGCGTTCTGGGAGTTCACCAGCGCCAGGCTGATCGAGGCCGACCAGCCCGGCGCCGCCTGAGGACTCAGCAACCGCGTGCTTAGTGGTCACCGACCTGGATCAGCCGGATGTTGCTGCTGTTGTTCAGCACCGGAGCGGTCCTGATCAGGCTGTCCGCAACCAGTAGCGTCCCCGGATGGTCACCAGCCGCTTGATCGGACAGAACCTGGACGGTGGCCACGATAATGTTCTTGATCGCGACGTTGCTGACGGTCGAGTTAATGCCGAAGGCCTGGCCGGAGTACTGGATTGCCTGGATGCCCACATTACCGCCGGTCAGGAAGCAGTCCTCGACGAGCGCGGATCCCTGGTCGAGCTGGATGCCCTCATACCGGTTTCCGCTGAACTGGTCGCCGTCAATTACGGCAGTCGGCCTGGCCGGAGCAGGGCGGTTCGGATCAGCGTCGTAGTACAGGCCGATGTCGTTGCCGGAAAGATCAGAATCGGTCACCGTCACGGGCGCATCGGTCGCGTATATCAGCACCCCGCCCGACTGGGTCTGCGTCAGCCCGTCAGGACCGCAGACCGAGGGGTAGCTGCACTCGTTGCCCGAGATCGAGGACTGGTCAATCTGAGCCGACGCGCCGTCACTGACCTGGATGCCGTTCTGCGCGATTTGCGTGGTGGCACCGATTCCGCTGACTGTGGCCTGCGAGATATCCGCGGTTGAGCCGGTGCCATCGATGGTCATGCCGTTCTTCTGGTAGCCCTTGATTGTCGAGTCTCGCAGCACGAGGTGGCCGACCTGTGGCGGCGTGCTGACCGAGTCGCCGACCTCAATCCCGATGCCGCCCTGGCAGCCGTTGAGCGGCACCGCTCCCGCTGCCGTGATCTGGGAGTTGTCGAATAGCAGCGTCGCGCCCCCGGCCACCATGACTCCGTACAGCGCGTCATAGCAGGTATTGGCAGGCCAGGCAGCATCCACGGTCAGTCCGGTCAGGGCCACCGTCACGTCGCCGCAGATAGATATGCCGTCCTGGTCCTGCTCACCCGGCGGGTTTCCGGACGCCATCTGCGCGTCGCACGTGGTCGTGGCATTGGCAGGCGTGGCCGGTAGCTGCACGACGACCTTGCCCAGGCCGCTGATCAGCAACGACTTGGTGATCTGCAGTTGCTCGGTGTAGGTACCGGCGCAAACGATGATCTGCCCGCCGGTCGGGGCGGCGGTAATCGCGGCCTGGATCGCGTTGTAGCCCGGCCGGGCGCAGCTCATGCCGCCAGGCACGGAAGGATTCGTACCTACCCAGAGCGTGCGGGGCGGACCGGCCCAGGCGAGCGGTCCCGGCGCCAGGGCAACCGAGCCACTCAGGACGGCTATTGCCGCTGCCGACGCCGTTACCAATCGTGTGAATTTCATGGAACGAGACTCCTAATGGTCTAGTCTTCTTCCGTCGGCACGCCATTTTTTGAACGCATAAGACTTTCACGCTGACGATAGCCGACCAGCCATTAGGCATTTAGCGATCCTTTGCAATAGGAGGTTAAGTGCTTTGTGCGCCGCACGCGTCCATATACGCCGCGCAGTCCGCGCTGTCAGTGCCGCGACCAGCCAGGTCGCTATCAGCCGGTAACCTGCCTCAGGCGCCGCGGCACACCTGCCCGGCGCGGGCCAGCCAGGTGTCGGCGGCTCTCCCCCACCTATCGGAGCGGGCATGCGAGTCGGGCAGATAGCGATTGACACCGCTCCGCTGCGCGAGAGTCGCGACTACCGGCGCCTGTTCGCCGGCCGCTTCGTGTCCATGGCGGGAAACGCGGTAGCGACCACCTCGGCCAACTGGCAGGTATACGGCCTTACCCATAATTCCCTCGCGGTCGGCCTGCTCACGCTCGCCTCAGGCACAGGCATGTTCATCGGGCTCATGGTCGGCGGCATGCTGGCGGACCGGCACGACCGGCGCATGCTGCTGATGGCCGTCCTGCTTCCGCAAGCCGGCCTCGCGGTCCTGCTGATGGTCAACAGCCTGCTCTCCCACCCGCAGCTATGGCCGCTCTATGTGCTGACCTTCGGCATCGGCCTGCTCTCTGGCCTGAGTGCGCCCGCGTCGACGGCGGTCACGCCCGCTCTCGTGGGCGAGCACCGGCTCGCCGCCGCGGCGGCACTGAACGCGACAGCGAGCCAGCTTGGTCAGCTGGGCGGCCCCGCGCTGGCAGGTTTGCTGATCGCCGGCCCTGGCGTGGCCGCCTGCTATGCCATCGACGCTGCCTGCTTTGCCGTGTTCGCCGCCGCCCTCACCGCCGTCCGGCCACTGCCGCCGGTGACCAGGGCGGAGCGGCCGAGCCTGCGTTCGCTGGCCGCCGGCTTCAGGTACGTCCGGCACAACGGAGTCGTCGGCGGCATGCTCCTCGTCGACACCAACGCGATGCTCTTCGGCATGCCGTCGGCCCTGTTCCCCGCACTTGCCAGCCAGCACTTCCACGGCGGGCCTGATACCTACGGCCTGCTGGTCGCGGCTCCGGGTCTCGGCGCGATGATCGGAGCAGCGACCAGCGGCTGGACCGGCCGGCTGCGCCGCCCCGGCATCGTCGTTATCGGCGCTGGAATGGTCTGGGGAGCGGCAATCGCCGGGTTCGGCCTGGTCCGCAGCTTGCCGGTGGCACTGGTCTTCCTGGCCCTCGCGGGCATGGGCGACCTCATTTCCGAGGTCCTGCGGAACGCCCTCCTGCAGCGTTACACCCCGGACCCACTGCGCGGGCGGGTTAGCAGCCTCTATCTCGCCCAGGTAACCGGCGCGCCCTCTCTTGGGAACGTAGAGGCAGGTGCGGTAGCCAGGTTCGTCGGGCTGGACTTCTCCGTGGTCAGCGGAGGGCTCGCGTGCGTGGCCGGTGCCCTGGTGCTCGGTGCGCTCATTCCGGCGCTGCGCAACGCCAAGCTGACCGGGTCGGCAGACGACGAGCCACCCGGCCAGGCGGCCGAGCAGGCAGCCGCCTCAGCCTGACTGGTCAGCCTGACCGGGACAGGCCAGCCGGGGGCAGCACTGGCAGGTTTGGTGGCGGCCCGCCCTCGATCAGGCGGCAAAGCGCCGCGGTGTCGAGATGGTCGGCGACCAGGTTCCCGAGCAGATCCAGCGCCGACTCGCGCATTGCGGCGAAGCACGTGTCAGGTGCTGCCTTGAATTCGCGCCCGGCCAATTCTGCTATCTCGGTTAGGAAGGCCCGCCGGAACTCGTCGTTCTCCAGCGTGCCGTGCCAACTCGTTCCCCACACCGTGCCGCTGCGGCAACCGTCAAGGAATGGCTCAGCCGTCATCCCCCCGACCGTAACCACGCCGTGGTGGATCTCGTAGCCGCGGACGGACACGCCGTAGGCCTCGCCGACCGGACGGCCAAGGGCCTTGGTTTCCGAGAAAGTGACGCTGGCCGGCAGTAGGCCGAGCCCCGACACCTGGCCGGCACCCGACTCGACATCGTCGGCTATCTCGGCGGCCAGCATCTGGTACCCGCCGCAGATGCCGAGCACCGGCTGGCCGGCCCTGGCCCTCGCGACGATCGCTTCTGCCAGGCCACTCTCGCGCAGCCAGCTGAGGTCAGCCACGGTGGAGCGCGTTCCCGGCAAAACGACAAGGTCGGCATCGGCAAGCTCAGCCGGAGTATCGGCCATCCGGACGAGCACCCCGGGCTCCGCCGATAGGGCATCCGCGTCGGTAAAATTGCTGGTCCGAGGCAGCCGGACAACGCTGACCCTGAGCACGTCGGTGCCGAGCGCCGGCCCGGCCCCAGGCCTGGCCCCGGCGCTAGTTGCCAGGCTCAGGCTGTCCTCGGCGTCCAGCCAGAGGCCGTCACTCCAGGGCAGCACGCCTAGTACCTGGCGGCCGGTAAGGCCGCGCAGCATTCCCAGGCCCGGCTCGAGGACGGCCCGGTCGCCGCGGAACTTGTTGATGATGAATCCGGCGATAAGTTCCTGGTCTTCGGGACTTAGCAGCGCCACAGTGCCATGCAGAGCCGCGAAGGCGCCACCCCTGTCGATGTCGGTGACTAGCACGACCGGCATGCCCGTCGCCCGGGCCAGGCCCATGTTGGCGATGTCGGTCTCGCGCAGGTTGATCTCCGCTGGGCTGCCCGCGCCCTCGCAGATGATCACGTCGAACTCCCGGCGGAGCTGGGCCAGGCTGTCGAGCGCCACGTCGAGCAGGCGGTCCGCATGCTCGGCATACTCGGCGCTGTCGACTTCCCCCACCGGCTGGCCGAGCACCACCACCTGGGCGCCGCTCGCGCCCGGCTTGAGCAGGACCGGGTTCATCCGCGCGTCTGGCTCCACGCCTGCCGCGGCCGCCTGCATGGCCTGCGCGCGGCCGATCTCGGCGCCATCGACAGTGACAAACGAGTTCAGCGACATGTTCTGCGCCTTGAACGGGGCGACGCTGATCCCCTGCCGGCGCAGCCAGCGGATGATCCCCGCGGTGATGACGCTCTTGCCGGCATCCGAGGTCGTGCCCGCAACCAGGAGTGCCCCGTTCACCGCCGGGCCTGACTGGCCAGGGGAGCTAGGCGGACCGCGGATTTTGCCTGCCGGGTCGAGCTGGGTGAGTTCGCGGCGGACAGCGGCCAGGACGATGTCACGATTCTGGAGCAGGGCATGGAACACGACGATAGGCAATACGGTGGTGCTGCGCAGCCACCGCCACGACAAGGCGTGTCCGGAGCGTGACCCGCATCGGGCACAATGTGCCCGTAGGCGCCTGTAGCTCAGCCGGATAGAGCAGCTGCCTTCTAAGCAGCCGGTCGCAGGTTCGAGTCCTGCCAGGCGCGCCTGCGGAAACACCGGTTTCCAAGATCGGGAACTGCCTGACTGTAGCCACTTCCTATAGCAACGGACTCAGTTCCCCTGGTCATCGAGCAAGTCATGGAGCTTGGTGAGCGCCTCGCGGCGGGCAGCCTCGTCGGTGTCGGTGTAGATTTCCAGGGTGGTGCTGATCCGGGTATGGCCCGGGATCGTCTGAGCATCGCGAGCTGGCACCTTCAGATCCTTGAGAAGCGATCCGACCGTATGGCGCAGGTGATGGACCTTGATGGCCCGGATGTCGTTACTGTCACAGATGCGACCGGACGACCTGACCAGGTTGCGCGGTTCGATCGGGCGGCCGGTGCGGGTAGTGAATACAAGCCCGGTTTCTGCCATGCCGATCCCATATCAAGCCGGTAGCCAGTCTGCTGGGCTTCCTGGAGCTTGAGCGCGTCGCGAACGAGATCGAGCAGCGGCAGGGCTCGCTTGCCAGCAGCGGTCTTGACGGGTGCCAGGAACAGGTCGCCCCGGATTCGCTTGAGCTGCTGGCGGATTTTGATCGTCCCTGCATCGAAATTGATGTCCTCCCAGCGCAGACCTAGCGCTTCGCCGCGTCGGAGGCCATAAAAGATGAGCACGACGAACGCCGCGCGGAGGGTTCTACGAGCGCCTGCAAGTTGTCGGTGACAGCGGGCCGCGGGCCACCCGGTGCTAGCGGAGTCTCCACGAGGGTGCCGTGGCCGGTCTTGAGAGCTACCTGGAACCGCTGGATAAGGAACCCGGCGTTTTCGCCGAGTTCTGCCCACTCGGCGGTCTCGGTGGCGCGTTCCATTGCTGCGCGGTCGTGGAAGTACATTTCCGCCACCCTGTAGAACGGTGAAGGTTCTCCAGCGAAACCGTCGCTCGCGCGGCACAGCTCAAGTTTCTGGACACCGGGAACACGGGCAGCCAGCGGCCCATGGACCTGCTGGTAGTACTCCTCGAACGCCTCCATTTCCTCTGGCTGCGGGGCGGTCCAGTACGAAATCGTCTTGTACATATCGAGTGCTTTCTGTTTCGGGAAACTGCTGGGTCGGGGCTACGGTGACGTAATCGACGGGCTTGTTCGGATGCTTGAGAGTCGAAGCCTCGCGAGTGGTGTCTCGAAGCGCTGGGTTCCGCGGCCCGTCAGCTGACGACGATGACTGGCTTGATCACGTTGGCGTCGTGGCTACGCATCAGGTCCAGGCCTTCGTCGACGCTTTCCCACCCGTGAAGGACGTGGGTCACGAGAGGTGAGGGGTCGAGCTTGCCGTACTCGATGAGCGTGAGGAGACGCTCGTAGTAGTCCCGGCCGGCCCCGGCGAGGGCTCCGGTGAACCACTTGTCGCTGATACCCCAGTTCCACACGTCGAGGGGAATGGTCACGACGTCGTCGCCGAAGAAGCCCGAGACGCACGCCACGTGACCGCCGAACTTCACCAGTTTCAGCGCCATCGAGATCTGCTCGCTGGCCGAGCCGCCGCTAGCGACGAGGACGCTGTCGACGGGGTGGCCGCTGGTCAGAGTCATGATCTGTTCCGTTACGTCGCCCTGCTTGTAGTCGACGATGTCGGTAGCCCCGTATAGCTTGGCCAGCTCCACGGTTTTGGGACGTGAGCCGACGGCGATGATGCGCCCGGCTCCGCGCAGAGCAGCGGCGGCGACGGCCATCAGGCCGACGGGACCGATGCCGAGGACGACGACGACTTCGCCGACGAGGATTTCCATGTTCTCGACACCCGTGAATCCGGTGGCGACCATGTCGTCGACCATCACGGCCTGAACGTCGGTGACGGCGCCGGGGATGTGCGCGAGGACCATGTCGGCGTCAACGGCTTTGACCAGCTCCGAGAACGATCCGCCGACCGTGGGGTCCGGGGACATGTACGGGCTGTTGGTCTGGTAATGCTTCGCTTCGCCGCGCTGGGCGCGCGGGTTTCGCCAGTCGGCCAGGATCGCCGGGAGGACAACTCGGTCGCCGACCTCGAAGTCTTTGACCAGCTCGCCGACCGTGTCGACGACGCCGACAGCCTCGTGGCCGATGACCTTGTTGACCGCGTTGGGGAATGCCAGGGTCGCAATGGCGTGGACGTCGGTGGTACAGGTAGCGACGGCGGTCGGGCGCACGAGGGCGTCGTAGGGTCCGATTTCCGGGACGGGAACCTCTTGCCAGGCGGCGTCGCCCTTTCCCCGCAATACGTAGCCTTTCACGATGTCTCCTGTTGGTTAGTCAGAGCGGGCTTGTGCCTTCTGAGGTTTTCGATATCGCTTCGCACCGAGTCGGGTTCGGCGTCGAGGGGAAGGTTGGACGGATCGTCGATCGCATCGAGGCTGCCGACCGTGTCGGACCTGAGAGCGGTGAAGAGTCGGGGCCAATCCTGGGTCGCCGGACCAGGGGCGGCGAAGAGCTCATAGGTCTTGCCGATGGCTGCGTCGGTCAGCAGGCTGCGGACGGCGGTCTCCGCGACCTGCCGGCGAGACACTCCCGACTCCTTACGGTCACCTTGTTCGAGGTCGACCGCGTCCGCGCCGGCTGCGGTCTGGTCGAGCCAGCCGGGGCGCGCGATGGTGTAAGGAGCACCGCTGGCACGCACCAGTCGTTCAGATCGCCGCTTCCAGTCCAGCGCGTGTCCGCCGTTGTTGAAGGCATGGTCTCGATGCGTTACGAAGAACGTCGACAGCAGCACAACCCGTGGGTGCCGTCCGTCCAGAGCACGGAGCACGTGCTCGACGCCGCCGTAGTCAATGCGCTCGAAGGCGTCGGGTCGGGCGTCGTTGTCGGAGCCGTGGGCGAAGATCACGGCGTCGATACCGGCAACTGCGTCGGAGAGTGTAGCCAGATCCTCGAGGTCGCCTTCGACTACTTCTGCCGCCGGAAGCAGGCGGCGCGCGCGGTTTGGGTCGCGGGCGAGCGCCCGTGGGTGCAGTTCGTGGCGGCGGGCGGCTTCGACGACGAGGCGGCCCGTGCGGCCCGTGGCGCCAACAACCAGGACAACAGGTCGCTTACTGTTCATGGGACTATCTCCTCTCGCTAGGAATGGGCCGCGAACGGTTGAAGCACGTCCGCTCTGGTGCGTTTCCGCTCGTGGCTTGGGCTATCCGGCCAGGGCGTCATCGTGGGCAAGCGATGACGACAACTCGCGGTGGGCGTCGACCTGGGCGAGCAGGGTGTTGGCCTTCTGCTCAACGGTCTCCACCGCGTCGGCGCCAGCGGCCCAGCGCAGCGGAGGCTCGTCCTGGCTGGCGAGGCGGACTAGTGCGCTGGCCAGCTTGACGGGGTCGCCGCCTTGCTTGCCGTTCATTCCCTGCCACGCGGCGAGGGTCTGCCGGGTGCGCTCGGCGTAGTCGGCAACTGACGGTTCTGGCCAGATGGTGGAGCTTGCCTCCAGCAGGTCGGTCCGGAAGAAGCCGGGCTCGACGAGCATCGTGCGGATCCCGAACGGTGCTAGCTCGGGGGTGATCGACTCCATCCAGCCCTCGATGGCGAACTTCGATGACGCGTAAGCGGAGCTGAACTCGAGGCCGGCGATGCCGGCTGTCGAGGAGGTCGTGACGACCAGCCCTGAACGCCGCGCCCGCATGACGGGCAGCACGGCCCGGGTGACGTTCAGCGGGCCGAACAGGTTGGTCTCGATCTGAGCGCGGAAGTGTTCCGGGCTGATCTCCTCGAAGTAGCCGGCGTAGAAGTTGCCGGCGTTGTTGACCAGTACGTCGATGCGGTCGAAGCGGTCGACGGCGGCCTGAACGGCAGCCTGCGCGTCGGCAGGGTCGGTGATGTCGAGCTTGACGGCAAGCAGATTGTCGTGCGCGCCGATGGCGTCAGCAACGCTCTCCGGATTACGTCCAGTCGCGACGACGTTGTGCCCGGCAGCGAGTGCGGCGCGGGCAACGTCCGCGCCCATGCCGCGGCCGGCGCCGGTAACGAGCCAAACCTTGTTGGCGGTCATGTTCATGCGCTCCTCTTGCTGGTTCAAGATGGGTGGCCCGGCGCGACAAACGGCGGCCGAGCCTTCTTTGCAGGTTCTTTGGGGCTAGAACCGAGCGGCCAGTTACTGGCCGTACTCCGAGTTGACCACGTGTTGTGGACTTCAGAGAGACCCCATTGAGAGGGGTACTGGGAGGGACTCCCTAGTGCCTGCAACCAGCCCAAACCCCTGACTCAGATGATCTGTTCTCAGTCGATTCGGCCTTGAGAACGTTTCAGCCGGACATATCAAGAACTGCCACGGTTTCCGGCAATCCATATTCGGCAGCTGCATCGTTGTAGACGCCCGTGTCAGACATGGCGTAGCTGTGCTGGCCCCTCGATAGAACATCCTTCCCAGGGTCCAGCGGGCATTAGCGGTCGATACCGGCCATGTTCGCTTTGTCGTGGCGCTCGCCGGCTGCCGGGGTGAGGTTGTTCAGTCGCTCGATTTGATCATGGCTGAGTTCGATGCGGTCGGCGGCCGTGTTCTCCTCGACACGCCCGACTCGCCTGGTGCCGGGGATGGGAGCGATGTCGCTGCCCTGGGCGAGCAGCCAGGCCAGGGCGATCTGCGCTGAGGTAGCGCCCGCCTCGGCGGCGATGACCTGTACCTCATCGACGATGCGCAGGTTGAGCTGGAAGTTCTCCCCGGTGAAGCGTGGGTTGGTCTTGCGCCAGTCGTCGTCGGGGATGTCATCGGGGGTGCGGATCTGGCCGGTGAGGAAACCGTGTCCGAGGGGCGAGTACGGGACGAAGCCGATGCCGAGCTGGCGCAGCAACGGCAGCAGCTCGGCCTCGGGGTCGCGGGTCCACAGGGAGTACTCGGTCTGCAGCGCGGCGACCGGATGGACGGCATGGGCGCGGCGGATGGTGTCCGGGCTGGCCTCGGACAACCCAATGTGGAGGACCTTGCCATCGCTCACCAGCTCGGACAGCGTGCCGACGGTGTCTTCGATGGGCGTGTTCGGGTCCACTCGGTGCTGGTAATACAGGTCGATGTGGTCAGTGCCCAGTCTTGTCAGTGAGCCTTCGATTGCCGCACGGACGTTGGCAGGGCTGCTGTCGATGACGCGGCCCTGGCGCCCGGAGTGAGAGACGAGCCCGAACTTCGTCGCGATTACAACCTTGTCGCGGCGGCCCTGGATCGCCTTCCCGACGATCTCCTCGCTGTGGAACGGTCCGTAGATCTCGGCGGTGTCGATGTGGGTCACCCCCAGATCGAGCGCGCGGTGGATGGTGCGGATGGACTCCGCGTCGTCGAGGCCGCCGCCGCCGGTGTAGGTGCCAGCCATCGTCATGGCGCCCAGACCGATGCGGGAGACATCCAGCCCACCCAGAAAGACGTGTTTCATCACTTAGCTCCTTGTGCAGATTCCAGCGTTCATGCCGCGCATTTCAGAGTTCGCCCTCCATGTACGGCAGGTGTCGGCTGAAGGCCGGTTCGTTGCTGCACCAAGTGAACAACTTCCCCAGCTGAGGAGGGAGGCCCTGGTCAGAGAGGTACTGGCAGGAACTGCCTGAGAATCAGCGCGGGGCGTAACGTGGCCGTCGTGGATAACCGTAATGAGCTGCGCGAGTTCCTCACCACGCGGCGAGCCAAGATCACCCCGCAACAGGCCGGGGTGCAGACCTACGGCGGGCGGCGGCGGGTGCAGGGCCTTCGCCGTGAGGAAGTTGCGCGTCTGGCCGGCGTCAGCGTCGAGTACTACACCCGCCTTGAGCGCGGCAATGCGTCGGGCGCCTCGGACAGCGTTCTCGACGCTCTCGGCGCGGCGCTCCAGCTCGACGACGCGGAACAGGCCCACCTCATCACTCTGGCGCGGGCATCAGAAACAAGCTCTCGCGCACGCCGACGCCCCGCTCAGCAGCGCGTGCGGCCGGGATTGCAGCAGCTGCTTGACGCGATGCACGGCCTGCCAGCGTTCGTGCAGAATGGGCGGCTCGACATCCTGGCAGCCAACCCCCTGGCCCGCGCGCTCTACGCCGACCTGTTCGACGACCCGCGCCACACGCCCAACCACGCGCGGTACACATTCCTGGACCCACGGGCTGGCGACTTCTACCCCGACTGGACGCGTGCGGCTGCAGACACCGTCGCGTTGCTCCGAGCCGAAGCCGGCCGAAGTCCCGATGACCGGATCCTGAACGAGCTCATCGGCGAGCTGAGCACCCGCAGCGAACAGTTCAGCGCCCTGTGGGCTACCCACAACGTCCGCTGGCACACGACCGGCACCAAGCAGTTCCACCACCGAGTCGTCGGAGATCTTTCGCTGGACTACGAGGGAATGGACCTCGCCTCAGACCGCGGCCAGACCTTGATCGCCTTCACCGCAGCGCCCGGGTCGACCTCGCACCAGGCACTGCAGTTCCTCGCGAGCTGGACCGCCTCACACGCGGAAACAACCACCCCGCAGTCCGTGAGTGAACAGCCCAACCCCTGACCCGTACTGACGTCACTGGCCATCTCGGTCGGGTTGCTGGTCAACACGACCCTGCCGGACGATCGGTAACGGCCAAGAGGCTTGGGTTCGACATCGGACGCTGCCAGCGACCCGGAAGCTGGTAAGTCGTTTCTTACTGGTCCGAAACCATCGTAGGTCTCGTTAATAGACAGCAGGAGGATGCGGCATGCCACCGTTGACACAACACAACTGCGCTGTCGGGCCATCCGAATTCGGTGCTCCCGACGTTCTTGGCGTGGTAAGCGTTCCGATCGCAGTGCCGGGTCCTTCCGATGCTCTCGTCCTAGTTCGCGCCGCCGCGGTCAACCCGAGCGACACACCTTGCGGACAGGCCGCAAGACCCAGCGGCTGGCCGGAATCACCCCTCCGTTCATTCCAGGCATGGAACTGGCGGGCGACATCATCGCCCTCGGCGGCGATGTCGCTGGTACACACCTCCGGGTTGGTCAGGCCGTAGCCGGCGTGGTGCGTCCGTGGCGACAGAACGGCGGCGCCCAGGCGCAGTACGTTGTGGTTCCCGTGTCCTCGCTAGTGCCGGTACCCGAAAATATGGGTTACGCGGAAGCGGCCACCGTCCTCATGAACGGCTTGACGGCGCTAATTGCGATGGAGTTGCTAGACCTACCGCCTGGCTCTCAATTACTGGTTACCGGAGGTGCCGGCGCGTTCGGCGGTTACGCCATTTCTCTCGCCCGCGATCACGGGCACTACGTGATCGCCGACGGCTACGAGCAAGATCGGGAGCTTCTGCTGCGTCTCGGTGCCCATCTGGTCGTACCTCGGGGCGAGAAGATGGCGGCTGCCCAGTCCGGGCCGTGGCCGCAAACGGCGTAGATGGCCTAGTTGACGCTGCGCGTCTCGACGACCTAGCCATGCCCCTCGTACGAGACGGCGGAGCCTTCATCCATGCGCGCAGCATCGAGTCGCCAAGCGATGACGAAAGGATTCGACGCAAAGTTGTATTTGTACCCGATCATTTTCACCGAACGGCCAAGATCCGCGAGGCGATGGACCTCGCACAGAGGGGCGTGTTTGCTCCGCGGGTCGCACTGCGACTGCAATGGAGAAGGCAGCCGAGGCTCACCGCCTCCTTGAGCGCGGAGGCCTACGGGGACGCATTGTGCTCACTTTCGACGAGGAGCAGCAGGAACAGGGCTAGCGAGATAGGGGATGATCGGCGGCCTCCTGCGCTTCGCGCCCGGCCGCCTCGGGGCGCCAAGACCGCGCGCCCTCATGCCGCGAGATTCGGTAGCGGGTCGGGTCGTAGATGCCATGCGTGACTCCGGAGACGCGTTGGAAACCAAACCCGCGCGAAGGCGGGCCCGGCGTCTTGTCTGGCCGGGATGGCAACCGGAAGCGCGCAACGGCGGCGCGATGCATCAGCCGGGGCCGGGCCGAGAAGGAGCGTTACAGGGAGGTTGGGCGGTGTACACAGTTGGACGTTTCGCCAGATAGAGAGCATGCTAAGTTGCCTAGGCTTGGGGCACGATGGCCTCGGAGGACCGATGCCGCGAGGGCGGAAACTCTTCTGGACGATTATCGGAAGCGCCGTAGCTGCGGTGGCGGTAGTAATAGCACTAATCCAAGTCAATTCTGGTACGCCGCCAAAAGCAGCCTCGTCGCCCGTGCCTCACACTTCGGCCAGTGCGAGCTCTCAAGCTGGCAAGTCCGCCCCAGTGGTAATTCCGAGAACTTCCAGCACATCCTCGTTCTCATATATCTCAGATCTGACCCCTTCCAGTAATCTCGGCGAGCTCGTCTACCCTGGTCCGGTCAAGATATACGGATCAATTTATCCCAAGAGCATCTCGTTCTCCTGTGACAATGGTGACCTATCTGCTTTTCCCGCGGTATATAGGCTGAAGCAAAACGCTCGCCGATTCGAAGCCACTGTCGGAATCGAGGGCCAGTGGCCCTCCGATTACTTAGTGGGCGTATCACTACTGGGCGATGGTCGCCCTCTCCTTACCTTTAGTGTCAGCGTCCTTAAGCCGAAGACCGTCGATGTCAATGTGACAGGAGTCCATATCCTCACGCTCGAATGCTTCACCCCCGGTATCAATTCGGCGGCCAGTTCGGCGAACATTGAGGTAGCGTGGGGAAACGCACGTGTGACCGAAGGACATTGACCGCGGAATGGCGGGCCGTACTCGCCGATCTGCCCGCCGTCTCGGCCGCCGCGGTGGGCTGAGCACCCCGCCCGGATCGAGCGGTCTGGCGGCATGCCAGTGCAAGTGCAGCTGCTCTTCGGTCGCGGGCAACGGCGCTGACGAGCGTCCGCGATCAGAGCGGCCCTCGATCGCCGGGGCACGGCCCGCATCGATCACCCCGCAAGACCGGTTTCTCGACCGCGGCGAGCCGCACGCGGTTGCGGAAGTTGTTGCGATGCCCGTGCTCAACGCTGCGACAAGCAGCGTTAACTGCTCGCCGCTGCGGTGGGTCGAGAAGCACCGCGGGCACGAGCCGGCGCCGGCGTGCTTGTGTGAATAAGCACGATGCCCTAGCGTAATTTTGCGAAATTTTTACCGGTTGCTGGCTGCAGGCGTCTAGGCACGTGCAGGCCGACAAGGCCTTCGAAGAGCACTTCAAACCGGTATAAGACGGCGGCCGCCCTGGCGGTCATCGCGGCGCCGTGACCGAGACGCAGTATCACGGGAGGAGACGACGATGTTCCGGGGCTTCAAGACTTTCCTGATGCAGGGCGAACTGATCGTCATCGCGGTGGGCTTGGTTGTCGCGCTCGCCTTCAGCACCTTGATCGTTTCCTTCACCACCAACATAATCACGCCCCTGATCAACGCGGCGGGCGGCGGGGGAGCACACGGGAAGGGCCTGGGCTGGACTGTCAACGGCCAGCGGATCGATCTCGGCGCGTTCATCTCCGCGATCATCTACTTCATCATCTTGATGGCTGTCATCTATTTCGTGATCGTCGTGCCCTACCGGGCCTACATGAGGCGCCGGGGGACCACGGTCTTCGGCCAACCCGCACCCACCAAGACGTGCCCGAACTGCAAGTCAACCGATCTGCCGGTCGATGCCATTACCTGCTTGCACTGCTCTAGCCAGGTCACCCCGGCGGCTTGAGTTAGATATAGGCCACCCAAGCGGGCCACGTCCGCGCCAGAAACGGCTGGGAACTTCGGTCATTCACGGTCGCGAAGGGGGACCAAGTGCCTCCTGGCCGGGTTGATGCAGCTGGCGGCGCGGCCCTAAAACGACCTCCTAAGCAGTCGTCCGCGCTGACGACCTGGCTTTTATCAAGCTACTGCGCACATCAGCTGGCGTTGTGGATCTTGGCTATGCATTGCGCCCGACCGCAGGCGAAGCATCGACTGGCCAGGGTCAGCCGGCGGCAATGGTGCGCTGATAGCAGGTGCCTGGCTTACCGCCGAGCTCGGCCGGGCCGGCTGGGCCAGCAGGGACGAACCCGGCCTTGGCCAGTACCTTCTGCGACGCGGCATTCTGGCGGGTGGCGGCCGCCTTGAGCGTGCGGAGCCCGTGTCGGGCCGCGGCCAGCTGGCACAGCTCCCGGACGGTCGCGGTCGCCACGCCGCGGCCGGCGACATGCTGCGCGACCCGGTACCCGAGTTTCGCCGTGCCCTCCTCGACGTCGTACAGGTTGAACCGGCCCAGGACCGAGCCATCCTCGGCGACCAGGACGTAGAAGGCGCCGTTGCCGGCCTCCTGCTCGGCCAGCAACGCGCTGTGCCGCTCGGTGAACTGGTCGAAAAACTCATCACCCCGGTCGGAGATCGAGGCAGCGAAGTAGGCGCGGTTCGCCAGTTCGAAGGCCAGGACCGCCGGGGCATGGTCGGCTCGCAGGCGCTGCAACTCGGGCACCGCCCGACTCTACCCGGATGGCGCGCTGAGGCCACCTGAGTTCCCGCCCGGCAGGTCCGGCCCGGCCACGGCCTCATCACCGGTCCCCGCCACGCCCCATCGCCGGCAGAGACTAGTGCGCAAATCTCACGCCGCACGACGACAAACCTGCAGGTCAACGGCTCGAGGCCCGCGAAACTCCGAGACAGTGATAAAAGTCAGGTCCTATGCAGTCGTTCGCGCCGACGAGGCGGGCGAACCTGCGGCAGGTGGTGGACCGGCTGAACCTTCCCCCATCTCAGGTGCGCCGTCAGGCCTGGCGGTGGCTGCGGCCGGATCGCAGTGCCGGGCTGCGTCGAGGCTGGCGAAGGCGGGGATCACCCGGTCAAGGCCGGTGATCGCGAAGATGCGCAGCTCGACGGTGCTGGGTATGACCAGCAGCAGTTCGCGGTTTTCCGCCTGGGCTCGCTTGTGCGCGGCCACCAGGGTATGTAGGCCAGCGCAATCGCAAAACCGGGTCCGGGTCATGTCGACCGCGAACGACCCGTGCCCGTACGCGGCCACCTGGAGCAGAGCCGCCCGCAGCCCGTCAGCGTTGGTGATATCGATCTCCTCGGGCGCCGCTACCACCGGCACGCCCCCGACTATCTCGACCGGGAACCTGGCGTCGAGCATCCGCGTCACCTCCTCGGGCCGCGAGCGCGGCTCCGGTTGGGCCGCCGGAGATGGCTGCTGCTGAGATCCCGATGGCCTAGGTGCGCGCGGCTGGTGTACGGCGGGCCGCATCTCTGGACCCAGGAAGAAGTTCCTGCCAAGGGCGCTGGTCATCGCTGCCCCTCTGCTGCAGCAGATGTGCCCCGACCAGCGCACTACCAGGATCGCCCGGCCGCCGGCGAGGTGTCAATAGATAACGCGAGAAAAACTTCGCGTGTTTTCTCTCGCGATTGTCCTCTCGCGAGTTATATACTCAGACGGTATGAGCGGCTCTAACGACCCCGGCGGCAGCTGGACGCTGCTGACGGGGCACGGGCACGTGCTGGTGGAGATCGCCCGCAACCCCGACGCTCGCATCCGCGATATCAGCCCCGTCGTCGGCCTCACTGAGCGCAGCGTCCAAGTCATCGTTGCCGACCTGGAGGCCGCAGGCTACCTCACCCGCACCCGCACCGGGCGGCGCGTCCTGTATACCGTGAACCGCGGCAGCCTGTTCCGGCACGCCGCCCAGGAAGGACACCGGGTCGGCCCGTTCCTCGACCTGCTCGCCGCCGCCGGGACCGACACCGATGCACCAAACCCAGACGACGAATGAAAGCGCGCACCGATGCCGCCCGGCTTTGGCGCTGCCGCCCCGCACCGGCGTCCGAGGGCTCAGCCGTCCCCGGCGCAGCCGACCATGATCCGGAACATACGCGGAATGATCTTGACCGTGCCGAGCGGCAGCAAGTGGTTGCGCGCAGGTAGCCCGTGCGAATGCACGGCCGACCGGAAATGCTGCTCGCCCGGCAAGGGATCTGCGCATGAGACGACACACTTCGGCCGAGCACCTGCCCCGCGCCCCTTGCACAGCGGTACTTGCCAGCATCGGCCCCGGTAGTGCATATTCCGGATGCATTATGACGAAGTGACGGAGGACAAGGTATGACATCCCGCTGGCGTGCACTGCCAGGCCATACCCGGCTGTGGGCGCTGGCTGGACTGATCTTCCTGCCGGGAATCCTGCTGGAGGTCGTCCCTCGGATTCCTGTTCGGCCGGAGCACTCACTGGATCGCCATCTATCTCTCGCTCCTCGCGGTGTTCGCGGTCGCAAGCGCCGGATTGTTCATCCGCGGCACGATCCTCGCGGTGCGCGAGGCGCGCGCCCGAGCCCATGCGAAAGGCTCGCCCCCGATGCCTAAGCCCAAGTGATCAGGGCCGGTTCCGGCGCGCGAAGCTCTGGCTGGATGAGATCGACCCGGCCGTCATCGCGACGGCCATGAGCCTCGGACTGCTCGTCGGACGGCTCGGCCGCACCGACGACAAGGGACATCCACGCTGCGCCACCGTGCGCGCGCCGGTGATCGAGTGGTCTGCGGCAGCACCCGGTCAGGCCTGACGCCTTCTATGCCCGGAACGGGGCCGCGCACGGCCAGCCCCCGTCCGGCCGCGCGCGGCGCTCCGTGATTCCCCGAGGTCGACCTGGGTCAGGCCGTCCAGCCCGGCTGGCCGGCCCCGGCCGGATCCAGCCTCGCGGCGCGGGCCTGCACGATCATCCACTGCACCGCGAGGCTGACGACCAGGTACAGCAGCACCGTCGCGTCGCCTAGGCCGCTGATGTCTTTGTGCATGCCCAGCACCGCGTCGTAGCCAAGGTGCGCGCCGAGCGCGATGATCCACAGCACGGCCGTCAGCACGTTGCCCTGCGTCCACGGCTGGCCATCCTTCATCCAGACCCGGACGGTTGCGGCCCTGATCGCGCCGAAAACCGCCGCCAGCACCAGGCTGCCAGCCAGCCCCGCTGTCGCGGTAGTGACCGGGACATGGTGGTTACCCAGGTACTGGAACGTCTGGATCACGCCAATAACGCCCAGGATCAGGTAAAGCCGCTGGCTGGACTGGCGCACCGGCCGCGCGCGCAGGTTCCTGAAGATCAGCAGGCCCAGGACGGCGACGCCAATGACGAGGTAGAGCAGCGTCTGGCTGTTCATCGATGCGATTCCCCTTGCAGTGGTCCCGTGCACGAGGCTGGCTGCCCGGCAGGCGATCAGGACCGATCACCGGTCCAAGGTAAGGCCAAAGGCCAATCCGGACCCTATGC
The DNA here is from genome assembly GCA_963719765.1 of uncultured Actinomycetota bacterium. Classification (GTDB taxonomy): domain Bacteria; phylum Actinomycetota; class Actinomycetes; order Streptosporangiales; family Streptosporangiaceae; genus JAJYUU01. The sequence goes on from CAVRCW010000001.1 coordinate 613,872, forward strand.
CTGGCGTCGGGATTCGCCCATGACAGATGTCACTAGGCGCATCGAAGCGGTCACAGTCCGCCTGTTAGGTTGATCCAGGGGGAAGTCGAGAGGGCCAGATCGGAGGTATTCGATGGGCCTGCCTGCACGTCAGCGTCGGGTGCTGGATCGGATCGAGTTCACGCTGCGCGGCTCAGATCCCAGGCTTGCAGCTCTGTACGCGATATTCGTCAGGCTCACCAGGGACGAGGAGATGCCGAGGATAGAGCAGCTGAGGCACAGGGCCTTGCTGCTGTGGTGGCGGCTTCGCACCCGGCTGGCGAGATTCCTGGTCAGAGTGTTCGGGCGACTGGTCCCCCGCCAGCGCGCGGCACTGCTGTTCCCGATGGCCCTTGCTCTGGCCGCCGCGTCGATCGTGTTCGCTGCGCGGTCCAGCCCGGGGTCAAGCTGCACGCCTGTCACTCCGCTGGTAGTCGGGGGCAAATTTGCTCCCAGAAGCAAGCTCTGCAAGTCGCCGCCAATACTGACCTCGGTGGGCCACTGAGCCATCCGCGTTCCTGCCGCGCCATGAGGCCGCGCAGCGGTTTCGTCAGTACCTGATGGCCACTAGCTCCGGTCGCAGGCACCGCGCAGCGCCACCATTGCCGGCGGCTGCGCCCGCGGCCGCGCAGGTAGTCAGAAGCGTGACGTCGCTGGCTGAGTTCACGCTGCCGCCAAGGCCGGTCAGATCGACGAAGAAGTGCGGCCAGGGTAGCGCCGCAGACGTCCACACGACCCCTCTAGCCACCATGTCGTAGCCCCAGGCCTGGCCCAGCGCGCCCTGGTCCAGGCCCAGCGCGACGCCATGGGAAATGGCATACAGGCTCGCCGCCACCGAACGCGCTGGTCTGCCGACGGCCCGGCCGCTGCCGGCGTCCAGTCCGGTCAGCTCGTCCCCGATACCGACGTAGACGGCGGGTCCGTGCTGATCGACCAGCTCGAGCACTGCGGACGCCCGGTGCCAGAGCAACCTGCCGCTCTGCACGTTGTAGGCCCACAGGCCATTGGTGCCCGAGAACAGGGCGACCCCGCCGACGACGGCGGCGAAGGTACCTGAGAATGCTGGCCCGACCGGCCGGATAGCCCGCTCCGCACCGCTGCGCAGGTCGATTCTGCGCAGCGAGGTCACCGGCGAGGAGGTCAGCAATCCGCTGGAAGTCTCCGCCACATACAGGTACGGACCGGAAACCATCCAGGCCTGGGCCACGCTGCCGGTAGCCCGGCGCCAGATCACCCTGCCGGTGCGATTGCTGTAGCTGATCACCGCCGTGGTCCCGACGATCACGGTGCTGGCCAGATCGGCGCGTACGACACCCCCCGACTCCGCCGACTGATATGACCGGATCTGAGCCCCCGAGGTCGCCGACAGCATGACCTCGCGCCAGCTCTGGCCGCCTTGTTCGGTCGGGACAGCTACCGCCACCCCCACCACACCTGGCCAGCCCCTGACGCCAATGATCGCGGCGCCGGCGGTGAATCCGGCGAGCGTGGCATGCCAGCTTGGCTGGCCGGTCCTTTCCTGATACGCGGTCAACGACGTGCCGTATCCGAGCACGGCGAGGCTCCCGGCCGCCGCGACGTAGGCCTCGCCCTGAGCCGGGACGGTTCCGGTTACCCCGCTCTCGGCCAGCCACGAACCCGCCAGGCCGCGGGTCCACAGGATCGAGCCGGCCGCCGAGCACTTTGGACCCTTGCAGTGCGGGGCGGACTGGCTGGCGGCCCGGCCAGGGATGACGGCCGCGCCAAGGAGAACGGCGGCAAGGACGCCTCGGCGCGCCCACGCTGCCGACCCCCGCGCGACCCTCACGACTGACTTGACCCTCCTGCACCAGCGCCGACGGCCAGACCTCGGGTTAGCTGGCCGATGTGCTCGTCGACTGACCAGGCCGACTGATCACCTGCCCATAACCGTAGTCCCAGTTTGGGCCATGTGTGACCCGACTTTGCGTGGCCAGACCGGCGGGCGGCGCCAGGGGCCACAGGGCCGCTAACAGCCGGATGGCAGCGCCCCGTGGACGGCTACTTCAGTAGCGTGGGGCTGGCCACTTCGGCCCGCCCGATTGGAGGAACGATGACCGACCGTGCTCCGCTCCCATATGACTTCCTGCCGCAGGTGCCGTCCTTCACGGTTGAGAGCGATGACGTCGCCGACAACCAGCAGATGACCGCCGCCCAGGTCTACGACGGCTTCGGGATGACCGGCCAGAACAGCTCACCGCACCTGCGCTGGCACGGGTTTCCTGCCGACACCAAGGGATTCGCGGTGACCTGCTTCGATCCCGACGCGCCCACCGGTTCCGGGTTCTGGCACTGGATCGTGCTCGGTATCCCGGCCTCGGTCACCGAGTTGCCGGCCGGCGCGGGCAGCAGCGACGGGTCCGGCCTGCCGGCCGGAGCCTTCTCGGTGCGCAACGACTACGGCACCAAGGACTTCGGCGGGGCAGCCCCACCCCAGGGCGACCCGGCGCACCGGTATGCCTTTGCCGTGCATGCCCTGGACACCGACCACCTGGACGTGGATTCCGATGCCTCGCCAGCGCTGGCCGGATTCAACCTGCGGTTCCACACCATCGCCAGGGCTCTCATCGTCCCGGTCTACGGACACTGATCCCTGGCTGGCCGCCGACGGCTCAGCCGCCCCGCGCGGATGCGGAGCCGGTGCCGCCGAAGCGGCACCGGCTCCGCATCAGTAACGACCATGCGCGCGGTCACGAGCCGGTGAACTGGGCCAGGACCTCCCGTTCCCGGTCCGGATCCAGGCCGTGCGCGAGCCCACTTGCGGCGACCGGCGGGTCGCCCTCCTTCTGCAGCCAGGCCCAGGTGTCGGACACCGTCTCCTGCACCGGCCTGCAGGTCATCCCCGCGGCGAAGACGGCCGACACGTCGCCGGCATGCAGGCCGACGCCCTCCCCGTCGGCCGGCAGCCAGACCGGCAGTTCGGTCCACGGCGCGATTCCCGCTGCCTCGATAACTGCCGGTGGCACCCAGACCAGGCGGGCCGTCGAGCCGGTGGCAGTGATGGCGGCCTCGAGCAGACTGGCCATGGTCGCGTGACCGGGCTGGCTGACGGTGTTGAACGGCCCGGCAATGCCCTCGTCCGCCGCGTGCAGCAGCCATATGGCCAGATCACGGCAGTCGATGTACTGCAGTTTCAGGTCCGGTGGCCCTGGCGCGAGGACATCACCGCCGCGCTCGATCCGGCGTAGCCACCACGGCATCCGGCCGACGATCTCGTACGGCCCGAGGATCAGCCCGGCCCTGGCCAGCACCGTCCTGTCGGCTCCGAAGCCGGCCTGGGCCGCAAGCTCGCCGCCACGCTTGGCCGCGGCGTAGTCAGCCTTCACCTCGCTGTGCGGATCTCCGTCGACCACCGGGCCTGACTCGTCCAGGCCGATGGCCGGCGGCCACTCATACACCGACCGGCTGGATACGTAGCCGTAGTGGCCCGCCCGGTCGGCCAGCAGGCGGGCCGAGTCCAGCACCACCGACGGCGCTCCGCTCCACGTGTCGATGACCGCGTCCCAGGTAGCGTCGCCGAGCACGGCGCGCAGCGCGGCCGGATCGGCCCGGTCGGCGTGCAGGGCAAGCGCACCGGACGCCGACGGCCCGCTGACGCCTCGGGTGAGCGTAGTTACCTGATCACCGCGCGCCAGTGCCTCCTCGACGACAGCGCGGCCGACGTGATGGGTCCCTCCTAGTACCAGCAGTCTCATAGCACCCATCGTGCCTGTCGGCAGCTCGAGCCAGCGAGGGGTGTTCATTCTGGGCGTAGTCGAGGCCGGCCAGGATGGCCTTCATGGCTCTAGACAACCAGCCCATCAGATCGGTCTTCGACTTCGCCGCAGCCGAATACGACGCCGCCAGGCCCTCCTACCCCGCGGCCCTGTATGACGAGCTGGAAGCCGTGACCGGACCGCTGGCTGGCCGGCTAGTGCTCGACTGGGGCGCGGGCACGGGCATATCCGGCCGGCAGCTGGCCGCGCGCGGGGCCAGGGTCGCGCTGCTTGATATCGGCGAGCAGATGCTGAGGCAGGCGCGCATGCGGGACCCGGCGGCGAACTGCGTGCTTGCCGACGGCAATCGGATGCCAGTCCAGGCCGGCTGCGCCGACATGACCACGTTCGCCCAGTCCTGGCACTGGTTCGAGCATCCTGCGGCGCCCGCGGAGATCGCCAGGGTACTGCGGCCAGGTGGGTACTGGGCGGCCTGGTGGAACCGCGCCAAGGCCGACGGGCAGGACTGGTTCGAGCATTACCAGGACCTGGTCATGGCCACCTGCCCCGGCTACACCTGGCGCAATCTCAACGACGAGCTGTTGGCGCCGCACTGGACCGACGAGGCGGTCCTGGCCATCGGCCTGGTCGAGCCCGCCGCGACGGTCGTGGTGCCGTGGACCAGGCGGGTTACCGCGACCCAGTGGATCACCGACGAGCGCAGCAAGTCCTACTTCATCGAGCTTGACCCGGACGTCAGGGAAGCCGCCCTCGGCCAGATCGCAGGCGTCATCGCCGAGAAATTCCCTGACGGCCAGATGACGGTGCCCTATATCACCACGCTGCTAGTAGCCCGCAAGTCCGGCTAGCCGGACTCCACGTCGGCGTCCCCGAGATCCGCTGTGCTGTCGCGCAGGAATTTGCGCAGCCGGGCGTGCTCGGCTACCAGCCTGGACCGCTCGGCCGGCCGTATCGCGTTCAGCTCGGCGAGGTCGAGCCCCATGTCGGCCAGCACCTCGTCCATCGCGGCCAGCACTTCGAGCGGGTCACGGCCCGTCAGCATGCCGCGGTCCTCTCGCTGCATGATCTCGATCCTGACCAGTTCGTCGGCCAGCTCCTGGGAGCACCCGACACCGCCTTGCAGCAGGTCGCTCCACCGGCGGCCGATGGTCCTTATGCCGCTGTTGGAGTGGTAGCCGACGTAAATCGACTCCCAGACGTCGGACACGAACCGGTCCCAGCCGAGGTCGTCAATATCCGCGGGATCGTTCTCGTACACGGTGCGCAGCCTACGGCGCAGCCGAAGCGGGCGGAAGAGTGGCCAGCCGCTCGCCGCACTGCGCCAGCGAGTAACCGGGCAGGCAGGCGAGCTGGTCGAGTAGCCACGGCGACGAGAGCGCTCGCAGCAGGCCCTGGACCTCGCGCGATCCGGCCGCCGCGGCGGGTACGACCAGGTCGAAGCGCTCCTGCGTCATTGGGACGAACGCGAGCCCATAGGCCAGCGCGGCCGGCTCGCTCGCGATGCCAGCATCGGCCAGCCCGGACGCGATCGCGGCCGCCACTTCGAGGTGCCCGGTCGCCCTGGTCTGGTAACCGGCGATCTCGTCCTTGCCTATGCCGCAGCTGGCAAGTTCCCTGTCGAGCACACGCCGGGCCTCGGCGCCCGGCTCCCGGTTGACCAGGCGGAGACCGGAGCCGGCCAGGTCGCGCAGCCCGGATACCGTGCCGGCCAGGTCGGGCCGCAGCACCAGGCCCTCGCGCCAGGAGCAGAACCCGATCACTTCGGCGCCGCCGGTCAGCAGCTCCCTGGCTGGTCCTGTGTTGTAGTCACCCGACCGGCCGCGCAGGTGAGCGCCCGCCACGTGCACCATGCCGTCGGCCGCCAGCGCCAGCGCCTCCCTGCTGGCACATGGCCACCAGATGAATGCGACCGGCGGGTCAAGCAGCCCAAGCGGGAGCTCGAGCAGCGGCAGAGCCGGGTCACAACCCGCGACCACAAGAGTGGGCCGGGGCGGGCCGAGCGGCCTGACCTGACCGGCTCCGGCGGCTCTGCCCCCGGCCGGGAGAAGCCGGCCCTGGTCACCGTGGCGCCCGACAACGGCAGCGCCACTAGCGAGTCGCCGACGGGCGCCAGCGACACCCGCGCGCCCTCGGGGCCGAGCGGTGCGAGCGGCCGGGCAGGCACGACCGGCTCTGCGATGGCGGGCCCGAACAGCTCCTCCACGGTCAGGCCCAGGGCACGGCTCAGGGCGAGTGCTACCCGCAGCGATGGGTCGGACAGGCCCGCCTCCACGGCCGAGACCGCCTGCCGGGATACCCCGGCCATGCCCGCCAGCTGGAGCTGGGAAAACCCGCGGGCCTGCCTGGCTAGCCGCAACCGGGCTCCGGTCCCGCCGCCGCTGCTGGATCCGCCCCCGGCCCCCCCAGCGCCGGTCGGCGGCTGGCCGCTCACTGGGCCCCGCCCCGGCCGGCCTGCCTCGGCGCACCAGCCGCCCGCGGGCCCGCATCCTCCGCCGGGACGGCAGCGCCGTCCGGCCCGAACAGCGGCGGGTCGAGGGCCGTCACGGCAAGCTCGCCGCCGTCGGTCACCGGCCGCTCAGCCAGCCTGCAGGTCACCGCGGCACCTGCCAGCTGGAGATCGACCTCCCAGCCGGCGCCGGACGGGCGGCTGGCGATGACCAGGCCGCTGAGGACCAGGCCCCGTCCAGGCACGGCCCCGGCCAGCACGCGGTCGGGGTGAATGGCCGCCACGCAGCCGGCCATGCTCCCGCCCGCAGGCACGAACCCGAGGTATCCGACGAGCTCGGCTACCCGCCGTGAGGCGGGCCGCAGCACCACCTCGTCCGGACCGCCTACTTGCAGCACACATCCCTGGTCCAGCACGGCCATCCGGTTAGCGAAGGCCTGGGCGTCAGCGAGCTCGTGCGCTACCAGCACGGCCGGTACGTCGCGGTCGGTCACCATCCGGACGACCAGGTCGGTCAGCGCCCGGCGCAGCACCGCGTCAAGTCCCGAGTACGGCTCATCGAGCAGAAGCGCCCGGCAATGCGCAAGCAGCAGCCTGCCCAGCGCCACCCTGTGCTGCTGCCCGCCGGAGAGCCTGGCGGGCATAGCCGTCAGCAGGGCCCCGATCCCGAGCGCCTCGGCCAGCTCGCCGAGCTCGCCGCCGGCCGGATCGGCGCTGCGGGCATAAAGGAGGTTGCCGGTGACCGACAGATGAGGGAACAGGCCAGGATCCTGGCGCAGCAGCCCCACCTGCCGACGCCAGGGCGGCACGGCCACCTGGGGCCGCTCGGTGCTTGTCAGCACCCGTCCGGCAAGTTTCACCAGGCCCCGACGTGGCTGCACCAGGCCGGCGATGGTCTCAAGCAGCGTCGTCTTCCCGGCGCCTGAAGGCCCGAACAGAGCCAGCCGATCGCCCGGCGCCACGCTGATGGCCGCGCGCAGGGTGAACTCCCGGCGGTCAACCTCGACGTCGGCCTCGAGCACGGGCGCTCCAGGTGTAGGCGGCCAGTGGCAACGGCAGGGCAACGACCAGCAGGACCAGCGCGAACGGGAGCGCTGAGGCCAGGCCGGTCTCCTGCAGCGTGTTGTAGATCTGCAGCGGCAGCCCGAATGGATGATAGGCGATGATGATGACCGCGCCGAAGGCTCCCATCGCCCTGGCCCAGGCCACGGCCAGGGCCATCGCCAGGCCGGGCGCTGCCAGCGGGAAGGTCACTCGCCGGAACACCCGCCACGGCCGGTCGCCGAGCAGCGCCGCCTGCTGCTCGAGCCGCGGATCCACAGCGCTGAAGGCAGCCTGCGCGCCCAGCACGTAATAGGGCGCGGACTCATAAACCTCGGCGATGACCAGCGCGAGGAAGGTGTTGGTAGCCGACAGGTTGAAGTGCCCGATTAGCTCGCCGACCGGCGTGTACGGGCCGACCATGAATACCAGCAGCAGGCCGATAACCAGTGGCGGCAGCAGCAGGCTGCAGAGCACGCCGGCCTCCCATATCCGCGGGAATGGCAGCGTGCCGCGCGCCAGCATCCAGGCCAGCGGTGTGCAGATCCCGAACAGGACCGCGAGCGTCACCGCGCCCGACTCCAGCGATGTGATCAGCGGATCCAGCGCGCCGGGCGCAGTGAGCGAGCTGGCGATCGCGCTGGCGGACAGGTGCGTGAGCAGCGTGATAACCGGCCCGAGCAGCGCAATCCAGATCAGCCCGGCCCCGATAACGGACACCGCCCCGGAAACGGAGCTGACGGAGCGAATTCCAGACCGACCCGGCCGACCGCGCTGCCCGGGAGGCCGATCCTCCCGGGCACCACCGGCCGCCGCTGCCGGGCTAGCCGCCCAGCTCACTACTTATCGCTGCGGGAACCGCACTGGAGTCGCCCGTCACCGTCGGCGTGAGCAGCGTGAACCCCCCTGCCTTGTACTGCGCCAGCCCTGCCGACGAGAGCGTGTACTTGACCCACGCGATTGCTGCCGGGGTTGGCTTGCCGATGATCGTGATGTCAATTACCTGCGGCGAGCCGGACTTGTGCACGTTGCCCGCGATCGTGATCGTCGCCTTGGCGTACTGCGCCGCGTCCGCGAAGCTGCCTAGGTTGATCGCGGATGGCAGCGGTATGTAGGCCAGGTGCAGCTCGATCGCCTGAGTGACGAACGCGCTCGCCGCATCGAGCTGGCCGGACTGCAGCGTCGAGTCGAGCGAGGACTCCGCATAGATCTGAGGCGAAGTGGCCGAGGCGATCGGGCTACCGATGATCTTCGTGACGGTGTCCGACGGCAGGTGGTAGTACATCTGCGCCAGTTCCAGCATGTAGATGAAGTCCCGGCCCTGCGGGTCGATGTTGGGGTCAGTCCGGCCGAGCTTGAGCCCGGGCGTCTGCAGCAGCGTAAACAGGTCCTTCAGCGGCGTCTTGCCGTCGGCTATGGCCTTGAACTCGGGGGCGTACTTGCCGTTCGGGTTGTAGGCGACCACCATCGACGTGCCCGCGTACTGGACATACCACTTGGTGAACTTGGGCTCGAGCGGCGTGATGTTGTCGCCGCCGACGCTCTCGAACACGTTCGGAGTGATCTCGCCGGAGGCGATGTCGGACTCCAGGTCGCCGGACGAGGCGCCGCGGCCCGAGTACTTGTATCCGGTGGCCGTCTGGAAGGCAGGTCCGGCCACGTTGTCGTTGAGGTACTGAAGCGAGGACGCGTACGCGATACTCGCGGTTCCAGACACCTTTGTGCCTTTGCTTGAGGTGCTGGACGGGGAGGAACTGCCGCAGCCCGCTGCGGCTAGTCCGATACAGGCGATAGCGAGCAGGGCGCCGATGCGCGCGCCGCGATCGTGAGTGAGGGCCACCATTCAACAGACGATAGCTAGTACAGGTTGCGCGGTGCAAGAAACCTGGACACGGTTATGGCCCCCGCGTGCCGCTCGCCAGCCAGGGTTTAGCACTAAGGCCGCGAAGAGCGTCTCTTCAGCCAGCTTTCAGCAAGCTTGGCTTGCATGAGAGAGGCATCTGCACTGCCTTGCTCGTCCTAGCATTGGTCAGGGCCGCGCCGCCCTGCGGGCGGAGCATCTTGGTCAAAGGCGAACGGCCGCCGAGGCAGGCCGCATCGGGTGCCCGATAACGAGGGACAGCCACATTCTCGAACACGGCAAGGCAGGCAGCATGGGCAAGGGGACCAGCGGGGGACGGGCCGCGACCGCATCGGCGCGGCCGGCGGCTGGCCCGGCCGCCCCGAGCCGCGCCGCCGCGCCGCGGTGGTGGCGGCGGCCGTTCCGGTCGATGACCGCGCTGCAGCTGGCCACGCTGGCGCTGTCGCTGTTCGGGCTCGCCGTCTCCGTGTACCTGACGATCGCGCACTTTGACACCGGCGTGACGCTGGTGTGCTCCGACCACGGCCTGGTCAACTGCGCGGAGGTCACCACCAGCCCGGAGTCGGAGGTATTCGGGGTCTTCCCGGTAGCGGTGCTTGGCCTGGCCTTCTACGCCTTCATGACCGTCATCAACTCGCCGTGGGCCTGGCGCATGCAGATGCCCGCCGTTCGCTGGATCAGGCTCGGCTCGCTGATCGTCGGGATGGGCTTCGTGCTCTACCTGATATACGCCGAGCTGATCAAGATCGGCGCGATTTGCCTGTGGTGCACTAGCGTGCATGTCGCAACATTCCTGTTGTTTAGCCTTATCGTGGTCAATGCTTGCTTCACCTGGAACAAAGTCGATGCTGGCCGCCGAAGCTGACGGCCGGACACCCGGATATCTGAAAGGCTCCCCCGATGGGCAAGGCTGACCGCAACCGACAGCAGGCCGCCAGAGAGCGGATCGCTGCGCAGCAGGCCGCTGCCAAGCGGGCCGAAGCCCGGCGCCGGGCCCTGATCGCTGGCGGCAGCATAGTGGTCGTGATCGCGGTCGTCATCGCGCTGATCGTTGCCAAGGCACTCAGCAAGCCAACCGCCACGGCAGGCAAGGCGGCGGTGGCGACCGCGAGCATGCAGACCGCGGTCTTCAGCGACATCGCGAACGTGCCCGCCTCCGCGCTGAACCAGGCCGGCGCCGGGCCGAGCGGCAGCAACGCGATCGATCCGCTGCAGCTGCCGCGCAAGAAGGCGGCCCCGCTGACCCTGGACGGCAAGCCTGAGATGCTCTACGTCGGCGCGGAGTACTGCCCGTTCTGCGCGGCCGAGCGGTGGGCGATGGCGGTGGCCCTGAGCCGGTTCGGCACGTTCACCGGCCTGCACCTCATCCACTCCGACAGCGACGACATCTACTCCAACACGATGACGCTGAGCTTCTACAAGTCCACCTACACCAGCAAGTACCTGACGTTCGTCCCGGTCGAGACCACGACGGAAACCAAGGCGACCCTGCAGACGCCGACCAGCGCGCAAGACAAGCTGATGAACACCTATGACGTGCCGCCTTACGTGCCGTCGACCGAGTACAACGACTCGTTTCCTTTCATCGACATCGGCAACGAGTACATCGACGACGGGGCCCAGTACGTGCCGTCGGTCCTCGGCTCCGTCGAGAACGAGGACCCTTCGCATTACGGGCTGACCTGGCTTCAGATCGCCCAGGACCTCCGCAACCCCAGCAGTCTGGTCGGGCAGTCGATTCTCGGCACCGCCAACGACCTGACCGCGGCGATCTGCAAGGTCACCCACGGTCAGCCAGGCAGCGTCTGCAACTCGGCCGCGGTGAAGTCGATCAAGCAGATCTGAGCCTGCGCTACCGGGTCCTGCGCGAAAGGCACAGATCGGCCGCATGTCATGATGGAGCAACGGAAGGTGGCCGGATCATGAGGTCCGACACTCCGGCGGGTGACGGCCTCCGGTGACCAGCCGTCTTGTGGACTGCCGCCGCGACCATGGCCAGCGTCGCGGCGTGTCGGGGCACGTGCATCTACCGAAGGATTGTCCTGGACATGGGCAAGGCTGACCGGAACAGGAACGAGACCGCGCGGGCGCGGGTCGCTGCTCAGCAGCAGGCAGCACGCAAGGCTGAGGCCCGCCGTCGCATGCTGCTAGCCGGCGGTGCCGTAGCTGTCGTAGTGCTGGCAGTGCTCGGCATCGTGCTCGGCAAGGTACTCAGCAAGAGCTCCGCGCCGCCGCCGGGACCGGCCACCGAGCAACTGCCAGCCAGCGTGCAGGCGAAGGTGATGAGCGTGCCGGCCAGCACCCTGGCCGCCGTCGGCGGGGGCACCGTCGAGGCTGGCACGTTCAAGCTGGGGAGCGGCCCGGCCCTGACCTCGAACGGCAAGCCGGAGATGCTCTACATCGGCGCGGAATGGTGTCCGTACTGCGCCGCTGAGCGCTGGGCCATGGCCGTCGCGCTCAGCCGGTTCGGCACGTTCTCGCCACTGCGCGGCATCCACTCCTCGTCCACCGACGTCTACCCAAGCACCGCGACGCTCACCTTCTACAAGGCCACCTACACCAGCAAGTACTTGGTGTTCACCGCAGTGGAGAACGAGGACGTGAACAAGAACCTGCTGCAGAAGCCGACAGCCGCGCAGCAGGCGCTGTGGACGAAATTCGAGCCGCCGGGTACCGGCTACCCATTCATCGACATCGGCAACAAGATCATCGCCGCCGCCACCTACGACCCGCAGGTGCTGCACGGACTCACCTGGAGCCAGATCGCCACCGACCTGCACAACCCGTCCTCGCCGGTAGCGCAGGGCGCGGTCGGCTCGGCCAACGTGTTCACCGCGGCCATCTGCAAGATCACCGGCAACCAGCCCGCGGATGTCTGCACCACGCAGCCGGTCAGCTCACTGGAGAGCAAGCTCTGACACCTGCGAGCAAGCGCGGGTGAGCCCCATCGCCGGCCATCCCCGGCCAGCCCTGACGGCTCGCGGAGCAGGACGGCGATCAGTCGCGACCCGGCCCCGTTCCGCTCATAGTTCCGCGCGTAACGAGACGCCCGCATGGGTAGCCCACCTGTATCGGGGCGGAGCGATTCGCGGGCGGTGCAGGACGCCGGCGGCCGATCGCCCGGGCAGGAGGCCGCAGGAGCCATGCCGCCAGCCAGGCTCAGGGGAATCTCGGAATTAAGGGAGTTCTTCCGCACCAATCAGCGGCCGATCTACTTCATCTCACCCACGGCTTTCAACCTGCTCGGCCTCGACCGGTGGGTGCGCAACTTTCACTACGTCTGCTTCTACGACTCGTTTGACGGCGGCCATCCGAGCGTCTTCGTGCCCGGCGACCGGCGGGCCCCCGAATTCGAGTCGATCGAGGACATCTGCAACTACCTGCTGCGCCATCCGGAAGTCCAGACGATGATGCGCGCGGAGGGACCGGGCGGGCTGGCCACGTTCGTCATGTTCGACCGCCAGACCGAGGAGCTGGCCGCGGGGCTCGGGCTGCGGGTCGCCCACCCTCCGGCCGAGCTCAGGCACCGCCTCGACTCCAAGATCATCACGACCCAGCTGGGCAACGCGGCGGGCGTGCCCAGCGTGCCGAACGTGCTCGGCCGGGCGGCCAGCTATCCGGAGCTGATCGCCCTGGCCGAGCGCGCAGGGCTCGGCACCGACCTGGTCGTGCAGATGCCCTACGGGGACTCCGGCAAGACGACTTTTTTCATTCGTAACGCGGGCGACTGGGCCGCGAGCGCCGCCAAGGAGCCGCTGCAGTCCGGGGAACTGAAGATCATGCGCCGGATCGAGCACCGTGCCGTCGCGGTGGAAGCGGTCCTCACCCGGCACGGCACCGTCGTCGGGCCGCTGATGAACGACATCACCGGCCATCCGGAATTGACCCCGTACCGCGGCGGCTGGGCTGGCAACGACTACCCCGCCACGCTGAGCGCCGATCAGAAGCTGCGGGCCAGGGACCTGACCCGCCGCCTCGGCGACGAACTGGCGGGCCAGGGCTACGTCGGCTTCTTCGAGGTCGACTACCTGGTCGACACGGGATCGGGCGAGCTGTACCTGGGCGAGCTGAACCCGCGGATCAGCGGCATCAGCTCGGTGACCAACGTGACCGCCGGCGCCTACGCTGACATGCCGCTGTTCCTGTTCCACCTGCTTGAGTACCTGGACCTCGACTACGAGATCGACGTGGACGAGATCAACCGGAGGTGGTCGCACGAGGCCGAGGTCGACGTGTGGAGCCAGATCATCATCAAGGAGACGTCCGCCTCGGTGGATCTGCTCACCCGCGCTCCGCGCTCGGGGATATACACGCTCGGCCCGGACGGCAGCGCGGACTTCCGCAGGCAGGCGAACGACTGGCACGGCATCGTCCGCGAGTCCGAAGCGTTCTACCTGCGGATACTCGCTCCGGGCGACTTCCGTTACCGCGGCGCCGACCTCGGCGCGCTTGTCACCCGCGGGCGGCTGCAAACCGACGACAACCGGCTGGAGCGGCGCTGCACCGACTGGATCGCCGGCATCCGCGGCCAGTTCAGCGCGACGCCGGTGGTGCCGCTGCAGTCGGCGGCCCCGGTCCGCGAGGCGTTCAAAATGGCCTGACCGGGCCCGCGTCGAATCCCTGAGCCCGGCCGAGGGCCCACGCCGGGAGCCCCGCGAAAGGCCCACGCCGGGAGCCCCGCCAAAGGCCCACGCCGGGAGCCCCGCCAAAGGCCCACGCCGGGAGCCCGGCCAAAGGCCCACGCCGGGAGCCCGGCCAAAGGCCCACGCCGGGAGCCCCGCCAAAGGCCCACGCCGGGAGCCCCGCCAAAGGCCCACGCCGGGAGCCCCGCGGAAGGCCCACGGCGGCAAGCTACTCCGCGGCGTGGCAGACCGCCTCGACGTTGTTGCCGTCCGGATCCCGCACGAACGCGCCGTAGTAGTCCTGGTGATACTCGGGCCAGAGCCGGGGCTCGTGCAGGACCTCGGCCCCGGTGGCCACCGCGGCCTGGAAGAACGCGCGAACCGCGGCTCTGTCGGCGGCGCTGAAGGCGATGTGCGCCTCGCGGAAGCCCTCGCCGGTCTGCTGCTGGCCGATCCAGAATTCGGGCTTGCCGTCCACGCCGTAACCTACGGCCTCGCCGAAGTCCATCTGCCTGGCCCCGCCGAGCGGCGCGAGCACTGCGTCATAGAAGGCTGCGCTGGCAGCGACATCGGCGGACTGCACAGAGAAGTGATCGATCATGGCACCATCCTGGTCCGAGCAGCCTACTTCCCGGTGAGGAAGTTCACGATCGCCGCGGCGAGAGCGCGGGCCAGCTGGCGCTGGAAACCGGACTTGGTGAGGAGGGCCGCGTCCGTCGCGTTGCGCATGTTCCCGCACTCGATGAGGATCTTCGGCACGGTGGTCAGGTTAAGGCCAGCCAGGTCGTCCCTGAAGGTGATGCCGTGCTGGCCGTCGTACGTGCTCTCCGGCATGCTCGTGTACTCCAGCAGCGCGGCCCGCACGTCGGCACCGAACTGGATCGAGGACCTGATCACCTTGTCGTTCGGTCCGTCTGCGACCGGCTCGAGCACGGCGAAGCCGCGGCCGGCAGGCGGTCCGCCGTCCGCGTGGATGTCGATGGCCACATCCGCATGGGCACGGTTGATGATCTCCGCACGGGTGGTGACGCACGGCCCCACGCCGGTGTTGCGATAACGGGTCATGACCACCCTGGCGCCGTCAGAGGTCAGGTCTTTCCGCAGGTAACTGGCCACGTTGAAGTTGAACTGCGCCTCGGTGTAACCGCCATCGGTCTCCGTCCCCGTGGTATCGCAGTCCTCGGTCTCCATGCCGTTCCAGATCGGCCGGTCGATGTAGGCCGGGTCGTCAAAGTTGCCACCGTCGTGACCGGGGTCGATGCCGACGACCTGGCCGGCCAGCGGCCCAGCCGACTTACCGGTGCCGGGGCCCAGGCTGACCGTGGTGCGCGGGGAAGGGCTGGGGCTGGCCGAAGGGCGGATGATCACCGGTTCGACCGGCACGGGGCCTGGGCTGTGCTTGGCGGCAGGGCTGCCGTTCGCACCGTCGGCGGCAACGCCGCAGCCGGCGCAGGCCAGGAGCACGACGGCTGGGACGGACCAGCCATTCCGCCACGTCCGGTGCATGCCGACACAGTAACGGGCCCTCAACCGAGGTGTGGGGCATAGGTATGGCTATTTTCATGGCAACGGCGCACACCCCCCGGATCGCTGCGCCTCGCCGCGCCTCGCCGCGCCTTGTCGAGCTCCGCAATAGCCGGTTGGCATGGTCAGCCCTCCACCCACGCCTCGCTTTGCTCCCAGAGCTGCTTGCCAAGCTCAGCGGTCGCTACCGGGCTCGCTGCCAGTTCCTGGCAGTCGTCGTAGTAGCGCCCGCTCTGCTCCGCAAGCTCCGGGGCCGTCGCGCAGTACAGCGACGTCCGCGCGCCCTGCTCGGTCGTGAGCATGCGCCGGGTCAGCAGCGGGCGGACCGGCCAGGGCACCCGCCGCCAGATGTCGGACGCCACGACGCCGGGATGCAGGGCGTAGCTGGTCACGCCGGTCCCCTCCATCCGCCGGGCCAGCTCCTGGCTGAACAGCACGTTGCACAGCTTGGAGACCGCGTACTGGTGCGTGCCGGTGATGCCGCGACCGCGTTGTCGCAATACCTCGAAGTCGACGCCTTTGGCCTGATAATGCGCGTCGCTAGCGACCGTCACGATCCGGGCACCGCTGTCGGTCAGGCAGCCAAGCAGCGCCATGGTGAAAGCAAAGTGACCCAGGTGGTTGACTCCGAACATGAGCTCGAAGCCGTCCGCGGTTAGGCCCTGCCGGCCTGCGACACCAGCGTTGTTGATCAGTACGTGAAGCGGCTCTCCCGTTGCGAGGAACGCCTGAGCGGCCGCTCGCACCGAGGCCAGGTCGGCTAGGTCGAGCGGCAGGAAGCTAACGGCATCGTTCCCGGTGGCCCCGACGATGCGGGCCACTGCTGCCCCGCCCTTCTCGCGCGACCGGCAGGCGACGTGCACCCGCCCGCCCCTGGCGGCCAGCGAGCTTGCTGTCGCCAGCCCGATCCCAGTGTTGCCGCCGGTGACCAGGAACGTCCGTCCGGAAAGATCGCCCATGCCAGCCTCGCCTCGTCGGGTACGGCCATCTGCCGCCCGCGAGGGCTAGCGTGGCGCATCCTGGCTCCAGCCGCAAAATGCGGTCATCGCTCGCGTTGCGGCCGGGCGTTACCAGCGCATGGATCCCCAGGCCTCCCCTGTGCGTCATTGCTCGAATCAACCACTCCAGCGCAGCGTGGTCAGGCAGTGACACAGTGTCACTGCGAGGTTGCCTGATCCGCGCGTGGGTGGTCCGTTACCACCGGCCCTGCCGCTGTGGTCCCAGCCGGACGCCAAGCCGCCCAGGTTCGAGGACCGGCCAAATGCCGCAAAGAATCGCTTCACCTCACTCCGGTCCGCGCTTAGCCTCGTAGTACCGAAGGAGTTGGCGCAGTGACCACGCTCGCTACCGCGAAGAACCCATTCAAGTCCGGCAGCACCGCATCGAACATGTGCGGCTTCACGCTCATGAACAACCAGGTAGGCGTGGTCGTGGCGGCGTACTGCGACGCGATGTCGAACGTCACAGTCACGCCACTGCCATCCAAGATCCGGGTCGACGGCGCCGGCCGCATGATCCACACCGACGACCGGGCGATCATGTTCGCCAACCCGGAGGGCGCCGCCGGCTAGCTCGGCTTTGACCTGACCCCAGTGTCGGCGTAGCCAACCGAGCAAGCGGCCGGAAGCACCCGACGCAGCCCCAGCGAGGAGGCACCGTGTACGAGAAGAATGGCGAGAAGTATTTCGTGATCGATGGCCACATGCATTACTGGAACGCCGCCCCCGACAACTGGGTGCCAGGCGCGGAGCAGTACGCCAAGGGCTGGATCGAGTGCTTCCACGCCTACATGGGCCTGGGGCCGCCGCACACGCACTGGCCGCTCGAGCACTTCCAGAAGTACTCAGAAGACGACCTGATGAAGGATGTCTTCGAAGACGGTCACGTCGACATCGCGATCTTTCAGCCCACCTACCTGAAGGAGTGGTACAAGGAAGGCTTCAATACGACCGAACGCAACGCAGTGATGGGCGAAAAGCATCCTGGCAAGTTCGTGTACAACACCCGCTTCGACCCCCGCGACGGCCAGGAGGGTCTCAACGAACTCCGCCGAAACGTGGAGCGGTTCGGGTCCAGGGGCGTCAAGCTCTACACGGCCGAGTGGAACAAGGGCTCGCGCGGTTACAAGCTCAGCGACCCCGAAGCCTACAAGTTCCTGGCCGCGGCGCAAGAACTCGGGATCAAGAACATTCACGTGCACAAGGGCCCGACGATCTGGCCGCTGGATAAGGACGCCTTCGACGTAGCCGATGTCGACCACGCCGCTACCGACTTCCCGGAGCTCAACTTCATCGTCGAGCACGTCGGCCTGCCGCGCATCGAGGACTTCTGCTTCATGGCGACCCAGGAGCCCAACGTGTATGCGGGCCTCGCCGTGGTCATCGGCGCGCTGATGTATGCCAGGCCGAGGTTCTTCGCCAAGGTCATGGGCGAGCTGCTGTTCTGGCTTGGCGAGGACAAGCTGCTTTTCGGCAGCGACTATGCGATCTGGGAGCCCAAGTGGCAGGTCGAGGGCTTCGTGGACTGGGATTACCCGGACAGCGAGGACTACTCCGACTTCCCCAGGCTCAGCACCGCAGGCAAGAAGAAGATCCTCGGCCTGAACGCGGCCAAGCTCTATGACATCGAAGTGCCGACCGAGTTCAGACTGCCCGCCGATGCCGGGACTCCCGCGGCCCGCGACGACGCTCAGCTGGTCGAGTAGCGCATGACAGCGATGACGGAGGGCAGCGTGCGAAGCCGGCAGTCGCCGGGACATGACGCGGTAACCAAGAGCGCCATTCCCCTGCTCGCCGCGCTCGCCACGGTTCGCGACCCGGAGCTGGACGAGTCCATTACCGCACTCGGCTTCGTGGCCGGATGCAGCCTGTCCCCCGCCGGAGACGCCGAGGTGAGGCTGCGGCTCCCCACCTACTTCTGCGCGCCGAACTTCGCCTACCTGATGGTCGCCGACGCCTACGACGCCGTGGCAGCCGTGACCGGTGTCCGGACCACGCAGGTGGTACTTGAGGACCACTTCGCAGCGGAGGCGATCAACGGCGGGGTGGCCGCGCAGGTCGGCTTCGCCCAGTCATTCGACGGCGAGGCGGTAGGCGAGCTGCACCGACTGCGCGCCGACTTCCTGCGCAAGGCCGTCCTGGCCGGCACCGACCAGGTGTGTCGCGGGCTGCGGGCGGCTGGCATCGGCGAAGCAGGACTGCGGGCGCTCACCCTGGGCGCCGTTCCACCCTCGGCTGCCCTGGACCGGCTCCGCCAGCGGCGGGCCGAGCTCGGGTTGCCGGCCGGCGACGATGCGCCGCTGATCATCGATCCGGTCACCGGCGCCGCGGTCAGCGCCGAGGCGCTGCCCCTGCATCTGCGCAGGGCGCGGGTAACTGCGATCAGCATCGAGGCGAACGGAAGCATCTGCCGCGGGATGCTCCGGCACCGTTACGGCACTTCAGGCCAGGGCGAATCACAGCTCGAGGAGGACACCAGATGAAGGCCGTCCGACTGCATGCCTTCCACCAGCAGCCCGTGGTCGACGAGGTCCCCGAGCCGACGATCAGCGGGCCGCTGGACGTGATCGTCAAGATCGGCGGGGCTGGCGTCTGCCGGACCGACTTGCACATCATCGAGGGGCAGTGGGACGCCGCGATGGGCACGCCGCTGCCCTACATACTGGGCCATGAGAACGCCGGCTGGGTGCACGAGGTTGGCTCGGCTGTCACCAGCGTCATGCCCGGCGACACGGTGATCTTGCACCCGACCCCGACCTGCGGGTTGTGCCGGGCCTGCCGGGCAGGCCAGGACATGCACTGCAGCAACTCGAGCTTCCCCGGCCTGTCCACCGACGGCGGGATGGCGCAGTACCTGCTGACCTCTGCCCGCGCCTGCGTCAAGCTCGATCCGAAGACCCGACCGCAGGATGTTGCCGCGCTTGCTGATGCCGGGATCACCGCGTACCACGCGGTCCGCAAGGCGATCCCGCTGCTGTACCCCGGCACGACCTGCGTGCTGATAGGGGCAGGCGGCCTCGGCCATATAGGCATCCAGTGCCTGTCCGCGCTGACCGCGACGAACATCATCGTGGTCGACCGCAACCCGGACGCGCTCAAGCTGGCCGAGCAGCTCGGCGCGCATCACACGGTCGTCGCTGACGGCCGCCAGGTCGAGGCGATCGGCGAACTGACCGGCGGCGCGGGCGCCGAGGTCGTGCTGGACTTCGTCGCCGAGCAGGGCGCCGAGCACGACGGCTGGGCGATGACAGGCCGGGCCGGGTCCTACTTCGTCATCGGCTACGGCGGCACGGTCCATGTGCCCACCCTCGACATCATCTCGACCGAACGGAACATCGTCGGCAACATCGTCGGCACCTACAATGAGCTGGCCGAGCTGATGGTGCTGGCGCAGGCGGGGAGGGTCACCCTGCATACCAGGACATACCCGCTGGACGCGGCCACCGACGCGATCGCCGATCTGGACGCTGGCCGGGTCCGCGGCCGCGCCATCCTCGTCCCTTAGCGCCAGCGCCGACACCCCTTGAAGGACGCACGGCCAAAGGAACTTAGCCTCGGGCGGGAAGGCGAGCTGGCGCGGGCACGCGCGGACCCCGCCGGGCTGGCGCACCTGCGCTCGCGCGGACGGCTGCGAGGCGTCGTCGCCCTGCTCGGCCCGGCTTTTGTCGCGGCCGTCGCCTACGTGGACCCTGGCAACTTCGCCACCAACTTTTCGGCGGGCGCAGCTTTCGGCTACTCGCTGGCCTGGGTGATAGTGGCCGCCAACCTGATGGCCATGCTCGTCCAGTACTTGTCGGCGAAGGTCGGCGTGGCAACCGGGAAGGACCTGCCCGAACTGTGCCGCGAACAGTTCCCGCGCGCAGTGTCCAGGGGCCTGTGGGTCCAGGCGGAGCTGGTCGCGATGGCCACCGACGTGGCCGAGTTCGTCGGCGCCGCCATCGGGCTGAACCTGCTCTTCCGGGTGCCGCTGCTTGTCGCGGGGGTGATGACCGCGATAGTGGCGTTCGCCATCCTGGGCCTGCAGCAGCGCGGCTACCGGAAATTCGAGGTGGCCATCGCGGCCCTGCTCGGCCTGGTCCTGCTCGGCTTCGCCTACGACCTGGTCGCCGTGCACGTGAGCGGCGCGCGCATCGCGGCCGGGCTTGTTCCCCGGCTCGGCAGCTCAGGCGGCCTGCTGCTGGCGGTTGGCATCATCGGGGCGACCGTGATGCCGCACGTGGTCTATCTGCACTCGGCGCTGACCAAGGGCCGGGTGGCCTGCCGGGACGACTCCGAGCGCCGAGAGCTGCTGCGGTTTCAGCGGCTCGACGTGCTGGTCGCTCTAGGCGCCGCCGGACTGGTCAACCTGGCGATGCTGTTCGTGGCCGCGGCCTTGTCCGCTCACGGCGGGAGCGCCGGGGCGGCCGGCGCGTCGATAGAAGCAGCGCACGCCGAGCTCGGCCGGCTTGTCGGCGGCGGGGCCGCACTGGCCTTCGCGATCGCGCTGCTCGCCTCAGGGCTGTCGTCATCCAGCGTGGGCACCTACGCCGGGCAAGTCGTCATGCAGGGGTTCATCGGCCGCAGCGTGCCGCTGTTCGCCCGCCGCGCGATCACCATGCTGCCGGCCCTAGCCGTGCTCGGCGCTGGCCTGCCGCCGACCGCCAGCCTAGTGATCTCTCAGGTGGTGCTGTCGTTCGGCATCCCGTTCGCGCTTGTGCCGCTCGTAGCCCTGACCCGCCGGCCCGACATCATGGGCGGGCTCGTGAACCGGCCGCCGACGACCTGGGCGGCAGGCTGCACGGCCGGCCTGATCATCGCGCTGAACGGCTACCTGCTCTACGTCACCCTGCGCTGAGATGCGCCGAGATGGGCGGGCGGACCACGGTGGACCTGAGATGGCCCCGTTCCGGGCAAATCCGCGTTGCCGCCGGGCGAAGTGATCGTTACTGTGACCGCGATGACCAGTTACGAATGGCGTGGCCCGGTGGCCAATCCCGAACTGAACGCGCTGCATGCGGAGGGCTTCGGCCACCCGGTGCTGGACGACGACTGGCAGGCCCAGCTCGCCGGTCACAGCCTGGGCTGGGTCTGCGCCCGCGAAGAGGGTGCGCTGGCAGGCTTCGTCAACGTCGCCTGGGACGGCGGCGTGCACGCGTTCATCCTCGACACGCTGGTGGCCGCGGCCGCCCGGCGCCGCGGCATCGGCAAGCGCCTGGTAGCCGTCGCGGCGCAGCACGCCCGCGCCGCCGGCTGCGAGTGGCTGCACGTGGACTTCGACGACGAGCTGATCCCGTTCTACTTCGACGGGTGCGGCTTCCTGCCGACCAACGCCGGCCTGATCGCCCTCTAGCTCGTAGCGAACGCAGCCGGGTGTTCCGGCCGGCCAGGCAGACTTGCCTCATGACCGATCGGCATTACGGCACTGTCGCCGTATTCTCAGACATCCACGCGAACCTGCCTGCCCTGGAGGCGGTGCTCGCCGAGGCCCAGGCGTCGGGCGCTGAGGCATTCGTCCTGCTCGGCGATATTGCGCTCGGGCCGATGCCTGCGCCGACTCTTGACTTGCTTGACTCGCTGGGCGAGCGGGCTATCTGGGTGCACGGAAACTGCGAGCGGGAGGTCGTGGCGGCCTTCGACGGCGACGAGCAGCCGGAGCCGAACGGGACCGCGGCCGCCGCGACCGCCGCGCTGCTGAGCCGCAGCCAGCGGGACCGGCTGGCCGGCCTGCCGCTGACTGTCACGCTGGACATCGACGGGCTCGGGCCTACCCTGTTCTGCCACGCCTCGCCGCGGCGCGATGACGAGATGGTGCTGGTCGACAGCCCACCGCCGCGCTGGGCTGCCGTCCTTGCCGACGTAACTGCCGCGACCGTGGTGTGCGGTCACACGCACATGCAGTTCGACCGGCTCGCGGCCGGCCACCGTGTCATCAACGCGGGCAGCGTCGGGATGCCGTACGGACCGCCAGGCGCCTGCTGGGCCTTGCTCGGGCCCGACGTCACCCTGCGCCGGACGCTTTACGACACGGCGCGGGCCGCCAGCCGCATCGCGGCCAGCGAGTACACCGGCGCGCAGCAGTGGGCGGCCGACTACGTGCTGCAGCACTACTCCGACACCGAGGCACTCGAGTCGTTCACCCAGATGGCCCGCGCGCAGGCCGGCGGCTAGCCTCCCCTAGCCGCCGGCCTGCGCAGCGCGCTGGCTAGTTCAGCGCCCAGATCTCGCCCGGCTGCCGGTAGCAGTCCTCGAGCTGAAGATGGCCGCTGACGGCACCCAGGCACTTGCCGGACACCGCGTTGATCAGCTGGCCCGCGGGTCCCTGCACCCAGACGCTTGCGAACGTACTGTCACCGGTCGCGCACGACTCCAGCACGGCCGCGGTGCCGTCGTTGCTGCCGTTGATCGCCAGGCAGGTGCCGGCCGGGACCGACTCCAGGTTGCCGCCGCCCGGCAGCCAGGACTCCTGCGCGTCGCTCGCCGTGCAGGTAGCCGCCTCCGGCGTGCTCCCGCTGGAGGACAGGCACTGCGTGCCGGCCAGGCCGGACACCAGCGAGGTACCGCTGAGCGCCCAGTTCTGACTGGCAGGCGCACTGCACGCCGTCACCGCGACCTGTCTGCCTGCCGCGAGGCTGCCGCCGTCCAGGCAGTCCCCTGACGCCGGGTTATACAGCAGGGACTCCAGCTGGCCGCCAGCGGTCTCTGTCACCTGGTACTCCCACTGCTCGCCGCCTGCGCTGCCGCAGGCCGCAAGCACCGCCTCGTGGCCGGACAGGTCCAGGCAGATGCCCGCTGTGACCTCGACCGTGCCCGCGCTTCCCGGCCCGGCACCGGACAAGAACTCCCAGTTCTGGGAGTACGAGGAGTCGCCGCACGGCTCGGTGACCACCGCGGTGCCCGCCGTCTGCGCGATGGCGGACAGGCACGCTGCGCCGCCTGCCACGTTGACCGGCCCGAATCCGGTGTCCGCCGCGGTGACGGTCAGCGATGGGATGGCGTAGATCTCGAACTGCGTCGAGTTGCTCCGCCCGTTCCGCTTGTCCTTCGCGGTAACGGTCACCTTGATGCCCTCGGCCGAGGCCAGGGTGCCGCTGATGGTCCCGTCCAGCGAGTGCGGCGCCGAGCTGATCTTCAGGGTGGACGGCAGCCCCTTCGCACTGTAGGACAGCGACTTGGCCGAGCTGTCGCTGTCGACGGCCGCGATCGTGATCTTGAAGCCAGCGCCGACGCTGACATCCTGGGTGCCGGGATCGACGACGGTCACCGGGTCGAGCCCACTGCTGGAGAACGCACCGAGGCCCTTCGGGGTGCCGAGGCCAGCCGGGCCGTTGTAACCGCGCTCACCATGGCACAGGTACTGCCGCTTTGGCTCACACGTGCCGTTGAGACCGGACGTCACCCGGTTGAGGTCCGAGCTGTGCCGGTAGATGTAGGAGGCAGGGTAGGTGCCCTTCGCCGGGATGCCCGCCAGCGCGTAGACCGACGTGATGATGGGCGTTGCGACGCTGGTGCCGCCGACCCTGATCAGGGTGCCGCCCGTCTGGTAGCTGTCCCATACCGCGACCCCGGTGCCCAGGTCGGCATCGGCCGAGACGTCATTCTCGGTTCGGTTCAGGCAGCCGTTAGGCGCGAAGTCATCCGCGTGCTGCCAGCTCGGCTTGGCCTCCAGCGTGGAGCATCCCGACCCAGTCCCGCCGTCGGCGTCGGTCGTGCTGCCCCACACCGTCTCGGTCCAGGCCCGCTTGCCGGAGCGCTTGTGCACGAGCGCGGTGCCGCCGACAGCGGTGACGTACTGGGTGTCGGTCGGGTACAAGGTCCCGTACCCGAAGTCGCCGGAAGCGAACACGATGGCGTCGCCAGGGTGGTTGAAATAGTGGTTATATGCGTCCTGGCCGGTGAACTCGCCGCCGCTCCAGCTGTTCGACACGAACCTGGCGCCCTTGGCGACCGCGGTGTTCTCGGCCGCGCCCAGGCTGCCGGTCGAGGCGTTGCTGGCCTCCACGAGCAGGATGTGGCAGCGCGGGCAGATCGCGGACACCATGTCCAGGTCGAGCGACTCCTCCAGGCCCCAGCCCGAATTGCGCGCCGGCAGCGGGCCGGTCTTGCCTTTTTGGTTCACGATCCGCAGGCAGTGCGATGTCGTCGTGCAGGCCGGCAGCTTGAAATGGTGGCGATAGCTGGCGAGGTTCTTGGCCAGGTCGGGGTTGCTGTAGGCGTCGACGATCGCGACGGTCTCACCCTTGCCCCGGTTTAGCGAGGCGGAGGTCAGGCTGTACGCGCTGCGCAGGCTGGCCGGACTGTAGCCATCGGCCGGTACGCCGGGCACGGCCGGGGAAATGCCACCAGCGGTCTGGACTATCGCCTGGCACGCCATCTCGCCGGGCTGCGTCGGCCGTCCGCAGACCATCCGCTGTCCGGCCGGCAGCCGCAGCGTACGCGGCTTCGTCACGAACCGGGGCGCCGGGTGCGCGCCGGTCAGGCTGCCCGCCATGTTCGCGTGCGCCGCGACCGCAGCCTGCGGCGCCTGCGGCGCTTGCGGGGCGGCGGACGCGCCGGCCGCCAGCCCGCCGATCAGCACGCCTCCCGCTGCCACCGCGATCAGCGACCGCGAAGCATTCCGCCAGCCTGGTCGTAGTCCCCGCATGTATTCCTCCGTCACCGTTGCTGGCCGCCCGGCAGCGCGCCCGGCCCCTGGAGGAGGACCTCTTCACCCCGGTCGCGACAAAACCCTCGCAGAGACATATAGCAGCCAGCCAAGATCAAGATCAGTGATGTTCGCTAAACACGGCCAGACCATCACCGGCTGTGACGGATCGGACCAGTCTGGATGCGGTGCCGGCGCCTGGCCCGACGACCAGGCTGGGGCCGGGGTGCTCGCCGCGAGGTCCCGGTCGTCGGCAGCTACCCGCGCCTGGCGGGCTCCTTATACTGCGCGTAATGCCGTTTCCCACGCAGCCGCCCGCCGAGCCGGTGACTAAGCGCGACAAGCGACGCCTTGCTGTGGCCGGAGCGGTGCTGGTCGTCGTCGTCGCGACCGTGGCGATATGGGTGGCCGTGCGTCCCGGCGAGTACGGGAGCTCACGCGCGGGCTGCGTGACCGTGACCTTGCCGAGCAGCACCGGCGGCGCGCTGATCCACGAGTGCGGTCAGTCAGCGCGCGCCCTGTGCCGGCGAGCGTTCGCAGGGACCGACAAGATTTCGCTGCTCACCCGCCCGCAGTGCAGGCTGGCCGGACTGGCTCCCTGATTTTCACCGGTGCCGCTCACGCCCGCTCTCCCGGCGTAACCTGGGGCAGCAGCACGCCTGCGTCGAAGCAAGTGCGGTCGCCGGTGTGACAGGCGCCGCCGGCCTGATCGACTCGCACCAGCACGGCGTCGCCGTCGCAGTCGAGCGCCACCGAGACCACCCGCTGGACGTGCCCTGACGTCTCCCCCTTGACCCAGTACTCCCGCCTGCTCCGGGACCAGTAGGTGCACCGCCCGGTCGCGAGCGTGCGGTGCAGCGCCTCGTCGTCCATCCAGCCGAGCATGAGCACCTCGCCGGTGTCATGCTGCTGCGCGATCGCCGCTACCAGGCCGTCGCCGTTGCGCTTCAGCCGGGCCGCGATCTGCGGGTCGAGCCCGGACGCCGCCGCGTCAATCCGCATCAGTGCTCTCCTTCGCACCCACCGGCCGGACCAGGTGCCCGGCCGCGGCCAGCGCGGCCTTGACCGCGCCGATCGTCAGCTCGCCGAAGTGGAAAAGGCTGGCCGCGAGCACCGCATCAGCGCCGGCATCGATCGCGGGACCGAAATCTGCAAGCTTTCCCGCCCCGCCGCTTGCTATGACGGGAACGAAGACCTCCCCGCGAACCGCCCGGATCAGCTCGAGGTCGAATCCGCGCCTGGTGCCATCGGCGTCGACCGAGTTCAGCAGGATCTCACCCGCGCCCAGGTTCGCGGCCTGGTGAGCCCAGCCGACGGCGTCGATGCCGGTGCCCCGGCGCCCGCCATGCGTGGTGACCTCGAAGCCCGACTCCGTACCTGCGGCTCGCCTGGCGTCCACCGACAGCACTATGCACTGCGCGCCGAATCGGTGCGCCGCCTCACGCAGCAGCTCCGGCCTGGCCACCGCCGCGGTATTCAGCGCGACCTTGTCCGCGCCTGCCCGCAGCAGCTTGTCCACGTCCTGCGTGCTGCGCACTCCGCCGCCGACCGTGAGCGGGATGAACACCTGCTCCGCTGTCCGGCGCACCGCGTCGTACATAGTGTCGCGCTCTTGGCTGGAGGCAGTGATGTCGAGGAAGGTCAGCTCGTCGGCGCCCTCGCGATCATAGAGCGCGGCGAGTTCTACCGGATCGCCGGCGTCGCGAAGGTCGGCGAACCGCACGCCCTTCACCACCCGTCCGCCGTCGACGTCCAGGCAGGGAATCACCCGCACCGCGACGGTCATGGTCCGCCAGCAGCCTCCGGCGGCCAGCCAAGGCCCTCGCCCCTGGTGACGCCGGTCTTGTATGCGACCGCCTCGACCTCGACGAGCATCCGCGGATCGATCAGCGCGGCCACTTCAACCATGGACGTGGCGGGCATGGACTCGCCAAACGCGGCTCCGTGGGCCCGGCCGATCTCCTCCCAACGCGAGATGTCCGTGACGAACATCCGGGTCCGCACGACGTCCCCCAGTCCTGCGCCGAGTGCCTCGAGCGCCGTCGCGACGTTCGCGATGGCCTGCGCGGTCTGGGCGCCCGCGTCGCCTGGGTGGACGAACTCGGCGCCGTCGATGGATGTGCAGCCGGACACGAAGATGAAGTCGCCAGCCGCGACCGCACGACTGTAGCCGACCACCGGCTCCCAGCGTGCGCCGCTAGACACCCGCCGGGTCATCGGGCCACCTCCGCCAGCGCATCGGACAGCGTGAAAGCGCCGGCGTACAGCGCCTTGCCCACGATCGCGCCCTCCACCCCCAGCGGCGTGAGGCTGGCGATCGCTCGCAGGTCGGCCAGGCTGGATACGCCGCCGCTGGCGACGACCGGCTTGTCCGTGCGCGCACACACCCGGCGCAGCAGGTCCAGGTTGGGACCCCGCAGCATCCCGTCCTTCTCGATATCGGTGACCACGTAGCGCTGGCAGCCGTCGGCCTCGAGCCGGTCAAGCGCGTCAGCGAGCTCGCCGCCGTCGGTAGTCCAGCCGCGCGCGGCCAGCCGGGTGCCGCGCACGTCCAGGCCGACGGCGATCCGGTCGCCATGCTCGCCGATCGCGCGCCGCACCCAGTCCGGGTTCTCCATCGCCGCGGTGCCGACGACGACACGTGCGCAGCCGGTCGCGAGCGCGGCGGCCAGCGCGGCGTCATCGCGGATTCCGCCGGACAGCTCGACGGCCACGTCGAGCCGGCCGATCAGCCCGGCAAGCTCCGGCCCGTTGGACCCGCGGCCGAACGCGGCGTCCAGGTCGACCAGGTGAATCCACTGCGCCCCGGCCTTCTGCCAGGCCAGCGCCGCGTCCAGCGGGTCGCCGTAATCAGTCTCGGTGCCGGCCGCGCCCTGCACCAGCCGGACCGCCTGCCCGCCGGACACGTCCACGGCGGGCAGCAACGTAAGCGGCGGTGAGTCCTGACTCATTACAGCCCGCCGAGCCAGTTGGCAAGCAGGGCGGCCCCAGCGTCAGACGACTTCTCCGGGTGGAACTGAGTGGCTGCCAGCGGACCATCTTCGACCACGGAAACGAAGTCCTCGCCGTGGCGGGTCCAGCTGGTCAGCGGCTGCACTGTTGCCCCAGCCCGTACCGGCCCAGTATCGGCCGGCCGGGCCGGCGCGACGGTGGCCGCGTACGAATGCACGAAGTAGAACATGGCATCCGCCCCGAGCCCGGCCAGCAGGCGCGATCCGGTTGCCGGGCGCACCCCGTTCCAGCCCATGTGCGGAAGGATCGGGGCGGCCAGCTTCTGCACGACGCCCGGCCAGCAGCCGCAGCCTGCCGTGCGATGGCCGTGCTCATCGCCGGTCTGGAACAGGATCTGCATGCCGACGCAGATGCCGAGCACCGGCCGGCCGCCGGCCACCCGCTTGGCGATGACCTGATCGCCGCTCACGCTCAGCAGCCCGGCCATGCACGCGGCGAACGCGCCGACGCCGGGCACCACCAGGCCGTCCGCCTCGAGCGCGGCGGCGGGATCCGCAGTCACCTCCGCGTCGGCGCCGACCCGCTGCAGTGCGCGCTGCGCGGACCGCAGGTTGCCGGAGCCGTAGTCGAGCACCACGACGCGCGGTCGCCGGCTCATCGCGGCCTGCCGGTCACAGCACGCCCTTGGTACTCGGGACGGAGCCGCCGGCCCGCGGATCGGGAGCGGCGGCAGTTCGCAGGGCACGGGCGAACGCCTTGAACTGAGCCTCCACGATGTGGTGCGGGTTACGTCCGCGCAGCACGTCCAGGTGCACGCAGATGTGTGCCGAGTGTGCGAGGGACTCGAAGAAATGCCGCGTGAGAGTGGTGTCGAAGCTGCCGATCAGCGGCGGCATGCCGTCCGGCTCGGTGTGCACGACGTACGGTCGCCCGGACAGGTCGACGGCGGCACGGGCGAGCGTCTCGTCCAGTGGCACCAGCGAGTCGCCGAAACGGCAGATGCCGGCCTTATCGCCGAGCGCCTCGTGCAGCGCCTGGCCAAGCGCGAGGGCGGTGTCCTCCACCGTGTGGTGCGCATCCACCTCGATGTCACCGTGGCACTGCACGGTCAGGTCCATGCTCGCGTGCCTGGCCAGCTGAGACAGCATGTGATCGAAGAACGGAACGCGCGTCTCGGCCCGCACCACGCCGGCCCCGTCCAGGTTCAGTTCCACGAGGACCTGGGTCTCCGTGGTCACCCGCCCCACCCGCGATGACCTGATCATCCGCCTGCCACCGCGGATGACACCACTGGCGGCTGACCAGCCAGCACGCCAGTCATCGCGGCGCGGAACGCGGCCATCTCCTCGCCAGTGCCCACGCTCACCCGCAGCCATCCGGGCGGGCCCGTCTCCCGCACCAGCACGCCGCGGTCAAGCAGTGACTGCCATACCGCGTGGCTGTCGGTGAACGTGCCGAACAAGACGAAGTTGGCATCGGAGTCCGCGGCCGTTGCGCCGGCCGCGCGTAGCCAGGCCACCAGCTCATCACGCTCGGCCCTGATCCTGGCGACTGAGGACAGCAGCTCGCTGGTGTGCTCGAGCGCCGTCAGCGCGACCGCCTGGGTCATCGTCGACAGGTGATAGGGCAGCCGGACCAGCAGCATCGCGTCCACCACGTCCGGGCCGGCGGCCAGGTACCCGATCCGGGCGCCCGCCATCGCGAATGCCTTGGACATTGTCCTGACCACGACCAGCCGCGGAAACCGCGGCAGCAGATTGAGCGCCGTTCCGGCCGGATCGCGGCTGAACTCCGCATACGCCTCGTCGACCACCACCATTCCCGGCGCGGCTTCGCAGACCGCCTCGATTGTGGCCAGCGGCAGCGCGGATCCGGTCGGGTTGTTCGGCGAGGTGATGAACACGATGTCCGGCCGCTGACTGGTCACCGCCGCCACCGCGGCGTCCGCGTCGATGCCGAAGTCCCTCGTCCGCTGCGCGCGCAGCCACCTGGTGGCGGTGGTCTGCGCGATGAGCGGGTGCATGGAGTACGACGGCTCGAAGCCGAGCGCACTGCGGCCTGGTCCGCCGAAGGCCTGCAGCAACTGCTGGATCACCTCGTTCGAGCCGTTCGCGGCCCAGGTCTGGGCGGCAGTCAGCCCGTGCCCGAGATAGTCGGCCAGTGCTGCCCGCAGCGCCCGCGCGTCCCGGTCGGGATAGCGGTTCAGTCCGGCCGCGACGCTAGCCACCGCGCGGGCTATGTCGGCGGCCAGCGCGGGCGCGGGCGGGTACGGGTTCTCGTTTGTGTTCAGCCGTATCGCGACGTCCAGCTGGGGAGCCCCGTACGGCGTGCGGCCGGCCAGGTCCGCGCGGATCGGCAGCGGCCGCATGGTCTCATCCCCGGTCACGACGCGGCCTCGCCAGCCTGAGCCTCGCTGCCATCTGTGGCTGGTACCCGGACCCTGACCGCCTCGACGTGCGCGAGCAAATCCTCGGCTCGGCCGAGCGCCTCAATATGCGGGGCCACCGCGGCCAGTGCCTCCGCGTCACACTCCACCAGGTGCACGCAGCGCAGGAAGGTCAGCACCGACAGCCCGCCGCAGTAGCGGGCAGTCCCGCCCGTCGGCAGCACGTGATTGGATCCGGCCAGGTAATCGCCGAGCGATACCGGCGCCCAGGCGCCGACGAAGATCGCGCCAGCATTGCGAACCCGCCGCGCCAGTATCGCGGCATCGGCGGCCTGGATCTCCAGGTGCTCGGGCGCCCAGACGTCGGCCACCGCCAGCGCCGCGTCCGCATCATCAACAATGACGCAGGCGGACTGCCCGGCCAGCGCGGCGGCGACCCGTTCGGCGTGCCGCGTTTGCGCTGCTGCCTTCGCCAGTTCCGTTCCCACCCGGTCGGCCAGCGCTGCGCTGGTGCTGATCAGCAGGCATGCGGCCAGCGGGTCGTGCTCCGACTGCGCGACCAGGTCCGCCGCGATGAACCTGGCATCGGCGCCGTCGTCGGCGATAATCGCGATCTCTGTCGGCCCCGCTTCCGCGTCGATGGCCACCCGGTCGCGCAGCAGTCGCTTCGCCGCCGCCACGTACACGTTGCCAGGGCCGGTGATGACATCGACTGGCGGGCAGTCCTGGGTGCCGTAGCCCAGCATGGCAATGGCCTGGGCGCCGCCCGCCGCGTGCACTTCGGTAATGCCGAGCAACGCGCACGCGGCCAGGATCGCCGGATGCGGCAGGCCGCCGTGCTCGGGCCGAGGTGGCGAAGCGACCGCGATTTCGCTAACGCCGGCGACCTGGGCCGGAATGACATTCATGAGCACCGACGACGGATAGGCGACAAGTCCGCCCGGCACGTAGACGCCCGCACGCCGGACCGGCAGGTACCGTTCGGTCACGGTGGATCCGGCGGCTACAGCCGTCCAGCTCTCGGCCGGAAGCTGCGACCTGTGCACCATCCTGGCCCGGCGGGCGGCCTCGGTCAGCGCCGCGCGGACCGCTGGCTGCAACTGCGCGAGCGCGTCCGCCAGCGCCTCGGCGGGCACCCTGGTACTGGCCAGGTCTACCGCATCGAATCTGGCCGTATGCTCCCTGACTGCCTGCGCCCCGCGGACCCGCACGTCCTCGCAAACCGCCCGAACGGCGTCAAGCGCGGCGTTCACGTCGAGGGTGGCCCGTGGCAGGACAGCCGACAGCTCACCAGATGTGAGCGTGGCAGGCCTCTTGCCGCGCAGGTCGATTCGCGCCAGCACCCGTACAGCCTAACGGCGAGTACCCTGCGGGTTCTGAGCGCGGCTATCAATACCCGGCAAATCGCCCGGCCACCTCGCGTTGTGCCTAATTACTACGCCTATAGCCGTAGCAGATAGGCACAAGCTAGAGCCGAATCACGAGGCACGGGGTGATTCGGGGGTAAATATGTCTTTTGGCGGGCCATCGGGTCGGCGACACGCCCTGCAGGGTCGCTACGCCGGCCGAGGAGCTGCTATTCGACGATCTTGGAGATCGGGATCTCCAGGATGTCCCGTGCCCCCGCTGCCTTGAGTGCGGGTATCAGCGTGTTGATGCCGATCTTCGGCACGACCGCCTCGACGGCATTCATGTCGCCGCGGGCCAGCGAGGTGATTGTCGGCGAGGACATCGCGGGCAGGATCGCGGCAACCGCGGCGAGGTCGCTCGCGGTGACATTCAGCTTGACCAGCACGTTCCCCCGTGCCCGGATGGCCCCGCGCAGCAGCAGCGCGATGTCCTCCATGGCCTCTCGCTTGACCGGGTCTGCGTACGCGACCGGATTGGCGACCAGCTCGGTGTAGCTGGTCAGCAGGGTGTCCAGGATCCGCAGCCCGTTGCGCGCCAGCGACGTGCCTGTCTCGGTAAGGTCCACGATCGCGTCCACGATGTCGGGCACCTTGGCTTCCGTCGCGCCGTACGACGGCACGACGACCGCCTTCACCCCGTGGGCCTCGAGGTACCTGCGGGTGAGCGAAGGCAGCTCGGTAGAAATCCGCACGCCCTCGGGCATATCTGTGACCGACTGCCAGGGCACCGAGTCCGGTACCG
This sequence comes from uncultured Actinomycetota bacterium, assembly GCA_963719765.1. Lineage (GTDB taxonomy): Bacteria > Actinomycetota > Actinomycetes > Streptosporangiales > Streptosporangiaceae > JAJYUU01. The sequence continues at coordinate 646,225 of CAVRCW010000001.1, forward strand.
CGAGCACGACCCGGACGGGCGACGTGGTCGACTTGGAGTACTGCAGCTCGCCGAGTGAGGTTACGTCAGCGCCGGTCTCGGCGATCCAGTCTCGGCCGGTGATGCCGAAGTCGAACAGCCCCTGCTCGACATACGAGGGAATCTCCTGCGGTCGCAGGAACCGCACCCGCTCGATACGCGGGTCATCGATCAGCGCGTGATAGTCCCGGTCGGATGACCTGCGCACGGTGAGATCGGCAGCATCAAAGAGGTCCAGGGTGGCGTGCTCGAGCGAGCCCTTCGGTATCACCAGCGACAGCAACGGCAACAGCCCTTCACCCGCGGATATCCCGGTCCGGATAACCCCGCTAGAGACTTTACCCGTGGCCGATGCGACCACCGCCTGGCGTACGTCGGGCTATCGAAACCGCACTACTGGCCGCCCGGCTAGCCTGGGCCTATGGGCGACATTGACGGCGCTCGCCGGTTCGCATTGTCGCTGCCGGCCACCAGCGAAGAACCACACCACGACTTGTCCTCGTTCCGGGTGGCAGGCAAGATCTTCGCGACCGTGACGCCCGACGAGGCTCACCTGCATGTCTTCGTGGACGAGCCGGAGATTTCGGCCAGCGTCGCAGAGGATCCGGCAGCCTTCGAACCGCTGCTGTGGGGCAAGGCGGTCCGCGGCGTCAGGATCCTGCTCGCCGCCGCACCCGATGACCGGGTGCGAGAACTGCTGGCAGAGTCGTGGCGGCGCAAGGCGAGCAAGCGGCTGATCGCCGAATACGAGGGGCGGCACTGAGCTACCAGCGTGACCCGCGGGTGGATGCCTATATCGACACCGACGATGGCCGCGGCAGAGGGCGAGGTCGTTAACGCCAGCGCCCTCACCGCGATGCTGCGCGCCGTCATCGCCAACAACCGGGCCGGGGGCTGGCGCAACCTCAGGCAGCAAGCCAGTCCTAAGCTGGGCAACTCGGCGGCTAGGTAGAACACGCTATCGGAGGTAGCTGGAGATGGCCGAATCGGCTGACGTCCTGGTGGTCGGCGCGGGCCTGGCCGGGCTAAGCGCCGCGCGCGACCTGATCGCCGCCGGGCGCTCTGTCCTGGTCCTGGAGGCAAGGGACCGAGTCGGCGGCCGGATGCTGAACACCGACATCGGCGACGGCAAGATCGTCGAGATGGGCGGGCAGTGGGTGGGGCCGACGCAGGACAGGCTCCTCGCGCTCGCCGCCAGCCTGGAGGTCGCGACCTTCCCCACCTACGACACAGGCAGGAAGGTGCTGCATTTCAACGGCAAGCGCGCCACCTATCAGGGCACGATTCCGCGGATCAACCCGCTCGTTCTCGTCGACATCGGCCAGGCCCAGGCCCGCCTGGAGGCGCTGGCTAAGAAGGTGCCGACCGACGCGCCCTGGACGGCACCGAATGCCGAAAGGCTGGACGGGCAAACCTTCCAGACCTGGGCCCGCAGGAACACCGCAACCCGCAGTGCCCGGACCTTGCTCGCGCTCGGAGCCGAAGCGGTCTTCGCCGCCGAGCCTGGCGACCTGTCGATGCTGCACGTGCTGTTCTACTCGCACTCGGGCGGCTCGTTCCAGCGGCTCATCGACACCACCGGCGGCGCGCAGCAGGATCGGTTCGTCGGCGGCTCGGCACTGATCGCCGACCGGCTGGCCGCCAGGCTCGGCCACATCGTCCGGCTCGAGGCGCCGGTCACCAGGATCGAGGTGGCCGGGGACAAGGTGACGGCCACGACGCCGGCCGGGCAGTTCGACGGCCGTCAGATGATCGTGACGGTGCCGCCGCTGCTGGCCGGCCGGATCGAGTACGAGCCGGCCCTGCCCTATTGGCGCGAGCAGCTCACCCAGCGGTCGCCGATGGGCTCGGTGATCAAGTGCCAGGTCGTCTACGACGAGCCGTTCTGGCGCAAGGAAGGCCTGTGCGGGCAGGCCACCGGCGACGGCGCAGGCTCGCGGGTGGTGTTCGACAACTCCCCGCCGGATGGCTCGCCCGGCATCTTGCTCGCGTTTCTTGAAGGTGACGAGGCACGCCGACTTGGCCGGGAACCTGCCGGGGTGCGCCGCCGCGCGGTCATCGACTCGCTGGTCAGCTACTTCGGACCGCGAGCAGGACAGGCGCGGGACTACCTCGAGCGGGACTGGCAGCAGGAGAAGTGGAGCGGCGGCTGCTACGGGACACTATTCGGCCCGAACGTCTGGACCCGTTACGGGCCCGCGCTGCGCGAGCCGATCGGGCCCATCCGCTGGGCCGGCACAGAGACCTCGCCAGTCTGGGCCGGTTACATGGACGGAGCCGTCAGGTCAGGCGAGCAGGCCGCGGCAGACGTACTCAGCCTGCTGAGCTAGCCCTCGGAGCCATCTGGGCGCCGCCACCGGTACCTGCTGACGGGCGACGCAGCCAGACCGCAGCGAGCGCCGCGGCGAACCCTGCTCCCGCGGTGGCGTACCAGCCATGCCGGAACGCGGCCAGCTCCGGGCCGGCGCCGTGCGTACTGCCGAGCACCGCCACCAGCATGGCCACGCCCACGGCGAAGCCCACCTGCCGCAGCATGTTCACCACTGCCGAGCCGGTGGCGAATGACGGGGGCGGCAGTGACGCGGCCGCTGTCGACATCAGCGCTGGCAACGTAAGCCCGACGCCGATGCCGGTGACCAGCATGCCGGGCAGGATCTCCAGGTAACTCGGGTGCAGATGAACGCCGAGCGCCCACCAGATGATCCCGGCGGAGAACACGGTGGCGCCTGCGCCGATCACGACAGCGGGCCCGCGTCGCGCCAGCAGCCGCCCGGTCACCAGGAAGCTGAACAGCGGCACCATGATCGGGCCGGGAGCGACACCTAGCCCCGTTTTCAGCGCCGACCAGCCCCAGACATCCTGCATCCACAGCACGATGGATAGCAGCATCGCGCCGAACGACACCGAGAACAGCAGCATCGCCAGCGACGCACCTGAGAACGTGCGCACCCTGAAGAGCGCAGGCTCGATCATCGGGTTGCCGTGCCGCAGACAGCGCAGCGCGAACATCCCGAGTACCACCATCGCGCCGGCCAGTACCCCGACCGTCGCGGCCGAGCCCCAGCCCCAGGCTCCGCCGCGGACCAGGCCCAGGGTCAGGCCGCCAACTCCGGCCGTGACGAGCAGCGCGGACAGCTCGTCCGGGCGCGGGCCCGGGTGACCGGGCACATCCGGCAGCTGCCGCCAGCCGATGACAAGTGCGGCCAGGCCGATCGGCACGTTCACGAAGAACACCCAGCGCCAGCTCGCGGTGACCAGCAGCCCGCCGATTACTGGCCCGAGGGCGGCAGCCATGCCGCCGGTCGCGGTCCAAGCGCGGACCGCGCCGCCGCGCCGCTCATGCGGGTAGCTGGCAAGCACCAGCCCAAGCGAGGTAGGCGTCAGCAGCGCAGCGCCCGCGGCCTGCACCAACCGGAACGAGATCAGCATGGCTACGCTGCTGGCCACCCCGCAGGCAGCTGACCCCGCGGTGAATATGGCCACGCCAAGCAGGAAGCCGGTCTTGCGGTTGCGCTGATCGGCCAGCCGGCCGGCCAGCACGAGCAGCGCAGCGTAGATGATCGCGTAGCCGTTCAGCACCCAGGACAGCGTGCCGAGGCTGGACTCATGCAGGTCCGCCGCGATCTGCGGCAGGGCCACATTCACGATGAACAGGTCCAGGCTGGCCATGACCACGCCCGCGCAGACGATGACGAGAATCCGCCTGGGTGCCACGTTCCCGGCCGCGGCGGCTTCTGCCCTCTGACTTAGCAAGCTCATAGCCAGACCCTATGCAGCTGGCTTATGATTGCACAAGTCAGCTACAGTGGTTTCGTGTCCGCTTCATCGGATCCCGTCCACACCGTCCGGCTCGCAGGGTCGCTCAGCCCGCGGAGCCGGTGGCAGGCCAAGGCCTGCTCGCTCGCTCGCGCCCTCGACGTAGTCAGCAGCAAGTCGGCGCTGCTCATCCTGCGCGAGGCGTTCTACGGCACCGCCCGTTTCGATGACTTCGCCGAGCGGGCTGGCATCAGCGAGCCGGTGGCCGCCATGCGGCTGCGCGAACTGGTCGACGAGGGCCTGCTCGAGCGTGAGCCGTACCGGGAGCCGGGCCAGCGCACCCGGATGGCCTACCGGCTGACTGATAAGGGCGCCGAACTGCTGCCCGTGCTGGTGGCGCTGATGCAGTGGGGCGACAAATGGCTCCAGCCGACCGGGGCGCCCGTGCTGCTGCGGCACGCTGGCTGCGAGGAGGTCGTGCACGCGGAACTTCGCTGCGCGGCCGGGCACCCGGCTTCGCCCGAGGAACTCGACCTGACCATTGGCCCCGGCGCGCGGGCCAGCGCCGGCCAGAAAGGCTAACCTGCCCGGTCACGGGTAGTTAGCCTGCACTATGAGTACCCAAGATCAGCCTGCTGGCAAAAGCCAGCAGCACGGCAGGGCGGCGCAGCTGATCTCGCGGGCGGACAGGCTGCAGCAGCACAGCCGGGTGCTCGCGGTCGCGGTCGCGACATTGAAGAAGTTCAGCGATGACCAGGCAGGCAATCTGGCCGCCCTGATCGCCTACTACGCCTTCGCCTCGCTCTTCCCGCTGCTGCTGGTGACCTACAGCATTCTCAACATCATCTCCAGGAACAATGCGAAGCTCGGCAGCCGGCTTACTAAGGCGCTACACCAGTATCCGGTCATCGGCACGCACCTGGGAGGGACCGCCAGCCATGGCCTCAATAAGACCGGACTCGCCCTGATCATCGGGATCCTGCTGACCCTCTACGGTGCACGTGGAATCGCGAACGCAATCCAGAACGCGATGAACTCAGCGTGGGGCGTGCCGCGGTACCAGCGGCCGAAATTCCCGTGGTCGCTGCTTCGCAGCTTTGGCTTGATCGCGGTGCTCGGGCCTGGTGTTATCGCCACGATCGCGCTGTCCAGCCTGGCCGGGGGCACCGGCCACCTGCCCGGAGCGCTGGCCCGTCTCGCCGCCGTCACCGCCTCGCTGGTGCTTAACGTCGGCCTGTTCTGGCTTGGCTTCCGGATCGCCACCTCGAAGCAGATCGCTACCCGCGACCTTAGGCTGAGCGCCATTCTCGCCGCGGTCGTCTGGCAGTTGCTGCAGCTGCTCGGCGGTTACTTTGTCGGGCATCAGTTGAAGACCAACTCGGCCTACGGCACGTTCGCGATCGTCCTTGGCCTGCTTGCCTGGTTCTATCTGCAGGCGCAGCTCACCCTCTACCTGACGGAGCTCAATGTCGTGCGGACAAGGCACCTCTGGCCGCGCAGCATCGCGCCACCGCCGCTGACCGATGCCGACCTGCGCGCCTATCGGTTCCATGCGCAGGCAGGCCGGAGCAGGGAAGATCTCGAGGTCGACGTACGGCCGCGGGCTCGCGGTGACGGCGGCCCGCCGCAGTAGGCTGCTAACTGGCCGATGCACGCCAACGGGCTACAGCAGCGCCGCGGGCAGCGGCCCACCCAAGGGAGCTGTGATGCCACTTTTCTCCAACCAGCAGGCCGGCCAGGACACGTCGGCCTGGGAGCCCGAGGCTGCCGAAGGCCGGCTCGCGCACACCGCGGGCGCCGATCCCGCCGGGGTTTTTACGTCCGACCTGTCGGTGTCGGAGTATGTCCTGCTGGGCGAGGCCGGCTTCGAGCCGCTCGGGTTCGTGGTCGGATCCTCGATCTACCACGTGGGGCTACAGGTCGGACGCTGGAACCAGAACACCGAACTGCAGGTACTGACGCAGGCCATGTACAACGCCAGAGAGCTGGCGATGGCGCGGATGCGCTCAGAGGCCGACACTCTGGGTGCCGACGGCATCGTTGGCGTGGACCTGCGGATGCAGATGTACGCATGGGGTCAGGGCTGCCTCGAGTTCGTGGCGACCGGCACAGCCGTGCGCGCGCTGGCCGGTCAGGGCGCGCACCGGGCACCGGACGGCCGGGCATTCACGTCCGACCTGTCCTCGCAGGACTTTTTCCGGCTGCTGGCGGCCGGCTCGGTGCCTGTCGCGTTTGTGCTCGGCACGTGCGTCTACCACATCGCGCATCAGGGCGTCATGCAGTCGCTGCGGCAGGCTGGCCAGAACCAGGAGATGATGCAGTTCACGCAGGGCGTCTACGAGGCAAGAGAACTGGCGCTCACCCGCATGCAGGCCGAAGCCGCGCAGTCGGGGTCCTCCGGCATCGTCGGTGTAACCGTGGAGGTCAAGAACCATGTGTGGGGCGAGCACGCCACCGAGTTCCTGGCCACCGGGACTGCGGTGCGGCGGCTGGCGGAGGAGCACAGGCTGCCGACCACCTCGCCGAAGCCGACCTTCACTCTCGGGCTGGACAACTAGCCGATCCGGCTGGCTTCGCCGATGCTGCTCGAGGCTCCCGAGCTGACTGCGGCCGATAGTAACGGCAACGCGAGGAGTCTCTCCGCTCGCCGCCAGCGGTCGTTACCCGGCTAATAAGGTGCCCGTCCCGCCCGCGCCTGGCGGGTTCACCGGACCGGTGTCGGCCTCCGGGTCGCTGTCGGGTGTGGCCGCGTTTCCGGACTGCGGTGCTCCGCCGGGCTGGCTGCTGCCGCTGGCAGGCGCTGACCCGGTGCTCGGCCTCGCTCCGGCCTGAGACGGCGCCACCGGCTGAGCGCGGAAACGGCTCATGCCGGGCACGGCACTGCGGCCGTCCGCTGCCGAGGGATGGAAGAGCATGTGCAAGCCCGCCGCCAGAACCGCGCCCACCAGCGGGGCGATCAAGAAGACCCACACCTGGCTCAGGGCCTGCCCGCCGACGACTACGGCAGGGCCCAGGCTGCGCGCGGGGTTGACGGATGCGCCGTCGACCGGGATCGCCATGATATTCATCAGCCCGAGCGCGACGCCGACGACGACGCCCGTCAACGCCCCGTTGGCCTCCTTGCTGGTGGCGCTGAGCACGACCAGCACGAAGACCGCCGTGACTATGACTTCGATCAGGAACGCGCCGCCCGCCGACGAATGCAGCAGCGAGAGCCGGCCGTAGCCATTGGCTCCCAACCCGATCCTGGGCCTGGTGTAGAACGGCGAGCTGTGCATCACCCACAACAGCACCAGTGCCCCGATGATGCCGCCGACCACCTGGGCGACCCAGTACGCGACGGCGTCCACGATCGAGATTCGCTTGGTCAGAAAGGCCCCGAGCGTCACAGCCGGATTTACGTGGCAGCCCGACATCGGCCCGATCAGCGCGACGAGCGCGATCAGCACGAGACCGAACGTGACTCCCGTGACCAGCACCCCAGCGGCGACGCTGGTGCCGAAGGCCCGAAAGCCGAAGGCGACAGTCGCCACCCCGGCGCCGAAGAAGACCAGCAAGGCAGTGCCGAGAAACTCGGCTGACGCCTTGCGTGCCAGGGCTGCATCGAGCGTGACAGTTCGGCCTGCCCCGGCCTGACCCGGATCGACCGTGGATCTTAGCGCCATCGTTCCACCCCCGTGTCCGCGCGCCTAGACGGAGATCATTACCGGGTATCCCCACTCTCTGAACTCGCAAAGCTACCAAACGTGACTGGAATGGCGGACTGCTCAAATGACCCTCTGGCCTGCGGCGGGTGGCAGCAGACCGCGCGGCTTGGTCCTCCATCCGCGCGAGCCCGCACGCCATCAAGTCCGGCCAGCAGGGTCGAGCTGCGGTCAGCCCCGGCGGCACAGTCAGATACGGTCAGCCCCAGCCAGCCCCGGCGGCACGGTCAGATACGGTCAGCCCCGGCCAGGATCCGGCTATCGCAGTCAGGTCCCGTCAGATGGCTGACCATGCATGTACGGGCTGATTCGTAGTCATACGCTCCATATATCCGCGTGTCATCCGGCTCAGCGCAGTTCTGCGGTCCAGCTGTCCGCTGTCCAGGCTATGGACGGCGTCCACCTGCCAGGTTGCGCCGGTGCGGCCGGTGAGGCAGCGCTGCTCAATGATGCCTAGCATCCTGTCGGCATCAGGCGTGCTGACTCCCCACTGCCGCAGGCCCTCCCATGCCTGCGGCAGCAGGCGGCGCAGCAGCAGTTCGGTCACCGGCGCTTCGCCAATGCCCGGCCAGTAAACCCTGGCCTCAATGCCGTGCCGGGCACCTTCCACCAGGTTGTCGGCGGCGGCCGCGAAAGACATGCGCGTCCATATCGGACGCTCCGTCTCAGCCAGGGCGCGCACTATGCCGTAATAGAAGGCCGCATTGGCGACCACGTCGGCCACCGTGGGGCCGGCGGGCAGCACCCGGTTTTCTACTCGCAGATGGGGGCGGCCGTCGACTACGGCGTATACCGGCCGGTTCCACCGGTACACAGTGCCATTGTGCAGGGTCAGCTCGGCAAGCTGCGGCGCCTCGCCGCTATCGAGTGCGGCCTCGGGATCCTCGTCCTCGCGCAGCGGAAGCAGGGCGGGAAAGTAGCGCAGATTCTCTTCGAACAGGTCGAATACCGATGTAATCCACCGCTCGCCGAACCACACCCGCGGACGGACTCCCTGCTGCTTCAGCTCCTCCGGCCTGGTGTCGGTGACCTGCTCGAAGAGCGGGATCCTGGTCTCGCGCCAAAGCTCCCGGCCGAAAAGGTAGGGAGAGTTTGCAGCCAGCGCTACCTGGATGCCGGCCACGGCCTGGGCCGCGTTCCAGTAGTTCCCGAACGACTCGGGACTGACCTGCAGGTGGAACTGCACGCTGGTGCACGCCGCTTCGGGCATGATCGTGTCGACATGAGTGAGCAGGCGCTCCGGTCCGTCTATGCAGATCTGCATGTCCTCGCCGCGGGCCGCGATCATCTGCTCGTTGAGCAGCCGGTAGCGGGGGTTCGCCGACATCGCTGCGTCGGTGACGTCGCGCTGCCGCACTGTCGGCAGAATGCCGATCATCACCAGCTGGCTGCCAGTTCCGAGCGCGCGGTCGGATGCGTGGGCGATGTTGCGCACCACGGCGGCCTCTAGCTGCGTCAGCGCATTGCCGGTCAGCCGCAGCGGGGGGACGTTGATCTCGAGATTGAACCTGCCCAGCTCACTCGCCCAGCTCGGGTCCGCGATCGCCTCGAGCACTTTGGTATTCGTCATGGTTGGCAAGCAGTCACTATCAACCAGATTGAGCTCTATCTCAACGCCGACCTGCCGGGGCTCGGTCTCGAATCTGGACTCACGCAGCATCCGGGCGAATACGTCGAGGCACTGACGCACTTTCTCGCGATAGGCGCGCCTGTCCTGCTGACTGACGACCATGGCCGGGACATCCCTGCCCATTGAAACCCCTCCACGCACTGCACCTGGGCGGAGACTCGGTTCCACATTCGCATGTAATGCGCCGCCTGACCAGATTGCTTACCCCCCGGCAGCATTCAGCACCGCCGTTGGCCGCCCCGCGCGGATGTGCGCGATGGCCACAAGGCTTGTAAAGACGCATTTAGCGAGTCTTGATAGGCAAAACCCATGATCCACGCTTAACGAACGCATGTCCTGAAACAGATTCGCTGCTTGTGAAGTCACAAATGCTGGCTACCGTTTTGACGGTTTTCAGAGTTATTTCCCCATTGCACGTGGTGAGTGACGAGCTTGCTCAGGATTGTTCCGGGCTATGAGGGCAACCGCGCGCAACACAGAGCGGGCAAAAGACAGGGGGGCGGGCCCTCGGGGCCCGCCCGCAGCACATAACACGCCAAACCCGCATAGCGGGCGGAACGAACCGCAACCAGCGGGCCTTTTGAAGATCGCAACCCGACGTTTGAGTAGTAGGTGCGCTATGACGACACCTGCGACTCAAACGTCGGCGCGGGTGATCGTTTACCAGGCCGTGAATCATCACTAACCGTGCATATCGCCAAGCGCTGTCGGCGCCATGGCATCGGTCGCCGGTCTCTCGACGATGCGGCGCCCCAGCAGCTCAAGGCGGAAGAAGAAGGGCGCGTACACCGGCGGGTTAATCACCACGCCCGCGCCCGGCTCGGTGATCGCCTGGATGACCTCCGCTATGCCCGTCATTACGTCCGGGATCGCGAACACCATGCCGGGATCGGCCGACCAGCTAAACCGGTCCGCAGCAAATTCTGCGAACGCCTCGCCCAGCTCGCCCTTGTGCGGATAACCGCAGTCTCCGGCCGCGAGCGCATCCCGGACCGCATCCTTGATCTCCGCCGCCGGATCGAAGTCCATCTCCGCGACGAAGGCCGGCAGCACGTCGGCCGGATGCGTCCGCCACTTGAAGCTTTTCCGCTGACGCAGTTGCTCGAGCGAGCAGGCTCCGAGAATGCTGTCCATCCCGTGATCGTACGGCTGCGGGGCGGTCGCTCCAGCGGCACGTTACGGCGCGCGGTGCCCGCCGTCGGTCCGTTGCACAGTTATCTCGCCGGTCAGGTAACGGTCGACAGTCGGGCCGATGGCAGCGACAAGCTCGTCCTGGCTCGCGGCTGCTACCTCGCCAAACTTCAGCACATAGCGCGTCATCGCCAGGCCTAGCATCTGGCTTGCGACCATCGATGCCCGGAACGCGGCTCCTTCGGGGTCGGTGCTGTCTGCCACGCTGGCCACCGGCCCGAGAATGGCCTCGGTCAGGAACTCCCGCAGCATGGCGGCAGCCTGCTCACTGGTCATGGCTGACCGCAGCAGCCCCTGGAACGCGTCGCGCAGGCCAGCGGTTTCCCAGATCGTGAGAGCAGAGGAGACCATATGCTCGCCTACGCTGACGCCCGGCGGCCGGACGCCGTCGGCCATGGCCGCGGTGATGACCTCGCTCGGGATGAAAGGCAGCTCCATCGCCGCCGCGAACAGCCGCTCCTTGCTGCCGTAGAAATGGTGCACCAGGGCCGGGTCGACGCGCGCGTCGGCGGCGATAGCACGAATGGTCGCGCCGTTGTACCCGTGCACGCCGAACAGGCGCCTGGCGGACTCCAGGATCGCATCGCGCGTGCCGCTGTCGCCGGCCCTTCGCCCGGTACGCTGCTGCCCGGTACGCTGCTGCCCGGTACGCTGCTGCCCGCCGCTGGCTGCAGGCTGGCTCATGCGGGCACCTGCCTAGTCGTCGCTGGCACGGCCAGGTCGAAGAATCGCTCTTCAAGTGTGGCGGGAGCCTGGAATACGCGCGCCCGGTCGTCCGCGAGCACAGACCGGACCTCCGCTACCGACGCTCCGGGCACCCGCAGGTGCCGCCCAGCCAGCGCGGCCGGCAGGCCAGCCGCGGCCAGCCGGCCGAACGCGCTTGCCCACGCGTCGGTCTCGATCACCGTTACCTGGGCGTCGCCGATGATCTGACCGGCCGTGCCCGCGGCCACGACGACTCCGCCTGCCATGATGACTAGCCGGCCGCACTCCCCCGCTTCCTCCATGTAGTGAGTAGACACCAACACCCCAGCGCCCTCGCGAGCGGCGCGGGCGATCGTGTCCCAGAGCCGGGCCCGGCCGAGCGGGTCAACCCCGGAGGTGGGCTCGTCCAGGATCAGCAGGTCGGGCCGGTGGGACAGCGCCTGGGCGAAAGCCGTGCGGCGCTGCAGGCCGAGCGGCAGCTGGCCAACTGGTACGCCGGCTCGGCGCGCGATGTCCTCCGGCAGCGCGCCCTGCGCGGTACCGAATGCCGCCGCGGCGAACTGCATGTTCTCCACCGCGGTCAGGTCGTCATATAGGCCCAGGCCCTGCGGAACGTAACCGATCTTGCGGCGAGTCTGCCGCGATGGCGGCTCGCCGAGCAGCGCAACCTGCCCAGCGGATGGGCGCTGCAGTCCGAGCAGCATCCGGATCAGCGTCGTCTTTCCGGCGCCGTTCGCGCCGAGCAGGCCCACCACCTCGCCCGGCCGAACCTGAATGCTCACCTCGCGCACTGCCGTGAAGTCGCCGAAGCGGCATGTCACCGCCGCGCACTCCGCCAGCGGCGGGGCGCTCGAGCCGCCCCGGCTGCCTGCCGCGCCCGAGCGCGCGGCCGCCACACCCGCGCCCCCAAACTGCCCGCTAACTTGTCCGGGCTCGGAGCCGCCGTGCTGCGCCAGCTCGCGGGCCAGCGCCGCCACCGTCACCGCATCCTGCAGGTCGGCGGCCACTCGTGTGCCCGCTCCCGCTCGTGCCTGCCCGGCGAGATCAAGCCCGCGCAGGTCCGACCCGGCGCCGGGCCCAGCGAACCCGGCCGGCGGGCACCATACTCGCCAGCCGCCGCCGCGCCGCCACGCCAGCTGCGCGTACCGCCCGGCTGGCGCGGCCGTCACCGTCACCACGGAGCCCGGCATGTCCGCCACTATCTGCTCGGGCGAGCCCGATGCGAGCTGACAGCCAGCGTCAAGTACCAGCACCGAGCCGGCTCGCTGCGCGTCATCGAGGTAGGTCGTGGACAGGACGACGGCCGCGCCGTCAGCGGCCGCGCTGGTGATCAGCAGCCACAGACCTGACCGGCTGACCGGATCGACTCCCGTACTCGGCTCGTCCAATATCAGGAGATCCGGCCGGTGCAGCATGGCTGCGATCACGCCGAGCTTCTGGCGCATCCCGCCGGACAGCTGGCCGGCCAGCCGATCCCTAACGTCGGCCAGGCCTGCCTGCGCCACTAGCTCGGCTGCTCGCTGCGTAGCCGCAGCGCCGTGCATGTGATACGCAGTCGCGCGGAAGGCTAGGTTCTCGGCAACTGTCAGGTCGGGGTAAATGCCCGAGCTTGCCGGGAAATAGCCAGTCGCCTCCGCGCCGGGTCCGGTCACGGTGCCGCTGTCGGGTGCGAGTGCCCCGGCGAGGCAGCGCAGCAGGGTTGTCTTCCCGGCCCCGTCACCCCCGACAACAGCAGAAATCACGCCTGGGACTGCCCGTATCGTCACTCCGTCTAGCGCCCGCGTTCGGGCATAGCTCACTCGGACGCAGGTGGCTCCCCAGCTTTCGCTGGCCCGCCGTGCTACGGCCGCACCCTCCGGGCTGCTCATGACGGGTCCCCGAGGCCGCGGCTGGCCAGTGCTCCGCCCGCCTCGCTGCCAGCGACTGCGTTGCCGGAAGCTCCGTCGCCTGCTGCGCCCTCGTCGTCCCCGGCGTGCCCGCGCGGCCAGTTCAGCGCGCCGCGCCGACCGCGCCTGGCCGGTGACGGCGCCAGGAAGGTGCGGAAACGCAGGATCGCCAGGGTCACGATCACCGCCCCGAGAACCGCCATGTATGTGAACGACCGCCATAGCGGGCCGATCGGCTCAGCCCGGAGCATTACGCCGCGGGAAATTTCATTGAAGTAGGTCAGCGGCAGCAGGTAGGAAATCCACCGCACCCCGGCAACGATCGAGGACAGCGGGAAGATCAGGCCGGACAGCAGGATCTGCGGCAGCATCGTCATGACCGCCAGCTGAATGGCTTGGCCCTGATTCTGGGAGACGGTGCTGATCAGCACCCCGATGCCAAGCGTTACAAACAGGAACAGCACGGCGCCGAGCGCGAAGACGGCGGGTGAGCCGCGGAACGGGACTCCGAAGATGGCGATGCCGACGCCCAGCACGATCGCCAGGTCGATCGCGGCCACGGCGAAGTAGGGGACGATCTTGCCCAGGAATACATCTCGCGGCCGCAGTGGCATCACCGCCAGCTGTTCCATCGTGCCCGACTGCCGCTCTCTGACCACGCCAAGGCTGGTGATGATCGTGCCGACGAAGACGAGCACGACTCCGGCCAGGCCGGGAATCATTATGTATGACGTCGAGAGCGTCGGGTTGTACAAGATGGTGACCTGCGGATGAACCCCGCTGGGCTGCACGCCCGAGCCGCCGAGCTTGCTCAGCGCGGCGAGCGTGGCCTGGGCGGCGAATAGCTGGCTGCCGTCGATAAGGACCACTGGCCGAGCTGCCCCGGTCAGCACCGCAACATCCGCGCCGCCATCGCGCAGCTGGTCCTGAGCCCAGCTGCGGGTCCCGGCAGAGTTGACGCTCACGACATCGAATGGCTTGGGGAGCAGCCGACTTACCGCTGCGGCCTGGGGACCGCTGACGGCGACGGGGATCGATTTCACGTCGAACGAGGCCGCGTATCCGAGCACCACGAGCAAGATGATCGGCAGCACGATCATCATCGCCAGCGTTCGCCGGTCGCGGCGGAGCTGGCGGAACTCTTTGACAATCATTGCCCACATCGCGCGCCTCCGCCGTGGTGCTGGTCAGTTCATCACTTGATGAATTCTACGGGCGTTGAATTCATCTGGTCAAGGCGGTCAATACCTAGTCGAAGCTCCGTATCAGCCGATGCGGCACGGTTCGCGGCCCGCCGCAGTGCTCGCCGCGGCGAGGAGGATCTGATCAGATGGCCCTATGGCCATGACTCGGCACGCCGGACGCTGGACACTGGAAGACAGATTCATGTCGCCATGGCACTACCTACCGGTAGAGGTGCCGCCCGGCGCCTGCGGGCTGCATGTGGAACTCGAGTACGAGCACTCAGGGGCGATCATGGACCTTGGCTGTCTCGGGCCTGCGGGCTTCCGCGGCTGGTCTGGCGGCGCACGACGGGAATTCGTGATCACAGCCGATGCGGCCACCCCCGGTTACCTGGCCGGCGAGCTCGAGCCGGGCACCTGGCAGGTAATAATCGGCCTGCACCGCGTGCCGGGCGGCGGCGCCGGATACACCGTTACCGCGCGGGCATCGAGCACGCCGGGCGAGCTCACGCCGGGGCCACCAGCGCAGATGTTGCCGCCATTGTCGGACCGGCCCGGCGCTCGCGTCCTGCCAGCCAGCGAGGGTCGACGCTGGCTCGCGGGCGACCTGCACACGCACACTGTGCATTCCGACGGCGGGATGACCGTGCCCGAGCTCGCCAGGTTCGCGGTCGGGCGGGGGCTGGACTTCCTTGCGGTCACCGATCACAACACCATCAGCCACCACCGCGAGCTGCCCGCCGCGAGCGCCGCGCACGGCATCGCGCTGCTACCCGGCCAGGAGGTCACCACCGAGGCCGGGCACGCGAACGCGCTTGGCGGCATCGGCTGGATCGACTTCCGTGAGCCGCCCGACGCATGGCTCGAGGCAACCGAGCAGGCGGGCGGGCTTCTTTCGGTCAATCACCCGATCGGCGGCAACGTCAGCTGGGCCGCGCCCATGAAACGTCGGCCGCCGCTGATCGAGGTATGGCACTGGAGCTGGCTGGACACCCGCTGGACCACTCCGCTCGGCTGGTGGCTCGCCTGGGATGCCGATGCGATCCCGGTCGGCGGCAGTGACTGGCACAAGCCAGGATCGGACGCGCCGCCCGGCGCGCCGACCACCTGGGTTGCCAGCGACGCCGCCGAGCCTGACGCGATTCTGGACGCCATCGGGTCAGGCAGGACGGCGGTTTCGGCAACCAGGGATGGACCGGTGCTGCTGCGCGTCGGCGACGAGTTCGTCGCGAGTGAAGCGGACGGCCTGATCCTGAGCGGTGCTGATGGCCCGAAGGCCAGAGTCCGCGGCCAGCTGGCCAAGTTCCCGGCCGCCGAGGGATATCACCGGATCGTCGACCTGACCGGCGCGACCCTGGCGCTGACCCGCTAGCCGCACCGGTGAGCAGATCCGCCAGTCATGCCGTCATACCCCGGGGGCTGCTGTCGTCGCGTCCGTTTGGGCTCACGAGCCTCATTGCGACTGTCGGTGAGCAGCCTGGTGTAGCCGGCGACCTCTCCGCCAGCGATGGTCATGAACTGAGCCCCGAGGTTGCTGAAATAGTTGCGGGCCCGCACGACGAGCCCGAACACGTCGCCCTGGACCCCGGTGATCTGATAGCCAGGAATCTCGTTCGTCGTCACGATGAGAACAGGCTGGCTGTCCGGCTCCGGGGCCTGCGCCGCGACTTGCTGCGCGTGCGCGAGCATGTACTCGCGCGCGATGTCAGCCTTGGACGTCTTCCCGCCGCTTTGACTCATTGCCGCCCCTTTAGCCCGCCGTGCGTGGAACGCTACCAGCAGGTGGGAGCGGACCCGGCCGGTCCGTTCCCACCCCGACTGCGTCGCAGCGCTTCAGCGCCAGCCGCCGCTAGTGCTGGGCGCCGGCCGTCAGCATCTCGGCCGGCGCCGAACCGGCTACCGATGCCCGGCGCCGCCAGCCAGGCAGCCTGCGGGCTCCGCCCGCGACGGCGAAGGCGACCGCTATCTGGATGGCCAGCACGGTGATGAAGCCCGTCCGCACGCCGGTGCGGTCACTGGCCATGGCCAGGAACAGGCTGCCAAGTGTGGCGACACCGAGCGCAAGAGCCGTCTGCTGGGTAGTGGTGAGCACTCCGCTTCCCGCACCCGCCACAGCGGGCGGCACCTCGGAGAGCACAATCCCGAACAGCGGGCTCATCACCAGACCCTGACCAAGGCCGGCGATCGCCAGGCCCGGCGCAAGCCACAGCACCGACAGGCCTGGCCAGCCCAGGTATACCGTGACCGCGAGTACCGCGAGCCCGGCCGCCTGCAGCAGTGCACCCGCAGCGAGAACCTTCGCGCCGTAGCGGGCGAGCAGGCGGGATGTGGACAGCGAAGCGAGCAGGAACGTCGCTGCCATTGGCACCAGTCCTACCCCGGCCGTCAGCGCGCTGTCGTGCAGGCCCTGCTGTACCAGCAGGGCGTAGCAGAACATGAACGCGCCGAATCCGGCGAAGAACGGCAGCACAAGCAGCAAGCCGCGGCGCATGCTCGCGTGGCGCAACAGTGACGGCGGCACGAGCGGGGTACGACCCGCCCGCTCAGCCCTGACCTCGGCGATCGCGAACGCCGATGCGAGCAGCGGCGCCGCCGCCAGCAGCGCGATGATCCAGTCGGGCCAGCGCAGCGACCGGCCCTCGGTCAGCGGGATCAGCACGGCCAGCACGCTGATTCCGAGCAGCACCGTACCGCGACCGTCCACCCTGGCGGCGTTGCCGTGCCTGGTGTCGGGCACGTACCGGCGAGCGAGCACCAGGCCGGCCAGGCCGATCGGGACGTTCACCAGGAAGATCGGCCGCCACCCGGTGCTGTCTATGTTGGCGGACACCAGCAGTCCGCCCAGTACCTGCCCGAGGACAGCGGCCAGGCCACCGGTCGCGCCATACCGGCCGAGCGCCCTGGTCCGGCGCTCCCCCGAAGTCGCCGCCTGAATAGTAGCCAGCACCTGCGGCACCATCAGCGCCGCCGAGGCGCCCTGCGCGACCCGGCCGGCGACCAGCGCGAGCGCGGTCGGCGCGAGGCCGCAGGCGAGCGAGGTCAGAGTGAACGCAGCCATCCCCATCATGAACAACCGCTTGCGGCCGAGGCTGTCACCCAGCCGGCCGCCGAGCACTAGCAGTAGCGCGTACGCGGTGGCGTAGCCGGAGACGACGAGCTCAAGCATGGCCTGGCTGGCGTGCAGCTCGGAGTCGATCGTCGGCAGCGCGACGTTGACGATGAAGAAGTCGACCATCGGCAGCAGCACGCCGACCAGCACTACGGTCAGTCCGACGGCGCTGAGACCCTGTGGCCCGCCGAGCGCCTGGTCCTGACGGCCGGCACCGCCTCGCATCGGCGCGGTGCGCCGCAGCGACGGTAGCGCGCCCGCGGCGTGGCGTGGCCGGCTCACCAGGCTGGTCCTGGCGCCGGATCTGTGCCCGGCCTGACCGGGCCGGGCGGTCTTGGAAGTGCTCAGTGTGGAAGGCATGCCATGAGCATGCCGTGGATTCCGAGCCAGGTACTAGAGCCCGGTTATACTGGTAGTAGTACTACCTGGCAACAGCATAAGGAATAAGGCAACATGGTACCCATGAGCCAGCAGGCACTTGAAGCCCCGGTGATGCCCGACGTTGAAAACAGTACGGCGGGGTACCGACAAAACCAGGCCGACCGGCGGCGGGACCTCGCCATCCGGCGGCAGGAGCTGGCCGGGTTCCTGCGCAGCAGGCGGGAGCGGATCGCACCGGAGCAGGTCGGCCTGCCACCAGCATCACGGCGCCGCACACCGGGCTTGCGGCGGGAGGAGGTCGCGACCCTAGCCGGGGTCGGGGTTACCTGGTACACCTGGCTCGAACAGGGCCGCGACATCAACGCGTCGCCGCAAGTACTCGATGCCGTCGCGCGCACGCTGCTGCTCGATCCGCATGAGCGCGATCATCTGTTCCGGCTCGCCGACGTCCCGGACGGTTCCGGCCAGGGCGAGTGCAAATCCCTGCCGCCGACCGCGCAGTTGGTCCTCGATCAGCTTGAGCCCTACCCCGCCTGCATCCGCAACGCCAGGTACGACGTCCTGGCCTGGAACTGCGCATACGACCGGCTGATGGGGCCGATCGGCGACCTGCCGTTCGAGGAGCGCAACTCGCTGTGGCGGCTGTTCACCGTTGCGGAGTGCCGTGCGGCCACGCTCGACTGGGAGGAGGGCACCAGGCGGATGGTGGCCGAGTACCGCGCTGCAATGGCGGAGCACGTATCGGAGCCGGCCTGGAAGTGCCTGGTCTCCAGGCTCACCAAGGCCTCGCCTGAGTTCGCCGAACTCTGGCAGCGGCACGAGGTCGCCAGCCCCGAGAACCTCACCAAGCAGTACCTGCACCCCGACCTTGGCCTGCTCCGGCTGAACTACACCCACCTGTGGCTCGGGCAGCGGCTCGGCACCCGGATGACGACCTACACCCCTGCCGACGAACAGACCCGCGAGCGGCTGCGGGAACTGCGCCGTCGCGGTGAGGTGCCGCCGGCCTGACCGGGCCGGAGGCGCTGGCGTCGCTGCGACTGCTATCCGCGCGCGTACATGGCAGAGAGCTGAGCGGCGATCGCCGCGGCGCCGTGCGGAGCGAACAGGATGCTGTAGTGGTTGGTGTCAGGGATCGTGCTGACGCGTAGTTCCGGCACCTCGCGCTGCCAGTACGTCGCGACATCGTCGGGCAGCAGGCCGGGCGGCTGCCCGAACATCCCGGCGGGCGCCCGCAGAACCGGGGTAGGGCCGGTGAGCCGGTGCAGGGCGGCAGAGATCCGATCGGTGGCGGTCAGCAGCTCGTAGCTGTCGGCGCGCACGGCGGCGGGGTTCGCGCGGGACCGCATTGCGCCAGGTGGGCCGATAAGGTCGTAACGGACGTAGTCCTCGATGTCAGTAGTCCAGCCGGTCAGGGCGGGATGGGCCCGCCAGAAGTCTAGGTACGCCTCCGGGGTCGGGTACGTCTCGGCGAGTCGTTGCATGGCCGGGCCAAGGGACGCCTCAAGTAGCGCGTCCGGGTCGATACCGGCCGGGACCGGCAGCGGCAAGCCGCCGTCAACGAGCACGAGCGATCCGAAGACGCCGGGGTAGGTGTCCGCGGCTAGCAGCGCTATGTACGCGCCAAGGGACTGCCCGACCAGGACCGGCTGCTCGAGCTCGAGCGCGCGGACAGCCTCGTGCAGATCAGCGGCATGCGCGTCGAAGCCGAATGGGCCGGGCAGCGTCGTGCTGTGCCCGCGGCCTCGCAGGTCGACTGCGTGCAGCGTCCAGTCAGCCGGCAACGCCCTCGCGACCGCCTGCCAGCACATCGCGTTGGCGGTAATGCCATGCACTGCGACCGCGGCCCGGCTTCCGGTGCCGAACGACACGACCCGCAGCGTGCCGCCCGCGACGTCGACATCGCTGTTCTTCATCTGGATAGTCACGGCGTCAGTTCTCCGTCATCGAGGGTGGTGTCGCCTGCCATCCGCAGCGCCAGCCGCAGGTAGGCGTCGGCGACCTGTTCTCTGGTGTAGGGCTGGCCTGGCACGAACCAGTGTGCGATCTGCATGCCCAGCCCGCCGATCGCGATCGCCGTCAGCGCGGGATCGATCAGGTTGAATTCACCGCCCCGCGCCCCGTCGGCCAGCACGTCCGACAGAAAAGCGCGGCACCGGCCCCGCAACTCCAAGGCGGCCGCGGCGTTTTCCGCGGATAGCACGTGCATCTCAGCGTTCGCGACAACCGCTAGCAGCGGATAGTCGGCGTGGATCAGCGCGTGCTCGCGCACCAGCGCGGCGAGGCGCGCAGCCGGGCTATCACCAGCGGTCGCCAGGGCGTTGCGCAGCCGATCGTGCAGTTCCTGATGGCCAAGCAGCACAAGCTCGGCCAGGATTTGCTCTTTCGACGGGTAGTGGGCGTAGAGCGTGGCCGGATTGATGCCGACCTGGCTGGCAATCTGGCGGATGGACGTGCCATGGAACCCGTACTCCGAGTAGAGGCCGAGGGCCGCACGCAGGATCCTGCCGCGAGTGCCCGGCGGCGTGACGCCCTCCGGCAGTTCCACGGCCACGGCGGCAAGCCGGCGCGGCTGCCAGGCGATTGCCGCGGCAGGCCACCCGGCGACTGCCGCGGCAGGCCACCCGGCGACTGCCGCGGCAGGCCCGGCGATTGGCGCGTCATCGTGCGTGGTCATGCAATCACGCTGAGCACCGGTCAGACGACCGATTGACATCGTTGTGCACGGCATTGACAGTAGTCCTTAACGGCGTCCAAGCCAAACGATCGATTGTTTGGCGAATGGCGCCTGTCCCAGGCGGTGCGTTCCCGCCACTCACGCCGAAGGGAGTCAGCTATGGGAATCCGCAGGAGAGGGTTACTCACGTCATGCGCCCTCGCGGCAGCCATGCTCGCCGCGACTCTGGCGACCGGCGCTGCACCGGCGCAAGCAGCTACCGGCCTGCCGAAGCTAAATATCACTGGCGTCTACGTCACCGGCGTGTCTTCCGGGGGCTTCATGGCGACGCAACTGCAGGTGGCCTACTCCAGCACCATCGACGGGGCCGGCATCATCGCCGCAGGCCCGTACGACTGCGGTCAGGGCAACGTGATCGAGTTCGCTACCTGCGACATCGGCGCCAGCTTGCCGACCCTGGAGCAGCAGGCAGTCACCTGGTCGAGCAAGGGGCTCATCGACCCGGTGTCTGACCTGGCAGGCAAGCCGATCTACGTGTATCACGGCACGCTCGACCCGGTGGTAAACGATCTGGTCTCCAACTCCGGCGTCGACTTCTATCAGTACTTCGGCGCCGACGTCGAATACCACGACACCGATCCCGCAGGCCACGGCTGGCCAACGCCAGACGGCGTACTGCCCTGCTCTGTGACCAGCCCGCCCTTCCTCATCAACTGCGGCGACGATCCCGAGGGCGAGATGCTCACTCACTGGCTCGGCAGCGTGAACCCGCCGAACACTGGCACTGCCGACGGGACGCTGTCAACTTTCAGCCAGAGTCGCTATGCGCCTGGCGGCAGCGCTCCGGCGCTGAGCATGGACAGCACCGGATTCCTCTACACGCCACCGGCCTGCGCGGCCGGAGCCGCATGCAAGCTCGTCGTCGCGCTGCACGGCTGCCTGAGCGGCAGGTACCTGCTCGGCGACGAATTCCCGGAACTCGCCAACCTCGACACCTACGCCGACACCAACAACCTGGTCGTCCTGTACCCGCAGGCGATCGCCAGCGTCATACCGCTCAACCCGGAGGGGTGCTGGGACTGGTGGGGTTATGACGGACCGAACTTCGCCGTCAAGAGCGCCCCCCAAATGGTGACGATCATGAACATGGTCAGCGCCCTGGGCGGCTGACGAGCCGTCGCAAGCCCGCGGCACCCGCGACGATCTGGGCCAGGCCGGAGCATGCCTACCGTCCCTGGCGCTGGCGGCCGCGGCCCCGTTCTGTCTGTGCCAACCGGGGCCGCGGGCCGCGCGCGCGGTCGGCCATCTCGGTCCAGAAATCGATGAGTTGCGAGCGCCGCATTTCCTGCCACGGCGCCCGGCGCCGAAAGACCGACCTCCTGGTCAGCAGGGTCTGCTGCCGACGGCAGAACGCCTCGCTCATCTCCACCCTGGGCTGCGTTCCCTTCGGCGGGTAAGGGCATAGCTCGAAGGCACAGCCATCGACGCAGGTGGTCCCCGGTGCGGACGAGGTCGCCGTGCCGACGGTAAGGCCGGGGCCCAGGGACGGCCGGTACCGCGTGATGCACGGCGGCAAGTCGTACCGGTTCGAGCGCTTCAGCCGCCGCTCGCTGTCGCGCGGCTGGTCACCGCGATCAGCCAGGTTCAGCAACAGGAGCACGTCGGCCACAAGCTGCTGAGTGCGCCTGTTCAATGCGGTCCACCCGGCGGACGGCGGAATCCAGAGGTGGTGCGTGCGGTAGGTCGGCCCGTCGCTCGTGCGGCGCGATCCCACCTGCCCGACCACACCGCTCTCGTCGATCCACAGATACCGCTGTGGCTGACCGGTCTTAAGCGCCAGGACCGCGAGCTGCGCTGCCTCGAGGACAAACGGATGCGGCTCGGCCGGAACGCGCACCTGCCGGTTTCTGTCCGTGCTTTCGCGACCTGCGACGTCGAGCCAGTGCTGAACGATCGCCTCCGGCTTTGCACCGTGCTTGTCGGCCGGGCGCCGCGACTCATCGGCCAGACTCAGCAGGCACAGGGCCTGGATGAGGGTGAGCTGAGAAAACCAGTATTCCGTGCCCTTCAGCATTTCCAGCGCCTGCTCCGCCAGGCGCATGCGCACCTCATGCCGAGCGTCTGGATGGGCGGGCCGTCGGTTGGCCGCGTACTTGAATCCCTGCGCGATCGCGATCTCCAGCGAGATAGGCAGGTCCTCTTCCCCTGGCCGCCTGCCGTACTGGCCAATGTGGCGCAGCCATCGGTCGAGGTCAGCCTGTGCCTGCTCGGCAATGCTGCCCGCCTGGCTGCCGGGAACCCGGCCGGCTGCGCCGACAGAGCCGACGAGCATCGGCGCCAGCCAGGCGCTTATCCGCGATGCCCGCCAGCTGTCGTGATCGCCAGCCGTCGCATAGACGAGCCGCGCAGCCCCCTGCGGCAGCGTGGCGGCGCGCTCGGCTGCGCAGATCTCGCAAGGCACGGCAAGCACTGGGGCGAGCGCCTGATAAGCGCAGTCACCTCCGCTCCCGATCTCCTGGGCCGCCGCAAGCTGGATCGGATAGGACCGCTCGCTGCAGCCGATCTCGTACAGCTGCGTGTAGGCCGGCTCGTCGATGGACTGGTTTCCGCGTCGCCGCCGGTCGTCCAGCTTGCGTGCGGCTTCGCCGAAGCGCCGGACGACTGCGAGCTTGCCCTCGTCCAGTGTCCGCGGATCCTGGGAGTGGATCCGGGTCCACCTGTCCTTGATCTCCTCGGCGATGGCGCGGTGGGCAGGCGCGTCGGCGTCGCAATCGATCTCGATCGCGGCCGCGTACATGTCCAGGACCTTGTTGTCATCGCGGTTGCCTGCTGCCTGCCGTAGGGCCGTGACGAAAGCGTGCGGACCGTCCTGCGCAGGTGAAGTGCGCGGTCGCCGGGCGCGGCGCGGGCTGACGTCCCGAAGGCCCGCCGAGCCCGGCTGCGAGGCGCCGGCGCCTTGCGTCGCCCTGGACCGCAGCACCATGGAGATCAGCAGCTCCCGCCCTGGTCCCGGCTGCGTCAGCGCTGTCGCCAGGTATCCGGGGTCCTGCAAGGCGGCGTCCAGCAGCCGCGATCCGAGATATGCCTGAATGAGGCTGTGCGGGAACCTGACGCTATCTCCGCGCACTTCCACCAGTTCCAGCTGCGCGGCCCAGGCCGCAGCCAGCCGCACGTCGATGTTCCTGACTCCGAAGGAGTGGGCCGGGTCGCCGTCGATCTGCCCGAGCCGGGCCTGCACTTCCGCTGAGATTGCCGTAGCTGGCCTGAGATCATCGAACTCGACCTCAAGCCGGTCCTGCTGCAGCCCTACGCAGGCGAGCGCCGAAATATGCTCGACGGCAGCGCGGCGCTCGGCATGATTCAGCGGGACGTCCTCGCGCAGGTAGCCGGAGATCAATGCCCGCTGCCATGTCTCCAGCAATGCCAGCCGCAGCTTGGACCGGTCCACCCCGCGGGTGTCCACAACGCCCGGCTGGCCGACGGAACTCGGATCCAGCAGGCCCTTGGCCTGCAGCTCGCGGGTGATCTGCAGGTACAGCGGCGCCTCCACCACGTCGGCGGTCCCGACGATCCAGGCCAGCCTGCGCTCGTCCTCGGTCGTCCCTGCGCTGCCGATGTAGGCCAGTGCCGCCTCATAGCTCAGAGGCTCGAGCGCCAGGATCGCGGC
Source organism: uncultured Actinomycetota bacterium (assembly GCA_963719765.1). Taxonomy (GTDB): domain Bacteria; phylum Actinomycetota; class Actinomycetes; order Streptosporangiales; family Streptosporangiaceae; genus JAJYUU01. The sequence goes on from CAVRCW010000001.1 coordinate 670,133, forward strand.
ATCGGTGGCGCGCAGCGGATCGTGCGGGCGCGAGGCTATGACCAGCGGCAGATGCTGCTGATGGGCTCTGCGGATGGCGGCACGGATGATGTTGTCCCGTTCCCGCTCCGCGGGCGTTCCAACTAGGGCCTCTTCCAGCCCGTCCGCGAGCACGACGATCCTGCCGTCCTTGCGCAGGCGGCGCCAGATGGTCTCTCCCTCAGAGGTGGAGATCAGCCGCTGATTCACCTCACTGAGGAAGCGCTCTTGCGCCATCGCCTCGAAGTCCAGCAGGTCCGTGGCGTCCCGCAGCCGGACCGGTACCGGCACCGCGCGCCGATCGGCCAGGAACTCCGTCAGCCTGACAAGCACCGCCGTCTTCCCGGTGCCCACCCCGCCGACCAGGACATGCGGGCGAGCCCCGCGCTCGTGCAGATCCGCCATCACCACCTTGCACAGCTCGTCGCGGCCGACGACCTCGTCGAGAATTGCCCCGGCTGTCGGAACGAGCTCGCGGGACTCGGTTCGAGCTCGGAACCGGTAGCGCCGCAGCAATCCGTAGAACCGCCAGAGCACAAAGAAAGAGGCCAGCGCAAGTAACAGCCCAGAAGTCGCGAAGTTGGAGAGTGCGCCGCAGGAGAAGCCGAGCGAAGCGCACCTGCGGTCTGGATCGAACCGGAATCCGGACGGTCCCCCATGCACGACCACGTAGATGGACCAGGCCAGCCACAGGACGAAGAACGCTACCGCGAAGGCGGTCAGCAGAGTCAGCGACCAGATCAGTGGACCAGGCCGCCATGTCTCAGGTTCGTCGACGCCGCTGCGGTCGCGCCGGCGAGGACGGGTTGCGGGGAGGATGCGGGTGAGTCGAGGCCTGACAATGCGCCCGCGGCGGGTCGGGCGATTCCTGGCACCGATCATCATTGCCTCCCGCGCGCTGCCGCCCGGATCGGGGCATCCGGGTAGCGCCGGGTGCGCCGACTACTCGCGGCTGACGAGCTATAGCTCGCGCTTCCCCACCCTGGACGCCCGAATGCGGCCGTCTGACGTCAGTCGCTTAGTTGCCGGCTCGCTGGCCGCCAGACCAGACTGCGCGCAGTCATTGGCCTGACAAAGTCATCGTAACCAGCACACACTCGGCCCACGGGTCGGATGGGATGTGGCGCGCCGAGGCCGCCAGAAATTGCCGCCGGCAGCTGGGCGCCTGGCTGCCGCGGCAATTACTGCGCCGTCAATCGGAGCGTCACCCTGGCACCGGTGTCGCGGCCGGGCGAGCTAACGTGGCGTGACGACGACCACTGGGATCTTCCGGCTGGTCTTGGCCTGGTAGCGCTGATAGCGACCGTGGTTGTTCGCGTTGACGGCCGCCCACAGCCGCGGGTACTCAGCATCGTCGGATGTGACGATGCGCGCCCTGGCGGCAAGATGCTTACGGCCGACCTGGATCTCGACGTCCGGCTCGGCCTCGATGTTGAACAGCCAGCCCGGCGGCCGGTCCGAGCCGCCGTTGGAGGCAACCAGCAGAAAGTCCGCGCCGTCGCGTGCGTAGACAAGCGCGGAGGTGCGGGCCTGACCGGTATGCCGTCCCGTGGTGCGCAGCAGGGCGGACGGGACGCCGATGAGCCGGTGGCCGAGACGGCCGCCAGTCCGCTCGTAGAGGCGCTGATGCACAGTCAGAAGGTCCATGGCGACATTCTGGCCGACGTGAGCCAGCAAAACGGGCTTCAGCCAGGTTGTGCACGCCCAGCAGCCCATGCAACTTGCTCAGCTCGCATCGAGTTCTTCCGCAGCCGCGCGGCCGGCGTCAGCCGTGCGGCGCAGGAAACTCCAGATGAGTTCAAGCTCGTCGCTGGAGTAATCCGCGCAGATCCGCGCCAGCGCCGCGTTCATCCCGGAAGCGAGGCGCAGCACCTCCGACCGCCTGCTGCGCATCGGCTGGACAACGACACCTCGCCGGTCGGCTGGGTCGCGCTCGCGCACGACCCAGCCGCCGCGTTCCAGCCGGTCAACGACGCCGGTCATGGTGGCGGGGTGGAGCCCGGCGCGTCGCGCCAGTGCGCTCGGGCTCAGCGGGCCGTAGCGGTCGACCAGATCAAGGCATTGCAGATCAGTCCCCCGCAACTCGAGGCGCCCGCTGATGCGCTGGTTAAGCAGGGACAGCTGAACGCTGAGGTCGCGCACCGACTCCCTGACCTCGAGGTTCAGCTCGCTCCGGCGCCGCCGCTTATCCCCGGTCGCCATGTGATATCAACTCCATATGATATGGTTGGGCTATTATATGAGTTGCAGATAACACCAGATCATAATCTAGCAAGGAGTCCCGATGACCCGCACTGACAGCGCGCCTCTCGGTGCCGTTACGGGAACGTCGCCGCGATGAAGCTCACAATCTTCGGCGCGACGGGCGCCACCGGAACGTGTCTGGTCGAGCAGGCTCTTGCCGCCGGCCATGACGTTACTGCCGTCGTCCGCGACCCGGCCCGCCTGACAGTGGCGGCCCAGCAGCGGCTGGCGGTCGTCACAGCCAACGTCACGGACCCGGCCTCGATCAGCCCGGCTGTGGCGGGCGCCGATGCAGTCCTGACGGCGATAGGCCCGCATGGCACCGGCCAGACGACCGTCAGCCAGGACGCGACCCGCAGCATCATCCAGGCCATGCAGAAGTCCGGCTGCCGCAGGCTGCTGACAATCAGCGGCTCCATCGTGGCCGACGAAGGCGAAAGCCCCTACCTCCGGTACCTGATCAAGCCTGTGGTCCGGCGCACGTTTCTTCGTCACGTCTGCGCCGACATGCGGCTGGCAGAAGCCGAGGTCGGTCAGAGCGACCTGGACTGGACGATCCTGCGTCCGCCAGGGCTGACCCGCGGTGCGGCGAAGGGACGTTATCGCCTAGCGTTCGACCGCAACCTGCCGCGCGGATTCCGGGTACCGCGCGCCGACCTCGCCGCCTGCATGCTCAAGCTGATCGACGACCCCGACGCCGTGCACAGGCACGTGGCCATCGCCACCTGACGGCACCGCGCGTTGCTGACGTCAGGCTCGGGGCGGCCCGGCTACAGACCACCTCCCGTGTAGTGCATGACGAGCGTCCGCATGCCGCCCGGCCCGTCGTAGGCGCCGACAGCCCAGACATTGTTGCTGCCCAAGGCGCACGCCGGAGTCGCCGCCGACCTCGTTGTTGCTCACCTGCAGGTAGGCACCGTCGATCAGCAGGAGCACTGCGATGATCGCGGTTATCAGCGCAATGCGCTTCATGCCAGCTCCCCTTCGGGTGGCAGGTTGTCGCTGGTCGTGACTGCGGCCGCGGCAGCGGTTCCAGCGGGCGCCGGCTCGGCAAATGGATCCACGTCGGCCCCCGCAGCCTGGCGCGCGCCGATGGACGGAATCACCGAGCGGGCCACCCGCAGCGCGAACGGAGCACTGATCGCGGCCTCTATGCCGTTGCCAACCCAGTTCGACCAGGTGTCGGTCCACATCTGGTACCAGGTGTAGTAGATCGAGTTCAGGTACGGGTCGAAGGTCCAGTCGGTCAGGAACGCGTTCGGGCCGCCGCGCAAGCCGCCGATCATCAGGCCGTCGATGACCATGGCCATGACGCTGGCGCCGGGCGCGTACACCTTCCCGCGCCTCGCGATGATGTACATGTCGCAGAAGATGCCCTGGGTCAAGCCGTCGGTCCAGTCGAGCGCGCCGTGCCCGCTGCCGAACAGTAGCTGGGCGAGCAGGAAGTTGACGAAGACCATCGCCGTGACGCAGCCCGGCTTGCGTACCAGGGCGACGCCGACCATGAGCAGGAACATGTATGGCAGGTCATGGACCTGCAGCAGGTCGGCGCCGGGGATGACGTCGATCACCGGCTTGATGAACTGGTCGCCGATGATGTTGTCGTAGACCTCGAGCAGCACTCCTAGCGCCGCGATGATCCTGGGTGGTCCAGCGCTCCCAGCGCTTCGACCGCAGCGCGCACCACACGCACATGCCGATGCCGATGATGCAGACAGCCCAGACACCCCAGTAGTAGAAGGCGTTCCATGCGAACGACAGCTTGACCGTGGAGTTGGCCAGCAGCAGGTGGGTGCGGAACTGCGGAGCAGAGCGGTGCCCATTTCTCGTGCCTGCGTGACACTCGCGAACAGCAGGGGTTGTGGTCGCGCGGACGACATGGGCACCATGGCCGCAATGCCCATTCAAATCGGCCGCTGGGCTGGGGACAACACCCCGACTGCCAACTTCACTCGATGTTAACCCGGACGTATCGGGCACGCTGCCGACTGCCCGGCCGGACTGGACTGAGCCGACCGCTGGCATACTCGCTGCCAGGTGACCAAAGTGGCGAAGGGACGCTGATGGGATCGCAATCGCGCTGGGGACTGACCCTGCCGCTGCACGGGCTGCCGCTCGCCGAGCAGCGCGAGCTGGTGGCCGGCCTGCCCGACCTCGGTTACACCGACGCCTGGTCGGCCGAGCTGAACGGGGTCGACGCGTTCACCCCGCTGGTGCTGGCGTCGCAGTGGGCGCCTGCGCTGCGGCTCGGCACCGCGATCGTCGGCATCTACACTCGTGCCCCGGTCGCGCTGGCCGTGTCCGCCGCCACGCTGGCCGACCTCGCGCCAGGCAGGTTCGTCATGGGCATCGGCACGTCCTCCAAAGTCGCGGTCGAGCAATGGAACGGCATCCCGTTCGCCCAGCCCTACCAGCGCTCGCGGGACATGCTGCGGTTCCTGCGCGAGGCGCTGGCCGGCGGCAAGGTTAGCCACGAGTACGAGACGTTCTCGGTCGACGGGTTCAGGCTCGACCCCGCACCGCAGGTACCGCCCGCCCTAGCACTGGCGGCGCTGCGGCCCGGCATGGTGCGGCTGGCCGCTGCCGAAGCCGGGATCGCCATCACCAACTGGCTGTCACCGGCTGACGTGCCGAAGGTGCGCGACGTGGCCGGCCCGGACTGCGAGCTCGTCGCGCGCATCTTCGTGTGCCCGACACCGGACACCGACACGGCCCGCTTCATCGGCAAGCGCGTGCTCGCCGCCTACCTGACAGTGCCTGTGTACGCCGCCTTCCATGAGTGGCTCGGCCGTGGTGAGATCATCGCGCCGATGCTGGCCGCCTGGAATTCCGGCGACCGGAAGGGCGCGGTCGCGGCCATTCCCGATGAGCTCGTCGACGAGCTCGTGATCCACGGCCCGCTGGAACATTGCCGGGAACGGGTCGCCGAATATCATGCGGCCGGCCTGGACACGCCGGTCATCGCCATACTTCCGACACCGGGCCTGGACGTGGCCGAGGGCGTCCGCAAGCTCGGGCTGGCCTGACCGGAGAAGGCCGTAATCACCAGCTGCCGGGCAGCGCGCTTCCGTACCAGGACTCGATGATCCGGTGCGCGATCGACACCGGCGGCGGCAGCAGGAGCGCGCCGCTGGCCACCGCCGCCGCCAGCTCGGCCCGGCTGTACCAGTGCGCCTCCGCTATCTCGTTGGCGTCCACCTTGATCTCCTGGCTGCCGCGGGCGTCAGCACGGAAGCCCAGCATCAGGCTCTGCGGCATCGGCCATGGCTGGCTGCCCAGGTAGCGCACGGTGTCGACCACGATGCCTGCCTCCTCGTGCACCTCACGGGCGACTGCCTGCTCGGCCGACTCCCCCGCCTCGACGAATCCGGCCAGGATGGAAACTCGGCGTTCGGGCCACAGGGCGTTGCGCGCCAGCAGGCAGCGATCGGCCGGATCGGTGACCAGCACGATCATGGCCGGGTCGACGCGCGGGAAGTGCTCGCTGGAGTCGACGGGACACCGGCGCGCGTGACCGGACGAGAACGGCTCTGTCGGTGCGCCGCAGCGCGGACAGTGCGTGAACGTCTCGTGCCAGTTGGCCAGCGCGACCGCATGCGTCATCAGGCCGGCGTCGCTGTCGGACAGCAGCGGTCCGGCTTCGCGCAGGTAGACCGGCCGGGCACCTGGTGCGGCTGGGTCGGGCAGCGGCCCGGCCACGCCGAAGTAGGCCACGCCGTCAGCTGCGATGCCGAGCAGGAACCTGACGCCATCGGGTGCCTGCGCGGGCGACAAGAAACTGAGCCGCGCGGTGGCGCCGGTCATCTCGGCCAGGGCCTGGCCGCGCTCGACCACTAGCACCCGCGTGCGGGGATCGGACCAGGCTGCATCCAGCCATTCGTCGTCGGCCCGCAGGTGCGCGCACCGCTCTACCTCGGCGCGCGCGAGGGCCAGGGCCGTCAGTGGCCGCTCGGTCAGCCGCCCGGACTCGTCGCTCGCGCTGGCAGCGGCGCTCACTTGCCAGCCGTCAGCTCGCTGCCGGCGGCCGCAAGCTCGTCCCACAGATAAGCCGCGGCCGCTGCTCCCTTGAGCAGCAGTCCCATACTCACCCGCTCGTTCGGCGCGTGGATTCTGTCGGCGTCGAGCCCCACCGCAACGAATACCAGCGGCGCTTGGAGGATGTCAGCCAGATCGGCCTCCGGCCCGCTGCCACCCTCCCTGGTGAACAGGATCTGAGTGCCGAACGCACGCTCCATGGCCCGCAGGCCGGCGCGGACCGCCGGGGAGTCCATCGGCGCGAAGCACGGCCTGACTCCGTGGCCGCCGGAGATGACCCTCGCCTCGATACCAGGCGGCGTGCGGTCGAGCACGTACCGGCGCAGCCCGGCGATGACCAGGGCAGGCTCCTGATTCGCCACCAGCCGGAACGACAGCTTCGCGTGCGCCTGAGCCGGCACTATCGTCTTCCCGCCAGGGCCGGTGTGCCCGCCCCACATGCCGTTGACCTCCGCCGTTGGCCGCGCCCAGACCCGCTCGAGCGTGCTGTATCCGGCCTCGCCGGCCGCTGCGCCGCTGTTGCCCGCATCGGCGAGCCATGCCTTCTCGTCGAACGGCAGCCGCGCTATGAGCTCGCGCTCGGCCTGCGACAAGGGCAGCACGTCGTCGTAGAAGCCAGGCACCGTGACCCGCCCTTCGCTGTCGTGCAGACCGGACAGGATGTCCGCCATGACGTGCAGCGGGTTTGGCACCCCGCCGCCGAAGGAGCCCGAGTGCAGGTCACGCTCCGGACCGCGCAGGCTGATCTCGGCGTCGACGACACCGCGCATGCTCACGCACATCGACGGCACATCGGCGGCCCACATGGTGGTGTCGGAGACGACGATTACGTCGCACCGCAGGCGGTCCTGGTTGCTGCGCAGCAACTCGGCGAAATGCGGCGAGCCTGACTCCTCCTCGCCCTCGATCAGCAGCTTGAGCGTGACCGGCGGCGCGCCCGCGCCCGACGCCGCCAGGCTGGCCCGTGTCCCCAGCGCGTGGAACAGCACCTGACCCTTGTCATCGGACGAACCGCGGCCAAGCAGCAGCCCGTCCCGCTGGACCGGCTCGAACGGCGGGCTGTCCCACTCGGCCAGGGGCTCAACCGGCTGCACATCATGGTGGCCGTAGACGAGCACCACCGGCGCGGCCGGGTCGCTGGCTGGCCACTCCGCGTACACGGCCGGGAGCCCCACGGAACCAGGCCGGCCGGTCGGCCACACCTCGGCGACGGGGAACCCCGTTCCGATCAAATGATCTTTAAGCCACATTGCTGACCGAGCGACATCGTCGCGGCGAGCAGGATCAGCGGAAATAGATGGGATTGTCAGCCACCGGCTAAGCGACTCGAAGAACTCCGCCGCGTGCTCGTCGATGTAATCCCTGACGTCCATAGTGCTCCCTCGCGGGCGAGACTTCGGCGTGGCGTGCGCGGTGGTCGAATGGTGATCGGCGCGTGGTCACGATCGTAGTAGCGCCGCCCGCTGGCTACGATGGCGACGGCCGATGCCGGCCAGGCCGACTGCCGATATTCGGGCGGATCCCGATCCGCCAGGCGAGGAGCTCCGATGATCGTCGCGTTCTCGGTCACGCCGCTGGGAGTAGGCGAGGATGTGGCCGACTATGTCGCCGATGCGGTCAGGGTAGTGCGTGCCAGCGGCCTGCCGAACCGAACCGACGCCATGTTCACCTCGATCGAGGGCGAATGGGATGAGGTGATGGGGGTGGTGAAGAGCGCCGTCGACGCCGTGGCCGCGCGGGCCCCGCGAGTCAGCGTCACGCTCAAGGCTGACATCCGGCCTGGGGTCACCGGTGCCCTGGACGGCAAGGTCGCATCGCTGGAGCGCCATCTCGGCACCCAGTAGGCCCACCCGGCTGCCGCCTCCATGGGTGGCCAGTGCGTAGCCGACCAGACATCCTGACGGTTGCCGTCGGGACAAATAACGTAAACCGCCCAGCCAGGCGACGGCAACCGTCAGGATGTCAGTAGCAGGCCTGTGCTGGATGCCCGAATTATCGCAAATCTGGGGCTTGCGGGCCGCTCAGATGGGGTTCTCTGGGTGGTGGAAGTCCCACTCCTGGAGCGCAGCTACGGCCAGCCAGTCGAGCCCTGTCCCTACCTCAGCCTCGATGCCGTGCGCGAGGGCGGCCATGGCCGCGGCAGCCGCGTAACCATCGACGGCATCTGCTTCTTCGCTTTTGCCCTCAAATGCCCGGACAAGCATGTCCTTGCCGGCTGAGGCCCTGGCTGGGCCGGCGCCGTAGGAGTTCGCGAGGTGCGAGATAGCCCGCCGCACAACCCGCTCGGCGATGCCATCGCTCATGGCCACACGTCGTTCCGTCACCAGTGCCCTCCATCGGTAGACCCTGCGCATCCTATCCAGTGCACCTGGAAGAAACCTCAGACGCCTGCGGCCGCTGCCCAGATGCCGATGGCCAGCCGTACCAGCTCGGCATTGCCGGCGACTGGCTGAGCTTGCGGCCCGGTCGTGACATCCTCCAGGCCGATGCGGGTAGCCAGGCCGAGCCGGCCCGCATGCGCGATCAGCGGCCAGCAACTGTCGTCCTCGCCATGCAGGAGCAACGCTGCCTGTGGCGACGTGGACGCGAGCCGGCTGAGGATCTGGTCCGCGCGGGCGACGGCGTCATCGGCGCTGACGCCGGAAAGCTCGACCATGACCCGCAGCCAGCCGCCTGGTGGCTGGTATCCCGCGATAGCATCCGCATCCGCGACCGACCACACGCCCGCCTCGACACCGATGCCTGCCTCGTCGAGCGTCGCCGCGAGTTCTTGCCAGCCGGCCTCGGCGACATTGACCGAGGCGAAGTCAGGTCGCTGCCCGGCCTCGAAGCCGGCCCATTCAGCCACCAGATCCTGCCTGGTGTCAGCGGCGCTGGCCGGGGCGCCGGCCGCCCACAAGCCCGTGGTCACCCCGATCGGCGTGCCGGGGCAGGCCGCGCGGATCGCCGCCACCGCGGCGCCAACGTCGGCACGCCGGAGTGACTCAAGGCCATCCGCATCACGCGGATGGACGTGCACGGCCTCGGCTCCGGCTTCGGTGGCCGCCTCGGCCGCGGCAGCGAGCTCTGACGGGGTCACCGGAACGGCCGGGTGCGCCGCCTGGGCTCGCCGCCCGTTCAGGCAGGCCTTGAGTCGCTCGATACGCGCCGCCATCGGTGACTCCAATCGGCCAAAGCACCGGGAACAAAGCAACCGCAAGCGCGGCTGACAATGAAGCTACAGCCAAGGAGGCGAATGTCGTCGCGGCAGGTCCGGCATCCGGTGTTCGCCCGGTTCTACGCTCGGCTCAGCACCGGGATGGAGGGCGCGGGACTCGGCAGGCAGCGAGAGCTCATGCTGGCCGGGCTTACCGGCTCGGTGCTGGAAGTTGGCGCGGGCAATGGCCTGAACTTCAGCCACTATCCGGCGACCGTCACCAGCGTGCTCGCCGTCGAGCCGGAACAGCACCTGCGCATGCTGGCCGCGCGCAATGCCGTGCGGGCCGCGGTCCCGATCACGGTGGCAGACGGCACCGCGGAGCAGCTACCAGCCGAGGACGCCTCGTTCGACGCGGTCGTCGCGAGCCTGATGCTGTGCTCGGTGCCCGACCAGGCGGTGGCGCTGGCCCAGATGCGCCGGGTCCTGCGACCCGGCGGCGAGCTGCGGTTCATGGAACACGTCGGCGCGCAGTCACCGGGCCATCGCCAGATTCAGCGGGTCCTCGACGCCACCATCTGGCCCGCATGTTTCGGCGGCTGCCACGCGAGCAGGGACACGGTCGCGGCCATAGCCGCCGCGGGCTTCAGCGTGACGGAGCTGATCAGGTACCGGCTGCCAGAGTCGCGGCTGCCATGGCCGACCACGCCGCACGCCCGCGGCGTTGCGGTGCGGGATTAGCGGCGGCCCGGATCTAGCCGCGGGCCGGATCTAGCCACGGGCCGGATCTAGCCACGGGCCGGATCTAGCCACGGGCCGGATCTAGCCACGGGCCGGATCTAGCCGCGGGCCGGATCTAGCCGCGGGCCGGATCTAGCCGCGGGCCGGATCTAGCCACGGGCCGCGGCGATCGGGGCACCCTCGACCAGCGCGGCCAGGCCAGCTGCGTCCAGCAAGTCAGCGGGGCGAACGGTGGCGTCGTCTGGTACGTAGTAGAACGCCGCCCGCACCTGGCTCACCGGCACCCCCGCGAGCGCGGCCCACGCCAGCCGGTAGGCGGCTAGCTGGACGGCGACGGCACGCTTCTCGGCCGCCGAGCCTGGCTGACGGCCGGTCTTCCAGTCGACGACGTCGTAGCCGCCGTCGGGCGCATCGGCAAACACGGCATCGATCCGGCCGCGCACGAGGCGGCCGCCGATCAGCGTCTCGAACGCCACTTCTACTTCCGACGGCCACCGGTCCGCCCACTCCCCGGCCTCGAAGGCAGCCTTAAGCTCGGCAAGCTCCGGGTCGCTGGTCAGCGCGGCCTGGTCATCGGCTGCGCCGGGCAACTCGTCCGTATCGATCAGCTGCGCCTGGCCGAACCGCTGCTCAAGCCACTGGTGGAATGCGGTCCCTCGGGTCGCCCGCGGGGACGGCTGGCGCGGCATCGGGCGGCGCACTTGCTGAGCAAGCTCAGCCGGGTTCCTGGCCATCGTCACCAGGGACGACACCGGCAGCCTGCGGGGCAATCCGACGAGCACCGCGCGGCCCGGCTGCCGCTGGTCGCGCTCGGTCAGCAGCAGGTCAGTGTCGCGGGTCCAGGCGGCGATCAGCTCCTGATACGGATCGGGAGGGCTTGTAGCCGCGGCGGGCGCGGGTTCGAGGCCAGGCAGGTAGTCCTGCCGCTCGGGCTGCAGCCGCTCGGGCTGCTGCCGCCTGCGCTGGCCGCGCCCTGGCCGGTCACGCCCTGGCTGGTGGCCGCCCACGGTCAGCTCGCGGATCGCAGCCTCGACCAGCACGCCCGCGTCCCGAACCGCCTCGTATCGCGCACCGGCGGCCACGGCCGCGGGCCAGGTCGCCGAGGCAGGCTCGGACAGTGCGGGGTTGACCGCGTCCGGCTCGGGCTCTGGCTCCCAGACGTCGACCTCGCCTGCCCCGTCCTCGCACGCCGCCCGCACCTCGGTCAGGAACTGCGAGGGCCCGAGCCGTGACGGCCCATCGGACCACCAGTAGCCGCTGCACCCTAGGTAATAAGCGGCCCTGGTCGCGGCGACATAAGCAAGGCGCCGTTCCTCGGCCAGGTCGCGGGCCGAGCACGCCTCGCTGAACTCGGTCAGCTCCGGCATGCTCAGGCCGCCAAGACGCGGCAGGTCAGTCGCGTCGCCGCGCAGGCTGAACGGCAGCAGCCTGGCGTTCTCTGTCCACCGGGTGCTGACCCTGGGCTTGGCCGGGAAGACATGGCGTTGCGCGCCTTCGGCCAGTCCCGGCACGAACACGGCAGGCCATTGCAGGCCCTTCGCCGCATGCACGGTCGCCAGCTTGACCGAGTCGGTGTCACCGACCTGGCCCGCCTCGAGCCCGAACTCCTCGGTCTCGGCTGCGGCCAGGTAAGCGAGGAACGCTCCCAGCGTCGGGTCCTGCGCATCGCCCGCAAATGCGGCGGCAGCGTCGGCGAACGCGTCCAGGTCGGCGCGTGCGGCGGCGGGATCGACTCCGGGCCTGGCCGCGACTTCGATATCGAGCCCAAGTACCCTTTCGACCTCGGTCACAAGCTCCGCGAGCGGCCTGGCCGCGTGCCCGCGCAGCCCGCGCAGTTCAGCCCCGAGCGCCGCGAGCCGACCGTAACCGGCAACCGAGTACGCCGCCGGGCTGCCCAAGTCGTCGAGCGCCTCGATCAGGCTACCCGGGTCTTTGGTCAGGTCGTTGATGGCGCCAGCGAGCAACTCGCCGCCGCGAGGCTCGGCTAGCGCGACGCCGGGTCCGGACGCGGTCAGATCCTGCTCAGTCGCGCCCGCCGCGGGCAGGTCACCTGCCTCGGGTACCGCGCGCGCCAGCTCTCTGGCTCGCCTGCCGAGCGCGACCAGGTCCGCCGGGCCGATCCGCCAGCGCGGGGACGTCAGCAGCCGCGCCAGCGCGCCCGAGGCGGCCGGGTCGTGCATCACCTGGAGCGTGGCTACGATGTCGGCCACTTCAGGCACGGTCAGCAGTCCGCCCAGGCCGACGACCTCGACCGGAACGCCGCGCGCCTCCAGCGCGGCTCGCAGCGCGGCGAACTGGGCCCGCTTACGGCACAGCACCGCAATGTCACGGGCCCGCACCCGCACCTGGCCGCCATCGGCCGTCAGTCCGTCCGGTGCGCGGCCGGGTGCGAGCTCGAGCAGGCCCACCACCTGCTGCGCCACCCAGGCTGCCTCGTCGTGCGCCGACTCAAGCAGCGCGCACCGCACCAGGCCACGCTCGGCCCGGCCGGGCGGCGCGACCAGCAGCGGCACATCGGGCGCCGCCGCACGCAGCTCGGCCTGGATCGCGCCGGCCGCCGCCAGCACCCGGCCGGTGTTGCGGAAGCTCGTCGACAGCAGCTGCACTGGCGCGGGCCGCCCTGGCCGAGCCGGAAAGTCCGCGCTGAAGCGGCGCAAGTTGCCCGCACTCGCACCACGCCAACCGTAGATGGACTGGCACGGGTCGCCGACTGCGGTGACGGGGTGACCGCCCCCGAACAGGGCACGCAGCAGCACTAGCTGCGCATGCGAAGTGTCCTGGTATTCGTCAAGCAATACCACTTGGTAACGGGCTCGCTCCGCCTGACCCACGCCCGGATGGCGCGCGGCGATCCGGGCGGCGATCGCCATCTGGTCGCCGTAGTCGATGACCTCCCTGGCCGCCTTGGCTGCGGTGTAGCCAGCCACCAGAGGCAGCAGCTGCTCGCGGGTCCGCTGCGTCTTCAGCACGTCCGAGGCCGCCTTCGGCACCCGGCAGGAAACGGCCGCGATAGCGCTCTCGATCCAGCTGCGGACCCCGAGCACGTCAGGAGCGGCGCGCAGGTGCTCCGCTAGCTCGCCAGCGAGCGCCAGGACCGCGGCCGTCACCGTGGCCGGCGTCCACTCCATCGCGTCCATCGGGCCTTCGTACGCGGCCACCACTCGGGCTGCGAGCTGCCAGCACACCGCGGGCGTGATGAGCCGGAGCGAGGGCTCCAGGCCCTCGCGCAGCGCATGGTCCGCGACGAGCCGCCCGGCATAGGCGTGGTAGGTCGAGATAGCCGGCTCACCGGCCAGTCCGTCGGTGTCGTCAAAGTCGGCTGCCTCGGGCAGGCTAATCCCGGCCCGGCGCAGGCCGTCGAGGCGCGCGCGCACCCGCGCTGCCAGCTCAGCGGCGGCCTTCCTGGTAAACGTGAGGCCGAGCACCCGCTCCGGCTGCACCAGCTGATTTGCCACCAGCCAGACCAGCCGTGCTGCCATCGTCTCGCTCTTGCCGGATCCGGCTCCGGCGACGACCGCCATGGGTGCGAGCGGGGCGCCGATCACCGCGGCCTGCTCGGCGGTCGGCTGCTGCGCTCCGAGCATCCTGGCCAGCTGCGCCGGGCTGTACTTGATCGGCGGGTCAGTCACGGCGCAACCTGCCCGCCTCGCTCGTCGACCGGACAGCTGGACGCGACAGGACAGACCCGGCAACCAGGGTTCGCTGTCGCAGTGAACACCGGGCCGGCCATGCCCTCGGCCACAGTCTCCACTAGCTCGCGGGCCCATCCCGGCTCGGGATCGTCGTCTAGGCTGCGCTGCGCTTGCACGCGCACGCTCGCCTTGAGCGCCGCCTTGCCCACCTGGATCAGCTCCGCCCCGCCCGGCTCGGTGAGGCCGAGCTGCTCGAACGCGCCGAGCAGCACCGCAAGCTGATACACGCCGAGCTGCGGATTACGGTCCAGGTCACCATCGGACGGACGGCTGCCCGTCTTCAGGTCGACGACGATCGCAGCGCCGTCAGAGTCCCGCTCAAGCCGGTCGACCTGACCGGTAATCGTGATCTCGCCCATCCTGACCCGCAGCTTGTGCTCGACCGCGACCAGCTCTCGCGGATTGCGCCGGTGCCAGTCGAGGAACTTGGCTACCATCCGCTCGGCCCGCGCGCGCTGCCTGGCGCTGTACCAGGAGCTGCCGAAGTCCATGTGCTGCCACAGCTCGTCGACGCGCTTGGCGACTTCGCCATCGTCGGCGCCCTCGGCGGCCAGGGCAGCCGCGGCGTGAATCACTATGCCCAGATGCTGAGCCGTGCCGGGCGAGCCCGCGCCCACGGCGGCCTCCAGCAGCCAGCGCAGGCCACATCTGGTGAACGACTCGACCCTGGACGGTGAGATCTGCACGGTGCCCGGTATCCGCTCGCCGGCCGCCGTCAGCTCGGTCAGGGCATACCAGTGACGCGGATGCGCGCCGCGCACCCCAGCCGCGGCGAGTCTGGCCAGCTGACCGGCCGCGGCCTCGCGCACATGGGCTGGCAGGCTCACGTCCGCCGCGGCCCGGCGCAAGTCGGCGGTGAGGGCCGGCAGAGACAGCCAGCGGTGACCGGCCCCGGCTACCTGCTCGATCTCGATATCGTCGGCTGCCAGCTCGGCCAGGAACCGGGACGGCCGTTCCTCGGTGTCCGCTGCGCCGACTGCCGTCACGACCAGCGCGTGCCGGGCCCTGGTAACGGCGACGTAGAACAGCCGGCGTTCCTCGGCCAGCAGCCTGGCGCTGGCCGCGGCCGCCAGCGCATCACCAGCAGACCCGCTGTCGCGGCCGGCTACCACGTCCACGAGTTCGTCCATGCCAAGCAGCGATCCGCGCTGGCGCAAGTCCGGCCAGGTGCCCTCCTGAACGCCTGCCACCACGACCAGGTCCCACTCCAGGCCCTTGGACTTGTGCGCGGTCAGCACGCAGACGCTGTCGCCGCGCGGAGCCCGCTCGGCTAGCGTGTCGCCGGCGATCTCCTGACCCGCCATGCTGTCCAGAAACAGCCACGTTGAGGCCTGCGGCAGCCGGGCCGTAAACCGCGCCGCCGCTTCGAACAAGGCGACGACAGCGTCGAGGTCCGCGTCCGCGACCGCACCGCGGCTCCCGCCTGCGGCGCTAGCGGCCTGCCACTGGGCGGCAAGGCCCGATGCATCCCACACCGCCCACAGCACGTCGTGCGGCGTGCCGTCCTGCTCGGCTGCCCTAGCCACCTCCAGCAGGCCGGATACCCGGCGGGCGGCCGCCAGCGCAGAGCCGACCGCATGATCCTCGCCGTCGGGCGGCCAGCCGGCCTGAGCAAGCTCGCGCGGATCGCGCAGCGCGGCCGCAAGCGGCTCTTCGGCCTGCGGCTGTCCGGCCGCCCGCGCTGCGGCCTGCAGGCCTCGCCTGAGCCGACGCAAGCCGAGCGCGTCCGTGCCGCCGAGCGGTCCGGTCAGCAGTTCGGCCGCTGCCTGCTCGTCCAGCGACTGCGGCCGCACCGCGCAAGTGACGAGCTGCAGCAGCGGCCTGGTGGCCGGCTCGGCGGTCAGCGGAAGCTCGTCGCCCGCGACCTGCGCGGGTACTCCTGCTGCTGTCAGCGCGCGCTGCAGGACTGGGACCTGGCGGACTGCCGAGCGCACCAGCACTGCCATCTCCCGCCACGGCACACCATCCATCAGGTGCGCCCGCCGCAGCGTGTCGGCGATCAGCGCCGCCTCCTGGCTCGCGCTTGCGGCGGTTACGATCCGGACAGTGCCTGGCTCGGCCGACCGCAGCGGTATCAGCGCCCGGTGATCGCGGGCCGCGCCGCGGTGGTCACGGCCGGGCGTGGAGTCCGGATGCCCGAGCGTGACGGGCAGCCTGGCCGCGATACGGCGCGAGGCGGCAAGCAGCGCCTGCCCGCTGCGGCGGCAAGTCCGCAGCGCGGCAACCTCGGCCGGGCGGCCGTCGGGCGCGCGGAACTTGTCGGTGAAACGCCGGACAGCGTCGACGTCGGCGCCGCGGAACGCGTAGATCGACTGATCCGGGTCGCCAACGGCGATCAGCTCCCGGCCATCACCGGCAAGCTGGACGAGCAGCTCCTCTTGGGCTGGATCTGTGTCCTGGTACTCGTCCACCAGCACCACGTCGTAGGCGTTTCGCTCGCGGGCCCTGACCGCGCCGCCGCGCAGCAGCGAGCCGGCGATCCTGACGATCTCCGCGTAGTCGTAGGCGGGCACCGGAGCCAGGTCGAACCGGCCAGCGTAGGAATCCAGGAACCGGCCGGCCGCACGCCAGTCGTCCCTGCCGTGAGTGCGGCCCAGCGCCGCTAGCCCGCTGCCGTCAAGGCCGCGCTCGGCGGCCCGCAGCAGGAAGTCGCGCAGTTCCGCCGCGAATCCCCTGGTGCCTACGGCGGGCCGCAGCGCCTGCGGCCAGCGAGCGCCTCCGTCGCTTGCCTCGCCGCGCAGCAGGCGGCGCACCTCGAGCAGCTGCTCAGGACCGGGCAGCAGAATCGGTGACTGCTCGCCCGCGAGCGCGAACTCGCGCCGCACAAGCGCGAACGCGTAGCTGTGGAAGGTCATCGCGAGCGGCTGGCGAAAGGTGCGGTCCAGCCGCATCGCGATGCGCTCGCGTAGCTCCTCGGCCGCCTTCCGGCTGAAGGTGAGCACGAGTACGCGGCCAGGATCAGTGCCGCGCCTGGCGACGCGCTCCACCACGGACTCGACGATCGTGGTCGTCTTGCCGGTGCCTGGCCCGGCCAGCACGAGCAGCGGGCCGCCCGCATGCTCGACAACCCGGCGCTGCGCGGCGTCGAGGCTCGGCGCCGACGACACCGGCCCCGGCTCGCGCACGAGGCGATACTCAGGCGCTGCAGTTTCCATCTCGCCTTGATTCCAGCAGACGGCGCCGACAGTGGCAGCGCTAACACGCCCAAACGCGGCCGGACGCGAAGGTATGCGTCCGTGCCGCGAACACACGAACCAGCGAGATCAGCCGGCTCGAGGCCCGCCGCAGACGCGGTACCGGCAGGACAAGGACTACCCCAAGCTGCGGTGGCTGCGGGTACAGAGCACCCGCGCTAGCCGCCACCACGTCGCGCGCCACGTGTCTGGTGACAAGATGCCCGGGCCGGCTCGGCTTTGCTGCCGCCGGCAGGCGTGTACCCGCGAGCCGCGTTGCGTTCCGCTGGCAAGCACGGCAATCAGCTGACCGCGCCGGTCACGCGAGCGCGCCTCATGTCGATGCGCGGAAGCCCCGCAGCGTGACGGCGCAGCGGCGTACCCTCCGCCTCGTAGTGCGCCAGCGCGACGCGTTCGTGGCCGCTCAGCAACGAGCCATCGGAGTGCACTACGCGCCACCAGGCCACTCCGCCGCCCCACAGCGCCATGACCCGGCCGACTTGGCGTGGCCCGCCCTCGCCGAGCAGTTCCGCCACGTCGCCGTAGGACATGACCCGCCCGGCCGGGATGGCGTCAACAGCATCGAGCACACGCGCGGTGTAGTCGTCGAGCTGCCTGTCGATCATGGCGCGGTCACTGCTCGTCGGTGCCAGCGTCACGGCTCCGCGGTGCTGCGTGCCGGCCCGGCGGGCCTGGCTGCATCCACGCCGCGCGGCGCTCGTTGGCGGGATCGTCAGTGATCCCGGCAGCGTCGGCCAGTGACTCGCGCAACGTGAACATGCGGGACACCGCGACCGCCACCAGACCCAGGCAACAGGCACCGAGCAGGCAGTACACCGCCAGCGCGCTCAGCCCGCGTGGCCGCACGGGCGGCGGCGGGACCGCCGCGACTCCGCCGCCGAAATGACGGTCGGGCGGCAGGCCAGGTGCGGGCCGGGCGCTGGCAAACTTTCCCGCCGCTGCGAGAGCCGCCGCCGCGTTCACCTCTCCGAACCCAACTCGGTCGTTGTACCCGCCCGCCGGCCTGCTGCTCGGAGTGGTGCTGGTCGTTATGGCCGAGATCACCTGCGTATCGGTCAGCTGCGGGTACCTCGACTTGATCAGCGCGGCGACACCCGCGGTCAGGGCGCACGCCGGGCTGGTGCCGCTAACGAGCCAGTACGACGAGTCCCTGCCCTGAGCCGGCACCTGGAATCCTGGAGCGGCAACCTGCACCGACAAGTTCTCGCTGGAAAAGCTGGCTGGCTGACCTTGCCGGTCGACCGCCCCGACGGCGAGGACGCCGGGATAGTCCGCAGGGAAGGAATACGGAGCCTGGCCAGCCGTGCTGGCCCCCGCCTGCTCACCGGAGTTCCCGGCCGAGGCCACGACCACGACGTTGTGATCGTAGGCATCCTGTAGCGCCTGGCGCACAATGCTGCTCTGCAGGCTATAGCCCAGCGACATGCTGATCACCCTGGCGTGGTGCGCGACCGCGTAGCCTATCGCCGTCGCCAGCTCGTGCTGGCCGCGACTAACCGACTCATGCTCGTAGGCGTTGTAGTTCGGGTCGTCAGCATCGGTGATCACGCGGATGGACAAGATCGTGGATTGCGGCGCGATGCCGATGATGCCGCTGCTGTTACCAGCGCCGTGACCGTGACCGGCGATCAGCGACGCCATCCAGGTACCGTGCACACCCCAGAACCGATTGCTAGCCGGCGTATGGACCCCGGTAAGGTCCGGGCCAGTGCGGACGGACCCGGTGAGGTCGGACACCCTCGGGTCCACCCCGCTGTCGATGACGGCAACGATGACGCCATGCCCGCGCGTGATCGACCATGCGGGCTGAACGTTCAGCGCGTCGAGTACCCACGTCTCGGTGTCGCGGACGCTGTCGGCGCTTGCCGGGCCCGCCAGCATCGTGGCGGCAGCCGCCATGATCGCCAGCGCAGCGACGGCACTGGCCAGCCGCCGGCCGGCGCGGCGAACCGATCCGGTCAGCATCCTGGCGCGCCAGGGCACACGGGGATCGCGGGCCGGGCGCCGATGACGCGGCCTGTTGCCTGGGCCACGCTGTCGGCCAGGCTCGTCATCTCCTGGTCGTAGTAGTAGTCGGTGGGAAGCTGCACGTGCCGCCTGCCGTCGACGAAGCCAGCGGTCGACATGACGACGTACGGGCCCGCGTTCTCGGCGAATATCAGCTGCCGCTGGCGATCATGAAATCCGCTAGCCGGGGTTCCGGCGACTGGCAGCGCGCGCACCGCGAACGCGAGGCCGCCGCCCGAAGCTGCCAGTGCGCGGGCCGCCTGCGCGGCGGCCTGATCGTCCGGCATGACAGCCACGCCGATGGTCACGATCAGGCTGCCAGAGGAGTCAAGGTACGTCGCGCGCAGCACGGCCGCGCAGTGCGAGGCGGCCAGGGCGGCCGCAGCAGATGGCGAGACGGCAGCGGCGCATCCGACCTGCGGGCCGATGCCAAGCCGGCGCGCATCCAGAACCAGGCTCTGGCTGGCGTTCACGGCCGCCGCCGGAAGCGCGTAGGCGATAGTGGCAGGAAATATCTGGCCAGCAGGCAGCACTCGCCACCGCCTGGTCATCTCCCAGGTCATGATCTGACGCTGCTGGGACACGGTGAACTGGCGCGGCAACAACTGGTGCGCGACGCCGACCGCGGCGGCCGCCAGGCCGCACAGGCCGATGCCGAGCACCAAGACCATCGCCGTCCAGCCCGTGCCACGCCGCGGCCGGGCCGGCTGCCCGATCGCCGGGACCGGGTCCGGGCATGCCGACGCCGGGGACTCAGCGCCCCCGGCGTCTGCCGCGTCTGGCTGCCACACCACACCGGAAGCCTACGGCCTGCTCCGCCCTGTCCGGATCGGGTCCGCTGGCCGGGCAGCGCCCCGATGCCTCAGTAGGTGGGCAGGCTCGGGTCTATCTGGCTCACCCAGGCGAGCACGCCGCCGCCGACGTGC
Organism: uncultured Actinomycetota bacterium; assembly: GCA_963719765.1. Classification (GTDB taxonomy): domain Bacteria; phylum Actinomycetota; class Actinomycetes; order Streptosporangiales; family Streptosporangiaceae; genus JAJYUU01. The sequence continues at coordinate 690,126 of CAVRCW010000001.1, forward strand.
ACGGCATCGGCGAAGCCCGCATTCTTGACCACCGCGAGGCATTCCGAGCTACGGGCTCCGCTCTTGCAGTGCAGGACGATCCGCCTGTCCTGCGGCAGCCGCTCAAGCGCGGCCCCGCTCAGGATCTGGTCCTTCGGGATCAGTATCGAACCGGGGATCGACACGATCTCGTACTCGTTCGGCTCGCGCACGTCGACCAGGAAGATCTCGTCACCGTCGTCCATCATGGCCTTGAGCTCGGTCGCCGTGATAGTCGAGCCGGACGCGGCCTGCTGTGCATCCTCCGACAGCACTCCGCAGAAGGCCTCATAGTCGATCAGCTCGGTGATCGTCGGGTTCTTCCCGCAGATTGCGCACTCGGGGTCCTTGCGAACCTTGACCGTCCGGTAGCTCATCTCCAGGGCGTCATAGATCATCAGCCGTCCGGACAGGCTCTCGCCCACCCCAGTGATTACCTTGATCGCCTCGTTGACCTGAATCGAGCCGATGGACGCGCACAGCACGCCGAGCACGCCGCCCTCGGCGCAGGACGGGACCATGCCCGGCGGCGGCGGATCCGGGTACAGGCACCGGTAGCACGGGCCGTACTCGGCCCAGAACACGCTGGCCTGGCCGTCGAACCGGAAGATCGACCCCCAGACGTACGGCTTGCCGAGCAGCACGCACGCGTCATTAACCAGGTATCGGGTAGCGAAGTTGTCGGTACCATCTACTATCAGGTCGAACTGGGAGAAAATCTCCATTACGTTATCGACGCCTAGAGCCTCCTCGAAGAGCACGACGTTCACGTAGGGATTGATCTCCCTGATGCTGTCCCTGGCTGACTGGGCCTTCGGCCGACCCACATCGGACTGCCCGTGGATGACCTGCCGCTGCAGGTTGGACTCATCCACGACATCGAAGTCGATCACGCCGATGGTCCCCACCCCGGCCGCGGCCAGGTAGAGCAGGGCCGGCGAACCCAGCCCTCCGGCGCCCACGCACAGAACGCGCGCGTTCTTGAGCCGCTTCTGCCCGGTCATGCCGATCTCCGGGATGATCAGGTGTCGCGAGTATCGCTTGACCTCATCGACGGATAGCTCGGCAGCGGGCTCAACGAGCGGTGGCAGTGACACTTGATCTCCAGATGGTCGCTTCATTACTGGTAGGACAACCAGCTTGGCACCTGCGGCATTCCGCCCGCCGGAAATGTCACCAGGCCCGAGTACAACTCCAGACATGCAGCAGAATCTGCCTCCCGAGTTACCCCCGCACAGCCCGCAGCCGCCAGCAGGGCCGGTTGTAGTGCCGATGCTCCCGACCCGCAGGCCCGCGCCGGGCAGGCATGCTCCGCTGCCTGATCCGGTGGCGATGCACCGGATGAAGATTCCGGACACCGCCCCGCCCTATGACGACGAGTCAGCTGCCGACCAGGCGGCTGCGCGACGGCAGGCTCCCGCGGCGCCGCCGGGGCTGGACGCTCAGGCGGGGGCGCAGGACGCCAGGCGGGACAACCCCGGCGGGCCGGGACCAGGGCCAGGCGGGCCGGGACCAGGCCCAGGCGGGCCGGGACCAGGCCCAGGCGGGCCGAGTGGGCAAGATCCAGGCTCTGGCGGCTCTGGCACTCAGGGGCACGGGGCGTGGCCCAGCCAGTTCGCCCAGGTGCTGGCCGAGACACTGGCCGGGTCCAGGCCTGCCAGGCAGCTCACACCCTGGACGACGGAGCAGACCAGAAAGCGGATCAGGCAACTTGGCCCGCTGCTGTCCAGCAGCCAGCAACCCAGAATCCGGCGGATCATGACCTCCGCTCCCTGCCAGGACGTACTCGAGCTGACGGCGGTCGTGGGATTCGGGCCGCGGGTCCGCGTGCTGGCGGTCCGGCTGGAGCGGGCTCAGGACGCGCGCAGGCGCTGGCGCTGCACGGCCATCGAGTCCGCATGACAACCTCGCCCGCAGCACATGGCTGGCGCGTGACAGCGCCTGCCGGCCGTCCCTGGGTACCCCGCAGGACAGCGGCGGCTAGCCGGAACGCGCCCCGTTCCCGGCCTCATCATCTGTTGCGCGGGTCACCGTGGCATTGCTTGAACTTGCGGCCCGACCCGCACGGGCATGGCGCATTGCGGCCGACGTTGGAGTACTCGGGCGCGCCATTCCCCGTTGTCCTGTGCTCGGCCCGACCCAGCTCGTCCTCGCTCGGTGCGCTGTAGCTGAGCTGGCCAGAGCGCTTGGGCCTGGCGAGCCCGCGGGCAAGGCCGGCCGGCAGCGGATCCTCGGCCTGGCCACCGTCGACCTGGGCGGCCACGGGCTGGCGGGCATGACGGGCGGCTGCGCGCTGCGGCTGCGGACGCGGCTGCATCGGCGGAGCTGCCGTGAGGCCTGATGCCGGGGCCGGTGCCGCCTCCGACTCGCCGGCCTCGGCGATGATCGGGTCCTGCTGGACCTGGAACTGCAGGTTGAACAGGCTGGTTACGGACTCTTCCTTGATCCCGTCCATCATCGCGGTGAACATGTCGTAGCCTTCACGCTGATACTCGATCAGCGGGTCACGCTGGCCATATCCGCGCAGTCTGACGCCCTCGAGCAGAAAGTCCATCTCGTACAAGTGCTCACGCCACTTGCGGTCGAGGACCGACAGCACCACCCGGCGCTCGACCTCCCGCATGACCTCTGGCGTCAGCTCTTCCTCGCGGCGCTGATAAGCGGCCCGAGCGTCGGCCTGCATCGTCTCGGTCAGCAGCTCCCTGGTCAGGTTCGACCGGTCACCGCCAGCCTCCTTCGTGACGTCATCGATGGTGCGGCGGACGGGGTAGAGCTGCTTGAGCGCGCGCCAGAGCTTGTCCAGGTCCCACTCCTCGGGGAACCCCTCGGCAGTTGCCCCCGCCACGTACTCGGCGGTGACGTCGTCGATCATGCCGTCGATCTGCCCCTGCAGGTCGGCGCCCGCTAGCACGCTGCGCCGCTCCTCATAGACGACCTTGCGCTGCCGGTTCATCACGTCGTCGTACTTCAGCACGTCCTTGCGGATCTCGAAGTTCAGCGACTCGACGTTGCTCTGCGCCGAGCGGATAGCCCGGCTGACCGGCTTGGACTCCAGCGGCATGTCCGGCGGGGTCTTCAGCAGCTGCATCAGGTGCGCGATCTTGTCACCGTTGAACCTGACCATCAAGTCGTCCTCGAGTGACAGGTAGAACCGCGACTCGCCCGGGTCCCCCTGGCGGCCTGAACGTCCGCGCAGCTGGTTGTCGATCCGCCGGGATTCGTGCCGCTCGGTGCCGAGGACGAACAGGCCGCCTGCCGCCACGACCTCCTCGTGCTCCTCGGCCACGGCCTTGCGCGCCTTCTGCACCGCCTCGGGCCAGGCCGCCTCGTAGTCCTCAGGAGTGTCGACCGGCGACAGCCCGCGCTGGTGCAGCTCCAGGTCCGCGATGAACTCCGGGTTCCCGCCCAGCATGATGTCGGTGCCGCGGCCCGCCATGTTGGTGGCGACGGTGACCGCGCCCTTGTGGCCCGCCCTGGCGATGATCGCGGCCTCTCGCTCGTGGTACTTGGCGTTCAGCACCTCGTGCGGCACGCCTTGGCGCTTGAGCTGCCTGGACACCAGCTCGGACTTCTCCACGCTGGTGGTGCCAACCAGCACCGGCTGGCCCGCGTGGTGCCGCTCGACGATGTCGTCGACCAGGGCGTCCCACTTGGCTTCCTCGGTCTGGTACACCAGATCCGCCTGGTCGATCCTGATCATCGGCATGTTCGTGGGAATCGGCACGACGCCGAGCTTGTAGGTCTGGTGGAACTCGTTGGCCTCGGTGATCGCCGTTCCGGTCATGCCTGCGAGCTTCTCGTAAAGCCGGAAGTAGTTCTGCAGCGTGATAGTGGCGAGCGTCTGGTTCTCGTCCTTGATCTGGACGCCTTCCTTGGCCTCGACGGACTGGTGCAGCCCCTCGCTCCAGCGCCGGCCCTGCAGGATGCGACCGGTGAACTCGTCGACGATCAGGACCTCGCCGTTCATCACGACGTAGTCCTTGTCCTTGACGTAGAGCTCCTTGGCCTTGATGGCGTTGTTCAGGAAGCTGATCAGCGGCGTGTTGACACTCTCGTACAGGTTCTCGATGCCGAGCGTGTCCTCGACCTTCTCTACCCCGGCTTCCAGAATGGCGACGGTCCGCTTCTTCTCGTCGACCTCGTAGTCGCCCTCGCCGTCCTCGCCCCGGCGCAGCCGGGGGGCGATCTTCGCGAATTCCTGGTACCAGATGCTGTTCTGGTCGGCCGGGCCACTGATGATCAGCGGCGTGCGCGCCTCGTCGATCAGGATCGAGTCCACCTCGTCGACGATGGCGAAGTAGTGGCCACGCTGGACGCACTCCTCAAGCCCCCAGGCCATGTTGTCGCGCAGGTAGTCGAAGCCGAACTCGTTGTTCGTGCCATACGTGACGTCCGCGGCATACTGCTTGCGGCGCTCGTCCGGCTCCATGTTGGACAAGATCACGCCCACGTCCAGCCCGAGGAAGCGGTGCACCCGGCCCATCCACTCGGCGTGATACTTGGCCAGGTAGTCGTTCACCGTGACGATGTGCACGCCCCGGCCGGTAAGCGCATTCAGGTAGGCGGGCAGCACGGCGGTCAGGGTCTTGCCCTCGCCGGTCTTCATCTCAGCGATATTGCCCAGGTGCAGAGCGGCGCCGCCCATGAGCTGGACGTCAAAGTGACGCTGGCCAAGCACCCGGGTGGCGGCCTCCCTGACGGTGGCGAAGGCCTCGGGCAGCAATTCGTCGAGAGACTGGCCGTCCTCATGCCGTTTCCGCAGCTCATCGGTCATCGCGCGCAGCTCGGCATCGCTCAGCGCGCGGAAGTCCTCCTCGATCGAGTTGATCTGGCTGACGATCGTCTTGAGCCTGCGCAGCGTCTTACCCTCGCCAGCGCGAAGGATGTTGTCGATTATGGCTGGCACTTGTCGTCGCGCTCCCTGCGGATCGTCTGGCTAGAGGTCTGGCTGGCCGCTGCCGGGGGCCAGTTTTAGCTGCTCCGCCGCTTCCCCGGTCGGCCTTTGGAGCTGGCTCAGGGCGCGACAGCGCGACCGCACTGGCTTCAATAGCCATCGTAGGCGACCGGGGCAGTGATGCCGAGCCCATGCTGGCGACGCGGCACCGTTCGGGTGAGTGGCCACCCGGATGGGCCTGCGACCACAATGATAGATACATTGGCCACGCCGCAGGGAAAGGAGAAGCGCGCATGGCAGAGCAGGTAGGACCGGCTACTACCGGAGGAGGCGCCGTGGCCAGCGCCGGAGGTATGGGCGCCAGCGCGTCCGCCGAGCCAGCGCCGTTCGTGTCACAGGTGCCCGGTACGCCGGTTCATTTTGCGCATTACGGTGGCCGGCCGGTGTCCTGGGTGGCCGTGAGCCTGATCCTGGTCGGCTTCCTGGCCGGGGGCCTGGCCCTGGTCTTCGGCCCGACCTGGTGGGTGTTCTGGGTGGGTCTCGCGATCGCCGCCGTCGGCGGGCTGCTCGCCCTGGCCACCGGCATCTTCGACGACTGGTACTAGGCCCGGCAGCGGCCGGCCGTTAGCGCGGCTGGCTGTCAGAGGCTGCCGGTAACCTCCGTGTCGTGGCCGGTCTCAGCCTTCCCGCACCCAAGCTGACCCTAAATCAGGACGAAGCTCGTTATATAACGCTGCGTGCACAGGGATTCCTCGGTGCCGAAGGGCGAACTGGCGGCGTCCCCGGCGTGCTCAGGCGGCTCGGTGGCGTGCAGCTGGACACGATCAGCGTCCTGGCCAGGTCGCACGAGCTGGTGGCATATGCCCGGCTCGGCGCGATCGGCCGGGCAAAAGTCGAGCAAGCGTACTGGCACTCGCGCAGGCCGACCGCGTTCGAGTACTGGTCGCACGCCGCATGCGTGCTTCCGATCGAGGAATGGCCCTATTACGCATTCAGGCGCCGGGCATTCCGGGCCAAGGGCCTGCGGTGGCATCACAGCCATCCCGACGTCTGCCAGCAAGTCCTGGCCAGGATCCGGGCGGAAGGGCCGCTCACCGCGACCGAACTCGGTGGCGCGAAGAAGGGCGGTGCCTGGTGGGACTGGTCGGACACCAAGATCGCGGTGGAGTGGCTGCTCGACACGGGGGACGTAATCTGCGCGCGCAGGACAGGCTGGCGGCGGGTCTACGACTTGCCCGAGCGGGTGCTGCCGGCCGATGTCGCCGACGCTGACCTGACCGATGCTCAGTGCCTGACCCGCCTTGCCGAGGTGGCGGGCCGGGCACTCGGCGTGGTTACGCACGCCGACCTGTCCGACTACCAGCGCATCAGTTATGGCAGCGCTTCCTGGCGGCAGGCGACCGAGGATGGCCAGGGGTCGCCGCTGACAGCTGCCTCGGCGGCCGAGGCAGCCGGTCTGCTGCCCGTTGAGATCGCCGCCGGCCGTGGCAAAAGCGCCATTCGCGCATGGGCCGACCCGGCAGCCATACGGCCTGAGGATGGCCCGGCCAGGCGCGGCCGGCACCGAACCACCTTGCTTTCACCGTTCGACTCGCTTGTCTGGGATCGGAAGCGGACCCTGCGCGTGTTCGGCTTCCAGCACAGCCTCGAGGCCTACTTGCCCCAGCACAAGCGGGTGCACGGGTACTTCACCATGCCGCTGCTGGCGGGCGGGCGGCTCGTCGGCCGGGTGGACCCCGCGCGCGCCGGGACCACGCTGATCGCGCGCAATCTCAGCATGGACAAGCCAAGCGCGGTCGAACCGATGGCAAGGGCGCTCGTCGAGGCCGCCTCCTGGGTTGGCTGCGACCGCGTCAAGCTGGAACGGGTCGAGCCCGCGCGGCTGGAGCCGCGCCTGCGGTCCGCGCTCGCCGGACGCGGCGCTTAGCTCGCTCGCCGGACGCGGCGCTTAGCTCGCTCGCCGGACGCGGCGCTAAGCTGGCTCGCCCAGCAGCCGACCGACCGCCTGGCCCGGCTACCCGCTAGTCCTCACCCGAGAACCGCTCCCATGCAGATTGGCGCGTTATGCCGAGCGCCTCGCCGATCCGGGTCCAGGTCAGGCCGCGGTTGCGGGCCGCGCGGACCCAACCGGTCAGCTGCTGCTCGACCTGCGCGCTGGTCGCAGCGACCTTGGGCAGATGCGCGAGCAGATCGTCGTCGGAGAAGTTCTGGTGCCATGCGTCGACCCCAGGCGCGGGCTCGCCCTTGGGCTTGCTGGCGATGATCGTGACACAGAGATCGACGCACTCGTTGCAGATGTACACACCTGGCCCGGCGACCATCGTCTCCACGTCGGCAGGTGGCTTCAGGCAGAACGAGCAGGCCAGGCCAGCTCGCAGGTCCGTAGCAGCCATGAGCATCCCTTGTTCCCGGCCCTTGTCAGGGTTCCGGCCCTTGTCAGGGTTCCGGCCCTTGTCAGGGTCATCGCCCTGTCAGGCTCAGCCTTACAATTTGTCAGGACTCACCTTACGGCGTCAGGCAGCGCCTGACAAGGCTCCACCCAGCCGGGCTAGGGTGTCTTCGCTCAGCCGAACTCGATCAGCTTCTCCCTGACGGCCACCATCACTGCCTCCATCCGAGAATGGATCTGCAGCTTCTCCAGGATGTTGCGGACGTGGTTCTTGACTGTGTTCTCGGAGATGAACAGCTCCTTGGCGATGTCGCGATTGTTCATCCCCCTCGCTACTAGCCGCAGCACCTGGATCTCGCGCTCGGTCAGCCGAGGGGCTGGTACCTGCTGGGGCGGCTCCTCCTCGTCGCGCCGCGCCAGCGCGGCGAACTCGGTTAGCAACTTGCCGGCCATCGACGGGTTGATCAATGACTGTCCGCCGTTGACCGCCCGCACCGTTTCGGCCACCTCGTCCAGCGGGATGTCCTTGAGTAGGTAACCGCTGGCGCCCGCACGGATCGCCTCGAACAGGTCCTCCTCCTCGTCGCTGATCGTCAGCATGACGATCTTCGCGCTGGGGACCAGCTCCTTGAGTGCCCGGCACGCCTCGATTCCGCTGCTGCGCGGCATCCTGATGTCCATGAGGATCACGTCGGGCAGCGATTCTCCCGCCTTGAGCACGGCCTCCTCGCCGTCGCTAGCCTCGCCGACAAGCTCGATATCGGGCTCGGAGTCCAGCACCATCTCCAGGCCGCGGCGGAAGAGGGCGTGATCGTCCACGATCAGCGTTCGGATCGGCTCCGGCGCCTCGTCGCCATCGTCGGCCTCAGTGCCGACCCCGGCATTGCGGTCCATGCCTGCCTCCCTTAGCGGCCCAGGGCCCAATGATCCCCGCCCGGTCCGCGACCACCCACTGACCCCGCGATGCCCTGCCAGAACTCTTGCCGACACACGGCCCGGTTGCAAGTTGCATCCGGCCCGGCGCGCCGGCCTGGCAACGCTCAGCCTGACCCAGGCCCTGGCCCGGTAGCGGCGCCTCGGCCTGACAACAGAACAGCGGGCCATCTGCCAGCACCGCCTCGGGCACGTCAGGGGCGGGCCTTACTGGCGGCGGCTATCGACCGCTGAGTTTGGCAGCCGGGCGAACCTGACCGTTGGCGGCGCCCTGCGGGGCTTCGCCGCCCTGCGCTGTGCTCACAGCGGGCTCAGCTGACTCGAACGACTCAGCCGACTCGAACGACTCAGCCGACTCGAACGACTCAGCCGACTCAGCCGACTCGTCAGCAGGATGATCCACCAGCCTGATCACGCCGTACTGATAGCCGCGGCGCCGATACACCACGCTCGGCATGCAGGACCGCTCGTCGGTAAAGAGGAAGAAGTCGTGACCGACTAGTTCCATCTCGAAGAGGGCCTCGTCGATGCCCATCGGGACGGCCGCGTGGAACTTTTCCCGCACGACCAGCGGGCCATCCCCCTCCATCTCGACCTGCACGACGCCATCGTCCTCGGGGTCTGCCGGCGCGCTGTCGTCAGAGAAGGTCTCCTGGCTGCTGCCACTCGGCGTGCCGTTGACTGCGGCAGCGTTGCCAACCGAAGAAACCTCGGCTAGTTCGGAGTCCGCTGCGAGATCTGCCTCGGGCAGGTCGATGAGGCGGACGGCCGAGTGTGCTCCATGCCTGCTCTTGCGCCGGTCGAGGGCTCGGCGTAGGCGCCCTTCGAGCTTGGCAAAGGCCAGGTCCAGCGCTGCGAACCGGTCCTCGGCGGCGGCCTCGGCCCGGATGGCGGGGCCACGGGATGTGACCGTGAGTTCGACGCGTTCCTTGCGGCCGGCCTGCCTGGGATTGCGCTCCGCCGTGATCTCGACATCGACCCTGATGGCGCGCTGATCAAGCTTCTCGACCTTCGCGAGTTTCGACGTAGCGTGCTTCCGGAACCGCTCCGGCACCTCGGTGTGCCGGCCTTTGAAGATGATGTCCACTAAAGGAACCCCCTTCTGCCCGGATCAGAGCGGCACCCGCCCGGCCGACCTGGTCTTCTACCCCACATCCGCCTGCTGAGAGGGTCGCGGCTGCTTATGCCACTACTACTCTTCTCCCATACCCAGGGGACATCGGATCCCCCGGCGGGGCAGGACTTACTTCTAAGCCGCACCGTGATCGGTCGACGAGAAGTCGCCTTACGTGGGCCGCTTTGCCTGCGGCTGGCATCGGCTAGCCGAGCCTGGCGCCCCGCAGGCGGGGCGGCGGGCCTGGCGCAACCACGGACCCAGGCGGGTGCCATAGAGACGACGGTATCCGCCCGCTGCGCTGATGTCAGCCATGGATGCCGCGAACGCGGCAGGACGCTGGCTATTCCAGGCCGGTCCTCGCGGAGCCCCCGGCCGATCTGCGGTCGAATCGCCCGAGTAGCACGAACAAGTGATTTGCCAGGTCACGCCGGTTATTTCCGGCCTCCGCCTGGCATCGCGGCTAGCCGGGATACGCGGGAGCCGATCCGGACGCAACCAGCGTCCATGGGCTGTCCGGTCCTGGCGAGGTGTAGACGCGTCCGACGCTGGTCCCAACCGCGAGCACGTAGCCATTGGAAGTGATCGAGTTGGCGCCGACCGGTGGCGCTCCGAGCAGCAGCGGTGCACCGCCCGTCAGGGGGACCTGGTAGAGCTCGCCCTGGCTGATGGCGACCAGCTGGTCCGGGCTGTACCACGTCACCGCGACCGGATCAGCAAGATCGCTGCCCGGCGCGCTGCCGACGGGTACCGCCGGGCCAAACGTCACACTGTCCGGGCCGTATCCGGCCGCGGCCATCAGCAGGCTGTTACCGTCCTGTGTGTGCACGAGCATCGCGGCCCTGACGCCGTCCGGTGCCATTCGCAGCGCCAGCACTCGCGCCCCTGAGGGCGCACCCGAGGGCGCAGCGACCTGCATCGGCCCGGTCAGCCGGGCGGACGACGGGCCCACCGCCCGCAGAATCCAGATGCGGGATCCGGCCACAGCCCACAGGTCGCCGCCTTCGTCCCAGCTCAGTGACGTGCACGCGCCAGTCCCGGCGGGTAGCCGATAGCGACGGTACGCCGAACTGCTGCCTGTCATTCCTACGAGCACCGCACAGCCTGTGCCGTACGGCACAGCTACCGCGAGCTGAGGCCTCTTGGCCCAGGAGGTGGCCACGGCGCTGACGCCCGCCTGATCGTCGAGCTGCCCGGGCCCCGCTGTCACGACCGGCGTCGGCCCGCTGGGCCGGAGCGCGTTGATGGTTCCGTCGCCAGCGAAGTACAGCGATGCGGTCCTCAAGCCGACCGGGGGGACAACGGCGGTCATCTGACTTCTGGAGACCCTGCTCACCTTGTTGTTGATCGCGAGCCGGACAGAGCTTGCGACTCTCGGCGAGTAAGACGAGGTGGTCAGCGTCTGCCTGAGCTGCTCGTACATCTGGGCTATGTCCGCAGCGGTTAGGTTGGCCACGGTTGCGGAGCTCATGCCGAGGTCAACCTGGGCAGTCAGGTTATTGATCGTTACGCCCAGCAGCGTGGTCCCTACCGGGAACGCGTTCGTAGTGGCCCCGCTCAGCCAGTTGTGCTGGTCCAAGATCAGGCCGTTGACCAGCCCGGTCGCGAGCGCGGCGGTGTTGGCGGACGACGGGCCCTGGACCGGAGCGAACACCGGGTCCGGCACCAGGTTGCCCGCAGGAGTGCCCGCCTGCCGAAGAAGTACAGGTTCCGCGGCTGGAACACCTGCTCGAACGCGGCCTGCGTAAGCAGCAGCGGATCGCCCGCCGGCAGCGACTGGATCAGCCAGAGGCCGCCGGCGCTCTTCTCCAGCCCGAACCTGTAGGTCGGGCTGCCTGGCTGATACCGGTACTGGCCGGTGCTGGTGAGCGAGGCCAGCGGCTGCCCGCTCACGGTGACATCCGTCACGCTGACGTCGCCGCCCTGCAGTCGCGGCGAGAGCGGCGTCACCAACAGGCTGGCCGGGCTGACCACGGTGATACCGGCCGCGTCCTTGCCAAGCGGATCCCAGTGCACGCCGGGCGCCAGGTACTGCCTGGCAGCGGCGGGGTCGAGCGCAAAGTTCGCGCTCGCCTGTACGAAACCCAGCACGACGTCCTCGGGATTCCACGAGGGCGTCGGTCCAGGTGGCGGCAGCGGCTGCACGAACGCCTGCTGCTGGCCACCCTGACCCTCGAGCGGCTGCGGCGCGCCACCCGTCGGCACCGTCGCGCAGCCGCTGGCCACCGCAGCCAGCACGCCAGCCAGCACCACGACCAACAGCCGTGCTTGGAGGCGCCGGTAACGCTTGCTAGCCACGGGTCGCGACCTCGCTGTCGTCGCTCGGTCCAGCCGCGGCCAGATCGGGCAGGCCAGCGTCCGCAAGGCCACCATCCACAAGGCCAGCGCCCGCAAGGCCACCATCCGCAAGGCCAGCGCCCGCAAGGCCACCATCCGCAAGGCCACCATCCGCAAGGCCAGCGCCCGCAAGGCCACCATCCGCAAGACCGGCACCCGCAAGGCCACCGTCCACAAGGCCAGCGTCCACAAGGCCGGCACCGGCAAGGCCGGCACCGGCAAGGGTGCCGTCCGGGGGATACGGAAGGTCCGGCAAGTCGGCCAGCCCAGGCGGATCACGGTCGACGCCAGACTGGTCAGGGTTAAGGGGCAGCGGCGATCCTTGCAGTTCGCCGCCCACCGCGCGCGGCAGCGTCAGGCGGAACACGCAGCCCCGGCCCCGCTCACCCCAGGCCTCAAGCCATCCGCCGTGCAGGCGGGCGTCCTCCAGCGCGATCGCCAGGCCGAGGCCGGTGCCGCCCAGCGTCCTGGTCCTGGCCGGGTCCGCCCGCCAGAACCGGTCAAAGACCAGCTCCTCCTCGCCCGGCGCCAGGCCAACACCGAAGTCGCGCACCGAAACCGCAGCCGCAGCCGAATCGGCGGCAACGGTCACCACGATGTCCTTGTTCTCGCCGTGCTCGACGGCATTGTGCAGCAGGTTGCGCAGGATCCGCTCTAGCCGGCGCCGGTCGACCTCGGCTATGCACGTCTCGGCCGGAAGCCGGAACTCGATCCGGGCCCCCCGCCGCTCGGCGAGATGCTGGGCAACGTCGGCGGACTGGCGGACGATCGTGCAGATGTCGGCAGGCTCCGCGTCGAGCGTCGCCGCGTTGGCGTCATATCTGCTGATCTCCAGCAGGTCAGTCAGCAACGACTCGAACCGCTCCAGCTGGCTTTGCAACAGCTCCGCCGACCGTCCGGCCGCCTGATCCATCTCGTCTCGCGCGCCGTACAGCACATCGGCCGCGATTCTGATCGTCGTCAGGGGGGTGCGCAACTCATGCGAGACGTCAGAAACGAACTGCCGCTGAACCTGGGACAAGTCTTCCAGTTCCTCTAGCTTCTCCTGGAGGCTGGCGGCCATCTCGTTGAACGAGGTGGCCAGTGCGGCGAGTTCGTCTGTACCGCGAACCTCCATCCGCTCGCCCAGGTGCCCGGCCGACAGCCGCCGCGCGCCTTGGGCGGCCAGCCGGACAGGTATCACAACCCACCTGGTAACCAGCCACGCGATGGCGGCCAGCAGGAACACCGCCGCGAGCCCGACCAGCAGCAAGGTCCGCTGAATGGCCGCAATGCTGGCCTGCTCGGCGGTCAGCGGGAAGAAATAGTACAGCTGATAGACGCTGCCAAACCGGGCCCCGATGAGCAGCCCGGGCACCGGCGTACTGCTCGGCGCGATGGCCATGCTGGCCCATACGTATCTCAGCCCGGAGCCATGGGCCGACTCGACCGCCTTAACGAGCTGCCCAGGCAGTACGGGACTTCGGTAAAAGCCCCACTGTGCGCCGCCGCTGAACACGCCGGTTGCCGAGTCCGAATGGGCCGGGCCCTGCAGTGTCGCGGGCAGTGTCACCACCAGCGCATACGGATTCCCGGAGCGCGCGAACCCGTTCGGCGTGGTTCCAGCCGGCCCGAGCTCGTTGGCCAGCTGAATCATTGCCCCGCCGGAGGAGTCGCTCGGCGGCTTCTGCAATGCGCTTGACTGGTTGGCGAAGCTCAGCCCGGCCAGCACGACGTTCGCCGCGGACTTCTCCTTGTTGGCGTACAGGTCTGCCACGAACCGCTGCATCAGGAAGTAACCGAGCACGCTCACGACTACCGCGCTCAGCACCAGCGTGGCCGTGACCACTCGCAGTTGCAGGGACCGGCGCCAGTTGTCGGTGAGCTTCGGCGGCCAGCGCTGGCGGCTCGTGCGAAGGATCGCGCGCAGCCTGCCGAGCCAGCGTCCGAGGCTGGCCCTGACGGTGCTGACTGCCTCCTTCACTGCCCTTCCCCGCCGTACCTCGTTCCTGCCTGGCCGGATGCGGTCCAGCCTCGGCAGGCTGCTCTTCCGCCGCCGCGGCCAGGAAGGCCAGCCAGCGCGGGCCGGATCAGCCCGGACCCGCCTTATAGCCAACGCCGCGTACCGTCACAACGATTTCCGGCCGCTCCGGATCCTTCTCGATCTTCGCGCGCAGCCGCTGCACGTGCACGTTCACCAGCCTGGTGTCGGCGGCGTGCCGGTAGCCCCAGACCTGCTCGAGCAGGACTTCCCTGGTGAAGACCTGACGCGGCTTGCGGGCGAGCGCGACAAGCAGATCGAACTCGAGCGGAGTGAGGTTGAGCGGCTCGCCGGCCCGCTGCACTGCGTGCCCGGCCACGTCGATGGTCACATCGCCGATCGTCAGCGTCTCGGGCGCGGGGTCGTCGGTACGGCGCAGCCTGGCTCGCACCCTGGCGATCAGCACCTTGGACTGGAATGGCTTGACGATGTAGTCATCGGCACCCGATTCCAGGCCGAGCACCACGTCGACAGTGTCACTCTTCGCCGTGAGCATGACGATCGGCACGCCGGACTCGGCTCGGATCTGGCGGCACACGTCGATGCCGTCCATGCCTGGCAGCATCAGGTCCAGTAGCACCAGGTCCGGCCGGGCGTCACGGAAAACCTCCATTGCCCGGTCCCCGTCGGCCACGAATGTGGGCTCGAATCCCTCACCGCGCAATACGATGCCGAGCATCTCGGCCAGGGCAGCGTCGTCATCGACGACAAGCACGCGACCTTTCATAGACCTCATCGTTCCATGTAGAGGGCGGCTTGGGGACCCGCAACGTTACGGGCTCCCGCGCCCAGACCTCGCAGATTACCCGCAGTTACCGGGTGTATCATCCCGCGTTCGGTGACGATGGCAGTGATTAGCGCGGGCGGAGTGACGTCGAACGCCGGATTCCAGGCCTCCGTGCCGGCCGGCGCGACTGGCCGCCCGGCCATCGTGGCGACCTCTTCGTCCGCCCGGAACTCGACCTCGATCGAGGCACCATCAGGGGTATTGAGGTCCACGGTCGACACGGGCGCGACCACGACGAACGGCACGTCATGCTCCCTCGCCAGCACTGCGAGGCCATAGGTGCCCACCTTGTTGGCCACGCTTCCGTCGGCCGCGATCCTGTCCGCGCCGGTGAGCACCAGGTCCACCTGGCCGCTCGCCATCAGCGATGCGGCGGCGCTGTCGGCCAGGACGGCGTGCGGGATCCCGGCCCGCCTTGCCTCCCAAGCGGTCAGCCGCGCACCCTGCAGCAGCGGCCTGGTCTCGTCGACCCAGAGCTTGGCCAGCCGCCCGGCCCGGTGCGCGGCCAGGATCACGGCAAATGCGGTGCCCTCTCCCGCCGACACCAGGCTGCCGGTGTTGCAGTGAGTCAGGATCCTTGCCCCTGGCCGGACTATCTCCAGCCCATGCTCGGCCATCGCGGCGCTAGCAGCGGCGTCCGCGGCGGCGATCGCCCTTGCCTCCGCGAGCGCAGCCTTGGCAGCTGAATTTTCCAGCGGAACGGGGTTGTCCTCGCCGGCCGCCGTCCGCCAGGCAAGCAGCGCCCGGTCGGCGCCCCAGGCCAGGTTCACCGCGGTCGGCCTCGCGCCAGCGATCGCGGCCGCCGCCGCCGGAACGTCAGCGCCCCTGGCCGCCGCCAGCGCCACACCATAGGCCGCCGCTACCCCGAGCAGTGGCGCCCCTCGGACTACCAGGCGTGCGATGGCATCTACGAGCTGAGGGACGTCGGCGCAGGTCAGGACCACTTCCTCGGCAGGCAGCTTAGTCTGGTCCAGCAGCTCGATAACCGGACCATCGGGCGTATCCAGCCAGCGCAGCGCCGCTGGTGAGCTGGGGTTCGTCATTTCTTGAGTCTGCACCACGGCAGACATCTCGCCGCCGCCTCAGCGACGATGGGCGAAGGTGCGGGGGTGGCCGCAGGCACAGGCTGACGGCACCGGGCGCTTCGCGCCGCTGCAAGGACCAGCCTCGGCAGCCGTGCGATGTGTGCGACACCTGGTGGCAGAGACGCTGCTGCCGCTGGCACGTTAGGCGCGGGTGGTGGAGCCGATGAGGTCCCGCGCCCCTATTCTGAGGCTGGACGTTCCATTAGGAAAGGGTGCGGGACCGGTACCCGACGATGACACGCTCCGGCATGCCGGAGATCGGATGCTGTATCTGGTCATCTCGGCTGCGCCCGCGCCCGAAGGGTTTCCCGCGCTGGTGCGCGCGGTGCAGCAGGCCGGGTGGCGTGTCGCGGTGTTCTCCACCCCGGACGGAGCTAGTTTCGCTGACATCGTCGAGCTGGAGCGGCTCACCGGGGCGCCGGTCAGGTGGGAGTACCGGTCGCCGGGCACCGGCACCGGTCCCACCCGCGAATGCAGCCCTCGCCTGCCCGCTGACCTTCAACTCGGTGAATAAGTTCGCGCATGGTCACGCGGATAACTTCGCGGTCGGGCTGCTGTGTGAGATGACAGGCTACGGGGTGCCAGTCACTGTCGTCCCGCACTGCAAGCCGCAGCTGGCCACGCATCCTGCCTTCGCGGCGAGCCTGGCGACGCTGCGGGAGATGGGCGTGCGGGTGCTGTTTGACCCGGACGCGCCGTACGAGCGCAGGATGCCGCCCTGGGCCGAGGTAGTCGGTGCCCTCCCGACTGCCGTGAGGGCACCATGACCGACCCGGACTACGAGACCGCCGGGCAGCGGATAGCGCGGGCCAGGCGCCGCCGCACTGCGCGCAGGCGCCTCGGTGTTGCGCGCGGCCAGCGGAGCGCTGGCGCGCGAGGGCGGGTGGGCGGGCCGCCTTCCTTCCGGCGAGAGCTGTTCTGCGTTGGCGGGCTCGCAGGCGACAGTCCGGCGGATGCGGTGGCGCCGGTGGCGTCGTCGGGCGGCACCATGGTGCGGGCTTTCTAATCCCCACCAGCGAAGCCGTCCCAGCTACACCCGCTCCGCACGCATCGCGCTGCGGCCCGGTTCGTAAGGATTATGCGATTTCGTAACATGCTTGCCCGAACACCCCTGCCGCAAGCGTGCGAGTATTGGCGCGAGCAATGGCCCTGCCTGGCGGGCAGCGCAACCGGCCGCGGGCGCGGCCGACGAGGAGCGGGGAAATGACCGACAGCCACGAGCCTGGCAACCAGCCTGCTCCAGACAGCCAGGCCCAGCCTGATGCGGGCCAGTCGGCCGACTACGGCCAGCCTGCGGATCCGGCCGCTGGGTACGGCCAGGTCCCGCAAGGCTCGCCACCACCCGGCTACGGCCAGGTCCCACCCGGTTATGGCACGCCCGGCTATCCGCCCCCCGCCGGCTACGGGCAGGCACCGCCCGGCTATCCGCCCCCGCCCGGCTACGGGCAGGCACCACCCGGCTATCCGCCCCCGCCCGGCTACGGGCAGGCACCGCCCGGCTACAGCCCGTCCGGCTACCGGCCTGACTGGACGGCGGCCAGTGCGCCTGGCGGCATCCCGCTGCGACCGCTGGCGCTCGGCGACATCTACAGCGGCGCGGTTACGTCGGCCCGCAGGAATCCGCTGGCCACTTTCGGCCTGGCAGCGATTATCGTGACGATCTCCGGCGTGCTGACCACGCTGTTGCGGATCGCCGCGACCTCACGCACCACCGGGTCGTCGACGTCGGCGGGCGGGGCCCTCGAGATACCGGTGTTCATGATCAGCCTGCTCGCTCAGCTCATCCTGACCGGGATGCTGACCGGGGTCATCGGCCGAGGCGTGCTCGGCCGCAAGGTCAGCATCGGCGAGGCCTGGCGGACCTCGAGGCTCGGGGTCGTGATCGGCACCGCTTTGCTGCTGTTGCTGATCGACATTGTCGTTTTCGTCCCGGTGGTGATCCTGGTCTTCGTGCTAGCACTGGCACACGCCGGTCCCCTGGCGGCCGTGGTCGGTGTCCTCGGCGGGCTCGGTACCTTCATTTTCTTTGTCGTGCTCAGCGTCCGGCTGTGCCTTACCATGCCCGCCGTCGTGCTGGAGCGGCTCGGACCCTGGACGGCAGTCAAGCGATCCTGGGAGTTGAGCCGCGGGAGCTTCTGGCGGCTGTTCGGCATCAAGCTGCTTACCTACATCATTATTCTCATCGCCACGCTCATCATCGAGATCCCCTTCGGCCTCGCGGGCGGCGGTGTGGTGTTCGCGGGTGGGGTCACCAAGCTTGCCTCGGAGAGCATCGCGCTCATCATCTTGACCGCCGTGGGCAGCATCATCGCCTCCGCCATCATGTATCCGATGAAGTGCGGCGTGACGGTCCTGCTCTACCTGGACCTAAGGATGCGCCGTGAGGGCCTCGATCTCGTGCTGAACAACGTGGCCAAGGGGCAGCAACTCACCGGGGATGAGTTCGCGACCATCTGGCAGCCGCCGACATCGGGCCAGCAGCCACCACCCGGCCGGTGGCCCCAGCAAGGCCAGTGGCCGCAACAGCAGGGCCAGTGGCCGCAGCCACAAGGCCAATGGCCGCAGCAGCCAGCCGTGCCGCCTACCACGCAGTGGCCCCAGGCAGGCGGCCAGCCCGCTCAGTGGCCGGGCCAGTGGCCGTCGCAAGGTCCCCCGGCGACGACGTGAATGGCGGCCCTGCCCGCTGGCTGGCCGCCTCCGCGCCGCTGGCCGGGCCGGTGCAGGACATTCGTCGCCGGGCTGCCCAGCAGCTGGCGCGCCGCGAGCTGGCCAGGTCCATGTACGCCGAGTCCATCCAAACCCGGATCCTGCACTGGCTGGAGAGGCTGCTCGGCAACGTGCTTAGCGCCGGCAACTCGCTTCCCGGCGGCTTCTGGTCGACGATTGCGCTGCTGGTCGCGCTTGTGCTCGTGATCGCCGCGGTCATGTTCTGGATCAGGCCCACCGGCGCCCGCCGGCTCGAGCCCGGCGCCCTGCTGTCCGACTCGCGACTCAGTGCGCGCGACCACCGGCAGCTAGCTGATCGCCACGCCGCGGAGCGCGACTACTCGGCCGCGGTCATCGAGCGCATGCGTGCCATCGCGGTCGGCATCGAGGAACGGAGCATTCTCCCGATCCGGCCGGGACGGACCGCGGACGAGCTCGCCGCCCAGGCTGGTCAGGCGATGCCCGAGCTGGCCCGCGAGCTTGCCGCCGCGGCTGCGCTCTTCGACGACGTCCGTTACGGGGACCGTGAGGGCACCGTGTCCGGATACGAGCGCGTGCGCCAGCTGGATGTCAGGGTGCAGGCCGCGAAGGCCGGCGCACAGGCGGAACCGGCTTCGGCGGGCGCGACGGCAGGCCGGACATGACCACCGCAGCGCCGTCATCCCTGGTCGACGCCAAGGCTGACGCGCAGCCCGGCGCGGCGGCTGATTCCGCCTCGCGGGCATGGCGCAGGTGGCGCGCGCCGCTCGTCATCGCCGTTGTGATTCTTCTCGGCGGCATCTTCATCGCGCTGGTGAGCCCGTCCACGCCGACGCCGGCCAATACCTATCTCGACCCAACCCGCACAGGACCGGCCGGCAGTCGCGCCCTTGCCGACATCCTGGCGGGCCGCGGTACCGAGGTTCTGCCGGTGACAACCGGGGCGGCGGCGAGGGCGGCCGCAGACCGCGGCGCCAGCATCGTCGTGATCACCAGCCCTAGCCTGCTGACCGGTGCGGAGCTCAGATTGCTGGCCAGCGCACCAGCCGATCTGGTGATCGTCGCGCCCGATCCGGTCTCGGCGGCAGAGCTCGCACCTGGCATCGAGGTGGAAGGCAGCACGCTCGCCGGCCCGATCCAGCCGCATTGCCGCCTCGCTGCCGCCACACTCGCCGGGAACGCCGATCTAGGCGGTGTCGGTATGCGCCTGCGCGCCGGACTGCGCGGCAGCAGCTGCTACCCGTTCGCCGGACTAGCCTCTCTGGTCCAGTATCGCTCCGGAGCCAGGGAGATCACGGTCCTTGGCACCGGTGCGCCGCTGGAGAACCAGAACCTGGCCCAGCTCGGCAATGCCGCTCTAGCGCTCAACCTGCTCAGCGATCGCGGGCAGCTGGCCTGGCTGACGCCGCAGCCAACAGCAAACGCCGCGGCAAGGTCGGCCGGCGGATCGGCCTCGATCTGGAGCATCATCCCGCTCGGTACCTATCTGGTGGCGATACAGCTCGGTGTCGCCTTGCTGCTCACCGTGGCCTGGCGAGCTCGCCGCCTCGGGCCGCTGTCCACCGAGCAGCTGCCCGTTGTGGTCCGCGCATCGGAGACGACCGAGGGCCACGCCCGCTTGTATCAGGCTCGCCGGGCCCGCGACCGGGCGGCGGCGGGGCTCAGGGATGCGGCGATCGGCCGGGTGGCCGCGGCCGTCGGGCTGCCCGCTGGCGCCACGGCCGAGGCGATCACTGCCGCGATAGCCGCACGCTCCTCGCGCAGCGCACCACAGCTTCATCAGCTGCTCTTCGGCCCACCGCCCGCCAGCGACGGAGCGCTGATAAGACTCGCCGAGGACCTTGACGCGATGGAAAGAGAGGTACGCGCGCAATGACCGCCGAATACCCGGCAGGGACCGCTGAGCTGGCCGCCACCAACGGCCCAGCCGATCCGCGGGCGCCGTTCGCGGCCGTTCGGGCCGAGGTCGGCAAGGCCGTGGTGGGCCAGGACGGTGTCATCACCGGGCTTCTCATCGCGCTGCTCTGCCAGGGCCATGTGCTGCTTGAAGGTGTGCCTGGCGTGGCGAAGACGCTGCTGGTCCGGTCACTCGCCGCGGCGTTGTCGCTGGACAGCAAGCGAGTGCAGTTCACCCCTGACCTGATGCCAGGAGACGTCACTGGCTCGCTGATCTACGACGCCAGGACCTCGCAGTTCGAGTTCCGGCCCGGACCGGTATTCACCAACCTGCTGCTGGGCGACGAGATCAACCGGACACCGCCCAAGACCCAGGCCGCGCTGTTGGAAGCCATGGAGGAGCGGCAGGTTTCCGTGGAGGGAACGCCACGGCCGCTGCCCGTTCCGTTCCTCGTCGCTGCCACCCAGAACCCGGTCGAGTACGAGGGCACTTATCCGCTGCCAGAGGCGCAGCTTGACCGGTTCCTGCTGAAGCTAACCGTGGCGCTGCCGGAGCGTGCGGAAGAGATCGGGATCCTGGAGCGGCACGCCGCGGGCTTCGACCCACGAGACCTGCCCGCCGCAGGCATCAGGCAGGTGGCGAGCGCGGCCGATCTGGCCGCAGGCAGGCAGTCAGTGCGCGCCGTCCTAGTCTCGGCCGAAATCACCGGCTACATCGTCGACATCTGCCGGGCGACCAGGATGTCGCCGTCGTTGCAGCTTGGCGTGTCGCCGCGCGGCGCGACCGCGCTGTTGTCCAGCTGCCGGGCCTGGGCCTGGCTGTCCGGGCGCGACTACGTCACGCCAGACGACGTGAAGGCCCTGGCCGGCCCGTCGTTCCGGCACCGGATCCAGCTCCGTCCTGAGGCCGAGCTGGATGGTGCCACGCCCGACGGCGTGCTCGACGCCGTGCTGGCCGCCGTCCAGGTCCCGCGATGACGGACGACCCTGGCCCGGCACCGGAAGCTTGTCGATGGCACTGACCGGCCGCGCCGGGCTGACCGCACTCGTCGGCGCGCTAGCCGTGCTCGCGTTCCGCAACCTGATCGCGCTGATCGGAGTTGACGCGCTCATCGTGGCCGCGATCGCCGCCGACATGTTCCTGGCGGCAGGTGTGTTGCAGCTTCAGATAACCAGGTCGGGCGACACGAGGATCCTGCTCGGCGGCACTGGCAAGGTGACGCTGACGATCCACAATCCCGGCCGCAGGCCACTGCGCGGGCTGGTCAGGGACGCCTGGCGGCCAAGCGCTGGTGCCGCACCCGGTCGCGCGCACGTCACCGTTCCAGCCGGCGGGCGGGTCACGCTGACGACGACCCTGACACCGCAGCGGCGCGGCGATACCTCGCCAGGCCGGGTCACGGTGCGGTCCCTGGGACCGCTCGGCCTGGCCGGAAGGCAAGGGCACCACCAGGTGCCGTGGACCGTCCGGGTGCTGCCGCCGTTCCTCAGCCGCAGGCACCTGCCGGAGAAGCTCGGTGTCCTGCGGCAGCTTGACGGCCAGCACAGGGCGCTGACCAGGGGCGAGGGCAGTGAGTTCGACTCGCTGCGCGAGTACGTCCTCGGTGACGACGTCCGCTCCATCGACTGGCGGTCATCGGCGAGGCGCACGGAGATAGTCGTCAGGACCTGGCGGCCAGAACGCGATCGCCGCATCATTATGGTGCTCGATACCGGCCGCACCTCGGCGGGCAGGGTGGGCGGGATCCCGCGACTGGACGCATCGATGGATGCCTCGCTGCTTCTTGCGGCCCTGGCAACCAGGGCCGGGGACCGGGTGGACCTGCTTGCTGTCGACCGGCGGGTCCGCGCCAGGGTCGTGGGCGCCGGCCGGTCCGGCACGCTGGCCGCGCTGACCGACGCGATGGCCACGATCGATGCTGACCTGGTCGAGTCCGATGCCGCCGTGCTGGCCAGCTCGGTGCTGACCATCGCCAGGCAGCGGTGCCTGGTAGTGCTGTTCACCGATCTGAACTCCGCAGCGATTCAGGAGGGCCTGCTGCCACGGCTTCCGGCCCTGGCGTCCAGGCACCGCCTGCTCGTCGCTGCGGTAGCCGACCCGCGCGTCCAGGAAATGGCGGGGGCGCGCGGCGACATCACCGGGGTCTACCAGGCAGCTGCCGCCGAGCGAGCGAGGTCCGAGCGCACCCGCGTGTCGGCCCTGCTGCGCAGGCACGGCGTCCAGGTAGTCGACGCGCTACCGGACGCGCTGCCTTCGGCACTGGCAGACGCATACCTCAGCCTGAAGGAAGCCGGCCGTCTGTGACAGCAGCCAAGCGCCCTGACAAAGCTACGTGCCGAGGATCCGGGTGTGCGGCGTTGGTATGAAAATAGCCATAGCAACGCCGCACACCACGAGTGTTGTACGTCAGGCGATCACTGGCAGCACGTCAGGTGCCTCCGCGATGTCAGCAGATAGACCACCCCGCACCGCGCGCCGGCCGGCTCCGATGACGTAACCGAGGAACGCGGCCTCGACACACCCGCCGATCAGTATCCGCGCCCAGGTCGGCAGGGCGGACGGCGTCACGAATGCCTCGAGCGATCCGGACACGAGCAACGCCGCTATCAGCCCGAGCGCGATCGTGACCGTTGCCCTGCCCTCTTCCGCGAGCGCCTGACCGCGCGGACGCGGACCGGGATCGATGATGCACCAGCCGAGCCGCAGGCCGGCCGCGGCGGCCAGGAAAACCGACGACAGCTCAAGCATCCCGTGCGGCAGGATCAGCGCGAAGAACTCCGTGCCCTTCCCATGGGTGATCATCAATGCCCCAGCCGACCCGATGTCGAGCGCATTCTCGAGCAGCAGGATCAGCGTCGGGATGCCGAGGAAGATCCCGGAGATAAGCATCTCGGCCGCCAGGAACGCGTTGTGAGTCCAGACTTCTGAGCCGAAGGACTGACCGCTGTACTGCGAGTAGTACTGCCGGAATTCGTGGTTGACGTAGAGCGACTGCTGCTGGCGAGAGCCCGCGAGGCTGGTCATGACGGCGGGCGTCCTGGCTACCCACCAGCCGATCAGCAGGGCGAGCAGCAGCGAGCAGGCCACGGTTGCCAGCCACCACCAGCGGATCCGGTAGGCCGCGGCGGGAAAGGACACGCCGAAGAACCGGAGTACCGAGCGCCAGGTCGAGGCGTGCGAGCCGCCGACAGCGGTCGCGCGCGCTCTGGCCACGGTGGCGGACAGCCGCCCGGTCAGGGCCGGGTCATGGCCCGCGGTCCGCAGCACCGACAGGTGCGTCGCGGTGCGCTGGTAGGAGGCGACGAGCTCGTCCACTTCGGTTCCGGACAGCCCCCGGCGACGCTTTACCAGCGCGTCAAGCCTGGCCCACTCCGCCTCGTGCGCGGCCACAAACGCATCCACGTCCACGCCAGGAGACTACTGCCCGCGTGGCTGGATACTCTTGCCCCTGTATTAACCCATCAGGGCGGGTCAAGCGGAGGAGTGTCGTGGCCGAGGTGGTGACCGGCGAGGCCGTGGCGCTGGAGGTCAGCCCGGCGGCCTTCCCGAGCCGGATGGCATCGCTCCTGATCGACATGCTGGTGCAGATGGTCGTGCTGGGGATCACGTTCGCGGTAATCGGGGCCGCGGCACTCCAGCTCAGCAGCGCCGCGGTGATCGCGATCGTGACCGTCACTCTCGCCCTCGTGATCGTCGGCTATCCCACCATCTTCGAGACGCTCAGCCGGGGCAAGACACTCGGCAAGATGGCGATGGGGCTGCGCGTGGTCGCGGACGACGGAGGTCCTGAGCGGTTCCGCCAGGCGCTGATCCGGGCCCTGGCCGGGATATTCGAGATCTGGAGCGTCGTCCTCGACCCGGTTGCGCTGATTACCTCGCTGGCCTCGGCGAAAGGCAAGCGACTCGGCGACCTGTTCGCTGGCACCTACGTGATCTCCGAGCGAGTGCCCAAGCGCAAGAACCTGCGCCCTGAGTTCGCGATGGTGCCGCCGCCGCTGGCCGCCTGGGCGACCCAGCTCGAGCTGTCCGGCCTGTCTGACGCCGATGCCGAGGCGGCAGGCAGTTACCTGCGCAGGTTCTATGACCTGCATCCGGCCGCGCGGGATGCGCTGGGGCTGCAGCTGGCCGCTACCGTCGCGGCCAGGGTTAGCCCGCCGCCACCGCCCGGCACACCGCCCGCGGCTTTTCTGGCCGCAGTCCTGGCCGTCCGCCGCGAACGTGACCGGGCCAGGCTCGCTGGCCAGCAGGGCGATGAAATCCAGGCGTACCCCGCCGCGAGCACCGTTCCGCCCGCCAGCACCGTTCCGCCCGCCAGCACCGTTCCGCCCGCCAGCACCGGCGGACACGCACCGCCCCGCTAGCCGAGCGGGATTACGACCCCTCGCTCCAGGAGTTCAGGTACGTCCGCTGGACGGCACTGAGCTCGTCGATCCGCGCGTCCAGGGATGCCAGCGTCAGGCTGGCGATCTCGGTGTCGATGGCGGCCGGCATGTCGTAGACCGCGGCCGGCAGCCTGGGCTCGGCCGCGATCCTGGCCAGCGCGAGCGCCTGCGCGGCGAACGACAGGTCCATGACCGCGGCCGGATTGCCCTCCGCGGCGACCAGGTTGACCACGCGCCCCTCGGCCAGCAGGATCAGCCGCCGACCGCTGTCCAGTACGTACTCGTCAGCATGCGGCCGAACCGACGGGTTCACCTCGACGGCGATATCGGACAGCGCCCGGACGTCGATCTCGACATCGAAGTGGCCAGCGTTGGCCAGTATCGTTCCGTCCTTCATAGCCTGCAGGTGCGGGACAGTGATCACATCCCGAGAGCCGGTAGCGGTGATGAACACATCGCCGGCCGCGGCGGCGGCCGCCATCGGCAGCACCCGGAAGCCCTGCATGATCGCGGCGAGCGCGCGGACCGGATCCACCTCGGTGACGATCACCTGAGCTCCCAGGCCGCGCGCGCGCTCCGCGATCCCCGAGCCGCACGGGCCGAATCCGGCCACCACCACCGTCTTGCCCGCGATCAGGACGTTGGTCGCGCGCAGGATGCCGTCGAGCACCGACTGGCTGGTGCCGTACTTATGGTCGATCATGCGACGGATCGCCGACACATCGGCGGCCATCATGGCGAATCCGAGCGAGCCGGCCGCCGCCATCCGGCGCAGCCTCGCGGCGCCCGTCGAAGTTGCCTCGCAGCCGCCACGCACCGCCGCGATCAGTTCGGGACGCGCGTCGTGCAGCGTGTTGACCAGATCGCAGCCGTCATCGATGACAAGGTCGGGGCCGCAGTCCAGTGCCCTGTGGATGTGCTCGTAATAGGTGGCCCTGTCCACGCCCGACCTGGCCTGAACGGTGACTCCCGGCTCGGCCGCGAGCGCCGCCGCGATGTCGTCCTGGGTAGACAGCGGGTTCGAGGCAGCCAGGTGCACCTGCGCACCCCCCGCGGTCAGCACCCGCACCAGCGCCGCCGTTTCGGCCGTCACGTGCATGCAGGCCGCGACCCGCAGGCCCGCGAACGGCTGTTGCTCGGCAAATGCGGCCCGCAGCATGCCGAGCACAGGCATCGCCCGCTCGGCCCAGGCGATGCCGGGCTGGCCCGCGAGAGCCAGCCCGGGATCGGTGACATCGGACGGCATGCCGCCAGGCTCGGGCCCGCGAGCTTCTGAGCCGTGCAGCTCAGCCCGCGCAACGGGCCGGTCAGTACCGGTAGTGATCCGGCTTGTACGGGCCATCGACCGGGACGCCAATGTAGGCGGCCTGCTCCTTGGTCAACTCGGTGAGGCGGACGCCCAGCGCGTCCAGGTGCAGCCTGGCGACCTTCTCGTCCAGGTGCTTAGGCAGCACATGCACGCCCAGCGTGTACTCATCGGCCTTGGTGAAGAGCTCGACCTGGGCGATGACCTGGTTGGTGAAGCTGTTGGACATCACGAAGCTCGGGTGGCCGGTGGCGTTGCCGAGGTTCAGCAGGCGGCCCTCGGACAAGATGATGACCGCGTGCCCGTCGGGGAACGTCCACTCGTCGACCTGCGGCTTGATGTTCGTCCGCTTGATGCCGGGCAGCCGGGTCAGGCCGGCCATGTCGATCTCGTTGTCGAAGTGGCCGATGTTGCCGACGATCGCCTGGTGCTTCATCTGGCTCATGTGCTGCGCGGTGATGATGTGGAAGTTGCCGGTCGCGCTGACGAAGATGTCGGCCGTGTCGACCACGTCCTCGAGCCGCGCCACCTGGTAGCCGTCCATCGCCGCCTGCAGCGCGCAGATCGGGTCGATCTCCGTCACGATCACCCGCGCGCCCTGGCCGCGCAGCGACTCGGCGCAGCCCTTGCCGACATCGCCGTAGCCGCAGACCACGGCCACCTTGCCGCCGATGAGCACGTCGGTGGCCCGGTTGATGCCGTCGACCAGTGAGTGCCGGCAGCCGTATTTGTTGTCGAACTTCGACTTGGTGACCGAGTCGTTCACGTTGATGGCGGGGAACCGCAGGGTGCCGGCGCTCGCCATCTCATACAGCCGGTGCACCCCGGTGGTGGTCTCCTCCGTGACGCCCTTGATCCCGTCCGCGACCGCCGTCCACTTACCCGGCGTTTCTTTCAGGGAACGGGCCAGCACCGACAAAATCACCTGCCACTCTTCCGGGTCGTCATCGCGGACCGCCGGAACCTCGCCCGCGGCCTCGAAGTCGGCTCCCTTGTGCACCAGCAGGGTTGCGTCGCCGCCATCGTCCAGCAGCATGTTCGGGCCGTGCTCGCCCGGCCAGGTCAACGCCTGCTCCGTGCACCACCAGTACTCTTCGAGCGTCTCGCCCTTCCAGGCAAAGACCGGTATGCCCTTCGGGTCCTCCGGGGTGCCGTCCGGGCCGACGGCCACGGCGGCCGCGGCGTGGTCCTGAGTCGAGAAGATGTTGCACGAGGCCCACCGCACCTGGGCGCCCAGCGCGGCGAGGGTCTCGATCAGCACGGCGGTCTGGATCGTCATGTGCAGGGATCCGGTGATCCTGGCCCCGGCCAGCGGCTGCGAGTCAGCCCACTCGGCCCGCACGGTCATCAGGCCCGGCATCTCGTGCTCGGCTAGCCGGATCTCGCGGCGGCCAAAGTCTGCCAGCGACAGGTCGGCGACCTTGAACGGAACTGTCTCAGCGGGCATTCGTTACTCCTCAGCGTGTTGTCTTCCGGCCCCCGTGCGGGCCCTGGAGCCTGCTCTGTGCAGGGCTACACGACGACCGTACGGCAGCAGGACCGCTGCGTGCACGTCGAGAGCGCTGTTCTTAACATAAAAATGTAAGATTAGCTCCATGAGGATCACCGAAGCGGCGGAGCGGCTAGATATGACGCCCCGCATGCTGCGCTACCGCGAGTCGCTCGGACTGCTGCCCGCGCTGCGTCAGCGCCGCCGCCGGAGGTCTCAGCAGGCCGCGAGCGCGGCCACGCCCGGCATTCGACGCGGAGGCGGCCAGTTGCCGGCCGGACGCCGGCCGGACGCGGACCGGGCCGCGGGGCACAGGCAGTTCACCGACGCTGATATGGCCGCAGTGGCGCTAGGCGTCGCCATCGAGCGCCGCTATGACATCAGCCCGGCGGCGCTGGCCTTCGGCATCCAGGTCCTCGCCGACCCGCGGGTCCGGGCCGAGGTTGCCGAGCTTGGCCGCCGCATCGGCCGGATCCAGGCACCACCGGCGCGCGCCCTGGACTTCGAGCAGGAGCGCGCGCTGCGGCTGTTGAGCCTGGGCGCCCGGCCCGCCGAATCCGGCGGCCGGGCCCCGGCCGGTGAGTCGCAGGTCTGGTCGTTGCCGGCCACGCCCTATGCGAACTACAAGGCCTCCGCACGACATGGTCCATCTGGCCACGGATCGCGTAGATGACTGTGCGCCGGACAATTCAGCGCTGCCGGGGGTGCCTTTGCTCATCATTGGCGAGGTCGTCATGACTGGCACGTGGAAGACGATGCTGCGCCCAACGACGAACTGAGGAGACAAACCTATCAGTAATGCCTGCCCGCTTCCGCCCCGGAATTGCCACCATGGGCGGCAGCTCGCTTGCGCTGCAGCTGAGATTTCGTGGTCAGGAAGAGCCCCACGCATAGGATCGAGAATGAAGCGCATACCGCCGCCCAGAAGGTCGCGTTACTCTTCGCCTGCTCGCCAAGAAAGCTCACTCCGATAGCTATCGGCAGGACGCCGAAGCAGAGGTCCCCCCACGCTTTTCCTCGTGCCCCCGATGCGGTTTCTGCCGGGTTGCGCCAGCTCTTCACGAGCTTGATCAGGCGAGCAGTGCCGATAACGACTCCGAAGGCAATAAAAATCGAGATGGCGATATACCTCATGAGCACTCCACACGCGTTTCGCGGTCCGGATAGACATGATACCGACTATTTTCAGGGGTGGATCCGGACCTCGCGCTAGCGAGGCACTCCTTGATGTTGGCGCCGCGGCTTCACGCCCCGCATCCGGACCGGGCAACCTTGGGCGTCAGGCCCGCCTGCCACGCCACCGGGGTACCATACCGGGCTCGTACCCCGGTCCACTCCGTGGCCCACTAAGGCGCAACGGGAGCGTCCCCCTCTACCCAGTTCCAGTCGTGATTACCCGGAGATCCGCACGACGCTTTCTCGGTGTCGCACTTTCGCAGGACCAGGAACGGGGAATTAATCCCCGACCCGCCAGTCCAGCCGTTATACCGGACGGAGGCGTAGAATCCGGCATGTTTACCTGGTCCCTCATATGTACCCTTCACAAGTTTTATAATTTTCTTGACTAGCTTTTCCCAGATTTTAACACTAATAAGTGCGGCGAACGCGCCGATGCCACCCACGATAATTCCGGCCCAGAAATGGTCAATTCCGAGCACCGAAGCTACGATAGTAGTTGCGAGAGAAAGCCACTTGGTGAAGGTTTCGATCTTCTTGGCGATCGCCGCCGCGTCCACCTTGGCGATTTCTCCTGACATCTTCGCGGAGTAATCGAAGTAATAGTCCGGACATAGCGGAAGGCCGTAGCACCAATGCGATACGTCACTCTCGTAGTCCTGCCACGGGATATCCGGCGCCATACCGGAAAGGTCGGCGAGGGAGACCGGGTTGTCCTCGGCGTAGGCGTAGGGGGTGAGGGTCTGGCTTACGTCGGGATCGACGGAAGTGAACTGGCCGATGGTTGGGTTGTAGTAGCGGTTCAGGAGGTAAATCAGCCCGTCAGGGTCGGTGTAGCCGCCGGCGTAGCCGAACGGGCTGCTGGCGCTGAGCCCACCGGAAGTCTGCGGATTGCCCCAGGCGTCGTAACTGGTCGTGGCGATGAGCGTGCCGACCGAACTGACGGCGCCGCGCACCGAGCCCAGGGCGTCAGTGACCAGGTACGTGGTGGTGCCGGTGGCCAGGTTGACCTGCTCGGCCGGGGTGGAAGAGGTCGCGTAAATGTAGGCATTGCTGCCGTCCATTAGCAGCTGCGGGACCGACGGGAGCGTGTCCCACACATACCCCTGGGTGACGGCGGACCCGCCGGCCGGGATGACCGTGGTGGAGGCGCGCAGGCCGTTGCCATTGTAGGTCGCGGCGGTCATGTCGGCGGCGACGTTGCTGTAGACGGTGAGCTGTCCGGCGCCGTTCCAGGTGCCCGATGACTCGGTCGTGGAGCCCTGGGTAGAGGTGAGCTGCTCCCCGTCGGCGTTGTAGGTGTAGCTCGTCGTCGTGCCGGACACCGCCGAGGAGGTCAGCTCGCCCGCATCGTTGTAGGTGCCAGCCGAGCCCGTCGGCAGCGTGGTCAGGTTTCCGGCGGCATCAAAGTTATAGTCCAGCGCTGACCCGGTGCCCGGTGTCATGGACGTGACCCGGTCCTCGGCATCATAGGTGTAGTCGACCGGGGTCTTCGACGAGGACGGAGTGTCGGTCTCGGACAGGATCGTGCCGGCCGGGGAGTCGGAATAGGTGAAGGATTCCAGCGTGGAGCCGGAGTTCTTCAGCGTGATCGCCGACGGACTGTCGGCGGCCGAATACGAGGCAGTGATCGTGTCCCCGGTGGAGCCGAGGGCTTGCGAGTCGGGCAGTCCGTCGCCGGTGTTGCCAATGGTGATCTGGCGGCCATTGAAGTCGGTCACTGAGGTCAGCTCATCAGCGTTGTCATACCCGTAGGACACGGTGTCGGTACTCGCCCACGTCGCGGTCGATGGCAGCGGGTAGGTGATGCCGGTGACCTGCCCGTCAGGGTTATAGCCGTAACTCACCGTCTGCCCGGCGCCGTTCTCCGCCGACGTCAGCTCGTCGAACGGGTCGTAGACGTAGCTGGAGGCGCCGGTGGCGTCGGTCATGCCAGTCTGGTTGCCGTCAGCGTCGTAGGTGTAGGTAACCGAATGCGCTGAGGATCCGGAGTAAGTGACCGTCGCGACCTGGTCCTGCGGCGTGTAGGTCCGGGTCGTCGTCACGCCGTCAGCGTCTGTGCTGGTGAGCTCGTTCCCGGCGGCGTCATATGTCGAAGTAGTCGTCGACCCGGAGGGCGCCGCCGCGGTCGTCGGCGTCGTGGTGGACACCAAGTCTCCGGCCGAGTCGTAGGAATGGGTAGTCTGGAACGCCGCCTGGGTGGGGTGCGAGCTCGGTGACACGACCCACGGTGAGGACGTCTCGCATGGCGCCGTGCCAGAGGCGTTCCCGTCGGGATACACCACCGACGTCACATCACCGTCCGGGTCATAGCAGTAAGACACAGTCGATGCCGCGGACGTGCCCGCGCCAGTAGTCTGGCTCGCTAGGTAGCCATAAGAGTTATAGCTGTCGGTCGTGACCTGAGCCGACCCGTTCTTCGAAGTGGCCGGGGCGGTAGTGCTGACCACGTTCCCAGCGCCGTCGTAGGAGTAGGTCGTGGTCTCCGACCCGGTCTGCCCGGCTGGCGCAGGCGTGGACATCGCCGTCCGCTGGCCCATCGCGTTGAAGATGTAGGTGGTCGCGTCGGAGGCTAGCCGGTCGCCGTAGCCGACCGGATATGACGTGGGGCACGACGCCGGAGTCAGGGAGTTCGCGGCCACCCCCACTGCGGGTACGGTCTGGGTCACGTTCCCGTCCCCGTCGTAACAGGTCAGGGATGCATCCCCGTCGGGGTTGGTGACCAGGACCGGCTTGTCATCCGCGTTGAAGGCCGTGGTCGTCGTACTGCCGCGCGGATCCTTGACGGTCGTCACGTTTCCGTCGCTGTCGTAGCCATAACTGACGGTCCGTGGCAAGTCGGTGTACCCGCTGCCACCGCCATTAGTGACCGACGCCCTTTGCCCATCCGCGTTGTAGGCGGTCGTGGTGGTGTAGTTCCCCGCGTTGGCGCCGGAGACATTCCCATCCGGGGCGACCACGGTCAACTGTTCCCCGTCGGCGTCGTAGGTGTAAATGGTGGTCGCCAGCTGGCTGCCATTGCCGTCCGGAGTCGAGGACACCATCAGGTCGCCTTGGGCGTCGTATTCGAGCTGGGTGACAACCCCGTCGGCGTCGATGGTCGCGCACGGCAGCGACGCTGACGGCGGGGTGTAGGTGCAGGAGATGACGGTGCTGGTACCCGGCAGGGTGATTGTGTTGCCCTTGAACAGCTGGTAGGTGGTCTGCACGTACGCGGCGCTGCTCGCGCCCGGCTCATATACCCCGGTGGAGGAGTACAACTCGTTGCCGTCGGTGTCATAAAGCGCGTAAGTCAGGCCCTCCGGTGGCGCCGCCGATGGCGAGGCGATCACCCCGCCTGGCGCCACCGCTGCCGGTCCCGAATCCTGCGAGCAAGTGGCCGTCGATACGGCCTCCGCGGTCCCATCACAGCTATCCAGCTGCAAGCTCCCGGTATAGGCATCGGTCGTGGTCGCTGGCGTGCCGTTCGCTCCCAGCGCCGTCGTCGAGGTCAGGTTCCCGGCAGAGTTGTAGGCATAGGTGGTCGTATTGCCGTCACCGTCGGTACTGGAATTGTCGAGCAGCGTCCCGCCGCTTGTCCCCCCGGCAGCGGCGTCCGGCTCGTAGTCATTTTCCGACGCCAGCGTCGTGCCGGCAGTTCCAGTCCAATCGGCCTGGGCGGCCAGGGTGCCCTGGTCGTAGTCGTAGACGCTGGTGTTGCCGTCCGGGTCAGTAACGGTCACCAGGCCATCGCCGGTGGCTGCATCCAGGCAGTTTCCAGCGGCGGCATTCACGCAGTAGTTGAAGGCGGTCTTCCAGCCCATGGGATCGGCCTGGCTCGTGACCTCGTTGGCGGAGTTATAGACGTTCACCGTCGCATCCCCGGCGTCAGGGCCGCCCGGCTGGGCGTTCGGGCCGGTGATGGTCAGCAGGTCGCTGGCCTGGGCCGGGCCGTTGCTGCCCTGGCCGTAGGTGTAGGAGGTGACATTGCCCATCGGGTCGGTTGCCGAGGTCAGGTCATCGGAGCTGTTGTAGGCGTACTTCCACTCCCGCCCCATCGGGTCCGTGACGGAGCTGACCAGGCCGGTGCTGTTGGAGCCGACCACCAGCGCGCGGCCGGAAGCGGAGGCAATCGTCGCGCACGAGGTCGCGGTGGAGGGGCACACCTCCGCCGAGTCGCCGGGCACCGCCAGGCCGGGAGCCGGGGATGCGTAGGTGATGTTCAGGGTGTCACCGGCGGTATCGGTCTCGGAGATCAGCTCTCCGTCCCAGGAGTAGGTGTAAATGTCCGAGCCAGGCGACGGCGCGAAGGTGTAGGTATCCGTGCCGCTATTGCTCGTCAGGCTCGCGCCCTGGAACGCGGGCTCCACGCAGTACCCGCCCGCGGTCAGCATCGGAGCGGCGCAGGCTCCGCTCACCTGGGGATAGAAGGTGACCTGCGCGCCGCCGGGCTGGGTGACAGTGATGGTGGCAGCAGGCGCCGGGTAGACCGGGAATGCCGGGGCGGATGTGGCGGTGACCTCGCGGACCCGGTTGTTGTTGGCGTCCGTGATGAACAGGTCGCCGGCCGGGTCTGTCCCCACGCCCTGGACCTGGTTCATCAGCGCGGCTGTGGCCGCGCCACCGTCCCCGGATTCCCCGGCGGTTCCGCCTTCGCTGCCGGCGACATTGTAGATGTCGCCACCGGTCATGGACTGGCCCCACTGGGTGCCGCTGGCGGCGGCGACCTCACGGATCCGGTTGTTCACCCAGTCGGCGATATACAGGTCCCCGGAGGCATCGACGGCGATCTGCGCAGGGCTGTTCAGGGTCGCCTGCGTCGCGGGACCGCCGTCTCCGGTGTTCCCGGAGCCGCCGGCGGCGCTGCCGGCGATGGTGTAGATATCACCCTTGCTCATGGACTGGCCCCACTGGACATGCGTGGCGCCGGCGATCTCCTGGATGCGGTTGTTGCCGCTGTCGGAGATGTAGATGTTGCCCGCCGTGTCGACCCCGATGCCAGCCGGCCCGTTGAGGAGGGCCGAGGTCGCGAGGCCGCCGTCGCCCGAGGTGCCGCTAATGCCGGAGGTGCTGCCAGCGATGACGTAAATGTCTCCTGCGGTCATCCCGTTGCCGCTGGCCGCGGGTACCTCCTGAGCCTCGTTGGTGAGATCGTCCGCGATGAACACGTCCCCGGCAGCGTCGGTCGCGACGGCAAGGGGGTCGTCCAGCAGGGCCGAGGTCGCGCTGCCGCCGTTCCCGGAGTCCCCGCAGGCGCCGACGGCGCTGCCGGCGACGGTCGAGATGTCGCCGGTAGCCGCCGACACCTTCTGGATCCTGCAGTTGCCGTCGTCATCGATGTACAGGTTCCCGGCACCGTCCACCGCGACGCTGACGGGCAGGTTCAGCAGTGCCGATGTCGCCAGGCCGCCATCCCCCGAGTAGCCGTAAATGCCGGCGGCGCTGCCCGCCACCGTATACACGTCCCCGGCGGTCATCGCGATGCCGAACTGGGTATGACTGGACGCTGCGATCTCCTGCACCCGGTTGTTGGTGGTGTCGGCGATGAAAATGTCCCCGGCCGCATCGGAGGCAATGCCATGCGGCTCGCTCAGGGAGGCGTTGATGGCCGGGCCGCCGTCGCCTTCCTGCTGGAAGGTCCCGGCCCCGCCGGCGATGATGGAGATGTCGCCGGCGGTGCTGATTTCCTGGATCTCGTTGTTTCCGGTGTCGGCGAATATCAGCGAGTTGCCGACGGTGCCGCCCGACGACGAGCCGGGCGCTTCCAGCAGGGCCGAGGTAGCCGCGCCGCCGTTACCGGAGTTCCCGCCGGTTCCCGTCGCGCTGCCCGCGATCGTGTACACGTCCCCGGCGGTCATCGCCTGGCCGAAGTCGGTCTCGGCGGTGACGGCAACCTCCTGGATCCGGTTGTTGCCCGAGTCGCCGATGAACAGGCCGGCGGCATTCGCATTCACCGCCGCCGGGTCAGCCAGGTCCGAGGATGTGGCCGCCTCGCGGTCTGCCCCGGCCCCGCACACTGCGCCGGCACTGCCCGCGACCGTATAGATGTCGTTGGCGCTCATCGGGACGCCCCACTGATTACCCTTGTCAGCTGGAACTTCCTGGATCCGGCAGTTATCCGTGTCGGCGATGTACATGTTGCTGCCGTAGATCGTGACCCATTGCGGGTCAGACAGCAGGGCGCTCGTAGCCGGACCGCCATCCCCGGTGGACCCGGAGGCGCTCGAGGTCGCGGGGCCCGCCACGGTGTAGATGTCGCCGGCGGTCATCGACTGGCCCCACTCAGTCTCACTAGCCCCGGCGATCTCCTGGATCCGGTTGGAGCCGGAGTCCGCGATATACAGGTCGGTGTTCCCCGTGCTCTGCCCGAAGTGCAGGCTCGTCGGGTCGTTCAGGTCCGAGGCGTTAGCGGGCTTCTTGTCCGCGCCGGCCCCGCAGTTGGCAGAGTTCCGGCCCGCGATCGTGTACATGTCATCGGCATCCATCGTGCCGAAAGCGCCGCCCCACTGAGTGCTGGTGGTCGCGACCGGGATCTCCACCACCCGGCAGTTGTCGGTGTCGGCGATGTACAGGTTCCCGGCCGCGTCCAGCGTGAACGCCGACGGGTCATCCAGCAGCGAGGCGTCGGCAGGCGTGCCGTTCCCCGACGCGCCGGCCACCCCGCTCGGGCTCCCGACGATGGTGTACATGTGGCCGGCGGTCATCGAGATGCCCCACTCGGTCTCGTTCGCGCCCGCGATCTCCTCAATGCGGTTGTCGGCGGCATCGGCGATGTAGGTATCCGACCCGCTGGTTCCGACCTCGGGCGGGCTGTTCAGCGGCTCCTGGGTTGGCAGCCCGCCATTGTCGACATTGGTCGCCAGCCCGTCCAGGGTGTAGATGTCCCTAGGTACCGATGTGCTGGTCGTCAGTGACGTGTCCCAGTCATCGGTCCACCCGTACCCCATCACCCCCGGCTTCCCGGCCCTCGTTTCCTGCTCCGCGACATCGGCGTCATACGAGCGGGTGAAATCGAGGCCGGGCCCGAACGTCGGAATGCTGAAGTCAGTGCTGGACTGGGTAAAGTCCCCATTCTCGGTGTTCACCGGATCCGCTGCCGTCGCCTGCGACACTCCGGGAGCGGCCGGGTTACCGCCGCCGCCCAGCGTCGTTCCGGCCGGCACCTCGCCCCCGGTCGACGGAGCCAGCGCCGCGGTCGCGCCAAAAACCGGCGCGCCGAGCAGCAGGTACGGCTGGCCGCTGACCCCATCCGAGGCCGTGAAGTTAACCGTCGCATCTGCGGCGGCGTCATAGCCGACCGGCGTGAACATCGCCGGCCAGGAGTCAAACGCCTCCTGCACCGGGCAGGACGGCGACGGGAACCCGCCAGCGCCCGTGCCCAGCGACGCGCTCGCGAACCCGCCGAACGTGCCCGAGGCGTCGGCCTCCCACGTGTTCAGCGTGCCCGGATCGGTGCACGACAGCTTCCCGTTGACTGCGAGACCCCCGGCGGCGCCGATGCCCTCCACGCCGTTCAGCAGCGGCACGCTCGTCCCAGCCGACGCGGTCGAATACTCGCAGTTCAGCGATACATACAGCCCGGTCCCCGCTTGCGAGGAGGAGTTGTAGGACGCGGTCGCATACCCGGCCGCATCGCTGATCAGCCCATCCGCCCCGCCGGTCCCCGCAAGCGCCGGCGCCGTGCCCAGTACCGAGACGTTGCCCGTCACCGCCGCCTGCCAGTTCGTGCCCAGCGCATCGCTGCCCGACGTGCCCGTCGTCGGTGTCAGCGCTGAGCAGGTGCTGCCCGAGGACGGGTCGCCGATCACCAGCGCCGCGTACGCCTTGAACGAACTGGTCGACATGCTCTCCCACGTCGATGGCGTCGCCTGCGTCACGCTGTACCCGGCGTTCTGCAGCACCGTGGTCTCGGGCGCCGTGGTCTCCCCGTTCTGCAGCAGCACCAGCACCGACGGGCCCGTCGCCGCCTTGGCCGGCGCAGCGGTGGCCACCACCGCTGCGGCCACGCCCGCCACCGTGCCGGTCACTACGACCGGAGTTAGAGACGTTCCGGCCGCCAGCACCGGCCCTAGCAATCCTGCTGTAGTCCGCCGCATGGTCGCCGCAGCCCGCACCGCCCGGTAACGCCGCCCCCGAAGCGTCCGCCCGCCCCACACCGCCGCCACGTGCCGTGCCGCCGCCGCAACAACCCCAACGCCCATCTAGACCCTCCGGACCTGTGCAGACCACACTCAGGCACACGCGCCGCATGCCGGGCGATCTGAGTGTGAACGAACCATCACGAAGGGATGTGGAAGAAATCTTGAATAACCAGGTCAAGCAAGATCAGGTAAAGTACTTTGGCCAATACGCCGACCAATAGGCCGGTGATCGGGCCCTGCTCGCCGTGGCAGGTACGCCACGGAGGCGCCCGTGGAGTTTTCGATTCTCGGGCCTGTCGAGGCGACGGTCGCCGGACAGCAGATCAACATCGGGCACGCCCGTCAGCGGGCTGTGCTTGCCGTGCTGCTGCTGGACCTCAACCAGCAAGTGCCGGACGACCGCATGATCGATCGGCTATGGGGCGAGGACCCGCCAGCCTCGGCCCGCAATCTCATCTACGGCTACGCGGCCAGACTCCGGGCTTCCTTGGCCAGTGCGGAAGACCCCGCTGTGGTGCTGGCCCGCCGTGCGGGCGGCTACGTACTGATCGCCGCGCCGGATCAGTTAGACCTGCACTGCTTCCGCCGCCAAGTCGCGCAGGCAGGACTCGACGACGGCGAGCACGCAGAGGTCCTGCGACGTGCGCTCGGATTGTGGCGCGGGCAGGCGCTGGCCGGGTTAAACAGTCCCTGGTTCCGCGCGATGCGCGACTCGCTGGAACTCCAGCGGCTCGCTGCTGTCCTTGACCTCAATGACATCGCGCTACGCCAGGGACAGCATGGCGCGCTGATAAGCGAACTCACGGGACAGGCCGCCGCCCACCCGGCGGATGAGCGGCTCGCCGGCCAACTGATGCTCGCGCTGTACCGGTCCGGGCGGCAGGCCGACGCGCTGCAGTGTTACGAGCAGACAAGGCGCCAGCTCGCCGAGGAACTCGGCGCCGACCCCGGACATGAGCTGCAGACGCTGCATCAGCGAATCCTGCGCGGCGATCAGTTGCTGGCCACGCCCGACTCGGTCGACCTCCGCCCCGGGCCCGTACCACGGCAACTGCCCACCGACGTGCCCGCGTTTACCGGCCGGGCGAAGGAGCTAGCCGACCTCGACCGGCTGCTGGGTCACTCGACCGGAAACGGCAACGATGCCAATGCGCGGCAAGCTGACCGAAATGCGCCAGCTGTAGTGATCTCGGCAGTATCGGGAACTGCCGGGGTAGGCAAAACCGCGCTGGCTATCCGGTGGGCACACCTGGTCGCTGACAAGTTCCCTGACGGCCAGCTGTACGTGAACCTGCGCGGCTATGACCCGGCCCAGCCGATGCTCCCAGCTGACGCACTAGCCGGGTTCTTGCGCGCACTGGGCGTGCCGGGCCAGGACATGCCGGTAGAACTTGAGGAGCGCGCTGCCCGTTACCGCAGCCTGCTGGCTGGGCGGCGGATGCTGATCGTACTCGACAATGCTAGCGCCGCGAGTCAGGTTCGGCCGCTGCTGCCCGGCACACCAGGGTGCTCGACACTGGTGACCAGCCGCGACGCCCTGGCCGGCCTGGTGGCGCGGGACGGCGCGCGAAGGCTGGATTTGGACCTCCTGCCCCAGAGTGATGCAGTCAGCCTGCTCCAGGCGCTGATCGGCGCCAGAGCTGACGCCGACCCCCAGGCGACTGCGGCGCTGGCCGCCCAGTGCGCGCGATTGCCGCTTGCGCTCCGGGTTGCCGCAGAGGTTGCTGCTGCACGTCCCGCGGTATCGCTCGCTGGCGTTGTCAGCGAACTCGCCGACCTGCAGCGACGGCTCACTTTGCTGGATGCAGGCGGTGACTCGCATACCGCGGTCCGGGCCGTGTTCTCATGGTCCTACCGGCAGCTTGACGCCGAAGCAGCCCGCGCGTTCCGGCTGGTCGGTCTGCACCCAGGGCCCGATCTAAGCGCCTACGCCACGGCGACGCTCACCGGTGCCACCGTCAGTCAATCAACCGACGTGCTCGACCGGCTGACCCGCGCGCATCTGATCCGCTCTGCGAGTCACGGTCGGCATGACATGCATGATCTGCTCCGCGCCTACGCCTGCGACCTCGCCGCTGCCCACGACGGTGCGGATGAACAGCGGGCCGCGCTGACCCGCCTCTTCGACCACTACCTGTACGGCGCTGCTACCGCAATGGACACGCTGTTCCCCGCCGAACAGGGACGCCGTCCGCGCATCCCCCGGCCGGCTGGCCCCGCGCCCCCGTTGACAGATCCTGCTGCGGCCCGGACATGGCTGGATGCCGAACGCACCTGCCTGGTCGCCGTCGCAGCCTACATGGCCACCAACGGCTGGCCTGACTATACGGTCCGGCTGGCCTCGATCCTGTTCCGTTACCTTGACGTCAGCGGCTATGTCGCCGAGGCCTTGATCATCCACAACCACGCCCGCCGGGCGGCGTCGCACTCGGGCGACCGGTCCGGCGAGGCAAAAGCACTCACGAGCCTCGGCAGCGTCGCGTTCCGGCAGGGTCGGCATCCCGAAGCCGCTAACTATTACCAGCAGGCGTTGCAGCTATGCCGCGAGACAGGCGACAGGGCTGGCGAAGCTCGTGCACTGCATAATCTCGGTCTCAGCGAGATAGAACTGGGGGACTGGCACCGGGCTTTCGGCCATCTCCAGGAGGCGCTGCCGATGTATGGCGTGGTCCGGGACCGGGTCGGTGAGGCCCGTGCGCTTGGTCACCTCGGCGTGGTGGACCTGAAGCAGGGCCGTTTCGAGGAGGCGGCCAGTAGGAACAGGCAGGCTCTGGCTGTGCTGCGCGAGGTCGGTGACCGGCTGGGCGAGTCGAACACTCTCGCCAGGCTCGGGCTCATCGAACTGCATCAGCGCAATCTCTCTGCCGCGGCTGGTCACCTCCAGCAGGCGCTGATTGTCTGCCGGGAGGCCGGAGACCGGTTTGCCGAAGCCGACGCGATGAGCACCCTCGGTGACGTCGAGTTTCGACAGGGTAAGTACGAGCTGGCCGCCAGCAACGTCCGCCGCGCCCTGGAGATGTACCGCGAGATTGGCAGCAAGTCTGGTGAGGCTAGGGCGCTCAACATACTGGGTGACGCCCTGCTCGCCTGTGGGCTGCCCGACCAGGCCCGCAGTCACCACACCACCGCGCTGGGCTTGTGCGCCCAGGCCGGCGATCAGGAGGAGCAGGCTCGTGCGCTTAACGGCCTGGCTGCCGGCTACCGCGCCGACGGCGATCTCGGCCAGGCCCGGTACCACTGGGAGCAGGCACTCGCCCTGTACAGCGGCCTCGGAGCGCTCGAGGCTGAGGAGGTCGCGGCGCAACTGGCCGCGACGAAGAACGACATCGCCGCTATCTGATTCTTAGCAGGCCAACCCCGTGATGCCCGGCCAGGGAGCACTTCAGCCATCACCCGGCCTGGCGAAGAACGACGCCGGGGTCTGACCGGTCTCCCGCCGGAACGCGGCCACGAACGAGCTCGCGGACTCGTATCCCACGTGCCGCGCCACGTTACCCACTGGCTCGCCAGCCGCCAATGCCGACAGCGCGGCCTGCAGCCGCAGCAGGGTGCGCCACCGGCCGAAGCTCACCCCGGTGCCGGCCAGGAACGCCCTGGCCAGCGTCCGCTCGCTGGCACCGAAGTGATGTCCCCACTGCGCCAGGGTGCGATTGTCCGCCGGGTCGGTGGCCAGGGCGTCGGCGACCTGACGAGCACGTTCCTCGGCTGGCATGCGCACTTCGATGGTCGTCATCTGAACCGGCTTGAGTAGATCGACCAGAACCGCCTCGGCGTGCGCGCGCTGGTCCGGCAGTAGGCCCGAGCTGCCTAGGTATCCGATGAGCTCGGCGAGCAGCGGGCTGGCCGCGACCGGAGTGGGCTCGGCCCAGCTGATCGGGCACATCCGCGGCCGGACGTAGAGCGAGCGCATCGTGGCGGCCGCGCCTGCGGTCAGCGTCTCGTGCCGGACGCCGGCCGGAATCCACAGCGCCCGCGTGGGCGGCAGCACCCATGCCCGCTGCCGGGTGCGGACGGTCAGGACTCCGCTGGCCGCCCAGGCAAGCTGATGGTCGTCATGCGTATGCCAGTCAAATACCAGGCCCACGGGCATTGGAAAGGTTGCGACGACCACCGCGGCTCCGTCATCGAGCGCGTCCGCAGTGCATTGTCCGTCCTGCGACACAACATGGCAGCCTACGCTCTTGGGCCGGACCGGTCCGCTCCGTAGCGTCGTTGCCATGAACGAGAACCATGCACGAGTGTGCACAAGCCCGGACTGGGCGCAGTACATCCAGACAGAGATCTTGCCCGACCTGACCAGCGGAGTTGACCTGGGCGAGGAGATGCTCGAGATCGGGCCCGGTCCCGGCGCAGCTACCGAGTGGCTGCGGCACAAGGTGAAGCGGCTGACCGCGGTCGAGATTGACCGGGAGGCGGCCCGGCTGCTTGCGGACCGGTACGCGGGCACCAACGTCGAGATCGTCGTGGGCAGCGGCGCGGACCTGAGCTACCCGGAGTCGTCGTTCGATTCGGTCGGGTCGTTCACGATGCTGCATCACGTCCCGACCAGCGGACTGCAGAACAAGATCCTGGCCGAGGCGTTCAGGGTGCTGCGGCCTGGCGGCACGCTGATCGGCTCGGACAGCCTGGCGAGCAACGGCCTGCACCATTTTCACGTGGGCGACACCTACAACCCGGTCGATCCCGGCTCGGCACTCAGCCGACTGCAGACGATCGGCTTCGACAAGATCACCATCGTGGTCGACGACGCGCTGAAGTTCGCAGCCCGCAAGCCGGACCCGCGGCAGCAGAACTGCGACGACAGCGCCGCGGGGCAGACGGAGGAGTCATGACCGGAACGGCGCGAACCAGCACGAGAGCGCGGCCCGATGCGACCGGGCCCGGCACGGCACCGGCTAGCGCCCTGCACCTGCGCACCGCCGTGACCGGCCTGCTCGGCTTCGCTGTGACGCAGGAGCAGGTGCTGCTCGCCGCGCATCCCGTGGCCGAGGCCGGTAGCGCGGAGAACTGGGCCGCGGCCCCGCTGGTGGCGCACAACACCGAATTCAGGCAGCAGCAAGTACAGCGGCTCGAGTCCATCGCCTGCGGCCAGGTGCCGCCGGAGTTCAGCGAGATCGATCACGACTCGGCCGAGGTGTACCTCGGCTACGCGGGTACGCCCGCGGCGGCCGTGGCCGAGGCGAGCTGGCAGGTGGCAGGCGCGCTGATGCGTGCCGTGGCTGCCATCTCCGACGACGACCTGCTGGACCCGGCGAGGAATCCCTGGCTGAGAGGACGCCAGCTGTGGCTGCAGATCATCGTCCGCGGTTTCTGGCATCCGACCGGTCATCTCGGCGATTACTACCTCGCGCACGGCCAGCCAAAGCAGGCTGTCGGTCTCGCCGCGGCTGCCGTGGCCGCCGCCGACGCGCTGGACGCCCCGGCCCAGGCACGCGGCATGGCCTGCTACAACCTGGCCTGCGCGCAGGCCAGGGCGGGCCAGCAGGACCAGGCAGCAGGTGCACTGGCCGAGGCGATAAGGCTGAACCCGGACGTCCGTGCTAACGCGAGCCGTGACCCCGACCTCGCCATTCTCCGTGACACCGGGCAGCTGGCGGCAGCGCTGAATCCGTAGCCCGCTTCCGCGCTGGGGACTAGCCGGGCGGGGAGAGCGGCTTTATGCACCTGGCCGCCCGGTTGCAGACATCGGCGTATCCCGCACAGGCATACAGGGCGTGCACGGCTGTGCACCGCGGCGACACCTGCCAGGTCGCCGTCTAGATCGGCAGCGATCACAGTGCTCTGCCGGTCAGCTGACCAGTACGCCAGCCGTGCCCTCGCCTGTGCATCCGTGGTCGGGTAGCCCAGCTGGCGTAGCAGCACGCAGATGCCTGCCGCGTCGCGTGCGGTGGCGAGCCTTGTCTGGATCATTGATAAAGTGTGCCGCATCCGGGCTGGCCTATCACGGCGCCCGTTGGTGCACCGCCAGCGCGCCTGGCAGGAGGCTTGTGGTCGCCGAGGTGGAGTTCTGTCTACTTGGGCCGCTGCTGGTGCGCAGCGCCGGAGCAAGCGTTCCGGTCCCGCCCGGCAAGCAGCGGGCGCTGCTCGCGGCGCTGCTGCTGAATGCGAACCAGATGGTGTCGCAGAGCGAACTGGCCGAAGTCCTGTGGGCGAACGATCTGCCTCCGTCGGCGCGGGCGAGCCTGCAGAACTACGTGAAGCGGCTACGCATGGCGCTGCAGCCGACGGGCGATGCCCGGATCCAAACGCTGCCAGGCGGTTACTTGATCCGCGCGGATGCTGACGAGCTTGACGTGAGCCGGTTCGAGGCTCTGCAGGACAGCGCGCGGCAGGCTGCGCACGACGGCGCCTGGGATCGGGCGGCAGAGCAGCTACGCGCAGGGCTGTCGTTGTGGCGAGGCGACGCGCTCGCGGACGTGCCATCCGAACTGTTGGCCTTGCGGGAGAGCCCACGGCTGACGGAAATGCGGCTGCAAGCGGTCGGGGCGCGGATCGAGGCAGACCTGCAGCTGGGCCAGCACAGGGCGGTTGTCGCCGAGCTGCGGAAGTTGACGTTCGCGCATCCGCTGCGGGAACGGCTGCACGGCCTGCTGATGCTTGCGTTGTACCGGGATGGTCAGCAGGCCGAGGCCCTAGCCGCCTACCAACGTGCGCGCAGGGTTCTGATCGAGGAACTCGGAGCCGAGCCCGGACATGAGCTGATTGGGCTGGAGCGGCAGATCCTTGCCGCCGACCCTGCCCTGGCATGCCCGGCGCCCGCGGTAACTCGCAGTGCGGCAGGTCATGCGCAATCCGTGCCAGCGCAGCAAGCAAGCGTAGGGCTGCCGCGCCAGCTGCCGGCCCCAGTGCGTCACTTCAGCGGCCGCGGCGCCGAGCTTGCGGCGCTGACAAGCATGCTGGACGATGCCGACGGCGGCGGGCAGACGGTGGCGATTATCGCACTTTCCGGGACGGCCGGGGTGGGCAAGACCGCTCTGGCGGTCCAGTGGGCGCATCAGGTGGCGGATCGGTTTCCCGACGGCCAGCTGTTTGTCAACCTGCGTGGCCATGACCCTGGAGAGCCGATGGCCGCAGCGGATGCACTGGCCATACTGCTGCGCGCCGCTGGCGTTCCTGGCCAGGAAATCCCGGCCGACGAGGACGAACGCGCGGCGCGATATCGGAGCCTGCTGGCCGGGCGACGCATGCTTGTACTGCTCGACAACGCCGGATCTACGGACCAGGTCCGGCCGCTGCTGCCCGG
Source organism: uncultured Actinomycetota bacterium (assembly GCA_963719765.1). Lineage (GTDB taxonomy): Bacteria > Actinomycetota > Actinomycetes > Streptosporangiales > Streptosporangiaceae > JAJYUU01. Next base: position 734,001 of record CAVRCW010000001.1, read on the forward strand.
CACGCCCGGCTGCGGGGTGCTGATCACCAGCCGGGCTGCGCTGGCGGCACTCGTGGCCAGAGAAGGCGCCCAGCGGCTAGAGCTGGACCTGCTGCCATTGACGGAGGCGGTAGAGCTGCTGCAGACGCTGGTTGGCGCCAGAGCCGACGCGGAGGCCGAGGCGGCCGAGCGGCTGGCCATCCAGTGCGCGCGGTTGCCGCTGGCCCTGCGGGTGGCGGCCGAGATCGTCGCCACCCGCCCTGGCACATCGGTTTCCGAGCTAACCGCTGAACTGGCCGACCAGCACCAGCGGCTGGACCTGCTGGACGCTGGCGGGGACGCCCGGACCGCGGTGCGGGCAGTGTTCTCCTGGTCGTGCCGGCACCTGGACGCCGAGGCGGCCCGTGCGTTCAGCCTCCTGGGCCTGCACCCTGGCACCAATTTCGACGTTTACGCCGCTGCCGCCCTGACCGGCGCACCTATCAGGCGGGCCCGCCAGTTGCTCGACTCCCTCGCCCGCGTCTACCTGATACAACCCGCTGGCTTTGGTCGGTACCAGATGCACGACCTCCTCAAGGCATATGCTGCCGAGCTGGCCGGCGACATCGAAGGCGAGCCAGCCCAGCGGGCGGCACTAACTCGTCTGTTCGACTACTACCTGTGTGCCGCCGGCGCCGCGATGGACGCGCTGTGGCCCGGAGAGCAACCCCGCCTTGCGGACGGATCCGTGCCCGCCCTGCAGGTCCCATCCGTGAACGATGCCGCTGCTGCCCGCTCATGGCTTGACGTACATCGAGTTGTCTTGACCGCGGTCGCCGAACACACAGCGGACAATGGCTGGCCCGGTCACACCACCCGTTTGGCGACCACCATATTTCGCTACCTTGAGCGCGGCTCGCACTATGCCGAGATCATTGCCATCTGCACTCACGCCCGCCGCGCGGCGCGGCGCGCGGGTGACCGCGCCGCGGAAGCCGAAGCAGTCAACAACGTCACCGTTGTCGACTTGCGCCAGGGACGCTATCAGCAAGCCGCCGATCGCCTGCGCGAAGCACTGATCCTTTACCGCCAGGCCGGCGACCAGATCGGCCAGGCCCGCGCGCTCGGCAATCTCGGCATCGTCGACACCCAGGAGGGAAGGTACCGGGAGGCTAGCGACCACCACGAGCAAGCCCTCGCCCTTTACCAGGAGGCCGGGGACCGGATCGGTGCGGCCCGCACGCTGAATAACCTCGGCCTCATCGACTTGCGGCAGGGTCGCTACCGCCGCGCCAGCGGCCACTTCCGGCGTGCCCTGGGCATCTCCCGCCGGATCGGTGACCAGAACACCTCGTCCTCGGCGTTGGCGATGACTAACCTCGGGATCTGCGAATTGCGGCTGGGCCATTACCAGGTGGCCGTCGGCCAACTCCAGCAGGCACTATCGCAGTTCCGCAAATTCGGCTACCCCACCGGTGAGGCTCTCGCTCTGACCAGCCTCGGTGCCGCGTGCCGCCGTCAAGGCCGCTATCAGCAGGCGGGCGATCTGCACCGGCAGGCGCTAGCGCTGTCCCGTCAGACCGGCGACCAGTCGGGCGAAGCCGAAGCTCTGAACAGCCTGGGCGAAGTGCTCCTCGCCTGTGGCGAGCACGAGCAAGCACGCCAGCAACTGGATGATGCGCTCAGCCTGGCCATCAGCATCGGGGACCAGTACGAGCGGACCCGCGCGCTGAACGCGCTCGGCGAGGTGTTCCTCGCCACCGGCGAGCCCGGCTTGGCGCGCGAGCGGCTGGACGCCGCGCTCAGCCTGGCCGCCGGCATCGGCGAGCAATACGAGCAAGCCCGCGCGCTGGAGAGTCTCGCCCGCACCTTCCGGGCGACTGGTGATGCCGACCAGTCCCGCCGCTGCTTGCAGCAGGCGGTCAACCTCTATGCCGATACCGGCGCCCCCGAAGCCGCACTGGCCCGCGCTCAGCTCACCGCGACAGCGGTGACCGACGCTTAGCCGTTCCCCAGCTTGCCAGCGCGGTGTTTCCATCGCCGCAGCAGCAGGCGGAGCAGGAGTAGTTGAGCTCCACCTTCGATCATCAGGGTTGCGAGGCCGTCCACGACCCGCGACGGCTGTGCCGAGAGCACCCCTTCGGCCGCGCGCACGACGAGCACGACCGTGACCGGCAATGCGTAGACAGCGGAGAGAGCCAACATTCCTGCCGAGCCGAGGACCATGAACCCGCAGTAGGCCTTGACCGGCCGACGCTCGTGCTCGGGCAGTTCCCAGGTCGGATCCGGAGGCGAGTCCGTGTGCTGAGTCCAGGACCTGACTCGAGCGACCCGGTAGCGCGCGTAAACGCGGGCATCCTCGAAGAGATTGCGGCAGCGCAGTAGCTCCTGTATCACCAGGTAGACATCGGTGCGCAGGCAGAAGGCGAACTCGAAGAGGACACCGAGCAGCAGTATCAGGGCTGCCGAGCCGGCCATCGCGGCCGGCAAGGTTCCGCTTCGGCACCCGGCCGCGACGACAAAGCATCCGCCGGCCAGTACTAGATCGCCTGTCATGCCAGCCACATAGAAACACAAGCGTGCTCTGCGCGGCGCGAGCCACATCAGGGGCGCCGCGGTCTGCGCCGTCAGATAGATCAGCCTGGTACTGAGCGAGATCCTGGCCGGCACTCCCGCAGACCGTGCGGCGGCTAGATGCCAGAACTCATGCAGGCATACGGTAACCGTCACCACCGCGATGGACCAGGCGAGGCTCAGGCCGGGGTAACGGGAGACGAAGAGATTACGGTATCCAATGCCGACTCGCCCGTTGGCTATGGCAAAGCCGAAGGCGAACAGGATGAAGGCCGCAACCGCCGCGGCGGTCGCCGGCCGGAAGACCCAGCTGACCTGCCTGGGTGTCAGCCACGACAGACTCAGTCCCGGTGGCTGGCCGACCTGCGGATCGAGCGGTTCGGATCCCTCGAGTCGCACGAAATCCAGCTCGACTAGCTCCGCCACGAAGCTGCGGACGTCCGGCTGCTCGCCGTGGATCAGTGCGGCGAGCCGCGCTGCCTCGCCGAGGGTTTCCCCCTCCTCCAGCGCTCGCAGGACCGTAACCGCGATCTCCGGCAGATCGACGGCCTCGCCTGTCTCCATGCTCCCGACTGTCCAGAAGCCCTGCTCGCATCGGTACCCAAGCGGGCGAACCTGCACGGTGCTGTCGCCGGTCAGCGCAAGCTGAGTCAGCCCGGCCGTCATTCGATCTCCAGCAGTGCGCCGCAGCCGACGGGGCAGTCAGGCCTTGGCACAGCCTCCAGGAAGTAGTAGTGCTCGTAGTCGGTCAGGTGCCTGTGTAGTTCCCGGCCGGCTGTCTGAACTGGCATGCCGAGCAGCAGATAAGCCCCCTCCAGGGCCATAGAGTGCCCGGCGATCTGAGCGGACGCCGCGATGACGCCATGGAACTGCGGGAGCCGAATCTCGGTGGGCACTCCGCCTTCTCGACTGGCTTCTAGGTACGCCGCTTTCAGGCAGGCGAAGCAACCGGTGCGGCCAGGAATGTAGGTAGCCAGCGAGTATCTCGCCCCGGCGTACGATGCGGCCAGCCAAGGAATGCGCGCCGCGAAACACGCTTCGTTGACCCAGCCGTCGAACTCCGCAGGATCATCAGCACAGCAGAACACCACATCTGCGCTCGCGATCGCTGCGGCTACGCCTGCCGCACTGTCCAGCCGCAGATCCGCTGTCGTTATCAGTGTCCCGGAGTCGAGGTCCTGCAGCCGCTCGGCGCCTGCTTCCACCTTGGCCCGGCCCAGGTCCTGCTCGGTGAACAGGATCTGGCGATTCAGGTTCGATAGCTCTACCCGGTCGTAGTCAACGCAGTGCAGCTTTCCGATCCCGGTAGCGACCAGGCCGGTCGCCACGGCCGAGCCGACCCCGCCAAGCCCTAGCACGACTGCTCTGGCGCCACGCAGTCGAGAGAGCAGCTCGAAGGGATTCGTTCGCGGCGAGGTATCGATGTTGGTGAAGAATTCGAGGGTGCGGCTGTGGCGCTCGACTTCTCGTGTCGAGAGGTCAGCCGGGATTGGCGCCGCCTGATCTATGAGCCAGCCGGAGTGCCGGAACAAATCCAGAATCTCGTGCACCTGATCCGCAGTGGCACCGTGATCAGCAACCATGATCTGCACGAGAGAGTCAGTGCTGTTCGTACCGTTCAGTAGACGGCACAAGGGCCACACCAGACCGGACTCGTCCTCCAGCTCGGTGATATGGCCATAGATCCTGGCGCCGACCCAGACAGAACCATTGGGGCGGAGCGAAGGGTCTTGCCCAGGTTTGAGGGCGGGCATAAGCATTCGCATGTTTCCTGTCGATAAGTTTGGCGACTGAGCCGAGCGCCGGCAGGCGGACTCGCGTGGCCCGCCTGCCGGTGACAGGACCGTTCCCCAGCGGACTACCGCCCGGAGTAAGTCACGATCCTGGTGGCCTCGACCTTGTCCAGCTTGCGAATCTTGATCTTGATCACGTGCAGCCTCATTTCCTTGTGATGGAGGCTTCCGGCGATCCATGACGGACACGCGCCGACGGGCTTCGCCGGTCGGCCGCCAAGCCGGGAGCTGGCGTCTGGTGAACTAGCGCCCCATGTTGGTGATCGTCACGTGCTTGGTGGCCTCAAGCTTGTCCAGTTTGCGAATCTTGATCTTGATCATGCTTAACCTCATTTCTCGGGACGGAACCGCCCGGCGGTCCGGACAGGTGTACTGCATCCAGGCGAGCCGTCTCGCAGTACCTGGTGGTATTCACCTGGTGGTATTCGCCTGTAAGGTCGAGGTTCGCCCGCGGCGCTAGCGCGCTGGTAGCGCCGCACTAGCGCGAGGTGCTAACACGAGCGGGCTTACTGCCCTTCGCGCCATGCCGGGTCCGGGATTCCACCATGACGGTGGTCTGGCTAGAAGCGGCTGATGATCAGCCTTGCCGCGGCCGGCTGCCCGCCCGGCCGAACCGTGACCGGCGGCGCGCGGCCTTGATCGCCGGATCTGTCGGGTCCGCGCGGCTGGCCTGGTAGATGTCGGGCTCTAGGAAGATCAGTTCTGCTATCGGCACCGCCGCTCGGATCCGGCGCTCCGCGGCGTCAATGCCGGCCGCGATACTTGCCGCCGTGCCGTCGTGCGGCACACTGATCTTCGCGGCCACCAGCAGGGTGTCCGGCCCGACATGCAGGGTGCGCAGGTGGATGACCTTGCATACCTCGGGGCCGCTCTCGATCGCGGTGACTATGGCCGCCTCCATGCCCGGGCTGGCCGACTCGCCGATCAGCAGGCTCTTGGTTTCCACCGCCAGGATGGTAGCGACGCAGGCCAGCAGCACGCCGATGGCGAGGGACCCGACTCCGTCCCAGCGGTCGTCGTGCGTGATCTCCGCAAGGCCGACAGCGAGCAGGGCGAGGAGCAGGCCGGTGATGGCGGCGATGTCCTCAAGCAGCACGGCCGGCAGTTCAGGGGCCTTGGCATGCCGGATGAAGCTGCGCCATCCCGCCCGCCCCCTGCTATGCCTGGACTCGATGACCGCAGTCCGCAGCGAGAACCCTTCAAGGCCGATGGCGATACCGAGGACCGCGAACGCGACCACCGGCGACGTCAGCGCTTCTGGATGGCGGATCCGCTGGATCCCCTCGTATCCGGAGAACACGGCGCCGACGATGAACAACACCAGGGCGACGATGAAGGCGTAGAAATATCGTTCGGCTCCGAAGCCGAACTGGTGCTGCTCGGTCTCCGCTCGCTGTGCCCGCTTCCTGCCGATAAGGAGCAGCAGCTGATTGCCAGAGTCGGCAACCGAGTGTATGGACTCGGCCAGCATCGAAGCCGAGCCGGTGATGACGAAGGCGGCAAACTTGGTTGCCGCGATGGCCAGATTCGCGGTCAGCGCGGTAAGAACGGCGCGCGCGCCGCCGCCCTGCCCGTGCTCGCCTGTAGTGGGCTGCCCGCCGGGGCTAGCCGCGTTCTTACCCGCCGCGGCCTGCCCGCCGGAACCGGCCGCATTCTCCCCGGCCGGGCCGATGGCCCGTCACTCCTGCCCGGCGGCCCTGGTATCGCGGGCCTCGTCGATCAACAGAACCGGGATGTCGTCGCGCACCGGGTAGGCCAGGCCGCAGTCCGCGCCGGTGCAGACCAGTTCGCTGGCCGCATCGTCCGGCCGTAGCGGGGCATGGCACTTAGGGCAGGCCAGGATGTCGAGCAGCCACTCGTCGATCTTCATCACATCTCCAGTCGCCCGGCTCTGCCGCGGGCCGCTGAGGGAGCCTTAATGTCTCACGGTGCACCCTACGCACCAGGGCAGGATGCTGCTGACACGGGTCCCGGTACCGGTGAGATAGCGACCTAGATCGACCGCCCGCCGTCTGGCGGAGCGGACCGCAGTACCCTCAGGTGCCCGCGGCGGCCCACCTCGACGCCTTGCCCGGTGGGCTCGTCCGGCGTCCGCGGAGCCGTCGCCTCCCGCACGGCATTGGCCAGCGCCTCAAGGTCGTCGCACTCTTCCTCGGCTGCGACCGCGGGCAGCCGGACCACGTCCCAACCGCGTGGCGCGGTCATCCGGTCGGCGTGGCGCCCGCACAGGTCATAGCAATGCGGCTCGACGAAGGCAGCCAGCGGCCCGAGGACTGCCGTCGAGTCACGGTAGACGTAGGTCAGCGTGTAGAGGGCAACCTGCTTGCACGCCGGCCGAGAGCATTGCCGAGGGCTCAACGGGCCACCCCGATCCAGTCCTCACTGCCGGCAAAACTCAGCCTCCTGCCGCCGGCAGGGGCAGGCTCGCGATGGTCGCTCACAACGGCTGACGGTATCGATCGGCGGCCGGTAACGCCACCACCCGGGGCACACTGCACGATCGTGTCTCCGGCTGCCAGAATGCAGCGGCCGCGTTGCCTCGCAGCCGCTGGGATACGCTCAGTTACTGTGCACGAGGGCAGCAGTCAGCGCCGGGCAGCCGGCCGCCGGATTCACCGGCGCGACAGGCATGGCCGTGGCCTGCGCGGCTCGCTGGTACCGCCGGACGTGCCGCTGCACCGGACCAGGGCCGAGCGCTTCGATGACCTGGTGCTGCTCGCGGTCTCACAGCTTGAGCCACGGTGGGAGACCGAGCTGTCCGCGGTGGAGTTCGCCGTCGAGGAGGTCCCGCCCGCCGAGCCGGATCCAGACGATGCGGAGCCAGTGCCGCTAGCGCGGCTTGAGCCAGGCTCGGCAACAGGCGGCGAGCACGACCACCCGGCCAGGATCGTCCTGTATCGGCGGCCCCTGATGGCGCGCGCCGAGGGCCAGGAAGAGCTAGCCGAACTCGTGCTCGATGTCATCGTCGAGGAATTCGCGCGCTGGCTCGGAATAGATCCGCAGACCGTAGACCCCAGCTACCCAGGCGACGACTGACGCTGCCCAAGTGGCCGACCGGCCGGGCCCGCGGGAAGGCTCGGGCGCCGTCAGGGCACCAAGGCGCTCAGCGAGCTGTGCACGACCGGGATCGGAACCCAAGTCAGCGAACTGGGAACGGCCGCGATCGACTGGACCACTCCACCGGAGCTGATAACCCGCCCGGCGTACACCGGGCCGGACCCGGCGAGCGGAGTGACCACGATCATGACCTGAGAGGTCCGGTGGCCGCCCGGCGCCCTGACCCGCATCACGACCGTGCTCCCTGCCTTGATCTGCAGTACGCTGCCGGCCTGGCCGGTAACAGGCAGGCTCGCTGTGCCCACGATGATGCGCACAGACGCCGCGCGCGCCGGTGCGGACAGCACCAGGTCCGTAGACCCGGCCGAGCCGACCGGATTGGCGACGAGAACGCCCTGCTCCGCAACGGGTCCGGCCGTGGCCGCCATCGCGCCAGGAGTACCCGGCGGGCCCCCAGACACCAGCATGCCCGCCGCAACCGGGACAGAGGCGGAGATACTGACCGCGCCGGCCACGCCTCCGAGTACTGGCAGCGGTATCTCGGCGGCCGAGCCGCCGAGCAACTCGATGTTGGTCCCGCCGGTCGGGTTATAGGAGCCCCTTGTTGTCACCACAGTGACCTTGACTGTCGCCGTAACGGAGCCCGGCACGGCGATGTAGAGGTCGCGCGAGCCGCTGGTCTGCGGCAGGCCAGGGATGATCAGCCTGGTAGCCGGCGCCTGGGCGGCGGGCAGCCATCCGCCATCGTCGGCGCTGCGTCTGCTCTCCCGCACCGCAGCCACCACCCGTCCGACACTGGTAGTGACGTTGAGCGCGACGACCTTCGAGGACTGCAGCAGGCTGCCAAGCGACTGGACTACCATGCCGTGCGGCGGCACGGTGATGCCGTCATCGGCATTGCCGAGCAGCGGGCCGCCCTTGGTCTCGTCGGTGAGCGCCGTGACCTGCACGTCCGCAGCCTGGCTGTCGGTGTTCATCAGGTACAGCTCGATGTCGGCCGCGGAGCTCTGGCCGGGTCCCACAAACCAGAAGCTGGTGCCGGGGCTGCCGCATTGCGCGGTGACGAGTCCCTGGGGCCCGGTCTGCTCGACCGCGAGGCCCTGCGCCATCGAGCCGGTCGCGCTGACCAGGACACCGCCACGCGCTGCCTGGGTGCTGACGTTCGGGCTCGAACCTGGCTGGCTGGTCTGCAGGCTCTTGGGCAGCGCCGGGGCGGTCTTCACCGCGGCGACCTGGGGCTGGTCCGGCCGGGTGATGGTGTCAACGACCGGCCCGGCAGCCGCGCTGCCGCCGGGAACTAGCCGGGTAACCAGCGCGGAACCGGCCGACGCCGATTGCGGCACCGCCGCGATGGCGAGCGAACCTGACGTGACTGCGGCGGTGCCTGGCGCGGCACAGGCCCGGATGGCCGACGTCACTGCGGCGCTGCCGGGCCTAGCTGCCGTGTACCCGGCAGCGGGGACGGGATGACGTAGGCCCGCGGCACCGTACATCGCGGCCAGGACTGCCAACACGAACGCGGCGAACAGCAGCCGACGGCTGCGCAGGCGGTTCACCACCCCTCCCCGTCCGGCTCGTCGTCCGGCGCCAGCCAGCCACGCCGCGGCCTGTCATCGCGTCCCGGCCACTCGTGGTGCACTTCGGCGATCGGCGGCAGCGCCTCAAGCGCATCGCCTTGTTCGGCCCAGCCACCCTGGTCAGGAACGTTCCAGGCGGGAGCTGGCCCCGACGGCGGTGGTGCAGGCGGGTAGTCCGGCTGGTAGTCCTCCGGCCAGCCATGCTGCTGGCTGGGCTCGGGCCAGCCAGATGCGCGGTTGTCAGACTGCCGGGACGGCGGCTGGTCACCAGCTGGCCAGGCGGACGTGTGCTGCGGCTGCTGTTCCCAGCTGCGGCTCGCCGGTGGCTCGGCGTCTCGCCGGCTGCGGCCAGGCCCGACGGACTCGTGCCAGCCAGAATCACGCCAGTCTGCATCGCGCCAGGCCGGGTCCGGCCGACCGGAGTCGGTTCTGCCGTAGTCGGGCAGGCCAGGCTCCCGCCAGTCGGCCGCGGGCTCGTAGGAGCGCTGCGGTCCGCCTGGTCCCGGCGCGGCCGCCTCCTCCCCGTAGGGATGACCGGAAGGCGACCGACTCCCGGCCGGTCGCGCCGGGAAGACGTCCGGATGACGGCCGGCTGGGTCACCGGCCAGCAGGCCGTCATATCGAGTGCCCGACGGTGACGGCCCTGGTCTCACCCGCCGCTCGTCGCGGGGCAGCGCTGACGGCCCAGAGCCGCCGCGGACAGGCAGGTCGTCAGGCGACGGTCCTGCGCTTCCCGAGTCGAGCAGGTTAGGGCCGCTGTCGAAGCGACTGCCAGCGGCCGCAACGCCGGCTCGGAAGTCGTCGTAACGGTTTCCCGACGGTGACCTATCCGACCTGGGCGCAGGGCCGCGGCCGGTCCCGATGTCTGAGGCGGGCGCCGGCCGCTCAGCGCGGGGCCCGGCGTGCTCGCCGCTTTCTGGCCGGTATGACGCAGACCCGGGCGGTGGACCGCTCATGAACCGGCTCGCTGGCTGACCGGCCGGCCACGCAGCCCGAGGCGCGCCGCCCGCACCCGCCCCGGCACCAGCACCCGCGCCGACAGCACCAGCGGCGGCAGCACCAGCGGCGCCAGACACACTCGCAGCACCGGCGGCACCATCGGCACCGCGGGACAGCCCTGCCCGCGTTCTGGTGGCCATGGCCTTCCCGCTGCCCGCCAGGCCGGCGGCAGCCTTGCCCGCGCCTGCCCGCCGCTGCCGACCCTCATCGCGGCCGGCCAGCGGCTTGACGGTCTCCTCGTCGGCGGGCTGCGCCCCGCGGCCGCGGCGGCCGGCACGGCCTGGCTTCTTCCTTGCCGCCGTGCGGCCCCGGCCAGGACGATCTGGCCGGGCCGGGTGCCGGAGACCCGCCGGACGACCCGGCGCTGCCTTCGGCGCGTCCGCTTCGCCAGACTCCGGCGTCTGCGCCGTCTCGGCATCGGCTTCTCCCCCCGCGGCCAGGGCCAGCGCCGCGCTGCCGGAGGCAGCCGCCTCTAGTTCGGCCGCGGTCCTGACTCCCGGCAAGGCGAGCGCGGCGACTACCACGAATGCGAGCAGCTCCAGGATCACTATCAGGTCGTGCAGCATCCCGTTCCGGCTGATCGCGAGCGTCCCCCCGCCCGGCGGCAACCGGAATGCCTGCGCCCAGCTGCCCGCAGGCGACGGGACGGAGGTCAGCGGATGCCCGTCGAGCGTCGCGGTCCAGCCGCCGGCCGGCTCAGCCAGCTCGAGCGTGCCGCCGGTGGCCGGTGCGGCGGCACCAGCCACGCTGACTGGGCCGGACGGGATCGCGACCACGGCGCCATCTGGCTCGACAACGCTCACCCTCGACGGGACCGTGGACAGGCGCCAAAGGTCGAACGTCGGCGTCATGCTGACCTGACTCAGCCCTGCCACCTCGTCGAGCACGCTGGCAAGCTGGGCGCTCAGCGGAGCGCGCATCAGCACGAAGCCGATGTCGAAGCGAGCGAGCAGCTGGCTCTGGTTCGCTGCTTCGTCGCCACCGGGCGCCACCAGCGCGCCGACCGCGCTGGTGAGCGCGCTCTGAGCAGCGGCCACCGGCACGATCTGAGGGTCGGTGAATTGCGGGCTGTCCCCGCGCAGCAGCAGGAAAGACACGTGCCCCCGCGCAGAGGTAAGCACCAGCGTGCGCAGCTGATCACCCGAGCCGCTGGACGGCGCCACCAGGGCGGGCACGACCTCGCCCGAGGCCTGCGTGAGCGGCCCGGTGACTCCGTGCACCAGCCAGTACCCGGCCGCGAGCACCGGCGCCGACAGGCCTGCGAGCGCCAGCACGGCCACCGCGGCCGCCCGCAGGCTCGTCACCCGCTGCACTCCCTTGCGGCCGCGGGCGGACAGCATACGGCCCAGGCCCTCCGCGCCGACCGCGGCGGCCAGCAGCAGGCCGGCGGCGACGACGGCGAGAGCGGGCCCAGGCCACGGCGTCATCGCCTGGCCGCCGGCCGGGGTGACGACTACCCTGCTGACGCCAAGGGCGGTGGCGAATCCGAGCAGGGCCATGCTCCAGCCGACGACGATCAGAGACCGCCGCCGGGTAGCGAGTAGCGCGGCGAGCGCGGTCAGCAGGAGAGCCGCGCTGACCCAGTACGGCGGCAGGCCAGGACCGCCGGGGCTGAGCAGCAGCAGTGACTTGGCCGGCAGGCTCGGCGCGGCGAGTCCCGGCTGCTGCACCCCGGCTTCGAGCAGTAGCCCGGATGGGTGCGCAAGCAGCTGCATCATCCACGGCAGCAGCAGTACCAGCGGCGTCACTATGACGATGCCCAGATTGACCAGATGCTGGCGCGAGCGGCGCATTATGACGGCCGCTATCAGCGCTGCGGCCACGGCCATCGGCCACAGCACCGGTACGAACGCGGTACCCACGGTCACTGCAAGCCCGGTCGCCCACGCCGCCCGGCGAGCCCGGCGGGCCGCTCGCTGAACATCCGCCCTGCCAGCAGCCCGATGAGCGGGATCAGCGCGAACGCGACAGCGCTGCCGAGCCGGCCCGCGGCTACCGCGCCGAACGCTACCGGTAGCAACGCGTAGGACGCCGCCGCCCACACCCGGATCCGCGGCGACCTGGTCACGCGGCGCATCGCCAGCATCGCGGTCAGGCCCGCGAGCGGCACCGTGCCAAGCAGCAGCACGTCGACGGCGAGCCACACCTTGCCTGCTAGCACGGTAGCGAGCAGGGCGACGAATCCCGCGTACGGTGGCGCCGCGCTGGCCGAGCCGATGCCTGCCGGATGGAAGCCCTGCAGCACCTCACCCCATAGCTGGGATGCGCCTTCCCAGGCCGGCATCAGCGCGCCGCCGCCCAGCGGGCCGCCCCCTATCTTCGACCGCTCGGCGACCGCGGTGACGATGATCAGGCCGAACATGAGCAGGACGCCAGGCCTGGTCACGAACCGCTGCACGAAGCCGGTGTCGGTCAGCAACGTGTCGTCGTCGGTAGGGTCATCGATGGCCGAGTGCCCCGCGGCCGAGTCAGGCCTGGCCGAGCGAGCCAGCACCAGCGCGACGAACTCGGCCGCCCGCCGCAGCGAATGGCCGGACGGCAGGTCCGCGCGGACCCGGCCGTAGGCAGCGCGCCGACCGCGCGCCCGGCGGCGGCGGGCCGACGCCAGCCGCATCGGATGTCCGACCACGCCCGCTACCGCTGCCGCCTCGTCCAGCGCCGCGGTCCCGCGCTTGGCCACCGTGTAGAACACGGTGCGCAGCAGCGAGATCGCCAGGTTGGCCACGAGCGAGAGCAGCATCGGACCGGTGGGCAGGTTGCCAAGCAGCGTCAGCAGTCCGTGCCGCCGGTCGAGTAGCCGGGCCCGGCGACCGACAGAGATGGCCCGGCGCCCCTTGGTGGCTGCCATCGCGTGGTAAACGACGGCGTCGGTGATGACCCGGACGCGCAGGCCCAGCGCGTGCACGCGCCAGCACAGGTCGATGTCCTCGCCGAACAGCGTCATGCCAGGATCGAACCCGCCGACCTGATCCCAGACGTCGCGGCGAATGAGCATGCCCGCGCTGCTCACGGCCAGCGCGTCGTGATCGCCGTCGTGCTGACCCTGGTCGACCTCGCGAGGCTCGATCCCGGTAATCCGGCGGCCGACGGCGTCCAGCGACAGCCCGGCCTCCAGGATCACGTCCCGGTCGGTCCAGTCCATCAGCTTGGGACCGAGGACGGCGGCTGTCGGTGTCTCCGCCGCCCCGCGCAGCAGTTGCTCCAGCGCGTCCGGGGCAGGCTCGCAGTCGTCGTGCAGCAGCCATAGCCACTCCACCTGCTCAGACTTGCCGCGACTCTGACTGCCCTGGCCGGCCTGGCTGGCGGCTAGCGGTGCGCTAGCGGCCTTGTGCTGTAGCGCCCGGCGAACCGCGGCCGCGTAGCCGGTGGCCCTGTCCATCCCGAATACGGCCGCCTGACCTAGCTTGGCGGTCAGCATCGTGCCGCTGCGGTCTCGGCTGCCGGTGTCCACAGCCACCACTCGCTGCACCTGCCTGGTCTGCTCAAGCAGGGCGTCGATGCCATGCGCAAGCCACGCGGCGCCGTCGTGTCCGACGATCACCGCGGTCACGACATGCTGAGAGTACGAGTCGTTTGGCGACAACTGATTCGCTTGCTGTCCGGGGTTAGCTGGCCGAGCCTGATGGGACTGGTGTCCCGTCTTGCCCTGGTGGGGGTACCCGTGAACAATACGCGAATCTGTGTGCGCCGGATGGCCAGTCTGCTCCCCCGGCTCTGCGCCCCCGGCTAGACCGCCTGGCGCCGCAGCCTTCGGCGCTCGCGCTCAGAAAGCCCGCCCCAGATCCCGAACCGCTCGTCATGCTCCAGCGCGTACTCCAGGCACTCAGCCCTGACCTCGCAGCTGCGGCACACCCGTTTCGCCTCGCGGGTCGAGCCGCCTTTCTCCGGGAAGAACGCCTCCGGATCGGTCTGCGCGCATAGGGCGCGGTCCTGCCAGCTCTGTTCTGCGGCGTCATCAACGCCGATGCCAAGCCCGTCGTGCACCAGCGAGACGATGACGTCTGCCACTGCACACCTCCTGCCCGTCCCAGTTCCCCGTGATCCCGCCCCCACTTTCCCCGGCGCGAGAATTACATAGATGAAATTACACGCGCGTGTCTTGCGTCGCGTCAAGGGAGATACGTGATAATGGCCACCCGGATGCCCTGGGATGTGGGGAAAGTCCAGGCAGATTTTCTCGGAACGGGGACGCCCGGTGGCAGCCACCGACAGCCGCGGCGTCCCGTCCGCGCTGGCCGGCGAACCCGCCTTTTGCCGGGGCAGCGCGCGGGCCGACGCCGCGAGTTGCAAGACTTCCGGCATGCGCATCACAGTTCTGGCCGGCGGTGTCGGCGCCGCCAGGTTCCTGCGCGGCCTGCGCGCGGCGGCCCCCGAGGCCGACATCACTGTCATCGGCAACACCGGCGACGACTTCACCCCCTTCGGCTTGCATGTCAGCCCGGACCTGGACACGGTGATGTACACGCTCGGCGGCGGTATCAGCGAACAGCAGGGCTGGGGCCGGGAGGGCGAGAGCCACATCGTGCTCGGCGAGCTGGCCGCCTATAGCGCAAGTCCTGACTGGTTCGGCCTGGGCGACAAGGACCTGGCTACCCACATCCTGCGCACGCAACTGCTGGCCGGCGGCGGGACGCTGTCGGAGGCCACCGCTGCCCTGTGCACGCGCTGGCAGCCGGGAGTGACCCTGCTGCCGATGTCGGACGACCCCGTCCGCACGCACGTCACTGTCCAGCTGGACGGCCGCGAGCAGGTGCTGCACTTCCAGGAGTGGTGGGTGCGGCTGCGGGCGGCAGTTCCCGCGATCGCGATCGAGGCCGTCGGAGCCGAGCGGGCCAGGCCTGCTCCCGGCGTACTCGAGTCAGTGGCGGCGGCCGACTTCGTGCTGTTCCCGCCGTCTAATCCGGTGGTCAGCATCGGCGTGATACTCGCCGTTCCCGGCATCGCGGACGCGGTGCGGGCCAAGACCGTGGTCGGGATCTCGCCGATCATCGGCGGCGCGCCGGTGCGCGGCATGGCCGACGCCTGCCTGACAGCTATCGGCGTGCGGACATCGGCGGCCGCGGTGGCCGCCCACTACGGCCCGGTCATGCTGGACGGCTGGCTGGTGGACGATCAGGACAAGGACGCGGTCGACGCACCCGAGCTGGCCGGCATCGCGGTCCGGGCCAGGCCGCTGTACATGACCGACGTCGCCGCGACGGCCGAGATCGCGAGGGCGGCCATCGAGCTCGCCGGGCTGGTGCGGGCATGAGTGCGGGACAGGCAGCAGGGCTGACAGTACTGCCAGTGCCAGGGCTGCCCGAGGTCAAGCCGGGCGACGACCTGGCCGCGCTGATCACCGAGGCAGTTCAGGCCGGCCCGGGCCTTCTCGACGGCGACATCCTGGTGATTACCTCGAAGATCGTGAGCAAGTCCGAGGACCGGGTAGTGCGCAGCGACCGGGAGTCGGCCATCGACGCAGAAACGGTCCGGGTCGTCGCACGCCGCGGCCAGACCAGGATCAGCCAGACCAGGCACGGCCTGGTGCTTGCGGCGGCCGGGGTAGACGAGTCGAACACCGAGCCAGGCACAGTCGTGCTGCTGCCTATCGACCCCGACGGCTCAGCCCGGCGGCTGCGCAAGGGAATCAGCGAGCGCTGCGGCGTCCGGCTGGGCGTGATCATTACCGACACGATGGGCAGGCCGTGGCGGGCCGGGCAGACCGATACCGCGATCGGGGCGGCTGGCCTGGTCCCGCTGCGTGACCACCGCGGCCAGCCTGACACGTTTGGCAACGTCCTCGAGGTCACCATGGCTGCCGTCGCCGACGAGATCGCGGCCGCCGCCGATCTGGTCAAGCAGAAGACGACCCAGATCCCCGTGGCCGTCGTGCGCGGCCTGCCCGAGCTCGTCACCGACGCCGCCGGGCCCGGCGCCGCCGCGCTGATCCGGCCGGCCGAGGACGACATGTTCCGGTTCGGTGCCGGTGATGTGCTGTCGGCCCGTCGCACTGTGCGCGAGTTCACCGCCGCGCCGGTATCGCCCGACGCTGTGCGGCGCGCCGTCGCGGCGGCCATCACGGCCCCGGCGCCGCACCACAGCCAGCCATGGCGGTTCGCGCTGCTGGAGTCGGAGCAGGCCAGGACCGCACTGCTCGACGACATGCTGGCGGCCTGGAAGGCGGATCTGACCGGCGACGGCTTCACGCCTGAGCAGATCGCGCGGCGGGTCAGGCGCGGCGAGGTGCTGCGGCGCGCACCGCTGATCATCGTGCCGTGCCTGGTCGCAGATGCCGCGCATGCCTATCCTGACCAGCGGCGCAATGCCGCCGAGCGCGCCATGTTCCTGGTCTCGGTGGGAGCCGCGGTGCAGAATCTGCTGGTCGCCCTGGCGGTGGAAGGCCTGGGCTCCTGCTGGGTGTCGAGCACGCTGTTCTGCCGGGAGGCGGCGGCGGGAGCGCTCGGCCTGCCCGCGGGCTTCGAGCCGATGGGCGCGATCGGCGTCGGTCACCCGGCCGCGCCCGCGGCGCACCGCCCCGACCGCGACCCGGATCAGTTCACGCTCCGGCTGTGACCCTCCGGCCGCTTCGGAAAACACCGTGCGGCATACGCAGTTCTGACTGACCCGAGGATTGCCAGTGCGGACCATGTCAGCGGTCATAGACATTGACGCCGGTCCGATGGACGTCTGGGCAGTCCTGACTGACCTAGCCAGCTACCCGCAGTGGAACCCGCTGTTCCGTGCGGCGTCAGGGCGGATCGCGGTCGGCGAGACGATCATCATCAAGGGCGCGCCCGCGGCTGGCGGCCGGTTCATGACGGTCAAAGTCAAGGTCCTGGCCTGCGAGCCTGGTGCCGAACTGCGCTGGACGGCCGGGCTGAAAGCGATCATTGGCGGCGAGCACGCTTTCGTGCTGACCCCGGCCGGCCTGGGCACGAGGCTGGTACAGAGCGAGACCTTCGGCGGCTTGCTTGTGCCGTTCTCCGGCAAGGTGCTGGCCAGGGCGGAAGCGAGCTTCCGCGAGCTGAACGAGGCGTTGCGAAGGCGGGTCGAGGCCAGCTGAACCCCGTGCGCTTACCGCTTGCTGGCCACGCCGCCCCAGAGCGCAGCCGGGCTGCTGGCCTCCTGCGCCGACCCTGGCCGCCACTGCGGAACGTTGACCATCCCGGGCTCGACGAGGTCCAGCCCGGCGAAGAAACGCGCGACCTCGGCCTGGCTGCGCAACGTAACCTTCTCGGCCATCATCTGATTGAGCCGCTCCGCCACTACGGCCATCTTTTCTGCCTCAATGTCCTTGGCGGGGTGCGACAGAACGAGGTAGCTGCCCGCCGGAACCGCCGCTACCAGATCGGCCACGATCTGATATGGGTGGTCGTCGTCGCTCAGATGCTGCAGTATCGCCATGAGCATGATCGCGACCGGCCTGGCGAAGTCCAGCGTGTTCGCCGCATCCGCAAGGATCTTGCCGGTCGATCTCAGGTCAGCATTGATGTAGTGAGTCGCCCCCGCCTCGGTGCCCGTCAGCAACGCCCTGGCGTGGGCTAGCACTACCGGGTCGTTGTCCACGTAGACGATGCGGCTGTCTGGCGCCACCGACTGTGCGACCTCGTGGGTGTTGTTCGCGCTAGGGATGCCGGTGCCAATGTCGAGGAACTGCCTGATCCCGTGCTCACCGGCCAGGAAGTGCACCGTCCGGCGCAAGAACGCGCGGTTGGCCCTGGCGGACAGGGCGATGTCCGGGTAGGCGGCCATTGCCTGCTCGCCTGCCGCCCTGTCGGCGGCGAAGTTGTCCTTGCCGCCGAGCCAGTAGTTATAGACCCTGGCCACATGCGCCACGCTGGTGTCGAACGAAGCGGCTTCGGCCGACCCGGACTCCTGGCCTGCCGTGCTACCAGGCCCTGGCCCACCATGAGCTGCCATTTGATCGCCTTTCACATCACTCACCCTGACGACAACCAGGGGTTTTGCGCTTGATCAGGCCTCGATCTCCGCACGCCGCGGGCAGCCGCACGAGCGAGTGACCACCCTAGATAGTCCTGATGATCTTCCTAAGCAGGCGCTCGCTGTCAGCGGGCGTCTCGGCCTCGGCGCTCAGGCTGTTCATGACCTCGCGGTAGTGGTCGACCTCGTCGGGCTTACCGAGGTAGAGCGCGCCGGTCAGCTGCTCGATGTACACGATGTCGGGCAGGTCGGCCTCGGCGAACCTGAGCATGGAGAACGAACCGCCCGCAGCCGAATGACCGCCGCGCTCGAACGGCATGACCTGGAGCGTGACCTGCGGCAGCTCGGCGACCGCCAGCAGGTGCCGCAACTGCGCGCGCATCGCCTCGCGGCCGCCCAGCGGCCGCCGCAGCGCGGACTCATCGATGACGCCCCACACCCTCGGCTCCGGCCCGGCCAGCAATTGCTGCCGCTTGAGCCGCAGGCTGACCCGCCGCTCGATCTCCGCGGCCGAGGCGGCGCGGTGGCCGAGCACGGTGACTGCGCGCGCGTAGTCCTCCGTCTGGAAGAGGCCGGGCACGAACTGAAGCTCGTAGGTCCGGATCAGGGACGTCGCCTGCTCAAGCCCGACGTAGGTCTCGAACCAGTCCGGCAGCACGTCGTCGTACTTGGCCCACCAGCCCTGGCTGTTTGCCTGCCGCGCGAGCAGCAGCATGTGCGCACGCTGCCGTTCGTCGGTTACTCCGTACAGGGTGAGCAGATCCGCCACATCGCGCTCTTTGAAACCCACCCGGCCGTGCTCGAGGCGACTGATCTTGGAGCGTGATCCGCGTATCTGATAGCCAGCCTGATCGGGGCTGATGCCGGCGGCCTCGCGCAGTTCACGCAGCTGGGTGCCGAGCATCATGCGCAGGACCGTGGGACCGCTGACCGCCTCAAGACGGCTCAGCCCCGCCCCGGCACCGCCCGAAGGCTGCTGAACCACGTTCATAACGCTCCCGCAGGCGACGAGTCAGGGCATGCGCCCCACTCCGCCAGTCACCAGGCCCCAGCTCCAATGCGCAAGCCATTGCCCAGGCGCCTGCGCGGTCGGCGACGACCGCGCAGGCCAGGGCTCACCTGCGCGCACTCGGTACGCTATCACCTGGTCAGCACCACATCCGTAGCAGAATTACCGTACTGTCACGGAATTTCGGTGAAAAAAGGGCCGCCCAGGTCGTCGAACTCGCCATTCCTGACGCCCGCCAGGAAGGCAGCCACCTCGGCCCGGGTGTAGACCAGCGCAGGCCCGGCCGGGTGCCGCGAGTTACGCATCGCCACGTCGCCGCTGTCCAGGGCGGCCATTTCTACGCAGTTCCCGCTTGGGTTGCTGGCAGTGCTCTTGCGCCAAACAGTCCCGTCCGGCAGTTCGCCGGCGGGCACGCCATTCATGATCTGCATCGAGTCTCCCGAGAATGTCTACTAATCGCCTGCACGTGCATATGGCATGTGCAGATGCACAGAATGGATTGAGCCTAGTGCCGCGCAGGCCCGAGTAACAAACCGTTTGCACGTGCAGATGACCCTTGCAGCTGCCTTAGTCATCGGGCAGGATGTAGCTATTGCGGACATAACTTACCGGTGTGTCCCCGCCAACTCACCGATACGGAGCCTGATGACCGCGCGCTCGGCACAGCTTGCGCCAGTTGCACCGACTGGTGTGGGCTGGCAGTGGCTGCAGCCAGCCGCCGAGATGGCAGCGCTCCTGAGCGGATACTGGCCCGTCGACCCTTACGCCGCTAGTGAGGCAAACGCCGACGCCGCGCCGGGCGACTCCGGCCGACCCGCAGCTCACGTTCCCGGCAGCGGACCGCCGGGCACCGGCTGGACCGCCACGCCGCTTGTCGCCACGCGCACGCCACCCGCGGTGGCCCACTCGGTGACCGAGGCGCGCACGTTCACGTTACGGACCCTGCGGCGCTGGGGCGCGACCGACTGCGCCGACGACGTAGTCGCTGTGGTGTCGGAGTTGCTGACCAATGCGCTGCGGCACGCGCTGCCGCGGCCTCCAGACCGCCCTTCGATCGGCTCGATGGGCGCCATCCGGCTCGGGCTGCTGCACCCTGGCCCGTGCGTGCTGTGCGCGGTCGCGGACCCGAGCAACCAGGTGCCAGTTCCGCGCCTGCCCGACTGGGACGCCGAGACCGGCCGGGGCCTGCAGGTGGTCACGTCCCTGAGCCACCGGTGGGGCTACTGCCCCGCTCCGGGCCCTGGCGGCAAGGTGGTCTGGGCGACGGTGCTGACCTCGTCGGGCTCGTCCGGCCTGCGCTGACGAGAGCACAAGCACCAGCACCAGCACCAGCACCAGACGCTAAGCCTGGATCAGCGGCAGCGGGGTGCGCCCGCGCACCGAGTCGCACACGCCGTCACTGGCCGCCGCGGTCGCGATCCGCTCGGCGGACGGCGCGCCGTAGAGCGTGGTCCGCTGCCGCAGCGGACGGCCTGTCGGCGCTACCAGCGCGGCGAGCTGGCTGATCGTCTTGTAGGACCCGTTCTCGGAGCCTGCCATCCGGCTGATGGTCTCTTCCATCAGCGTGCCGCCCAGGTCATTGACCCCGCCGCGCAGCACGGCCAGGCAGCCCGGCTCGCCCAGCTTGACCCAGGAGCACTGGATGTTGCTGATCGCGCCGTGCAGCATCAGCCGCGATACCGCGTGCACGGCCCGGTTCTCCCGCCGCGTCGGTCCTGGCCTGGCCATCCCGGCGAGATAGATCGGCGAGCTCGCGTGCACGAACGGCAGCAGCACGAACTCGGTGAAGCCGCCGGTCTTCTCCTGGATCCCGCGGATCACCCGCAAGTGCCCGACCCAGTGCGCCGGGGTGTCCACATGTCCGTACATCATCGTCGCGGTCGTGCGGATGCCGAGTTCGTGCGCAGTCGTGATCACGTCGATCCAGGCCGCGGCGGGCAGCTTGCCCTTGGTCAGCACCCAGCGCACGTCGTCGTCGAGGATCTCGGCCGCGGTGCCGGGCATCGAGTCCACGCCAGCCTCGCGGGCCCGCACCAGCCACTCGCGAACCGGCAGGCCGGTGCGAGACGCCCCGTTCATGACCTCCATCGGCGAGAACGCATGCACGTGCATGTCCGGGGAGCGTCGCTTGACCTCGGCGGCGATATCGAAGTACGCGGTACCCGGCAAGTCCGGGTGGATGCCGCCCTGCATGCAGACTTCGGTCGCACCGGCTGCCCACGCCTCCGCGGCCCGGTCACCCACCTGCTCGATCGACAGCGTGTAGGCATCCGCGTCGGTGCGCCGCTGGGCGAAGGCGCAGAACCGGCAGCCGGTGTAGCAGACGTTGGTGAAGTTGATGTTCCTGGTCACCACGTAGCTGATGTCGTCGCCTGCCGCGTCCCTGCGCAGCGCGTCAGCCAGGCCGACCAGCGCCTCAAGCTCGGGCCCGTCGGCATCCAGCAGCGCTAGCGCATCCGCGTCGCGCAGGCCCGAGGGGTCTCGCTCCGCGTTGCGCAGGGCCGCGAGCACGTCCGCCGGAGCCCGCCGGGCGGCGCCCGCGGCGGCAGGCTGACGCCGCGCGGCCGGGTCGATCCTCGCTCCCACCTCATCCCAGTCCCCGTAGACCTCCGCGAAGTCGGCCCTGCGGTCCGCGGTCCGGCCGGTGATGTCGATGGAGGTGTGCAGGTCTGTCCGGCCGCTGGCGTCCCCCCAGCCGCCGTCCGGCTCCTGCCACGGCTTGCCCTTGGGCTGCGCGCCGGGCGCGGCCAGCCCGGTCGCCGGATCGGCGAGCGCGGCCACATGCCCGGCTACCCGCGGGTCCAGCCAGGGCTCGCGGATATAGCCGGGGTAAATGGTCAGCCGC
Organism: uncultured Actinomycetota bacterium; assembly: GCA_963719765.1. Taxonomy (GTDB): domain Bacteria; phylum Actinomycetota; class Actinomycetes; order Streptosporangiales; family Streptosporangiaceae; genus JAJYUU01. The sequence goes on from CAVRCW010000001.1 coordinate 755,733, forward strand.
TCGGTCAGCTCGAACCCGCCAGCCGCGGTCTGCCTGGCCAGTTCCGCTATCTTCGGCCAGGGCCGCTCGGGGTTGACATGATCGGGAGTCAGCGGCGAGACCCCGCCCCAGTCGTCGATGCCGACCGACAGGATCAGCTTGTACTCATCGCCGATCAGGTTCGGCGGCGCCTGGATCCGCGCCGAGGGACCGAGCACCAGCCGCGTCACCGCGATCGTCGCGGCCAGATCCGCGAGCTCAGCGTCCGGCACACCGCGCATCTTGGTGTCCGGCTTGGCCCGGAAGTTCTGCACGATCACTTCCTGGATGCCGCCGTATTCCCTGGCCACCTGACGGATCGCGAAGATCGACTCGGCTCGCTCGGCGAGCGTCTCACCGATACCGATCAAGACGCCCGTGGTGAACGGGACACTGCTGCGCCCGGCATCCTGCAAAACCCGCAGCCGGACCGCGGGATCCTTGTCCGGACTGCCGAAGTGGGCTCCGCCTCGTTCCGAAAAAAGGCGCCTCGACGTCGTTTCCAGCATCATGCCCATCGACGGCGCGACCGGCTTGAGCCGCTGGAAGTCCTGCCAGCTCAGCACGCCAGGGTTCAGGTGCGGGAGCAGTCCGGTCTCCTCCAGCACCCGGATGGCCATGGCGCGGACGTAAGACAGCGTGTCGTCGTAGCCGTGCGCGTCCAGCCAGTCCCTTGCCTCCTTCCAGCGCGCCTCAGGCCGGTCGCCGAGGGTGAACAGCGCCTCCTTGCAGCCGAGCGCCGCGCCCGCCTGAGCGATCTCCAGCACCTCGTCCGGGGAAAGGTACGGGCTCTCCAGCCTGCCGGGGACGGTGACGAACGTGCAGTATGCGCAGCGATCCCGGCAGAGCCGGGTCAGCGGGATGAAGACCTTGCGCGAATATGTGATCACGCCGGGCCGGCCCGCCGCCGCCAGGCCCGAGTCCCTGACCCGCCCGGCATGGCTCGCCAGCGCCGTGAGGTCATCACCCCGTGCCTGCAGCAGGATCGTCGCCTCGAGGAGGTCAATCGACTTGGAGTCCCTGGCCCGTGCCAGCGCCCGCCGGATCGCGCTGGCGCTGGCCGGTGGATCGTCGCTGATGGCACTACCTCTTTCGGTCATCGGGCATCCGCTACGTCTCAACCCTAGGCCCGGCGCCCTGGCCAGGCCGGCCGAGGCCTACTGGAGCGATAACGAGGTAGCTGGCGATGAGCTTCCCGGCGGCGGCGTCAGACCGCGGCGGTACTCGCGGCCGGGATCCCGGACGCGCGATAGTGCCAGCCAGCGGCACGCCAGGCGGCGGGGTCGAGCATGTACCGGCCGTCGATGATGGTCCTGGACGCGGTAACCGCGCCGAGCTCAGCCGGGTCGAGGTCGGCGAACTCAGGCCAGTCCGTCAGCAGCAGCACCACGTCGGCGCCGGTCGCGGCGCCGATCGCCGAGTCGGTGTACTTCAGCTCCGGGCAGACCTTCCTGGCGTTCTCCGCCGCGGCCGGGTCGTATACGGTGACCTCTGCGCCCATGCCGTGCAGAATCTGCGCCACGTCCAGGGCCGGCGAGTCACGCACGTCGTCGGAGCCCGGCTTGAAGGCCGCCCCGAGCACGCCGACTGCCTTCCCTGTGATGGAGCCGCCGGCTACCTCACAGGCGAGGTTGACCATGCCGGTGCGGCGGCCCAGGTTGATGGCGTCGACCTCGCGCAGGAAGGCCAGGGCATCCCCGGCCCCGAGTTCGGCCGCACGGGCGAGGAAGGCGCGCACGTCCTTAGGCAGGCAGCCGCCGCCGAAGCCGAGGCCCGGGCGCAGGAACGCGCCCCCGATCCTGCCATCGGCGCCGAGGATGTCCGCCAGCACCGTAACGTTCGCGTCGGCCTTGTCGCATACCTCGGCAACCGCGTTGATGAAGGAGATCTTGGTGGCAAGGAAGGCGTTGGCAGCTACCTTCGCCAGCTCCGCGGTGGCCAGGTCGGTGACAAACAGCGGGATGCCCGCCTCCAGCTGCGGAGCGTAGACCTGCCTGAGGACCGCCTCGGCGCGTGCGGACCTGACGCCTATCACCAGGCGATCGGGCCGCAGCGTGTCGTGTACGCCGTGACCCTCGCGCAGGAACTCCGGATTCCAGCACAGCTCGGCCGAATCTCCGGCCGGCGCCGCGGCGGCAACCCTGGCCGCGAGCCCGGCCGCCGTCCCGGCCGGGACGGTCGACTTGCCCACGATCAGGCAGGGCCTGGTCAGTCCCGGCGCTAGCGCGTCGATGCATGAGTTCACCTGGGACAGGTCCGCACCGTGCCCGTCGCGGCGCTGCGGCGTGCCGACGCAGACGAAGTGCACGTCGCCGAACTCCGCCGCGCGCTCGTAGGAGGTGGTGAATTGCAGCCGCCCTGACCGCAGGCCCGCGGCGACCAGTTCCTCGAGCCCCGGCTCGAAGATCGGCACGTCGCCTGCGCTGAGCCGTGCCACCTTCTCGGCGTCGGTGTCAACGCCGAGCACCTCGAACCCCTCTGATGCCATGCAGGCCGCATGGGTCATGCCAAGGTATCCGGTGCCGAGCACCGTCAGGCGCGGGCGGTCGGTCATCTATGTCTCCTGCTTCCTGGACGAGCTCTTCGATGAAACCTGTGCGTCCCGTCACCGCGGCGGGTGACAAGACGCACCGGGTCAAGGAGCTTCTGCATCGCTGCCAACTGGCCGGCCAGCGGGAACAACGCGGCTATGCCTGCCCCTTCCTGGCAGGCATATGCGTCGTCAGCGGGTGGCCGACGGTGACCACTGGCATGGATGCCGTGCGACCCCCCGATCACGATTGCGATTGTCGCTTTACAAGCTAAGTATAGATTTGTCCGTATCTCGCGATCCAGATTATTGAGTTATCCCTAGCAGCCCGCACGGGGCTCCCTTGGCTCCCATGGAACCCGCACGGGGCTCGCATCCTGCGCTAGGGCGGTACCGGTCGTGGCGTACAAGCGCAGTTGGCAGCAATCGTAGGCGAACTGCCGGGTACCGCATCGCCGCGCGCTTGCGCGCCTCAGCCACCTTGTTCCGTGCGCCTGAATTATGCCGTACACAGTCTGGCAGGCCGCGCGGCGACTGGCTGGCATACCCGTGCATCTGGCTGGCACTCCCGTAGATCTGGCTGGCTCAGATTGCCCGGTAATCGCGGGCAGGCATCCTGGGGCCCCGCCGGGGTGGCCCGCCCCCGCCTAGCTCTATCAGCCTGGCCGCCCGGTGCCGTTGTCCCGCGTACGGCGCCAGCAGCGCCAGCATCTGCTCGTCGTCAACGGGCCGCCCGCAGAGCACCCAGCCCACCTGGGCCGGAAGGTGATAGTCGCCGACGCTGACCGCGTCGGGGTCGCCGCACGCCCGCTGCCTGACCTCGGCGGACGTCCACGGCCCGATCCCCGGCAGCGACCGCAGCCACCGGTCGGCCTTGGCGCCAGGCAGCTCGCAGATCCGCTCCAGTCGGCCCGCCACCCTGGCCGCGCCTGCGATCGTGACCGCCCTGATGCTCTCCACCCCGGCCCGGTGCCAGTCCCAGCTCGGGATCGCCAGCCAGGTGCTCGCGGCCGGGAAGACTCGCATGCCCGCGGGCGCGGGACCAGGCGCCGGCGTGCCGTACCAAGTCAGCAGGCGCCGCCAGGCGCGATTGGCCTCGACCCCGACAACCTTCTGCTCCAGCACGGCCGGCACCAGCGCCTCCAGCACGCGCCACGTCCGGCCCAGCCGCAGGCCGGGATAGCGCGCCGCCAGCTCCCGCAGTCGCGGATGCTCGGGACGGAACGCGGCAGGCTCGTCGCTGGCCCCGAGCTGATCGGGCAACCGGTCCAGGAGCCAGGCGGCGCCCCCGCCCCAGGCCGACACGCTAAACAGCTGGCCGGGCGAGGGCTGGCCCGGTTTCTGCGGCCCCGGCCGCGCGGATCGCACCCGCAGGGTCGCGGGTCCTTCCGGCGTCAGCGTCGTGCGCCAGACGGCGCCCGCGACGTCGACCCTCAGCGCCGGGTCCTGCGGGCCGCGCCGGTGCACGCCTAGCACTAGCCGCACGTCAATTGGGAACGGGGCCGCCCACGACCGGTGCAGACCCGCGGGGCCAAGGCGCTCGGGGTTAGCCGGCTCGCGGCCGGTCAGGTCCGCCCAGGCCGCGCCGTCACCGTCCCGCTGTCCGGCCGCCGCGCTCACCTCCTTGCCTTCGTGGTCAGCCCGCCGGCACCTGGCCCAGGTCACGACGGCACGCGGACCGCGCGGCATGAGGCATAGTTGCTGGATGCTGTACTCAACGATTCTGGCAGGCGGCAGCGGCACCCGGCTGTGGCCGCTGTCGAGGGCCAGTGAGCCGAAGTTCCTGCACCCGCTGACCGGCACCGACAGGACCCTGCTGCAGGCGACTGTCGACCGGCTCAACGGCCTGTCGGAGCCGGGGCAGGTCTATGTGGTGACTGGCACGGCACACGCGGCCGCGATTGCCCGGCAGCTGCCGCAGGTGCCGGCCGCGAATATCCTCGTCGAGCCATCGCCGAAGGACTCCTGCGCGGCGATCAGCCTCGCCGCAGCCATTATCGCCAGGCGTGACGCCGACGCGATCATGGCCGCGTTCTCCGCCGATCACCTGATCGGCGACGAGCCGCGATTCGCCGCGGTGATCATGCAGGCGGTTGCCGCGGCCCAGCAGGGCTACCTGACCACGGTCGGAGTCAGGCCCGTGCGCCCCGACGTCCGGTTCGGCTACCTGAAGACCGGAGCGGCGCTGACCGGGGAGGCCAGGCTGGTAGCCGAGTTCAGGGAGAAGCCGTCCCTGCAGGTGGCCACCGGATACCTGGAATCCGGTGAGTACCTGTGGAACGCGGGCATCTTCGTCTTCGGCGTGCAGGCCTTCCTCAGCGAGCTTGACCGGCAGATGCCGGCCCTCAGCTCGGGCATTGCCGCGATCGCCGATGCATGGGAGACCGGGCAGCGCGACAGCGTCCTGGCGGAGCTCTGGCCGCAACTGGAGAAGATCTCGGTCGACTATGGCGTGATGGAGGGCGCAGCGGAGGCCGGGAAGGTAGCTACGGTCCCGGCCGACATGCCATGGACCGACGTGGGTGACTTCCACTCGCTCGGCGAGTCGCTGCCCAGCGACGACTCAGGCAACCTGCTCATCTGCGACCGGGACCGGGTGATCGCCAGGGACGTCAAGGACGCGGTGATCGTCTCGACCACGGACCGGGTAATCGCCATGATCGGCGTGCAGAGCATCGTGGTCGTGGACACGCCGGATGCCGTGCTCGTCTGCGCTCGCGAGCGGGCGCAAGAGGTCAAGCAGATCGTCGACGAACTGCGCAGCACCGGCGCGGGCAACTGCATCTGACGGTGCGGGGGCCGCCGACAGTGGCCCCGTTCCCTACCCGGCGGCTTGCCCTGCGGCCCGCTCGTAGCTAATCATGTGCGCCTCGGCGGATGCCGCCCAGCTGAACTCCATCGCCCTGGTATAGCCGGCCTCGCCCAGAGCCGTGCGCCTGGCCGGGTCCTCGAGCAGCGCCCGCAGCGCCATCCTGATGCTTTCCGCATCCGGCTCGGTGTAGGCAACCGCGTCCCCGCCGACCTCAGGCAGCGCAGTTCGGTGCGTGGTCAGCACCGGCGCACCGCAGGCCATCGCCTCCAGGGCCGGCAGCCCGAAGCCCTCACCAGTGCTCGGAAAGGCCACCACCGCAGCGCCGCCGAAGAAGCCGGGCAGGTCGTTGAAATGCAGGTAGCCGGGCCGTACCAGGTGCAGGTGCGCGGGCACCGCGGCGACCGCCTGATCCACTTCCTCGCTCCAGCCGCTGCCGCCTGCCAGCACCAGGGCAGGCGGGTCGGCCAGGTCAGCCACAGCCGCCGCCCAGCCGGCTATCAGGGCAGGCACGTTCTTGCGTGGCTCCAGGGTGCCGAGGTAGGCGACGTAGCCCCGGCCGTGCAGCCCGAGCCGGTCCGACACCTGCCTGAGCTGGCTGGCATCCGGCCGGTGGAATAGCGAGTGGTCGACCCCGTGGTAAGCCACGTCGATCTTGGTGGGATCGGCCGCGAGGACCCGGACCAGCTCGTCCCTGGTCGCCTTCGACGGCACGATCAGCCTGGTGGCCTGCCGGGCTGAGGTCCGGATGGCGGCCTTGTAGAAGGCCGCGGTCACCGGGCTGTGCGCGTCCGGCTCGGTGAAGAAGGTCAGGTCGTGCACGGTGACGACGACCGGCCTGCCTGGCCGCAGCGGAATCGAGTAGTGCGGCGAGTGGATGACGTCCGCGCCCACCTGCTGGGCTACCAGTGGCAGGCCGCTCTGCTCCCAGGCCAGCCTGGCCGGCCGGTGCGCGATGGCCGGCGGCCCCGCCACCACGGTGGTGTGCGGCACAAGACGGCCATATCGCTCCTCATCGGCCCGCTGGCACGCGACTGCCAGGTCCGCTCCGGCCGCGTCTAGCGCACCTACCAGGCCGTCCACGTAACGGCCAAGCGCGCCACGGTCGGCGGGCACCGCTGTCGCGTCAACGAGCACACGAGGCGCCACGACCAGTACCGCTCCCTTCCGGTCTGCACATTACCCGGACCGATCCGGTCCCCCGGAGGGCTCATCCGGGTCCGGACGCGCGGGCATAGCCCTAGGCCGTGCCCTGGATGTCCCGTCAGATCCGAGCGTACGCCCTTAGCCGCGCTCTCGTGCCGTGGTGGCGGCCCGCATGGGCGGCAGTCTCGCCGGAGTTCGCATCGATCTGGTAAACAGTCCCGGCATCCGCCAACGCAACACCGGCCGCCGGTCGGCGATGCGAGCTTTCGGCCCGCGCCGGGGCAGCCGCCCGCGCGAACCCCGCCCGCCCGCGCGAACCCCACCCGCGCAAGGGCAGCCGCCCGCGCGAACCCCGCCCGCGCAACGCGGGCCCGCCCGCCCGCGCGAACCCCGCCCGCCCGCGCGAACCCCGCCCGCCCGCGCGAACCCCGCCCGCCCGCGCGAACCCCGCCCGCCCGCGCGAACCCCGCCCGCCCGCGCGAACCCCGCCCGCCCGCGCGAACCCCACCACGCCGAGCGATATGCGCAGTTGAAGATAATTCAGAACCCCAGGCAAAGATGGTTCTCGCCGACGCTTGAGGAATAGGTGCTGTGATAGCAGCACTAGATCCACGAGCGTCCCCCATAGCGGCCGGCGAGCCGGCCCTGCGCGGGCGGTTGCCCCGGCGTGGGTCGGTTAACTGGGCCCAATTTCGGCCATCGGCAGGCGACGCATCAGCAGGACGGAACGGGCAGCCCGGCCTTGATCGCCTCAAGATCGTGGACCGCGCCCGCGAGGGTGCTGACCTTGACCAGGCGCAGGCCACTCGGAACCGCTCCAGTCGTGTTGACGCAGTTAGCCGCAGGTGTCAGGAAGATCGTCGCTCCGGCCTCGCGGGCGCCCGCCATCTTCTGCTGGATGCCGCCGATGGGCTCCACCGCACCTGTCGGGTCGATTTCCCCGGTCCCGGCGATGAACCGGCCGGCGGTCAGGTTGTCTGTCGTCAACTTGTCGATGATGCCGAGCGCGAACATCATTCCGGCGCTTGGGCCGCCGATGCCAGCAATGTTGATCTTGACATTGAACGGGAACACATAGCTGGGCGACGCCAGTTCCACCCCGACGACAGGCTCGCCGCCCACATCCTTGGTCAGCAGCGTAACCTTCTTGGTCGCCGCATTGCGCTCGATCGTCAGGGTCACGGGCGCGCCCGGCTTGCGGTCCCTGATCATGTTGACGATGCTGTTGCGGCAGCTGACCGGGGTGCCGTCGACCGCCTCGATGACGTCCCCTGGCTGCAGCACCCCGTAGGCTGGCGTGCCCTTGACTGTCGCCTGCACCTTGTCGATCGTCTTGAAGCTGATGTTCAGGTAGCACAGCGCGGCGGCCGTGGCATCCTGCTGCGAGCCCACCATCTCCTGGGTGTCCTGCTGGACCACCTGCTGCTGCGTCTGGCCAGGCGTGAAGATCTCGCTCTGCGGCACCACGGCGTCATCCGGCGTGAGCCAGGCACTAAGCGCGTTGAAGATGTTGAAGTCCGTGCCCGGCCCGCCGGTGTAGGAGACCGTGACCATGTTCAGATGGCCATTGGTCGGATAGGTGTGCGTGCCGCTGATCTGGATAAGCGCCTGCCCGTTTGACTCGCCAAGCGTATTCAGCGTGGGGCCAGGGGTAAGCGCGACATACGGGACAGATGTTACAACTGCTATCGCGAGTCCGCCGAGCACGCACACGCCGGCGATGATCAGCGTCACCAGCCTGCGGGACATGGGCAGTTGCCGTCCTGACATAGGCCGAAGCCTACGCACTATCCACCCATTCGCTATCGCCGCCCGTGAAGAACTGGTGCTTCCAGATCGGCACAGTGGCCTTGAGCTCGTCGACAAGCGCCTGGCAAGCCGCGAACGCATCGCCGCGGTGCGCGGCAGCGACCGCGGCAACCACCGCGAGGTCGCCGACCTGCAGGTCGCCGGTGCGGTGCAGGACGGCAATCGCGAGCGCGGGGTAGCTGGCGGCGATCTTCTCGGCCACCGTGGCAAGCTCGGCGGCAGCCGACGGATGCGCACTGTAGGAAAGGCCAGTGACGGGCCGTCCGTGATCGTGGTCACGGACCGCGCCGACGAACAACACGACCGCCCCGGCGGCAGGGTCGGCCGCGGCGGCGCGCACCTCATCAATCGACAGGGGTTCCGCGCGCATTTCGGCCAGCCGAATCACACTCACTACCCCACGTTACAGGCTGCTGCGCCGGGACCTGGCATGCAGGTCATGATCCACGGCGCCTGCGCCTGACCTGCCTGACGATCGCGGCGGTGCCGATGACAGCCACCGTAGCGCCAGCGGCGGTGATGGTCGCGTCCTTCTTCGCCAGCCGCCTGCCCGCGACCGCGTGATGCCCGGCCCGCTGCTCGAGCAGCACTTCCAGGGCCATGGCATTGTCGTAGCCAGGGCGCCAGCCTGCCTGCCGCAGGGTCTGGCAGTCCACCACCCACGGGTAGACCACGTAATGCAGGTCGGTCACCGGAGCAGGGGTGATACCAGCGCGGTGCAGTCGCTGGGCGGTGGCGAACGTGAGACCAGCGGGCAACTCGATCCGCCGCATGCCCGACAGCTCCTCAAGCTGCTCCTGCTCAAGCCAGCCGTCGCAGCCGACCGCGAACTCCCCGGTCACCCGACCGGTGGCCGCAAGTTCAAGCGCGGACACCAGATCGTCGATGTGGCAGAACTGCCACCGCGCAGCGCAACCCTTGACGGCAAGCAGCCTTGGCGCCTCGAAGTGCCGGGTGATCAGCGTGTCGACACCACCGCCGACCAGCGCGGCCGGCCGGACCACGGTGACATCCAGGCCCATGTGCGTGCGCGGGGATCGGCGGGCAAGGTGCTCGATCTCCAGCAGGTCGCCGACCACGCTTCCGTCGGACTCGGCACCAAGCGGCGCGTTTTCAGGCAGCGGGACCGGATTATCGGGGCGCGCTCCGTAAACCATCGCGCTCGTCACCAGGACGACCCGCCCCACGCCGCCCGCCGCGGCGGCCGTCAGCACCGTCTGTGCGCCGCGCACATTGAAGGCGCGCCGAGGCCTGACGTCAGCGTCCGGCGCCAGGTCCAGGTCGGTGTGTACGACGACGTCGACCCCGGCCAGCCTGCCCGCTAGCGCCGGATCCCGGACGTCAACCACCCGCCACGTCACCCCGGTCACGTCACCGCGATGGTCGTCGATCGCAACCACCCGGCCGACCTGCGCCGACGTGGCCAGCTTGGAGGTCAGCGCCAGGCCAAGGCCACGTGCAGCGCCGGTAACCGCCACGATCGGCCCGGAGCGGCGGCCATCGGAACCGATCAGCTCGGGCTCGGTCAGGCCGGCCAGATTGGCGGCGGTCTCCGGCGCCGGGTCAGGGACCACCGGGGCTCGGCGCTCCCCGCTCGCGCGCGACCGGCGCCGGGCAGGCTGCTCTCCGGATTCGCCGCCAGGGCTGCGCTCATGGCGAACCTGGGCTACTCGGTTGCTCACGGGTGACCGCTCCCGGGATAACTTGGCGAGTGTGGACCCTTACATCCTGCCTGAGAGGCCAGGCAGATGACTGAGCCTCCCTTCGGCTTCGGCTTCGGCCCGCACCGCGGCGGCGATGACCCTGACGTGCCCGGCGGCTCCGGCTCGGGCGGCTCCGGCTCGGGCGGCTCCGGCTCGGGCGGCTCCGGCTCGGGCGGCTCCGGCGGCTCGGGTCCTATCGACCCGCTCGGGGGCATGGGACCGCTCGGCCCGATGGGTGATCCGCAGCAGTTCGCAGAGGCGCTGCGCCAGTTCGCGGACCTGATGGCCTGGCAGGGCGGTCCGGTCAACTGGGATCTCGCCAAGAACATCGCGCGGCAGACTGTCGCGGCTAAGGGAGACCCGAGCGTCCTTGACGTCGACCGCAACAAGGTCACCGAGGCACTCCGGCTCGCCGACCTGTGGCTGGAGGACGCGACCGAGTTCCCGACCGGGATCAGGACTTCGCAGGCCTGGAGTCGGGCGGAGTGGGTGGAGGCGACCCTCCCGGTCTGGTCGAAGCTGTGTGACCCGATCGCGGCACGCGCGGTCGAGGCGATGAGCGGACTGCTTACCGACGATCCCGAAGAGCTAGCTGCCGACTTGCCGCCGGAGATGCGCGCGATGGTAGGCGGGCTCGGCGGCTTCGGCGGCCTGGGCGAGATGATGCGCAGGATTGGCGGCATGATGGTCGGCGGGCAGGCCGGCGCGGCAGTCGGCGCGCTTGCCGAGGAGGTCGTCAGCTCGACAGATGTTGGGCTGCCGCTCGGGCCGGAGGGCGTAGCTGCGCTGCTGCCGACGGGGGTAGCGGCCTTCGGCGCGGGTCTGTCGGTGGAGGCCGATGAGGTCCGGCTGTTCTTGGCCTTGCGTGAGGCTGCCCATCACCGGCTGTTCGGGCATGTGCCGTGGCTGCGCGCCCGGCTGCTCGGCGCCGTGGAGGACTACGCCAGGGGCATCAAGGTGGACGCTTCCGCGCTGCGTGACGCCATGCCGCAGATTGACCCGTCCAACCCCGAAGCACTGAACGAGGCGCTGTCGGGCGCCGCCCTGTTCCAGCCGGAAGACACGCCGGAGCAGAAGGCGGCCCTCGCCCGGCTAGAAACCGTGCTTGCGCTCGTCGAGGGCTGGGTGGCGACGGTCGTCGTCGCGGCGTCCGCAGACCGGCTGCCGCAGGCGTCGGCGCTCGCCGAGGCGATCAGGCGCAGGCGCGCCACCGGCGGGCCCGCCGAGCGCACCTTTGCCACCCTAGTAGGCCTCGAACTGCGGCCGCGCCGGCTGCGCGAGGCAGGCGTCATCTGGCAGGGACTCACCGACGAGCGCGGCGTGTCCGGTCGCGACGCGATCTGGGCCCACCCGGACCTGCTGCCTACCGCCGATGACTTCGACGACCCCGATGGCTTCGTGCGGGGTCGGCCGGAGCTGGATATTTCCGGCTTGGATGCCGACCCGGGGGGCGGCGACTCGGAAGCCGAAGAGCCGCCGGCTAACGAGGACGGCAGTCAGGCCAACGACGACGGCAACGATTAGCGACGGTTTGCTGGCCTGCCGACGGCCGATTCTGAGTCCACAGCAGGTGGACACCGTTGTCGCAGTTCACTGCCTGCCTGGTCGCCGAGCGCCAGGCTAATTCACATCGCCGTGCACAGCTATCCACAGAGACACACCGTGTCCTCCCCACGATCTGCACAGGTTCGTCCACAGGGCGGTATTGACGGCGCAGACGGCCGAGCCTACGTTCGCCAGCCAGGAGTCCTCGGCTTCAGGCCAGCGTCGCTTCTGGGGAAGGGGGGCGATCGGCCTGGGCCGGGGACTTTGCGCGCCACAGTACGCGCCGGCCACGGGCCGCTGTTCTGGCCGATTGTGGTCCGCGATCACACGGGGCTTCACACGGTGACAAGGGACGATCCAGGTTGTCCGGAGTTCATGATGGATGGAGAACCGGGATGCGAAAGGCAACGGTGAAGCTCATCGAGGGGTTCTGCCCGCCGGAGCAGAAGCAGGAGATGATCCGCAAGATCACCGCCACGATGGTGGAAGCCGATGGTCAGAACCTGCGGCTGTCACCTGGGTGCAAGAACGGGCGCCCGGCGCCGTTCCCCTTGGTCGCATGAACGCCACGGCGCCGAATCGGCAGCTCACGCCCCCGGCCTCGCTTTTGCTAGTCGCGGCGGCCAGCGCATGGGTCGGCGTGGTGGCCGTGGCGCGCGACATGGGCTCGATGCCGGGGACCATGGGCCTGGGTGTGGGTTCGTTCGTGGCCGTCTGGGCGCTGATGATGGCCGCTATGATGCTGCCGTCAGCGGCGCCGTTCGCATCGCTCTATACTCGCGCCTTCGGGCGCGAGCGCGGCTCGCGGCTGGCAGCGTTCGCCTCCGGCTACCTGGTCGTGTGGACCCTGGCCGCCCTTCCGGCGTACGGGCTGGCGTGGTTCGCTGGCCGGCTGGTGGGAGATCACCGCACCGCCGCGACCGTGCTGGCGGTGGCTATCTTCGCGGCCTGCGGGTTCTACCAGCTCACGCCGCTGAAGGACCGCTGCCTGGCCCGCTGCCGCTCGCCGCTCGGGTTCGTGCTCAAGCTTGGCGCCTACCGAGGGCGAACTCGCGACCTGCGTGCCGGGCTCTACCATGGCGCATTCTGCCTGGCTTGCTGCTGGGCCCTCATGGCCCTGCTGGTTGCCTTCGGGTTGATGAACCTGATCGCCATGGTGGTCCTTGCCGGTGCCGTTCTGGTCGAGAAGACCTCGGCTTGGGGTCCCCGCTTCAGCCGCGCCCTGGGTGTCGCCGCGCTTGTCCTGGCGATCGCGGTAGTGTTCGAGCCGGGCCTGGCACCGGGCTTGCATTACGCGGCCGGCGCTGGCGGGATGGGCGGTGGGTGATGGCCGTACCAGGGTCGAGCCCGGTGTCGGACTGGCGGGTCCGGGGCTCCTACTTCGAGGCCTGCAACTGCGACGCGATCTGCCCGTGTCGCAGCGTCGGTGGCCGCCCTGGCGGGCCCTCCAGCTTCGGGGAGTGCTTCGGCGCCTTGTCATGGCACATCCACGACGGCCACGCCGACGGCGTCGACCTTTCCAACCTGCGGGCCGTGATGTCCATCCGCTTCCTCGACGCCGTGCAGCCGAGCACTCCCTGGGAAGTCGTGCTCTACGTCGACGACAACGGCGATGACCGTCAGCGGGCCGCGATGGCCGACATCCTCCTCGGCCGGGCCGGCGGAACAGTCGCCCGGCAGTACGGCCCCGCTATCGGCGAGGTCCACGTCGTACGCCCAGCCCGCATCGTCCTTGAGCACACCGCGCCCCGCAAGCGCATCGGCGTCGTCGGCTATCTGACGGTCGAGGCCGAAGGCGACGCCTCCGATCCAGGTGATGTCCGGTGTGGCATCCCGGGTTTCGATCACCCCGGTACTGAGCTTTACGGCGACGTGCTGCGATCATCCGATCCGGCGCTGCGCTGGGAGGTGAGAGGACGACGTCACGCTGCCTTCACCACTGACTTTGACTACTGCTGCGACGCCTGAAGGCGCGGCCTGCGCGGACGAGTGGCCGATGGAGATTACCAGCGGCGACAGCGGGCGCGGACTGCACACAGTGAGGTATCAGGTGCTACTCTTCTAGAACACTAGAAGAGGGCGGATACGTCATGGTCGAACGACTGCAGCACGCCGCAGTCGCCGAGGTACCGGATGTCGCGCCCGCCAGCGCACCGGGAGCCGCGGTGACGAGCCAGCCGTGGGCGATGGGCGATCCGGGGCCACGCGGCCGGTTCGGGTCATTCGGCGGGCGTTTCGTCCCTGAGGCGCTGGTGCCGGCGTGCGAGCAGCTCGAGGCGGCTTTCCGGGCGGCCTGGGCCGACGCAGGCTTCCGGGCCGGGCTGGCCGGCTTGCAGCGCTCCTACGCTGGCCGGCCGACCCCGGTCACCGAGGCGGCCCGCCTGTCCGAGGCGCTGGGCGTGCGGGTGCTGCTCAAGCGCGAGGATCTCGCCCACACCGGCAGCCACAAGATCAACAACGCGCTGGGCCAGGGGCTGCTGGCCAGGCGGATCGGCAAGACCGCGCTGGTCGCCGAGACGGGCGCGGGCCAGCACGGGGTCGCCACAGCGACGGTAGCCGCGCACCTGGGCCTGGGCTGCACGGTGTACATGGGGGCGAAGGACATCGCACGGCAGGAACTCAACGTGTTCCGGATGGAACTGCTCGGGGCGGCCGTAGTGCCCGTCACCTCGGGGGCGCGCACGCTCAAGGACGCGACCAGCGAGGCGCTGCGGCACTGGGTAACCACGGTGGACTCCACGCACTACTGCATCGGATCTGTGCTGGGCCCGCACCCCTACCCCTGGCTGGTGCGGGAGTTCCAGCGGGTCATCGGGGACGAGGCGCGCGCCCAGTGCGCGGAACTGCTCTCGGGGGCCGGGCCGGACGTCGTCGTCGCGTGCGTGGGCGGTGGGTCGAATGCGGCCGGGACATTCGCCGGCTTCGTCGCCACCCCGGCCCGGCTGGTCGGCGTCGAGGCCGCGGGCGGGGCGGCGGTGACAGACGGCCGCCCCGGCGTGCTGCACGGCTCCCTGTCGTCCTTCCTGCAGGACGAGGACGGCCAGATCGCCGAGGCGCGCTCCGTTTCCGCCGGGCTCGACTATCCCGGCGTCGGCCCCGAGCATGCCTGCCTGGCCGAGTCCGGACGGGCCGAGTACCACACCGCGACCGACGAGGAGGCCGTGGCCGCGGCCGAGCTGTGCGCCAGGACCGAGGGCATCCTGCCCGCGCTCGAGTCAGCTCACGCCCTGGCCTGGGTGCATCGCGCCGCCCACGCCGGAGACGTGGCCGGCGGCGCGACGGTGCTTATCACCATGTCCGGCCGGGGCGACAAGGACGCCGCCTGCCTGAAGGAGCTCGTCCGTGGCCGCCGTTGAGACCGCGCTGCGCCAGGCCCGCGCCGCCGGCCGGCCCAGCCTCGTCACCTACGTCACCGGCGGGATCCGGGCGGACTGGACGGACCTGCTGGCCGCCATGATCGAGACCGGCGCCGACGCGGTCGAGGTCGGACTGCCGTTCTCCGATCCCATGCTGGACGGCCGCACCATCCAGCAGGCCTCGGCCGCCGCCATCAGCCGCGGAGCGAGCACGGCAGGCATCCTCGGCCAGCTCAGCGCGGCCGCCGCCGGCGACGTCCCGCTGATCGCGATGACCTACGCTAATCACGCCTACTCCCGCGGCCTGCCCGCGTTCTGCCGCCAGCTCGCGGACGCGGGGCTCAGCGGGGTGATCATCCCCGACCTGCCCGCGGTCGAGGCCGACGACTACCTCGAGGCGGCCGGACAGGCTGGCCTGGACGCCACCCTGATGGTCGCCCCCACCACCGGGCAGGAGCAGATTAAGGCCATCGCCGAGCGCACGCGCGGTTTCCTGTATGTCATGAGCGTCATGGCCACCACAGGAAACCCGTACGAGAACGCCGACGCTGATCGCTGGGCGGTCGCCGCCCTCGCCCGCCGCCACAGCCCCCGGCCGGTGCTGATCGGTTTCGGCATCGACACCCCCGGCCGGGCCGCGGTCGCGGCCCGGCACGCCGACGGCGTCATCGTCGCCTCCGCGCTGATGCGCCGCGTACTGGACGGCGCCAGCAGCGCCGACATCGGCCGCGACGTGGCCGCCCTGCGCACCGCGCTCGACCAGGCCCGCCGGTGAGCACGGCCAGGCGGACGGCTGACGACCGCCAGCCCAAGTACCTGCGCATCTATGGCGCCCTGCGGGACCGGATCACCAGCGGCCTATGGCCCGCCGACAGTCCGCTGCCCTCCCAGCGCGAGCTGGCCGGCGAGTTCGGCGTCAGCATCATGACCCTGCGGCAGGCACTGCAGCTGCTCGCCGACGACGGGCTCATCGACACCCGCCACGGCAGCGGCACCTACGTGGCCTCCCGGTACGCCTACGGCCTCGGTCATCTGCGCAGCTTCGCCGCCGACCTCGCCGCCCAGGGCGCGCAGATCACCACCCGGCTGCTCGCCGCGGACACCGTCGCGGCGCCGGACGAGGTCGGCGCCCGCCTCGGCGCGGCCGACCAGGTCCTCCGGCTGCGCCGCCTGCGGCTGGCCGACGGCCGGCCGGTCATCGTCCAGACGTCCTATCTCCCGGCGCAGCTGGCCGCGGCCTTGGATCCCGCCGACCTCTGCCGCCGAGGGCTGTACACCGTCCTGGCCGAGCATGGCCGCGCGATCGGCCGGACCAGCGAGACCATCACCCCTGCGGCCCTGAGTGCCCGCGACGCTCATGACCTCGACCGGCCCGAGGCCAGCCCGGCACTGCTCAGCCACCAGGTCAGCTTCACCACCGCCGACCGCCCGGTCGTCGACGACCACGCGCTGCTGGCCGGGGATAGCGTGGCTATCACCGCGAACCGCGCCGCCGACCACCTCGACGTGCACTACACGCTCGCCACCCGCAAAGCTCACGGCCCTGTCAAGATCATCTCCAGCAATGCTGTCGCACACCCCTGACGGCCAGCGGTCGTCGGGAGTGTCGGACCTCCATGCGAGTGTGCTGCCGTGAGACCAGCGATCCGGGCCGGTTTGCTGCCGCTATGGCGGGACCGCGACACCATCCAGATCGGCGTGGACCCGCGCCGCGCGGTTGCGCTGACCGGGGTGGGCGGGGCCGCGGCGCTCATCGGACTGCTCGATGGCAGTCGAGACCGGGCGCAGGTCATCGCGGCCGCCGCCGAGCACGGCGTGCCCGCGCCGGTTGCGGAGCGGGTGCTGGCGCTGCTCGCCGCGGCCGGGATGCTGATAGATTTCCCGGCCCGACTGGTCCAGGCAACACCTCCCGAGCTTCGCACCCTGCTGCTCGCCGAGCTCGCCGCTACCTCGCTGGCCCGGATGGACGCCGACGGCGGGTGCCAGGTCCTCGTCCGGCGCAGGGCCGCCACCGTGCAGATCTGCGGGACAGGACGGATCCCCGCGGCGATTGCCGACGTCCTGACCTCGTCCGGAGTGGCGGCCGCGGTTAAGCCGCTTTCGCTGCTGACCGACGAGCCGGGCCGCCGCGCGCGGACACCGCCGCCCGAGCTTGCGGTACTGGCCGGCCGCCAGTCGCCCGATTCGGTCATCCAGCTGCTGCGCGCGCAGGTGCCGCACCTCGCCGTCAGCGCCGGTGAGGCGATCGGCACGGTCGGACCGCTGGTACGGCCGGGTGCCACGGCCTGCCTGCGCTGCCTTGACCTGGCCAGAGCCGAACGAGACCCGGCCTGGCCGCTGGTCTTGGCCCAGCTTGGCGGCCGGCAGCCCGACCCGGAGGCCTGCGATGCCGTCCTGACCGTGGCGGTTGCGGCACAGGCCGCCGCCCAGGCACTGCACTTCATCGACTTGCCAGCCGCGCCGGGCCCGGCCGAGAACGCCACGCTGGAGCTGGTACAGCCCGGCTGGCAGTGGCGTCGGCGGACCTGGCCGCCGCATCCGGCCTGTATCTGCCGCGCGAGCGCGGCTGCCTGAGCTGTCAGCCGCCATCCCGCGACTCGCGCGGTCAGGACCTTGCACGCCGCCTGCGTACCCCCGCTGTCAGGATGAGCAGGCCGATCACCGCGATCACGGGTCCGGCGGCGGCCCAGAACCCGCTGCCGGACATCGCGCTGCCGCCCAGAACTCCGAAGCCCTGTAGCGCGAATACCGTGCCAGCAACCGCCGCAAGCACGCCCGCGACGACCAGCAGTCCTCTGATCATGCTCGTCCCCTCATATCAGTCCGGCAGTCGCGCCGGCCCTCTCTGACAGGCAACGATCGGCGCGGGCCGGAGGTTCAGCAGCCGACCCTGTGCGCCGTAAGTACCTGCAGGGGCCGGCGTAGCGGACAATGGGACGCATGAGCGATCTGCCGCGGCGCGCTGTTACCCGGACGGCCAAGCTGGCCTCTTTGCCGGTCGGACTGGCCGGGCGGACCGCGCTGGGCCTGGGAAAGCGGCTCGGCGGGCGGCCAGCCGAGATCGTCGCCGAGGAAATCCAGCAGCGGACAGCCGAGCAGGTCTTCCGGGTACTCGGCGAGCTGAAGGGCGGAGCGTTGAAGCTCGGCCAGGCCCTCTCGATTTTCGAGGCAGCGCTGCCACCCGAGATCGCCGGGCCGTATCGGGCAACCCTCACCATGCTGCAAGAATCCGCCCCGCCACTGCCGGCCGCGACAGTACACAAGGTGCTCGCGGCCGACCTCGGTCCTGACTGGCGCGCCGAATTCGCCGAGTTCAGCGACATCCCGGCCGCCGCGGCGTCCATCGGGCAGGTGCACCGCGCCACCTGGCTGGATGGCAGGGAAGTCGCGGTGAAGATTCAGTATCCCGGCGCCGGTCAGGCGCTGAGCAGCGACTTCGCCCAGCTGAGCCGGATCGGTCGGCTGTTCGGCGTGCTGATGCCTGGGCTGGACACCAAGCCGTTGCTCGAGGAACTGCGTGCCCGTGTCGTCGAGGAGCTCGACTACCGCCTGGAGGCCACCTCACAGCAGGCATTCGCTGACGCGTTCGCGGGCGACCCGGACATCTACGTCCCGCCGGTTGTCACCGCCACCGACCGCGTGCTGATTACCGAATGGATGACGGGCACACCGCTGGCAGAGATCATCGCCTCGGGGACCCAGGAAGAGCGCAACCGTGTCGGCCTGCTGATCGTCCGATTCCTGTTCTCCGGACCCGCCAGGGCCGGACTGCTGCATGCCGATCCGCACCCCGGCAACTTCCGCCTGCTGCCTGATGGACGGCTGGGCGTGCTGGACTTCGGAGCGGTTGACCATCTGCCCGACGGTCTTCCGCCGTTGTTCGGGAAGCTGCTGTGGCTAATGCACCACGACGGGGACATCGCCGTAGTCGAGCAGGAACTGCGTGCGCACGGATTCCTGCGCGAGGGCACCAGCGTCGACCTGGACCAGCTGCACGCCTTCCTGGCGCCGCTGGCCGAGCCGTCGCAGGTGGACACGTTCGCGTTCAGCCGTGAGTGGATGCGGGCCGAGGCGACTCGGATGTCCGGAGTCCGCCCTGCCAACGTCGCGAGGCGGCTCAACCTGCCGCCTTCGTACGTACTGATTCACCGCGTATCCACGGCCGGCATTGGCGTCCTCTGCCAGCTGGGCTGCGAGGGGCCGTTCCGGGCCGAGGTGCTGAAGTGGATTCCCGGTTACGGTCCAAGCGGCTCGGCGGCTGGCGACCTGGACGGGAGCATCGCGAGCGTCCACGTAACCACCGCTGACCCGGCCCACGCCGCGGCCGACCCGGCGGAGAGCGCCGCTGGCCTGACCGCGCCGCCTGCCAGGAATGCCTAGGGCCAGGGAAGTCGGCTGACTTCCCTGGCCCTGCGTCTCGCGTTAGACCGGCCAGCTGCCGATCTCGAGCTCGGCGATCATTGCCCGCAGCCGCCTGGCCTCTTCCGCGTGACTGAGCTTCCTGCGCTCAGCCCGCGCGGCCTGCCGGACGAACCTGGCGTGTGCCTGTGCCCGGCGGCCCTCACGCTGCAGTGCCACAGCCGCCTGCATAGTTCGGTGCCGGTCTCGTACGAGCTCTAGTTCCACATGCGCCATTGCAGTCTCCTATTGCTCTTTGTTTTGTTACTGCGCGGCCGCCGCCTGGCTCAGGCTGCTACCGCGTCCTTACGTGGACGTCCACGCGGCCGCTTCCGCGGGACGACCTCGCCTCGCAGGAACAGCTCACCGCCCCAGACACCCCATGGCTCCGCGCGGTCGATGGCGCCTGCCAGGCAGACCATCTTGGCGGCGCAGCTTCCGCACAGCGACTTGGCGAACTCCACGTCGTCCGGTGACTCCGCGAAGAACAGCTCAGGGTCCTCCCTGCACGGCAGCTCGAGGCTGCCGGGAACACCCTCTAGACCATCCAGCACGGCCGATGTGCCGGGCCACTGCATCGGTGCCATCCCCTCTCCACCACTCGTCCAGCTTCTCTCATGCCTCTGACAAAACTGGGCCTAGAAATACCTAAGGCCGCGGACCCTGTTGGGTCCGCGGCCTGGGAGGGGATCTTGGCCGGTCTTCCTAGACCGGCACCGGTTCCCTCACCGGATGCGGACCCACTCCACCCGGGGCGACCGGGTCGATCAGGGTCATCGTGTGCTCGAACTGAATGCGGCTGGTCGGCTGGTAGCCACCCAGTGGCGCGCTGACCGCGCTGGCCGCGGCAGTCCACCGCGGGCGCGGCAGGGCACGCGCAGCGAGGACGTCGCCAGCGTGCGAGCCAACCTTGGCGCCCTCACACAGGAAAGCGCCCGGGCCGAAGCCGGCGAGCGGTTGTGTCGCAGCCTCCAGCGGCTGGTTATTGATCAGCAATTCGGGCACCTCCTCTCGGGCGTAGTGGATCAGCGTGCGGACATGGGAGAAGCCTATGCAGGCTCGCTAGGACGGGGCAACTATTTTTCTGACCTGCGACTTCTTCGTTATGACTCCGCCCGGCGCCGCAGCAGACCCTCCTGAACCACAGATACCACGAGCTCGCCCCGCTCGGTGTAGACCTCTCCTCTGGCCAGTCCTAGGGAGCCGCTCGCGGACGGCGTGTCCTGGGCGTACAGCAGCCACTGGTCCGCGCGAAAAGGCCGGTGGAACCACATCGCATGGTCCAGGCTGGCGCCCGCGATGAGCCCATCGCTCCAGGACACTCCGTGCGCCAGCAGCACGGTGTCCAGCAGCGTCATGTCGGACGCGTAGGTCATCAGGCACACGTGCAGCAACGGGTCATCGGGCAGGTCACCGTCGGCCTTCAGCCAGACCACGTTGCTGCCCAGGGCCAGGGACGAGTCGCGTTCCACCTCCGCGCTCAGCGGGCCAACGTGCCGCATGTCGATGGGGTTGTCCCTGGCGTACTCGTCCGCGGCGGGGCCGAACAGGCGCCGGAGCCGGACCGAGGTCGGCTCGATCTGCTCGGGCCCTGGCACCTCAGGCATCGGCGTGTGGTGCTCGAAGCCACCAGGCTCGGGCTGATGGAACGATGCCGACAAGGTGAAGATCGTCTTGCCGTGCTGCACAACGGTGACGCGTCGCGTGCTGAACGACCTGCCGTCGCGAACGCGCTCCACCAGGTACACCAACGGCACTGTCGGGTCACCTGGCCTGATGAAATATGCGTGCAGCGAGTGCACCGGCCGGTCGGCGGGAACTGTCCGGCCAGCCGCTACCAGCGCCTGCCCGGCCACCTGCCCGCCGAAGACCCGCTGCCGCCGCTCCCCCTCGGGACTGCGGCCGCGAAAGATGTTCAGCTCGATCTGCTCAAGATCGAGCAAGTCGACGACGGCATCGAGGGCCTTGGTCATCAGCGGTCCTCGCCGCCCGGCTGCGGCGGCCCGGCCTGCGCCGCCGCCTGTCCGCTGTCCGTGCAAATCTCCAGCACGGCGGCACCGTATCGGTCCAGCTTGACCGCGCCGACACCGGGGACATCGGCAAGCTGGGCCAGGCCCGCCGGGCGGCGGGCAGCGATAGCTTGCAGGGTGGCATCGGAGAACACGACGAACGCCGGCACACCCTGCTCCTTCGCCGTGGCCAGCCGCCAGGCCCGCAGTCGCGCGAACAGCGGGTCATCGGGGTCAACGGCAGCCTGCCCAGCCCCGGTGCCGGCACCGCGCCTGTCCCGGCGGGCCAGGCCGGCCGCCTGCCGGTCGCGGGCCGGTCCTGCGCCGCCGACCAGCACGCCGTCCAGGAACCGCGACGGCTTCCTTGTGCGCCGGCCTCCCGCCGACCTGGCCAGCGCCCAGGATAGAAACAGTCGCTCGCGGGCCCTGGTGACACCCACGTACAGCAGACGCCGCTCTTCCGCAATCGCCTCGTCGGATTGCGCGTAGATGATCGGCACGGTGCCGTCGGTCAGCCCCGGCAGAAAGACCGCGTCCCATTCAAGGCCCTTCGCCGCGTGCAGCGATGCGAGCGTCACCCCGGCCGCCGCCGGAGCATGCCCGATAGCGCTGCGCATCGCCAGTTCACCGGCCAGGTCGGCCAGCGTCGCCTGCGGGTTGGCGGCGAAGAAGTCGGCGGCAAGCTGCGCGAGCGCCTCGAGCGATTCCCAGCGCTCTCGTGCCGTACCGCGCCCGCCGGGCGGCTGCGGCGTGAGCCCGATGCTCGCCAGAATCGGCCGCACCTGCTCGGCCGGCTCGTCGGCCGCCGCTGCTGACCGCGCGGCCGCACGCACCAGCGCGACGGCCTGGCGGACCTCGGCGCGGTCGAAAAATCTCTCGGCGCCACGTAGCTGGAACGGCACGCCCTCTTGCGCCAGGGCCTGCTCCAGGCCCTGGGTCTGCGCGTTCGTCCGGACCAGGACCGCGATCTCGCTGGCCGGAACCCCTGACTTGATCAGCACGCGAGCCTGCCTGGCCACCGCGGCCGCCTCGGCTGGCTCATCGGGGTATTCCGTCAGCTGCGGCGGCGGTCCGGCGGAGCGCTGTGCCACCAGCGGCGCGGCAGCGGACACCGCGGTCGGCGGACGGTTCGCCGCCAGCCCGGCCGCGGGTAGCGAGGCGCCCGCGAGCAGCTTGTTGGCCAGGCTCACCACCTGCGGTGAAGACCGGTAGTTACGGACGAGCCGGATCACCGTGGCGGCCGGAAACTCCGCGGCGAAACCAGTCAGGTACGCGGGTGTGGCACCGGTGAAGGAGTAAATGGTCTGCCGCGGATCACCGACTACGCACACGTCATCCCGGCCACCGAGCCACATGTCGAGCAGGAGCTTCTGCAGCGGGTTCACGTCCTGGTATTCATCGACGACGAAGAAGCCATACCGGTCACGGACGGAACGGGCGGCAGCCTCGTGCTCAGCCATGATCGCTGCGGTCAGCTCAAGCACCGACTCGAAATCCACCAGGTGACGCTCCGTCCTGAGCGCCTCGTAAGCGGCATACAGCCTGCCGAGGACAGCGGGCTCTACCGGTCCCGTCCGCCCGGCCTTGCTGCTTGCTGCCTCGTACTCGTCTGGCCTGACCTGGGTCACCTTCGCCCACTCGATCTCGGCGGCCACGTCCCGCAGCTCGGTGAGGCCGGCCCGTACACGGAGCCTGCGGGCCGCATCCGCGACCAGGCCGATCTTGGAATCGAGTACCTGCGGCGCGGGCCCGCCGACGGTAGACGGCCAGAAGTGCGTGAGCTGGCGGAGCGCTGCGGAGTGGAAGGTGCGCGCCTGCACTTGGTCCAGGCCGGTGCCGGGTACCAGCCCGCCGAGTTGCCTGAGCCGCCCGCGCAGCTCGCCCGCGGCTCTTGTGGTGAAGGTCACAGCCAGCACCCGGCCGGGGTTGATCACGCCGGTAGCCGCCATGTAAGCGATGCGGTGCGCGACTGCGCGGGTCTTGCCGGTCCCGGCGCCGGCCAGCACGCACACCGGTCCGCGGCCGGCCACGGCGACCTCGCGCTGCTCGGGATCGAGCGCCGCGAGGATCGCGTCCGAGCCCTCCCCGGCCGACTGAGCTGCGGAGGTGTGTTGCTGGCCCTCAGCGGTGCGCACTGACGATCCCGCCGCCTTTCCATCGTCTGCCTGCCGCTGGCCATACTTCCGCATCGCACTGACGTCGGCGCCTGTCCCGGCATAGCGAGTCTCCGGGCCGGATGAACCGTGACGGCGGACATGGCGGGCAAAACTCCGCTCTGGCAGGCGGCGCCCGCCGTCAGCCGCCGACCCAGATCGGGCTGCCGGGAAGTGCGCGCCCTGCTCCGACGTTAGTTAGATTGGATAGCAACGCCAGGCGGATAGGGAGACACAGGGTGGCGCAGCCGCTGACTATGTACACCACGACGTGGTGCGCCTTCTGCCGCAGGCTCAAAAGCCAGCTGGCGAGGGAAGGCATCGAGATCGCTGAGGTCAACATCGAGGAAGATCCGGCGGCCGCGGACTACGTCATGTCGGTCAATGGCGGCTGCCAGACCGTGCCCACCGTGGTATTCCCGGACGGCAGTGCTATGACGAACCCCTCAGCCAACGCAGTGATGCAGCGGCTTGGAGAACTGGCCGGCGCCCGATGACAGGAAAACGTGCCCGCCGGGCAGACAAGGCGGCCGGAGCTGACCTCGCGCTGACGGCCGGCCTGGATCAGCCCGAAAGCAACCGACAAGGCCGAGGTCGACCAGGCGCGAGCAGGCGAGCCGCAAAGCGGAATCAGTCGGCCCAGTCAGACGCGGCTCAGGCCAGCGCGGCGGCTCCCGTCAGCGCTCCGACTGCCAGTTCCCATGCTGCCAGTTCCCCGGGTTTCCGTGCCCCGGCCGGCGACGGCGGCCTACCTCAGGGCGAGGAGCTGAACGCCGCCTTCCTCGTGCCCGACGACGCCGTCGTGCGCCGGACTAAGGACGGCTGGCGCGTCGGCAACGACGAGCTACCTGACCTCACCTGCGCAATGATTCTTGCCGACCTGATTGCCGCGGAAAGCGGCATGCCGGATGCCTCGGCTGACAAGCCGGCCTGTGATGCTGCCGCCACTGAGACTGGCAGGCTCCGGGCCACCGTGGGACAGCTCGAGCATGCGCTGCTCACCCGCATCAGGGTGGAGCAGGCGATCGGCGTGCTGGCCGAACGGCACCGGATCAAGCCCCGGCAGGCGTTCGAGCAGCTGAGGGACGCGGCCAGGAGCAGGGGCCGCAAGGTGATCGACATCGCCGGCGATGTGGTGGCCAGCGCCACCAATCCGCTGCTTCAGCTCCCCGACGAGCTGTCCAGGCCCCGGCAGGGCCCGCGCCGCCCGGCGCGTCAGCAATTCGGCGCTCGCTAACCCGCCAGGTAAGCGGTCATTCGGCGGCCCGGCAAGTCAGTCGCCACGCGCTTGGCTCGCGCCGATGGCCGCTGGCACTACGGCAGCGCCTCGCCGCTTAGGCGATCGCGCGTCACCAGACCGGCGAGCCGACTGGCCCGTCGGACACGGTGCGAATGACGGCGATCAGCACTGCGCCGGCGATGGCGAGGAAGCACAGGCTGGCGGCCTGCGTGTTCGCGGCTAGGTGCGGCCAGCCGCCAGGTGATCGTCGACCGAGGAGTAGCGGACGGGCTGGATGACATCGATCCCGATCAGATCGGCCTAGCGGACCTCATCTATGTCACCGCCAGCGCCGCGGCGATCAGGCGGATCGCCCTGGCGGGATCAGGCTGCCGCATCGTGGCGGGGATCGAGGCGGGAATGGCCGATGATGAACGTCTCGGCCGGGTGCTCGGACACGTGAACCTCGTCCTCACGAACTCGGCGGGCTGGAGCATGCTCGCCCGCCAGGCCGCCGGCGCCGTGCCCGTTATCGAGACAAGGGGATACCAGGGAGCGGTCATTCATACCCCGTCGCTCCCCGACCAGCGCATCCCAGGAATCCGGGTCGAGGCAGTCGACGCCACCGGCGCCGGAGACTGCTTCGCCGGGGCCTTGTGCCACTACCTTGCCAGCGGCCTGGAGCTACCTGCCGCCTGCGAGCTGGCCGTAGCGGCGTCCGGTCTGTCGACGCGCAGACTCGGGGCGCAGGGCGCGCTGCCGGCTGACGCGGAAGTTCGTGCGGCCGCGGCGCGGCGATCCGCCCCGGCGGCGACACCCGGAGACATCACATGAGCAGACTGGTGCCCGAAGCTGACCCGGTAGCCGAAGCGCGCCGGCTGTACGCCAGAGCGCAGGCAGCGGGCATCACCGCAAGGCTGCTCGGCGGCGCAGCGGTCGCTCTGAGCACCGACAAGCCGCTACCCGCCGTCCTGCAGCGGCCCTACAAGGACCTTGACTATGTAGTGCGCCGATCCGACGGCCGCCGATGGCGTGTCTTCCTCGAGGCCGACGGCTACGACCCCGACACCCAGTTCAACGCGCTACACGGCGCACAGCGGCTGCTCCATTTCGACGTTGCGAACAATCGGCAGCTGGACACCTTCGTGTCGAGCTTCGCCATGTGCCACGCCATCGACCTCGAAGACCGCATGCCGACCGGATCGCCTACCCTTGCGCCAGTAGACATCCTGCTCACCAAGCTGCAGATCTTCGAGGTCAATGACAAAGACCTGATCGACAGCATCGCGCTAATGCTCAGTCACCCTGTGTCTTCCGGCAGCGAACCAGGGATCAACCGCGAAAGGCTGGCGAAGATCGTCGGGAGCGACTGGGGCTGGTACACGACGGTGTCAGACAATCTCACGAAGGTCGCTGCGCGCCTGGTGACTGTAGGCCTGAGCGACGATGCCGCGCAGGTGGTCTCCGAGCGGCTCGCCCTGGTTAGCGAAGCCATGACCGCGGCGCCCAAGACCATCAGATGGCGGGCACGGGCCAGATTGGGCCGCCGCGTGCCCTGGTATGAGCTGCCAGAAGAAGTCGACTAACCCTCGCTGACCGCCTAGGAGGCTCCTGAATTAATGCGCTCTCGGGGTCGTCCGTGGCTGGTGTGTGGCCGCTGCCGGGTCGTGAAGTTGATTTCCGGGAAGTGTGCTGGCTGGTGAACGTGGCCCGCGGAGCGGCCGGCAGTGCCGGGTCGGCTGCTGCGGGGATTGGCCGGGGTGGCTGTGTTGTGCTGGCCAGAATCTGCGGGGCCGTTCAGGTGGCGGTTAGCGCCCAGGTGCCGGCGTGCCGGATCAGGCCGCGGCCGATCAGGTTACGCAGGTTGACCGCGGAGGTGCGGCGCTTGAGCCAGGCGTCGTTCTTGGCCTCGCCGATCGCCTCGCGCAGCTCGCCGGTGCCGTAAGCCGAGTCGCCATACCACCGCAGCGCGGCGTCCTCGCTGCCGCCGCCGGGGCTCTCAGCGGCCAGGAACTGCACGGCGACGTCTGGCTCGCCGTTGCCTTCCCCGGCGGCGCGGGTCAGCTGCTCACCGGTGATGATCCCGGTCTCAGGGTCCGATACCAGATGCGCCCGATAGCCATCGCGGCGCTGGCTGCGGGACTTGCGGGCATGCCGCGCCTCGGGGTCGACGGTCGAGACAACCCGGTCCCCGGCGACCTTGTCCGCGATCTGCCACCGCCCGTCAGTGCCATCGGATCCCTCGGCCGGCTCGACGTCCTGCCCGGCGACCAGCGCCAGCAGCGCCACCGCCTCAGCCGGGGCGCCCTCCAGCTCCGCCCCCTCCAGCGACCTCACCAGCGCCAGCGCGTCGTTCACCAGGGCCGACACCAGCACGTCCTTGGCCTGCGGGTCGTCCCAGTCGATGACTGGCCGGCCCGGCTGGCTGTAGTCATGGCCGGTGCACACCACCGGGATCAGCGCCGCGGCACCGGGCACCAGCCGGCCCTGCGGATCGCCGCGACCAGCTGGGTGATGGTGTCCCGGGTAGCGACCGCATCGTCGAGGATCGTGCCGTCCAGCACCCGGCGGCGCCGACCGGCCAGGATCCCGGTCGCCTCGATCACCCCCCGGACCGCGTCCTGGACCCGGTCCGGCCGGGCCGAGGCAGCCAGCCGCCGCCGCCAGTACACCAGGGTTGAGGGATCGAACCCCTGATGGTCGACCGCGAACCCGCAGGCCACCTTCCACCGCAGATCACAGCGAGCCGCCTCGGCCGTCTCGGCGTCGGAGTAATCACACAAAGCCTGCAGCACCAGCACGGTCGCCATCACGCTGGCCGGGATCGACGGCCGGCCACGGCCCGTGGGAAACAAGTCCGCGAAGTCCCCGTCGGGGAACAGCTCACCGCGGTGCGCGGCCAAGAACGCGAACATGCTGCCCGCCGGCACCAGGTGACCCGCTAACGCAGCCGCGTCCAGCAACTCCCGGTCCAGCCGCTCTTTACCCTGCATAAGCAGATCATTCCAGGCAACTCGAACAGACAGCCGGCGAAACGCCATCACCATGCCACATTCTTCAGGAGGCTCCTAGGCGCGCTCGGCAGGGGACTATCTGGGCAAATACCGCCGATGCGGGACAACATGTTTGACGCGCAGCTTCGCCCCTTGCGACCTCAGTTCTGGTGGAGTGTTCCGGTCCAGCGAGAACCCGGAGAGCCCACCCCGCAACGCCTGACACTCGCGATCGCCGGCGCTTATTACTGCGTGTGGTTGCCCTCTCACTGGTGGTTGATTCTCGGCGGCGCCGGGTAACTAAGGCCTCAGGGATCTCACGGGTCCGGGACGAGGGCGAGAACGTGGACGACAGGGTTACCCAGGGTCGCCTGCTCATCATCGGGGGCGCTGAGGACCGATGCTGCGGAGCCGGCCTGCTGGAGCGATTCGTCGAGTTGTGCGGTGGCGACCGCGCCCGGATCGTGCTGGTAACCACCGCCACCGATGTGCCCGAGGAAGTCCACGCGGACTATGAGCGGGTGTTCCGCAAGCTCGGCGTCGACGACATCACGGAGCTACGGCTGCGTGGCCGCGGTGATGCCGACGGGGACGAGGCGGCTGCCACCCTGACTAACGCCACAGGCGTCTTCCTCAGCGGCGGCGACCAGTCCAAGCTGCGCACACTCGTCGGTTCCCGAGTCAACGACCTGCTTGAGCAGGGGCTGGCCGACGGCCTGATCGTGGCCGGCACGAGCGCAGGCGCCACTGCGATGGGCCGCACGATGATCCTCGGCGGAGTTGGGTCCGACGTCTCCGCCGCCACCGTGCGGACCGGCCCCGGCCTCGGGCTGCTGCCTCGCGCCCTCATCGACATGCATTTCGGCGAGCGCGGCAGGCTGCCGCGGCTGCTCAGCGCGGTGGCGCTTGATCCCGATCACCTGGGCCTCGGACTGGACGAGAACACCGGGATCCTGGTTGAGGAAACCGGGTTCGAGGTGTTCGGGTCCGGGGTTGCCACCGTCGTCGATGCCGAGGACTCCACAGTCGTGCATGCCGCGGGTGACAGCGACCCGATCACCTTGTTCGGCGTCCGGCTGCACCTGCTGCCGGCCGGCTGCAAGTTCGACTTCGAGACGCGGACGCCGTCCATCGGGCCCGCCCACGCGAAGTACTGATCCGGCGTCGGACCTGGCGGAAAGCTGCCGCAAGATCCGCCGATGCCGGCGCGGTCAACCAGCCACTCACCCACAGCCAAGGAGCAGACGTGCGCTTCATTGACCTGCGACACCTGAGCGGGCCAAACGTCTTCACCGCCAGCCCCGCAAGCGTGGCCCGACTGGAGCTCGACGAGCTGACGGGCAAGGAGACCACCGAGTTCGGCGGATTCGCCGAGCGGCTCTGCGAGCTGCTGCCGGACCTGGCCAGTCATCACTGCGCGGTCGGCCGTCCCGGCGGATTTCTCGACGCGATGGCGCGCGGCACCTACTTCGGTCACGTGACCGAGCACGTGGCGCTCGAACTGTCCGGGCTGGCGGGCCGTGAGGTTCATCTGGGCCGGACGATGTGGGCCGGCGCCGACGGACGCTACGACGTGATGATGGAGTGCCCGGCGGACGAGCCCCCCGACTCCGAGGTGCCCGCTGCACTGCTGCGGCTCGCCATGCGGATGGTGCACGAGCTGATCGCCGGGCGGACGCCGTCAGTCACCATCGAACTTGAGCAGATCGCCAGCATGGCGGAGCGGGAACGACCGGGCATCAGCACGGCGGCTATTGCCGCCGCCGCCCGCAGCCGCGGCATCCCGGTGCGCCGGGTCGGCAACCGGAGCCTGCTGCGGCTCGGTTACGGCTGCCACCGGCAGCTGGTCTGCGCGGCACTCACCAGCCAGACGTCCGCCGTTGGCGTGGACATAGCCGCGGACAAGAAGCTAGCCAAGCAGCTGCTCGCCTCGGCAGGCATTCCCGTGCCCGAGGGCATTGTCGCCCGGAGCGCCGCCGAGGCAGCCCAGGCAGCCGACCGGATTGGCGGCCCTGTCGTGGTCAAGCCGCTCGGCGGCAGCCAGGGCGCCAACCTCACGATCGGGGTGCGCGGTGCCGCCGAGGCGGCCGCCGCCTACGCAAAGGCAGCGCAGACCAACGAGGCGGTACTCGTGGAGTCGGTCCTGCCCGGCAATGATTACCGGGTGCTGGTGATCGACGGCCGGGTCGCCGCCGCCGCGGAACTGCGCCCGGCATCGGTGACCGGCGACGGCGAGCACACCATCGGCCAGCTCGTAGCGATAGCAAACGCCGATCCGAGGCGCGGCACAGGCCACGCCCGCCCGCTCACCAGGATCGATCTGGACGCAGACTCGATTTCTCATCTTCACTCGCTCGGCCTGGACGATCACTCGGTGCCGGCGGCCGGCCAGCTCGTGCCGCTTCGCCGGAACGCGAACCTGTCTACCGGCGGAACGAGCCGGGACGTCACCGGGGTGGTGCACGAGCAGGTCGCTGACATGTGCTGTCGTGCCGCGGCGGTCTCCGGGCTCGACATCTGCGGCATAGACCTGCGGCTCGCCGACATCTCGGCGCCGCTGCTCGATCCGGCCGGTCACGGCCCGGCGATGCCCGGTGGGGTGCTCGAGCTCAATGCCTGCCCTGGGCTGCGCATGCACCTGTCCCCGACCGAGGGCCAGCCGCGGGACGTCGCCGCGGCGGTGGTGGACAGCCTGTTCCCGTCCGGCGCCAGCGGCAGGATCCCCATCGTCTCCGTGACCGGCACCAACGGCAAGACGACCACGGTGCGGATGATCAGCCACGTGCTGACCCAGGCGGGGCTGCGGGTGGGCATGTCATGCACCGACGGCGTGTCCGTAGGCGGTCGGCTCGCCTACGAGGGTGACGCCTCCGGGCCGCGGTCAGCCGAGATGGTGCTGGATGACCCGAGCGTCGAGGCTGCGGTACTCGAGACCGCGCGCGGCGGCATGGTCAGGCGCGGGCTCGGCTACGACCTGGCCGACGTCGCGGTGATCACTAACATCACCGCCGATCATCTCGGCGACGACGGGATTGATGACATGGACGAGCTTGTCCACGTCAAGGCGCTTGTGGCCGAGCAGATCCGCCAGGGCGGGTCCGTGGTGCTGAACGCAGAAGATCCAGCCACCGCCGCCCTCGCCGAGCGCGAAGCGGTGCGCCGCCGCGCCCCGGTCATCCGACTCTTCGCCGCGACGCCGGGTAACCCTGTCATCGAACGGCACAAGCAAGCGGGCGGGCTGTGCTACGAGATCATCGACGGGCAGCTGGCCGAGACCGAGGGGAGCCAGCATCGCCCGATGCTGAGCGTGACCGAGCTTCCCGGCGCCTTTGGCGGCAAGGCCAGGCACGTGCTGGCCAATGCGCTCGCTGCGGTGGCAGCTTGCCGGGCCGCGGGAGCCAGTGCCAAGGACATCCGCCGCGGGCTGGTCACGTTCACGCCGGACGAGGCCAACCCCGGCCGGGGGAACATCTACCGCGCAGGTACCAGCCCGGTCATCGTCGACTACGGGCACAACGCCGCCGCGCTCCTGGCCACCGGCGAGTTCGTCAGCGCGGTCTGGGGAGCCGAGGCGGTAGCCGTCGTGACACTCCCTGGTGATCGCAGGGAAGACCTGCTCGCGCACAGCGCCGAGGCGATCGCCTGCTGGTTCGGCAAGGTCGTGCTGTACGAGGACAGTGACAAGCGCGGCCGCGAGCCCGGCGAGATGACGGCACTGATCGGAGCGGCGCTGCGGTCGGCCAGGCCCGGCATCAGCTGCGCCGAAGTGGAGAACCCGGCCGACGGGCTCCGGGCCGCGCTGTCGCTGGCCGACGGCGCCCCTGTGCTGTTCTTGTACGAAAAGCTGGCCATAGCCCGCGACGCGCTGCAGGCCGTCGGCGCGCAGCCGTGGCCGGGAGCCAGCATCGCTCAGCAGCCCGGCCAGTGGCCAGCCGCAGCCGCAGCCGCGCCACCAGAACCTGCCCAGGCACCAGAACCTGCCCAGGCACCAGAACCTGCCCAGGCACCAGAACCCGCCCAGGCAGCAACGGCTGCCCTGGCACCAAAGTCCGGGCAGCCCGACGCGGACGGCAAGGCATCGGCGCGTGCGTCGGCCGACTACGGCGTCACGTGCGGCTGCCAGCCATCGGCACCGGGATGAACGGAGCAAGACCCCGTTCCCAGAAAAGGCGGATAGTCGGATCGCCACGCACCTGCGGCGAACGTTCGTTACTCTCCCCCTGACGGCATGTCAGATGGAGAGTGACTACGTGCGGACCTCTACCCGGTTCATGCTTTTCGCCGCGCTGACCGCATTCGTCCCCGTCCTGGCGTCCTCGGCGGTCGCCGGCGCTCAGGTGCATCCAGCGGCGCGCGAGTACACGCTGACTATCAAGGGGATCGACCGCGCGGGTAAGAAGGTAGCGATCGAGCCGGTCGTGTTCGGTGCGACCAGCGGCAAGGATTACCTGACCTACCTCAGCGCGGTGTCCGTGCCTGCCGGGAACTACGTAGTCGCCGCCGCTATCGGTGATCCCGGCCAGAACGACGGGACGCTGGTGGCCGCGATGGTGCGCGTCCGGTCCAGCCGGACGGTGACCCTGAGCGCGGTGAAGGCCGTTGCCGTGACAGCCACAATGTCCGGGCTACCAGCCGGCCTGATGCAGGCCAATCAGCAGGCCATGCTGTGCGTCCGGGCTGGCCGCAGCTACGTTCCCGTCGCCGGCCTCCTGGTGGTGCCGACGCTGGTCAACGGCGACGCCGCCCCCGGCACCGTGTACGTCAAGCCCATGACAGGAAAAGGCCTGCGGTTCGTTTACCAGACCTACTTCGGCCTGCCAAGCGCGCTCTACGAGGAAGCCGGCGCCTACCAGAACGGCATGCCGGCGAAACCCGCCTACAGCCAGAGCGTCGCGGCCCTGGCCAACGTGACCGTGCAGCTACAGGCGAACGAGAACGCCACTCCGCTACGGAACGTATTCACGCACTATGACGGCTGCGGATCTCTTGCGCTGCCCGAGGAGTCGCTGCCTGTCTCCTACACCGACTACCGGACCCCTGGAAGCTGGCAGACTCAGCTGAACTTCGGCCCGTCCAAGGGCGACATAAACCGCGAGCTCGTGCAGTCCGGCAGCTATGTCGGCGGCCACTCGTACACCGATGCGCTCGGCGGCGCGGTCGCCGGGCCCGGTGCGGATTTCCCCGACATCGACGGCACCACCGTGGCGTTCGCGCCGCACGAGATCTTCGGCGATCCGCTGGGCACGCTCAGCACGGACTGTGAGGGCCAGGGCAGGGTCACGCTCGCGCGGTCCACATCGACGGTGCGGTCGAGGAAGGTCAGTTTCTGCGGCAAGACCACCCGGTTCAGTGCGTCGCCGCCTGGCACCGGCTGGTACACGCTGACGGCCAGCTTCGCCCGGACGCACCCGCACGGCAACTTGCTGTCGACCGCGGTGTCGCTGTCGTGGCACTTCAGGTACGCGCCGGTCAGGGGGCACGCCGTCAACGTCGAGGCCGCCCCGGTGACGGTCACCGAGTTCCGCCCGGCCGGGCTCGGCATGTCCGACGACACCCAGGGCGCGCCCACCACCACGATCAAGATCCTGCTGCTGCGCGGCGGCGGCGGGCCGGTGCACACGCCGCGATACCGGCTGACCACGGTGCAGGTGCAGGCCTCCTTCAATGACGGCCACAGCTGGCACACCCTCGCGCTGACGGCCGAGTCCGGTTACTGGCTGGCCTCGGTCGCGAACCCCGCTGCCCCCGGCTTCGTCGACCTGCGCTCGATCGTGACCGACGCGCACGGCGACAAGACAGTCGAGACGGTGACCCGCGCGTACCTGGTCGACGCCGCCTCCTAGTAGCTGGCTGGGTCCGCCCACAAACCCGATACATCGCGGAACGGGGTCACGCACGGCCGACTGTCGGCCACCCTGACGAGTGGTCTGCCCGCAGCCGGAACGACGACCGTCATGGCTGACCTGGTGCCGTAGGCCGGCGTATGCACGCACGGCGCGGACAACTCCGGCGGCCAGGTCCGGCCGGCCTCGTCCGTCCGCGGCTGCGTGACGGCCTGCTCGTGGCTGCGGAGCACCGAGTCCAGCGCCGCGATCGTACCCGCGACGCCGCGCTCCGGCTGCGCGGCCCGCCCGGAGTGCACTAGTCGCTCGACGAAGGCGGCCTTGGCCGACCGGGCCCTGAGCGGTGCGTTCTCCAGGACGTGCAGGCCCGGTCCGAGCTCGCTGACCTCGGGCTTGCTCTCGCCGCCGACACCGACAAAGAACAGCGAGTCCCGGTCGCCGACGAGCATCCAGCAGGGGTTGTAGTCGGCCGGGTCCAGCGTGGAGCGCACCGCAGCCACCGCGTCGGCCGCGGTCTTGTGCCGGGCGAAGGCTATCGGCAGCTCACCCCTGGATCGCTTGCTCGGGTCCCGGCCGCCGGCGGACGGCTGGTTGGTCAGCCCGGCCACCACGCCGTGCTCGTTCACTGC
The DNA here is from genome assembly GCA_963719765.1 of uncultured Actinomycetota bacterium. GTDB lineage: Bacteria > Actinomycetota > Actinomycetes > Streptosporangiales > Streptosporangiaceae > JAJYUU01. Next base: position 789,893 of record CAVRCW010000001.1, read on the forward strand.
CAGCCAGGTGCCGCCCGCGAGCTCGTCCCGGCCGCCGAGTATCCGGGGATCGCTCGGCGCCAGCACCGTCATCGCCACCGCAGGTCGCTCGTACTGCTCGTCCCTGTTGGCCGCGATGATCAGCGGCGCATCCGGCACGACCTGGAAGAGCGCGATCAGCAGGCACACGCCTCGACGTTAGCCGACGCCTGGCTGGGTGCCGCAACGGATCCGCCGCGTCGCACCCACCGGAATGAATGTCGCCGCGCGGCGGCTTGCGGGCGTGAGACCATCATCGTCTGTAGTCGCCCGAGCCCGGAGTGTAATCGACGATGGTTCAGTTCACCGCTCCCGTCCTAGCCCAGCTGCTGGAGGCCGCACCGGACGCCACCGTCTGCGTGACTCGCGACGGCCGCATCCAGCTCGTCAACGCCCAGGCCGAGCAGCTGTTCGGGTACCGTCGCGCCGACCTCATCGGCCGGCCCGTCGAGATCCTCGTCCCCGAAGCGGCCAAGGCCAGGCACGTGGACCTGCGGACCCGCTACGCCGACGACCCCAGGCCACGCCTGATAGACGCACGCACAAACCTGTCCGCCCGCCGCGCCGACGGCACCACCTTCCCCGCCGAGATTTCCCTGTCCGCCATCCACGCCAACGAGGAAATCCTCATCTCCGCCGCCGTCCGCGACGTCACCGCACAGTGGCAGGCACGTGACCAGCTCAGGCGCGCTAACGAAGACCTGCGCTGGATCATCAGATCCATGGCCCATGACCTGCGCACCCCGTTACGCGCCCTGGCTGGATTCAGCGCCACCCTGACGGAGGAGTACGCCGACGCCCTCGGCGACACCGGCCGCAGCTACACCGGGCGGATCGAGGCGGCCAGCGAGCACATGGGACACGTCCTCGACGCCCTCCTGAACCTGGCCAGCACCGCACGGGCCGACATCCACCCGAGGCAAGTCGACCTCGCTGCCCTCGCCGCCGGCATCGCCGATGAGCTCCAACTCGCCGACCCCGCCCGCAGCGTCCGCTTCACGATCCAGCGGCCGCTCCCGGCACTGGCCGACCCCGCCCTCATCCGCACCGTGCTGGCCAACCTGCTCGGCAACGCGTGGAAGTTCACCTCCGGCCGCGACGACGCGACAATCGAGTTCGGCGCCATGCCCGCGAGCGACGCCGGCGTCTGCTACTACGTCCGCGACAATGGCGTCGGCTTCGACGCCGCCTACGTCGACAAGCTCTTCAAGCCGTTCGAGCGGCTGCACGCGGCGAGCGACTTCCCCGGCACCGGCATAGGCCTCGCCAGCGTGCGCCAGATCATCGACCGCCACCAGGGCGCCGCCTGGGCCGAGGCCACCCCAGGTCGCGGCGCCACCATCTACTTCACTCTCCACACCGGCGAATACGCGGCAGCCTTGAGCTAAACGGCAGGATGCATCAGATGGCGCGCCTGTTTTAGATCCGCCGGCCGAACTCGGGCTCAGCGTGGCCTGGAGCTATTCGGTCCCTCTCCGCGTGCACACCAGGCACGCGTTGAGCGATATGCGCAGTTAAGGATGATTCAGAACCACGGCAAAGATCATGCTGCGTCGACGCTCGTGGCGTAGGTGCTGTCATAGAGTCACTAACTCCTCGAGCGTCGGGTGACCCGCGCCGGGAGAGCGCCGCTGGATGCCCTGAGGGCGGGTCTCAAACGACCTCTAGGTGTCTGTTCTGCGCCTATTCATGGTGAGATCGACCATACCCAGGAGCGGACGGCTACCTGGGATGCCGGATCTACCGCCGGTCCCCGCGGGTACCGGCGGTAGATCGGGTATCGGCTGACCGCTATCCTCACGCGTCTCGCAGTCGCAGCGCCAGTCCGCCGAGCAGCAGGGCCGCGCCGGCCCAGATCGCGAGCACCCCGAGTCCGTCCCACGGGCTGATGGGCAGGCTCCGCACGCCGGTCGTGTCCTGGATGGTCAGCCCAGCGATCGTCGGCGTCCAGCGCTCGAGCCGGTGCTGCCAGTGCTCGTTCCCGATGAACGCGAGGACGATCGGGAACAGGTACAGCAGCGCCAGCACGGTCCCGATGGCTACCGCCGAGTCCCGCACGATGACCGCCACGCCGAGGCTTATCAGCGCGATCAGCGCCAGGTACAGCACCGAACCGCCTGCGGCCCGCAGCGTGGGACCGTAACTCAGCCAGACCGGGTGGAAGCCGCGCGCGGCAGTAAAGCCGTGGCCAGGCAGGATCAGGTGCCCGGCCAGCACCGACCCGAACACGGCCACCGTCCCGGCGACCAGCACCAGGCCGGCAATCAGGATGGCCTTGGCCGCAAATACCTCGTGCCGCCTCGGCATCGCCGCGAGCGTGACCCGGATCATGCCAGTGCTGTACTCGTTGCAGAACGCCAGCACAGCCAGGATCGCCACCACGGCCTGGCCGAACTGGATGCCGGTCAGGCTGAGCTTGGTCGGGTCGACCGGGCAGGTCAGGTTCTGCGGGCAGTGGGTTGCCCCCACGGCCGCGGTGCTGATCGCGATGGTCAGCACCGCGATCCCCACCAGCAGCCAGGCCGGCCCGGAAACCGTGCGCAGCTTGGTCCACTCGGCGTGCAGGGCGCGGGTCAGGCTCGTCCCGCGCGCGGCCGCCGTGGCCAGGGCCGCGGCCGGCTCCGTCTGCACGGCGGCGCTCATGCGTCCCGCCGCCGGAGCATGAACAAGGCCAGGGCCAGGGCCGCCGCCGTCCACAGGCACAGCACGCCAAACCCGGCGTACGGCGACAGCGGATAGTAGCCCCGGATGGGCGAGGTGACGGTGGCGACCTGCGGGTACCGCGGGATGCTCTGCTCGATCGCCACGGCCGCGGCCGGGGTCAGCCGCAGCAGCCACTCACCGACTCCGGCGGGCACGGCATTGAGCAGGGCCAACAGGAACGGAATGAATACGAGCAGGATCGCGACCGTGATCGCGGCGGCGCTGCGCCGCAGGATCGCGCCCAGCGAGACGGCCAGCACCGCCGCCAGCGCCAGCATGGCCGCGGTGCCGACAATGACCCGTATCTCGGTCGGCATGGACGCGGGCAGCAGCACCTGGCCCTGGTTCTCCTCCCTCGGGACGCCGACGGCGATCGAGACCGCCACGGCGACCAGCCCGGTGACGAAGGCCACCGCGGCGATCACCACGGCCTTGGCGGCCAGCACCGCGCCGCGGCGCGGGGTGGCGGTAAGCGTGGTGCGGATCAGGCCGCGCCGGAACTCGGTGCTAAAGAACATCGCCGCGACCACGACAATCGCGATCAGCCCGAGGAACACGCCCACCAGGCTCTGCCCGATCGTCACCGTCGGGAGCCCCCCGCCCGGTCCGGGCGTGACCGGCGCGATGTCGCCGGATCCGGTCACGGTGAAAGTGCCGCCAGCGTGGGTGTACGGCGACGAGCCGGGGCCGCCACCTGGGCCCGGTCCCGCGCCCGGCCCCTGCCCTCCCCCGGCCGGGCCGCCGCCGCCCACCGTGGTGCCGGTCCAGGTGCCGGGCGCAGAGCCGGTCAGGCTGACGTGATCGAAGACGCCGGTGGCCTGGGCAGGTCCGCTGTTACCGCCGCCGCCGCCGAATGAGTTCTGGGTCACCGTGTAGCCCGGCGAGGTCGCGAACATGCCCACCTGGACGGTCGACGGCAGCCCCGTCAGCTGGACCGCGCCGACCTGGGTCCAGTGCGTGCCGTCGGCGGAGTCGTAGCCGGTGATCGTGTCACCGGAGCGAGTCAGCCGCAGCCAGCGCGGGTGCGCCGCGGAGACCGCACCGGGCACCCCGGCGGTATCCCCGGTGAAGTTGTACTGCATCCGGACGCCGTGGCCGCTGGTCACCATCATTGCCGCGTAGGCGGAGCCCTGGTGGGTGCTCTGCTTGATGATGATCCCCGCCTTGGCCCACTCCACCAGGCCGGGCACCATGTTGGCGCTCCCGACCTGAACGGGCCCTGCGCCGCCGATATTCGCGTGCTCGCCGGTCAGGGAGGTGACCCGCGCGGTGAGGGTGCCGTTCCCCGTCAACGGCTGGCGCGCGAATGCGAAACTGTCGGTCACGACCTCGCCGCCCGGCCCGTGCGGGACGTAGGGCAGGCAGGCCTTGCCGGTTTTCAGCGGACCGTTGTTCATCTGGCAGCCGATGCTCCCGTTCGCGGCCACGAACACGTCGAAGAACATGGTCAGGATCGCAGCCAGGATCATGCCGATCACCCAGCCGCGCACGCTGCGGAACTTGATCCACTCGGCTCGCAGCAGGGAGCCGAAGCCACCGCCGCCGGGTCCGTCGCCGAGCCCGGCGTCGGGTCGCGGCACCGAGATCGCCTGCGTCGTCATCGCGACACCTCCTGCCCCGCGTCAGTGTTGAAGCCGGCCGGGCGGAATTCCACCGCCTGCTTGGTGAGCTCCATATAGGCCTGCTCCAGGGTGGCCCGGTGCGCGGAGACCTCGGAGAACGGCACTGCCTTCTCGCCGAGCAGCGCGACCACCCGCTCGGCGGCGAGCCCAGAGATCGTCAGCACGTCCTGACCGGACGCGACGACGGTGGCCCCCGCGTTCTCCAGCACCGTCGTCGCCTCCGGCCTGGCCGCGGTGCGCAGCTTGACCCGGTCACCAGAGGCGGCGGCTAGAAGGCTGGCCACCGTGGTGTCGGCGATCACCTTCCCGCGCCCCACCACGACCAGGTGATCAGCGGTGTCCTGCAGCTCGCTCATCAGGTGACTGGACACCAGCACGGCCCGGCCCTGCGCGGCCAGCGACTTCAGGAAGCCGCGCACCCACACGATGCCCTCGGGGTCCATCCCGTTGAACGGCTCGTCCAGCATGATCGCCGACGGATTGCCGAGCATGGCGGCGGCGATGCCCAGCCGCTGCCGCATGCCGAGCGAGTACCCGCCCGCCCGGCGGCGCGCGACGCCCTGCAGGCCAGCCTGCTCGATGACCGCGTCGACCCGCTTAGCGTCCAGTCCCTGCGAGTGAGCGAGCCAGAGCAGGTGGTTGCGCGCGGACCGGCTCGGCTGCAGCGCACCCGCGTCCAGCAGCGAGCCGATCACCCGCATCGGCTGCCGCAGGCTCGCGTAGGGCTTGCCGCCGACGGTCGCCTTGCCCTCGTCGGCCGCATCCAGGCCGAGTATCACCCGCATCGTGGTCGACTTGCCGGCCCCGTTCGGGCCGACGAAGCCGGTCACCTGGCCCGGCTGGACGGTGAACGACATCCCGTCCAGCGCCACCGCCGGCCCGAACCGCTTGCGCAGCCCGTTGACCTCAATCGTTGTTTGCATCTGTGATCCTTGTCTCTAGCCGCGCAGGCCCTCAAGGCCCGCTCAAGCTCCTGTGACCGTTTGTACGGCGTCGGCCATAACATGGGCCGCACGGACGCTGTTATCCCGTTGTTAGGTCAGGCCAGGGATGCTGGAAGGGAAAGCGGAGCCCGTCATCCCTGATCAGGGCGACTGCCGGACGCATGGGAGAGGCGAATGAGGGCGCACCGCCTGGACACCGCCCGACCGCGCCTGCCCGGACTGGCGCACCGGGCGATGCCGCGCCGGATGATGCCGCGCCGGCCGAGATTGCCGTCCTGGACCGTGCGCACCCGGCTGACGGTCCTGTACGGGATCTTGTTCGTGTTCTCCGGCGCCCTGCTGCTGGCCATCGCCAGCGGCGTCGCAGTCGGGAGCTCCTCGGTCAAGGCCTCCAGCCCAAATCGCACCCACGCCGCGCCCCCAACCCCGATGGGCCGGGCCATGGCGCGCATCCACCAGCTGCAGTCCGAGGTCCAGCAGCTAAACTCGCAGGCCGCCACTCAGCAGCCGGGTCCGCGGCCGCTTACGCACGACCTGCTCATTGCCTCGCTGATCGCGCTGGGCATCATGACCTTCGTATCGGGCGCCCTGGGCTGGATGGTGGCCGGGCGGGCTCTGCGCCCGGTCAGGGAGATGACCGCGGCCGCGCAGCGGATATCCGAGGACAACCTGAACGAGCGGCTCGCGGTTTCCGGTCCCTCTGACGAGCTGAAGGAGCTCGGCGACACCATCGACGGCCTGCTAGAGCGGCTCGAGGGCGCCTTCAACGCCCAGCGCCGCTTTGTCGCGAACGCCTCACACGAGCTGCGTACGCCGCTGGCAATAATCCGCGCGTCCCTGGATGTCGCCGTGGCCAAGCCGGAGCCGGCCCCGCCCCAGACGATTGCTCTTGCCGCGCGGCTGCGTACCGAACTCGACAGGATCGACCGGCTGCTCGAGGCGTTCCTTGTCCTGGCCCGCGCCCAGCACCGCGACCTGCCGGGCCGGGCGGTGCTGCCCATTGACTACGTCGTGGGCGCTGCCCTGGCCGATCAGGCTGCTGCGATAAGTGCCATGAACCTCACCGTGCAGGACGTCAGCGGTCTCGGCGCCGCCTGGGTGACGGGCAGCCACGCGCTGCTGAGCCGGATGGTGGAGAACGTCATCGACAACGCGGTCTGCCACAACGAGGTCGGCGGCTGGATCCGCATTACGACACAGACCGACGGCCGCCGCGCGCGGCTCCTGGTGGAGAACGGCGGCCAGCTCCTCGGGCAGGAACAGGTGAGCGAGCTTTCACAGCCCTTCCGGCGGCTCGGCGCGGACCGCACAGGCACGGACAAGGGCTCCGGCCTCGGCCTGTCGATCGTCGCGGCCATCGCGGAGGCGCACGGCGGGAAGCTGGACCTGCAAGCACGGTCCGGCGGCGGCTTGCGGGCCTGCATCGAACTGCCTGCCGCGGCCTCCGCTCCGGCCGCCCAGGCTGGTGTCCCGGCGTGAGGGTCCTGGTCGTCGAGGACTCAAGGTCGCTGGCCGATGTGCTGGTCGAGGGCCTGCGTGATCAGGGCATGGCGGTAGACGCCGCCCATGACGGGATCGAGGCCGCCGCCAAGCTCGATCTCAATGCCTACGACGTGGTCGTCCTGGACCGCGACCTGCCCGGCATTCACGGTGATGCGCTGTGCCAGATGATCACCGATCGCGACCAGCGAGCGATGGTGCTGATGCTGACGGCCGCGGGAGCGCCCGGCGACCGGGTAGCGGGGCTGGGCCTTGGCGCCGACGACTATCTGGGCAAGCCGTTCCACTTCCCCGAACTCGTGCTGCGCATCCGAGCCCTCGCCCGCCGCAGGCCTGCCGCTCGAGCCCGTCTGCTGCGCGCCGCCGGGATCGAGCTGGATCCGCTGCGCCGGACGGTCTTCAGAGACGGGCGGCAGCTGGACCTATCGGTGAAAGAGTTCGGCGTGCTTGAGGCACTCCTGCAGGCCACGCCCGCCTACCTCCGCGCGGAGGACCTGCTCGAGCAAGTCTGGGACGAGCAGGCCGACCCGTTCACCAACACGGTCACCGTGACCGTCGGACGACTGCGGCGCAAGCTCGGCGATCCTCCCGTCATCTCCACCACTCCAGGCATCGGCTACCGGATCGCGGACGAATCCGCATAGCCAATCCGTCTTCGCAAGCTGGCACTTCATGCCGGGAACGGGGTCGCTCCTGCGACTGCGACCCCGCTGGTCGCGGGCAGCCCGGGCCAGTCACCGCGACCAGCACATGTGTGCGGGATAATGTCAGTGGCTGCCGGTAGGCTCGATATCAAGTTCGATCGCTACGTGACAACACCATAACCCGTACCACCACAACACCCCAGGGTAATCACCAGGGAGGTGACCACCATGTGACACCAGAACACAATCCTTCCAGCCCGCGACCGCGGCCGAGGCGCTGGCCGCGGTCCGGGCCGGCCTTGACTACCTCGCGGCCGCTGACGCCGCCGCGTTAACGATCGCCGAGCAGGCCGACTGCCTGCGCGGCCTGGCCGCCGCCGAGTCGGTCCGGCTGGCCGCAGCGGCGTCGATGCTGGCCGCGTTCGAGCACTCCGGCGGGTACGCCGCCGACGGGCAGATCAGCGGCCGGGCCTGGCTGCGCTGGCAGGCCCGCATCACCCACGCCGCCGCCGGGCAGGCCGCCGCCTGGACCCGGCGGCTGGCCGCCCACCCCGCCGTGCACGCCGCGCTGGCGGCCGGCACCATCTCGGTGTCCTACGCCCGGCACATCTGCGACTGGACCGGCCAGCTGGCGGCCGGGCACCAGGGCGGCGCGGACCAGATCCTGCTGGATGCCGCGGCGGGCGGCGCCGGCCTGCCGGACCTGGCCGGCCTGGCCGAGGAGATCCGCCGCCGCACCGCCCGGCCCGACCCCGACGACGATAATGACGGGTTCGCCCGCCGGTGGCTGCGGCTGACCCGCCACTACCGCGGCCACGCCCGCCTCGACGGTGACCTCACCCCGGCCGCGGCCGCCGCCCTGACCGCGGTGCTGGACGCCCTGGGCCGCAAGACCGGCCCCGAAGACGACCGGACCCGGGCCCAGCGCGACCACGACGCCCTCGAGGAAACCTGCCGCCAGCTCATCACCGGCGGGCTGCCCGACCGGGCCGGGCAGCCCACCCAGATCCAGCTCACCATGACCCTGCACGACCTGCTCGGCTTGCCCGGCACCAGCCAGGCCCTGGCCACCTGGGACGCCGCCGGGCCCCCCGCCCCGCCCGGCGCCGACTGCGACGCCGCCATCACCCCCATCGTCACCGGCCACCTCAACCCCGACGCCCTCGCCCAGCCCACCACCCCCGGCCGCCGCACCCCCGCCCCCGCCACCCCCGGCCAGCCCGGCCCCAGTGACACCCAGCCCGGCACCGGCCAGCCCGGCGGCGCCACCGCCAGGGCCGGCCGCGCCGCCGCGCAGCTGGCCATCGCCCGCGCCACCGCCGTGCTGTCGGGCCCCGGCGGGCTCGCGTCCTGGCTGCGCACCAGCCAGCTCCCCGCCCCCGCCAACACCATCAGCCTGCCCCTGGACATCGGCACCAGCACCGACACCATCCCGCCCTGGCTCCGCCGCGCCGTCATCCGCCGCGACCAGCACTGCCGCTTCGCCGGCTGCACCACCCCGCCGGCCGGCTGCCACGTCCACCACCTCATCCCCCGCTCCCAGGGCGGCACCACCAGCCTGGACAACTGCTGGCTGTTCTGCACCTTCCACCACCTGGTCGTCATCCACCGCTGGGGCTGGACCATCACCATCAACCCGGACGGCACCACCACCGCCACCAGCCCCGGAGGCGACAAAATCCTCCACAGCCACACCCCCGCAGCCGCATAACCGGCGCCCAGCCCGCGCTCACTAGGAGTGACGCTCAACAGGTAGGTAGCTGAAGCATCGCCGCGCCCACTTCATGAGTGAGTCCTTATTGATCTTCATTGGTCGTGGGCGATGAGCAATCGCTTGACGGGTGGGTCGAGAGGTCAGCCAATTGGCTTGGCAGCTGTCCGCTTGGTCTTGGAGCCGAGCTTCCTGGTGCCGCGGGCCCGCTTGCTGGTCGGCCTTGCCTCATCCGGCCAACCAGACGTCATAGGCCACCCCCGAGCCGGGTCCGGTCCACCTACTTGTAACCGCGACCCTGGCTGGCCTGCTCGATCCCCGCCATGCGTCGGACTTCGTATGGCCTGACTGGTGGAAAGACCCCAGGCAATGCCCTCACGGGCATGTCTGGCGGCTGGGGACGCTCGCGCCTCGCAGTCCGGTCGCTGGGCAAGCGCGTTAGCTGGCAAGCAGCGCGTCGACCGCCTTGATCGACTGCGCCGTGCTCACATGTAGCAGGGCGTGGATGCCGAGTTCACAGGCCCCTTTGACGTTCTCGGGACGGTCATCAAGGAAGACGACCTCTCCGGGCGAGACGCCAAGCCGGTCGCACAGCAGCCGGTAGACCCTCGGGTCGGGCTTGGCCAGGCCAACTTCGTAGGAGTAGATGATGACGTCCACTAGCTGCTCGAATCCATAAAAGCGCTTGGTACTCGCGGCGGGCCCCGTCGATCGCGTCGCTCAGGATCGCGGTGTTACAGCGCGGCCGCGGCCGTCAGTCACGTAGGCGAAGAGATCGGCGTCCAGTTCGCCGCACATGTCCGCCATGAACTCGCGGACCTGCGCGGCCGACAGCCCAAGCGCAGCGGAAAGCCTAGCCTTGAACTGCGTCTCGCTCAGGCGGCCGGTGTAGGCCAGTTCATCGGGGTCCACGCTGGCCAGCGCCTGGCCGAACTCCGCCTGCGTCATGCCGAGCCGTTCCGCCCATGTTTCCTCGAAGTCGCTGGAGCGGCCGACCCGCGTGAGCACGCCGCCAACGTCGAACGCCACGGCCCGTATCCTCACGTCACTAACCGTCCCATCTGTGTGCCGTGCGAACACGCGAGATGCGGCTGCCTGGCATCCATCCGATGAATGTCGATGGCGGTCGGCCGCCGGTTGACAGGTGGTCGCTTCAGTGATGATCGGAGCAAACAGCCATCGCGGCGTCGAAGGACTGGTCCTCGAACGGCAGGCTTTCCGCAGATCGAGCGACGCACGGCGGTGCGCCGGCGGGACGCTGCGCACGCATGACCGCCGACGGCTCTCCCGAGGTCACGTCACGGCTTGAGGGCTGCAGACGCACAGGACATAGAATTCATGGACTCGGGCAGGGCGTCTATAGCGCTGGACTGAGCGAGGCGCTTGCGGGGCTCGGGACACGCGGAGGTTACATGACCAAGAGATCACGCCGGGAATCGCCGCCGCCGACTTTCGTTGAGCCGCCGTATGTCCCGAACGTTCGTCGGCCGGGTGACCGGTGGCCTGCTGGCCCCCTCTACCAGTTCAGGCAGGCAGCGCGCGACAACGGTAAGCCATACAAGTCACCGGAGCCGAAGGCCGAACAGGGGCTGTTGGCTTTGCTCGGGACCAAGGCCGCGGTGACGGTGATGATCTTCTTGCTCGTTGCCGTGGTCGCTGTGCTGCTCGTGCTCCTGGTCATCAAGGCGTGATCGCGGGTCGCGCCGACTGCGGGCATCCCGGCACTGGGTGTCGTGGCCGGACTGGCGGGCGTATCCGAGACGGTGCGCCAGGGGGCACGTCTAGCAGCCCGGGCCATCAGGGTCGGTTGGGCATAGCCGGTCAGTGACCGGCATCATTGTGCCTCGTGACTTCTGGGCGCTGGCGGGTCTGCTTCACTCCGGCCGAGCTGGATGTTTCCTCGGGTGCTGTGTCGTTTGATGCTTTCTGGCGGGAAGACTGGAGTGCCTGGCTAACGCAGGCGGGTCTGCTGCCGGGCACGCCGTTCCTGGTTTCTCCGGTGTCTGAGTACGACGTTGTCCTGAACGGCTTCTTCCGCGATGCGCGGATGATCACCAGTGCGCGGCGGACGCAGGAAGGCTATGCACGCCGTGACCGCGAGCACGATGCCCGGCAACGACGACGTGCACGCGATGCTCGCACAGATGCGCGCCGACGCCCGGCGGCCGGGAACCCTCCGTGCTGGCGCTGGCCCGGCGCCTGGAGATGGCCAACACCACGTTCCGCCGCAACTACCCGGCCGTCGGCGCCGAGCTCACCCGGCCAGCGCCAACGGCCCGCTGCCCGAGACCGCGGTCAGCCGCTATAAGCGCACCGTCGCGGACACGCCCACCCCGGCCGCTGCCCATCGCGCATACAGGTATTCGAACATAGGTCCGATCAGGTCGGAACCACCAGCATGCCCCCTCGGTCTGCCCGGACCGGTTGAGTCAGCGGGACGCGGTGTTGGTGTGGTCGGCGGCGATCGAGACCACAATCCGTGCTTGACCTTGACCTTGGGGGAAGCCGCAGGCTTGCCGGGCAACTTCCGGTGCGGCACTCTGCTGTGTCAGTTTAGATTGACACAGCCCTCCTGTCAGTCTATATTGACAGGCGTGGACATCGAAGAACTCAGCGTGAATCTCTCGTCGGATGACCCGGCAGTCGGGCTTCGCGCCTCGCTAGCGCTCCATCGCCTGGCTGAGAGGGTCGAAGCGAACCACGTCGCCTCCGCCCGGGAAAAGGGCTGGTCGTGGCAGCAGATCGGAGACGCCCTGGGCGTTACCCGCCAGTCCGTGCACACCAAATACAACAAGGAGTCATCATGACCACCGAATCCGCTGCGCCCGAGGCGCTTCACGCCTGGGCCGTCTATCTGCGGGCCAGTGAGGAGGCTCGTCGCCGGGGTGATCGCCGAACCGGCACCGATCACATCCTGCTCGCCTTGCTGGAGGATCCCTCGGCCGAAGACCTGCTGGGAGTGAGCCTGCAGCAAGCTCGCCAGGCCCATGAGTCACTCGATCACGAAGCCCTGGGTGCCCTGGGCCTGGCGCCCGGCACCGACGCTCCCCCGCTGCCGATGCGCGCCGTGCCGAAGAAGCCGAAGTTCAGAGACGTCGCGAAAAAAGGTCACTTCCCCATGACGCCCGCGGCAAAGAAAGTGCTCCAGGATGCGGTCAGGCCCAACCGCCGGAAGGGCTATGTCACGGCCCAGCAGGTGCTGGCCCAGATCCTCGCTCTCCAGCCACCAGATCCTGCGGCGGTGCTGCTGGGCGCTCTCGGCGTGGACACGCCCGAGGTCCGGCGCCGATTGGATGCAGTCACCTATCCGGCCAGCGACGCCGCGGTCCCGTTCAACGGTCGGCCACGCGGATGACGGCGGTCGTCGAAGCCGAGTCGCTGACCAAGCGCTTCGGTGAGATTGCAGCGGTGACGGATCTGTCATTTGCGCTGGAGGCCGGGACGATCACGGGCTTTCTCGGCCCCAACGCCGCTGGCAAGACGACGACGCTGCGGATGATCCTGGGGCTTGCGGCACCGACGAGCGGACGGGCACTGGTGTTCGATCATCCTTACGCGGAGTTGCCGCGTGCCGCGCTGCGGATCGGCGCCGTGCTCGAGGCGACCGATTTCCATCCCGGCCGTTCGGGCCGCGATCACCTGCGGATGCTCGGGCAGGCCGTCGAGGTTCCTGACTCACGTGCGGATGAGGTGCTGCGCCTGGTGGAGCTGGGTGACGCCGCCCGGCGGCGTGTGAAGGGATACTCGCTCGGAATGCGCCAGCGACTCGGGCTCGCGGCGGCGCTGCTTGGCGACCCAGAGCTGCTGATCCTCGACGAGCCGGCCAACGGGCTTGACCCGGAGGGCGTGCGCTGGCTGCGTGACTTCCTGCGCAGCCTGGCCTCAGAGGGCCGCACGGTGCTCATCTCAAGCCATGTCCTCGCCGAGATCGCGCAGACCGCTGACCGGGTGCTGATCATCAGTCGCGGGCAGCTCGTGCTCTCGTCCTCGCTGGCAGAGCTGACCGCCCGTGCTGGCGGCGCGGTCCGGGTCCGCAGCGGCGATCCGCAGCGGCTCACCGAGGCGCTGCGCGATAAGGCGCTGCAGGTGACGACGGGTACCGACCACGCCCTGCTCGTCCAGGGAGCATCGAGCGAGCGGATCGGTGACATCGCCTTCGCCGCCGGCGTCCCGGTTCACGAGCTGGTCAACGATGCAGGAGTGCTGGAGGACATCTTCCTCGAACTGACCTCGGAGGCAGCGGCATGATCGCGCAGATCAGGGCAGAGCTTTTGAAGATTCGCACGACCCGGACCACGATCGGACTAATCCTCGCGATGATCGCGCTGATCCTGCTCTTCACCCTGCTGACCGGGCTGCTCACCCACCCAAGCGGGCTTGCCAGCAAAGAGGATCAGCGACAGCTGCTGAGCCTGGGCAGTCTCGCAGACGTGTTCTCAGCACTTGCCGGGGTGTTGCTGGTCACCAGCGAGTACCGCTATGGCACGATCCGCCCCACGATCCTGTTCAACCCCGAGCGCTCACACCTCCTGACCGCCAAGGTCGCCGCCGGCGCACTGGCCGGACTCGCATTCGGGATCCTCGCCGAGGCAATCGGCTGGGCGATCGGATACGCCATCCTCGACGGCCGTGGCATCACCGTCGTCCTCAGCAGCGGCGACATTCTGCTGCTCACGCTCGGCGGCCTCGCCGGCGCGGCCCTGTGGGGTGCGATCGGCGCCGGCCTCGGAGCGATCATCCACAACCAAATCGGCGCAGTCATCACCCTGCTCGCCGGGGGCCTCGTCGTCGACGACCTTCTGTTCGGCCTCGTCCCCTCGGTCGGGCGGTTCACGCCAACCCGTGCCTCGGACGCGCTCATGGGCCTGCGAGTCGATCACCTGGTCTCGCCAGGCGCCGGCGCGAGCACGTTGATCGCGTGGGCCGCCGTACTGGCGGTCGTCGGTATCGCCCTGTCCGTTCGGCAGGACATCAACTGACCCCAGGGGTGACCGGCATAGGGTCACGGCAGCGGCGTACCAGTGACCAGGGGACCCTGGCCGCTTTCCAGGACCGCCCGCCGCAGACGCACATCTGGTTAGCTGACATACGGCAGAGCCCGGCCCTGTCGCGGGTTCCGACACCGGTCAACGTCAGCGTCAAACCCTCACTCCAACGTCTCGTGGGTAGTCTGCGGATGCGCAAACGATGGCCAAGGCGGCCATATCAGGGTCAGTTGCCGGACTGAGGTTTCCTAGGGTGGCTGCTCCGTAGTGGCCTGTTGCGCTAAGGACGCTTGACCGGTCTGTGCAGCGTTTCTGCATCGGCGTGCCCCCGGCTGCAGATCTGCCCCGCGCACGGCTATCGCGTGCTTCACGCATCGTCGGCGACTGTCGCTTCGGCTCTCGGCCCCCTCGCGCGTGGCGGGCACTGATTCGGATCCGGCACGCGCGTTGCTGCTTGCAGTCGTGATCGCCGGGTCGGGCAGCAGGATCCGGTCAAGCAGCCATGCTGCAGCAGCCATCAGCACGCAACAGTCGAGGTAGTGGCAGGCCATCGCACCGAGATATGTCGGACCGCCCCAGGCGTTGACCGTAGAGTTCGGGTCCAGGCCCCCCGAGACCTGCAGGCCCGCGCGCCAGAAGCAATAGAAGAACAGCCCCGCGGGCGGCAGCGCGACGAGAGCGCGAGCGAACCCCGGCTGTCCGCGGAGTGCTCCGGGCACGGTGCGGGCGGCTCGCCGAGCGGCAGGCTTTCCGAGCGGCGCGAGCAGCCATAGCCGATCAGAGTCGCGGCCGAACCTGCGCGAATGCCGCCACCGGGCGTAGCCGAATGCCGTGCCCGCAAGCACAGCCACGGCGAGCTGCTGCCACCAGGCTGACGTGCCAGGGACGTGCTTCTCCAGGGACGGCGACCGGCCAAGATACTGGAACCAGCCGGAGATGACCCCGGCGGCGAAGAGCGCTACGACGAGAACGGTCAGGGGCGGGGACAACTGCGGGACGATGCGGCGAATTTTGGTAGTCATGACTCCACGCTCGCCGCCCGCGCTCCCTGGCGTCGTCAGGCCAGTGTCTCAACCTGGCGTCATCCGCTGGTGGTGGCTTGCGCCTTGCGCCAGCTCTGAGGATGACGCCTGACTCAGCCTGGAGACTGGTTACCGCTGCTGGCGTGCCGCGTTACGGTCGGAGCATGGCTACCGTGCGGATGAGCGGGCCGCCGGCAGAAGCGGCCTTCCCGCCCTGGTTTGCCAGGCTCTCCAGCCGGCTCGCTCACCGGACTGTCCCTGATGCCATCGATTACCTGATCGCTGCGGGCTGCTTTGCAGCCTTCACGCTGCCAGTCTTGGTCGGCGTGGCATCCCGGATCGGGTCGCCGCTGGCGGTCGCGGGATTCGGATTCCTGGCTGCTGCGCCTCTGGTCGTCCGGCGCCGATGGCCGGCCGCGACGGTCGTCGCAATCGCTGTCATCTGCATAGCGGCGACACTCGCGGGCGTACGGTTCACGCCGTTCGTCAGCAACGCTGGCCCCAATTTCGCGATCGCCGTCTTCACCGCTGCTGATCGCTGTGACCGGCGGTCATCGCTGACAGTGACGGTCCTGGCGGGCCTGGCCACCTGGGCTGTGCTCCCGCTGGGCATTCACCTTCATCCCGCCCAGGACCAGGACGTCGTCCAGGCCGTTGCGGCCGTCCCGGCGTGGCTGGCGGGCGACATGGTGCGGGCCCGCCGGACTTACCGGCAGCGCCTGGAGCTTGAGACTCGTCGCCGGGCCGCGGAGAAAGAGGGACGCGCTAGAGCTGAAGAACGCCTCCGGCTGTCCAGGGACGTGCATGACGTCGTGTCGCACAGTCTGAGCATGATCGCGGTCCGATCGGGTGTGGCGCGGCTGCTGCTGGACCAGCAGCCCGGGGAAGCGCGAGTCGCGCTCTCCGCCATTGAGACTGCCAGTCGTTCGGCCCTTGACGAACTGCGGCATCTCCTCAGGCAGATCAGGGACCCGGCGGCCGCGGAGGAGACGGTCACGCCGGTCCTCGGCGATCTTCCCGCGCTGGTTGGCCGACTGCGGGATAACGGCCTGGACCTCACCTACCGGTGCACCGGACAGCCGGGTGCCTACAGCACGGCCCTGGAACTCTCCGCCTACCGCATCGCCCAGGAGGCGCTGACCAACGTCGCGAAGCACGCTCCCACAGCCAGCGCCTGGCTTGAGGTAACTCACGGCCAGTCCGAACTCACCATCACGGTTACCGACGACGGACCGGGTCCGCCGCAGCCGACCCCCAGGCCGGGCGGACTCGGGATCGCCGGAATGCGGGAACGGGCCGCGCTGCTCGACGGTCAGCTCACCGCCGTAGCCCGGCCCGAGGGCGGCTTCGCCGTCGTAGCCCGACTGCCAGTCCAGGACCGCCGCCGGTGAGCGGCAACCCGGGCCACCCGAGCGGTCCTGCCGACGCGATCCGGGTACTGATCGCCGACGACGAAGCCCTCGTCCGGGCCGGGTTCAGGATGCTCGTCGACTCTGCCGCCGATCTGCACGTCATCGGCGAAGCCAGCGATGGCGTCCAGGCGGTCCGGCAGGCAAAGGCACTCAAGCCTGACGTCGTACTGATGGACATCCGCATGCCCATCATGCACGGGCTGGAGGCGGCCAAGGTCATCCTCGACGGCGATCAGGGCGCACTGCCCAGAATCCTCATCGTGACCACTTTCGATGAGGATGAGCACGTCTTCCAGGCACTGCGCAGCGGTGCCAGCGGGTTCGTGCTCAAAGACACACCACCCGAGCAACTGCTCGATGCCATCAGGGTCGTCGCCGCCGGCGACGCGCTACTGACGCCGAGCATCACCCGGCGCCTAATCGCCGAGTTCGTTCGCCAGCCACGAGCTGTCCCGCCTGCGGACGGCGCACTTGCGCAGCTCACCGACCGCGAATATGAGGTGCTCGGGCAGGTGGCAGCCGGCCTGTCAAACGCCGAGATCGCCGCGGAACTGCACCTTAGCGTCGCCACCGTCAAAACTCATGTGAGCCGACTCCTGAGCAAGCTGCACGGGCGCGACCGCGCCCAGCTTGTCGTGATCGCCTACGAGACCGGCGTCGCCTCCGCTGGACAACACCATCCCGGTCCCTAGCGTGATCTCCTGCCGGGCATCATTACCGGCGAGCGCCGGCTCAGTGCCGCCTAACCGGCGTGAGCGTCAGTCGGCTGGCTTCCGCGAACCGATCACGGGGGTGCGGCGCGCTGCTCAGCGATCGAGTTGCCGCCGTCCACGATCAGGTACTGCCCGGTGACGTAAGACGCACCGGGGCTGGCCAGCCAGGCAATGGCGGCGGCGATCTCGTCGGGTGAGCCGCTCCGCCCGGCCGGGGTGGCCTGCCCTTGGCCGCGCTCTTCCGGAGTCTGGGAGCCGGTAGCTATCCAGCCTGGGGCGACGGCGTTGACGGTGATTCCGTGCCCTGCGGTGTCGACGGCGGCTGCGCGGGTGAGGCCGACCATGCCTGCCTTGGCGGTGGCGTAGCCGACGTCCCCGCGGATCGCCATCACCGGGCCGGTCACACTGGCGACCATGATGATCCGCCCCCAGCCGCGGCTGGTCATCGCCGGCAAGGCCGCCTTGGTGACCAGGAAGGCGGAGGTCAGATTGCGGGCGAGGGCAGCGTGCCAGGTCGCCAGGTCCATGGACTCCGCAGTGCCGGACTCGAACACGGGGTCAGCGGCGGAGATCATGCCGGCGTTGTTGACCACGATGTCCAGCCGACCCCATTGCTCCAGCGCGGCCGACACAAGCCGGGACGCCACGTCGGCATCGGTGAGATCGCCGACGATCCCCGCCGCATCGAAACCAGCGCTGCGCAGTTCGCCGACCCTGTCATGGATCCGAGCCGTAGTTCCTGTGATCATCACCGCGGCACCGAGTTCGGCGAGCAGCCTGGCGGAAGCGAAACCTATGCCGTCGGGACCGCCCGCCCCGGTAACCACCGCCACCCGGCCGGACAAGTCGAACGCCGTTGGGATGGTCATTGTCCGATCCTATTGGGGCTGGATGCCAGATCCCCGGCTCGCCGGAAGCGGCAGCACAGCCGGGCGGTGGCCACCGGCGGGGCCGCAAGATAGCCTTCGGGCCTATGGTGAAGCGCCCTGATCCCTTGGAGAGCACACCGCCCGCCTTCGGCGAGGAGGCGGCCAGGCAGATCCTGCGCGAAGGCTTCGGCGTCGAGTCGTCGTCCGTCGGGCCCCTCGCGGGCGAACGGGACCAGAACTTCCGAGTAGACACGGCCGGCGGACAGCGATTCTTGTTCAAGATCTCTAATCCAGCGGATGACGGGCCCATACTGGCGATGCAGGCCGCCGCTCTCCGCCACATCGAGAGGGTGGATCCTGGCCTGCCAGTGATGCGTGCCCTCCCGACCGCAGCGGGGGAATCCTGGCTCGAGGTGCCGGGGCCCGACAGCCGGATCCACGCTGCTCGGCTTTTCACCTTCCTGCCCGGGCAGGTGACCGCGAACACAGCTCTCACCACTGAGGCGATCTGGTCGCATGGGCAGATCACGGCCCGTCTGGGGCGGGCGCTGCGTGGCTTTTTCCACCCGGCGGCTGACTACGAGATCTTGTGGGATCTCACCCACTTGCCCAAGCTCCGCCCGCTGCTCACCCATATTTCCGACGGGCAGCGCCGGGCTCAGGTGGAACGGGTTCTGGACCGGTTCGAGGCCAGGGTCGCGCCTGCGCTCCCCATGCTTCGCGCACAGGTGATCCACGGCGATATGAGCCTGGACAACGTGCTGTTCGATGACCTTAAGGTCAGCGGGATCGTGGACTTCGGGGACATGACCCACGCGCCGCTGGTCTGCGATCTGGCCGTCGCCGTCGCCGATGTCCTGCACGGCCGCGACGATGCTATCGAGGCAGCCGATGCGATCATCGGCGGCTATGTCTCAGTGACGCCCCTAGAAGACGAAGAGGCAGGGCTACTCGCGGACCTGGTCGCGGCCAGGCTCGCCGCTGAGGTCACCATCACCGCCTGGCGGAGCGGGCTGTACCCGGACAACAGCGCGTACGCCGCCAGTGGCGAGCCAGGAGCCCGCGCCTTCCTCGATGCCATCGAGGCGACGGGGGTAGACGCTGTTACGCGGAGTTTCCGCCAGGCATGCCGTCGGCTCCCATATCAAAGGTCTTCGACCAGCGCTCTGCTCGAGCGCCGCCGTCGGGCGCTGCCCCGATCGCCGCTGTTCTATTCCGAACCGGTACACCTCGTCCGCGGCGAGGGTGTCTGGCTGTTCGACCCCGACGACCGCCGGTACCTCGACTGCTACAACAACGTGGCCGTGGTTGGGCACAGCCACCCAAGGGTCGTGCAGGCGGTAACCGAGCAGCAGCAGCTGCTCGCAACCCACAGCCGCTATCTGCACGAAGCGATCGTCGAGCTCGCCGAACGGCTCCAAGCCACCTTGCCGCCGGAGCTGGACGCCGTCATGTTCGTAAATTCCGGCAGCGAGGCCAACGACCTCGCCGGGCGGATCGCCCGCGCAGCCACCGGCCGGGCCGGCGCCGTGGTGACCGCCTGCGCCTACCACGGGCTGACCGAGGCCACCCACGCCCTGTCGCCAGAGGAGTGGGCCAAGGGAGAGCAGCATGCCAGCGTCGCAACGATCCCCGCACCTGACGGGTACCGCGGCCGGTACCGCCGGGGAGACGACGGATGGCTGCAGCGGTACGCCGCCCACATCGACGACGCTGCCCGGGAGCTCGGCGACCGCGGTTTCGCCGCCCTATACCTGGATCCGGCCTTTACCGCCGACGGCATACTGTCGCCCCCTCCCACCTACCTGCAAGAGGCAGCCCGGCGGTCGCTCACGCTAGGAGGGCTCCTGGTGGCCGACGAAGTGCAAGCCGGTCACGGCCGGTCCGGGACGCACATGTGGAGCTTCCAGGCGTCAGGGATCGTGCCTGACATGGTGGCGATGGGCAAGCCGATGGGCAACGGCTTCCCGGTCGCCGCCCTAGTGGTCAGGTCTGAGCTGCTCACGGCCTTCCCCGAGGAGGTCGAACTGTTCAGCACCTTCGGCGGTAATCCGGTAGCCTGCGCGGCCGCGCTCGCGGTCCTGGCTGTCATCGAGGACGAGGGACTGATGGCCAACGCCGCGAACGTCGGGTCCTACCTCCGGCAGGGCCTGCTGGCACTCGCGGAACGCCACCCCGTCATCGGGGACGTCCGCGGCGAAGGCCTCTTGCTCGGCGTCGAGCTGATCGATGAGGCAGGCGAGCCAGCAGCCGGGAACGCTCGCAAAGTGACCGAGGCGATGCGCGAGCGGGGAGTGCTGCTCAGCGCAACCGGCCCGGAAGGAAACGTGCTCAAAATCCGGCCGCCCCTGGTAATCCAGCACGAACACGCCGACCTGCTCCTCCAAGCCCTCGACGAGGTCCTCCCGGCTTCATGACGCCGTACCGGGCGGGCGCGGAACGCCTCCGTTAGCCCCAGGACCGGCCGGCGTGGTCGAGCTGAGGTACGGGATGGGCGGCATGGTCAGCGGCAGCGCGGCCAGCTGCATCAGCAGCAGCACGTTGTCATCGGCGGCGGTGCGGTTCATCCGCAGCCGCCCGCAGCGTATGCAGCGGTGAATCAGCATCCACCGCCGTTCGCCCCGGACGGTGACCGCTATCGGCTCCATGCCGCCTGGACAGTCAGACTTCCGGTCACCGGGGACATTGCGGTCGAGGTGCCTGGACCACAGGCAGGTGGGACAGTGGTTGCGGTGCGATGTGCCGGGCGCGTCCAGCGAGACGTCTACGCCGCAATGTGCGCACTGAAACGAGCGAGGAAACGACAAGTCTGACGACCTTTCACAGCAGAGTCCTTAAGCTGGGCAGACATCTCGCCTCCTCTCGTCTCAGCTGGCAACGCCGTCGGTCAGGCAGGCCAACGATGACCACCATCGTCGGCAGCGACGAGTCATCCGTCAAGCAAATATCCTCACCGCCTGGGTCGCGGCGCACATCGTCGTCTGCCGTGACTTGTGACACTTTGGTGCGCACCTGGACGTCCGTTGTCATGTGGATCTACCGCGGGCGGTCATGTGCTGCTGCCAGGCGGGTCGCGCAGAGTAGATTTCCAGGCGTGGATCTAGGGGTCGTGCTCATGCTTGGGTCGGCTGGCCTGACGCCGCCTGAGCTGGGTCGGGCCGTTGAGGAGCGGGGATTCGACTCGCTGTTCTGTGCTGAGCACACGCACATACCGGTCGGCAGCGCGCGGGCCGACGGCACGCCGGTGCGGCCTTATGCCGATACCTTCGATCCGTTCGTGGCGCTTTCTGCAGCGGCGGCGGTCACCAGCAGGATCAAGCTCGGCACCGGCGTGTGCCTGGTGACCGAGCGCGACCCGATCACGCTGGCGAAGGAGGTGGCGAGCCTGGACCGGCTGTCCGGCGGGCGCTTTCTTTTCGGTGTCGGCGCGGGCTGGAGCCGGGCGGAGATGGCCAATCACGGCACCGATCCGCGTACCCGGATGGCGCTGCTGGCCGACCGGGTCCGGGCCATGCGGGAGATCTGGACCGCCGAGGAAGCCGAGTACCACGGCGAGTACGTCGATTTCGGGCCGGTGTGGTCCTGGCCCAAGCCGGTGCAGCGGCCGCACCCGCCGGTGCTGGTCGGCGGCAACGGGCCGGGCACGGAGGACCGGGTGCTCGCGTTCGGCGATGCCTGGCTGCCCCAGAGCGGACCGCTGGCCGACATGGCCGAGTTCCGGCGGCGCGTCACGGCGCTGCGGCAGCGGGCCGCGGACGCGGGCCGCGGCCGGATTCCGGTGACGGTGTTCGGCGTGCCGCCGGACAAGGGCCTGCTGGCCAAGTTCGCCGCTGCGGGCGCCGATCGCTGCCTGCTCCCGCTGGCGCACCTGGACGCGTCGCAGATGCTGGCCGCGCTGGACGACTGGGCCAGGCTCATCCCCGCCTGAGCAGCCGGGCCGCTTTCCGGAGCGCCGACGCCGTCGTAATACGCCCGCACATACGGTGACACACCCTCTCTAGCCGGATTAGTACGTGGACCTGGGGCGCTCGGCCGGGGGCTGGCCAGTGCCTTGGTAGCGTGCCGAGATATGACGCCTCACCGTCAACGACGGGACGAGCGGCGGGGGCCTGCGGACATGCGTCATGGCGCAGAGGGCGGCGGGCGACCCCGGCCGGACACCGGGCCGCCCCGGCCCGATACCGGGCCGCCCCGGCCGGAAACCGGACAGTCTTCGCCAAAGGCTGACCGGCCGGCGCCTAGTAATCCCGACGAGGCCAGACGTTCCAGGTCAGGTCTGAACGTCATTGCGGTTGTCGCCGCGGCGGCGCGGGCGGGCAGGCGCGACTGGTGGCGGATTCTCCCAGTGGCACTGGTCGTGTGCATCCTCACGGCTGTGGCGGAGAACATCGTCACTGACTTCGTCGACCGGAGCAACTTGCCGGTATCGGTCGCCGCCGATTTGACCGCGTCGGGCGTGAGCCTGCTAGGGGCGATCTTCCTGTCGGGATTCCTGTGCAGGCTGGCCGGCGGAGCAAAAGACCGCAAAGAAACCGCCTCGGTCCGGACGGTATTTCGGACCCTTGCGTGGCGCCGACTGGTCAGCGCCGACTTGCTGGTGACCAGCCTGGTTGTCATCGGGCTGATCGCGCTGGTGATTCCGGGTCTGATAGCCGCCAACCTCTTCGCGGTCGTCGGGCCTGTGATCGACATCGAAGACCAGTCAGTCATCGGCGCCTTGCGCCGGTCGGCGCACCTCGTTCGCCGGCATTTCTGGACGGTAGCCCTGCTTGTGACGCTGCCCGTGGCGGTGGCGAGCGAGATCGAAGCTGTCGCTCCCGACTGGACCAGCGTGAAGGCGGCCCTGGAGACCATCCTTATCCGGGGGCTTTGTCAGGCGCTGATCGAGGCGGCGATCGGCCTGATAACCGTGCAGGTCTGCTACCGGCTCATCGCTCTCGACCGTGCACCCTCTGCCGTCCAAGGAGAAGAACCCGGCAGCGAAGTGGATGGACCTCCAGGCCGGCGGCGCGGGGACGGGGCCTGACCGAGGTGGAGGTGCCGGCCAGCACTGCGTGGCTGGCAGTTGGTCATACGCTAGCCACGCGATATCGCGCCCGGCCGCGATCAGACCGCGATCAGCAGTGGCCTGTCCGGTCACGAACCCAGATCATCAGCTGTCCGCTCTCGCCGGGCGCTTCCGGCTCACGTTCCTCGATTCGGTCTAGCCGGTAGCCTGCCTTGCGGGCAATCGCGGCGCTCGCGGCGTTGGCCGCGTCGCAGTGAATCTCCGCCCTGGTCACGCCCGGCAGCGAAAGCGCCATCGCGGTGATCGCGACGGCGGCGGCAGTCGCGTACCCGCGGCCAGCCTGACTCTCCGCGATCCAGTACCCGATCTCCGCGCTGGCACCGTCGGCCCGCCGGTGCAATGTAATCTCACCAACGAGGGTGCCGCGGTCAGCCGTTACTACCGAATAGGTGTAGCGGATGCCTGACTCCCACCACTGATCAGCCTCTGCCACCCGGATGAGCTGGCTTCGGCGTTCCGCGGCGGCGGAGTTCGCCCATGGCATCCATGGCCTCAGGTAGTCCATGCTGGCGGCAACGGCGGCGGCGATGGCCCCGGCATCGGTAGCACGAACGCGGCGCAGTGTGACCGCGCCCGCATCGACCCGCTCAGGCGGATCGCCGCCAGTCTCCGTCGCCACGTTCTCAGGGTATGCAGGCCGGCCACATTAACGGCCTCCGGCTGGGAACGACAGTGACCATGTGCCCGAGGCCTCATCGCGCCGAGCTGGGGGGATTCCCCCGGGCCGGGCCGCGGCCTGGTTACACGGTCCACAGGGCCTCGGTCGGCGACATCCGGGCGGCCTTGACGGCGGGCAGCAGCCCCGCGACAGCCCCGATGAGCAGCGCCGAGCCAAGGCCGCCCGCCCAGGCCAGCGGCGGGATGACGACGGCCCAGTCCTTGCTCCCGGCGTAGATCGCGGTGGCCAGCGCCCCTGCGACCACGCCGATGGCGCCGCCGAGTGCCGACAGCATGACGGCCTCGGACAGGAACTGAGCGCGGATATTGCCGCGGGTTGCCCCGAGAGCGCGGCGCAGCCCGATCTCGCTGCGTCGTTCCAGCATCGAGATGATCATGATGTTGGCGACGCCAACCGCGCCGATCAGCAAGGCCACCGCGCCCAGGCCCAGGAACAGGCCGCTGAAGGCATTCTGTGCCTCTGCCTGCGCGGTCAGCGCGGCCGAGGGCAGCGATACGGCCACGTCGTCGGGGTTCTGCGGATTGGCCTGCGCGGCGAGCAGG
This sequence comes from uncultured Actinomycetota bacterium, assembly GCA_963719765.1. Taxonomy (GTDB): domain Bacteria; phylum Actinomycetota; class Actinomycetes; order Streptosporangiales; family Streptosporangiaceae; genus JAJYUU01. Next base: position 814,325 of record CAVRCW010000001.1, read on the forward strand.
TTATCGACGGCGTCCACCCGGTTGCTGGCGGCCCGGACGTAGATCGTGCTGGCGTGGCCGGGATAGTGCAGGTACGTCCGGGCCGCGGGGAAACCGATCAGAACCGTGCTATCGATCTCGGGAGTGAGCACGGCCGGGTTGAGTATCCCGGCGACGTAGAACCACATGCCGCCGAGCCAGATGCGCTCGCCTGGCCACACCCGGTCGATCCCGAGATACTGGGCGGCGCCAGCGCCGAGCACGGCAACCGGCAGGGTCGCGGTAGCCGAGTTCAGGTAGCTGCCGCTTGCTACCGAGGTGCCGACCGCGGCCGGCAGGTCAAGGCTGGCTGCCGCCACCGTCAGCGCGTTGGTGTCAACCGCAGGAATCAGCGGACTTCGGTACGCGGCCACGTTGTTGAGCGTTCCCGTGTCCTGCACGGCGGTCACGCCAGGCAGGCGGCTGATCATGCCCGGCGCGGCATAGGGCAAGTCCGCTGAGCCGCTGCCGACGGCCTGGCCCGGCTGGACGGTAAGGAGGTTGGTGCCGAGCTTTCCGATCTCGGCCAGCAGCCCGGCCTGCGAGGATGCGGACAAGCCGAGCACGGCCACGATGGCGGCCACCCCGATGGCGATGCCGAGCGCGGATAGCCCCGCCCGCAGCTTGCGGGCGGCCAGGCCCGCGACGGCCAGCCTGGCAAGATCCGCCGGGCTGAGCCGGCCGGGCGCGGGCGTAACCGAGATCGTCATCGCTGTCCCCCGGCGCTGGTGTCGGCCACTACCCGGCCGTCGAGCAGGTGAATCTGGCGGCTCATCCGGGCGGCGACCGCCGCTTCATGCGTGATCACGATGACCGTCGTACCGCGGGAGTTGAGTTCGGCCATCAGGTCCAGGATGGACTCGCCTGTGGTGCTGTCCAGGCTGCCTGTCGGCTCGTCGGCCAGCACTATCGCCGGGCTGCCCACGACGGCGCGGGCAATCGCCACCCGCTGGCGCTCACCGCCAGATAGCTGCGTGGGCCTGCTGTTCAGCTTGTGGCCAAGCCCGACCCGGTCGAGGGCAGCCGCGGCTTGGCGGCGCCGCTCGGCCCGGCCGATCCCGGAGTACAGGCGCCCGTCGGCGACGTTGTCAAGTGTGCTGGCCTGCTCGGCCAGGAAGAACTGCTGGAAAACGAAACCGAGCCTGGCCGCGCGCAGCGCGGCCACCTGCTTGTCGCTGAGGGCGGCCGGGTCGAGGCCGGTGACGCGCACCGTACCGGTACTCGGGCGGTCCAGCGTGCCCATCAGCTGCAGCAAGGTCGACTTGCCAGAGCCCGACGGCCCGACGATCGCCACGAGTTCGCCGGCTGCGACCGACAGGCTGATCCCGCGCAGCGCCGCAACCGGCGGCAGGCTCGGATAGGTCTTGGTCACATCGGCCAGTTCCAGCACCATCGCTGTCATGTCGACGGCACCACTACGCGCTGACCGGCCGCCAGTCCCTGGCCAGTCACCTGCACCAGGCCCGCCGCGTCATCGAACAGGCCAGTCGACACCGGCACTAGCCGCCGCCCATTCGCCGCCGCCACCTCGACCGCGTAGCTTCCGTCGGCCTGCGCCAGCAGCGCGTCGACCGGGACTACCAGCGCGCCACTCACGCTGGCGGTAGTAATCGTCACTTGCACGGGCGCCTGCTCCAGGCGCCCAAGCGCGTCCGGGCGGGTCGGCGTTACCTGCACGGTGATGGTGTCGCCCGAGCCGCCTGCGGACGCCGTGCCAACGGCGGCGACCGATGACACCTTTCCTGGCGTGACCTGGCCGCTGGGCAGCGTGATACTGACCTTGTCACCCGTCTGTACCTCGCTTTGCATGCTGGGGTCCAGCGCGATCGTCACCAGTCTTCGGGTCGAACTCGCCGACAGCAGCACCGCACCGGGCATCGCCTGACCTCCGGTCACCACGCCCTGGCCAAGCCCGGTGATCAGCGCCGCGGTAGGCAGGAACACGGCCTGACCCAGCGCCAGCGTTCCCGTCGCCGTAACCCCCAGGTGGGTCTGCAGCCGGTCCAGTGCGATGGCCGTGCCGACGCTGAAGTAATCGGAGCCCGCGCCGAGCTCCGCGGCCGTCGCGTAACCCAACTGCGCCAGATCGGAGTTCAGCTCGGCCACGTCCGTGCCGCTCATGCCCTCGGTCAGGTCCCGCCAGGCCGGCACGGAGCCGTACAGCAGCACCACCGGGGCCCCGTCCACCGCGTACAGCACGTGGCCTTGCCGGATGACAGCGCCGACCGACGGCAGCGCGGTGATCGTGCCCTGCGCCTGGTTCACGACGCTGTAGGAGCCGGTCTCGCCCAGGGTTGCCTGGAGCTGTGTCTGCGATATCAGGGACTGGCGCCTTACCACCGCCGTTCCGGTGTGGTACGGGTCGCTGGCCAGACCCGCGCCCGAGCCGCTTCCCCCGAACGCACCGGCTGCCTCGGCCGCCGTCACGCCACCCGCTAGCGCCACCGCCAGCACCGCTCCGGCTATCCACGGCGCCCGCCCAGCCAGGCGAGAGCGCGACTCCCGCTCGCTGGCCTGAGCCGGCCCGGCAGCCTCGGGGACAGCGAGGTCGCTCATGAGGGTGCTCCCTTCCCGGCCCTAGGCAGCAGGTGCTGGCAGGCCCGGCTGGCGGACTGGTACTGCGGCGAGTTCGGATCGATGCCCTCGCCTTGCACCTGCAGCGTTACGCCCCGCCGTCCGCCGTTGTCGACGACCTTCGGATCGGGGAAACTGGCCAGGCCATGAGCGCGCATGCACACGGAGAAGTTGAGCAGCCTGGCCAGCGCGACCTGAATCTGCGCTGCCGTCAGGCCGCTGCCCTTCGGCTGCAGGTTCTTGCAGGCGCCGCTGGCGGACAGGTACGCGTGCGAGCCCTGGTCCAGCGGGTTCGCCGCGGTGAACAGGAAACCGCCCTGGCTGTTGGGGTTAGGCCAGGTCGGCAAGCCATGCGAGCGCATGCACTGCGCATAGACCAGAGCTTGCTGGTACGGCGACCCGGCGGTCGGTCCGCTCGAACCCGGAGAGCCGCTCCCGCAAGCCGCCACGAGCACGACCGTGCTTGCCGCCGCAACGGCCGCGATTCCGGTCAGCCGGAACTGTGATCGTCTCCGTGACCCGTTGCCTTTGGTGGTTATGTCAGTCATGTCGTATTCCTTCCCGCCGGTAAGGCAAGCCGATCTCCGCCCGGAGCCGTCCCGGCTGTGCGATTCGAGTGCTGGGTGCTGCGCGCCTTGGGGCTGCGCGGCCTAGGTGTGCTGCGTGGCCTGGCCCGCCGAGGTGTGGCGGATCGGTATGGCATTAGCCATAGCAAGCTGCCACACCCGGCGGCGGGCGGACCCGAACGCATTGGCGAGGGCTAGGCGGCCTTCTTTCCGGGTTAAGGGCTTGCGGGCCGTGCTGGGGGCTTGATCTCACGAAAGCCCGGCGGCACCGTCAGCTGCATCCCGGCCAGGATGGACGGAGTCGGCGACAGCCAGCGGAAATCGGTCTGCATATATTGCGAGATCACGCGGACCGGCAGGTAGGTCTTCGGGTCCACCCACAGCGCCTGGAGGCCGGCCTGGTCGTTGCCGGTTATCTTGATGGCGTCGACTCCGTCCACCTGCTGCCGACCGGCCAGCGTGTAGGCGCCGCAGCTGAGCTGGTTCCTGATGAACAGCGGCCAGCCCCCGGCACCGATGGCCGCGCCCGGGCTGCAGGAAGCAGCGACCCGTTTCCGTGGTGCGCCCAGCGCGCCCGCCGATCGCCACCAGGTGGAGTCCGAGTAGATCGCCACGACGGTTACCGGGTAGCCATTCTCGGCGACGACCATCTCGGTGAAGAGCGGCTGCCCGGAAGCGGAAAACGCGGCCACATGCGCGGTGCTCTGGTATGTCCATCGGACCAGGGAGCCGACGCGCCAGAGTGAACCGCCAGGCGCGCTCCCCTGCCGCTGCCTCAGGACCAGCAGGCCGCCAGGCACCGCTTCGACATACACACCGCCCGAGTACTCGGTCCGCACGTAGCCGACGAGGTTGCCGAGGCCCGACTCGTCGTCCAGCGCGTGCTCGATGCGCGTCACGTAAGCAGCCGTCTGGATCTGCTGCGCGGTTGGCCTGGGCGAGCCCACCAGCAGGGCCGCCACGACAGCTATCACGACGGCCGCTGCGGCTACGCCCGCGAATACCTGCGAGCGCGCCAGCCGCCAGCCAGGCCGCCTGCGCGCCACTGCCCGCTGCCCCTCGACCGAGGCGGCGGCGATCGCCGACCTGGCCCGGAGCCAGGCGTCGGTGGACGGCCCCGGTGTCTCGTCCCGGAACTGCCGCAGCATGTCGATCTCGTCAGGCACGGTCCGCCCTCCCTCGGATTGGCGCGGCACCGGGCCCGCCGAAGATCCACAGGTCGAAGTCGAAGTCGCCCAGTTCCGCACGCAGCACGCCGCGAGCCCTCGCTAGTCGGGAACGGGCCGTGCCCGGCGCAATCTGCAACGCCGCGGCGATCTCGTCATGGCTGAGCTGCGCCCACGCGAACAGCAGCAGCACCTCGCGCTGGTCGCGGCTGAGCAAACCGATCGCGGCGGCCAGTCGCGGTGCCAGCATCGCCGCGATGACGCGCCGGTCGACCGCGTCGGAATTGTCCTGTGCCTCCACTTCGGGTACCAGCCGGGCGTCCAGCGCGAGCAGATGCTGCTCGGCGCGCCAGTGGTTGCGGACGAGATTGGAGGCGATCCCGTAAAGCCAGGACCGCAGGGAGGCTCGCGCTGGCTCGAATGTCGCCCGGCGGCGGAACGCGGTCGCGAACGTCTCGGCGGCAAGGTCCTCGGCCAGCGCAGCGCCGACCCGCCGGGCGATAAACCGGTAGACGGGAGGGAAGTGCTCGACGAAGGCGCGCTCGAATTCCGCGGGGTCGACGATGCGCATGTCGTCCGCCGCCGACCGCCCGTCGTCCATACCTATGTATTGTCTGCAGGCCCTAGCCCGTTCCCGCACTGCCATCGCGGCCCGGCGAGGCTGCGGGATGCGGCGCCTCCTTCGCCACGGGCGGCGGTAGCTCGTCCGCGATGGCCGGGTAGATGTAGCGGCCACCGCGCAGCAGCGACGCCACCCCGGCGATCAGCGCCAGACCAGTGGCAACCGCGAACACCACCAGCAGTCCCTGGTGGAACGGCCCGGAAATCAGCTCGGGAAAGAACAACCTGCCGGTAAGGATCTGCTGGCTTGCGGCCGGAAGAGTAGCGAGCACGCCATTGGCTGCCAGCAGGTGCTGCACCGGGTTCACGCCGAGCACCGCCGCGAACAGGGACGACACCGGCGGCAGCGAGCCGACATGTTGGGCGACGGCAGGCGGCACGCCATGATGCTGCAGACCTGCGGTCAGCGTGTGCGGCAGGCTGCTTGCCAGGCCGGCGATCAGGAGTGAGAAGAACACCCCGATCGACAGCGCGGTGCCGGAGTTCTGATAGGTGGCGCGCATCCCCGATGCCGCGCCGCGGTAGCGGGCCGGGACGCTGCTCATGACCGACGCCGAGTTGGGCGCGGCAAACATCCCGCCCCCGATCCCGTTCGCAAGGGTGAGCAGGGCGAACGCCCAGTACGAGAAGTTGACGGGCAACAGCGCCAAGCCGATGAAGCTGGCGCCGAATACCGCCATCCCGGCGCTGGCGAAGCCGCGGGCACCGAACCGGTCGGATAGCGCTCCTGAGATAGGGCCCGAGATGAGGATGCCTGCGGTCAGCGGTAGCAGGAAGATGCCCGCCCACAGTGGCGTATCGCTGAAGTTGTAGCCGTGCAGCGGCAGCCATATTCCCTGCAGCCAGATGATCAGCATGAACTGCAGTCCGCCACGGGCTATGGCTACCGCGAGGCCGGCCACGTTCCCCGCAGTGAAGGCCCTGATACGAAACAAGCTGAGCTGGAACATCGGGTCGGCAACCTTGGTCTCGATGACCGCGAATGCGGCCAGCAGCAGGATGCCGCCGGTCAGCAGCCCGATGACCGCCGGGTTTGTCCATCCCATGGACTGGTGCTGGTAGGGCTGGATGCCGTTGGTGATGGCGATCAGGACCGCGCCCAGGCCGACGGCGAAGGTAACGTTGCCCCACCAGTCAATGCGGCCGCGGTGCCGCTCACCGTTATCGCGCAGCTTGCGGTAGGCCCACACCGTTCCGAAGACCCCGACGGGCACGTTGACCCAGAACACGGCCCGCCAGTCGAGGGCCGCCAGGACACCTCCCGCCAGCAGGCCGATGAACTGGCCAGCTATCGCGGCAACCTGGTTGATCCCGAGCGCGAATCCGCGCCGGTCGGCGGGGAACGCGTCAGTCAGGATGGCGGCCGAGTTGGCGGTGAGCATGGACCCGCCGATCGCCTGCAGGACTCGCCAGCCGATCAGCCACAGTGCTCCGCGACTGCCGTAGAACGGGTCGAAGGACAGCAGGATGGAGGCCGCGGTGAATACCACGAAGCCGGCGTTGTAGATCCTGACTCGGCCGAACATGTCGCCGAGGCGACCGAGGGTGACCACGAGGACGGCCTGGACGAGCCGGTATCCCATGATCATCCACAGCAGGTAGATGATGTTGCCCGCGGCCAGCGGGTCCAGGCGGATGCCGCGGAAGATAGCAGGTAGCGCGATGATGACGATCGAGCCGTCGAGCGCGGACATGAACACGGCGGCGGTTGTGTTCGACAACGCCACCCACCGGTAGCGTTCCTCCGCCGCCGGTGTCAGGTCGCTGGCCACCCGATCGTCCTCCCCTTGCCTGCGGATCAGATGCTGTACGCGAGCCGCTCGAGCAGCGGCGCGGCCGCCATGAGCTGGCTGAGTTCGGCCGCGGTGAACCCGCGCGACAGGGCCTGGGCAAACTGCTGCGTCCGCGCGTTGCGCCTGTCCCGCAGTACCTGCACTCCGGCCTCGGTGACCGACAGGACGGCCCGCCTGCGGTCCTGCGGGTCGGCGCACCTTTCGATCAGGCCGCGCGCTTCGAGCGCGGCAATGGTCGCGCCCATCGACTGCGGGCTGATCTGCTCCAGCCTTGCGAGCGCGCTCGACGTGAGCGGGCCGCCCCGGTCCAGATGGGTCAGGGCCGCTCTCTGGGGCAGCGTGAGCTCGCCTTGGACCTGTGCCTGGCGCAGCCTGCGCAGCAGCAACCCAACGCTTACGTGCAGGGCGGCGGCCACCTCGTCAACTTCAGGGTCCGATGTAGCTACCGGTTCCGCTGTCATTTGCTAAGCCTAGACTGATAAGCCTGGGCTTAGCAAATCTCCCGACTGCTATCCGCGGGCCGACCATGCGCGCAGGCCACCGTCGCTGAGCACGGCGGAGAAGCCCTCCTCGATGCCCCCTATCAGGGGGGCGTCGTCGCCGAAATATGCAGGCAGCAGTGGCGGCGGGCTCGAGCGGCGGAACTGCATGAGTCCCGCAAGGTAACCGGAGTAGACCTGGCCGCCTGCGACTTCGAGCAGTTCAGGGCCGAGTCCGCCCAGACAGACGAGGCCGGGATCTATGGCGTTGACCAGGCCAGCGGCCCCGGTGCCGATCGAACTGGCGACGGCCTGAATTGCCGCAAGCTCGGCCGGCGGCGGTGCGGCGCCGCCGGATCCGGCCCGGGCGGCCGCAAGCACCTGACGCCAGTAGCTGATCTCGTCACCGGGAGCCGGCTGATTCAGGGCCCGTGCGAGCGCGGATCCTTCCACTACGGTGTTCCAGCATCCGTGCGCGCCGCAACGGCAAAGCTGAGCGGGATCGCCGAATGGCATGTGGCCGAACTCGCCGCCGGTTCCGGTGGCGCCGAGCAGCGGCCTGCCGTCTTCGATGACCGCACCTCCGAGGCCGGCGCCCATGAACAGGTACAGCATGGACGCCGACCCGCCGGCCGAGCCCCGCCCGCTTTCTGCCATCGCGGCCAACGTCGCGTCATTTCCCGCCAGGAAGACCCGGCCAGCGCGATCACGGGGCCAGAGCACCGACAAATCGACGTCACTCCAGCCGAGATTCGCGGCCTGGGCCAGCCGGTTGTCACGCACCGTTCCTGGCACTGATACGACGACAGCTCGGATGCGCTGTCCATGCCGTCGGCGCACCGATCGCAGGCAAGCAGCAAGCGCGCCGAGTACAGCATCGGGGTCTCGCTGGTGCGGCCGCTCCACTCGGCTCAGTTCGGTGCCGCCGAGCTGGGCGACTACGACCTGCCAGGTCTCATGCGCGACCGCGACCGCAACCACAAGCGGACCGCGCGGATGCGGGTCCAGGGTCGTTGTGGGCCTGCCCCGCGCGCCCGTTCGCGGCGCCGGATGCTCGCTGAGGAGTTCGAGACTGCCAAGCCGAGCGACGGTCTCTGTGATGTAACCGCTGGTCACCTGGAGTTCGCGGCCGAGCGCGGCCCGCTCGATGCCGGGCTGACGATGTACAAGGCGCAGCACAGCGACAGCTCCGGATGCTCGCCGCAGGTCCGTCATCAGCACCATGTCGCTATTTTACTCGTGATCCGACTATAATGTTGGCTGTGGTGTTGACGTCGGCGACCGTAGTGTTGACGTCGGCGAGTAGCGCGCGGCAGGCACCGCGATGATCGCTTTGCTCTCGCTCACCACGGTCCTGGCATGGGGCGCCTGGATACCAGTCGCGCAGGCGGTGCCCGGCGTGCCCCAGCGCACGCGGACGTTCTATGTCACCGTCGGCAACATCGTGTTCGCGGCGGCCGTACTTGCCGCGGCCGGCGGGCACATCGCCTTGAGCTGGCGGACCTTCTGGCTGCCGATGGCGGGCGGCATCGTCTGGACGCTCGGGAACTACTCGGCGTTCAAGGCGACGGAGATCATCGGCCTCGCCAGGGCAGCCGGCTCATGGACGCCCCTCAACATCATCGTCGCCTTCGTCTGGGGGGCCGCCCTGTTCGGCGAGCTTGACCGGTTCACGGGCTCCGGCTTCACCTTGCTTACCGGAGCACTCCTGCTGGTCGGCGTCGGGGTGCTGCTTATCGTAAGGTCGCAGGATGCTCCTTCAGGCGAGGTGCTGGCCGCCGTCGCCGGTCGAGCGGCGCCAGGCTCGCGAGACCCCGCCGCGTACCGCCGCGGGCTGATGTGGGCTGGCGCCGCCGGGGTCCTATGGGGCAGTTACTTCGTGCCGGCCCAATGGGCTGGTGTCTCGGCGCAGGTCAGCAACTTCCCGCTCGCGGTCGGGATTCTCGTCGGCGGCTCGGCGCTGGCACTGTCCGCTGGCGAACCGGTCAGGCTGCATCTCCGCGGCGTCGCAGTGCACCTGGCAGCCGGGTGCTTGTTCGGCGTCGGAAACCTTGCGCTGCTCGGCTTGGTGGCGCGCGTGGGCACCGGCGTGGGTTTCACCATCGCGCAACTGAGCCTGCTCGTGAACGCCAGCGTCGGCATCTGGATCTTCAAGGTACCCAAGCCCGGCTCGCATGCGGCAAGAGTCGCCCTCACCGGAATCCTGATCGCGGGCGCGGGCGGCGCCGTTATCGGGGCGATGCGATAGGGACCCGCAGCACCCGACACGATGCTGGTCTCTCGTAGCTCTAAGCGCGGTCTGCCACTGGCTCTAGCGCAGGTGCCGGAATTGGGCGGCTTCGCGTGCGGCGCCAGGTGGCCAACCCGCGGCCGATGCCGTAGGACAGCGCGGCCAGCACCCCGACGAAGAAGCCGACCGGCCAGTTGTACAGATAGGACGCGGCGATCGCTACCCACACCGTGATCAGCGCGATGACCACCGACAACAGCATGGCAAGCAGTGGCCTGCTGGTCAGCGACCTGGCGGCAGCGGGCGGCCCGATCATCAGGCTGAAGATGAGCGAAGCACCGACGACGGGCACGGTCATCGCAGTCGCAAGGGCGACGACTACGAGGAACCACATTTCGATCCGGTAGGCACGGACGCCCCTTGCCTCGGCGACGTCCGGCACGATCGAGGAGAGCATCAGCGGCCAGTAGATGACCGCAACCGAGGCGATGCAGGCGATGCCCAGCCCGGCGATGGGCAGAATCTCGCTGGAACTCACTCCGAGGATCTCGCCGAACAGCAGGGAATAGATCTCCGGCTCGTACTCGGTGGTCCTGGACAGGAACGCGGCGCCGAGGGCCAGCATCATGACCAGGGCGAGCGCTGTCGCAACGTCGTGACGCCCGCGTCGGCCGAGCGCTCCGATCCCGAGCGCACCGAGCAGGGAGAAGACAGCCAGGCCGACGAGCGTGCTGATGCCGAGCAGGCTCGCGCCTGCCGCGCCGGCGAACGCGCCCTTGGGGATGGCGTGAGCGGGGAATGCCGAGCCCCTCAGCACGACGAAGTACCCGACCACGCCGGCCACGACGGCAACGATCGTCGCGGTGGTCCAGGCGTTCATCATGAAGCCCGCGAACATGCCTCCCCCGTCCTGTGTGCTTGCGCCCGGTTCATGCTGCGATGTTCTCCCGGTCTGCGGCCTGAGCCCGCGCGATGCTGCACGCGGTCGACGCGGAGCGCTTCGCCGATGCGCGGGTCGGGAGCCTGTCCGGCGGCGAGCAGCAGCGCGTGCTGATCGCGCACGCCGGCCGGACTTGCACGCGGCCGGACTGGTGCGGCGCGTCGCTGCCAGTGATGAGTTCACCCGCTTCGAGCTCGCAGAAGACCTCACCGAGCATCACCACCACCTGCTGTGCGTGAATTGCGGCAAGGTCATCGACGTGACCCTGCCGGCCGGATTCGAGGAGGAGGCGGCCGACGCGATCAGCTAGCTTGCCGACGCCGAGGGCTTCCAGCCGCATAGCCACCGTCTGGACGTGCTCGGCGTGTGCGCCGCCTGCCGCTAGCCCCCGAAGTCCCCACCGGGAGCGCGGCCTGGTACTCGCTAACTGGATTGCCGCAGGATCAGGGTAGGGCCCAGCGCTGGTTGGCGCCGCCGCCGCAGGTGTAGATCTCGAGATGCGTGCCATCAGCGACGTTGAATGCGGGGTCGTCCAGGCATTGCGGAACCGCGCCGATCCGAACCGCTAGCGTGGTGACCTTGAGCGTGCGTACCCGGTTCCCGTCTCCTTCTCCGAACTGGCCGCAGGCGGGCCGCCGTGGCGCGCTGGCCTGGACTGTCCGTCACTCAAAGTAATCAGAGGCTACAGAATGTAGCTACCCGAGGTCTCGGGAACGGCTTGAGGACCACGCCGCTGCTGGCGGCCTGACTGCTAGAGGAGAGCGCCGATGGGCAAGGTGCTGGCAGGGATCACCATCTCCGTTGACGGCTTCATTACCGGGCCCGGCGACGGCCCTGGCTGCGGGCTCGGGGTCGGCGGCGAGCGCCTGCACTACTGGGTGTTCGGTGGGCCCTGGAGCTACGACTCGCCCGGGCGCGGGGAGCCAGCCGGTGCGGACAAGGCCTGGCTGGAGGAGACGATGGGCGCCAACGGTGCCGTGATCGCAGGCCGCGGTACCTACGAGGCAGCCGGGCACTGGGGCGACAAGAACCCCTGGGGCATCCCGTTCTTCGTGGTCACCCACCGCCCCGAGGAGCAGCCGCCGGGCGACGAGTTCATCTTCGTCGGGAGCCTCGTGGAGGCGATCGATCAGGCCAGGGCCGCAGCCGGCGAGAAGCAGGTGCATGTGATGGGCGGGGCAGACCTCATCCGCCAGGCCCTGGCTGCCGGGCTGGTCGACGAGCTCACGATCATCATCGCCCCGGTGACCCTTGGCGCCGGGAAGCGACTATTCGACGGGTTCAGCGAATCCCTGGATCTGGAGCACCTCGGAGTACGCCAGTCGCCATTCGCGACTTTCATCGGCTACCGCGTGAAGCAGAAGTAACGGCGGTCTCCGCTCGGATCCGGAACTACTGGAAACGCGGCAGTTCGCAAGCGGCGGGGTGTACCTCCGGTACGCCCCACACCTAGCGCCGCGGACCTATGGCCGGAGCGGAGCGGCAGCGTAAGCCGCTGCCATGGTCGCCCAGGTCCGTCTCGCGGGGGTGCTGCGGCTTCATGGGCAGCGGAACACTAGATCGGTCCCCGGCTGGAGGGCCGGTCGCTGCCTTGGCATGCGGGCCGATCGCCATCACCTGGGGCCCGCGTTGGGGCACCGGCCTGCCCATGATCCGGTACACGTCCGATCCGTCTATCGTCTCGCGCTCCATTAGGAGGTCGACCAGTTGCTCAAGCTCGTGCCGGTGCGAGCGGACGAGATCGACCGCGGTCTGCTCTGCCTCGCGCAGCAGCCGTGAGACATCGTTGTCGATTTTGGCCTGAGTCGCCTCGGCGAAGGGCCGGCTGGACATCTCGGCCCCGCCGCCGCCGAGGAACACCGAGCCGCCCTCCGGATACCCGACCGGGCCGAGGTCTGGCGACAGGCCGAACTCGCGGACCATCTTGGTCGCCAGGTCGGTGGCGCTGGCCAGGTCGTTCGCCGCCCCGGTCGAGCCCTGGCCGAACTCGACCAGCTCCGCCGCGCGGCCACCGAGCCGCACGGCGAGGGAATCGGTGAGATAGTCCTCGCGGTACAGGTGCCGTTCATCTAGCGGCAGCTGCTCGGTAACGCCTAGCGTCTGCCCGGCAGGCAAGATCGTGACCTTCGCCACCGGGTCGGCGTGCTCGGAAAGCGAAGCTACTATCGCGTGACCCGACTCGTGGATGGCCACCGAGTGCTTCTCCTCGGGTAGTAGCACGTTGGAGCCTTCGCGGCGGCCGAGCTGGATCCGGTCCCTGGCAGTGTCGAAGTCCGCCTGGGATAGCACCTCGCGGTTATCGCGGACCGCGACGATGGCCGCCTCGTTGGCCAGGTTCGCAAGGTCCGCGCCGGAGAAGCCGGGAGTGCCGCGGGCAACGACGTTCAGGTCGACGTCCGGACCGAGCTTCTTGTCGCGGCAGTGCACGGCGAGGATGGCAGTCCGCTCCGTCAGGGTTGGCAGCGGGATGGTGACCTGCCGGTCGAACCTGCCTGGCCGCAGCAGCGCGGGGTCAAGCACCTCGGGACGGTTGGTCGCGGCGAGGACCACGATCCCCTGGGTCACGTCGAAGCCGTCCATCTCCGCCAAAAGCTGGTTCAGGGTTTGCTCCCGCTCATCGTTGGACACAGCGGCGCCTGACCCGGACCGCCGCTCGCCGATGGCGTCGATCTCGTCGATGAAGATGATCGCCGGAGCGCGCTTGCGCGCCTCGCTGAACAGGTCACGTACCCTGGCCGCGCCGACGCCGACAAACAGTTCCACGAAGCTAGAGCCGGTGACCGAGAAGAACGGCACCGAGGCCTCGCCGGCCACCGCCCGTGCCAGCAGCGTCTTGCCAGTGCCTGGCGGGCCAACCATCAGCAGGCCGCGCGGGGCCATCGCGCCGGCCCGCTGATAGCGATCCGGCCTGCGCAAAAAGTCGATTACCTCGCCGATCTCCGACTTGACCCCCTCGTAACCGGCCACGTCGGCGAACTTGGTCTGCGGACGCTCTTCGTCGAATACCTGCGCCCGGCTCTTGCCCACGCCAAGCACACCTTGCAGGCCCGCCGCTCCCCCGCCGGCCCTGGACATTCGCCGGAACAGCCAGAACACGACGATGATCGGCAGCAGCAGGATCAGCCAGTACAGGATCTCGGTGCCCAGCCCCGAGCTAGGCGGCTCCGCGCTCACCGACTTCACACCGTCCGCGGTCAGCTGCGCGCTGAGCGCCGACGTGGGCTGGCCGGGAATGACCGTGGTATACGACGCTCCGCTCGTCAGCTGGCCGGTCGCCGTGGTATTCGAGCCGCTCGCGCCGTTCCCGAAGTCCACGTTCCTGATCTTGTGGGCGCTGGCGCTCGCGATGAACTGTGAGTAGCTCAGGCTGACCGGGGTGCTGACGTGTATCCCAGGCAGGAACAGCCACAGCAACAGTACGGCGATGAGAGCGATCGGCCACAGCCCGTGCCGCCAGGCAGGGGGTGGAGGCGGTGCCGTCCGGACGGGCTTGCCGCCAGGCGGCGGCGCACTCGGCTGCTTACTCATCGCCCCATTCTTACCCGCATGGGGCACCGAGCCAGGCGCGGGGCCCACTCCTCGTAGTCGTCTGACCACGTTCGGCAGTCGGGCCGCGGGCGACGAGGTCTCGCGGCCCGCGATCGCCTGTTGTCGGCTTTTCCCTCACATATCTCCTTCGCTGCGTGCGCCCAGGGCTACCGGAGGCCCACAGCAATAGCCGGAGCGCGCCGTGTAACTATGGTTAGGAGTGCTCGCGACGGTGGTCGGCACCCTGGTTGCGGGCAGCATGGAGGGGGGTTAGTCCCGTGGGCCTGGAAGACAAGCTCCCGAGCGGCGTCCTCCTCACGTCGGTCGAGATGCTGGCCGGGTACGCGCGGAAGAGCTCAGTCTGGCCGGCCACCTTCGGGCTGGCCTGCTGCGCGATCGAGCTATTCTCGGCCGGCGGGCCAAGGCATGACCTGGCCAGGTTTGGCATGGAGCGCGCGTCTGCTACGCCGCGGCAGGCCGACCTGATGATCGTGGCCGGCCGCGTGAGCCAGAAGATGGCACCGGTCCTCCGGCAGATCTACGACCAGATGGCCAACCCCAAATGGGTCATCTCGATGGGCGTCTGCGCCTCAAGCGGCGGCATGTTCAACAACTACGCCATCGTCCAGGGCGTGGACCACGTCGTGCCCGTCGACATCTACCTGCCCGGCTGCCCGCCCCGGCCGGAGATGCTGCTCGACGCCATCCTCAAGCTGCACGACAAGATCCAGAACATGAAGCTGGGCGTCAACAGGGAGCGCCAGATCACCGAGCTTGAGCAGGCCAGACTCCGGCGCCTGCCGCTCCAGCCTGGCGTGCCGGCCCAAGCAACCGACCAGCGCTGAGCAGCCGAATTCATCGAAGATGTGGACAGCTAGCTGGGCTCTGCTACGACTTCCAGTGCCTCAGCCTTGGCAGCAAGCCAGCCCTGGCCACGGACCTGCGGTCCAGGACCTCGTATCCGCACCGATGCAGCTCGTCAATGATCCGATCGGAGCGGAACGGCACATGGACATGAACGTTATCGAGAGATCCGGCCGAATCCTCGAAACTGAAGCAGCAGATCCCGCCTCTTCTTCTGCGTACGTCGACACTTAGGATCGTCGGTTTGGTAGCCATCCGGCTGGCGTTCCACGGGAAAGGCACTTTCACCTGCAGGGCCTGCGGCCCGACGTTAAACCGCGCGAACGGCCAGCCACCCGCTCGGTGACCTGCAAAGGCCTCGACCGCGAACGACCGGAACGTCGCGATAGACGACGGGGGCAGGCGCGCTTCCGATGCCAGGTTATCCCCCATGCCAGCCAAGTCTATGGCCGTGCTCTAGGGGCAAAGTGACATAAGCTGACGCGGCTTGGCAGTCAGTGCCGGCCGCATGTTCGTGGCAGAGTCAAGAGGCGGACGATCACGAGCGGCGCGTATTGCCCGCGCGGTCCCGCCGATTAGGCGGAGCCGAGGCCGGCTTGACGGAACGGGGAAGGTCGCGAGTGAGCAGCCCCGCCGACCTGGTCGTACTGCTGGGAGTCGGAGTTCTCGCGGGCATAGTCAGCACCGTCGCCAGCCTGGCCTCCATCGTGTCCTACCCTGCGTTGCTGGCGCTTGGACTGCCGCCAGTCAGCGCGAATATGACCAACACCGTGGCGCTGATGTTCACCGCTGTTGGCGCGGCCGCGGGCTCGCGACCGGAGTTGGCTGGCCAGGGCCGTCTGGTAATTAGGTTCGGCCTGCTAACGGCCGCGGGCGGCGGGGTGGGCGCCGCCCTGCTGTTGATGACGCCGGCGAGGGGCTTCGAGTATGCGGCGCCCGTGCTGATTGCTGCCGGATCGCTGGTGATACTGCGGCGGCCAGTCCCGGCGGGACCGCGGGCCGGTCATGGGAACAGGCCCGCCGAAGCTACCGGCACGCCCGCCGAAGCTACCGGCACGCCCGCCGAAGCCACTGGCACGCCCGCCGAAGCCATCTGTGCTGCCGACACGCCCGGCACGGCCGGCGGCCTGGCTGACCGGGGCGGTCGCTGGCTCTCGCGGGCCGCGGCCTTCGCCGTAGCGGTATATGTGGGTTACTTCGGCGCGGCGGGCGGCATTCTGATGCTCGCGGTGCTGATCCGCGCACTTCAGCAGTCGCTGGCCAGGACGAACGCGCTGAAGAACGTGGTGTCCGGATTGGCTAACGCGGTTGCCGGGGTTGGATTCGCGATCTTCGGGCCCGTCCGGTGGGCCGCGGCGCTACCCCTGGCTGTCGGCTTCCTGGCCGGCGGCTGGATAGGTCCGTCACTCGTTCGCCGGCTGCCCGCCCACGGGCTGCGCGTCTTCATCGGCTGCTGCGGTCTGGCACTGGCCATCCGGCTCGGTATCAGCGCATACCGCTAACACAGCGGCGCTGCTCTCTCTATCTGCTGACCTGGCCGTTGACGCCCAAGTCAATGCGTTCCTCCGGCCAGGTTGACGGCGGCGAGTATGGCCTGCGGCTTCGGGCTGACCGGCGAGCCCGCAACCAGCACGGTCGGTGTGGAGCCGACCCCGGCTGCCGCGGCGCGCGTAGTGACGTAGGACGGCCAGTCCAGGTATGGCCCCTCGGACAGGCACGCAGCGAACGCGTCGCCAAGCCCGGCGGCGCTGCCCAGCCCAGCGAGCTCAGCGTCACTAAGACCCGGGCCGCCCTCGGGCGGCTGGCTGACGAACAGCGCGTGCGCATATTCCAGGAACCGACCCTGGTCGGCCGCGCAGCCCGATGCCGCGGCCGCCCTGGTGGAATAATTCGTTGTCGATGCCGCGTCAAGGAAATTCATGGGGTGATAGGCCAGGCTGGCCCGCCCGTCGTCCGTCAGACTGGTCAGGACCGATCCAGCTGACAACTCGAACCGCTGGCAAAACGGGCACTGGAAGTCGATAAAGGCGTCTATCCGGACTGGGCCATCCCCGACGAGGATCCCGTCGCCTTCGGGCGTCGCACCGGCCGGAACGCGGCCAGGTGGGATCGGATAGGTCATCGGCTCCTCCAGCCATCCTCTGCAGTCGCTCTTGTCACGCTGTCAGGATCCCTTTACCCAGGTGCCGCCGACTCGGACCGTCAGCCCCCTGAACTCGCCGGACGGCGGGTCATGTCTTCTGCGAAGCAACGAGACTGACGCCGCGGTGCGCCCATGGCCGGGTGAAACCGACCGGATCGCGGTCACCATAGGGGGCGATCCTGATCGGGAAACCGGTGGCATAAGCCTCGATCATGAGCCCGTTCCCTATCACCAGGCCGACGTGCCCCGGAGCGGTCGCCGTGCCGTCGGCGCCAACGAAGAACACCAGGTCGCCCGGCTGTACCTGGCGCGGGCTGATGCGGGGACCCCACACCCACTGCTGCTGGGACGTGCGCGGGATGTCGATGCCCGCGGCGCGGTAGGCCATCATGACCAGGCCCGAGCAGTCGAAGGAGTCCGGCCCTGTACCGCCCCACTGATACGGCTTGCCAAGTTGCTGCTCGGCGTAGGCGATGGCAGTGGCGGCTGCGTTGTTCGGTGCCTGGCCCACGCCAGGGATGCAGTCGGGCGCACTGTCGAGAGTGACCGGGCCGACGGTGTAGCCGCCACGGGCGTAGAGGCCGGCCCAGTACAGCACGAGCTGCACGTAGGACTCGAGGTGGTTGTAGGCGAAAATCGCGCCGTCGACGTTGTCGAGCACGCCGTGCTCAAGCAGGTATTTAGCCGCTCCCGCGATCGCATCTGCGGGCTCGTAGACGCTTGCGATGCCGTCTCCGTTCCCATCGGTCGCCACCCCGTTGACCTTCTCACTCGCCGGGTGCACCGGGGCACCGCCCCACGTGTTGCCCGCCGCACCGCCGATGCCGATCTGCATCGGCCCGGCCGCGCCGAAGGCATTGGCCCCGCTGTGCACCCCCGGCAGCGTGCTCTGCCCGTCGTCGCTCTCGACCTTGCCGATGCCGGCCAGGATTACCCACGGCACTCCGTATCTGCTGCCCATCTCCTGGAACAGCGCGAGATAGTTGGCCGGGATCGAGTTCTGCGCCGACTGGCTGGCTGCAGGCTGGATCTGCGGGCCGCCGCGGGCCAGGGAGCAGGCGGTACCGGACTCGGCGAGCAGCCCGCCGCTAGCGAACATGAGCACGGGCGCGACGAGCAGGCCGGCCACCATCATGCAGGCCGCTGCGACCAAACCGATGATGACGGCGCGTCCGCGGCCTGACAACCCGGAGCCCGGAATCACGGGAATCATGAGTTGCCCAGCTGCGCTAGTTCGATGTCGGTCACCTGCCACGCCGACCCGCCGCCGGTGAGGGTCAGGGCGTAGCTGGTGACGGTGCTGCTACTGCCGCTTGCGGTCGTCTGCTGCTCGGTGATCGAGACGACGAACGTCAGGCTGGTCGGGCCGAACGCGCGAATCGACTCGATCACTGCCGTGCCGGTGGACACCTGCTTTGCCGTCGACCTGGCTGCGGCCATGCTTGGCAGCGAATATGCGGCCTCGATCTGGCCCACCAGAGAAGCCGAGGTCAGAGGCTGCAAGGTGGCAACGTACGCGGCGGCAGTCTCGGTGTAGGAGAACGTGCCGTACGCGTCACCGAATTTACGCGCTACCGAAGCGGCTGCGGCCAGGCCGGCCTGAGAGAACGGAAGCCACTGGTAGATGTCGGGCGCGCCAGCCGAGGTCGGCACGGACGAGGCAGGCGTCGGGCTCTGGGCCGGAACGGGTGCGACCGGAGACCTAGCGGACCGGGGGGTACGCGCGGGAGCAGGTCGGCCAGACCCGCGAGCTGCCGGGCTGACGAGGTAAACCGCAAGACCGAGCAGGACGAGAACGATCAGGCCAAAGGTGACTCGGCGCTGCAGCGGTGCGGATTCCATCTTCTGCCCCGCTCACTTCCGGCGGATCGAGCGCAGCCAGAATGGGGTCGCTCGCTCGGCGGGCTCGGCGGCATCCCGGCTGGAGAGCGGCCCGGTCATCGGCTGGCCATGCCACGGCGGTGGCGCTGCGTCGCGCCCCGGCGACTGACGCGGCTGCGACTGGCGTGCCTGCCCAGCTGCCTGCCCCCGCGACTGCTGGCGCACGGGCGGCGAGTCCTGGCGCCTAGTCCACGACTTGCCTGGCCGCCGAGGCGGTGCGGCGGCTGGAGGCCTGGCGGGCTGCTGGCTCGCCTGGGCCGCAGCGCCTGATCCGGTCCAGCCAGGACCGAACTGGCCAGTTGCCTGGCTGGCAGGTGGCGGGCCTGCGGACGGCCCGGGCGCGGTTGGCCGCGACGACCCCGCCTCGCGCGGCGGCGCGCTCTGACGTGGCGACGGCGCGCTCTGGCGTGCCGACGACCCCGTCTGGCCCGGCGGCGGCGCGGGCGGGCGTGATGACGAGGACCGGCCAGGCCAGGCGCTGCGGGCCTGGCCCGCCGCGATGGCTGGGCCGACCCCGAGCGCTGGAGACCCGCCAGACGCCATCCGCGTCTGGACCGAGCCTGCTGTCGCCGAGCTAGCCGAGACCTGGCCGGACGAGGCCGGTGACGAGCCTGAGGAGTGCACCCCCGGCCTGGTCCCGTTCCTGGCTCGCAGATTGAGCGGCGGCGGCTCGGCGGCTGTCGACCCGTCGGCGTCCACTCGGGCCCGCGCTCTGGCGGCGACCGCCGTCAGCGTGCCCGTTCCGTCCGCCGCGACGTTTGCCGCAGCCGCGACCCCATCTGGAGTCATCCCTTCGCCTTGGGCCGCTGCCTCGCTGCCGGTCATTCCGGCCGCCACCGCGGCGCCAGCCGAGCTCATGCCCAGCGCCAGACCAGCCGCCTCGGCCGGATTCCGCCGGGCCCAGCGGCCGACGCGGTAGGCGGCGAACGGCGGCACGGCCATGGTCGCCGCGCCCACGGTGTTCGCCCGCGCGCTCGCGCCGGCTCGCTGCAGACCGATGGCGGCCTGCTCATGCGAGCCGATCACTCCGTAGCCGACCGCAGAGAACAGGTGCTGGAACGGCTTGCGGTAGATGAACGCAGCCACCGTGACCAGCGCGATCATCAGTATCTTCAGTGCCCACGGCAGCACCGCATCGCTGGTGCCCATGATCAGCGCATAGCAGTACAGCAGCACGCTAAGCACGACTGCGACCGCCGCCTGCTTGAGCAGCACGCCGACTAGCAGTTCCAGCCAGCGCAGCGCGACTACCCGGCCAAAACCGGGATGGGTCCCGATCAGCAGGAAGAACGGCCCGACGATGAGCAGCAGCAGGAAGCCCAGCTTCAGCAAGATGAGCGTCACCGAGATCAACAGCACAAGCACGCCGGCTACCACGGCAGCGAAGAGCGCCGCGAACGCGATCTCTAGCCTGGACGTCCACTCCTTGCCCTGGAACATCGGGTAGATGGCCGGATCGTTGGTCTGGATGCTGCTGGCGATGCCTGCGTACGCGGACTGCTTGGCCGTGATCAGCGCCTGGGTCGGCTTCTCGTCCGCCGCGATGGCCTGCGCCCACAGCAGGGACCGCCCGTAAGTGTTCACCGCGGTTGCCTTGCCGCCAGCCGCCGCATAGACCGACGTGCCGAACTCGCCGTCCAGCCACGGCTTGCAGACCAGCACGGTCCACAGCTCGTCCGCGTTCTGGTCGACGACCGTGCCGCCCGAGGTGTAGTTGTAGGTCGAAGGCTGTGCCTGCGGATCGCTCTGCTGGAGGGGAACGCAGCTGCTCGGGCCCGGACTCGGCAGCTTGGCGAAGGCGGCATTGAGTGCCTGGGACATGCCGTCTGACACGCCCTTGCCCAGTCCGGTCACGTCGGCGGGCTTGCCGATAAGCAAGATGGCAGCGGCGCAGGCCACCACCATCCAAATCGTGCCCTCGATCGTGCGCGTGCCGCGCTTGCGGATCAGTCCCTGCCAGGCCAGCCAGATAGCGCCGATGACGACGACGATCGCCAGGTACGGAAAGTAGATCGCATTGCCGAGGCTGGTGATCAGCCTGTCCGTTACCTTCTGCAGCCAGCCGAGGATCCCCTCGCCGGCAGCCGACTGGTAGACCGTGATGGTGAGCCGGTCGATGGACTTGGCCGCGTCAAAGACCATGCCCGCCACATTGTTGCCGATCAGCGAGGTCATGTCGGAGCACTGCAGGTTGGTGGCGGCCCAGTAGTCGCCCGCCACTCCGTACTGCTGATAAAGGGTGTTCGGCGTCTTGCCACTCGCCGGCGGCGCGATCATCGCGTCGATCCCGGAGTTGGCCGGCTCGGGATCGGGCAGCGACGGCTGGCAGATGTTGTTGAGGTCGCCGACCAGGCCAGCGCTGCCGAGCGAGCAGAACCCCAGCAGGCCGCCGATGTCGCCAATACCCGGCACGGAGCAAGCGCCGCCCGAGCTTGTCGTGGTGCTCGCCGCGGTCGCCGAGTCTAAGGTGACGGCCGTGTCCTGCGCGGCACCCGCGGTCACTTGGCTCTTGCTCGCCCCTGAGCGGCCGGCCTGGGCGGCCGGGTCGCGGCTAATCGCGGCAACTGTCCGCGCCGGTGCGGCCGTGCGTGCGCCGTCGTGACCGGCCGGGATTCTGGCCTGCCCGCCCGCTTGCGGCACGACCAGGACCGTGCCGAGCACGGCCAGCGCAATAGCCGTCTTGCGCGGCAGGCGAAGTCTGCACATCGGGGGGACTCCTGGGGGGTATCGTCGCTGCGTCGCTGACCGCCGTCAGCCGGCCCCGGGCTCGGCGGGCTCGTCGTGACCGGCAGCGACCGGGGCGTCGCCTGGCTGGGCGCGCGTGGGGTTGGTGTCCAGGCACAGCCGTAGTTCGTCGGAGATCAGGTCAACGCCGATCCGGCAGGCCCGTCCGTCCAGGTCGCGGAATATGCACTCGCCATTCCCGAGCGCGCGCAATGCCGCCTTGTGCTCCTCAGACTGCTCAAGCCCGAGCAGTGCAAGCACGCTCGCAACTTCGGTTCGCTCCGCCGAACGAAACGCGAACACGCTGGAGATGCAGTTAGTGACCTGCTCGTTGAGCAGGTCACCAGCGTTCTGCGAGACCATGATCAACGCGGTGTTCCTGGACCGGCCCATCCGCGAGACCTCTGGGATCAGCTTCGCGCCCTGCGGCGTCGAAGTGATCGCCCAGGCCTCATCAAGGATGATCGCCTTCGGCAGCCGGCGGTCCATGCCGTTCAGCAGCCTGCGCGCGAACTGCGACACCAGGTACAGCAGGGCCACAGAGAGCCGCTGCTCGTAGGAGTAGTCGTCCCGCTTGACGGCGATATCCGGGAGCGTCAGCCCGGCCAGCGTGAACACTGTCGTCCAGCCAGCGGCGTCGATCCGCTGACCGCCGGACGGCGCGAAGCATAGCCTGGCAAGCCGCATCTCCGACATGGAGCGCAGCACCGCGCCGAGGTTCACCGATGCCGGGTCCTTCGACTGCTCCAGATGCAGCACGACCTTGCCCAGGCTTGGCTGCTCGCCTGCCGCGACAGCACCGACGGCCTGAATCATGGCGCTCTCCCGCTCTTCGCTCATCCTGGGCAGGAGCAGCCTGAGCGTCTCGGTCGCCATCGTGCGCCGTTCGGCAAGCTCATCGCCGAACGAGAACGGATCGAGCAGGCCAGGGGCGGCGTTGCCGAGCGGTACCACCCTGGCCTGGCGGCCGCGCTGGGACAGCCAGCCTGCCAGTGACTGCGCATCACCCTTGGGATCGATCACGGCCACGGTCGCACCGCGCAATGCCAGCTGCAGAATGAGCAGCAACGCCAGCGTGGTCTTGCCGCCTCCGGGCTCGCCGGTGATCGCGACTGCCGTCGGCCTGTTCCGCGCGGCCGCGACCAGCGGGTCGAAATGAACCACGGACCTGGCCCGGCCCAGAGTCTCGCCGATGTAGGGGCCAACCCAGCCCGCATCCGGCATGACCCGGTCACCCAGGTCCACCGTGGCCGTCGGCATGCCCCCGGCCACGGTATACAGCGGCTGGCGCTGCAGGTAGGACTGGACCCGCACCCGGTCCCCCGGCAACGACTCACACAGGAGGGAGAACTGGTCACCGGTGGAGTTCACCACGTCGATGCCCGCATCCCGGTAATGCTCGATGACGGCCTCGGCCCGGCGCACGCACATGTCCCTGTCTGGTGCGGTGACCATGAGCCGGTGCCATCCGTAGACGAAAGGCAACCGCTCCTTGGTGATGCCGTGCTCGAGCAGCCTGGCCGCCTCGATCTGCTCGGCCAGGGCAATCGGCAACTCCGCGCCCGCTTCCCTGATGTGCGCGTCCATGTCCCTGGCGTGCGCGAGCCGGCGGCTGACATCCTTGCTGGCGCGAGCGGGCGCGATCAGTTTCATTCGCAGGCTCGCCTCGACCGGGAACGGGAGCGCGTCCGCATAGTGCAGCCACGGCTCGCCCTCGGGGAAGTACATGACGTCGGGGAACCGCGCAAATGACAGGAAGGCCGCCCACGACTGCCCGGCCGGCTGCTCCAGGCGGAGAATTGTGCGACCGTTGTGCACCTGGCCCTCGAGCAGCGACTCGATCTCCCCCGCCCCCCAGGTGCTGCGGCGGGCGGCAGAAGGTGACGGCTCGGAAGTGCTGCCGGCCAGCACGTGCCGGTACAACCAGGCGATGTCCTCAGAGCTCGCATGGGTGGCAGTGAGTGCACTCGCCCCGAGAGCCCGGCCTAGGCGCTCGGCCTGCTCGGTCCAGCGTGCCACCTCGGCGGCGGGCACCGCTTCGTCGGACAAACCGAGCAGCTGTTCGCCGGCCCGGTAGGAGTTGGCGAGCTGGGCGAGCAGTCCTCCCGACAGCTGGGCGCGAACCCCGCGCTGGCCGAGCCGCACTCCCAGGTAGACCTCCTTAGTCCAGAAATCCTTGGCCCATACCTGCCGGTACATCTCCTCCAGGTAGTCGAGCCAGCCAGGGCCGCCGTCGGAGGTCGCGTCGAGGTTGGTCGCCCATTCCGCTGCCGGGTACGAGCGGTGCGCTATGCGCAGATGGACTTCGGCGTCGGCCATCCTGATGGCGGCCATCGCAACCGTCACGCTCGCGGCCAGAGCCTCCCGCTCCATCGGAGTGGTGAACTCGTAGGAGACGGTCGGCACCCGGTAATACGCCCAGGCGTGCGTATCGGTGAGCAGGATCCGATCGTCGAAGTACCGAACGGAAAGCCGGCTGCGCCCGGTCGTGCGCGCGGTCATCGGACCGCGCTCCGCGCCTGCGCATCCGCAAGGCTGGCGACGAGCACGCCTGCCAGCGCCGTGTATGCCTGCACCGTGGTCAGAGCCAGCGCCCGGCTGGCCGGCGGACTCCCGGACCCGGCCGCCGCCAGGGCAGCAGGCGCAGCCGGGCCGCTGCCTGGCAACCGGCCGACGGCCGCGAACTGGCAGCGCAACTGCTCGTCCCAGGGCACCTGCACGATGGCACGGCATCTGCCGCTCGCCACCGTCGCCGCCTTGGTGGCGTGCTGGGCCGTAAGCCCGCTTACCCCGTTCAAGACGGTGATCGCCGCCCTTGCCAGCCGACCATGACCGTGCGCCTCGAGCCATTCCAGTGTCATCGCAAGTGAGCCGGCCGCTTCCTCGCTCGCAGGCGCCACCAGGATCAGCTGATCGGCCACGCTCATGCTCTTCGGTACGCAGGTCGCATCCGGGTCAGCCAGGGTGAGGCGATAGCGCGCGACCACCGAATTGATGATCTCGGCAGCGTCCTGCTCTGATCCTCCAGTTGTGACCACCTGCAGACCCCGCTCGCCCGACGCGCGGGCTGGCTGCACCCCGGCACCCGCCCGCTGGCTAGGCAGCAGCACCGGGATGGCGCGCGCCTGCTCGGTCAGCGAGCCCTGGCCATGGCCCAGGTCGAGCACGGCCACTGCTTCGCCGCGCAGGCTCGCCAGCAGTTGACCGGTCAGCAACGTGGTGATGGTCTGCCCGGCGCCCGCGGTGCAGCCAAGCACGACCACTCTGGCTGGCGCTTCCAACGGCAGCCTGGCCCTGGCCTGATCCCGCTGCACCTGGTCGGGCTTCCCCGGCCGGTGACCGCCGGGAACGATCAGGACAGGCTCGCGCCTGCCGGGCGCGTGGCCGCCGGGCGAACTGCGAAGAGCCCGCTCCACGACGTTCAGCGGCCGGGGCTCGCTGCCGTCTGCGGCTACCTGCACCACGGGGCGGGCCGCACGCAGAGGCACAGCCGGCGGGCCTGCAGCCAGCGGGCCTGCAGCCAGCGGGCCTGCGGCCAGCGGGCCTGCGGCCGGCGGGCCTGCCGCCGGCGGGCGCGCAGCAGAAGGAGGCGCAGCAGAAGGTGGCGCAGCGGCCGGTGGCGCGGGAGATGAAGGCGCGTCAGAACGCGGCCTAGGCACCGGGCCCGCCGGGCCGACCGGAGCCGGCTGCCGGATGGGCCAGACGGGCCGCCGCGGCGACGAGACCGGGGCATCGGGCTGTCCGAGGTCGGCCGAGGCAGCCGGCCCGAGGCCAGCCGAGGCAGCCTGCCCGAGGCCGGCCGAGGCAGCCTGCCCGAGGCCTGCCGCAGTGGCCTCCTGCCGCGCGCGACCTCGCTCCCTGACTTGTCGGGGCGGCGCAAGCCGCTGCGCCGCGGACTGGGCTGGGACGGGCGCAGCGGGCGCAGGCCCGGCCGGCGCCGGGTGAACTGATGCCGCCGAGACCTGGGGCGGCCGGACATAGTCCGCGGATCGCCAGGATCGCGCTACCACGAATACTTCGTCCTTCTCCGCCAGCGGCGCCATCCGGCACCAGGTCCTGGGCTCGCCGAGATAGCGCAACTGGGAGGCCGCAAGCTCGGGCAGTCGCTTGCCCTCGAGTACCGGCCTGGTGACCAGCCAGGCGAGAACTCCCGGCGGCAGCACATACAGCCACAGCCAGGTGTGGCTGAACGGCATTCCGACCATGGTCAGGACGAACATGTACGGCACGGCAATGGCCAGGAACGCCGCTATCTGGCCGACAGGCAGCGGCATCGGCAGCCGGAAGTCATAGAGCTTGTAAAGCCGCTTTTCGATTTTCCAGATGTTGGTATAGGTCGGGAGTTCCACCGGCTGCCTCCTTCCGTCTGCTTGTGCGCGTGGCGCGCCGACCTCGCGAGCGGGCAGCTAGCTCAGTGCACGCCCAGCGCATTCGCTATCCCCGAGGCAATCGTCTGGACGATGCTCGGGGTATAGAAGACAACCGCGATGGCAATGGCAAGCACGATGAACTGCACGAAGCGGATGATCTCGCGGGTGAAGAGGAAGAAGATCGCGACGATGCCGACGATCCCGAGGAACAGCGGCCCGAACAAACCCTGCAGGTAGCTGACAAGACCTGTCGTACTAAGGGCCACGGGGTGGGCCGCAATAACCAAATGAGCCGACATCATTTCTCCGGGGGTGAGTGAGCGCGGCTAGCGGGTATTCGCAGTGGCTTGTCCGGCGCCATTAGGGCGGCCCAGGCGAGGGCGCCACGGCGCCGATGGATTGCACATCCCAGCTCGCGCCTTGCCGCAGCACGATCAGCTGATAGGTCATCTGCAGTGACGCGGGAGCCGACGATAGCGATCCGGCGGCACCGGTCGCCGGGGCCAGCTTCCACGTCACCGTGACCGTGATAGATCGCTGCGCGCCGCCGGGCGGCGCGAAGACCGCGTCGATCCCGCCGAAGGTAACCGCGCCGGCCAGGCTTCTCAGATGCGCGCCCGGTGCGGTGAAACGCTCAAGCGTAGTGGGGTCCCCGCTGGCGTAGGCAGTGAAGAAGGCGGGCAACTGGCTCTGCAGCGCTGCCTCAGCGGACTGGTCGGAGTTCGTCGCAGCGGGCGCAGGCGCCCCGACCAGGGGCGGAGCGGGCAGCAGAGCCGGGGTCCCGGCCACGCTCATGCCGCCGTTGCCAGCGTAGATCGGCACGCCTAGCTCGATCATCCGGCTCGCGTCCAGGCTGGCGAGCAGCGTCACGACGGCCGAATGAGGACTTGCTACCGAGATCCCGGCAACCTGCTCGGCCCGCAGGTGCTGAGTGCCGGCCCCGTTCCAGCCAAGCTGGGGGTCGGCGCCAGGGGCAAGGAAGTGCGACAGCGCCTCGGCCCGCGCCGTGGCGTCAGCCGGGCTGAAGTTCAGATAGGCGTCCCCGAACTGCAGGGCATAGGCCTCGGCCAGCGCTACCGGAAATGTGGTGCGCACGGGAAGGCTCGCGCCCGGACGCGCCGGAGCAGCGCTCGACTCCTGGCCGGTGACGATCGCGAGCACGCCGCGGTAGCCGATGAGCAACAGCACGGCCCAGACAATGGCTCGCCCCATCCAGACGAGCCATCTGCCGCCAGCGCCGCGCCAATGCCGGTCATGCTTACGCACCGGCTCAGCCGGGAACTGGCTAGGGGGCAGTGCCTGATCGTCGCCGGTTACCGTTTCGTCGCGATCAAGAATTGCCCTGCGAACCATCACACCTCCGCCCGTTCTTCCGCGCTCGCGCTGCAAGGAGTAACTGCGCAACGTTGTTGCTGCCGGGCACCATTCTGCGGCAAAACGCCCAGCCAACCCCGGCATTGACGTCGCCGGCGCGCCGTCGATCTGCCGGATGAGGGAGTGATCAGCCGAGGCGGCCGTAATGTCCGCACTGAAATCTCGGGCCTGCGACATGCGTTCGCGGGACGGCTTCGTCCTGCCAGCCGGCTTCGTCCTGCCAGCCGGGACAGTCCTGCCAGCCGGGACACTCGGTGCGGGCAACGGCGCCGGGCCGAGCAGCCAGTCGGCGTCGGCAGGCCGGGCGGGCGGACTGCTGACGACCCCGTTGTCCTCCGGCGCGGTCTGACCGCTGGCCGGCCGCCGGGGAGCAGCGGCCGGCCAGCGGGGCGCGGTGTGCGTCGAGGAGCGCGGTGACGGGAGCTCGGGTGACGCAGCCGACGGCGGCCACTGCAGCGACTGGCCCAATCCGTCGTCCGGCCGGCCCGGAGCGGGGAAGGCACGAGCCCGATGCCGCGACGAACCCTCCTGATGCTCGTCTTCGCGCTGTCGCATCGCCTCTCCTGACTCGTGGCTCGCCGGGCCGGCCTTGAGTCAGCAGCTAACGCGAGGGGTGTGACGATCGCGTGACAGCCGAGGGCGCAGACGAGCCGCACCCCTCAGCAGTTCAGTCCCGACAGCAAGCCTGGGGGCGGCGTCTCAGCCCCGCCAGTCGCAGTGGCACCCTTGACGGTGTGCTTGACCTGCTGATTCGCGGGGCCAGGATCCGCACGGTGGACTCCGCCCGCCCTACGGCCACGGCCATCGGCATTTGGAATGGCGCGGTCGTCGGATTGGACGATGAGGTCCTGCGGCTGCCGGCCAGGGTGACTCTGGACGCGGACGGCGCGGTAATCGTGCCCGGATTCCACGACGCGCACTGTCATACCACCAGCTACGGTATCGGGCTCGCGCATCTGAACCTGACCGAGATCAGCGGCGCCGGCGCGATCCTGGAAGCCGTCGCTGGATACGCGGCGAGCCTGGGCGACCAGGACTGGGTGATCGGCTCCGGTTACGGCGCGGGCCTGCCGCTCGGCGAGCATCTGACCCGCGACGAGCTCGACCGGGCCGGCGGCGGACGGCCGGTGTGGCTGACGCATTTCTCCGGCCATCAGTGCGTGGTAAGCAGCGCCGTGCTGACCGCTGTCGGTATCAGCTCAGACTCCCATCCAGGACGCGGCCGCATTGGCACCGACGCAGCCGGACGGCCCAACGGGCTCCTCGAGGAGGCCGTCATGGACGTGGTCAAGGACCACGTCGGACCGTCCTCGGCCGAGCAGCTGGCCCGCGCGATCGACGTCGCCACCGGCAGGTACGCGCAGGAGGGAATCACCAGTTTCACCGACGCCGGCATCGGCTGCCCCGGCCTGGACCACAGCCCGGTCGAGATCGCCGCCTACCAGCTCGCCAGGGCAACCGGCCGCCTGCGGGCCAGGGCTCAGCTGATGGTGCACAGCGAGATGATGCACGAGCTAGCCGCGCACCGCGACGACGCGATCGAGCGCGGCCTCGACCTCGGCGTGCACACGGGGTTCGGCGACAGCTGGCTGAGCCTTGGCGCGATGAAGATCTGGGTCGATGGCCTCGGGATCGAGAGCGCCGACGGTACGCCGGACTTCGACAACGATCCCGAGGTGCTGCGCCGCGACATCATCGCGGCGCACCGGGCAGGCTGGCAAGTCGCCGCGCATGCAATGGGTGACCAGGCGATCGACTTGGTGCTCGCCGCACTCGACGAGGCGAAGAACTGCGGCCCTAGCCCGGTGCAAGTCACGCATCCGCGGCACCGGATCGAGCATGGCGCGCTGATCAGGTCCGACCAGCTCATCAGCATGAAGCGGGCCGATATGACGGTGGTCACCCAGCCGATATTCGTCGCCGAGTGGGGTGGGTTGTTCGCCGAGGTGGTCGCGGCCGACCGGCTGGCCGAGGTGTTCCGTATCCGCAGCCTGCTCGAGGCCGGGATACCAGTGGCCGGCAGCTCCGACCGGCCGGTCGCACCGGGCTCTCCGCTTCGCGGTATGCAGGCCATGGTGCAGCGCCTGGCGGCCGGCGGAGCCGTGCACGGCCAGGATGAGCGGGTTGACGCCGCCGACGCGCTGGCCGCTTACACCCTGGGCGCCGCGCGCGCCGGCCGGGCCGAGCTGCACCGCGGCACGCTGTCGCCTCGGCTGGCCGCCGACCTAGTGCTGCTCGATGATGACCCGGTCACCGTGGCGCCCGAGCGGATGGCGGATATCGGCGTGCTGGGCACAATCGCGGGCGGCGGCGTCAGCTTCGACGGCGGCGGCCTGCTGGCCGACTCGGGCCTGACACCACCGAGCGCGGAGTTCACTGATGCGAGATAGTGCCTGGGGCTTCCCGATCATCGACTTTCACTGTCACTTCCCTGTGCCCGACGCCGCGCCGCCGCCGCTGGAGGACGCCTACCGCTGGCAGCATGGCGAGCGCAAGCTCGCCGAGCTCAAGCGGAACTGGCGGTGGTACCAGGAGCAGTGGTGGGACCACTACTCGTTCCCCTATCCGGAGGAGAATGAGCCCGCCGCCGATATCCAGGCCGGCCGCTGGTCGGCCGAGATCGAGAGCGCTCGGCTTGAGGCCGTCGTCTTCATGACCGGCGGTGGCAACAATGTCCTCGCCGAGGCGATCGCCGACTATCCGCGGATGCTCGGCTTCGCGCATCATGACCCGTTCTCCCCCGACGCCGCGCAGGAACTGCGGCGCGCGGTCAGCGAAGACGGCCTGCGCGGCTACAAGGTGCTGGCGCCCGCGCTGCCAGGGGCGGTCGACGACGAGGCGCTGCTGCCGGTATGGCAGGCGGCCGAGGATCTGGGCATCCCAGTGCTCGTGCACTTCGGGCCGCTGGGCGGCGGAGGCGGTACCAGCGCGCACGTCAACATCAGCCCGCTGAAGCTGCACGACGTGGCCAAGGCCTACCCGTACACGACGTTCGTGATCCCGCACTTCGGCTGCGGGTACCCTGGCGACCTGCTGCAGCTGGCCTGGGCCTGCCGCAACGTGTGCGTGGACACCGCAGGCAACAACGAGTGGATCCGCTGGATGCCGTACCCGCTGACGCTGGCCGATTTGTTCCGCAAGTTCCTGGAGACGATCGGCCCGGACCGTATCCTCTTCGGCTCGGACTCCGGGCAGTTTCCGCGCGGGCTGGCGAAGGTCTACTACGACGAGCAGACCAGGATCGTCAGCCAGCTCGGGCTCTCCGCGGCCGAGCGGCACCTGATCTTCGCCGGCAACGCCGCCCGGCTGCTCGGCCTGGATGGATAGCCCTGCGACCGGCGCGCTGGTCACCAGCGCGCCGGAGATTATCGAGCCGCCGCAGTTCTGGCCGACCGGCAACCTCTGGGTATCCCTGCCGGAGATAAGCCTCGTCGACGGCTCGGTTCGCTCCCTCGGTGTACTGCTCGAGCGGGCGGCCGGCCTGGTGCAGGCACACGGCGGGCCGGACGGTCTGCTGCGGCCCGTGCTCAGTCTCGACGGCCGCCAGGTCGCGCTCGAGCCGGAATGGTCCAGGGTCGGCGACTGGATACCGCGCCTGCGCCAGCAGCTAGACGGCGGGACCGTCGAGGCCTGGTACCTCGCCCCGGTCGGCGAGCGTGGCGCCACGTTCAGGCTGCGGTACCGCAACACCGGCTCCGCGCCCGTGCGCGCCGAACTGGGCTGGACCGGCAGCTGGCACGCCAGCAGCGTGGCGCATCTGCGGGTCAAGCCGCTGGCAGGCGAGATCACCGTGCGCGATGACCCGTGGACCGGCAGCAGGGTCGCCGCGCTTACCACCGGGCTGCCGCTCCTTGGCATCGCTCTTCAGGCCGGGAACGGGGTCTCGCCCTCCCGTATCAGCACTGAATATGCAGAGCCGTCGGGCTGGCAGGCGCTGCGCGCCGACGAGGTTCCGGCCGGCGGCGAGCTGATCGCGGATGTCTTCATGGGGGTCGCACCAGAGCCGGACGGCGCTGCGGTGACCGCGCTGCACCTGAGGCGGCGCGGCTTCGACGCGATGTACGGCGAGACGCTGGACTGGCTAGCGGCCCGCGCATTGCCGGTCCCGGCCGCCGCGCCCGAGGGCCTGGCCGCGCGGATCAACGCGAACTTGTTCTTCAACTACTTCTTCGCCCAGGGCGACTGCCTGGACAACGGCACTCCGGTGATGGTGACCTCGCGCAGCCCGCACTACTACGTCTGCGCGGCGTTCTGGAGCCGGGACGCGTACTGCTGGACATTCCCTGCCCTGCTGCTGACCGATATGCAGCGAGCCCGCGAGGTGCTTGTGGCCTCGCTGGCGGCGGCCGGGCCTCGGGCGGCCGATCACGCCCTGTATATCAACGGCACCCCGCTGTACCCGGGGTTCGAGCTGGACCAGGCCGCCGCGCCGGTACTCGCGGTCTGGCGGTACGTGCATGCCAGCGGCGACTGGAACGTGCTGGCCGAGCCCGCGGTCGCGCGTGCGCTGCGCTCCCTCCCTGAGACGGTCGCACCGTGGCGACACCCGGACTGGGACCTGTACGGCACCTTCCTGCTGCCAACCGACGACCCGACGGACTACCCGTTCGTGACCACGTGCAACGCGATGCTCGCCACCGCGTTCGAGGCGGCCGCCGCCCTGGTCGAGGCCGGCCCCGCCGATCTCGACATCCGGCTTGGCGACCTTCGCGCGCAGGCGAGTGCGATCCGCGCTGAGCTGCGTGCGCGGCTGGTCACGAGCGGGCCGCACGGGCCGATGTGGGCGTGGGCCTGCGACGCCGAGGGCAGGCATGAGCTACGCGACGAGCCGCCGCTGGGACTGCGCGCGCTGCCGTTCTGGGGCCTGGCCGATGAATCCGACCCGGTCCAGGCGGCCACCGCTGCCTGGCTCGGCCGGG
This sequence comes from uncultured Actinomycetota bacterium, assembly GCA_963719765.1. Lineage (GTDB taxonomy): Bacteria > Actinomycetota > Actinomycetes > Streptosporangiales > Streptosporangiaceae > JAJYUU01. The sequence continues at coordinate 846,515 of CAVRCW010000001.1, forward strand.
AGTACCGCCACTTCTACCCTGGCAGGTTCCCCGGTGCGGGCGCGCCGCACTTTCCGCACCCATCCGGCTTCGACCTGGCTAACCGGCTGCTTGACGGCGACGACTCGCTCGGCGACCCGCTGCTGGCGCTCGCCCGCACGCCCATGGACCAGGGCCTGGCCTGCGAATCCTGGGACCCGGACACCGGCAGGGTCCGCACCGGCGCGGCCATGGCCAGCATGGCCGGGCTGCTCGCCTGGACCGCCTGGGCCCGGCTGACCGGCCAGCGCCGGTGGGACCAGCCCGCCGGATAGACGATCCTTAAGCAACCTTTCGCTCGTCGGCTCCGTACTTGGTTGGCGACAGGAGGGATCCGATGAGATGAAGCCCGACCGAGCCGTCGCGGACCTGGAGGCGTTTCTCGCCGATCGCGGTGATCAGTTGCTGCGCACAGCAGTCCTGCTGGCCGGAAGCAGGGAAGCGGGCCAGGACCTGCTGCAGGGCGCGCTCGAGCGGTTGCTGCGGCACTGGCGGACGATCGAGGGAAATCCGGAGGGGTACCTGCGGCGGACCCTGTATCACCTGGCCGCCGACAGCTGGCGGCAGCAGAATGCCCGACGAAGGCAGCTGCGGCTGCTGTGGCCGGGGGCCAGCGCCGCTGTCACCGACCCGTACGCCGAGGTCGAGGCACGGGACTCGCTCGTGCGTCTCATGCGGCAACTGCCGCCGCGCCAGCGGGCCGCCATAGTCGCACGGTACTGGGAGCAGCTAAGCGAGGCGGAGTCGGCGCAGATGCTGGGCTGCTCGGTTGGCACCGTCAAGTCGGCGACCGCGCGCGGGCTGCGCAGGCTGCGCGAGCTCAGCGACACCGGCCGCGGCGACCAGGAGGACGCCCAGGAGCGCGCATCAGCGAGGGAGCAATTGACATGAACATCGAAGACCAGCTGCGCATCGACATGGACCGATTCACCAGGGACATCCACACGCCGGAAGGGCTGGCGCTCAAGGCGTTCCGGCACAGCCAGAAGCGCCGGGCAACCATCCGCGTCGGGTCGGGGGCGGTGACGGTGCTGGCCGCCGGGGCGCTGGCAGCAGCCGGGGCCGCGGGGGCCTTCGGCTCAGGGCCGGGCGTCATCCCCGCGGCCGTCAAGCCCACGAAAGCGACCGCGTATGTCGTGGCGCGGGTCGAGAGTGCCCTGGCGCCGGCGCACATCGGCAAGCTGATCGGCTACACCCGGATGGTGTACCCGCCAGGGGTGGCCATCGGACCATTCCCTGGCGGCATGGGCGGCGGGCAGCGAGGCTCCGGCGCGGCGTTCCCGCAATGGAGCGTCGGCTACACGGTCGGCTGGGGATATGGCGGGTCCGGGAGGTTCGAGGCGTATTCCCCGAGCGGGCAGCGCGTCTTCGACCTGGCCACCAGGGTAGTGAACGGCACAGCCACCTCGACCGCCGTGATTTATGCCAACCGGACCTGGTGGACCGGGACTAGCCCGGTTCGCGCTTCGGGGCCGTCCGGCTGCGACGAGGGCCAGAATGTCAGGCTTTCCCCCGCCACGGGAGGCTGGCCGGGCTTCATCCGGTCTCAGCTCGCCTGCGGTGCGTACACGGTCGCCGGCCACCAGATGGTGGACGGAGTCGATGCCGTCAAGCTCAACGGGCCGACGAGCGGCTTCACCATCCTGGTCGACCCCTCGACCTACCTGCCGGTACAGCTGACCGCCGGTCCGCAGCGCTGGTACTTCCAGTGGCTGCCCGCGACACCCGCCAACCTGGCCCAGCTGAGCGAGCCGGTGCCGTCGGGATTCCAGCAGGTCTCGCCGCCCGCCAGGCCATAAGGCCTTCGGCGTTCCGTCGTACTGGATCGTGGATCCGGACCCTGACCGGCCCGAGCTCACGGCTTTCGAGCTCGGGCCCGACGGAGCGTACCGGCAGGCCGGCCGCGTGTCCGGGAACACCCCGTTCCCCGCTGTGAAGCCTTTTGCCGTGGAGATCATCCCGGCGCGACTGGTGGCCGGATTGTCCCGCGCTAGGCAGCAGGCGAGCCTGCCAGCCGGCCTGCGCGGTCGTGACGATCCAGGCCAGGACCATGGCCTCCTCCCGCCAGGCGTCATAGCGGCCGCTGCGGCCACCGTGCCCGGCCGCCATCTCGGTCTTCAGCAGGAACGGGCCGCCCTCGGCCTCGGCCTGCAGCCTGGCCACCCACTTGGCCGGCTCGTGGTAGAGCACGCGCGTGTCGTTCAGACTTGTCACCGCGAGAATCGGCGGGTAATCCGGGCCGGCCGCGACGTTCTCGTACGGCGTGTAGGACTTCATGTACCGGTAGACCTCGGGGTCGTGCAGCGGGTCGCCCCACTCCTCCCACTCCGGGATCGTGAGCGGCAGCGTCGGGTCCAGGACCGAGGTCAGCGCATCTACGAACGGCACCATCGCGACGATGCCGCCGAACGCACCCGGTGCCATGTTCGCCGCCGCGCCCATCAGCAGGCCGCCCGCGGATCCGCCGCGCGCGATTAGGCGTTCGGCCGACGTCCAGCCCTCGGCTACGACGTGCCGGGCGCAGGCCACGAAGTCGGTGAAGGTGTTGATCTTATTCAGCATCTTGCCGTTGTCGTACCAGCTCCGCCCGAGCTCACCGCCGCCGCGCACATGGGCGATCGCGCACACGAAGCCGCGGTCGAGCAGCGAGATGCGCGGGATCGAGAAGCCGGGATCAGAAGATATCTCGTAGCTGCCGTACCCGCTCAGCAGGAACGGCGAGCTTCCGTCCCGCGGTGCGCCCTTTCTGCACACCAGGGATATCGGAATCTTCGTGCCGTCATCCGCGGTTGCCCACAGCCGGTGCTGCGCATAGTCCGCCGGGTCGTAGGCAATGCCGTCAGGACCTGGCAGCACCGGGCTCTGCTTGAGCAGCGTCAGTTCGCCGGTGGCCACGTCACAGTCATAGACCGAGCCAGGCGTCACCAGCGATACGTAACTGAGCCGGTAGCTGCCGGTCTGGTACTCAGGATTCCCGGCCGGGCCGACCGTGTAGATCGGCTCAGGGAACGCGATCTCGTGCTCGCTGGAGTCGTTGCCGATGACCCGCAGCCCGGTCAGCCCGTCCCGGCGCAGGTAAAGCACGAGGTGGTCGGAGAAGGCGTCGACGCCGAGCAAGCGCGTGTCGTCGCGGTGCCGGACAAGCGGTGTCCAGGCCGACGGGTCATAGACAGGCGCCTGCGCCAGCTCGAAGTTGAGCGCACCGTCGTTGTGCAGGATCAGCAGCCGGTCGGTCCCGTCGGCCAGGTACTGATGCTCGACCTCGTACTCCACGCCGGTCCGGCGCGGCGCGACCACGGTGAGTTCGCCGTCAGGAACGACGGCGTCGAGCAGCCGCACCTCGCTGGTCAGCTTGCTCGCCGCAGACAGGATGAGGTAGCGCTCACTGCGGGATAGGGAGATGCCGACACCGAAGCGACCGTCGTCTTCCTGGTAGATGATCACATCCTGCGCGGCGGGCGTGCCGAGCACATGCCGCCAGACCCGGTACGGCCGCCACGCGTCGTCCACCGTCGTGTAGAACAGCGTGGTCCCGTCGGCTGACCATGCGGCGCCGTAGAAGGTGCCAGGGATCTCGTCCGGAGCTGTCTGTCCCGTGCTCAGATTCTTGAAGCGCATGGTGAAGCGCTCGTCCCCGGCCAGGTCGGTCGAGTACGCGAGCTGGCTGCCGTCCGGGCTGACGCTGAAGGCACCCATCGAGAAGAAGTCGCTGCCCGCGGCCAGTTCGTTCCCGTCCAGGAGCACCTCTTCGCCGTCGAGCGGGGCGCCATCTTCCGACATCGGCGGCCCGGCATCCGCGGGCCGCACGGCCCGGCGGCAGTGGACCGCGTACTGCTCACCCTCGACCGTGCGCGCGTAATACCACCAGCCGCCCTTGCGCTGCGGCACGGACAGATCGGTCTCCTTGGTCCTGGCCTTGATCTCGTCGAAGATCGCATCGCGCAGCCGGGCCTGGTCAGCGGTTAGCTCGGCGGTATAGGCGTTCTGTGCCTCCAGGAAGGAGATCGTCTCCGGATCATCCTTGGCGGCGAGCCAGGAATAATCATCGATGATCGTGTCACCGTGGTGGGTCCGCTCTGCTGGTACGCGCTTGGCCTTCGGCGGCTGGCTAGTCATAGCCAGGAAGCCTACTGACAGCTACCTGGTGATTTGGCCTGGCCACCGCCGCCAGGGGTGATAGCTGGCCAGCCGCGCTGCGACCGCATCGGCACAGGACCTAGTTGCCAGACTGGCGCCGGATCAGGGAACATCGCCACTGCGTGGACCTTCACCGACTAAATTGCGCACATCAGGCACACCGGGACAGAAGGTGGACTAGTGCTTCTCGTCGTACTCCTTATCGCACTACTCGCCGTCGCGGGCGCCTCGAGCCTCTTGTTGTGGATCAGGCGCGCCGCCTCGTCCGCGCGGAAGATCGACGCGCCCGCCGGCGAGCTAAAGGCGCTGTTCACGGGGGGAGTGATGTCCAGGCACGTGATCACCAGCGGATCTCTTGTCCGGCTGGAATTCTTCGACTGGGGCATCAGGATACGCGGCTCGGCAGTCAGCCGGTGGATGGTGCCGACCTGGGAGGCGCGATACGACGAGATCGCCATCGCGGAGCTCGTTACGTTGCCGCACAGCCGGATGGTGGTCTGGTTCAGGCTGCGCGGCGGGGAGGACGGGATCGGTTTCCTGCAGGACGGCGTGCGGGAGGTACTTCGCCAGCTCGAGGAACACGACGTGCCGGTCAACCGGGCCGTCGCCCAGGTCCGGCGAGTAGCGGACCTGTATCACCCTGCCTAACTAGTCTCCCGGCCCACAGCGCCGGCCCGCGACGGACGGCCCGGCTTGCGCATCTCCCGTACCCGGCCGGGCAGCCGGCCCGCGTCGGCTAGGGCGCGCCGCAGCAGGAACTCGATCTGAGCATTCGTGCTGCGCAGCTCGTCGTTAGCCCACCTGACCACCGCGTCATGAACCGCCGGATCCAGCCGCAGCAGGAACTCCTTGCGCTCGCTCATCGCGATACCGTGCCAGCCGTCACTGGTACAGCGAGCCCGTATTGACGACCTGCTGGGTAGCCTGCTCGCTGCACAGGACCACGAGCAGGTTCGACACCATCGCCGCCTTCCGCTCTTCGTCCAGATCGACCACGCCCTCCTCCTTTAGCCGGTCCAGAGCCAGCTTGACCATGCCGACCGCGCCCTCGACGATGCGCTGCCGGGCGCCTACGACCGCGCTCGCCTGCTGCTGGCGGAGCATAGCTTGAGCGATCTCCGGCGCATACGACAGCCGGGTGAGCCGCGATTCGATGACCTGCACTCCGGCCGGCTTCACGCGGGTCCTGAGCTCGGCGGACAGCCGTTCGGTGATCTCCTCGGCGTTGTCGCGCAGCGACAGCGCACCGCTGCCCCGGTTGTCGTAAGGGTAGCTGGACGCGATGTGCCGGACGGCAGTCTCGGTCTGGATCGCGACGAAGTTCTTGTAGTCGTCGACCGCATAGTTGGCGTGCGCGGTGTCCTCCACCTGCCACACGACCACCGCAGCGATCTCGATCGGGTTGCCGTCGGCGTCGTTCACCTTGACCTGCGCGGACTCCTGGTTGCGAATCCTGGTCGAGACGACGATGCGGTTGGTGAACGGATTCACCCACTGCAGGCCGGACTCGCGGATGGTGCCGCGGTACTTGCCGAACAGCTGGATCACGTGCGCGCGGCCGGGCGCGACGGCAATAAGACCTCTCAGCAACAGGACCCCGGCCAGGATGACAAGCGCGCCCGCCCACACCAGGGCCGTCGCGGTGTCGCCGCTGTTTCGACCGGCCAGCCAGACCAGCACGGCCCCGACGATCACGGTGGCGATACCCAGTACCAGCATCCGCAGGCCCGATAGGAACCAGGCCGTTCGCTCGGGCACTCGCTGGCCGAGAGACTGGCTGTCTGCTGCGGCATGAACCTCGGATGCCATATGACCCACCTCCGCTTGACGTGGCTGATACCACATGCTTAGCATAATGATATCAGATTAGCTTTCAGCGGGGCACTCCTGGGCCCCACATTCGTTGCCGAGCTGGACGGCATCCTGCGAACCAGGCCCGGCAGGATCTCGCGCCGACCGGCTAGTCAGCGGGCGTGGTCGTGGTGACCGCCGCCGGTGTCGGGTGTGGCGCTCATCGTCTTGAACATGGCGATGCCGCCGGTGCGAGTGAACCAGTAGCACAGTACGGCCGCGAGGACCAGGAAGACGATGTTGAGGACGGTGGTGTAATTCCACTCGACAGCTGCCTCGACCACCTTGGCGTGCCGCCCTGCCGGGATGAGGCCTAGGCTGCCGAAGATCAGCTCGACGAGGTACCCGGCCGCGGCCATCGAGGCGTAGAAGGTGGCCAGTATGAACAGCGTCATCCTGGTGCCGTAGTACTTCCGGTAGATCGCCAGGATCGGGACGATGATCAGGTCGGCGAAGATGAACGCCGCGACGCCGCCGAAGCTGATGCCGCCGTTCCAGAGCACGCCGGCCAGGGGAACGTTGCCGATCGAGCAGACGAAGCTGAGCAGGCTGATGACCGGACCGATCAGCGGTCCCCACAGCTTGGCGGCCAGCGGGTGGCCAGTCAGGAACAGGTGTCCCCAGAAGCTGTCGGGCACCCAGGCGGCGACCGCGCCGGCGATGAGCAGGCCGCCGATGATGTCCCGGATGACGGCGGCCCATTCCATTACGAAGACGTGGGACACCGACGTGACTGCCTGCCGCGTCCGGAGCCGCCGCCACAGGCTGCCCTCGCCGGGGATGCTCATGTCCATGGCGGCGTGGCCTTCCATCGAGCCCGCAAGTCCCTTGTCGGCCTGGATCCTGGCCGCGTCGATCAGGCGCTGACGCAAGAAGAGGCGGAAGAGCACTGCCAGCAGGATGATCATGATGGGGCCGCCGACAAACTCGGCTAGCGTGAACTGCCAGCCGATGAGCAGCGCCAGGATGATGCCGAGCTCCACGACCAGGTTGGTGGACGCGACCTCGAATGCCATCGCCGCGGTGAAACTTGCCCCCTTGCGCAGCAGCGACCTGGCCAACGCGACGGCAGCGTATGAGCACGACGATGAAGCCGCGCCGAGCCCGGCCGCCAGGGCCAGCGTCCTGGGCTTGTCGTCGCCAAGGTGCCGGACTATCGTGGCGCGCCGCACTGCCGCCTGCACTACAGCCGAGAGCGCGAAGCCCAGGATCAGCGCCCACAGGATCTCCCAGGTCATGGATCCGCTGATCGCAAGTGCATGACCCAGGGCGTGCAGTACGCGCATGCCTTCTCCTCGCCAGGGGCGGTCCCGAGTCACGGATACCGCGGCCGCACCAGTATCGCTGGATGCGTCGGCACGGCCCCGTTCCGGTGTTCGGCTGGTGCGGCTGGTGTGCGGCCGATGTTCGGCCGGTGCGCGGCTGCGTTCGGACGAGCCAGCGGGCGCTACCGTGGTCCAGTGGGCGGGCGCCGGTCGTTGCTTGTCAATTTTGTCTATTGCCACCCGGTCGGGCACGCGATCGAGGCGCTCCACTATTGCCATGGCTACCACCGCGCCGAGCCGGGCCTGCGGATCGGGCTGGCGCTGAATGCCAGTACCCCGACCGAGTTGGCCACGCTGTGCTCCTACGTCGATGTCGTCTACCCGATCAGGATCGACGTGTTCGATCGGCGTTATGACGCGGCGAGCGCCCTGGCCGCCATCCCGGCCGGGTGGGACTGGGTGGCGGGCGACCCTCGGGGCCAGCAGGGGCAACTGCGTGCGGACTTCCCCGGCCTGGCCAGGTACTACGACCAGGCGGCGGATCGTTTCGCGGCCGACGGCAGCACTATTGGCACCGCCGGTGCGGCACCGCCGCGCTACGTGCCAGGCTGCCAGTTCCGCCTGGCCCTTCCCCGCGACGCCCGCAGCAAGGCCGAGCGACTGATGCGCGACGCGCGCCCTGGCGCTTTCGCGAACGCTGGCCCCCGTATCGCCATCCTGGCCGCGGGCAGCGGCCCGCGCAGCAGCTATCCTTCTGTCCGCTCCTGGCGGCTGATCCTCGCTGCGCTGGCCGACCGCTGGCCCGACGCCCTGTTCTGCATGGTCGGCAAGCACCGGCAAGACGGGCGCACGACGACCAGCTTCGGTGCGGCCGAGCTCGGCGAGCTGCGCGCCGCCTTGGCGTCGTCCTGCAATGCGGTGGACCTGCCGCTGACCGACCAGCTCGCCATCGTGGCGGGCTGCGACGTGCTCATCTCCCCGCATACCGGGTTCGGCATGGCGACCCTGGCCGTGGGCACGCCCTGGCTGAGCATCGCCGGCAACCGCTGGCAAGAGTTCTACTTCAACGGCGTGCCCTTCTACTCCGTGCTGCCGGACCTGCGGCGCTTTCCCGCCTACGACGCGTTCGGCCCCGATCCCGCACCGGTGGACGACGACGGGCCGAGGTCGCCAAGCATGTGCTACGAGCGCGTCCGCGATGACCTTGCCGAGATCGTCGAGGGGGCTGCGCGCCTCATCGAGCGCCGCTGGCCGTTCGAGACTGCCATGTCCGACCACTTCGCCCGGATGTGGGCGCTGCGTGCGGGCCGCACCGACCTAATCTGGTCAATCGACTCGGTACACGAGCCGTACCTGCCCGCGCTGGCCTGACGCAGCTTGGCCGCCCCCGACGACCGTAGCCGCCCGGCGCGGCGCCGGGCTAGTCACGGGGAGCCGGGCAGCGGTGAGGCAGCCGCGTCGAGCAGCTGCCGCAGTACGGCGGTGTAGCGAGCTAGTGCGGCCCGGCCGTCGCGGGTGAGCGATACGGAAGTCCGCGCGCTGACCCCCGCACCGGTTTTCAGTGTGGTCACGTAGCCGGCGTCCTCCAGCTTGCGCAGGTGCGTGATTAGGTTGCCTGGCGTCAGGCTGAGCAGATCCTGCAGCCTGCTGAAAGACAGATCGTCGCCCTCGCGCAGCGTCGCCAGCGTCACCATGATCCGCAGCCGCGCGGGCCCGTGGATCACCGGGTCGAGCCCATCAATGCTCATGAACGGTTCCGCCATAGCCCGACCACCGCCATCACCAGCAGCGCGCCCCCTCCCGCCAGCGCGCTGACGGCCCAGACCGTCACCGGGCCCGCGAATCCGCTGCCTGCCGCCACCGCCAGCAGCCAGAGACCAAGGCCGAGCAGCGACCAGTCCAGGAAGACGGCAGCGCTGCCGGCGATGATCAGGGCCACCAGGAGAACGGGCGCGGCAGCACCATATACACCAAGAACGGCCCGGCTAGCGCCGGCATGGTCGATCGCGGCCTCAAGCGTGAAGAGGGAAACGTAGCCCCCGAGGTACGACAACAAGAGGATGCGCCGCTGTTGCGCCGACAAGCCACCGACGCCGCTGCCCGCCCGGCCGACGTAGATGACCGCGAAGACCGAGGCTGCTGCGATGACCATGGTCAGCGTCAGCAGCGCGGCGGGCGTCGGCCCGTCATAGGGCCGCTGCCCGCGGACCGAGAACCAGATCACGCCATCGGAAACCATCCAGGCCGCTCCCCAGACGGCCAACAGGACTGGGCGCCTGACCACCAGCGCGCGCCTGGCCCGGTCCCCTGTCTCCTGCAGAATCGCCGACGCTTGCTGCAGGTCCATCCCCGCTTCCTCGTCCGCGCCGTCTTTCATGCCGGTCCCCTCATGCGTGTATCCGCACCGCTCGACTTGCTGACTTTGCAGCGCAAAGCTAGTTTACGTTGCATCCCAAGGTCAACTGCAATCTGCTTCCCAGCCCGGTCCGGCCTTGACTTTGTAGTTCAAAGCAAAGTAGCTTTGAACTACAAAGTAAACGGGCCGCGCGAAAAGCAGGAGCAGGCAAGTCCTACTTCCGCAGGGGAAGGGATGCCGGGCTCGAAGGGTGACCCCGGCTTCCCCAGACCCGCGACACCGGGCACGCGACTCGTGAAGGCGGGTACATGACCATGACTCAGTACGGAACGTGGGTCAGCTACAGCGGCATCGCCAGGATCGAGCTCGCTATCGTCCTGCTGGCCGCCGCAGTAGGCCTGGCATACGCCGGAACCCGGTTGCCTCTTCCGGCCCACGCAACCCGGCCCGGCCGGGCGGCAACGACTTTCATGCTCGTGATCTGGGTCCTGGCGATTGCGGCATTCATGGTCTGCCTAGGCATCTACGCCCTGCAATACCGTCATGAGTATCCGGGGATCCGCTATGCTCCCGCGGATCACATCCTGCCCGTGACCCTGCTCGCGGCGGGTGTCACCTTCTTCATCATCCTCACAAGCAGCAGGTCATTCGGCCCGGGGGCAAGGTTCGCAGGCGCTGTCATCGGTGCCATCGCCGCGCCGATGATCTTCGAGCTGCCGTTCGACCTGATCGTGATGGCCAGAATCTATCCCCCGATCCCTCCGCATCCCGCGCTCTACCGAACCCTGTTCTTCCTGCCGCTGATCCTCATCGAGATCACCACGCTGTCGCTGCTCACGATGTCTCCGATGGTGAAGCTGTCCAGGGGTTCGCTGTTCTCCCTCGCGTCGATGCTCGCGGTATTCGCGGTCTGGGGCCTCTTCGGGTTCGCCTACCCGTCCGCCCCGATCCCCACGGCGTTGAACGCGCTGTCGAAGATCCTGGCCTTCGTGACAGTCCTCTGCCTGTTCCTGCCGCAGCGAGCCAAGGCCAGCACGCAAGAACCAGGACCAGCGCAGCCAATCATGCAAGCGTCAGGCGTAAGTGGAGGAAGTCATGGAAGCAGATAGGCCACGCCATGCCGAGATCCAGGTAGTGAGAAAAACTACGATGCTGCGCGACCGTCCGTTCGACTACGTTGTGTGGATCGACCGGGTGGCCGTAGGGCGCATCCGCACCGGGGAGACCCAGCAGTACCCGGTCACTCCCGGTCGCCACAGCGTCAGGATCGGCATCGCCGGGCACCTCCTTGGCAATGGCAAGCTGTGGACCAGCAGGACCAGGCAGATTAGTGCTTGCGAGGGCGAGACGGTGACGCTGGCCTGCAGGCCGACCGCCGTCCATGAGGTCTGGGACTTGGTCAGACCGCACCGCCGTGTTCAGCTTTCAGAGCGGATCAGCCAGTACTAGCTGCGCCATGCTAGTCAGCCAGTGCTAGCTGCAGCCAGTGCTAGCTGCAGCCAGTGCTAGCTGCAGCCAGTGCCGCCACTGCGGGCGTGCTTTTGCGGCGCCGGTCACCCGGTCAGCAGGGCGGCGAGTTGCGCTGCGTTGGTCTGGGCGTAGTCGCGGTAGCAGTTGTTAAACAACACGTGGGTGTCGTCGGCATCCTCGGCCAGGGCCGCGATCTTGGGTGCCCAGCCGGCCAGTTCCTGGCGGGTGTAGCGGTAGCCGAACCGCTCGTGGATGTCGTTGCTTTCCCACCTGGCGGAGTGGCCATGCAGCCGCATCACGGCCAGGTCGGCGGTGGCAGCCAGCACCGGAGGGATGGAGTCTTTGTGGCCCTGCGGCATGTCCACGCATACATACGGCAGCCGGTGGTCGGCCAGAAACCGCAGCGTCTCGGGCTGGTTGTCATCGGTCATCCAGGTGCGGTTGCGGAATTCAACGCACACCTGCCGCGGCGCCACCCGCTGCGCGCAAGCCGCGATGTAGTCCTTGTGGGCCCGTGAGATGGGGAACCACGGCGGGAACTGCAGCAAGATGGCGCCGAGTTTGCCCGCTGCGGCTAGCGGGTCCAGCGCCGCCAAAAACCGGTCCCAGGCCTCATCGGCGACCGCCGGGTCCACGTCCTTGAGGTACACCCGGTCCTTACCGGATTTCTGCACCGCCTGCCGCAGGTCGGGCGGCAGCGCGGCCACCTGGGTGGGGTGCTGGGTGAACAGGCTGAATGCCTTGATGTTGAACGTGAACCCAGCCGGGGTCCGGTCCGCCCACATCCCGGCGGTCTGCCGTGCGGGCAGCGCATAGTAGGTCGAATCCACCTCCACTAGCGGAAACTGGCGGGCGTAATACCGCAGCCGCTTCTCCGGGGTGTTGGCCTCCGGCGGATACCAGCCCGACGCCAGCAAAGTCCGGTCCGTCCACGATGCCGTCCCCACCCGCACCAGCCCCATGCCCGCAGCATACGAGCCAGTCTTGCCAAGGCCCGGCCCGCCTCACGCCACTAGGGCACGACCGGAGGCCCGGATCGGGCCGCCTCCTGCTGGTCCTGACTGTTCGCTCATGGCGCCGTCAGCTTCCGCTGGCTCGCATCCGCCCTCACCAGGTCGACGAGACGGCGAACCGGGGTGTCTGGGGGCACGCCGCCTCACATTCCGCGGAGTTGTGTCGTCGTACCGATGAGAAGCATCCGCCATCCAGAGCACAGGAAGTTCAGCGGCATGATGACCGGCTCATCCGCTCGGCGATCGCGCCTGACCCCGGCGAGTGGGCCCGCGACGTGTTCGACCACCGGTACGCCTGCGCCGCCGCGCGGCGTCGGCACCACTGCCCGGGCCGCGTAGCCTTGCGCGGCACCACATGCATGGAGGAAGTCATGAGCTCCGCCCCCGCGAGCGTCGCGATCCCTGGCTACCTGGCCGGCACCTGGAAGGCCGACCCGGTGCATTCCGAGATCGCCTTCTCTGTCCGGCACCTCATGGTCGGCAAGGTGCGCGGCCGATTTACCAGCTACGACGTCACGTTCGTCACCAGCCAGGACCCGCTGGGCTCGTCGGTTGCCGCGACGGTCGACCTCGCGTCCATCGACACCGGCATCGGGCCGCGTGACAACCACCTCCGCTCCGCCGACTTCCTCGAGGTGGAGACGTACCCAACGATGACCTACCGCTCCGCCGGCATCCGCCAGACCGACGACGGCTGGATCATCGACGGCGAGCTGACGTTGCACGGCGTCACCCGGCAGGTGCCGCTCGCCGTCGAGGTGAACGGGTTCAGCCCGGACCCGTGGGGCGGGCAGCGGGCCGGCTTTTCCGCGACCGCGCAGATCAGCCGGCACGACTTCGGCATCGACATCAGCATGGCGATGGACGGCGGTGGCGTCGCGATCGGCGACAAGGTGTCGATCAGCCTCGAGATCGAAGCGGTCTTCCAGCAGTGACCCGACCCTGGCGCGCTGCCGCACACCGGCAGCCAGGTATCCCGCCCTGGTAACTATCGGAGTGTTCATGTCGAGCCGAGGGAGAAGCCAGATGCCAGCAGCCCAGGCAACAGCCAACAAAACGACGTTCATCCGCTTCCATGAGGCCGTGAATACCGGCGATGCGGAAGTCATCTCGAAGACGATCGACGAGGTCGTAGAGCCAGACGTACTGTTCCATGCGCCAGTGCCGACTGGCGCGACGGGGGCGCAGGCACTCAAGCAAGTGTGGGCGGTGCTGCTTCGCGCGTTCCCCGACCTTCACGTTGCGGTCGAGGATGTGATCGCGGAAGGGGACAAGGTCGTCGCCAGGAATACGGTTACCGGGACCCAGCGGGGTGAGTACATGAGCCTCCCGCCAACCGGCAAGTCCGTCACCTATAGCGAGATCTTCATCGTCCGCTTCGCCGACAGCCGAATGGCCGAGATCTGGGGGGTCGTCGACGTCCTCTCACAGATGAAGCAGCTCGGCATGATTCCCGCCTAGCGAAGCACCGTTCAGCCACCATGAGCACGATCCTCGGCAGCGAGCCGCCGGCCAGCCTTCGTAACGGCACGAGACTGGTGTGCGGCGACACCCGTGCGCCGCCCAGGTTTCGCCCGTCACCTCAAGGAGGTCGGCGCGCTGTTCCTGGTGTGGGACCTGCGCGGCACTGCGTTGGTGACCACAGCCGGGATCAGCACAACCCGGTCGCGAATCCAGTCTGCGGCGCGGCACGCCAGGGCACGGCTCAGCCGGCCGCGGGCCGATCGAGGCGGTGCCGCCGGCATTATCACCAGCCCGTCCTGGGTGGTCGCGCTGGCCGGCGTCCGGCCGCGGCCGTCTGTGTGTCGGAGGGTCTGCCGCCGCTTGCGGGTTAATATCGCCGGATGAGCGATGAGCTATTCGTTCCTGAAGACTTTGTGGTACCCGATGGACTCGTGGCCGCGGAATTCCGGCTGGCCCCGCTCGGGCCGCAGCATAACGAGACCGATTACGCCGCCTGGACGTCCAGCATTGACCACATCCGGGCGACGCCGGGGTTCCCTGATGGCAGCTGGCCCCGCGAGATGTCCCTGAATGACAATCTCCGCGACCTGGAGCGGCACGCAAAAGACTTCGCCGAGCGTCGCGGGTTCACCTACACCGTGCTCAGCACCAGCACCGGGGACGTCATTGGCTGCGTGTACATATACCCGGCCAATGGCCATGGGCCCGGCGGCGCCGATGGCCGACGGGATGCGTCCGTACAATCCTGGGTACGCGCCGACCACGCCGCGCTCGACCCGATCCTCCACGACGCGGTCGTCGCGTGGCTGGAACGGGACTGGCCATTTGATTCGATCGAGTACGCTGCGCGGACCTGACCCGCGCCCGCCGCCGGGTGCCAGCCGCACTCGCGACCCCGGTGGCGAGCCGGTCGGTGAAAGCGTCGAGCTCGGCGTCGGCGACAGACCGGTTATCCAGCCGTAGCGTTCGGCTGCGTGCTCATGAGGAACGCCCTGGCGCCCAGGCTCGGCATTCATGCCTGGTGGCTGCCCCCGCCTGGTAGCCGCGGAACGCGCGCTGGGCGGCGGGTTTCGGCGCCTAGCTGATGACTCCGATATCGCCGGCTCCCGGCGTGCCTTCTGGCCGGGTGGGGTCTGGTGGTGCGTCCTGTAGCGCGTACTCGATGGCACCGCTGCCTCGCAGCGACCGGCCCCGCGTCCAGGCCCGCTCGAATGCAGCATCTCCCATGCGGGAGCGCAGCGCCGCCAGGGGACCATCGTCGTGCGCGGCGCGGGGCACGAGTGCGTGCAGCCAGCCGCTGCCCCTGGCTTGCAAGAGCGCGCCTGCGGCGGCAAGGAGACGCACGGCGCGTTCCAGGTTGTCCTCCAGCGTGGCGACCGCGGCCAGTGCCTCGAGGTAGTAAGCGACGCTCGGTTCGTCCCCGGCCTCGGCCGACTGCGACACCCCTTCCTGCAGGCGTTCCGCCGCGCTGGTCAGATCGCCCTGTGCCTGGCTGCTGAGCCCCATGTCGTAGAGCGAGACGAGGATGGTGAACCGGTCCTGGGCGCTGCGGGCCGCGTTCAGGGCCTCAGTGAACAGCTGCGCGGCGCGGTCGTGATCTGCCTGGCTGAGCCGGATCTGGCCGAGGAAATTGCACACGAGCGCCACGTCCAGCAGGTGCTGTGCACGTTCGGGTCCGGCGAGCCGGTCGCTGCCTGCCTCCCGCAGCGGCGCGAGCGTTTGTTCGAGCAGCTTGCTGGCCCGCGCGTCCTCGTTCTGCAATGCCAGAAGGTGACCCAGCATCCCCGCCGTCGTGGCTGCGCCCAGCATGTCCCCGGCCTGCCGGTACAGCGGCAGGCTCTGCTCCAGGAGCGGCTGGGCTGTGGCCGGGTCCCCGGACGCGAAGAGGCCGAAGCCGGTGCCGCTTAGCGCCAGGGCACGCTGCTGCGGCGGCAGGTGTTCGCTCTTGGCCGCGATGCCGCCAAAGGAGGCGAGTTCCTCGGCGTGGCCGTGCAGCCACCAGAACCTCCATGTCGCCCAGGACAGCTGTATCGCCGGCTCGATCTGGTCCTGTTCCACCAGCCAGGACATGGCGGCGCCGAGGTTGCCGTGCTCGGTCTCGAGCCGGTCCAGCCACGCCAGCTGTCCGGGACCCTGCAGTTCGGCTGGAGACGGCTCGGCGAGCGCCCGGAAGTAGGCCGCGTGCCGGTCGTGCGCCTCCCGCCAGTCAGCGCCGTCGCGCAGGCGCTCAAGCGCGTACTCCCGGATGGTCTGCAGCAGCTCGAAGCGTGGCTCGCCGTTGCGGGTCTGCGGCCGCACCAGGCTGCTGTCCACCAGCGAGCCCAGCGTGTCCGTGACGTGCCCGGCCCGGCCCGGGTCCGCCGGGTCAGTGGCGGTGCAGACGGCCTCCGCGGCGGGAAGGTCGAAGGTTCCTGCAAACACCGCTAGGCGGGCGAACAGCGCCTGCTCGTCGGCCGACAGTAGATCGAAGCTCCAGTCCAGGGTGCTTCGCAGTGTCCGCTGCCGCTCGGGCAGGTCGCGCGCTCCGCCCGTCAGCAGCCCCATCCTGTCGTCAAGCCGGGCCAGCAGGGCCTGCGGTGGCAGCATCCTGACCCTGGCCGCGGCCAGCTCGATGGCCAGCGGGAGCCCGTCCAGCCGCCGGCATATCTCGGCGACCGCCGCGGCGTTCCCGCTGGTCAGCTCGAAACCCGCGGACGCGGCTTGCGCCCGCTGCACGAACAGGCGCACCGACGCGCACCGCTGCACGTCCGCGGCGTCCCCGCCGGCCCCGATCGGCGGCACCGGGAGCGGCGGCACCGGGAACTCGTGCTCACCGCTGAGCCGCAACACCATCCGGCTGGTCACCAGCGCCACCACGCCCGGAGCGGCGCCCAGCAGCTCAGCCACCAGCGGAGCCGCCCCCATCACCTGCTCGAAGTTGTCCAGCACCAGCGCCAGCCGCCGCGAGTGCAAGTACGACTTCAGGTCGTTGATCAGCCTGCCACCCGAGGTGTTCAACCCCAACGCGGCGGCGATCGCCGCCGTCACCAGCTCGGCCGCCCGGACCGAGCCGAGCTCAACGAACCGCACCCCGTCCTCAAAGCCCGGACCCAGCCGCTGGGCGACCTCCACCGCGAGCCTGGTCTTCCCGACCCCGCCCGGGCCGGTGAGGGTCACCAGGCGCACGCCCTCGGCACGCACCAGGTCGCCCACCGCCGCCGCGTCATCGTCGCGGCCCACAAGCGGCGTCGCCGGCACCGGCACCGCCCCTGCCAGCGACGCCTCGCCCGCGGCGCCGTCCCCTGATGACGCAATCTCGAACCGCTCGCTCAGCAGCACGGCCAGGTCATTCTCGACCAGGCGCTGCAGCTCGTCAGCGGCAGAAAAGTGCTGGTAGGACACGTCACCGTCATCCCTTATCCGGGTCAGCATCTCCGCCAGCCGCGACTCACGCTCCGACGCCGACGACTTCACATAAATGAGCCTGGGCAGCCCCGCCGACAGCCGGTACTCGTCCTCCAGCCCGGAAACCTGCTCCCCCGGCGCGACCCAGCCGTAGCTCTGCCAGTACACGCCCACGAAGACCTGGCTCTGCGCCAGGTAGGAGCGGTATACCTCGCGCGGCGGATGCGGCCGGGCGCCCAGCTCGAACATCACCGGCACCAGCCGCAGACGGGTCACAGCGTCCCGCACTGCCTGCCGCTCAGCGGCCAGTTCCTGCAGCGTAGAGCTCACAAAGACCCGCAACCGCTGGTCAGGCGTGCGGATCAGATCCGTCTCGGCCATTACGTCACAGCCTAGGCAGGCGCGGCAGTCGGCAACGGATCAGGGTCAGTCCGCGGCAGTGCCTTACCCCAGTCTGCCGGACGCCAGGAATCAGGTCGGTGATCTTCCGCAGGCGCGCGGGCTCCCGAGGCGCGGCAGGCAGAATGTACGTTCCGACGCGGGCCTGAACGACCACTCTGGCCAACCACCAGCGCGGGTATGTCGGGGCCAGCTTCCTGCTCCCGCACTGCCGCTCGGCCTGGCTAGGCTTCGCCGAGCGCTTGGATGAGCTGGCCGCCTTCGCCCCTGGCCTCCGCCCGCCCCCGGCAGGAGACGACATCGCATTTCAGACCGACATTGAGGCCTTCATCAGCGCTGTGCGAGGCGGGTTTGTCATGCGTCCTGCAGCGTCCGTGCTCGCGCTTCCGCCGCAGCCAGCGAGCCGCGGGGAGTTAATGGGCACTGGCCTCATGCGCCCCCCGCGACGGAATTCGACCCCGTTCCCGTGCAGCTTGCGGGCAGCTTCGATGCTCAATGGCAGTCAGATTCGTGGACGTTCTGCGTCAGGGGCACGGACAGTGGGCCCGTGTGTCAGTGTTTGGACCACGGGTCGACTAGGCCAGCCTCGTAGGCGTAGACGACCGCCTGGACACGGTCGCGCAGTCCGAGCTTCGTGAGCACCCGCCCGAGGTGGGTCTTCACCGTTCCTTCGGCGAGGGACAGCCGCTGGGCGATCTCGGCGTTGGAATAGCCACCAGCGAGCTCGGTCAAGATCTCGCGTTCTCGCGCGGTGAGCTGACCAAGCTCGGGGTGGCAGGCTCCGACCGCGCGCTGGGGGTCGGGGAGCTGGTGCGCGAACGCGTCGAGGATGCGCCGGGTCACGCTCGGGGCGATGACTGCGTCACCGTCCGCGACGGCCCGGACAAACTCAGACGGCAGGACGTCCTTCAGAATGAAGCCGCTGGCGCCGTGACGGAGCGCGCCGAATGCGTACTCATCCAGGTCAAAGGTCGTGAGGATCAGGACACGCGAACCTGGTTCGGTGGCAATGATCGCTCGGGTCGCTGCCCGCCACGCGGCGACCCGCAGGCCGGGCCGTCCGCGGCCGGAGATCGCGGTCTTGCCCTGGTAGCCGCCGGAGGCGTTGTCGCGCGGGCACAGCCCGGCGTGCCTGGCCAGCGACCGGGGGGTAGTGAACCGGGCCGGGTCGCCGTTCTCGGCCAGGATGGCCGCCGCGCCGACCGCGGTGCGCCCGGCGATGCTGGTCACCAGGCCGGTCAGGCCGAGGTCGTCTAGCACGGCGGTCATCCGCGCCTCGACCGTGGCCAGCCGGTCCAGAGTGTCATGCCAGTCGCGCATGGCCAGGCCCGCGCGTGCCAGCGCACCGGGCCGGTGCGCGATGACGCCCGAAGGGTCTGCCGCAGCCGCGTAGACGGCGCGGACAATCCGGAGGCACGGCCGGGTCGCGTCCCAGCGGGGCAGCTCGCGGCGGACCGCAGTCTCGAACCGGCCCGGGCCGAGCTTGCGCACCCGGGCCAGGTCAGCGCAGCCGCGGTCCAGCGCCACAGTCACCGCAGGCGCACCAGGTAGCCGCCCGGAACGGCTTGCCCGCCGCTTCCAGCACCGCCGGCCAGGCGCATACCCGGCAGGTCCCGGACCTGGTTGACCTGCCCGGTCGCATCACCAGTCAGCTGATTGCGCCGGGCACCCAGGTGCCGCAGCCGGGCCCAGACCGCATCCGCCCGCTCAGGCTCATAACAGTGCAGGCCCGCAGCCAGCCGGGCGATGATGACCGCGTCCTTCGGGTCGGACTTATCAAGGTCAGGTCCTCGCCTTCGCGGGCGCGGTAGACCAGCAGCGGCTGCACGCACACAAGCGCCATGCCGCGCTCGGAGGCGAGCTGATCGAGTACCCGCCACCGGTGCCCGGTCGGCTCGCACGCCACCGTCACCGACGCAAACCCCGCCGCCTTCGCCCTCGCCAGGGCCCAGTCGAGCAGCTCGCCCAGCTCCCACGCCCTGGCCGTCACCCGCCGGCGCGCGAGCACCCGCGAGTCGTGATCGGTCACGACCGCCGCCTGCTTGTCGTCGGCCAGGTCGATCCCCACGATCGCGTTCTGCCGCGACAGCAGCACCCTGAGCCGGGCCAGCCGCGAGTTGCGGTTGCGGTCCCCCCTGGACAAGCCGGTACGGTCACTCATGGACGTCCTCCTCGATGCGCGGGATACCAAGCCCGACAACCGCATCAGGAGGACGTTCCCGCATCCAGCACCGACGCGCTTAGAGGAGTTACTAGCGGACGTCCGCCGCCGGGCCGGGACGGAGCCGGTGCTGTGCCGCACCGGCCCAGCCACGCCCCTACCGGCACCATCGACCAGGCCCTCGCGGCCGTCACGCTGATGCATGAGCAGGCCGGGCTGCGCATCGCTGTCGTGCGGGCCAGCGTGCAGTTCGTCGACCACGCCGAGCCCGGTGGTAATGGTGCACGGTCATCATGTGACACCGGCGAAGGCCGCTGCCTGGCTCATTGTCGGTCCCCTGCTCATATCTTCAGTGCCGCCCGCGGTCGAGGGCGGCGACCTCGCGTACGGCTTCAGCGATGGCCGGGGCTTCTCTTTTTAGGATCGCACCGTGGTTGCTGGCGACCTTCGCGCTGATGTGGATGTTCGGGTTGCGGGCGGTCACCGTATCGAGGCTGGTGCGTATCCGTTCTTGCTCATCACCACGGCTTCCGAAAGACGTCCCCGAAGCAACCACGTACCGAACCGGGACAGTGATGTTGTCGAGAACGGGGCCCAGAACGAGTGCGCGGGAGAGCTTGCCGAGCTCGATGTTGCTGTCGGCCTGCTGTTTGGCGGTCATCCGCGGGGTCAGGCCCGTCGGGCGCAGCAGAGGCGTAAACCAGCCCATCCGCCGGAACAGCTTCCGGATCCGCTGCTCCATGGCCTCGTCGAGCCAGTCGTACGGGTACGCGCCGTCGACCAGGACCGCACCCACGGTGCGGTCCGGATTCCGGCTGACCCAGTGCGCCGCGACGACCGCTCCGTAGGACCAGCCCACCAGCAGCGGCCGGTCCACACCCCTGGCCGCGAGAACGGCATCGACATCCCGGACGGCGGCGTTGAAGGAATAGTCCGCCGAACGCTTTGATTTCTTGCCGCGAGCCCGCTCGTCGTAGGTGATGTGCCGCCACCCCGTCCCCAGTTCAGCGATAACACGCCGCCAGTACCCCTGAGTGGCGAACTGGCCATTGAGGTAGACCACGGGGATGCCGGGACCGCCGGTATCGGTGACGGCCAGGGCCGTATCGTCAACCGGCACCATGCCGGTCCAGGCGGATTTCTTGATGGTCATGGTCTTCCCTTTCTCCAGGGTTGGAAGTGGATCACGAGCGGCGGATGGTGATGTCGCCACAGGAGGTGCAGGGTTCCGGCGTGTCCGGAATTATCACTGTTTATGTGATATATGACCAGCAGGATGAGATCGCACAGTTGATGGATGCGGGCATGCCATCCGATCAGGTAGGTCTCTGACGTCTGCATGGACCAGGTGTGGCATGCCCGCGTTGGCATTGTCGCGCGTGGGCGCGCGCATGGTCCAATCCGGTCCGGCGGTAGCCAGGAGCTGGCCGCGGGGACGTCGCAGAAACTGGAGGCGCTGCCCGACCCGCGCTCGCCGCGGGGGCGGATCTACCCGCTGGCCTGCCTGGTCGCGGTCGCGCTGTGCGCGTTCACCGCGCGGCCGGCAACGACCGGCTGACCGCGGTCGGGCAGTGGATCAGCCGGGCCAGCCAGCAGGGACCTGGCCCGGCTACGGGCGCCGTGGGACCCGATGGCGGGCCGGTACCCGGGTTCCGGATGAGAAGACGATCCGGGTCGTGCTGGACCGCCTGGACCCGCGGGCCCTGGCCCGGGCCCTCGTCTCGCAGGCCGATGCGGGAAGTGTGCCTGACGATCCTGAGCAATCGCTAGCCGACCGCGGGCACTTCAGCTGGCGATGTCAGTGACCAGACTGCGTCAATTTACGGTTGCCGCGCAGTGCTCAGTTTTCAGCCGGTCCGGTGTTCGGGGTGCCCCCGGGTGCATGTACAAACCGCCGGGCTCTATCGCACCGCCGTGATCGACGGCATCCTCGAGCACTCACCGGCCGAGCACGAACTCGCACCACCAGCGGCATGAGCGCGCGTCAGACGTGGGCGATGCCGGTGGGCCAGACGACTTCGCCGGCGCGGTCGCGGGGGTGAATTAACACCAGGGCCTTTGCGGCAAGTTCCCGAGCCGACCTAGTCTGCGCCGTCGTCAGGTAGCGGCGGATGGCGTCGGCCGGATCGGTGCCCGGTGCGGCCGGAAGTGAGCGGCCCAGGAGATCGACGCGCCTGCCGGAGTAGCGGGCCGGATCGCCGGGATACCGGCCGAACTTTGACGGGCCGAAGTCACGCGTCCCGCGCCACCGCGGCGGGAACGGCCAGCCGTCATGCTGGGCGTAGAAAGACCAGACGTCGAAGTCCTTGACGCCGTTGTGCTTGTCCACGTAATGCACGGCGGCGCCCTGGCACAGCGCCCGACCTAACAGGCGGTCGGCATACCGGCCTGAGCCGGCTGGGTTGCGTTCGAACAACTCGGCTTCGGCGTCCGCCGCCAGGTCGGCAAGGCGGAGCAGGTCTGCTAACTCGATTCCGGCGAACGACCGATCCTTCTCATCCACGCCGCAATACTGTCACGGGCTTCAGGCGGTCGATCCGGAAGCGGACCGCGCGGCCGGCGGCGGACATGGGCCTAGCTACGCACGCACACCGCGGCCTAACTCGAGCAGCTCGCCGCATCTGCGCTGCCCTGGGGATATGCCGTGGCATCGAGAGGCTTGTGCATACGACGGCCCATTGCGGGTGGCAGGCCGCTACTCATCCTGCGGTCGGCAAAAGGCGCAGTACCCGACATCGGCGCGGCGACTGACGATGGCGTAGGCGTCATCAGCGGAGTTGAAAGGTCCGTGCCACTGGTCATTGGCGCCGCTAGATCCGCCTTGCACACCGCGGCCGTTGTTGCACCATGGACAGTCGCCCAGGTGGACCCGAGCCCTGTCACGATGGTGGTTGTCGTAGGCGTAAAACTCCGGCATGACCGCCGCCTTCATGGCACCTATCATGCGAAGACTAACGGCCACGGCCATTGCCGCGCCATCCTCCGCGGATCACGCCCGCCGCGCATCTAGACCGACGCCAAGGGCTGTCGCCCGGCAGCAACTGCTTCCGGACGACCAGCGGCAGATGAGGATGCTTGTATACCTCAATTGGGCTTAGCCGTTAGCGGCTAAATTCGTCGCGTGACTGTGCGACCGGTCGGGTGCATGCACGACGATGGATCCTGAGGCCGACAGCTTTCGAGCGCCGGACGTGACCCCTCGGCCCTATCACCATCGTGTAATTGACCGTGTCCCAGCCGCCTAGTGCGGTCACCGTCGCTGCTGGCCTCAGCTCGTTCCCCGTTTCGCCTGAGTCCGCTGACGGAGGGAAGCTTTAATCTCGCTGAGTCTGGCCGCCGCAGCTGGCGTCCAGTCCGCCCTTTGCTCGCTGGCACGCAGGGCGTCGTCGACCTCGGCGAGTTTGGCGGCAGACAATGCGCCTGCCCGCTCGATCAGGTCCTCCCGGCTCAGGGTGGTCAGCCAGGTGCACGGGGTAACGCCCGGCCAGCGGAACCCGAACCGCAGCACGCCGTCGAAGGGCAGTCCTTCCCGGACCCCGACCGCTACCTCGATTCCCAGGCCCGAGATGTCACCGTCAGCCGGCGCGACTACCTGCATCGCCCGGAACCCGGATGGCTCGTATTCCGACAACAGCACCACAGGCCGCCGCTCGTCGAACGCGGCCCACCAGATCTCGCCTCGTCGCATCGTCCTTCTGTCCATGAGATGGCGGCGGCTGCCCGCTGGCCGCTGCTGAACACTGAGGCGAGGCTATCCCGGGCACACGGACCAGCCCGCCCGTGATCGATGAGGTCTTTGCGGATCACTACCTCGACGTCGTGAAACGCCGCCGCCGCATTGCTCCGGCTGCCGCCGACTCTGACTGAAGGACTGGCGCGGATCCCAACGGAAGGGCCACTCGCGCGCTCATCGGCAGTTGCGCTGAGGGCTATGCGGCGTGGGGGGCGATCTGGACGATGAGGTCGGCGTCGAGGGCGGCTGAGATCCGGTCCAGCAGCGGGATGGTGGGTATGACGCCGCCTGCTTCAAGACGGGACAGCGCGGGCTGGGTCATTCCGGCGCGGGCGGCTAGCTCGGACTGGGACAGGCCGAGCGCCAGGCGGCGGTCGCGGACGGCCTTGCCGAGCAGGTAGGCGCGCTGGGCTTCGGCGTGGCCCTGACGGTATTCGTCGTTGTCCCGGCGCTGGCTGGCGAGGTCCTCGTAGGAGGTGTGGCCGCTGGTCATGTCAGGATGCCTCCCGGTCGAAAGTGTCGTGCGCGGGCCCGTGCTCGGTTTCGCAGGTCTTCTGGGCTTGTAAGGCACGGGCTACCTCGCCGGCCTCGGCGCTTCTGGTCTTGCGGAACACTGTCAGCAGGATGATCCGGCGACCCGGCGCGAGCCAGTAGGTGATCCGCGGCTGCTGGGCCAGCAGGTGGAACCGCAGCTCGCGGACCTTCCCGCCGAGATGCCGGGAATAAGGCTCGCCGAGGGTCTCGGCCTGCTCGGCGAGCAGGCCGACGAGGAAGTCAGCGCGGCCGAAGTCCCGGTCGCTGAGCCGCTCGAGCCAGGTCTTGACCTCGGGCTCGACCTCGACCGCATACAGCCCTGCCATGCATCTCATGGTATATGCATCCGATGCTATAGGCAACGGCGGCCCTCCCTCGCCGGGCTCCTTGCTGTCTATGTGCCGGACGCCATGTAAGCGGCCAGGATGTAGTTCGGGTGCCGGTCGAGGTTGTTCCGCGCCCGGTCGTAGCGCATCGTGGTGCGCGGGTCGGCGTGCCGGGCCGCGATCTGCACATCGCGCAGGTCCACGCCAGCATCCAAACTGGTAGGGAGCGGTTTACCAACGGTGTCGAATACCTCAAGTCGAGGAGCAGCGAGATGAGGACCCTAGTCCCTCTTGGTGCGTCTTTGCCGTTGCCGCAGATGCATCAACGCCTCACTTGGCATTACAGAAGCTGATGCCACATCGTGGCGCCTGCTGCAACCCGGTCCTCACACGACCACGCTGACCTGGGGTTTCTCCCCTAGCCCTGCATGCGGCCTTCGGCGAGCACAATCCTCGATCCCTTACGGCGCCGTCCTCTCGCTTTCCGGGGAGTGATGCATCAGATGCAACTCCGCGCCCTTGCATCGTGGTCACGAACGTGTGCCGCAGCATGTGCGGGTGGGTCCGGCCGATCCGGACACCGGCAGTGCGGGCCAGGTTCCTCAGCCTCCGGGTCGCCGCGTGCCGGTCCATCCTTGCGCCGCGGCTGTTCAGCAGGATGGGTCCGGCGGCCCGGGAGCCGGTCGCGCGGTCGATCGCCCGTCCGACTGCGGGCGGCAGCGGCACCAGGACGACCTTGGTTCCTTTGCCGCAGACCCGCAGAACCCGGTGGCCATTCTCCTCGCCCAGATCGCCTATGTCCGCGCCCGTTGCCTCGAAGATCCGCAACCCGAGCAGGCCGAGCATCGCTACCAGCGCGAAATCGGATGGGTTAGGCGATTCTCGCGAGGCAGTGAGCATCGCCTCGAACTGCAGGTGAGTGAACCCCAGTGTCGGCGACTCCGGCGGCACGACGGGCCGGCGGACATGCTCGGCCGGCGAATGGTCGAGTACGCCGTCGATCACGGCGGTGCGATAGAACCCCGCGGTGACCGAGAACCGCCGCGACACCGTCGAGGGCTTGAACCGGCGCACCTCCTGCATCCAGCGGATGTACAGCTCCAGATGGACCCGGCTAGCAGCCAGCGGATCCAAGCCTCGGTCTGCGCACCACGACAGGAAGCACCGCAAGTCCGAGTGGGCATGATCACGCGAGGAACCGGTGTACCGGGCCAGATAGGCAGCAACCGCCAGCCTCAGCCGGTCGGCAGCAGCCGCTGAGTCTACGAGTCGGACGGGCAGGACATCTGTAAAACGCTCCATAGCCGAACACTGAACCCCGAACGGCGAACTACCAAGCCGCCGGGAGATACCGCGTGCGGCAATAGCGGACGTCTTATGGCACCCTGTGCTGGTGACCGCGGCGGCCGAGCGTGACATGGTCTTGGGAGTATCTCGATCACTGCTCGCGTCGGGCTGGAGCTGGCCAGTGCATGGCCTGAGGCACCCTCCGGAAGCTGACACGTCGGGCTGGTACATATGGACCGGCGAGCTGTCCAGCGCGCCCGACTTCTTCGTGCCGTTGCACGCGAGCCATCTTGTCGAGAGGCTTCCCGAGGTCGCGGCTTACCTGTCGCTCCCTCCAGGATCCCGGTTTTTGATCGCCCCCGGTCACGAAGACGTGTGGACGGACGAGTCCCTGCTCGATATCGGCCGTTAGCAACCGCGGGCACCGTCCTGAGAGCGCCAGACCAGTGCGTGCTCCCCCGGCGCGCAGGAAGGCGTTACCGTCCTCGTATGTCGCGGGACTTGGACGCCGCCGAGGCGAGAGATCTGGCAGAGGCGTACTTGGCCTCTTGGGTGCCGCCCCGCGACGATGTTTGGGTGGTGACCGCCATTGACGAGTGCGACTGGGGATGGGTCATCTCCTGGGTGAAGGAGCGACGGGCACAGGGAAGCACGGCAATCGAAGACCTCTACGCAGGTGCCGGTCCGCTCCTTGTTGATCGCAAGACCCGGTCGGGTGGCGCTGTGTGGGTCCGCGCATCCGGTCGAGTACTACGTCGATGCGTGGCATCGCGGCGAACTCCCTGATGAGCCCCGTCCTGCGTAGGCGCAAACATCCGCTATTCGGCATGTGCGAGCGTCGCGTCGCCGCCCTAGCGCGCAGGCCATCCCATTCTGGACTCAAGACCACGGCGCCGCGCGCGCGTCAGCCAGATTAGGGCATCCGCCACGCCCGGTGGCCGTGCTTGTCATGCCCCCCCGTGCCGGAATTCGACTACGTCGCCGTCGCGCATGACATAGTCCTTGCCCTCGATCCTGGCTTTGCCTGCTGCCCTGGCCGCGGCGATTGACCCAGCCGCCATCAGGTCGTCGAAGGACACGACTTCGGCCTTGATGAACTTGCGCTGGAAGTCGGAGTGGATCACTCCGGCTGCCTCTGGCGCGGTCGCGCCAGCTGGAATCGTCCAGGCACGCGCTTCCTTGGGCCCCGCAGTCAGAAACGTCGACAGCCGGAGTGCCGCGAACCCGGCCCTGGCTAGCTGCGCCAGCCCTGGCTCGCCGAGCCCAAGCTCGGCCAGCAGCTCCGCGCCCTCCTCCGGGGCGAGCTCCGCCAGCTCGGCCTCCGTCTTCGCGTCGAGAAATATCGACTCTGCCGGGGCAACCAGCGAGACAAGCCGCTTCCTGAGCTCGTCATCGGCCAGTTCGGTGTCGTCTTCATTGAAGACATACAGGAATGGCTTGGCCGTCAGCAGCTGCAGCTCGCGCAGGTCAGCCAGGTCAATGCCGACCGAAGCGGAGGCAGCGAACAAAGTGGAGCCGCCGTCGAGGACCTGCTGCGCCCTGGTAGCGGCCTCGGCTACCCGCGCCCGGTCCCGATCCTTGGCGAACTTAGCTTCCTTGGCCAGCCGCGGTGCGGCGTTCTCCAGCGTCTGCAGGTCGGCCAGCATGAGCTCGGTCGCGATCGTCTCGATGT
Organism: uncultured Actinomycetota bacterium; assembly: GCA_963719765.1. Lineage (GTDB taxonomy): Bacteria > Actinomycetota > Actinomycetes > Streptosporangiales > Streptosporangiaceae > JAJYUU01. Next base: position 873,585 of record CAVRCW010000001.1, read on the forward strand.
CGCGCTCTGGCGACACATCGCCGTCGACGTGGCTGACATCGGGGTCGGTGAAGACCCGCACGACCTGGCAGATGGCATCAGTCTCGCGGATGTGCGACAGGAACTGGTTGCCCAGGCCCTGCCCCGCTGACGCCCCGCGGACCAGGCCAGCGATGTCCACGAACCGCACGGTCGCGGGCACGATCCTGGCCGAGTCATACAGCCCGGAGAGCGCCTCCAGCCGCGGATCGGGAATGCCTACGATACCGATATTGGGCTCGATCGTGGCAAACGGGTAGTTCGAGGCAACGGCGCTGGCCCGGGTCAGGGCGTTGAACAGCGTGGACTTGCCGACATTGGGCAGGCCGACGATTCCGATGGACAAACTCACGGGCGCTAAGTCTAGAGGCCGGCCGGGCCTGTCATGGGCCGCGCCCCTGGCCGGGCTGGCTACAGGCAACGTCGTGGTCGGGACCGCCCGCCAAGCGCGGCGGCGCGTGTCGGACCCCGGAAGTGTCCGCCTTTCCTGTCAGCATGACTAAATATGAACGCGATCTGGATGCTGGTCACGCTTCTGGTTGGTGTCGCGCTCGGGGCGGCAATCGGCTACCTGCTAGCGCGCGGCAGGCTGTCCAGCCTGGCCGCTGACCTGACGGGACAGGCCCGCGCGGCCGACGAGCGGGCCACTGCGGCCCAGCAGCGTGCCGCCATGTCGGAGCGCGCCGCGCAAGAAAAGGCGGAGCTTCTCGACGGCCAGCTAGCAGATCGGTTCCAGTCGCTGTCCGCGCAGGCCCTGGAGCAGAGTGCACGGACGTTCTTGCAGATCGCCGAGGGCCGGCTAAACGCCGCCAGCGCCAAGGCGACTGGTGAGCTGGACACCCGCAAGGCCGCCGTCGAGAATCTGGTCCAGCCGCTGCGCGAGACCCTCGCCAGGGTCGAGGTGCAGCTGCGCGAGGCGGATGCCGCCCGCCAGGCCTCGCACGCGGCGCTGGCCGAGCAGGTCAGCATCGCCCGGCAGAGCTCGGAGCAGCTACGGTCCCAGACCCAGGCCCTGGTGACTGCGCTTCGCAGGCCGGAGGCGCGGGGCCGGTGGGGAGAGATGCAGCTGCGCCGCGTGGTGGAACTGGCTGGCATGAGCGCCCGCTGCGACTTCGACGAACAGGTAGGCGTGGCGACGGCAGAAGGGTTGCTGCGCCCCGACATGGTGGTCAGGCTGGCCGGCGGCAAAAACATTGTGGTCGACTCGAAGGTGTCGCTGGCCGCTTACCTGGAGGCCGCGGAGGCCGCGGACGAGGGTGTCAGGTCCGCGCGGCTTGATGCTCATGCCAGGCACCTGCGCGAGCATGTGGACCGGCTGGCCGCGAAGGCGTACTGGACCGCGCTGAGCCCGGCACCGGAGTTCGTGGTGCTTTTCATTCCAGGCGAGGCATTCCTGGCACCGGCGCTTGAGCATGACCCAGCCTTGCTAGAGCACGCGATGGCTCACAAGGTGCACATCGCCACTCCGACCACGCTCGTCACCATGCTGCGCACCGCGCAGTACGCCTGGCAGCAGGCCGCGCTATCGGACAACGCGCGCTCCGTATTCGATCTTGGCCGGGAGCTCTATGACCGGCTCACCGGTCTCGGCAAGAATGTCGACGGGCTAGGCAAGGCACTCACCAACGCGGTCACTGCCTACAACCGGACCGTTGGCTCACTGGAGACCAGGGTCCTGGTCAGTGCCCGCAAGCTGAACGAGCTCGGGCTGACCGACGCCGAGCTGGATGCGCCCAAGCTCGTCGAGGAGACCGTCAGGGAACTCTCCGCGCACGACCTGATCGTCGATACTGCACCGGAGCTTGTGGCACCACCGGCGCGCGGGCGCAACGGTGTGGCCGCGCCGCTGCTGGTGGGCGGCAGCCGGTCGATCGGCGCCGCCGGCTAGCGGCCGTGCAGTCACGTTCCGCGCCAAAGACAGGGGTGCCGATGCCGGACCAGGCAGCAAAGGGGGCCAGCGGGATTAGTTTCGCCGGTCCGTTGCACCTTGTCGCACCGGACCAGCCTGAGGCCTGGACTAAGCGGGAACCGCCGGCCCGCGCGGTGCCACCCGAGCACGCGAGCCGCCCGCCGGCCCAGTCGGCCTTGGCCCAGCGCCACCCGATCAGAGCCGAATCGGCCCCCGCCCGGTCGTACGTCACCGCGCGCGGTGCGATGGTCGCGATGCTTGGGGTCTTTCTCGCCAGCGACCTGGTCGCGAGTTGGCTACACCTGGCCGTCCTGATCGGGCTCGGTTATGCGGGCGCGTGCGCGCTCGCGCCGTTCTTCGTCCGGCGGCATGCCCTGCTGCAGCTGGTCGTCGCACCGCCCGCGATATTCCTGGTCGCGCTGATCATCGGTCAGGTACTGACTGCACAAGGCACTTCCCGTCATGGCAAGGCCCTGTCCGTGCTGGAAGGTACTTTCCTGACCCTGGCCGCTATAGCTCCCTGGCTCTTCGCCGGAACCGCGGTTGGCATCGGCGCCGCGACGACCCGCGGGCTGCCGCAGAGCATTCGCGAGCTCGCGGCCGGGCTGCGCGGCCAAACGAGCGGAACTGACGCAGCGGGGCCGCTGGCTGACCCACCTCCGGCTAGGAGGAGCTAGCGGTCGGCTTGCGCAATTCGTGCGGGAGCGCGAAGACCATGCGTTCATGCACGGCCTCGACTTCCTCCACGTCACCGAACCCGGCGTCGGCCAGCCTGCTCAGCACTCCGGCTACCAACTCCTCGGGTACCGAAGCACCGCTAGTGACGCCGACCGTGGCGACCTGCTCGAGCCAGGACGGCTCGATCGCGGTCGCGTCGTCGACCAGGTAGGCAGCACGAGCGCCCGCGTCGAGCGCCACCTCCACGAGCCTGACGGAGTTCGAGGAATTTCGCGAGCCGACAACGATCACGACATCCGACTGACCAGCGATCTGCTTCACCGCTGCCTGGCGGTTCTGGGTGGCGTAGCAGATGTCATCGCTCGGCGGATCGAGGAGCTGAGGGAATCGCTCACGCAGCGCTGCCACTGTCTCGACGGTTTCGTCCACCGACAGCGTCGTCTGCGACAGCCATGCGACCCTAGCCGGGTCACGGACCTGCACGGAGTTACTGCCCGCGGGCCCGTCCACCAGGTGAATATTGCCCGGAGCCTCGCCCGTCGTGCCGATGACCTCTTCGTGGCCCTCGTGCCCGATCAGCAGGATGTCGTAGTCCTGGGCGGCGAACCGTCGTGCTTCGTTGTGCACCTTGGTGACAAGCGGGCAGGTCGCGTCGATGGTACGAAGGCCACGGTCCCTGGCCTCGTCGCGCACTTCCGGCGCCACGCCGTGGGCGGAGAAGACCACGACAGCGCCTTCGGGGACCTCATCGGTCTCATCGACGAAGATCGCGCCGCGCTGTTCGAGCGTTCGTACCACATGGGTGTTATGTACGATCTGCTTGCGCACGTAGACTGGCGCCCCGAAGCGCTCGAGGGCCCGCTCAACCGCCTGGACAGCCCGATCAACCCCAGCGCAGTAGCCGCGGGGCTTGGCAAGTAGGACTCGTCCGGACTGTGCAGGCATGGCACCCATTTTAGGTGATCACCGCCGGCCATCGGACGTGCCCGTCAAGACTCGTCCATGTGGGCAACCGCGCAGACCAGCGACTTTCCGCCCCATGGCCTTGCCGTAGGCCCGTCGCTGGCGACAATGATCCGAACACGGCGCAGTCGCGGGACGGGCCAGGCTCGCCGGCTGGCCAGGCCGGGAGTAGCGTTTCCCGATCGGTACATAAAGGAGACTTGCATGGGCATTCCCGAGCTGGCCGACCGGCTGAAGACAGCACCAGCCCAGGTGCTTCGCGCGGTGTTCTCCGGGATCGGCCGGATGGTCCTGGACGCAGAGAGGGCGGAGGATCGGACCACCGGCCGAGACCGCACGGAGGCAGCCAAGCCCGGCTCGGCTGCCGCCAACAACAGCCCTGCCACGAAGACCAGACCCGCCACCGCCAAGGACCGCCCCGCCACCGGCACGAAGGGGCAGGTCAGCGGGCAAGGCCAGAACCACAGGCAACAGCCTTCCGGGCGATCACGGCAGCGCGACGCGAACACCGCGCCTGCGCCAAGCTCCCGGTGGCGCTCGCTGGATGCGACCGGCAACGTGCGGCTGCTGTCGGCGGAGGACCTGGACGACGGCTCGGCCGGAACGCAGGGGCAGCTCGGGGCCGATCCACCCGTCACCGCAAGCCCGCGGGCCGCGGACGCCTCAGCGACCCAGACACCAGTCGGCCACGCCGCAGCCGCCGAGACCACAGCCGCCGAGACCACAGAGCCGGCAGCCGCCGAGGCACCCGCCGCCGAGACCACAGCCGCCGAGACCGCGGCCGCCGAGCCAACAGTCGATGGCCGAGCGGTCACCGATCACGATGCAGCGGCCGCTCTGCCGCTGGCCGGCTACGACGGTCTTTCGCTGCCATCCATCCGGGCCAGGCTGCGCAACCTGGACGCCGCTCAACTCGCTGTCCTCGCTGCCTACGAGCGGGCCCACGCAGAGCGGCCTGACGTCCTCGGCATGCTCGAGCGCCGCATTGAGAAGCTCGAGACCGGCAGGTGAAACGGCGGCGGGCCGGACACGCCGTCCCTGCCCGGCCTGACAGGCGGCGGGCGTGCCGCTAGAAACCTCACCCGAGTCACCCGTTCCGGTCCGGACGGTCCTGCGCCTGGTCGGCGAGTGGATCGGTCGGCTTGGCCGAGTCTGGGTCGAAGGCCAGATCGCCGAGCTGAACAGGCGCGGAGGCACCGCGTTCCTCACTCTGCGCGATCCGGTGGCGGCGGTGTCGGTGCGCGTGATCTGCCCGAGCACAGTCCTGGACGCGAGCCAGCCGACGCCCGCCGAAGGCGCGCGGGTGGTGGTCTGGGCGAAGCCGGAGTTCAACGCGGCAAAAGGGTCGTTCGCCCTGACCGCCGTACAAATCAGGGCCGTCGGCATCGGCGAACTGCTGGCCAGGCTCGAGCGGCTGCGGTCAGCGCTCGCGGCTGAGGGCCTGTTCGCCACCGAGCGCAAGCGCAAGCTGCCGTTCTTGCCGTCGAAGGTCGGCCTGATCTGCGGTCGCGACTCGGCTGCCGAGCGCGACGTGCTCAGGAACGCGGCACGGCGGTGGCCGGCCGTCCGCTTCCGGGTCGAGCAGGTTGCGGTGCAAGGCATGCACGCCAGCGCGGAAGTCATTGAGGCGCTGCAGCGGCTGGACGCCGATCCGGCGGTTCAGGTCATCATCATCGCCCGCGGCGGCGGGTCCCTCGAGGACCTGCTGCCGTTCTCCGACGAGGACCTGGTCCGCGCGGTCGCCGGCTGCAGGACCCCCGTGGTCAGCGCTATCGGGCACGAGCAGGACGTGCCCTTGCTTGACCTGGTCGCCGACGTCCGGGCCTCCACCCCGACCGATGCGGCCAGGCGCACCGTGCCCGACGTAGCCGAACAGCTTGAGCTCATCGGCCAGCTGCGGGCACGAGCCCGCCGGTCGCTGACAGGCAGGCTTGATCGGGAGACTTCCTGGCTCACCGCGATGCGCTCGCGTCCCGCCCTGGCCAGCCCACTCCGGGAGATAGATCGGCGGCAGGAACAGGTACTCGCGCTGTCCGAGCGGGCCAGGCTGGCCATTACTGCCAGTATCGACCGACATGCATCGGATGTGACTCACATTAGGGCCCGCCTGGTGGCGCTGTCACCCGCCGCGACGCTGCGACGGGGATACGCCATTGTCCAGCGGGCAGACGCCAGCGTCGTCATGAGCGCGACTCAGGTCAGCAGCGGCGAGTTGCTAACTATCCGATTCGCCGGGGATCAGTTGCAGGCGACCGCGGGTGACAGATCCCGCGAGCCCTAATTACGGAACGCAGCTCAGTAATGCGGACCTGCGGATCGCCAGCTCAGCGGCGACCATGGATGCCGCCGGTACCAGCATGTGCCAAGGTCGGCCAGGTGGGCGGGCCGACGACGGACTGCGCGGCAGGTAGCCCGCAGGGCTCGCCTGCACTGGTCCCGGCCGTACGTCGGGGCCAGGCGCCTCCGCCAGGCCGGCTGCCGCCAGCCGCAAGGCGGCTGGGCAAGGGCGGCGCACCGGCGCCGGTTCTGATCGCGGTCATGGCTGTCCATGTGGTCCTTCCGCTCGCCTGGGGGCCTGCTCCGGCGCTGTGGAGTTCATCGGCGGCGGCCGCTGGTGCATTACGCGCGGCACTAGGGTGAGGTGCGTGGCAGGAACGAGCGGCAGTGCGCAGCCGAGCCGGAAGGCGGACCATGGCGAGAGCCAGGCCGCGCAGCGACGCCCCGGGTTCGAGCAGGCCAGGGACGAGCTCATCGAACTGGTGAAGCGCCTGGAAGCCGGCGGCCTGTCGCTGGAGCAGTCGCTTCAGCTATGGGAGCGCGGCGAGGAGCTCGCGGTGATCTGCGAGGAGTGGCTGGAGGGCGCACGAGCACGGATGGCCAGCGCCCTGAACCGTGAGCAGGAATCTGGACCGACTCCGGCCGCGCCATTCTGAGCCTGGGTCACTACTCGTCGTCGCGGGCGGCTCGCTATTCGCGCGGCATCCAGCGCGTCGTGTCGGTTAGGCCTTAGAACGCCGACCTGACCAGCAGTCTGGACATGACTTCCAGCACCCCGTCCGCGAGCTGCCTAGCGCCAGCGCTGTCCTGCGCCAGCGATACCTCCGCCACAGACAGCATCATCGCGCCGGTCATGACGATGGCGGCGGCTTCATCAAGTGGCTCGCCGCTGCGCGCGAAGAACTCGGCATTCTTGCGCACCCAGTCCGCCAGCCGCTGCCGCCACAGCAGTTCGAACCCTGGCGGTCCGTCGCCGCGGGCGAACATGCCGGCAAGTTCGCGCTGCTCTATGCACACATCGAGGTAGCCGCGGGCGCCAGCCAGGAACAGGTGCATGGGGTCAGTCACCCCTGAGCTGCGGGATGCTCGCACCGCTGCCCGGGTCCGCTCCGCGTGCTCGCGGCTGAGCTCCTCAAACAAAGTCAGGTATAGGTCGGCCTTGCCGGAGAAGTGGTGGTAGAGGCTGCCGACGCTCGCTCCGGCCAGGGCGACGATCTCGGTAACTCCGGCCTGGGCGTATCCCTCCGTCGTGAAGACCTCGCGTGCGGCTGCGAGCAGGCCGCTTCTGGTAGTCGTGCCACGATCGGTGGGGCGACCGACCGGCGCCGCCTGCTCAGTAGTCATCACGGCCCGCGTTCTCGTCACGTGGTGCAGGGCGGCCAGCCGACGGGCTGGCCTGGTACATAGGATTCCACCACGGCACGGTGACAGGGAAGGTGCGTTAGCCATGAGCGAGGATCAGGCGGCTCCCATGGCGGGAGGCGTGCCAGGCGCACCGGGACTAGCGGGTACGCCAGGCGTAGCAGGTGCCCCGGGAATCCCGGCCTCTTTGGAAGGTTCCGCCGACGACCAGTCCCTGATCACGCCCGAGCCGGAGCGGCATGCCCCGGATCGGAACCTGGCGCTAGAGCTGGCCAGGGTGACCGAGGCTGGCGCGATGGCCTCCGCGCGCTGGGTCGGCCGGGGCGACAAGAACGGTGCCGACGGCGCGGCGGTGAACGCCATGCGCCAGCTCATTAACACCGTTTCGATGAAGGGCGTTGTCGTGATCGGCGAGGGGGAGAAGGACAGAGCCCCGATGCTGTACAACGGCGAGCAGGTCGGCGATGGCAGCGGGCCGAGCTGCGACGTCGCTGTCGACCCGATCGACGGCACCCGACTGACCGCCAACGGCATGCCCAACGCCATCTCGGTCATCGCGGTGAGCGCGCGCGGCTCGATGTACGACCCATCGGCTGTGTACTACATGCGCAAGCTAGTCACCGGCGCGCAGGCAGCGAGCTCGGTCGATATCGACGCGCCGCCGGCGGCGAATATAGCGGCAGTAGCCAGGGCCAAGAACTGCTCTGCCTCCGACGTCACAGTTGTCATCCTTGACCGGCCGCGGCATGCCGAACTCATCAGCGCGGTGCGCGACGCCGGCGCCCGGATCAAGCTGCTCACCGACGGCGACGTCGCCGGGGCCATCATGGCCGCTCGCGACGGCACCGGTGTCGACTTGCTACTCGGAATCGGCGGTACGCCCGAGGGCATCATTGCCGCCTGCGCGATCAAGTGCCTCGGCGGGATCATCCTCGCCAAGCTCGCGCCGCGCGACGAGGCCGAGCGAACCAAGACATTGGACGCCGGGCACGACCTGAACCGGGTGCTAACCACGGACGACCTGGTTACCTCGGACGACGCGTTCTTCGCGGCCACCGGCATCACCGATGGTGAGCTGCTGTCCGGCGTGCGCTACCAGGCGGGTGGCGCCACCACCCACTCGCTGGTCATGCGGGCAAGGTCAGGCACTGTCCGCAACATATACAGCGAGCACACGCTGGTGAAGCTCCGCAGCATGGGCGCGCTCGATTACGGCTAGGAATCAGCCCAGGTCAGGCTCGGTGCCAGCCCCCCTGTCGCGCGAACCTTGTCACTGTCGCCCGTACTGGGAGTGAATCGTGCGCCCCAGAGAGTGGCTTGACCGGCGTGGCTAACGCACGACCGCGAGTAGTCTGAATTTCAAGTGGCTAGTCTTTTCGATTGCGAACCGAATGCGATGACTCAAGTTTCTTCTCGATTTGCTTAAGACGTTCCTCCGTCTGTCCCGCGGAGACGCCGCGTTGGTAAAACCACAAACGAGCGCCCCGCCCACAGCAACGGCAGCGGAAACAACTGCGGCAACCTCGGCTATCACCGCCTGAACCTTTCTGGCCATGGAGGGGTGTTCCCAGATAGCTCACGCTGGTTCGCCGATAGCGAAGCGGATACGCCACGTTGAACGGCCTGTGGGCCAATGTGCATGTGATTCAAGCGGAGTGACGGACGAAGCGAGCTAGCCTGCCTCGCGGCTGAACGCGACACAGCGCAGCTTGGGGCCGTGTACCTCGCGCTCCCTCAGCGCAGTGCGCGGAACGCCGCGCGCAACTCTTCGGAGAACAGTTGCGGTTGTTCCCAGGCGGCGAAGTGGCCTCCTCGTTCGGCTTCATTGAAGTAGATGAGGTTGTGGTACGCCTTTTCGGTCCAGCTACGCGGAGCGTGCACGTACTCCTCAGGAAACACCGTGACTGCCGCCGGGAAGGAGATGTCGGCGGCCGCGTAGAAGTTTCCGCCAGTTTTGGCTAGCTGCCAGTACAACCGCGCCGCGGACGTCGCTGTGTTCGTGAGCCAGTAGAGCGAGGTGTTATCGAGCCAGTCGTCGCAGGTGATGGCGCCGAAGGGATGTCCGGCAAAGAGCTGGGCGAGGTGCTCGTAGGTGGTCGCGTCGTGGTCAAGGAGCCAGGCCGCCAGGCCGACCGGTGTGTCCGCCAAGCTGTAGCCGATCGTTTGCGGACGCGTGCCCTGGATAACGCCGTATCCGCGGTGATACGTCGCGAACGCGACTTGCTCATACGCCCGCTTTTCCGCGTCCGAGAGGTCAGACGGCGCAGGATCGCCGCTGCGGATGTGACTGAGCGCATCGAGCGGAACCATCTGCGCGAAGTTGACGTGGATGCCGAGCAGCCCTTTGGGCGCCTGGCGCGCCATCGCGGCCGAGATCGCGGTGCCCCAGTCGCCGCCCTGCGCGACGTAGCGCGTATATCCGAGTCGTTCCATCAGCACCGCCCACGCGCGCGCGATGCGGTCGATGCCCCACCCGGTGGCGGCGGGCTTGCCCGAGAACCCCTAGCCCGGTATCGACGGAATCACCACATCGAATGCGTCCGACGCGTTCCCGCCGTGATCCGTGGGATTGGTGAGCGGCTCGATGATCCTCAGCTGCCATCCATGGCCGAGGCCTCCAGCGTGACGTCGTCGGCCAGGTTGTCCAGCCACGCCGGGTAGTAGTCGGTGCGCCTGCGAGCGGGATCGCCGCTGCCCAGATATGTCGCTGTCATGCCGTGCCTCCCTTGGCGGCGGGCCGGATGCTGGGTGTGGTGCCACTAGGTGTGCGCGCCTGGGCATTCTCGTGAGGGTCGTGATGCTCGGCCGTCTCAATGGAGCAGGCAGGCTCGGGCAGCGACGTTAGCCCACACCGTCTGCACGGACGGTACGCCAGGCCGCCATACGCAATCCGGAATTAGCGCGCGACTTCGCCCGACCCGAGCCACGAACCCGCAGGTCAGCGCGACGAGCCGACCGCGAGTTCATGATCTTAGGCCAAGTCGGGCAGCCGCACCGCGCCGGGCAGCCGCGTGCCCGGCACGTTAGCGCCCACCCGGCATGCTGCGCCGCACCGCGGCGGGTTCGCACCCGCAGCTCTGTCGGTGCTGACTTCTCGGCCTACAGGCTTACAGACCTACAGATCTGTCGTGTCTGGCACCGCCTGCTCGTCAGTAGACCGCAGTTGCTGCTCCCAGGCCGCGAAGTCGTCAGCAAACTCTGGCGGAGCATGGTCCCCGGTCAGCTCCCGTCCGCCAGGAGGAGTCGGTTCCTGCGCCCACGGCCAATGAGTACCGCCGCCGCCGTCGCCGCCGTTCTTTCCCGGCCGTTGCCAGCCCATGCAGACGCCGAGTACCACCAGGATGACAAGCACCAGCAGATACCCCGCCACTACCACCAGACCGCCCGGCAAGAACTGCCCAACCGAGGTCGGGCGGTGAGCCTGGCTGGAAAGTGCCCGCGACAGGGTCAGCGCAGCATGCGGGACATGTTCGATCGAGGCGAGCGAATGGTCGAGTTCCAGTGTCATCTGACCTCCTCGCGTCGGCCTTTTCTTAACCAGGCTACGCGCCGGACTCTCTAGCGCCAGTCCGGGTCTGGGAAGCGGCCTGACGCCGACCAGGGGAGCCCGCTGGCGGCTGGCACCTACCCGATAGGTCGGTTATCTGCCCGCTCCAGCCCTATCGCTCAGCGGGTCAGCCCGTTTCGCCGCAGGCCGCCCAGCCAGCGGGACTTACGCGGGGATATCACCCTGATTGTGCCGCCGAGCGCCGCCGTCCTGAGCTCCACGACCGGCATGCCGGGCGCGGCCGAGCGAGCCGTCTTGTTGATCTTGCGAGTGAGGACCGACGTCCCGATGATCTCGACCGCCACCCCCTCGGGAACTATCAGCTCAAGCGTGCCGCCGATGACGGTCGCATGCACGACGATGCGCTGGCTCTGCAGCAGCGCCTCGCGCAGGTCGAGCATGACCTCGCCGAATACCGCCACGACCGGCAGCGTCGCTGGCACCACCCACCGGCCATCCCTGCGATCGCGGCCGAATACGCCCAGGACCGGGCTTCTGCCATCAAGCCGGAACGGCTGATCCGACGGCGGGGCCAGGTCAGTCGTGAGCACAGCGAGCTCGCCAAGGGTTCGCGCGGTATAGGCGCGTTCCACCCGTTCCGCGTGCTCGCTCTGGCTCAGCCTGCCATCCGCCGCAGCACCGCTCAGCAGCGAAATCACCCGATCTCGGTCCGCGTCAGAGGCACGCAGATCACGGGGCGCCGAGCGGTATGTCACAGTCAGAAGATACTCCTGGCCACAGGCCTTCCCTAGCGGCGTGCGCGGGCGCTCGAGCGATCACGGCCCCGTGCAGAGAGCGCGGCTGGCCTGTTAGTTTGGCATTAGCAACTAATCGCGGCAAGCGGGAGGGGCCAGCCTGTGGGCGCGCCTTCGGACATAACGGGCGGTCGGGGACTGCGCGGCGGGAACTATAAGTGGGTTGCGCTGTCCAACACGACCCTGGGCATGCTCGCGGCCACGGTCAACGCCTCCATCGTCATCATCGCCCTGCCGGCCATCTTCCGCGGCATCAAGCTGAACCCGCTGCAGCCGAGCAACATCAGCTACCTGCTCTGGATGCTGATGGGCTACCTGGTCGTCTCCGCGGTCCTCGTGGTCACCCTCGGCAGGCTCGGTGATATCTACGGCCGCGTGCGGATGTACAACGCCGGATTCGCGATCTTCGGCCTCGGCGCTCTCGCACTGCCCTTCGATCCATATACCGGGCCCAAGGGCGCCCTGTGGCTAATCGGCTTCCGGGTCATCCAGGCCGTCGGCGGCGCGATGCTGATGGCCAACTCCCCCGCCATCCTGACCGACGCCTTCCCGTCCAACCAGCGTGGCACGGCAATGGGCATCAACCAGGTGGCTGGCATCTCCGGCCAGTTCATCGGCCTGATCCTCGGCGGCGTGCTGGCCGCGGTCGACTGGCGGCTGGTGTTCATCGTCTCCGTGCCGATCGGCGTCGGCGGCACGATCTGGTCGTACCTGAGCCTGAAGGAGACCGGCGTGCGCACGCCGGCCAAGATCGACTGGCTCGGCAACGTCACCTTCGCGGTCGGCCTGATCATGCTGCTGACCGGCATCACCTACGGCATCCAGCCCTACGGCGGTCACTCCATGGGCTGGACCAGCCCGCTGGTGCTGACCGGGCTGTTCGGCGGCGTCTTCCTGCTCATCGCGTTCTGCATCATCGAGACCAGGGTCGCGGCGCCGATGTTCGACCTGGCCCTGATGCGGATCCGGGCGTTCGCGGCCGGGACCGGGGCCACCCTGCTGGCCGCGATCGCCCGCGGCGGGCTGCAGTTCATGCTGATCATCTGGCTGCAGGGCATCTGGCTGCCGCTGCACGGCTACAAGTACCAGGACACGCCGCTCTGGTCAGGCATCTACCTGCTCGCGCTCACCTGCGGATTCGTGGTCTCAGGACCGCTGTCGGGCTGGCTGTCGGACAAGCACGGTGCCCGCGCCTTCGCATCCGGCGGGCTGCTGGTCTCCGCGCTCGCCTTCGCCGGACTGCTGCTGATCCCCGTCGACTTCGGTTACCCGGAGTTCGCGGCGCTGATCTTCCTGGCCGGAGCGGGCATGGGCCTGTTCTCCGCCCCGAACGCGGCCGCGATCATGAACAGCGTGCCGGCCAAGCAGCGCGGTGCCGCGTCCGGCATGCTGGCCACGTTCCAGAACTCGGGCTTCGTGCTGTCGATCGGCGTGTTCTTCTCGCTGATGATCGCCGGCCTGGCCGCGACGCTGCCCGCAACCTTGACCAATGGCCTGACCGCGCAGGGCGTGCCGCACGCGGTCGCGCTCAAGATCGGCTCGCTGCCGCCGGTGGGCAGCCTGTTCGCCGCGTTCCTCGGCTACAACCCGGTGAAGGAACTCCTCGGCCCCACGGGCGTGCTCGGCCACCTGCCGCCCGCGCATGTCGCCCTCCTGACCGGCCAGAAGTTCTTCCCGGGGCTGATCTCGCAGCCGTTCCACCACGGCCTGGTGATCGTCTTCATCGTCGCCATCGCGGTGCTGGTGATAGCCGCCGGCGCGTCTGCCCTCCGCGGCGGCAGATACGTGCACGAGGAGGGCGTGGAGGCGGCCGCTGTCGCCGCCGGCGCCGCGACCACGGCAGCCGGGACCGACATCGTCTCCGATGCGATCGCGGCGGAGGAGGCCGACGAGGCCGACGATGCCGACGATGCCGGAGACGGCGCGGAAGGGAACGGGCAGATGCAGACTGTACGGGCGGCGAACAGGCGTGCTACCCCTGATGCATGACCTCACCCGCCAGCCTGGCACCATCTGACCCCGAGCGACGCACGCCTTCCTACGCCCGCGATGCCATCGCCAGGGCGGAGGCCGGAGATCTCGAGCTTGTCCGCTTCCTGTATGCCGACCACGGCGGGGTGATCAGGGGCAAGGCCGCGGCGATGCAGTTCCTGCCGGACAGGATAGCCAGCGGTATCGGGCACACCGTCGCCATGATGGCCATGACCATGCTGGACACCCTGCAGCCGGTCGCCGGAATGGGACCGGTCGGCGAGGTCCGGCTGAAGCCAGACCCAGCCACGCTGGTGGAGCTGCCGTACGCACCTGGCGCGGGCGCCATGCTCGCCGACATGGTCCGGCCCGACGGCGAGCCGTGGGAGGCGTGCGCCCGATCGTTCCTCAAGCAGGCGATAGCGGAACTGGCTACCGAGGGCTATGCCATGTCGGCGGCGTTCGAGCCGGAGTTCACGCTGGGTACGCGAGAGCCAGACCCGGCCGGCGGCCCCGACCGGCTGGTCCCGATCGATGACAGCCTGTGCTACTCCGCGACCGGATTCCACCTGGCCCACGAGTATGTGATCGAGCTGGTGCGAGCGCTGAACGCGCAGGGCCTGCAAGTCGAGCACTACTACCCTGAACTTGGTCACGGCCAGCAGGAGATATCCATCAGGCACGCGCCCGCGCTGCGCGCAGCCGACAATCATGTGCTGTACCGAGAGACAGTTCGCGCAGTGGCCTTCCGGCGGGGTCTGTGGGCGAGCTTGGCTCCCAAGCCCATTCCCGATCAGGCCGGCAACGGTACCCACCTGCACGTCTCGCTTACCAGCCTCGCCGACGACACCGCGCCAGTCTCGGTGGCCTCAGCCGGACCGGCGGGCCCGCCCGTCGGCGCGATCTTCGCCGATCCGGCCGACCAGTACGGGCTTTCGAAGACCGGCTACTACTTCATCGGCGGGCTGCTCGCTCATCTACCCGGCCTGGTCGCCCTGACCTGCGGCAGCGTAAACAGCTACCGCCGGCTGCAGCCTCAGTTCTGGAGCAGCGCCTACACGGTCTATGGCATGGACAACCGGGAAGCGGCGATCCGGATCTGCTCCGCGCTGCGCGGTGACGCGACGAGCTCGGTGAACCTGGAGCTCAAGCCATCGGACTCGAGCGCCAACCCGTACCTCGCGCTGGGCGCGGTCATCCACGCCGGCCTGGACGGGATGCGTTCCAGGCTCGATCCCGGCGACGCGGTCAACGTCGACCCCGCGACCATGTCCGAGCAGGAGCGCGCCTCGGCTGGCGCGCACCGGCTGCCGCAGACGCTGACCGAGGCGCTCGACGCGCTAGCCGCCGACGAGCTGCTCATGACAGCACTCGGCCCGCTGCGCTCTGCCGCCTACCTGGCGGTCAAGCGAGCCGAAGCGGAGGCCTTCGCCGCGCACGACACGGCCTGGGAGTGCTTCCAGCATTTCACCCGCTTCTAAAACGCAGCGCCGCAGGAGGCAGCCATGAGCCTGACTACAGCCGTCGAAGAACTGCGGCTCATCGACCACCACGTGCACACGGTCCTGCCCGGCCCGCTCAGCCGGGCGCAGTTCGAAGCGTTGATCACAGAGTCCGATCAGCCCGCCCCGGCCGGCACTACCCAGTTCGACTCCCAGCTCGGCTTCGCGGTCCGCCGCTGGTGCGCCCCGGTTCTCGGTCTGGAAGCCGGCGCGGCGCCCGACGCCTACCTGCGGCATCGAGATTCCCTGACCGGAACGGGCGCCGCCGCGCGACTGCTGGCCGCCACCGGATGCTCCCGGCTGCTCGTAGACACCGGCTTCATCGAGCCGGGCTCGGTCAGCCTGGCCGACCTGGCCTCGATGTCGGGCGCAGCGGTGGGCGAAGTGGTCCGGCTAGAAAGCGTGGCCGAGGAGCTGGTCATGTCCGGCTGCGAGGCGGCAGACTTCGCCGACCGTTATCAGGAGGCGCTCTGGCACCGCTCGGCGGACGCGGTCGGCGTGAAGAGCATCGTCGCATACCGGTACGGGCTCGACTTCGACCCGGCGCGGCCCGGACGCCAGGAGCTGACGGCGGCTGCCGGGCAGTGGCTGTCGGCCGTGCAGGCGTCCGGGCGGACCAGAGTCACCGATCCCGTGCTGCTGCGCGAGCTGCTCTGGGCCGCGGTAGACCGCGGCCTCCCGATCCAGATACACACCGGGTTCGGCGACCTGGACCTGGATCTGCGCCGCGCCAATCCGCTGCTGGCCAGGCAGTTCCTGGGGAGCATCGCAGGCCGCGGAGTGCCGGTGGTGCTGCTGCACTGCTACCCCTACCACCGAGAGGCCGGCTCCTCGCGCAGATCTATCCGCACGTGTACCTGGACATAGGGATGACGATGAACTACGTCGGGGCCCGCTGTGCGGCGGTGCTTGCCGAGACCCTCGAGCTGGCGCCGTTTAGCAAGATTCTGTACTCCTCGGACGCATACGGGCTGCCGGAGCTTGTGTATCTGGGCGCCAGGAGCTGGCGGAACGCGATTATCGAGGTGCTTGGCGGCTGGGTGGGAACAGGGGAGTGGACCGAGGCCGACGCCATCCGGGTGGCCGGCCTGATCGGCGCCGGAAATGCGGCCAGGCTGTACGAGCTGCCAGGACTTGGCTAGCCGGCCGGTCCGGTTAGCACCGCGACCTAGCCCCGTTCCGATGGAAAGGCCCTGCCGCCTTCGCGTGATCTTTATCTGCTCTTACCTGAGCAATATAGTTAGCTCTGTGAAAGAGTCATCAGTGCCCGTGCGCGGTGGGCCCCGGTCGGCTGGCGGCGGACCTGGGGCGCTCGGCGGCGATCTGCTTGCCGCGATGAGCCGGGTCCGCCGCTCGGCAAGGCGGGCGGTCCGGCAGGCCTGCGCGACCGAGCCGTTGCCGCCCGCGCAGGGTGAACTGCTGCGCCTCGCCGCGAGCAGGCCGGGGATCACGGTAATGGACGCCGCGCAGGAGCTCAGGCTCGCGCCGAACACGGTCAGCACGCTGGTCGGGAAGCTGACTTGCGCCGGGCTGCTAACCCGCAGCCGTGGCGCGCCGGATGCTCGCACCGCGCTGCTGACCATCACCGACAGCGCACGAGAGCGGCTGACCCAGTGGCGCGACCTGCGGGCTGACCTGGCCGGCCAGGCACTGGCCAGATTGTCGCCCGCCGACCGCCGGGCGCTAACCGCAGCCCTGCCCGCGCTGCTGCGGCTAGCCGAGGGAATGGAGACCGGTGACGCAGCAGCATGAGGCACGCGCCGCCAGCGCACTGGCGGGCGACGGCGGGCCGCGCCGCAGCGCCGTAGTGTGCTCGGGCCTGACCTACCGGTTCGGCACGCACACCGCCGTGGATCACGTGGACCTGCGCATCGAGCAGGGCGAGACGTTCGGCCTGCTCGGGCCGAACGGCGCGGGCAAGACAACGACGATCAGGATGCTGACGACGCTGCTCAAGCCCATGGAAGGCAGCGTCAGCGTGCTCGGCATCGACGCCGCGCGCCAGCCCATGCGAGTGCGCCGGATGATCGGCTACGTGCCGCAACTGCTCTCCGCGGATGCCACTCTCACCGGCCGGGAGAACGTGGAGCTGTTCGCCAGGCTGTTCGACGTGCCGCGCAGGCTTCGTCGCGATCGGGTCGAGAGCGCACTGGCCGCGATGGGGCTGACCGAGCCAGCCAGCAGGCAGGTGAAGACCTACTCGGGCGGCATGGTCAGGCGGCTCGAGCTCGCCCAGGCGCTCGTCAATTCACCGCGCCTGCTCGTCCTGGACGAGCCCACTGTCGGGCTCGACCCGATCGCGCGCACCGACGTCTGGGAGTACATCGCCGGGCTGCGTGAGACGACCGACATGACGGTACTGATGACCACGCACTACATGGACGAGGCCGACACCTACTGCGACCAGGTGGCACTGATGCACGCTGGCTCGATCCGGGCGACGGGAACGCCCGGCCTGCTCAAGGCCATGCTCGGCGCGAGCGCCACGCTGGACGACGTGTTCCGCCACTACACCGGCGGCACGCTCGACGACGATGCCGATAAGGGAGGAATCCGTGACGTCCGCCGCGCCAGGCGTACCGCCCGCCGCCTCGGCTGAAGCCGTGCTGCCAGGCCCCGGGCATTTCGGGACCGCGCTGCTGCCACCGCCCGACACCCCGCTGGCAGTCGCCCGCCGACTCGCGAGCCGGATCGAGACGCTGTGCTGGGTAGAGCTGCGCAAGATCCGGCACGACCGGACGGAGCTCTATACCAGGGCCATCCAGCCAGCGCTCTGGCTGCTGATCTATGGCGAGGTATTCACCCGGATACACGCGATCCCGACGCCGCACGGCATCTCGTACCTGGCCTACCTGGCACCCGGCATCCTGGCCCAGTCGGCGCTGTTCATCGCGATCTTCTACGGGATTCAGATCATCTGGGAACGCGACGCCGGCGTGCTGACCAAGCTCATGGTGACGCCGACGCCGCGGGCTGCCCTTATCAGCGGCAAGGCGTTCGCCGCCGGAGTGCGGTCGGTGGTCCAGGCGATCGCGGTGGTCGTGCTGGCCGCGCTGCTCGGAGTGTCGCTGACCCATAATCCGCTCAAGCTGATCGCCGCAGCCGCCGTCGTGGTGCTCGGCTCCGCCTTCTTCTCCTGCCTTTCGATGACGATTGCCGGGCTGGCCCTGTCCCGCGACCGGCTGATGGGCATTGGCCAGGCCATCACCATGCCGCTGTTCTTCAGTTCGAGCGCGCTGTACCCGGAGAAGATCATGCCCGGCTGGCTGCAGGCGATCAGCAAGTGCAACCCGCTGTCCTATGAGGTCGATGCGCTGCGCGGACTGCTGATCGGCACCCAGGCCCACCTCGGACTGGACATGCTGGTGCTGGCGGTCGCCACCGTGCTCGGCGTGACCGCCTCCGCCCTGCTGCTGCCGCGGCTCGCGAGGTAACGCCGCGCGTCAGCCTGCCGCGGCATACCGCTCGCGGGCCGCATTTCCGACCGGGCAGCCGCCAGGCGAGCCCCGGCAGATCCCCGTGTCGCACAGCCTGCAGATCCAGCGCACCGCACCAGGACCCCGCATCATGCCTACGAGCATCTTCGCGGCGAGCCTGCTGAAGTCGGCGCGCTCGGCCGCGCTGAGCTCGGACAGCGCTCGGTCAAGCACGGCGGCCCGCGCGCCGCAGACCTGCTCCGCCACGGCCCTGCCCGTTCCGGTCAAAATAACTTTCGTAGTCCGCCCGTCTGCGCCGGGGGCTCGCTCGACCAAGCCGGACTCCGCCAGCCGGTCGAGCAGCCTGACGGTGCCGGACGAGGTCAGGCCAAGTACCTGGCGCAGCAGGTCTACCGAGGGCCCGTCCAGGAAGTGATGCAGCGCGGCCAAGGCGGCGGGCGCCGACTCCGCGCGGCCGGCCGCCGACGCGGTCGCATCAGCCATCTGGTCGGCGACCACCAGCGCCAGAGCGCCGAACACGTTCGCCGGACCGTCAAGCCCCAGCTGGTCCCTGGCCACCGGGCCGTCCGCCACCGGGCCGTCCGCCACCGGGCCGTCCGCCGCCGGGCCGTCCGCCGCCGGGTCCGCATGCAGCGGGTCCTCAGGCAAGGCTGTACTCGAGCTCGAATGTCCCTGTCGGGCTTGCGGTCGCCATCGAAGTCCCCGACCCAGTCAGGCCAGCCAGCTCGCCAGTGCCCGAGCCAGCCACGATCTGCCACCGCGACCTGGCCTCGCCGTCGGCGAACTCGCCGTCCGCCTGCAGCACGAAGCTGCCCTCGCGCCCTGCCAACTCGCCGTCCATCCGCTGCATGCCGGTAAAGACCGCGGTGCCGTCGGGCCGGTAGCACATGACCGCGTCCCAGGTGGCCTCGGCGGTGAGGTCGCCATCAAGGGCAAACGAGACCGTCGCCTTCGTGAGCTTGGCGTTGTCGCCCAGCTCCTGATAGGTGCTCTCGTCCCAGGACTTGACCGAGAAACTGCCTGCTGCGTGCGCCATGGAAGCCTCGCATTCTCAGAAAGAATGTGTGTGTCACACACTAATCTACTCCGCGGCGCTCAGCGGGGTGATGGCACCCTTCCGGGTCCTCTCGCCACTGACCCGCGTCTGCGACAGCGCATAACCTTCCAGTTGCAGCGCGATTGGCGCCCGATTCATCCGGATCTGTGCGCATGGAACTGGAAGGGTTATGCGAACTCAAATGGCGGGCTGAGATCCGCGCTGCGCGGATCTCAGCCCGCCATGACGCACTGCGATATGCGCGGACCTGAGCTTGCCGTAGACGCTCCCTACGGCGGGATCATCGCGCCAGAGGCCAGCGCCGCCTGCAGCAGGTTCTGTGCGCCATCCGCGGCAGCTCGGGCGAGGATCGCGTGAGTATGGGCGGCATCGAGGTCGCCTAGACCAATGCAGCTAGCCGCGACGCGCGCGTCGTGTGCGGCCATTTCTAACTGCCGCGTAGCCTCTCCGAGGTCAATCTGGCGGCCGCCGGTCTCCTGAGTGCTTGTCACAGTCTCACCGTCCTTGTCGATGCGGCCGGTCCGGGCCGGACCAGACTGGTCCGGACCGGGCTGGTCCGGATAGCGGCCCGGGCCGGCAAGTGGTGACTTAAGCGGGGCGGGCCGGCTATCCGGCACCTGTGTTGTTACCCGGCTATCGGCCGGGCATGCCAATAGTCGGTAACTAGGGCTGTGATTGCGGCCGCCATTCTGCTGGTCTGTCGCGGAACGGCCGCTTAATCCATCCGTATCGTTGCCACGGGCCCGCATCTGCGTCACGGGCCGGCATCTGTGCCACGGGCCCGCAGCGGTGCGCGGGCCGGACCGGTGCTAGTTCTAGTTCGAACCGGCCGGCGACGTCTCGCGCTGGTTCAGGCAGTCGCCTGGGTTGCTCCTGTCAGCAGCCCGCCAATCAGCAGCGACAGCATCCGGTCAGCCTGGCCCGGGTCTGCGCCGGCACCCTCGGAGGCCATGATCAGCCCGTGGGTCAGCCGCAGCAGGTCGCCGCTTTGCACATCCGGCCGCACCACGCCTGCCTCTTGCGCCCTGGTTAGCAGTGCCTCGGTGCAGCCCCGTAGCACCTTGCTGCACGCGGACAGCAATTCGGACTGCTTGCCGAGAGTGGCGATGAGGGCGGCACTCAGGCTTCTCTTGGTCCGGCCGAAAGCGGCGAACGCTCGCAGCCATTCCGCCAGTGCGTCGGCGGGCGACTCGGACGTCAGCAGCTTGCCGGCCAGGACTTCCAGCCCGTCGACCTGGTCTTTGTACACGGCTTCGAGCAACGCCTGCCGGGCCGGGAAGTGTCTGTACAGCGTGCCGATGCCGACGCCCGCGCGGCGGGCGATCTCCTCCAGCGACACGTCGTCGGCACCGTGCTCGGCGAACGCCTCGGCCGCCGCCGCGATCAGCAACTCATAGTTGCGGCGCGCGTCTGCCCGCTTGGGCGCCGCAGGCATCCCGGTCGCGTTCATCACTGCTCCATCACCTGACTTGCAAAGCGGAGGCATCCTCCGTATAGTACTTAGCGGAGGGATCCTCCGAATAAGCATAGCTCCTCATGGCCAGTGCGACCAGGGACTGTCGCGCCAGGGCCTCTATTCCGTACGTCTTCCGATGGAGGAACTTTGTCCTCTCCCACAATCCGCCAGTCGCCGGCCGCGGTCCGCGAGGCCGCCGCGCCCGGCCAGATCGGCCAGGTCGGCCAGGTCGGCCAGGTCGGCCAGGTCGGCCAGATCGGCCAGATCGGCCAGATCGGCCAGATCGCCCAGCCCAGCCAAGCGGGCCAGCTAGTCAGGCAGCCGACCCGGGCAGCCAGCCCCGCTCGCGACCGCCGCAACATCACCCTGGCCGTCGTTCTCTGCGCGCAGCTCATGATCGTTCTCGATATGACAGTCGTGAACGTCGCGCTGCCGTCGATGTCCGCCGGCCTGCACCTGTCCGCCACCAGCCTGTCCTGGGTGCTCAACGCCTACGCGCTCACCTTCGGCGGCCTGCTGCTGCTCGGCGGCCGGGCCGGCGACATCCTCGGCCGCCGGCAGGCATTTATGGCGGGCCTGGCCATCTTCACCGTCGCCTCGCTGGCCGGCGGGCTGGCTCAGTCCGCAGGCCTGCTGCTGGCCGCGCGAGCGGTCCAGGGTGTCGGCGGCGCGATCGCCTCGCCCGCTGTACTCGGCGCCATCGTGACCAGCTTCCCCGAAGGCAGGGAACGGGTCCGCGCGCTCAGCATCTTCACGGCCGTCACCATGGGTGGCTCCTCACTGGGACTGGTACTCGGCGGCATGATCACCCAGTGGTTCTCGTGGCGCTGGGTCTTCTTCATCAACGTGCCCATCGGCATCGCGGTGGTGGCACTGGCGCCGCGGTTGCTGCCGGCCTCGCAGCGGCAGCGCGGCCGCTTCGACGCGGCGGGCGCCATCACCTCCACGGCCGGGATGTCGGCGCTGGTGTACGCGTTCATCACGGTCGCCATACATGGCTGGACTAACCGGGTCGCGCTGGGCTCCTTCGTGCTGGCCGCGCTGCTGCTCGGCGCGTTCCTGATGATCGAGACCAGGAGCACCCAGCCGATCACGCCGCTGTGGCTGGTGCGCGACCGCAGCCGGGCCGCCTCGTATGTGGCGCGGCTGCTGCTGGTGGCCGGCATGTTCGGTTCGTTCTTCTTCCTCACTCAGTTCGTCCAGGAAGTGCTCGGGTTCAGCCCGCTCAAGGCCGGCCTCTCCTTTGTGCCGATGACAGCGGCGCTGTTCGGCACGTCCCGGCTCGCGCCGAGGCTGGTCGCCAGGTTCGGGCCCAGGCCGCTGATGATCGCCGGGCTGCTGCCCGTCGTCGCCGGGATGGCCTGGCTCGGTCAGCTCAGCACCGGCACCAGCTATCTCCCCGGCGTGCTGATCCCGATGGTGCTGCTCGGCTTCGGCATGGGCGTGGTCTTCGTGCCGCTGACCATGGCCTCGCTGACGGGCGTCCCAGCCAAGGACTCCGGATCAGCCGCCAGCATGGTCAACGTGATGCAGCAGGTGGGCGGCGCTCTTGGCCTGGCCATCCTGGTGACCATCTACGGCACCGCGAGCCGCGCGGCCGCCGCTCACCCGGTCCTCGGCGCCACGGCGGCGGCTGCGGCGCAGCGGGCCAAGGTGCACGGCATGGCCGCCTCGTTCACCGCCGCCGCCATCTTCGATGCGGTCGCGCTGGTCGTGATAGCCGCGTTGATCCGGCTGCGCCCGCAGCCCGCCCCGGCCAGCAAGCCGCAGGCCGATGACGCCGGAGCAAGCCAGGCCGAGCTGGTAGCCGCAGAGTCGGCCGACGCCGAGGTCTTCTAGACCGCCGTCTCGCGACCGCCGAGGACTGCCGAGGACTGCGAAGGCTGCGGAGGGCTGCCGCCGCGAATGCGGCGGCGGCCCTCGGCGATGCAGGCACGGCACCGGCTCCGGCGGCCGCGAAATACGATGAGAGGGTCAACAAGTCTCTGCGAGGAAGTGCCTGAATGCCCGACTTCAGCTATGCCGATCTGCTGCCGACCGGACCCGACGCCACTGAGTACCGGCTGCTGACCGCCGAAGGGATCAGCGTGCAGCACGCACTCGGGCGGGACTTCCTGCAGGTGGAGCCCGAGGTGCTGACCCAGCTGACAGCGGCTGCCATGCATGACATCGCGCACCTGCTGCGGCCCGCGCACCTACGCCAGCTGCGGTCGATCCTCGACGACCCGGAGGCAAGCGGGAACGACAAGTTCGTGGCGGGCGACCTGCTGAAGAACGCCTGCATCGCGGCCGGCGGAGTGCTGCCGATGTGCCAGGACACCGGAACCGCGATCGTGATGGGCAAGCGCGGCCAGCAGGTGCTCACCGACGGGCGGGATGAGGCGCACATCGCCAGGGGCGTCTACGACGCCTACACCACGCTGAACCTGCGGTACTCACAGCTCGCGCCGATCACCATGTGGGAGGAGCGCAATACCGGCAGCAACCTGCCGGCCCAGATCGAGGTCTACGCCACCGGCGGCGAGGAGTACAAGTTCCTGTTCATGGCCAAGGGCGGCGGGTCGGCTAACAAGTCGTACCTATACCAGGAGACCAAGGCTGTGCTGAGCCCGGCGAGGATGAAAGCTTTCCTCCAGGAGAAAATCACCTCGCTTGGGACCGCGGCCTGCCCTCCCTACCATCTGGCGATCGTGGTCGGCGGCACGAGCGCTGAGTTCGCGCTGAAGACGGCCAAGTACGCCTCGGCCAAGTACCTGG
Organism: uncultured Actinomycetota bacterium; assembly: GCA_963719765.1. GTDB lineage: Bacteria > Actinomycetota > Actinomycetes > Streptosporangiales > Streptosporangiaceae > JAJYUU01. Next base: position 897,274 of record CAVRCW010000001.1, read on the forward strand.
ACACGCTGCCGACGGCCGGCTCCATGGACGCGCACGGCTTCCGCGATACCGAGCTCGAGCAGCAGGTACTCGAGATCACCCGGCAGACGGGCATCGGGGCCCAGTTCGGCGGCAAGTACTTCTGCCACGACGTGCGGGTGATCAGGCTGCCGCGGCACGGGGCATCCTGCCCGGTCGCGATCGCCGTGTCGTGCTCTGCTGACCGGCAGGCGACGGCCAAGATCAATCGGAACGGGGTGTTCCTCGAGCAACTGGAGACCGATCCCGCGCAGTACCTCCCGGACACGACGGACGCCGACCTGGCCGATGACGTCGTTCGGATCGACCTCTCCAGGCCGATGTCCGAGATCAGGGCCGAGCTGTCCCGGTATCCGATCAAGACCAGGGTGGCGCTGTCCGGCCCGATGGTGGTAGCTCGCGACATCGCGCACGCCAAGATCGCCGAGCTGCTCGATTCCGGCGCGCCGATGCCTGCCTACCTGCGTGATCACGCCGTGTACTACGCGGGACCGGCCAAGACCCCGGCCGGCTTCGCGTCCGGCTCGTTCGGACCTACCACGGCCGGCCGGATGGACACCTATGTGGACCGGTTCCAGGCGGCCGGCGGCTCGCTGGTCATGCTCGCCAAGGGCAACCGGTCGTCGGCAGTGACCATGGCTTGCAAGCAGCACGGCGGCTTCTACCTCGGGTCGATCGGCGGCGCCGCGGCTAAGCTGGCCCAGGACTGCATCACCAAGGTCGAGGTGCTGGAGTACCCGGAGCTGGGCATGGAGGCGGTCTGGCGGATCGAGGTCCGCGATTTCCCTGCCTTCATCGTGGTCGATGACAAGGGGAATGACTTCTTCGCGGACGTTACCGCGCCGAAGCTGCTGACGATCGGCCCAGGACCGAGCTGACCTGGAGGCTGCCCAGCGTGACCGAGCCGAGGATTGACGAGCAGGCCGGATTCCGGGTCGAGCATGACTCCATGGGCGAGGTCGCCGTGCCGGCCGAAGCACTCTGGGCCGCGCAGACCCAGCGTGCCGTGCAGAATTTCCAGATTTCTGGCGAGCCGCTGCCGGGTGACCTCATCGCCGCGCTGGCGTCTATCAAGGGCGCGGCCGCGATCGTCAACGGCGAGATCGGCGTGCTGGCCCCCGATCTGGCCGACGCCATTCACGACGCGGCGGCCGAGGTGGCCAGCGGCCGCTGGGACGACCAGTTCCCTGTAGACGTCTTCCAGACCGGTTCTGGCACCTCGTCCAATATGAACGCGAACGAGGTCATCGCCACCCTGGCCGGCCGCGCTCTTGGCCGGCCCGTGCATGCCAACGATCACGTGAACGCCTCGCAATCATCCAACGACGTGTTCCCTTCGGCCATCCACCTGGCCGCCGCCCGGCTGATAGCCCAGTCGCTGCTGCCTGCGCTTGATCGGCTAGCTAGCGCGCTCGAGGCGAAGGCATTCGAGTTCGACGAGGTGGTCAAGAGCGGAAGGACGCATCTGATGGACGCGACCCCCGTGACCCTCGGGCAGGAATTCGGCGGCTACGCGGCGGCCGTAAGGCACGGCGCCGACCGGGCGGCCACGGTGCTACCCGACGTCGGGGAGTTGCCGCTTGGCGGCACCGCGGTCGGCACCGGGCTGAACGCGCCGCCAAGGTTCGCCGCGGCCGTGATCGCGAGACTGGCGAGGGACATGGGCCTGCCGCTCACCGAGGCACGCGATCACTTCGAGTCGGCCGGGGCACGTGACGCGCTGGTCGCTGCCAGCGGCGTCTCCAGGGTCATCGCGGTCAGCCTGTACAAGATCTGCAACGACCTGCGGATGATGGGCTCAGGGCCGCGCACCGGGTTGGCCGAGATTCGGATTCCCGACCTCCAGCCCGGGTCCTCGATCATGCCTGGCAAGGTCAACCCGGTCATCTGCGAGGCAGTCTGCCAGGTCTGCACGCAGGTGATCGGCAATGACGCGGCCGTCGCCTTCGGCGGCGCAGCGGGCAACTTTGAGCTGAACGTGATGATGCCGGTCATCGCCCGAAACCTGCTGTCCTCGCTGGCGCTGCTATCGGCGGCGGCACTGGCACTGGCAGACAAGTGCATAGCCGGGATCACCGCCGATGCACAGCGGCTGCGGCGCAACGCAGAATCCTCGCCCGCCATCGTCACCGCGCTGAACTCGTTCATCGGGTACGAGGCGGCCGCCGCCGTGGCGCATCAGGCGCTGCAGACCGGGGCCACCATCAGGGACGTGGTCATCGCCAACGGGCACGTTGCCAACGGCGAGATCACCGTGGATCAGCTAGACCGGGCGCTCGACGTGCTCGCCATGACCCGCCAGGCCGACCATCACCCGCACTGAGGACCTGCTTGCCTGGCGAGTAACAAATCGGCACCGAACGCCGCTGTAGTCTGCGCAAACTCCCCCGCCGCCAGGAAAGGCACCGTTACCCTGATGCCTGCCGAGACAGTCTGCAAGATCCCTTAAAACCTGTTTCGGCCCCCTGCGGCACAGCCAAATTCACAACTTCCGCACAGGACGCTCAATGGTCGCTGTAGATAGGGTCCCGCCATGCACGATGTTATGGGGACCGGCCGCCTGATCGCTGGGCGTTACCGTCTGTACGACCCGATCGGCCGGGGTGCGATGGGAATCGTGTGGCGCGGCCGTGATGAGCTACTTGCTCGCGATGTCGCGGTCAAGGAAGTGCAGATCACCTCGCATGCCTCGCCGGCCGATGCCGAGGTCCTGTACCAGCGGACTCTGCGCGAGGCGAGGACAGCGGCCCGGCTGAGCCACCCCAGCGTCGTCACCGTGTTCGACGTGGTGGAAGAGAACGGCAGCCCGTGGATCGTGATGGAGCTGATCGACGCGCGCTCCCTGGATCAGGTGATCACCGAGGACGGGCCGCTGCCACCCGAGCAGGCGGCCGATCTCGGTGCCAGCCTGATCAGCGCCCTGGCTACCGCGCACTCGGCTGGTGTGCTGCACCGGGATGTGAAACCGAGCAACGTGCTGGTCACCAAGGAGGGCCAGGCGGTCCTGACCGACTTCGGCATCGCCACGTTCTCCGAGGACCTGGGTATCACCCAGGCGGGCATGGTCGTCGGCACCCCTGGCTTCACCGCGCCTGAGCGCATCCGGGGTGACATCGCGACACCCGCCTCCGACTTGTGGTCTCTCGGCGCAACCTTGTACGCGGCCGTCGAAGGCCGCGGCCCGTTCGACCGGATCGGCGGATCTTCGGTGATAACTGCCGGGGTGGCCGGCGAGGATGCTCCGCGCGCCCCGTCAGCCGGGCCGCTCGGGCCGGTTATCGACGCTTTGCTCAGCCGGGATCCTGGCACCAGGCCGGACGCCACCACCGCGGCCCGGCTGCTAGCCGACGCCGCGACTGCGGCCAGGACCGGGCCGCGGCCGCTGCGCGATGGATGGCTGGCCGCCGAGGCCAGCCGCGAGCCAGACACCGAGAACACCGCCAAGTCGGCGGCAGCCGGAGAGATGGGCCTTGCGGACTCCGGTTTCCTCGACCCGCCGGACTACGAGGTCCTGCAGATACCGGATTCGCACCTTGCCGCAGACTCGGCGGGCTCCGGCGAACTGGCGTCCGGGCCCGCGCCGGCCGCCGCGGGCCTGGCCGCCGTGGGCGTGGCAGCGGGGGTCGGGCTGGCGGCCGATGACCGGCTTGCGGCCGCCGGCCAGCAGTCAGCGGCTGCGCCTGCGGCGAAGGGCAGCAATCTGGATCCTGGCAGCGGCCCCGCGCTGTGGGGCCCGGTCAAGGGCAAGGGCGCTCGCGGTGGTGACCGCGGGCCGGGCCAGCCCGGCCCGGCCAGGGCCGAGTCAGCGCAGACCGAAGCAGCTCCGCCGCCCGTGCCGCCCGGTCCTGGCCAGGGCGGACCCGGCTCGACCGATGGCGGCCGCTGGGGAGCCGCCGGGCGCGCCTGGCGCTCGTCAGGAAGGTGGCGGCTGGCGGTGGCCGCTTCCGGCATCGCGGCCATCGTCGTGGCCGCGGTCGTCGGCTATAACATCTTCCAGCACACGGGGCCCGTCAGCGCCCTGGGCGGCGTTGCCCCGCCGGGCTCCACGGCGCAGCCCGCAGTCTCGGGCAGGCCTGCGGCGGGCGGGTCGGGCAGCAAGAGTTCGGGCTCGCATTCTGGCTCCGGCGGTCCGGTAACGGGCAGCGCGTCTGGCTCGCATGGCAGCAGCCAGGGCAGCGGCAATCCCAGCTCTAAGCCCTCGGGGGCGTCCCATCCGAGCACTGGCCCAAGCGGCGGCTCCCCTGGGACGCCAACTCCGACGCCGAGCGTCTCCGCCAGCCCGACGCCAAGTCCGACCGTCAGCACGTCGCCGGGGTCGACCGCACCGGTGCTGCCCGCCGGGTACCGGTGGCACAAGTTCACCGCCGCGACCATGGGCTCGGTCGCTGGCTTCAAGATCGGCGTGCCCGATGCCTGGACGCAAGTCATCTCCGGCCAGGCGGCGCACCTCAACCAGACCGTGCGCAACTTCCACCTAACCGTGAACCTGGCCTACTGGCTGTACGCCAAGCCGCTGCGTGAGGCGCAGTATCTGCAAGGTCAGGCCGCCGCGGCGCATTCCCGCGATTACAAGGTGCTCACCCTCGCCGCAGTCGGCTTCAAGGCAGTGGGCGGATACCGCTCGGCCGCTGCTGCCGAGCTGAAGTACAGCTGGAAGAACGTCACGTCCGGCGTGGACTTTGCCGAGCAGGTCCTGCTTGTGACGCTGTCTACCAGTGCCGGCAGCCAGCCCTACACCTTGTCGCTGTGGGCCCCCACCGCAACGTTCCCGGCAGCCAACGGGATCTTCCACACCGCGCTGCCGACGTTCCGGCCGATGCCCGGAGCCTGACGACACGGGCCGGAAGACGGGAGCCCACGAGGACGACTGTCGGCACGATGTGGCGAGGTTAGCCATGGACCGAAAATGCCTGCTCAGGCGGCCGATAATCACCTAATCAAGTCGCGGAATTACAGAGAGCGACATTACTTAGTCAAAGTCGGCGTGGCGCACAACCGGTCTTAGCCGCAATCTGCATGCCATTCGTAACCGACAGCTACTGGCAGTTATTCGCCCTCGTCAGGGGCGCGAATACATACCCGTTGCACCTTGCCCGAGCGATCTGAACTGCCGAGTACCAGCCTGCTAGCCGACCGGGGTGTGGCGGATCGGTATGGCGATAGCCATAGCAAGCCGCCACACCCCGGCTGCGGCGAACGCGGTCAGTACCAGCCGAACGACTCCTCGTGCGACCATGCCCCGCATGGGGTGCCGTAGATGCTCTTGATGTACCCAAGCCCCCACTTGATCTGGGTGGTGGGATCGGTCTGCCAGTCAGGACCAGCCGACGCCATCTTGGATCCAGGCAGCGCCTGCGGGATGCCGTAGGCGCCACTGGCGTTCTCGGCGTTGTACACCCAGCCGCTTTCCTGCTCCCACAGATCATCGAGACAGCCCCACTGGTCGGTGCTGAAGCCATAGGAAGGAAGCAGGCTATAGGCGATACCCTGCGCCGATGACGGGTCCGGTGGCGGGCCCTCGGGCACGAGCGGCGCACCGCCGCCCCCGGTAGTACCGGCCGCCGGGGCTGGCGTGCTCGTAATCTTCGGGGTGCTGGTCACCGTGAACGCCTGCGAGGCCGCGTCGTCCAGGATGATCTTCTGGCGCTCCTTCTCCAGCAGCGCGCCCGACTTTCCGGTCGCGACCTGGGCTACTGCCATTGCCAGCGGGTCGTTGGAGGATCCGGCTCGACCGTAGACCATCGTCAGGATGGCGGCGGTTACGACCACAACCGTTGCGGAAGCAGCGGTAACCATGAAGACGCCCACTCGCCGACGCCGTGGGCGCCGTGCCGGGGGACGTCTCCGGTGCTGTGACAATGCGGTCCTTCCGTCGGCCAAGCACGCTGAGCACATTCGCCCAGTGCGCGGGACCGCTGCGGTACAGGGCAGCGAGTCGCATGACGGCCGGGCCGGAATCGGCTAATCGCTGCGGTTAGCGCAGGACCGCTTACTCTGGTCCGGCACCGTCGCGGCACAACGTTGCCAGAACCGGAGGGCGCGACCAAGCGTTTCCGCCGAAAAAGCTGTGTTGATAACCCGGAATTAGTGTCGTGCAGATCACAGTTTGGCAATACGTACTGTAACAATTACTGGGCGTAATGACCGCATACCTGTGATCACAGGTCGGGCGCCGCCGTGTCGCGCCCGCGTGTCGCCTTGCGCCGCAGGCAGCGCAACCCGCGGTCGTACCCGTCGCCTTCCACCTAGCCGCGATTTCCGGCTAGCTTTAAGAGCAGGACGTCAAACACGGGCGGATGTGGCTACATGAACGGTGCAGCAGGCAAGTCCTGGACGACAGGCACGGGTGACGCCGAGTCGATGCTGGCGGAGGCCCGCAAGGCGCTATTCGTCATGGTCGGCTTCCTGGCCCTGCTGTGGATCGTGCAGCTCATCAACGTGGCCGACCACTACCGGCTCGTCTACGAGTACGGCATTCGGCCCCGGTCGGTATCGAGCCTGCCCGACATCCTGACCGCCCCCTTCCTGCACCTGAGCTGGACCCATATCGAAGGAAATTCCGGCCCGCTGTTCATCTTCGGCTTCCTGGCCGCCTACCGCGGCGTGATGCGCTTCCTCGGCCTTACCGTGCTGGTCATAGTCGTCAGCGGGCTCGCCGCCTGGCTGACCGCGCCGACCAACAGCGTTGGCGTTGGCGCGAGCGGCGTGGTATTCGGTTACCTCGGCTACGTCCTGGTCAAGGGCCTGTTCGACCGGCACGTGATCGACATCATCATCGGGGCGGTGATGGCGCTTTGCTTCGCCTACCAGTTCACCGTCTTGCTGCCGCACGCTGGCATCGGCTGGCAGGACCACATCGGCGGGCTGGCGGCGGGCATCGTCGGCGGCTGGATCTTCAGGGACCGGCGAGCCGCGCGCACCGCAGGCGCCGCCGTGAAGGCGACCGGCACGACCGCCACCGGAACTGCCCAGGCCAGAGCGTCTGTCCCAGCCCCGGTTGCGCAGCCGGGCACGTCCCTGCGGCCGGCCACCGGCTCGAAGGCGGCAGCGAAGTACGCGGGACCGCGCGCCGACCTGTACAAGGAACTGGACGACCTGGGACTCTGACCAGGCCGAGCGAGGCGGCTAGCCCTGCTCGCGCTCGGCGCCCGAGGCTTCGTCTCCGGAGGCCGGGCCCGCCTCACTAGGCTCGCTCGCTTCATCTATCTCGTCGACCGGGCCGACCGTCCTGGCGGAGCTTGCCGAGTCTTCCGCCGGTGCGCGGTCGTCTGGCTTACTGATGCCCAGGTGCTTCTCGATGGCGGTCAGCCTGTCGGTAATGGCCGACAAGGCGTCCCTGATCTCGCCCCTGGCGCTCACCTGCAGCCCGACTGGTTGACCGGTCACGGGCCGGTCGCTCTCGCCTTCCTCACCTGGCGACAGCGAGATGACCCTCCTCCGCACGACATTCAGGTCGTTGCCGAGCCGGACCAGAATCTGCGGGCCCACGCCCTCGCCCTCGCGCAGCAGGCCGAGCAGGATGTGGCCGGTACCGATGGAGTTGTGGCCAAGCTGCAACGCATCGCGCAGCGACAGCTCCAGCACCTTCTTGGCCCGCGGCGTGAACGGGATATGGCCCGACGGCGCTCGTTTACCGAGCCCGATGACCTCCTCTACCTGCTGCCGCGCCGCCGCGAGGCTTACCCCCAGCGACTTCAGCGCCTGCGCCGCGACGCCCTCACCCTCATGGATGAGACCGAGCAGGATGTGCTCGGTGCCGATGTAGTTGTGGTTGAGCATCCTGGCCTCTTCCTGAGCCAGGACCACAACCCGCCGCGCGCGGTTCGTGAATCGCTCGAACATGGCCAGCTCCCATCCGGCGGCCCGCCAGCACAGCTGCGTTCCCGCCATCGCGCCGCCGCCTGCCCGTCGTCGCCGACGCCTGAAGGCACAACGAACGAATGCGATTGTTCTATCCCATTGTGAGCGCAGGTACGCCGTTTTCCGCACGTGCGGCGGACCTCGCTGCGGGGCGTCCGGTTGCCTGGCTCAGCCCGGCGTCGCGGGCGACTCAGCCAGGAGACGCTGCAGGCGGCCGAGGGTCTGCCTGAGGTTGGCCTCCGTCGTCTCCTGCATGGCGTCGGCGGCCGACAGCCAGCGCAGCGCCGCGTTCTGGCTCTCGGCCACGATCGACTCCGGAGCATCAGTCGCTAGCACGAATCGCACATCGGCATGCTCGTGCGCCGGCTCGCCCTTGCCCGCAGGTACCGGAACGATCACCAGATGCCGGATCACAGGCACCGGCTGGTCCGGCCACTGCCGAAGGTCAGTGAGGCCGGTCTCCTCCCTGGCCTCGCGCAGCGCGATCGCGAGCGGATCGTGCTCACCCGGGTCGCCGTGGCCACCTACCTGCAGCCATGCCTGCTGGCGCTGGTGCCAGCGGAGCAGGATGCGGCCGCTGGCCGGATGCACGATCAGCGCCGATGCGGTCACATGCAGCGGACTCGACCGTGCCCACGGGTCGTCGGCTGTCCGCAGTAGCTCGGTGACGCGGTCCACGTCGTCAGCCTCGTTGCTGTCCTGCGGCCGGTATCCACGCAGGAGCCGTGCCAGCGGACTGTCGTCGGGCCGGTTGCCGTCCATGGCTCAGTCTTGCACCCGCATCCCGTCCCTGGCCTGCCCACACACCGCGCCGCCTTAGCCACCCGCGCGAGCCCGCCGCGGTCAGGTCCGCCGCGGTCAGACCGGCCGACGTGGCGTCACATCTCGGAGAGGCTCAAGGTGAAGAGAGACAACAGGTTGATTGGGCTGTGGGTCGCGGTGGCGGTGTTGCTCGGGTTGTTCGTTGGTGCGGGCCGGCAGCATCCCGCACAGCGACGCGCCTTGCGCCGCCAGCTGCAAGGTCGGGGTCGGGCAGACCAGGAAGCGCATCAGCCAGTCCGCGGCCGTGCCGATGGTCCCGGGGTTCGCTTCCGACTGCGGCACCCCCGGCACCACAAGCGGACCCGCTCCGATCCGGTACCTGGCCTGGACGTCCCGCAGGCCAGGGGAGAACCTATCGTCAAAGAACTGCCTGACCGGCGAGTCCTTGATGCTCAGCTCGCCCGTTAACGCCCGCTGGATCACATATTTCGCTGCCACCTGTCAGATGATGCTCCGTTCTGCCGACAACCGGCGCACTGTCTGCGAGATGGCACTGCTGAACGGCGATGCCCCACTTCCGGCCTCAGAGGGCTACGCTCGGCAGTACCCGCCACGTCCAGGCAGTCCGGCGGGTTTCGCCGTTCGGGGAGCGATCATCACCGTGGCCGCCTGCAGGCACCCGTAGGCAGCCACGCTCACGAGGACGCTGCTGCGGAAGGCCACCAGCTGCCGCGGCGGCATCGTCACGGCGCTCGCCCAGGGCGACAGGGCTCGTCTGAACCTCGGACGCTATCGCTTGGCCGACCGGGTTCTGGCGCAATTCCGCTCAACGCCGACTGTGGCGCCTGCCAGCCCAACGGGTCACGTCTACGCCCACGGGGGGACGCGTTCGTGCCCATTCGCGGCCATCGCGGCTGCGCGGTCCCCTCAGTGGTAGGGCGTCAGGTCCGCCCGGGGGTAGCGCGTCTGGGTGTCGGCCAAGGTTTGCTCGTCCCAGTACGGGTCGCCGGGAGCGGGCCATCCGAACACCGACCGCTCCCGGGGAGTCGCCCGCTCGACGATCTCGGACCAGCCCGGTTGCGTCGCGCGCTCGGCCCAGGCGACCCTGCCTGTCCAGCGTGGTCCCCACGCGTCGTAGTCGGCGAGCAAGGCGAACCGGGCTGATCGCTCGCCGGTCATGCGCGACCCACGGTGAAGTACGTCGGACCGAAAGGCGAACAGGGTTCCCGCGGGACCTGTCATGGAGGCCTCCTCCTCGGCGAACATCCCCCCTGGGGGGTCGCTCGTGATGTCGTGATCCCCAGGGATCGGCCAATACGGGACGCTCTCGCCAGCGGATAGCGGAACGATTTTGGTTGGGCCGTCCTCGTCGCCGACGTCTGAGAGGAGGATCCACGTCAACAGCTGCGTGGCCGGATGGGCGCGCTTGGGCACGACGAGGCTGTGGTTGACGAAGTCGCGGTGGTGGCGCTGGTCGTAGTCGACGGCTCCGGCGTACTTGGCCCAAAGCTCTGCCTCATAGAGACGCAGGTCGGCCGAGCCCAGGAAGCGCTCGGCCAGGTCGAGTAGGTCGGGGTGGAAGGCCAGTCGGTTGAGGCTCCAGGACGGCCACGGTGCGCGGATCAGGCCGGCCCACTGGCTGGTTGCCAGCCAGGCATGAGCGGCCGGGTCGGCGAAGTACTCCTCGGGCCGCGGATAGTGCAGCCACAAGGCGTCCTGGGCCGCTGCCAGCTTGTCGGCCTCGAGGAACCCCTCGAAGATCAGATAGCCCCGGTCACGCAGATCCATCACACAACGGTCGGGAACTCTCATCGACGCCGCCCCCTAGACGCCTCGCCGGCCTCGCTCAAGAGCGATTGCAGCATCGTCCACATGTGTCGGGTGTCTGGATCGTCGACGTGCGGGGACTGAAGGGTTCCGGTGCCAACGCAAAGTCCCCACAGCAACCCGATGTGCCAGTACAGATCGACCGCCGACGGATTGACGCCCGCGCCAACACCGGCCGAGGTGTACGAGGCCCAGTCTTCGCGGGTCTTTGGTTCAGCCAGCCCACCCCAGTGCCTGCCCAAGTCACGCTCGCGCGGTGCCAGGGCCACACAGTCGCAATCGATCAGTATGGGCACGCCGCTGGTGGCCCGCAACACATTCGCGGAGTGCAACTGACCGTGGGTGATCACCCATTCCACCCCGGAGCCACGGACCTCGTCCGCCAGCTGGTCGCACCGATGCCAGAGGTCCCTTAGGAGGCTCTCGCTATCGCGCAGAAGCCGACGGGCGGACTCGCCGAAGGGGCCATGGTCCCAGCCCGAATGCAAGACGTCGAGGGACTCGAAGAACTGGGAGCGGATAGGAACGGTGAGTGAGTCCCGACGTGGCAGGTCTGCGGGTACGAGGTCGGTGCATGCGTGCAGCCTCCTGACCTCCTCGAGCAAGCGGGGCCGGTCTAGGTCCGTCATCGAGTGCGAAGCGCCGTCAATGAACGGAAACACCGACACGGCATAGTCGTCACCTAGCCTCGCCACGACGGCCCCATCGGGGCGAGTTATCGGTGCGTGGACGAAGTCGAGGCCGCCATCGCGCAGCGCCACGGCGGTGCGAAAGGCGCGATCGAGGCCATCGAGTCCCGACTCAAGGTCGGGGGTCACCCACGGGTCGAACGTCGGACCGAACATGCCGTAGAGCTTCCACTCCAGTACGTCCACGGTTACGAACCAGCGGGTGCCGGCAGCGTCTCGCGCCAGGTAGTGATGACTCCCAGCGCCCAGCGGGAGGTAGCTGAGCGACGTGATCGAGAGTTCCCATTCCCGGAGCGCCGCATGCAGGGCGGCCCGGTCGAACCCGGGTGGCTCGGCGTTCATGACCCGTTGACACGCGTAGAGCGAACGCCGATTCGACGCACTCGATGTACGGCAATCCCAATGGCACGAATCTGTCGGCCTCGATCTCCCGTCCCGCGGGAGTTCAGTGGCGACGACGCCCGGACGAAACCGTTGGAACGACAGACCTCAGCAAGCGAGACCAGGCTGAATGATGACACAGCGAAGCCAACTCCTCATTGGTCACGGAGGAGCGTGCCGCGCAGTCTTGAGCGGCACGCGATGACAGGTCAAAGACCTACGCGTCAGCGCGTGCCCTAGCAGCCGGGTTGCACAGCCGCAACCATAGCAGGCCAGGGCCAGGCCGCGGCTGCCGCTATCCGACGAAGGTCGGAACGTGGCCAGAGGTCGCCTACCTGCCGCTGGAACTTGCCGACGCGGCGGGCAAGCCACTGGCTCTTCAGGGCGTCACCCTGGTAATGCAGGTTGGAGCGCAGCCTCAGGGAGCAGGGAAGAGAGCGGTTGGGAAGCGACTTCGGGTTCTTGCCGTGTTCAGCGCCCCGGATGGGCAGCGCCCGCTCAGTTTGCGCCGGGAGCGCGTCGCCATTACGCGGCTCATGATGGGTCAGGCCGCTGGTCTGCAGGGGATGTCCCACGGCGATACGCACCGGGCCGCTGCGAATGACGCGCCGGTCCGGCGGCCAGATCCGGCGGGGTGACCTGGATGGCAACCGGTGGCGACACTCGGGCCGGCGTCGCCTCGGCGACGCCGGCCCTGCCGCCGTTCCTGTCGAAAGGCGTCAGGTCTGGCATCGCCAGCCATAGGCGTTCCAGGCCACGATGACGGCCCGGCTGCCGGGGTAGGTGATGCTGCAGTACTTCTGCACGTCAACTCCGCCGAGGTTGACCACCGTTACCGACGGCGGCAGGCCGATCATGACTGAGGACGGCTCCACGCAGTACCAGCTGAACGGATTGCTGGCCTGGACGAACAGCGCGTAAGCGGTCGGGTTGTTGTAGGTGTATCTGCATGCCTGCACCATGCTGATGCCGTAGTCGGTCGATGCCGAGGCCGGTCCGGCCGTGACGGCTGGGGCCACCGCGGCCACGCCGGCGATGGCGATCCCGGCACCTGCGAGTAGCCGGCGGCGGACCATGCGTTTGCCGGCGGACAGCACGGCGTGCCGGCCGCCCGAGTGCCCCTGGTGCGTGACGTTCATCTCGACTCCTTTGTTCATTGCTGGTAGTTCCGCGTTCAGGATTGCTCTGCCAGACATCGCCGGGAACCGGGGAATCCCGGTACTTTGAGTAGTGCGAGCAGGGGACGGTGCGCGTGCGCGAAATGACCGGCGACGGCCAGCTAGCCACTACTCGGCCTGGTGTCGAGCTGGTATTTGTGTGGGCATTTATCGGCATCCGCGCATTCGATCTGCTTCAGGCGGCGATCGCGATCACGGCCGGCAGCCTGCGCAGGTCTACAGAGCCGCCCCTGGACGTCGGGCTTCTCATCGCCGTCGCGTGCGAGTCCCTGGTGCTCGGCTGGTGGCTGCTGCGGCGCAGATCGCTGCTGCCTTTCCGGTGGCCAATGACCGGTGACGTCGCGCTATCGGTCTGCGTTATTGCCTTAGTGCCGCTCTATGTTGCCCCGGCCGCGCGGATCAATACATGGACCATGTGGTCGTACGCAGTCACGCTGTCCACAGTCGTCTTGTTGGCGGCCGGACTCGACCACGCGCTACCGGTGTTCGCCGGTGCCGGCGCGCTGGCTGTCAGCTATGCCGCGGTGACCGCGCTGCCGGCCTCCGACACTGCGGCCGCCAGGATGACGGCCATCGTCAACGCGCTGGCCTACCTGGGGTTCGCGCTCCTGGCGTTCGTCGTCGCTCGCTTCATTCGCAATCTGGCCATAGCCGCGGACTCCGCGCGGCAGCGCGTAGCCGAGCTAGAGCAGGAGCGCAGCCGCGCGATCGTGCACCAGATGCTGAGCTTCCTGCAGCTGGATCGCTTCGCCGCCGCCAGCGAAGGGGACCGAGCCCTGATGGTCGCGCAGGCGCGCGCCAAGCACCGGCAGATGCGCTCCTTTGTTGACGGGACGGGCGGGAGCGCTGACCTCCGGGCATGTGTTGACGGGATCCTTGAGCTCCACCCGGCCCTGGGCGTCCGCCCGGTCGTGCAGATAGAGCCGCCCCTCAGGCTGCGCGCGGCCGCACTCGACCAGCTCGCGCTGGCGTTGGACACCGCGCTGGTTAACGCGGAACAGCACGCGCCGGGAGCGTGCGTCACGGTAGAGGTCCGTTCTGAAGCCGATCACGTGCTGGTCCTCGTTCGTGACGACGGTCCGGGATTCGACTCGCAAGAGCAACCAGTCCGTTTCGGCATCGGGCACATCCTCGGCGACCAGCTCCGCGAGATCGGCGGCCGCGGCGAGGTGCGCTCGGTCCGCGGCGAGGGCACCCAGGTCCGCATTATGGTGCCGAGGGAGCTGCAGGCATGACCGGCGGGACCGAAAGCCTCCCCTGCGGACCACCCATTCTTCCACTGGCCGCGGACGGTGAACCCGTGCGCTACGTCATAATCGACGATGAGCCCTTGTACCGGCAGGCTTTCGATATCCCCGGCGGGCCGAGGCTGCTACTGGTCGGCGGATACGGGTCGCTGAAGGCGTTCCTCGGCATACAGCGCCAGCCCTGTCACGTGGTCGTGCTTGACCTGTGCCTGAACCGTCAGACAGGTGATCAGGCAGTTCTGCAGGGAGTACTGGCCATCCGTCATCTGGTCGCATGCGGACATCGTGTGCTGATCCTCACGGCTGACGAGCGGCCCGAGCCGGTCGCGCGTTGCGTCGCCGCCGGCGCGGCCGGCGACATCAGTAAGTACGACGACACGAAGACGCTGGTCCAGGCCATCGATGAGATCGGCAGGCACGGCGACATCGTCACCGGCGCGCTGCACAGCGCGCTCCGGGCGCTGCTCGTTCGGTGCAGGGACATCCGCCTGCCGGCCGCGCTCGAGGAAACCCTCGCCCTGCTGGACTCTGGCAAGTCCGACAAGGACCTGGCGGAGAAGCTGGACCTGTCAGCACGAACGATCGAGGACCGCAAGCGCAAGATCCTGCAGATCATCGGCGAGGACGTCGAGAAACGCCACCAGGGCAGCTTCGCCGACCTTGCCCGCGAGCTCGGCATCCGGCCAGGGGACCTCGTCAATGACGCGCCCCGGCAGCGAGCCGGCCGAGGGCTCATCCGCCGCGGGATGCCGTGGAAGCGCTCGGCGGGCTAGTACTGCAAGAGCGGAGCGGTCCGTGGCGGCAACAGTGCCGCGCCAGCTACGCGGCCGCGGATTCGGGTCGCGCTACGACCTTGGCTTCATGAATCAAGACGGCCGGGATTAGGCGGCGAAGTAAGGGGATCGCCCGGTATTAGCCGGCAGGGCTAGCCATGAGGCTAGATCTCAGCCGACCTCGGAGCACCCGCTTCAGTGAGGCGACTAGCAGAAGAGGAGCAAGAGATGAACGAGCACAAGCAGCAGCTTCGGGACGCCTTCGCGTCCTCGGAGTCCCGCACCGAGCGCACGATCGTCGTAGTGGACGTCAACGGATCGACCGCGATGAAGGAGTCACAGCCGCAGGCCGCCTGGCTACCCACCATCGGCTGGTGGTACGACATCGTCACCGAACTGGCCCAGTCCGCGGTGCCAAGTGTCGTGATCAAGTATCTCGGTGACGGGATCATGCTGGTCGCCGACGTCGATCAGGCCACAGACGCCGTCAACGCGGCGATTGAGATTCAGGAGGCGATCAGGGACGCCGGCCGCGGGACTAGCGGGGCCATGGGTATGGTCAAGATCACCTGTTCGGTCGGAGTCAGCTCCGGCGAGGTCATCGGCTTCACCACCCCGTCCGGGGTGCTGGACTTCGTCGGTGCCCAGGTCGACAAGGCGTTCCGGCTGTGCTCCGCGGCAAACGAGAACGCGATCTTCGTCGACACACAGACCCTCGGAGCGGCAAACGTCACACGGTTCAGGTCGCGCGTAGGTACCGCCTTGGGATGGGCGTCCGAGCAGTACCTGGGGGACCCGCAGAAGGTGACGCTCAAAGGTTTCGGGCAGCCTGTGGCATACCACGAGATCAAGTGGGATCACCAGTTGTACGGCGTGGCTTCCGCTGAGGTCACCGCGTCTACCGACCGGCTACGGCCAGCCTCCGCTGGAAGAACCCAACTGGTGCACGAGGCACCACCGGTCTTGCCCAGCACGGTCGAGCGGCACAGAGGCGAGGTCACCTGCTGGCGCCCTGACAAGGGCTTTGGCTTCATCTGCGACGCCAGCAGCGGAGAAAGCTTCTGGTTCGCCCCGAAGCGGCTGGTCTACACCGACAACGCGGAGAGCCTGGCGCCGGGCGCAGAGGTCGCATTCGTCGCGGTGGGCATGGCCGAGGGAAGGAAGTGCCGCCAGGCCGGTGCCATCCTCGTGGTGGGCGAACAGGCCGACGGCCCTCTCGTAAGCCTGCCGATCGGCAGGCCCTACGGCTGGATCCGCGTCGAGGACGAACAAGGCAACCGCCATCTGGTGTACGTCCCGCAACGCGAGCTGTCCGGATACAAGGTGGGCGACATCCTGGGCTTCACTGTCGGAGCCAACGACAGGGGGTCTTACGCCGGACAAGTCGAGCCCATCGTCGGAGATCAGGCAGCGTAGAGCAGTGGCGTAAGCGCCTCTTCACTGAGGGCCCAGGCAACGCTGCCTGGGCCCTTCAGTGCGGAGCTCAATGCTGGTCGTGGGGAAGCCCGCGAACGCCGGACTATCAGCCCGCGAGCCACCACGGGCCGGAAAGAAAGGGCGCGCTCATGCGGCACCTGCCAAGGCCTCGCCGTCCATCGCGGGCGGCACGGGCATAGCGGAACCTGCGACAGCCTGGAGCAACGACGATCATTCTGGCCGTAGCCACCGCTCCAAGATCCGCACACCGTGATCGCCCAGGGGTCAGCACGGATCCAGCACGCGGTCCGGAAACGACGGGAGCCAACCGGGAACAACGGGCATAACGCTGGGTCATCCGGCCCGCCCCGGCAGGCCGGCCGACCGATCTGCGCGGCCCACGCGCCACCAAGGAGATAGCTGCTGACCAGCGCAAACGTCGGCAGTCTGGCTACTTCAGCAACTGGCAGGCCATCACCATGCGCTGGATCTGGTTGGTGCCCTCGTAGATCTGCGTGATCGTGGACCGTGGGGCAGTTTCCGCAGGCAGATGGGGTGGTGTGGGGCTCTGATGTCAGCACACACTCAGCACCATAACTAGCTTCGGGAAAGTAGCAGCCGTGTGGGAGTCGCACACGCGCTCGCCCGCGAGCGGACACCCGCCCGTCAGCGAGTGTTCGAGACGCTCCATCCGCTGCGCCAGAAGTTCACCAAAGCCGACCGAGTACTCCTGGGCACAGCTACCGCATATCGTCAGCCGCGGCGCGGAGAAGAACTTCCGCGAATTCATGATGCGGATCGGCGAGAAACCGCCACCCGTAGACGTCGCCTACTGCCAGCGCCTCATCGCCAGGGCAACTTGTTCCGCACGACGGAGAAGATTGTCCAGGCCGGCCAGTTCGGCGGTTACAGAGCCGACATAGTAACGTACACGATCGCCAGAAGCGCGCACGACACCGCTCAGCGCATCGACCTAGACCGGATCTGGCGCGACCAGCGGCTCAGCCCCGTTCTCGCAGCTGCCATCGATGACCTGTGTGCGCGAGTCTATGAGGTCATCACCCACCCGGTCCGGGTCGCTAACGTCACCGAGTGGGCCAAGCGCCCGGAATTGCTGGAACAACGTCCTTGGCATCACCTGGCAGATACCGGCTGAGCTGGGCGCGGAGCCGGCTGACGACCAGCTCAAGGCCTCCTCACACCGTTACCGCGACGCGGTGCTGCCAGGCTGAACGGTGACGACGGCGGTCGGCGCTTCGGTCAGGAACGCTCGTCCCGGGTCCCGTCCAGTTCCTTTCGCTTTTCCGCGAAATCGTCGCCCTGCTCCTGCTGGAGTATCACCAGTTGCTCCAGCCTCGCATCCTGCCGGTCGCCGAGGGATTCCATCTCCGCACTTCTGATCTCCTCGAATTTCCCCTCGGCGTCGGCTCTCTGATTCTCGTCCAGGTCGGGATGCTTCTCGAAATACGCATCCTCCATCTTGTCAATCTTGTCCATGAGCTGCTGCTGCTCAGCCTCAAACTCGCGCTTCAGGCCCGCGATCTCCTGCTCGGACTCCCGCGGCTCCTGCTCCATCGCCTCCTCCAGCTTGCCGGTCAGCTCCTCTATCGCCTCGGCCGCTCTCTCGGCGTCGGCCCTGATCCCGGCCTCCAGAGTTTCTGCCTCCAAAACCTCAGCTTCCCGGATTTGGGTCTCGAGGATTTCTGACGCCAGGATGTCCGCCTCCAGGATGTCTGCCTCCAGGTTTTCTAGCACCCTGTCGTCTTTCTGCCACCGCAGCTCCGCGGTGATCTCCGCCGCGAGATCGATCGCATTATGGATGCCGGCCTCTACCTGGTCACCGACAGAAGGATCCTTAGTGAACTCGTCGAAGTCCTTTATGATCCCAATGTCAAAATGATCGCCAATTTCTGGCACGACCAGCAGGGCCAAGCTCACGAGGGATTTTACCGTTTCGGTCTTGACGTGCTTCTCCAGGTAACGGGCGGCGTCATTGATAAGCTCGTTCTCCATGATGGCAGCCGTCGCCCAGGCGGCCGCTCGGGTATAGATATCCATGATCACTCAGCTCTTGGCCGTCCGTGGGGAATCGAGGTAGAGCATCCGGTTGACCATCAGCTCGTAGGCCAGCCGGGCGGCGATCGCCTGCGCGGCAGCGAGCGACAGGCCCGGAATCCGGGACGTCATCACCGACGCAATTTCCTGCAGCGAGCTCGCTCCGTCAAACTCCCACCAGAACATGACGGAGACGACATCCAGCGACATCGGGGCCGGGCGCGACAGTGTTGCGTTCTGAATGTCGAATCTCGCCGGGTCGCCGCTCACATTCCCCAGCCCGCAGCCCAGCGGTATGGGCCGGAGCCGCGACAAGGCCCCGTTCATCGCCTGCCTGCGATCAATCCGCGCCAGCAGGCCCGCGCTCTCTAGCCGGGCGACTACCGGCCCGGCATCGCCCCAGCCGCGGGCCGACGCGATCGCAGCCGCGGCGCTCAGCGTCAGCGGCGTCAGGAGGGTCGCCCACATTCCGTACCCGGCGGGATCAAGGGAGACGAGCTGTCCGCCGCGTCGCACGGCGCCGCGCACGTCCTCGGTCTCCCGGTCCGTGATGAGGCCGTGGGGAATCCCGATGGCCGCGTAGGAACTGTCGTCGCTCATCTCCCGCTACCTCAGCTTCATTCGCCGGTCAAACTCAGCGTTCGCGAACGCGAAGTCTTTTCTGACGATGGCTGGCTTGGTGCCCATGGCCACGACGATCTGCCGGTCCTTGTATGAGGGTCCCGCGAGATCGGCTGCCTCAACCATCCGTCTGCGGGAATTGTCATTGACCGAATCCACGTACCCCAGTTCCTCCGACAGCCGCTCCGCCAGCCCGTCGGCACCACTCGGGTTCATGAAGATCCGGACCGCGCAGGAACCGAGCAGTCCATCCGCGTTCGGATATGCTGTCTGAAACTGACCGACGCTCTGCGCGAACATCCAGAGCCGTAGGCCGTACTTGCGACCGATACTAAGTCCCTCATCGATCGGTGCCATATAGCGAAGCCGGGGCAGCTCGTCAAGCATCACCAGGATCGGAGCCGCATCTCGGGGCGGGACCGGGCCACCGGTGAGCACCCTGATGTGCTGGCCGATGAACACTCGCAGCAGCGACAGGTAGGCCTCCACCTCATTGGGCCGTACTGAGATGTAAATCGTCGGATTGACGCCACTGCGAAGATCCAGCGGGTTCCAGTCCGAGTGCGCTGTCACCCGGGCGACCCGCTCTCCCGTCCAGGCTCCCAGGCTTGATCTTGCCGTTTGCAGAACGCTGCTCAGCGTCTTCTCATTCATGGTAGCCAGGGAAGTCGCGTGCTGGGTCATTACGCGCACGTCAATTGCCATCTTAAGGCCCAGGATCATATCGTCCCATGGCTTGCCGCCGAAGAGCACGTCGAGAACGGCGTACATCGGCCGTTCAGTCGACGGATTGGAATAGCAGACATATGCGATGGCGGCGGTGAGAACGGTTCTTGCTTCATTTTCCCAGAACGGATCGGCGGCCCCTGACGGAACGATCATCAGCTCAGCGAGGAGGCGTGAGTCCTCCCAGATATAGTCTGGCTGCTCGCGCACGAACGTGAGCGGGTTGTACTTGTGGCTGTCCTCTGGATCTAGCGGATTGAATTTGTAGACCGGTCCCACATTGGCGGCTCGCCAGGCGGAGGTATGCTCGTATATGTCACCCGAGATGTCTAGGACGATGGCGGGACCGCCCCACGTCAGCAAGTTTGGGAAGACATTGCACTGGGTCTTACCCGAACCTGGCGCCGCGATCGTGACCATCGACCCGTCACCCGAATACGAGAGCATAGAACCGTCCTGAAACGAACCGATGTAGAGCTTGTGCTTGCTGGTCGCGGCAAACACGGTCTGCTCGACTTCGGCAGGCTTCAGCCAGACTCCTCCGGACGAGGGGTTGATGCGATTCTTAGCCTCATCAACAATGGCCCGGTAGGCGGACGGGAGGCTAGGCCGTCCATCAAGATCTGCGATATGCTGCTGTATCGAGTTGACGGCCATATCGACAGTTCCGAAGACGTCGGATACGGTTTTTTCGAAATTGCCCTTGTACCGCTCCGTGTACCGCGTTGAACCCACCGCCTGCCAGTCACTGCGAATTCCCTTGCCGTCGCCCAGGAGCAGAGATATCCGCATGCGCTGGTACCAGTTTTCCGTGCCATTAGCCGCACTGTTCAGCAGCTCTATGATTCGCCAATACTCGCGCTCGCGGTTATCCAGTCCGGCTAGGTTCCGGCTGACCACGAAAGTAATGTGCGCTAGCCCGATCATAGAGGTGCTGCTCATGACGGCCCGGCCCTTCAGGTCAAGCGAAAAAAAGGCCATGCCAGTGATCGTGGCCCGCCGCTCTTCGTACATGGCGTTGATCGAATCGACCCGCTGAGCGTGGTCACGCCCAAGACTCGCGAGCCACGCCGCATCCATCTGACTCTGTTTTCTGGCGAGTTGCTTCAAATTAATCACTACGACCGACGCTCCTTATCGTATGCCACTGAATGCGCGGCGGGCTTTCGCGGACCAAGGCAACTACAGGCGCGCACCGCGGCCGTTAACCATATTGTTTAGTCTCGGAAGATGCGGCCAAGGACAGTGGGATGCGGCCAAAAGTTGTTCCCCTGCAGCGAGCCGGGTAATGGACGAGCTTAACTTTTGAGAGTTGCAGTCGAGAGTGCGGTTGTCAACTCCTTCCCCGTGAGGCTCGATTACTCGATCTGGACCGTGTGCCCGCGCTGGACTTTCCGGTCGACCTCGATGGCGAAGGTGTCTTCAGCCGGAAGGTCGGGGCCTGCGTCCATGTCCACCGTGGGTATATAGGTCCACATGTTCATCGCCGGGGCTTCCCAGGCGGGATCACTACGTCACCTGGCCGCCTGGCCGGGGCAGCGCGCCAGACGGTTCCGAAATCCCTCGCCCTCAATCCAGCCGCATCCCGTCCGTGCCGGCCCTAGGCCGGGTTCATGGTCGCGGACCCTGTCCGCTATGTCCGTGCACAGCCGGAGACACCCGGACCCATAGGGGCGTCACGGGACTACGACAACCCGTAGCACAACGGCCCGTCTCCGCACATGCGCGCAGGCCACGGGCCGTCTCCGCAGGTAGTGGCAGGTGTTGGGTTCGAACCAACGTAGGCTGAGCAGACGGTTTTACAGGGAGCCCATTAATCTACCTGAACCTGGCCCGTGACCTGCGCATTCTCCGCTGCCGCCAGCGTGCAGGACCACTCTCTGTCCGCCCCGCGTCCGTGGTCGGCAAGTCCGCTGGCCAGCGCGCAGCAAAGTGATGATCATGTCCGGCCACGTCCCAGCGAATCCAGCGGCGTCCGGCATCTCCGGGCGCAGCGCCTCAGGCACTCTCCAGCGATGCGAGCACGTCGTATCGCAGAGCTTCCTGGGGGACGGCCTTACCGGAGCGGAGCGGGTCGACGGCCTGTTCCCTGATGTGCTCCGGAAGCCACATAGCGAGCTGCCGGGCGTCGGCTTCACCAACTTCACGAGCTTGGCGCGGAGGCTGGCTAATGAGGAGTCTCCAGAGTGGTGCTGCCGGTCCGGCTGGTACGCCTGCGACTTCGGCGGTCGCGCATGCTGTCTTGGCGATCGCAAGTCCTGCGGCGTCGAGATCTCCGAGATAGTCGACGCGCGTGACTCGGAAAGGCAGGCGGGTGAGCGATTCGATGGGGGCAGTGTTGCGTCCCTGGACCCACGCGACCGCGGCGGATTCAACCGGTCGTCGCAACACCCCGATTCCGGAGGTGTTGATGGGCAGGCCAGCGGGGTGGATGACGGCGTTGACGGGGCGGTCGCCGATGAAGTCGCCGGGTGCGCCGGCGCATCGCCGGGAGGCCGAGCGCGAGTTCTGGCGTGAGATCGCCAAAGGGCTGCTGGCCGAGGAGGCCGCGCTCGCTGTCGGCGTGTCGCAGGCGGTCGGCTCGCGGTGGTTCCGGCACCGTGGCGGTATGCCGATTGATCTTGGCCCGCTGTCGGGCCGGTACCTGACGTTCCGCGAACGCGAGGAGATCGCGATCTTGAAGGCGCAGGACGCGGGAGTACGCCAGATCGCCCTGCAGCTCGGTCGTGCCCCGTCGACGATCTCGCGGGAGCTGCGCCGCAACGCGGCGACGCGCGGGGGCAAGCTCGAGTACCGCGCTTCGGTGGCGCAGTGGAAGGCCGAGCTGGTGGCGCAGCGGCCCAGGACCGCGAAGCTGGCCGGGAACGACCGGCTGCGCGAGTATGTGCAAGAGCGCCTGTCGGGCCAGGTCCGCCGCCCGGACGGGACGCCGGTCGCGGGCCCCGCGACGGCGCCGTGGAAGGGCCGCAACAAGCCGCACCGCGGGGACCGGAAGTGGGTGACGGCATGGAGCCCGGAGCAGATCGCCAGCCGGCTGAAGGTCGACTTCCCCGATGATGAATCCATGCGGATCAGCCACGAGGCGATCTACCAGGCCCTCTACGTCGAAAGCCGCGGCGCCCTCAAGCGTGACCTGGTCGCCTGCCTGCGCACCGGCCGGGCGCTTCGGGTTCCCCGCGCCAGGTCCAGGGTCTTGTTCCGCTTGCGCAGCTCCCGCAGTTCTGCGGACTCCTGGGTCGTGACGCCCGGCCTGACGCCGTCATCGACGTCGGCGAGCTTGAGCCAGCGGTGCAGGCAGGACTCGGAGATCCCGAAGTCCTTCGCGATCTGGGACAGCGGAGCCTCGCCCTTGCGGGCAACCGCGACCACATCGCGGCGGAACTCCAGGGGAAACGCCTTCGGCATGCTGAACATCCTTCCAGCGAGGAACACGTCCTCACAGGCAAGGAGTCAACCGATCTGGGGGCAGTCCCGTACGTGCCTGCACCGACATTCCCCGCGCTCTCGCGCCGTCATTGACGGATCCGAACCTTGGGTGCATATCAGGACGCGCACGAGACCGGATGCAGGACTCGCTGCCGAGCAAGATCGTTCGAAGACGCACAGCTCAGTCCTCCCGGCATGCCAGTCCTACTGTTTGAGGAGAAATTGGCATGACGCCTTACTCCACAGCCGATGGTCACATGCGAGGGCGGTATAACCGCCGCGACACGCCGGCGCGGTTATACCGCCGTGCGCTTGCGCGTGGTCGGATGCGGTTCGTGGAAATCGCCGAGTCAGGAAGGCGCGCTGCCGTGAAACACCAAGAGACCCGCCTTGAGGCACCACCGCGGCAACGCTCGGAGTCCCGGCAACGCACCGCCTTGGTTGCTGTCCGTCTCCTACCGCAGGAGCGCGACATGCTGGCCGAGTCAGCCAGGTCGCGCGGCGTCACGCTCTCAGAGTTCATCCGCGCCAGCGCGATGCGAACCGCTCGGACACCGGCCCCTAGGCAGGACTGTGATCTCCCAGGCCTGGTCGACTGACTGATAACAAGCGTGTTATAGTAGGAGTCTGCTGATGTGGATAGTCGCATACCTGCCCGAGGCTGAACAGGAGCGGGTCGCGCTGCCCAAAGCGGAGCGGGGCGCGCTGGTTAACGCTGACGCTAAGCTCGGCGCCTACGGCCCGCAGCTCGGCTACCCGCATACCAGCGCCGTCCGCGACGCGGACAGGCTGCGGGAGTTGCGGCCGAGGGCCGGACGCAGCGCGTGGCGGGCGTTCTATCGGCAAGTTGGAAAGGTATTCGTGGTGGCGGCGGTCGGACCGGAAGCGCTATCGGATCCACGCGGTTTCGAACGGACGTACGCCGGGCGGTCCAGCGGCTGGCGGACCTGGAGGAGGACTGATGACCAAGCTGTCGGAGCTGAAGACCGCCAGCCAGATCGCGGCCGAGGAACTGGCCGACCCGGAGATCCGCCGCGAGCACGAGCGGACGGCGTTGGCGCACGCCGTCGCCATGCGCGTGATCGGATACCGGATTGACCGCGGCCTCTCGCAGACCGGGCTTGCCCGCCTTCTGAGCATGCACCAGCCCGCAATCGCGCGGCTGGAAGCAGGGGATCACGAGCCATCGCTGGCCACGCTGTCAAGGCTGGCGAGGGTGCTCGGAATCGAGTTCCATATCGACATCACCCCCGACTCCCTCGGACTTCGCGAGACCGCCTGACCCCGCGCCAGAGGGTTCATGATCGCGGACGCTGTCCGCTATATGTCCGTGCACAGCTGGAAACAGCCGGACTCCGATGGACGCAGAGGGACATTACCGGCGGGTAAGGCAACGGCCCGTGAGCGGGAGACATCCCAGCTCACGGGCCGTTTCCGCAGGTGGTGGCAGGTGTTGGGTTCGAACCAACGTAGGCTGAGCAGACGGTTTTACAGACCGCTCATTATCAAGAGCGTCTGTCCGCTTCGGGCCTTTCCATGCGGAGGATCTCTAGCGACACCACATCAGGTTCCGCAGCCTAGGTGAACTCAGTGCCGTAGTGGACAGCTTGGAGCAACGACAACCATGGCCGCGGCCACAGCGCCAAGATATGCACACCATGATCACCCAGGGGTCAGCACGGATCCAGCACCGCGTTCGTAAACGACGGGAACCAACCGGGAACAACGGGCATAACGCTGGGTCATCCGGCCCGCCCCGGCAGGCCGGCCGACCGATCTGCGCGGCCCACGCGCCACCAAGGAGATAGCTGCTGACCAGCGCAAACGTCGGCAGTCTGGCTACTTCAGCAACTGGCGGGCCATCACCATGCGCTGGATCTGGTTGGTGCCCTCGTAGATCTGCGTGATCTTGGCGTCGCGCATCATCCGCTCGACCGGGTAGTCGCTGACATATCCGTACCCGCCAAGCAACTGAACGGCGTCGGTCGTGACCTCCATCGCAACATCCGAGGCGAAGCACTTGCAGGCCGAGGAGACGAAGGTCAGGTCGGCCGCCCGCTCCCCGTGCATGGCTCGCTCCGACTTGGCGGCAGCGGCGTACGTCAGCTGCCTGGCCGCCTCGATCTTCATGGCCATGTCCGCGAGCATGAACTGCAGGCCCTGGAATTCGGCGATCGGCTTACCGAACTGCTTGCGCTCCTGCACGTAGCCGACCGCGTAGTCCAGGGCGCCCTGCGCAATTCCGAGGGCCTGCGCGGCAATCGTGATTCTGGTGTGGTCCAGGGTGGCTAGTGCGGTCTTGAAGCCGGTGCCCTCAGCTCCGATGATGCGGCTGGCCGGGATCGTGCAGTTGTCGAAGTAGAGCTCGCGAGTTGGCGAGCCTTTGATGCCGAGCTTGTGCTCGGGCGCGCCGAATGAGAACCCCGCATCGTCTTTGTCCACGACGAAAGCCGAGATGCCATTGGCGCCGTCGCCAGGGTTGGTTACGGCCATCACCGTGTAGTACTGCGAAACGCCCGCGTTGGTGATCCAGCGCTTGGTGCCGTTCAGAACGTAGCTGTCGCCGTCGCGGATCGCCCTGGTCTTCATGGCGACCGCGTCCGAACCTGCTTCTGGCTCGGACAGCGCGTAGGAGAACATCGCAGCCCCGCTCGCTACCGGCGGCAGGAACTGCTGCTTGAGGTCCTCCGAGGCCGAGAGCAGCAGCGGCACGGTGCCGAGCTTGTTCACCGCCGGGATAAGCGAGGACGACGCGCAGGCGCGCGCGACTTCCTCGATGACGATCACCGTGGCGATCGCGTCAGCCCCGGCGCCGCCGTATTGCTCCGGGATGTGCACGGCGTGAAAGCCGGACTTGACCAGGGCATCATGGGCTTCCTGCGGGAACTGGGCAGCCTCGTCCACCTTCGCGGCATGCGGAGCGATCTTCTCCTCCGCGAGCGCGCGGACCGACTCGCGGAGCGCCTCATGCTCCGGCGACAGGGCGAATGCCGGGAAGTCATTGCTCATGCATTTGATAGTAGGACGTCCTAGCGAATGCCCCAACGGTGGCCAGCCGCACGTCGCCCCGCCAGGCCCGCTTCCCGGTGCCCTGCGGGTCGGCGCCTCGCGTTCTCGCGGCGGCAGCCATGATAAGTCGATGAGCCAGGTCGCCGAGCTCCTGACGCCCGAGGGCGAGCTGCTGCTTGACTGGCTGCGCGGGCAGGACGTGACGCCGGACCGCGCGCTGCGGCTGGCCGAGCAGTTGCGCAGCCAGTACTCCGCCAGCCTGATAGCCGCCGCGCTAACTCAGCAGTCCCTGCGGGCGGCCGCGCGGGAGAAGTTCAGCAAGGCCGACGAGATGCTGCTCACTAGGGCCGGCCTTGAGCAAGCCTCGTCGGAGCTGACGGCCGGGCACAGCGCTCGGCGTTTCGCCGGCCTGAACCTGGTCGCGGACCTGTGCTGCGGTATCGGCGGCAACCTCGTCGCGCTCGCCGCCGCTGCGCGGCACGTGCTAGCGGTGGATGCGGACGTCGATACGCTGCGGTTCGCCGTCCGCAACGCGCGGGTGCATGGTGTCGCTGACGGGATCACAGCGGTGTGTGCCGACGTACAGGACCTCACTCTCGCCGGCGGCCCGGTCGACGCGGTCTTCATCGACCCGGCGCGACGGGCTGGCCAGCGCCGCCTGCGGGCCGGAGATTGCCAGCCGCCCCTTGACTGGTGCTTCAGCCTGGGCGCGCAGGTCGGCGCGGTCTGTATCAAGGCGGCGCCCGGCCTTGCCCGCGAACTCGTCCCGGCAGGCTGGGAAATCGAGTTCGTGGCTGTAGGCAGAAACCTGAAGGAGGCTCTGCTGTGGTCCCCTGCGCTGGCTACGGAGCCGCGGCGGGCGACCATACTGCCCGGCGGCCAGACCCTCACGGCAGAGCCAGGCCCGGCGGTGCAGATCGCCGCGCCTGGCGCGTACCTGCTCGATCCCAATCCGGCTGTCACCAGGGCGGGACTGGTCGAGGACCTGGCCCGCAGCGTCGGCGCATGGAAGATAGACCCGATGATCGCCTTCCTGGCATCGGATCAGGAGATCTCCACGCCCTTCGCAAGGACGATGCGCGTGCTGGACTCGATGCCGTGGAATGAGCGGCAGGCCGCTCGCAGGCTCAGGGAGCTCGGCGTAGGAGCAGCCGACATCCGCCGCCGCGGGCTTGCCGGAGACGTGCAGCAGATTCACCGGCGACTTGACCTCCAAGGCGACAGGAACGCCACGATCGTGCTCACCAGGCGCAACGGCAAGCCGTGGGGGCTGATCTGTGCGCCGGGCGTATCGGATGGCGGTCAGGCCTGAGACGGCCCGCACGCCGCGGGCTTCACAGCTCGGCGCCGGCGGACTCAGGTGGCTCCCGGTCGTCGCGCTGCAGGAGCACCCTGGCCCGCAGGGCCTCGCCTTTTGCCTGCGCGGCAGCCCGCAGGTCCGACTGGAACGTCGCGACTTGGTCGGCAAGTGCGGCGTCGCTCGCAGCCAGGATCCGCACCGCGAGCAGCCCGGCGTTCCTGGCACCGCCGACTGACACGGTGGCGACCGGGACCCCGGCAGGCATCTGGACTATGGACAACAGCGAATCCAGCCCGTCCAGGTGGGCCAGCGGCACC
The DNA here is from genome assembly GCA_963719765.1 of uncultured Actinomycetota bacterium. Lineage (GTDB taxonomy): Bacteria > Actinomycetota > Actinomycetes > Streptosporangiales > Streptosporangiaceae > JAJYUU01. The sequence goes on from CAVRCW010000001.1 coordinate 924,879, forward strand.
GGCACGCCGATGACGGGCAGCGTAGTCACCGAGGCGAGCATGCCAGGCAAGTGCGCGGCGCCACCTGCGCCAGCGATGATCACCTTGATGCCGCGCCCAGCCGCGGCCCGGCCAAAACTGATCATGTCGGCCGGCATCCGATGCGCGGAAACCACGTCGGCCTCGGACGGTACGCCGAATTCGTCCAGCGCCGCGACAGCCGCCTGCATCACCGGCCAGTCCGAGTCGCTGCCCATGACGACGCTGACGACTGGATTGCGACTCATCGGAACTCCCCTGTCTCTTCGGCGCCATAAGCCAGGTAGCTTGCCGCGCGCCTGGCCCGGTCCCTGACCCGGTCCAGGTCGTGGCCGAGCACGGTCACGTGCCCGACCTTGCGGCCTGGCCGGACCGGCTTCCCGTACAGGTGCACCTTGACACCGGGGTCGGCGGCCATGACATGCGTCAGCCTGGACCGGAGATCCGGATCCTCCCCGCCGAGCACGTTCACCATGACCGCCCACCGCGCGACCTGGGATGGCAAGCCAAGCGGAAGGTCGAGAACCGCGCGCAGATGCTGCTCGAACTGGGAGGTGACGGCGCCCTCGATAGTCCAGTGACCGCTGTTGTGCGGCCTCATGGCCAGCTCATTCACCAGCAGGCCGACCGGAGTATCGAACAGCTCGACCGCGAGCAGCCCGGTGACCCCGAGAGCGGCCGCGATGTCGAGCCCAAGCCGCTGCGCCTGTGCCGCCTTGCCGGGCGCCAGGCCAGGCGCGGGTGCCAGTACTTCGCGGCATATGCCGTCCTGCTGGACGGTCTGCACGACCGGATAGGCGGCACCCTGCCCGGCCGGCGACCTGGCTACCAGGATCGCCAGCTCCCGGTCGAACCGCACGTACTCCTCCGCGATGAGCTTCAGTCCGTGGCTGAGCACGGCGGCTGCGTCTTGCGGGCTTCCGCAGACCCAGACGCCGCGCCCGTCGTAACCGCCGGAGACCGCCTTCAGCACCACAGGCCAGCCAGCCTGCCTGGCGAAGTCGACGACGTCATCCAGCCCGGCAATCGCCACGAACCGAGGACAGCGATAGCCCAGGCCGGTCAGCCGCTCCCGCATCAGCTGCTTGTCCTGGGTGTACCGAAGCGCTTGCGCGCCGGGCCGGACCGCCAGGCCAGCCGCCTCCATCGCCTCGATCATCGGCCCTGGGACATGCTCGTGATCAAAGGTGATCACATCGCAGCCCGCCGAGAACGCCATCAGGTCATCCAGCGAGCGGTAGTCACCGACCGCCGGATCCGCGGTTACCTGCGCAGCGCTCTCGTCTAGGGCCGCTGCGAGCACGCGAAACTGAAGCCCGAGAGCGGTGGCGGGCGCGCTGGTCATCCGCGCGAGCTGGCCGGCACCGACCATGCCGACCACCGGCTGCCGGTCCGCGGCAGGCTCCGCGATGCCACCCGGCGCAGGCTCCGCGATGCCGCCCGGCGCAGGCACGGCCTGCCCTTCCATGCTGTCCATTACCCGCCGTAGCCTACGGGTTCCGGCCCGCGGCAGCAGCCGGGACCTGCCAGGCGTCAGGCCTACCCACCACCGGCGGCCGTCAGGCCGGCCCGACCACCGCCGGCCGCTCTTCGGCGTCAGCAGTGGCATGTGGCAGGAACAACGCGAACACCGCGGGTCTCGGCCTAACCAGGACCACCTGGCCGCCGTCGGCGGCCGCGATGGTCCTAGCCAGCGCTAGCCCGAGGCCAGTGCCGCCTGGGGCGCCGCTCACGCTTCGTTCGAATATCCGCGGCGCCAATTCGGCGGGCACGCCGCCGCCCTCGTCACGTACCTCGACTACGACTGACCGGCGCGTGCGTGATGTCCTGATTGTCACCGTGCCCGCGCCATGCACCAGGGCGTTGTCGAGCAGGGTAGCGATGACCTGGGATGCGCCACCGGGCGTGGCGAAGGCGAAAAGGCCCTTCTCGCCGGTCACGTTCAGCCGCCTGTTGATTCGGCGGAAGGCCGGCTCCCACTCCACCACCTGCTGGCCGACGATCAAATCGACACTAGACAGGATCGGTGCCCCCGATGTGGACCGGCGCGCCCGGCCAAGAAGCTGGCCCACGACTTCAGCCAGGCGCTCGGTCTGAGCCAGTGCGGCTGCGCCTTCCTCACGGACCACCCCGGGCTCGTCGGCGGCCGCCACCATCTCCTCTAGCCGCATCGACAAAGCCGTCAGCGGGGTCCTGAGCTGGTGCGACGCGTCGACAGAAAACTCTCGCTCGGCGGACAGCAGCTCGTTGATGCGCTGGGCCGAGCCGTCGAGGCCTTCGGCGACGCGGTCGAGCTCCTGAATGCCGTATCGGCGTCCGAGCGGGCTCGAGTCACCAGAGCCGAGCCGGTCGGCGGCAGCCGCGAGTTCTTCCAGCGGACGCAGCAGCCTTCGGGCGTAAGTCAGGCCGAGCACTACCGCGATCCCGACTGCTACTAGCGCAACCCCGCCGATGAGCAGCAGCTCCCTGATCACGTTGCCGGTGACATAGGAGTCGTCAGCCGCGACCGTAACCCTGAAATCGCTAGTAGTGACAGTTGCCGACAGCGAGTCGTGCGCCGGCGGCTTGGCGCCCTCTGTTACTGTGCCGCCGCCAGTCAGGGTGATCACGACATACCGGTCCGTCAGCGCGATCGCCAGCTGGCGCGCGCCTAGGGGCAGATTCGTATCCATTCGCTCTTGCAGGCTCCGCGCCAGCGTCTGCGCGTCCCTGCGCACCTGCTGGTTTGCCTCGTCAACCTGGAGCCGAGTGACCACGAAGGCAAGCGGGACGCCCAGCGCCAGCACCGCCGCGACCGCCACTGCGATCATGGAGATCAGCAATCGTCGCTGCACTGCCTTGCTCCTGATCCGGGGCGAACGCCACCATCAGCCCGCGGCCTAGCTAGTCGCCGCGTTCGAACCTGAACCCGACTCCGCGCACGGTGGTGATGTACTGCGGGCTGTGCGCGTCGTCGCCCAGCTTCCGGCGCAGCCACGATACGTGCATGTCGAGCGTCTTGGTGGAACCCCACCACTTGCTGTCCCAGACCTGCCTCATGATCTGCTCGCGGGTCACGACCTTGCCGGCCTCCGCGACCATCAGCGCGAGCAGGTCGAACTCCTTGGACGTCAGCTCTATCTCCGAGTTGCCCAGCCACGCCCTGCGCGCGTCGGTGTCCACCCGGACGCCCTGCACGACCTTCGTCTCCGAGGTGCCCCGACGTAGCAGAGCCCGCACCCTGGCCAGCAGCTCGGCCAGCCGGAACGGCTTGGTGACATAGTCATCCGCCCCGGCGTCCAGGCCGATCACGGTGTCCACCTCGTCGGCTCGGGCAGTCAGGATGAGGACGGGTACTGACTGGCCTGCCGACCGGATTCGCCTGCACACCTCCAGACCGTCCAGCCTGGGCAGGCCGATGTCGAGCACGATGAGATCTATCCCGCCTTGTTTCGCTGCCTCGAGCGTCTCGGGGCCGTCGGCGGCGACGTCGACGTCGTAGCCCTCGCGCCGGAGGGCACGCGCGAGCGGTTCGGAAATTGCCGGGTCATCCTCGGCGAGCAGCACGCTGGTCATGCACTGATGGTATGGCGACTTGCAACTATTACCGGCTCGATACACGCGCCGAAGTCCGCCATCTTGCGATCAGCTAGCTCACTTCATGGGCCTGACCTGGGCAATTGCTCTGGTTCGCGGCACTTTGAACGCTGGGTCACACTGGAGTCACGCCGTGCCGACGGCGTGAGAAACTGCGATCCTTGCCTCGCGCCGCCCCGAAGCGCCGGATCAGCTGGGCCCGCAGATCAGCCGGCTCGACCACGTCATCCACGACAAGTTCCCCGGCTAGCCGCAGCACGTCGATGTCGGCGTCGTATTCTTCCCGCAGCCTGTTCGTCTCGGCTTCGCGCTCCGCCGGCTCGGTGATGGCCGCCAGCCGGTTGTAGTAAACGGCGTTGACGGCCGCTTCCGCGCCCATTACGGCGATCTTGGCAGTGGGCAGGGCCAGCGTCGCGTCCGGCTCGAACCCGGGCCGGCCATGGCGTAGAGCCCGGCACCGTAAGCCTTGCGTACGATGACGCAGATCTTGGGCACCGTGGCTTCTGACACGGCGCTGATCAGCTTGGCGCCATGGCGGATGATTCCCTGCCGCTCGACCGCCGTGCCCACCATGAAGCCGGGCACATCAGCCAGGAACAGCAGCGGCACGTTGAATGCGTCGCACAGCTGGATGAACCTGGCCGCCTTGTCGGCTGAATCGACGAACAGCACGCCGCCCTTGAACATCGGGTTGTTGGCAACCACCCCGACCGACTGGCCGTCCAGCCGGGCGAAGCCGGTTACTAGCTCGCGGGCCCACAGCGCATGCACCTCGAAGAGCGAGTCGGCGTCCACGATGCCGCGCACGTAGCGCCGCATGTCGTAGGCCTGCCGCTCGCTGATGGGCACCATGGCCCTGAGGTCGACCTGCTTCGGGTCGCGAGCGGGCTGGGCGGGCGGCTGCTGCTGCCAGTTCCCCGGCAAGTAGGACAGATAATCGCGGACGGCCGTCACGGCGTCGGCCTCGGAAAGGGCGAGGTAATGCCCGCAGCCCGACACCGAGCAGTGCATCCGGGCTCCGCCCATGTCCTCGAGCGTGGTCTGCTCACTCACGACCATCTCGACCATTCGCGGGCTGCCCAGATACATAGAGGCATTGCCATCCACCATCGCCACGAAATCACAGAATGCGGGAATGTAGGCGCCACCCGCGGCGGACGGCCCGAACAGCGCGCAGACCTGCGGGATCGACCCTGACGCCCGGACCTGCGTATGAAAGATCTTCCCGGCGCCGCGCCGGCCAGGAAACATCTGCACCTGGTCGGTGATGCGGGCACCGGCGGAGTCGACCAGGTAGATCATCGGCACGCCCGTGTCGTAAGCCCGCTCGATGACCCGGATGATCTTCTCGACGGTGCGGGCTCCCCACGAGCCGGCCTTTACGGTCGAGTCGTTGGCCATCAGCGCGACTGTCCTGCCGCCGATAGTGGCCGTGCCGGTGATCACGCCGTCGGCGGGCAGCCCGTCCGCGAGCACATTCGCGAAAGCGCCGTCCTCGGTGAAGCTCCCCTGGTCGACAAGCAGCCCGATCCGGTCCCTGGCAAACATCTTGCCCTGGGCTGCCGCTTGCTCGTGATACCTGGCCGCCCCGCCTGCGCCGATCCTGGCCCGGATTTGGGCTAGTTCGGGATGACCGGCTCCTGTTGTCTCAGCTGCATCGTCCACGGTCGCGAGCGTACCGAGTCCTGGCCGTGCGGTGGACCCGCCGCCTGGCCCCGGCTAGTGAACGCGCAGGTTCACGCCGAGCAAGACCAGCGGCCACAGGAAGACGGCCAGTACTGCCGACAGCAGCAGCTCAAGGTAGCGCACGGTGATGTAGATGTGCTCCCAGGCGACGACAAGGCCGATGATCACCCAGATTATGTATAGCCAACTGTGACGCCGAGTCATGGTCCCAGCTCCGCTCTTTCGAAACTGTTACGTCGCCGGCGTAAGGTCTCCCGAAAAGTGGCGGGCAAACATCACATGGCGCCCGGACCGGCTAGAGCCGCCTGGGCCGGCCGCCAGATCGGGCGGACCGGTCCCCCCCGAGCCAGACCGAGTCAGACCGAGCCAGACCGAGCCCCGCCGGCCCCAGGTCGAGCCGGCGGCAAGTCGAGCAGGCGCCCTCGCGCCTCCCGCGAACAATCCCGCCGGCGCCGAATCAAGGGGCATTCACTAACTCGTTACCTAACGGCCGGCGATTTATCGCTGAAACTCTTTTATCGCGTTTCCCAATGCTATAAACCAAGATCGAGCAGGTATGGGGTCGGGGCGCGGGGTCTCCTCGTCACGACCTGACGGAACGTTCGGTCAACGAGGGGAGATAGTCAGTGCCCAGACAGCGATGGCTGGCCGGCCTCGGCGCGACAGCGACCTTGGCAAGCCTGACGATCGTCGGCTTCGCCGGCTCGGCAGGCGCAGCACCTGAGCCGGGTTACACCCGCCTGGCAGGCAGCGTTGCCCCGTTTACAGCTGCCAACCAGGCGATCGGCGCAGTGAACGGCTCCGTGCGGTTGTCGATCCAGGTATGGCTGAAGACGGACCTGACTGCCGCGGAGGACTACGTCGCGGCCGTGAGCACGCCGGGCAGCAAGCTGTTCGGCCACTACTTGAGCCCGGATGCCTTCACCGCCAAGTTCGGCGCCTCCGCCAGCGATGCTGCGAAGGTGGCGTCCTGGCTGCGCAGCGAGGGATTCTCCGATATCGGCGCCGACTCCCAGCGGAACTACGTCGGCGCGACGGGCTCAGTGTCGAAGATCGACGCCGCGTTCAAGGTGCAGATGGAGAACTACCGCTCCACGGCACAGGTGAGCGGCGGCCAGTACACCCTGCTGGCGAACAGCGGGCCGATCGCCATACCCGCATCGCTGACCTCGAGCGTGCTGGGCGTGACCGGATTGGACAACGCAAAGCCTGAGCTGCCCCTGGAGGAGCAGAACGCCAAGCCTGATAGCCCGTCGGCGCGCCGGGATGTCAAGAAGGCATCAACGGTGCCCAGCGCGAAGTGCTCTGGTTACTACGCTCAGCACTTCGCGACCGGTCTGCCGAGGAAGTTCGGTATCAACAAGTTCCCGACCGAGGTGTGCGGCTACACCGCAGACCAGCTGCGCGCCGCCTACGGCGCCAGCTTCAAGAACGACGGCAAGGACCAGACCGTCGCGCTCATCGAGCTGGGCCTGGCCCCCGACATGTTCCGCACGCTGCAGGACTACGCGCATCGCATGGGGCTGCCCAAGCCGTCGCCGGAGCGGTACGCCGAGCTGTCAATCGGCCAGGGCACCGCCTGCGGGGACGATTTCGACCTTGAGGAACAGCTTGACGTCGAGGCTTCCTACGCGATGGCGCCGCACGTCAACCAGCTCGTGGTCGGCGGCGACAGCTGCGCCGAAGGTGACCAGGGCCTGCAGGGTCTATTCGACGCCGACCTTGCCGTCATCGACGGCACGGGCCACCACCCGCTGGCCTCGATAGCGTCCAACTCCTGGGAGGGCTCGGACGAGGAGCAGGACCCGACGAACACCGCTATCGAGACTGACTACCTAGTCCGCGCAGCCGCCGTGGGCGTCGGGATGTACTTCTCCTCCGGCGACGGCTCAGGCGTCCTGGCACCGTCGGACAACCCGTACGCGATCGCGGTCGGCGGCACCACGCTTGGCATCGGCAAGCACGACAACCGGCTATTCGAGACCGGCTGGTCCACCGGCGAGTCGTTCCTGCTCGGCAAGCACTGGGTGTTCGAGGGCGAGCAGGGCGCCGACGGCGGCGGCCCGAGCCTGCTCTGGAAGCAGCCCGGCTACCAGAAGGGCGTCGTCCCGGCGAAGCTGGCCAAGGGCCAGGGCAACCGCGGCGGCCTGGTCCGGTCTGTACCCGATATCAGCGCCGACGCCGACCCGTTCACCGGGATGGCGGTCGGGCTGCTGAACATACAGTTCGGCATCACCCCGAACCCGCTGGGCTACTTCCAGGAGGACGTCGGCGGCACCAGCGAGGCTTCACCGCTGGTAGCCGGGATCATCGCCGACGCCCAGCAGGGCCAGCACAAGGATTTCGGGTTCGTCAACCCGGTGCTGTACAAGCTGTTCAACACCAGGTCGCTGCATCAGCCGCTGCCGCTGACCAGCCACAGCAATCCCATCTACCGCGGCACGGCCTGCGATGCTGCGGTCTGCGGCATCCAGACCCTGACCACGTTCGACGACCAGAGCCAGAAGATGTACGGCTACTTCGGGCAGGTCACGCTGCGCGGTTACAACAACATGACCGGCATAGGCACCCCGCACGGACAGAACTTCATCAACGGGCTGCGCAAGCTAGAGCGCTAGCCGGCTAGTCCAGGCGCCGGGTCGCTCGCTACTCCAGGGGCGGCCCGGCACCATGCCGACCGAGATCAGGCATCGATTGTGCGGGAACGGGGGCCGGCCCGCAGCACCTGCGACGGCAGCTGGCGGCCGATAATTCGTTCCGCATCCGCGGCCGCATCGATCATCGCATCCAGGTCGATGCCGGTGGCTACCCCCATGTCCTCGACCATGTGGACGAGTTCCTCGGTGGCGATGTTGCCGGTGGCGCCTGGCGCATAAGGGCAGCCGCCGAGACCGCCGACGGAGGCGTCGAAGTCGGCAACGCCCATCTCCAGGGCGGCCAGCACGTTCGCCAGCCCGGTACCCCTGGTGTTGTGGAAGTGCAGGTTCAGCCCTATGTCGGGATAGGCGGACCGGAACTCGCCGATGAGTGTCCGCACGCGGCCGGGCGTGGCCATCCCGGTGGTGTCGCCGAAGGAGATGCAATCGGCTCCGTCGGCCACCGCTCGGCCGGCCACGCTGACGACCCGCTGCACTGGGACGTCACCTTCATACGGGCAGCCCCAGGCGGTGGACACGATGACCTGGCAGGTCGCGCCTCGGTCATGGGCAGCCGAGATGATCACGGCGATGTCGTCCAGGGATTCCTGCGTGCCGCGGTTGACGTTCTTCCTGTTATGCGTGTCCGACGCCGAGACCACTGCCTCGATCTCCGCCAGCCCGCTGTCCAGCGCCCGCGCAGCGCCGCGCAGATTGGGCACCAGCGCGGAGTAACGCACCGATGCGGCCCTGTCGATGGAGCGCCACACCTCGTCGGCGTCGGCCATCTGGGGTATCGCGTCCGGGCGAACGAACGAGACCGCCTCGATGCGCTGCACGCCGGTCGCCGACAGCCTGTTGATCAGCTCGACCTTGGCCCGCGTCGGCACTGGCTGCTCGTTCTGCAGCCCGTCGCGCGGCCCAACCTCGCGGACCGATATCCGGCTGGGCAAGTCCGACAAGAATCGCCTCCGCTACTAGGGCTCAGGTCTGCTCTGATTATCCCTGGGCAGCCGGATCTGGTCGTCCTCGACCAGCTGGAACATGGTCGACTGCACGTACTGCACGCGCGGGATCTCGGTCAGCACCAGCTGACTGTCGGCGCCCGGCGACTCCACTACCAGGCGCCCGCAGCCCAGCATCCGGTCCAGCAGGCCCTGCTGGAATGAGACGTCGCTGATACGCGAGAGCGGAAAGTCCCGGCCGGTGCGGCTCACGACGCCCTCCCGCAGCCGCAGCCGCCGGTTGGTCAGCTCGTAACTGGTCGTCTGCCAGCGCAGCAGCGGCACGCCGACGAAGACGATCACTAGGATCAAGGCCACCGCGCCCACAGCCAGTCGCCCGGCCGCCGGAATCTTGGGGGCCAGGATCAGCACCGCCAGCGTCGCGGCGATGATCAGCGCGAGCACTAGGACCGGCCGCAGGATGGTCTTCCAGTGCTGATGCATCCGCAGGACAACGTGCTCTCCCTCGGAGAGCCCTGACTCATCGGCCATACGCCACATCGTGGCACGTATCCCGGCCACGCGCGCGGCTCCGCACGTCAGCGGACGTGAATGACATCTCCGGCGCTTACCGGCTGCACGCCGTCAGCGGCGACCAGCAGCCGGCCGACGCTGTCCACATCCTCGGCCCGCCCGGACACCACCGAACCGCCAGGAAGCTCAACCCTGACGTCCTTTCCGACCGTGGCGCACGACCGCAGGTACTCCGCACGCAACCCCGAGCTCACCGGATCCCCTGGCGAGCTGCCCCCGGCCCAGCGCAGGTACCAGCGCTCGAACTCGCGCAGGATGGCCGCCAGCAGCTCTTCCCGGTCCGCACCGCTCGCGCCCTGCAGCCGCAACGAGGTCGCCCCCTCGGACGGTAGCTCGTCCTGCGTCGTGCTGACATTGAGGCCGACGCCCACCACGATCGCGTCGGCGGCCTGCTCGGCCAGGATGCCTGCCAGCTTGGCACCGCCGCACAGCACGTCGTTGGGCCACTTCAGGCTGACGTCGAGTCCGGTCTTCACCCGCAGCGCCGAGGCCAGGGCCACGCCGGTCAGCAACGGCAGCCAGCCCCGCCATGACGCCGGGATCCCGGCTGGGCGCAGCAGCACGGAGAAGGTCAGCGAGGCACCCGGCTGGCTCTGCCAGCTCCGGTCAAGCCTTCCCCGACCATTGGCCTGTTCCTCGGCCACCAGCACCAAGCCCGCTGGGGTACCGAGCCGTGCGGCGGCAAGCAGGTCCTCGTTGGTCGAACCGGTGCTGCCCACAACTCGCAGATCCGACCACAGGCTAGATCCGGCGAGCACCGCCGCCCGCAGTTCGGCCTCTCGCAGCGGGGTCCCGCGCGGTTGTCCCGCCGTACGAATCATCTGATTCCCCCATATCGCTGACGCCCATGAAGACTAGGCTGGGCTCCTACCCGGAGCGTTGACGGCGCCGGATGGCGTGAGCAGTCCGTTGCTGGTCGTACACGGGGGCTGTCACGGGGTCCGCCTATCCGAAGATATCTGGGGGGCGCGCGGTTAGATGACGGCAATACCAGGCGAGAGCGACCGGGCGAGCCCGACTCCGGTCAGTGCTGTGAGCACCCAGCAACCGGAGCCGCAGGCCAGCACCCCGGCACCCCGGACCCCAGCGCCCCAGACCCCAGCACCCCAGATCCCGGCACCGCGGCCCCCGGCTGACCCGCGTCCCCCGGCAGACCCGCAGCCTCCGGCAGATCCGCAACTTCCGGCTGGCTCGCAGCCCCCGGCCGCCGGCTCGCGCGCCCGCGCGGCAGCGCTGGGCGCAAGGATCGTGGCCGAGATCTCGCCCAGCGCCCTGTGGCACAGGCACCGGGTTTTCACGATCGCCTTTATCCTGTCGCTGCTCCCCCGGATCCTCGAGCTGCTCTCATTCCGGCCCGCGCTGCTGACCGCCGACTCGTTCGTCTATATGCAGGAGGCCGTCAATCACCAGCTCGGCACCATCAGGCCGTCCGGGTACCCGTTCTTCCTGAGCTTCTTCGGAAGCCTTCCGCATCCCCTGACGGTCGTCGTGGTGGTACAGCACCTGATGGGCCTGGCCATCGCGGTGCTGGTCTACTCGCTGCTGAGGTACTGGGGCCTGCCTGGCTGGGGTGCCGCGCTGGCCACGCTGCCGACGCTGTTCGACACCCGCGAGATTGCCCTTGAGTCCTACATCCTGCCGGACACGCTTTTCTGCCTGGCGATCGTCGTCATCGTGGCGCTGCTAATCACCAAGCGGACACCCAGGGCCTGGCAGTGCGTGACGGCTGCACTGCTGCTGGCCTACGTCAGCGTGCTGCGCGGGAACGGGATCCTGCTGGCAGTCGTGGTAGCGGCTTTCCTGCTGGTCAGGAAGGTGGGCTGGCGAGCCGTCTGTGCGTCTGCCGCGGCGTTCGTCATTCCGCTCCTTGGCTATGCCGTGGTGTTCCACAGCGAACACGGCGAGTTCAACCTGACCGCCAGCGACGGCATCTTCCTGTGGTCGCGGATGACGAGCTTCGCGAACTGCAAGATCATTGACCCGCCCGCCGACCTGCGGCCGTTGTGCCCGAGCGCGCAGACGCCCGCGAACCCGCCGCCGTCCTCGCCGGCGTTTTCTATCTCGAACGAGCTTGTCATCAACACTCCATCGGACTATCTGTGGGCATCCGGAGCCTGGTGGCGCACAGACTCTCAGCCGGGCTTCAACCGCCACAACAACTCGCTCGGCCTGCACTTCGCGATCAATGCCGTCGAGAGCCAGCCGCTGAGCTACCTGCGGGTCGTCAGCCGGGACGTGCTGCTCACCTTCATCGCCACTGACCGGCCGCAGGACCAGGCGGATATGTATCTCACGCCCGGCCCGCGCATCGCGCACCTGCCCTCCTACTACGTCAGTTACGAGCGGGCTTATGCCGGGATGGCGCAGAACACGCACCCCGTTTACCCGTATGCAAGCCTGATGTTCGACTATCAGCAGCCCGTCTACTTCCCAGGGATTGTCTTCCTCCTGGTGTTGCTGATCGGCATCGGCGGAGTGGTCAGGAACTGGCGGCGCCTGGGTGGCATCCCGCTGCTGCCTTGCGGGCTCGCGGTCGTCAGCATCCTGGCGCCCGCCCTGCTGAGCGAGTCGCTGTACCGGTATGCGATCGCGGCGATTCCGCTGGCCTGCATCGCGGCGGGGCTCAGCTTCTCCCGACTGTGCCGCCCGGCAGCGGCCGGTCGCAGCCCGCAACCGGCTTCTGGCCTGCCCGGTGACAGCGGTCAGGGGATTCTGCCCTAGCCTGTCCGGCATGGCCACCGATCCGCTTCCGGCGAGCTCCAGGCACGTACCGCCCGCGGCCCCTTCGCCGACGACGACCTCCGCGCCCGACCCGCACACCACCGCGGGCAAGCTAGCCGACCTTGAGCTCCGCCGGTACGAGGCGATCCACGCCGGCGCCGCCAGACAGGTCGAGCGCCAGCACGCTAAGGGCAAGATGACCGCCCGCGAGCGCATCGACGCGCTGCTCGATCCCGACTCGTTTACCGAGTTCGACGAGCTTGCCAGGCACCGGGCGCACGACTTCGGCATGGCCGCCAGCCGACCCTACGGGGACGGCGTGGTCACCGGCTACGGCACCATCGACGGCCGGCCGGTGGCAGTGTTCAGCCAGGACTTCACCGTGAACGGTGGCTCGCTCGGCGAGGTGTTCGGCGAGAAGATCGTCAAGGTCATGGACTACGCGCTCAGGACCGGCTGCCCGATGATCGGCATCAACGACAGCGGCGGCGCCCGGATCCAGGAGGGCGTGGTTGCCCTCGGTCTGTACGGAGAGATTTTTTACCGGAACGTAGTGTCTTCCGGCGTAATCCCGCAGATTTCGCTGATCATGGGCCCGTGCGCGGGCGGAGCCGTGTACTCGCCGGCCATCACCGATTTCACCCTCATGGTCGACAAAACCTCGTACATGTTCATCACCGGACCGGACGTGATCAAGACGGTGACGGGCGAGGAGGTGAGCCAGGAGGAGCTCGGCGGGGCGCACGCACACAACGTCAAGTCCGGGGTGGCCCACTACCAGGCCAGCGACGAGCAAGACTGCCTGGAGTTCGCCAGGGAACTGCTTTCTTACCTGCCCTCCAACAACCTGGAAGAGCCGCCGGTCTTCCCGGTGCCAGCGGATCCGGCCGCCCGGCTGGAGATCACCAACTACGACGCAGAGCTGGACACCCTGATCCCGGATTCGGCTCGGCAGCCCTACGACATGCACAAGGTGATCGAGCACGTGCTCGATGACGGGGAGTTCCTGGAGATCCACGCCGGTTTCGCGCAGAACATGGTGGTCGGCTTCGGCCGCGTCGAGGGCGCGGCAGTCGGCGTGGTGGCCAACCAGCCGATGCATTCGGCCGGCACCCTGGACATCGACGCCTCGGAGAAGGCGGCCAGGTTCGTCCGCACCTGCGACGCGTTCAGCATCCCGGTGATCACATTCGTCGACGTGCCCGGGTTCCTGCCCGGCACCGGCCAGGAATGGGGTGGCATCATCCGGCGCGGCGCCAAGCTCATCTACGCGTACGCCGAAGCGACGGTGCCGAAGATCACGGTGATCACCCGCAAGGCGTACGGCGGCGCCTACGACGTCATGGGGTCCAAACACCTCGGCGGCGACATCAACCTGGCCTGGCCGACCGCCCAGATCGCGGTGATGGGGGCCGACGGCGCCGTGGACATCCTCTACCGGCGGGACCTCGCCGGGATAACTGACCCTGCGCAGCGCTCGGACCTGCGCAAGGAGCGCATAGCCGAGTACGAGGACAGGCTGTTCAACCCCTACATCGCGGCCGAGCGTGGGTACGTGGACTCGGTCATCAGACCCGCCGAGACCCGGTCGCAGGTGACCAGGGCGCTTCGGGCGCTGCGGACCAAACGGCAGACCCTGCCGCCTAAGAAGCACGGGAATATCCCGCTCTAACGGCTCCAGATCCGGCACGCGGCAGTTCCGGCCTTAGGCCCGCTGCGGGTAAAATATCGTGCCAAGTGGCCCTGGTTGGGCGGCCACCGGGCAGCCACCGGGCCTGAGCATGCAGGGCGGCGTGGCAAAATATGCGCCGTGCCTCTACGCCGCGCCTTGAACCTGCTGGCCAGGAATCGTCTGTTCAGCGCGGCCTTCGCCGTCGGCGCCGTCCTTCGGCTGATTACGATGCTGGGGTTCCCGCCCGCCATCTGGTTCGGCGGGGACTCGGTCTCCTACCTGAACACCGGGCTGAGCCTGTATCCAGGAACCTCGCGTGAGTCCGGTTACGGCGTGATGCTGGCTGTGCTCCGGCCACTCCACAGCTTCGTCGTGGTCACGGCCGTGCAGCATCTGCTGGGCCTGGCCATCGCGGTGATGATCTACGCGCTGCTCCGTCAGCGCTACCGGCTGCCAGCCTGGGGGGCCACGCTGGCCACGCTGCCGGTGCTGCTGGATGTCTATGTCATCCAGCTCGAGCACGAGATCCTGGCGGACGCGCCGTTCACGTTTCTATGCGTGGCAGCGGTGACCCTGGTGCTGTGGTGGCCAGACGACAGGCGGCCCGCATGGTCGCTGCCGGCCGCTGCCGCGCTGCTGGCGGTTGCCTCTACCTTCTGGCCGGTCGGCCTGCCGCTGCTGGTGGTGCTACTGGTCTTCATGATCATCCGCAGGTTCGGCTGGCGCGCCGTGGTCGCCACCGCAGTGGCAGGAGCCGTGCCGCTGGTGGCATACGTCGGCTGGTTCGACGCCCGCTACCACCAGCTTGCCTTCAACGACAGCGACGGCGTGTTCCTGTGGTCGCGAACCATGAGTTTCGCCGAGTGCTCGGTCATCAAGCCGCCCGCGGACCTGCGGCCACTGTGCCCGACGGGTCCGCCGTCGGCGCGGCCCGCGGCGCCGTTTTATATCTGGGAACATAACTCCCCGCTGCTGAGCGTCGGCACCGGCGTCAACAAGTTCAGCAAGGAACGCAACCACCTCGCTCAGCAGTTCGCGATCAAGGCGATCGAGGCGCAGCCGCTGGGCTTCGCAGACGTGGTCGTGCGGGGCTGGCTGCTGACCTTTACCTGGAACCGGCCGGACGTGCCAAGCGCGGCGATGGCATCGAGGTACCAGTTCGTCAACGGGACTCAGACTCAGAACGCGCTGTCCGGCTCGTCCAGGGCCACGATCGACTCCGGGATAGCCGCGCTGCACCGGGCGCAGCGCCTGTACACAGACGGCCATACGGCGGACACCAGGGAAGTGCAGCCGTTCGCGGATATCATGATCGATTACCAGCGGGTCATGTACGTGCGGGGCACGCTCCTCGGGCTGCTGATGCTGATCGGGCTGGGCGGCATCGTGGCGGCCTGGCGCCGTGACGGCTTCCGCAAGCTGCGCAACTGGGGCGGACCTGGGCTGTACCCCTGGCTGGCCGCATTGACGATGGAGGTCATCCCGCCGCTGACCGCGGACTTCTCGCTACGGTACGTGGTACCGACCATCCCGGTGACGTGCCTGACTGCCGCGCTGGCCTTCGCCAGGCCACTGTCCGGGCCCCCGGCCCCGCCAGCCGCAGCCACCCAGGATGCGGTACCTGCGGACCAGGCCCAGTCGCCGTCGTCCGCGCCCGGCGCGGCCGGCGCCGTGGCGTCCGCGCCCGGAATGTCCGTTCCCGCGCTGCGCCAGAGTGACGGGACTGACCAGGCCGAGAACAGCCCATCGTGACCAACTGACCGCACTGCGGTACCAGTTTCGGCGGGTCGGCACTGCCAACTGCTATTAGAGTCGTCAGTACTATGACCGAGAACGGCTCGCAACTGCCGCTGCTGTCCCGCTACGCCATCATGGTCGATGTCGGGTATATCTACGCGTCGGCTGGCGAGTTGCTGTTCAGCGCGGCATCCAGGCGCGAGTACCGGGTGGACGCCGACAAGCTAATCCAGGCACTGACCAGGCAGGCGGAGTACCAGGTCCGGGGCGAGTTGCTGCGGGTCTACTGGTATGACGCGGCCCGCGACCGGGTGCCGACCATCGACCAGCGCGTCATCGCCCAGATGCCATGGGTCAAGCTGCGGCTGGGCAACCTGAACGCCCGCGGCCAGCAGAAGGGCGTAGACGCCCAGATCCGGGCGGACATGGAGGCGCTTGCCAGGCACCGGGCCATAACCGATGCGATCCTGGTGGCTGGCGACGAGGACATGGTGCCGGCCGTCGAGGCTGCCCAGGCGTACGGGGTCCGCGTGCACTTGTGGGGCGTAGAGCCGCCATATGGGACAAACCAGGCGGAGCGATTGGTCTGGGAGTCCGACACCGTGGACGTGCTCGAGCGCTCGTTCGTGGAGCCATATTTCACCCGCCAGCTGACGCCGGAGTCACCGCCGGCCGCGGCGGCCGATGCCGGACTCGTGCGCGGCGGCCAGCCGATCCAGACTCAGACCGCGCAGGGTGCGCCTTCACCGGCCCAGGTATTCGGCGACCGGCACGCCTCGCGGCCGATGTCCAGGCCAATCCCCATCACGCACCTGCCCGCGGCCAGGCTGGGTCCGGACCGGGAACGGGTCGAGGAGGCTGGCGAGCACGTGGCCCAGAAGTGGATTCTGACTCGCGGCGAGGACAACATCCGCGACCTGCTGCCAGGGCCGATACTGCCGCCGGTCATCGACAAGGAACTGCTTGTCGACGCCGAGAAGGAGCTTGGACTGTCCCTGCGGGCCTACCAGGAGGCCAGGGAGTGGCTGCGCGATGCCTTCTGGGCTAGAGTGCATCGCCAGTTCGGACTCGGGGTCGGCAAGTCGAAGGGCTGAGATCTCAGTGTCAGATGGTCCCCCGTCCGGCGCGTCCGCGCCGTCCGAGCGGTCCGCGCGGCCGCATCTCGAGCCGAGCGAACTGCAGTCCCGCCCTGCGCTGTCTGTGGTGAGCGGCGAGCCGACCGTGGCCGAACTAGCCGCGGTCGTGGTGGTGCTTTCCGCCCTTGCCGTCAGGGCCAGCCCCGCTCAGCCAGCGGTTCGGCCCAGGTCGCAGTGGGTGGCAACGGCCCGCCAGCTTCGGCCGCAGCTGGTTGTCGGGCCGGGAGCCTGGAAGGCAAGCGCCCGGCCCAGGTAGCTCCCCGGTCGCTCTCGGCCCAGCGCCGCCGGCCGGCGCGTATCTGGTTGCTGGCGGGCATTGTGGCGGCCGGCCCGCCTGCCGGCGAGGCGGCGTCTCACCTAGACTCCTCACAGTCGAAGGGAGACAAAGCACGTGCGAAAGGTCCTGATCGCCAACCGCGGTGAGATCGCGGTCCGGATAGTGCGGGCCTGCCGCGACGCCGGCCTGCTGAGCGTCGCCGTCTACGGCGAGGCCGACCTGGACGCGCTGCACGTATCGATGGCCGACGAAGCGTACGCCCTGGGCGGCCAGACCGCCGCCGAGAGCTACCTGGACATCGCCAAGATCCTCAAGGCCGCCGCGGACAGCGGCGCGGACGCGGTGCACCCCGGCTATGGCTTTCTTGCCGAGAATGCCGACTTCGCCCGCGCCGTCATCGACGCGGGCCTCGTCTGGATCGGCCCGCCACCTGCTGCGATCGAGGCACTCGGCGACAAGGTCCGGGCCAGGCACATCGCCAGACAGGTGGGCGCCCCGCTAACACCGGGCACCGACGGCCCGGTAAGCGGAGCGCAAGAGGCGCAGGCGTTCGCCGCCGAGTACGGCCTGCCAATCGCCATCAAGGCCGCGTTCGGCGGTGGCGGCCGCGGCCTGAAGGTCGCAAGGACCAGCGAGGAGATCCCCGAGCAGTTCGAATCGGCGGTTCGCGAGGCCATCGCCGCCTTCGGCCGGGGCGAGTGCTTCGTGGAGCGCTACCTGGACCGGCCCCGGCATGTCGAGACGCAGTGCCTGGCCGACTCCCACGGCAACGTCGTAATCGTGTCCACCAGGGACTGCTCGCTGCAGCGGCGGCACCAGAAACTGGTCGAGGAAGCACCCGCGCCGTTCCTGACCGCCGACCAGGACAAGCAGCTGCGCGCCGCCTCGGCCGACATCCTGCGCGCGGCCGGCTACGTCGGCGCCGGGACCTGCGAGTTCCTGGTCGGGCAGGACGGCACCATCTCCTTCCTCGAGGTCAACACCCGGCTGCAGGTCGAGCATCCGGTCACCGAAGAAGTCAGTGGCATCGACCTGGTCCGGGAGATGTTCCGCATCGCCGACGGTGAGCCGCTGACCTATAGCGACCCCGAGCTGCGCGGGCACTCCATCGAGTTCCGGATCAACGCCGAGGACGCCGGCCGCGGTTTCCTGCCCGCTCCGGGTACGATCACGGGCTGGCGGCAGCCGTCCGGGCCAGGCGTGCGACTGGATGCTGGCTACGCCGCCGGGCAGACCGTCCCGCAGGCCTTCGACTCGCTCATCGCCAAGCTGATCGTTACTGGTGCCAGCCGGGAACAGGCGCTGGAACGGGCCCGCAGGGCGCTGGCCGAGTTTGAGATCGACGGCATGCCCACGGTGCTGCCGTTCCACCGCGCGGTGGTCAACGACCCGGCATTCACTCAGGCTCCGCTGCGGGTGCACACCCGTTGGATCGAGACCGAGTTCAAGGCCGAGATAACTCCGTACGCCGGCCCGGCCGCGCAGGGCGACACCCCCGACCCCGGCCGGGAGCGGATCACCGTCGAGGTTGGCGGCAAGCGGCTGCAGGTCACGGTGCCCGCCAGCTTCGGCGCGACCGCGCCCGCGGCGGGGCCGCAGGCCGGAAAGCCCAGAGCAGGCGGCCGGCGCGGCCATGGCGGCGGGCGCGCCGCCGGTGACGAGCTGGTGAGCCCGATGCAGGGCACGATCGTCAAGATCGTGGCTGCCGACGGCGCGCAGGTCAGCGCCGGCGACACGATCGTGGTGCTTGAGGCCATGAAGATGGAGCAGCCGCTTGCCGCGCACAGGGACGGCATCGTGAGCGGCCTGAGCGTGCAGGTAGGCCAGACCGTGCCGGCCGGCGCGGTGATCTGCCAGCTCAAGTAGATGGCCAGGCTGGCTGGCGATCCTAGTCTCGGCCGGTGGCTGCTCTTCGCCATCGGGTTCCGGCTGCCCGCCGAGAATATCGACTGGGTCCGGCATGAGCTGACCGACGCGGGCTGGCGCGGCCGGACCGTGCTCCGGCACCTGGCCGTGATCCTGCCGATCTGCGCGGTCGTCGCAGTGCTGCTGCTGACGCTGCTTCCGGCGCCTGGCTGGCTCGCGGTGATGATGGTCGTGCTTATCCTGTCCGGCAGCATCTTCACCGTGGCGGCCTACGCCGACGACATCCGGGCGAGCAGGCTGCGCCAGCACGGGCTGGACGTGCCCGACGACCCCGACCTGGGCCGCCCCACGCACTAGCCTCGCCGGCCGCCGGGGTCCGCCGGCCTTGTGCCGTATTGCCGGGACAGGTCCTGCAAGTCCGCGACCTTGTCCTCGAAGTGCGGGTCGGGTGCCCAGCTTGTCACCAGCGGGGCACGCAACATCATGCTCTTGCCCCTGAACCGTATGACCCGTACCACGCCCAGCCTGGCCCTGCGCCCTATGGTCGCGCCGGCTCGGCCGCCCGAGCGCCGGTACGGTGCTCCGCGCGGACTGACCAGATGGATGTCGTAGTCGGCACCGAGCGGCTGGGACGAGCCGTAGCCGTCTTCGGCAATGGCTTTGACCTCCCGCCACGGCACGAAGTGGTCAAAGTAGCCCCGGATCTCGATTCCTTCTGTGGTCAGGCGGGTTCGGAACCGATCACGCCAGAGGTAGACGACCCCCTGGTAGGTCGCGATAGGCCCGACGAACGAGTCCAGGACAAGCCACAGCGACAGGTGGCTTCGCGTCCATAGCACGGCCAGCAACACCGCGAAAACGCCGAAGACGATAAATCGGCTTAGATACGGGCGCCGGTACTCGGGCCCAAGCCGGTACTCGGCGAGCAGGTTCGCCGGTCCGCCGCCGCTAATCCGGCCCGGCCGGGCCGCAGAGCTCTCTGCCATGCCTTCCATACTCCGGCGATCGTGAGACTACGGATACCGGGCGAGGCCGGACTGCAACGACATCCTGGCAATTTCGTTGCACGGACGGGTGGTTTGCGTCATTTGCCCAGACCGAGGCCCGCCTGGATGTCGCCTGGCCGGACCCGATTCTCAGCCGCCGTCACGCTCCGCGGGCTGCATCAGTTTGCGGGCCGCCTCGGTGAGGCTGCCGGACAGGGACGGATAAACCGCGAACGTGTGCGCGACCTGATCCACGGTCAAGGACCGCTCCACTGCCAGCGAGATGGCCAGGATCAGCTCACTGGCGCGGGGAGCCACCACTACGCCCCCGAGTACCATGCCGCTACTGCGTCGCGCGAATAGCTTCACGAAGCCGTCACGGAAGCCCTGCATCTTGGCTCGCGCGTTGGTGGCAAGCGGCTGCTTGACGACAATCGCATCGGCTGCGTCACCGGACCTGACCGCCTGCTCCGACACGCCGACGGTGGCGATCTCCGGCTCGGTGAAGATCGTCGCCGCGACATTGCTGAGCCGCAGTGGCTTAACCGCCTCGCCGAGCGCATGCCACATCGCGATCCGGCCCTGCATCGCCGCGACCGAGGCAAGCATGAGCACCCCCGTGCAGTCGCCCGCCGCGTATACGCCGGGCGCCGAGGTCCTGGATACCTTGTCGACGGCTACGAAGCCCTGTCCTTCGACATTGATCCCCGCCTCGGCGAGCCCGAGCCCGGTGGTGTTCGGCACCATGCCGACGGTCATGAGGCAGTGCGTGCCGCGGACCGTCCGGCCGTCATGCAGCGTCACCGCCACGCCGCTGCCGGTCCGTCGGACCTCGGTAGCGCGAGACCTTCCGAGCACGGTCATGCCCCGGCGGCGGAACACGTCCTCCACCACCACGGCCGCGTCGGCATCCTCGTGCGGCAGCACCCGGTCCCGCGAGGAGACGAGCGTCACCAGCGAGCCGAGGGCCTGGTATGCGCCGGCGAACTCGGCACCGGTGACGCCGGAGCCGACCACTATCAGTTCCTCGGGCAGTTCCGCCAGGTCGTAGAGCTGCCGCCAGGTGAGGATCCGCTCGCCGTCCGGCTCGGCGCCAGGTAGCACCCGCGGCTTGGCGCCCGTGGCGATCAGGACCGCGTCCGCCTCGATCTCGGTGTCGCCGGCCGCCACCAGCCCAGGGCCGACGAGCCGTCCGGTGCCGGCGACGACCTTGACGCCCTCGGCCGACAGGCGGGACGCCACGTCTGCCGACTGCGCCTGGGCCAGGGCCAGGACCCTGGAGTACAAACGAGGCGCATCTACCCGGGCGCGGACGTTCCCGTCTTGGCTGAGCTGAATGCCGAGGCTGGCCGAGCCGTCCAGTGCCGCCATCATCCCCGAGGTCGCGATCAGCGTCTTGGACGGGACACAGTCGGACAGGACGCACGCGCCGCCCAGGCCATCGCGCTCCACCACGGTTACCTCGGCGCCAAGCTGCGCCGCGACCAGGGCGGCCTCGTACCCTCCCGGCCCGCCTCCAATGATCGCGATCCTCGCGTGCGGCTGCCTCACGTTGTCTCATTCTGTCGTATCCC
This sequence comes from uncultured Actinomycetota bacterium, assembly GCA_963719765.1. GTDB lineage: Bacteria > Actinomycetota > Actinomycetes > Streptosporangiales > Streptosporangiaceae > JAJYUU01. Next base: position 946,302 of record CAVRCW010000001.1, read on the forward strand.
GGCCCGTGCTCGGCGGCCGGCGCCCTGACCTGGGGCGCCGCGACGGACCCGCAGGCCTCCACGGTGATCGGCAGCACGCGGCGCCACGATGCTCGTACGCTTGTAAACCGTGGCGATGTACGCGGCCTACGGCAGCAATATGGATCCGGCGCAGATGGCACGACGATGCCCACATTCGCCGCAGCAGGGCACTGGATGGCTGGAGGGCTGGCGGCTCACCTTCGGCGGCGAGAACCTCGGCTGGGAGGGCGCTCTGGCTACCGTGGTGGAGGCCCAGGCCCAGCAGGTCTTCGTGGTCCTTTACGAGGTGTCGGACGCTGACGAAGAGGCCCTTGACCGCTGGGACGGCGTCACGCTCGGCTATTACCGCAAATCCAAAGTGCGCATAACCACCCTGGAGGGCGACGTGCTCGCCTGGCTCTATGTGCTCAACGACTACGAGGGCGGACTGCCGTCAGCCCGGTATCTCGGCAACCTCGCCGACTCAGCGGAACTGGCCGGTGCGCCGGCCGACTATGTCGCCGGGCTCCGGGCGCGCCCCTGCTCGTCGGTGGGCAATTAGGCCGACACGACGCGAAGGTCGGCGAAGGACCGCCGGATGTCAAAGGCGATGGACGCGGGCCACGGCCGCCGTGCGCCTCGGACGAAGCCCACCGAACCGGAATACGAGTCCGGCCCGATCCGCACGTCGGTCGTCGTCGTGGGCGGCGGACCAGTCGGGCTCGGCCTGGCGGCCGCGCTCGGCAAGGCGGGAATACAGACCGTGCTGGTGGAACGCGGCCATGAGCCATCGACGGTCCCGAAGGGGCAGAACCTGACGGCGCGGAGCCTGGAGCACTTCTACTTCTGGGATTGCGCCGATCAGCTACGCGCCGCGCGGCTGCTGCCGCCCGGATTTCCGATTGGCGGCATCACCGCCTATGAGAGCCTGGCGGGCCAGTACTGGTACGCGCCGCCCGGCCGCGAGACAGTCGGCGACTTCTACTTTCAGCCTGCGGAGCGACTACCGCAGTACCTGACCGAGTCTGTGTTGCGCAACCGGGTCGCCGCGCTGGGCTCCGTGGTCGGGCTATTCGGCTGGTCGGCGGCTGACGTCCAACTGGAAGATGCCAGCGTGCGAGTCACCGCGGTCGCGGACTCCGGCGAGGTGCGCGAGATCCAGGCCGCTTTTGTCGTGGGGTGCGACGGAGCGCATTCGCTGGTCCGTGAGCAGGCCGGCATCACCAGCGGGGCTGACCGCAGTCAGCGGATGGTCCTGGCGGTCTTCCGATCGACCGACCTGAACGAGGGCCTGGCGCGCTTTCCCACCAGGACGACCTACCGCGTGCTGCACCCGAACCTGCAGGGCTACTGGCGGTTCTTCGGGCGGGTGGATGCAGCGCGGACGTGGTTCTTCCACGCCCCGGTGCCCGCAGATGCGACGACCGGAACGCTGGACGTGCACGCCCTCGTCGAGCAGGCTGCCGGGTTCGGCGTCGGCTGCGAGTTCGGGTACGTGGGCCTGTGGGATATGCGCGTGGACATCGCGGACACCTACCGGCATGGCCGCGCGTTCATCGCTGGTGACGCGGCCCACAGCATTCCGCCCTACGGTGCGCACGGCCTGAACAGCGGGCTTGAGGATGCTGTCAACCTGGGGTGGAAGCTCGCCGCCGTGCTGCGTGGATGGGCCCCGCCTCGGCTGCTGGACACCTACACCGCCGAGCGGCGCCCGATCCTGGTCGAGACCGCGCAGGCGATCGTCGACGGGATCGCGGCGGACCGCGCGTTCCTCGAACGCTACAGCCCGCAGCGCGACCGCAGCGAGTTCGAGCGGGCGTGGGGCGGTCGCACCGTGGGTGAGACCCCGTCCGCGTCGTACGAGCCGCACTACGAGGGGTCGCCAATAGTGTGGGGACCAGCTGGCTCGATTTGTGGCGTCCGTGGTCCGCACGCATTCGAGGCACGGGCCGGGCATCACCTATCCCCAGCGGTGCTGTCCTCGGGGCGCAATGTGTTCTCCGAACTCGGCCGCGACTACACGCTGATTGCACTGACGCAGGACCCTGCGCCGGTCGCGGCGTTCCAGCACACGGCTGATGCCATGCTGATGCCGCTACACGTAATCGTCGACACCCCCGGCGGCGGGCGGACCGCCTACGGGCGCCGGTACATTCTCGTCAGACCGGACCAGCACGTCGCGTGGGCAGGCAACAAGCCGCCCGCCGACCCGGCGGAACTACTGCGCAGAGTTTCCGGTCGGGCTAAGGACTAGCGGGGCAGCCGACTTCGTGAGGCGTACCGACTCTGCGGCGTGCGGCCGCGTCTGAGGTGATCGGCTTCTGCCAGATCAGAAGGTAACGCCAGAAGAGGAGCCGTCGCACTCGCACGCCGGGCAGTACCGCGGCGGCCTGGAGGGCGACCTCTCGGGTGGTCAGCGGCGGATACATGACCACGGGCATGATCGCGCGCGCAGAGTCCGTCGCGAACCCGCTATTGCTTCCCAGCAACCTTTTGGCGAGGAACATCGTGCCAAGCAGGCGATGCCCGACTGCCGCGACGACCTCGAAAGGCAGTTCCCGGCGCAGGTCCGTTCGAGGCAGGGCGATGGCAGCAAGGACGCCACCTGGCCGCAGAGCAGCCGCGAGCACCGGAAGTGCATCTTGCAACGGCATGTGGTGCAGCGCACTGATGGAGAAGATCGCGTCGTAGTCCTTGCCCGGCAGCGAGTCGGCTAGCACGTCAGCGAGAACACAGTGCACATTATCGGGAGTGCGCCGCCTCGCCTCCTCGATCATCTCCGCGGAGCGATCGAGGGCGTCGACCTGCTCATTCCGCTGGGCGAGTCGGGCCGCGAATACTCCGGCGCCACAGCCGACATCCAGCACTCGCCGACAGGGCTGCGGCATCTGGCGGAGCAGCAGGCGGTGGTAATAGGCGTTGTGATCCCAATCGAGCACAGCCATACGTTATCCCGTCTCAGGCTGAGCAATCTCACGCCAGCCGACGGCACGCCCACGCCCCGATCCGGCATCATCATCGCCGTCGCCACCAACAGCGCAACCGACCCCAACACCAACGACGGCCTGCAAGCGACCGCGATATCGGTGTACCAGACCCTGCAGAAGGCGAGTGCCGTGCATCCAGGCTGATCTGCGCCCAGGTGCCGCGGAACAGGTCGCACTGTAGGGCTTGCTCCTAAGTCAAGGCAGAACGGCCGGAGCAAAGTCGTGCGCGCTTGGCAGGTTTTCGTAGCCAAGGCCCCCGGACAGGAAGCTGTCGATGCGAGCCCGCAGGCTGGCGGCGTCCAGTCCATGGGCCGCCGCGTGCTCGGCCGGCGTGCCGTAGTGCCGCAGCTCTTCCCGGCCGACCCCGAGCCCGATCACTCGATGCGGGATGCCACTCAGTGCCTCGGCCACGAACGGCACCGAGGTGCCTGCCAGGTACGGTTCCACGACCACTACGTCTGGCTGTCCGAGCGTGGCGCGCAGCGTGGCCGCGTCGAATGGCCGGATCGTGGTCGCGTACAGCACTGTCAGGTCCAGCCCAGCGGTGGCTGCCAGCACCGCGTCCGCTAGCGGGCCGACCACGACGACGGTGCCGGAGTCGCCAGTCCGCAGCGCGGTGAACTCACCCGGCCGCGCCGGGAACGCCGCGGCGTTCGCAGGCAGCGACAGCCGCACGTAGACCGGGCCGGTCGCGGCGACGGCGCGGCGCAGCAGGACCTCGGCCTCGTCCGGATGGCCGGGAACGTGCACGGTCCAGCCGGGCAGCGTGTCCAGCAACGCGACATCTCCTGGCGCCATGTGCGTCCGGCCGTAGTACGGGTAGTCATACGACCCGCCCGCGCTCACCAGGACCACCCCGACACCCTGATGCACGATGTCGAGCTTGATCTGCTCGAACGGCCGCTCCACAAGGAACGGCGCGAACGTATGCGCCACCGGCCGCAGGCCGGCCAGCGCTAGCCCGCTGGCAACGCCGATCAGCAACTGCTCACGAATGCCAAGGTTGATCACCCGGCCGGGATGGCGCTGCCCGGCCGGGGAGAACGCAGCCGCGCCGATGTCGGCGGTTACCACCGCAAGGCGCGGATTACTGTCCAGCAGTTCGCCTATGACCTGCTCAAATCGCTCGCGCATGGTGTCCACTGATGCTCCCATTAATTCGACGCAGGCTCGATGACGGCGACGACGACATGCGGCATCCCCGGATGCGGGGCGGTCAGTGCGGCGGCCAGCGCCGCGTGGTCACGGCCGCCGACAGCCGCCGCCGACCAGCCCTCCCGGCTGAACCTGGTCTCCGCGCCCCCTGACCAGCCGTAGGAGGAACTCGAGTTGTCGACCACCACGACTGTCAGCCGGTCCAGCCCGATGGCACCCGCAAAGGCGATCGCCTCATGATTGGAGCCTTCGTCTAGCTCTCCGTCACCAATCAGGACGAACACGCGGGCGGTGTCCTGACCGCGGGCGCGCAGGCCGAGCGCGATGCCGACGCCGATCGGCAGGCCGTGGCCGAGTGAGCCGCTCGCGATCTCGACGCCGCTGATCAGGTTGCGGTCCGGATGATGGCCGAGGATCGATCCGAAACCTCCGAAGCCGGGAAGCTCAGCCAGATCGATGAACCCCTTGGCCGCCAGCACCGCGTAGTAGGCCTTTGGCGAGTGACCCTTGGAGAGCAGGAACCTGTCCCTGTCATCGTCGCCCGCCGTTCGCGGGCTGATCCGCAGCACCTGGTCGTACAGCACCCACAAGACGTCCAGGGTGGACGCGGCAGAGTGATCGTGCTTCTCGTCGCCGCTCATCGCGGCCATCAGGCTCGGCAGGTCGCGGAAGGAGAGCTCGGAGCTCATTACTGCGTTTGTCATGCAAGCAAGCTTGCAACTTAAAGTGGACTTCAAGTCAAGGCGAAATGCCATAACCTGGGAACATGGCCGACTCCGCGAAGAACGCCGTCTTGACCATCTCGGAGCTGTCGGCCCGCAGCGGGGTCGCGCCGTCCGCACTGCGGTTTTACGAGCGGCTTGGGCTCATCAGCGCCAGCAGGACCGTCGGCAACCAGCGCCGCTATCCGCGATACATGCTGCGCCGGGTTGCCTTCATCCGGGCCGGTCGCCAGCTCGGCCTCGAACTGCGCGAGATCCAGGCAAGCCTCGCGCTACTGCCCGCCGGCCGCGCGCCGACCAAGGCGCAGTGGGGCAGGGCGGCGCGGACCTGGCAGGCCGCGATCGACTCGCGGGTCGCCGAGCTGCAGCGGATGTCGCGGACTCTCGGCAGCTGCATCGGCTGCGGCTGTCTATCGTTGCGCAAGTGCGCGCTGTATAACCCGCAGGACTCGGCGGCCTGCCTCGGTCAGGGCGCACGCTGGCTGCTCGGTGACGAGCCGCCGGAGCCGCAGTAAGGTCCCGTGTGCCGATGGCTACCCCTCGATGTCCCGACTTTGGCCACGGTCCGGCATCGATGCTACTGGGCGCGACGAGACCAGCGGCTCGCCGATACCGCCGCCCGGTTCCACCGTCAATCCTGGCCATCGTGGCGTCGGGCGCCGGGTCAAGGACCAGAGGGCGACCGTCCGGCCGTCCCGAGCCTGGCCGAGTCGAGCGCTGCGGATGAACGGAAGGAGCAGTCCGCAGACCGCTGCCGTCACGCAGGCTACCGGGTCTTGGCGTGCGATAAAGGCGGCCATGACAGCGCCGCTGACACCATCAACCCAGATATACACCTGACTACGGAGCGGGACCTTCCGCCGCAATAGGAGCGCACGCCAGCCGCCCGCCCGCAGCCGGGAGCAGGCGTGGCTAGCCATGGCGATCAGCCAGCCAGCCGCCGTTGCGGCCAGCAGCACGCCTGCGGCCACGCACGGCGCGCGTCCGCCCGTGACGGCCAGGGCAAGAGCCGCCACCGCGGTCAGCACAGCAGCCAGCGGGCGGAACGGGCTCCGCCGGGCCGGCCAGAGCTGCCGGACCAAGACCGTCACGCCGACTGCGGCCGTCCCGATGGCGAGATCCGCCAGCACCAGGCCCGCCGTCATGCCTGCCATGCGCGTTAACCTACCTGCCCAGGCCCACTCGAAGCGATCAATGGCACCCGCATACTTGCGCGGCCTACGGCTGGCGGGCTGCTGCTAGCGGACTAGCTGAATCACGACCAGCAGGATCGCCGGGATGAGCACCGCAGCGAGCGGCTGCCAGGCCCACTGGCTGCGCAGGACGCCGCCGGCGGTGCCAGCGTCTCTGGCGGCGACGGCGCGCCGGCCTAGCTCGGCCGCCATGAGCTCGGCCGCTTTCTGTCGCATGAGGTCTGCGGCCTCGGCCGGCGCCCGCGGATTGGCGGTGCGGCGGGTGGTGAAGAAGCTGCGCTGCATCTGGGCGCGGGCACGGGAGCGCCGCCGGGAGTACAGTGCCCAGCTGTAGATCGTCTTAGCTTTCTTTGGGGCCGGCCTTGTGCAGATGAACTCGACCGAGTCGCCTAGGTAGATGCCCTCGACAGCGCCCCAGGACGCCCGGTGCTCGCGCATCGGGTTGAAGACTGTGACGCCATCTTTATCGGCCTCCACCCTCGAGTGCAGCGTGCAGGCGTACATGACCCCGGTCACCAGCAGCAGCAGGCCGCCGACCCTGACCACGTAGAAGTCATGGTCGCTGACGGCGAGGTCGATGAGATTGGCGACCGCGAACAGGATCCAGGCCCACCACAGCACAAGCGGCGCCTGGTGGCGGAAGATCGTGTTACCGTCCGCTGTGGCCTTCCACAGGCTCCTGGGACCCCCGGTCACCGGTGCGCCGGCCGCCACACCGCCGGCCGCCACACCGCCGGCCGGCGGGGCGCCGTATCCGGGCGCAGCGCTGGCCGCTGGAGCAGCCGGCTGGCCAGAACTCGCTGCCTGCGGGGCTCCGTCAGGCGGCATCCGCGCGGTCGCAGGGCTGACGACAGGGTCACCGGACTGAGAATTGGCCGCCGGCCGCGTACCTGCTACGCCACCAGGCGACGGATCGCGCTCATAGGAAGACACGGGAGGACGAGCTCCAGTAGCTGAGGTCAGGTGCCCCCGTCGAGGGCAGCTTGCGCTTTCTACTGTATTCGCCATTTGGCCTGGCCGCCGATAGGGCCAGCGGGGCCTGCCATAGGACGTGCTCAACTGCAGGCCACGGGCTGGGTCCTGACCACCGCAGCGGCTGCGGCGACGCTGGGCCCGATGTGAGTTATATCACCTATGCCGCAACCAACAGCCGCATCGTAAGGGCCCGGGCCTGTCGTCGGGCAGGCCGGGCGCAACCGCCAGGCGCGTCGTAGCGGCATTCAGTCGTGGCGTCTGGCTGCAGCACCGGCAGGCTGTCGCGGCGTCAGGCTAACGCCGCGCCGGTCACTCGTTCCCGCCCCTCCATGGCCCCGGGCACGGCGTCCGGCGCAACGGTCCCGCCAGCTATGGCCGTGAGCGCAGTCGCGGCCATCAGCCGGACACCTAGGCCGATGGCGCGCTCGTCGACGTCGAACACTGCCTGATGGATGTCGAAGTCCGCGGCCGAGCCGGGCGTCCGGGTCCCGAGCCTGGCCAGCGCGCCGGGAATGGAATCGAGATACCAGGCGAAGTCCTCGCCGCCCAGGCTCTGCGCCGCCGCGGTGATCGAGTCAGGCCCGAGTACGCGATCGGCGGCGGCCTCGAACATCGCGGTGCAGAGCCCGTCATTGACGGTCGGTGGCACGTTGCGCTGGTAGCTGATCTCGGGCACCACGCCGTAGGCGCTTGCCACCGACTCCAGCAGGGCCTTGACCATGTCAGGCGCGTCATGCCAGGCGGCATCGTCCAGGCAGCGGACCGTGCCCTCGACGACGCCATCGTCGGGGATCGCGTTGGCAGCCGATCCGGCACTGACCCGCCCCCAGACCAGACTGAGGCTGGAGCGGGGGTCGACCCGCCGTGACAGCGCGGCGGGCAGTTCAGTGATGATCTTGCCGAGGGCGAAGACAAGGTCGGCCGTCAGATGCGGCCGCGCGGTGTGACCGCCAGGACCGGTGACCTTGACCGTCAGCTTGTCGCACGCTGCGGTAATGGGCCCCGTCCTGGTTCCGATCTTGCCGACATCCAGCCGGGGATCGCAGTGCACAGCAAATATCCGGTCTACTGAGGCGATCCCGCCTGCCGCCAGCACGTCGACAGCACCGCCTGGTACTTCCTCGGCGGGCTGGAAGATCAACCGCACCCGGCCAGGCAGTGCGCCGGCAGCAGCCGTGCGGGCCAGGAACAATCCGGTGCCGAGCAGGATGGCCGTGTGCACATCGTGGCCGCAGGCGTGGCATGCGCCCCGGTTGGTCGAGCGGTAGGGAACATCCTTCTCATCGTTGATCGGCAGCGCGTCGATGTCCGCGCGCAGCGCGACCACCGACCCGTCCGCCGCGCCAGTGCCGATGTCGACCATGAGGCCGGTGCCCTTCGGCAGGATCGAAGGCCGCAGCCCGGCCGCCTCGAGCCGCAGCGCTATCCGGCGCGTGGTCCGGTACTCGTGGTAGCCGGTCTCCGGATGGGCGTGCAGATCGCGCCGGAAGTCAATGAGTTCGGCCTCGTGCGTGGCCAGGAACGCGTCAAGCTCCCCGTCCAGATCATGCTCGGCCATGCGCTGCCTCCCCGTCGGCAACGAACTCCGTGTCGGCACCTATCCTGGCCGGCGCGCCGGGCCGACCTGCTGGCGGGCACAGGCAGACCGCCTGGCGGGTGCCCCGAGTCCATCGGGCGCTGTTCAGCATGTCCATGTGATCCTCGAACTCACTCCAGTCCGCTAGCAAGCGCAGCCATTCGGGGGGAGAAGGCCATCGCCGACGACATTCGCTCCCCGGGCCGGTACTCATACGTGCCCGCTCCAGAACTGCCCCGGAGCTTTTGGCTCCGGGATTGCGGCAGGCTGACCGCGATCGCACTAACTCCAGCTACCGGCTTTTACGCCGGTAAAACCAGCTGGCCCACTGCGATCGCCAATGCCTGGCCTGCTCGCAAGCGACTTCAACTACCTGACAAGCCATTACTGCGCTGAATGAGCGCCCCGCGCTTCCCGCCACTCGCTGACGAGATGTGGTATCTACTGGCCAGCATCGTACCGCTCCGCCAGCGGATTCGCTGACGTTGCGCGATTGTCGAAACGGCGGGTCATAGCCGGTTAGTAGACCTCCGGCGGCTGGTAGACACCCCAGACCTCGCGCAGTGCGTCCGATACCTCGCCCACGGTGGCCAGCGCGCGCAGCGCCTCGCGCAGCGGATAGAGCAGGTTCCCGTCGCCTGCGGCTACCCGCCGTACCTCCGCGAGCCGCGCGGCGACTTCGGCGGTATCACGCCGGTCACGCAGTTCGGCCAGCCTTGCCGCCTGTTCCTGCTCGATGGCCGGGTTGACCCGGAGCGGCTCATAGGCCTCCTCCTGCGCGCTGACGTAAGCGTTGACGCCCACCACCGTGCGCTCACCGGAATCGATCTCACGCGCGATCCGGTACGCGGAACGCTCGATCTCCGCCTTCTGAAAACCTTGCTCGATCGCGGCGACGGCCCCGCCAAGCTCGGCAACCTTGGCCATCAGCTCGCGTGCCTGCGCCTCGATGTCGTCGGTCATCGACTCGATGGCGTAGGAGCCGGCCAGCGGGTCTACCGTGGCCGTCAGGTCGGTCTCGCTGGCCAGCACCTGCTGGGTGCGCAGCGCCAGGGTCGCCGCCTTCTGGCTGGGCAGCGCGATCGCCTCGTCGTAGGAGTTGGTGTGCAGCGACTGCGTGCCGCCCAGGACCGCGGCCAGTGCCTGCAGGGTTACCCTGGCCAGGTTCACCTCCGGCTGCTGCGCGGTCAGCTGCACGCCCGCGGTCTGGGTGTGGAACCGCAGCATCTGCGACCTCGGGTCCTTCGCGCCGAATTCATCACGCATCATGTGCGCCCAGAGCCGGCGAGCCGCCCGGAACTTCGCGACCTCCTCAAGCAGCGTCGTCCTGGCCACAAAGAAGAACGACAGCCGCGGCCCGAACTCGTCCACGGCAAGCCCGGATGCGATTGCGGTGCGTACATACTCGCGCGCATTGGCAAGCGTGAACGCAATCTCCTGAACAGGCGAGGCCCCGGCCTCGGCCATGTGATATCCGGAGATCGAGATCGTATTCCAGCGCGGAATCTCGGCCCGGCAGTACGCGAACGTGTCCGCCACCAGGCGCAGCGAAGGCTGCGGCGGGTAGATATACGTGCCTCGCGCGATGTATTCCTTGAGGATGTCGTTCTGAATCGTGCCGGAGATCTCTGCCGAGCTGACGCCCTGCTCCTCTGCGACTAGCTGATAGAGCACAAGCAGCAAAGCGGCCGGGGCGTTGATTGTCATCGATGTCGAGACCTTGCCAAGCGGAATGCCATGCAGCAGAAGGCGCATGTCCTCGAGCGAGTCGATTGCCACGCCGACCTTGCCGACCTCACCCCGCGCCTGCGGGGCGTCTGAGTCATAGCCCATCTGGGTGGGCAGGTCAAAGGCCACAGAAAGGCCGGTAGTACCGGCCTGGATCAGCTGGTGGTAGCGCCGGTTGGAGTCCGCCGCGGTGGAGAATCCGGCGTACTGACGCATGGTCCATGGCCTGGTCAGGTACATCGTCGGATACACGCCCCTGGTGAAAGGGAACTCTCCGGGCTCGCCCAGATCCGTGACTGGGTCAAGGTTTTGCACGTCCTTGGGCCCGTAAACACCTTCGATCGGCGTACCTGACTCCGATATGCGGCTCATAGGACCAGATTATGGCGTGCGCAAGTAGCGGCCTAGGTGGGGAAGGTCACAGCGTGTGACCTGACCACAGCAGAACCGACATAAGCTGCACTCCAGCCCGCGGCGGTCCGGCATCGGCAACGGTGCTCGCGGGCGAGCGCCTGGCAGAGATTGTGAGACTTGATGAGGCCCAGAACTCGGCTGACGGCGGCGCTAGCCGCTACCGGGGCGCTAGCCTGCCTTGCTGCTGTGCCGCTGCCGGCGGCCATGGCGGCCCCGGCCGCGCACACTACGCGCGATCTCGCCCGCCTCGTTGGCGGGCCGCTGATGGCGGCGGCCGGCACCGTGGTGAACTATCCGGCCAAGTCGGCGGCCCGGCTGCCTGCCGTTCCGGCCTCCGCCTTCGTGATCGCCAACGCTGGCACCGGGCAGGTGCTGGCCGCGGAGGACCCGCACGGCAAGTTCGGCCCGGCGAGCACGCTGAAGGTGCTGACGGCGATCACCCTGATACCGCGCCTGAACCCCGGCGCCATGGTCATGGCCAGCAGGCAGGCAGCCGACACCGAGCCGAACGACGCAGGCCTGATAGCCGGGCATCGGTACCGCGTTTCCGACCTGTTCACCGCGCTGCTGACCATCTCCGCCAACGACGCCGCGGTCGCACTGACTCAGGCCGTGGGCTCGTTCAGCAAGGGCATGGCGCTGATCAATGCCGAGGCCCACCACCTGCAGGCCTACGACGTGCTCGCCAAGCAGCCGAACGGGCTGCCGGCGGCCGGCCAGGTCGAGTCCGCCTACGACGAGGCGCTGATCGCCCGGCAGGCACTGGCCATGCCTGCGTTCATGAAGTACGACTCCACGCTGGCGGCCAGGTTCGAGGTCAAGCCACGCGACTGGGAGACGCTGGTGAACCAGAACTGGCTGCTCACCAAGTACCGCGGCGGCATCGGCGGCAAGATCGGCTGGACGGTCAGTTCCGAGGCCACCTACATCGGCCTGGCCAGGCGGCACGGGGTCACGCTGATCGTGACGATCATGCACTGCACTCCGCTGCAGGAGATTACCTCCGCGGTGAAGCTGCTGAACTGGGGATTCGCGATGAACGGCAAGGTCAAGCCGGTCGGCGTGCTCGTGCCGCCGCTGGCCACGGCGGCAGCGGTCCGCCGCGTCAAGGCCGGCCGGGCGGGCAAGAATGCGCGCTCCGTTGCGGCCACCGTGAGTACCCAGCCCTCTGGCCGGGGCGAGGGACCCCGCTACGCCGTGGCCGCTGGCGCTATCGCGGTGGCCGGCCTCGGGCTCGGCGGCATCGCCCGGCGGCGCAGGCTGGCAGCCGGGCGGCACCGTCGGTAGCCGCGTAGCACAGCCGCGTAGCACAGCTCGCTGGCGGCGGGCCAGTCAGCTTGAGCTGCTGCCGGCCCGTGCGGACTCGGCAGTGTCGGCGTCCGAGGCCTGCGCCGTATCCGCCTTGCGCGCCCGGACGACCGGCCCTGACAGCCGAAGGCGCTGCGGCAGGCTCGGCCTGCTCGCCGGCTTCACCACGGCCGGCTCGGCCGCCACCGGGCGGGCAACCGCGACGTCACGCGCCGCGATCACGGTGAGCCTGCCCATTGCCAGGCCCGCCAGGAACATGACCACGACTCCAAGTCCGATGAAGAAGCCCAGTTGCTCGGCCACCATCCGGGTGCTACCGCCGACCGGGGTACCCGCACCTGGAAGAGTGGTCCACTCGCGCGCGACCAGGCCGCCGACAGCGAACCACGCACCGCCGGCCGCGGCTAGCCACGCTCCGAAGGCGGCTACCGGGCGCAGCCTGCTGGCCAGCACGAGCGCCCCGCCGACCAGCACGGCCAGGCCTGGCAGCAACTCCAGCCAGAGCCGGCCAGCGGTGTAGTCCCAGGCCCGATCAGGGGTGTAGGCGTAGTGAAAATACGGGCCAACGAACGGGATCAGCGCGCCCCAGATGCCAAGCAGCACCAGGACCACGCCACTGAGCGCGCCCCGGCTGCGCCGGACGCGTAGCGTTCCAGTCATTTCTCAGCAGCTCCCTGCGCAGGCCTCGGGGATTGGATTGCCTGCGCGTCGGCAGCTACCCGGCGATCGGGTTACTACACACACGACAAGACGGGGCGGGGAACGGGGGCGCTGCCTGCCGACTCACGCCCCGTAGGCTAACTCGCCGGCAGGAAGCCGACCCGGTCCCGCACCCTGGCCAGCGTCGCGGCCGCCAGCACATGTGCTCTCGCCGCGCCCACAGCGAGCAGCCGGTCAAGCTCGGCCTCGTTGGCGAGCAGCTTCTCGGTCCGTTCCCGCAGCGGCGCGAACGCCCCGACCACCACCTCGGCCAGTTCCTTCTTGAAGGTCCCGTATCCGCCGCCCGCGTAACGCCGCTCCAGGTCACCGACTTGCTCACCGGAGAGCGCGGAGTAGATCCGCAGCAGGTTAGTCACGCCCGGCTTGGCCTGCTCGTCCGCCCGGACCTCGCCGTCGGCATCGGTGACCGCGCGCATGATCTTGCGCCGAATCGAGTCCGGCTCCTCGAGCACGTCGATTATTCCCAGCGGGGCAGAGGCGGACTTGCTCATCTTGATCGACGGGTCCTGCAGATCGGCGATCTTGGCGACCCCTGGCAGGATGTACGGGCCAGGAATCACGAAGGTCGGGCCGAACCGGTGGTTGAACCGCTGCGCAAGGTCCCTGGTGAGCTCGAGGTGCTGGCGCTGGTCTTCACCGACCGGCACCTGATCGGCGTCATAGATCAGGATGTCGGCCGCCTGCAGGATCGGGTACGTGAACAGGCCCACGCTGGCCGCGTCCGGGCCGCCCCTGGCCGACTTGTCCTTGAACTGCACCATCCGGCTGGCCTCGCCGAACCCGGTGATACAGGACAGCACCCAGGACAGCTCGGTGTGCTCGGGCACATGGCTCTGCACGAACACGATCGAGCGATCCGGGTCCAGGCCGGCGGCGAAGAGCTGCGCCGCCGCGACCCTGGTCCGGCGGCGCAGGTCGGCTGGCTGTTGCGGAAGCGTGATCGCGTGCAGGTCGACCACGCAGTACACCGTGTCATGGGTGTCCTGCAGCGCCACCCACTGGCGCAGCGCGCCCAGGTAGTTGCCGATATGGAAGGAATCGGCGGTCGGCTGGATACCGGAGAGGACGCGGGGCCTGGACATGCCAACGAAGTGTAGTGCGGAGCGGTCAAGGGTTCCCGCTCCGGCTGCGGCGGGCCAGCAGCGACCTGGCACGGTGCCTAGCTGGCATACCTAGCGGTGAGGTCCGCCCTGCGCACCGGGTCGTCGAGCAGCCCGTGCTGCACCGCGAACGCGGCTGCCTCCAGCCTGGAGTGCACACCGAGTTTGCTGAGCAGAGCCTGCACGTGCGTCCTGATGGTGGCGGACGAGACGCCAAGGGCGGCCACCATGCCTGCGGTGTCCTGGCCCTCCACCAGCAGTTCGAGGCACTGCCATTCCCTCGTGGTGAGGTAGGCAGCTAGCCGGAGCGCATCCCGCTGGCGGGCAATGTGCGGTCCAAGGCTGCCTGCGGCCGGAGCTTCCACCACTACCTCGCCCTGCATTACGCGCTCGATGGTGCGCTGCAGCACCGAGACCCCTCGGGTCTTGTGCACGAACCCGGATGCGCCGGCGCGCATTGCCTGCAGGATCGCCTCGTTGTCACCGTCCGCGCTGAGAATCAGCACCTTGGTAGCGGTACAGGCGAGGGCCAGCTGCCTGATCGCGCCGATGCCGTCGCCGCCCTCGCCGAAGTGACGGTCGATCACGCAGACATCGGGCTGAGCCTGGCTGACAGCGTGGATTGTCTCCGCCACTGTGGTCGCCTTGGTTACCGTGCAGCCCTGCTCGGACAGCACGCTGCACAGCGCATCCAGGAACACGACATGGTCATCACCTATGACGACATCAGTCATGGCCATCAGTGCCAGGTTCCGGCACAGGCAGGCACCATCGCGTACTCGCGCTGCAGGCAGAAGACGACGCGCGCCCGGGTGCCACCGCCGGGGCGGGCCGTGAACTCGAGCCGGCCATCGGTTCGCTCCAGGAGCTGCCGCACGACCGACAGGCCAAGGCCCGCCGAGCCTGCCGGCGCCTGGCCGAATCCGGGACCGTTGTCGAGCACGTCGATCACGGTGTCGATCTCCTGCCGCACGCTTATCTCTACCCGCCCATCCGGGCCCGCCGACCTGGCCGCGTTGTCGACCAGGTTGGAAAGCACACGCCACGCGTCCGCGGGACTGATCCGCAGGATCGTCGGCCGGCCTGGCAGGAGCTCCACAGTCGCGCCGTAGGCCAGCTGGGCCAGCTGCGCTGCCTGGCCCGCGACGTCGCGGATGTCGAGCGGGTCGGGCCCGGTGGCCATCAGGCCAGGATCGGTGCCGGAAAGGTGATCGGTGATCATGTCCATGGCGCGAAGCAGCTCCTGCTCCACGAGCTCCATCCGCCGCCGGGCCTCGCCCGTCACTGCCGCGTCGGCCCGTACGGACTCAGCTAGCAGGGACATCGTCATCAGCTGGTGCCCGAGATCATGCAGCACACCCCTGGTGCCGAGGACTACGTCGTCGGTCCGCTGATGTCCGCTTGCGTACTGCTGGCCGAATGATCTTCCAGTCATCTTTCCCCCATTTCGGAATTGGCCCCACGCGTCCCCGAACACCGAGCTTGGGATGGATCGGCCATTCCCCCCAGGGATCTCCAAGCCCTTCCCCCCAGGGATCTCCAAGCCCTGGTAATTATTTGATCATGACTCGGTCACGTGCTGCATTCGGCGCTGCCCGGTACGGGATTGCTACCGATTTGCCGCCCGCTATACACCGTTATCAGGAAAACAATGCATCCACGGAGCGGGCACAGCGCCCGGATGCCGCTAGAGATCGGCATATGGACAATTACGGCGCCCCCATCCGTACCCCAGATGCCCCGCCCCGCCATCAATGCCCGCGTCCGCCACCGGCTGGCGCAGGCTGACTGAACGTTTAGTCTAACGCATTTGGCTGAACCAGGCGAACCCTGGGGCAGCCGTTTACCTCGGTTCGATCGCGACGAGCAAGCGCAGGCGGGTTGTTCGGCCGATATGCGGCGGTCAGCGCGCCGGTCAGCGCGGCCGCGGTGTACCTGCTGCCGATCCTGGACCTGGCGGCGAGCGCCATTTGGGCCGCCTGACTCGGCGAATTCAGGACATGCCGGATGGCCGCTGCCATTAGCTCGGGCCTGCCGGCCGGAACGAGCATACCGGTCACGCCGGGCTCCACCAGATCGGCAACCGCGTTTACGGCGGTGGCCACAACAGGCACGCCGCAGGCCATTGCCTCGGCAATCGCCGTCGGCAAGCCCTCATATCGGCTCGGCAGGGCAAAAACATCGAAAGCGGGCAGCAGATCGGTCACGTCCGGCCGGTCCCCGGCCAGGATGATCCGCTGGCCTGCCGCATTGGCGAGGTCCGCCACGGATCCGGCCAGCTCGCCGCCGCCTACCCACACGCCGGTAACATCCGGCCTGCCCAGCGCCCTGATCGCGGCGACGAAGTCTTCCGGGGCCTTCTGATAGGTGAGCCGGCCGACTGCCCCCACGACCACCGAGCCGGCTGGTATGCCCAGGCGCATCCTGGCGCGCTGCCGTGCGGCCGCATCGCCTGCGATCGCGTCGGACCTCGCGCCGCTGATCGGCACTCCGATCGTGCGCACGCGCTCGGGCGGCAGCAGCTCGCGCCGGATCGCCTCCACCGCCACGCCCGTGCCGACGCAGAGCCCGACGTCGGTGATCCGCCCCAGCCGCCGTTCGGCCGCTATGTAGGCACGCCTGCGGATGGCCGACTGAAAGTCATGGAATGGGAAGCCATGATAGGTATGCACGATCCGGCCAACTCCGGCCCGGCCGGCTGCCATCCGCCCGATCGCGCCGGCCTTGGCGCAGTGGGTGTGCACGACGTCGGGCTTCAGGTCGGCAAGCAGGCCGGTGAGCCAGCGGAGCGCCCGGATGTCAGCGCTCGGCGCGATCGTTGGCCGCAGCGCGGGCGCGACCAGCACGTCGAGGCCCGCCTCGGCCGCCTGGTCAAGCAGCCTGCCGCCGCTGCCGGTGATGATGAGCGATCCGAACGCGTCCCGGTCCAGACCCTCGAGCCCGCGCACCGCATGTGCGCCTGCCCCGCCGTCCAGCCGGGTTATCACCGTGACGACCCGACTGCCCGACGGCGCGCCGGCCGGCCACCGGCTGCCAGTACCGGGACTCACAGGTCATCACCGTCCCTGGGCTGCATGCCCGCCGCACGCGCGCGCGTGACAGCCTCGAGGCGGCTGTGCACGTCCAGCTTGGCGTAAATATTCTGGGTGTGAGTGCGGACGGTATCGGCGGAGATCAGCAGCTCGCGAGCGATCTGCCGGCCCTGCTTGCCGGTCATCATCGCTTGCAGTACCTCGCGTTCGCGCGAGCTCAGCGCCTCCAGCGGATGGCCGCCATGCGCCCGGCCCACATCCGAGCGCAGTTCGCGCAAGATCTCGCCGAGCATGTCGGGCGGGTACCAGGAGCAGCCGCGGATGACGCCGCGGACGACCGTCTCGAACTCCGCCGCGTCCTGTTCCTTGGCAACCCAGGCGACAGCGCCGGCCCTGGCCGCGGCGACGGCATGCGCCACGTTCCGGTCGGCACTCAGCACGACGAGCCGTGCTTCCGGCCGGACCGCGGCTATCCGCTCCAGCGTCGCGCCGATATTCGGCCCGAAGGGCTCCACCTCGATCGTGATCACGTCGGGGCGCACGCCGGTGATGATGGCCGGCAGATTCGGGTCAGTCGCAGCGCAGCGCCCGGCTACCCAGATATCCGGTGCTCCGGCGAGCCGGGCCGCAAGCGCCTCGGTGACCATCAGATGGTCATCGGCGAGCAGCAGCCGGATGGGGTTCATTCCCCCACCTTGCCTGGCCTGGCCGGGCGCATACTCATCTGTTTGCATGAGTACGCTCCAACTCAAATCGCTCGGCCGGCGCGACTATTGGCAAACCGGGCACGGGCCTAGATTCCGGCACTTCTGTCGATTCCAGGTGGTCCGGGTGACCCGCACCGTTCACGCGCATGACCTGGTCAGCCCCGTCGGCGGGGAGCGCGATCGGTGTTGGCGCCGCCTCGATCTCGCGCCTGGCCGGGCTCTGCCAGGTCCCGTTTGACCGCACGAACCAGCCGGCCGGGATCGCCGACAGCCCGATCGCAGCGTCCACTATCCGCAGCAGCGGGAAGAAGAAGCCGAGCAGCAGCAGCCGCGGCCTGCGGTCGAGCACGGCGACCAGCACGGTCAGGGCGTAGTCAGGCAACGCGACGCCGAACAGGACTGCGGATAGCTTCATGTGGGCCGCCACCACGGCATGCACGTCGGCGAAGGGCGGCCAGCCGAGCGTGGCCTGCGCCACGTCCGGCACCACCAGGGCCAGTATGAGCAGCGGCAGCATCAGGAAGATCGCGCTCGAAGTGATCAGCTCGAGCAGCAGCACCGCCAGCATCGCGGTGAAAAGGTTGGCCCGTGGCGGATGGCGCCTGACGGTCTGCCACAGCCCGACGGCCCACCGCCTGGTCTGCTTCACGTAGTCCCGCAGCGTATCGGGGTCCTGCGTCTCCGCGACCGCCCCGAGCGTGAATGCGACCTTGCCGAGCCGCTTCTGGTAGACCTCGAAGGTCATGTTGAAGTCCTCGATCACCAGGCCAGGCGGGTTCAGGTCCATGTACGGCAGGACCTTGGTGCGGTACATGCTGGCGAACCCCGGCACAATGTGCGTGGCGTTGGCCCGCAGGTAGGTCTGGCCGAACTTGAGTGCCCGCTGGCCGATCGTGTAGATCCGCTCCCGGTGCCCGACGAGCACATTCCCGGCCAGCGACAGCCGGCGATCACGGGCGGTGCGGACGCAGCCGGCCACGGCCACCACGCCGTCGGCGTCGAACATCGGCAGCGCCGCGGTGAAGTAATCGGGCTGCACCCTGGTGTCCGCGTCCAGCAGCAGCACGACGGGGTACGTGTCGATCAGCCGGAAATGCTCGATCGCCTCGCGGAGCGCTCCCGCCTTGCCGACGTTGTGCTCCGTCTCATACACGCTCGCCCCAGCCTGCCGGGCGATGTCCGGGGTGTCGTCGGTCGAGCCATCAGAGACAACGTGAACGTTTCCGGCGGGCACTAGCGCCATGATCGAGTCCAGGGTGGCACTGAGCACGGCGGCCTCGTTATGCGCGGGGATGAGCACCGCCACGTCGCTGATGCTGAGCGCGACTTTACGCATGGCCGGCTGACGATCGGCACCGTCGCGGCGAGGCTGCCCGGCCTTCTTGGCCACCGGCCGCCGCTGCCGGGACGAGCCGCGCCGGCGCGACAGCGGCGCGGTGCGGGACTCGGCCAGCCGGATCGCGCCGACCGTGCCCCAGATGACGAAGTTGATCCCGAGCACGAAGACCGCGAGGAACCACCATGGCAGCGCGGGCATTATGGCACCGCCGGTGACGAGCTACTCGCGCCAGGACCCGAGGTCGGCAGGGTCGTGCGCAGCGCGGTCCAGGTGGCCGGGTCCTCGTACCCGTACATCCAGAGGTAGACCCCGGCCACGCTGGCTCCCTTGACGGCATCGAACTTGGCCCTGGCGCTCTCGGCGTTCTCGAACCACACGGTGTGCACCCGGCCGCTGCTCGTGTACCGGAACGACGGTGCCTGGCTCGACTTGTTGTAGCTGGCCGGAACGCCATACTGGCGTGACAGCCGCAGTGCCTGCAGCCAGCTGACCGTCTGTGCGGGTCCGTCGGCCCAGTTGTAGCCGAAGAGCGGGATGCCAAGCACCACCTTGCTGGCAGGCATCTGACTGACGGCGTAGTTGAGCACGGACTTGACCCAGGTGATCGGCGCGACGGCGCCTGGCGGTGATTGCGCCCAGTGGTAGTTGTAGCCCATGATCCGCACCTGGTCGGCGACCTTGCCGATCGCGGCGTAATCCTGCGGTGAACTGGCCTGGCCGCCCGGCGCCGACGTCTGCGGGAAGACCGCAACCGACAAGACCTTGCCATGGGCATGCAGCGCCGCGCTCAGCTCGGTGATGAACTGGACGAACGCCTTCTGATCGGTCGGGCGCAGTTCCTCGTAGTCGATGTCGATGCCCGCGTACTTCTGCTTGTCGACCAGCGCCACGATCGCCGCCACCTGCTCGCGAGCGAGCGCCGGGCTATGCAGGATCCGCGCTATCGGCTGGTAGGCGAAGTTGCCGGCGGTGATGTTGGCGATGCTGGGGACGATCCGCAGGCCGGCCGCGCGCAGCCTGGCGATGTCGCCGGTCACGGCGGTAGCCTGGCCGGCCTGGTACTGCGGAACGATGGCGCCGCTGGAGCTCAGGCCGTAGATCCAGGGCGACACCTCGTTCACGTCCTTGCGGTTTGCCAGCACGACCGCGGTGTCATGCTGGATGTTCCAGTACGGCATCGAGGCCACCACCAGCGTGTGCCGGGTTCCCGAGCTCAGGTGGGTCACGAGCGTCAGGGCCACCAGGGCCAGGGCGCCGATGGCGAGGGCCGGCCAGGCCGCCCTGGACAACGCGCGGCGCAGCGGCGACCTATTGGGGTCAGGCCCCCGCGGGCTGTGCTGCCGTGTGCCGATAGCCATGCGACCACCCGTTCCGATTTATGGTGCCGCAACCGCCGCGGCGACGATCTGCGCCTGATGCTCGGCGATAACAGCCTCGATGATCTCCGCCAGCGACCTGCTGGCGGCGAATCCAGCCAGCTTGCTGGCTAGCGAGCAGTCGGGCACCCGCCGCTGCATGTCCTCGTAGCCCGAGCCGTACGCCTCCAGGTACGAGCTGCGCTCGATACAGCTGGACGAACCCGTTGCCGCGATGACGAGCCTCGCCAGCTTGTCGATGGACACCTGCTCTGAGCTGCCGAGGTTGACCGCCAGGCCGGCGGCCCGATCGGCCTCAAGCAGCCTGGTCAGTGCCGGGACCACGTCCAGCACGTGGCAGAAGCAGCGGATCTGGTCGCCGGTTCCGTACACGGTCAGCGGCCGGCCGGTGAGCGCCTGCCGGACGAACCGCGGGATCACCATGCCGTACCTGCCGCTTTGCCGCGGCCCGACGGTGTTGAACAGGCGGACGATCACCGCTCGCAGACCGCGCTCGCGGACGTACCCGTCGACCAGGCTCTCGTCGATGGCCTTGGCCTCTGCGTAGGTCCAGCGCGACCGCAGCGGCGAGCCGATGATCCGGTCGTCGTCCTCGCGCAGCCCGACGGTCGTGTTCTTGCCGTAGATCTCGCTGGTAGAGGCGACGAGCAGCCGCGCGCCATGCCGGCTCGCCGCGGCTACGACATTCTCGGTGCCGTGGATGTTGGTGCGCAGGCTATCCAGCGCCCGGTCCCTGATCACGAAGGCACCGACCGCGGCCGCCAGGTGGTAGACGCTGTCCGCTCCGGCGGTCAGCCCATCGACCAGGCGGCTGTCCAGGATGGTCCCTTCCACCAGCCGGAACCGCGGGTGATCGGCCACGGCGGCCAGGTTCTGCTCGCGGCCGGTGCTCAGGTCGTCGAGGCCGACCACGTCGTGCCCGGCGGCCAGCAGGTACTCGGTCAGATGCGAGCCGATGAAGCCGGCTGCGCCGGTAACTAGGATCCTCATGCGTGGTCCCCTCCTCGCGGCGTCGCGCCCGCCAGCACGTCCGATGCCTCTTCGGCGCGCCGAGCGCGGGACCGATCAGCGCCGGTCGCCTGCCTGGGGACGTCCGCCCAGCTCACGGCCGGACGCCGGGGCGCGGGCAGGTGCAGCCCGGTGCGCTGCCTGAGCCGCCCTGGCAGCGTTCGCCAGGACATCCGCCGAGCGAGGCGCTCGTAGAGGTCGTCGATGCGGCCGGTGACGGCGGCGATGCCGAACGCTTCGGCTACCGCCTCGGCGGGCAGCCGAGCACGGTGGCCGCCCGCGACGGCGGCGCCGATGGCCTCGCCCATGCCGGCCGCCGCCGACGGCACCTGGCTGGCCTGCTCGACGTCCATGCCCTCCAGCGCGGGGCAGGTCGTGTACAGCACCTGCAGGCCGTTTGCCAGCGCCTCGAGCACGCACAGGCCGAACGTCTCCTGCCGTGAGGACGCCACCAGCAGGTCAGCCGCGGACAGCACCGCAGCCATGTCGTGCCGCTCCCCGGCGAAAACCACGAAGTCGGACACGCCGCAGCGCTGCGCCGTCTGTTCCAGGTGGTCGCGCTCCGCGCCCCCGCCGACGACCACGAGCGTGGCCGACGGACCCAGGCTCGGCGCAGCGGCCTCGATGGCGAGGTCAAACTGCTTGTTCGCGTCGAGCCGCCCGAGCAGCAAGATCACGTAGTTGTCCGGGCTGATGCCAAGTTCGGCGCGCACCCGCTGGCGGCCGTCGGCGTCGAACGTGACCCGGTCCAGGTCGACCCCGTTCGGGATGACCACGGTCTTGCGCGGCCGCACTCCCCACTTCGCCAGCCGGGTGGCGACCGTCGCTGACACGGCGATGGTCATGTCGGAGAAGAGCTCCGTGCCGAGGTAGAGCGCCCGGACACCGGCGGTCATCGGCCGTCGCTCCAGGTGCGTCTCCCCGATCGAGTGCTCGGTGCTGAGCACTACCGGTGTGCCGGCCAGCCAGGCGGCCGGCCTGCCGTAGACCTGCGAGCGGTACAGGTGTGTGTGGACGACCTCGTACCGGCCGGCCCGGATGATCCGGTGCAGCCTGAGCAGCGCGGACAGCTGCGTATTGCGCCGCATGCCAAGGCTGCGGACCGCGCTGCCGTCGGCACGGATCATGTCCGCCACCGGCCCTGGGTTGTACAGGGTGACCACATCGGACTCGTGCCTGGTGTGCCGGAGCATGGCGCGCAGCTGAAGCTCGGCACCCCCCACTCCCAGGCCGGTGATCACATGCAGAACCTTCACGACGAGCCTCCTCGGGCTGATCTGAGTGCACCGGACAGTGCCGCGGGCACCGTGCGAGCCAGGATGAGCAGGTCGAGCCATACCGACCAGTACTCGATGTAGAAGTTGTCGAACCTGGCCCGGTCGGAGATCGAGGTGTCACCGGTCAGGCCGTGCACCTGTGCCCACCCGGTCAGTCCGCCAGTGACTCGCTCCCGGTCGCTATAGCCAGGGATCGCGCCCGCCAGTTGCCGGGCGAAATGCGGCCGCTCGGGCCGCGGGCCTACCAGCGACATGTCTCCGCGCAGCACGCTGACAAGCTGCGGCAGCTCGTCCGCGTGCGTGCCGCGCAGCAGCCGGCCGACTGCCGTGCACTGACCGGGACTGACCTGCCAGGCAGTGTCGGGATCGCCGGCCGGCCTGAGCGTGCGCAGCTTCGTGATCGTCGCGCGGCGGCCCTGCCCGACCACCCGGACCTGCTGGAAGAAGGCAGGCCTGCGCAGGTCAACCAGGACCGCGACGGCCAGCAGGCACATGACCGGGGCGGTGAGCACGAGCAGCGCGGCACCGAGCGCGGCATCGATCGCGCGCTTGACGGCGCGTCCGGCAGGCGCGTCCCCGCCCGGCCTGACCGGGATCAGCGGCACGCCCCAGATCTCGTCCATCCGGGTCCTGGGCACGGCCAGGCCCAGCTCGGGCAGTGGCGGCAGCATGCTCACCGCCGCGCCCATCCGGCGACAGGCACGCAGCGCGCGGACCAGGTCTGCGTCGTTTACGGCCGGGCCGCAGACCAGCACCTGGCTGACATCGTGCCTGGCGACCACCGTCGCGGCGTCCGCGATCCGGCCGAGGACCTGCGGGCCGGGCCGATCCTCTGGCCTGCCGGGACGGTCCTCGAGGATGCCGCAGGAAGTCAGTCCCAGCTCCGGATGCTCTGTCAGCAGCCTGGCGAGCTGACGGCCCGCCGGGCAGTCACCGATGATCACGGCGCGCTGGACCAGCAGCCCGCGCCGGTAAGCCGACCGGAGCGCCGCGCCCGCTGCCGCGCGTGCCCCGAGCAGCGTGACGGTGGCGCACGCGGCCAGCAGCAGGGCCCTGGTGGCCGACAGCCACGGAGCCAGCGCGAGCGCGGGCAGCGCCGCCGCGACCGCGAGCCGACCGGCGTGGTCAGTCGCGCGCAGGCAGATGGGCAGCCGCTGCAATCCGAACGCCGCGACCCCGATAAGCACAAGTGCGCAGTAACATGCGGCGCGGCCAGGACCTATGCCGGCGATCGCCGCCGCCGCCGCGACCGCCAGCAGGTCGGCGACTGGCCACAGCATCCGGCGGGTCAGCCGGCCAGCCCGCAGGGACGGTGAGCTCGCTGGCCGCGGGCCGGCTGGCTGCGAAGAGGCGCCAGCCTGCCCACTGGCGGTCAGGTTTTCCCTGGCCGCCTGGACCGGCTCGCCGGTCCGGCCCGGCGCGTAGCCGCTGACTGTCATCGGCCCGCCCCGGCCAGCGACGGCCTGGGCGACGCGGCGAAAACTCCCCCTGCCGCCGCCAGCCGCGAGGCGACGGTGCTGGCCGCGTGCTCGCTGCCGTAGACGAACCGCATCACAGGACCGAAAACAGGAGCCACGGCTGGCCCGATCATGTACAGGCCGTGCACCGAGGTCTGGTACCCGGCGTCGACGGCGGCGGTGTTCGCCACGGTCTGCATCCGGTCGCGGAGATCGTCGTCGAGGAAGGTTAGCCGTCGCAGGTCGGGCCGGTATCCGGTGGCCGCGACCACATGGTCCGCGCCGATCTTGGTGCGCTCGCCCGCGCGGCTGACAAGGCCGACGGTGACGCCGTCCGCGCCCGACCGCACCCAGTCGACCTGCTCGCCAGTCAGCACCGGGATCTGGCCCTCCACCCGCTCGCGCAGCCAGCTGGCGCCGGCCGGCCCGAGCGCGGTGCGGGCCCTGTGCACTCGCACCTGCTCGGGCAGGTGCCGGAACAGCTCAGGATGCCGGGAGTAGAACCAGGTCCCCCAGCCGGAGCCGAGCCCGGCTTCCGGCTCGCGCATGCGCCGCCACAGCGGCCGCTCGGGCAGCAGCGGGGGCCCGTTCCACGCGACCGCGGGTGACCTGGTGACGATCTGCACCCACGCGCCGCTCTCGTGCAGCAGCGCCGCGGTCTCCAGCGCCGACTGGCCGCGCCCGATCACGACCACCCGCATGCCGGCGAACGCAGACGGCTCGGTGATGGCCGAGCTGTGGCTCACCGACTGCCGGTCCGCGAGCTGCGCGGGCAGGTGGGCGAAGTGCTCGACCCCGGTCGCCAGTACCACCTGCCGCGCGTTGGCTGAGCGTCCGTCGGCCAGGATGAGCTCGAACTGCCCAGGCCGGCCAGCTAGCCCGGTGACGAGCGTCTGGTCCAGGCCGTCGGCTAGCTCGCGGCCGAACCAGTCGCCGTAGGCCACAAAGGTGTCCAGCGACACCGGCAGCCCGTAGTCGGCGTAGTCGCGGCCTGTCTGGTGGCAGAAGGAGGCGAGCGTATGCGTGCGGCCTGGCGCGGACAGACACGAAGCGAACCCCTGTGACTTCAAGAGCATTCCGCGTGGCATGCCGGTGCGCCACAGGTGCATGGGCAGCCCGAACTGGCGGTAATTCACTCCGGCTGCCCGCAGGTGCGCGGCCAGCGATAGCCCGTACGGGCCCGCCCCCACGATGGCCACGTCGACGGCCTCGGTCACAGCAATCCCCCCTTAAGGACGTACCTGGTTCCTTGTTACGGTCGGCTGACCATGCGGCAGCTTGCCGCTGTCACCCGCGCCCGGCCGCGGCGAAACCGCGGTACGGGATGGCGGCCCGCCGCGGTGCTCACCTGAGCCCGCGCCAGCGGCCTGGCCAGCACCCGCCATCCCATGCGCATGCACATGAGGCCGAACGGGCGCAAGTCGTCACGGGCGAACCAGGCAGTCTCGTCGACGTCGCGCATCGACGCCAGCCACGCTCGCGGGCTGAGCTCGCCGCTGCGCCAGTAGCTCAGCGCGCTGACCGGGTCGTAGTTCTCGACCAGGAAAGTCCGCCCGGCCGCCGGCTGCGCGGCCGCCACCGGCTGCCCGGTCAGGTCCAGGTAGGCAGCGCGCACGACGTCCAGGCCGACCTCGTCGGTGAACAGCCGGAACTGCGCGCCCAGCCTCGGGTTGAAGTCCAGCAGCTTGTACTGACCGTCCCGGTCATCTCGCCGCAGGTCGAGGTCGGCGATCCCGCGGTAGCCCAGCCGCGCGAGCAGGGCAATCAGGTCGGCGCGCAGCGCGGCGTTCTGGGCCCATCGCCCGAAGCTTGTCAGGCCCGCGTGGGCCGGGTAGGACCGGTCCTTGATCCCGGTGCAGGCCGGCCCGCTGACCCCGGCTGCGCCGCGGTAGGCATGAAAGAACCAGTCGCCGCCGCGCGCGGCGGGTATGTACTCCTGCAGCATCAGCCCGGTCCGAGCCTGCTCACACAGCTGCCAGGCCTGATCTAGCCGAGCCTGGTCGCGGACGATCTCGGTGCTGCGCTGCCGCCCGGCCGGCTGCCAGGGACTGGCAAGCTTGGCGATCACCGGGTATCCGCAGTCGGCGGCGAAGTCGGCCGCCTGCGCGCGGGTGGCCGGCCTGCAGGCCCGGGCGCTTGGCACCCCGAGCTCGGCGCAGACCTGGTGCAGTGAGTACTTGCCTGCCAGCCGCCTGGGCAGGGCTGGCGGCGGATCGGCGAACAGGAATCGGCTCCGAAGTTGCTCCCCGTGCTCGGCGAGGAAGATCGCGCCCGCGTCGTCGGTCGGGATCAGCACTGCCTGCCTGCCGATCTGCTCCGACAGCCGGGCAAGCCCGGCGCGCACTTGGTCTGCGGGCAGGCCTGCAGGCCGCCAGAGCACCTTGCCGAGCAGGTACCGCGACTGTGCCGCGGGCGCCCACGCTGCCTCCTGGACCGCGTAGACGGGCACGCCCATGCGCCCGAGGCTGCGGATCGCGCCTAGCCCGCCGTGATGCATGACATTCGGGTCGAACTTGAGCAGCACTGCGGGAGTGGTCGCGTCGGCGCACGGCCCCGTTCCGCTCATAGGGGCGATGCCTGCGGCGCGCGTGGTATGCACCGTACCTGCGGTGGCAGTCATGGCGAATTTCCTCACACCACCGTGCGGCGATCGGCGTCGCCAAAACGGTAGGTAGCATCAAGGACCCGGCAGCTGCGTGCCCACGAGTAGTCGAAGCCGGGGTGCATGGTGTGCACGATGACCAGGTCCCAGTCCGAGCCCGGGTCCTCCTCGCTGCGCAGCAGCTGTCCGCCTGGCAGCTTCAGGCTGGGCACGAGCGGGTCGTAGTAGTGCACGTCGGCTGCCTTGCGGAGCAGGCCGGTGATGATCGGCAGCGCCGAGGACTCACGCAGGTCGCGCAGGCCCGGCTTGTAGCTTGCCCCTGCCACCATCACGCGGGCGCCGGTCAGCGCCCGTCCGCTCGCGGCGAGGACCTCGCGGGCCCTGTCCACGACGCGTTCTGGCCGCAGCCTGATGGACCGCATGGCCTGCTCGATCAGGGGCGCGCTGCGGCCCTGCATGCCCAGCTGCCAGAGCAGGTAGTGCGGGTCGCACGGGATGCAATGGCCGCCGACGCCCGGACCGGGGAAGGTAGCGAGGAATCCGTACGGCTTGGTCCCCGCAGCGAGCGTCACCTCGATCGGGTCGAGTTGCAACGCGCCGCAGGCGTCGGCGAACTCGTTCGCCAGTGCCAGGCTGACGGCACGGAAGGTGTTCTCGTACAGCTTGGTCGCCTCGGCGGCTTCCGGTGAGCTGACGACATACACCTCGTCGGTAAGGATGCCGATTACCTCGGCAGCTCTCCTCGCGCACTCGGCTGTCACGCCACCGACCACGCGTGGCGTGTCTTCTTGCTGATGGTCGGGATTGCCGGGGTCGATGCGCTCCGGGCTGAAGGCCACGAAGACGTCGCGGCCGACAGTCAGCCCGCGGACTTCCAGCGGTCCGGCCAGCAGTTCCGTCGTCGTGCCGACGTACGTGGTCGAGGTCAGGATGATCGTCTGACCTGGCCTAGCGTGCGCCACAACATCCGCGCACGCGCCATAAAGCGCCGACAGCTCGGGCACGTGCTCGGCGTCCACCGGGGTGGGCACGCAGATGATGACCGCATCGGCCTGCGCGATCGCGGCCGGATCCGCGGTCAGCTGTAGCGTGCCGTTGCCGAGCGCGGTGACCAGCCGCGGCCTGTCCATGTCGGAGACATCGGCCAGGCCGGACGCGATGACCTGCAGTCGCTGCTCGCTGTTGTCGATCCCGACGACTTGCCGGCAGTGCGGCGCGAGCCCGATCGCACTTGGCAGCCCGACGTACCCGAGACCGACGATCGCGGCGTGCAGCTGACTCGTGGCCGCGTACCCGGTACTGCTGCCGGTCCGGCCTGCCCGCTTAGGACGCGGGAATGGGACAAGTTCCGAGTGCAGTTGCGCCTCGCGTCCGTTGATCGCGAGCGAAAGCTGATGGTCCGCCATGATGTCCTGCTCCCCCCTCGGCCACTGGCAGGAATCGTGAGATCCCCGCAGCGGCGCGGCTGATGCCGTACCTGAAAGCCTGCGTGACAAGCCGTAGTCGGCCACCCGCCATTCGTCGTAATCTGACTACGCAGAGTTACGTAGTGGCGACTTCAGGCCACCGCCGGCTGCGCATCGGGGCTCGCCACCCGGCAGGCGCGCTGCCAGGTCAGCTGATGGCGCAGCCACTTCGCCCGCAGACGCGCAGGGCTATCGGCGTCGCCGACGTAGACGCGTGGCACTGCGTAGCCACTCGTAAGATCACTCGCCCAGATCGCGCAGCCGTAGTCGTAGCCCGCGGCACGGGCGCCGTCTACGACGCGGCGGTCGAGGAAGCCGTACGGATAGCAGAATCCCCGGACCCCGCTGCCGGTGATGTCCTGCAGGATCTGCCTGCTGTGCCGCTGTTCACGCACGAGGGCCAGGTCAGTCGTGCGCTGCAGGTCGACATGTCGCAGTCCGTGCGAGCCGATCTCGATGCCCGCGGCGGCAACCTCGCGGACCTGGCTGGCGGTGAGCAACGGCTTACGCGGGCCGTCGATGTCCCACCCGTTCTCACCGCCGATCCGGCCCGCGATGACGAACGCTGTCGCGCTGAAGCCGTGGCGCGTCAGCACCGGGAGCGCGTAGCGCAGGAAATCGTGATATCCGTCGTCGAAGGTGAGGCCCACCAGGCCCGCGTCGGCGCCACGCTGGCGCGCGGCGAATAGCTGCTCCATCGACACGCCCCGCAGCCCGCGACTGTCCAGCCAGCGCATCTGCTGCTCGAACCGGCGGGGCCGGATAGTGACCCGGTACGGGTCGTCGGAATACGGAGCTATCGAGTGATACATGAGGACGACCGGCGGCCGCCGTGACTTCCATGACATCGCGTTCTCCCCCTCCGCGCGCCTGATCTTCCGGCCACGGTACGTAGGGGATGCGTAAATCCGCTCAGCCGAAGATGTGGTTCGGGCTACGACATCAGGCCCAGGCGCGCGCCAGCCAGGCGAGCTGCGAGCTGCGCATTGCGATCCGCGAAGTCCCGCCAGGCAGCGGGCGTGGCAGCCAGCCACGGCCGCGCCTGCGCACTGGTCCTGGCGTACTGGCGCCAGCCGCGGATGTGCCCGCCGGCGATCTCGAACCTGACCAGCAGGCCGTCTGCCCAGCCGGCCACGTCGGTGTCCTGGCGTATCAGCGACGTAGCCCGCTGCGGGCAGGTGATCCAGTCAAGCGCCGCGAGCTCGGCCTGGATCCGACCGGCCAGTTCATAGGCCTGCGCCTGCGACGCCGCGGCCCGCCTGCTCGTCAGCTGCGCCCGGATGTCGGCTACCGCGGCCGGATCGCGGTCGAGGACCGCGGCCAGCGACTGGGCGAGCTCCGCCCGGTCGCAGCCGTTCACGCCGCGCTGCCTGGCCATCTCGCGAGCCGCGCCGACCTGGCTGTCGGCCGTGTAGCCGAGCGGGAAGATGCGATGCAGGCCAGCCACCGCTGTTCTGACCTTCGCCCCGCCCAGGTAGGGACCGAAATACCGCACCGCGTGGCGACGCGCGCCGCCCGCCGTCAACCCGCCGCCCGCCGTCAACCCGCCGGCCGCCGTCAGCCCGCCGTCCGCCGTCAGCCCGCCGTCTGGCGTCCGCACGTCGGCCATGTGCACCACCGACAGGCCGGGCGCTGTCGCCGAGCCATCCAGCCTGACGCAGACCGCGACCTCCTGGCCACCGGCGGTCACGTTCCACCGGGGGATCTGGCGTTCCAGCAGGTTACGCTCCAGCCACGCGGCCTCGTGCTCGGAGTCGCAGCTCACTGCCTCGAGCCGGTCGATGCGCCGCACCATCGCGGACAAGTGCGGCCGGTCGCCGAGATCTCCCCAGTACGACGCCACCCGCCTGCGCAGGCTGACGGCCCGGCCGATGTACAGGGTCCGGTTGCAGGCGTCCCGGAAGCGGTAAACACCTGGCCCAGTCGGCAGCATGGCCACGGTGGAACGAGCAGACGAGTCCACCTTGACACTCTGCCACCTATCCGGACGACACGGCACTTGCTATTCGGCCGCGCCAACGGGTCGCAGCTGCGCGCTCGCGGTGACGCTCAGCCCTCGAGGGCGCCGGGATTAGCCGGAACGTCGACGGCGTGCTCCTTCAGGGCAGCGAGCGGAACGATGTCCAGAGCTCGCTCATGGGTTGACGCCAGCACCACGTGCGCGGCGGCGCCGTCGTGATGAGCCCGCAACCAGTTCACCGCCGTGACGCACCAGCGGTCCCCTGGCATCAGCCCTGGGAACTGGTACTGGGGCACCGGCGTGCTCAGGTCGTTACCGATGCGACGCTGATGCGCAAGGAACTCGGCGGTCACTACCGCGCAAATCGTGTGGCTGCCCTGGTCCTGCGGCCCGGTACTGCAGCACCCATCCCGGTAAAAGCCGGTCATCGGATCGGTGCCACACGGCTCCAGGTCACCGCCAAGCACATTGTGATCGCCCATCCCTGCAGTATCGTCGCCACCGGGCGCGCCCCACAAGGACTCGGCCGACGCCCGGATTAGCCTGCGCGCCGCAGCACGAGATACTGGCGGCATGGTTGACGACACCGCACGGGATCGAGCCATCTATCACGCGCTAAAGGCGGTCGACGAAGTTGCGGCAGCCTTGCAGACGCACCTCATCGAGGAGCACGGAGCGGATCCGGACCGAGAGGCTGCGCAAAGCAACTCGACGAATTCTCTCAAGCTCCTGCGGCAGGCCAGAGAGCGCCTAGGCCAGGGACTGCGGGCCATCGAGGCCGACGACATCGCCGAGTCCGACTATATCTCCCTGCGCAATCAGTGACCCGTCCCTGAGGTCCTGATTCATGCCAGGCAGGTGAGGGGACGGCCGCCGTTGTAGGCCACCATGTCGGCGAGTGCGGCCAGGATGTCGATGGTGGCGCCGGGCGGAGCACCGTCGAGCTCGGCGTAGGCGCGATGCAGGTTGCCGACGATTCGCTCGGCATCGGCCCAGCTCGCGAACCTGCCCAGGTCGGTCTGCAGCGCTGCCTGCAGCGGGGACAGTGCGGCTTCACGGCCGTGGGCCGCGATCTCCTGCACGAACCGGAGGTAGTCCAGGGTGGCATCGATGGGCCCGTCGCCGCCGAAGACAGAACCATGACCGGGCACGATGGTCTGCGCGCCAAGCGGCCGCACGACGTGCTCCAGGACCTCGATGGTGCCGGATACCGAGCCCATGAGCAGAAACGGAGTGCCGCCGTTGAAGATCAAGTCGCCGCAGAACAGGACCGAGCGCTCGGGGATCCAGATGATCGAGTCGTTGGTGGTGTGCGCGGCGGTGCCGACGTGCCGAACCTGCGCGCGCAGATCGCCGACGTGCACGGCTATCTCGTCGGTGAAGGTGACGAACGGAGGGTCCAGAGCCAGGTCACCCCAGTCGGGACCGTCCCAGAACGGCAGGTCCCGAGGCGGGCCGAACGCGATGGCCTCGGCCCGCGCTCGCTCATGAGCCACGATCGCGGCACCGGGGAACATGCAGTTCCCGAACGTGTGATCGCCGTGATGGTGAGTGTTGACCACCGTCCGCACCGGCGCCGCGGTCACGGCGGCGATCGCGTCCTTATACGCCCGAGTCCGGCGCTCGGTGGAGCAGGAGTCGATGCTGATCACTGTTCGCGGCCCGATCAGGAACCCGGTGTTGTTGATCCACCAGGTGCCGTCCGGCTGCACGTATGCGTAGACGCCGGCCGACACCTCTTCCAGTACCGGCGAGCCCGGTGTGGTGATGTCGCTTGGCAGGCTGCTCATTGCGCTTCCCCGAGCTCTATTGGCTCGCATTCCAGGACCGGCACGTCGGCGGGGCCGTACCACATGTGTACCCGCGACCCGCGCACCTCGGCCTGCGCCGGGGGCACACCACCACCGATCCCGGGCCACGGCTCGGCGGTGGTCTCATCTACGACATCCTGGAAGTCATCAAGGGCTAGCTGGCATACCGACCGGACGCGTTCAGCTAACGGCTGGTCGTCGTGGAAGTTGGTTCGGATGTCGGTCGCCCCACTCCCGAAGCGAGAGGCGTAGTGCAGCATCGGGCCTACGGCCACTGCCCGGAACCCGGGCGGCGCGATCTGACTGAGGCGCTCGGCCAGCAGCCGAGCCAGGTGATCCGCTGCCATTTCGTCAAGTATGCGGTTCGAGTTGTGAGGCAAGAGTCGACTCTCGATGGATGCGTGCCACCACCGAGGCCGGTCCCAGGCCAGTCGCGGCCTAGAACCAGGACGGTTTGAAGCCGTCGCCGCCCTGCGACCGCGACGAACAGGTAACGCCGCCCTGCGACCGCGACGGGCGGGTAACGGCGCCCAGTGACCGCGACGGGCGGGTAACGGCGCCCAGTGACCGCGACGGGCGGGTAACGGCGCCCAGTGACCGCGACGGGCAGGTCAGGCGAGCCGTTGACTTCGCCGTCGGATCGACTTTACGATTTATCTATGACTATAGATGAAGGGTCTAACCGGCCGTCGCCTACGGGGGCGGCGGCGGACCGGTCAGCGGCGAGCTCGCCGATCGGATTCCGGCTGGACCCCGGCTCAGGAGTTCCCACCTACCTGCAGCTGGTCAATCAGGTCGAGCAGGCACTTCGGCTCGGTTACCTCAAGGAGGGGGATCGGCTGCCGACCGTCAAGGAGGCTGTCGGGTCGCTGGCTATCAATCCCAACACGGTGCTGAAGGCGTACCGCGAACTTGAGCACCGCGGCCTGACGGCTGGCAAGCCAGGACAAGGCACCTTCATCGCCGGCACGCTGCGCCGGGTCGGCCTCGCCGAGCAGGCAGCTCTTCGCAACAGCCTGCTGGACTGGCTGCGGGCGGCCGACGGGGCAGGCTTGGACGGTGATGGCATCGCAGCCCTGTTCGAGACCTCGTTGCGGGATTTTCTTGAGCGCCACGACCAGCGTGGCCCGCGCCACGGCGCTGACCGGCGAGCCGATCGGCGGCAGTCCCGAGCCCGGCGGGCCGGGGAAGTCGCGTGAACGTAATCGAGTGCCGTGGGCTGGGTAAGCGCTACCGGCGCGCATGGGCCCTGCGTGACTGCGGCCTCGCCGTCCCCGAGGGCCACGTCGTCGCGCTCGTAGGGCCAAACGGCGCAGGCAAGACGACGCTGCTGAACCTCGCCGCGGGGCTGCTCAGGCCAAGCGCTGGCGTCATCACCGTGCTCGGCGGGCAGCGAGCAGGATCGGACGCCGCCAGGCTCGGCATCGGCTTCATGGCTCAGGACGCGCCGTTGTATGGCCACCTGCCGGCCGGCGACATGCTCCGCCTGGCCCAGGACCTGAACGTCAGCTGGGATCACGACGGTGCGCTGCACCGCCTGGCCGACCTGGGCATCCCGCTAGACAGAAAAGTTCGGGCGCTGTCCGGCGGCCAGCGCGCACAGCTCGCGCTGACCATCACCCTGGCCAAGCGGCCCAGGCTGCTCATCCTGGACGAGCCGCTGGCCAGCATCGATCCGCTGGCCCGGCATGACTTCATGGCATCGCTGATGGCCGAAGTGGCCCAGGAGAGTCTGTCGGTGGTGTTCTCATCCCACGTCATCGCCGAGCTTGAGCGGATCGCCGACTACCTGGTAGTGCTGAACGACGGGCAGCTCCAGCTGGCCGGCAGCGTCGAGGACCTGCTGGCCGCGCACCGCATCCTGACCGGCCCCGGCAGCGACATGGACTTCGATGCGCGGCGCATCGCCGTGATCCACGCCCGCAAGGCGGGCGCCCAGGCACACCTGCTGGTCAGGAAATACGCACCAGCCGCCCCGGACCCGGCAGGCTGGCAGTCCGACCCGGCGAGCCTGGAGGACCTGGTACTTGGCTACCTGCGCGACCCGAGCGCCCGGATGCTGCCCGGACCGGCCATGGCGGTATCGGGCGACGGATCAACGGTGACGCCATGACGGCCCCCGCGCCCGTGGCCAGCGCGAACCAGCCCCCAGCCAACCACCCCGCGGCGGTGCCGTTGCGTCGGCTGGTGCGAGTCACGGTGCGGCAGCACCGGACGGCGCTGCTGTGGGCGGGAGTCGTCGTCCTGATCACGGCCATCGCGCTGGTGGCCACGGGCGTTCCCCTGCACGAGCTCGCAGCCCACGGCGGGCCCGGCTGGTTCGGCGCTACCCGTGCCAGTGTCGACTACGGCGGCGGAGTACTGCAGGCGTTCGCGCTCATGCTCCAGCTTCTTGCCCTGCTCGCCGGCATGTTCCTCGGCGCGCCGCTGCTGCCCCGCGAGATCGACGACGGCACAGCCAAGCTGGCCTGGACCCAGGCCACCAGCCGGACCAGGTGGCTGCTGGCCCAGGTGCTCACACTCGCCAGCCTGCTGGCACTGGCAGCGCTCGGCCTCGCCGCGGTATGGGCCTGGTGGCTGTCGCCGTTTCCGCACTACCCCTTCGGGGGAGGCCACATCCCTGTGTGGTCCCCGTGGTCGCCGCTGCGGTTCAATCTGAATCCGCTGCTCCTTGCCGGATGGGTCGTGTTCGCGCTGACCCTCGGCGTCTTCCTCGGCGCGGCGATCCGGCGGACGCTGCCGGCCATCGCGGCGACGCTCGCCTGCTACGGCGCTGTCCTCTTCGAGGTGTCGGCCTCCTGGCGGATGCGCTACCTCCCGCCACTGCACCGAGCGGTGGCAGTTCAGTTCCAGGCGAACGGCTACGGCTACAGCGTCTCCTGGGGAAGCTCCTGGCGAGGTCAGCCCGTCATGATGAGCCAAGCGCTGGGCTTTCCTGATGGGCGCCTGCTGAGCAACGCCGAGCAGTTGAACTCGGCCGCCTGGATGCGAATGCACCACATCGTCATGTGGCTCACTTACCAGCGCGCCAGCCGCTTCCACGTATTCCAGGCGATCGAGCTGGGCTGGCTGGTCGCAGCATCGGCACTGCTGGTCGCGGCCGCGATCTTCCTGATCCGGCGCCGCCCGGCCTGAAGCCACAGCAGCGCCCGCCAGCACCTGAACAGTAGCCGTCAGGCGGTGACGGCATCGCCGTGCATGACAGGAACGATGTCCGGTGCGCCAAGTCGGATCGCGTCCGCATCCTGGTCGGACTCGGCTTCCTGAGAAGCACGCTCGGCGGCCACCCTGGCCTGGTAGTTCGCCAGCTCCCTGGCGACCTGCCGCGACTTCCACTTCATCGGGCCCGCCATCAGGGTGACGGCCTCCTGCGCCGCGGACAGGCCCCGGTCCCAGGTCTCGATCGACGCGTGCGTGCGCCGGGCCAGCACGTCGTCCAGGTGGCGCGCGCCCTCGTGCGAGGCGGCGTAAACGACCTCGGCCCGCAGGTAGTCGTCCGCGCCCGCCAGCGGCTTGCCAAGGCCAGCGTCGGCGGCGATCAGCTCGAGCACTTCGCCGATCATCGAGCCGTACCGGTGCAGCAGGTGCTCGATCCTGGCCACGTGCAGGCCGGAGGAGCGGGCCAGCCCGTACCTGCTGTTCCACAGCGCCTGGTATCCGTCCGCGCCCGCCAGCGGAATGCCGTCCGTGCAGGACGGGGCGACCTTGCCGTCCAGGCCGTGCGCCACCGCATCCACGGCGTCGCGGGCCATGATCCGGTAGGTGGTGTACTTGCCGCCGGCGATCATGACCAGGCCAGGCACCGGGTGCGCGACCGTGTGCTCGCGGGACAGCTTGGACGTGGAATCAGACTCACCGGCCAGCAGCGGCCGCAGGCCCGCGTAGACGCCCTCGACGTCGTCTCGTGTCAGCGGCACGGCCAGCATCGTGTTCAGCTGGCCGAGCACGTAGTCGATATCGGCGCGACTGGCCGCCGGATGGGCCTTGTCCAGCGACCAGTCGGTGTCGGTGGTGCCGATGATCCAGTGCCGGCCCCACGGGATGACGAACAGCACGCTGACCGGCGTGCGCAAGATGATGCCGGTGCTTGAGTGAATCCGGTCCCGCGGCACGACCAGGTGCACGCCCTTGGACGCACGGACATTGATGATGCCACGGCCGCCGACCATCTCCTGGATCTCGTCGGTCCACACTCCGGTGGCATTGACCACCTGCTGCGCCCTGATCTCCAGCTCAGCACCGGTCTCCAGGTCGGTGGCGCGCACTCCGGTCACCCGTTCACCCTCGCGCAGGAACCCGGTGACCTGGGTGCGGGAGGCCGCATGGGCGCCAAAGCTGGCGGCCGTGCGCACGAGCGTCATAACGTAACGGGCGTCGTCCACCTGAGCGTCCCAGTAGACCAGGGCGCCGGTCAGGGCTGACCGCTTGAGCGCAGGCGCGAGCTGCAACGCCGCCTTCCTGGTCAGCTGCCGGTGGCCGGGCAAGCCACGGGCCTGTCCCATCGAGAAGCCGAGCAGGTCGTAGGCGGTCACCCCGGTGCCCACGTAGGCCCGCTCCCAGCCGTGGTGGGTGAACGGGAACAGGAACGAGACGGGGTGCACCAGGTGCGGCGCCAGCCGCTGGAGCAGGATCGAGCGCTCGCTCAGCGCCTCCCGCACCAGGCCGACATCGAGCTGCTCCAGGTACCTCAGGCCGCCGTGGATGAGCTTGCTCGACCGCGACGAGGTGCCCGAGCCGAAATCCCTGGCCTCGACAAGCCCGGTCGTCAGGCCGCGGGTAACCGCGTCAAGCGCAACCCCGGCACCGACCACCCCGCCGCCCACCACCAGCACCTGATGCTCGGTGGAGGCCAGCGCATCCAGTGCGGCGGCGCGTTCGGCCGGCCCGAGCCGCGTGGTCGCACGAGCCGGGTTACTCCCGGTCCCATGCCCGTTACCGGCATGATTGCCTGCCGCCGACCGGGCGCCCGCCCAGACCCGGCCGAGGTCAGCGCGGCGTGGCACCTTGGGTCACCACGACCTCCACTCGCTGGAACTCCTTCAGGTCCAGGTAGCCGGAGGTCGCCATGGTGCGGCGCAGCGCGCCCATCAGGTTCATCGAGCCGTCGGCCACCGTCGACGGGCCATGCAGGATCTGCTCGAGCGTGCCGATCGTGCCTACCTTCAGCCGGGTGCCGCGCGGCAGATCAGGGTGGTGTGCCTCACTGCCCCAGTGGTAGCCGCGGCCTGGCGCCTGATCGGCCCTGGCGAACGGTGAGCCGACCATGACAGCATCGGCGCCCAGCGCGAGAGCCTTGGCGATGTCGCCGCTGCGCGTCATGCCGCCGTCGGCGATGACGTGCACGTACCGGCCGCCCGACTCATCCAGGTAATCCCGCCGGGCGGCGGCGACATCCGCGATTGCCGTTGCCATCGGCACGGCCACTCCGAGCACAGCCGCGGTGGTGTGGCCGGATCCGCCGCCGAAGCCGACCAGCACGCCGGCCGCCCCGGTGCGCATGAGGTGCAGCGCCGCGGTATGCGTCGCACAGCCGCCGACGACCACCGGCACGTCGAGCTCGTAGATGAACTGCTTGAGGTTGAGCGGCTCGGACTGACCGGAAACATGCTCGGCCGACACCGTCGTGCCGCGGATCACGAAGATGTCCACGCCCGCATCGATGACTGCCTTGTAGTAGCGAACCGTGCGCTGCGGCGACAGCCTGGCCGCGGTCGTGATGCCAGCGGCCCGGATCTGCTCGATGCGCTGGCCGATGAGGTCTTCCTTGATCGGCTCCGCGTAGATCTCCTGCAGCCGCCTGGTGGCCGCCGCGTCATCGAGTTCCGCCGCCTCGGCCAGCAGTGGCTCCGGGTCTTCGAACCTGGTCCACAGACCCTCCAGGTCCAGCGCCGCGAGCCCGCCTAGCTGGCCGATCGCGATGGCCGTGGCCGGCGATACCACGCTGTCCATCGGGGCCACGACCAGCGGCAGGTCAAACCGGTATGCGTCGATCTGCCAGGCGATAGATACCTCCTCGGGGTGCCTGGTCCGACGCGACGGCACGATCCCGATCTCTTCCAGGGCATATGCCCGCCGGCCGCTCTTGCCCCGCCCGATCTCCACGCTCACGTCCGCTCTCCCGCCCCGCGGCTACCGCCGCACCGGGTCCCGCACTCAGCCAGCCGCCGGCGAAGACCGGCGAACCTGGCCCGTTCCGCTAGCCACGCCGACTGTAGTTCGGCGCCTCTGCCACCATCTCGATGTCGTGCGGGTGACTCTCGATTAGTCCCGCACCGGTGATCTGGGTGAATCTGGCCTGCTGCAGCTCGGCGATGGTGCGGGCGCCGCAATAGCCCATGGCGGCCCGAAGGCCCCCGATGAGCTGGTCAGCGACGGATGACAGCGGGCCGCGGTAAGGCACCTGCCCCTCGACGCCCTGCGGGACCAGCTTGTCTTCGCGGAGCACGTCGTCCTGGAAATAGCGGTCCTTAGAGTAGGAGCCGCCACGCTCGGCATTCCGCATGGCGCCCAGCGATCCCATGCCCCGGTACAGCTTGAACTGCTTTCCGGAGACGAAGACCATCTCGCCTGGCCCTTCCTCGCAGCCCGCCAGCAAGCTGCCGAGCATGACCGTGTCGGCGCCGGCCGCGATCGCCTTGGCGATGTCGCCCGAGTACTGCACTCCGCCGTCGCCCATGACCGGCACGTTCGCTTCGCGGCATTCCTGCCAGGCGTCGTAGATGGCAGTCACCTGCGGGACGCCGACGCCCGCCACGACCCTGGTCGTGCAGATCGAGCCTGGCCCGACGCCTACCTTCACCGCATCGGCGCCGGCCTCGATAAGCGCCCGCGCGCCAGCCCTGGTGGCCACGTTGCCGCCGATGACCTCGACCCGAGAGTTCGCTTTGACCTGCCGGACCATGTCAAGCACCGCCTGCGCATGCCCGTGCGAAGTGTCCACCACCAGGAAGTCGACGCCAGAATCCACCAGCGCCTGCGCCCGCTGCTTCGCGTCCTCGCCCACGCCCACCGCGGCACCCACCACCAGGCGGCCCTCGGCATCCTTCGTGGCGTTCGGGAACTGCTCGCTCTTCGTGAAGTCCTTGACCGTGATCAGCCCGCGCAGCCGGCCGTCATCGTCGACCAGCGGCAGCTTCTCGACCTTGTTGCCGCTCAGCAGCTTCAGCGCCTCCGGCCTGGTGACGCCGACGGAGGCCGTGACCAGCGGCATCTTCGTCATGATCTCGCGCACCCGGCGGCGAAGATCGGATTCGAAGCGGATGTCGCGGTTGGTGACGATACCGAGGAGCTTGCCGTCAGTATCGGTGACAGGGACCCCGGAGATCCGGTACCGCGAGCACAGTTCCTCGACCTCGGCCAGCGTGGCGTCAGGTCCACAGGTCACCGGGTTAGTGATCATCCCGGCCTCTGACCGCTTGACCATGTCCACCTGCTGCGCCTGCTCGTCCAGCGACATGTTCCTGTGCAGGACACCCGCGCCGCCCTGGCGGGCCATCGCGATGGCCATCCGAGCCTCGGTGACGGTGTCCATCGCCGAAGAGACGAGCGGTATCCGCAAGGACAGCCGCGGAGTCAGGCGGGCCGTTGTGTCCGCTTCGCTGGGCAATATGGCGGAATGCGCGGGAAGTAGCAGCACGTCGTCGAAAGTCAGGGCGGGCGGGCTGAACTTCTCTTCGCTCATATCTCGATCCATCTGGGCCGGGTCTGGAATGTGTTCATCCTAGTAACCACTCGGCCACATTCGTCGCACCCCTGGCTCGCCCGGTCTGCCGTCGCCGGCCTGCCACCGTCTCCACGGCGCCATTTCCCTTCGCTTCCCGCCGCCCGCTCGCCGCGGACCCCATGTTGATCTTGGAGCGACGACGCTCGAGGGATTAGTGACGCTGCCACAGCACCTAATCCTCGAACGTCGTGCCAGGTCCTCGCAGCCAGCCCCCGCGAATCTCGCGAAGCATCATATATCCGGACACCGGCGGGCGAGCATCTAGCTGTCCGCCCGCCAGGTAGCTGTCCGCCCGCCAGGTAGCTGTCCGCCCGCCAGGTAGCTGTCCGCCCGCCAGGACCGGGATCCCTGCCACGGGGGAGCAGGGATCCCGGCGGCCTGGCAGGCCGCGATCCGCGTGACGGGGGGAACACGGATCGCCTCGGATGCGCCGGGCTGGCGCGTTGGCTATGCGATCGATTCGTCCAGCACCATCGCGCGGAGCCTGGCTAGGGCTCGATGCTGCGCGACGCGGACTGCCCCGGCGGACATGCCGAGGGCGTGGCCGGTCTCCTCCGCGGTCATTCCGGACAGCACCCGGAGCACCAGCAGTTCGCGCTGGTGCACCGGCAGTCGTGCGAGCAGCGCCCTGGCATGCTCTGCCTCGATGTAGGCGACCGCAGTTTCCTCAGGGCCCGGCCTGTCATCTGGGCCGTCCGGCAGGTCCTGTGTCGGAATCGCCAGCCGGGCCGCGTTCCGCATCGCGTCTGCGACCTTATGTGACGCTATGCCGAATACGAACGATGCGAATGGACGACCCATGTCCTGATATCGAGGAAGCGCCGAGAGAACGGCAATACACACTTCCTGTGCTACGTCATCGGCCGCGTGGTAATGCCCGGAAATATGCCCAAGACGGGCCCGGCAATAGCGCACCACCATTGGCCTGATCTGCCGCAGCAAAGTGTCGATTGCCGCGGGCTGCCCCCGCACGGCCATCTCGGTGAGATCCCCGATGCTGCCGTGCCTTGCCCCATCTAGCTGCGATTCCACCCGGCCCCCCTGACTCAGCGGCGGTATCACGTGTTGGTCTGTACGAAGCGTTGATTCCCCATGGCGGCAGTAAAGGCAACATCAAAATAGGCAACGGAAAGGTCACATTGCCGTGACGGGACGACACATTAGTAAAAGCAACTACCATTCGTAGCCATGTGACTACGCTAGGTATCCGATGCGTATTACAAAACAATCTCTCGGCACCGAAAGAACAATCAAATCAATAATACGGTGCTGTGTGCGTACAAGAACGTCGATTTCCCGATAGCCAGCCGACCCGACAATAGCGACAGTCCTCGCACGCAGCCAGTGACTGGTCGCGGCGTAGGCCGACCGCCGACAGCGCCTGCTCCTGCTCGGCCTGCGCAGTGTCTGACGAAGCTAGAGCCGAGCCAGGACCTCGGCGAGCCCGGCATCCGCCGCACTGGCGAGCAGCACTTCGGCCGCGCCGAAGCGCGACCGGTCCATGTGCCGGTTGGGAATGGCGATGCACCGCAGCCCCGCGGCCTGTGCCGCTGCCACCCCATGCGGCGAGTCCTCTACCGCCACGGCGCTCGGGGCGGGCAGGCCCAGCCGGTCGAGGGCAAGCTCGTACACACCAGGATCAGGCTTTGCCCTGACCACCTCGTTGCCGCAGGCGATCACTTCGAAGCTGGACAGCGCGCCAACCCTGGACAGGTGCCCGGCCACCCACTGTCGCGGAGAACTGCTCGCCACCGCCAGCCGGATCCCGAGCCCGGCGGCCTCCTCTAGCCATTGCCCGATGCCCGCGGCGAGCCCGAGAGCGCGATGCAGCCCTTCCCGGTACGCCGTCCGCCTAGCGTGGCTTTCCGCAGGCACGAAGGCCGCTCCGACTGCCCGCGCGAGCCTGGCGTACCGCTCGGCGGTGACGTCGCCGCCATGATCGGCAAAAAACGTGCTCACGTCCAGCTCAAGCCCGTGCTGCCGCCACTCGTACTGCCAGCTGGCCAGGGCGGTGCTTTCCGTGTCCATCAGCAGCCCGTCGAAGTCGAATATGACCGCGCCGACTGGCATGCGAGCAAGTATGGCGCACCAGGAACTCGTCCGCCGCCTGCGTGCTCGTGGGGATGAGTGACAAGTGCCCCGTCACCGCGCGCGATACGCGGTGACGGGGCCTATGCCGAGCAAGTGAGCGGGAAGCCGCTCACCGATCTCTCAGTGCTGGTGCCCGTGTCCGTGACCGTCTCCGGCCGACTCGGCAGGCTCCGGCTTCTCGGTGACCAGGGCCTCGGTGGTCAGCAGCATGCCTGCGATGGAGGCAGCGTTCTGCACCGCGGAGCGGGTTACCTTCACCGGGTCGAGCACGCCCTGGGCCACCAGGTCGCCGAACTCGCCAGTCGCGGCGTTGTATCCATGGCCAGCGGGCATCTCGGCGATGCGGCCGACAATCACGCCGCCCTCAGCGCCGGCGTTCTCGGCGATCCACCGCGCCGGGGCCAACAGCGAGCGACGAACGATCTGCACGCCCGTTGCCTCGTCGCCGGTCAGGCCCAGGTCGCCAAGCTGCGCAGCGGCGTGCACCAGTGCGCTGCCGCCGCCGGGGATGATGCCTTCCTCGATCGCGGCGCGGGTTGCCGAGATGGCGTCCTCGAGCCGGTGCTTCTTTTCCTTGAGCTCAACCTCGGTGGCCGCGCCTGCCCGCAGCACCGCGACTCCGCCGGCCAGCTTGGCGACTCGCTCCTGCAGCTTCTCCCGGTCCCAGTCGGAGTCGGTGTTCTCGATCTCGGTCCGCAGCTGCCGGATCCTGTCCTGAACTTCGGACTGCGAGCCGGCCCCGTCGATGATCGTGGTCGTGTCCTTGGTCACCACGATGCGGCGGGCCTGGCCGAGCACGTCCAGGCCGACCTGATCCAGCTTGAGGCCGACTTCCTCGCTCACGACCTGCGCGCCTGTCAGCACCGCCATGTCCTCGAGCATCGCCTTGCGGCGGTCACCGAAGCCAGGCGCCTTGACCGCGACGACGTTCAGGAGTCCGCGGATCTTGTTGACCACCAGGGTGGACAGCGCCTCGCCGTCCACGTCCTCGGCGATCACCAGCAGCGGCTTCTTGGACTGCGCGATCTTCTCAAGCAGCGGCAGGAACTCTGCCATCGAGGAGATCTTGCCGCCTGTCAGCAGGATGTAGGCGTCCTCGAGGACGGCCTCCATCCGCTCCGGGTCGGACACGAAGTAAGCCGAGATGTAGCCCTTGTCGAACTGCATGCCCTCGGTGAACTCAAGCTCGATACCCATGGTGGGCGCTTCCTCGACGGTGATGACGCCGTCCTTGCCCACCTTGTCGAACGCCTCGGCGATGACCTCGCCGATCTTGGAGTCCTGGGCCGAGATCGTGGCCACGTTCGCGACCTCGCTCCGCTCCTCGACATCACGGGCCGACTTGACCAGCAACTCCGCCACTGCGGTCGAAGCCGCGTCGATGCCGCGCTTGAGCGAGATCGGGTTCGCCCCGGCCGCGACGCTGCGCAGGCCCTCGTGCACCATTGCCTGGGCCAGCACGGTCGCGGTCGTGGTGCCGTCGCCGGCCACGTCGTTGGTCTTGGTTGCGACTTCCTTGGCGAGCTGCGCGCCCAGGTTCTCGGCCGGGTCCTCTAGCTCTATCTCACGCGCGACGGTCACGCCGTCGTTGGTGATCGTGGGAGCGCCCCACTTCTTGTCGATCACGACGTTGCGGCCCTTCGGGCCGAGCGTCACCTTCACGGTGTCCGCGAGGCGGTTGACGCCGCGCTCCAGCGCCCGCCGCGCTTCCTCGTTGAATTCCAGGCTCTTGGCCATGTGGATACCTCAGCGTCTGTTGTTGAACGTCTTGTGCGGATCTAGGTAAGCCATGCCGTTCTCACGCCACCGCCCCGGACCGGGCCGCTGCCCGCAGGAGTCTCCTCCGCGAGCGGCGAACCGAGCCGGGGCGGTGCCGGACGGGCAGCCGCCCGCCCGGCGCGGGCCGGGCCCGCGCGCGCGAAATCTGCTCGTTACTTCTCGATGATGGCGAGTACGTCACGAGCGGAGAGCACCAGGTACTCCTCGCCGTGATACTTCACCTCGGTGCCGCCGTACTTGCTGTACAGAACGACATCGCCGACGCTGACGTCCATGGGGACGCGCTTCGCGCCTGCGTCGTCGAAACGGCCAGGACCCACGGCCAGGACTTCGCCCTCCTGGGGCTTCTCCTTGGCGGTGTCGGGGATCACCAGGCCAGATGCGGTGGTCTGCTCGGCCTCGAGCGGGCGCACCACGATCCGGTCTTCGAGCGGCT
Organism: uncultured Actinomycetota bacterium; assembly: GCA_963719765.1. GTDB lineage: Bacteria > Actinomycetota > Actinomycetes > Streptosporangiales > Streptosporangiaceae > JAJYUU01. Next base: position 990,244 of record CAVRCW010000001.1, read on the forward strand.
TCAGAACAACCTTGGTGGCGGTCGTCACGATCTGACCTCCCCCTCCGGAAAGGGCTAGCTGAATTAGAGAGTTCGGACACGTCGGCCTGCCGTCGCGGGTGCCAGACCACCTGTCGCATTAGCACTCTACCTTAGCGAGTGCCAGTTCCGAACTGTAGCCCCCCCAGCTGCTTGCGTCAAACCAGCCGTGGTGGCATTCTCCCTGGTCAGCCCCGGCTGAGAAAGCGGGACCGGCACGCCAGCCTGCCGTGCTAGGCGGCAGTGATGGCGGTGACCGGCAGCGAGGAATCGGCAGCGAAGTCAAGCACGGAGGCCGCGACACCGCGGGCGTGCAGTTCCGCGCCGAGCGCAGCCACCATGGCACCGTTGTCGGTGCACAGGCCGGGTCGGGGCACGCGCAGCCGCAGCCCGGCGGCCTCGCAGCGCTCCGCCGCCAGGGCCCGCAGCCGCGAGTTCGCCGCCACCCCGCCGCCGATCACGAGGTGCTCCACGCCATGGGCCACGCACGCGTCGACCGCCTTGCGAGTCAGCACGTCCGCGACGGCCTCCTGGAAGGAGGCAGCCACGTCGGCCACCGGCACCGGCTCGCCCGCCGCCTCGCGTGCCTCGACCCAGCGCGCCACCGCCGTCTTAAGCCCCGAGAAGGAGAAATCGCTGGTCCCGTCGCGATATTTACTGCGCGGGAACGTAACGAGAGCTCTGTCCCCGCCGCCTGCCGCACGGTCGATATGCGGTCCACCGGGGAAGGGAAGGCCCAGCACCCTGGCTACCTTGTCGAACGCCTCGCCCGCGGCATCGTCGATGGTGGCGCCGAGCGGCACGATCTCGGTGCTGAGGTCTGGCACGAGCAGCAGCGAGGAATGCCCGCCGGAAACCAGCAGCGCGATCGCCGGAGCAGGCAGCTTTCCGTGTTCGAGCTGGTCGACCGCGACGTGTGCGGCCAGGTGGTTTACCCCGTACAGCGGCTTGTCCAGGGCGAGCGCGTAGGCCTTCGCCGCGCAGACGCCGACGAGCAGCGCGCCCGCCAGGCCGGGGCCGGCCGTTACCGCGATCGCGTCGACGTCGGCAAGCGTGACACCGGCGGTGGCGAGCGCGCGCTGCACCGTCGGCACCATCGCCTCCAGGTGGGCCCGACTGGCGACCTCGGGCACGACGCCGCCGAATCTGGCATGCTCGTGCACGCTCGAGGCCACAGCATCGGCGAGCAGCTCGTGCCCGCGCACCAGGCCGACCCCGGTCTCGTCGCACGAGGTCTCGATGCCGAGCACCAGCGGGTCGGTCACCTGGCACCGTCCCCGGTCGCCAGCCCTGGCTCAGTCAGCTCGGCGTCGGCAACCACCGCAAGGTCCCGGCGCATCACGATCGCGTCGGTCCCTGACGGCTGGTAGTAACCGCGCCGGATGCCGATCTCGGTGAATCCCCACCATTTGTAGAGCCGCTGCGCGCGCATGTTGTCGGACCTGACCTCCAGGAAGACCTCGGTGCAGGCGCGCCGCCTGGCCTCGGTAAGCAACGCCACGAGCAGCTGCGAGCCTATGCCGTGACCCCATTTGCTGGTGGCCACGGCGATCGTCAGCACGTCGGCCTGCTGGCCGGCGTGAAGCAGGCCGGCGTAGCCCGCCAGCGCCCCGCCCTCCTCTGCGACCAGGTAGTGACGGCTGGCGGGCTGCTGCTCAAGCTCGCCGGCCAGCATCCGCCGCGACCAGGCTTCCTCGGCGAACAACGCATCTTCGAGCTCAAGCACGCCGGGCAGATCGGCGTGCGTCATCGGGCGCAGCCGCAGAGCGGTCATGAGCGTACCCGCCTTGCCGGGGCAGGCTCGGTGACCCGCTTGGGCGGTCCTGGCTCTCTCGCGTCGGGCCTGCGCAGGTAGAGCGGCTCGGGTGGCAGCGGCGGCTCCCCCGCCTGCCGGCGCCGGATGGCCAGTGCCGCCAGGGCTGCTGCGGACGGGTACCTGGGCGCCAGCGGCTCGGCGGGCAGCTCCGGGTAGAGGACCGCGCCCTCCCCTGCCACCTGATATCCAGCCGGGAGCTCGGCAGGCCGGCTGACCAGCGGTCCGTCGATGCGACGCCCGTTCCGCTCATACAAGGCCCAGTAGACCTCGCGGCGACGGGCATCGGTTGCCACCAGGAAATCGCGGTCGGCGGTCGCGCCCGCAGCGATTATGTCCAGCGTGCAGAACCCGCCCGCGGGTATCCGCAGCGCGCTGGCCAGCACCTTCGCGGTCATCAGGCCCGCGCGCAGCCCCGTGTATGGGCCGGGGCCAGTGCCGACAGCTATCTCGGTCAGGTCGGCGTGGCCCGCGCCGGCCCCGCGCAGGACCTTCTCGATAGAAACCGCAAGCAACTCGCCATGCCTGCGGGCGTCGACCGCCGACTCCTCGGCGATGACCTGCGACCCGTCGTGCAAGGCCACGGTCACGGCCGGAGTGGCGGTGTCGAACGCGAGCAGTAGCACGATTGCCCAGCCTAATGCGGCCCGCTGGCTGATCCGGACGTGACGGCCGCGGACGGGGCCAGGGCTGGTCAGGCGGTCGGCTGCGCCGTCACCTTGGTCAGCACGCTGCTGGCCGCCGCATGCGCCCCGGCCTGCAGCGTGGTCATCGAGACCGGGCCGAAGCCGCCGCCGGACTCCTCACCAGACAAAGCGACCGTGATGATCACGTTTCGGTCCAGGATGGCCACCGTCACGACGTCGGTCACGATGTGGCCCACGTGTTCGCGGGCCACGGCCACGAACGCCTGCTTCCCGAGCCCGGCGAGCGGCGTGATGGTCGCCGGCGGCAGCGGCGACTTCTTCGGAGGCTGCGCCAGCAGCTGCCGTGCGGCCACGAAGTTGTCCAGCGCATTGTCCGAGGCGCTGCCGTCGCCGCTGGCCGCGGGGAACGGCTGATATGACTGCGCCTGCACCGAGAGCACGAGGAAGTTCGGCTTGCTGTCCACGGTGAACGTGCACTGGCTGTCGGTCGGGCCTGCGGTCGACTGCACGGTGGTGCGGCCCGCGGGCGGCAAGTACTGGTTCAGCACTGCCGGGCTGATTGCCTTGCACGAGTCGGGCACGGACTTGAACTCACCACGCAGCAGCGTGGTCACATACGGCAGGCTCTTGGCGGGGTGATGGGTCACGGCCAGCGCGATGACCGCGGCGACGACGCACGCCGCGATGGCTAGGCCGCACCATCGGTACACCCGCCGGCGGGACCTGCGCAGCCGGGCGGCGGCGGCACGGCGCCCGTAACGCCTGCGCAACCTGGGCGCCGGCTCGGCGGCGCGGGGCGGCACTGGCTCATCTGGCCAGGCAGGCGGCTCTTCCCCGTCCCAGGGATCGACCTGTTCACCCCGGCGAACGTCGTCGGCAGCCGCGGGCGGGCGCAGCCGAGTGCCACCCGCCATCGTCGGGTAAACCGACGGGCCCGCCCAGGGCGGCAGTTCGGTGTCGGTGTCGGGACCGAAGGCGTCGGACTGGGTCCAGGCAGCCGGCCGCCCGCGCCGGTCACCCCGGCGCGACCGGTCCGGACGCGAGGCCCGGTCCCGCGGACCTGCGTCCCCCGAGCCCGTGTCCCTCGGGTCCGTGTGCCTCGGGCCCATGTGCCTCGGGCCCATCGGGGCCGAGTCTGGCTGCGGCTCTGAGACCGGCGGTGGCTCCCGGTCGTAGCCGCGACGGCCAAGGTCGGGCTGGCGAGAGGGGCGACGGGGCGGGGAGCCCTGCTGTGCCAACGCGCGCCTCCGGGGTGAGCGCTTTGGGGACCGCAGCCTAGCCACGGGCGAACGACGAGGATTACCGGAAGTGTAGTAGCGCGAACTGTGCCGCGGAGGACAATTCGGATCGCTGCGACGTCAAGTCCTGCTCAGCCGGCCAGCGCCTGGCTCGCCCCCGCCAGCGCCCTGCTGGCCGCGGCCGCCGCCCGCAGCCACCGCTCGCCCCAGCCGGTCAGGCGAACCATCCTGGCCTGATCGGCCTCGGCGTCGCTGCCTGCAGATGACGGCTGCGCCTCGATGCGGACGGAAAGGAAACTGTCCGCTAGCCCTTCTACCAGGCCCTCGCCCCACTCCACCACGGTGACCGAGGTGGCCAGGTCGGCATCGAGATCCAGGTCGTCCACTTCGGCGCGGCTGCCAAGCCGGTAGGCGTCGGCATGCACGAGGTCGGGACCGCCTGCCAGGCTCGGGTGCACCCTGGCGATGACGAACGTCGGGGACGTCACCCTGCCACGTACCTGCAGGCCGGCCCCGATGCCCTGGGTCAGGGTGGTCTTCCCGGCGCCAAGCGGCCCGGACAGCACCACCAGGTCACCCGCGGCCAGCAGCCCGGCCAGCCGCTCGCCGAGGCCTGTCATCCGCGCGGCTGTCGGGATCATCGCCGCGTGCTCGAAGGCCGGCACCAGGTGTGCTGCCCGATGCCCGGCACCTGACTGGTCTGCGGACGCGTCGGGTCGGCGCGCGCCGGTCATGACTTCCTACCGCGCGGCTGCACTCGGTCGAGCGCGATGGCTGCCAGGTCAGAGATCAGCTCGGTCACGATGTCCGGGCGCTCCAGAATGATCGCGTGTCCGGCGCCGGGCACGACGACCAGGCTGGCTCCGGGGATGTCCGCGGCCAGGTCCTCCGCGTGCCGCAGCCCGATGAGCCTGTCATCCGCGCCGGTCAGCACCACGGTCGGGACCTGGCCGAGCAAAGCGAGCGCAGATCGCTTGTCGTGATCTCGCAACGCGAGGAAGAAGTCGGCGACGACGTCGATGGGGGTGGCCCGGATTACGCGTTCGAGGAAGTCCACAGCCGCCGGGCTGACGTCCCGGTCACCGAAGGCAATGAACCTGGTGGACAGGAAGGCGATGTCGCCCGCCGCCTCGCGGAGGCGCTCGATCAGGTCTGCCCGCCGGCCCGTAGCCGAGCCGCGCAGCAGCGGCGGCGCGGCCCAGCGGGCGGCCGGGCGCAGCGGCGCGGGCAGCCAGGCGGTCGGGTCGACCAGGCCTGCCGTTGTCGAGATAAGGACCACCCCGACGATCGTGGTGCCGAACAGTTCCGGATGCTGGTCAGCCAGCGCCATGATCGTCATGCCACCCATGGAATGGCCGACGAGCACGACAGGGCCGCTGCCCGCGGTTGTCGCCGCGAGCACCGCGGCCAGGTCGGAACCGAGCTGATCGATGCTGATGTGGTCCGGGTCCGAGCGACCGGACCGGCCGTGGCTGCGCTGGTCCCAGAACACCAGCCGGGTGTCTTGCTCAAGGTCCTGGCGCTGGTAATGCCACACGTCCTGACTGAGCGTATAGCCGTGGCAGAAGACGATGGTGAGCGGCGCGTCCTCCGGCCCGCTGATCTCCGCGTGAAGCGGCACGCCGTCGTCGGCCAGGACCGTCACCGGCCGCCCGCGCAGTTCGCCGAACGGCTCGAGCCCGGCCGGATCCGGTTGCGTCCGCATCCGGCCGACGGCTACCTTCTCCACCGCGATAGCGGCGCCGACGCCGGCCGCTGCGATCCCGACCGCCAGCCCGGCGATGCTAGTGAGCCGCCGCCACCTGGCCACCAGTCCTCCCGTCCACAGCAGGCTCACGCGCGCTCCCGGTGCCAGCTACTCCCGAGTAGGTTCTTGGCACCTTACCGGTGAATCGCGTGACTATTTCGTACGAAAGCGTGCCGAGCTTGTCCGCCCATTCCTGCGCGGTCGGCTCGCCGACGTCGCCGGGGCCGAACACGATGACCTCGTCCCCGGCCTCGGCCGGGTGGTCACCGAGATCCAGGATGACGTGGTTGAGGTTGACGGTGCCGGCAATCGAGACGCGCCGACCCCTGGTGAAGAGCATGTCGGCCAGGTTCGTGGCGTGCCGGGGAATCCCCTCGTTGTAGCCAAGCGGGAGTATCCCAAGCGCCGTGTCCGCGGCGGTGACGTACCGGTGCGCGTAGGACACCGGCGTGCCGGCCGGAACACGCTTCACCTGAATGAGCCGGGCACGCAGGGTCATGGCCGGGCGCAGCCAGCCGGGAACGCCGCCGGGCAGCGTGCCAAGGCCGAAGACGACACCACCGGGGCGGACCAGGTCGAAGTAGGCGTCGGGCAGCGTCATGGTGGCCGGGCCGTTAGCCAGGTGCCGCACTTCCGGCCTCACGCCGGCCTGCTCCGCCAGGGCGACCGCAGCGCGGAACGCCTCGATCTGCTGCCTGATGGCCGGATGGCCGGGCACGTCAGCGCAGGCCAGGTGCGACCACAGGCCTACGACCCGGACCAGGCCAGCCGCCTGCGCCGCGAGCGCCGCATCGACCAGGCCTGGCCAGTCTGCCCATGTCGCGCCCCCGCGCCCCATGCCGGTATCTGCCTCCAGGTGAAGCCTGGCCTGGCCGGCCAGTTCCGCGGCGCCGGCTATCTGCCTGACTAGTTCCGCTGTCCCTACGGTCAGGTCAACGTCATGCCGGATCGTGTCCGCATGCGGTGCGTCCGGGCATGCGTGCAAGCTGAGAATGGGGACGGTCAGACCCGCCTGCCGCAGGGCGATGGCATCCGCCGCCTGTATCACGCCCAGCCAGCTTGCCCCGCCGGCCACCGCCGCCCGTGCCGATGGCAGCAGGCCGTGCCCGTACCCGTCGGACTTGACCACGGCCATCACCTGAGCCGCGCCCACGTGGCTGGTCAGCGCGGCGACGTTGGCCTTGATCGCATCGAGGTCAATGAGAGCTTCCGGCTGGCCGTCCATGACAGTCAAGTCTGCCAGCCTCGGCGGGCAGCTTCGCCCAGCGACAGGCAGGCTGGCCCGGCTCCCGCCTGCGACGTGCCCGGCTGGCAGGCGGCCCTCGGCCCGTGATAGGCAAGTCGGCATGACCGAACTCATCCCGCTGCCGATCCTGTTCGGCAACCCGGAGCGGGTCAGCCCGCGCATCTCGCCCGACGGCACCCAGCTGGCCTGGATAGCACCGCACGAGGCCGTGCTGAACGTCTGGCTCGCGCCGGTCAGCCCGGAGAAAGGCCTCGACCTGACGGCCGCCAGGGTCGTCACGAACGACACCGAGCGCGGCATCCGGCAGTTCGGCTGGGCCCACGATGGCCGTCATCTGCTGTATCTGCAGGACACCGGCGGGGATGAGAACTGGCGGCTGCATGACGTGGATCTGGAAACGATGCGCCGCCGGGATCTGACGCCCTTCGACGGCGTGCAGACCGAGCTTGTCGGCATCGAGCCTGCCTGCCCGGACGAGATCCTGATCGGCCTGAACAAGGACAACCCTGAGCTGCACGATGTCTACCGAGTGGATCTGCGGACCGGCGAGCTGACTAAAGAGGTCGAAAACCCCGGCTTCGTCGGCTGGGTCGCCGACACCAGCCTGACCGTCCGCGCAGCGTTCCAGCCGCATCCGGATGGCTCGCTGTCGCTGATGGTCTCCGATGGTGCCCGCGGCGACTGGCGCGAACTGCTCGCCATCCCCGCCGACGATGCCCTCAGTACCGACGCCGTGGCATTCAGCCAGGACGGCACGTCGCTGCTGCTGATAACGTCCGCGGACGCACAGACCGCCCGGCTGGTCAGGATTGACCTGTCGACCGGCGCGACGCAGGTGCTTGCCGAGGACCCGGTCGCCGATGTCAGCGGCGTGAAGGTCCACCCGATCACCCAGGAGCCGCAGATCGTGAGGGTGCTGAAGGCCAGGTCGCAGTACACCGTCCTGGACCCGGCGGTGGCAGACGACCTGACCGCGATTCGCGCCCTGCACTCCGGCGACCCCGCGATCCAGAACGCCGACGATGCCGACCGGGTCTGGCTGGTCGCGTTCACCAACGACGCGGGGCCGGTGCCGTACTTCGCTTACGACCGCGAGACCGGGACAAGCCAGTTCCTGTTCGAGCACCAGCCCGACCTGTCCCGCTACCAGCTCGCGGCCATGGAGCCGTTCTCGTATCAGGCTCGGGACGGCCTGACGATCCACGGCTACCTCACGTTCCCGCCGGGCGCCGATCGCAGCAAACTGCCGACCGTCCTCAACGTGCACGGCGGCCCGTGGGTGCGAGATAGCTGGGGATTCAATCCTGAGGCCCAGTGGATGGCGAACCGGGGTTACCTGTCGGTCCAGGTCAACTACCGCGGCTCCACCGGCTACGGCAAGGCATTCGTCAACGCCGGCGACCGCGAGTGGGGCGCCCGGATGCAAGACGACCTGAGCGACGCCGTGGCGTACGTCATCGACCAGGGCTGGGCTGACCCGGCCAGGGTCGCCATCTACGGCGGCTCTTACGGCGGATATGCAGCGCTGGCCGGGGCCACGTTCACCCCGGACATCTACCGCTGCGCCGTCGACATAGTCGGGCCGTCGAACCTGATCACGCTGATCGAGACGATCCCGCCCTACTGGGCACCCCTGATCTCGCAGTTCCACCGCCGGGTGGGTGACCCGGAGAAGGACAGGGACTTCCTCTGGTCCCGGTCTCCGCTGTCAGCCGTCGACCGCATCCGGATCCCGCTGCTTATCGCCCAGGGCGCCAACGACCCGCGCGTGAAGCAGGCGGAGTCCGAGCAGATCGTCGCCGCGCTGGACAAGGCCGGCATCGACCACGATTACATGCTCTTCCCAGACGAGGGCCATGGCTTCGCCAAGCCGCAGAACCGGCTCAAGTTCTATGCGGAGGCCGAGGCGTTCCTCAGCAAGCACCTTGGCGGCCGGGCGGAGTCATAGGCCACAGCTCGCCTGCCGCCAGTTTCATCATGCCGGTGTTCAGGTCCGCTCGGGTCGGCCATGGACGGGTCGGCTAACCCGCGATCATGAACATGCCGGGCATCAGGCCGCCGTCACTGTCCTGATCGCCTGGGGCAGCGCGCTGATCAGATCGGCGGCGCCGATCGGCGCGCCGTCCGCGGCGATCCGGCCAGCCAGCCCGTGCAGGTAAGCGCCCGCCGCGGCTGCCTGAGCGGGGCTCAGGCCCTGTGCCAGCAGCGAGCCGGCTAGGCCCGAAAGAACGTCGCCCGATCCTGCGGTGGCCAGCCAGCTGGTACCGGTCGGGTTCACCCAGGCCGGCCAGGGTCCGGCTCGGCAATAACCGTCGTGGACCCCTTGAGCAGTACCGTCACTCCGAGCTTCGCCGCCGCCGAGGTGGCGTAATGCAGGCGCCGCGCCTCGATGTCGCCGCGGTCTGAGCCGAGCAGCCTGGCCAGCTCCCCCGCATGCGGCGTGATCAGGGTCGGCGCCGTCCGCGGCAGCAGGTCGGGCCGCTCAGCCAGGATCGTGATGCCGTCGGCGTCCACAAGCACTGGCAGGTCCGTGGCCAGTGCCGCCGCCAGCCGGTCCGCCGCGAGGGGATCGGTGCCCATCCCTGGCCCGGCTACCCAGGCCTGCACCCGGCCAGCCGACTCGAGCAGTTCCGGCGCGGGCCCGGTACCGATCTGCGTGAGCAGCGCCTCCGGCCAGCGCTGCCTGACCACCTCAACCGCCTGCGCGGCCGACACCAGCCGCACCATGCCCGCACCGCCGTAGATCGCCGCGCCTACGGCCAGCACCGCGGCACCGGTGTACCGCTCGCTACCGGCGAGCACGCCGAGCACGCCGCGGCGGTACTTGTCCGACTCGGCCGATGGCTCGGGCAGCACCGCGGCCACGTCGGCGGACTGCAACGCGATCACGGCCGGCTCGCTCAGGTACGGGCCGAGCCCGATGTCTATGAGCTGAGCCGCGCCTGCCTTGCTCGCGCCAGGGTCGATGAGCAATCCCGGCTTCCAGGTCCCGAAGGTCACAGTCACGTCCGCGTGTATCGCGGCGCCCTGCACCTCTCCGGTGCCCGCGTCTACTCCACTCGGCAGGTCGACGGCCACCACCACGGCCCCGTCGGTCCTTGCCAGCTCGGCCAGGCCGGCCAGCGTCGCGGCGGGCTCTCGGAGCCCGCCGTGCCCGCCGATGCCAGTCAGCCCGTCGATGATGAGGTCTGCCGCCTCGATCGCGGACCTGGCCCGCGTGCCGATGGCGCCACCGGCGCTGTCAGCCGTACGCCCGCCCGTGCCGATGAGCGCGGCTAGGCCGCCCTCGTGCAGCCGGGACCCCGCTGCTATCGCTGTCACCTGCGCCCCGCGGCGCGCCAGCAAGGCGCCGGCGAACAGGGCATCGCCGCCGTTGTCGCCGCTACCCGCGAGCACCACCACCCGCGCGCCATAGACCTGGCCAAGCAGGCCAGCGCACGCTGCCCCAAGCCCGGCCGCGGCCCGCTGCATCAGCGCGCCGGCGGGCACCACAGCCATCAGTTCTGCCTCGGCCGCCCGGACCGCCGGGACCGCATGCGCTGACCTCATCGCTCCGCCACCACCATGGCCAGGCATAGTCCCCCGTCATGACTGATCGACACGTGCCAGGCCGAGACCCCAAGGCCAGCCGCCGCGACGGCCACCGTGCCCAGGACTTCCAGGACGGGCCTGCCATTGGCATCGTGGTTCACTATCGCATCGGTCCAGCGGAGGCCTGCAGGGGCGCCTAGGGCCTTGGCCACCGCCTCTTTGGCGGCGAAGCAGCCTGCCAGCGAGCGGACTGGCCGATCGCGTTCGCTCTCCGCGAACAGGCGGCCTGCCAGCGACGGCGTCCTGGCCAGCGCCTGCTCCAGCCTGCTGATGTCTGCCACATCGACTCCGATGCCTACGATCACCCGTCCCACACTGCCACGCGCTGCCGCCGGGCGTCGCCAGGCCTCCGCAGGTCCATCGGCACGATGTCCGGGCCGGGCCTGATCGGGTAGTTTCTGCCACCGCCGGGGAGGGGCGGAAAACTGCCTGCTGGCCCGCCAGCCGCTCTGGCCGGCCGAATCGGCGGCCTCCACCACGACCGTGACCGCGGGCTTCGTGCTAACAGCTCAGCCGGCTTCCCTGATGATCGCGGCAAGCTGGCCCGCCAGCCGCTCCGCCTGGCCCGAGTCGGTCGCCTCCACCATCACCCTGACCGCGGGCTCCGTGCCGCTCGGCCGGACGATGACACGGCCGGCCTCGCCCAGTTCGACTTCGGTGGCTGTCACTGCCTCGGTGACCGCAGCCGCGGAGGCAACCTTCGCCTTGTCCACACCCGGTACGGTGATCAGGACCTGCGGGTACCTGGTCATCACGCTGACCAGGTCTGCGAGCGGCCGATCCTGCCTGACGGCCACCGCGAGCAACTGCAGGCCGGTCAGCAACCCATCGCCGGTCGTGGCGTGATCCAGCATGATGATGTGGCCCGATTGCTCGCCACCCAGCACGAACTTGCCGTCGAGCATGGCCGCGATCAGGTAGCGGTCGCCAACGGGCGTTTCGACGACGTCGATGCCTGCCGAGCGCATGGCGTGCCTGAAACCTAGGTTCGACATGACCGTCGCGACCACGGTGTCGCCCGCCAGCCGGCCGGATTCCTTGAGGGCCAGAGCTAGCACGGCCAGAATCTGGTCGCCGTCGATGACCTGACCGGCCGCGTCCACCGCGAGACAGCGGTCTGCGTCACCATCGTGGGCGATCCCCGCATCCGCACCGTGCGCCGTCACCGCGGCCGATAGCACGCCCAGGCTGGTCGAGCCACAGCTTTCGTTGATGTTGAGCCCGTTGGGCTCCGCGCCAATCGTGATGACTTCGGCCCCGGCCCGGCTCAGCAGCACGGGAGCGTATGCGGAGGCAGCGCCGTTGGCACAGTCGACCACCACGCGCAGGCCCGCCAGCGGCCGGCCAGGCCGGCCCGATGCGAGGTCCACGCCCGGCACGGTCGCGAGCAAATGCTCCAGGTAGCGCTCGCCGTGGCCGACCGCGTCCGTGACGCGACCGAAGCCAGTTTCTGGCACCCCGGCCGGCCCTGGCAGTGTGGCGGGCTGCTGGTTGTCGCGGCGTCTCGCATCGAAATGACTTTGCGCGAGCCTTGCCTCGATCGCGTCCTCGGCCTGGTCCGGCAGCTTGACGCCGCCGCGCGCGAAGAACTTGATCCCGTTGTCCGGTGCCGGATTGTGGCTGGCGGACAGCACGACGCCAAGATCCGCGTCCAGTGCGGCGGTCAGGTAAGCCACGGCGGGCGTCGGGATCACGCCGAGCCTGATCGCATCCACGCCGCTGGCAGCCAGCCCGGCCACAACCGCGGCCTCGAGGAACTCGCCGGACGCTCTCGGGTCGCGGCCGACAACCGCGACTGGCCTGCGGTGCGCCGCCCGTGCGCTTGCGAACTCGCCCGTGCCAGCGAGCACCCTGGCTGCCGCCGACGCGAGGCCCATCGCCAGGCCCGCCGTTAGATCATTCCCGGCGACGCCCCTGACACCGTCAGTGCCGAAAAGATGGCCCATTGCGCCCGAGACTCTCGGTGCCGTGGTAGCCGCGCGATTAACGCTTGGAGTACTGCGGAGCCTTGCGTGCCTTCTTCAGGCCGGCCTTCTTGCGTTCGATGACCCTGGCGTCCCTGGTGAGGAAGCCCGCCCGCTTGAGCGCAGGGCGGCTGTCCGGGTCGACAAGGATCAGCGCCCTGGCTATGCCGAGGCGCAGCGCGCCGGCCTGGCCGCTCACGCCGCCGCCGCCGATGCGCGCCACCACGTCGAACTGGTCGTCCGCGCCAAGCGTCACGAAGGGCTCGCTGACGAGCTGCTGGTGAACCTTGTTGGGGAAGTAGTCATTGAGGGTCCGGTCGTTGATCTTCCACTGGCCGGTGCCAGGCTGGATCCGGACCCGCGCGATGGCCTCCTTGCGGCGGCCTGTGCTAATAGCCTTGCCGGTCACTACCGGCTTGCGCGCAGCAGGCTTCGGCGCGTCGCTGGTCTGCGTCGTGTACTCCGACACGTGCTCCTCGGCGCCCTCGGCGTCGGCTGCCGTTCCTGCATCCAGCGTGTCAGTGGACTCAGCCACGTTGTCTTCCTCGTGCTTCCCGCTTGGTTGTGGTGCCTTGGTTCTTCACTCGCTGACCCGGCGCTACTTACCGGCGCCGGCCTGCTCGACCTGGGTGATCTCGAACGGAACCGGCGTCTGCGCCTTATGCGGGTGCTCGGGGCCCGCGTAGACCTTGAGCTTGCGCAGCATCTTCCGGCCTAGCGCGTTCTTCGGCAGCATGCCCTTCACTGCCTTTTCGACCGCACGCTCCGGGCTGCGCGCCATGAGCTCGGCATAGGACACCGAGTGCATCCCGCCTGGGTAACCAGAGTGCCTGTAGGCCATCTTGTCGTGCAGCTTATTGCCGCTGAGCGCCACCTTGGCCGCGTTCACAATGATGACGAAGTCGCCAGTGTCGATGTGCGGCGCGAAAATCGGCTTGTGCTTGCCGCGAAGCAGTGTCGCCGTCTGGCTGGCCAGCCGGCCCAAGACGACGTCCGATGCGTCGATGACATGCCATTGGCGCTGGATGTCAGCGGCCTTCGGGCTGAATGTGCGCACAGTCATAAGCCTTCGCGTGTGAGTCCTGAATCCTGGCCCGCCGCGGGGACTACGTATCTGCTCCCCAGGCGGGAATCCGCAGGTACCGGCCGCAGCTCACGTACCCTGGCGGGCACGCGGGCATGCCAATACGCATGGACGCACCAAGCAGGATACCGGCCCCGGCCAGCAGTGGTCAAAGCGAGTCGGCCGCCGCAGGCCAAGCGAGCGCGCAGAAAGCCGCTACCGGGCTAACCGCGGCGCCAGGTAGCGATACGCTCGCGGAATGCGTAACCCACCCGACGACGCCGCAGGCCAGCCTGCGAGCCGCCGGCGTGGCCACCATGGCAGCGCTTCTGGCGGCCACAGGGCCGCGGAATCATCTGTGTTCGTGCCGGGATACGACAACCAGCGGGAACCGGGTCCTGAGCGGCATGCGCCGGGTCGCAGCGATGCGGGTGCGCCCTGGCTTGGATCGGCCGCAGGAGGTGCGGCGGGCAAGGGCCCGGTGCGCGGCTATCCGCCGCTGCCGGGTCAGCCATTGCCGATGTACCCGCCCGGCCAGTTTGCGGCCTGGAACCGCAGCCCCGCGGGCCAGGGCCGCCATCCAGGCCCGGCTGGCCCGCCGAGCCCAGCCGGGCCACAGGCTCCTGGCGGCAGGCAGCTTGGCCAGCCGGGGGGCAGGCCCGCCGGATCTGGGTACTACGGCCGCGATGGCGGCCACGACGCAGAGCCTGGTTATTCGGTGCTTGCCGTCAGCGACCCCGCCGCCGACGTAACCTCCACCCAGACCTGGCAGGCCGTCGGTGATGGACGCGCCACCGGCATCTGGACCTCGCCGCCCACGCGCGACGATCCGCCGGGGCGCGATGCCGGGCCTGCCCGGCTGGCGAGCGGCCGCGGGCCAGGCGTCGCCGACACCGGTGTACGCCCAGGCCGACACTCTAGTCTCGAGACCGGAACGGGCAGCCGCCAGGTGCCGGGCCCCGGACCGGCTGACCAGGCCCTGGCCGGGCCGGAGACTGGCACCGGCGCGCGAGGCAGCAGGCTTGCGCCCTGGAGCCCGCAGGCGATCGCGCAGCGAACCGCAGACGGCGGTCACCAGGACACACGGCCTGGCCGGGTGGCCCGCGCGGTTAGCCAGGCCGCCGACACCACGGCGGAGCCAGTTAGCGGTCCGCGACCTGGTACGCCTGCGCCAGAGCGTCAGGCAGCGCCAGGCCACGGCGCGGCCGGCGGTCGGCGCGCGGCCCGCAGCGGCAAGGCCGGGGCATCGCGGCCGCGCAAGACGCGCCACCGCAGGTACCCGCTCAGCGCCATATTTGGCGCACTGCTGCTTGTGCTGTTCGCGGGTGGCGCACTCTACCTGGGCGCCCGGCTGACCTCATCACCGTCCAAGTCAGCCGCCGGGCATCAGGCCAAGCCGAGGACCCAGGCCACTGCGACTCCGGCGCCGACCCCCACGCTCGGACCCTACGGGCATATCGGCTCCCGCCTGCAGGACCCGGCGCCGCTGACGATCGCCCAGCTATACCCGGCCAGCTTCACGGCGGCAGGCACTTCCTTCGCCCGCACGAGCAGTCGCCTGAGCGGGGACTGCGTCGACGCGGTCGTCGGGGCTAACCTCCAGTCGGCCGTCAGTTCCGCAGGTTGCAGTCAGGCCGCGCGGGCCACCTACCTGTCCGCCCAGCGCGGCATGATGGGCACCATCGGGGTGCTCAACCTCAGATCGGCCAAGGCCGCAACCAAGGCCGCCAACGCGGCCGGGGCCAGCAACTTCATCGCCCAGCTGCCCGGCAAGAGCGGGCCGACTCACAAGCTAGGTCAGGGCACCGGCATCGAGGAGGCGGCGGCCAAGGGCCACTACCTGATCCTCATCTGGGCCGAGCTCACAGACCGGCACCGGCCGAAGGCGTCGCAGCGGCCAGGTCTGGAGCAATTCATGACCGAACTGCTGCAGAACACCGCCAATGTCAGCCTGACGAACAGGATGGTGGACGGGACTCCGGCCTAGGTGAGCTCCCTGGTTCGGCGGGTGAGGGCGGCCCGAGCCGCCAGGTCGACGGCACCGGGATAGCCGACCTCCTCCAGGCACAGCGGGTGCGGCGGGGCGACCCGGACGGCGGGGTCCCTGCGGCCTGCGGCCAGCACCTCAGCCAGCCAGGCGGGCGGCCTGCTGCCGTCACCGACCGACAGCAGCGCTCCGGCGAGTGCCCTGACCATGTTGTGACAGAAGGCGTCCGCGGTGACCGTGGCGGTCGCGACGCCTGGCTCCCTGCGTGCCCAGTCAAGCCTGATGACCTGGCGGATGGTTGTCGCGCCTTCGCGGCGGCGGCAGAACGCGGCGAAGTCGTGCTCACCGAGACAGGCCCGCGCGGCCTGGTTCATCAGGTCCAGGTCGAGCGGATATCGGTACCACAGGGTGTCGCGGCGGCGCAGCGGGTCCGCAAGCAGCTGATCGTCGCATACCCGGTAGGAGTAGCGGCGCCAGAGCGCCGAGAACCTGGCATCGAACCCGTCGGGCGCCGGAGCGACGCGGGAGACCCTGACGTCTTCCGGCAGCAGCCTGCCCAGCCGGCGGCAGGCAGACTCTCCCGCCTGTGCCCAGGCAGCGGCCAGGACGTCGGCGTGGGCAACCTGGCCGCGTGCGTGCACACCCGCATCAGTCCGGCCCGCCACGGTGAGGGCCGGACTGGCTGGCAGCCCGAGGACCAGGCCCAGGGCCTCCTGCACCACGTGCTGGACGGTGCGCAGGCCCGGCTGTGTCGCCCAGCCGTGAAAGGCGGACCCGTCGTAGCGCAGGTCCAGCCGAAGCCGGACGAGCCCGGCCAACTGCTGCTGGCCGGGCTCGCCCATAACTGTGCCGTTACTCGTCGGCCGTCTGCTCGTCGGCGGCGTCAGCGGCAGCCCCGTCCGGCTCGTCCGCCTCGTCCGCGACCGAGGCGGTCTCGAAGTCCTCGGTGTCGACGTCCTCGGCGGGCGTCGCCTCGGCCGTCACGGCCTCCTCGTCCGACGCGACCGCCTCGGGCGCCGCGGCAGCGGACTGACCGCGCGCGGGGCGCCCGGCCGTGCCCGTCGCCGGCGCACGGCGTGCGCGCCGACGGCGCGGCCTGGCGTCCGGCTCCTCGCGAACAAGCTCGATCACGGCAAGGGCGGCGTTGTCACCCTTGCGCGGGCCGACCTTGGTGATCCTGGTATAGCCGCCGTCGCGGTCGGCGAAGCTGGGCCCGATGTCGGCGAACAGCGTGTGCACGACAGACTTGTCGGTGACGACCGTGAGCACCTGGCGCCGCGCGTGCAGGTCGCCCCGCTTGGCGAAGGTGATCAGCCGCTCGGCGTACGGACGCAGCCTGCGGGCCCTCGCCTCGGTCGTGGTGATCTTCCCGTGCTCGAACAGCGCGGTAGCCAGGTTCGCCAGCATGTGCCGCTGGTGAGCCGAGCTGCCGCCGAGTCGGGAACCCTTGGTGGGCGTGGGCATCGAGAAATCTCCTCGGTTCAGTACCTACAGGCGTCCGGCCTGTCAGTATTGCTCGGTTTCGACGTAATCGTCGTCGTCGGCCCCGTAGCTGTCGGCAGCCGTGCCCGGGTCGAATCCGGGCGGGGAATCCTTGAGCGCGAGGCCCATGTCGGTGAGCTTCTGCTTGACTTCCTCGATCGACTTAGCACCGAAGTTGCGGATGTCCAGCAGGTCCTGCTCGCTGCGCGCGACCAGCTCCCCGACGGTGTGAATGCCCTCACGCTTGAGGCAGTTGTAGGAGCGGACTGTGAGGTTCAGCTCCTCGATGAGCAGTGCCAGGTCGGCGGCGAGGGCGGCGTCCGTCGGCGACGGCCCGATGTCGATTCCCTCCGCGTCCAGGTTCAGCTCCCTGGCCAGGCCGAACAATTCGACCAGCGTCTTACCGGCACTCGCCACCGCGTCCCGCGGCCGCAGCGACGGCTTGGTCTCGACATCCACGATGAGCTTGTCGAAGTCGGTCCGCTGCTCGACTCGGGTCGCCTCGACCTTGTAGGTGACCCGCAGCACCGGCGAGTAGATCGAGTCGATCGGGATGCGGCCGATCTCCTGGCCGGGCTGCTTGTTCTGAGCGGCCGAGACATAGCCGCGGCCACGCTCGACCGTAAGCTCCATCTCCAGCTTGCCCTTGCCGTTCAGGGTCGCGATATGCAGTTCGGGGTTGTGCACCTCCAGGCCGGCCGGCGGCGCGATGTCCGCGGCGGTGACCGGACCTGGACCCTGCTTGCGCAGGTACATGTGCATCGGCTCGTCGTGCTCGGATGAGACCACGAGCTCCTTGAGGTTCAGGATGATGTCGGTGACGTCCTCGGTGACGCCGGGTACGGTCGAGAATTCGTGCAGGACGCCCTCGATCCTGATGCTGGTAACGGCAGCACCGGGAATGGACGACAGCAGCGTGCGGCGCAGCGAGTTACCGATCGTGTAGCCGAAACCCGGCTCGAGCGGCTCGATGACGAACCTGGACCTGAACTCGTTGACCTGTTCCTCGGATAGACCGGGGCGCTGGGCGATGAGCATGACACTTCCTTTCCGCGCTGCCCGCTATATGACAGTCGCGACTCTTCTGGCGTGGTCGCCACCCGGCGGCCGACCTGACGGGCACTCGCCCGCCCGGCCTGCAGCCGGTTACTTCGAGTAGTACTCCACGATGAGCTGTTCCTGGACGAGCGTGTCGATCTGAGCCCGCACCGGCAGCGTGTGCACGAGCACGCGCATCTTGTCCGGTATGACCTCTATCCAGGCTGGCGGGGTCCGCTCCCCGGCCTCGGCCCTGGCCACGATAAACGGAGTGAGCTCCCTGGACTTGGGCGCGACTTCGACGATGTCGTTCTCGCTGACCCGATAGGAGGGTATGTCGACCTTCTTGCCGTTCACGAGGATGTGTCCGTGGCTAACGACCTGGCGGGCCATGTCCCGGCTCTTCGCGAAACCCGCGCGGTAGACGATGTTGTCCAGGCGCGTCTCCAGCAGCTGCAGCAGAGCCTCGCCGGTCATGCCGCGCTTGCGGGAGGCTTCGTTGTAATAGTTCTCGAACTGCTTCTCAAGCACGCCGTAGATCCGCTTGGCCTTCTGCTTCTCCCTGATCTGGACCAGGAACTCGCTCTCCTTGGGCCGGTTGCGGCCGTGCTCGCCCGGCGGGTAAGGCCGGATCTCGATCGGGCACTTCGGCCCGTCGCACTTAGAGCCCTTCAGGAACAGCTTGGTCTTCTCGCGGCGGCACCTCTTGCAGTCCGCGCCTGTGTATCGAGCCATGTGATGCTTACTCCTCAGACCCGGCGCCGCTTAGGCGGGCGGCAGCCATTGTGCGGAACCGGGGTGACGTCCTGGATGGATCCGACCTCTAGGCCAGTCGCCTGCAGCGAGCGGATGGCCGTCTCCCGGCCCGATCCAGGACCCTTCACGAAAACATCGACCTTGCGCATGCCGTGCTCCATCGCCCGGCGCGCGGCGGCCTCGGCTGCCATCTGCGCCGCGTAGGGCGTCGACTTACGCGAGCCCTTGAAGCCGACCTGCCCGGACGAGGCCCACGAGATGACGCTGCCGCCCGGATCGCATATCGACACGATCGTGTTGTTGAAGGTGCTCTTAATGTGCGCATGGCCATGCGCGATGTTCTTGCGTTCCTTCCGGCGTACTTTCTTGGTGCCGGTGCGGCTCTTCGGAGGCATTCTGCTCCTCTATCGCATGCGAGGTGATCGGACCAGCTGCTGGCGTCGGGCGCTATGGCGTCGGCGCGGGGCGCAGCGGACTACTTCTTGCCGGCCTTCTTCTTGCCGGCCACTGTCTTCTTCTTGCCCTTGCGAGTTCGCGCGTTGGTCTGCGTGCGCTGACCGTGCACCGGCAGTCCGCGGCGGTGCCGCAGGCCCTGGTAGCAGCCGATCTCGACCTTGCGCCGGATGTCGGCCTGCACCTCGCGGCGCAGGTCACCCTCGACCTTGTAGTTGGCTTCGATCCAGTCCCTGAGCCGGATGACATCTTCATCGCTGAGCTGATGGACGCGGGTGTCCCCGCTGACGCCGGTGGCGTTCAGCGTCTCGAACGCCCGGGTACGGCCGATGCCGTAGACATATGTAAGTGCGACCTCGAGCCGCTTGTCACGCGGCAGGTCGACGCCGACTAGGCGTGCCATCGTGGGCAGTTCTCCTTTGCTTTGCGGAGGTCCTGCGCGCCGCCCCGCGTCCCTGCCCGGACGCGGCCCCGGCCTCCTCCGGGGGTGCTGCACCAGCTGCCAGGGCAGCCATTGCATCGCGGTGCGTGCTGTTTCATTCAGTTGTGGCGTTCAGTTGTGCCGGCCGGGCGAGTCCTCAGCCCTGACGCTGCTTGTGCCGCGGATCAGAGCAGATGACCATGACCCGGCCGTGCCGGCGAATGATCCGGCACTTGCTGCAGATCTTCTTCACGCTCGGCTTGACCTTCATGCCTGGTCTCTCCTTGGGCGGCCCGGCTGGCCGGGTGTCGCCCTCGATGCTGGTTACTTGTACCGGTAGACAATCCGCCCACGACTCAGGTCGTAGGGGCTGAGCTCCACGACGACCCGGTCATCGGGCAGGATCCGGATGTAGTGCATCCGCATCTTGCCGCTGATGTGGGCCAGGACCTTGTGCCCGTTGTCCAGCTCCACCCTGAAGAACGCGTTCGGAAGTGACTCCACGACCGTTCCCTCGATCTCGATGGCGCCGTCTTTCTTGGCCATGCCCTCCGCGCTTCGCTGCTTGTTATGGCCCGCCCACAGGTCGTACCTGCAAGCTGGCGCTTGTTGGTTAGGCTGATCTTGCCCGTCTCGCTGCGCGCTCGGACGCAACTCCAGGCACAGGCGGCCCGGCTGACTGGCCACCGTCGCGCTCGGCCAAAAACCGCACGCAAACAGCAACTCATGGACCGTGGGAAAGTCTACTTCAGGTCCGCTGCCAACGCGAACTGACACCCTCGGCTGCCACTTGGCGATGCTAACCATGCCAGGGTCTAGGTTATTCCGGCTGCGACCTATGGCTGCGGGTGCAGGCTCGGGCAAAGCTGGCCAGCCAGCGGCGGCGGCGGCAAGCCTTTCGTGATCACCCAACGCCTACCTGGGCGGGCCATTGCGCGGGTCCTGGCCGCCGGGCAGCTGGCCGTGGCCGCCGGGCAGCTGGCCGGGCCCTGGCCCGGAGCCAAGGTGACGGCGGCCGGACCTGGAGGTGCCGAAACTTAGGTAGGTGCCGGCCAAGACCGCCCCCCATGGCCCGGCCACCCACAGGAACCACGGGTATCCGAAGCCGGACAGTGCATAGACCACGAAACAGACGAGGTTGACGGTCAGGTAAACCCCCCATGCCGCGCGCCAGCCAGCCGACATGTGGCCCGCAGCCCGGATGGGCCTGGGCTGCGCCTGCCTGGGCTGCCTGGTGAGCGCGGCATCGGGCAGCCGGTATAGGTCCATCCGCGGCAAATCGCTCAGCAGCGCCTCTAGGTCGCCGATCGTCGTCGCAGCGAACGTCTTATCCAGTCGGTCGTTGAACTCGTCCGGGTTCAGGCGGCCGACCGCATGGTGCTCTCGCAGCAGCGCAGCGGTCCGGTCCCTGTCGTCGTCCGAGGCCCGTAGCCGGGGGTCATACGCCATCGCGCGCCTCCTGCCCAGCCGGCTGCGCAGGCCCGGCCTCGCCCATGATGGCCAGCTCGGCCGGACCCCTAATCTCGGTCGGCTCGTCCCTTGTCAGCCGCATCCAGCCTCCTGTGCGATGCACTCCACGCTACCTTGGCGATCGGCCTGGCGACGGCGGGCGCTTCACCATGGCTGCGACCCGCGGGGCTCAGCGGATGAAACGCCGCAGCGCGGTCATGGCACGCTCGGTGATCTCCTCCACCGGCCCGGTGGCGTCGATGCCTAGCAGGATCCCGTCGTCGGCATAGAACGCGATCAGCGGCTGGGTCTGCTCGGCGTACACGTCCAGCCGGTGTCGGATGGTCTGCTCCCGGTCGTCGTCCCGCTGGAACAGCTCACCGGCGCAGTCGTCGCAGATGTCCGTCCTGGTCGGCGGTTCGAACAGCACATGCCAGATGCGCCCGCACTGGCGGCAGGTACGCCGCCCGGACAGCCGCCTGACCACCTCATCGTCGTCCACCACCAGCTCGAGCACGACGTCCAGCCGAGCGTCCCATTCCGCCAGCAGCTTGCGCAGGACTTCGGCCTGCGGCACGTTCCTGGGGAAGCCATCCAGCAGGAAGCCGGCCTGGGAGTCGGGCTCCTGCAGCCGCGCGACGACCATAGCGATCGTGACCTCGTCCGGGACCAGGTCACCCCGGTCCATGTAGGCCTTGGCCTGCTGGCCCAGTTCGGTGCCTGTGCTCACGTTGTGCCGGAAGATATCGCCTGTCGAGATCTTCGGGATTGACAGGTGAGAGGCGATGAACTGGGCCTGCGTCCCCTTGCCCGCGCCGGGGGGCCCAACGAGGACTAGTCGCACTACCTCAGGAAGCCCTCATAGTTGCGCTGCTGCAGCTGGCTCTCGATCTGCTTCACCGTGTCCAGGCCGACGCCGACCATGATCAGGATGCTGGTACCACCCAGCGGGAACTGCTGGGTCGCATCGAGCAGGCCCACGGCGATCAGCGGAATCAGCGCGATCAGCGCAAGGTAGAGCGAGCCAGCCGCCGTCAGCCGGCTCAGCACGTAGCTGAGGTAGCCGGCTGTCGGCCCGCCTGGCCGGATGCCGGGGATGAACCCGCCGCCCTTCTTCATCCCGTCCGCCACCTCTGTCGGATTGAAGGTGATCGAGACGTAGAAGTAGGTAAAGAAGAGGATCAGCAGGAAGTAAGCGGCCGCGTACGTGGGCTTGTCGCCGTACACGAGGTTAATGTTCACCCAGGCCGCCCAGCCGGTTGTCGCGATCTGCCCGTTGGCGGTCTTCCCGAACAGGTTGGCCGCCAGCTGCGGGATGTACAACAGCGACGAGGCGAAGATAACCGGGATGACGCCTGCCTGGTTGACCTTCAGCGGGATGTAGGTGGACGTGCCCCCATACATCTTTCGCCCGACCATCCGCTTGGCGTACTGGATCGGGATACGGCGCTGCGCCTGCTCCATGAAGGCCACGAAGGCGATGATGGCCACGCCCATGATCAGCACGAGGAAGAAGACGAACTTCGGCTTGTCCTCCCAGATCAGCTGGAACTGGCTGGGCACCACGGCGATGATCTGGGTGAAGATCATGACCGACATGCCGTTGCCGACGCCGCGGTCGGTGATGAGCTCGCCCAGCCACATGATTACCGCGGTACCGGCGGTCATGATGATGACCATCGTGGTGATGGTGAAGACCGACGGATGCGGGATCAGGGTGGCCGTGCAGGTCGGGAACAGCTCGCCGCTGCGGGCCAGGGCGATGATGCCGGTGGACTGCAGGATCGCCAGTCCCACGGTCAGGTACCGGGTGTACTGGGTGATCTTCGCCTGGCCGGTCTGGCCCTCCTGGCGCAGTGCCTCGAGGCGGGGGATAACCACGGCCAGAAGCTGCAGGATGATGCTCGCGGTGATATACGGCATGATGCCGAGAGCGAAGACGGCCAGCTTCGAGAGTGCGCCGCCGCTGAACAGGTTGACCAGCTGGAACAGGCTCGTGTGGGTCCCGGTCGTGCCCTCGCAGATCCGGATCGCAGCCTCTGACACGCCGGGCGTGGGAAGCTGCTGGCCGAGCCGGAACACGGCAATGATGAATACCGTGAAGAGCAGCTTCTTGCGCAGGTCAGGCGTACGGAACGCCCGTATGAACGCGGTCAGCATGCGCCGTCCCCTACTCGATAGCTCAACGTCATCTGCCGCTCCTGTCGCAGGAAGGCTCCGCTAGTCGCCAGCGCGACAATGCTCGCCGAAGTTTAACTTGCCGGTGAGAGTCCTGCAGCCGTGCGAACCGGCTGCCGTCAGCGCGAAGTCCGGGCCAGCGGAGTCTAAGCTGACCCGGACGAAGGCCTGGGCGGCAGGCATCTCACAGTTCCGTAACGGTTCCGCCGGCGGCCGTGATCTTGTCACGAGCCGAGGCCGAGAACCTGTGCGCACTGACCTGAAGCGCGACGCTCACCTCGCCCTGGCCGAGCACCTTGACCAGTTCGCCCGCCCGGACCGCACCCTTTGCGACCAGGTCCTCGGGGGTGACGGCTCCGCCGTCTGGATACAGCCCGGCAACCCGGTCCAGGTTCACCACCTGGTAGGTGGTCTTGAACCGGGCATTGGAGAAGCCCTTGAGCTTGGGCAGCCGCCGGTGCAGCGGCATCTGGCCACCCTCGAAGAACTCGGGGATGTTGTTCCTGGCCTTGCTGCCCTTGGTGCCGCGGCCTGCCGTCTTGCCCTTCGACGCCTCGCCGCGGCCGACCCTGGTACGGGCGGTGCGCGCGCCAGGCGCCGGGCGCAGATGGTGGATCTTCAGCCCGGCGCGGCCACCCTGCTCGGCCGCCGCGTCCTGGGCCTTCGTCTCGGTGTCTGCCATTGTCTAGTCGACCTCCTCCACGGTGACCAGGTGGCGCACCGCGTTGATCATGCCGCGGATCTCGGGACGGTCCTGCTTGACGACCACGTCGCCGATGCGATGCAGGCCAAGCGAGCGCAGCGAGTCGCGCTGCGCCTTCTTGCCGCCGATCTTCGACTTGATCTGCGTAACCTTCAGCTCTGCCATGGTCTTCTCCGCCTCAGCTGTTCTCGGCCGGGCCGGTGCCAGACGCTGCCGCGGACGCCGCCGCGGCGCGGGCCCTGAGCATGGCGGCCGGCGCGACGTGCTCGATCGGCAGTCCGCGCCTGGCCGCGATCTCCTCTGGCCGGTTCAGGCTCTTCAGCGCCGTGACCGTGGCGTGCACCACGTTGATCGGGTTGGACGAGCCGAGGGACCTGGACAGGACGTCGTGGATGCCCGCGCACTCCAGCACCGCGCGTACCGGGCCGCCGGCGATGACGCCGGTACCGGGACTAGCGGGCTTCAGCAGGACGACGCCCGCCGACTCCTCGCCCTGCACGGTGTGCGGGATGGTCCCGGCGATCCTCGGCACCCGGAAAAAGGCCTTCTTCGCGGCCTCGACACCCTTCGCGATGGCGGCCGGCACCTCCTTGGCCTTGCCGTAGCCGACGCCCACCATGCCGTTGCCGTCGCCTACCACCACAAGGGCGGTGAAGCTGAACCGGCGGCCGCCCTGGACGACCTTGGCCACCCGGTTGATGGTGACCACGCGCTCCAGGTAAGCGGTGCCCTTCTCGGCGCCAGCTCCACGGCGGTCGTCGCGGCGCTCACGCCGCTCGCCGCCTCCGGCGCCGCGCCGCGGTGTTGCTGCCATCAGATCTTCCTCTTCTGTCGTGGAGTGCGGAGTCTTGTCGCGGTCTGAGCCGTCACAGCTCCAGCCCGCCTTCCCTGGCGCCTTCGGCGAGGGCTGCCACCCGGCCGTGATAGGCGTATCCGCCCCGGTCGAAGACTGCCGCGCTGATCCCGGCCTGCACGGCCCGCTCGGCGAGCAGCGCGCCCACCTGCTTGGCCTTGGCTGTCTTATCGCCGTCGGCGGTGCGGATCTCCAGGGTGGAGGCCGACGCCAGTGTATTGCCCGCCGTGTCGTCGACCAGCTGGGCGAAGGTGTTCCTTGCCGATCGGGTGACGACCAGCCGCGGGCGGGCGACGCTGCCCTCTACCTTCTTGCGAACCCGCAGGTGGCGTCGCTGCCGCGACGAGATGCGCGCT
The DNA here is from genome assembly GCA_963719765.1 of uncultured Actinomycetota bacterium. GTDB lineage: Bacteria > Actinomycetota > Actinomycetes > Streptosporangiales > Streptosporangiaceae > JAJYUU01. Next base: position 1,015,247 of record CAVRCW010000001.1, read on the forward strand.
GCGGTCCGCCCAGTGATGCGGCCGTGTGCCCTGGTCTTGGTGCCAGACATCTGCTACTTACCAGCCTTCCCGACCTTGCGGCGGATCTGCTCACCCTGATACCGCACGCCCTTGCCCTTGTACGGGTCGGGCTTGCGCAGCTTGCGGATGTTCGCCGCGACCTCGCCCACCTGCTGCTTGTCGATGCCCTCCACCACGAACCTGGTGGGGGTCTCGACCCTGAAGGTGATGCCGTCCGGTGCCGGCACCGGTACCGGGTGGCTGAAGCCGAGCGCGAACTCCAGGTCCCTGCCCCTGGCCTGGACCCGGTAGCCGACGCCGACGATCTCCATGGTCTTGCGGTAGCCCTCGGTGACCCCGGTGACCATGTTCGCGATCAACGACCGCGACAGCCCGTGCAGCGCCCGGATCTCGCCCTCGTCACTTGGCCGGGTCACCGTGATGGTGCCGTCGGTGTGCGCGACCTCGATGGGCGCCGCGACCTCCAGGCTCAGCTCACCCTTCGGGCCGCGCACGTGCACCTTGCGGCCGTCGACTGTGACATCGACGCCGCTCGGGACCACGACTGGCATTCGTCCGATTCGTGACATAGCTGGCTCCTTTACCAGACGTAAGCGAGGACTTCCCCGCCTACGCCCTTCTTTTTCGCCTGCTTGTCTGTCATCAGGCCGGATGACGTCGAGATGATCGCAACGCCGAGGCCGCCGAGCACACGCGGCAGGTTGTCCTTGCGCGCGTACACCCGCAGGCCGGGCTTGGACACGCGCTTGAGCCCGGCGATCGAGCGCTCTCTGGTGGGCCCGAACTTCAGTGCGATCACCAGGTTCTTGCCAACCTCGGCGTCCTCCACCTTCCAGCTGGCGATGTAGCCCTCCTGCTGCAGGATCTCGGCGATATTCACCTTGATCTTGGAGTGCGGCATGATCACTGAATCGTGGTACGCCGAATTGGCATTGCGCAGACGGGTCAGCATGTCTGCGACCGGGTCGGTCATGGTCATGGCCTGGTGGCCCTCCTCGCCGCGGTTTCTCCGGTACTTCGTCAGCACCGGGGACCTTCGGCGTGGTCGGTGGGCGCCGCAGCGCCCAGGTCTGTCTTCCTCAGCCGGACGCTCGCGCGCCCGGATGCGCCGCCGGGTGGCGGCCCTTCTTACCAGCTGGACTTCGTGATGCCGGGCAGCTCGCCGCGGTGTGCCATCGACCGGAAGCAGATGCGGCACAGGCCGAACCTGCGGTACACCGCGCGCGGCCTTCCGCATCGCGAGCACCTGGTGTAGGCACGGACCTCGTACTTCGGCTTGCGCTTGGCCTTGGCGATGAGGCTCTTCTTCGCCACTGCTCAGTTCTCCTTGAACGGGAAGCCGAGCCGCCGCAGCAATGAGCGACCCTCGGCGTCGGTGGTAGCGGACGTGACGATGGTCACGTCCATGCCGCGCTGCCTGTCCACCTGATCGGGGTTGATCTCGTGGAACATCAGCTGCTCGGTAAGTCCGAAGGTGTAGTTGCCGCGACCGTCGAACTGCCGGTCGGACAGGCCGCGGAAGTCGCGGATACGGGGCAGCGCGAGCGACAGCAGCCGGTCGCAGAACTCCCACATCCGGTCGCCGCGCAGTGTCACGTGCGCGCCGATCGGCATGCCCTCACGCAGCTTGAACTGCGCGATCGACTTGCGGGCCCGTGCCACCGCGGGCTTTTGCCCGGTGATGATGGCAAGGTCCCGCACGGCGCCGTCGATGAGCTTGGCGTCGCGGGCTGCCTCGCCCACGCCCATGTTCACCACGATCTTGGTGATGGTAGGCACCTGCATGACGTTCGGGTAGCTGAACTCGTCCCGCATCGCCGCCGCGATCTCAGCCCGGTACCGCTCCTTCAGCCGGGGCGGCACCCGCTCGGCGGCCGCGGCAGCGCCGTTGCTGCGCTCGGCAGCCGCGGGCGCCGCGTTCTTGGTCTTGGTGGCAGCCATCAGATTTCCTTACCGCTGGCCCGGGAGAACCGGACCTTCTTCTTGGCGTCCTCGCCGGCCTCGCCGGCCTCGCCGGCCTCGGTCCGGTAACCAGCCCGGGCGGGCCCCTTGGTCTCCGGGTCGACAAGCGCGACGTTGCTGACGTGAATGAGGGCCTCCTGGTGCACGATGCCGCCCTCCTTGTAGCTGCGCCCGCCCTTGCCGCCCTGATAGTTGACCTTGGTGTTCTTCTTGATCATGTTCACGCCCTGGACGAGCACCTGCTGCTTGTCCGGGCGGGTGAGGATGACGGTGCCCTCGCGGCCGATGTCCTTGCCCGCGATCACGACGACCTTGTCACCCTTTTTGATCTTCATTCCGGGTGCCTTCTTCTTCGATCCGGCCATCACAGCACCTCCGGTGCGAGCGAGATGATCCGCATGAACCGCTTCTCCCGCAGCTCACGGCCGACCGGGCCGAAGATGCGGGTACCACGCGGATCACCACCGTCCCTGATCAGCACGGCGGCGTTCTCATCGAAGCGGATGTAGGAGCCGTCGCCGCGGCGCCGCTCCTTGCGCGTACGCACCACGACGGCCTTGACGACGTCGCCCTTCTTCACCCCGGCACCGGGGAGGGCATCCTTGACGGTAGCGACGATGATGTCGCCAATGCCCGCGTATCGCCGACCCGAGCCGCCGAGCACGCGGATGCACAAGATCTCCTTGGCTCCGGTGTTGTCGGCGACCTTAAGCCGCGACTCCTGCTGGATCACGTCAACTCCTGCTTCTGCTCGCCGACTCGCGGCGAGTCGGTCGCACTGTGTTGGCCCGGGGACGACCCCGGACCCCCGCGTTACTTGGCCTTCTCGAGGATCTCCGCCACCCGCCAGCGCTTGGTCGCTGACAGCGGGCGGGTCTCCATGAGCAGCACTCGGTCGCCGACGCCGCAGGCGTTCTCGCCATCGTGTGCCTTGTACTTCTTCGTCCGGCGGATGACCTTGCCATACTTAGGGTGCTTGACGCGGTCCTCGACCTGGACGACAACCGTCTTGTCCATCTTGTCGCTGACCACGAGGCCCTCACGCACCTTGCGGTAGCCCCTGGAGAGCCCCGTGTCGTCCGGCACTGTGGTCTCTTCACTCATCGTCTGACTCCTCTTCCACGACCACGATGCCGAGCTCCCGCTCGCGCTTCACCGTGTAGATGCGCGCGATCTCCTTGCGGACAGCACGCAGCCGCCCGTGGCTCTCCAGCTGGCCCGTGGCCGCCTGGAAGCGAAGGTTGAACAGCTCGATCTTCGCCTCGGTGAGCTTGAGCTCAAGCTCCTCCTCGGTCGACGTCCGCAGGTCAGCGGCTGCCAGTCCCTTGGCCATCACGCCTCACCCACTTCTCGCTTCACGAACTTGCACTTCATAGGCAATTTGTGCATCGCCCTGCGCAGCGCCTCCCTGGCCACCTGCTCGGGCACGCCTGACAGCTCGAACATGACCCGGCCTGGCTTGACGTTGGCGACCCACCACTCGGGGGCGCCCTTGCCCGAGCCCATCCGGGTCTCGGCCGGCTTCTTGGTCAGCGGGCGGTCCGGGTAGATGGTGATCCACACCTTGCCGCCACGGCGGATGTGCCTGGTCATGGCGATACGTGCGGCCTCGATCTGGCGGTTGGTCACGTACGAGTGCTCCACTGCCTGGATGCCGTACTCGCCAAAGGTCACCCTGGTGCCGCCCTTGGCGGCCCCTGACCGGTCCGGACGGTGCTGCTTGCGGTGCTTAGTCCGCCGCGGAATCAGCATGACTCAGCCCTCCTCGGCTGGCGTCGCCGCCTGCTCAGCGGGCCCGGCGGGACTTGTTTCCGGCGCGCCGTCCCGGCCCGCCGCAGCCGCCCTGTCGGTGCCGTCAGATCCTGGCCGACGGCGCTGCTGGCCGCGAGCCGGCCGCTCGCGACCGCCCTCGCGCCGGTCGCCGCCCGGCCGCTGGCCGGCCCGCAGCGCGGCCGCGGCCGCCTCGCGCTCTGCCCTGGTCGCGGCGGCCTCACCGCGGTAGATCCAGACCTTCACGCCGATCCGGCCGAACGTGGTCCGCGCTTCGTAGAAGCCGTAGTCGATGTCCGCGCGGAGCGTGTGCAGCGGCACCCGGCCCTCACGGTAGAACTCCGAGCGCGACATCTCAGCGCCGCCGAGGCGGCCTGAGCACTGGACCCGGATGCCCTTGGCGCCGCTCTTCATCGCGGTCTGCATGGCCTTGCGCATGGCCCGGCGGAACGAGACCCGGCTGGACAGCTGCTCGGCCACGCCCTGCGCCACGAGCTGGGCGTCGATCTCCGGGTTCTTCACCTCGAGGATGTTCAGCTGGACCTGCTTGCTAGTCAGCTTCTCCAGGTCACCGCGAATCCGGTCGGCCTCCGCGCCGCGGCGGCCGATGACGATGCCCGGCCTGGCGGTGTGGATGTCGACCCGTACCCGGTCCATGGTCCGCTCGATCTCCACCTTGGAGATGCCGGCCCGCTCCATGCCGCGATGCAGCAGCCGCCGGATCGCGACGTCCTCCGCGACGTAGTCCTTGTACAGCTTGTTGGCGTACCACCGGCTCTTGAAGTCGGTGGTGATGCCCAGCCGGAACCCGTGCGGGTTCACTTTCTGGCCCACTAGCGGGTCCCTTCCTTGCGGTCAGAAACGATGACCGTGATGTGGCTTGTGCGCTTCTCGATGCGGTAGCCGCGGCCCTGGGCCCGCGGCCGGAACCGCTTGAGCGTCGGCCCCTCGTCCACCCAGGCCCGGCTCACCACGAGCGAGCTGGCATCAAGGTGGCTCTGGTGCCCTGCGTTGGCGATGGCACTGGCCAGCACCTTGCCGACCGGATCACTCGCTGACTGCGGCGCGAACTTCAGCGTCGCCTGCGCCTGGTCGGCGGGCATCCCGCGGATGAGGTCCACCACGCGGCGAGCCTTCCGCGGCGTGACGCGGACGAACTGCGCCTTCGCCCTAGCTTGCATCTCAGTCTCGCTCTTTCTCGTGTCCGGCCTGGGGAGATCGGTTCTGGCTTGGTGTCTGTAAGGCAGTGCTAGCGGCGACTGCGCCGGTCGTCCCGCACATGGCTGCGGAACGTGCGGGTGGGTGCGAACTCGCCGAGCTTGTGCCCGACCATCGCCTCGGTGATGAATACCGGCACGTGCTTGCGGCCGTCGTGCACGGCAATCGTGTGGCCGAGCATCGCGGGGACGATCATCGAGCGGCGCGACCACGTCTTGATGACGTTCTTGGTGCCCTTGTCGTTCTGGACGTCCACCTTCTTCATCAGGTGGTCGTCCACGAAGGGGCCCTTCTTCAGGCTACGAGGCATCGCTGAGTGCTCCTACCGCTTCTTCTTGCCGCGCCGGCGGGTAATCATCTGGTCGCTGGGCTTGTGTGCCTGGCGGGTGCGACCCTCGGGCTGGCCCCACGGGCTGACCGGGTGCCGACCACCGGAGGTCTTGCCCTCGCCGCCGCCCATCGGGTGGTCGACCGGGTTCATCGCCACGCCGCGGACGGTGGGACGCTTGCCCTTCCATCTGTTCCGGCCGGCCTTGCCGAGCTTGATGTTGCTCTGCTCGGCATTGCCGACCTCGCCGATCGTGGCCCGGCAGGCCGCGTCCACCAGCCGGATCTCGCCAGACGGCATGCGCAGGGTGGCGCGCGTCCCCTCCTTGGCCAGAAGCTGCACGCCCGAGCCCGCCGACCTGGCGATCTTCGCGCCGCCGCCTGGCCGCAGCTCGATGGCATGCACCATCGTGCCGGTCGGGATGTTGCGCAGCGGCAGGCAGTTGCCGGTCTTGATGTCCGCGCCGACGCCGTTTTCCACCCGGTCGCCCTGCTGCAGGCCGACCGGCGCGATGATGTAGCGCTTCTCGCCGTCTGCGTAGTGCAGCAGCGCGATCCGTGCCGTCCTGTTCGGGTCGTACTCGATGTGCGCGACCTTGGCGGGCACGCCGTCCTTGTCGTTCCGCCGGAAGTCGATCAGCCGGTAGGCCCGCTTGTGGCCGCCGCCCTGGTGCCGGGTCGTGATCCGCCCGTGCACGTTCCTGCCGCCATGCGAGTGCAGGGGACGCACCAGCGACTTCTCCGGCTCACTTCGCGTGACCTCGGAGAAGTCAGCGCCGCTCGCGCCCCGTCTGCCGGGGGTGGTCGGCTTGTACTTTCTGATGCCCATCTAACTCAAGCTCCTAGGAGTCGCCGGCTAGCTGACCGGTCCGCCGAAATGCTCAATCCGGTCGCCAGCGGCGAGGCTGACGATGGCGCGCTTGGTGTCCGGCCGCTTACCCCAGCCGAACCGCGTCCGGCGGCGCTTACCCGGCCGGTTGATCGTGTTTACCCCGGTCACCTTGACGTTGAAGGTGGCCTCCACCGCCTGGCGGATCTGGGTCTTGTGCGTGCCCGGCGCCACCACGAAGGTGTACTTGCCGTCGTCGGCAAGCCTGAGGCTCTTCTCCGAGATCACCGGGCGCAGCAGGATGTCCCGCGGGTTTACGGTCTTGTTCACTGCTGGTCATCCTCCTGCTTCGCCTTTGCCCTGCTCGCCTTCGGCTTAGCGGGCGCGGCCTCGGCGTCCGCAGGCTCAGCCGCCGCGGCCTCAGCCTCAGCGTGCGTGGCCTCGGGCTGCGCGGCCTCAGCCTCCGCGGGCTCGTCATCAGGCCCGGCTGGCGCTGGCGCCGACGCAGCGGTCTTGGCGGACGCGGCCCCGTTCCCATCCTGAGCCGCAGCCTGCCCAGATCCGCCGCCCGAGCGGGCGACGAAAGCGTCGAGCGCTTCGGATGTGAACACAACGACGTCGCTGACCAGCACGTCCCTGGCATTGAGCTGACCGGACTCGAGCAGGTGCACGCCTGGCACGTTGCGCAGGCTGAGCCTGGTCAGCTCGTCGGTCTTGCTGATCACCACGAGCACCTGGGCGGTCGCGGCCGCGCCGGTCACCGCGGCGAGCGCGGCCAGGGCAGTCTTGGTCCTCGGGGTCTCGCCCTCGACAAGGCTCGCCACCACGTGCACCCGGCCGTGCCTGGCCCGGTCAGACAATGCGCCGCGAAGCGCGGCGGCCTTCATCTTCTTGGGCGTCCGCTGCTCATAGGACCGGGGATGCGGGCCGTGCACCACGCCGCCGCCGGCAAACTGCGGCGCACGGATCGAGCCCTGCCTGGCCCGGCCTGTGCCCTTCTGCCGGTACGGCTTCTTGCCGCCGCCGCGGACCTCGCCCCGGCGCTTGGTGGAGTGGGTGCCCTGCCGGGCAGCCGCCTCCTGGGCCACGACCACCTGGTGGATCAGCGGCACGTTGACCTTCGCGTCGAAGATCTCCGGCGGCAGCACGGCAGCCGGAGCCGCGCCAGCCCTGGGCTTGGCCGCCCCTGGCTTGGCCGCCCCTGGCTTGGCCGCCTTGGCCCTGGCGGCGCTGGTCTGGGCCGGACTCATTTCGCCTCACTCGTCTTTACTGGGGACTTGACGGCATTGCGGACGAGCACGAGCCCGCCGGCCGGACCGGGGACCGCGCCCTTGATGAGCAGCAGGCCGCGATCGGCGTCCACACCGTGCAGCGTCAGGTTGGCCGAGGTAGTCCGCTCGCCGCCCATCCGGCCCGCCATCCGGACGCCCTTGAAGACGCGACCCGGGTAGGCGCAGCCGCCGATCGAGCCTGGCGCGCGATGCTTGCGCTTGGTGCCGTGCGAGGAGCTCATGCCCTTGAAGCCGTGCCGCTTCATTACGCCGGCGAAGCCCTTGCCCTTGCTGGTAGCGGTCACATCGAGAAGCTCACCGGCGGTGAACGTCTCGGCCGTGACCTCCTGCCCCAGCGTGTAATCGGTGGCGTTATCGGTCCGCACCTCCACCAGGTAGCGGCGCGGGGTGACGCCGGCCTTGGCGAAGTGACCGGCCACCGGCCTTGTCACCTTGCGCGGGTCGATCTCGCCGTAGCCCAGCTGCACGGCCGAGTAACCGTCGGAGTCTGGCGTCCGCACCGCGGTCACGACGCACGGCCCTGCGGCGACGACAGTGACGGGAACCATCCTGCCGTCGTCGGCGAAGACCTGCGTCATGCCGAGCTTGGTGCCAAGCACCCCTCGGATCTGCTTGCTCATCTCAGTGCGTCCTTCTACAGCTTGATCTCGATGTCGACGCCGGCCGGCACGTCAAGCCGCATCAGGGAGTCGACGGTCCTCGGCGTGGGGTCGATGATGTCGATCAGCCGCTTGTGCGTGCGCATCTCGAAGTGCTCGCGCGAGTCCTTGTACTTGTGCGGCGAGCGGATGACGCAATACACGTTCTTCTCGGTAGGCAGCGGCACGGGACCGGCGACCTTAGCGCCGGTGCGAATCACCGTGTCGACAATCTTCCGCGCCCAGCTGTCGATGACCTCGTGGTCATAGGCCTTGAGCCGGATGCGGATCTTCTGTCCCGCCATGTGGCTTCGTTGTCCTTCGCTCGTGTCGTGCCGCTGTCTGCCGTCACCGCAAGGGGACGACCGTGGAACGGGCCCGGGGTTTCCCCCGGGCCCGCCAATTACTTGTTGATCTTCGTGACCCGGCCGGCGCCAACGGTGCGGCCGCCCTCGCGGATAGCGAAGCGCAGGCCCTCCTCCATGGCGATCGGCTGGATCAGGTTGACCGTCATCTCGGTGTTGTCACCGGGCAGCACCATCTCGGTGCCTTCCGGCAGGTGCACCACGCCAGTCACGTCGGTGGTGCGGAAGTAGAACTGCGGCCGGTAGTTGTTGAAGAACGGCGTGTGCCTGCCGCCTTCGTCCTTGGACAGGATGTAGACCTGCGCCTCGAAGTCGGTGTGCGGCGTGTTGGTGCCCGGCTTGATGATGACCTGGCCGCGCTCGACGTCCTCGCGCTTGGTGCCGCGCAGCAGCAGGCCGGCGTTGTCGCCAGCCTGGCCCTCGTCCAGGATCTTGTGGAACATCTCCACGCCCGTGACGATGGTCTTTGTTGCCTTCTCCTTGATGCCGATGATCTCGATTTCCTCACCGGTGTGGATCTTGCCGCGCTCGATCCGGCCGGTCACGACCGTGCCGCGGCCGGTGATCGAGAACACGTCCTCGACCGGCATCAGGAACGGCTTCTCTACATCGCGGACGGGCTCGGGGATGCTGTCGTCGCAGGCGGTCATCAGCTCGACGACCTTCTCGCCCCACTCAGCGTCGCCCTCGAGTGCCTTCAGCGCGGATACCCTGATCACCGGCAGGTCGTCGCCCGGGAACTCATACGTGCTGAGCAGCTCACGGACCTCGAGCTCGACCAGCTCCAGGATCTCCTCGTCGTCGACCATGTCGGCCTTGTTGAGCGCGACCACGATGTAGGGCACGCCGACCTGGCGGGCCAGCAGCACGTGCTCCCTGGTCTGCGGCATCGGGCCGTCGGTGGCCGCAACCACCAGGATGGCGCCGTCCATCTGCGCCGCACCGGTGATCATGTTCTTGATGTAGTCCGCGTGACCAGGGCAGTCGACGTGCGCGTAGTGGCGCTTGTCGGTCTGGTACTCGACGTGCGAGATCGAGATCGTGATCCCGCGCTCCTTCTCTTCCTTCGCGTTGTCGATCTGGTCGAACGCGCTGGCAGTGTTCAGCGTGGGGTACTTATCGTGCAGCACCTTGGTGATCGCCGCGGTCAGCGTCGTCTTGCCGTGGTCGATATGACCGATGGTGCCGATGTTGACGTGCGGCTTGGTCCGCTCAAACTTGGCCTTCGCCACTGGTGTCTCCTCGTTGCGATCGTTTCCCCGCCGCAGCGGGGCCAGGCGCTCACGCGCGCTGCTTGGTTCTCTCGTCGGTTCTGATTACTTGAGTTCTGACTACTCGCCGCGTGCCTTGGCGATGATCTCCTTGGCGATGCTCGGCGGGACCTCGGCATACGAGTCGAACTGCATGCTGTAGTCCGCCCGGCCCTGCGTCCGGCTGCGCAGATCTCCCACGTAGCCGAACATCTCGGAAAGCGGGACAAGGGCCTTGACGACCCGCACCCCTGACCTCTCTTCCATGGCCTGGATCTGTCCCCGGCGAGCGTTCAGGTCACCGATGACATCACCCATGTAGTCGTCCGGGGTCCTGACCTCGACCGCCATGACCGGCTCAAGCAGGACCGGATCGGCATGCCCGGAGGCCTTCTTGAAGGCCATCGAGCCGGCGATCTTGAAAGCAAGCTCGGACGAGTCGACCTCGTGGTAGGCGCCGTCGGTCAGGGTGACCTTGACGTCCACCATCGGGTACCCGGCCAGCACGCCGAACTCGGCGGCTTCCTGGCAGCCCGCGTCCACAGACGGGATGTACTCCCGCGGCACCCGGCCGCCGGTGACCTTGTTCTCGAACTCGTAGCCTCCGCCGTCGCCGCCGGTCGGCTCCAGGTTGATGATCACCCGGGCGAACTGGCCGGAACCGCCAGTCTGCTTCTTGTGGGTGTACTCGACCTTCTCGACCTTCTTGCGGATGGTCTCGCGGTAGGCGACCTGCGGGCGGCCGATGTTGGCCTCGACCCTGAACTCCCGGCGCATCCGCTCGACCAGCACCTCCAGGTGCAGCTCGCCCATGCCCGAGATGATGGTCTGCCCGGTCTCCTCGTCGGTCCTGACCTGGAAGGTCGGGTCCTCTTCGGCGAGCCGCTGGATGGCGGTGCCGAGCTTGTCCTGGTCGGCCTTGGTCCTCGGCTCTATGGCCACGTTGATGACCGGGGCCGGGAACGTCATCGACTCCAGGATGACCTGCTTGGTGGGGTCGCTCAGCGTGTCACCTGTCGTGGTGTCCTTCAGGCCCATCACGGCTACGATCTGGCCAGCTATCGCGGTCGGGCGCTCCTCGCGCTTGTTCGCGTGCATCTGGTAGATCTTGCCGATCCGCTCCTTGCGGCCCTTGCTCGAGTTCAGTACCTGCGTGCCGGCCTCGAGCTTGCCCGAGTAGATGCGGATGTAGGTCAGCTTGCCGAGGTGCTGGTCAGACATGATCTTGAAGGCCAGCGCCGCGAACGGCTCGCTCGTGTCGGCGTGCCGCTCGATGATGGCTTCCTCGTTGCCGACCGCGTGACCCTTGATCGACGGGATGTCGAGCGGGCTGGGCAGGAAGTCCACGATCGCGTCCAGCATCGGCTGCACGCCCTTGTTCTTGAACGCGCTGCCGCACATCACCGGGGTGAGGCTGCTGGCGATGGTCGCGCGCCGGATGGCGGCGACGAGCTGCTCCTCGTCGGGCTCGTTGCCCTCCAGGTACAGCTCCATCATTTCCTCGTCGTTCTCGGCGATGGTCTCGATGAGCTTGTCGTGCCAGTCGCGCGCGGCCTCGGCGTGATCGTCGGGGATGGGGACGACGTCGTAGGTGTCGCCCTTGCCCTCGGTCTGCCACAGCAGCGCGCGCATCCTGATCAGGTCGATGATGCCGCGGAAGTCCGACTCGACGCCCCACGGCAGCTGGATGACCAGCGGGGTGGCACCGAGCCGGTCGGCGATCATTTCCACGCAGCGGTGGAACTCGGCACCGACGCGGTCCATCTTGTTGACGAAGCACACGCGCGGAACGCCGTAGCGATCGGCCTGCCGCCACACCGTCTCGGACTGCGGCTCGACGCCGGCTACGCCGTCGAAGACTGCGACCGCACCGTCAAGCACGCGCAGCGAGCGCTCGACCTCGACGGTGAAGTCGACGTGCCCTGGCGTGTCGATGATGTTGATGGTGTGGTCACGCCACATGGTGGTGGTTGCAGCAGAGGTGATCGTGATGCCGCGCTCTTGCTCCTGCTCCATCCAGTCCATCGTGGCTGCGCCCTCGTGGACTTCACCGATCTTGTAGTTGATGCCGGTGTAGAACAGGATCCGCTCGGTAGTCGTGGTCTTGCCCGCGTCGATATGCGCCATGATGCCGATGTTCCGGACATTGGCGAGCTCGGTAGCGGTCTGTGTCGCGGCCACTGTAGGTGATCCTCGTTCCTTCATCAGTTGGGGAGCTCACTACCAGCGGTAGTGAGCAAAAGCCTTGTTGGAGTCGGCCATCTTGTGCGTGTCCTCGCGCCGCTTGACGCTCGCCCCCAGGCCGTTGCTCGCGTCAAGCAGCTCGTTCATGAGCCTTTCCGTCATCGTCTTCTCGCGGCGCTGCCGCGAGTATGCGATCAGCCAGCGCAGCGCGAGCGTGGTGCTGCGAGAAGCCTTGACTTCCACCGGCACCTGATACGTCGCGCCGCCGACCCGGCGGCTCTTGACCTCAAGCGTCGGCTTCACGTTGTCCAGCGCCCGCTTCAGGGTCACGACGGGGTCGTTGCCAGTCTTGTCCCGGCAGCCCTCAAGCGCGCCATAGACGATCCGCTCGGCGAGCGAGCGCTTGCCGCTCACCAGCACCTTGTTCACCAGCGCGGTGACCAGCGGCGAGCCGTAGACCGGATCGGTTACCAGCTGCCGCTTGGTCGCGGGGCCCTTACGCGGCATGTCAGCTCTTCTCCTTCTTCGCGCCGTACCGGCTTCTCGCCTGCTTGCGGTTGCGAACGCCCTGGGTGTCCAGGGAGCCGCGGATGACCTTGTAGCGCACGCCAGGCAGGTCCCTGACCCGGCCGCCGCGCACTAGCACGATCGAGTGCTCCTGGAGGTTGTGGCCGACACCGGGGATGTAGGCCGTGACCTCGATGTGGCTGGTAAGCCTGACTCGGGCGACCTTCCGAAGCGCGGAGTTCGGCTTCTTGGGGGTGGTCGTGTAGACGCGCGTGCAGACCCCGCGGCGCTGCGGGCTGCCCTTCAGCGCCGGAGTCTTCGTCTTGGCTACCTTGTCCTGCCGGCCCTTGCGGACTAGCTGCTGGATCGTGGGCAACGCGTCTCCGTCTTCCTCTGCCGCGCGCCTTGCGACGCGGTGTTTATTCACCTGCTGCCACCGCGCCGGGGGGCACGACGGCCTGTGTGTCCCGCCGGGGCCGACGGGACTTCTCGTTGCGGCCGCGCTCAGGCGCGACCTAGGACGTACTTGACCTGCGGTTTTCCTTGCCCGCTCCGCCCCCCGCGGTCGGGCGTGTCGCGACGTTCACGACATATCCGGGCCCGAAACGAGCCCGGAACGGAAGGGAAGTCTGCTGCCCGTCTGGTCCATTCAGCTCCTGCTCGTTACGATCAGGAGACCGCGGTCACGCAGACGTGCACGCACCCGTAGGCGCGGGCGCGGAGAACCAGAGTACCTAACCCATAGCGTGCTGGTCAAAACGGGTGGGCTTCTCGCACTCCGCTGTACACAAGCTTAGCGGAACCTGAGTCCCGATCTGGCCATAACCCCGCGCCGTGTGCGTCACCAGCCCGTTCCCGGCGACAGCGGCCTGGGCAAACCGGCAGCCGCCTGGCGGCAACCGCCTGGCGGCAACCGGCCGGCGGCAAACCGCCCGGCCGCACACCCGCCGTCGCGCTACGTCCAATGTTGCAACGGATCTGGCCGACCAGCTATTCCCCTGATATCGCTTATCCGCGTTATGCGCGGCTGACGTGCGTTCTGTGGCCATCGTTGCCGCTGGAGTCGATCACCTGCGCTAGGTAATGCCGTGCCCAAGAACGTCAGCCGCAGGGCGGGGTAGACCATCTTAGGAGAATACGAATTGCGGGCAGAGTGCCTGTGGCTAACTGACGATCTGTGTGGGCTGGCTAACCACCGAGCGGAGGGCTGCGGATGCCGCTGCTAGTCGGCACCTCGGGCTGGCAGTACCGGGACTGGCGAGGCGTGCTCTACCCGCCGGGGACCCCGCTCGCGCACTGGCTCGAGTACTACTCGCAGACCTTCCCGACGGTCGAAAACAACGGGACCTTCTACCGGCTGCCAGCACCCGAGACGTTCGCTGCCTGGCGTGCCCGCACGCCAGCGGGGTTCCTGATGGCGATCAAGGCCAGCAGGTACCTGACCCATGTGCGGCGGCTGCGCGAGCCCGCCGAGCCAGTCGACCACATGCTCGGCGCGGCGGCCCACCTTGGCCCGCGGCTCGGCCCTGTGCTGATGCAGCTGCCGCCCACTATGGCGGCCGATCCTGCGGCGCTCGATGGCTGCCTCGATGCCTTCTCGAAGTTCCGCCCGCCGGTCGAGGATGCGGGTGCGTGGGCCGGAGTGCGGGTAGCCGTCGAGTTCCGGCACGAGTCCTGGTTTACCGAGCAAACGCGGGATGTGCTGGCCAGCCACAACGCGGCCTTGTGCTGGGCGGATCGGCAGGAGCAGGCAGTCAGTCCGCTCTGGCGCACTGCCGACTGGGGCTACCTGCGCCTGCATGAGGGAGCGGACCGACACTGGCCTCGGTACAGGCGAAAGGCTCTCTCCGGCTGGGTCAGTGCCCTGGCCGGCAACTGGCAGCCAGGTGAGGACGTCTTCGTCTTCTTCAATAACGACCAGGGCGCGGCCGCACCGCATGACGCCAGCGCTTTCGGCGTACTCGCGAAGGACGCGGGCCTTCGGGTCCTTCCTGCACCGCCGGTCGCCCCGGTCGCCCCGGGCTAGCCCCGCCTAGCTCGGCTCGGCTAGCAAGGACCAGCTCGGACTGGGCTGGGCTAGCTTGGACTGGCTCGGCTAGCCTGTCGCCGTAAGCCCGCGGGTGCCGGCCGAGGTCCCGATCGGGCGGGTTTCGATTCGCGGTGACGGTGCGCCAACCGACAACGCTTGCCTGATGATGCCGATCACTACCTCGGGCTCAGTCCTGATCTGCCTTGGGCTGAAGTGCAAGACTCGAATGCCAGCGGCAGCCATCCGGTCGTGGCGCTCCATCGTTCGCTGCCAGTCCGCCGGCGATGCGTGCCACAGCTGTGAATCCACCTCAACAGCGACGCTGACCGCCGGCCACCACGCGTCCGGGCTGGCCAGCAACTTGCCGTCCATGTACAAGCGGGGGTTGTAGTACGGCTCCGGCAGGCCCGCGCGCTTCACCAGGTCCATGAGGTCGCCCTCAGGCGCCGACCGGATCCCGAGATTCACTTCGGCCAGGACGGCACGCACAGATGCAGCGTTGCGCAATCTGCTTTGGCCGAGTTCGGCGGCGAGTTCCCTCGGTGTGCAGTTGCCTTGCTGGACTGCGCCAGCCACCAGAGCACGCAGGTCCTCGATGCTTGCGATATCTCGCGCAGCATCGACGACGGCTCTGGGGATTAGGACCACCTGGATCTCCTGATCCACCGCGACCAGTCTGGGCAGCCTCGTCGTGCGATGGATGCGGACGTAGTCTCGGCTAGCACGGCAGCACTGCGCCGGGACGAGCACATCGACCTCGCGAGCGGCAGCCGCCTGGACGACACCCCACCTGCGAAGTGCGGCCAGCCCGGTAATGGCGCTGCCACGGCCAGCGTAGAGCAGTGCGGCCATATCCAGCTGATCGGAAGTTGCCGTCCCGGAGACAGTCAGGTAGACACCAGGGAAGATCCGCTGCCAGGGCCCGCCGGGCCGGATCCGGTACCGGATACTGCTCATGGTGAGCCCGAGGTCCTCGGCTTGGTCCAGCGAAATCACGCCGTGCTGTCTGGACAGCACTTTGGTCAGTGAGGCCGATCGCGCGCGTCCAGTGGAAGCCGTGGAATTCGTAGCGCTGCTCCCAGTCGAGGGGCTGTTTAAAGCGGACATGGCATAAGGGTGGCGGGTGGGACCGACAGTTCGCGGGGCGCGGACGCGGACGCGACTGCCTGGCTGCGCGGGGCTACCGGGTTACGCGGGGCTTACCTGGGCGGGGCTCCCCCGCAGGGACGGGGCTCCCCCGCAGGGACGGGGCTCCCCCGCAGGGACGGGGCTCCCCCGCAGGGACGGGGCTCCCCCGCAGGGGCGAGGCTCCCCCGCAGGGGCGAGGCTCCCCCGCAGGGACGGGGCTCCCCCGCAGGGGCGAGGCTCCCCCGCAGGGGCGGGGCTCCCCCGCAGGGGCGGGGCTCCCCCCTCCCCCGGACGCTCGAGGAATCAGTGCTGCTATCGCAGCACCTACGACTCAAACGTCGGCGTCGGCGCGGGGACCAGACGTCATCAACCGAATAAAACGGACAGTCGGCCCAAGGCTCGATGCTTGCCGGCCCAGCCCGACAGACAAGCCCGGCCCAGCCCGACAGACAAGCCCGGCCCAGCCCGACAGACAAGCCCGGCCCAGCCCGACAGACAAGCCCGGCCCAGCCCGACAGACAAGCCCGGCCCGGCCCGACAGACAAGCCCGGCCCAGCCCGACAGACAAGATGGACAAGATGGACAAGATGGTCCAGGGGGCCAGCTGAACCGCCAGCTGAACCCTGGCTGGCGGACCGAAACGACGAAGAGGTGGGCGGCCAGTGGCCGCCCACCTCTCGCCTGGGGCTACTTCGTTACCTGTTGTAGGCCCCGAAGTCGTACTCCTCCAGCGGGATCGCCTGGCCGGAGACCTGCCCGAAGGAGTAATCCGCGGGACTGTCGTAGGAGGTCGGCGGATAGACCGCCGCCTTAGCCTCCTCCGTGGGCTCGACCCGCAGGTTGCGGTAGCGCTGCATGCCCGTACCGGCCGGGATCAGCTTGCCGATGATCACGTTCTCCTTCAGGCCGACTAGCGAGTCCGACCTGGCGTGGATCGCCGCGTCGGTCAGCACCCTGGTCGTCTCCTGGAAGGAGGCCGCCGACAGCCACGACTCGGTGGCCAGCGACGCCTTGGTGATGCCCATGAGCTGCGGCCGGCCTGCCGCGGAGGTGCCGCCCGCCTCGACGACAGCGCGGTTGACCTCCTCGAACTTCGGCCGCTCGACCAGCTCGCCTGGCAGCAGCTCGGTGTCGCCGGACTCGATCACGTTCACGCGCTTGAGCATCTGTCGGATGATGATCTCGATGTGCTTGTCGTGGATCGACACGCCCTGAGACCGGTAGACCTCCTGCACCTCGTGCACCAGGTGCAGCTGCACCTCGCGGGAGCCGAGGATGCGGAGCACCTCGTGCGGGTTGACCGCGCCGAAGATGAGCTGCTGGCCCACCCGGACGTGATCGCCGTCGGCCACCAGCAGCCGAGACCGCATGGAGACCTGGTAGGCGACCTCCTCCGAGCCGTCGTCCGGCACGATCACGATCTTGCGGGACTTGTCCTGCTCGTCGATCCTGACCTTGCCGTCGACCTCGCTGATCGGCGCCAAGCCCTTGGGAATCCTGGCCTCGAACAGCTCCTGGATCCGCGGCAGGCCGTGAGTGATGTCAAGGCCTGCCACACCGCCGGTGTGGAAGGTCCGCATCGTCAGCTGGGTGCCGGGCTCACCGATGGACTGGGCCGCGATGATGCCGACGGCCTCGCCGACGTCCACCCGCTTGCCAGTGGCCAGCGAGCGGCCGTAGCACTTGGCGCAGACGCCCACCTTGGCCTGGCAGACCAGCACGGAGTAGGTGCGAACCGACTCCACGCCCGCCACTGTCAGTGCGTCGATCATTGCCTCGGTCATGTCCGACTCGGCGGCGGCGATCACCTTGCCGTCAGCGTCAGTCGCATCCTCGGCCAGCGTGCGCCCGGTGCCGGTGTTCTCGATGTTCGGCAGCTTGCGGAGGACGCCATCCGGGCCCTTCTCCGCGATCCGCATCGGCAGCGACCGGTCAGTGCCGCAGTCTTCCTCGCGCACGATGACGTCCTGCGCCACGTCCACCAGGCGCCGGGTGAGGTACCCGGAGTCGGCGGTGCGCAGCGCGGTGTCGGCCAGACCCTTGCGGGCACCGTGCGTCGAGATGAAGTACTCCAGTACCGACAGCCCCTCGCGGAAGCTGGACTTGATCGGCCGCGGGATCGTCTCACCCTTGGGGTTCGACACCAGGCCTCGCATACCAGCGATCTGCCGGATCTGCATGAGGTTACCGCCAGCCCCCGAATTCACCATCATCCATACGGAGTTGGTGTCGGGGAAGGCCTTCTCCATGTCCTGGGCCACGTCCGCGGTCGCGTGCGTCCAGATCTCGATGAGCTCCTGGCGCCGCTCGTCGTCGGTGATAAGGCCGCGCTCGTACTCGCGCTGCACCTTGTCGGCCCGCTTCTCGTAGTTGTCCAGGATCTCCCGCTTGTTCGGCGGCGCTGCAACTTCCTCGATCGCGACTGTCACGCCGGACCTGGTCGCCCAGTGGAACCCGGCGTCCTTCAGCGCGTCCAGCGCGGCGGCCACCTCGACCTTGGGGTAGGTCTCGGCCAGCTCGTTCACGATCGCGGACAGCTGCTTCTTGCTGACCTCGAAGTTGACGAACGGGTAGTCCGCAGGCAGGGTCTCGTTCAGCAGGCAGCGGCCAAGCGTGGTCTCCAGCCGCACCGGCTGGCCTGGCTCCCAGGCCTCGGGAGCGGTGAAGCCGCGCGGCGGGGTCACATCCGCCAGCCGGATCTGGATCTTCGCCTGCAGGTCGAGCTCGTCCTTGTCGTAGGCCATCAAGGCCTCCGCAAGGTTGCTGAAGATCCGACCCTCGCCGGGCGCGCCTTCCTTTTCCCTGGTCAGCCAGTAGATCCCGATGACCATGTCCTGGGTCGGCATGGTCACCGGCTTGCCGTCGGCGGGCTTGAGGATGTTGTTGGTCGACAGCATCAGGATCCGCGCCTCGGCCTGCGCCTCGGCTGACAGCGGCACGTGCACGGCCATCTGGTCACCGTCGAAGTCCGCGTTGAACGCGGTGCAGACCAGCGGGTGGATCTGGATGGCCTTGCCCTCGACCAGCTGCGGCTCGAAGGCCTGGATGCCGAGGCGGTGCAGCGTCGGCGCGCGATTGAGCAGCACCGGGTGCTCGGTGATGACTTCCTCGAGCACGTCCCAGACCACCGGCCTGGCCCGCTCCACCATCCGCTTGGCGGACTTGATGTTCTGCGCGTGGTTGAGGTCGACAAGCCGCTTCATCACGAACGGCTTGAACAGCTCGACCGCCATTTCCTTGGGGAGGCCGCACTGATGCAG
Source organism: uncultured Actinomycetota bacterium (assembly GCA_963719765.1). Classification (GTDB taxonomy): domain Bacteria; phylum Actinomycetota; class Actinomycetes; order Streptosporangiales; family Streptosporangiaceae; genus JAJYUU01. Next base: position 1,034,027 of record CAVRCW010000001.1, read on the forward strand.
CTTCAGCTGAGGACCCACGACAATAACGCTGCGCCCTGAGTAGTCGACGCGCTTGCCGAGCAGGTTCTGGCGGAACCGGCCCTGCTTGCCCTTGAGCATGTCCGACAGCGACTTCAGCGGCCGGTTGCCAGGTCCGGTTACCGGACGGCCGCGGCGGCCGTTGTCGAACAGCGAGTCCACTGCCTCCTGCAGCATCCGCTTCTCGTTGTTCACGATGATCTCGGGCGCGCCGAGGTCGAGCAGCCTCTTCAGCCGGTTGTTCCGGTTGATGACCCGACGGTAGAGGTCGTTGAGGTCGCTGGTGGCGAACCTGCCGCCATCGAGCTGGACCATCGGCCGCAGGTCAGGCGGGATCACCGGAATGCAGTCGAGCACCATGCCGAGCGGGCTGTTGGAGGTGTTCAGGAACGCCGACACGACCTTGAGCCGCTTGAGCGCCCTGGCCTTGCGCTGGCCCTTTCCGGTGCGAATGATCTCGCGCAGGTTCGCGGCCTCGGCCTCGAGGTCGAAGCTGCCGACCCGCTCCTGGATCGCCTGCGCGCCCATGCCGCCGCGGAAGTACCGGCCGAACCGGTCGCGCATCTCCCGGTAGAGCAGCTCGTCGCCCTCCAGATCCTGGACCTTGAGGTTGCGGAACCGGTTCCAGACCTCCTCGATCCTGTCGATCTCGCGCTGCGCCCGGTCACGGATCTGCTTGCACTCCCGGTCGGAGCTCTCCCTGACCTTGCGCCGCGCGTCGCCCTTGGCGCCGGCGGCCTCCAGCTCGGCCAGGTCCTTCTCCAGCTTGCCCTGGCGGGCCTCGATATCGGCATCCCGGCGCTGCTCTAGCTGGCTCTTCTCGACCGTGATCTTGGCTTCGAGGCTCGGCAGGTCACGGCCGCGAGCGTCCTCGTCCACGTACGTGATCATGTAGGCGGCGAAGTAGATGACCTTCTCCAGGTCCTTCGGCGCCAGATCGAGCAGGTAGCCCAGACGGCTGGGCACACCCTTGAAGTACCAGATATGCGTAACGGGCGCGGCCAGCTCGATGTGACCCATCCGCTCGCGGCGCACCTTGGCCCGGGTAACTTCGACCCCGCACCGCTCGCAGATGATGCCCTTGAAGCGGACGCGCTTGTACTTACCGCAGTAGCACTCCCAGTCCCTGGTCGGACCGAAGATCTTCTCGCAGAAGAGCCCGTCCTTTTCCGGCTTCAGGGTCCGGTAGTTGATGGTCTCCGGCTTCTTGACCTCGCCGTGGGACCACGTCCGGATGTCGTCCGCCGTGGCTAGGCCAATCCGCAGGTCGTCGAAGAAGTTAACGTCTAGCACGTTGTTTATCCCCTGGGGTAGTTCGTCGGATCAGACCTCTTCGACGCTGCTCGGCTCCCGCCGGGACAGGTCGATACCGAGTTCCTCCGCAGCGCGGAAGACGTCTTCGTCGGTGTCACGCATCTCGATGGCCGCGCCGTCGCTGGAGAGCACCTCCACGTTCAGGCAGAGCGACTGCATCTCCTTGATCAGCACCTTGAAGGACTCAGGGATGCCGGGCTCGGGGATGTTCTCGCCCTTGACGATGGCTTCGTAGACCTTGACCCGGCCGAGGATGTCGTCGGACTTGATGGTCAGTAGCTCCTGCAGCGCGTAAGCGGCGCCATAGGCCTCCAGCGCCCACACCTCCATCTCACCGAAGCGCTGGCCGCCGAACTGGGCCTTACCGCCCAGCGGCTGCTGGGTGATCATCGAGTACGGGCCTGTCGACCTGGCGTGGATCTTGTCGTCCACCAGGTGCAGCAGCTTGAGGATGTAGATATAGCCGACCGCGATCGGGTCCTTGAACGGCTCGCCAGTCCGGCCGTCGAACAGCATCGCCTTGCCGGTCGAGCCGATCAGGCGGTCGCCGTCCCTGTTGGGCAGCGCGCTGCCGAGCAGGCCGGTGATCTCCTCCTCCTTGGCCCCGTCGAACACCGGGGTAGCAACCCGGCTGCCGGCTTCCGCGGCGTCTGCCCCGATGGCCTTGAGCCGGTGCTTCCAGTCCTCCTTGCCGCCGTCGACCTGCCAGCCAGTAGCGGCCACCCAGCCCAGGTGCGTCTCAAGCACCTGACCGAGGTTCATCCGGCGCGGGACGCCGAGCGGGTTAAGGATGATGTCGACCGGGGTCCCGTCGGTCATGAACGGCATGTCCTCGACCGGCAGGATCTTGGCGATCACGCCCTTGTTCCCGTGCCGTCCGGCCAGCTTGTCGCCGTCAGTGATCTTGCGCTTGGCGGCCACGTAGACGCGGACAAGCTCGTTCACGCCAGGCGGCAGCTCGTCGCCGTTGTCCCTGGTGAACACGCGGACGCCGATGACCTTGCCGGACTCGCCGTGCGGCACCTTGAGGCTTGTGTCACGGACTTCCCTGGCCTTCTCACCGAAGATCGCGCGCAGCAGCCGCTCCTCCGGAGTTAGCTCGGTCTCGCCCTTGGGCGTGACCTTGCCGACCAGGATGTCGCCGGTGACGACCTCGGCGCCGATCCTGATGATGCCGCGGTCATCCAGGTCAGCCAGCACCTCGTCGGAGACGTTCGGGATGTCCCTGGTGATCTCCTCCGGGCCTAGCTTGGTGTCGCGGGCGTCGACCTCGTGCTCCTCGATGTGGATCGAGGAGAGCACGTCGTCCTGCACGAGCCGCTGCGACAGGATGATCGCGTCCTCGTAGTTGTGACCCTCCCACGGCATAAATGCGACCAGCAGGTTGCGGCCGAGCGCCATCTCGCCGTTGTCGGTGCACGGGCCATCGGCGATGACCTGCCCGACCTCGACCCGCTGGCCCTCTGTGGCGACCGGCTTCTGGTTGAAGCAGGTGCCCTGATTGGACCGGCGGAACTTGGCGACCAGGTAGTCGGTCCTGGTGCCGTCGTCGTTGGCCACGGTGATGTAGTCGGCGCAGACCTGCTCGACCAGGCCGGCCTTCTCGGCCACGATCACGTCGCCGGCGTCGACCGCGGCGCGGTACTCCATGCCGGTGCCGACCAGCGGCGCCTCGCTGCGCAGCAGCGGGACGGACTGGCGCTGCATGTTCGAGCCCATCAGCGCGCGGTTTGCGTCATCGTGCTCGAGGAACGGGATCATCGCGGTCGCCACCGACACCATCTGGCGCGGCGAGACGTCCATGTAGTCGACGTCATCGGGCTTGATGAGGTCGACTTCGCCGCCCTTGCGCCGGACCAGCACGCGATCGTTGCTGAAGCTGCCGTCATTCTCGATCGGCTCGTTCGCCTGGGCGATGACGTGCCGGTCTTCCTCGTCGGCAGTCAGGTAGTCGATCTGGTCGGTCACCTTTCCTGCCTTGACCTTGCGGTAGGGCGTCTCGACGAAGCCGAAGGCGTTCACCCGGCCGTAGGACGACAGGGAACCGATCAGACCGATGTTCGGGCCCTCAGGCGTCTCGATCGGGCACATCCGGCCGTAGTGGCTCGGGTGCACGTCACGGACCTCGAAGCCGGCCCGCTCGCGGGACAGGCCACCGGGGCCAAGCGCGGACAGCCTGCGCTTGTGCGTCAGGCCGGCCAGCGGGTTGGTCTGGTCCATGAACTGAGACAGCTGGCTGGTGCCGAAGAACTCCTTGATGGAGGCGACGACAGGGCGGATGTTGATCAGGGTCTGCGGCGTGATCGCCTCGACGTCCTGGGTCGTCATCCGCTCGCGGACAACCCGCTCCATCCTGGCCAGGCCAAGCCGCACCTGGTTCTGGATGAGCTCGCCCACGGTGCGCAGGCGACGATTGCCGAAGTGGTCGATGTCGTCGGTCTCGACCGGAATCATCTCGGCCCCGGACTTCATCTCCTCCTCGCCGACGTGCAGCCGGACGAGGTACTCGATGGTGGAGACGATGTCCTCCTCAGTCAGCGTGCCCTGACTGATGGGCTGGGACAGCCCCAGCTTCTTGTTCACCTTGTAGCGGCCGACCTTAGCCAGGTCGTAGCGCTTCGGGTTGAAGTACAGGTTCTCCAGGAGGGCCTGCGCCGACTCCTTCGTCGGCGGCTCGCCGGGCCGCAGCTTGCGGTAGATGTCGAGGAGCGCGTCGTCCTGGCCGGTCGTGTGGTCCTTCTCCAGGGTCGCCCGCATGGACTCGAACTGGCCGAACCGCTCCAGGATCTTGGCTTCGTCCCAGCCCAGGGCCTTGAGCAGCACGGTGACGCTCTGCTTGCGCTTGCGGTCGATACGGACGCCGACGCTGTCGCGCTTGTCGATCTCGAACTCAAGCCAGGCGCCGCGGGACGGGATCACCTTGCAGCTGTAGATGTCCTTGTCCGAGGTCTTGTCGACCTGGCGGTCGAAGTAGACGCCCGGCGAGCGGACAAGCTGCGACACCACGACACGCTCGGTGCCGTTGATGATGAACGTGCCCTTAGCGGACATGAGCGGGAAGTCGCCCATGAACACGGTCTGGCTCTTGATCTCGCCAGTGGAGTTGTTGATGAACTCCGCCGTAACGAACATCGGGGCGGAGAAGGTCATGTCCTTGTCCTTGCACTCCTCCGCGGTGTACTTGGGCGGCTCGAACCGGTGGTCACGGAACGAGAGGGACATGGTCCCGGTGAAGTCCTCGATCGGGCTGATCTCCTCGAAGATCTCTTCCAGACCGGACTGCTCCGGGAGATTCTTGTGGCCCGCGTGCTTCTCCGCATCGAGCCGGGCCCGCCAGCGCTCGTTGCCCAGCAGCCAGTCAAAAGACTCAGTCTGCAGGGCAAGGAGGCTGGGAACCTCTAGTGGCTCGTTGATGCGAGCGAAGGAAACACGACGGGGACCTAGGGCGGTAGCTGAGGCGCTGCGCGAGGCTGCCAACAGGGGTCCTTCCGAGCTTGTGGCCGATGGTGCACCGCGCGCACGCGAAACGCCCTGCGGCTACGCCGCTAGGGGTTATTTGGGGAGCCGAGGACGAGTTGGTGCAGCGCAAATTGACAGTGTAGTCGAAGGACACACCGCTGGTCAACTGTACGTCACTATGATGTTCACGGTTGCATTGGAGCATCGCTCCTGGAGAGCGATACGTCAAGCCCTGGACGGCTTGTGTCGCTACTTGGAGCTACGTGACGAAGCTCACACACCATTTGATGTTTAGCCGGCAGACGGCCTGGGTAGGGCTTGCTGTTCTGCGGATCGTTCGCCGGTTAGAGCCTACCGCGCCCGCTAGCCGTACGGCGCCTGCGGCGCTCGCCGCCTGTCCCAGTGCGCAAGAAGCCCGCCGCGGCCACGGTGAGCGGCAGCGGCGGGCTCTCCTGTACGGAATTAGCGTCAGGCTGTCGAATTGGCGCCAGGCGTCCTACTTGACGGTGACGGTAGCGCCGGCGCCCTCCAGGGCAGCCTTGGCCCTTTCCGCCGTCTCCTTGTTGACCCGCTCAAGCAGCGGCTTGGGCGCGCCGTCGACCAGATCCTTGGCCTCCTTGAGCCCCAGGCTGGTGAGGGTGCGGACCTCCTTGATGACCTGAATCTTCTTGTCACCCGCAGCCTCGAGGACGACGTCGAACTCGTCCTTCTCCTCGGCCTCTTCGGCAGGTGCGCCGGCGCCACCGGCGGGGCCGGCCGCGGCGACTGCCACGGGTGCGGCCGCCTTGACGTCGAACGTGTCCTCGAACTGCTTCACGAACTCAGAGAGCTCGATCAGCGTCATCTCCTTGAACGCCTCAAGCAGGTCGTCCGAGCTGAGCTTTGCCATGGTGGTGGTTCCTCTTCCATTCCGTGTATCTGCGAGTCGCAGGTGGCTTAGTCCTGGCCACCCGTGGTCATGTCACGTGCAGTGACTGGTCAGCCTTCTTCGCTGGCAGCACCAGCCGCCTCGTCCGTGGCTTCTTCGCTGGCCTGCGCCTCCGGCGCTTCGCCGGCTTGCGCCTCAGGTCCCGCCGCCTCTGCCTGCGCGTCGGCAGCGGGGTCGCCTTCGGCCGTGGCCGGCTCGGCGGCCGCTGGCTGGGCAGTCTCGCCCGGCCCCTCGGCCGCACGCTTCTGCTCCAGTGCGCCAAGCAGCCTCGCCATCTGCGACGGCAGCGCTGCGAACGTAGCCGCGGCCCCTGCCATCGATGCCTTCATCGCCCCGGCCAGCTTGGCCAGCAGGACCTCGCGCGACTCCAGGTCAGCGAGCTTGACGATCTCCGGCGGGGTAAGCGCCTTACCGTCCAGCACGCCGCCCTTGATGACCAGCAGCGGGTTGGCCTTGGCGAAGTCGCGCAGCCCCTTGGCTGCTTCGACCACGTCGCCGTGCACGAATGCGATCGCCGAGGGACCAGTGAGCATGTCGGTCAGCTCGGGCGTCACACCCGCCTGGTTCGCAGCGATCTTCGTCAGCGTGTTCTTGACAACCGAGAACGATGCGTTGTCACCCAGCGACTTGCGCAGCTCGCCTAGCTGCGCAACGCTCAGGCCGCGGTACTCGGTCAGCACCGCACCAGATGAACTCTGGAATCGCTCGGCCAGCTCGGCGACCGCTGTCACCTTCTCCGCCCTCGCCATGGGCCTCCCTTCTCGTTCCGGGGCTCCGCGTGGCGGGCCCGGCTATATCCGGCGTCGGGAAGGGCCAGCAACATGCGAACGCCCCGTACGGAGGCGCACGGGGCGTGACCGGCGGCAAAGATCGATGCTCGCTCGGTTCAGCTCGGTTCGCCTGCGCGGGCCGCCCGCTTTCGCGAGCCTTCGGCCACCGCGTTACGCACGCGGCGACAGCCGACGGTCTGTGGCAGGCCTTCAGGTTACGCGGCGAGCGCGCCACGGGCCAAATCGACCCGCCACGCAACGGTGTTCGACAGCCGACCCGGCCCGAGAGCGGACCCCGACCCGGCCCGACCCGGACAGCCGATCCGACCCGACCCGACCCGGACAGCCGATCCGACCCGGACAGCCGATCCGACCCGGACAGCCGACCGGGCCCAGGCCCCACCGCCGACCTGATCCGATCCCGCCGCCAGCCAACAGCAAAGGGCCCGGTCCGCCACTTGCGGGGCGGACCGGGCCTGGGCTTCGGCGCTTGCTCAGCCTGCCGGCTGCTCCTCAAGCGCGCCCGTCAGCCCCTTGGTAATGCTCGGGTCTACCTGAATGCCAGGCCCCATGGTGGTGGTAATCGCCACCTTTTTGACGTACCGGCCCTTGGCCGCCGACGGCTTGAGCCGGATGACCTCATCCAGAGCCGCCGCGTAGTTGTCGATCAGGTCTCGGTCGGAGAAGGAGGCCTTGCCGATGATCAGGTGCAGGTTGCTGTGCTTGTCGACGCGGAACTCGATCTTGCCGCCCTTGATATCGGTGACGGCCTTGCCCACGTCCATCGTGACGGTGCCTGTCTTCGGGTTCGGCATCAGGCTGCGGGGTCCGAGCACGCGGCCGAGTCGACCGACCTTACCCATCAGGTCTGGCGTGGCGACCACGGCGTCGAAGTCGAGGAACCCGCCCTGGACCCGCTCGATCAGCTCGTCGGAGCCCACGTAATCGGCGCCTGCCGCACGGGCCTCCTCCGCCCGATCTCCGGTCGCGAAGACGAGCACACGGGCGGTCTTGCCGGTGCCGTGCGGCAGGTTCACTGTGCCACGGACCATCTGGTCGGCCTTGCGAGGGTCAACTCCGAGCCGGAAAGCGACCTCGACTGTGGGGTCGAACTTCGTGGTGGAGGTGTTCTTGGCCAGGGCTACCGCCTCGGCCGGGGTGTAGAGCCGGGCCGAGTCGATGTTTTCCTCGGCCTTCCGGTATGCCTTGCTGCGCCTCATGTCATTCTCCCGTTTGTTGTGGAGTTCGTGGTCAGCGGGCCAGCGCGTGGCCCTGCCACTTGCCGTGCCGTGGAACCGGCTCGGCTGGTACCGCGATAAGTAACGCTCAGCCCTGGACGGTAATGCCCATCGACCTGGCGGTCCCGGCAATGATCTTCTCGGCTGCTTCGATGCTGGTGGCGTTGAGGTCCGGCATCTTGACCTGGGCGATTTCACGGACTTGCGCCTGGGTCATGCTGCCGACCTTGGTCTTGTGCGGCTCTCCGCTGCCCTTCTGCACTCCCGCTGCCTTCTTGATCAGCTCGGGCGCGGGCGGGGTCTTGGTAATGAAGGTGAACGAGCGGTCCTCGTAGATGGTGATCTCGACGGGGATCACGTTGCCGCGCTGGGTGTCCGTCGCCGCGTTGTACTGCTTGACGAAGTCCATGATGTTCACGCCGTGCGGACCAAGCGCCGTACCGACTGGCGGCGCCGGGGTGGCCGCGCCTGCGTTCAGCTGCACCTTCACGACTGCTGCGATCTTCTTCTTCCTCGGAGCCATCTCTGGGTCCTAACCTCACTGTCTGTCTGTTCTCTGGGCGGGCGATACTAGCTTCTCATTGCGGCAATCAGGCGCGGGCCGACCGCACTCGAACGCCGTCTGGGCATCTGCGCTCAGATCTTGCTGACCTGATCGAAGGACAACTCAACCGGAGTCTCCCGCCCGAAGATCGAAACGAGGACCTTGAGCTTCTGAGTATCGGGGTTGATCTCACTCACCGTGGCCGGGAGCGTGGCGAACGGCCCGTCCATTACCGTAACGGACTGGCCAACCTCGAAGTCCACCGCGGCCGCGCGCATGGTCTCGGCCTTCTTCGCGGCCTTCTCCTCGGGTACTGGCGCCAGCAGGTTCGCGACCTCATCCAGGCTCAGCGGCGATGGCCTGCTAGACAGCCCGACGAATCCCGTCACTCCCGGGGTGTTCCGGACCGCTGCCCAGGACTCATCGGTCAGATCCATCCGGACCAGGATGTAGCCGGGCAGAACCTTCTCCTGCACCTGCTGCCGCTTGCCCGACTTGACCTCGATCACCTCGTGCGTGGGGACCTCGATCTGGAAGATGAAATCTTCCATATTCAGTGACTGGGTACGGCTCTCCAGATTGGTGCGGACCCGGTTCTCGTACCCGGCGTAGGAGTGCACCACGTACCAGTCGCCTGGCAGCGCACGGAGTTCGGACTTGAACTCCTGGATCGGGTCGGCGTGGGAATCCTCGTCGGCAGCTTGCTCGTCATCGGCCGCGCCCGCGGCGGCCAGCGTGTCATCGCTGACGGCCGGCTCATCGCCGGTGACATCCTCATCGCTGGCGGCTTCCTCATCGCTGACGACTTCCTCATCGCTGACGACTCCCTCATCGCTGGCGACGGCGTCATCGACCGCCCCGTCGGCGGCGGCGCCCAGCGCAAGGCGCGCCAGTTCGACCTCGGACGGGCCGCCGGTCTCGGCGGCAGTTTCCGCAGCCGATGAGTCGCCTAGCGGCAGTTCGGACTCTGACACGTTTCTCTTTCTCCCTGCGCTATCGCTGCGCTATCGCTGCGCTCCTGGCCGGACCTTAGCGCTGCCATGCCGCACTGCTGCGGGCACACTTCGGTCCTGTGATCATGGTGCCACGCTCAGTACGCGGACCACTACCCAGCCGGTTAACCTCAGCCGAAGAGGACAAACACCAGCCTGGTGAACCCATAGTCAAGGGCCGTCACGATGCCCACCATGACCAGGATGAAGACCAGGGCGGACGTCGTGTAGGTGACGAGCTCCTTACGGGTTGGCCAGACAACCTTGCGAAGTTCGTCCCGGACTTCGGTAACGAACTGGGCAGGCGTGGTGCGGCCCTGCTTCGCCGGGCCCTTAGGCTTGGCGGCCCTATCCGGAGCCGGTCCACGTGTCTGAGTCGCCATGTCCTCACCTGAGCACTATCCACTGTCGGCTGGTAGCCGTCACGTGCCCGCACACCGCGGGCCGCACTCGCAGGGCAGGAGGGACTCGAACCCCCAACCGCCGGTTTTGGAGACCGGAACTCTAGCCAATTGAGCTACTGCCCTGTGACGGCCTGTGCGGGCATGCACGGGCCACTGGTGAACCTCCACCAGATCCAGAAGTGTACGTGGCCCTGGCTCCGGCGTCGAACTGTAAGCATCAGCCGCCACGGCGGATGGGCGTCCAAGGGGTTAGGGACCCGCCACGCGCTCGGGATGGGATCATGGAGCACATGGCTCACGCTCCCACAGGCATCTCTGCCCGGATATCCGCGATCGCCGAGTCCGCCACCCTGGCGGTGGACGCTAAGGCGAAGGCGCTGAAGGCGGCCGGCCGGCCGGTGATCGGATTCGGCGCGGGCGAACCGGACTTCCCTACCCCCGACTACATCGTCGAAGCCGCCCAGCGTGCGTGCGCTGAGCCGCGTTTCCACAAATACACCCCGGCGGCCGGCCTGCCCGAGCTGCGGGAGGCCATCGCGGTCAAGACGGCGAGGGACTCGGGACTCGTCGTGTCGGCCAGCCAGGTGCTCGTCACCAACGGCGGTAAGCACGCGGTGTACGAGGCGTTCGCCACGATGCTCGATCCCGGTGACGAGGTATTGCTGCCGACGCCGTACTGGACCAGCTACCCGGAGTCGATCACCCTGGCGGGCGGCGTTCCCGTCCTGGTGCCGACCGACGAGACGACCGGCTACCTGGCATCGGTCGAGCAGCTCGAGGCGCACCGCACCGATCGGACCAAGCTGCTGCTGTTCGTGTCGCCGTCTAACCCAACCGGCGCGGTTTACCCGCCCGAGCAGGTCGCGGAGATCGGCAGGTGGGCGGCCGAGCGCGGCATCTGGGTTATCTGCGACGAGATCTACGAGCACCTGGTTTACGGGGACGCGCGGTTCGTCTCAATGCCGGTGGTTGCCCCAGAGATCGCCGACCGGTGCCTGGTGCTCAATGGGGTGGCCAAAACCTATGCCATGACTGGCTGGCGAGTCGGCTGGATGATCGGCCCGGCCGCGGTTATCAAGGCGGCAACCAACCTGCAGTCGCACACCACCTCCAACGTCTGCAATGTCGCTCAGGCGGCGGCCCTGACCGCGGTCTCCGGTGACCTGACCGCGGTAGCGAAGATGCGCACCGCGTTCGACCGGCGACGCCAGGTCATGACCGCGATGCTGAACGAGATACCGGGCGTGGTCAGCCCGCTACCCGACGGCGCGTTCTACTGCTACCCGTCAGTCAAGGGCGTGCTCGGCAAGGACGTCGCCGGGCGCCGAGCGGCCACAACGAGCGAGCTAGCGGAGATCCTCCTCGACGAGGCGGACGTGGCAGTCGTACCGGGCGAAGCGTTCGGCACCAACGGCTATTTCCGGCTGTCGTGCGCGCTCGGCGACGCGGACCTCGAGGAAGGCGTGACCAGGCTCGCCAAGCTGCTGAGCTCGGCCAGGTAAACAAGCGGCGCCAGCCGGCCCGGATCGCTGGCACACTGGCCTGATGGCCAGGTCCATTGCCGCCCTGCCCAAGGCGCACCTGCACCAGCATTTCACCGGCTCACTGCGGCACGCCACCCTGGTCGAACTCGCCAGCCTGCACGGCTTGCACCTGCCCGAGGCGCTGACCAAGGAATGGCCGCCAGTGCTCAGCGGTGCCGACGAACGCGGCTGGTTCCGTTTTCAGCGCCTCTACGACATTGCCAGGTCGGCGGTGCGCACCGAGGCCGACGTACACCGCCTGATCCTCGAGGCCGCTCAGGATGAACGCGAGGCCGGCTCCGGCTGGCTGGAACTGCAGATTGATCCTTCCGGCTACGCAAACCGGTTCGCCGGCCTCACGTCGATGCTGGAGCTAGTGCTGCGTGCCGCCGAGGCCGCTCAGGAGGCGACCGGCATCGGGATCGGGATTATCGTGGCGGCCAACCGCACCAAGCACCCGCTGGAAGCTCGCACCCTGGCCAGGCTCGCGGCGGCCTACGCCGGCCGCGGCGTGATCGGTTTCGGGCTGAGCAACGACGAGCGCCGTGGCACGGTCGGTGATTTCGCCGCGGCCTTCAGGATCGCCGCCAAGGCCGGCCTCCGGCTGGTCCCGCATGGCGGCGAGTTGGCCGGTCCGGCCAGCGTGCGGGCCTGCCTTGATCTGTTGCGCGCCGACCGGGTCGGCCACGGCGTGGCCGCGGCATCCGACCCCGCGCTGCTGCGGCGGATCGCCGTCAGCGGCGTGACGCTCGAGGTATGCCCGACTTCCAACGTCGCTCTGGGCGTGGCCGCCACCGCGGCCCAGGTTCCACTGCGCCCGCTGCTTGATGCCGGTGTCGAGGTCGCACTCGGAGCCGACGACCCGCTGCTGTTCGGGCCCCGGCTGGCGGATCAGTATGAGCTGGCCAGGCAGGTACACGGCATGACGGACCTAGAACTGGCCGAGCTAGCTCGGATGTCGGTACGTGGCTCGGCGGCGCCGGACAGCCTCAAGCGGGATCTGATGGCCGGCATCGATGCCTGGCTGAGCAGCTAGCGCCGTCTGGCGTGGCTGACGTTAATGACACCGATGACGACCCAGATCAGCACGCAAAGGAAGATCTGGCCGCTGCCGATGGCGTTAGATGCCGCTCCGTCCGCGGTCACGCTCTGGCTCATGCTCAGCACCGCGGCGGTGGCGCCGATGCCGATGCCCATGGACCCGAGCGCCAGGACCACCGACGGCCACGAGGTCGTGGCCGGGCTGAGCTGACCGTCGGCTGGCTGCCGGGGGCGGATGCGGCGGCTGCTGCGCTCGCCCAGGCGGGCGTCCACCCGCTTGTCGATCTCGGTACCAATGCGCTCGACCAGGCTCTCGGCTACCGCGGCGTCGTAGTGCGGGCCAAGTTCTTGATGCGCGGCCGCCGCGGCGGCAATGTCTTCCCTGGTTAGCTGATCCATGCAAAGAAGATACATCTCGAGATTAGGCGACGTCTACGTGCACCTACAGCTGCGTGCCGACCAGCACCGGCTCGTTCACTAGCTGCACGCCGAACGTGTCGAGTACGCCGGCGGCCACCTGCCGCGCCAACCTAATGAGGTCGGCCGTGGATCCGCCTTCGGGACTGGTCAGTGCAAGCGTGTGCTTAGTGGAGATTCGCGCACCTGCCCCTTCGCCCGGGTAGCCCCTGCCGAACCCGGACTGCTCGATCAGCCAGGCCGCGGAGACCTTGACCAGTCCGTTCCCGGCATCCCAGCACGGGATCCTGGGCACCACCTCAGCGGCTGTCCTAGCCTCCACTCTGGCCTGCAGAGCAGCGAATTGGCTCGCCGAGACCACCGGGTTGGTAAAGAACGACCCGGCGCTGCGGGTGTCGGGGTCGGCGGGATCGAGCACCATGCCTTTGCCGCGACGCAGCCGCAGCACAGCCTCGCGGGCAGCGGCGAGGGGTACCTGGCTCCCCTCGCTGACTCCGAGGAGCCGGGCGAGCTCTTCGTAGCGCACGGGCCTGGACAGCGAGTCTGCCACCAGCCGGAAGGTCACGCTCAGCACCACGTGCCTGCCCGTGGCGGCGGCCGGGTTCATAGCCGCGCCGCGGCCCGCGCCGGCCTGCCGCTTGAACGTGCTCGTCCGATATCCGAAGGCGCACTCGGCCGAGGTCAGCAGCACGATGTCGTCGAGCAGGCGGTCGTACGCGCGCACAGCCGAGATGGTCTGAGCCACCTCCTGGCCGTAGGCGTTCACGTTCTGGATGGGCGTCGCCCCTGTGACGCCAGGGATACCGGACAGGCACTCGACCCCGGACAGCCCCTCGGCGATACACCGTTCTACCAGCAGGTCCCAGTCCTCGCCCGCGTCCGCGGTCAACTCCACCATGTCGCCGGCCTTAGCCAGGCGTATGCCTGAGGACGCGACCTGCACCACAGTGCCAGGAAACCCCTCGTCGGCCACGACCAGGTTGCTCCCGCCGCCGAGAACCAGTGCCGGCTCGCTAGCCCGGTCCGCCTCCCGGACGGCGTTCACCAGCTGATCTTCGCTGCCAGCCGCCACGAACTGGCCCGCCGGGCCGCCAAGCCGCAGCGTCGTATAGTCGGCAAGCAGCACCTGCTCTGTGACTTCCACCTGGTCAAGACTCCATTTGACACCGAGCGCGTTGACACCGAGCGCGTTGACACCGAGCGCGCTAGCCGCGCGCCGCGTCGGCCGCCGGAATGGTCGCCGGGCCGCGGGCCTAGTCAAGCATGCCAGCGCCGCAGAGCATGCGAGCGCCGCAGAGTCCGGCTCCCGTCCAGCGAGGGGGCAGTGAAGCCCGTCCAGCGAGGAGGCAGTGCGGCGCGCCCGCCGCAGGGGGGACGGCGGGCGCGCCGGGCCAGACCGAGGGTGATCTCGCGGCCAGTAGCTCTAGGCTGCCGAGCTCAACCGGTCACTGCGAGGGCGTGCATCTCCTCCTCCACCTCGGCCACTTCGGCAACCTGGCTGCCAGGCAGACACCGCTCGTAGGCGGCGGCCGTTTCCCGGCCGATCCGGTCCCACGAGTACCTCGACCGCGCCCGGTCCGCGGCAGCAATGCCGTAGGCGTGCAGCAGCGCCGGCGTACTAAGCAGGCGACGCAGCCGGTGCGCCAGCATGCCGGGGTGATCAGGCGCGATAAGCAGGCCGGTGGTGCCGTCGATCACGGCATCGGCGTGCGCGCCCACCGCAGACGCAATCACTGGCGTGCCGCAGGCCATGGCCTGGATCGCGCCAACGCCGGCAGGCTCGTAGGGCGCCGCACTGACAGCGACGTCTGCCGACCGCAGCAGTGCGGGCAGTTTCGCGGGGCTCACCGTGCCCGCGAACTTGACCCGGCCGCGGATCCCCAGATCCGTGGCCAGTTGGGCCAGGTCACGGAACGGGCCAGTTCGCGGCAGGTGGCGGACATCCGGCCCGCCGACGATGACCAGCTCGGCCGCAGGGACCTGTGCTGTCGCCCTTACGACGGCGCTCAGGCCTGGCGCCTGATCCGACGACGTGATCGCGACCAGCCGAGTCGCCTTGCCACGGCTGTCCCGCTCGCCCTCGGGGGTGAACATGTCGGTGTCCACGCCGCAGGGCACGACCCGGATCGCCGGCCTCGGCACCGACAGCCTCGCCAGGTCAGCCGCCTCCTGCGAGGAGCTTGCCAGCACGGCAGCTGCCTTGCGTCCGATCAGGGTCTCCAGCCGGAGACGGCTAGCGCAGACGCTGCCGCCGCTGCGCCGACGCTCCGCCGCGGCGAGCGAGCCGAAGGTCTGCACGACAGGGACGTCTAGCTCGCGGACGGCACCGAGCGCGGCAAGGCCGCTGGTCCAGGTGAAGGCGTGCACGACGTCTGGCCGGTCGGCCCGCCACTGGCCCGCCAGGTACGCGGAAAACTCGGGCATGTGCCTTGCGGCTTGCTCCGGATCGAGTTGCCTGGCCGGCCCGGCCGGCACATGCTGGACGGAGGTCCCACGGCCAAGGACTGCGGTACGCGGGGAAGTTCCGTCCCTGCGGGCGTAGATGGTGACGCGATGCCCCTGGCTGGCCAAGGCACGAGCGAGGTAAGCCGGCTGCCCGCTCAGATCTACTGCAGGCGCGAGGGGATTGCGTGCCGTGATGAGCGCGATCCTCATGGAAGTTTGCCTCCTGGTAGTCGTGGCTGTCGTCATAAGCGCAACCACCAGGGGCGGGAGTCCTGCCGGGACTGTGCCCGCGTATTCGGGCCGGACGCAAGAAAGCACACCCTCCGTGCTTACGCCATGACGGCGTGAGGGCGTGCCTGCGTCGTAGACATCGCAGGGATGGTCATCCCCGCCTCTGCAGACATCCAAACCAGTGCGCTCCCGCAAAGTTTTGCGGGAGCGCACAGGCTCGGGTGCTGGCTTGGACTCTGCGGCCCAGCGGCTGGTGGCGGGCGGTCAAGCGGCGCAGCGGCGGCGGACCAAGCTGTCAGCTACACCGCAGGCTCGAGGAGTTGCCCGCGAGACCCGACCAGCTCGCGAGACCCGACGGGCTCGCGGGACCCGACGGGCTCGGGGGACCCGACGACCTCGCGAGACCCGACGAGCTGCTCCCGCAGGTAGCTAATAGCCTCGGCGAGCAGCCTGGACACGTGCATCTGGGAGATGCCCAGGCGCGCGCCTATCTCGGACTGCGTCATGTTGCCGTAGAACCGCATAAGCAGCAGTTGCTGCTCTCGCTCGGGCAAGCCGCTCCAGTGCGTCCACACGGACTGCATGTCGAGCACATGCTCCAGGCCGGGATCTTCGAGCCCGATCATGTCCCCGAGGCTCGCGGTTCCGTCCTCACCTGCCAGCGGTGAGTCGAGCGAGGCGGTGTGGAAGGCCAGCTCCGCCTGCCGTGCCTCCCGCACGTCGGCCACGCTGACTTCCAGGTGGGCCGCGATCTCGGCGTCGGTCGGCAGCCTGCCGAGCGTGGCCGTCAGGTCCGCGCCGACATTCCTGATCTCCAGCCGGAGCTCCTGCAGGGACCGTTTCACGTGCACCTGCCAGCGCTTGTCGCGGAAGTGGCGCTTGATCTCGCCGCTCACGCATGGCTGTGCGTAGCTGGCCAGGCTGGCGCCGACCTCCGGGTTGAAGTTGTTGATCGCCTTGAGCAGGCCGACGTAACCGACCTGCATCAGCTCTTCCTGCGGCTCGACGCTGTTGCGGTACCGCAGCACGCACGACCGGACAAGCGGCTGGTAGCGGGTGACGAGCACCTCGCAGGCCATGTCGCGCATTCCGGCACCGCGCGGCAGTGAGTGAATCATGGTCAGGAGCTCGGCGTCCGGCCAGTCCTTGAGGTCATCGGGCCGCATCTTTGCGGTCGACGTCGCTGTCTTCGTCATCACTTCTCCAACGTGGCGGGAGAGGGGAGCCCGCCTGGCCTCGTCATGCCCGTCGTGCGGCGCTCAAACATCAGCCTGGCTCGGGCCGCAGACGCTCGCGCCCCCGGCGGGCCGGGCACCGCGGTCGCGCCGGTATCGAAGGCGCAGTTTCCGAGCCAGGACAAATTACTCGATTATGTATTCGAGTTATATAATACAAACTGCTCGGAAACACTTAGTCCACGCGCGGAGATTGCATTAGCATGACGGACAGCCGCTGCTGCGCCAACGCGGAGCGCCGGGGGCAACGTACAAGTCTCGTTTTGTTATCGACTTCGCCATCCAGCCTTATACCTGGCAACTCCGGTATCGGCGAGTGCGTTGAATGCTTTGGTCGAGGAACACGCGCACACCGGCCTCGTGTGTTGCGCGCGGCAACGAAATATCGAGGACTCGGACGCCAAATGCGCGCGAAGGCAGGTAGTGCGCGGCTAACTGGCCGCCGCCATGCGGCGATGCGGGAAGCCGCATGCTAGAACCCCAGAGCACGTTCCTGTTCATCTTGCTGCTCGTCGGGTTCGGCGCGCTGATGTGGTGGATGGTCAGGTCCCGCCGAGTCGTGACCAGGGTCGTTGCGGCGGTCACCGCCTTTCTGCTGGCTACGCAGTTCGGCGTCATGGCTGTCAATAAGTACTTCGACTATTACCAGTCTTGGGGCGCCGCCATAGCGGACATCACTAGCTCTGGCCCTGCGACCGGCCCGGTGTCTGACAGCAGCCTGCTCGCCAAGTCGTGGCGCGGTGCACTGTCAAGTCACGGCCTCTACCTCGGGCTGGCAATGCGGGAGGGCTATACGCTGCGACTGCGGCTGACCGGGCAACTCAGCCATATCACCAGGGAGGTATACGTCTACCTGCCGCCGCAGTACTTCCAGTCGATGTACCGGCATTACCGGTTCCCGGCTATCGAGCTTCTCCATGGCCAGCCGGGGGCGCCGCAGGACTGGATCAACGTTGTCGGGGTGACCGCCATCATGGACGATCTGGTCAACCACGGCCTGGCCAAGCCGGCCGTGCTGATAATGCCGGACGCCAATGGCGGAACGCGTATCTCGCTGCAGTGCCTCAACCAGTACCACGGCCCGCAGGACATGACATTCCTGGGACTCGACGTGCCCAACGAGATCTCGCACATGCTCCGGGTCCAGCCGCCGGGACCCGGCTGGGGTCTGGCCGGCTACTCCGAGGGCGGTTACTGCGCGGCCAACATGGCCCTCCAGCCCGACCTCCGCCGCCGGTATGGCATGGCGGCTTCGCTGAGCGGTTATTTCAGCCCATTCAGGAACATGCTTGCCGACGGCCAGTCCGTAGATCCCTTCGGCGGCAACGACGCGCTGCGGCGCGCGAACACGCCGCTGGACGTCCTACAGAACATGAGCCCTGGCGCGCCTATCCCCCAGTTCTGGCTCGGCGCGGGCAAGGGCGACAAGGCCGACGTGGCGGCGGCCGAGTACTTCTGGCAGGAACTGCAGATATATCAGGCGAACGTGCCCCTGGTCCTCATGCCCGGCCTGCACACCATGGCGGTTTGGCGGGCAGAGATATCGCCCATGCTCGAGTGGATGACCAGCGGGCTGGCCGATGCCGTCGCCAAGCTCGCTCTGAATGTGCGTCTAGCCAGCAAGCACGCCGAGCAGTGCGCTAAGCCTGCCGCCCGGTCCAAGCTCCTCGCCGTCCACACGCGGCGCAATCCTGCGACCCGCTCCCGTGTCGGCCACTCGGTGCGCCCGACCGACCCGAGTGCCTGCCACCGGCCAGGGCCGTCGCGGGTCAAGGCCTAGGTCAAGCGCCGGGCATCGGCGCATGCCGTCGTCCGGCCCCAGGCGCGCAGACCAGGACCTGAGCACCGAGCACCGCTGCCCGGCGGTCCGCGCATGGCGGCTCTGGCTCACGTTTAGGCCGAGGCTTACCAGGTAGCTTCCCCGCCGGATCTGGACCGAGTAACCGGCGGCCGCACGCGGCCGTAGATCACTCCGCACAGACCTGGGGCGGTCATGGCGACCGCCTGCCTGATCCGGAGGACGTCATGAGAATCCTGAGTGTCCTGGTTGTAGTCTGGCTAATTATCGGCCTGTTCGCCGGCCTGCAGCGGCACTACTACGACGGCTCGGTGAGCTGCGCCAAGGCAGGCACGATCGCGGCGACTGTGGCCGCCGGGCCGCTCAACTACGTGGGCGCCAACCCGAAGGTGCACTGCTCGATCCCGCAGCCGAGCAGGTAGCTGCCGGCCGAACAGCCGGCAGACCGCCGAACATCCGGCAGACCGCCCAACATCCGGCAGACCGCCCAACATCCGGCAGACCGCCCAACATCCGGCAAACCCGCCGGACTTCCGGCAGACCGCCGGGAAAGCCGGACTGACGCGGCCCACGGCACCGCCGCCGCGGGCCGCGCGGCCCGGCCCACGCCAGCCCGCCGACATCCAGATCCCGGCAAGGATGCGATGAACATGACGCAGACCCCTGAGGGACCGCACATCGATATGCAGACCGTCACCGACACGATGGCGGTCGTCTACGAGGCGATCGCCACCCTTGAGTACGCCGGCCACGATCCTGGCCGCGGCGCGATCGCCGCGGCGACCCGGCTACCTGATCAGGTACTTGAGGAGAGCTTGGCCAGCATGACGCGCATCGGCATGCTGCGGCTGGACGACGGCGGCAGTGAGCCGGTGTACACGCCGTCGCGCCGCGGCTGGAGCACAGCGCCTGACCAAGCCGAGGGACAGAAGCTCTCCTGACCCCGCCGCTTGCCGCGAGTAAGCGCTCCCCGACTGGCCCGTAGCGCGCGACCAGCCCGCGACTAAGCCAGGAATCTCGCGCTGTGAGTAACCAGCCAGGCGGCGGGTAGCGCTGACAGCGAGGTCGGCCCGCACTTGCGACAGCCGGGCGCCGACCAGGCCGCTGCACGCGGAACCCACTACCAGGAGGCTGGCATGCCGCGAGGAACGAGCCCGAAGCGGGAGCGACAGTACGAGCACATCAGGGAAAGCGAGCGCCGCCGCGGCGAGAGTCCCGAGCGCGCCACCGAGATCGCAGCCCGGACGGTGAACAAGGAGCGGGCCAGGTCGGGCGAGGCCCGCACCGCGAGCAAGACATCGACCCGGGACATTTCCGCGAGCCGCCGCGGCGGCCTTCGGTCACAGTCGGGCCCAGGCGGCCGGACCAGGCAACAGCTGTACGCCGAGGCCGCCAGGCGCAACATCCGGGGCCGATCGAGCATGAACAAGGCGCAGCTGGAACGGGCCCTGGCCGGCTGATGCCGACGTCCGCGCCCCCAGGAGGACTATGAACCCGGCCGAGAAGCTAATCCGCCGCATAGATACGGCACAACAGCGGCACGGGGCGAGCGCGTTCCTGTTCGGGGTAGTCAAAAAGTTCGGTGATGACAACGGCGGCGTGCTGGTGGCGAATCTCGCCTACGCGGCCTTCGTGTCCGTGTTCCCGCTGCTGCTGATACTCGTCACCGTGCTGGTCAACGTCGCGTCCGGCAACGCCGCGCTGCGAGCCCAGGTGATAGGCGCGGCTACGAGGCAGTTCCCGTACATGGGCCAGCAGCTTGCCAGCAACATTCACGGGCTGAGGCAGGCAAGTGTCGCCGGCTTGCTGGTCGGCATGCTGCTGCTGTTGTGGGGGGTGACCCGACTGTCTCAGGCGGGCTTGTTCACCATGGAGCAGGTCTGGAATCTGCCGGGGCCGGCCAGGCCGGGTTACGTACCCAGGCTCGTCCGGTCGGTGGTCTTCCTGTGCTTGCTGGCCGTGGGCCTGGTTATCAGCACGGGCCTGGCGGGCCTGGTCACGTACGGGCGGCACTCGGTAGGCATCGCGATGCTGGCTCAGGTGCTGGCCGTCGTCACCAACGTGCTGCTCTACCTCGCCGCTTTCCGGGTGCTGACGCCCAAGGGCGTGCCAACCCGCCAGCTACTGCCAGGCGCGATCGCAGGCGGTGCCTTCTGGACCGTGCTGCAGGCCGTCGGTGCCTACCTGGTGCATCACTACCTGCGCAGCGATTCGGTGTACGGAGTGTTCGCGACCGTCCTCGGGCTGCTTGCCTGGATTTACTTCGGCGTGCAGGGCACCATATACGCGGCCGAGATCAACGTGGTGCTTGCCCGCCGCATCTGGCCGCGGGCAATGGTGCAGCCGCCGCTCACCGAAGGCGACCGGGTGTCGATGGCGCTGCAGGCATTGCAGAACCAGCGACGCCCGGAACAGCAGGTGGAGGTTACCTTCACCGATCGCCCGGACGGGGCTAGCGTGCCAAGTGGGACGCCGCAGACAGCACAGGAGGTATCTCCGCCCGCCGGTCCGCGCGAATGATCTTGGTTCGTCCGGGCAGGTGATGCCGACCCGGCGGCGTCGTGTGCGCAGCGGTCGCTGCGACGTCAGCGCCGGCCAAGTAAGCCGGCCAGGAGAGGGAGACGGTGACTGAGCAGAATCCGCCAAGGCCGGGCTCCTGGTCTAGGGTCCCGATATGGCCAGGACTCAGCTATCCGCTAGGCGCGACCTACGACGGCGTAGGCACGAACTTCGCGCTGTACTCCGAGGTCGCCGAGCAAGTCGATCTCTGCATCTTCGACTCAGGCGACACGTACAGCCCAGGCGACACGTATAGCCCAGGCGACACGTACACCCTGGGTGACACGTATAGCCCGGGTGACAAGGAAGAGCGGATACCGCTGCGCGAGGTCGATGGCTTCGTCTGGCACGGTTACCTGCACGGGGTCGGACCTGGTCAGCGGTACGGCTACCGGGTGCACGGTCCGTACGAGCCGTCCGCGGGGCACCGATGCAATCCGGCCAAGCTGCTGCTCGATCCCTACGCGAAAGCCATCGACGGCAGCGTCCGCTGGGACCAGGCAGTGTTCGGCTACGAGTTCGGCGAAACCGGCAAGCCCGACGGCAAGGACTCGGCTCCGTACGTGCCGCGCAGCGTTGTGACCAGCCCCTACTTCGACTGGGCCAACGACAGGCCGCCGCGCACGCCGTATCACCAGAGCGTGATCTACGAGGCCCATGTGGCCGGGCTGACCCGGCTGCATCCCTCGATCCCAGAAGATCAGCGCGGCACCTACGCAGGCGTGGCGCACCCGGCGATCATCGACTACCTGACCGGGCTCGGCATCACAGCGGTCGAGCTTATGCCCGTGCATCAGTTCATCAGCGACGGCTTCCTTGCCGACCACGGCCTATCGAACTACTGGGGCTACAACACCATCGGCTTCCTTGCCCCGCACAATGCCTATTCCGCGTCCGGGCGGCGCGGCGAGCAGGTGCCGGAGTTCAAGTCGATGGTCCGCGCGCTGCACGACGCGGGCATCGAGGTGATACTCGACGTGGTCTACAACCACACCGCCGAGGGTAACCACCTCGGACCGACGCTGTCGTTTCGCGGCATCGACAACGCCGCTTATTACCGGCTGACCGGGCCCGACCGCAGCCATTACACCGACACCACAGGCACAGGCAACAGCTTGCACGTCGGCCATCCGCATGCACTGCAGCTGATCATGGACTCGCTGCGGTACTGGGTGCTCGAGATGCACGTGGACGGCTTCCGGTTCGACCTGGCCGCCGCGCTGGCCAGGCAGTTTCACGAGGTAGACCGGCTGTCGGCATTCTTCGACCTGGTTCAGCAAGACCCGGTGGTCTCCCAGGTGAAGCTGATCGCCGAGCCGTGGGACGTCGGTGATGGTGGCTACCAGGTGGGCAACTTCCCGCCGCTGTGGACCGAGTGGAACGGCAAGTACAGGGACGCCGTGCGCGACTTCTGGCGCGGCCGCCGCGCCGCACTGCCCGAGTTCGCCTCCCGGCTGACCGGCTCGGCTGACCTGTACGACGCCGACAACAGGCGGCCGATCGCGTCCGTCAACCTGGTCACCTGTCATGACGGATTTACCCTGGCTGACCTGGTCAGCTACGACCACAAGCACAACGAGGCCAACGGCGAGGACAACGCCGACGGCAGCAATGACAACCGGTCCTGGAACTGCGGTGCGGAGGGGCCGACCTGCGACCCGGACATCCTGGCCTTGCGCGCCCGCCAGCAGCGCAACTTCCTGGCGACCTTGCTACTGTCGCAGGGCGTGCCGATGCTGCTGGCCGGCGACGAACTCGGCCGCTCCCAGGCCGGCAACAACAATGGTTACTGCCAGGACAACGAGCTGTCGTGGCTGCACTGGCCCGATCGGCTAGCTCGTTCGGTCGCCGGTGCAGATTTGCCGGGAACGGGCCGCAGCCTGGCTGACTTCACGCGCACGCTGATCCGGTTCCGGGCCGACCATCCGGTGTTCCGGCGACGGCGGTTCTTCACCGGCGCCGCCGGCCACCCCACCGAGGCGCACCTGGACGACATCGCCTGGCTCACGCCCGCGGGCACGCCGATGACCGAGGCGGACTGGGAGACGGGTTTCGCCAAGTCGCTGATGGTGTTCCTCAACGGCGACGCCATCAGTGAGCCCGGCCCACGGGCCGAGCCGATCCTGGACGACTCGTTCCTGCTGTTGTTCAACACCGCCGAGCACGAGATGGAGTTCGCCATACCACCGCCGGGCTTCGGAGAGCAATGGATCACGGTGCTGGACACCGTCGACCCGTGGCCGACGCGAGACCCCGACGCGGCAAAACCGGGCGACGCAGTACTGCTAGCGGATCGCGCGCTACGGGTGCTGCGGCGTGCCTGAAGGTAGCCAGGACGCGAGCCGGATCGACCGTCGTGGGCCCCGCGTTGTCCCGTCCTCGACGTACCGGCTGCAGCTGCACGCCGGATTCGGTTTCCGCGCGGTGGCGGACCAGGGCCGTTACCTGGCATCGCTAGGCGTGAGCCACGTCTACCTGTCGCCGATCCTGCAGGCTACGCCGGGTTCCCCGCACGGCTACGACGTGATCGATCACTCCAGGATCTCGGCCCAGCTCGGCGGCGAGGACGAGTTCCGTGCCATGGCCGGGCAGCTCGCCGAATACGGCGTCGGCATCGTCGCGGACATCGTGCCTAACCACATGGCCTTTCCGGCACCTGAGTACCTGAACCGGCAACTCTGGTCGGTGCTGCGAGAGGGCCAGCACTCGCAGTGCGCGCACTGGTTCGACATCGACTGGAGCGCTCACGACGGGCGGATGCTGCTGCCGATCCTGGCCGCGCCGCTAAGCGCGTGCATGGACGACCTTGTCGTCAGCAAGCTGTCCGCCGTCATCGGCAAGTCGTCGGCGCTTCCTGACGTGCTGGCTGACGGGCTGGCTGCGGAGGTGTTTGCGGCCAGCCAGGGCGACGAGCCCGTACTGTGCTACCAGGAACATGTGTTGCCATTGCGGCCTGGCACCGCGGACCTGCCGATGGGCGACTTGCTTGCCGCGCAGTCCTACCTGGTGGGCTCGTGGCGCAGCGCGGCCGAGCTCAACTGGCGCCGGTTCTTCGACATCACCTCGCTGATTGCGATAAGGGTCGAAGAACCCGATGTCTTCGCGGCCACGCACGGCCTGCTGCTCGGGCTGATGGCCGAGGGCCTCATCCACGGGCTGCGCGTAGACCATCCCGACGGGTTGGCTGACCCGAGCCGTTATCTGCGTCAGCTGGCCATCGCGACGGACGGCGCCTGGGTCGCGGCCGAGAAGATCCTCGCTGCCGATGAGGACCTGCCCACCGACTGGGACTGCGCAGGCAGCACCGGTTACGACACGCTTGCCGTGGTCGGCGGCCTGTTCACCGACCCTGACGGCATTGATCCGCTGACTCGCGAGTACAGCCGATTCACCGCCGGGCCCGCCGAGTTCGGCCCGGTGGCCTGGACGGCCAGGCGCGAGATGGCTGGTGAGCAGCTCACCGCCGAAGTGGCCAGGCTCGGGCGGCTGGCCGAACGGATCGGCGATCCCGCTATCGATGCAGTCAGCTCGCAGGACATCCGCCTGGTGCTCGCCGAGCTGCTGGCCGCGTTCGAGGTGTACCGAACCTACCTGACACCGGGTTCGCCACCGGACGCCGCGTCGGCGGAGCGGCTCGCGCACGCTGTCGGCCGGGCCCGCCGGCGGGTGCCGCGCCGCCTGCAATCAGTCCTGGATGCCATCGCGGCCCTACTGCTTGGCGGTCGCGAACGGCCAGGACGCCAGCACGTCCGTGATCGGCTCGTCGTGGTTTTCCAGCAGACCTGCGCCGCGATCCAGGCCAAGGGCGTCGAGGACACGGCGATGTATCGGTGGTCGCGCCTCAGCTCCGCGAACGAGGTCGGTGCCGACCCTGACCTGCCCGCCAGAACGCCCGCCGAGTTCCACGCCTTCGCGGCCCGTCTGGCGCGGGACTGGCCCGCCACGATGACGACGCTTTCCACGCACGACACCAAGCGACAGGAGGACGTGCGCGCGCGTCTGGCCGTACTGGCCGAGTCGGCAACGGCCTGGGCGGCAGAGGTGTCAAGCTGGCATCGGTACGCACAGCGGCTAGCCTCGCGGCGCCACCCTGATGCCGATACCGAGTACCTGCTCTGGCAGACGCTGGTAGGAGTCTGGCCGATCAGGGAGAGCCGGCTGACCGGCTACCTGCTCAAGGCGATGCGCGAGGCAAAGACGGTCACCTCCTGGACCGATCCGGACACCGGCTACGAGTCAGCCGTGCTCGACCTGGCCCGCGTCATCCTGGCCGACCGGGAGCTGTCTGACCGGATCACCGCCTTCGTCACCTGGATCACCCCCGATGCCAGCGCCAATTCGCTCAGCGCCAAGCTGGTGCAGCTGACCATGCCGGGCGTTCCTGACGTCTATCAGGGCTGCGAGCTGGCGGGCTTCTCGCTGGTCGACCCGGATAACCGCCGACCGGTGGACTTCGCCAGGCGCCGCGTCATGCTCGCAGCACTGGACGAGGCAGCGGCGGACAGCCAGCAGCCGGCCGCCGGATCGCTCGCGCGCGCCGACGGCCCCGGCAGCGTCGTCGCCAGGGCCACTCTGGACGCCGGGAAGCTTCTTGTCAGCTCGCGCGCGCTGCGGCTGCGCCGCGAGCACCCCGACTGGTTCGCCGGGACCTACCAGCCGCTGTCAGTCACCGGCCGCGCTAGCCGGCATGCGGTGGCATTCTGCCGGGGCGCCGAGGTCGTGACCGTGGCCACCAGGCTGCCCGCCGGATTGCGCCGGTCAGGGGGCTGGCGGGACACCGAGCTGCGGCTGCCCGGCGGCGGCTGGCTGGACGTACTTACCGGCACGCCGCATCGGGGCGGCGAGGTGTCACTAGCCTCGCTGACGACCCGGCTGCCGGTGGCGCTGCTCGTGCGGGCCGATTCCGAGGCAACCGGGTGACCAGCTTCCGCGTCTGGGCCCCGGCCGCCGGCCGCGCCGACGTGGCCATGGATGGGGAGCTGATCGCGATGCGGGCCGAGGCCGACGGCTGGTGGTCGGCGCAGTTGCCGGCCGCCGAGCCTGGCGCGGAGTACGCATTCCGGCTGGACGGCGGCGCCCTGCTCGCCGACCCGCGCTCGCCGCGCCAGCCCCGCGGGCCCAGCGGACCGAGCCAGTGCTACGACCACGCGGCCTTCGACTGGGCCGACGCCGGCTGGGCTGGGCCCGAGCTGCGCGGCTCGCTCATCTACGAACTGCACGTCGGCACGTTCACCGCCGCGGGTACCTTCGACGCCGCGATCGGCCGGCTGGACTACCTCGTCTGGCTGGGCGTCGACGTCATCGAGCTGATGCCTGTTGCCGCGTTCCCCGGCCGACATGGCTGGGGCTATGACGGCGTCTGCCTGTGGGCGGTGCACGAGCCGTATGGCGGCCCGGATGGGCTCAAGCGGTTCGTCGCGGCGTGCCATGAACGGCGGCTGGCTGTGCTGCTGGATGTGGTCTACAACCACGTCGGCGTCGGCAACAGGCTCGCCGAGTTCGGACCGTATTTCACGGACGCGCACCGGACCCCGTGGGGACCTGCGGTCAACCTGGATCAGCCGGGCTCCGATGAGGTGCGGGAGTTCCTTATCGGCAACGCCCTGATGTGGCTGCGCGATTACCATCTCGACGGCCTGCGGCTGGACGCGGTGCACGCACTGGCGGATCACCGCGCGCTGCACCTGCTCGAGGAGCTTGCATCGCGGGTGGACGAGCTTGCGGCCGGGGTGGGTCGGACGCTGCTGCTGATCGCTGAGTCCGACGCCAACGACCCGGGCCTTGTGACCAGCCGGAAGGCCGGCGGGTACGGACTGTCCGCGCAGTGGAGTGATGACTTCCACCACGCCGTGCACGCGGCCATCACCGGCGAGCGCCAGGGTTACTACTGCGACTTCGGCTCGATGGCCGCGCTGGCCAAGACGATGACGAGGGTCTTCTTCCACGACGGCAACTGGTCGCAGTTCCGCGGCAGGTCACATGGCCGGCCCGTGCCCGTGCGCAGCCTGCCGGCCGACCGGTTCATAAGCTTCCTGCAAAATCACGACCAGGTTGGCAATCGCGCAATTGGCGACCGGATCGGTGCCAGCGTGCCGCTCGACCTGCTCAAGGTCGGTGCCGGGCTGGTGCTGACGGCTCCGTTCACGCCCATGTTGTTCATGGGCGAGGAATGGGGCGCGCTGACGCCCTGGCAGTACTTCAGCGATCATCCAGACGCCGGGCTGGGCCAGGACGTCGCCGAAGGCAGACTGGCCGAGTTCGCCAGGCACGGCTGGCCGGCCAGCCAGATCCCCGACCCGCAGGACATAGCGACCTTTGATCGCTCGAAACTGGACTGGTCCCGGGCCAGCGCGCCGCACCATCGCGAGCTGCTGGCCTGGTACCGGGAGCTGATAGCGCTGCGCCAAAGCCGGCCCGAGCTTATCGACCCGTGGCTTGACCGGGTTCGGGCGGAGTTTTGCGAGCAGGACAGATGGCTTGTGGTGAGCCGAGGACAGATACGAATGTGCCTTAATCTCGGCGCCGTGTCCCACCGGCTGCCGGTCAGAAGTGGCGCAAGCCAGATTCTGGCCGCGAGCAAGACCGGGGCCGACCTCGATGGCGACGGGGGGATCGTGCTGCCACCGGCGTGCCTGGTCGTCGTACTCACCCGATCACCGAGTGCCTGAACCGATGCTGTTTGCCCTGCGTGATCGGAGGTAGATGGCTGCGCCAGACGGGGGAGGAAGATCAGGATGAGCAGCCCCGCTTTCAGCAAGATGAGCCAGGAACTGGCCGAGCGGTTCGAGCGCGAGGCAATGCCGTACCAGACGCAATTGCTGCGCACTGCCATGCAGATGACCAGGCACCGGCAGGACGCCGAGGACCTGGTACAGGAAGCGATCACTAGAGCTTGCGCCGGATTCGGTGGCTACTCGGCAGGCACGAATCTGAAGGCCTGGCTGCATCGCATCATGCTGAACGCGTTTATCAATGGTTATCGAAAACGGCAGCGCGAGCCGATTATCACTGTCGCCTCCGCGGAGCAGATGCAGGCATACGCGCAACCCTCAGGCGGGCCCGGATATTCGCCGTCGGCAGAGGAATGCGCGCTGTCCCGGCTGCCCGCCAGCGAGCTACTTGATGCCCTGCGTGAGCTGCCAGCGGACTTCCGCCAGGTGGTGTACCTGATAGACGTCGAGGGATTTAGCTACCGCGAAACCGCGGCCATTATGAATACTCCGCTGGGGACAGTCATGTCGCGGCTGCATAGGGCACGGGCCACTATGCGCACGCGGCTGGCAGGCGCCGGAAATCGCGTGTTTGAACCGCCTGAACAAGGGGAGCGGATGGGCAACCGAAATCAGGAGGTTCCCCATGTCCAGCGGGACAACGGTAGTGATCATCGTGGTGGCGATAATCGTCATCGCGGCGATCATTGCCGGCACCATGGCAAGTCGTCGACGGCGCCTGCGGCAGCAATTCGGCCCTGAATACGACCGCGTCGTCAATGAGCAAGACAGCAGGCTACGCGCGGAAGCAGAGCTGACCGAGCGGCAGCGCCGCGTCCGCAAGCTCGACATCCGGCCGCTGACGCAGGCGGCCAGGAGCCGTTACCTGGCCCAGTGGCAGGTAATCCAGGAGCAGTTCGTGGACTCCCCAGAGGCCGCCGTCACCGACGCCTACGCACTCGTGACCACGGTCATGAAAGAGCGGGGCTACCCGACAGGCGACGACGATCAGGTACTTGCTGACCTGTCCGTTGAGCACGCCAGGACCGTCGGCCATTTCCGGTCGGCGCAGGAGATCACCCGCAACGTCACGCACGGCAGCGTTCAAACCGAGGACATGCGACAGGCGCTGATTCACTACCGCGAGCTATTCGCTGACCTGCTCGGTGGTCCCGCGGATGCCGCGCCGACAGCCGGCAGGCATGCAGCGCTGTCGCAGGAGACGGCAGCCGCCAGCCGGGTCGCGCCCACCGCAACCGACCCATCCGGCATTCAGGTCACCGAGGAGTACCTGGAGCCAGACACCTCCCTCCGCCAGCAAGGAAGGTAACGCAAGTGACGTACTCCCCCGATCAGGAACCAGCCGCCTGGCGGCCAGGCATGACCGACGACCCGGCCGCGGAGGACTCCGCTACGACCGACCACAGCGGCCCGGCTGGGCGGGGCGCCGATCCGGCCGATCATGCCGTGCTTGCTGACCCGGGCGCGCAAGAGGCCATGGAACTGGACGACGAGATAGTGGTGGCAGACGTCATCGACGAATCGCCAGACCGGTCGGTCACGACCGGCCCGGTCACCGGCGCGGCCGACGGCCCGGTGACTGACGATGCCGTCACTGGCGATGCGCTCGCTGACGGTCCGGTCACCGGGGCGGCCGCCAGCGCGGCCGGATCCGCCCCAGCCGCTGCCAGGCCAGCTGACATCGACGCCAACGGTGCCGACCGGGGCCTCAGTCAGCACTGGCATAACATCCAGGCGACCTTCGTCGATGACCCTAGCGGTGCAGTCAGGCTCGCGGCGGAGGCGGCTGACGCGGCGGTCAGCGCGCTGGTCGGCAGTCTGCAGGAGCGGCAGTCTGCCCTGCTGAATGCCACCGGCGATATGGCGCGTGCGCACGATACCGAGCAGTTGCGTACCGCCCTGCAGGAATACCGCGTGTTCTGCCAGGACATCGAGGAGATCGGAAAGCGGTTGCCACAGCCGCAACCCGTGGCGCGGTAGCGGCCGAGACAGACACAAGGGCGGGCCAGGTTGTACACGTGGCCCGCCCTTGGCTACCTGACCTGGCCGAGGCGGTCGGTGAGCGTGCCGGCCTTGCTTCTGGTGAGTAGCATTCCGACGCCCTGGGGTGCGAGCAGCAGGCCGGCGAAGAGCGCGCTCTGGCCGCGGACCTGCTGGTAGTAGAGGGCAGCAGTAGCAGCGCGCCGGAGCCTGAACCGGGGCCAGCGACGCGCCGGCGGGGCGCACAACTTGAAGCCGCGCTCCTGGAGGCCGCCTGGGATGAGCGGCTATGGCGCGTTC
Source organism: uncultured Actinomycetota bacterium (assembly GCA_963719765.1). GTDB lineage: Bacteria > Actinomycetota > Actinomycetes > Streptosporangiales > Streptosporangiaceae > JAJYUU01. The sequence goes on from CAVRCW010000001.1 coordinate 1,063,954, forward strand.
ACGATGGCGGGCGTCGCCGTCCGGGCTGGGACTAGCCGGGCCGTGCTTTACCGGCGATGGTCAAACCGTCCCGAGCTCGCGATCGCCGCCATCAGGCAACACACGAGGCTCGCCGCCGCCGACACCCCCGGCACGGGCACGCTCAGAGGCGATGTTCTCGCCCTCCTGCGACACATGGCGCGGCCGGCGACGAGGTCTTGGGTGTCGTCAGTTTCCTGATTGCCGACTATTTTCACGAGGCCGGACTGCCGGCTGCGGTCCTGCGCGAGCGAGCGCTCGCCGGAGAGCCAACCGCCATGCAGATCGTGCTGGACCGCGTTGTTGCTCGCGGCGAAATCGAGGCTGACCGGCTCAGCCCCCGGATCGCCTCGCTTCCGCTCGACCTCATGCGCCACGACCTCATCATGAACCGTTCCACGGTGTCCGACCCAACCCTGATCGAGATCGTCGACACCCTCTTCCTCCCCGTCCCGGGCCCTAACCCCCGGCCAGCCGGATCCGACCGCACCCCAGCAACCTCGCCGACCTTCAAGGCCACCTCGCGACCAGAAACCTCGCTGCCGGGCTGACGGTTTAGAGCTCTCGGCGCATCACGACGTCGAGCATCGGCCACGGTGGGCCTAGTCGCAGAGCGCTGAGGAGTGCCCAAGCTGCTCGTTGCCTATCCGGGAACTGGTCGCCCGCATCCCAGCGCCATGCGGCGACCATGGCAAGAACTAGGCCTCGGCACTCACTGAGCAGGTCTTCATCAGCGGCGGCATAGCGCTCGCTAACATCTGCGGGGACATGGGCGAGGTCGAACTCGACGGGCCCCCGGCAGCACGTCTCGAGATCGATGAACAACGGTCCGGACTTCGTGCTGAGCACGTTGCCCGGGTGCGGCTCGCCATGCAGCAGTTGCTCGGCACCGCCGCGGTCGACGATCGCCCGTCTGCCGCTCCGTAGCGTAGTGATGAGAAGCTCCCGATCCGCGTAGGCAAGCTCCGGAGTGAGGTTGCTGCTCTCCACAAGCTGCTGAGCCTCTTCCACCCGATCGGTGAAGTGCGGCGCCGCGACATCGAGCCGGCGCATGCCGGCATGAAGTCGCTCAAGCGCACTCGCGTAGTCGGCTGGTGAGACCTCCCGAGGTGTCACCGGTTTGTAGTAGGTCCACAGCGTGACGACGAAGTCATCACGCTCATAGACGCGCGGCTCTGCTCGGGGTTCCAGAGCACCCACCGGGCTTTCGGTTTCGGCGAGCCGTTGGGCAAGCTCGACCTCGAACTGTGCGACCTGATGCGCCGCCGGTGCGACGCGGGCAACGATGTCACAAGGCAGCAGGCGCACAGCGAGCCTGTTCGAGTCGTGAAGAACGATCGCCTCGTTGACGGGCAGGCCAAGCGCCGAGGCGATCGACATGGCCGCAGCCAGCGCGCGCTGAATCTCAGATGGCTGCATCCAGCCGATCTTCTCACCCACCGGGGCGCAGCAGTGACTCCGGGGAGGGCCGGACGACGGATCAGATTCAGGGCACGCAGCCGGTGACAACTAGGGTCAGACCGGCCAGCCGGAGCCACCTCCCATAAGAATCCCTGGGCCTACTTTGCCGTTACGGCCGCGATACCGCCCTGCGCCGGACATGCCGACCCGCGGAAATGAGCCGCGGCCAGGCGGCCATTCGGATAGGCGTTACAGGCTCCGCGCACCGCGTGCCCGCTCATCCCCACCAGCAGGCCGAGCACTGCCAGGACAGCCATGATCTGGCTAAGGATCAGTGCCCGCGTCAGCCGGGCGCCCGCGGAGCGCCTAGCGCTCAGCGCCCGGTGCCGGCGCCGCCGGTATCGTAGTGCGTGCCGGGCGGACAGGATGTAGCGGACGCTCAAGAGGCGGCACCGCCAACCGCGGCGGCCGAACGGCAGTTGCTCCCTGGACGGCCGCGCCTCGTGCCGGGTGAGCCGGGTGAATATCGCGAACATCGAAGCGAGACGCGGTTCGCCAAGCCGCATGGCGTCCTCGATCCTGTCCAGAACCTGTTGCTGCCCCGCAGGCAAGGCCATCACGCACTCCAAGCCGGTCTGCTACCGCTGCCGTCCCATTGGCCTGTGAGCTACCCGCCTGTCGCGCGGCAAACGCCCGGCTGCCGAACTCATGGCCAGGCCGCTCGTCTCCGGGCAGCAACCAGCTACCCGGCATCGGCTGCTACTTCTGGACGACCTGCTCTTCGATGACACTGCCAGCAGCGGGGATGTCCCGCCCCACCTGGGCGAGCCATCCGCCCCGCACGATAAGCCTGGAGTACGGTCGTTTCCTCGCCTCGACCGCCGGACCGTAGGTACCGTCCCGCATGATCAGGATCTGGCGCAGCCAGCGCTGCGTTGCTGGCGGCATGAAGAGCCCGGCGATTCCCACCAGCATGACCACCCAGCCAGCGGCATTGGGGTTGAAAAACGCCAGGTGGCCGTGGACGGCAAAGGCCAAGATGGCGCCGGAAGCGGCCAGCGTTAGCGCGGTCGACACCTTCATGGAAAGCTCCAGCCTCGCCTCGGTCCCGCAGCGTTACGGCGGGACTTGTGACCGGGAGGTACCGCAGGCGTGCCGGGCCAAACACCGACTGTCAGTTCGGAAGCTGCACCAGTGTCAGGAAGAACTTGTTGATCTGCCGGATCACGTCAGTGAAATGGTCGAAATCGACGGGCTTGCTGATATACGCGTTGGCGTGCAAGGCATAACTGCGCAGAATATCCTCTTCCGCCTGCGACGTGGTCAGCACCACAACAGGGATCGACAGCAACTCGGCGTCGGACTTCAGATCGGCCAGCACCTCGAGGCCGTTGCGCCTCGGCAGGTTCAGGTCGAGCAGGATCAGCCCCGGCCTCGGCACGCCCATGTAATCGCCGTCCTGGCGCAGGAACTGCATCGCCTGCTCACCGTCGCCGACCACATGCAGGGTGTTGCGGATCCGGTAGTGCTCGAAAGCCTCTCTGGTCATCAGCACGTCGCCTGGGTCGTCCTCTACCAGCAGCACGCCGGCGAGTTCCAGGCCACCACGGTCGGCCATCTCAGGTGCTCTCCTCATCATCGGGCGGAACTGGCAGCGTGAAGCAGAACGTAGCGCCTGCACTGGCCGTGGTTTCCAGCCATATCCTGCCACCGTAATACTCAACGATCTTTCGGCACATTGCCAACCCAATGCCCGTACCCGAGTAGCTGGCACGGTCGTGCAGCCGCTGGAAGATCACGAAGATCCGGTCGGCGTACTCCGGCTCGATCCCAATGCCGTTGTCTGCGACCGAGAACTGCCAGAACTCGTCCTTGCGCTGCACCGAGATCACGATCCTGGGCGGCTCGGCGGAGCGGAACTTGATCGAGTTGCCTATCAGGTTCTGGAACAGGGAGGTGATCAGCGAGAACTCGGCCCGTAGGACCGGCAGGTCATCGGTCTCGATCACCGCACCTGACTTCTTGATCTCGGCAGCTAGGTTGACGCGCGCGGACGAAACTGCGCTGGCGCAGGAAATCAGGGCCGGCTCGCGGTCTACCCTGCCGACCCGGCTGAAGGCCAGCAGATCATCGATCAGCACCTGCATGCGCTTGGCGCCGTCGACGGCGAACTCGATGTACTGGTCCGCGCGCGCATCCAGTTGCCCGATATAACGGCGCTGCAGCAGCTGGCAAAAGCTGGCTACCTTCCGCAGCGGCTCCTGCAGGTCGTGCGACGCGACATAGGCGAACTGCTCGAGCTCGGCGTTGGAGCGCTCGAGGTCGTGGGCCCTGGCCTGCAAAGCCTCGTTCGCGGTCTGGACTGCTGACAGTTCGTACAGGATGCGCTCGCGCATCCGGTTGACGTCGATTGCAAGGTCGGCGGCCTCGCGCGGCCCGCTCGTGGCGACCTCATGCCCGAAGTCACCCGCCGCGACCCGCCGTGCCTCGCTCGCCAGCCTGGTTAGCGGCCTGATGGCCGCCACCCGTAGCCCGGTCGCCACGCCCGCCACGATCAGCAGCAGCAGCACCGCGATGGCGACACAAGTGACGTCCAGCGTCGTCGCGCTAGCGTTCAGCGAGGCAACCGCCTTGCTGCGGGCGGCGGCAATGCTTGCCTGCAGGCTGTTCAGCGGCGCGCGGAGGTTATCGAACAAGGCCTTGCCCTGGCTTATGTCCGGGCTGAGCACCGGCTTGCCGGTCGCGCTGACGGCCGTGATGGCGGGCTCGGCATAGTCAGTGCGCCAAAGATCGGCCCTGGCCTGCAGCAAGCCGAGTTCGGACCTGGCTGCCGGGATGCCGGTCGTGAGCCGGTTCAGGATCGCGAACTGCTGCTTGGAGTCCGCTAGGCCTGAGGTATAGGGCGCCAGGAACGGCCGCTGCCCGCTCAGCAAGTAGCCGCGCACCCCCGTCTCCTGATTGACCAGCGCATAAGCCAGCTCGCGGTCAGCCTGGGCGGCGGGATCGATGACGGTCACGACCTGGCCTCTAGCCGATCCAAGGTCGGCAAGCGCCGTCCCGGCCACCGCGATGGCGATCATGGCAAAAAGCGCCATGACGACGACTGCTGCGCCCGTGATTCTGCTCAGCGGCCAGCGATCCGCTGCCTGCTCGGCTGCGGCCGCGAATCGCCGCGCCGACTCGCCTGCGGGCCGGGTGCTCGCGGTATAGCCACGCCCCTGTGCCAGGAGTGCCTGTGAACGATCGGTTTCCGCAGGCTCCGCCGGACCGGTCATGGATCCGTGGGATCCGGCGCAGGTGAGCAGCTGATAGCCAGGACGGCGAGATCATCATCGAGTTCGCCGCCGTTCAGCTCACGTGCCTGGCTTATTACCGAGTCGACGATTCGCTCGTTCTCCTGCCGGTCCGCCTGGTCAGCGGCCGGCGCCTGCGCGCGAGCCTTCTCGATGAGCTTGATCAGCCCGTCGCTTCCCAGCCGCTCAGGGCCGGCTCCGACCTTGCCCTCGATGAGGCCGTCGGTGTACATCAGCACCGACCAGCGGTCGCCGAGTTGCACCTCGGTTACGGGCCACTCCTCCGAATCGGTGATGCCCGGCGGCAGGCTAGCCGGTGCCTGCAGCTCCCGGACTCCTTCCGCCGTTATCAGCACCGGCTGTGGATGGCCGGCCAGGTACAGGCGACCCGAGGTTCGCTCGGGCGTCACCGACAGCATGCACAAGGTGACGAACAGCCGGTCGTGCTGCCGTTCATGCTTGAGCACCTGCTGGATGATCGAAAGGATCTCCGCGACCGGCCTTCCGGCCAGCACCATGGTCCGCCACGCCACCCGCAGGCAGACTCCTAGCGCGGCCTCGTCCGGACCGCGTCCGCACACGTCACCGACTACCCCGTGCACCCATCCGTCCGCGGACTGGACGACGTCGTAGAAATCCCCGCCGAGCAGCATCTGCTGGCCGCCCGAACGGTACCTGGCGGTGACCGCGAGCCGGGAATCAGACAGGACGGGTGACGGCAGCAGGCCGCGCTCGAGCCTGGCGTTCTCGGCGGCGTACAGCCGTGCCTCGGCTAGCTGCCGCTGCGTCTCTTCGGCGCGCCGACGTTCTACCGCGTAGCGCACGACCCGCTGCAGCAGGAAGCCGTCGACCTGCCCCTTGACCAGATAGTCCTGCGCCCCGGCCCGGACGGCCTCGGCGCCGAGATGCTCATCGGCGATTCCGGTCAGAACCACGACCGCCAGGCCGGGCGCAACCTCCCGGAGCCAGCTCACGCCAGCTAGGCCGCGCGCGTCAGGAAGCTCCAAGTCGAGGAGCACGCACCCGACACCCGCCAGATCCCTGCTTGCCTCGGCGAGGGAGCGGGCACGACGCAGCGCAAACGGGGCGCCGGCATCGAGCAGCAACTCATCTACCAGCAGCGCATCGCCGTCATCGTCCTCGATGAGCAGGATGCGCATCCGGTCCGCCGGCAGTTCGCCGATACCCGGATTTATGCCTTCTGCAACCATATCGGCCCGCTCGTCAGCTTTCACATCAGGTGTCGTTGATGATCTGAGTCCGGGCCAGCATAGGCGGACCTGGCGACACATACGCAATGCACGGTCAAAAGGGCCAGGCCAGCCGTGTGCTTAGCCATGACGGACTCCCCAGTGAATAGTGAAGTGCCGTTGCTGGCCTCCGGTCAAGGTGATCATCAGCCCTGCTGAGGTGACATCTCGGTCATGTGCAATCCGGCGGATCGAGGGTAGCTGCGCATCCGGGCAATGGTGCCGCGCAATGCGGCTGGGAGGATGAGAAGGCTCATGGTCAGGGTTACCAGGCAGCTTGCAGAGCGCATCGCGGATCTCGCCCGGCTCCTGCTCGATGACGAGTCCTCGGACGTACCGCTGGATGAGCTGACGCAGCTCGCGCTTGAGCTCATTCCCGGCAGCGCCGCCGCAGGTGTCGTCGCAGCCAGCGATACCAGCTGGATATACACCGGATCGCCGGCACTTGTCGCTGACCTGCACCGCACTCAGCTGCAATCGGGGGACGGCCCGGTGGCTGAGGCAATCCGCTATGGCGAGGCCCGCAGGATCGACGACGCGGGCCAGGAGCGGCGCTGGCCCGCAGCATGCGCGTCGATGGCCGGGGCGGGCTTCGGGAGCTGCCTCATACTCCCGCTTCGCACCGACCGCAAGCCGGGTGGCGCCCTGGGCATCTACGGCGCAGCTGCCGACGCCTTTGCGGGCTCGGGTCATGACATAGCGCTCCTGTTCGCGGCACAGGGCGGCGTGGCCGTGCGGAACGCGGCAGCCTACCGCAACTGCAGGCAGCTGGTGGTCAACCTGCAGACCGCGCTCGAGTCGCGGGCGGTCATCGAGCAGGCCAAGGGCATTCTGGTAGCTGAGCACGGCTGCCATCCCGATGTGGCATTCTCCGAGCTCAGCAGGCTGTCCCAGAACACCAACCGAAAGGTCAGGGAGATCGCGGCGGACCTGGTAGCGGGCCAGATCGACCGGACCCGGTTCCGTCCGGGCAGCGACGTCTGAGCCACCGCGGCGCTGCTCACGCATCTGGCTCAGCACCCGGCGGCCCGTCTCGCGGCTCACATGCGGCGGCCGTGGTGGCATAGACAGTCAGCCACTGGTCTAGACCGGTGATTTCGAACAGCCGCCGGACCTGGGAATTGCCAACCACAATCCGCAGCTGCGCGCCGGATCGGCAGGCCAGACGGTGGGCCGCCAGCAGCGCGGCAGCCCCGGTGCAGTCACAAAACACCGTGTCGGCCATGTCCGCGATCAGAATTCTCACGCCGCGGGCCAGCACCGCCGACAGGGCAGCACGGACCATGTCCGCGTTGGCGACGTCGACTTCCGTCGGCAGGACCACGATCTCCGCCTCGGCTGCCGGGCCAGCCGCCTCGGCCGCCGGGCCATCCGCCCCGGCAGGCAGACCGCCTGACAAAAGATCCTCGGACACCGCACACCCCTGGTCTGATCTCAGTAAGGTGCCGGGGCCGCGCTTTGACCCATTAATCTGCGGTCTGGCCGTTGGCCGTATCCGCTGAGTAATTGCTAGCAGCAAGTGGCCGCCTTCGGCAACCGGCACACTCCACATTCCGCCTAAGTCATCCGTAACGGTGGGTTTGAGCCAGTCACTGGCCGGTAGCTGAGTTGCCGGCGAACGACCGCGCCGGCCAGGAGGCAACGATGACCAGCGACGTCCGGGTGGCAGCCGTGCGGGCCGCCAGCTACGTGATTCCCACCGATGCCCCCGAGGCGGACGGTATCCGCGGTCGATATCGCGCTCTGGGACCTCAAGGCCGGGATTCTTGGCTGCCCGCTATCCGGGCTGCTGGGCGGCCTGGGTCTGGACTTCCGCACCGCCGACGCGGAGCGCTTCCGCCGCAGCTGACGCGGAACCTTCCAGTTTCGTGGCGGCAAACCCTGACGAAGCGACCGCGACTCGCGCTGGAACTGGAAGGTCATGCGCTGAAAGCCCAGGACCGCGCGGCTTAGCGGACGCGCCCGGCTTTGCGGACCCGCCCGGCGGGTCAGTCGTATTGCGGCTGGCCGACGCTCACCCCGGCCCTGTCGATGGCGGCGATGAGCATCCGCGCGGCGCCGGGCATCTCGATGAGCGCGTCACGCAGTTCCTCGAGTTCCTGCTCGCCGTCCGGGTTCTGGTTCGCAGCCAGCTCGGCGGCAACGTAGTCCTCTATGCGGTCGCGTGCCGTCTGTACCTCGGAGGACACCAGTAGCTCTTCCAGCGCTTTGTCTGCCATATCCGTTTAATCCGTTTCTAGGGATTTACGATGAATCAAGGGCGTTCGTTGGTCTTGAGGTTCTGCTTCCGCCCCGAACTACCCGCACGCCAGCCGGCTACGCCCCATGGCTAGCCAACCTGGCCGCACCTGGTGTATGCGGGATCGTGACGGGTAACGGCGATCGGGTAAGGCCGGCATCGAGAAGGAGGGCGACCATGCCGAGCGCCGCACCCGGCCCGGACGAGCCCCGCTGGCTGGAGCCGCAGCTTGCCACGCTCGTGCACGACCGGTTCTCCGACGATGGCTGGCTCTACGAGCGCAAATTCGACGGCGAGCGCTGCCTGGCCTATCGATACGGCAGCAAAGTGCACCTGCTGACCCGCAATCAGATAGAGGTCAACGCCACCTATCCGGAAGTCGCCCGCGCGCTCGTGACTCAGGCGCCCGCCGGCGTCGTTGTCGATGGCGAGATCGTCGCGTTCGCCGGCAGCGCTACCAGCTTCAGCCGCCTCCAGCAGCGCCTGGGCGTCCGCGATCCGAGCCCCGCCCTCATCACCTCGGTACCCGTCTACTACTACATTTTCGACATCCTGGCCGCCGACGGCAGCGACGTCCGGGAGTGGCCGCTTCGTGGCCGCAAGCGGTTGCTGCGGCAGTTGCTGTCATTCGGCGGCCCGCTCCGATACACCATCCACCGCAACCGCGACGGCGAGGCCCACTGGGACCACGCCTGCCGCCACGGCTGGGAGGGCGTGATTGCCAAGCGGGCAGACGCGCCGTATCGCGGCGGGCGCAGCCGTGACTGGCTGAAATTCAAGTGCGAGAGCAGCCAGGAGTTCGTGATCGGCGGCTTCACTGACCCGCGGGGCGCTCGGGCCGGCTTCGGCGCGCTGCTGCTGGGATATTACGAGGACGGCATGCTCTTCTACGCCGGCAAGGTGGGCACTGGCTTTGACGATGCCTCGCTCGCCTCACTGCATGCGCTGATGCGGGGCCTCGAACAACCCGAGACTCCTTTCGCTCGCGGAGACCTACCGCGAGCGGGAGTGCACTGGACCGAGCCGCGGCTGGTCGCTCAGGTCGGCTTTTCTGAGTGGACGAGGGCCGGCAGCCTGCGGCATCCGCGGTTTCTCGGACTGCGCCGTGACAAGGACCCGGCGAGCGTGACGCGGGAACGCGCCGGACGGGCCCGGCCATGACCGGCTATCAGGTGCTGGCGGGAGGCGCGCCGTCCTGGCGATGCCTAGCTACCTGCACGCGACGGATGGACCGCTAGCGCTAGTGCTCGCGGCGTTTCGCGGTCCCCCGCCGCTCGGGCTACCAGTAATGCCTGCGCCCGCCCACCGCCCGGCCGGCAAAGCCGAGGACCGCCAGGATGAGGCCGATCAGCAGCACGACGATGCCGATAGTCCAGACAACCGCGATCTTGACGAGGAAGCCGATAATGAGAATGATCAGGCCGAGGATAATCATGGGGCTCCTTTTTCACTACAAGGTTGCTGCTCTCTACCTCATTTGCGAGGCGGCAAACGTCGACGCCCGATGGGCGCTATGAGTCGCAGCGAATTTCCGCGCAGCCCCGGCGCGGCGGATTCGGCGCCGCCGTCAGTCCAATCTCGCGCGGCGACACCCGAGCCGGCGGCGCGGGCAGTTTACGGCCCGCGTTCTGTGTCGATCTGCTAGCCCCGTCGGCGGGCATTGAAGCCGGCGATGCCGCCGTCTTCTTCGCCAGCCACGAATGCACCCGGGACCATCACGAGTACCTCATCGGCGTGCGGCAGGCATGCCCAGACCGCAGTGCCCGCGTTGTCGGCAAGCCGTACCTCCCCCTGACGCTGGCACGGCTGGCCTTCTGCGTCACAGATCTGGCAGCCGGACGTGACCCCGCCGCTCGCCTCGACCAGCGCCGCAGCCTCTCGCAGCAGAGAGAAGCGAGACTCGGCCTGATGGCCCGCCGACGGCGACTGTGACCGCTCGCGCTGGCCGAGCAGCACCGTGTTGCCGTCCGGGTCGACCACCTTGGCCTCGCCGCCGAGGGCATGCGGGGCGTGGCCGAGACTAGCCACCTGGACGCCGGCCGCCTCTAGCGATGCGATGACACGGTCCAGGTCCTCGAAGAAGAAATAGAAAAGCAGCGGTAGCTGCGGGATATCCAGCGGGGGCCGGGTGGCTGTGAGCAGCACCATGTGCTCACCGCAATGCAGAGCCGACCACGCCGAGGTATCACCCCGGCCTGCGCTCTTCGGAGAAGCCGAGCGCCTCGTAGAAAGCGCGTGAGACGTCGATATCCCTGACGTAGGTCACGGACACCATCGACCGCAGAACCGGGGGCATTGGCATAACTTACGCAGGCTGCAGCCCGCTCGGTTCTCAGCCAGGCAGGGCCATGTGCAACCGGAACGTCGAACCGGAACTGCCGGTCCGCATCTCGACCAGATCGCAGACCTGGTTCACCACGTAGAGGCCGTGCCCGCGCGCAGCATCCGCGGCTGGGCGCCTTCGCCCGGCCAGGACGTTGCCGATGTACCCGCTGTCACGCACCTCGCAGATCACCTCGGTGGCTGTGGCCCAAAGCCGCACCGTGCCGCTGCGGCCGGTATGACGCAGTGTGTTGGCCGCCAGTTCGCCGACCGCGATGACCAGGTCCGTCAGCTTCGGCTCGGCCAGTCCCGCTACTTGCGCCTTCTGCCGGGCAAAGGCCCTGGCGCGGCCGGGATCATCGCGATAGGTGAGTACCTCCAAGCCCGCAGGCGGCTCGGGCAGTGGGCTGTCGCGCTCGCCCAGACCGCCGGTCCCGGAGTAGGCCGGGCTCGGCTGCGTTCGGTCGTTACGCATCAGCGCGGGGTGAGCCTGCTCGGCCGCCGCGAGCAGGCCGGAATCCAGACCGACCGCGTCATACGGGCACAAGATGGCGAGCGGCAGCCCGGCGAAGGCGACGTTGAGCAGCGCCTCATGCCGGATGGCCTCCGCGCGCTCGGCGCCAGTACGTGCTGGCCAGACTGGTTCGCCGACATAACGAAGGAACTGTCCTGGCCGGGAATCGGCAAACGCGTATATGGCCGGGATAATTCGGGCCGGGTTGCGGCCAAGGGTGGTCATCTCGGCAAATGTGACCCGCGCAGCATTCGCGCCGAGGCGGTCCCGCAGTACCTTGGCATTCGGTCCTGGGACCGCCACCATGACCGGGTCGCCTGCGGCAAGACCGTCCTGGATGAAGCCGCCGACCGCGTCCGCGTACTCGCTCACTGCCGAGTAGAAAAGCGCGATATGAGCTGCTGGCCGCGTGTTGTCCGCCGCCGCCGCGCCCTTCGCGTCGGGTATTCCGTTCACCTTCCTGGCATTAGCAGCTGCGCCTGCCAAAGCCCCCCTCGGCTTCATGCCAGCCAGCTTACGCCGCCCGCTTATCCGGGCAGGGCACGCCGTCATCCGGCCCGCCGCCCGAACTCCGGACGCATGAATCAACGCGAGCCGTTGCGAGGTGATGGAGTCATGTCGAGTTCAGCGTGCTCACAGCCCCGGTGTTTGCCCCCCAGTCGGCCAGGCGCTCGATCAGCACCTCAGATGCAATCTGACCCATGACAGGTTCCCCTCTGCTCATTCGGCGCGCCGGTACCTGGCCGACCGTGCACTCCTGGCTGTCCAGCGCGGCGGTCGGTAAACATCGCCGCGGCGGCGGGATCCCGCGCCGCCTGCTAGCGCGCGGATGACGATGAGGTGCCAGTCGGCGTGGTCGCGGTCGACGTTGGTGTCGGCGTGGGAGTCTGGGTCGTGCCGGTGGGCGACGGCGTCGGTGTCGGCGTCACGCGGGTCGGGCTCACGCCGGGGCTGGGTGATGTTCTGCCGGGCGACGGGCTCGGATTTGCCTGGGTGGCCTTGGTGTGCTGCGCAGTAGCCGGCTGTAGCAGGGCCGGCGGCTGCACGGAGCGGGGACTGGGCGCCAGCATCAGGCCTACGGCCGCGGCGACCACGCTCACCACAGCGACCACGCCGCCTGCCGCGGCGGTCCGGACCAGGGCGGTGCGGTGCCTGGACCGCCGCCACTCCATGGTCCGCCATTCGCGCAGGTCCGGCGGCAACGCGGCCCGCTGCGCCGCCCAGCTGTTGACGGGCGCGGCTGCCATGCCAATGGTCGGGAAGATGAGCAGGCCGGCCAGTAGCGGCCCGGCAAGCTCCGTGGGCCGAGTCAGTGCCGCCCCGATACCAAAAATGCCGAGCAGCGCCAGCGCGGACTCGGCCCAGTTGGCCCGCAGCGCTTCCCACCACTTCGCGCGCTCGCTGGTCTTCGGCGTGACCAGGAACACAGCCTTCTTGGCGAACAACCCGAGCACGGACGCCCTGGCCACCACAAGCGAGGTGGATTGCCAGATGAAGAACGCGCCAAGGGCGTCGCGCCAGGACGCGCCCGTGCCGCGGCGCAGCAGCGCGACCGCCCGCACGAGCCCGAGCAGGACCAGTACCGGCACTGTAGCGACCAGGAACGCGGTCAGCTTTCTGAACAGCTCCCCGCCACCGCGCTCGCCAGGGTGATTACGGCCGCAGCAGCCGGGTACCGCTAACCCGGCAATCATCCACACCCTGGCCCTCCGCAAGCACAGCTGGCGAAGGTGAATTGTCCGGATTAGAAGTTCCCTGGCGCTGTATTCTGGCCTGCTTTCCGGCATACAGCCCGCCACGCTGAAGGAGAATGCTTGGCTACCCTGATGGAGAATGCAAGTGAGGCAGGCTTGCCGGCCGCCGATCGGCCTGGCATCACGTTAGCTTGATCCGCTGATAGCTACTACCTGGGCAATCGTCGTGTTCGGTGGGCAGACGCGCAGTGGCGCGCGGCTCGCTGAGGCCGTGTTGCCCGGCGCGCAGGCAGGTAATCTGCCGGGCCGCACCCTGGGCCACGCAGAGAGCCCAGCGGAATGAATGTAGCCATCACGCTCGTAGCCGCGTTGTTGCTCGGCGTCGGCTTCGTCCTACAGCAAAAGGCGGCGGAGCAGGCTCCGCAGGCGCTCTTCCTGCGGCTGGCCCTGCTCGCCGACTTGCTACGTCGGCGTCGCTGGCTGGCTGGCCTGGCCGTCATGATCGCGGGCGAGTTGGCATCGGCCTGGTCGGTGAGTCATCTGTCCTTGTCCGTGGCCGAACCGCTGCTCACGACGAGCCTGCTCTTCGCGCTGGCCCTCGCCGTTCCGGTATCCGGCCAGCGGCTGCGCGCAACCGAGCTCGTGGGCGTGGTCATACTCAGCGGCGGCGTGGCGGCCCTGTCCGTCGCCCGCTCAGCCCACTCTCCGGCGGAATCCTTCGCCTCACCGGCCGGGTGGCTGGCCGCGGCCGCTATCGCCGGACTAGCGGCCGGCTTCGTGCAGATCGGCAAGCGCTGCTCCGGCCAGGTCCGGGCCACCTTCAGCGGAACGGCCGCCGGCCTGGTGTTCGGCATCTCCGACGCGCTGACTCGCCAGACAGTGCACGTCATGAACACCCACCCGTTCACCTCGCTGCTGACCGACTGGCCAGGCTATAGCCTGATTGGCGCCAGCTTGGTCGGACTGTGGCTGATGCAGAGCGCCTTCAACTCTGCCCCGCTGCACGCCTCGCTTCCGGCGATTAGCGCCGCCGAACCCGCGGCCGGGATCATCCTGGGAGTGGTCGTCTTCGGTGATGCAATCCAGACCTCGCCGGTCATGATCGCGGTACAGATCGTCGGGGTGGTCGCCCTTGTGGTCGGCGTGGTACTGGTGGCCCGAGCCCCTGCGCTGGCCGACCTGCGTCCTTCGCACCTGGTGCCGCCGCGGCTGACTGCCCCGCATCCGGTCGTTCACCCGCGCGCCCTTCGGCCGGAGGCGAACGAGGATGACCAGGAGCAGAAGGGGAAAGCGGCGGCTGAGACCGCCAGCCCGGTAGTCACCAGGACCAGCGGCCACGGCCCGAGCGGCGCCTGAGGCGGGTCAGACATCCCGCCAGCGAGCCTCGCAGCAAGAGAACGCGCCGAACATCACCAGTCCGATCGCAACCAAGGCAAGCAGCCACGGCCCCAGCGGCGTGTGCGCGAACACGCGCAGCGCTGAGTCGATGCCCTTGGCCTGGCCCGGCTTGGCGTCCACGGCCGCGACCGTCAGGAAGATGCCGATGGTCACGAAGACCGCGCCCCTGGCCACGCCGCCGATCTGGCCGAGCCGCGTCACTGCCTTGCGAGTCCCGGCCGAAGCCGACCCCATGCGCATGTTGCGCAGGAAGCGTCCTTGCCATGCCTGGTACATAAGGGCGATGCCAGCGGCCGCGATGATGACGCCGACGATCGCGACGATGGCCTGCCCGCCGGGATAGTGCAGGGCTGTGGCCGTCAGGTCCTGGGACTGCTTGTTGGAGGAGGCCGGAGCGCCAAGCCCAAGCGCGTACTTGAGGATTCCGTAGGTGATCACGGCGTAGAGGACCGCTCGCCCGAGCGAGCCGAGGCGCTTGGTGGCCTTATCCCCGCCAGGACCCGCCGCACCCCAGATTGCCTCAGAGAGCTGCCACAGGGTCATCCCGGCAAAGCCGACCACCAGAAGCCACAGGATGACCGAGCCGAACGGCGTGGCAGCTACCAGCCGGACCGCGCCCGAGCGGTCGGCCTGCTGGTGCGAGTTACCGAACGCGATCTCAAGGGCGATGATGCCGATGAGCGCGTACAGGATGCCGCGAGCGAGAAAGCCCGCCCGCGCCAGGCCGGACATTACCGAACTGTTCGCCGCCTGCCTGCCAGCGCCGCGAACGCGCGCCGTCCGGCGTCGTGCCGTTCGTGCAACCATCATGACCTCCGGGGTGACTAAGCCCGACGCAGGTGCCCGTAGGCAGCAGCGTCAAACCCCAGGCGGTGCCGGAACGCAGTCGAGGATGAGGGAACGCGGCTGGCGCGCGCCTGCGCGCAGGCAGCCCGAGACCGCTTGCATGCAGGCAGATTAGACCGCTACCAGCGCCCGCGAGTTTCTTAGCCCTGACCGGCGGCGGCATCGGCGGAGCCGCCCAGGCCATCGGTCCCGGCATCGGCGACGGCATCGGCGGCGGCCGCGGCGGCGGGTACCGCGCCCGGCCGCTGCGACTCCTGCTGGCGCTGACGTGCTGCCTTCCGTGCGTCGATCCACGAGTCAACGACTGTCCACTGCACATCGAGCCAGTCCTGCTGGAGACCGGCCTCCGCCGGCAGTTCCGCTGCGGGCGGATGCCACCATCGCATGACCATGGGTCTGCCGCCGATCGGCAGCGCCCGCCAGATGTCGCCGGGGCTGACGAGGTCTTCAAGCCCGGTGTGCGCGACGAGGACGACCTCGAGGTCCTTCCTTGCCGCCAGGCAGGCCAGCACCCCGGCGGGCTGCGGCGGCAGCACGTGCGGGTTGGCAGCCGCCCTGGCCGCGGCGGTACGCCGCCCGCGCACCCAGAGCCTGGCGAGCGCGTTGCGATGGCGCCGCGGCGTCCAGTTGCCGCCTTCGGGGAACAGCAGGATCGCGTCGTCGCTGTGCACGCGGCTGGCGAGTTCGCCGATGCGCACGGGCAGGTTCACGCCACGCCCACGGCCAGGCAGGAAGCAGGACGGCATCCGGCCAAGCAGCACGTCAAGGCCAGGGTCCCAGCGCAGTGACTCCTTGAGCACGATGACCGGGCGGCGCTTCCACACCGTGAGCAGGAGTTCGGCAATCGCGAACGAATCGCCGGGACCACCGTGCCTGGCCAGAACTAGCAGCGGACGACCGTCCAGGCTCTCTTGGGGCGGCAGTTCCTCGACAAGCGCGTGGAAGCCGAGCAGCGGGCCAGAAGCCGCGACCAGCAGATCCAGGGCGCGGCGAAGGACGTGCACGTGTGCCTGCGCCCAGTCCCGGCCGCGACGCCCTGGCAGCGGGTAGCGGAGCCACAAGTATCCGCAGCAAACCACCAGGCCGGCATCGACGAGCAGGTAAAGCGCGCCGAAGAGGGCGAGCCGCGCCGCCCTGCGCCGCCCGGCTAGCGGCGCAACCAGGACGCTGGCGGCCGCCGCCAGGCCCAGGAGGCCGGCCAGCGAGACGGCCAGCGGCAGCCATAGCGGGTCCAGCACCGCACGGCGGACGAGCAGGCGGGGCGGTCTCATCCGCTGACCGGCAAGCTAGCCAGATAGCCGGCCGCAGCCTGGTAGCCGCGCTCGATCCGGCTCGCTACCCGCGCTGGTCCGCGATAGCGCATCGACATCAGCGGCATGCTTTCCTCGCCGCTCGGCAACACATGGGCACGCACCTGGGCCGGCAGCCCGGCCATCTCCTCGACGAAGCGATGGCGGCGAGCGACCTCAAAGGACACAAGGCAGACTTCCCACAGTGACTTGGGCGGCTTCAGCGGCTGCTCGATCCGGCCCACGTGCAGCACGTAGATCTCTGTCGCGCCGAGCGCCAGCGCGCGCCCGACCGGGATGGAATGGACCAGGCCACCGTCCAGGAAGTGCTCGTCGCCGATTCGGGCCGGTGGCAGCAGGCCAGGCACTGCCGACGACGCCAGCACCGCGTCGGCCAGGTCGCCGGAGGTGAACCAGTGCGCGCTGGCCCGCTCGATGCTCGCGGCCACGCACTGGAATGGAATCTGGAGCTCCGCGAAGGTCTGCGGGAGATGCGCCTGCAACTGCCGTCGAAACGGGGCAGGCGAGTACAGGTGGGTCCGGTGCCGTGCCAGCGTCGCTGCTCTGGCCAGCACGGTGTCGCTGAACATGCCGACATCGGTCATCGACCGCCACAGGTCTGCCAGCTTCTGCACACCGGTCTCGGACGGATCAGCCGCGATAACCGCGCCATTTACCGCCCCTACGCTGGTTCCCAGGATGAGGCTGGGCCGGATCTCGGCCTCCAGCAGCGCCCTGAGCATCCCGACCTGGGTAGCACCAAGTACGCCGCCGCCGCCCAGCACGAAGGCTACCCCGCCGTCAGCCGGTGCGCGCTTGTCCAGCATGTCCTCTCACCCTCGGCCGGCCCGCACGCCCGGCAGGCGTGCCGTCCGGCGCTAGCGCAGATTCCCTGGCTACCCGGCGTGTAAACCAGGACACCGCGGGCAGCTGACCCCATCGTCTCGCCGGCGCGGCATGGCAGCCCGCGCGGCACGGCCCCGGAGGCTGAAGTGATCAAGATGGCAGACGGCGGCTGGTGGAATCTGGCCGCATGCCAGCGGGAAGATCCCGAGTTGTTCTTCCCGGTCTCGCAGATCGGGCCCGCCAGGACCCAGGAGGCGCTGGCTAAGGCCGTCTGCGCGAGGTGCGGCGTCCAGCAGCAGTGCCTTGACTACGCGCTGGCGATTGATGAGGTTCACGGCATCTGGGGCGGTACGGGCGAAGATGACCGACGACGGCTGCGAGCCAGCCGGGCTGACCGCGAGATGGACAGGGCCGGCTAGCAGGCCTAGGAGGTGTCCATCCGCCGGAAGGTCACCTCGTGCAGCAGCAGCCGGACTGCGGCCGCGGCCGGGATGGCGACTAGCGCGCCCACCAGGCCGAGCAACGCGGCCCCGATGAGCACGGCGACGACCGTCACCGCCGCGGGCACCTGCACGGTGCGGCCCATGATGCGGGGCACGAGCAGGTAATCCTCCGCGAACCGGTAGGCGACGTAGAAACCGAGCGTGCCAAGTGCGACTGGCAGCGAGACCGTCAGGCCGACAAGCGTGACGATCAGCCCGCCGATGGTCGAGCCCACGACCGGGATCAGGTCGAGCAGCGCCACCAGGAGCGCGAGCAGCGCCGGGTAGGGAATGCCGAAGATGACCATCCACACGTAGGTCCCGAGGCCGGCGATCAGTGAGGTCAGGAAGTTACCGAGCAGGTACCCGCCCACCTTGGTGAAGATCTCGTCCCCGATCAGGATGACCCTGGCCCGCCGCGAACGCGGGGCGAGCCGGTAAAGGAACAGCTTGATCCTCGGCAGGCCGGCCAGGAAGTAGGTGGTGAGCACCAGCACGACGATGACCGAAGTGGCGGTGCTGAGCACTACCTCGCCGGCCCCGAGTATGCCGCCGGCGATGGTGGTGCCACGGCTGGAGAGCATCTGCTGCACCCGGTGCTCGATGTGAAAGCGCAGGTTGAGCCGCCCCAGCTCGGACCTGGGATTGTTCAGCGCATGCAGGTACTGCGGGACGTGCCCGGCCAGCGTCGTTGCCTGGCTAGTCAGCGGCGGGATGGCCGCGACCAGGAAGATCGCGATCACGCCAAGAACCGCGGCCAGCACCAGCATGACCGCGGTCCACCGCGGTAGCCTCCGCCGGGTAAGCCAGCTGACTGCCGGATCGAGCCCGGCGGCCATGAACAGCGCCAGCCCGATCAGGACAAGCACCGAGCGGGCCCGGATCACCAGTTCGGCCAGGCCGTAGGTGACCGCGACCCCGGCGGCCGCCGTCAGCCCGATGAAAAACGGCGATCGCCGGTCCAGTGGCCTGCCCGGCTTGCCGAGGCCGCCAGTTTCCTCGGCTACCGCGGCTGCTCGCTCGACGGCCTCCTGCATGACGTCCGTATTGGCTTGCGGGTCGCGCCCGGCTGCCGCTGCGCCTTCGGCGGCGGCGTGCTCGCGCCTGGGGTCTGTGTACTGGCTGGTCGCCATCTGAAATCTCCTGCGCAGCCGTCCTGACCGGATGCGCCCCGCCGGTGCACGAGGCCGCGAGTGCTAGCGGCTATCTACCGGGGATTAGGTACCCAAAACAACAGCGGCAACAAGCGGCATCCGGCGCCACCATCAGGATCCGGGTGGCACGCCCGCCCGCAGGGCCAGCATGGTCAGGTCGTCGCGCAGGACGCCGGCCGAGAAGTCAAGCACGACCTTGCGCATTTCCGACACGATGTCGGCCGCGTGACGACCCGCCAGCGAGGCCAGGGTGTCGGTGAGGATCTCCTCGAGGTAGGTGAGCTGAGGACTGCGCGCGCCAGTCAGCCCGTCGGTGAAGAAGAACAGCACGTCGCCTGGCTCGAGCTCGACCACCTGGGTGGCGGGCTCCGGGTCAGGGAAGATCCCGAGCGCGACACCGCCGCCGGCGAGCGTCTGTACGAAGCCATCGCGCTTCAGCAGCACTGGGCCGGGATGGCCGGCGCTGCCGAGTACCACCCGCAGGGTGCGGTCGGTCCAGCTCAGATGCGCCGCATCGGCGGTTACGAACCGGCCGCCGAACTCCTCGGTCAGCATGATGTCGTTGGCCCCGCGCAGCACTTGAGCGGGATCAGGATTCCAGTGCGAGAGCACCCGGATGGCGTGCCGGGCGGTGGCGGTCGCGGCAGCCGCGTCTTCGCCCTTGCCGCATACTTCACCGATGGCAACGCCCCACCCCTCGGGCGTCGGGTACACGTCATAGAAGTCGCCGCCAACCTCGCGGCCACGGGTAGGCGCCATGTGCGCGGCGACGATATCAACCCCCGGCACCGACTTGAGCACCGGCGGCAGCAGGCTAGACCGCAGTGCCTCGGCGGCCTCGGTCTGGCGAGTCAGCATCCGCCGTGCCGATAGGGCCCTGGCCAGCAGATCGGCAATCTGCTCGACCAGCCCCACGTCGACTAGCCCGAAATAACCGGCTGCAGCGTCCCTGACCAGCGTAAGGGCACCCGAGCATCGGCTTCCGTCCGACACGGGGACTGCCAGCAGGCAGACCGCGTCGAGCAGCGGAAGCAGTGGCGCGCCGTCCTGATCGGTGCCCAGTAGGTCCTCGTCCTCGATGTGCGTGACCAGGCTCGAACTGCCAGACTCCTGCGCCAGGAACGGGGCGGTGTCTGGGCCAGGAGAAACCGCGGCGACTTTCTGGGCCAGCCGGGCCGAGGCTGGATCGTCCGGGCCCGCCACGTAGTGGCGCCGCAAAGTGCCGCGGTGCAGAACGTCGACTACCACCCAGGTAGCCACGTCGCTAGCCAGCAGCCGAGCGCAGCGTTGCAAGATGACTGACTCACTGGCGCCGGCGTTCTCCAGCAGCAGCCGCGCCGCAGCGGCAAGCAGGTCACTGCGTCGGGTCAGCGAGGTAACCTGCGGGTCCGCGCGCGGCCCGGCCTCGCCGCTTGCGCCACTTCGGCGTTCGGTGGTCGCGGGGTGCATGCCGAGCGCGGGAGCGGTACCTTCCGGGCTGGCCACGATCAGCAACCGGTCTTCGTCTCCACGCACGCTGATCAGCCGGATGCCCAGCTCGCAGCTGACAAGACCATTTCCGCCGAGCAGGCTGCAGCTGACGTTCGCCGACTTCCCTGTTCGAATCACCCCGGCTAGCTGAGAGCGCAACGGCGCCTGGCCCGCACTGTCGGTCATGGATGTCAGCGTCTTGCCAGTGGCATAGCCAGGACCCACGCCAAGCAGCTCGCAGGCGGCTGAGTTAGCCCGCCGCACGGTAGAGTCGGCGTCGACTACCAGCAGCGGGACAGGCGCTTGCGCGAATACCGCCTGCAGGAGCCGCCGATCCGGGTGCACGCCGCCGGCTTGCTCGCCGCGGCCCGCGGCCGACGCGCCGTTGCCCGCCTCCAGCAGCGCATCGATCGCCCCGTCGAGCTCGGTCAGGGCCGCATCGAGCAGCGCCGCCTGCCGGGCACGCGGGTTCGCGGCTGCCCGCCTGAGCGCGGCGCTGCGGGACTTCAGTCCCGCAACCGCGTCAGGCGCGGCCGGCTGGCCGGGTGTGTCCGCCATGGTCGCGCTCGACCTCTCTGTCTAGTCCTGTCAGCCGCTCGAGTCTCCTTAGCCCGCTCCCGTTCTGCGTGGAGTTTGCGAGGGCTTTCGCGGCCGGCGGCCCTGGGTTCCGCGCGGCTGCCCGGCTCCGGGCCAGGCGGGCCACGCAGACGCGGTTCCTGGCCGACCGCTATGAGCGTCGATGACCCGCGCGGCCACCTCGGTCGCCTTCATGTTGCTGCGCTGAGACACATCCCTGATCCGCGCCAGCGCATCATCGGCGCTGCAGCTTAGCGCATGCATCAAGATGCCCTTGGCCTGATCAACCAGGGCCCGGCCTTCGGCTGCATCCTGCAGCTGGACGGTCGTCCGCCGCGAGTCACGGTAGTCCGAGACCGCGCCGACCAGGGCGGCGCTGTAGGCGGCGACAAGCTCGGCAATCTGCAGCTGCTGGAGGTCCATCGCCCGCGGCCTGACACCCAGCAGGGCAAGCACCACGATGACCTGGTCGCCCGCGCACAGGGTGACCGAGCAGCGCACCCCAAGCCTCAGCGCCGCGGCCGCGTACTCCGGCCAGCGCGCCTCGGCGAGGGTGTCGGCGCATTGGACCGGAACGCGATCGTCCAGCGCAGCCAGCAACGGTCCGCGCCCGCAGTCCAGCTGAACCTGAGTTAGCCGGGTCGCGTCCGGATGGCTCGAGGCCTCAGCAGCCAGTTCGTCATGACGCAAGACCACGACGCTGGCGGCTGAGCAGCCAGCGACCTGGCTCGCCGCCAGGCTGGCCAGCCGATACAAGGCGCGTTCCTCAGTGGCCGTCGGCAGGCTAAGCAGGCTGGCAGTCTGCATTGCCAGACCTGGAAGTGGCAATTCGCCTCCTGGATGCCGTCGCGTCCCGCCTAGCCGCCGGCGCCCCCATCGGCCGCCGCATCCAGGCTAGCCGCTTCGAGCGCCGCCGCGACGCTGTCATATAGGTCGAGGCGGTCGGCCAGGCCGGTTATCCAGAGCGTCTTGGTGTAGCGGTATCGCGCGCCGGCCAAGGACAGCCCGCCCCCGGCGGCCTCAAGTTTCTTCCAGTGCCCCACTATCACCGCCAGCGCACTGGTGTCCATGAAGTCAACCGCAGACAGGTCCAGGATTACTCGGCTGCTAGCGGCGCGCGCATGGGTCAGGCAGTCGTCCAGTGCCGGGCTGGTCACAATGTCCAGGTCGCCGCCTACTGTGACGATGATGCTGCCGTCGCGCTGTTCAGATGACAGCGCCAGTCCGTCCATGTGCTACCCCAAGGAAGCTCGAACCTGGCATGAAAGTTGTTACCTCCTCATATTAGGTGCGCACATCAATTCCCGCTGGTTCGCATAGCGCCGTCGTGCCAGGGCAGTAGACGTGCGTGCCGCGGTCGGCGCACGGGCCTGCGCGTCGGCCGTGGTACAGGCGGCAGCGGACATGCCAGCAGCGGCGCCAGAACGGATTGCCGGTACGGGTCCGATCCAGGTAGCCGCGCTCCGGACGTTAGGCGGTGGAGCCCGAAGATGAGGAGCGTCTGAGGTGGAAGCCAGCGATGTCTTCCGCCATATCGCGCTCTTCTACCGCAATAGGGCGGAATACCGGACAACGATCACCGACTTCGTGCGCACGGGCCTGACCCGGCGCGAGCCAGTACTCCTGGCCGTACCCCACGCGGGCTCGGCGTGGCCCAATCTGATCAGTGAGGCCGGTCTTATGACAGTGGCCGATATGACCGAGCTAGGCCGCAATCCGGCCAGGATCATTCCCGCCGTGCGGACGTTCGCCGACCGGCACCTGGGCCGCCCGGTGCGAGTCGTCAGCGAGTCGATCTGGCACGGCCGCTCCCTTGCCGAGATATACGAAGGGGCGAGGAACGAGGCTCTGGTAGACCGGGCGCTTACCGGCGTCGCAGCCACCATCGTGTGCCCGTACAGCGCGGTCGACCTGCCCGAGCCGGTGCTGGCCGATGCCGCATGCCTGCATCAATGGCAGTTCGGCGCTGGCGCCGTCGTGCCGAGCACCGCGTACGCCGGGCCAGATTCCACGCCGACCGTGTGCAAGCTGCCGCTGCCCACACCGCCCGCGGACGCGGAGGTGATCGAGTACCGTTCGGATCTGCGCGCGGTACGTGCGATGGTGACCAGGGCGGGCTACCGTGTCGGACTGCAAGCCAATCAGGTCACCGATCTCGTGCTCGCGGTCAGCGAAGTCGCGGCCAACACGCTGCGGCACACCAGGGCGGGAGGCGTCGCGCTCGCCTGGCAGGCCGGCGATGAGATGCTCTGCCAGGTTTCTGACAGCGGGTACATCGCCGATCCGCTGGCCGGGCTCCGCCGCCCGTCGCCGGACAAGCCAGGCGGTCAAGGGCTATGGCTCGTAAATCAGGTATGCGACCTGGTAGAGCTGCGAACGACCGCGGCCGGGACTGCGGTCCGACTGCACATGCGGATCCGTCGACCGTAGCCACCAGGTCCAGTCTCGCGGCCGCGCTGACGCGGTCGCGAGCCTGGCGGCGGCCAAGCGCGGCCAACAGGCCGGCCCGGCAGGTCACCATCCGGGCGCGGATGTTTGCCCGCCGCTGAGCGGGTAGCTGGCCGTCGTCATAGCTAGGGAAGGATTGCGATGGCTATCATTCTTGTCGCCCTGCTGATCGTCTTGATCCTGGGCGGCCTCGGATTCGTCCTGCCCGCGCTCTGGTTTGTAGCTATTGCGGCGCTCGTCATCTGGCTGCTTGGCTTCCTGCTCCGGGTCGGCGAGACGATTGCCCGTCCGCGTCGGCGCCGCTGGTACTACTGGTGACCTGCATCGCCTCCCGACGGCCGGTCTAGCCGCGGGGCGAGCGGGTTCTCGGCGCAGCGCGCACTCCCGAGCGTGTATACCTCGCCAGCTGGCGGTCGCTCCCCCTCCGCCGGCTGGCGACTTTCATGCGTGTTTGAACGACAGCCGCCAGGACAGCTAGGCGGCGCCATCATGCTTCAAGCAGAAGGCGGGTTCCCTCATGACTACCCCAAACGTGCCTGCAGGCCGCTCGCGCGATACGGGCCTGGCGGTAGAGGCATCCAGACTCTGGCCAGGCGGCATCGCCACTGCCGTGGTAGCGGGGCTCATCGCCCTGGTCGGCGTCCTGGTATGCAGATGGCTGTTCGCTATCCCGCTGCTGTCACCGCGCAGCGACGGTGCATACGGTGACGTCCACACGACTGACCTGGTCCTGGCTGCGGCCGCCGCGGCGCTTGCCGCCACCGCTCTGGCGCACCTGCTGCTCGTCAGCACACCGCGGCCGCTGGCCTTCTTCAGCTGGATCATCGGCCTGGCCACCGTGCTGGCCGTGCTCTTTCCGTTCAGCACTGCGGCGCCGCTCACCGCGAAGATCGCTACCGCGATGGTCGACCTCGTGCTTGGCATCGCTATCGGGTCACTGCTCAGCGGCGTAGCCGCGCGGTCGCTGCGCCGGCCGGTCAGCGAGTCAGCCCGCGGCCCTGACCCGCTCTACGACGCCGCTCGCAGCAGCAACGAGCTCTAGCGGCCGCCGCCCCCACGGGCGCCGCGCCCGCAGCCCGGCCATGACGAGATCAGCCGACCTGCGCGCCGCTCGGCGCACCGTGCTCATCGCCGGCGCGTCCAACATCGTGGTAGCGGCGCTGAAGCTGGCCGCCGGAATCGCCGCGGGATCTAGCGCCTTGCTCGCGGAGTCCGCCCACTCACTGGCCGACACCATCAACCAGGGACTGCTGCTGGCCCCGCTGCGCCTCGGCGAGCGGCCTGGCGATCGTCGGCACCAGTTCGGCCACGGGCAGGACCGGTATTTCTGGTCTCTGCTCTCGGCGTTCGGGATATTCATCGCCGGAGCTGGATTCTCCGTCTTCGAGGGCCTGCTGTCGCTGCGCCGCGCCGACGAACTCGTCGAGCTGCTCACCATGCACCTGGGCCCAGACCACCTCATCGTCGGAGCCCGGCTAGCTTTCAGCGACGGCACCGGCGCGGACGACGTGGAGACCCTGGCGGATCGGATAGACAGCAGGCTCGCGGACCGGCTGCCGGTGATGCCGCACGTCTTCCTGGATCCAACCCAGCGCTCGACGACAGGCTGACCCCCGATGCGCAGGCAGCTGAGGGCCCAGTGAAAGCTCCCACGTGGGTGATCACGCTGGTCACCGGTGCGGTCCTGGCCTTCGCCGTCAGCGGCAATCCCGGCTTCCTGGACGTACATCGGGCCGGCGTGATCCTCATGATTGCCGGCGTGGCCGGACTCTGGCCGAACGGTGGCAAGGCCTGGCTGCTCGTCGGGCGGGCCCGGCTGCTACAGCTGCTCGACCAGACGCCACCGACGCAGGGCACCCGCGTTCCGCTCGATGACCTGCTGCGCCCGCCCGCGACCACCCAGGGGCGCAGCGCGCAACTGCCGGTCATGACCCCGCCGCCCCAGCAGCAGGCCGACCGCCAGCAGCGCCGCCGCAGGGCCAGGCAATGTTTGGGCGCCGTGGACAGGGCACCAAGTGCTAGGGCGGGTTGCCGCCAGCCCGCTGGAGGTGACCAGTAATGACGAGGCCGGTGAGTCCGCTCAAGCCCACTCGGGTCAGCGACCTGGAGAGCTGCGACGATGAGCGGCTGCTGCGGATTGTCCATTCGCTGCCGGTGGGCGACGGCCTGCGCGAGCTGGCGTGCGAGGTGCTGGTTACTCGCTATCAGTCGCTGGTCCGCTCCTGTGTTGCGCCGTTCAGGAACAGCCCGGAGTCACAAGAAGAGCTCATGCAGGTCGGCTATGTCGGGCTGCTGAAGGCAATCAATAACTTCGATCCGATGGTCGGCAATACGCTGGCCGGCTACGCGCAGCCCTGCGTAAGCGGCGAGATCAAGCGCCATTTCCGTGACAAGCGCTGGCACGTACACGTGAAGCGCTCGCTGCAGGAGCTGCGCCTGGAGCTGCGCAGCGCGGCCTCGGACCTGACCCACGACCTCGGCCGGACGCCCAGTGATGCCGAACTCGCCAGGCACGTCGGTGTCTGTGAGGACGATGTCCGCGAAGCTCGCCGGGCCGACCTGGCGTTCCGCGCGTCATCGCTCGACTCGCCGATGACCAGCGATGGCGGGTCAGCCACCGTCGGCGACCTGCTTGGGGCAGACGACCCGCGGCTGGAGCACCTCCTGGACATGGAAGCCGTCTGGACGCACTGGTCAGACCTGCCTGAACGGCTGCAGCAGATACTGCTCATGCGCTTCTACGGGAACATGACGCAGGCCGAGATTGGCAGTCAGTTGCATATCTCGCAGATGCACGTCTCCAGGCTGCTGGCGGACGCACTTAGCTATCTGCGCGACCGGCTCGCGGGACCCGCCCGCCGGCTGACGAACCACCGACGGCCGCCAGCCCGGCGCCCGCGTGAGATGAAGGGACATAACCCCAATGAAGACCGCCACTTCGCTGGCATTAGTGGCCATCGGCGCCATCTTCGCCTTCGCGATCACGCGCAGCCCCGCGTTCCTGAACCTCCAGGTCGTCGGCTGGGTGCTGATGCTGACCGGCGGCTTGGGCGCGATCATCCCGCGGCGCGGCTCCGGATGGCTGCGCCGCAGCCTGGTCGTCAACAACGACGAGGCCGATCAGACCGAGGCAGCTGAGCCGGCCTCCAGCGAGGCGGAGCCACAGCACTTCTCCCGGTTTCTGGCCCCCGGCGGCCTCATCAGCTCCAGGCATGCGCGCCTGAAGCCCAACGGCCAGGTACAGCGGGAGACGATCGAGGAGTACGTCGAGGAGTAGCACCGCAAGTCGACCCCGCGCCGACCGACCCCCGCGCCAATCGACCCCGCGCCAATCATCGTGGTGAGCTGGCAGCAATATTGCTGCCAGCTCACCACGATAATCCCGGACTTCCTAGCTCCGCGCGCCAGCGCTCACTGCGGCCCCTCCGACCGAGCCTGACCACCGCAGGTACAGCTCTCCGGCCCGCCCGGTCCAGCTACCGTCTGGCTGGATGCGGAGCTGACGCAGCCGCCGCCGGTCGTAGCTGGCGCGAGGATGCAGGACGACCCGCACGCGAGCCGCGCCGGTGCAGGCGATGACGCGCCGCAGCAGCACCAGCCGGTGCGGGTCGCCGGGGAATGCCAGTGCCTCGCGGCACTCGGTGATCGAGCGATCGCCGGTTACCCACCGGCTGCGCCAGATGAGCGAGCGGGGCTCGTAGTGGCCGCCCCAGACAAACCGTCCTAACGGCCAGATGGCGTAAACGCCGCTGCCGCCGATCAGCGCGGAGAATATCGAGCCGGACTCCCAGCGCGGCGCGCACATCCAGGCGATCTCGCCGCGGGGCCCGATCAGCGCGCCGCGCTCGCCGTCCGCGAGCAGCGCGTAGTCCCGCAGCGCATTCGGCGGGAACTCGGCCGCGGCAAGCTCCCTGGCCGACCCGCCGGTCCGGCTGGTCACTGTGTCTCCTGCCGGTTCGCGCTGTCCGGCGCGTCCGGCGGCGGCGGTAGCTGTCCGCGGCGCAGGGTCGGAAGCGCGAACCACAGTCCGCCGAATAGGGCGGCCGTAACGGTAACCGCTACCACGGCGGGGAGGCCCGGCTCCACGTAGCTGGTCACTAGCAGCACGGCGCCGGAGACAGCGAGGCTGACGGCCACCAGTCCGCACACCGCCATCTTGCTGGCGGCGCTGATCAGGTATTCCAGCTGGTGGCGGCGGAACAGCAGCCGGTGGTAGGCCACCGGGGCGATGAGCAGGATGATCGAGATTGACGAGACCAAGGTGATCGCCAGGTAGAGCCAGCGCTGCCACGATTCCAGCCGATCGAACCGCGTGGTGAACGGCAGTCCGAGCAAAAAGCCGAACAGCACCTGCACGCCAAGCGTCGCGACCCGCAGCTCTTGCAGCAAGTCCACGAGATGGCGGTCAGCCCGCTGCTCGGGCGTTTCGCCTGGTCGGCCTGGCGATGTCATTCGGCAACTGCTACCCATAGCCGGGTGCCCGAAACGGCCACGTCGGCTGGACGCGGCTCAGCGGCCGCGCTGCGGATCGCCGCTGTCGGCCTTGAGCAGGTCGAGCACCCGCCGGTAATTCCGCCGGGATTCACGCTCCCGGTGCTCCGGATCGGTGTCGTGGTACCCGCGGTGCCTAGCCTGCCGCACCGGTAGGGGCTCGTCGGGCACCACCAGCCGCCCCGAGCGGCCGAGCCGCAGTGAGAATTCCAAGTCGGCGTTACGGTAAAAGCGGGCTTTTTGCGGCAGGCCGCCAGCCGCCACCGCTGCCGTCGTGCGTACCGCCAGCAGGTAGCCAAGCAGCGCCGTCACCTGCCCCGGCCCTGCGTCATGGAAGCTCTGCAGGTCCGGGTCGGGGTCAGCGCCGCGCCAGCCGGCCGCGACCACTCTGTCGTCGGCGAGCGCTGTCAGCAGCGGGCTGACCGCGTCGCCGACAAGGATGGTCGACGTCTCCATGATCACGTGCACGGGCGCGGGCTCCGCGTGCAGCAGCGCATTGCGGCCGGCCGCCCAGCCGGGGCTGGCCGCTACATGCCTGGCCTCGACCCGGCCGGGATTGGCCGTGGCTAGTTCCTCCAGCACGTCACCGGCTCCGTCGCGGTTTCCGACGTCGAGCGCACTGATCACCACGCCGGCGGGAGCATGCGCAAGCAGCGCCGCCACGCAGTCGCGCAGATCGCCAGGCCAGCCTTCGACCAGCAGCGCGACCGTCGCGGCGCGACCGTCAGCCGGACCGGTGCCGCCGACTGCGGCACGGGGTATCGCGGCCGGGTTTGCGAGCACCTTGCAGCGAGGGGTGCCACCAGCCTGCGTGCCGGGGAGGCCGACCATCGCTGCCGGGGCCAGCGCGTACCCGGCCGCGGTGTCGGTAACCAGCCAGCCCAGCTGAGCGATCTGGTCGCGTAGCGCGTCAGCGGCCGGGTAGTCCCTGGCCCGACGGGCCGCGGCACGGCGGCCCGCAAGCTCGTGCACCTCGGCGGGCGCGACATCCGGCTGGCCCCCCGCTGCCGAAGACTGCCGGCTCGCATCGATCGGGGGTCGCTCAGTCACTGGCTGCCTGCCCTGCGGCCATCGCTCAGGGCAACCGGACTACCGCGCGAGCCCTGGTCAGGACCTTAGTGCCGGCCGACCGTGCGGTGAGTGCGAGGGCGACCCTGTTCCCTTCCAGCTTCTGGACTACCTCGCCGCTCACCTCGATGGTCGCGCCCAGGTCGTCGTCCGGCACGACCACCATCGATGAGAACCGCACGCCGAACTCGGTGACCGTCGCCTGCGGGCCGACCCAGTCCGTGACATACCGGCCGACCTGCGCCATCGTGAACATGCCGTGCGCGATTACGTCGGGCAGCCCGACGGATTTCGCGATTCGCTCGCTCCAGTGGATGACGTTGAAGTCGCCTGATGCGCCGCAGTACTTGACCAGGCTGAGCCTGCTGACCGGGTAACTGACTTCCGCCAGCTCGGTGCCCGCCTCCACCCCGTCGTAGGTAACCTGCTCGCTCATACGCCACCCCGCTCGACGAGCGTGCCGACTGCCGTGCATACGAGCTCGCCGTCGGCCGTGCGGATCTCGGTACTTGTGGTCAGCATCACGTTGCGCCCGGCATTCCTGATGTCGGTGATGGTGGGCTGGGCGATGAGGACATCGCCTGCCACGATCGGCCGGGAGTACTCGAACTGCTGCTCACCGTGCACGACCATGGAGTAGTTCAGCCCCAAGCCCGGATCGGCCATGGCGACTCGGGCACTGGCCATGCTGATCACGATGGCGAAAGTCGGCGGCGCGATCACGTCCGCATACCCGGCTGCCTGCGCAGCGGCCCGGTCCCGGTAAACAGGGCTGGGGTCGCCGATCGCGTCGGCGAAGTCAGCGATCTTGACCCGCGATACCTCGTACGGCTCCGATGCGGGGAACGCGCGACCTATGTAATCCCGGTTGATTGCCATGCCACTCCAAGCCCTGGACGCCCGACACGATCAGCACGGCAGCCTCGGATCTGGCCCGGCAACTGCCCGCCTGCCCGGCCCCCTGGCCGCCCGCGGCCGGTTTCGGCGCGGGCCCGCCGAGGTCCGGCAGCTAGCGTGTCTCGCGGTGCGGCCGGTGACAGCGGCAGAACGGGCAGTACTTGCTCAGCTCTAGCCGATCCGGGTCATTCCGCCGGTTCTTGCGGGTGATGTAGTTACGGCGCTTGCACTCCTGGCAGGCCAGAGTGATCTTGGGCCTGACGTCGGTCGCAGCCACGGTGGCGTGCCCTTCTCTCGTCTATACATCAGAGCCGCCTGGGGGCGGGTCTGGATGGAGCATGCTGGTAGCGGAGGCCGGACTTGAACCGGCGACACAGCGATTATGAGCCGCTTGCTCTGCCTGACTGAGCTACTCCGCCGCCTGACCCGTCAGGCTCGGTCCAGATTCCGGCGCGCAGAGCGGCCCGCGAACCCCCGCCTAGCCCCGGGGCTGACTTAGCTTACCGGGAAAAGCCGATACCCGCGATTGCGGCACCTGGCTAAGCTACTAGGAGCGATCTCCCGCGATGTGATCGGCCGCCGTTACGCACAGCACTCGTTCTGCCGCCGATCGGGGATTGCCCGGATTGCCAAGTCGTTACCGATTCTTCAGCAGATCCGGAGGATGGCCGCCGGGGCTGGCCTTTCGCCCTCAGCCGCGGCCCGCGTGACGCCCGCAATCCCCTGCCAAGCAGGCATTTCGCGAATCCCGCGTACCTCGCTTCCGGTCCGCATGACCCAGCCCCGTTCGGGTACACACGACAGCCTGGGGCCAAGATGGCCCACGAGAGGGCGCGAGGGACGGTACCGTCAGTAACGGCACAGGGTGCGTGCGCGCGCATCAAACCTGTGAGTGATGTCGGCGAGTCCAAGTTTGCGGCTATTGTGGACCGTCATAACTGTCAGTCCGGATCGGGAGACTACCGCTGATGTCGAGGCGCGAGCAGCCAGCAGATGTGACTTACCACGGGCTGCGAGAGGCACCTGACACCGCGCGCGTTACCGGCGCCGCCCTTACGGCTTTCGGCGCCACCTACCCCGATCTCAAACTGCAGCCCCTCGTCGTCGTGATCGCGTGCTACAACGAAGCGGCCAACATCGGCGCCGTGCTTGACGAGGTGCCCGAGCAGATCTCAGACGTCCCGGTGTCACTGCTCGTGATCGACGACGGCAGCACCGACAACACGACCGAGGTGGCGCAGCGGCACGGCGGCGTGGTCTGCACCCTGTCGGCGAACCGCGGGCACGGCGTTGCGCTCCGGCTCGGCTACCGGATCGCCCGTGAGAGCGGGGCCAGGTATATCGGGACCCTGGACGGTGACGGCCAGTGGGACCCGGCCGACCTGCCTGGCATGGTCCAGTTGCTTGAGGCCGACCAGGCCGACTTCGTCCTCGGCTCGCGTCAGCTCGGCCAGACCGAGAACACCGACGCGTTCCGCAACCTTGGCGTCACGTTCTTCGCCTGGCTGATCAGCCAGCTCACCGACTCCAAGCTGACCGACACCTCGAGCGGCCTGCGGCTGATGCGGGCCGAGCTCACCGGCACGGTCAACCAGACCCAGCCGCAGTACCAGACCTCCGAGCTGCTGATTGGCGCCCTGCTGCAGGGCTACCGGGTGGCCGAGGTCCCCACTGTGATGCGGCAGCGGATGTCCGGCGAGAGCAGGAAGGGCCGCAATCTGGCCTACGGCCTGCGCTATGCCCGCGTCATCGGGAAGACCTACCTGCGCGAGCGCCGCGCCGCCGGCCACGGACAGGCCCGCGCGTTGCAGCGTGAGGGTGCCGCAGGCCGGACGGCTTCCTGACGCTGGCCCCAACGGCCGCTTCTCGAGACCCGATCCGCCGCAATGGCAGTACGCCATGATCACGAAGACTTTGCGTACGCACAGAACGCAAAGTCTTCGTGATCAAGGAATGCAGCATCGATGGCGGACAACGACCGGCCGTAAAAGGCTATTTGCCCGACTCGCGTGGCCGCCCCGGACGACCCTGCGGCCGGCCGGGCGAGCTTTCGCCAGCCTTGGCCGGCCAGGCGCTACCTTGCGGACGAAAGCCGGCGGAAGCCACTAGCGGGCATTCAGCTCCCGCCATTCGGCCGCTCAGCACGTCTACTGCCCGCGATGCGAGCCGGTCACACTGCTCTGCGCAGCAGAAGTATGACCAGCACAATGATGAGAATGACGACTATCGTCCCGATGCCGATATACATCAGCCAAGTCCTCTCCGTGCGATGCCACGGGCGGCGGTGGCGTGTCAGTTCGCAGCCATCTGGGCGGCGCCACCCTGCCGAGCCAGCTTGGGGAAGGCGTGGCAGTTTTCTCGCGGCCCGCTGACTACCCGGCCGATCCCGGCCCAAACCCCGGGTTCACTCGTCCGGCAAGCGGAGCCCGTAGCGGCAAGCGGAGCCCGTGGCGGCAAGCGGAGCCCGTGGCGGCAAGCGGACCCAGCAATCGCCGCGAAACTTCATCCGCCGCGAAGTCCGAGAGGCGCGCTAGCACTCGATAACGTTGACGGCCAGGCCGCCGCGTGCGGTCTCCTTGTACTTGACCTTCATGTCCGCGCCGGTTTCGCGCATCGTCTTGATCGCCTTGTCCAGCGAAACCTTGTGCTCGCCGTCGCCGCGCACCGCCATCCGGGCCGCGGTGATCGCCTTGATCGCGCCGATCGCGTTCCGCTCGATGCACGGGATCTGCACCAGGCCACCGACCGGGTCACAGGTGAGGCCGAGGTTGTGCTCGACTCCGATCTCGGCCGCGTTCTCCACCTGCTCCGGCGTGCCGCCGATCGCCTCGGCCAGTCCGGCGGCCGCCATCGAGCAGGCCGAGCCCACTTCACCCTGGCAGCCGACCTCGGCCCCGGAGATGGACGCGTTCTCCTTGAACAGCACCCCGATGGCGCCAGCCGTCAGCAGGAAGCGCACCACGCCGGCGTCATCCGCTCCCGGCACGAACCTGGTGTAGTAGTGCAGCACCGCCGGGATGATCCCGGCCGCACCGTTCGTGGGTGCGGTGACGACCCGGCCGCCCGCCGCGTTCTCCTCGTTCACCGCCAGCGCGTACATGGTGACCCACTCCATCGCGTACAGCGGATCTGCGGTGTCCCCGGTCCGCTCCAGCGTCTCGCGCAGTGCCCCGGCCCGGCGCCGCACCCTGAGCCCGCCGGGCAGGACGCCCTGGGCCTGCGTGCCGCGCCGCACGCAGTCCTGCATTACCGCCCAGATCCGCAGCAGGCCCGCGTCTACCTCGACCTTATCCCGGCGGACCAGTTCGTTGGCGAGCATGACCTGGCTGACCGGCAGGCCAGTGCGAGCCGTAAGCGCGAGCAGTTCCGCCCCGCTAGCGAACGGATAGGGAACGGGGGTGGGATCGGCTATCAGGGCCGGGCGGCCGGCCTCGTCCTCGCCGAGCACGAACCCGCCGCCTACCGAGTAGTACGTCCGTGCGCTGAGCTCGGTCCCGGCCTCGTCAAGCGCGGTGAACCGCATTCCGTTGGAGTGGAATTCCAGCCGCTTGCGGCGGTGCAGGATGACGTCCGCGTCGACGTCGAACGCGATCGGACGGGAGCCAAGCAGGGCCAGCGTCCCGGTCCGCCGTACCTCGTCGACGAGCGGCTCTGCTGCCGCTGGGTCAACGGTTTCCGGCTTGTGCCCGGCCAGGCCGAGTACGACGGCCTTGACACTGCCGTGCCCGTGTCCGGTGGCACCAAGCGACCCGAACAGCTCGGCGCGGACGGTGCTTACGCGGGGCATCAGGCCGTCGGCTTCGAGTGACGTGGCGAACATGCAGGCGGCCCGCATGGGCCCGACGGTATGCGAGCTTGACGGGCCGATGCCGATCTTGAATAGGTCGAAGACGCTGACTGTCATAGCGTCCCTCCTGCTGGTTCGTGCTCGATGGCGATCGTCCGGCCGGCTGAGACTACCCGGCCGGTCAGCTGCCCCTGACCCTGCTCCCGGCCGGGTCGTAGGGCGGGCGGAGATGAATGCTGGCATCCGCCAGCTGCCCGCCGACGTTGACCTGGTAACTGCCCGCTCTGACAAACTCGGCGGTGGTGTGCAGGCTGTCTGGATCGCGGATGTAGCCGAGGCCGACCGCGGCGCCCACCGTCGCGCCGAAGGCGGCCGAGGTCAGCTGACCGGCTGGCACCCCGTCGCGTAGGACAAGCTCCCCGCCCCACATCATCACGGCTGGGTCGTCAAGGACAACCGAGACCAGCCGGCGCCGCGGCCCGTCCGCCTTCGCCTTCTCAACTGCCGCCCGGCCGAGGAAGCCCGTCTCGCCGGCCAGCTTGCAGGCGAACAGCAGCCCGGCCTCCACCGGGTTGTAGTCGGGCGTGAGCTCGCGGCCGAATGCACGGTAGGCCTTCTCCAGCCGGAGCGATTCGATGGCGTAATACCCGGCATTTGCTACGCCAAGGTCTGCGCCTGCCGCCATCAGGTCCTGGTATACCCCGACCGCGAACTCGGCCGGCACATACAGCTCCCAGCCCAGCTCACCGACGTAGGTGATCCTCGTCGCCCGCACGGTGGAGTAGCCGAGATCGATCATCGCGCTGGCTCCGAACGGGAACGCGGCGTCGGCCAGGCTGGTCCTGGTCAGCCTGCTGAGCAGTTGCCGGGAGGCGGGCCCCATGACGCCGTAGACCGCGTACCCGGAGGTGACGTCGGTGAGCGTGGCCCGGCTTCCTGGCGGCATCCGCCTGCGGATGTGGTCGGCATCTCGCTGCGTGGTCGCGGCACTCGCCACCAGCAGGTACTCGGTTGCCGACAGCCTGGTGACGGTGATGTCGGACTCGTAGGTGCCGCGGTCATTCAGCATCCCGGTGTAGACCGTCCTACCCGGCGGCACGGCCACGTCATTCGTGCACAACCACTGCAGCGCGGCTTCCGCATCCTCGCCACTGACCAGGTACTTGGAGAACGAGGTCTGGTCGAAGACGGCGACCCGCTGGCGCGTCGCCAGCTGCTCGGTCACTGACCAGGAGTGCCAGTTCTGCTGGTCCCAGGAGTACTCGATCACCGGGCGCTGGCCAGGCGGCGCGAAGAAGTTGGGCCGCTCCCAGCCCATCTTGCTGCCGAACGACGCGTTCGCCTCGGCCAGCAGCTGGTAGACGGGTGACCGGCGGAACGGACGTGCGGTCTCCAGCTCCCGGTTTGGCCACGGAATCGCGTAATGCAGCCCGAGCACCTCGCTGACCCTGTCCCGCAGCCACTGGCTGTTGCCGTTGAACGGGGCGAACCGCCGGATGTCGACCGTCGTCAGGTCGGCGTCGGGCTGGCCCTCGGTGATCCACTGGGCCAGGGCCAGGCCCGCCCCGCCCGCCGAGGCAATGCCGACCGAGTTGAAGCCTGCCGCCACGAAGAAGCCGGCCAGCTCGGGTGCTTCGCCGAGTATGAACTGGTTGTCCGGGGTAAAGCTCTCAGGCCCGTTGTAGAACTTCCTGATGCCCGTATCGGCCAGTGTCGGCAGCCGATGCAATGCGCTGTCCATCAGCACGCTGAAGTGATCCCAGTCCTCGGCCAGCAGCTGGAATTCGAACGGGTAGGGCAGTTCCTCCGGCGCAACCCAGGGCTTGGCCTGCGGCTCGAAGCCGCCAACTACCAGGCCGCCGACCTCCTCCTTGAAGTAGGTGTAACCATCAGGGTCGCGCAGCACGGGCAGGTCACTGTGCACGCCGTCGATCTGCTCCGTCACCACGTAGAAATGCTCAGCCGAGTGCAGCGGCACCGTGACCCCGGCCAGCGCGCCCACCTGCTTGGCCCACTGTCCCGCGCAGTTGACCACGACCTCGGCTTCCACGTCTCCGGAGTCCGTGCGCACCCCGGTCACCCGGCCATCGCGGCTGCTGACGCCGGTGACGCGCACCCGCTCGCGGATGGCGGCGCCGCGCTGCCTGGCACCGCGAGCCAGCGCGGCGGTCAGGTCGACCGGGTCCGCTCGGCCATCGCCTGGCAGCCAGATCGCGCCGACAAGATCATCGGTGCGCAGCAGCGGGTACCGGCTGGCCGCTTCCGACGGGCTGATGAGCTCGCAGTCGATGCCGTAGGCCTGCGCGGTTGCCTCGGTTCGCCGCAAGGCTGCCATCCGGTCCGCGGTCCTGGCCACCGTGACGCCGCCGCACCGGCGGAACCCGGTGGCTTGCCCGGTCTCGGCTTCCAGCCGTTCGTATAGCCGGGTCGAATCCTGCACCAGGCGAGTGCCTGCCTCGGACGCCCGTAGCTGACCGACCAGGCCAGCGGCATGCCAGGTCGTCCCGCAGGACAGCTGACCCTGCTCGATCAACAGCACATCCGTCCAGCCAAGCGCGGTCAGGTGGTAGGCCACGCTGGTGCCAATCACCCCGCCACCGATGACCACTACCCTGGCCCGGCCGGGGATGGCTGCGGCCTGGCCGTCGCCCAGCCCGGTGTTAGGCCCCGTTCCCGTCATATCGTCAGTCCCCGTCCTGCACATCTCGCAGCAGACGACCGTACGCCGGGCTGGCAAATCCGGCCGCGGCGGCCTCGAAGCGCTCCATCGCCCAGGACCAGAAGTCGAAGTTCAGCTCACTGCTTGCGTGCTGGATCGCCCCCCACAGGGTCCAGCCGTACCTGGCGACCAGGCTGAACAGCTCGGCCCGCGCGGCCCTGCTGCGGCGGGCCCGGCCGTAGTACGCGGTCACGAGCGACTCGAGCGCGCCGGAGTCCAGGCCGCACTCCCCGGCTATGTTGCCCAGCTCGAAGCAGGGATCGTTGTTGCCCGAGTACTCGTAGTCGATCAGCCAGAGCCGCTCGCCGTCGTCGATGAAGTTGGCCGCAAGCAGGTCGTTGTTGCAGGGCACCGTGCCCTCGTCCCGGACGGCCAGCGCGCGCCGGGCCGCCGCGAACGCGGGCATGAGCTCCTCGTAGCCGGCCGGAATTCGCATGCCCGCGGTCTTCGCGGCCGCGTAGTATCCGGCCTGGATCGCGAACATGTCGAAGTCCCCGGCGAACCGTCCCGCGCTATGCAGGGCCCGGCAGGCGGCGGCGATCCTCACGAGCATGGCCGGCTGCGCGACATCGGCATTGCCTAGCGTCCTGCCGTCAAGGAAACCCAGTACGAGGACTCGGTCCTGCGGCCGGTACTCGATGACCGGCGCGCCCACCCCAGCCGCCGCGGCCAGCACCGAGTTGCGGTACTCGTGATCGCGGTCGATGCCGAGCAGTTCGCCGCCGTCAGACCAGAGCCGGGCCACGAAAGCGCCCCGCTCGGTGACGACCTTGAAGTTCTGGTTGGTCAGACCGCCGGGCAGCGGGATGATCTGCTGACTGCGGCCGGCCAGGCTCGGCACCCGGGCCAGCACCTCGCGGGCAACGGCAGGCACCCGATCCTGCCGCAGTTCGCTCACCACCGGCAGCGTCCTTCCCGGCTCCGGCACGGCCGCGCGGAACCTTGTTACTCGGTGCGGGTACTGATGGCAGGCTACGAGCGAAAAGCCCAAAGGTCTAGACAGAAGCACACCATTGCCGCGCCAGACATGACGGGTAACGCGACTGACTGTCGTGAATGTCGGGGCACATAGGGTCTGGACAGTTACGTGGTGGCGCGCCTACGCTACGCGTCATCTGAGGTCCCGACCGGGACGAGGAGGAGCTGGCCGATGAGCGCAACTTCCGATGTCAGCAGCGGCCAAGAACGCGACAGCGCGGACCTGGCCCAGTTCGGCTATAAGCAGGAGCTGAAGCGGTCGCTGGGCACGTTCAGCTCGTTCGCGGTTGCCTTCAGCTACATCTCGCCATCGACCGGCATCTTCACGCTCTTCGCGCTCGGGCTGGTCACGCTCGGCGGCGCGTTCATCTGGACCTGGCCGGTGGTCGCACTCGGCCAGTTCATCATCGCGCTGAACTTCGCCGAGGTCTCCAGCCACTTCCCGTTGGCCGGATCGGTGTTCCAGTGGTCGAAGTACATGGCCAACCGGGCTTATTCGTGGTTCACCGGCTGGATCTACCTGTTCGCCGGGATCCTGACCGTCACGGCTGTCGTGGCCACGCTGCCGCTGGCGCTGATACCGGCGCTGCAAGGGCTTGGCTGGCACAGCCTCAACAGTGACCTGCACACCGAGCTCGTGCTGGCACTGATCACCCTCGTCGTGATCACGGTTCTGAACATCTACGGCGTGCGGCTGGTGGCGATCATCAATAACACTGGCGTGCTGTTCGAGATCCTCGGCATGTTCGTCTTCGCGCTGGTCCTGATTGCATTCCATAACCACCAGGGATTCAAGATCGTGCACGACGCCGGCGGGCTGCACGTCGGGGCGAACACATTCCTAATCGCCATGTTCATGTCGCTGTTCGTCATCTACGGCTTCGACACCGCCTCTACGCTCGCCGAGGAGACCCGCGACCCGCGCCGGGCCGCGCCGAAGGCGGTGCTGTTCTCGATCATCGGCGCGTTCATCATCGGCGGCGTGTTCCTGCTCGGCACGCTGATGGCGATCCCCAACCTCCATGCCGCCATCGCTGGCTCATATGGCCCGCAGAACATCATCGAGGCGAACTTCTCGCACCCGTTCGCCACCATCTACCTGCTGGTCGTCTCGGCCGCCATCTTCGTCTGCTGCCTGTCAATCATGGCGGCGACCATCCGCCTGTGCTTCGGGATGTCGCGCGACAACCAGCTGCCGTTCTCCCGGCACCTCGCTAAGGTCTCGCCTAGCCTGCACACGCCGATCTGGACCTGCATCGTCCTCGCGGTGCTCGCCGCCGTCCCGTTCATCCAGTTCTCCGGCGCCGGGATCATCGCCATCGCGGCAACCGCGATGATCTACCTGAGCTACTTCCTCGGCAACGTGGCCATCCTGCGGGACCGGCTCCGTGGCTGGCCGAGAACCGATGCCCCGTTCAAGCTCCGCAAGTGGGGACTGGTCGTCAACCTGATTGGCCTGGCGTACGGCGGCGCCATGCTGGTCAACTTCGCCTGGCCGCGGTATCAGAGCAACCCGCAGCCTAAGCAGGAAGTGGTGGCAGGCTCGCAGTTGCTCAACTTCCACATCGGCTTCCTGAACGACATCCCGATCCTGTGGACGGTGTTCATCTTCATCCTCGTCGTCGGAGCTCTCTACTACCTGATCACCGGGCGGAACAAGGAGTTCGCCCCGGTGACCGCGC
Organism: uncultured Actinomycetota bacterium; assembly: GCA_963719765.1. Classification (GTDB taxonomy): domain Bacteria; phylum Actinomycetota; class Actinomycetes; order Streptosporangiales; family Streptosporangiaceae; genus JAJYUU01. The sequence goes on from CAVRCW010000001.1 coordinate 1,102,816, forward strand.
CGGGTGGTGAGCCGATCCCGGCAGCTGAAGGGGCTGCGTAAGGCTTGGATAAGCCGGACGGCGCGCCGTAGCGCCACGCTGGGTCACCGCCCCGTGACCCAGCGACGTGGCGGGGAGGGCGGCGCGCCGTCCGCCGGGCGGCGGACCGCTGCGACCGCGAGGTCGGCGCGGCCCGTCGCCTGGGCACGTGTCGGCACAATGGGCACGCGGTCGGCCAGGGGCCCTGCGATTGCCTGCGCGCGGAGAGGACACTAGGAGGCATGCAGCGACGGCAGCGTTCCTGGCGGAACTCGACCGCGGCGCCAGCGAGCGCGGCGCCAGCGAGCGCGGCGGCGGCGAGCGCGGCGGCGGCGAGCGCGGCTCCCCAGGCCGGCACTGCTTCGTCGGCCGACGCTGCTGCCCGCGTCGACGCCGCTGGCCAGGCCGGTACTCCTGCTCAAGCGGACACTGCTGCTCAAGCGGCCGCTGCCGCCAGGGCAGACGCTGCTTCGCCGACCCCGAATTCGGCCCCGGCGAGGATGCCACCACCGAGGACGGCCGAGGCAGGCGCGCTCGCCGAGCCGCGCACGCTGGCCAGGCTGACCTCACTGGCCAGGAAGCCGCCGAAGATCAGCAGGCAAACTGGCGTCACGGCGCACGGGCAGATCGAGGACTGGCTCGCCGACGCTATAGCAGCGGGTCAGCTCAGGTCGGGAGACAGGCTGCCCACCGAGCACGACCTAGCAGCCTGGCTCGGGGTGAGCCGGATGACGCTCAGGCACGCGCTCGGCGAGCTTGCCCAGCGCGGGCTCGTTACCAGGACGGTCGGCCGCAACGGCGGCACGTTCGTGGCCGAGGCGAAGCTGGAGCAGGACCTCACTACGCTGGCCGGATTCTCCGAGCAGCTGCGCCGGCACGGCAAGGTAGCCGGGGCCAGGGTGCTGGCCGCCATGCGGATACCGGCAAGTCCCGCTGCGGCCGCCGCACTCGAACTGACCGAGGGCGACCCGGTGCACGAGGTCCGCAGGATCCGGCTGGCCGATGGCAGGCCGATGGTCATCGAGCACTCGCTGTTCCCGGCTGGCCTGTTCCCCGACCTGCTCGACTGCCGCCTCGACGGGTCCCTCTACGAACTGCTCGAGGACAGGTACGGTCAGCGGCCGCACCGGGCCCGCGAGTCGCTCGAGCCCGTTGTCGCGAGCGTGCGCGAGGCGGAGGCGCTGGAGGTAGACGAGGGTTCGCCGCTCATGCTGGTGGAGCGTACTGCGTACTCGCAGGCCGGCCAGCCACTGGAGTTCGCCCGTGATCTGTTCCGCGGCGACCGGACCAGAGTTGTGGTCTGGACCTCGGAGCTAGCCGGCGAGCTTTAGCCAGTCCGCGGCTGGCCAGGCAGTGACAGCTCGACTGGCAAGCTGTAGCGTTCTGGCCGACGTCGCGGCCGCGCGGCGCGCATGCTGACAGAGGAGCAAGCGATGACAGTGAAGCTCGTGGTCATGTATACGCAGCCGCTTGACCACGCCGCGTTCGATGAGCACTACCTCGGAGTGCACGGGCCGCTGGTGCGCAAGATCCCTGGTCTCCAGCGGTTCGAGGCCGGCAAGGTGACTGCCGCGCTCGATGGCGGCGAGCAGACCTATTACCGAATAGCCGAGCTGTACTTCGCTGACCAGGCCGCGATGGACGCCGCGTTCGGATCGGCCGAGGGCGCCGCCACGGCGCAGGACTACGCTGCGATCGCCCCGCCAGGCTCACGGATGTTCGTCGAGGTACTCGACGACTAGTCCGACCATCACCGCTCGGACCTGGGCCCGGCGCCTTTAGCCGTCGCTTAGCCGGACCTGGCCGGGCGCGGCGCCGCGATGACCTCGAGACTGACCGGCGCTAGGCCGCTGATCTCCCACTGGCCAGTGCCGACGTCCACCGCCAGTCGCGACTTGCCCACCCGCAGCCCGCCGACTCGCATCGGCAGGTAGCGCTCAGGTACCTCCGGTGCGCACCACAGCTGCCCGCCAGACACCTCAGGCGCGAATCGCAGCAGGCTGTGCAGTAGCTGCAGCGGCGCAGCCGCCGCCCACGCCTGCGGTGAGCAGGACGTCGGATAAGGCACGGGCGCGGCGAAGTCCTCCCGGTCGAAGCCGCAGAACAGCTCGGGCAGCCGGTAACCGAACTGCTCGGCCGCATCGAGAACCGCGTCCGTAACCCGCTGTGCCTGCTCGACAAAGCCGTATCGCATCAGGCCAGCCGCGCAGAGCGCGTTGTCGTGCGGCCACACAGACCCGTTGTGGTAGCTCATCGGGTTATAGGCGCCCATGGACGTCGCCAGCGTCCTGATTCCCCAGCCGCTGAACATCTCGGCCGACATCAGGTGCCGTGCGACCGATGCGGCCTTGTCCTTGTCCACGATCCCGGTCCACAGGCAGTGCCCAATGTTGGATGTGAGCGCGTCGATCTGCTGCTTATCGGCGTCCAGGCCGATCGCGTACCAGCCCCGGTCGGGCAGCCAGAACTGCTCGTTGAACAGCCGCTTCAGGTGCTTGGCCTTCTTCCGCCAGGCCGTCGCGCCGCGCTCGTCCCCCGCGTGCTTGGCCAGCTGGGCCCGCGCCCGGTAAGCGGCGAAGACATAGCCCTGCACCTCGGCCAGCGCGATCGGTGCCTCGGCGATGCGGCCGTCGGCGAAGTTGATCCCGTCCCAGGAGTCCTTCCATCCCTGGTTCGTCAGGCCGCGGTTGGTCTTGCGGCAGTACTCGACGAAACCGTCGCCATCCGCATCGCCATAGTTCTCGATCCACTCGAGCGCTCGGTCTGCATGCGGCAGCAGCGCCGCGATCGCGGTTTCCTTCCCGCCCCAGCGCTGCAGTTCGCCCAGCAGCATCACGAACAGTGCGCTGGCATCCACGCTGCCGAAGTAGGCGCTGCGGCCGCTCAGTGCGAACGAGGCCGCCGGGCCGAACCGGACCTCATGCAGGATCTTGCCCGGTTCCTCTTCCGAGTCAGGATCGATCTCGGCGCCCTGCCTCGCCGCGAGCGTGCGCAGCGTGCCAAGCGTCAGCCCCGGGTCCCAGGGCAGCAGCATCCAGGCTGTTAGCAGCGAGTCCCGGCCGAAGAGCGCCATGAACCACGGCGCGCCTGCGGCCACTACGGGCCAGCTCGGATGCTCGGGATCGAAGATGCGCAGCGCGCCAAGATCCTCCACGCTGCGGTTCAGCACTTCAGCGAGGTTGCGGTTGGCGGTGCGCACCTGCGGTCCGCGCTGGCGCCATTTGCGCAGCCGCTTGGCCGGACGGGCCAGGTCGACCGGCTGCCCGCGCGGATGCCGCAATTTCATCGCGACCCCGTCGTTCACCGGAACTGCCTCGACCGTGACGGTCCGCTCGGCGTGGGCGGGAACCTGCAGGCGCCACGTCAGTACCCCGTCAGCCACCGACGGGTTCTCGTCGCCCATGATCCGCAGTTCCTGCCGCCGCTCCCGGCGCCCGCTGGTGATGACCAGGGTGGCGTCCGCGGCCGCGGCGGCTGCGACGGCACGCGGCTTGGACCGCCCCTTGACCTCGAACAAGTCGGCGAAGTCGGCCTCAGCGGCGAGCGCGAGGACGCACCGCTTCGGCTTGGCTGCGGTGTTACGCAGGGTGATGTCCTCGCGCATGCCGTCGCCGACGTAACGACGCCTGACCACTAGCAGCGTGCTGTCCGCCCGGCCCGCGCCCGGCGGCATCCGGCCGAGAAACGTCGCGGCGAACGGCTCGGCCGTGTGGACCGTGAGCGGCTGCGGCTCAAGCCCGTCCACGGTCAGTTCCCATCGCGACAGCATCCGGGTGTCGCGCACGAACAAGCCGTGCGGCCGGTCAGGCAGAATGTCCCCGCCCGGCTCGCTTATGCAGAACGTTGATCCCTCGATCAGCGTCACTGGAGTACAGGCGGCGCCCTGTCCTGGCGGCAGGTCACCCGATGACCAGGGCCCGGTCATATGGCCGGGCCCTGGCTGCGCGGAGAGCACACTGCGCTGTCGCTACGCGCTGATGAGCCGCCGTCCCGCGGCCGGGATGCGACGCATGAACTTGGACTCGCGCTCGAGCACCCGGCGGTAGTACCGCTCGTGCTCGCGTGCCATCTGCTGCAGCGAGAACCGCCGTTCCGCAGCTTCGCGGCACTTGTCGCGACTGATGTCGGCCACCCGTTCAACAGCGCTGATCATCTCCTCCTCGTCTCGGCAGAGATACCCAGTCCTGCCGGACTCTACGATCTCCGTAGCCGCGCCGTTAGGGAAGGCGAGCACCGGCGTAGCGCACGCCAGCGCCTCTGCCATCACCAGGCCGAAGGGCTCGCGCCAGGTGATGGGGTTGAGCATCGCGTCGGCGCCGCACAGCAATTCGATCCTGCGCTCGACCGGCATCTCCGACGGCATCTCGTCATCCGGGTCCAGCAGTGGCCTGACCTCGGACTCGAAGTACGCGATCTCGCTATCCTCGCGCATCTTCGTGGACATCAGCAGCTGCTTGCCTGCCTTCTTCGCGACCCGGACGGCGTGATGCACGCCCTTGTCCGGCGACATCCGGCCGATGAACATCACGTAACCGCCGCCGCCAGGGCCCGCCTTGTACAGGTCGAGGTCGATACCGTGATGGATGACCGCGCCAACCTCCACGCCGCCGCAGGACTGAGCCTGGCGTGCCTGCGAGTGCGAGATGGCCACGATGGACGCGTGCTTGGCGATCTCTGACAGTATTGGCTGCGTCTCGCCATTGAACGGGCCGTGGTTGGTCGCCGCTACCGGCGGCCTGCGCATTCCGCGCAGGCCCGAGATCAGCGGGCCGAGGAACGTGTGGTCATGGATGATGTCCATGTCCGCCAGTGACTCGTATGCGGCCAGCACGTGCGCCGTCTCCGGCACGGTCACGCCGATGGGCGCGATCGCCTTCGGGTACAGGAAATCGGTCGGTACCGGGCACTCGGATTCGCCCACGGTGAACAGCCGGACCTCGTGACCGAGTCCCTGCAGGCCCCTAGCGAGGTTATCGATGACGACCTCGGTCCCGCCGTATGCCGGTGGTGGTACCGGAACCCAGGGCGGGGCAATCAGGCCGATTCGCATGGGTACAGCCTCCTCGTGTCGAGCCGCGTGACGATCACGCTCCGCTAGCGACGGGCGCACGCTCGCGCCTGGCACTGGCGACCTTGGGCGCGCTGCCGTGCCCTCGCGCGGGCCGGGGGTTGCCTGGCATAGCAGGCCAGGCAGGCCAGCACGAGCACACGGCGGCACGGGGAAACAGTCCGGTCGCGCCGGTCACAGTGACCGGGTCCCGGCTCCCGCACTCTGCGCACCCGCGGGGCGGTGCCAGAGCCAGGCCGACGTCACAATTACCGTGCGCATAGAGCCGATAACCGAGTGCAATCTTCCCGGCAGAATGGCGCAGCAAACGTCATTTCGGCCCGTTGTTGATCATGAATTGGCCGCGCCCGCCGTCCCGCCGCCCGTCTAGCAGCCCGGCATGCCGACTATCGCCTGGCAAAACCAAGTGACAGTAAGTTTGTGCCGTGACCGACGCCTCCCACGGGACGCCGGAGGAGTCGCTCGCCCAGGCTGCCGTGGGCGTCGGCTCAGTCTCGTACGGGCGGGCGGTGGCCGCGGGCGTGCGAGGGCCAATCGTCGGGATCCTGCCGCTCATCGCCTTTTTCATGACAATCTCCGGCAAGCCGCCCTGAGGGCCTCGTGATGCTGACCGTGGCCACTCTCCTGGTCTGGGACGCGGCCAGGTCACAGCTCGGCTATCCGGCAGCACCCGCAGCGACTTCCGAGGCCGCGACTGCAGCCGCCGCGACCACGGCCCCGGTCCGTAGCCACAGCGGCGCTGGCGGCGGTACCAGCACTGACGCCGGGCAGCGCGGACGCGGTGCCCGGCGCCTGCGGGAGTTGCGCTCGCTGCTGCAGCACCTGACGACGGACTCGTATGCCCATCCCACGATCAGCGCGCTGACCGACCCACTGCTCGCACGCATCCTGGCCGGTCCGTCGCCCTCGGCGGCTGGCTTCTCATCGGCTGGTTCCTGGCGGGCCGATGAGCAGCCGCGACGGCACCATCATCGGCTACCTGCTAGTACTTGCCGCGGGCGTTACCCTCCAGATAGCCGCGATCAGGCGACCGGACCACTTCCCGTCTCTTGGCCGCGTCTTTACCCACGTAATGAACTCGCGCGCAGGGCGGGTCGCAGTCTTCTTCGCCTGGGCCTGGATTGCCTGCACCTCTTCGCGAAGTGAACCCGCACCGGGTCTGACCTGCGCTCCTACCCTGTCCACTCCCCGCAATCCGTCTCCGTGTCATCCGCGTGGGTAGTCCTCAGGCACCGTCCGCCGCACACGCCCAGCGTGGGGATCACCGGCTAGCCGGCCTGGCCAGCAGGACGATCACGTGGACGCGTCCGACCCCAATACCGTCACCTGCCACGGCTCCGACACCGACTACGATTTCTCCGCATTCTCCTATAGCTGTTACGGCAGTGGGGCTCCCTTGCCCTGGACTACGAGAACCTGGACTTCTGGACCTGGCAGTTTTGAAGGCCCGCAGGCGGCAGCATTGAATTCGGCTATAGCGCGTGCAACCCAGGTCTCTGACGTGTCCTCTGGAACTGATGCAGCACGGTGCGCGGGCCGCAGATGATGAGCTCACTTTCGGGCTCGAGCGCGTACTCGACGGGGTCGATGTCCTCGTGCGCCAGTTCAGCGGAGAGGATTGACCAGAACAGAAAGCCTCACCATCGGGGACAGGTTCCCGGTCAGTGCGCGAGGAGGTGGGTTCGATCGGGGCGAGCGACACGGCCCCAGATTCTGGCGAGGGCGGCCCTGTGCCGAGCGAGGTCGGGCCTGATGCACGGTTCACGTTCGCGAACGAGCGGACGTTCCTCGCGTGGACCCGCACGGCGCTCGCCTTCATGGTCGCCGGGCTTGCCATCGTCCAGCTGTTGCCGCCCTTTCCCGGCGTGCCGTGGGGTCGCCACCTGCTCGGCGTGCCGCTGATCGTGATCGGCGGCGTCATCGCCGTCGTCAGCTACCGCCAGTGGGTTCACAGCCAGCGCGCGCTGCGCCGGGGCGAGCCCCTGCCGCGCTCGATGCTGCCGCTGATCCTCGCCGTCACCATCGCCACGATGGCGGTGGTAGCCGCGATCATCCTGCTCCTGTCGGCGCTGCTGAGGCCGCGATGACCGGGCCAGGCGGTCCGGCCGAATCGGGCTCGGCGCCGGGGCACGATGAGCTGCCGGTCAGCGAGCCCGGCCTCGCCAGGGAGCGGACCGAACTGGCCTGGACCCGGACCGCCATCGCGTTCGCCGCGACCGGCGCCGCCATCCTCAAGAATCACCTCGTGGCCGGCCTAGTCGTGCTGGCCCTTGCGGTTGTGACCTGGGCCGTCGGACGGATGCTTCCCGGTCCTGGCGGCGACGAAGCCGCGCTCAGTCGACGGCTGCTGATGGTGACGATCGCAGTGACCGGAGTCGGGATCGTAGCCCTCGTCGTCGCGCTCACCGCCAGGCCGCTTGGTCGCGGCTAGGTTCGGCTAGCCCTCAGGCGTTGGCCGCCGGGCGCGCGAGGCGGCCGCGGTCTGCGGGCGCCCAGATCTGCGGCCCGTAGCAGATCCGGCCCGCAACTCCCCGCGCAAGCGCGGTCATCATGGCACGGACAGTCAAGCGGCTGATCCAGCGATCCCCCATTGAACAAGGCGTTCGCGCCGATCGAGGCAGGCACGATGCGGCGGGCGAACTGCGCGGGGTCGCTGGCCGACTCAACTGGCCAGTAGGAGGGCCCCTACGAGGGGGCAGCGCCGATCACCGCCCAGTGAGACTCGGAGCTCGACCTGGCGCCGATGGCGGCTTTGAGTGTCTGTCACCGGACGGCGGTGATCATCAGGTGCCAGCCGACCGCTCGACCGATTCGACGCCGGATGCCGAGCGGCAGCTTCGTGGTGAGCGGGCCGAAGCCATGGGTGAACGGGTATTCCGAGTGGACTTGGACGCTCGAAAAATCGCGAAATAGCTTGCGGACGCCGCGCCGGCTGAACGTGTAGACGACCGGGCAGTGGTCCTTCCGGTCACTCGGCGACTCATAGGGCAGCCGCAGCGCCCGGTGCACGAGATTGACCAGCGAATCCCGGTGGTACAACATCACGTACGCAGTCCCACCAGGCCGCAAAACCCGGTGCACCTCGGCAACAGAGCGTTCGATATCGGGGGTGTGATGGAGCACGCCGAACGAATAGACGGCGTCGAAGCTCTCGTCGGGGAAATTGAGTCTCTCGGCGTTGCCCAGCTGGAAATCGACCGTGACCCCCCGGTGCCCGGCAAACTGGTTGGCCACCACAAGGGCGTTCTCCGTCAGATCGACTGCTGTTACCCGGAAGCCGCGCTTTGCCAGCTGAATGCTGTCGACGCCGATGCCGCAGCCGACCTCGAGCAGACTCTGATCCGCACCTGTCATCGACTCGAAGAGTTCGGGCAGATGATAGTGCGTAACGTACCTGCTCTCCTCGATCTCCTCGAAATACGAGTCCGAGGCTCGCTCGGCGGTGGTGTAGTACTCGTTGTTGATGTGTGACTGCCAGAAATCACGGACAGTGTCAACGGTGCTGCCCCGCTGGGGTTTCATGAAGTCATGCTCCTTAGACAGCGGCGCGCCGAGCTGGCACAGGCTTTCCTTGAGCGAACGTCTCAAGCCAGGTCTCGACGCCGATCATCTGCCAGAGCAGGAAATAGTGCCAGCGGAGGCGCTGGTGGGGCTCTGCTTTGAGCACAGCCCGGACGAACTCGGGATTGAAGATACCTGACCGTCGAAGCTGGTCCGGCGAAAGCATCTCTCGGGCCATGGGCCCCAGGTCCTTCCGATACTGCTCGACAGGATCAAATGTGAATCCCCATTTCGGCTTGTGCAACACGCGGTCTGGAAGCACCCCGGCCAGCGAGTCCTTGAGCAGGCCCTTAGGCCCGCCCGCGAAGCGGACGCTGTCCGGGATGCGGGCAGCGAACCGGACCAGCTCGAGATCGAGCAGCGGGACGCGGGACTCCACGGAGTGCGCCATCGACATGGTGTCCTCATTGTGGAGGAGGTCGGACACCATCTTGGTCGCGAACTCGGCCCGCAGCGCCTGGCTCTCCAGCGGCCGCTCGTCGGCAAAGTGGGCGTCGTAGTCCTGCCGGGCGGACACCGTGAGCCGGTCGAGGAAATCGGCCGCGTACACGCGCTTGAGCAGCGCGGGGTTGAAGTCCCAGGCATTGCGGAGCAACAGGTAGTTGCGGGCCCCGTCCCCCGAGGCAGCCAGCCACTCGAGCTTGCGGGTGACCAGATCGAGTCCGGGCCGGCCCAATCCTGCGGACCGGCGGGCCGCCCAGTCCAGGGCCGGCGCAAGGGCGCGAACCGCAGCACCGGGTGCCCCGCCCCGCAGCCTTCGGGTGCGGAAGAAATAGTCGTAGAAGTCGTAGCCGGCGAACAGCTCGTCACCGCCGAGCCCCGACAGCACCACCGACACATGCTCGCCGATGAAACGGTGCAGCAGATATAGCTGCAGCGAGTTCACCTTAGGCTCCTCGGTGTAATAGATGGCATCAGCCAGGTGAGCGAGGGCGGGCTCGTGGAGTACCACTTCCTGGTGCTCGGTGCCGAAAGTGCGCGCCACGAACCGGGCGTCGGCGGTCTCATCGGTGGGCTCGTTGAAGCCGAGGCTGAACGTCTTGATCGGCCCGCTCGTGGTGCGCCGCAGCATGGCCACGATGGAACTTGAGTCGATGCCTCCGGACAGCGAGACGCCGACCGGCACGTCCGAGATGAGCTGGCGCTTGACCGCTTCCTGGTAATGAAACCGGATGCCCTCGAGCCAACCGTCCCGGCTCACGCTACCGTCCGGCGTCCAGTCGATGGACGCGTACGAGAACAGCCGGGCCCGCCCTGCGGAGAACTCGAGCGCCTGGCCCGGTGGCAGGCGCTTGATGTCACGGAAGAATGTCCGGTCTCCGGGGACGTAGCGAACGTTCATCGACAGGTGGAGGCTTGCCTCGTCGAGCTCGGCGGAGACAAGTCCGCTCGCTAGCACCGCCTTGGCCTCGGAGCCGAAGGCCAGCATGCCGTCCTGGATCGAGTACACCAGCGGCTTCACCCCGAGCGGATCGCGGACCAGGAACAGCTTGCGGCGCGATCGGTCGAGCAGGGCAAACGCAAAAATCCCGTTCAGGCGGGCCGCGAACTCGATTCCCTCGTCCTCGTAGAGGTGGGGCAGGATCTCTGTGTCGCAGTGGGTCCTCAGCCGGTGACCGCGGGCCAGCACCACCTCGCGAAGCTGAGGGTAGTTGTAGATCTCGCCGTTGTAGACCACCACGACGGAACCGTCTTCGTTGGCCATCGGCTGAGAACCGCCAGGCACGTCCTGGATCGCCAGCCGGCGGCTGCCGAGGTGGACGCGCTCGTCGCTGTAGAAGCCGTCCCCGTCAGGTCCGCGGTGGGCGATCTTGTCGGTCATGGCCCGGATAAGCTCTTCGTCGCCGAAGCCCGCCGTACCCGCTATCCCGCACACGAGTTACCGATCCCTCTGAGCGTCATCGAGCACCGGTGAAGGATGTCTCGAAGTAGTCGACCATCCACGCGGTCACATCGATTTTCTCATCGATGAGACGCTGCCGCGCCGCCCGGTTCGCAAGCGCGGGCCGGGCGAGTAGCTCCTCGATGGCGGACAGCGCCATGTCGTACTGGTCCTCGGTGAAGTGCCGCACGAGCCCGTACCGCCGTTCCTCGTCGTCGGTATAGCCCCGTCCGGTCGTCGCGATGAACACCGCGGGCACTCCCAGCACTGCGGCCTCCGAAGACATCGTGGCCGACTCTCCCACCACGAGACTCGCGTGGGCGATCAGGTGGTGGATCTGCTCCACTGGCCCGCGGACAGCAAGGTCCGCGAGGTCGGGGGTCAGCGGCGCCTCGGAGGAGATGAGCACTCGCCCGCGGCGCTGGAGCACCTCGACCAGGTGACGCTTCTGCTTGGCCGACAGGCCGCGCTCCTGCCGGTCGTGGACGGCCTGCCAGGACACGAACCGCACAATCGAGTAGGGCTCGTCAGGGCTGACTCCAAAGTCGGCGAGCACCGCCGGATCCGGTTTGAAGCGGTTCGGGTGGAGGTAGGCGAGCTCGTGATAACCGGCGTATTGCAGATGGCGGCCCCGCACCTTGCCCCGGTAGGAGTCCGGTGTGCAAACGCTGTGGGCCAGCGGGTATACGAGCCGGTTCGTCTGCACGGCGAACTCCGTGTCATAGAACACGACCGCCGGGACTCTCCGCAAGGCGCCCGCCAGCGCGATCGAAGGGCCCATGATCCCCGTCAGCACGTCCGGCTTGAATGAGCGCATGACCTTCATCAGGCGCGGCGTTCGCTCGGCCATCTCCACGGCGAGGCCGACGCCGCCGCTCCGTTGCTGCGAGATCTGCTGGCAGGGAAGGTCGAACGCCTGCAAGAGCTCGACGGACCGGTCCTTGTCACGAGCGGTTATGCAGACCTGGTGCCCACGGCCCTCCATTTCCGCATAGAAGTTCCGGAAGAAGTGAACGTGCGCGGGATGGAGGATGTCGACGAGGACGCGCATGCGATCAGGAGACCTTGCTAGCGGCGCTGGAGGCGCTCGAGGCGCTGGAGGCGCTCGAGGCGCTGGAGGCGCTCGAGGCGCTGGAGGCGCTCGAGGCGCTGGCCACCGGACGCTGCGCCACCGCAAGGACGCCTGCCCCCCACCGCGGCCGCGAGAACTTCCCGAAGTAGGAGACGGCCAGCAGAAGAGGGAATACCACGGCGTATTGCAGCTTGCGGCGCTGGTCGGCGCCGGTAATCAAGTAGGAGATATTGTTCGTGAACGTCTCCAGCGGCCCGTAGGTGTACTGGTGGGTCGTGACCTGGAACCCAGCTTCCTGGAGCTTGCCTACCAGCTGGTCGGCCTTGTACCCAGGCCGGACGTGGCCAGGGACGTCGAAGTTGACCCTGCGGCTGAACAGGATCCACCGCCGCTCGTAGCCAGGGACGTGGACCACTAGCCGCCCACCAGGGCGCAGCGCATGCAATAGCGTGCGCATCGCCTCGATGTCATCTTCGACGTGCTCGAGGTTGTCGACGCTTACCACCAGGTCGAACGCGTCCTCGAAGTCGAGCTTGGTGACATCACCCTCCTGGAAGCTGCAATTGGCCAGCTGCGCCCGCCGCGCGATCTCGCTGGCCCGGGCTACCAGCTCGGGCTCACTGTCGACGCCAATGACCTGGGCCTCCGGGTGCAGTTTGGCCAGCTCGAAGCTGAAGACCCCGGAGCCGCAGCCGGCGTCGAGTATCGTCCGGTACGAGCCCCTGGTGGCCGGCAGCACCCGCCGCAGCCGGATGCGCAGCCCGTTGGCCGGCGCGCCGAACACATTCGCGTACAGCCGCTCGAACTTGCTGCGGCTAGGGTCGAGCGACAGCTCCCGGCCTGGAAATCCCCTCACGCTTCGCCTCCGCAGTTCTCGAGGTAACTGGCGAGCGCCCACGACATCCAGCCCTGGCACCAGCGCAGCTCCCGGATGTGGGTCCGGAATCGCCGGCGCCGCTGGTAATAGAACCACCCGCTGGCCGGATCCCACATGTTATCCAGCGTCCATTGCAGCACCGAGGCGGCAGTGTCGGCGCCGGCGCCGAACTGCCGCTGCTGGAGCGAGAAGGTGATGATCCCCTGGGCGCACCCGTGGATGTCGATCGGGTACTTCTGATCGCTCATGAACCGCGCCGCGCCGTTCGCCTCGAACAGCCGTTGCTCGTAGAAGTCGATGCCCCGGCGGTAGGCGGACTCGAACTCACCGCTGCCAGCCGACATCCCGTACTGCAGGATTGCGTCAAGGATGAACCCCGTGTGGTAGTTGTCATGGGTGATGTGGCTGGCGGACGACGGATCGGTGTAGAACCAGGCGCCGTAGTCGGTCTGCTTCGAGACCACATAGCGAACGAGCCGACCGCCCTGGCGGACGAGCTCAGCGTCTCCTGCAATTGCGCCCAGCCGGGCCGCCAAGGCCCCGACCAGGGCCGAGACGTCCATCACAATCCAGTCGATGTTGCGGTCAGGCACGTAGCTGAGGCACCAGCGGTCCTCGTCCTCGTAGAGCGTCTTCGGGGCTTCGAGCAGGAATCGGACCGCGAGCCGGGCGGCCTCGAGATAGCGAGCGTCGCCGAGCGTCTCGTACCCGTCCAGCAGAGCCTGGCCGACAAACGAGGTGACCACCCGGTTCGGGAAGTCTCGCGGGGCAAAGAACCCGACGTCCTGCCAGGGATAGGGATAGCCCCAGCAAAGCCCTTCGAATCCTGGCGCCGGATGGTCGATCAGCCAGTCGAGCAACTGGCCCGCCTCGCGCGCATCGTCGGCTGACCCGGTCATGCGGTGCCGGGCCAGCAGCGCACGGGCGAACAGTGAGAGCCCTTTCGCGTTCCTCGCCTTGCGGACACCGAACACGGGCCGCAGGTCCACGGGGCTTCGGGTCACGACCTGGATGGCCCCGAGTCTGCGAAGTCTCGATTCTCCGGCCAGCCGCGCCAGGACGGGCGAGTTCAGTGCGTCGTGCTTGGAGTACCCCTCATACCGGTCTGACCGGGCAGTCTGCAGGACCCGGTCGAGCACCGCCAGGTGGACTCCGGACTTGCGCTGTGGTGCGGCCGTGTATCGGTCATCTGTCATTGCAATGATTACCTCGCATCTGCTGACTCTCGGAGACCCTTGCGCGGGGGCGGGCCTGGGCCTAGCGCAGACGTCCAGTGGGCTGGGCTTCGAAGTACCGGTAGAGGTTAGCAGCAGGCGGTCACGCGGCGGTCCTTTGCAGGTAGTTTGTCCGCAGCAGCCGGGGAACCACGGCGAGCACTGTCAATGGCGTGACTCTGGTAGCGTGGCGGACTGGCAAAATGAGCCGTTGCGACCGTCGACGTGCGGTCGGGGTGGTCTATCCGAAAGCAGGTTGAAGCTCGGCATGAAGCAGGTGTTCCGCAGGGTGATCGATCGGCGCGGGCGCGTCATGGTCGCAGACCTCCCCGTCCCGCACGTAGGTCCCGATCAGGTCCTGGTGCAGAGCCATTATTCGCTCATCAGTTCGGGCACCGAGATGGGGACGCTGTCGAAGACTCCGACCGAGCTTGTGCGCCAGACCATCTCAGATCCCTGGATGCGCAACGTGGTCAAGCAGACCATCCTCGCCACGGGCCCCAGCCAGACCGCACGACGGGTCTGGCACGAGATAGTTACACCTCGGGAGATCGGCTACAGCGGCGCAGGGACGGTGCTGGCGCTCGGTGACCGGGTAGAAGGGCTCGAAATCGGCCAGACGGTGGCCTACGCGGCAAGTGGTCACGCCGAGGTGGCCGCCCCCTCGATCAATCACGTGGTCCCCGTGCCCGATGGAGTGGATCTTCGGCACGCAGCGTTCGTCACAGTCGGCGGCATCGCCATGCAGTCCCTCCGGCGCGCTGACCTGCAATTCGGCGAGACCGTTGCCATCTTCGGCCTTGGCCTAGTCGGGCAGTTGTGCGCCAGCATCGCGAAGGCGGCCGGATGCGTCGTCGTCGGGATCGACATCAATCCGAAGGCGAACGAGCTGGCTACCGCCGCCGGTGCCGCCCTTGTGGTCAATCCGTCCGATCCGGACTGGAAGCGGCGCATAGCCGATTTCACCGGCAAGAACGGAGTCGACGCCACGGTCATCTGCGCCAGCTCGGACTCGCCAGAGATCATCAACGGCGCGATGGAGATCACCCGGCGGCAGGGCCGGGTAGTTATTGTCGGCTACGTCAAGCTCGACATCCACCCTAAGAACTTCCTGTACCGCGAGATCGACCTGCGGTATTCGCGTGCCTACGGGCCCGGAAGCTACGACAACAGTTACGAGAAGGGCCGCGTGGACTATCCGTTCGGGTACGTCCGCTGGACGGAGAAGCGCAACCTCGAGGAGTTCATCCGGCTGGTCGCCGCAGGGGCTGTCAACCCCGAGCCGCTGATTGCGGGGGTCTACCCCGTGGATCGAGCCCAGGAGCCGTTCGATGCGATCCGCGAGCGGACACTACCCGGCGTGGCCGCCTTGATCTCGTACGGAGCCAACCCGGACCTCAGCCGGACGATGCAGGTCAACCCGCGCCCGAAGCGTGACGGAAAGGTCGGGATCTCGCTTATCGGTTTCGGCAACCATGTCCTGGGCATGCACCTCCCCAACCTCAAGTCAATGCGTGACGTCGAGCTCCGTGGCATCGCGTCGGCGACGGGACGCAACGCCTCCGTCGCCGCCGATGGCCTCGGTGCCACGATGATCACGACCGACGTCGACGAACTCCTCGCGGATGAGGGCACCGACGCGGTGATGATCTGCTCGAACCAGCCGGACCACTTCGAGCACATCCGGGCGGCAATCTCGGCCGGCAAGGCCGTGTTCATCGAGAAGCCGATGGTCACCCGGCTAGAAGATTTCAGCGAGTTGCTCCAGCTGATGGAGGCGCAGCCCACCCTCGTCTCGCTCGGGCTCAACCGCCGCTACTCGCCCCTCGTCGACGCCCTCCGCAAGTCGCTGAAGTCCCCGGTCGACTTCGTCGAGTACGTGATCGCCCAGCAGCCGCTGCCTGCCGATCACTGGAGCCTCGACCCGGTAGACGGCGGCGGGCGGCTGGTCAGCGAGGGAGAGCACTTCATCGACTTGTGCAACCTGCTTATCGGCAGGCGCCCGGTATCGGTGTCGGCTCGCGCGCTGGGCAAGCTACCCGACGATCTCCGGACGCTGTGCAACTTCTCTGTGACCCTCCACTACGACGGTGCCGCTGCCACGGTGGTCTTCAACGAGTCCGGCGTGCCCGGCTTCCCGCGGGAGCGGCTGTCGGTGTTCACCCGCGGGCAGGTGTCGATCCTGGATGACTTCGGGAAGCTGACCGAGTACGGCCTAGGCAAGCCGCGCACGAAAGGCAGCGGCCTGCACAAGTCCATGGGACATGCCGAGGAACTCCAGCAGTTTGTCCGCGCCGTGAAGGGCGAGTCCAACCATCTTCTGTCCTGGGAGGGCTCAGCGCTGGCCACGCTCTGTATGTTCGCGGCACAGGAGAGCATCAGGATCGGAGCCGAGATCGACCTCGATCAGTTCCACCGGTCGCTGCTCGCCTCCGCCGACCCCGAGAACGGCGAGCCGGACCATGCGACACAAGAGGTCGGTAACGACGATCAGGTGGTGGTGCGGTGATGGTATCTCAGGGTTCCAATCGCCTCCGGCGCATCCCGTTCAGCGCCCGCATCCTCATGGAGCGGCTGTCGGGGAAAACGGTCTTCGAGGCCTTCCACTACCGCGAATCGAATCTCACCCGCCTGGTAGACCTATTTGCTCATGTCGACGTCGAACGGTGGCGCGGGATGAGTGTCCTGGAAGTAGGGGCCGGGCACGGCCGCTTGGGTGATGCTTTCGCCGCCCTCGGGTTTGACGTCACCTCGACGGACGGTCGGGCCGAGCAGGTCGAGGCCATGAAGGCCCGCGGGCGGGCGTCGTTCATGCTGGACCTTGACCGAACCGGCGTGGACGAGGCGGGCGACTTCGAGCTGATCCTCGCTTTCGGCGTCCTGTACCACCTCGCGCATCCCGAGGAATTCCTGCGCAGTTGCGGGAAGGTGGCGAGGGTCCTGCTGCTTGAGACGGCCGTGTGCGATCGCCGCGAGCCGGTCGTCGAGTGGGTCAGCGAGGCCCGTGGATGGCGGGGCACGGATCAGGCACTGAGGGGCCAGGGCTGCCGCCCGAGCCCAGCCTGGGTAGAAGCCACCTGCCGCGAGGCCGGGTTCGACGTCGTGCGCGATATCTCCAGCCCGCTAGGAGACTGGACCAGCGGTACGTACGGCTGGGAGCCGCGTGACAACGGCGAGTGGCGCCGGGACGGCGTCAACCTGCGCAAGATGTGGGTATGTGAGCGAAGCGGGTAAGTGCGGTGCCGCACGGCCAGCGGTTCACACCGTAAACCCTCGGCAGCTCTCACGTCGGCCGGTACGGGTACAACAGAATAGGTTCGGGGCCGACGCGGATGGTTTCCACCGGGGCGCCGGCCAATTCAGTTTGCCAGGTGCGGACCTCGAGGGAAGTCTGGTGCGACCGGATGATCCAGATTCGCCCGCGAGCGGAGGCCGGCTCCGCGGCGATCTTCTTCTCAGCCGCCGTTAGCGCGTTCGCGATGTCCACCGGCTGGCGGTTGGTCATCACGACCATCCACGGCAACTGAGGATACGCAACGCCGTAGCCGTCGGGCGTGACGGCGTCGACCGGGAAGCTGGGCGTCGCGGGATAGTAATACGCGAACCCGAAGCTGGCCCCGTAGCTGACAATGACAACGTCCCCGTGCCGGAAGTGGGCTTCGAGATAAGTAATCTCAGAATGGACGTCCTCGTTGGGGAGCGGGTGGGCGCGGATGTCCGTATTCGTCGCCGGGACCCAGACCGCAAGGGCCAGCGCGACGACCAGCAGCGGCGCGCGGCGATCGATACGGCCCGCAAGGTGTCCGGCGGCGGCGACCGCGACGGCCATTAGCACGGGGATCGCCACGAGCCAGAACGTAGACGTCCGCTCGTTTCCGAACGGGTACTTGTGGGCCGCGCTAGCGACGATGACGAGCGCCATCATGATCGGAAACATGGCGGCCAGGGCATACCGCCGGAGCCAGATTAGCGCTGCGATGCCTGCCAGCACGAGCACCACGTCGATGATCAGGTAATGGAAGCCCATGTACGGCACGAGAGGTCGCACCTGCCGGGACAGAAAGTGGACTGCGGCAGACGGATTCGAGATCGGCATGTAGTGGGAGCTGGGCATCGGGGCGTCGGTGAGCCTGGATCCTGGGTGGATGACGACCTTGTAGATCACCAGGCCGACGATGAGCATCCCGGCCGAGGCGGCGGCGATCTCGAGCAGCCGGCGGTAGTCCCGCCTGACCAGGCACTCGAGCGCCAGGGCTGCCATCGCCGCAACCCCTACGAAGATCACCGTGTTGGCGAACAGCATGCCGACTGAGCCCACGGCGGCGATCGCGATCAAGCGCCGGCGGCGCCACTCGTTCTCCACCCGCGCTACGAGAACCCACAGGACCAGGCAGGCGAACGCCTCGGCGGTGTACTGCTTGAGGTCGTCCCGAAGCAGCATCGCCGGTGCTAGCAGTACGGCGGCTCCGGTCAAGATCCCCGTGGCAAACCGGGTCAGGCGAAGCTCGCGCCCGAACAGATAGCCTGCAGCCGCCGCCAGCATCGTGAACGCGAGCGGCACGAGTCGCAGCCGCTGGGGACCACCGAATGGCACCAGCCGCAACAGCAACGTCCATCCCAACGGCGTGCTCGATGTCATCGATGGCACGAGCGTGATCCTGGCCCGGACCGAGTCCGCGACCCAGCCTTCGTCGACCCAGAACGAATGGTGGAGCATGTACGGCACATCGTGAACGAGTAGGACGGCAAGGCCTACGGCGACGGCGAGGCAGACGTCGATCAGGTACGGCCTAGTGGCTACGCCACCGCGCGAGGGCGCGGCCTCCACAAGGCCGTCCGGCCCCCGCCGGCGCAGCAACGGGAGCGACGCCTTGGTCCGAACCGACACGCTGCCTCCAACCGAGATCCTTCACATGCCTGCGCCGCCGCGAAGCGCCGACACCCTCCCGCAGCGTACCCTGCACTAAACTAGAATTGTGCTGGTTTGCCCGCCGACCCCTTACGTCGGCCCAGCGGAGGTTGCCGGCACGGTGGCTGACCCGGCGGCCGAGAACGCCGAACCAGGCGAACGAGCCGATAAGTCGGACTCTGCATCCGTCCGGCACTAGGCTGCTCTGGGCTCCGCCGACGGCTGGGGCGGGGTTCCGGGTTCGCCGGTTCCCCCAACCCGACGGCTTGCTATGGCAACGATAGATCGCTTCAGGAGGACGGGCGCCGATGACTAGCACCCTGCGGCAGTCTGAGGGTGTCCGTGCCTCGTCCGGTCGGCATGTTCGCGAGCACCCGCTCAAGCCGGGCAAGTTCCGGCCGGACATCGAGGGTTTGCGAGCTTTCGCGGTGCTCTCCGTGGTGCTGTACCACGCCGATCTGCTGGGCGTACACGGCGGGTTCGTCGGCGTCGATGTGTTCTTCGTGATCTCCGGTTTCCTGATCACGCGTTTGCTGCTGGAGTCGGTCGGCGAGCACGGCATCCGGGCGTTGCCCACCTTCTACACCCGCCGGATTCGCCGGCTCTTGCCCGCGGCTATGACGGTCGTGGTGGCGACCGTGGTGGCCGCTCGCTTGTGGGCCCCGCCGCTTTCGATCCGGCCGATCGCCATCGACGGGATCTTCACCACGTTCTACGGCCTCAACTACCGGCTCGCCGTGGAAGGCACCCAGTATCTCAATCAGGGAAATGCGGCATCCCCGCTGCAGCACTTCTGGTCGCTTGCAGTCGAGGAGCAGTTTTACCTGTGCTGGCCGATCCTGATCGTGCTTGTGGCGTTCGTGGGCCGGCGCCACCGTAATGCGCTACTCGGCCTGCTGCTAGCCGCCATCGTTCTGATGTCGTTCGGCTACTCGGTGTTCCTCACCAGGATCGATGCCCCATGGGCCTACTTCTCGATGGCCACGCGGGCCTGGGAACTCGGCCTCGGGGCGCTGGTGGCGCTTGGCGCGTCCCAGCTGGCGCGGCTGCCGGGCTCCCTCGCCCTGATCGCAGGCTGGCTGGCGCTGGCCGCGGTGCTGGCCACCGCCTTCGTCTACAGCGACCGGACGCCGTATCCGGGATCGGCTGCGGCGGTCCCGGTCGTCGGAGCCGCCGTGCTCATCGCGTGCGGTTGCGCAGCTCAGGGCGGTGTGGGGGTGTTGCTGGGCCTGCGGCCATTGCAATTCCTCGGCCGCATGTCCTACTCGTGGTACCTGTGGCACTGGCCGATGCTAGTCATCGCCCCGATGATCCTCGGTCACGCTCTGGGCTGGTCGGAGCGGCTGGCGGTCGTCGTGCTGTCACTCGCCGCTGCCGCCATCACCTTCAAGCTCATCGAGAACCCCGCCCGATCGCTCCGGCTGCCGAACCTCCAGTGGTTCGCGGGCGGCCTCGCTTTGTCGGGCTCGGCGGTCGTCGCAGCGGTGCTGGTCGTGGGGAACCTTCCGCCGCTCGTCGGCACCGGCGCCAATGCCACGGTCGTCCACGCGTCCGCGGCCACCCGCACCGTCACCCGAGAGATGAAGGCGGCCATCATCGCGGGGCTGACCACGATGAAGGCGCCCAGGAACCTCACTCCACAGCCAGCGCAAGCGCACAACGATCTGCCCTCCTCGTCGTACGACGGGTGCCACGCCGACCTCTTGGCCGTCTCCCAGGGGCCGTGCGTCTTCGGCGACCCAACAGGCAAGTACACCGTGGTGCTGTTCGGCGATTCACACATGCAGCAGTGGCAGCCGGCGTTCACCCAGGCTGGCACCTACGCCCACTGGCGCGTCGTCAACCTGACGAAGGGGGCGTGCCCGCCTCAGGAACTCAGCATTTTCAACGCCAACCTGAACAGTATTTTCTACGAGTGCAATACCTGGCGGGCCCGGACGCTGCGCCGGATCGCGGCGCTCAACCCGACGGTCGTGGTCGTGGCCGGCTGGGACGATGAGGCAGCAGCGAACGTGTCCCCAGCCGCGGTTGCCGACGCTACCGTGTCCACCGTACGCACGCTCCAGCAGACGACCACCGCAAAGATCGTGTACATGGAGGACACGCCGTACCCCGGCTACAACGTCGCCGATTGCGTGGCCTCCCATCTTGACGACGTCAAGGCGTGCAACCTACCGCTGAGCCAGGCCTACACATATCCGGCCCGGCACCAGGCGATCAACCAGGCCCTGCGGAAGCTGGGCGGTGTCACGCTCGTCAACCCAGCGGACTGGATCTGCGCGGACAACGTCTGCCCGGCCGTGGTAGGCAACCTTCTGGTCTTCAGGGACGAGTCGCACCTGTCGGTCGAGTTCAGCGAGTGGCTGACCCCGATGATCACCTCCTTGCTGGACGAGCTACAACCGGGGCACAGGGGCTGACGGGCCAGCAGGCTCGGCAGGACGCGGCGCAGTCACCAGGCAGGAACCGCGCCCCTCATGCGCCTTGAGGCCGAGGACGGCCTTAGCGCCGATTTCGCGCCCGGTGGTTGCCGCCGGGTGGGATGGACTGCGTCCTCTTCCTGGAGCTGGTCTCCCGGAACGAACACCAGAATCGGCTCGGTGGATTGAGGCTAAGGGCGAGTGAGACTGCGCTCGTTGCGCAGCCGCCGGAGCCGGCGTCGGCCGACCAGCGCCGAGGCGGCGGCTCCCGCGGTTGCGTCAGCCACGACCGAGAGCGCCCGGCATAGCAACGCCACGGCCAGGGCAGTCGCTGGCGTCGTTCGCGCACCCAGGACGGCGACCATGACCGCCTCCCGGACACCCGCGCCGGCCGGGGCGAAGACAGCCAGGAACCCGACCGCCCAGGCGAGTGAGTAAGCGCCGACCGACACCAGCAGCAAGCCCTGCGGGTGACCGGCTAGCTGCCGCATGAGCACATAGACCGTCAGCCCGTTGAACGACCAGCCAGCCAGCGCCCACACCATGGCCCGGGCGAGGCCGCGGTAGCTTACGTTCTGCTCCATAACTGGGCGGCGTGAGACCCGCAGGACGAGGCGGAGCAGCGCGTTCAGGACCGGCGGGGACAGCAGCGCGGCGGCGACGGGTAGCAGGCAGAGGACCCAGAAGTACTGGGCAATCGATCCGGCGGTCGCGAAGGGCAGCGTGACCATCGCCACCACCAGCCCTGAGCAGGTCATCACGGCATAGCTCAGCAGCACGGATACGGCGGACCTGCTGCGGGGAACGCCACGGTCGGCGCCAAGCTCCGACTGGGCGAGCACCGGCCAGATGCTGCCTGGCACGTATTTCCCGAGCTGGCCGATGAACATGATCCGCCAGGCCTCGGGGATCGACAGCCGTGAGCCGAGATCGGCGAGCATTTCCCGCCAGACCATGAGGCTGCAGAAGAGCCCGCAGAGGCAGAGGACAAACGCGAGCAACACCGCCGGCACCGACAACCGGGAAACCTGATGCCAGAGGGTGCCCGCCTGCTCGTTCAGGGCGACGGCCAGTAGCGCCACCACGACGGCCAGGAAGCCGAATCGCACCGCCTTGGACCTCATCAGGCGCACGAGCCGACCGAGCCAGCGCGAGAGGGGCACGACGTCCGGCGGGACCTGGGACGGGCCTACGGCCGCCGGATTGGCCGGGCCTGGCCGAGGTTGGTTACCTGCCGGTGCAATGCCCCGCTCCGGATCATCCGGCGGGTCCGGGTCAGCCGTCACTCGCGGGTCCCAGTCGGCCTCAGGGAGGGCACGCACAGGATCTGGGCGGGTCATTCCTTGCGGATCGGCTTCTCGGCCGCATACCCGAAGCGCCGCCCCAGAAACCCGAACGCCCGGTGGATCCCGGCCTTCGCCTTGGTGTCAGCCATTACGGCAGCGGTCTCCTTGGGCTAGGTGCTCATCTGTTGTATGCGGATTCTCGCTTGAGGCCATCACCCTAGCAGAGGGAGCCCGGCCAGATTCCCCTGTGCTGGGCAACCGAGAGAGGGCGCGCCCGGCCGACTGAGGGTGGCGACCGCCGGCCCGCAGCAGCGTCACGACGGCCGGTACAGCAGGATGGGGTATGGGCTGGATCGCTGCTCGCGGCCAGCATGGCCGGCCGGCTGCACCAGCTCATCGCCCCTACCGCCGGCGAGACGATCGTGGCCGGTCATGGCATCCGCGGCGGCAAGGCCATGATCGCCACCCTCCGCCGCCGCCTCATCGCCGTCCCGGGCCGGCTGACCCGCCACGCCGGGCAGTTGATCCTGCGGCTCCCGCCCGGCCGCGGCCAGCTCGCCGAGATCCTCGCCCGGCTCCGGCCGTCCCCGTGCTGCCGTGACCACCGGCCACCCGGCCCTGGCTCGGAACCTGGAACCCGCAATCCCGGCGCCACACCGGGCACCCGACCTGCCCGCATACCGAAACGACACCACGAACGTCAGCCATCACACCTGAGGATCAACCCTGAGCGCTACTCGCGGATTCGGGTCAGATTTACTTGCGGCAGAGTACAAAAAAAATCGCATCGCGTAAGTTTCATCCCCGTATCTCCGCTACGCCCGTCCGCCACGACCAGGCTCGTGGACGGCGCCGACCCAACCGGCGTCAGTACAGGCTGCACGGTTCCCGATCGGCTACCTGCGAGAGCCGGCTGCCTGACGGTGCGGCCTAGGCCCTCAGGCGCTCAGGTGTCGCCGCGGGACCGGACGATCAGGTCCGCAAGCAGCGCGAGCGAGGCGATGATCAGGCCGGTGACCAGGATCAGGACGGTGTTCACCGCGAACAGCAGCGGATGCACGATCATGTCGAAGATCCCTTTGGCCACGCCTAGCCCGAGGAGGAACAGCGCGACCGGCATCAGCACCTTGAGCGGATTGAAGTACATGACCATCCGTAGCACCTGCAGGATGTAGCGGTACGCATCCTTCGCGAAGTGGAACTTCGAGGTGCCCGAGCGCTTGGAGTAGCCGATCGGCACATACTTGACATCGTGCTGGTTGCATAGGAACGCCAGCGTGATCGTGGTGACACAAGAAAAGCCGGGGGGCAGCAGCCGCATGTAGGGCAGCGCAACCTCGCGCCGGAATGCCCGCAGCCCGGAGTTCAGATCCGGGATGCTGGAGTTCGTCAGCATCTCGGCGATCTTCCGGATGAACCACTTGGCCGGTACCCGGAAGACCTTGTGCGTGCCCTGCTCGCTCGTCCTCGCACCGACGACCTGATCTACCGACTGATCCTTCTCCAGGATCTGGACCAGTTCGGGGATGCGTTCGTTGGGATAGGTCATATCCGCGTCGGTCCACACGACGATCTCGCCCCTGGCCTGCTGGGTGCCAATCCGGCGGACCGTGCCGGAGCCGCCGTTGCGGTCGAAGTGGACGACGCGCAGGGCCGGGAACGTCGGGGCTATCTCCCGCAGGCGGGCCAGTGTCTCGTCTGACGAGGCGTCATCGTAGGCAAGCAGCTCGTACGTATAGCTACTTTCATCCATTGCCGCGCAGATCCGCTCGACCTCGGCCGCAACATGGCCCTGCTCGTTGTAGCAAGGTAGCACAATCGAGACATACGGCCTCTGCAGGGACGGATCGTTCATGCTGCCAGAGTCTACGACCGGAATCACGATGCCGCCGCCTATTGCGGCCGACCTGGTCACCGCGGTGGCTCTGACAACCATACACTCAGGTTAAACGGGATAGTGCCGGTCGGCGGCGCGGTAAGGATGCTGCCGTCCTGCGTGGTGTGCAGCGCCATGACATGCTCCATAGGCCCGCCGAATTGGGCGAGCTCCAGCGGAAAGCCGGCCAGCAGGACGGGCTGCCGCCCGGCCCGGTAGATCGCGCGCAGCAAGGGGCCCGCCAAGCGCGGGTTCTCGTTCAGGATCGCTGTCGGACGATCACACATACCGCGGATCACTTCGGGCAGCTGGTTTCCCGCCTTGCTAGTACCGGTACTCACGATGATCACGGATGCCTTCGGCGGCAGTGCCGCGCACAGGCCGTTGACGGCGGTTATCTCTCCCGAGTACGTCCTCTTGAAGGCAAGGCCGTCAGCCGTGAGCCTGACTCCGACCGGCCCGCCAGAATGCACCGCCAGGCCGAAGGTCGTGATCGTCGCCGGCAAGACCAGCGCCGCGCCGCAGCAGGCTATGACGGCACCACGCACCACCGGTCCGATCTCCCGCTCCCGCAGCCATCCGCTGAGCCAGCTCACCGCCCAGACCCCGAACAGGATGAAACCTGGCAGCACGGCAGGCACGAGCCGCCTGCTTGCCCATGGCTGATCGGGGGTGATGGCGGGCCGGTACAAGGTGGTGACGATAGCCCAGGAGAAGACCATCAGCGGCAGCGTCCACGCCGGTATGCCACCGGCGAAGCACCTGCGGACCACGATCGCCGCGCCGACGGCGCCGAAGATAACGGCCGGCACGCCGATGTACCAGAACACCCAGTGCAGGCTGATCTCGTAGTAGAGGCGGCCAGGGTCGATCGGCAGGCCGGCCGCGAGCTGGTACGCGGCGACCGAGCCCTCGAATGCGGAGCCGGATACCTGCCGGACTACCTGAACGTACGGGCGTATCGCGAAGCCGATAATGACCAGGACCGGGAGCGCGGCCACTACATTGGGCAGCCATTTCCATCTGGGCCTGGGCAAGCCGCGCTGCAGCAGCGCAAGCGTGCCGACTGCGGTTGCGATCACTACGACGATGCTGATCATCGCCAGTGGCACGACCGAGTTCCTGTTCGCCTTCAGATACGGCAGCGTGAGCAGCGCGCCATCGATGACGCCGTAGGCCAGGCCGACCGCGAAGCCAGCGGTCAGGGGCCACGCCTGGCGGCGCCGGCCGATGATGAGCAGGCCGCAATACGGGATGACGGGCAGGATGTCGCTCGCTCCGTCGAGGCGCACCAGGAACGTCAGGCCGAGCGCCAGGCCCCCGAGTGCGGCGAGAATCCGGGCGCCGCGTCCGTCCGTGCCCAGGCAGTCGATGACCAATGAGAGGCCACCAAGAAACAAGATCGCGGCCAGCGGCTCGCTGTAGGTCGAGCGGCTCGTGAACTGCATGGGCAGAGCGAGCGCGAGTACCAGCGCCGCAAGCGGAGCCCACTTCGGCCCGACCAGCCGGCCGGCCAGGCCGCCGAAAGTCAGTACCGCCAGGGCGCCCAGAATCGGCCCCATTGCCACCGCGGCGCCGACTCCACCGATCCAGAAGCCGCCTGCCAGCACCATCGGCAGGCCCGCCATGAACTGGGGCACGATCGTCCGGCCGACTTGGTAGTAAGCCGGGCTGCCGAAGCTCAGCGCCTTGTGAATTCCGCCGAACGCGGCGTTGTCCTGCGGAATCGGCAGCGAGCCGTGCTTGGATATCCACGCGGCGAACTGGACGTAGGAGGCCGGGTCGCGGGTGACGATGATGAACTGAGAGTGGTAGATCATCTGGTCGACGCCGAACGCCACGGCGACCACGATCACCCCGATCACCGACCACCATGGAGCAGACACCCGACCGGGCTTCCAGGCCAGCTGCGCGCCCTCCCATTTGCCGGGGAGCAGCCGGAGCCCAAAGTACACGATCACCGCGACGACCGGAACCGTCACCAGGAGCATCGCTACCGGCGTGAACCAGCCAAGGAGCAGCAACGGCAGGCCGACGACCAGCCAGGCCATGGCCACCAGAGCAGGTAGCACGGTTAGCCGCCCGAAGAGCATCCCGGCCGCCGTACCGCGGTCGGCACTCTGACCGCCGCCGGCTACCCCGGCGTCGGAGGAGCCGGACGCCTTAGTCTGGGCGCCGACGCTCATCTCGCGGCCTCCTTAGAACTTCTCGTGCCCTGCCGGTAAGCCGCTGCGGTGCAAGACTATGTACCCGTCACGTTCGAAGACGATCTTGTAGCCGCTGCGCCTCAGGAGCGTGACGCGTTGTCTTTGCTCGCCTATGGTATTGAACGAGTCCTGCCGCTGCGACACGTTGGCTATCACCCAACTAGCGGCAAGCGGCGGCGTATGACCATCACCATCCCAGAGCAAGACGGTGTCACGCGCCGAAAGCTGCGGTCTTACCTGATCCGTGGCTTCGACGAGGACGCCAGCGGGGACCATGGCGACAGCAGCCGCAGCTGCCTGGATCTGCGCGTTTCTTTGGTAGAAGGTGGTCTGGAAAGCGGCCGAGAACCCGAACCTGGGTACAAGCAGGACCGCCAGAACGAGTATCACCTCGGCAACCAAAACGCGATATTACTTGATTGTCGCGACTCCGCCGGGCCACGCCGTCGCCCCCAGGCCAAGCCGGCTCGCCACCTCAGATTCCGCCGATCCGGACTCGGCATGCCTTGCCGCGTAGCGATCCCGAGCCAGCGAAGCCCAGCGGCCGAGCCTCGCCGCCCCGTCCACCGCCGCACCAACGAAGATCATCACCACGAAGGCGTTGTCCTGATAGGACGTCCCCACCAATTCGGGAACGAGCTGGCCAGCATGCGTTCGAGCAGCAGCGGGACCGCCGCGAGTGAGATGGGTGAAAGCGGCGGCAGGAAGCACAAGGCACCGACCAGCCAGAGAACGGTGTCGAGCTGAGCGCGTGGGCAATGCAGACGAGGTACGCCGCCGCGGCGGCTCGTGATCCGCCGCCGAGCGCTCTGCGAGTGAACAACCACAGCGGCTGATCGCGAGCGCGAACAGCACTCCTTGAACTATCAGGAGTGTCCGTGGCGCGCCGTAGATCCAGTAAGCGGGGCCAGGGCGGCCAGGATCGGCGACCAGTGGTCGCCAAGCTGCGGAAAATGCGGACCAAACCCATTGTGCAGGCCCTTAATTATGGCTACCCCAGGCTGGAAATGGGCATAGGAGCGTACCGTTTCGTCGAAGATCACCAGGCCATAGGCGGAGGACTGGAACGTGTAGAAACGAAGTAGCTCGAACGCGCCGTACAGGGCTCTGCGAATTGGCAAGCGGCAATCTGACCTATCAGGAACAGGAACTGCTTCAGCGGCCCGCGGGCGCCTAGCGGGATCAGCGGCCACCAGGCAGACGGTCAGCGTGCGGGCTCCTTCCCAGCAGATGGCAAGCCCGCCGTGAGATCCTGTCGTCGTGGCGTTAGAGATGCATCCGAGCGGCGTCGGCCCGTTGCGGGTCGCGGAGGCCGCCGGCGTGCTCGCGCTGGCTACCGACCTGGCGATGAGACAGCCGCTAGAGCATGGGCTGCGCACAGCGATGCTCGCCGTACGGCTGGCCGATGCCCTGGGCTTGCCTGAAAACGACCAGTTAACGATGTTCTACACGGGACTGCTGCATTTCGCCGGCTGCACCGCCGACAGCGAGATCGACGCCGGGTTCTTCGGCGATGAGCTGGCGGCGCGCCCGCAGATGATGGCGGCCTTCCTCGGCTCGCGGCGCGGACTCGTCTCGACCGCCATCCGGGTCGCGCATCCTGATAGCTCTCCTTTCGGCCGGGCAGCGGCGATGACCAGATCAGCCGCCGCCGGTATAGGCGAGTTCCGCAAGTGGGCCAGGACCCATTGCGATGTCGCGCGGCTGCTTGGCGCCAGGATGGGCCTGAGCGGCGCAGTCCAGCAGGCACTCGGGCACTTGTATGAGCGGTGGGACGGCAAGGGGATGCCCGGTGACCTGCGGGGCGACCAGATACCGCTGGCCGTCCGGGTCATGCATGTAGCCCAAGACGCGGACATGGCGTGGCAGGCCGGCGGTCAGGGGTTAGCCAGGCAGGTCGTATCCAGTCGTGCCGGCGCAGGCCTGGACCCGCTGGCGGCGGCAGCGTTCCTCAGGCTGGGCAACGAGGCCTTCGCAGGCCTGGATAAGCCGTCGGTCTGGAATGACGCCATGGCCGCTGAGCCCGGGCCGCAGCCGGTCGTGACCGGGCCGCAGGTGAATGCCTGCCTGTCGGCGGTGGCGGACTTCGCCGACCTGAAGAGCATGTGGACGATCGGGCACTCGCGCGGTGTGGCCAGGCTGGCGGCCAGGGCCGGGCCGGTCGCCGGGCTGCCCGCGGGTGACGTGCAACTGCTGCACCAGGCAGCGCTTGTGCACGACATCGGCCGGGTCGCGGTTCCGGTACGGGTATGGGCCAAGCCAGGACCGCTATCGCGCGACGAGAGCGAGCAGGTACGACTGCACGCCTACCACAGCGAACGAGTACTGGATGTGGCCGAGACCTTGCGGCCGCTGGCGCGGCTGGCCGGCGCGCATGGCGAGCGCTGCGACGGATCCGGGTACCACAAGGGCAGCAGGGCGGTCGATCTGCCACTCTCGGCCTGGCTGCTGGCCGCGGCTGACTGCTATCACGCCATGCGCGAAGCCCGCCCATACCGGCCCGCGCGATCGCCAGCCGCGGCCGCTGACGAGCTCAGCAGGCAGGCGCAGGCCGGTCGGCATTTGCCCGAGGCAGTGAGCGCGGTGCTCATCGCGGCTGGTCAACCCAGGCCGCCCGCACCGCGGCCGGCCTGTCGGAGCGCGAGCGCGAGGTGGCGATCCTGCTGGCGCGGGGCCTGGCGACTAAGCAGGTGGCACGTCAGCTCGGGATCTCGCCGAAGACCTGCGATCACCACATTCAGCGCCTGTACGGCAAGGCCGGCGTGTCCACCAGGGCCGGGGTCACCCTGTTCGCACTCGAGCACGGGCTCATCAGCGCGGAGCCAGATCTGCGAAAGGATCCGGACACCGCAGAGCACCAGCGCGGCCACGGGCGCGACGCATCGGCGCGGTGATGACCGGCCCTCTAACACACCCGCGACTGCCATGCGGGCTGCCGCCCGCCATCCGGCATAGGGAGTTCTCCCCATACCCATTAGGCGATAGCGCGGCTAACGTAGGCGCTGTTCTGCCCGCTATTGTTTTTCCGCAGTCACTGTCGCCTACCCCAAGTCACAACAGCAACACGCTCAGGAGCCGGACGTGACGTGTGCCAGGCGCCCAGCAGCCTATATCCCGGCTGGCCCTGCGCCCGGACCTGCCGCCGAGACCCGCCGCCGGCAGGTTATGATGCAGGAGTCCAGGCATCGCGGCTGGCCCGCCCCGATCATCTATGCGGACTCCGGTGATGGGTTCCAGGACGATGCCGACTCGGCCCTAGACCGGCTAGAAGCGGCGATTTCCGCGGGCCGGCATGACGCCCTGCTACTAACGGTGCCTGGCATTCTCCGCGATCCGGCCTCGCTGATGCGCTTGCTCGCCCGTTGCACAAAGCATGGCGTCACTGTCAGCTTTGTCGCACCGAGGGCTGACAACCCGGCATGCGACGCGACTGACAGCCCGGTCCAGCCGGCCGGGCCGCGCGCAAGATCCGGGCCGGCACCGGCAGGCCCGCGCTATCAGGCCTCGACCGAGCCGTGGAGCGTCCTGGTCAGAGCCCGGCTCGAGGCACTAGCCGGGCTGTTCCCCGGCTGGCGGATCTGGCTTGACTCCCGTGGCTGGCACGCCCGGCGCCGGGACAGCTTCCTGCAGGGATACCGGCCCGGAGCCCCGGCTTTCTGTGTCAGCGCGGAGACCGCAGTGGACCTGGCCGCCCAGATTTGCTGGCAGCAGGCGGCTGACGTGCATGTGCCTGACGGCTGTGCAAGCGGCCAGCGCTCGCGCACCGGAACGGGCTCGTAGTCGCTGGACTATTACCCCGACGCGTGGCGTCCTGACTCGTGTTCGGGCCGGACCAGGATCTCGTAGCACCGCTCGTCACTTGAGGCCAGAAAGCTACCGACCCTGCGGAACCCGAGAGCTTCCACCACGCGCCGCGCGCGGACGTTGAAGCTCGCGATCGTCACCCGGAACGCCGCTGGCGAGAACTCGCGCCGCCCGAAGTCCAAGCCTGTCGCGATAGCCTCCCGGCCCAGGCCCTGTCCGGTGAGTTCTGGACGCAGGCCTCCGCCGGTGTCGAGTGCCGACGCGTCATAGCAGCCGCCAGGCACCTGGCCGTCGGCGCCGAACGAGCGGAAGCCGATCAGGCCGCCCTCGTCGACGAGCGCGAAGTAGCCGCTAGTCAGGCTGACCATGAACGCGGGGTCGGCGTCGGTCATGTCGTAGCAGCCATAAGGGGCGGCGTACCGCCAGCCGACGACGTCTGCCGCGTAGGCATCAGTCATGGGCACGATCCGCATGCCACCGACCGTATGCCTGCAGTCAAGCGGGTTGCTGTCAAGGTGTCCGCCCTTCTCCGCGGCGCGGTAGGCCTCCAGATCGGTGAGCCCGAGGCCCAGTACGTATAGGCCACCTGGTCCGCGGTAGCAGCATCGTTGTCGTACATCCTCAGCGTGCTCACGAGGCCGCACGGGGGAGGGCTCTACGCAGTCCGTCGGTGCCTGCGGTAGTTGTCCCGCTGAAGCCCTGCCCGGCGCGTTCCGCCCATTCCTCGTCCGTGATCGCGTCCGGTTCAGCTGGCAGGTAATGGTTGAGGATGAGCTCGTGGACTCGGGCGCGTTCGGCGACCCCCCCGACCTCGGTTATGTCGGTGTGAAGCGCGGCCATGCGCCCGAGGGCGGCACCGACGGTGCCGTGCCGCTCGAGGTAGCCGAGGTCCGCGACCTGGTGAACGAGGATGTCGGCACCCTGAGCGAGTGCGATCAGGTCATCGTTGGCGGTGGTGTCGCCGGAGAACACGACCGAGCCGTCCGCGGTGTCGAAGCGATAGGCCAGGGCCGGAACCGCCCGGCCATGCGTCACTGCGACGACGGTGACCCGGACGTCGCCATCCTCGAACGCTACGACCGGAACCTGAAAGATGCCTTCGCTCCTTGCCGGGACGGATATGTCGATCCCCCGGACCAGTGCGCCCGCATCCGGCATGCGTGCGTCCAGCGGCATGACATTCAGGTGGTATGCGTAACCGGCAAGGATGTACTCGACCAGGTCTGTCGTGCCGGGCGCGGGCAACTCCGGATGGATTGTGGTCTCGCGATGGAAGGTGGCATCACCGGCCGGCAATTTGCCGGGTCGTGCGGGCCCGTAGACGCGAATCGGCGGGAGAGGTCCGGTCCGGGAGACGCGGACACCCCAGCCGTAAAGCAGCATTCCCGGCAGGTCACCCGTATGGTCGGCATGAAGGTGGGTCAGGAACACGGCTTCCAGCCGGGAGAACTCCAGCCCGGCATCGGCGAATGCGGACGGCGATCCGCGACCGCAGTCAACGATGAAGATTCGTTCGTCGACGATAAGCGCCGCCGAGATCCCAGCGCGGCCGGGAACGGGCTTGGGTCCGCCGGCTGTTCCGAGGAGTACCAGTTCGGTTGTCATGCCTACTCCCGCCACCGCGCCCTTCGAGTTCGGCCGGCCGACCAGGCCCGCCAGGCGGTAACTATTCCATCGCGCCGCCCGGTGCAAACGGCGACGTGCGATCCTTGCTCCACGCCGCCAGGCTTGCGCTTCTGGCTCTTCGGCCTCGTGGTATGAAGGCAGCTAGCTCGTGTCGGGCCCAGCGCAGACGGAGGCGGTCATGGCAAAGCCGGTTCAGTTCACGATCGGAGCCGAGGTCAGCTGCAGCGACGGGATCTGCGGCCGGACCAGCCGAGTGGTCATTGACCCGCTCACCCGGGTGGTGACTCATCTGGTGGTCGAACCGGAACACCGCCAAGGGCTTGGCCGACTTGTTCCTGTCGAGCTTGCCGACAGCAGTGACGGCGGGATCCGGCTCGATTGCACGATGGCGGAGTTCGAGCAGCTCGAGTCGGCCGAAGAGACGCAGTTCGTGCCGGGAACAAGGGGATATGAGGTCTATGGCCCCGAGCAGGTCCTCTCCTGGCCGTACTACCGCCTCGGCGACACGGTGATAGACGAGGATCGCACCGGCAAAACCTCGCAGACCGTAACGGTCGACACGATCCCCGTGGGCGAGGTTGCTGTCCGCCGCGGCGTGCACGTGCACGCCATTGACGGCGCTATCGGGCAGGTTCAGGGGCTCGTCGTCGACCCTGGCAGCGAACACGTGACGCACGTGCTCCTCCAGGAAGGCCATTTGTGGGGCCGCAAGCAAGTCGCCATACCTATCAGTGCCGTGACGGAGGTTGGCGACGCAATCAAGCTGAACATCAGCAAGGAAGAAGTGCAGGACCTGCCGCCCGTCCCCATCGCTGAATGAAGCCTCATCACCGAAGCCCGGCCGCCGCATCTGGCGGCGGTTTGCTAGGGCTCCCCGGCGGGCTCAGTACCAGGCGGCGCTCGGAGCCCTCGCATGCCCAGGCGTGCCCTCGTGACGACTGCCGGCGCCATGGCAAACTACTAGACGTTCGAATGAACAATGTATTTCGCGGCGCTCACAGCAAAGGCAGTTAATCAGTAAGCCTAAGTCGACGGAACTAGATGAACGAATATCTAGCAATAATCTAATCCCGCTTCCTCAGGCTTTGACCATAGCAGCTTCTCGCAATAGGTGAGCTATGCCGTGATCCTGTTCAGGTCTTCATCGAACTTTCACACTTCGTATTGGCGGGGTTACCTACCGTAGTAATCTCTTCCGGGTTACGTTCACAGAGATGAAAGGACGGTATCCATGTCGGCACCGATAATCACAGGAAGGGCGGTTATGCGAAAGGCCATTGTGCCCACTATGCTGCTCTCGCTCACAGCCGGGCTTGGTTTGCTGGCGTCTGCGCCACAGGCCGCGCTCGCTGGCACGCCACACGTCGTCGCCCCCGCGGGCCCTGGCCCGATCGTCTCGGGTCACAACGCGACGAAGTGCGTTACCGATGAAGGCGATTCCGTCAAGAATGACACGCCAATAGTGATATCAGACTGCACTGGGGGGCCGGAGCAGCAGTGGACCGTCGAGACCGACGGCACGATCCAGAACAATGGCAAGTGTATGGATGTCTACCGCCAGCGGAAGTACAACAAGGCAATGATAATCCTCTATACATGTCACGGCAGCTCAAACCAGCAGTGGGAGGTGGTAGGTGGAACACTGGTAAACCCGGTCTCGCGTAAGTGCCTGGACGACCCGGCATTCAAGACAACTAACGGCACCCAGCTGCAGATCTACACCTGCAACGGTGGCCGGAACCAGCAATGGGTACTGCCCACGGCATCGGATGATCTTTCCTTGCGCCGAGCCTAATACGCCCCGATGCCCGCCGGACGCCGTCGTCCGGCGGGCATCGCGGCCCGGCGCTTACGACTTTCTCATCGAGTTTGCCGACTCATGATGGCCTGATGAATCTCAGCCGCGCGGTGCGCCCAGCTGTGCCTTGCTGCGAAGGCCTGCCGACTGGCCAGCATGGCCTCCGTCCTGGGCAGGTCCAGCAGGCGATCGACCTGATCAGCGAAGGAGGCTGGCCCGGCTATGCAGATCAGATCAGTCGCCAGCCAGCGAATGGCAGGCAGATCGGTCGCAACCACGGCTCGTCCGGCCGCGAGGTACTCGAGCGTCTTCAACGGGAAGCTGCCGCGATTGAACTTGCTGTCCCGGTAGGGCACCACTCCCACATCGATCGCCCGTAGGTAGTTCGGCAGCACCTCGGCGGGCTTGGCGCCGACCCAGCGCACATTGCGTCGTCGCCGCAGGGCATCGAACCGGGCTGGCTCGAAAGCCGGATCCTTTGGCCCGACTAGCAGCAGCGATCGTCCCCGTTCCGCGATTGTCTCGAGCAATCGCAGGTCCGTGCGGTCGTTAATGTGCCCGACAAAGCCCACCACTGGCCGAGGGAGACTAACGTCAGGTGGCAGGGCAGCTTGCTCGATCCCGACAAAGGCTTCCGCATCTGTGCCGAAGGGAACGAGAATCAGGTCGAGGCCGCGGTCGCGCCAAATGCCGGCGACTACCGGATTGGCCGCCATCACGAGATCCGCGCTGGCCGCGATCCTCCGCTCGCGTTTGTCGAGAAGTTTGGCATTAAGCCCCATCAGAGCCGCTCCGCCAACAAAATCATCCTGTGCCCAGTAGACACGGACTTGCTCTCGGCAGCTGCCGAATACCGGGTATTGCGGCCAGGCGGAAACGACGGCGATAACTCGGCCGCCGAGCTGTGCTGTTGCTCTGCTTAGGTGCCGACGGGTCAGGGCGCTTGTCATGCCGTTAGCCCCTGGCTTGGATGGGAACGGCTGCACGACGGGGGTAAGTCGGGCCAGGCCCGGGCCCTGTACACGCAGCCGTGGACCACCCAACGCGCCGGCGGCTTCTGGGTTCCGCACGGAGGCTAGGCGAGACATGGGCGGATCGACGTATAACACCGGAGTCAAGCGCGACAGATGCTTTGCCACGTGCCAGTCGCTCAGCTTGATACCGTCGTAACCATTCGCAGCGCACAGCACCACCAGGCCGTCCCAGTCCCCAGGACTGGCCTGGGCTGGCGACATCCGGGCTTCCCCCGATGCACGTTCCGCAGAAGGCTTTCGCGTCGCCAGCCGGGTTGCCGCGGCAGTTCTCATCTCATTTCCAACCGGCGTTCTGCTGCAATTACTATGGCTACCACACCGAAAGTATGGACGATGGAGCGGGCGAGGGTGCGGATTCGGCCGAACGACAAGATATTTGCCCGCGTGCGGCCGTAAAGAGATCGGCACGCGAGTTCTCGCACTGGCTAAACACTAGCGACCTTTAAACTAATGCCTCTCGCCTAGGGATGGGAATACACGACATTATTCGTGCATGCCTGACTGTTCTGAAGCGTAGGCGAGTGCTAAATCCGAGCAGACCACCTAAAGTTGGGAGTGTGCTGGACGGACCCCGCCTGCGCCAGGTGGCCCTGGTTGCGCGCGACTGTGGCCGGGTAGCGGACGATCTGCGACAGGCATTTGGCTGGCCACGGCCGTTCCACGATCCTGGGGTGGCACAGTTTGGCCTGGTCAACGCCGTATTCCCGGTTGGCGACACATTTATAGAGGTAGTAGCGCCGGTCCAACCGGATACTTCGGCCGGCCGCTACCTGGAGCGCCGGGGCGGCGACGGCGGGTACATGGCGATATTCCAGGTTCCCGACCTGGCGACGGCCCGCCGCCGGCTTGCCGACCTGAGGCTGCGGGTGGTCTGGACGGCCGACTTGCCAGACATCGCGGGCACCCACCTGCACCCGAAGGACGTCCCCGGCGCGATCGTGTCCCTGGACTGGGCCGAGCCGGCCGATTCGTGGAGATGGGCCGGCCCATCGTGGACGGGGCGGGCACCCGAGCATGCGCCCGGCGGCATCACCGGACTGACGATAGAGGTCGCGGACCCTGCCGCCGCCGCACAACGCTGGGCAGCAGTACTTGGGACAGTTGCCAGCAGCGACGGGAGCACCGCGGCGGTCGCACTGTCGACCTCGGGCCAGCGTCTGCAGTTCGTGCTGGCACACGCCGACCACGGAGCGGGAATCACAGCAGTAACCATCGCGGGCTTGGCCGGCGGCCCACTGGAAATCGGCGGCGTCAATTTCATCAGCGAAGAAGGGTGACATGACCGCACTCGAGACCGGGACCGAGGACCTGCGCGCAGAGATCGACGACGGCGTGGCGGTAATCACGATGAACCGTCCGGACAGGCGCAACGCCTTCTCCGAGGCCATGATTTCCGCTCTCGGGGCGGTACTCGCCCGGGTGGAGACCGATGAGGCCGTTGGATCGGTTGTGCTCACCGGTGCGGGCGGCGCATTCTGCGCCGGCGGCGACGTCAAGAGCATGGCCGCCCGGCAGGCAGACGGCACCGGCGGCCGCGCACGCCGATCGCTCGACGCCGCCATCCACCGTCAGCGACTCAGCCAGCGCGCCACCAGCGGTCGCCTCTGGAGCATGCCCAAGCCGACGATCGCCGCGATCGGGGGACCGGCGGCGGGCGCCGGTCTCTCGCTCGCACTTGCCTGCGATCTGCGCTATGCGGTACCGGGCGCGGTGCTGACCACCGCGTTCGCCAAGGTCGCGTTCGCCGGAGACTTCGGCGGGACCTGGTTCCTCACGCAGCTGGTGGGCGCCAGCAAGGCTAAGGAGCTCTACTACTTCTCTGACCGGCTAACCGCCGAGGATGCCGAACGGCTCGGGATTGTCAACGCCATCTTTCCGACGGCTGACTTCGAGCGGGAAGTGATGGCGCGGGCTCGCCGACTGGCTGAAGGTCCGACGGTCGCTTATCGCTACATGAAAGAAAACCTGAACCGGGCCGTGACCGGCGAGCTCAGTGACTGCATGGATCTCGAAGTGACGCACCATGTGCACACCGCGCTCACCGAGGACCACCGCGAGGCCACGCAGGCCTTCGTGGACAAGCGCGACCCGCAGTTTCACGGCCGGTAGGTCAGCCGGTCCGAGATGTGGTGGGCGACGCGCACCACGGCGTCTCTGGCCGACTCGATCGTCCGACCAAGCCTCTCGTCGGGTCCAGAGACAGCAAAACTGCCCAGCAGGCGGCCAGACACGAAGACAGGGGCGGCCACCGCGACGATATCGGAAACGTGCTCGGCGGTCGTGATCGCGTAGCCGTCAGCGCGGATGGTCCCCAATTGCTCACGCAAGGCGGCTTGCTTCGCCTTGGACAGGTCAGTTTTGCGAAGGACCGCCTCGATTACCGGCGAAGGGAGGTTCGCGAGCAGCACCTTACTGGCGGCACCGAGATGCAGGGGATAACGCGTCCCCACATGGGCCACGTGCCGCAGGTCACTCGGGGCCTCGACCACGTAGGTGCATAGCCACCACGGCACATCGACGATCCCGAAGGTGACGGTCTCGCCGGTCTCCCGAGCCAGGTCCAGCGCGGGACCGACAATCAGGTCATCGGCTGTCAGATGCGAGCGGGCCGCCAGGCCCAGCTGCAGGATCCGCGGCCCCAGCATGTAGTGGCTGGTCCCCCCGCTGTTGGACTGGATCAGGAAGGCGCTGTCGGTCAGCGTCTTGAGGCTGCGAAAGACAGTGCTGCGGGGCAGGCCGGTCCGGGCGACCACCTCGGCGGCAGTGAGGGCAGCAGGGCCGCGATCGAAGGCGAGCAGAATCTGGAGCTGCGACCGCATGGCCGTGATGATCCCAAATCTGGGGCAAGCTGTCCAGCTATAGGGCTTACGCTGGCGCGCTCGCGGACGCGTTCGGCTCGTAGCGGAATCTGGCGGCGCGGGCTAATGACCTGCTGGCGACCTTTTGCGGCGAATTTCCAGCTAGGGCGCCCTGCGCCGTGGCCGCGCTCCTGAGCTGCTCAAGCCGGCGCCGCGATGGCAGCAACACGACCGATAGCACCACGCCCAGGCCGAACAGGGCGGCCGACACCGTGAAGGCGACCGTATAGCCATGAGTTGCCGCGACCGCCGGTGCCAGCCTGCCGACGTGATGAGCGGCGAGGTAGCTTGCCGTAGCCATCAGGGCGACTGTGCTCAGCGCGGCCGTGCCTATCGACCCGCCCACCTGCTGCATCGTGTTGACCAGGGCCGAGGCCACGCCCGAATCCTCGCGCCGCACGCCAGTCGTAGCCGTGTTAATGGCCGGGGAGATGATGAAGCCGAATCCAACGCCCAGGACCAGCAAGGTGGGAAGTATGTCGCCGAGATAGCTGGACGTGATCGTGAGCTGGGTCAGGTAAGCCATCGCTGCGGCACCGAGCAGCATTCCGGTGGATATCAGCGCCCGCGGCCCGAGGCGAGGCAGCAAGACGATGCTGGAGGTGTTCGAGCTGATCAGGATGCACGCGATCATCGGCAGGAATGCCAGCCCTGAGGCCACGGGACTGTAGCCCTTTACCGTCTGCAGGTAGTAGGTCAGGAACAGGAAGACGCCGAAGATCGCGATGGCGGCCACCGCGACCGAGACGTACGCGCCGCCCCTGGTCCGGTCGCGATGATCCGCAGCGGCAGCAGCGGGTGCTGGACATGGGCCTCGGCGAAGGCGAACGCGGCGAGCAGCGCGCCCCCTACGGCGAGGGACCCGATGGTCAGGGCGGCCGCCCACCCCGCAGTCTCGGCGTGGGAGAAGCCGAAGACTATGCAGAACAGGCCCACTGAGGCGAGGCACAATCCCGGTACATCCATGCGCGGCCGCAGCGCCGGCCTGTGCGTGTGTATGTAGGCCAGCGCGCCGGCGACCGCGATTGCGGCGAAGAACAGGTTGACGTACAGCGTCCAGCGCCAGGACAGGTACTCGGTGAGGAATCCGCCGAGTATCAGGCCCACCGCGCCGCCGCCCGCGGCGACGGAGCCGTAGACGCCGAACGCCTTTCCGCGTTCGCGCGGGTCCTGGAAGGTGCTGACCAGCGTCCCCAGAGCGGATGGCGCGAGGATCGCGCCGAAGGCGCCCTGCAGGGTCCGTGCGGCGATCAGCATGCCGATTGACGTCGCCGCGCCCCCGACCGCCGACGCGGCCGCGAATCCAATCAGACCAGTAATAAAGACCCATTTGCGGCTGAACATGTCGCCCAGGCGGCCGCCGAGGAGCAGCAGGCTGCCGAAGGCAAGCGCGTAGGCGGTCACCACCCACTGCCGGTCGCTGTTGGGGAACCCCAGCGCACGCTGAGCGGACGGCAGCGCGATATTAACGACGGTCGCGTCAAGAACCACCATCAGCTGAGCGATGGCGACGATGACCAGGATTAGCCAGCGGTGGTCCTTCCCTGGCTGACCCTGAGCCTGACTGGCGGGTGAGGACATGAATACTCA
Source organism: uncultured Actinomycetota bacterium (assembly GCA_963719765.1). Lineage (GTDB taxonomy): Bacteria > Actinomycetota > Actinomycetes > Streptosporangiales > Streptosporangiaceae > JAJYUU01. The sequence continues at coordinate 1,141,916 of CAVRCW010000001.1, forward strand.
TCTCCCGCTGACTCGTACAGGCAAGCTGGCTGGCGCTTGATACCCCTCGCGCTCCCCCGCGGCGGGTGTGGGTTGATGCGGTTGGCAGCCAATCACCTGCTGCATAGCCGATGCTCAGCCACCTGCTAAGGCGCTTCGAGCCCCCGCGGTCCCCCGCAGCAAGCAGCCAACGGGCTGGGCTCAGCACCGCTGACTGACTTCGGCCGCCACGCGAGCCCATTTACCCCCGGCTCGCTGCACCAACCACCATAGCCCGCAGTCTGTCCCACGCCCAAGCCGGTCGGCCGCTGCTGGGGCGCGCGCACCCCGCGACCTGCGATCTTGCCGTGCCGCCCGGTGACGCTTAGCGTGTGACGATGAGCCTGTTCTGGCCGGCCGCGGAGTACCAGCGAGTCTGCTCCGAATGTGGCTGGGCCTGGCGAGTGCCAAGATCGGCGGCGTGGCGCCGGGGCCGGTCAGCGCGGTCCGGCGCGCGCAGGCCCATGTCCGATCTTCAGGCCAGGGCGGCAGCCGCGGGCACGGCATGCATGGGCAAGCCCGCCAGGCTAAGAGCGGAAGCGTCGCCATTCATTTTCGCTCGCCAGGCCGCCGGAGAGCTCCGGGCTTGCCCGCGATGTGGCGCCGAGCGTTTCAGCCAGCAGCCGGTCCGGCCCGGGCACTAAGCCCGACAGGCAAGAGCTACGGCGCAGCCTCGATCATCGCGATCAGTTCATCTCGGCGGTAGCCCTGGGTGCGGGCGAACTTGATGAGCTCGTTGACCCGGGTCATGACCTCGCCGCGCTGGGGTGTCCGGGTCACGGTGATGCCCCGGCCGCGACGGAACTCCAGCAGGCCTTCATCCCGCAATGCCCGAAGAGCTCGCAGCACCGTGTTGGTGTTCACCCCGAGCACCGTCGCGAGATCCTTCGCGAGCGGAGACGCTGGGCCGCGGTGATGATCTCGGGGCCCACTGAGGTACAGGTAAACCGGCATGGCTGTCGTAGCCAGGTGGTATGCCACGCACACGCTGTGGACCGTACGCGCCGGCAGCCACTCTGCTCACGAGATCACTGGTGCGAACGGTGCCACCGCACCCGTCTGGTCATCATCGGGCAAGAGCCTCGTGTACGAGGCGGGCGACGCGCTCTGGCTCGTGGCCACACTTCCTGGCAAGCCGGTCAAGATCGCCTCGCCCTTGTTCCCGCCCGCCGCCTGGCCCGGCTACTTCGGCCAGGTCGACTGGACCCAGCAGCTCGCCTGGTCAGCAGCCTCATAGGCACCATCACCCCGACAGCCTCGCCCGGCGACCCGGCGACCCGGCGGACTAAGGCTCAATCGCGCGTAACGAGCTGACGCTGGCTTCAGCCGACCGGAAGCGGATGGGAACAGGCCTGATCAGGCGCGCCCGGCCCAGGCCGACCACGCCTGCAGCCAGGCCGAGATGAGCGACCCGTCGGCCGTCAGTTCGGCCTGCAGGGCCGCGCCAGGCTCATGGGCCGCGCGGGAGGTGTGATGTGCCCAGTAGCCGGCCCAGGCTTGCTGCGCGGAGCCGCTCGGGACGTCCTCACCCAGGACGGCATACCGCAGCGTCTCGTCGGTCGCGGCCGCACGTAGCCGGGGTTCGGCGGTAAACCATGGTGCTTGCTCCTGTAGGTGCGTGAGATGGTTGACCACCAGGGTCACGCTCTCGCCGGCCTGGCGTGCATCGATGCCGGAGATGCGCGTCTGCTCGTGCACCGCGCGTTGCCAAAGCGCGTGCCTGGTCGCTCCCTCACCGGCTCGGTGCCTGGGCTCCCGCCCGGCTCGCAGCGCCGCGATGAGTCTCGAGTGAGACTCCAGCTCCGCCTCGGCCAGCGCGCGGTATGCCGCGACCCCCTCGGCCGGTTCCAGGGCCGGCGGCGGCTGCTGCCGGTGACGCTCAGCTAGCCGGCCGAGCATCTCGCTACGCCCCCGCAGATACGGCTCAAGGTCAGCTACCGGGCCCAGCGACACCGAGCCGGGGCCAACGCCACGGCCCGCAACCGTCACCGTCACCCCGTCCGCCCGCAAGCGCGCCGCCCAGACGCTCCCGTGCCGGCAGACCAGCCCGCTGACGCTCACCCCGCCGACACGCAACTCTTCGGCCCAGTACTCGGGTGGCCCGGGCGGCTCATTCTCGTCCACTCCGGCGTGGTCAGCGATGCGGTTACGCTCCCGGTCGATCACACCGACCAGCTCCGCCTCGGCGCCCACCCGTGCCGTACCGGGCCCTGCCACCGCGCTAGCGACGCAGACGAACGGCCCGGCAGGATCGGCCCAGTTCCCGTACGCAAGCGTGATTGTCTCCCACTCGCCGTCCACCTGCTCGGCCTGAGCCAGGGCTATCGGCCGCAGCGGCGGGGTCGCCAGCCCGAAGACGCCAAACGCAGGACAAGGCAAGAGCGCCTCTGCATCGAGCCTGGCGCGCTCGCGCATCCGCGCGACCCACTCGCCGCGATCCGGCTCCGGAAGCTCCCGCATACCGCCAGCCTTGCATCTCACCGGCCTGACCGGAAGCCAGCCGCACGACCGCGTAGCTTGGCACGAGCCAGGGCGCCACGGGATGTTGACGCTCTTTACGCATTACCATAGAGTAATATATTACCAGTTGGTAAAGCGTTGGAGGAGACAGATGCCCGAGGTCATCCGCTCGATCGAGATCAAGGCACCGCCGAGTGCCGTCTGGCGGTTCATGGCGACGCAGGAGGCGCTGCGCCGCTGGCTGAGCCCAAGCCTGGAGATCGAGCTGAAGGTCGGAGGCGCTTATCGCTTCCTCGGTCCCGATCAAGAGACCTGGATCAGTGGCTTGGTGCTCGAGCTGATCCCGGAAGGCAGCCTGATCCTCTCGTGGCTTGAGGAGGGCGCGGGCTGGCTGCACCCCGCCCGGCTCGTCATCACGCTGACGCCGACGTCCGGCGGCACGAGGGTCACGCTCGGGCACGACGGCCTCGCCGGGATCGGCAAGCCGGGCTGGCCTGGCGTCCTGCAGGCCTACGAGCGCGGGGCCGACCGCCACAAGATCCTGCAACAGCTCGCGGACCTCGCGACCGCAGGTGTCTAGCCCGGCCGACGAGCTGTTCCGGGTGCTGGCCGATCCCACGCGTCGTCGCATTCTCGATCTCCTAGTCGAGCGCGGTCCGCTCACCGTCGGCCAGCTCGCCGCGGAGTTCCCGGCTCTGGTCGCGTCGGGCATCTCCAAGCACCTGATGGTCATGCGGGCGTCCGGCCTGGTGAGCGCGACCCGCCAGGGGCGGCAGCAGCTCTACCGCATCGAGGCCGACGCGCTCTCCGACGCGCTGACGCCATGGCTGGCCAGGTACGAGCCCTACTGGTCCGCAGCGCTCGAGCGACTGCGCACGCTCGCGGAGGCACCCAGGCCCGAGCCTTAGCCGCCGGTCCGCCCGAGCAGGCTCTCCCCGCGAGGCAGCGCCGGCGGGCCGATTTAGCTCGGCGAGCCTGCCGTCCGGCGCCACCTGTTCCCGCTGGTGCCGGCTCGCGGCCGTAACCGGCGACCGGTGCCGCTGAGGTGATGGAACTGGCTGGCCCCTGGACCGCTACCGTGGCCCCATGAGCAGCCAGCGAGTGCCCGGTGGGGTAGTGCACAAGCTTCCCGCAGACCTGCACAAGGCTCTGATCGCCAACCCGGCGGCACTCGATGCCTGGAAGGACATCACGCCTCTGGCCCGAAACGAGTTCATCTGCTGGGTCGAGGATGCCAAGCAGGCTATGACCCGAGAACGCCGCATCCGCCGGACCCAGGAGGAGCTGGAGGAAGGCCAGCGTCGGCCCTGCTGCTGGCCAGGGTGCAGGCACCGCGAGCGGACCGGCAGATAGCGACCAGCGCTGGCAGCGGTCACGGTTGTGCCCCGATGTGGCTGGGGCTGCGATGATGGCCGCGTGCGTGTGCTGATTCCGCTTCCCGACCGGGACTTCGACGTCACGGAGGTAGCGGTGCCATGGCGGGTGCTGCGGGATGCCGGGCATCAGCTGGTCTTCGCCACCGAGCAGGCCGGCACGCTCCCGGCCGCTGACCCCCGGCTGCTGGACGGCGTGATCTTCGGGCAGCTCGGCGCCGCTCCCGAGGCAAGGCGCTTTTACTCCGAGCTCGTCACGGCCACGGAGTTCACCTCGACCCTGGCCTGGGCCGGGCTGGATCCGGCCGCTTTCGACGGCCTGCTGCTGCCCGGCGGGCACGCACCGGGGATGCGCCAGTACCTCGGCTCATCGCTGCTGCGCGAGCAGGTCGCCCGGTTTTGGGCCCTGGGCAGGCCGGTGGGAGCGATCTGCCACGGCGTGCTGGTGCTGGCGCGCACCCGCGACCCCGCCACCAGCCGCAGCGTCCTGGCTGACCGCAGGACAACCTGCCTGCCCAAGTACATGGAACGCGGTGCCTACCTGGCGTCAGCGTGGCACCTCGGCCGCTACTACCGGACCTATCCCGCCTACGTCCAGGACGAGGTCGAAGCCGCCCTGGATGACTCGGGCCGCCAGTTCCAGCGCGGCCCGCTCACCCTGACCACGCGCGGCACCGCGACCGACGACACCGCGGCCTTCGCCGTGATCGACCGCAACTACCTGTCCGCGCGCTGGCCCGGCGACGCCTACCTATTCGCCCGCCGATTCTGCGACCTGCTGCAATCCAGCACCCGGCTCACTCGCTAGCAGCCCCGCCGACCAGGGAATGGTGTAGTCCGCGGGCGGTCACTCCGGGCGCAGGGTGCGGTCGAGCCAGCCGAACGATCGTGCGTGATAGAGAGTGCGTGCGCCCGCTTCGCAGTGATCGCCTGCGCCCTCGGCTGCGGTGAAGGTGACGAATTCCTTCTCACACGTGAGTGCCTGCGCCAGCTGCGGAGCTGACTGGCTGATGTCGTCACCTTCGGCATTGCAGACGAACGTCGGGCAGGTGATGTTGCCGGCCAGGTCCCTCAGCGTGTAGTCGCGCAGGCTGCGAAGGTAGCGGACCGGGTCTGCGACACCATGCACCTGCTGGCCGCGGCGCAGCGCCCATCCCGCGGTGGGCTTGCGCTCTAGCATCCGAAGGACGCGCCGGAGCACCGCGGTGGCTGCCGTCCGGCCGCCCGTCAGGCCGGCGGCGAGCGGACCGGGAATACGTTCGAGCGCGGCGGCGAACAAGTCGTAGGATCCGCAGTCGGCGATGCACGCGGCGAGCCGGTGCTCGGCGCTGGCCGCCCGAGGGGCGAGGTAGCCGCCGAGGCTCAGGCCGATGAGAGCGATCTTGCTGGCGTCGACGTCCGGGCGGGACAGCAGGTAGTCCACGACGGGCGTCACGACGTTTTCCCAGTCCGGTCTCAGCACCAGGCCCTGCTGCAGGAGTGCCGCCCCCTGGCCCGGTCCGTCGAACGCGAGCACGTGATAACCGCGGGCCAGGGCCGCGGCGCCGTTGAAGAAGTACAGCTCCTCAGCGGTCCCGTCGTAGCCTCCCGTCAAGATGACCGTCGCCCGCCGGCGCTGGCCGTCGCCGGCACGGAAGAAGTAACCCGGCAGCGTGGTGCCCTCATACGTGATCTGCAGGATCTCCGGCGGCACCGCCATCAGCGCCGCGCCGCGGCGGAACGCGTCCGTCTGCCGCATGCTGACATCCAGCAGCCGTGGATCCGGCGGGGTGCCCATGAGCATGACCCCGGCCGTGCGGAAGTAACTCGAGGATCGCCAGAAGGCCAGCCGCGCGGTTTCGGTCCGCCCGGCAGCCAGCTCACCCTCGGCAAGGACCAGGGCCGTGGCGGCGGTCGACACCCAGGCGTCGTGCCAGCTGGTCAGGTCGGTGCCCTGAACCCGCGCCGCGGTCGCCAGGCACTCCCCGACATCGGCGCCGCCGTACGGTGCGGAGCCAAGCGTCCGCAACGTCTGGGCATCCAGCAAGACGTCTTTGACACCGACTCGCGTCAAGCAACACCCCCCGGCCAGGACGATACACCGACATCCGCACCACGTCCGGGCACGGCCACCGCGCGAAACGCCGTGTGACAGCGCCCGCGGTGCAGCCGCTCATCCTCTCCTCGACACAGGCGTTGCCTCGTTATGGCACCGGCGCAAGCAGGCGCGTCCGCTTCTGGCCTCGTCACTGGCGATCTCAGCGGCCTGCATCGGCCCTTTCTCCTTGCTTATTGTCGTTGTCAAGCGCGCGGGCGCGCAGCGCCTTGGCGGCTACGTCCCTGCCTTCGATTACGGCCCTGGCAAGGCCTGGGTCCAGGTCGCCGACGGCCAGGAACTCATCCGCCCGCTGCAGCAGCTCGGGCGAGGCCGCGGTGTACGGGAACAGCAGGCGGCCGAGCACGATGCGCAGCATGCCAGGCCGGGTGTTCCAAATGGCCGGCAGCTGCTCGAAGTACCTCTCCGCGTACGGCGCGAGCAGCGCGGCGTGCTCAGGCTGGCGGAAGCCGGCCGCGACCTCCACGATGCCGTCGGTGCCAAGCTCCTCGGACTCGGCCAGCAGCCGCCAGGCCTCCGCCTTGTGCGCCGCATCACCGATCGCGGCACAGCAGCCGCGCGCCTCGTGCCGGCCCGCGTCGGTCCTGTCCCGCGCCAATTCGGCGTCGATCTGCTCATCACCGACCCGGCCGGTCACTGCCAGCCGGCGCAACACCTGCCAGCGCAGCTCCGGGCCGACCGGCAGCCCGTCGAACCCGGCGCTGCCGTCGAGCAGGCCGGCCAGCACGTCGAGCTGTTCCGGCGTGACCGCGGTCCAGCTCAGCAGCTGCGCCCACGCCAGCTGCCAGTCGCTGCCCGGCTCGGCGCCGCGCAGCATGGCGAGCGTCGGGCCGGCCAGCGCGGCCCGCAGTCCGGGCACCTCGGCCGGGTCCGCGGCCATCTCGATCAGTTGCTGGGTGAGGCTCAGCACGGTTTGCATGACCTGCAACGAGGTTTCCGCGCCCATCCCGGCCGCGATGATGGCGACCAGGCCCGGAACTGACAGCTCGCCCTGGATCGCCATGTCCAGCGCGGCGCTCCAGCACACGGTGCGGGCCAGTGAGTCGGTGACGTCGCCGATGGAGGTCATCATTGTGGCCAGCGAGCGGTCGTCGAACCTGCTGATCACGAAGTCGAGATCATCGTCGTTGAGCAGGACCAGGTCGGGCCGCGCCATGCCCGCCAGCTCGGGCACCACGGTGCGCTCACCCGTCACGTCCAGCTCGGCCCGGTGCGCGCGCACCAGCTTGCCCGCCTCGTCCCGATCGTAGAGCCCGACCGCGAAGTGGTGCGGACGCAACGTGGGATGCTCAGCCGACGCCTCCTGCAGCACCGCGAACTCGGCGAACGTGCCGTCGGCCGCGATTTGGAAGTCCGGCCGCAGCGTGTTCGGCCCGGCCGACTCAAGCCACGCCTTGGACCACCCGGCCAGGTCCTTACCCGAGCTGGCCTCCAGTGCAACCAGCAGGTCGGATAGCGATGCGTTCCCGAAGGCATGCGCGGCGAAGTAGGCCCTGATCCCGTCGAAGAACTGCTCCCGGCCGAGGTAGGCGACCAGCTGCTTGAGCACCGAGCCACCCTTGGCGTAGCTGATCCCGTCGAAGTTGGAGAGCGCCTCGGTTAGGGTCGGCACGTCGCCAGCGATCGGATGAGTCGAGGGCTGCTGGTCCTGCACGTACCCCCAGACCTTACGGCCCGCGCAGAAGGTGGTCCACGCGCCGGTGAACCTGGTCGCCTCGGCCGCCGCCTGCGTGCCGCAGAACTCGGCGAACGACTCGTTCAGCCACAGGTCCTCCCACCAGCGCATGGTGACAAGGTCGCCGAACCACTGGTGGGCCATCTCGTGCAGGATTGTCACGGCCCTGGTCTCATACCGCGACTGCGTCGCCTTCGACCGGTAAATGTAGCCCTCAGAGAACGTCACGCAGCCGACGTTCTCCATCGCCCCGGCCTGGAATTCGGGCACGATCACCTGGTCGTACTTGGGGAACGGGAACGGGCTGCCGAACAGCTGCGTGTAGTAGTCAAGCCCCTGCCTCGTGACGCCGAGCATGTCGTCGGCCTCCAGGTACTGCGCCAGCGACCGCCGGCAGGCAACCCCGAGCGGAATCACCTGCCCGGCCGGGGTGGTGTGCGAGCCGGTAGCCAGGTGATACTCCCCGGCCACGACCGCGACCAGGTAGGTGGAGATCCGCGGCGTCGGCTCAAACCGCCAGACCGAGCTGCCGTCGCCGCCTGGCTCGGCCGCGGGCGCCGGCATGTTGGACAGCACGACCCAGCCGGCCGGGGCGGTGACGGTGACGGTGAACTCGGCCTTCAGGTCGGGCTGGTCGAAGCAGGCAAAGACGCGGCGGGCGTCTGCCGGGAACAGCTGCGTGAAGCAGTACGACCTGCCGTCGGCCGAGTCGGTGCTGCGGTGCAGGGCGGAGCCGTCGCCGGTATAGCCGAAGTTGGCACGCACGCGTAGCTCGTTGCTGGCAGCCAAGTCCGGCAGCGCGATCCGGCCGTCGGCGCAGGCCCGTCCAGGGTCGAGCGGGAGCCCGTTGAGCGTGACCTCATGCACGGTCGACGCGACCAGGTCGGCGCAGCTGGCCGCGCCTGGCTCGGTGCAGTCGAACCTGATCACCGCCTCCGAGCCGAACTCATCGTCCCCGCGGGTCAGGTCAAGCGCCACATCGTAGGAACGAACCCGCAGCAAGCCTGCCCGCTGCGCCGACTCGGTCTTAGTGATCTCTGCTATCGCCATGTCTTTCCTGTCCTCGGTCTCGGGTCAGTCCGGCCGGCAGCCTCCCGCATGTTCACCTGTGCCGGGTCCCGCAGCCGAGACCGGGTTGATTAGGGGCGCATAACCGGAGGCGCTCTTGCTGGACGACGATGGTCTGGTTACGACACCCATGGTCAGCTTGAGCAGAACTCACGAGCGATTATCGTGTAGCAGAGCCCACCAGCGATCGCCCGAGTACCTGCATATCTATCGACGCCCCGGACGGCGCAACGTCCGGATCGGCCGGGTCGCACGATCGTCTACTCCTGAGACGCCGCCGAAGTCCCGTCGGGCGGCTCGGCTGCAGGGGCGATCTTGTTCAGCCAGCAGATCGGGCACAGCATGTGCGCCTGACGGTGCTTGCCCTGCTCATGCTCCCAGGCGAAGTACCCGGCACCGGCCACCAGAATCAGTTCCAGCCCGCCGCCGACCGGGAGTCCGAACCTCGGCATCCGCCGGATCATTACGGCTCACCTGCCATTCGCTACAGGCGGGCTACTACCCGCCGTCTCACGGGCCGCCCTCTGCCCGGCCCGCCGCATCACCAAGGTCGCCTGTGAGCGCCATTAGTCCCGCACCTCTCAGTAAACCGGCATCTGCCACGGAGCGTCCACCGCTGCGCCTGGCAAGTGACCCTTTTCGCTTTCACGCCGACGGCGGCGTCAGGCCGACAGTGCGCCGGCGATCTGGCGTGCCGTCTTCGGGGTCAGGGACGCCGCTCGCTGACCTACCCGCGACCGCCGCGACACGACCACGACCGCGATTACCGGCGAGCGGCCTCCTCGTCGGCGTGGATGCGGTCGAGGCAGACCGCGATGCAGATCATCAGCGCATCGTTCTCGCCCGGGGCAACGTCCACCCCGTAGGTGTCCCGCACCCGGAACCAGGCGCGGGAGATCCGCGCGAGCACCCGGTGGCCGTCGCGGATCTCGAAGTCCTTGCCGATGATGTCGCCCACGGCCTCCAGTCGCCCGCCGTCGGCCAGATCGATGGCAGCCCGGTGATGCAGCGGCGAGTACACGGACTTGTGCACGGTGGCGACGACCCGGCCATCGTGCTCGATCTCCATGGCGTCGGTGAATGTGAGCAGCTTGTGCTTGATCGAGATGAGCGTCCGTCCTGACGCGTCCTGCAGCTCAAGGGTGTGTCGCAGTGACAGCACCTTGGCGTCGACGAAGAATGCCCGGTTGCCGTCCGCGTCGGTCACCCAGAAGTCGTCCTTGATGTGAAAAAGCCGTTCACGGACCAGATAGCGCATGGGCCGCAGACTATGCCACATCCAAACCCAGGTGGGCACAGGCCAGGGCCAGACGCGGGCAGACGGCAGAACGCGAAGTGCTCATGCCGCCTTGGGCGTCCGGCTTCTACAGCGGCAACTGCATTCGTCGCGCGAACGTCAGTGCCGGTTACCGATCGCGGAAGGTGGCAGGAATGCCGTCTGCAGATGCGGCCGTGGGACCATCCTGCCGTCGGGCGTCACTGCTGGGCTCACGGTCCTGAAGCATCTGGGATCGAATCTGAACGGTCGCCGTGGCCACGGCGACGATGGCACCTTCTTCGTCGAGCAGCTCGCCGGCGAGGAAGCCGACGTCGCGGCCTCGTCGCACAACGCGGCCTCGTCCGAGCAGCCGACCTGGCCGGGCCGGCCGCAGAAACTGGACATGCAGGTCAGTCGTAGGGGCGAAGTCGCCGGGACTAAGGCCGGCAACGAGCGCGGGTCCTAGCGTGTCGTCCAGCATGGCAGCCAGAAAGCCGCCCTGAATGACTCCCGCCGGATTCAAGAACGCCTCGGTCGCGGTGAACGCAACCTCGATCGTTCCTTCCTCCGGGCTGACTGAGACCAGTTCCCAGCCAAGCGTCACTGCCGCTGCCGGGAGCGGCACCCTGCCCTCCACCGCATCCCAGAATGGGCCCTCGCGTTCCACGGCCTTCATCCTGGCATGCACCGCCGACAACCATAGGACCCGCGCGCTCCCAGCCCACGCACTCTCACGCCGTTGGTCTCTCGTTGATAGCTCTTCCACTCACGGAGACTCGGGCGCCGGGCGCCGGCCCATCACGTATCGCAGTTGAACGGTTTCCCCGGTACCAGGGTCGGACCGGGTCATCGTGTCAGCCAGGACGAAGCCGGCATTCACCGCTACTCGTTCGGCGGCCCACTGACCTTTGTCGATCAGCGTCTCGACGGTGCGCACAGCGGGCTGCTTAGCCACCCACTGCGCGGCCAGCCGGGTAGCGCGGCTAGCCAGTCCTCGCCGCCGCCAGGCGGGCGCAGTTCCGTAAGTCATCTCGAAGGCTCCGTCATCATGCTCGGCAACGCCAACGATGCCGACGAATCGCGGTTCTTCGGGAACGGTTACGACGAAGGTAAATGTGGCGCCACCACGGCTGGGGTGGCCATTCCAGCAATCCAGCCAGTCCTTGACCAGCCGCTCGCCAGTCACAAGCGGGACATCCGGGAGCCACCCGCCTTCGAGCTGCTCATCCTCGACATACTGATCTATCGTCGCAATGTCGCCGGCGTCCGGCGAAGGCAGCCGGACCTCGACCACACCGTCGGTCAGCGTGCCTTCTGGCGCCTTCAGGATTGTCATGTCCCGCCTCCGATCAGACCGTTTGTCGCGCTGGCGCTCTCGTTTCGGGCGCACTACGCTAGCCGGTCCTGACGGGCTACGCGTCGTCCGCGAGGGGTGAACAAGTCTTCCCCGCTGCGGCCCAGCCTGGGTCCAGCGTGAGCCGCACAGCTGTCGCGCTCGGCCAGCCGACGCCCGCAAGTCCAAGCCCGCCCTCGACTCCGGAGCGACCCCGCCGGGATTCGCCAAATGCCCAGATGGCGCTAAGGCAGATTAGATCCGACTTACAGGCATGCCACCGAGCACCGGCAGCGCCTTTGAGGTCGCGGTAAAGCCTGCTATCGCGGAACCGCTTCGTCCTCTTGGCCATCTCGGTGCGGACGAACCATCGATCGGCGACGTTCAGGGTATGGCCCTATGGCCACCCGGGCAGGATCGCGGGGTGAGCTTTACCGGCGTAAGCGCCATCTCGTCGATGGTCGCCCCGGTCGTGTTGATCACCATGGGCGGCCTGGTCGCCAACGGCCTGCTTTTCGCATCTACCGGACTCCACAATCGCATGTGGGATCTGGCTCGAGAGGAGTTCGACATCCGCACCGGGCCGCACGGCGAGCTGCTCGACGCCGCCAGCGTCGCTAGCGTTGGCCGGGCGCGGCTCGCCGAGATTGAGCAGGAGCGACCGCTGATACTCCGGCGCCACCAGCTTCTCCAGCGCGCCCTTGTGCTGATCTACGCGGGCATAGCCGTCCTGGTCTTGAGTGTGATCACTATTGCCGTTGCCGTGACGTCGGACTCGCAAGCGGGAGGCGATGTCGCGCTAGCGCTCGTTCTCGCCGGGACGATCGCCGAGTTCACCGGTGTCGTGACGGTGGGCCGATCGGTGGCCATGGCAGACCCCGCCGCCCAGGCGGTAGAAGTGACCCGCAAGCTGCCCTAGAGCTGCTCGGCCGGCCCCTGCCGAGCAGGTCGGCCCCCCCGCTGGCGAGCGTCACCCGATGTGAAATCGCCAAATGGCCACTAGCCCTGGCGCTGGGTGTCTAGCGTCCTTCTAAACACCCCGGGCTGTGGTCAATGAACCAGCCCTGGACCAAAGCTTCTCGCCCGCGGCTGTACGGGCGTGCGGCCGGTCCTCGATCAAGGAGGTAAGTCGCATTGCGAGCGAAATTCGTCCACGCGCGGAGCGCAAAGTTACGCCATAGACCCGCCAGCGTGGGCCTCACACGTGCCTGGCTAGTCCTGGGCTCAGGCGCTGCCTTGGCGGTTGCCGGGCTGACTTTCGCCGGGCCGGCCGCAGCGCAGCGGGCCGCGCCCGCCGCGACGTCAGCTGCTCATGACTACAAGAGGGCGTGCCCGGTCACGACTCAGCCGGGCCGGATGGCCTGCATGGTCTTGATCCGCACGAACGTGGCCCAGCATTCGCAGGCTGCGATCGGCCCGGACCAGGCCCCGTCGGGCGACGGCTACGGACCTTCCAGCCTGCAAAGCGCCTACAACCTGCCGTCTTCCACGGCTGGAAGCGGTGAAACCGTGGCCGTGGTGGACGCCTATAACGACCCGGACGCCGCTTCGGACCTGGCAACCTACCGTGCTGACTGGGGCCTGCCTGCCTGCGGCACCGGCTGCTTCGAGGTGGTCAATCAAAACGGCGCGACCAGCCCGCTGCCGGCCAATGCCGGGACCAACGGGTGGGACGTCGAGGAGTCGCTGGACGTCGACATGGTGTCGTCGACCTGCCCGCTCTGCCACATCATCCTGGTCGAGGCCAACAGCGCGACCACGGCCAACCTCGGCACCGGGGTGAACACCGCGGTCAGCCTGGGCGCGGATTTCGTATCCAACAGCTACGGCGGCAGCGAGTCGTCATCCGACTCCACCTATGACGGCGACTACTACAACCATCCTGGCGTGGCGGTCACCGCCTCGGCCGGCGATGACGGCTACGGAGTCTCCTACCCCGCCGCCTCCCAGTACGTCACCTCGGTCGGCGGCACCTCGCTCAGTACGGCGTCAAACTCACGCGGCTGGTCGGAGACCGTCTGGGGCAGCAGTTCCGGCGGTGAAGGAACCGGCTCGGGCTGCTCCGCCGACGACGCCAAGCCGTCCTGGCAGACCGACACCGGCTGCTCCAAGCGGACCGACAATGACGTGGCCGCGGTCGCTGACCCCAACACTGGCGTCGCCATCTACGACAGCTACAGCGAGGGCGGCTGGCTCGAGGTCGGCGGGACCAGCGCGGCATCTCCGATCATCGCCTCGGTCTTCGCGCTAGCCGGGACGCCTGCGGCGGGCACCTACCCGTCGTCCTACATCTACAAGCACACCTCCGACCTGTTCGACGTCACATCGGGTGCCGATGGCACTTGCAGTCCCGCCTACCTGTGCACGGCCGAGACGGGCTACGACGGGCCGACCGGCTGGGGCACGCCGGACGGAACGACCGCATTCAGTAGCGGCTCCACAACCAGCAATACGGTCACGGTGACCAACCCTGGCAGCCAGGCCGGCACCGTCGGAACGGCGGCTAGCCTGCAGATCAAGGCGACCGATTCGGCGAGCGGCCAGACACTGACCTACAGCGCCACCGGCCTGCCCGCCGGACTGGCCATCAACTCATCCACCGGCCTGATCTCCGGAACGCCAACTACCGCGACCACCGCCAGCGTCACGGTGACCGCAACTGACACCACGGGCGCCAGCGGATCAGCGTCGTTCACCTGGACGATCAGCGCCGCCAGCGGCAATACGGTCACGGTCACCAGCCCCGGCAACCAGGCCGGCACCGTCGGAACGGCGGTGAGCCTGCAGATCAGGGCGACCGATTCGGCGAGCGGCCAGACGCTGACCTACAGCGCCACCGGCCTGCCCGCCGGGCTGGCTATCAGTTCCTCCGGCCTGATCTCCGGCACCCCGACCACCGCAGGCACCTCCAGTGTCACGGTGACCGCGACCGACACCACCGGGGCGAAGGGATCAGCGGCGTTCAGCTGGACGATCAGCGCCATTACCGGGTGCGCCGCACAGCAGCTGCTAGGTAACCCAGGCTTCGCGACCGGCAGCCTCTCGCCCTGGACCGCCACAGCTGGCGTGCTCGCGAACGTCGACGAGAACGTGCCGTCTTATCCGTCGAGCGATAAATGGCTGGCGTGGCTTGACGGCTACGGTGGCGCGCACACCGATACCCTCGCCCAGACCGTCACGATCCCGTCGAACTGCAAGGCGGCGACCCTGTCGTTCTGGCTCTACATCAACACCAATGACCCGACCAACAAGGCCTACGACACCTTCACGATCCAGGTGCTCAACTCCAGCGGGACAGTGCTGGCAACACTAGGCACCCTCTCCAACCAGAACGAGGGCAGCGGCTACGTCCAGCATTCGTACTCGGTGACCCCGTACATCGGGCAGAAAGTCACGATCAAGTTCACCGGGAAGGAGACCCTCGGCGACGGCTACGACACCAACTTCTTCGAAGACGACAACGCGCTGAACGTCTCCTGACGCCAACCGAATCGCTGACGGCGGAGCGGCCCTGTTCAACAGGGCCGCTCCGCCCGGTGCGAAATCTGCCAAGACGCAGGCTAAAGTTCGCTCACCAAACGGCGGTTTCTGTCAGCGCTCGTCAGGTGACCGCACCCCTTGCCGTGCTTGTATGTTTCTCTGCCGCCGCCAGTCGACTGTGCCTCGACGGGTGGTCCACGTTCTTCCTCCTGCTGCTCCTGACAGGACTCGTGCTGCTGGGCGGGGCCCGCCCGGCCAGCGGCACCGCCTACACGGCGCCCGCCTCGCCGGACCCCAGCCACTCCCGGCCGCCAGCCTGACCATCCAGCGGAAGGTCTCCAGCCGCGGAGGTATCCAGGTCGCCCGCCAGCGGATCCAGGTCGGCTTCCCCCACGCCGGGCAGGTCGTCACCATCCAGCTCGGCGATACCACCCTGCGCGTCACCGGCCAGGACGGCGAGCTGACCGCCACCGTCCCGCGCGCCAGCAACGGCGAGATCAGCCGGTTCGAGGCCTACGGCACTCGGCGGCAGCCACGATGACAGCCGCTTCCTCCCGACGCCCGAGCCTACGCCGCCGCCTGCACAGCCTCAACGTCGTACGTCCTCGCGCTGTCGGCTCCGACTGACGGGTTGACTCGGCGATTTCGCTTGATGCTTGACACCCGCTCCCACTTCGGAAGCTGAGCGAGGTTCCTCAGTAACTGAAAGTCGTTGCTCCGTCGCCGATCCAGTTCCACAGCTGAACGCTGCCCGCCAGTTCGGCATTGGGCAGGAGATTGCCCTTGTCGAGCTGCTTGGCGTTGAAGCAGACCGGGCAGACCATGAACCGCCCGCCCGCTTTCTCATACCGGGCGAGCAGGCCCGGGAGTGCGGGGCATCCATCGCAGGCGACGCCCGTGGCCACCCCGTCCATGGCGAGCCGGACGGCTTCCTTGGCCTGGAACATGAGGGTCGGCCGTCCAGATTCGGCGGCGCCGACCGCGACGAGGAACGCCACAGTCACCTTTTCCGGGTCCTCCAGGCCTGTGGTGAGACTGATCACTGCTTTCCCGGCCATCGCTGCCTCGCTTTCGTGACGTTTGCGCTGCTGGCGACCGGTCCTGTCATCCCTGAGGCAGTGATCGCCCGCACAGTTAACACGATCGTTCGTAATTAGAAATTAGAGTACGATCGATCGTGTTAACTTGTCAATGATGAACGAGACCATGCAGCAAGACAGCCGCAGGCCGCGGCGGCCGCGCGCCGACGGGGAGCGGACCCGCAGGGCCATCCTGCGCGCGGCGGCGTCACTGGCCACCGTCGACGGGCTGGAGGGCCTGTCGATCGGGAACCTGGCGGCGGCGACCGGCATGAGCAAGGGCGGCCTGTACGCGCACTTCGGCTCTAAGCAGGAACTCCAGCTGGCGACCGTGGAGGAGGCGGGCCGGATCTTCGCGGAAGAAGTCGTGCAGCCCGCCCTCGCGGCTCCTCCCGGCCTGGCCCAGCTGGTGGCGGTGTGCGAGGCGTTCTTTGATCACCTGCAGCGCCGGACCTTCCCCGGCGGCTGCTTCTTCGCTAGCGCGGCCCTGGAGATGGGCACCCGCCCCGGCCCGGTCAAGGAACGCGTGGCCGCCTTCCAGTCTCAGTTCGTGGCGCTGATCCGGGGCTTCGCGGCCACGGCTCTCGACCAGGGCGACCTTCCCGCCAGCGACGACCCTGACCGGCTCGCCTTCGAGCTGAACGGGATCATCCTGGCCGCCGACACCAACTTCGTCCTGCACGACGATCCCGCCGTCCTTAACCTGGCCCGCCAAGTCGTCCACCAGCGGCTCAGGCTCAGCAATGACACAAACGCCCGCCCCCACCGGCCCCAGCAGAAGACACGGGCGAGGTAGTGACCTCGCCACCGCATCCCCCGGCGAAGTACCGACCAGGCGGGCCTCGATCAATTGCACCTGCTGGTCGTTGGCCATAGCTTTATGCTCGTGACGAACCACCGGAGCATGCCGGTACACCGCAGAGCCGCAGCCAGGCTGGGAGCGCATCCGCGCCTGCCACGCTGCTGCAGCGAGCAGCACGGCACAGCATCGCACGGAACCCCGAGGGAGCTCGTCTGACCGCGCCATCGGTTACTCACGTTTGTGCCGCCGCGGCAATCGCGCTGGCAGGCGCCTGCACTGACGTCAGCCTGCCGGGCGCCACGGTCGCGAGCCTGTCCGCCCCTCCCGGTGCGGCATCTGGCATACGCGTTGGCGGGCCCGCCAGCTAGCCCGCCATTGACCGGCCACCGGCAACGCGTTCACCCCCACCGGCACCCGGGCCTGGTCCGTTTCGGCGTTCGGTGGGCGCGGCCTGGCTGGCCGAAGCCGCCGGAGGTATGGGCCGAACGCAGGAACTCGCGCGGCTTGAGATCCACATGTCCGAACAGCGATCGCCGAACTGGCTTGAGCCCGCGTACCTGTCCTGCGCTCCGACAGCCACGCGGCCGAGATGGCGCCTAACCTGGTTGACCAGTCAGCCGGCCAGTCAGTCTGGTTCGGGCGCCAGACCTGGCCTGCGCTTCCTGAGGTCGTGCCGGAGTCGGAGCACCTGGGCTTTGGCGGGTCCGCGGCGGCGGGCGATGCGGGCGTGCCGCTGCTGCCTGGTGCTGACCGTCGATGAGGACCGCGAGCAGACCCCCGCCCGCCGCCGGCGGTGAGCAGTAATACCCGCCGCGGCCAGGTCAGCTCAGGCCCATGGTGTGGCGGAAGAGGTGACACGATCCGGTCTTGCCCACGGCCGAGGCCGCGACGTGCTCGCCACCATCGTCCGCAGGATCCGCGGCGAGGACGGCGCCGTGCCGCTGGCCGTGGCCCCCTCGCACTGGAGCAGCTTCAGCGCATACGAGGCCCGGGAGGCGCCTCCTGCCCGCAGCGCGCGCATGGCGCGGTCGCCCTGGGCGAGCACGACGCGCAGACCGGGCGGCTGGTGCCAGCGAAATTGCACTCGCGACGGCCGCCGCACACGCTGCAGACCGCCTCGGGCATCCGGTCCAGCCCGCTGCTGCACGGCGAGTCGCGCGGGCGTGGTGGCGGCGGTGACGCTGCCGGTGGTGGTGGTCACTGAGGTGTCGGCATCGGGCTGGGCAGCTGCCTCAGTGCCATCGGCGTCGGCGTAGGGCAGCGTCTGGGCCGAGGCGGCCTGGTCGGTAGTGGCCTTTGTGGTCTCGCTGGTGCGGTCGCCAAGCGCGTCGTAGCCGTAGCTGTCCCAGTAAGGCGCGGCGCCGCCGATGTTCGCCGCGGCGGGCTAGGCGTCATCAGACGCTCCTGTTCCCGCAGTCCAACCGGAGCGCCCGAGGCGTCGGAATCACATCGACGCGTATGTCAGCGTCGCCTGAACAACCGAGCTCGCCACCTCCGTTAATATCTGTCAACTATTCTTGAACAGCTTTGGATACTTGTTGCGCATGTATTGCTCGCCGATACGAGTGAGATCAGTCTCTATATCAGGATTTGCCATGTATGCCATGGCTGCGTCACCGACACGGCCTTCTATGAATGCGGCCTGCTTATCGATATCCGGCGCGGTGATGCTTACGTTATCAATATACGCGGACCAGACCTGCACAGCGATGTAACGGGACATTCCCTCAAACCGAAGCCTGATCGCCCAATGCCCGCGGTCGCCAGACACTTCGATCCACGCAGCAGGCCCAATCCCAGTGTGACCAGTCAAGGTTAGAAGTACTCCTCCCATTCCGCCTCGATCATCAGACACCAGCTGAAACCCGTGATCAAGAAGCCAGATATACAGTCTCTGGATAGAGTCTGGGAAGCTCCGCTCCTCGGTCATATGATCAGTCTCCCGTTCCGTAGAGATAATCTAGCTCACGCAGGAAGAATGAACCTTCGTTTGCCGGATCTGCCGGATTCGCTGTCGGAATTATGTCGCTGCCCGAAGCGACAGCCTGATCGAGGAATCGCGTGTTGCGTATCCAAATCTCACTGCCTGGGCCAGTCCCACCGAAACTATCGTCACGAGCAGCCATCTCCTCCCAGGCGTCGCCCACGTTGAACGTCCGCGCACCGGTAATCGAGGCGTAGCGCAGGTAAGTGGGGTACCGGCCTAGGGACACGGCGTTAGGTGTCTGGCCAGCGAGACGATCCGTAATTGTGCCAGTTGAGTCGACGACATATCTCGTCGTCGTTGTGTCGGTAGTGATGCCGTCCGGACCCGTCACGAACTGCGCCGCGGAGTCTTCTGCGGCAACGTCAGGGGCGCCTCACGCGTCACGACGTCGCGTTGCCCCGTGGCACCAGCGGCGGGTGCCAGCCGCGTTCGAATGTGATCCGCTCGGCCTCGCGCACCAACTCATCCACCGCGGCCTCGTCCAGTTCCATCATGACGGAGGCAATGCTGACCACCGCCCCTCTGAGTACGTGCTTGTCGCCCGGCTTCAGCGCATCGAAGGCGGGCGACGCCTCACCGAGCGCCGACCGAATGACGGCGTCGGCGTGCTGCTCATCCAGCGGCCGTTTGATCTCGCCAAGCCCGGCGGTTACCGCGTGGGCAAGCGACGCTGCCTTTTCCGGGTCGGCCTCGCCGGGCCCGAAGTAACGCCGCAGCACCAGCTCTGCGGCAGTTTCCACCACAGCTGGCTCGTCGTCGTTCCAGCCTGTCGCACTGCCGCGGTTGAGGGTGCGCACCAGCCGGTCACGCTCATCCCGCCGGTCCAGCATCGCCGCTCGCAGCCACCGGCCCACAAACGTCCGCGGCCGCGCCGACGCGCCGGGGCGTCTCAGCTCTCCCACCGGATCTCGTCCTCCTATCCGCAGTGCCAACGCTGCCAGTTGGACACGGCGAGGAATCGGCGCACCGCCAACCTGCGTGACACCGAACACAACGGCACTCCTCACCCGAACCAGACGTTCCACCAGTACTGGGCAGCCATCCAGACGGCTGTCCCCGCCATCACCACCGCCGGAATGGCCGTCGACAAGTCGGGCAGGCCGGTCGGTACGGGAGGCGCGTACCCGCCCAGAGTTGGCCCGGGTGGCTGGAGGGTCCCAGTCGCGGCCGGCCCGCGCGCGACATCCACACCCGCGTTAGCCACAGTTCCGGCATCCTGGGAGGCCGTCTGAAGATTTTCGAGAGCCTCCTGCAGCTCCGCGCTCCTGTAGAAGCCCTCAGTTCCCCGGACTGTGACGGTGCCGTCGCCGCCAACGGCGAATCTGGCCGGGTTAGCCGCCCTCGCCGCAGCTTCAGTACCCGCAGCGCCTGCCTCTTCTGCGGCAACACACGCACCCACCACAAACTGGCACTGCGAGACCGCTTCGCCCCGACCCTCACCAGCAGAAACAGGACCCGGGACCCTGACGGTCAAGATCACTGCGGGGTGTGAGGCCCCGACGCGAGTCCCGGCCGCGGAACCAGCCTGCGCCGACGCCAGAGTGGCCGGGAGCAGCACCGCCAGGACGGCAGCGATGACGGCGATGGCGGCTGAGAAGAGGCCCAGCCGGCGTGCCGGTTGCATGAGGCAAGCATGGCAGCGGGGATGGGGGTCAGGGCAGCAGCTCGAACGCTTCCGCGTGGCGGGGCCGGACGATCCGGAAGTGGCGGTGGTTGAGGGTGGCGATCCGGGTGGTTCCGAGCCGCTCGGCGAGCGCGACCAGTGAGGCGTCGGTGCCGCCCAGCCGCAGGCTGGCATAGGTGCTGACCAGTTCGGCGATGCGATGCCAGTCTTCGCGGTCGAGGCTGGCGATCTCCAGTTGGCCGCTGAGGATGGAGTCGTAGAGGCTGGCCTCGGCCCTGGCGCCGAGCTGCCGGTCGATCAGGTAGGCGGCTTCGGCGATCACCATCGCGGTAGTGACCAGCGGCCCCTCGTCGCCTTCCAGCAGCGCCCGGCACGCGTGGTGGTCCTTGTCGGACCGGTCTGCGGTGGCTACTAGCGGCCCGGTGTCGACGACCAGCATTTAGCTGTCGCGGCCGAAGCCCTCGGCCAGCATGTCGTCAGCGTCGGCAGCGCTGCGGCCCGAAGAGGAGGAGCCGACGCCGGCGAACGCCAGCCTGCGCCGGGCACCTGGCAGGGGCAGCCGCTCGGCAAGCAGGTCGGCGGCTACCGTGTCCGGGGTCTGGCCGCGGCGGGCGGCCTCGGCTTCCAGCGCCGCGGCGACCTCGCCGGGCAGGTGCACGGTCAGCGACATGACACCAGGATAGGGCCGTGCGGTCCGGGTAGCACGGATTGTCACAGCCGCGGCGCATCCTGGGTGCGTGGGCAAGTCCAGGCGCCGCTCGGGCCCGAAGGTGAAGTATGTGCAGCCAGGCTGGCGGCACCGGGCGTCTGCTGCTCCGCCGACGCCAGGACAGCGGGCAGCGCGCCTGTCGCCGGAGCGGGTGCTGGAGAAGATCGCCCGTGCCCGCATCGCACGTGATGACGCCGAGGCGGAGCTGGCCGCGCTCATCGATCACGCCGTCGCTGCGGGGATCGGCTGGCCGCAGATCGCCCGGCGGCTGGGAGTGTCGCGTCAGGCGGCCCGTCAGCATTACCTGCGCCGCCACCGCGGTGACAGTGACCGGCCCGGCCAGGCTGCCTGACCGCCACTTTCAGCCGCAACCGGCTGTAAACCATCATGCGGGACCGAAGCAGCATGTGCTGCCTGGGCCAGCTGCGCGGCTCACGACGCTGACCAGCGTGAACGCGGCATGATCGCCGCCGTGACAACGGGTGTTGCCCGTTTGGTGTGATGATTTTCCTTACGTCTTTCAAGGGCAGCCCGCTGCGCGGCTGCCGGACCGGCCCCCGGTTCCCTCGGGGTAGCGCGAGGAGCACCAGCGGGCCGCGCGGGACGGCCGGGGCAGCCGGTTCGCGGCGGCACGATCAGGCGGGGGGCACTGCCAGCGTGAGGGGCGGCAGCCCTGCCCGCTGCCTTAGCGCTGCCGCGCACGGCGCGGGCGGCTGCCGCAACGTGTCCTGCCCCGCTGACGGCCCGCAGCCAGCGCCCGCCGTCACGCACCCGGCAGCGACCGCGCATGCAGGGCGGGCCGTCCTCCCGGCGCGGGCATCGTGATGCCGGGAAAGATCACGCTCAAGGGCGGCGCCTGCGGCGCCGTCACCCGTGATTCCCTCCGGGAACCCTGGACCGTGATCTTTGCCGGCATGACCCTGGCGCCTGTCGGGACGACGGCCAGGACCGGAGCCAGTCAGGGGTCACTCACCGCTGGCGGCGGCCCAGGTGAGATTGTTCTGGGCGGCGTCCAGGGCCTGGTGCAGCCGCCGGGCGGACACCACCGCGGAGTCGAGGCTTGCGGTGACGGCGGCGAGCACCGCAGCGGGATCACCGGCATGCGGCCCCGAGACGATGACCACACGGCCCGCGGCCACCTCGGCGTGCAGGAAGGCCAGCAGCTGGGCCAGGGCCTGCGGCAGCCGCGACGCGAGCAGGGCCAGCTGCCCGGTGACGTCGTAGGCGTCGGCGGGGAACACCAGGCCGCTGGCGCCGGGCCGGGTGGCGTGGTTCAGCGCCCGCACCGCCTCCGCGGCCTGGCTGGCCAGTCCTGCCGGGCCGGTCACGTCAGGTCTCCCGGGGATCCGGCGGGCGGGCGGTTCTCTTCCTGATCTTCCTCATCAAGAGCAGCCAGCAGCTCAGAAACAGCAACCTTCCGGTCGTCCCGGCGACCGCCGTCGTCACGGGCGGTGCGGGGCGTGTTCGCGGCGGCGGGGTGGGTGGCGGCGTGGATAGCTTGCAGGGCCCGGACTGAGACCTGGGCGTAGATCTGGGTGGTGGACAGCTCGGCGTGGCCGAGCATGGCCTGGATGTAGCGGATGTCGGCGCCGCCCTCGAGCATGAGGGTGGCCATGGTGTGCCGGAACAGGTGACACGCCCCGGTCTTCGGCACCCCGGAGGCCTTCACGTAGTTCGAGGCGAGCCGGGTCAGCGCGTCCAGCGCGAACGGCGTGCCATCTGCGGTCAGGAACAGCGTCCCGTCGTCCTCGCCGGCCATCGCGAGTTTCGGCCGCACCTCGGCGAGATACCTGCGCACCCAGGCCAGCCCGCGTTCGCCGATGGGGATGAGCCGGTCTTTCCTGCCCTTGCCCTGGCGGACCAGCAGCGTCTGGCGTTCGCGGTCGATGTCGGTCACCGCGAGATGAGCGAGCTCGGCCCGGCGGATGCCGGTGGAGTAGAACACCTCCAGGATCGCGCGGTCCCGCACCCCGGCCGGATCGGAAAGGTCGGGCTGGGCCAGGACCAGCTCGGCCTCGCCGGCGGTGAGCGCCGGCCTGGGGAGACGCCGTTCGGCGCGGGGCAGCTCGATCTCGGAGGCGGGGTTGTGCAGCACGTGCCGCTGCCTCGCGGCCCACTTGTAGAACGCGCGGACCGCGAGCAGCCGCTGGGACTGGGACCGGAAGCTCAGCGGCTCCCCGTTGCTCTTGCGGTAGCGGAACAGGTGCCGCTGGTAGGACTCCAGCACCGGCCGGGTCACCTCGCCCGGCCGGGTGATGCCCCGCTCGGCCAGCCAGGCCACCAGGAACGACAGCATGTGCCGGCGGTTGCCGATCGTGCGGGGCGAGTAGCCGCGGGCGGCCATGTGCTCGCAGAACTCATCGGCCAGCCGGGGGAACCCGGCCAGGTCGGAGCGGTCGCCGGGGATCGGGTGCGGTGTGCGCAGCCCGTCGGCCCGGCTCACCGCACGCCGCCCGCAGATGCGGCTATGACCCGGTGGTTCTGCTGTCCGGGATCAGTGCTTTCCGGGTGATCACCGTTCCGGGAGGGTGTCACATGCCCGCTGGCCTGGCCATTCACGTTCGCCAGAGGGGGCCGACCGGGGGCCGACCACCCCCCGGCCAGGGGCCGACCGGGGGCCGACCGCGACTCCAGCAGACCCGGCCGGGGTGGTGCCGCAGGCGCATTCCCGCCGGTACTGCCCGGTGGCTGCCAGGCCAGCTCATAGCAGAACCCGCCGTGGTCGAGGCGGTGCGGGATCACCAGCTCCCAGTCGGCGAGGCGTGCCAGGTGCACCTTCAGCTGCGTGTCCCCGAAGGTCAGGGATTCACGGAGCTGCCGGCGGGTGAACCGGACCAGGTCAGCGTCCAGGCCCTCGGCCTCGCACCGCCTGCTGACATAGCCGGCGATGGCATCGAGGAGCCGGCGGGTGCCGGGCGGCAGCTCATCCAGCGAGCGGCTGAGGACCTCGGCGGCCAGCAGCCGGCCAGCGCGATGTCCGCCCGGGTGGTCTCGACGTAGCGGACCGGCTGCCCGCCGCGGGTCACGGTCCTGATCTCGCGCTGGTGCTGGTGCAGCAGCGTGACCGCCGCGATCAGCGTCAGGTACTTCACGTGGTCGCGCCGGGCGCGGACGGCGCCGTCGGGAAACGTCAGGTCGCCGGCGTGCGGGTTGACTACCGCCAGTGGTTCCAGCAGCCGCTGCGCGTCCTGGTGCAGCTTGCGGACAGCGTCAGCATCTGCGCTGGCGAGCAGGCCGTCGAGGGTCTGGGATGCCCGCTGCCGGGCGTGGATCGCCTTGGTCTGCGCGCGGCCCTCGTCCACGGTCAGCACGATGCACCGGTTCAGCAGTTCCTCGTCCACGTCGATCGCGGTGGTGGTCAGGAAGATCGCCGCCGGCCCGGTCACGGTATAGGTGTGGGTGACCAGCCGCCCCGACACCGTGTCCTTGCCGGTGCTCGCGATCGACAGCTCCCCGTCCGAGGACAGCAGCTTCAGCGCATACGCCGCCCGCTCGGCTCCTTCTTCCTCCGCGACCGCCAGCACCTTGTGCGCCAGGTCAGACTCGCCCATGTAAAACAGGGACTGGCCGGTCATCGCCGAGAACCGCACCCGGTCCTCCGCCGGGACGAACGCCAGCACCGCGTCCATCAGCGCGCTCTTCCCGGCTGCCGAGGTGGACTGCACGATCACCGCCAGCGGCCGCGGCAGCTTCCGCGACACCGCCGCCAGATACCCGGTCAGGCAGTTCACCGCCTCCCCGGCCATACCGGCCCGCTCGAAGTCAGCGATGATCCGGTCTGCGAGCTTCGGGGCGCGCAGCAAGGACAGTGCCGCGGCCCGGTCGGCATCGCTCATCGGCTCCGGCTCATCGGGTGTCTGCGCGGCGGTCACTGCCTCGTCAGCCAGCCGCTCGCACGCCAGCAGCACCCGGCCCAGGTCCCGCTTCACCACATCAGGGTCCAGGCCCAGCTCGCCCGCCGCGGCCGCGGTGAACACCGCCCGCGCCCGGGCCGAATACAAGTCCAGGGTGTCCACGTGGAACCGCGGACCGCCAGCGGGATCGGGTGCCGAGCACATCACGTTCACCCGCAGCACCTCGAACGAGCTGGCCTTGTCCAGGCCGCGGACCCGCCATCTTCGCTCCCCGAACGCCAGCGTCATCTCCCTCCCGGTCACCTCCGGGACAGGCTCGCCGGCCGACGCGGGAGCAGGAGACACAGCAGCCGGCTCGATCACTGCAGCGGCCGGCTCCGGCCCGGGCGCCGCCGGGGAAGACGCAGCGTCTGGAACAGGTACCCGCTCAGGCTCCGGGGAAGCAGGCGGCTGTTCGGGTTCGGGCAACGGTGCGCTGCGGCGGCGGGCCGGACCCGGACCGGTACCCATCCAGGTAGCGGAGCGGATCGCCCGGCCCAGCACATCCGCCGGGTTGCGGGCCGCCACCGCCACGTCGTTCGCGTCCTGCCCGGCGGGGAACTCGATCCGGAAGCACTCCACCCCGCCGGCCATCAGGTCCGCGGCCAGCTCGCGGGCGGCCCTGTCGCCGGCGGCGTCGCGGTCATAGCCGATCAGCACCCGCCGCACCTGATGGCGACGGAAAGCTTCGGCGTGGCCGGCGGTGAACCCGCCCGCCCCGAACGACGCGGTGACGTGCCGGAACCCGGCGCACCAGAAACTCAGCGCGTCGATCAGCGACTCGCACACGATGATCTCGTCCGACGCCGCCAGGGCCTGGACGTTCCACACGCCGCGGTGCGGGCCCGGCAGATACAAGTGCTCCGGGGTGCCCGCCCGCAGATGCTCCCCGGTCTTGCGGCCGTAAACCTCGCTCACGGTCCCGTGCTCATCAAAGACCGGGACGATCAGCGACCCGGCGAAATGCTCATGCCCCGAAGTGCGGAAGATGCCCAGCTTCTCCAGCCGGCCCCGGATCTCCGCACCGTCCTTGCGCCGCTTGTCCGGCAGCCGCAGCCCCAGGCTCCGGTCGGCGTAGCCGAGCCGGAACGTGTCGATGACCTCGGGATGATTGATCTTCCGCTTCGCCAGGTAGCCCAGCGCGTCCGGCGACTCTTTCAGCACCTGGTGGTAGTAGCCCGTCACCTGGCCCAGCAGCTCGTGATCGGCCGCGGTCCGGTCCACTGGCGAGGTCAGATTCCGCACCGTCGACCGGGCCGGCGACCTGCCTGCCGGAGTGATCACCGGCATGCCGTCACGCAGCAGCTCCACCGCATGCCGGAACGACACGCCCTCCGAGCGCATCACCCAGTCGATCACCGACCCGCCGGCCTGGCAGGCACCCAGGCAGTGCCACAAGTTCCGCCCCGGCGAGATCACCAGCGACGGCGTGCCGTCCTCGTGGAACGGGCAGCACCCGGTCAGATCCGATCCGGTCCGGCGCAGCTCAACCCCGGCCGACTCCGCCAGCGACACCAGCGACACCTGGTCCTTCAGCCGCTCGATCTCCGCCTCGGGAATGCGCGCCACGCCGCCCTCCGGAAAATCATGGAACTATCATCAGATGGCAACATGCTATGCCACTAGATGCATCTCATGGCAAGCATTCACGCCACCGGAGGCAGGCATGACCGTCATCAGCGCAGCACAATGGGCCTCACGTGACGACCACGGAGGCCACCACATGCCCAGCCCGTTCCTCCCCGGCCGGCTCCGCGAGCTGCGCGCCGAGCAAGGCCTGTCCCAGGCCGAGCTCGCCGGCAAGATCGGCAGCGACGCCCGCCAGGTCAGCCGCTACGAGAACGGCCGCGTCGCCCCCAGCCTCGAAGCCGTCGTCCGCATCGCCGAGACCTTCAACACCAGCGTCGACTACCTCGTCACCCCCGACGCGCCCCGGCGGCCCCTGCACGCCCCCGGCAACGCGCTCGACGCCCGCCTCGCCGACCTCAGCCAGCTCACCGACGACGAGCGCGCCACCATCACCAACGTCATCGACGCCATCACCACCAAGGCCAAGCTCCGCCTCATCACCGGCGGAGCCAGCTAACAGTCGCGCGGGTCAGCCACCTCATCCACGACCCGCGTCACGACGCCGGTGCCGACAGCGCGGCCGTACCAGAGCGTGAACGACGCACCAGGCGTCGCATAGACCCCCGCCTCGTCCGCCCAGAACCGGATGATCACCGGCAGCTCAGCGACGCCGGGAACCAGCGCAGGACCGCCAATCACGTCGATCACCGCGCCAACCTTCACATCCTCGCCCTCACCCTCCAGCGGAGCGAAGGCGAGCAGCAACGAGCGCGTCCCGGTGGGCATCGGGCTGCCCAGCCCGCCCGACTCGGCCGGCAACAGCCCCACCCGCGCCTCCACGACCGGCATCGAGGTTAGGTGAGCGGCTCGATGAACGTCGCCTGCGTCGGCTCGAACGGCGAGTCCATCGACGCCATCCCCGCCACCACCGCCGCATCGCTGCCAGCGAAGTCCGGCGGCGCATCCGGCAGGCCCGGCACATCCCCCGCATAGAACACCGCGCTCCGGGCAGCCACGGCCAGTTCGGCAGAAGGAAAGAAGATCAGCCTCAGGCTGACCACCCCGTCCTTGTTGGACGGCACTGAAGCATCGACATTCCACGACGTGCGAGCGGTGCGACGCTGCTTGGAACGCCACTCGAAAACCTCAACGCCTCCCAGGACAATCAGCCCGGTGTTGGCCATCCGCAACTGCTCCGCCACCCGAAGATCGAACAGCAGGCCAGCGCGCATGTTCACCGCGTCGAAAACCGCCTCAATCAGCGGTGCGCATACAAGAGCGTCCTCCTCGGTCAGCGGGTCCATCTCCGGGCTGCCTACCAGGGCAGTCACCTGAGCGCCCGCGAACAGATCCCGTAGCCTCATCACGACCCCCACTCCCAGTGCCAGAACGGATCCGAGCGGGCGATCGTCTGGCCGGTGAACGGATTTACCGTCTGGCCAGACTCATTGAAGTACGACACGTAGCCGTTGGGATAGAAGACCTTCCCCGAATACCCCGGGTCCATCACCCGGACCCCCGCGACACGGGAATCCAGCGGATCCCCGCCACTGCCGCCGGTGAACTGGAAGCCTTTCCCGCTCTCCGCAGGCTCAGGACCTGTCGCGCCCTCGGGAACTCGGATCACTTCACCGTTCGAGTTCGCGATGAAGCCCGGCCCGCGCGACGCTCCGGCATCAGCCGCATCTGCTCCTGTGTCTTCTGCGGCAAAGACGGCACGCGATCGGCGAGATCAACCCGCGTTACCTCTCCACCACGAAGTAGCCTCGCCCGGTCCCTGCGTAATCGTAGGTCCCATCCGACGGGCGGACATCCTCGATCACGTCCCGCCGGATGAACACGTCGTATGTACCATCTGGCACGTGGCCGCAGACCGGGCACTCGCCGGGGTAGCCCGCGACCACGATCAGCTCGTGACCAAGCTCCCCGATGTCGTTGCCGCCCCACTCGATGCGGTCCCCGATCACGAAGCGGTGCTGCCACGTATCGCCGTACTTGAACTGCACGGGCCGCTGGATCTTTGACCCGCAGCGGGGGCAGACTTCTTCCTCGGCCCTGATGACCTCGTTGTAGGCGGACATCAGAACGGCTCCCCTGGATAGCCGATCGCCCGGAGGAAGCCCAAGAGCTGCTGGTCACCGGTGATCAGCGGAATGCCGTCCTGCATCGCGGAGTTGGCGATCAGGGCATCGTTAAACCCAAGGCTTCGCCCAAGGCCTGCCGCCTGCTCCTGAAGAGCAGCCGCGCCTTCCTCGGTTCCTGCCGCACCGATCGAGCCACCACGGGCTGTCAGGAACTCGTTAAGCGCGTCCGGGCTCCCCTTGATCAGGTACTCACTTGCGGCCGTAGGCGAGACGACCGGGGCCCGGCCAGCCAGAGCCTTATCAACCGCATCCATCTCGCCGTTGTCGAGACCCCGAATAAGTACGTTCGTGTCCAAGCCGGCGCCGCCGGCGTCTTCTGCGGCAAGTCGTCAGTCATGGTAGTACGCCTCCTTTCCGGCCGATGTCACACCGAGCAAGAGCTGGCGCGATCCAAGATCTGCGGCCATCCACGTCGCATCATCCGCAAGGTCAGGTGGCGCCGAGGCCAGCTGGGACAAGGCCACCGCTGGTGCCGAGTCATTAGATCGGATAAACCACTCTGCGAGCCCCTGCCCGACGAGATCTTCAATTGCTGATGCAAGCAATTGCCTGGCGACTGGCACCTGAACGGCGATCTCCCAAGGGCTATAGAAATCCTCAGTCAGCAGACTGAGGACTTCACGACTCGTGCTATCCATCAGAAGTCCGCCAAGGAGAATGGCCCGTACTTGGCGCTGTTGATACTGAAGCGGATGTATGGACCCTGCTTGATTATGTTCGGATCGGCTGGGTTGCCAGGCATTATCCGCACCTGGTCAGCCGGATTATCGGGTAGCCGCCACCGGACACCGCCTCCCTCGCGTGTTGGTCCGGCGTCGTACCAGCCGCTGTTCTCCAGCTCCTGCTCGGCATCGGCCCGAGAGGCACCCTCGAATGACTCTGGATTACTGATGTCGCAGTTGTGGACGAGAACTGTCGCCACAGCGGTGTCGATGTAGAAGTCGTGGTCGTTGCCGCCGGGGACCGACAGATCCCACATCCAGCCGGTAGTAACTGCCGGGGAGTACCCGCCGGCGACGGTTGCCGTGACTCCGTTCGAGGTGCGCAAGAGATCGCCGTACTTGAGTGCCCGGGCCTTGACCCACCTGTCCCGTGTGACATCCCAGAAGGGGTGGTTACGGGTGGTGTCGATCACCGCGTTGCCTCTGGCGGTTTTAACCGTCAGGTCATAAAGGTCGGTGTCATGGTGGAGCAGGACAGCGGTGACGGTCTGCGGCGAGGTCTTCCCGGTCTTGGTGTTGGTGGCGAGTACCTTGTCGCCGGGTTTGAGCTGGCTGATGGGTATGGCAGCGCCGGAGGCGAGCAGGACCCTGGTACCGGCACTGAAGCTCATCCCGCCGCACGTGGCTGCATCGGCGAGGTCGCTGCCTGTGTCTTCTGCGGCAACACACGCACCCACCACAAACTGGCACTGCGAGACCGCTTCGCCCCGACCCTCACCAGCAGAAACAGGACCCGGGACCCTGACGGTCAAGATCACTGCGGGGTGTGAGGCCCCGACGCGAGTCCCGGCCGCGGAACCAGCCTGCGCCGACGCCAGAGTGGCCGGGAGCAGCACCGCCAGGACGGCAGCGATGACGGCGATGGCGGCTGAGAAGAGGCCCAGCCGGCGTGCCGGTTGCATGAGGCAAGCATGGCAGCGGGGATGGGGGTCAGGGCAGCAGCTCGAACGCTTCCGCGTGGCGGGGCCGGACGATCCGGAAGTGGCGGTGGTTGAGGGTGGCGATCCGGGTGGTTCCGAGCCGCTCGGCGAGCGCGACCAGTGAGGCGTCGGTGCCGCCCAGCCGCAGGCTGGCATAGGTGCTGACCAGTTCGGCGATGCGATGCCAGTCTTCGCGGTCGAGGCTGGCGACTCTCCAGTTGGCCGCTGAGGATGGAGTCGTAGAGGCTGGCCTCGGCCCTGGCGCCGAGCTGCCGGTCGATCAGGTAGGCGGCTTCGGCGATCACCATCGCGGTAGTGACCAGCGGCCCCTCGTCGCCTTCCAGCAGCGCCCGGCACGCGTGGTGGTCCTTGTCGGACCGGTCTGCGGTGGCTACTAGCGGCCCGGTGTCGACGACCAGCATTTAGCTGTCGCGGCCGAAGCCCTCGGCCAGCATGTCGTCAGCGTCGGCAGCGCTGCGGCCCGAAGAGGAGGAGCCGACGCCGGCGAACGCCAGCCTGCGCCGGGCACCTGGCAGGGGCAGCCGCTCGGCAAGCAGGTCGGCGGCTACCGTGTCCGGGGTCTGGCCGCGGCGGGCGGCCTCGGCTTCCAGCGCCGCGGCGACCTCGCCGGGCAGGTGCACGGTCAGCGACATGACACCAGGATAGGGCCGTGCGGTCCGGGTAGCACGGATTGTCACAGCCGCGGCGCATCCTGGGTGCGTGGGCAAGTCCAGGCGCCGCTCGGGCCCGAAGGTGAAGTATGTGCAGCCAGGCTGGCGGCACCGGGCGTCTGCTGCTCCGCCGACGCCAGGACAGCGGGCAGCGCGCCTGTCGCCGGAGCGGGTGCTGGAGAAGATCGCCCGTGCCCGCATCGCACGTGATGACGCCGAGGCGGAGCTGGCCGCGCTCATCGATCACGCCGTCGCTGCGGGGATCGGCTGGCCGCAGATCGCCCGGCGGCTGGGAGTGTCGCGTCAGGCGGCCCGTCAGCATTACCTGCGCCGCCACCGCGGTGACAGTGACCGGCCCGGCCAGGCTGCCTGACCGCCACTTTCAGCCGCAACCGGCTGTAAACCATCATGCGGGACCGAAGCAGCATGTGCTGCCTGGGCCAGCTGCGCGGCTCACGACGCTGACCAGCGTGAACGCGGCATGATCGCCGCCGTGACAACGGGTGTTGCCCGTTTGGTGTGATGATTTTCCTTACGTCTTTCAAGGGCAGCCCGCTGCGCGGCTGCCGGACCGGCCCCCGGTTCCCTCGGGGTAGCGCGAGGAGCACCAGCGGGCCGCGCGGGACGGCCGGGGCAGCCGGTTCGCGGCGGCACGATCAGGCGGGGGGCACTGCCAGCGTGAGGGGCGGCAGCCCTGCCCGCTGCCTTAGCGCTGCCGCGCACGGCGCGGGCGGCTGCCGCAACGTGTCCTGCCCCGCTGACGGCCCGCAGCCAGCGCCCGCCGTCACGCACCCGGCAGCGACCGCGCATGCAGGGCGGGCCGTCCTCCCGGCGCGGGCATCGTGATGCCGGGAAAGATCACGCTCAAGGGCGGCGCCTGCGGCGCCGTCACCCGTGATTCCCTCCGGGAACCCTGGACCGTGATCTTTGCCGGCATGACCCTGGCGCCTGTCGGGACGACGGCCAGGACCGGAGCCAGTCAGGGGTCACTCACCGCTGGCGGCGGCCCAGGTGAGATTGTTCTGGGCGGCGTCCAGGGCCTGGTGCAGCCGCCGGGCGGACACCACCGCGGAGTCGAGGCTTGCGGTGACGGCGGCGAGCACCGCAGCGGGATCACCGGCATGCGGCCCCGAGACGATGACCACACGGCCCGCGGCCACCTCGGCGTGCAGGAAGGCCAGCAGCTGGGCCAGGGCCTGCGGCAGCCGCGACGCGAGCAGGGCCAGCTGCCCGGTGACGTCGTAGGCGTCGGCGGGGAACACCAGGCCGCTGGCGCCGGGCCGGGTGGCGTGGTTCAGCGCCCGCACCGCCTCCGCGGCCTGGCTGGCCAGTCCTGCCGGGCCGGTCACGTCAGGTCTCCCGGGGATCCGGCGGGCGGGCGGTTCTCTTCCTGATCTTCCTCATCAAGAGCAGCCAGCAGCTCAGAAACAGCAACCTTCCGGTCGTCCCGGCGACCGCCGTCGTCACGGGCGGTGCGGGGCGTGTTCGCGGCGGCGGGGTGGGTGGCGGCGTGGATAGCTTGCAGGGCCCGGACTGAGACCTGGGCGTAGATCTGGGTGGTGGACAGCTCGGCGTGGCCGAGCATGGCCTGGATGTAGCGGATGTCGGCGCCGCCCTCGAGCATGAGGGTGGCCATGGTGTGCCGGAACAGGTGACACGCCCCGGTCTTCGGCACCCCGGAGGCCTTCACGTAGTTCGAGGCGAGCCGGGTCAGCGCGTCCAGCGCGAACGGCGTGCCATCTGCGGTCAGGAACAGCGTCCCGTCGTCCTCTCCGGCCATGGCCAGTTTCGGCCGCACCTCGGCGAGATACCTGCGCACCCAGGCCAGCCCGCGTTCGCCGATGGGGATGAGCCGGTCTTTCCTGCCCTTGCCCTGGCGGACCAGCAGCGTCTGGCGTTCGCGGTCGATGTCGGTCACCGCGAGATGAGCGAGCTCGGCCCGGCGGATGCCGGTGGAGTAGAACACCTCCAGGATCGCGCGGTCCCGCACCCCGGCCGGATCGGAAAGGTCGGGCTGGGCCAGGACCAGCTCGGCCTCGCCGGCGGTGAGCGCCTGGCGGGAGACGCCGTTCGGCGCGGGGCAGCTCGATCTCGGAGGCGGGGTTGTGCAGCACGTGCCGCTGCCTCGCGGCCCACTTGTAGAACGCGCGGACCGCGAGCAGCCGCTGGGACTGGGACCGGAAGCTCAGCGGCTCCCCGTTGCTCTTGCGGTAGCGGAACAGGTGCCGCTGGTAGGACTCCAGCACCGGCCGGGTCACCTCGCCCGGCCGGGTGATGCCCCGCTCGGCCAGCCAGGCCACCAGGAACGACAGCATGTGCCGGCGGTTGCCGATCGTGCGGGGCGAGTAGCCGCGGGCGGCCATGTGCTCGCAGAACTCATCGGCCAGCCGGGGGAACCCGGCCAGGTCGGAGCGGTCGCCGGGGATCGGGTGCGGTGTGCGCAGCCCGTCGGCCCGGCTCACCGCACGCCGCCCGCAGATGCGGCTATGACCCGGTGGTTCTGCTGTCCGGGATCAGTGCTTTCCGGGTGATCACCGTTCCGGGAGGGTGTCACATGCCCGCTGGCCTGGCCATTCACGTTCGCCAGAGGGGGCCGACCGGGGGCCGACCACCCCCCGGCCAGGGGCCGACCGGGGGCCGACCGCGACTCCAGCAGACCCGGCCGGGGTGGTGCCGCAGGCGCATTCCCGCCGGTACTGCCCGGTGGCTGCCAGGCCAGCTCATAGCAGAACCCGCCGTGGTCGAGGCGGTGCGGGATCACCAGCTCCCAGTCGGCGAGGCGTGCCAGGTGCACCTTCAGCTGCGTGTCCCCGAAGGTCAGGGATTCACGGAGCTGCCGGCGGGTGAACCGGACCAGGTCAGCGTCCAGGCCCTCGGCCTCGCACCGCCTGCTGACATAGCCGGCGATGGCATCGAGGAGCCGGCGGGTGCCGGGCGGCAGCTCATCCAGCGAGCGGCTGAGGACCTCGGCGGCCAGCCCGGCCAGCGCGATGTCCGCCCGGGTGGTCTCGACGTAGCGGACCGGCTGCCCGCCGCGGGTCACGGTCCTGATCTCGCGCTGGTGCTGGTGCAGCAGCGTGACCGCCGCGATCAGCGTCAGGTACTTCACGTGGTCGCGCCGGGCGCGGACGGCGCCGTCGGGAAACGTCAGGTCGCCGGCGTGCGGGTTGACTACCGCCAGTGGTTCCAGCAGCCGCTGCGCGTCCTGGTGCAGCTTGCGGACAGCGTCAGCATCTGCGCTGGCGAGCAGGCCGTCGAGGGTCTGGGATGCCCGCTGCCGGGCGTGGATCGCCTTGGTCTGCGCGCGGCCCTCGTCCACGGTCAGCACGATGCACCGGTTCAGCAGTTCCTCGTCCACGTCGATCGCGGTGGTGGTCAGGAAGATCGCCGCCGGCCCGGTCACGGTATAGGTGTGGGTGACTAGCCGCCCCGACACCGTGTCCTTGCCGGTGCTCGCGATCGACAGCTCCCCGTCCGACGACAGCAGCTTCAGCGCATACGCCGCCCGCTCGGCTCCTTCTTCCTCCGCGACCGCCAGGACCTTGTGCGCCAGGTCAGACTCGCCCATGTAAAACAGGGACTGGCCGGTCATCGCCGAGAACCGCACCCGGTCCTCCGCCGGGACGAACGCCAGCACCGCGTCCATCAGCGCGCTCTTCCCGGCTGCCGAGGTGGACTGCACGATCACCGCCAGCGGCCGCGGCAGCTTCCGCGACACCGCGGCCAGATACCCCACGAGGCAGTTGACGGCCTCCCCGGCCATACCGGCCCGCTCGAAGTCAGCGATGATCCGGTCTGCGAGCTTCGGGTCGCGCAGCAAGGACAGTGCCGCGGCCCGGTCGGCATCGCTCATCGGCTCCGGCTCATCGGGTGTCTGCGCGGCGGTCACTGCCTCGTCAGCCAGCCGCTCGCACGCCAGCAGCACCCGGCCCAGGTCCCGCTTCACCACATCAGGGTCCAGGCCCAGCTCGCCCGCCGCGGCCGCGGTGAACACCGCCCGCGCCCGGGCCGAATACAAGTCCAGGGTGTCCACGTGGAACCGCGGACCGCCAGCGGGATCGGGTGCCGAGCACATCACGTTCACCCGCAGCACCTCGAACGAGCTGGCCTTGTCCAGGCCGCGGACCCGCCATCTTCGCTCCCCGAACGCCAGCGTCATCTCCCTCCCGGTCACCTCCGGGACAGGCTCGCCGGCCGACGCGGGAGCAGGAGACACAGCAGCCGGCTCGATCACTGCAGCGGCCGGCTCCGGCCCGGGCGCCGCCGGGGAAGACGCAGCGTCTGGAACAGGTACCCGCTCAGGCTCCGGGGAAGCAGGCGGCTGTTCGGGTTCGGGCAACGGTGCGCTGCGGCGGCGGGCCGGACCCGGACCGGTACCCATCCAGGTAGCGGAGCGGATCGCCCGGCCCAGCACATCCGCCGGGTTGCGGGCCGCCACCGCCACGTCGTTCGCGTCCTGCCCGGCGGGGAACTCGATCCGGAAGCACTCCACCCCGCCGGCCATCAGGTCCGCGGCCAGCTCGCGGGCGGCCCTGTCGCCGGCGGCGTCGCGGTCATAGCCGATCAGCACCCGCCGCACCTGATGGCGACGGAAAGCTTCGGCGTGGCCGGCGGTGAACCCGCCCGCCCCGAACGACGCGGTGACGTGCCGGAACCCGGCGCACCAGAAACTCAGCGCGTCGATCAGCGACTCGCACACGATGATCTCGTCCGACGCCGCCAGGGCCTGGACGTTCCACACGCCGCGGTGCGGGCCCGGCAGATACAAGTGCTCCGGGGTGCCCGCCCGCAGATGCTCCCCGGTCTTGCGGCCGTAAACCTCGCTCACGGTCCCGTGCTCATCAAAGACCGGGACGATCAGCGACCCGGCGAAATGCTCATGCCCCGAAGTGCGGAAGATGCCCAGCTTCTCCAGCCGGCCCCGGATCTCCGCACCGTCCTTGCGGCGCTTGTCCGGCAGCCGCAGCCCCAGGCTCCGGTCGGCGTAGCCGAGCCGGAACGTGTCGATGACCTCGGGATGATTGATCTTCCGCTTCGCCAGGTAGCCCAGCGCGTCCGGCGACTCTTTCAGCACCTGGTGGTAGTAGCCCGTCACCTGGCCCAGCAGCTCGTGATCGGCCGCGGTCCGGTCCACTGGCGAGGTCAGATTCCGCACCGTCGACCGGGCCGGCGACCTGCCTGCCGGAGTGATCACCGGCATGCCGTCACGCAGCAGCTCCACCGCATGCCGGAACGACACGCCCTCCGAGCGCATCACCCAGTCGATCACCGACCCGCCGGCCTGGCAGGCACCCAGGCAGTGCCACAAGTTCCGCCCCGGCGAGATCACCAGCGACGGCGTGCCGTCCTCGTGGAACGGGCAGCACCCGGTCAGATCCGATCCGGTCCGGCGCAGCTCAACCCCGGCCGACTCCGCCAGCGACACCAGCGACACCTGGTCCTTCAGCCGCTCGATCTCCGCCTCGGGAATGCGCGCCACGCCGCCCTCCGGAAAATCATGGAACTATCATCAGATGGCAACATGCTATGCCACTAGATGCATCTCATGGCAAGCATTCACGCCACCGGAGGCAGGCATGACCGTCATCAGCGCAGCACAATGGGCCTCACGTGACGACCACGGAGGCCACCACATGCCCAGCCCGTTCCTCCCCGGCCGGCTCCGCGAGCTGCGCGCCGAGCAAGGCCTGTCCCAGGCCGAGCTCGCCGGCAAGATCGGCAGCGACGCCCGCCAGGTCAGCCGCTACGAGAACGGCCGCGTCGCCCCCAGCCTCGAAGCCGTCGTCCGCATCGCCGAGACCTTCAACACCAGCGTCGACTACCTCGTCACCCCCGACGCGCCCCGGCGGCCCCTGCACGCCCCCGGCAACGCGCTCGACGCCCGCCTCGCCGACCTCAGCCAGCTCACCGACGACGAGCGCGCCACCATCACCAACGTCATCGACGCCATCACCACCAAGGCCAAGCTCCGCCTCATCACCGGCGGAGCCAGCTAACAGTCGCGCGGGTCAGCCACCTCATCCACGACCCGCGTCACGACGCCGGTGCCGACAGCGCGGCCGTACCAGAGCGTGAACGACGCACCAGGCGTCGCATAGACCCCCGCCTCGTCCGCCCAGAACCGGATGATCACCGGCAGCTCAGCGACGCCGGGAACCAGCGCAGGACCGCCAATCACGTCGATCACCGCGCCAACCTTCACATCCTCGCCCTCACCCTCCAGCGGAGCGAAGGCGAGCAGCAACGAGCGCGTCCCGGTGGGCATCGGGCTGCCCAGCCCGCCCGACTCGGCCGGCAACAGCCCCACCCGCGCCTCCACGACCGGCATCGAGGTTAGGTGAGCGGCTCGATGAACGTCGCCTGCGTCGGCTCGAACGGCGAGTCCATCGACGCCATCCCCGCCACCACCGCCGCATCGCTGCCAGCGAAGTCCGGCGGCGCATCCGGCAGGCCCGGCACATCCCCCGCATAGAACACCGCGCTCCGGGCAGCCACGGCCAGTTCGGCAGAAGGAAAGAAGATCAGCCTCAGGCTGACCACCCCGTCCTTGTTGGACGGCACTGAAGCATCGACATTCCACGACGTGCGAGCGGTGCGACGCTGCTTGGAACGCCACTCGAAAACCTCAACGCCTCCCAGGACAATCAGCCCGGTGTTGGCCATCCGCAACTGCTCCGCCACCCGAAGATCGAACAGCAGGCCAGCGCGCATGTTCACCGCGTCGAAAACCGCCTCAATCAGCGGTGCGCATACAAGAGCGTCCTCCTCGGTCAGCGGGTCCATCTCCGGGCTGCCTACCAGGGCAGTCACCTGAGCGCCCGCGAACAGATCCCGTAGCCTCATCACGACCCCCACTCCCAGTGCCAGAACGGATCCGAGCGGGCGATCGTCTGGCCGGTGAACGGATTTACCGTCTGGCCAGACTCATTGAAGTACGACACGTAGCCGTTGGGATAGAAGACCTTCCCCGAATACCCCGGGTCCATCACCCGGACCCCCGCGACACGGGAATCCAGCGGATCCCCGCCACTGCCGCCGGTGAACTGGAAGCCTTTCCCGCTCTCCGCAGGCTCAGGACCTGTCGCGCCCTCGGGAACTCGGATCACTTCACCGTTCGAGTTCGCGATGAAGCCCGGCCCGCGCGACGCTCCGGCATCAGCCGCATCTGCTCCTGTGTCTTCTGCGGCAAAGACACTTGGTTAGCGGCAAGAGCTATCCA
The DNA here is from genome assembly GCA_963719765.1 of uncultured Actinomycetota bacterium. Classification (GTDB taxonomy): domain Bacteria; phylum Actinomycetota; class Actinomycetes; order Streptosporangiales; family Streptosporangiaceae; genus JAJYUU01. The sequence goes on from CAVRCW010000001.1 coordinate 1,180,015, forward strand.
GCGTCCAAGCGTTCCCAGTAGCGAGGCGCGACTCCCAGGTGCTCGCCCGCCTCGGCCAGCAGGCCACGAAGGTACGACGGCAGCCCGACGTCGTATTCGTATATTTGGGTACAGAGATTCTCGAAGGCCACGCGCTGCTCTCCCGCCTGGATCAAGTCCTCGACTTGCTCAAGGTCGCGGAGCGGAAGGCTCCTGGCGGCATCCATCACCAGGTGCAGTCGTCGCGTGACTTCCCCAGAAGTAAGTGGCATGGTCATGGCACTGGGAATCCTGTGATAATGCCTTCGCCGCCGGGCTCTACGATCACACGCATCTTCAAGCCGTCATAGATCCCGTTTGCCGCGAAGCGAACTGGATCTCCAGCGCGCGTGAACTCGGCACCGGCCTGGCCCGTCTGCTGAATCCACTCATTGGCCGGATCTGTTGCGACTTCGGATACTCCGTTCATGATCTTGGCCGCTGACCAGTCGCCTGGGAACAAGCTGTTGCCAGGTTCTCCTGGCGGCATGTGCCCGTCGAGAATGTGCTGAGTCCTCGCGTCACTGGCCAAGTTTACGAAGTCGCTCTCGTCTTCTGCGGCGATGGCGTCGGCGACGTCGGCGATATCGCCGACTCCGGTGAAGGCGAGGCCGACCATGCCGAGCAGCTGCCATGGGCTGGAGAGGCTGGGGTCGTTGCGGTCGAGGTTGACGAGGTCGGTAGCTTCCTGGCCGCATTCCCCCAGCCACAGCAGGCGGCCGGAGCAGCCGCCGGGAATGCCGGCCCAGACGGCCTGGAGTGGCTGCGGGGTGGCGGCGAGGGCGACGGGGAGTTCGCCGCCTTGTCCGGCGCCGCCGCCGGTGAAGCCGGGACAGCCGGGGTCGTAGCTGGGACAGCCGCCGCCGGCGTTACCGGTGCCGGTGGTTCCGCCGCCGGCGCCGGGGTTGCCGGGTCCG
>CAVRCW010000002.1:0-223967 GCA_963719765.1 uncultured Actinomycetota bacterium
GCTGTGCCGCCGGCACCATAGGGCCAAGCAAGCCCCCGGCTGGCACCTCACCCAGGACCAACCGGGGCAAATGACCTGGCAGACACCCAGCGGCCGCACCTACCGGACCGTCGGCGAGACATACCCAGTCTGAAACACACGCCCGGTGCTTTCAGGGGGCGGCTCGTTGTCTGCCGATGTAGCTGCAGCGCCCCGAAGCACGTACGACCATCCGGCTGGCTTGCCTCAGCATCAAGCCCCAAAACGCTGGAAGACCAGCTCCGAGTTCGTCGGACCTGGCCCTCCAGGTGTGCGTGCCATAAGGCTTAACGCGGCGTCGCCTCTGCGCCAGGGTGCTAGGCGTACGGGTTGCAACGGTGCAGCCATTCCCGCATGTGGTGAATGGGGTGGTGGGGCTTGTTCGAATGACGGGTGAGCATCTCGATCACTTCCTCGGTAGATGCACCTATGCCATTCCTCTAGCCTGCCCCGGCCGATCCCCGATGCAAGAGGCGAACGTCCCCCAGGGTCCTGACGAAAGTTAGGTTCCAGTCGGCGAGCGGCGAGGACGGCAAGCTCGCGGTTGCCCAGACACACCACACCTACATCGCCCCGGAGCCGTACCTGGATGGCTGGCCACCGGCTAGCCGGGAGTCGCCAGTCCGTGCCGGAACGCGTAACCGACAAGCTGAGCTCGGTCGCGCACGCCGGTCTTGGCGAAGATGTGGTTGATGTGCGTCTTTACGGTGGCCTCGGAGACGTACAGGCTGGCGGCGATCTCGGCATTGGACAGGCCGCCGGCAATGTGGGCGAGAACCTCGACCTCGCGCGGGGTCAGGTCGTCGGGCACAGACGGCTGCGCGGCGCCGGACCCGGCAGTGTCGTCGGCGACGCCGAGGCGCTGGCCGGTGCCGAGCGCGTCAAGCAGTCGCCGCTGCACGGACGGGTCCAGCTGTGCCTGGCCAGCCGCCACCGCGGTGATCGCCCTGTGGATCTCCTCGGCGCCCGCATCCTTGGTCAGGAATCCGCGGGCGCCGGCCTGCAGCGCGGAGAAAACCCAAGCGTCGTCGGAGTAGGTAGTCAGCACTACGACACTGATCTCCGGCTGCGACTCGCGCAGCTGCTCGGTGGCCTCTACGCCGTTGCACCGAGGCATGTTGAGATCCATGAGCACGACGTCGGGGTGCAGTTCCCCGGCCTGGCGTACAGCGTCGTCACCGTCGACGGCGGCACCGACCACGGCGATGCCCGGCAGCAGGCCGATCAGCGAAACCAGGCCCTCCCTGACGACCTTCTGGTCGTCGGCGATGAGCACGCGGACCTGCGAGTCCCGCGCATCTATCGGGGCGGGCATGTCCGGAGCGCCGGATGCGGCCGTCCGGGCCAGCGGATCGGGGACCGCGTAGTGGTCTGGCACAGTCATGGCGCGATTTCGTTCGCCGGTCCGGGCGGCCCGGCTGGCACGCCGGCAGGAAGCCGCAGGCACACACCGAAACCTAGATCGGTCGGCCCGGCGGTCAGGCTGCCGCCAAGGAGCTCGGCGCGTTCGCGCATGCCAGTGAGTCCGTAGCCGCCAAACGTCAGTCCAGCTGCCACGGCGTGCGTGCTGTCCGAACTGCAGTCCTCGACGACTAGCTCGACGGCGTCCTCGGCGTAAGTGAGGCGCACCTCGGCGCTGGCGCCTGTACCCGAGTACTTGGCGGTATTGGTCAGCGCTTCCTGAGCCGTTCGGTACAGCGCCAGGCCTACCTCGGGCGACAGCGGCCGCTGCGGGCCGGAGATGGCTAGCTCAGCCCGGACGCCCGTGCTGGCCGCTGCCTCGCGTACCAGGCGATGCAGCAGTCTCGGCCCCGGCAGCTCGTCACCACGCAATGCGCCGATGGCGCGCTTGGTATCGGCGAGCCCGTCGCGTGCCATCCGCTGGGCCCGGCTCACCTGACCGCGCATCTGCTCAAGCGCGTGCGGATCGGTGTCGGCCTGCCGGCCCAGCAGGTCCATCGTGTCTAGCGCCAGGACCAGCCCAGACAGCGCGTGCGCGAGGATGTCGTGGATCTCGCGGGCGAGCCGGGCACGTTCACTCAGCGCCGCGGCCTCCGCCTCGGCGGCCTGCGAAGCCTGGAGCTGCTTGAGCAGATCTTCCGCCCGCGCCTGCGCTACCCGTGCCTGCTCCTGCACGATCCGGGACGAGCGTGTGAAGGCGCCAATCGCGAACAGGAACGCCGCGCCGATGTCCTGACTGGCCACGCCGAGAACAGGGACCTTGCTGGCCGCGAGGTAGGCCAGGTTCATCGCCGCGAAGACCACCGCTGCCGCCATCAGCGCAGGCCGCGGAGGCAGGCTCATGCCAAGCCCGGCGATTGCCAGGTACACAAGCACGAAGGCCGGCGTGGCCGGCAGTATGGTGCCGAGCAGCGAGCCGGCGAACCCCACAGCCAGAAGCGCGGCGGTATCGGCCCGAGCGGATCCGTTCGGCCGACAGACGAAGGCGACTCCGGCCACCGCCACGGCCAGGGCCGCAACCGAAGCGAAGATGACATCTGCGGACCGGCCGGGCAATTCCAGGCTGACCCCGATGGTGACTGCGATGAGGACGGCGGCGCTCACAGGGACGGCAATTCGCTGTAGGCCCATCGCCGCCGAGGGACGCGAACCCTCTGAGGTCGCGCGCTGCGCCGCCGGAGCGGCCCAGCGGTCCTGGCTCGCCATGGCCTTAACAGTAAGACGAGGAGCGGCCGGCGGCATCAACGCACGGGTGGATCCCTGGCGCAGCGCAGGCGGAGCTGCCAAGGCGTCCAGGCGCGGCGGTTCGTCGGCCAGAATTATCTGCATGAATCTTGACTGGTGGCCGCTGGCAGGGCTGCGGCTGGAGACGCCGAGGCTGGAGTTGCGCGTGCCGTCACAGGCCGACCTGACGGCGCTCGCGGCGCTGGCCGCGCTTGGCGTGCACGACCCGCTCGTCCAGCCGTTCACGGTGCCCTGGACAGACGTTTCCCCGCCAGAGCGAGCCCGCGGCACGCTGCAGTATCAGTGGCGTCAGTGGGGCCTATGGACACCGGAGAGGTGGGGACTGGAGCTCGCTGTTGTGCACGACGACACAGTGGTCGGCATCCAGAGTGTGGCGGCAGACAACTTCGCGGTGCTCAGGGAGGTGAGTACCGGATCCTGGCTCGGGCTGGAGCACCACGGGCAGGGCATCGGGACCGAGATGCGTGCCGCCGTCCTGTACCTGGCCTTTGCCGGGCTCGGGGCCGAGCACGCGGTATGGTCCGCCTTCACTGACAATCCGGCCTCGCTTTGGGTGTCGCGCAAGCTGGGGTACGCCGACGACGGCATCGAGCGGCAGGTCAGCCGCGGCAAGCCGGCCGTGATCCAGCGGCTCAGGCTCGACCGGGATACCTGGCATGCAACTCAGAAGGTCCCGGTGACAATTCACGGTCTGCAGCCGTGCCTGCACATGTTCGGAGTCTCAGCCAGTGCTGGCGGCAGCCATGGCAGATAGCGCGTCCGCCCTGCCGCCCGGGGAGCTGCGCGTGCTGCGCTCGGCCCAGCTAACCCGGCGGCAGCTAGATCAGGTGCTCGGCCTATACGAGCAAGCGTTCCCGCGGGAATTGAGGGTACCGTTCGCTGATCTCGCTTCCCCGAGTCCGGCCGGTCTCATGCTGGTGGCCGTCGACCGCGGCGAGCCGGTCGGGTTCGCCGCGCACATGCTGCTCGGCCAGTCCGGCTGGACCTTCCTGCGCTACTACGGCATCTCGGCCAGCCGCCGGAGGCAGGGCATTGGGCTGAGATTCTGGCGGCTGCTGCTGCCGGCCCTGGCGGCAGCAGGCTGGCCCACACGGATCGTGTTCGAGGTCGAGGATGCCCGGCATGCGGCCGGCGACACGGCGGAGGAACGGGTCCGCCGCGGCCGAGTCGCGTTCTGGCGCCGCTGCGGCGCCCGGCTGCTCGATGTCAGCGGCTATGTCATGCCGGAGCTCACGGGCGAGGCAACGCCCGAGCCTATGCTGCTCATGGCCTACGCCGCCGGCGGCGGGGAACTGTCGCCCGGCGCGGTCGCCGGGCTGGTAACTACGCTCTACTCCTGCCGGTACGGGCTCGAGGCCGGGCATCCGATGGTGGCCGCGGCGATCGCGTCGATTAGCGACTGAGCGGATTATTCCCGGCGGGCTAGACTCCGCTGGTGCACGCGTTCCCGCAGACCCGGCGCATGGTGCTGCGGCGGACGACCGAGGCCGATGCCGACAACCCGTTCCGCCTTGATAGCGATCCGCAGGTGATGCGCTACCTCACCGGTGGCGCTGCGGGTCCGAAGCGATGACGCGCGCCGAAACCGGGCGTCCGGGCGTCCCAGCGGAGATCGAGCCAGCTCTGGCCGCGGCGCGGGTGCGGCCGGACGAGGTGACCCAGTGCGGCGAGCTTGCGGGCGGCACGTTCAACGCGGTTTACCTCGTGCGCGTCGCCGACGGCAACGGGCTTGTCGTCAAGGTGGCGCCGGATCCGGCCGGGCCGATGCTTCAGTACGAGCGCGGGATCCTGGCCACCGAAGCCATGTACTACCGGCTAGCCGGTCGGTGCACGGGAGTGACAGTGCCGTCAGTCGTGGCCGTTGACGCTGGCAGCGCGCTGGTGCCTGGCGGCTATCTGGTGATGACGCAGTGCCAGGGAGCCACCTGGCGCGTGGCCATGTCTGGCGCGCCCAGCCACGAGCAGGACAGGCTGCGCGCCGAGCTTGGCCGGCAGGTCGCCAGCTTGCACAGAATTACCGGGACCGGCTTCGGCTACCCATCGCAGGCGCTCGGACCGCTGCGCTCGACCTGGCGGATCGCCTTCCTGGAAATGGTCGACGCGGTGCTGGCGGACGCGGAGCGGTTCTCGGTCGCGCTGCCGCGGCCTGCGGCCGAGATCCGGGACCTATTCGCCGCGCAGGCCGCGGTACTGGACCAGGTGACAACGCCGGTGCTGGTGCACTTCGACCTCTGGGAAGGCAACGTGATGGTCGGCGGCCAGGGCGGAAAAGGCCGCCGGCTCACGGGGCTGATAGATGCCGAGCGCGCGTTCTGGGGTGACCCGCTTGCCGAGTTCGTGTCGCTGGCCCTGTTCGGCGACCCGGAGCAGGACGCAGCGCTGCTGGACGGCTACCGGGCGGCCGGAGGAACGGTCTGCTTCGACGACGCGGGGCGACTGCGGCTGGCGCTCTACCGCACCTATCTCTACCTGATCATGTGGGTCGAGGCGACGCCTCGCGGGTTCGATGCGGGTGCCCGCAGTCGGCTAGTCAGCCTGGTGCTCCGGCCCATGGAGCAAGCCTTCACTGACTGGTCCGCGTCCCGCTGAGTCGCTGCGTGTTTCTTTCAGCCTGAGTCGACGCCGACCGGCTCACGCAGCGGCCAGGGCGAGGCGATCGGCGCCATCGGCTGCGAGCTGTTCCTGGTAGGGACCGCGATATCCGGTCGCTGATTCTTTCCTGGCGTTGTAAGCCAGCACCCAGGCGCCCGCGGCCCAGGAGACGTGCCGCTCGCGAGCCGAGAACGACCTTCCCCGCGCAGCCTCGTACGCTGCTAGGAATTGCCCGCTCTGTTCGACGGTGGCGGCAACTACCCGCCCCAGCGATGCGAACACTGCCGCGGCCGCGCCGGCGATCGCGGCCTCGGGCCTTTCCGCCACGCTGTCCCAGTCAAGTACAGCGGGCTTTCCGTCTCGCCAGGCCAAGTTGTGCGCTTCCCAGTCCAGGTGGCCGATCACGGATGGCAGGTCAGCGGCTCGCAGGCAGGCGCGGGCACGCCGCCCGATCTCATCGATCCACGCGGGGCCGCTGGTCAGGTTGAGATCACAGTCGATGTCGTCGGGCACCGGCCAGATTCCAGGCTCGCAGTGATCCCAGCCGACCCAGGGCGGCGGCGGGCTCAGCGATCCGCAGGATCTGGCCGGCGGCGCCATGCGGACAAGCCGACAGAGCAGCTCCGCCCGGAGGGGCAGGGTCTGCGCAGTCGAGGCCATCGGCTCGGTCCGCCCGACGAACAGCTCGGCCGTGATCATCTGAGCGCCAGTCAGGGACGGTCCGGCAACCGGCTGCGGGCAGGGGAATCCGGCCGCGAACAGGCGCTGCTGGACCGCGAAGCAGGCGGCGATCCGAACGGCCGCTGGCCTGGTCTTCACCGCCAGCCTGCGGCCGTCGGCGAGCTCGACGCCGAATACACCGCCGAGATGTCCGGTCTCGAAGTTCAGCGCAACCACGGCGGACCCGAGCGAGGCGGCGCACCATGCCGCTACCTCATCGGGCAGCACCGCTGCTGTCATGCCCGCCCCTTCCGGCACGCCTAGGTACGAGCGCCGGGGGAAGCGACAGCGGTCTTCGCCTCTGCGCTGAGGATGCGCTCGGCCAGTACCTCGTCGTGGTTGTACTCACCCGTGGGGTGGAAACCCAGGCGCAGGTAGAAGCCCTCTGGGCCGTGTCGGTACGGGTGGTAAGAGACTGTAGGTCGGTGCTGTCCCCGCCGGGTGGCCTCCTGACCCAGGCCTTCCCATGTCTGGATCTTCATGACTAAGAAGACGTACAGGCGCTTGAGGAACGCGGTGTCCACGTGCAGGGCAACGAAGTCCTCTTGGTCGGGGCGCATCTTTAAGCTTGCACACGCTGCCCGCACGTTCTCCTGGCTTACCGGCTCCAGCCGCAGGCCTGTAGGCACATCATCACATTACGCCCGGCGGAGCGGCCCACTTGGCTGGCCGATCGGCGCGACCGCGTTCGAGGGTGCCGCGGCAAGGTCTGCGTTGTGGCCCTCGATCGGTCCCTGGCCGCGGGTACCGGGGGCTATCACCGGCCCGGCGGGCCCCGTCGCACTCATGTGGCAGACTTCGCCGCATGACAGGAGCGGGCCCCAGAGCTGACCTGCACCGTTACTTGCAGGCCGCCCGTGAAGCTCTGCTCTGGAAGCTCGACGGGCTGTCCGAGTACGACATCCGCCGCCCGCTGACGCCGACCGGCACCAACCTGCTCGGGCTGGTCAAGCACCTGGCCGGGGTCGAGCTGTGGTACTTCGGGGACGGCTTCGGGCGGCCCCCCACCGGCCCGCGGCCGTGGTCGGAGGACGACGCCAGGAACAACGCGGACATGTGGGCCACCGCCGATGAGTCACGCGAGCAGATCGTCGCGACCTACCGGCAAGCCTGGGCGCACGCCGATGAGACCATCCAGGCGCTGGACCTGGACGCGCCCGGCCACGTGCCGTGGTGGCCAAGCGACCGCAGTGAGGTAACGCTGCACCAGATCCTGGTGCACGTGGTCGCCGAGACCAGCCGGCACGCAGGGCAGGCCGACATCGTCCGCGAACTCATCGACGGGACCGCCGGACTGCAGGCCGACGACGACAATCTCCGGGCAACTGACCCGGCGTGGTGGGAGAACTACCGCAACCAGGTTGAGCGCGTCGCGCACGAAGCCAGCCAGGGCTAGGGAGTCCGCGCAGGCGCCGAGCCTGGACCCGCCAGACGCGCCGTTGCGCCGCGAGCGGGCCCAGGCGCCCCATGCCGCCGCCGAGATCGACCGCTACCTCGCGCTCGCCGCCGTGCAGTCCACGGCCGGGCGGGCGATGCGCGCCCCGACCCTGGTCTGCCCCGGCGCCGGGCTGATCCGCCGCGACCTGCGCGCGGTACGCGGCACCGACATGTGCCGCCGCTCCGGCGGCGTCATCGTTGAGGTCCCCGGCGCCCGCCCCCGCGTGGCACCCGATTTCCGGAGTAGCGGTCAGGCCCTGCCGGTCCAGTACTGATCGAAACCGCCGCATTCGGCTGTGGAACAGCGCGCTTGGACTGATCTCGATTAGGTTTGTTCTGCCGGTTTTAGCGGCTGGTGCAGTTGAGCCGGTGGTGGCCGGATGTGCTGCCCCTTTTATGATGCACCGCCGACCGACAGCAACTGGAATCAGCATCTTTCGGCGCGGCCGATTTGGCCAATGCCATGGCGAGCGTCCTGGGAGCACCCCCTTCTGGCGCGTTGCCTGCTCATGGGCGGTGAGGGCACGAGTCAACATAACTGCAGCCAGGTCGGGGATCCACGCCATCTAACCGGCCGACTTTCCGGCCAAGTTCGTATACTTACCGCTAAACCCGGCCGCGTGGTAATAGGCCCGGCCGACGACGGAGGCTGCGTGAGCCGACACGAAGCGACTTCCGCGGCAGCATTCGGGCAGCTGCTGCGGCGCTGTCGGCGAGCGTCCGGCCTGAGCCAGGAGGAGCTGGCTGAGCGGGCGAGTGTCGGCGTCCGGACGATCTGCGACCTGGAGCGCGGCCAGCGGAGAACCCGGCCGTACCGGCAGACCGTCGGCTCGCTGGCTGAAGCCCTGGGCCTGCAGGGGCCGCAACTGGATGAGTTTGTGCGCCTATCCGGCCAGCCCGGGGTCGGACCTCACGCCCTGCACGACGAGATCCTTGACGATCACGCGCTGAGCCCGGCCCAGGCCCCAGACGCACCGGAGAAAGCGGGAGTCGGCGCGTGGGAGATGGCGTTGCCACGCGAGCTACCCGCGGCCGTGCCCGGCTTCACCGGCCGCGACGCCGAACTTGCCGCCCTGGACGCCTTGCTCGACACTGCGCATTCGGGCAGCCCGCTGACCATGCTGATAGCGGCGATCGGCGGGACAGCCGGGGTCGGGAAGACCGCGCTGGCTGTGCACTGGGCCCACCGTGTCGCCGGGCTGTTCCCTGACGGGCAGCTATATGTGAACCTGCGGGGCTATGACCCCGGCCAGCCGCTGCCGACCGGCGAGGCGCTGGCGCGATTCCTGCGCGCCCTGGGCGTTGCGGGCCAGGACATCCCAGCAGAGCTGGACGAGCGCGCCGCCCGGTACCGGAGCCTGCTGGCCGCACGGCGAATGCTGATCGTGCTGGACAATGCCCGCGACGCTGACCAAGTCAGGCTGCTGCTGCCGGGATCGCCCGCATGCGCGGTCGTGATGACCAGCCGCGACGCGCTGGCCGGGCTCGTCGCCCGCGACGGCGCGCACCGACTGGACCTCGATCTGCTGCCGCTGGCCGATGCGGTCGGACTGCTGCGAGCGCTGATCGGCGGCCGGGTCGACGCCGCGCCTGAAGCCGCAGCGGAATTGGCCAGCCTGTGCTGCCGACTGCCGCTGGCGCTGCGGGTGGCCGCCGAGCTGGCTGCGGCCCGGCCCGGCATCTCGCTTGCCAGCCTGGCCGCCGAACTGGCAGACCAGCAGCAGCGGCTGGACCTGCTCGACGCCGCCGGCGATCAAGGCACCGCCGTCCGGGCGGTCTTCTCCTGGTCCCTGCGGCACCTGGACCCCGCCACCGCGCGGGCGTTCAGCCTCCTGGGATGTCACCTCGGCCCCGACCTCGATGTCTACGCCGCTGCCGCGCTCACCGGAACCGGCCTGAGCGGCGCCCTGCACTTGCTGGACCAGCTGGTCCGCGCGCACCTGATCCAGAAAACCTGGCCGAGCCGCTATACCATGCATGACCTGCTACGCGACTACGCTCGCGAAGCCGCCGCCGATGAGGGGGACGACGAGCAGCGGGTGGCACTGACCCGGCTGCTCGACTACTACCTGCACGCCGCAGCCGCCGCGATGGACGCCCTGTACCCGGCCGAACAGCACCAGCGGCCGAGACTCACGCCGGCGACGGCCATCGCACCGCGGCTAACCAAGCCAGACACGGCCAGGGCATGGCTGGATGCCGAGCTGGCATGCTTGGCCGCCGTCGTGGCGCACGCCGCCGCTGGCGGCTGGCCCGCACATGCCACCCAGCTGGCCGCCACACTCTTCCGCTACCTCGATTCCGGCGGTCACCCCTCCTATGCAGTCACCGTGCACGGCCACGCTCGGATCGCCGCCCAGCAGACCGGGGACGTGGGTGCCGAAGCGACAGCCCTGCACAGCCTCGGTGCCGCCGAACTCCGGCAACGCCACGACCAGCGCGCGGAGGATCACCTCCAGCAGGCCCTGGCGCTCAGGCGCCAGACAGGCGACCGCCGCGGCGAGGCCGCTACCCTGGGCAACCTCGGAGTTCTCGCATGGTGGCAGGGCAGCTATCAGATGGCCGCTGGCCATTATGAGCAGGCTCTGAAACTGGCCCGCGAGACCGGGGACCGGGCCTGTGAAGGGACCTCCCTTTGCAACCTCGCCGCCGCCCGGGTCCGGCTTGGCCAGTCCGAGCAGGCCGCTAGCCACCTCGACCAAGCCCTGAACCTAGCCCGCGACACTGGCGACCAGGCAACCGAGACCTACGTCCTCATGAACCTCTGCGACATCAGCCTGCGGCAGGGTCGCTACGAGCAGGCCGCCCCCTACCTGCAGCAGGGCCTGGCCCTGGCCCGCGACACCGGCGACCGGGTCAGCGAGGCTGCAATGCTGTCCGACCTGGGCGAGCTCGACCTCCGGCACGGTCGCTACGAGCAGGCGGCCCATGAGCTCCGCACGGCACTGGCTCTGGCCCGCGACGTCGGCGCGCGTTCCACTGAGATCGATGCGCTCAACCTCCTCGGCGAGGTCTCGCTCGCCGCAGGCGATCACGCGCAAGCTCGTATCCACTACGACGCAGCGCTCAGCCTGGCAAGCCAGGCTGGCGACACCAGCCTGCAGGCCCGCGCCCACGACGGCCTCGCCCGTGCATACCACGCCGGGCGAGAACTAGACCAGGCTCGCCGCCACTGGCAGCAGGCCCTGACCATCTACGCCGAGATGGGCGGGCCCGAGGCGGACCAGGTACGCGCTCAGCTCGCCGCAGCACAACAACAACAACGTCATCAGCTAGCGCGGCACGTGCGAGCAGGCAACAGCGGATGACGCCGTGCACGAGACAGCGCTCGTGGCCCTGGACCTGGAAGGCAGCGGCGCCCAGGATCGCGAGCGCGAAGTCATCCTCGAGATCGCCTTGACGCGGCCCGACTCCATGCACTAGAAGCGTATTTAAATGGCTAAAGCCATTTCAGTCATTAGAAATCTGGATGCACCCCGGCGCTGATGCTCGGGTGGCGCTCCGTTAGGGTGCGGGTCGTCCGGGGTGCCTGCTCCGGGGAGGGGCCATGTCCGGCCGACTGTTCAGAACTCACGTGGCCGCCATCATCATGGCGGTTGCCCTGTCAGGCAGCGCGCTCGCCATGGCAGCGGGCGTTCCCGCCGCGTCGGCCGCACCGGCTAGCGCCGTAACCTGCCCGCTAGATGGCCCCGGCGGCGCTCTGACGCCCCCGCCGGCACCCGGGGTGGACTGGCAGGGCTGCGTGCTGATCGGGGCAGATTTTGACCACGCGGACCTGAGCGGCGCGAACCTCAGCTATGCCGATCTGGATAACGCGGCGTTCGCGGACTCCGACCTTGCCGGTACCGAGATGGCCGGCGCGCTCATGTCCGGTGTGCAGTCCGGTGGCATCACCGGCACGCCCGCATCGCTGCCGGGCAACTGGGAGCTGGCCAGCGGATACATCCTCGGCCCCGGCGCCAACCTGGAAGACGCGGACCTGCAGGGCCTGAATCTGTACGGCGCCGACCTGTACGGCGCGAACCTGGCCGGCGCTGACCTGGACAACGTCGGGCTGTACGGCACCAACCTGGGCGATGTGCGGTCGGGCGCCATCATCGGCACGCCGGCCTCGCTCCCGGACAACGATCAGCTGACCAGCGGATACATCCTCGGTCCCACCGTCAACCTGGAAGACGCGGACCTGCAGGGCCTGAATCTGGCGGGCGTCAACCTGGGCTCGGCCAACCTGGCCGGCGCTGACCTGGCTGGCGCCAGCCTGACTGGGACCAACCTGGGCGATGTGCGGTCGGGCGGGATCATCGGCACGCCGGTCTCGCTTCCCGCGAGCTGGCTGCTGATGAACGGGTACCTAGTCGGCCCGGGAGCCTGGCTGCAAGCTGCCCAGCTGAGCGGTGCCGCCCTCGCGGACGCCGACCTGGAAGGAGCCTGGCTGCCCGGTGCCAACCTTAGCGACGCCGACCTCGCGGGTGCCGACCTCTCCTCAGCCCAACTGCACGGCGCCAACCTCAGCGACGCCGACCTGCACGGTGCCGATCTTGTCGCCCCCCTCGACCATGCGAACCTGGCCGGTGCCAACCTCAGCCACGCCGAATTCAGCAACCCGAGCCAGGGCTACTTCGCCACCCTCGCCGATGCGAACCTCACCAATGCCACCGTGACCCATGCCAACCTGACCGACGTCCCGCTGACCGGTGCCGACCTGACCGATGCCGACCTCAACAATGACAACCTGACCGGGGCTGACCTCAAGGGCGCCACCGTGACCGGAGCCAGCTTCAAGAACGTGATCTGGTCCGACACGATCTGTCCCGACGGAGTCAACTCCAGCCTCCACGTCAATGGCTGCCTCAGCCAGCGCCTCTATGGCCTGGCCGGCTTCATCGCCCCGCGGCCGGGGAGCACAACGTCCCGGTCGGCGAGGCAGGTCGTGGTCAGGTTCCGGCTGACCAACGCCAAGGGCGGCCTGCTCGGCAGCAGGACCGCGGCCGCCCTCGCCGCTCAGCATCGGGTCAGGGCTGTCCTTGCCGGTCCGCGCGCGAGGGCCGTCGCAGTCTGCCGATGGGACTTGAAGGCCAGGTACTTCAACTGCGCGATCAAGATCCCGGCTAAGGTCGAGACTGGCCGAAGGCACCGGTACCTCATCACGGCAATGGAAGATCTCGGCCACGTCTTCGTCCGCGTGCCCGCCGACCGAGGCGTGGCAAACCCGGAGGTCGTCCACTTCCGCTAGCAGCTACATTTCCGTATTGCGGGTCGCTACTCCGCGTCAATGAAAGGCACGGTCGAGCCTCCACGGGCATTGGATCCAGGCCGAGCTTGCGATGGTCCCAGGACCTGATCCGATCGAGAACCGCCAGCGGCATGCCGCTTCTACGGGATATTGATCAGAAGCTGACCGGAAACGGCGCAGTAAGCGACGACTCTTATGCCAGGGCCTATGAAGTGCTCCGCAGCAGCCCTGCGCTGTTCGCAGCAGTAACCAGTCGCCGCAGCGCTCCCAGGGTCGTCGGGAACGTGCTCCCCCCGTTCGAGCCAGGAACTCGCCCCTGGCGCTTGTTCTCTCGTACCCAGTGTTCAGCGGTTGCCGCCGGTGCGGACGGCGGCCGGCCGGCTGCCAGTGGACCCTGGCCAGCCGGGGGGCTGGTCAGGTACCCGCCTTCGATACCGGCGGTCACCAGCACGGAGATCATCCGCCGCATGCGGTCGCTCTCGCCGAGCGTTGACGACCTGCTGCATGTGGATGGCCTTGACGTGCTGGCAGACCAGGCCCGCGATCACCGGCAGCGCGAACCGCTGGCACAGCCGCCGCTGGGTGTCGGCGTGCTTGCGCGACCAGCGCTGCGCCACCGGCAGCGTCAGGCGCCATGCGGCGTGCAGCCTGTCGCTGGTGGCGGCTGTCAGGAACTCGCGTACCTCTGCGCGCCACCACGTATCCCGCTCAGCGGGTGCGTACTCGGGTGGCTTCACACGATGATCAGCGGTTTCTGCGGTAAGGACGTCAGCGGGCCGGTCGTGGCCGCAGGTCGAAGTTCTCTTCACTGACAGCGGGTGGGCCTCTGTTGACCAGCGGCAGAGCAGGTCAGCCGCTTGGAACACTCCGCGTGAGTAACCACCAGTCCCTGGGTTTGACCGCCCTATCGGGCATGCCACGGGTACGGGCCTTGTGGTGCAAATCACCGGCACCGTGTGGTCAGAGGCTGGCTTCCCGGCTGGAACGGATGCTGGCATCGGGCATGTCCCAGCCGTGGGCTGGCCTGGCCAGTATCAGGGTTATCGCGGCTCCGAGTGCCAGCCACGCGGCACAGATTGCCAGCTCTCCCCAGCTCACGACGGCAGGGCCGTACTCATTCAGAACGCAGCTGCCCTGACTGCATGTCCGGCCTAGAATTTGCGATGGGTATTCTCCCCAGACATAGGCCAGGTGCATAAGCTCGAAGCCCGCTGCCCACGCACCGGCCCACGCCGACGCGCGGAGCCACCTGCCCGGGCGCCCGCTACGGAGCCGGACGAACCCGGCAACCATCACCGGGATAGGCAGCACCAGCCATGCCACCGCCGCCAGCAACGCAGCGATGAGGATCACCGGGGGCTCTGTGTTCCATTGAGGAATCCAAAAGTCGGCGTCGGTGTACGGTTTCGTGGTTATGAAAAAGGCGTAGCCCGCTCCGGCAGCTCCGATACCCACCCAGAGGATCGACAGGCACCAGACCAGGCCGCGGACGCGCAACCCCCCGATGACCAGCGCCCGCGCGTCACGCATTGAAGGCCATCTGCGGCCGGGCGGGCTGGCCTCCAGCAAGGTGCCCAGCATCTCCCCGGACCGCTTGCGCCGGTACCAGGCAGGATAGGCGCGCAGCAGCCACCGGCAGCGCCGCTCCAGGGGGGTCACGCAGGGCTCGCCTTCCGGGCGCTGCCGCCCGCCTTCAGGCGGCGGCCCCGATCGGTCACCAGGCGAGCCGCCTCCGCCATCCGCATCGCCTCGGCCCGCAGCGCACCAGCGCCAGACGTCGTTAGCCCGTAGGAGCGGCGTGCCCTGCCATTGACGATCTCCTCGCGCACCAGCTCCACATAGCCCTCAGCGGTCAGCCGGTCCAGCGCCGTGTACAACGTCCCGGTGGCCAGCCGGACCCGGCCACCCGAGAGCTCCTCAGCGCGCCGGATGATGGCGTAACCATGCAGCGGCCCATCGAGCAGGGACGCCAGGACGAAGTAGGTCGGCTCCCGCATCTGGGTTCTCGGCTTACTCACACCATCACAATAAGTAACTGGCCGACATATAGCAAGCGCGCTAGCCGCGCGGCTCCGACCTCGTAGCTGTGGGCAGATGGGCACCACAATGACGGCCACTCCGCGTTTGTGAGCCCCGGACGATGAGCGAGCATCTGCACTACACATCAGGGCGAGGATGCGGTCCGACTGCATTATCAAACCGCCTCGGCGTCCGGCTCGGCTTCGGGCTCGGCTTCGGGCTCGGCTTCGGGCTCGCGGATGCGCTCGGACGGCGGGATCAGAGGCTTCGGCGGCGGCAGGATCGCCTCGCGCACGGCTGGCAGCCAGGCTGGCCACGCTTCGCCGTCCTCGATCAGGTCGGGGTCTTCGGACGGGACCAGGACCCCGGCCCGCTCGTCCATCCGCTCACGGAAGGCCGCCCGGCGCTCAGTGACCTCCGCGACCCGCTCGGAGATCGCGGTTGGCGCCCGTCCGACGCTTTCGCGACGAGCTTTCCAAGCTCGACCTGCGCGAGCTGCTCGGTCCTGACGGTCGCCTGGAAGTAGATCCGCCGCCGGGTAATCGGATCGGCTGCGGCTGACACGGCAACCCGGAAGGACCCGCTCGGAAGTTGCTCTATGTGACCGGTCCGGCGCCTGGCCACGGGCGGACGCGAGGGCCCCACTCGTTCCACGCTGTGCCGCGGACAGCCGCACGAAAGGCCCTCTGACCTGGGAGCCGGTGAGCGGGATCGAACCGCTGACCTGCCGTTTACAAGAAGCCGGGCTCACCGCTCCATTCGCTCCACCTGTACTTACGCACCAGTCCACTGCCCAGAATGCCCAGAGCGCACTGGACATTACTCTGCCCTCATTCCACGGGCCATTCCATGCGCTCCGAGCCTGGGAAGCAGATTGGTCACGCTGCGTGCTCGCCGTGCGTGACGGTCATGCCCGGCCTCTACTACGCGGACGGCGAAGTGGTTCAAGGCCAAGCAGGTTCATAGCAGGGATCGCTCTGATTTCCTGGCACGCACGAGTTACGGCACCGTGCCGCCTGGCACTACCCACTGCATCGGCTGTCTGGTGATCTCGGCTATCAGGTCGTAGTCGCTGTCGTAGTGAACGAGCGTCACGTGCTCCCGTTCTGCAACAGCCGCGATCAGCAGATCGGGGAAGCCGACTGCCCTGACGCGGCCACTGCGCCATAGCGCGGCCTGCACGTCAAGGGCGCGATGCCAGTCCTCATCGTGAGTCGCCAGCCACTCGTAGCCTTCGTCCCTGTCGGCCCGGACCAGGTCGTACTCGGCGGCGCTGCGGGTCGCCCAGCCGAGTTCGAACTCGATGACACCGCAGGTCGCAACGAGCCCGGCCTCAATCAGTGGGCCTAACACTGCCGCGACGGCAGGCCGGTGAAGCCGCGCCAGCGCGCCAGTGTCCGCCAGATGGGTGGCTACCGCTGCCATGCGGCTCGCATTATCTCGTCGTCTGCCAGGTCGGGTAGACCGCCGGAGATGAGCCGCTGCAGGTCGCGGCGACGGGCGGCCAGTGCGGTGACCTGGCGGAGGACGGCGTTGACGGTGTCCTTTTTCGTCTCGGTCCTCAGCACCTTCTGTGCAGCCGCGAGCTGCTCTTCGTCCACCTCAATTAGCGGTCTTGGCCATCGCGGCTCCCTTCCACCTCAAACCCGGTATATCTCACCATGTGGTCGGCGGATATACATGGGATAGTCGTGGACTCACGCGTCCTCATTTGCCCGCGAGAAGCTAGCCAGGGGTGGACTTGCCTATTGTCGGGTGTCGCCGTGCGCTGGGTCGGCTTGCCACGGCCGACCTCTCGGATGATGGCCGGGTCTGCTGAACCAAAGCCGATGGCCACGATGGTCGGACGCTCACGGAACTCAGGATTCGAAGCTCCTCCAGGGCTCTCATCCAGAGCGGATCGGCTGGCGATCCGTCGGTCACAAAGAACATCACCGGGCGGAAGACCCTGAAGCCGCCCCGCTTGAGGACGGCCGCGTCGGCTGAGATTTCCCCTTTCACCAGGCTGAACGCCGACGCCCGCTGCCGCCGCCGATGGCGGATTGCGCGAGGTCGACATACCCGAGTTGGCTCATTTAGTGCGCACCCGGACAGACCCGACACAGGTACGCGGATCGTAGTGGCCGGGTCAAGAATCGGCGTTTTCTGTCATCGCCTGGCGCCGACGGCGCTGGGCAAGCGCCGCGCGCATCAGCTCGTCCAGGTCCTCGTCGCTGAGCGCGTCGAGATCGGCGTGGCGAGACGAGCGCGTAGCGCGGCCGAAATCCGGATCGGCGGAGATAATCTCGGCCAGCTGCGCGATCGTGGGGCTGGCGAAGACTTGGTGAACGGGCAGGTTCACGCCGTAGGTGTCGGCGACGCGGACGACGAATTTGGTCGCGGTCAGCGACTGACCGCCCGCGGCGAAGACGTTGTCGTGCACGCCGACCGGCTCTTGCGTGGCGAGGATGTCGCTCCAGATCCGGACGAGTGTGGCCTCGACCGGGTTCCTGGGCTCGACCCGCTCGACCGCCGATGGCGAACCACCCCACTGCGGAGCGGGCAGCGCAGCCCGGTCGACCTTGCCGTTTGGCGTCAGCGGCAGCGCGGGTAGCGTGACCATAAGCGACGGGACCATGTAGTCGGGGAGCGCGGCACGCAGGTGCGGCCGCAGCTCCTCAAGTACGTCCGCGCCTGGCTGCGCAAAAGAGCTGTTCCGACGGGGCACGATGTACGCGACTAGCTCGGGCTTACCGGCTCTGTCGGCGGTGACGACGGCCACCTGGCGCACGCCAGGGTGCGAGCGCAGCACGGCCTCGATCTCGCCGCACTCGATGCGGTAGCCGCGAACCTTCACCTGGTGGTCGTTCCGCCCGATCAGCTCAAGGCCCGCGCCCTCCCGCCACCGGCCAAGGTCACCGGTCCGGTACATCCGCGCGCCCGGGTCGTCGTTCCACGGATCAGGCTGGAACGACCGCGCGGTAAGCCTCGGCCGGTCGTAATATGCGCGTGCGACACCACGGCCGGCCAGGCACACCTCGCCTACCACCCCGACTGGCACCGGCATGAGGCACTCGTCCAGTATGTACACGCGGGTGTGCTCGATCGGCGGCCCGATCTCGGCCGCGTCCGCCGCATGTGTGACGACTTTGGCCGCCGACCACACCGTGGTCTCGGTCGGGCCGTAGACGTTCCACAGGGTGGCACCGGGCTCCAGCAGGCGCTCAGCCAGGTCGATGGGCAGGGCCTCGCCTCCGCACAGGCGCAGCCGCAGGCTAGCCGGCACGCCGCCGGCCGAATCCAGCATGCGCCACGTCTGCGGCGTCGCCTGCATCGCGGTCGCGCCAGCCCGCTTGATCAGCGACCGCAGCCGGTCGGACTCGCGGACCTCGTGGAACATCGCGATCACGAGATCCGCACCGCAGACCAGGGGCAGCAGCAGCTCGAGGATGGCGATGTCGAACGACAGCGTCGTGACGGCGACGAACCGGTCGTCGCTGCCAAGCCCGAGCGAGCGGCGGAACGACGCAACCAGGTTCGCGACCGCCCGGTGCTCGATCGCAACGCCCTTGGGCTGCCCGGTCGAGCCTGAGGTATAGATGACGTAGGCGAGCGCGTTGTCGGGTACCGGCACCGGAGCGAGCGGCGGCGCTACCGCCATCGCTGGGTCGTCGAGGCGGATCACCTCGGCACGCCCGGCTACCGACAGGGCGAGATCGCACTTCGCGGAGTCGGAGATGAGGATCCGCAGGCTCGCGCCCTGGGCCATCGCCCTCAGGCGCGCCTCGGGGAAGCTCGGATCCAGCGGCACGTAGGCACCGCCTGCCCACCATACGGCGAGCATCGCGATCAGCATGCCGACTCCGCGCTCGACGCAGATGCCGACCAGCGTTTCCGCGCCGACGCCACGGTCGGCGAGGGTTCGGGCGAGCCGGGCGGCGCGATCGCATACCTCGCTCATAGGCAGGTCTGCGCCGCCGTCGATGATGCGGGACGGCGAAGCCCGCAGCAGGTCCCGGATGTCCACGCCGTCGTCGCAGCCCGCCGAGCTTGCCTGGGGGGACGACGCCCCGGAACCCGCCGGGGAGGGCTGGCGATTGCGCCCGACGATCAGCTCGTCGAGGTCGGCCGCCGACAGCATGGGCAGGTCGGCGACCGGAGTGCCAGGAGCCTGTGCCGCGTGCTTGAGCAGGTGCGCCGCGCAGCGCAGGAACCGGTCAGCCCAGGGCGGGTCGAATAGGTCCGTGCTGTAGTCCAGCACGAGCTGCGTGTCCTGGCCGGGCCGACTTTCCACGTACATGTCTAGGTCGAGTTTCGTGGTCTCAGTGAAAAGCATCCGGCAGTCCGAGGTGACGCCAGGCAGGTCCAGCCCAGGAGGCGCGAACGTGCGGTAGGCGAACTGGACCTGCGCGAGCGGCGCGTGCGCGAGGGAGCGGTCAGGCGCGAAATCGTCGACGAGCTTTTCGAACGGGAGCCGCTGGTGCGACACCGCATCGGCCGTGGTGTCCCTGATCCGGCCGAGCAGCACGGCGAAGCTCGGATTGCCGACGAGCGATGTTCGCAGCAAGACGGTGTTCGCGAACAGGCCGACAATCGGGTCGAACTCGGTGTGGGTGCGGCCAGCTGCCTGGGTGGCGACCACAAGGTCGGGCTGGCGCGCGTAGCGCGACAGCACGACCATAAAGCCGGTGAGGAACGCCATGAACATCGTGGCGTTGGCTGCCTGGGCCACCTCGGTCAGGCCCGTGATCGTCGTGTCGTCGACGGTGACGCTGGCGCGCGCGCCGCAAGAGGACTGGCGGGCGGGCCTGGGCCGGACAGTAGGCAGCGACAAGACGTGCGGTGCGCCTTTGAGCTGTTCGCGCCAGTACCTCAGCTGGCGCTCAAGCTCCTCACCGCTCATCCAGTCGTGCTGCCACATGGCGTAGTCGCCATAACTCATCCGCAGCGGCGGCAGCGACGCGGGCACCCCGGTCAGCTCGGCCCGGTAGCCGGCGGACAACTCCTCCATCACGATTTGCATGGACGTGCCGTCGGTGATGACGTGGTGCATCACCAGCACGAACAGGTGCCGGTCGGGCCCGGTGCGGATCAGCGTGCCCCGGATCGGCGGCCCGGCGGCCAGATCGAATGGCTGGCGGGCACGGTCGGCCGCGATCGACTCAGCTTCCTGAGAGCTCTGGTCGCTGTCCACCGCCTCCGGCAGCTCGATACGTTCGATCACCACCGCGCCGACGTCGGCGACGTCTTGCTCAGGCACGCCGCCGACGGCGACGATGCTCGTCCGCAGCGCGGCATGGCGCGCGACCACGGCGTCCAGCGCGCGCTGCAGCACGCTGGCGTCGAGCGGGCCGTCGAGCGACACCGCATACGCGATGTGAAACGTCGGTTCGCCGGGCGAGAGCTGATCGAGGAACCACATCCCCTGCTGGGAACGCGACACCGGGAAGCGCATTGGGACTTACCTCCGATCGCCAGGTGCGGCGGCTGTCTGCCCCAGGTCGCCGACCTGGACGCTCTCGGGATCGGCCTGCGACGGCCGCGGTGCGGGGCCTAGGGAGTCCGCTCCGCGGCTGCCCGCGGCAGCCAGCGCGGTGGCCACGCCAGCGACGGTGGGATCGGCGAACAGCGCGCGCACGGGCAGGTCGACGCCGCAGACGGCCCGGACGCGGGCTAGCAGCCGGGTCGCGGTGAGCGAATGGCCGCCGAGCGCGAAGAAGTTGTCGTTCACGCCGACTGGCGTCGGCAGGCCAAGCGCCTCGGCAAAGATCGCCGCGAGGTGCGCTTCGACCGGCGTCCGGGGCGCGACCTGGGCCTGACCGTTGACCGCGCCCCAATCCGGCTCGGGAAGTGTGCGGCGGTCCATTTTCCCGCTCCCGGTGAGCGGCAGCGCGGCGAGCACAACAAACGCGGCCGGCACCATGTAATCGGGCAGCCTGGCCTTGAGCGCGGTGCGCAGGGCAGCGGCATCGGGCGCCGCGGCCCCGACAATGTAGCCGACGAGCCGTTTGTCGTCGGGCTTGATCTCCTTCACCGCAACTGCGGCGTCACGGACGCCTGGCTGCTCGCGCAGCGCGACTTCGATCTCTCCGAGTTCTATCCGCATGCCGCGCAGCTTTACCTGGCCGTCGACCCGGCCCATAAACTCGATCGTGCCATCGGAACGCCAGCGGCCATGATCGCCGGTCGCGTAGAGCCTTGATCCGGCTGGGCCGAAGGGGTCGGGCACAAACCGCTGCGCGGTGAGCTCTGGCCGCCGGTGGTAACCGCGCCCGACCTGGACTCCGCCGAGGTACAGCTCGCCGACCGCGCCGACAGGCACCGGCTGTAGCTGGTTGTCGAGGATCTGGATCCTGACGTTGCTGACCGGCCCGCCAATAGGAACGCGCGACCGGCCGGCCAGCGTAGTGGGCGTGGCCTGCCAGGTAGTTACGCTGATCGCCGCCTCAGCCGGGCCGTAGGTGATCTGAATGCTTACCCCTGGCAGCACCTCCAGGCAGCGGCGAGCCAGCGCGACCGGCAGTTCCTCGCCGCTGCAAACGATGCGTCGCAGCGTGGCGAACGTGGCTCGGGGATCATCGTCTGCCGCCTCGGTATCGGCGAGGAACGAGTTCAGCATGGACGGGACGAAGTGCAGGACGGTAACCCCGAACGACGCGATCGCCTCGCGCAGGTAACCAGGATCACGATGTCCGCCTGGCCGGGCCATCGCCAGACTGGCGCCGGTGGTCAGCGGCAGGAAGAACTCCCATACCGATACGTCGAAGCCGACCGAGGTCTTTTGCAGCAGCACGTCGGTCGAATCGAACGATAGCGCTGACCGCATCCAGTCCAGGCGGTTGAGCAGGCCACGGTGGGTGTTGATCACGCCTTTGGGGCGGCCAGTCGAGCCCGACGTGTAGATCAGGTAAGCGGCGTTGTCCACATGTAGGACTGGTCTGTGGCCGTCGGTGGCACGCACTGGCCAGGTCGGTGCGTCGTCGAGGTACAAGACCGGCGGACCGGACTCAGGCAGCAGGTCACCGATGTGCCGCTGCACCAGCACGATCGCAGCCCCCGAGTCCGCGAGCATGTACGCGAGCCGTTCTGGGGGGTACTCAGGGTCCAACAGCAGGAAGGCCGCGCCAGTCTTGACTACCCCCAGCAGGGCGGTGACCAGCTCGGGCGAACGCTCGGCCAGGACGGCGACCACTGATTCACCGGCCACTCCTGCCGCGATGAGCCGGTGAGCGATCACGTCGGCAGCGCTGTCAAGCTGGGCGTAGCTGAGCTCGCCCTGGTCGCCTATCACGGCGATGGCATCGGGTGCTCGCTTCGCCTGCTGCTCGAACAGGTCACGAAGCGTCACCTCGTCGCCCGTGGGCGATGGTTTCGCCGTGGCGTTCCACTGAGCGAGCGCGGTGGCATCGCGTTCTGCCAGAACGAATAGGTCGCTGGTTTTGGCCGTCGGCGTAGCCGCCATGTGAGCGAGCACCGTGAGCAGGTTCTCGGCCAGTCGCTCAGCGGTGGCTGAGTCGAACAGCGCGGTGTTGTAGGTGATGCGCACTTGTGGCCCGGTAGGCGCGTCGGTGACCGTCAGCTCGATCTCGAACTTCGCGGCGCCGTTCTCCATCAGCTTCGGGCGCCAGCGCAGCCCGCCGCGGTCCTGGACGGTCGGCGATCTCTCCATCGCGAACATCACCTGGACGAGCGGCAGCCGCGCCGGGTCGCGGTTGGGCTTGACCAGTTCCACGACCCTGGCGAACGGCAGATCCTGATGCTCCATTGCCCGCACCGTCGCGGCGTGGACCGCTCGCAGCAGACCACCGAGCATCCCATCCCGGTCGATCTGGACGCGGATCACGACGGTGTTCATGAACAGCCCGAGGACGGACTCGGTTTCCCGCTTGACGCGGGCAGCCATCGGCACCGCGATCAGCAGGTCGTCGCTGCCGGTCAGCCGCGCGAGCACGACCGAATATGCGGCCAGCAGAACGGCGAACAGCGTCGTTCCTTGCCCGGTGGCGAGCCGTCTGAGCTGGTCGGCCAGGCCCCCGTCGATCGTGGTGCTGACGGCCTGGCCGGCGAAAGTCTGGCGCGCCGGATATGGCGCGTCCGTTGGCAGCGGCAGCGCCGAGGAGGCATCGGCCAGTTCGGCTCGCCAGAAGCGCTCGGCCGCCGTAAACCCTCCTTCCTCTGCGTGCTCGACCTGCCAGATGGCGAAGTCGACGTACTGGATTGGCGGTTCGGCGGTAACCGGGCCACCGCCACGGCTGATCGCCTCGTAGTCCGCCGACAACTCGTCGAACAGGATCGGAAACGACCAGCCGTCAGCGACGATGTGGTGCATTACCACGGCTAGCACGTGAGATTCCGCTGACAGGCGGATGAGGGCGATGCGCACGAGCGGCCCGGTGGCCAGGTCGAAGGGAGCGCGGGCGAGGTCGCGGATCATCGCCAGGGCGGCCGGCTCGCGCTCGTGGGGCGCCAGCTGCTCCACTGAGGAGGCGACGAGCGGCCACGCGGCAGGCTCGTCGTCGACTACCTGCACCGGCACTCCGGACTCGTTTCGGAAGGTTGTACGCAGCGCCTCGTGCCTGACCAGCATGGCGTCCCAGGCCTGCTGCAGCGCGCTGACATCAAGCGCGCCATCCAGCCACAGCGCCCACGGGATGTTATAGGTGGGCTCCCCGGAGTCCATCTCGGCCAGCAGCCACATCCACCGCTGGCCAAACGAGGTGGGGAACTCGTACTTAGCCACGATCAGCCTTCCTGTCTCTGCCTAGCCGCTCGCGGTGCGACCACGCGATACGCTTTCCGGTCCTGCGGCCGATGGTCGACGGTGCTGTCTGGTTGCGGGCCGCGTCGATGGCGGCGGCGCAGGCGGCAAGCGTTCGTGTCTGGTAGAACGCGGCCAGTCCCAGTTCGACGCCGAACGCCTCACCGATGCGGAATATCAGGCGCGCCGCCAGCAGGGAGTCGCCGCCGAACGCGAAGAAATCGTCCTCGCGCCCGATCTCGCCGCGGGTGCTGTCCTCGGGCAGCAGCAGCGACCAGATCTCGGCGAGCCGCTCCTCCGTGGCTCCGCACGGCGGCGTGGCGGGTCGGCAGGTGTCGTGGTCAGGTGCGGGGAGTGCGGTGCGGTCGACTTTGCCGCTGGCGTTGAGGGGGAGCCGGTCGACGGCTTTGAAACCGGTGGGTATCAGGTAATCGGGCAGCCTGTGGGCGAGGAAGTCTCGTAGTTGTGCGGGCCGCAGCATGCTGGGGTCCTGGCCGTCGGCGGGGGTGACGTAGCCGATCAGGTGCCGTTGCGCGCCGTCGCCGGTGACGATGACGGCGGCGCCGCGCACGGCGGGGTGGGAGCGCAGGACGGTGGCGACCTCGCCGGGCTCGACCCGGAACCCGCGGATCTTGACCTGGTCGTCGGCGCGGCCGACGAACTCGATGATGCCGTCACCGCGCCAGCGGGCCAGGTCTCCGGTGCGGTACAGACGGGTGCCGTGCCCGGTCGGGTCGGGCACGAAGGCTCGCGCGGTGGCGGCGGCGTTCCCGGCGTAGCCGCGGGCCAGGCCGTCGCCGCCGGTGTACAGTTCCCCGGTCACGCCCACCGGGACCGGCTGCCCGCGGTCGTCGAGGATGCGCACGGTGGTGTGCTGGATCGGGCGGCCGATCGGCACCGTCGGCCCGACCTGGCCCGGGTCGGTCATCACATGGCAGGTGGTGAAGGTGGTGTTCTCGGTCGGGCCGTAGCCGTTGACCAGCGGACGGCCGCGGCGGGCGGCGAGCACGGCGCGGACGGTGTCAGGAGTGAGCGCGTCGCCGCCGGCCAGGACCAGGGGCACGCCGGCTATCGCATCGAGATCGGTCTCGGCGAGCTGGTCGAACAGCCCGGCGGTGAGCCACGCGACCGTCACGCCGGCGGTGCGAAGCAGCGCGGCGATATCCGACAGGCTCTGCGGACCCGGCGGCGGGACCAAAACCGTACCCCCGTTCAGCAGCGCACCCCAAATCTCCAGCGTGGCGGCATCGAACGCGACCGGGGCCAGGTGCAGGACCCGCTCGCCGGGGCCAAGCGACGCGAACGTCGGGTTGCTGATCAGCCGGATGACACCACGCTGTGGTACGGCGACCCCTTTGGGGATCCCGGTCGAGCCTGACGTGAAGCAGATGTAAGCCAGGCTCAGTGGATGCGCCGCATCCGGCGGTGCTGCCAAGCCGTCCATTTTAAGCGCGGGTTCGGTCAAGCCGATCCCATCGACGCGGATCACGTCCACCCCGGGGAGCTGGGTCATCGTGGTGGCGGTGGTGTCGGTGGCTAGCACGAGCCGGGCGCCGGCGGCGGCGATCATGGCGGCGACGCGGGGCGGGGGGCTGGCGGGATCGACCGGGAGGTAGGCGCCGCCTGCTTTGAGCACGGCCAGCAGCCCGGTGATGAGGTCGGGGCCGCGCTCGATCGCCACTGCGACCGGTGAGTCCGTGCTCACGCCGCGGCGGCGCAGCAGCCAGGCCAGCGCGTTGCTGCGCCGACCCAGCTCGGCGTAGCTGATCGCGGTGCTGCCGCAGACCACCGCTGTCGCGTCCGGGTTCGCGGCGACCTGGGCGGCGAACCGCGCCGGGATCGTCGCGTCTGCCGGGTAGCCGCCGGTGGCCGCCAGGCCGCGGCTCCAGGAGTCGAGCCTGGCCAGATCGGTGTCGGCGAGCAGGCGCAGGTCGCCGATCTGGGTCGATGGCATGGCCAGGGCGTTGGAAAGCAGGTTCAGGTAGTGCGCGGCCATCCGGGTCATGGTGGGTTCGTCGAACAGGTCGGTCGAGTACTCCCAGACCAGGGTTAGGTCGTCATCCTCGGGGCGGGGCTCGCGGCCAAGCCGCTGCGCAGCGCGCGGCACCACCATCACGGTGAGGTCGCACATGGCCGCGCCGTTCTCGCGCTCGGTGACAGCGCCGGTGAGCCCGCCGAAGTCCAGGTCAGGCACGGCCGAGTCGTGGAAGGTGAAGATGACCTGGAACAGCGGGGTCCGGGAGGCGTCGCGGGCCGGGCCGATCGCGTCAATGACGGCGTCCACCGGGGTATCTGGCCAGGCCAGCGTGTCAACGACGGTCCGCTGTACCTGGTCGAGCAGGTCCGTGAACGACATCTGGCCGCAGACCTGGGTCCGCAGCACCAGGGTATTGACGATCATGCCAAGCACCTGCTGGAGCTCAGGCAGGCTGCGGTTCGCCGCGCCAGTGCCCACGAGCATGTCCTCCTGACCGGTGTACCGGTACAGCAGTGCCGCGAACCCGGCGTACATGGTCGCGAACAGCGACACCCGGTGCTGCCGGCTGAACGAGCGCAGCGCGCGGGACAGGTCGGCCGGAACCTCGATCCGCGGTGCCGCGCCGCGGAAGCTCTTGACCGGCGGCCGCGGGTGATCGGCCGGCAGCTCCAGGACGTGGGGTGCGCCGGCCAGCATGGCGAGGCCGTGGTCCGCATGCGCCTTCAGGACCTCGCCTTGCATCCACTCCCGCTGCCACAACGCGTAATCCGCGTACTGGACGGCGGGCTCGGGCAGCGGCGACGGCTCACCGGCCGCGAAGGCCTGGTAAAGGACGCCCAGCTCGGACAGCAGCAAGCCCTGCGACCAGCCGTCGTGCACGATGTGGTGCTCCGCGTAAACCAGCGTG
This sequence comes from uncultured Actinomycetota bacterium, assembly GCA_963719765.1. GTDB lineage: Bacteria > Actinomycetota > Actinomycetes > Streptosporangiales > Streptosporangiaceae > JAJYUU01. The sequence continues at coordinate 26,348 of CAVRCW010000002.1, forward strand.
TTTTCGCCATCCCCGTGCCGCAGCAGCACCCAGCGCGCCAGCGGCGGCCTGGTCAGGTCGAACGGCTTGCGGATCTCCTCGGCGATGACCTTCTCGGCCTGCTCGGCAGGGACGTCAAGCACCCGCAGCGGCGCCGTCAGGTTCGCGACCAGCTGCTGCATCGCAACCCCGTCGACGGTGACGAACGCGGTCCGCAAGACCTCGTGCCTGCGGACGATCTCATCGAGGACCGCGCGCAGCACCCCGGTATCCACCTCGCCGTGCAGCGACACGGTGGCCTGAATCGTGTAGGCCAGGTTGCCCGGCGCCAGCTGCTCGAAGAACCACACCCGCTGCTGCTGTAGCGACAGCGGTATCGGCCGGTCCCTGCGGCCCAGGCGGACGGGCAGCCTGGACGGCATCGGCGGCGGTGAATCCAACCTCACGCCGGCCACCGCGGCATCCTGCCCGGCCCGCTCATCAATCAGGGCAGCGATCGCCGACACCGTAGGAGCCCGGTACACATCAGCCAGGCTCAGCGTCACAGCCAGCTCAGCGGCAATCTCCGCCGCCAGCCGCCCGACAAGCAGCGAATTACCCCCCAGAGCAAAAAAATCATCCGCAGCACCGAACTGCACACCCCCCAGCAACCCCGCCACAATCCTGGCCAGCGCACGCTCAGTCGGCGTCTGCAGCGGCGCGGTAGCCGCCTCGGCAAGGCCGGCGTCGGTCCGGGCGGGTGCGGGCAGCGCGGCCCGGTCCACCTTGCCGTTGGGCGTCACCGGCAGGGCGGGCAGCACGACGATCGCGGCGGGCACCATGTAGCCGGGCAGCCGTGCCGCCGCGAAGGTGATCAGCTCGGCCGACGTGGCGCCCGCGGCGACGTAGCCGATCAGGCGCGGGTCGCCTGGACCCGTTCGCTCGGCGGTCACGAAGGACTCCCTGACCGAGGGATGCTTCCGCAGCACGGCGGCCACCTCGCCCGGCTCGATCCGGAACCCGCGGATCTTGACCTGATCGTCGAGCCTGCCGAGGAACTCGAACGATCCGTCGGCCCGGCGGCGGACCCGGTCGCCCGTCCGGTACATCCGCTGCCCAGGGTGCTCGATGTCAGGGACGAACGCCCTGGCCGTAGCCGCCGGCTCGCCCAGGTAACCGCGGGCCACGCAGGCTCCGGCCAGGCACATCTCGCCGGGCTCGCCATCGGGCACCGGATCGAGGCCGTCGAGTACGTAGCAGCGCACGCCGTCGATGGGAACCCCGATCGGCGGTGGCACAGGGCCGCCGGGCAGCACGGTAGCCGTCGTCACGGCCACCGTGCACTCGGCCGGCCCGTAGACGTTGACCAGGGGGAACGGCAGGCCGGGCGGCACGCCGCGCTGGAGCGCCGAGCCGCCTACGTGCATCACCCTGATCACGGTGTGGGGCGGCCACCACTCGTCGAGCATCGCCTCAGCCAGTGGGGTAGGCAGGTGAGTCGCGGTGATCTGCTCGTCGGCCAGCCAGGCGACAAGGTCGGGCGGCGAGGTGCGCACGTGCGCCGGGGGCACCACCAGCGTCCCCCCGGCCGCCAGGGTGGGCCAGGTGTCCCAGACGGCCACGTCGAACCCGGGGCTGCATAGCAACGTCGTCCGGTCCTGCGGACTCAGCCGGTAGGCCTTCTGATGCCAGCGCATCAGATTCGCAAGGCTGCCGTGGCTGACCGCGACGCCCTTGGGCCGGCCGGTCGAGCCTGAGGTAAAGATCACGTAGGCCAGCGTGGCATCGTCCGGCCTGGCCGTCACCGCCAGCGACTCCGGGGGTACTTCCATCAGGTCCACGACTTCAAGATCATGACCGCGCAGCGCGTCATCTGACGACAGCGGGCCGGTACTGATCACGGCGGCCGCGCCGGACAGCGCGAGCAGCTCAGTGGTCCGCATGGCCGGATGGGCGGGATCGAGCGGCAGGTAGGCGGCACCGGCCAGCAGCACGGAAAGCTCGGCGACGACGAGTTCGGCGGATCGGTCGGCGTAGACGGCTACCACGTCGTTCTGTCCGATTCCGCGGCGTGTGAGCCCGGCCGCTAGACCAGAGGCGTGCCTGGCCAGCTCCAGGTAGGTCAGCCGTAGCTCACCGCCCTGCACGGCGACCGCATCGGGCGCCCGCGCGACGCAGGATCGGATGTCATCGAGCACCATCACGAACTGTCCTCTGTTACTAGCCGTCGATTCATTTGCCGTCCGTGCGCGCAATCACGCCATCCGCCGAGTTTTCGGCGCGGCTGAGGGTCTGGTCCACGCCGGCCACCCCCGCGTAGACGGTCGCCCACCGGGCATCCGCGCCCCAGCCGATACCGTCCTGGATGCCCCGGCCGGCGCCGTTGTCCGCCACCACGTAGCCAGGGAAACGCGTATCGACCTTCCAGCCGAACCGGCGCATCCCCCGGTTGGGCTCGGCGGGTGCCTGCACCAGGCCGATCAGCAGGCCGTCGAGGTCATCGAGCATCGCGGTGGTCAACGCCCCGCCGAGGTCAGTGACCGGCATGACCGTCTTCCCGCCGAGCGCACTGGCCTTGTCGAGCGTCGCCTGCAAGTCATCGGTCTCGACGTAGAACGTCGAGCACGGCTCGCGAGTCTGGATCTTGCCGATGCTGCCGCTGATACCCTCGCCGCCGCAAGTGTCGATCATCGTGTAACCGTCGCCGGGCGATCCCCGCTGGCTCCGGCCGAAGATCTCCCCATTGAACCTGACAAGCAGCCCGTCGTCAGCGCGCCGACCTCGAAATGGACGACTGCGATTCCCACGGCGCTAGCTCCTTCCTCGGCAGGTGTCCGCTGCGGCCTAATGTCCGGTCGATGCTCACAGGCTATGTTTACGGGCTTCGCGACGCTATACGCCGCGAAGCAGTTCAACAACGGCGGCTGCCTGATCGGGATTGACACATGCTGTCGCTACCTGGCCAGAATTAGCCATGTTCGACAGGATCAACAAGGACAGAATGGTCGTCCAGTTCGCCGGGGCAGAGGCTGGCACCGAGCCCTTGACCTGGGGTCAGAAGGCGATCTGGCAGGACATGCAGGAGACCGGCAACCAGTTCAGCATGCAAGGGCGGGTGGACCTGCTCGAGGGCAGCACTATCGAGGATGCAGCGGCGCGAGTGAACGGCCTCCTGGTTCGGCATGCCGCCCTGCGGATGCGCCTCGGTGCCGGCCAAGCGGGACGCCCGTGCCAGGAGGTCGCCGGGTCGGGGCAGTTCGGCCTGGACATCCTGACGTTCCCCGATGACGCCGATCGGGCCGACGTCGCACGATACAGAGATCATCTGTGGACTACCTGGCCGCTCGAGCGGTTCGATTTCCATCGCGACTGGCCGCTGCGCGTGGCGGTGCTCAGGCATCACGGCGCCTGCCTGCACTTAGTCTGGGTACTGTCCCATCTGGCTGCCGATGGCGGAGGGATCCTGCTCCTGCTGGCAGACTTGCTGGCGGACAAAACGGGCACGGCCAAGGACCCCCGGCACCCGAATGTGCTCGACATTGCCCGAAGCGAGCAGACGTCGCAGCTTCGGCAGCTCAGCAGCCGCACGATGCGGTACTGGGAATCGCAGCTCATACACATCTCGCCGCAGACCTTCGGCGGGCCCGCCGGCCCGCATGGTCAGGCAGGGCAGCGCTACTGGCAGGCCCGGTTCAGCTCAACCGCGGCCCACCTAGCCATGCTGGCCATCTCCAGGCGCACCAGCACCGATGCTTCCCGGGTGACGCTCGCCGTTATCGCGACGGCAATCGGCCGCGCCACGGGCGTGCATCCGCTGACGATAAAGGTCATGGCGAACAACCGGTTCAGGCCAGGCATGGCTGACGTCATCGCCCCGATTGCGCAGAACTCAGTGGTCACCATCGACGTCGCCGACGCCGCAGTCGACGAGGTGGTAGCCCGGGCCCGTGCCGCCGCGCTGACCGCCGGCATGCGCGCGTACTACGACCCGGATGACCTCAGGGAGGTCATCGCCCGGCTGGACGCCGAACGCGGTTACCCGGCCCGCGTCACGTGCCGGGTCAACGACCAGCGCGCGATGATCATGCGCTCGGACGCGGGGGCCGACCTGGAGCTGACACGTGAGCAGGTCCGGCGGAGGCTGGCGCAGACCTCACTGACTTGGCTCGGTCCCAGGGAGAACATGCACGAGCAGGTTCTCATCCTGGTCGAGAACCGGCCGGACGTCGTGTCGCTGCACATGATGTGGGATCTGTCATGCCTGACCAACGGTCAGGTCGAGGCGCTGCTGCGCGGCGTGGAGGACGTCGCCGTGGAGGCGGCATTTGACCCGGACGCGCCGACCAAGGTCTCCTGCGCCCGGGACAAGGACCGCAGCGCCGGCCGCTCAGGCTAGTCAGGGTGCGGTGCGGTGTCGAAAGCGGTCAGGCACAGACAGCGCAGGCCGGGGTAGTAGTCGGCGTCGCGGACCAGCAGATCCCGCCGCGACGTGCGCCAGTGATGGCCGCCAGCCACAGGTACACGGCCAGGGCGGGATCCCTGCAGCTCGGTTCACCGAGTCCACGGACATCCGAACGCCCGGTCGCCCCCGCGCAGAAGGCCCCGCCGACTTAGCTCCCGTAATCCTGACGGGCACTGAACAGAGCGCGGACCTTGTCAAGCCTGTCGTCGAGCTCGTGGTCGTCGCCGGCCCGTACGACCACCGATCCGACCCGGTCAAGAGAGCACCGGAGCGGTACGACCAGGCTGCCAAGCTGTGCCGACACCTCCACCCGTACTACGCCAGGCAGGTCGGAGGCCGCCAGCAGCGCTTTGACCGGCGCCACGGAACCAGCGGGCGGGTCAGGGAACCACACGCAGGCCGCGCCGCGCGAGGCCGGCGCTATCCGCGGCGCGCGGCCCAAGCTAATCGCGACCAGTGACTGGAAGAGGTCCACCCCCGTTGCAAGACCGATGATGTCCATGATGAAGTCGCCGGGCGTGCGGACGGCGACTTCCATCAGGTGTGGGCTCTCGTCCGTGACCCGCATTTCCACGTGCGCTATCCCAGCTTGCATGCCGATGGCCTCGGTCGCCGAGGTTGCCAGGCGGGCGATGGCACCGGCGGTCGCTGCCCGGCACCGCGCCGGCACCCGGTGGCCGATCTCCACGCAGTATGGGGGCGGGGTCGTGAGCTTAGCCGTCACATTCGTGAAAACGGGCTCGCCACCATGCAGCAGGATCTCGCAGCTGTACTCCGGGCCGGACACTAGCTCCTCGCACAGAAACGGCCTGTCACCGGACTCAGCATCCACCCATGCGCGCAGCTCACTGTCGTTCGACACGATCCGGACGCCCCGACTGCCCGCCTGGTCGAGCGGCTTGGTCACGACTGGGAACCGGCCTGCGGCCCATGTGGCTGCGGATGCGCCGTCCGAGGCCAGGCAGTAGTCGGGCTGGCACAAGCCTGCCCGGCGCCAGGCCTCGCGCTGCAGGAACTTGTTCCGTGAGATGAGCGCGGCGCGCAGGCCAGGGCCGGGCAGGCCAAGCTCGACGGCGAGGATTGCGGCCGGCAGCACGTGCGGCTCGCCGAACGCCACAACTCCGTCCGGTGGAGCTTGCGCCAGGGCCGCGCCCGCCGCGGCAAGCCAGTCCTCGATCCCAGCGCCCTCGGGAACCGGATAGGTCCAGTCGCCCGGGCACAACATCGCCTGGACCACCGGTGACCTGAAGGTGCACTCCTGATCGAGGATCGAGACGGCCACACCGTCGTCGTGGGCGCAGCGTAGGTACTGGCGACCCTGTGTACCCATGCCAACGAGCAATAGGCGTGGCCTGCCGGTTGAGTTCATCCTCATGTTCCTATCGAGATTGCGACGTCCAGGTCACCGGCTCGGTAGTCGGGTACCCGGGCTGCGAGGATCAGATCCTGCGCCCGTGCCGGGCGGCACAGCGAGTCGTACTGAACGACACCGAGGCCAGGCGCGGCTTCGGCTTCAGATAAGAACAACAGACCCACCGCGTGGCTGACAACGTCCGAGCGGGAGCGTCTCTCAAGACCGCCCGCTGACTGCACTTGACCAGCCCCGCTCCTCAATCAGTCGTGAGAGTGGGCACACATATGGCATGGTCGGGCCGTCCTGCGAGGAACAAGTGGGCGGATGCGCTTGAATCAGCGGTCGCATTCCACCGCGAGGCCAGCGGCAACCCTCAGGCCCGGCTTCTGATGGCGTAGCCCCGTTTCCTGGCGACTATCTTGCGCGCTCCTGAGTAGTTCGTGCGCATCGCTACGACTTGCGTGCTTACGTCGAACATCTCGGCGACCGTTGAAGGTAACCACCCCGACCAGCCCGCCCTTATCGGCCGCGAATACCTCGTGGATCGTCCGCAGGGCGACCGTAGCGATCAGGCGCGCATGGCGGTGAGGAACTGAGCGACTACCTCGGAATCACCGGCGCGCTCGCGCTCTAACTGATCGACCCCGGCGTTATGCTCTGCCACGGCCTTAGCAGCTTCGGCGGCTTGCCGATCGTATGTCCGCCGCCTTTCGGCTAGCTGTCGGCCGCGTTCTGATTCAGCGCCGCCGTGCCTCGCGCACTCGTGTTCATAAGCTTCGCGTGCAGCAGCTTCCTCTCGCGAGTAACGCGCGCTACCTCCGAGCATCCGGCCTACCGCGCCCGGCTTCCGGGGAGCGAACTGAGCCCACTGCGGCTCGGCGGCTGGCCTATCCAGGCCGCCCGTATCGAACGGAGGCACTTCCACGGAGTGCTTGAGCGACGCGAACGGGACGCCGGGCCCCTGATGATGGCCAGCGGTCGGGACGGAGTCCAGCTCGGCAATGCGGGCCTGCAACTCTGCGACCATTGCTCCCGCGTGAGCCTTGCGGTCCTCGATATAGAGCGTTGTGCCCGTGCCGCGCGGCGATGAGTCCTTCCTCCGCGAGGGCGGACAGTGCATGCCGGATCGCCCATGGCCTGACTCCCTGCTGCGCGCTCATCCCCGCGATCGACCCGAGCCCCTCCCCTGGCACCAGTGGGCGCGGCCTGATCGCCTCCGCCAGCGCGCCGGCGACCTGCTGCCAGCCGGGCCGCGGACTGGCCGGATCGACCGCCACGACGGGCACCTGCCGGTGGCCCGTGAACGGCGTGCCGGTGCACGACACAACACCGCAGCGCCTCAGCCGCACGTAGAACAGATCGAGCACCGGACCTGGGACCGTGCGGACCGGCAGGTGCCCCGGCGCCGGCCGGCGTAATCGTGCTCCGGATGAACCCCTCGCTGGCCTGGCGCGTGGACATGTCCCAGCCGGCCACCTGGGCATACTGCTCCAGCAGCCGGGCGACCGTCGCGCCGGACCCCGGGCTGCCGCCCGTCCGAGGCTTTCGCGATCAGCTTTCCGAGCTCGACCTGCGCGAGCTGCTCGGTCCTGACGGTCGCCTGGAAGCAGATCCGCCGCCGGGTAATCGGATCGGCTGCGGCTGACACGGCAACCCGGAAGGACCCGCTCGGAAGTTGCTCTATGTGACCGGTCCGGCGCCTGGCCACGGGCGGACGCGAGGGCCCCACTCGTTCCACGCTGTGCCGCGGACAGCCGCACGAAAGGCCCTCTGACCTGGGAGCCGGTGAGCGGGATCGAACCGCTGACCTGCCGTTTACAAGACGGCCGCTCTGCCAACTGAGCTACACCGGCGGGGACTCGCTGCATCGTAACCGAACCCGGCCCTGACGTGCGCGTCTGCCTGCTGACCTGCGGAATCGCCGCGGCACTCATCGCCTTAGCGGCGAGGCGGGGGGCGGCGCCTGGCTGCCGGTCACGTCGAAGTACCGCACAGCAGCCAATGTCGGGCCGACCCGCTGACGCACATGATTGCGCGCCTGTCGGTTCGGCAGGTGGCTTCTCCGCATCAGGCCCGTTGCCGTCGCTCTCCACGGGCAACCGCGGCTACGCGCCCCTAGCCCAAAGAAGTGACGCGCCTCGGCCCAGACAGAAGGCAGCGGCCAACCCGGCGGTCAGTAAAATCTGGCAGTTGACCTGCGGTGATGCTCGCGGCCCTGTGCGGCCCGCAGCGCCTGCGTATGCATGCCAGCCAGCCGTGGCGGCATCCGGCGCGGCCGACAGCTAAAGTGTGATCTTCGATGCCTGTCCTCGAGTCGTCAGCCCATCTCAACGACCCTCTGGAATGGAGGACTCGGACATGGCCGTCATACGGCCAACTCGGCTCGATCTCCGTCCAGCCGCCAGGCGATCTGGTGACCGCAGTCGGTACGCCGAAAGTGATCAGTGCACAGGTACGGTCGTTCTTGTCCGTCGAAAAGTTCCGCAGGTAGCGTGGGCGCGATGCTGAGTGGCACCTACCGGGATCTGTTCCCGGCCGTCGCTACGAGCGCGGCCGCGCTGATCGGCCTGCTATTCGTAGCGATGACCGTCGCGGCCCGCCGCAATCCCGCTGATCGGCCCGCCGTCATCATGCAGGTCCGCGCTGCGTCCTGCATCCTGGCGTTCACTAATGCGCTGGCAGTCTCGCTGTTCGGCCTCGTGCCTGGGAACAATGTCGGGTATCCGACCATCGTGGTAGCGGTGATCGGCATCTTTTTCACCGCCGCGGGCGCGCGATCTATCTTCTCCAGCCATCTGACGCGGCGGCACGTGCCGCGGCAGATCGCATTGGTCACCGCCCTTATGGTGACGTTCGCGTTCGAGCTGGCCGGCGGCATTGATCTGCTCCTGAATCCAGACAGCAGTGGTGCGGCAGAGCTCGTCGGCAACCTCCTGGTCGTATTGCTGATCATCGGCATCGCGCGGGCATGGGAGCTGGTCGGGGACAGAGACACCGGGATCATCACCTCGATCGCGATCCTCGCCGGCCACGACCACTCAGATGGCGACTCAGGTGGCGGTGCCCCGCCAGCCGGTCCAGACCAGTGACCTGGCGACGCCACATCTCAGACGCTCACCGGCCACGCGAACGAGCCGACGGCGCCTGGTATTCCACCGACTAAATGCTGCTCCCACCATGGCGAGCGCGGTCGTCCGTCGCTGCCCGGCCTTGGCGCGGTCGACGCGACCGGTCGGGCCTGAGCGTGCCTGGCGTGCGCTGCTGGGGTTTCAAGGAACGGAGGCGTCTCCGTGGCCTGCAGCCCGCCGTCTTCGGCCCTGGAGCCGACCTTTGCGTAGCCGAGGAACAGCACCCCGCTGACCAGGGTGACCAGGATCCAGGCGACGTGACCGTTGACCAGGGTCCAGTCATTCAGGCCGTGCAGGATGGCGGCTGCCGCCAGACCGATCCAGCCAACGACGTACCACTTGCGGCGGCTGGTGACCGCTACGCCGATGAAGTAGCCGGTAAGGCCGGACCAGCAGGCGTGGCTGATGGGGTCAGTCAGGAACCGCCACACGAAGTTCAGGATGAAGTCGAGCACTGGCCCGATCAGCACGGAGAATACCGAGATCGTCGCCGAGTGCCCGCTATTGATCAAGTGGTCAACAGCCGGCAGGGACGAACGCACGGTCAGGTAGAACTCGTCGGCGCCATTGATCGTGAAGTACCGCACCACCTCGCTGGCGCCGAAGGCCAGCCCGCTGACCGCGCCGAGGAATAGATAGTCCTTGCACGCCAGGCAGTCACGCCGCCGGTAAATCAGCGCGACGATCACGATCGGCACGGCTTTCGCCAGTTCCTCCGGCAGACCGATGGTAAAGATGCTGCTGGCCAGGTTCGCGTTGCTGTCGTGCAGTGCAGTCTCCAGCATTACCGCCAGTGGTATCTCCGTGGCTAGGGCAATGCCGGTGATCAGCACCAGCATTGTCCTGGTTACGTGCTCCGGCCGGATGATGACTCCCAGCAGCAGGAGCCACGCCAGACCGAAGTAGGCCGCGAAGATCCACGCGACCTCGACGAAGGTATGGGCGCTCGCGCTGGCGCCAAGCAGCACCAGCGCGCACGACGGTACGCAGATCAGGGTCAGGAACAGCAGCACCGGCCAGCTGCGTAGCGAATCGTGCCGCACCCAGTCGCCGAGTGGCAGCAAATCGCCGGGCGGGGGCATGCTGCGACGGGCGCGTCGTGTCGGAGCCGGGCTTTCAGGTGGCGTGGCCAGGCATCCCGGTGATCTGAGCCGGCCGTCCGGTGACGTGGCCGACCCGTTTGGTGACGTGGCCGACCCGTTTGGTGACGTGGCCGACCCGTTTGGTGACGTGGCCGACCCGTCCGATCGCCACGAACCATGCGGTCCGGCTGGATACTCAGACATCTAGTCAGCCGTACCCCCCAATAAGCCAGCCCTACCCCTCAGATCTCTGGTACAAATCGGACGCCGAGTCTACGAGTGCTTTCCGGGCTTCGAAAATACCGCCTCGAGCCGTGCTCAGCGGAGAACTGGGGCGAAATCATTCGCCAGTGCAGCAAGAATGCGTGAACCTTGTCCGTGCCGGAAAGGTCGGATTCGCCCGGCAGGCGGCCATCGGTAATAAGCGCAATTGCGTGCCCGGACTTACATCCTTCGAACCACTGTCGCGCTGATCGGCATACACCACGACCTCTGCGTCAGACAGAAGCCGCAGGACCCGGCTCTCGCGGCTGTAAGCCAGCGGATAAAACAAAAGCTGATCGAGAGGAAACCAGAGCCCGATCCAGACCAGCACCCAGCCGAGCTGGTCGGCGATGACATGGGTGAGACCGCCGGAGGGGCGTATCGTGCTCGCGGCTACGGTGAACGCCAGTCCAATAGCGCCGATAGGCAGGCCGATCCGCAAGGCGCTGATTCCCCCGAACCGCTGGGCGCGCGTCTCCCGGCGGTTGTAGCGAATTCGGTGGGCACAATACCGCCGCAAGGTCGTGGCAACCCGCTCGGCCACATCGTCGTTGATTTCCGCCGACGGCAGGTGGATGTCCAGCCGGACTGGACGAAAGGACCGACGGCCACGCAATTCACTGATGCAGAAGTCGACCCCGGTGAGGAAGTTCCGATATTCGGAGAATAGGTCTGTCTGCGGCATCTGGAACATGTCGTGCGGTCGGCTGAGCCGCAACTCGATGACCTGATATTTGCGCCCGGTCGAAGAACGATCCGACGTCTCGCTCATGGCCAGTGAGCTTATGACTTCGCTGCCGGTCGCCCCGAAATGGGGCAGCGGCCCATTGCCATTTCAGAGCACTCGAGGCGGTGGCCATAGACCGGGCTTTGCAGGCGGAGCGACCGGCTGGCTGGCCAGCAGGCGACCTCGGCCGACCATCCAGCGGGGCCCCGGCCGACGATCGAGCGGGGCCTCGCCGACGATCGAGCGGGGCCTCGCCGACCATCCAGCGGGGCCTCGGCCGACGATCGAGCGGGGCCTCGCCGACCATCCAGCGGGGCCTCGGCCGACGATCGAGCAGGCTGCCCACCATCCAGCCGGCTATTGCTGGCTATTGTCGGTATGTCCCGCGTTGCTACGGCAGCGCGGGAACCAGGCGGCTGTCTCGTTCGCTGATGAGGTAACCGGCTCTGGCCGATAACTTCCCAGCCCCGCTCCCGAATGTTTGATGCCAAATGAGCCTGCTTCGCCGCCCAGGGTTACGGCGGGCTTCGCCGCGAACGGCCCCACACGCCGGCGGACCCGTGGTCGAGCGAATCGCAGGCTGGAGCGCACGGTACGCCAAGACGGCGGTTCTCGGCTGGTTCGTCCTAGTCGGTGCCGCCTTCCTGGCCGGGCAGCTGCTGGGAACTCAGAGCCTGCCTCAGTACGACCCAGGCCAGGCTGGGCAGGGTGAGCAGCTCCTGCATCAGCTGAACGTCACGACCCCGCCGACCGAGAGCGTGCTGATCCAGCCGCGCGGCCCCGGCGCCGACCGGCTTACCTTCGCAAACGACCCTCAGATGCGACAGGCGGCACGGCAGGTCGCCGCCGCCCTCGATCGGCTGCACTCCGCGGCGATGGACGTTGTCGCGCCAACCGTGGTCTCGGGCACGCAGGCATCGATCCCGCAGACGGCGGTGCTCGGCGCCAAAGCGACCGGCGCCAAAGCGGCGGGCGACACGGCCGGCGCCGCAGCCACCAGCGCCAAAGCGGCCGGCGCAGCATCCGCCGGTCTCGCGGGCAGCAGTCACTCCGGTGCGAACAGCCTCGTCTCTGCCGACGGGCACAGTGCGCTGGTCACCTTCGAGGTGGCCGGGCCGCACGCTCAGGCCGACTCAACGGTCGCGGCGGATCAGGCGGCAGTCGCGGACGTACAGGCCGCGTACCCAGATCTGCTAATCGCCGAGGCAGGCGGAGCCAGCGCGAGCGCCGCGAGCAACTCCCTGCTGGAATCCGACTTCCGGCGGGCGGAGTTCAGCTCGGTGCCGATCACGCTCGTCTTGCTTTTCGTGGTGTTCGGCGCAATGGTCGCGGCTGGCATTCCAGTAGTGCTCGCGGCCAGCGCCGTCACCGCGACTATTTCCCTGCTGGCGATTCCTAGCCGGTGGCTGCCGATCAGGTCCGGCACCGCTGAAATAGTGCTGATACTCGGGATGGCAGTCGGCGTCGACTACTCGCTGTTCTACCTCCGGCGCGAGCGTGAGGAGCGGACGGCCGGACGATCACCCGCTGAGGCACTGCGGATAGCGGCTGCCACCTCTGGCCGGACCATCGTTGTCTCCGGGCTAACGGTGATGATCTCGCTCGCCGGGCTGTTCCTGAGCGGGATTGACTTGTTTACCGGGATGGCGTTCGGCACGATCACGGTTGTCGGCGTGGCCGTGGTCGGCTCCCTGACCGTGCTTCCCGCCCTCCTGTCGATACTGGGCGACTGGGCCAACCGCGGCAGGATCCCGTTCCTCGGCCGCCGCAGCACAGCGGCGCGCCCGTCGCGGTTGTGGGGCGCGCTGGTCCGGCGGGTAGTGCGCCATCCGCTGGCCTGGGGCGGAACCGCGGCGATAGCGATGCTGATGCTGGCAGCGCCGACGCTCGGAATGCGGCTTGGTAATCCGATCGTGAACTTGCCGGGTAACGTTGCCGTCGCGCAGACGCTTGACAAGATCTCGGTGGCATTTCCCGGTCGGCCGGCCCCAGCGGAGGTCGTGGTGACCGGCCAGGACCTGGCCAGTGCCACCGTGCACGACGCGCTGGTCGCGCTGGAAGGACGCGCCTCGGCGGCAGGACCGATCCGCGCGCCCATCACCGCGACTCCGGTGGCATCAGGGCGCGGCCTTGTGATCGAGGTGCCATTGGCGGGCGACGGGTCGGGCAGTGTGTCGAACAATGCTCTGCTGACGCTGCGAAACCAGGTCTTGCCACAGACGCTGGGCAAGGTGAGCGGCCTCAATTTTGCGGTCACCGGGAACACCGCAATCGACTACGACTGGAGCACGACCCTGCGCTCCCATACGCCGGTCGTGTTCGGCGTGGTCGCCGGGCTGGCGTTCTTGGTGCTGATGATCGCGTTCCGCTCAGTCGTCATCCCGCTTGTCTCGGTGGTGCTGAACCTGCTGTCGGTCGGTGCCGCCTATGGCGTGATCACGCTGATTTTCCAGGACGGTCGACTGCAAGGGCTGCTCGGTTTCACCAGCAATGGCGCGATAGCCCAATGGGTTCCGCTGTTCATGTTCGTCTTCTTGTTCGGGCTGAGCATGGACTACCACGTGTTCATCCTCAGCCGGATCCGCGAGCGGTGCCTGCGCGGCATGCGTACCACCGACGCGGTGACCAGCGGGATAGCTGCCAGTGCCGGGGTTGTCACCAGTGCCGCCGTGATCATGGTTGCGGTGTTCTCGATCTTCGCCACGCTGTCATTCGTCGATGTCAAGACGCTTGGCATCGGCCTGGCCGTTGCGGTGCTCATAGACGCGACCGCGGTCCGCGGCATCCTGGTTCCCGCCGCGATGGCCCTGCTCGGCGAGCGAAGCTGGTACCTGCCCGGCTGGCTGAACTGGCTGCCGGGCTGGCGGGTCGACGCCGACACCGATTCTGCTGACGCCGCCGAGGCGCTGCCGGGCTGGCGAGTCGACGCCGGGCCTGATTCTGCCGGCCCCGCCGAGGCGCTGCCAGGCTGACAGATGGACGCCGGGACCGATTCTGCCGGCCTGCCGAGGGGCTTCCGACGACGGACTGACGGGCCCAGGCAACATGCATACCTCATATTGCAAACATCGCGTTTCAGGCACTCCATGCAATGTCAACTAAGTCCGTTAAGTCCCGCCAGAATTGGCAGTTCGCTGGATCCCATGGGGTCTGACATGGTGAACTAGCCAAATTAAGGCCGTGAAATCCGCTTTCCGCACGGCCTTAGGGGGTGGGTGGTAGTGACCGGAGAGAGCCGTGGGCCGGCTCCCCCGCCTCCATGGCCGCAGGTGATCGCAACCACAATCGAGCTCTGGTGGCAGCGCCACTCCCGCCAGCCCAGTGCCTCGCAGGCAAGACGGTGGCGGCACTACCGGCGGGGTGGCACCGTAGCCCTCATCTTCGCTCTCGTCGCGGTAAGCGCGACAGCCGTCGGCCTAGCAGTAAGCCGGCGGTCAGACGGAGGCAGCGGCGCCGTCCGCAGTTCTCCGGCGCTTGCTGCCGCGGCTGCCGACCGGCAGCAGGCAGCGGCCTGGATCGCGGCCCAAGTTGGCCGCAACGTCATAGTGGCCTGTGATCCGCTTATGTGCGCCGCGCTGCAACACCATGACTTCCCCGTCGCGGACCTTGCCACGCTCGGGCCGAGCGCTAGCGACCCGCTCGGCTCGGGCATCGTCGTCTCTACCGCCGCGGTGCGCAGCCAGTTGGGAACCCGGCTGGCGAGCGTCTATGCGCCGATGGTCATCGCGAGCTTTGGCACCGGCCCTAGCCAGGTCCAGGTGCGGGTCACCGCACCGGACGGGGCCGCTGCCTATATGGCCGCGGAAGGTGCTGGCCTGCACGCGCGGCAGGTCGCGGGCGGCGAGTTGGTCGGCAACAAGAATGTCCGATTGCCTGCGGCAGCCGCGCAGGAACTGTCTGCGGGCCAGATCGATCTCCGGCTGCTGATCACGCTCGCTGCCCTTGCTCACAAGTTCCCGATCACCATCCGGGACTTCGCAGATGCCGGGCCCGGTGCGGCGCCGGGTGCGCCGCTCCGCTCGATGGACATCGTGTCGGCCGGGAGCAGCTACCTGAGTCAAGTGCAAGCGTTCCTGCGAGCGCAGCGCGCCCCGCTGCTCGCGCAGGTGTCGGTGCACAGCGATGGCCAGACCACAATCCTCACGATCGAGTTCCCTGCGCCAAGCCCGGTCGGGCCGCTCGGACAAAACTGACGGCAGGCCTTCACACCTGCCATGCTCGGAGGGAGTGTACATGAACAGGGCACAGGCACTGGCGCGACCAGGCAGGTTGATGTCCGCTGTCGTCGCAGCCGCAGCGGTAATCACCGCGGGCCAGGTCGCGCTCATGGCGCCGGCGGCTTCGGCATCGACGCAAGTCGGCTGGATACAGCTCGCGCACCTATCACCCAACACTCCGGCCGTGGACGTCTACCTCTACTCCTTCGGCGACTCCACTGCGCAGATCGTGCTCAAGCACGTTAGCTACGGAACGGTCTCCCCGTTTGAACAGATCGCGGCCGGCGACTATACCGTTGCCATGCGGGCCGCGGGAGCCTCAGCGAAGTCGAAGCCCGTCCTATCCACAGCGGTGGACGTGACGGCGGGCGACGCCTACACCGTCGCCGGGATGGGCCCGGAGTCCGGGCTCCGGCTGCAGGTCATACCCGACCGGCTGACAACGCCCCCGGACAAGGCCCTCGTCCGGATCATCCAGGCTTCGCTGCAGCAGGATTCGGTAACGGTCACGGCCGGTCAGCATCACCTTGCCACAAACCTGAAGTTCGCGAGCGTAACGAGCTACCGCGCCGTGACACCCGGCACCTGGACGGTACGGGCCGCTGGCACCAGCGAGACTGCCACCTCGAGCATCACGCTGTCGGCAGGCTCCATCCACACCCTGGTGATCCTGGACAACGCAAGCAAGCTATCCATCGATGACCTGCTGGAAGCGGCAGGCAGCAAGGTAGTTGCTGTCGGCGGCGCGCAGACTGGCTTCGGCGGCACCGCTGCCCGGCCAGGAGTGACCCTGCGGCCATGGCTAGCGGCCGGGACCGCCGGGCTGGTGCTCGTTGCGGGCGGAATGGCACTGCTGAGCCGCAGGCGCAGGCCGGCACTGCACGCACGTCGGCCGGCCTGAGCGCGGACCGTGACGGTTGGCTTGAACCGCGGGCCGCGGTCGCGACCGCTGAGGCCCGGCCGGTGAGGCCGGGCCCGGCGACGCGACCGCGGCCCGGGCGGCACGTGTCGGGCGGCAGGGTTATCCGTCGGCCCTGGGCGGCCGCGTCTGCGCTGATCGGTGCGGCGGCACTCGCGATTGGCGTCACCGGACTGGCCTGGGCCGGTCACACCGGCCACCCGGCCACTCCGATTTCGAACGCGAGCACCTCGAACGCGCGAACCTCCAGCACGCAGCTGGTACCCATCCCGCGCGGACACTGGGCCGCGGCCCCGCAGCCCGGCGCAGGACCGCCCGTCGCCAGGCCGACCAGCCTGGTCATCCCGGCGATCGGAGTGCGGACCCAGCTTGTCCACCTCGGGCTGACCGCATCCGGCGCACTGCAGGTGCCCCCCACGGCCGCAGTGGCCGGCTGGTACACCGGCAGCCCGCGACCAGGAGCGATAGGCGCGGCCGTCATAGCCGGGCACATCGACTCCGGCGGTGAGCCCGGCGTGTTTTTCCGGCTGCGGCTGCTGCGGCCTGGTGACCTAATCTACGTCCGCCGGGCCGACGGCACCCTCGCGGTGTTCCGCGTCACCGCAGTGCATTCCTACCTCAAGACGCGGTTCCCGACGAGCGCGGTGTACGGGCCGACGCCAACCGCTCAGCTCCGCCTGATTACCTGCGGCGGCACATTCGACTGGGCGACGGGCCACTACCTGAGCAACGTGATCGCGTTCGCGACGCTGCAGGCCTGACCCCCCGCCGGTCTACCGCATCCTCGCCCTGGCATCGCGGGCCAGATCGGGCAGCCGCTCAAGCAGGTCGCGTGCTTCCGCATCGGACCGGTCGTCGATGGACGCCGTGACCCGCTTGCCTGCCACGTCGAGGTGCACCGAGGCGAGGCCTAGGCGGCGTTGCACCGGACCCTGGACCCAGCGAATGCTCTGTACCTTTTCCAGCGGCACCCATGTGGTCTTACGGCAGACACGGCCGCGGGAGGTGACGATGTAGTGGTCGTCGCTGCCCCAGGCCAGGAAGTGGTACTGCAGCGGCCCCTTGAGGCGTGCCCGCCCGGGCGCCCGTAGCTCCGGCATCGGCCGCGAGGCCAGCAGTTCGTCCACCATCTGGATGGCCTCGGCCATCGAACCGACGGGTACGAGGGCCCGCAGCCGCTGGCCCTCTGATCGGTTCTCACCCCGCTGCTTGGGTCCGGCCACGTCCACTTCGAGCCTGCACCAGCCGAACACGCGCCAGACCAGCGGCTCGACCAGCCGAATCCCCTGAACACGGCCTGGCCGGATGGTCTCCGCGCTGATCTGCACCAGCCCTGAGCGCAGCCGGAGCCCGTCAGGGGCGGCGGCCACCCTGGTCCCGTACTCGCCGTTGAACTGGCGCCAGACGGTCAGCACGACGCCGATCGCAGCCGGCAGGAAGGAAGCGGTGGCCGCAGTCCGGCCGGTCACGGCGACCAGCACGGACACTCCCGCGATCACGATGGCCGCGATGGCCCCGGCGCGGCTCAGCGTGATGGCCACGGCAAGCCGGCCGGACCTGACCCGGAAAAGCGGCCGCTCCCCGACGTCCTGGCCGGCCCGCACTGCGGGCCGCACAGTGCCTGCGCCAGCATCGGCCGACGCCGCAGCCGACGCCACCGCCCCAGCCGACGCCACCGCCCCAGCCGGCGCCACCGCCCCAGCCGGCGGCACAGCCACTTCCGGAACCGCGCCGTGGTCCAGCCGGACGCCTTCCACCGCGGGATCGGGGGCTACCTGCCCGACCTGCCCGGATCCGGTGACAGCGGAAAATGCCAGCAACTCCCCGCGCAGTTCCTCCGCGTCCGCTAGCCGCAGGCACGCCAGCCGACCGCTACGAGACGAATCTCCTGCGGCCATCCGCAGCTGGAGTTCGGCCAGACCGAGCACGCGCGCCAGCCCGGTCTGGACCACGTCGATCGCCTGAACTTGCGACAGCGGGAACCGCCGCGAATCACGGCGAATCAGGCCCGTGTTGATGCGCAGGACGCCATCAGCCACTTGCCAGCGCGTTACCAGCCAGGAGATGAATCCGCCGGACAGCGCGAGCGCGATGATCACCACGTCGCTGACAACCTGGCCGTTGTCCTGCCGCTGGTTGGCCAGGGATACCGCGGCAAGTACCACTACGAGCGCGATAAGCCGGCTCCCGGCCCGGACAATTGGAGTCAGCGGATGCAGACGATGCCAGTCAGAGGCGTCGCCGGCCACCGGAAACCGCGGTGACTGCGCTGGGAGCGGGCTGCTCACAGGCCCGCAGCCTGGGCTTCGCCCAGCGAAGCGAGCTGGTCGCGCAGCTTCGCGGCAACCGCCTGATCCAGACCGGGGATCCGGGCGTCGCTGGCCGCGGCGGCTGTGTGCATGCGCAGCGTGGCCAGGCCCAGCGAGCGCTCCATCGGGCCGGATGTGACGTCGATAAACTGCATCCGGCCGTACGGGATGACCGACTGGCGCCGTATTAGCACGCCCCGGCGAACCATCAGGTCCTCGTTCCGCTCGGCAAACCCCCAGGCGGCCACCCGGCGGGCCAGGAAACGCTCGGCCGCGACGCCGAGCAGCAGCAAGCCCGCCGCGATCCCGATGCCGACCGGCGCCGATGCGCTGGCTCCGATCAGGCCACCGACGAGGGCAGCCGGCGCAGTTACGACGACGACCTCGATGCGCCTGCACTTCAGCAGTCTTGGGGACGGCCGCTGCCAGTGGACGCCGGAGTCCGCGGACTCTGCACTCATCGCGATGGCACCTTCCGGGCGTCCAGAGGAAACGTTGCTGTCTGACAGGCTATTAGGTTCGGGCCGCTAGAGCCGCCGCTAGAGCGGCTGACTAATCCGGCACCATTCGGCCCTGGCATCGGCGGCCCATCGAGCATGCTGGCGGCAGAAAAGCGGCCCGCACGCGCGCCGCTCCACGAATCAGGCAGCAACTCGGCCGGCAGGACAGGGTCTATCCAGGGGAACCGGCGCCAGGCGTGCACCAACTCCACCAGCCTGGCCAGCGGATCCGCGCACGATGTGCTCGCGAACTCGGCCTGGAACTGCTCGTAGGAGAGCTCGATCTGGTCGAGATCCCAGGCCTGGCGGGCCAACGCCGCCAGCTGGCCCGCTGCATGCTCGGCCACGAACAGCTGCGCCTCGCCGAGTAGCCCGGCCTCGGAAAGCACCCGCTCGGCCTCCGGTGCCCGGTCGGCGTGCGCGCTCAGCCAGACGCCAGGCGCCGGGCTGCCGAATCCGGCCCAGCTCAGCCTCGTGCGCAGCCAGTGCCGCGCGGGTCGATCGGTTTCTGGCGTCCTGGCCAGGATGAAGAGCCAGCGGCCATCCCATTGCGGCCTGGCAGGTGAGAATCCGTAGATGCGCTCCGCACCCTCGGTCAGCAACTGCTCGCCACTGCCCGTCAGCCGCCAGCAGGTCCGCCGTCCGGATCGCTGCGACGTCAGCCAGCCGTCGGCGGCCGTTCGCATCAGCGCCTGACGGCTCGCCTTCTCCTGCATCCCGAGCCTGCCGAGCACGTCGATGAATGCCGACGTCCATGCCGATCCGCCCGAGGGCAGCACGAACTCCCCGAGAACCGTGAGCAGCAGCCCCCTGGCGGTCTCGGCTCCGGCGGCGTGACGCCGGCTCAGCTGCAGCCGGCTTGCGGCCTCGGCCTGGCCGTCAGCCAGCACCTGCCTTGTCGCCATCCCGCCTCCTTGCGGCCCGGCCGTCAGGGTTATGCTACGACTACTTGACGTTCTACCACACCGTTGTAGCATAACCAGCACGCCCGAGAAAACCAGGGAGAGTCCGTGACCAGCCTGGCAGCGCAAGCGACCGGGTCAGGTGGTGCTGAGCCTGGCCCCGTGGCTATGCCACACGTGGAGTTCCGGGTCGAGCCTGCGCACTATCACCACTGGCGTCTTGCCGTGGACGGCCGTGTCGGCACCCTGACGATGGACGTGGACGAGCGGGGCGGCATTGCCGACGGGTACGAGCTGAAGCTGAATTCCTACGACCTCGGGGTGGACATCGAGCTGCACGACGCGGTGCAGCGACTGCGGTTCGAGCACCCGGAGGTCGGTGCCGTCATACTCACCAGCAGCAGCGACAAGGTCTTCTGCGCTGGGGCCAACATCAGGATGCTCGCCGGCGCGCAGCACGGTCAGAAGGTGAACTTCTGCAAGTTCACCAACGAGACCCGCAACGGCATCGAGGACGCGACCATGTACTCCGGGCAGGCCTACATCGCCGCGGTCAACGGCACCGCGTCGGGCGGCGGATACGAGCTCGCGCTTGCCTGTGACCACATCATGCTGATCGATGACCGCTCGTCCGCGGTGTCGCTGCCCGAGTTGCCGCTCCTTGGCGTGCTGCCGGGCACTGGCGGGCTCACCAGGCTGGTGGACAAGCGGCACGTGCGCCGCGACATCGCCGACTACTTCTGCACGCGGCCGGAGGGCGTGGCCGGACGGAAGGCAGTGAGCTGGCGCCTCGTCGATGAGGCCGTCCCGCGCGCGCAATGGCAGCAGGCGGTGGCCGACCGCGCCCGCGAGCGCGCCGCTAGGTCCAGCCGGCCCGCCGGCGCGACCGGGATCGAGCTGACGCCGCTGGCCAAGACGCGCACCACGGCCGAGATCAGTTACAAGTGGGTGTCGGCGAAGCTCGACCGCGCTGCGGCGCTGGCCGAGATCACGGTTCGCGGCCCCGGCGCCGACGCTCCCTCCGACGTCGCGGCCGTGCACGAGCAGGGCGCCGCCTTCTGGACCCTGGCGGTAACCCGCGAGCTCGATGACCTCATCCTGGACCTGCGCACGAACGAGCCCGAGCTGGGTACCTGGCTGCTGCGCACCAGCGGGGACCCCGGCCAGGTTCTCGGCCACGACCAGCTGCTACTCGATCATCTCGACGACTGGCTAGCCAGCGAGATCGTGCTGTACCTGAAGCGGACGCTCAAGCGCCTCGACGTGACGAGCCGAAGCCTGATCGCGCTCATCGAGCCGGGTAGCTGCTTCGCCGGCTCGCTGCTTGAGCTGGCGCTCGCGGCGGACCGCTCCTACCAGCTGGACGGCGTATTCACCGACGAGGACCCCGATGCCGATCCCGCCTCCGTTGTGCTTGGCGGCCTGAACTTGGGCCCGCTTTTGATGGGGAACGGGCTCACGCGGCTGCATACCAGGTTCTTCGGTGACGAGCAGTCCCTGGCCGAGCTGACCCGCCGCTGCGGCATGCCGCTGCTCGCCGCCGAGGCGGCCGAGCTCGGCCTGGTGACGTTCGCCCCCGACGACATCGACTGGTCGGACGAGATCAGGATCGCGACGGAGGAACGGGCCAGCTTCAGTCCGGACGCGCTCACCGGGATGGAGGCCAACATCCGGTTCGCCGGCCCGGAGACGATGGAGACGAAGATCTTCGGGCGGCTGACTGCGTGGCAGAACTGGATCTTCAACCGGCCCAACGCGGCCGGCCCGGCCGGTGCTCTTCGCCGGTTCGGCACCGGGCAGCGCGCGGATTTCGACAGGAAGCGGGTCTGAGCCATGACCACGAACGCCCACGCCGACTACACCGAGAAGATCCCGAACAACGTGGACCTGCGCGAGGACCGACGGCTGCAGCGCGCGCTCGAGTCCTGGCAGCCGAACTTCCTGAACTGGTGGGAGTCGATGGGTCCGACGCTGCCCACCAGGGATGTCTACCTGCGCACCGCGGTGAACGTAGGCCGCGAGGGCTGGGCGAATTTCGGGCACGTACCGATGCGGGACTACCGGTGGGGCATTTTCCTGGCCGAGCGCGACCCGGCCAGGCGGATCGGCTTCGGCCAGCACCTGGGCGAGCCGGCCTGGCAGCAGGTGCCCGGTGAGTACCGCGCGGAGTTGCGCAGGCTCATCGTCATCCAGGGCGACACCGAGCCCGCCTCCGTCGAGCAGCAGCGCAACCTCGGTGCCACCGCGCCGAGCCTGTACGACCTGCGCAACCTGTTCCAGGTGAACGTCGAGGAGGGCAGGCACCTGTGGGCAATGGTGTACCTGCTGCACGCGTATTTTGGTCGCGACGGCCGGGAGGAAGCAGAGGAACTGCTGCACAGAAACTCGGGCAGCGCGGACTCGCCCCGGATCCTCGGTGCGTTCAACGAGGAGACACCTGACTGGCTGTCGTTCTTCATGTTCACCTACTTCACCGACAGGGACGGCAAGTACCAGCTCGGCACCCTGAAGGAGTCGGCCTTCGACCCGCTGTCGCGGACCTGCGAGTTCATGCTCAAGGAAGAGGCGCACCACATGTTCGTGGGCACCACTGGCGTGGACCGGGTCGTGGAGCGGACCGCCCAGCTCATGGTCGAGAAGGACACAGACGACGCGGGCCCGTACGGGGCTATTCCGCTGAACGTGATTCAGAAGTACCTGAACTTCCACTACAGCGTGTCGCTCGACCTGTTCGGCGGCGAGACCTCGACGAACGTGGCCAACTATTACACGGCCGGGCTGAAGGGCCGGTGGCTTGAGGACCGGCGCAAGGACGACCACAAGCTCACCGACGACGCGATGCTGGTCGACGCGCTGATCGAAGGTGAGGTCAGCCAGACCGAGGTTGCCGCGCTGACCGGGCTCAACACCGACCTGCGCCGCGAGTACATCGCCGATTGCCAGAGCGGCGTTAACCGGTGGAACAAGATCCTGGCCGAGGCCGGGCTGCCGCAGCGGCTCAAGCTCCCGCACATCGCGTTCAACCGGAAGGTCGGCGCGTTCGCCGCGATCGAGGCCAGCCCCGACGGCGAGTTGCTGACCGAGCACGAGTGGCAGCGGCGCAGCAGCGACTGGCTGCCGACTGAGGTGGACAAGACCCACGTCCGCTCGCTCATGCAGCCGGTGCATGAGCGCGGCAAGATCGCCGCATGGATCGCGCCGCCACGGCACGGCATCAACGGCCAGCCGTTTGACTACGAGTACGTCCACCTCGCCTGATCGGCCCGGCGAGCGGCCAGCGCCTGGGCCCCGACGCGGCGGCCTCGTCAGCCTCGATAGGCGCGGGCCACGCCGCGCAGATGGTCGTGCATGCCCCGCATCACCTCGCCGTGGCCGCGCAGCCAGTCCTTGCGCACCTTGGCCACCGACGTGTAGTTGGTGTCGACGACGTTGGCCAGCGGCGCCTCGACCGACTGGCTCAGGAACTGGTATGCGTCTAGCCCGGACAGCCCGGTCAGCTCGCTCACCCAGTGCACAAGGTCGGCTTGGGCGATGCGGAACGCGTCTTCCAGCGGCCGCACCGACCCCGTCGACATGATGTGCGTATCGGATTCCAGTCGCGGCCACGGTGTCGCGACCCCCTTGAGCAAGTCGACCGCAAGCACCGTGTTCATCGCGCACTCGACCGCGACTCCGCACGTCTCGCCCTCGCCCTGGCGGGCGTGCCCGTCGCCGATCGACATCAGCGCGCCGGGCACATTCACGCCCAGGTAGCAAGTCACACCTGACCGCATCTCCGGGGTGTCCATGTTGCCGCCGAAGGCGTCCGGTACCAGCGCCGAGCGAACCTCCAGGTTGGCCGGAGCCACGCCGACGGTGCCGTGCATGGGACTCATCGGCAGATCCGCGGTGAAGTCGCCGTCCCTGGCGGTGAACCGGCACAGCCCGCCGACCCGGTCCAGCTCCCAGATCCAGACCAGTTCTGGCAGCGGGTCCTGCAGCGTCGCGGTCAGGTGGGTGGAAGTCAGCGCGCCGAACAGCGGCACCGTGGTGGACGCCGCCCAGTCCCTGGCGGGCTCGACCGAGATGAAGTGCACCGCCAGGGTGTCACCGGGCTCGGCACCCTCGACGTAGAACGGCCCGGTCTGCGGGTTCAGGAACGGAAACTCGCACACCTGCGAGACGAGGTCGTCCTTGCCGCGTACCCGTCCGGCGAAGCAATCCTCTGTCCACAATTCCAGGATCGTGCCTGGCTGGATCCGGGCGACCGGCGGCACCCCGCCGAAGGTCCACGCGTACTGCTCGGCGGCCGGCCGGAAAGCCAGGACCATCGGATCACTCATTGCTCATCCCTTCGGTCAGCCGCCTACAAGACCAGGCACGTCGCGAGTAAAGATGTGGTAGAGATAGTCTGTTATTTAAATTATTTTTTTTTTTTTTTTAACGCCTACAAGACCAGGCACGCGTCGGCCCGTCACGCTGGAGCAGCGAGACGGGCCGACGTTCGGAGAGCTACCTAGTGTTCCGGCTTCCAGCTTTCCCGCTTGATCTGGAAGAACGGCGATCGCAGGATGAACCTCGCGATGAATATCAGGATCACCCCGACCACGACGAATCCAAGGAGCGAGTAGTTCTGCGCGGCGGGCGCGCCGAGAATCGACTTGACGGCGACATATCCCAGGAAGACCACCGCGGCGAGCGGCAATATGCCCAGGGTCACAAAGTCCGCGAAGCTACTCACGACCCGGCGCCGGTAGTAGACCATCGCCGCGATTGCGGTGAGACAGTAGAAGACGGCATACAGGATCCCGGTGTTGTCGAGCACATAGCCGAAGGTGTTCTGCACCGACGTGGTGAGCAGGTAAACCCAGCCGAGCGCAAGCAGGATCACGCTGGCAACGACCGTCGCGACAACGGGGGTATGGAACCGGGGTGAGACGTTCGCCAGTGAACTGGGCAGTGCCCGGTAGCTGGCTATCCCGTAGGCGATCCGGGCACTCAGCACGATCCCGACGCCGGCCGCGGCGATCACCGACAGCGCCAGGGCGAAGGCGAACACATCGCCGCCGGCGCTGTGGCCGGACAGCAGACGGCCGATGTACACAAGGATCGACGTGCTGTTGTTGTTCAGGTTCTTGAAGGACGTGACGCCCTGGAAACCAACCTGAGCGATTACGAAAAGCACCCCGGCGACGGCCACGGCCACCATCGCGGCCCGGCCAGGGTTTTCCCGCCGGTGCTTGACTTCCTCGTTGACGTACAGCGTGCCGTCCCAGCCGCTGTACATGAACACCGTGATTAGGAACCCGCCGACCAGGCTGCCCTTGCCGCCGATGCCGTGCAAGCTGAACCAGGCCGACGAGACGGCCAGGGTGCCAGCGTGGTGGCCGAGTACCCAGATCAGGGCCCACACGGCGAACACTACGAGGATCACATACTCCACTACCCCGATGATTACCTGGGTGCGCGCCGTGATCCTGATGCCGATGATGGAAATAGTCATCATCACCAGCACCAGCCCGGTGGCAATGGCGATGTTCGGCCAGGTGGCATTGGCCGGCTGGTTAAAGACCGCAAGGACGGACGGACCGACCGCGGTGACCGGGGTCAGCGTGCCGAACAGCGTTCCGGCGAGCATCAGCCATCCGGTCATGTAGCCCAGGTACGGGTTGATGGCACGGCCCACCCACTCGAACGACGCCCCGCAGTTGGCGTTCCAAAGGTTCAGCCGCCGGTACGCGTTGGCGATTATCAGCATCGGGATCGCGGTGATTATGAGCACGAGCGGCGCAGCGTAGGCGGAAGCCACGATTAGCCCAACGAGCGTAAACGATACCGAGACTGTCGGTCCGGTATCGGCGAGCCCGATCAGCGTGTCCTGCGCGACACTGATCGCGTTAGGTTCAAGGCGCGAGGTGTGAACCGGTGCCATTCCCGCGATCGGGGATGCGGTCTGGTCAGTCATCAGGCCTCCGGGAACGGTTAATCAGCTGGGTTGCGGCTTCTGCCGCCGTACAGCACAGGTAAACCACAGGCAAACTATAAGGGCCGCAAAATCTGGTTTCAGGCACTTCGCGAGGAAGCGTATCTGAAACTACGGGGATAGGTAAGGGACATCGGCGACGGCCTCGCTTCCCCGAGGCGCGATGGCTAGGCACTTTCAAGCTCGCGTGCCGCGGATCGTTGCTGATGGCGCGGCCACGAGAGGAGCATCGATGGCGGAGTCACCCAGCAATGTGGCGACAACCAGCAGTGCCCGCGCGTCTGCCAGCGCACTACTGCCTGATCGATCAGGGCGGCATCCTCGTTGGACACAGGCATCATCCCAGGGCTCACTCGCCGGTGATGCCAGCGAGGCCATCTCGCGCCGACTGCACCAGCGGGTCGCCCGGCGGCAGCACCCGCTCGCCGCGCTCCACCGCATCCCGGTAGGCCGCCGCCGCATCAGATATGCGCCCTACGGAGAAGTATGTGCCAGCGAGGCTGACTTCCGTCGCGAGCGTGTCCGGGTGATCGGGGCCAAGCGCCCGTTCGCTGGCCGTGTGTACCTGCTCATAAAGCTGCACGGCTATAGCCATCCGGCCGCTTTGGCGGTAGACCGACGCGAGCGAGGCACGGGCACGAAGCGTATCCGGGTGCTCGGGGCCCAGGCTTCGCTCGTAATCGGCGAGTGCGCGCTTATAGTGCGTGATCGCGTCCTTGGTTTTGCCATCGGCCAGGTAGGCCTCGGCTAGCTTCTGCCGGGTGGCAATCGTCGCGGGGTCTTGGGATCCCGCGTCGCGCTCGCGCTGACCGAGAGTCCGCCGGTAGATCCGGATCGCACCCGCCATCTGTCCGGCGGCGCGATATGCGGCTGCCAGTTCCTCACGGGTGCTTTGAGTCTGCCGGTTGTCAGGTCCGAATGCCCGCTCACAGGAAACAAGCGTCTCGGTGAGCACTGTGATCGCTTCGTCGGTAAGTCCCGCCGTGACCAGCACGCGCCCGAGGCGCGCTCGAGCCGCCAGCGTGCGCGGGTGTTCGGGGCCGAACGTGGTGGCCCAGCCCGACAGGATCCGCCGGTACCAGGCGATGGCGTCAGCCGAGCGGCCAGCCGCCAGGTAAGAGTTCGCGACCCGTTCGATGAGGACCATCGAGTCCGGGTGATCGGGCCCCAGCGCTCTGTCGCTGACCGAGGCGAGCTCACGCCAGTAGTCGACAGCGGGGCCTGTCAGCCCGTCTTCGTCCAGGCTCTGCCCTACCCGCAGCAGCAGTGGATGACAGCCGTTGGCCCATAGCATGCCGCCAGTAACCCGCCGCACGTTCTCCGCGCTCACCCGAAGCACAGATCCATACCGCGCCCGCACTCTGTCGTCTGACCAGAGCTCAAGAAGGGCAGCAACCGCAGCCGAGGTGGCCTGCTCGAACATGTCCGCGGGCGTGGCAGCCAAGACAGCGTGCTGCATGACCTGGTTCATCCACACCGTCGGCGGGTCGCTGGCCCGGTCAAGGCTGACCAGGCCCGCCTGCTCCAGGGTCTGCAGGGCATTGCTTGATCGCTGTGCCGCATACCCTGACTCGAACCCATTGCCCGCAATGTAGCCGCTTGCAGCCGGCGCAGTGAAGAATGAGGTCGGCACGCCGTGGCCGTCAAGCAGCGCGGCAAGGACCAGGCAGGACTGCGCGGCGCCGCCAGGTCGCAAGTAGTCGGCACTATCGAGGGAGAGAGTCCACGTCACCCTGGCCGGCGGGAGCGGTCCGCGGTCGTGCTGGCTGATCAAAGCGGATCTGCGGACGAAGCGCTCGCGATAGTCAACAC
This sequence comes from uncultured Actinomycetota bacterium, assembly GCA_963719765.1. Lineage (GTDB taxonomy): Bacteria > Actinomycetota > Actinomycetes > Streptosporangiales > Streptosporangiaceae > JAJYUU01. The sequence continues at coordinate 53,944 of CAVRCW010000002.1, forward strand.
AGGTCAGCCAGGAGCTGGCGATGGCCGCAGTCGCCTGGGACAGGGCCAGCGGCTGGCAGCTTAGATCCTCGATCAGATCCATCGCACCGCGCCGCTGGTCAGGATCGGAGGAGAGCCGGCCGACAAGATAGCTCATCGCCTCGCGCGGGCTGAACGGCCCGACTTCAGCTACCGACACGCCGGGCAGCTTGGCCACGGCATTGGAGCTCGGTGCCGTGACCAGCACCCGCCCGCCGCGGCCCGCGGGCCAGAGCCCGGCCAGCATCTCGCCGTCGATCAGGTCGTCAAATACGATGAGCCAGCGCGTATCTGTTCTGGTAAGCCAGCTCAGCAATGTTGCCGTGACCGACTCGGCATTGCCCGGCAGGCCGGTCCCGGTTATGGCCCTGGCCGCATCGACAAAACCGGACAGGATTGATGCCTTGCTGCTGGCATCAATCCATATCAGCAGGTCTATCGAGCGCGCGCGCCATTGCGATTCGGCGAAGTAGGCAGCCAGCTGGCTCTTGCCACAGCAATGCAGCCAGGCGTCGGCCGACCCGGCACCCGTCCGCCGCGGCACAAGCGCGACCGCGGCGCTGTACTCCAGCGCCACGGAGACATCGGGCCCGCTCTCTGGCCTGGTGCTGAACCTGTCCGCCAGCGGCGGCATCGTACCGGAACGGACCGGCCATGACCCCGAAGCGACAAGCGGGGCGGCCGGCGGAGCCGATGAAAGCTGGCTGTCTGCCACCGGCTACCCGTGGCCCGCGCGTAGGTGCACCAGAAACCACCTTAGAATCCGTAACGGTCGGAGTTACAACTTTAAGGCGTACCAGCAGGCCAAGGGCATGGAATTGGCTGGCTAATATCAGCATGTAGCGATTGCCGAACGCCGGGAGTCGGCGCGGCGCAGCCGTACCTCAAGCGCTCGCATGACGCGGGTGTCGCTCGGCAGGTCCGCGGGCCTCATCGATTCGATTGACCAGCCGGCGAAGCTGGCCGCAATCGCCGCCTCGTCCACATCGTTACGCACCCCGGCGCTTGTCAGGCACGCGCGCAGCAGCAGCCGGCCGCCGGGCCGCAGCACGCGCCACAGTTCGGTCGCGTAACGCCGCCGGCCGGGCTGGCTCAGATAGTGAAAGCACCCGCGGTCCAGGACGAGGTCGAAAGAGCCTTGGGCATAAGGCAGCGTGCGGATATCGGCCCTGGCGAACGTCACGGCTGGATGCGCCGAACTGGCCAGCCGCAAAGCCGGCTCGGACAGGTCCACGCCGGTCACCTGCCACCCGGCGCTGGCTAGGTGGGCCGCCTCGGTGCCAAGTCCGCAACCCGCATCGAGCGCCCGGCCTGGTTGGCCGAGCCAGCCGTCCGCCTCGGCGGCCTTGAGCTCCGGCGACGGCTCGCTGAGATGCCACCAGCGAAATGTCTTGTCCAGGTAGCTGTCCGCGGGCTCGTGACGTCGCACGCTCGCGCCCCCGCCGCGGCCCGTCATGCGGGCGTAACGTTCCAGGCCGCGAGGACGGCCGGGTCGTCGGTAGCCGCGGAGGTGCCCAGGATCGGGTGCAGCTCCATGGACGGCGAGTACCTGCTGGCCGGCACCTTGCGCCCGAGCGCTTCCGCCATGGCCCGCACGTGCTGCGGTCCCGCACCGCAGCAGATGCCGATGTAGTTCACGCCGAGCGCGCGCGCGGCCCGCGCGAAGCTCGCCATCTCGAACCTGGTGCAGCTGAACGGCTCGAGCGCCAGCGGGAAGACCCGGTCCACTCCGTCGGAGCGCAGCGACTGCATGGTCGGCGTGGCTTCGCTGGTGCGGTATGGCACGGGCTGAGCGGCGACGGCGCAGCTGACCCGCGCCCTGATCTTCGCCGCCAGCGGCAGCATGGTAGCTGGGCCCCGGTCACAGTTCAGGCCGACAACGGCGGCGCCGTGGTCGGCCAGGATCCCGCACGCCGCTACGTAGTCGTAGCCGTCCCAGGTGGCGTCCGGGCGGCTCGTCGCGAGCGTGACCATGGCGGGCAGGCCGAGGTCGTGGCAGACCTCCAGAGCGATCAGTGCCTCGCCCAGGTAATCGTTGGTCTCCGAGATTACGAAGTCGACACCTTCATCCGCGGCCCAGCCGATCTGCTCGGCGTACATGGCCCGCACGGCGCGCGCAGTGGCCGGATCGGCGGGGTCGTAGGCCCAGGTGTTGCACACGTTGCCGGCGACCAGCGCGTCCCCTTCCGCGGCTACCTCCCGCGCGAGCCTTACCGCCTGCCTGTTCATCGCCTCCAGGTCGCCTTCGCGGCCGACCTGCCGGAGCTTGTCCCTGTGCGCGTAATAGGTCAGGGCCACCATGACCTCGGCCCCGGCGCGCAAGAACTCGCGGTGCAACTCCCGGACGGCATCAGGGAAGTCCAGAACTACCTCGGGCACGTAAGGGCCGGCCTTGATGTAGCCACGCCGCTCCAGCTCGAACACGTAGCCCTCGGCGCCGAGAACGACGCCGTCTGCCAGTCTTTCTGCGATGCCTGCCGCGGCCTGATGCGTCATATGCGCTCCGCTTCCGCTATCCGAACCTGGCCGGCGAGAACCTGGCGATGTCATAGTTTGTGTCGTGCTCCATGGCCAGCTGGGCCAGCACGAGGCCGGCCCAGGGCGCGAACTTGTAGCCGGTCCCGCGCCAGCCAACGCCGGCATAGACGCCGTCGGCTCCGGGAACCGGCCCGATGATGAATTCATCGTCTGCGACGAGGTCGTACGAGCAGGTGTCTACGCCGCTAGCCTCGGCGACGTCTACCGACTGCGCGCCGCGCAGCGCGGGCATGCACTCGGCCACGAAGTCCTCCACCGACCCGATGGGGCTAGCGATGATCTCCGCGTCCGGCGGGTTGTAGAAACCGATCTTCACTCCGGGAGTCTTGCCCGCCAGCATCGGGTGGCCGTAGATACCGACGTCCAAGTAGGCAAACACCGGTAATGCCTGCTCGGTGAACTGCGGGCGGACCGACTCGGCCGGGATGAAGTACTTCGACTGAGTCGGCCGGTCCGGCCGCAACGGGAACCGGACCCCGCAGTCCGGGAGCAAGCCGAGCAGCTCATTGGTACCGAGGCCGGCCGCGATCACGATGGCATCGGACCCGACGGCACCGTAATCGATCGCCACCTGCCAGCCGTCGGCGTCCCTGCCGATACCCCGAACCCTGACGCCCTCGTGCACGGTCACGCCGCGCTCGCGCAGGGCTCGGGTCAGCACGTCGGTGACCACGCTGACATCGGCGAAGCCCGCGTCGACGTCGAGCCAGCCGGCATCGGCGGCAAACTGCGGGAACCGTTCTGCGAGCTCAGCCCCGGCGAACGCCCGCCGAGGCAGTCCGAGTTGCGCTAGAACCTCATAGCTGCGTGCGCCGTACGTCGCGTCCATGTCCGCCGTCACGCTCGTCTTGGCCAAGTTCAGGCAGCCGCAGTCGACCAGCAGCCGGCCAGCCGACTCATTCTGAAGCTCCAGCCAGAGCCTGCGGGCCTCGGCCGCAAGGCTCGCGTAGCGCGCATCAAGGTAATCGTGGCGCAGGGACCGGGTCAGCGAGTAGGAGGCGGTCGCAGGGTCGCCGATCCTGGAGCACTCCAGCACCGTCACCGACTCCGCCAGCGGCGCCGCGTAGTAGGCCGTCATCAGGCCGACGATCCCGCCGCCGACTACAGTGAGCCGTTCTCCCCGCGTTCCGATCAGTACACTCTCCGCTCGCCTCAAAGGCCTAAGTGCCGACGGTGACGTTGCTGCCGGTGATAGTGCCCACGACTCCGGCAGGCGTGACCGAGACGGTGCCAAGAGACAGCCCGAGGGGCAGCGGGGGTATCTGCAGGTTCAGATTTTGCATCGAGCCGAGTAGCGAGGAGGGCAGCCCGCTGCTGCCGACCAGTCGGACATTCAGCTCAGTCGGGCTGACCCTGGTGATGCGCCAGGTGGCCGATCCGGTCGTGACCAGGAGGTTGAGGCTTGCCTTGACCTCGTTCGGGCCGGCCTCGGTCAGGTTCAGGCCAGCCCCGTTGAGTAGCGAGCCCAGCGGGCCTATCTCGGATGTCAGCGTGTTACCGAGCGAGGCGAAGTCGATGACCGCGATGCCGGACAGGTGGTCGATCGTCAGGCTGCTGAACGCAAACGACTTGGGCTTCACCCCGGTCGCCGCGGCATCGACGCTGGTGAACGTCACCGGGCCTTCCTTGAGGTCGGAGATGCTGATTTTCACGTTGCGGAAGTCCTTGCTGGCCAGCTGGGTCAGGAACGGGAACCCATTGATGGTCACATCCGGCTTAGCCGACAAGTGACCTTGCGTCTGGATCTCGCTCGCGGCGACGCTCTGCGCCACTGCCTTGGCGGCGAAGTCAGCCGCGACCAGCAGCACGATGACGACGACCAGCGCGATCAGCCATTTCCGCCCGCGCCGGCCCGTCCGGCCGTGGCGCCTGCCTGGACCGGCGTAGTCGCTCACCTCGGGGGCCTCATTGGCCAGATGTTACGCCATTTCGCCCGGATAGCGGCTCCCTGCGCCACGGCCGCTGTCACGGCAGGTCCGCTATGCGCAGTGCCTGCAGCTGATGAGAGTCCTCGTTCGTCACCAGCAGCGTCGCGCCGCCAGGCTCGACCGCCAGCTCGCGCGGGAGCAGGCCGCTCGGGACGTATCCCAGCAGTGCGGACTTGCCGGCCAGCGCCAGGTTGGCGTCAACTACGGCCAGGTTGGCGGTGGCGCCGGGCAGGCTGTTGAGGTTCGAGTCCGCGATCACGATCTTCGTGCCGTTATCCACGAATACCTCGCCAAGGGGCACTTCGCCGACCATCACCTTGGCAATCAGGGCATGCTCGGGGTCGGAACGGAGCCTGGCCGTGCTGAATGCCAGCAGCGCGTCGCTCTGCCTGGCGGTGACCCACAGCACCTGGCCGTCAGCCGACAGCAGGACCCTGGCCGTTCCGCAGCCCGCCCGCACAGTCTTCACGACCGCGGATCTGGGCGAGGTCTCCGCCTTGCTGGCATTGATCACGCTCAGCGTCCCGCCGAGATTGGCTACGTAGATCCAGGTGCCGTCGCTGGCGATCCCGACCGGCTGCGTCCCCAACGGCACGTAGCCAATGAAGGCGGCGGAGAACCCATGCGCCAGCGCGTCCCTGAGGTTGAAGACCGCCATTTTGTCGCTGCCCTGGAGGGTGACGAAGACGAACTCGTCATTGGCCGAGATCAGTACCCCGAAGGCACCCTTGCCGTCCGGGCTGGTCAGCGCACCGGAGATCGGGTCAGGCACGCCCTGCTCGGCATCGGCGACGTTGACCACGACCGCGCCGCTGCCTGCCGCGGCAACCAGGAAGCGGCCGTCGTGAGTGAGTGCATCGGTCTTGCTCGCCCCGCTGGCGGCGATCGTCTGTACCGGCGTCGGCTCCAGTCCGACGTTGTCGCGCAGCACCGCTATCGAATTACCCAAGGTCACGAACGAGTACTGGCCATTCGCGGTTACGGTCACGCCGAACGGGTTGTCGCCAGTCACCGTGGCTGCGGTGGCTGTAGTGGACGTTGCCGCCCTGGCCGTGGCGGTGGTGCAGCCGGGCAGGCTGACCGCGACCAGCGGGGGCACATTCCCTGCCTTGCGGCTGGCTGATCCGTGCCCGTGGCCGCTACTGTTTCCGTGGCCGCTCAGGGCGAAAGCGCCACCGCCGGCGAGCAGCACCACGGCGCACAGGCCTGCCACCGGGAGCGGCGAGCGCCACCACGCGCGTCCGGACCGGCCGGGCAGGTCGGCGGTGCCGATATCGCCCGGCTCGGTGGTGCGCGATGGCGCGGAGATCCTGGCCGTGGCCGGGCCGCTGGCGGCCCCGGGCATCGCGCCGGTCTGTGCCTGCGCGGCCAGGGTGGGCCCGGCCTCGGCCGGCGGCTGTGCAGCTTCCGCATGCCCGGCTCCGGCCGACGGCTGTGCGGCCTGAGTATGCCCCGCCCCGGCCGGTCCCGGCCAGCGCTGACTCAACCCCGGCCCGGCCGGTTCCAGCCCTGGCGCGTCGTACCCCGCCCCGGCCGCGACCTGCGGCGCCTGAGGTGTGATCGGCGTGCTCGCAAGCTGGGTCGGCGGATGCGCCGCCTGCGGGCCGCTATCGCTACCGCTCGCGGCGAGCCCGAGCGCCTGCCGCAGCGCCGTTGCGAAGTCCATGCAGCTCTCGTAGCGGTCGGCCGGCGCCTTCGCCAGCGCCTTCGCCATGACCCGGTCCAGTTCGTCACCCAGATCAGGCCGATCGGAGCGCAGCGATGGCGGCGGCTCGTTGAGCTGGGCGTACATGACCGAGACCGTGTCCTCGCGGCGGAACGGCGGCGCACCGCAGAACAGCTCGAACGCTGCGCAGGCTAGCGAGTACTGATCGGTCCTGCCGTCAACCGTCCGGCCCTCAATCTGCTCAGGCGCGATGTAGTCCAGCGTGCCGAGGAACTGCCCAGTGGCGGTTAGCCCGGCCACGGCGAGCGACGCCTTGCTCAGGCCAAAGTCGGACAGGTACACGTGGTCGGGCCGGCCCGCGGACTGACTTTCATCCAGCAGCATGTTGCCCGGCTTGACGTCCCTGTGCACAAGTCCCCTCGCGTGCGCCGCATCGAGGGCGGACGCCGTCTGGGTTACGATCTCAACCGCGCGGCCGGCCGGCAGCGGGCCGATCCGGTCGACCAGGGACCGCGCGTCACCGCCGCGGACATAGCGCATCGCGATGAAAAGCACGCCGCCGGACTCGCCCGCCTCGAAAACTGGAATTATGTGCGGATCGTCCACAGCCGCGGCCGCGCGTGACTCGCGGATAAACCGCTGCCTGAACGCGTCATCCTGGGCGAGCGCCGGTGCCAGTACCTTGAGCGCTACGAGCCGGTCGAGCCTGTAGTCGTAGGCACGAAACACCACCGCCATGCCTCCGTGGCCAATCTGCTCCTCCAGCCTGTAGCCGGCGAGCTGCGAGCCAGGGACTAAGCCCGGCGGCACGTCCGGGGTCTGGTCGGTCACGACTCCTCCAGGGCGGGCTGCTCGCGGCTTCGCAAGCCGGACTCGATTGCGCGGTTCCCAAGTATGCAGTTTCGCTGACTGCGGATGTCAATTGGCCATATCGGCGGACCGCAGAAATGGGCCGTTTGGCTATCCTCTCTCGCTATCGCCCGCTCTACAGTTGGCCCATGACCATTGATCCTGCGGGCGGTGCTGCCACCGCCTTCCGGCTCCGGGTCCGGGCGCCGGGCTCAGACAGGGTGCTCGACAGCGGAGCGAGCTATCGCATCGGGCGCGATCCGACGTCCGACTTCGTACTGGCCGATCCGCGAGTGTCTTGGCAGCATGCCGTCCTGAGCCAGCAAGACGGCAGCTGGGTCCTCCAGGACGCTGGCAGTACCAATGGGACGTTCGTGGACCAGCGGCGAATCCGCCACTTGGTGATCTCAGGCGACTGCTCGGTGCGCCTCGGTCATCCGGTCGAGGGTCCGCAGCTGCACTGCGCCTTGCTGAGTTCACCTGATCAGGCCAGAACGCCCGACCGGGTGCAGGATGGGACCGCTTTCTGGCTGGAACGTGACCAGCCGTCGCCAGCCATCCACCTCCCGCAGCAGCGGCAGAGCTCGGTGCGCCCGCCCAGCGCCGTGCTGGCCATGCCGGCCAAGCGGCTGCGGATCGGCCGGGCCCCTGACAACGACGTCGTGGTAGCTGACCTCAGCGTTTCCCGGTATCACGCGGAGCTCCGCCGGACAAGCCGCGGCGAGTTCGAGATCGCCGATCTCGACAGCCACAACGGCACTTTCCTGAACGGGCAGCGGATCACGGTCGCGCCGGTCACCGAGACGGACCTGATCGGCGTAGGCCCGGCCACGTTCCAGCGCGTCGGCGACCAGCTGCAGGAGTTCCTCGATACCGGTGACATCTCGCTCACCGCGCGGGAACTCACCGTTCGGCTGCCGGGCGGAAAGGTGCTGCTCGACCACATGAGCTTTCCGCTCGGCGAGCGCTGCCTGCTGGGCGTCATCGGGCCGAGTGGCGCGGGAAAGTCGACCCTGCTCGGCGCGCTGACCGGGATCGCGCCCGCGACCGAGGGCCAGGTCCTGTACGACGGGCGCGACTTGTACAAGAGCTACGCCGAGCTGCGGCACCGGATCGGCCTGGTACCGCAGGAGAACATCCTGCACACCCAGCTGACCGTCCGGCGCGCGCTGCAGTTCGCCGCGCAGCTGCGCTTCCCCCGCGACACGAGCAAGCAAGAGCGCAAGCGCCGCATCGACGAGGTGCTCGGGGAACTCGCACTGACCGCGCACGCCGACACGAGGACGTCGGCGCTGTCCGGCGGCCAGCAGAAGCGGGTCAACGTAGCGCTGGAACTGCTGACCAAGCCGTCGCTGCTGTTCCTGGACGAGCCGACCTCCGGCCTGGATCCTGGCCTGGACAAGTCCGTGATGGAGCAGATGGCCAAGCTGGCCCACGACGGCCGCACGGTGATCGTCGTCACCCACAGCGTCGCGAACCTGAACCTGTGCGACCGGCTGCTCGTGCTGGTGCCCGGTGGCAAGGTCGCGTTCTTCGGGCCCCCCGCCGACGGGCTGCGGCACTTCGGCCAGTCGGACTGGGCCGAGGTATTTCAGGCATTTGAGACCGAGCCGGGACGGGACTGGGCCGGCGAGTTCCGGTCATCGCCTTACTACAGCCGCTACATCACTACCGAAATGGCCAGCTCCGCGTCGCCCGCGGCTGGCACCCGCCAGGCGCCGCAGGCGCCCGCGGCCAGGAACAAGCTGGCGCACATGCGCACCCTGTGCCGCAGGTACCTGGCGGTCATCGCCTCGGACCGGCTGTACCTCGGGGTGCTAGCTGGCCTGCCAGTGGCGCTGGGCCTGCTGGTGCGGGTGATTCCCTCGCCCCAGGGACTGGTCGGTCCCAACAATGTCGACGCGACGTCTCTGCTCCTAGTGCTGGCCGTTGGCGCGTGCCTGAGCGGCACGGCCAATGCCATCTGGGAGATCGTCAAGGAGCGATCGGTGTACGGCCGAGAACGTGCGGCGGGCCTGTCCGCCGGTGCGTACCTGATGTCCAAGCTGATCATCCTCGGCCTGCTTAGCGGCTTGCAGGCTGTCGTGCTGGTGGCGGTCGGGCTGATCGGCCGTCCGCTGCCGAAGCAGGGTGCGCTCCTGGTGCACCTGCCGCTGGTTGAGCTGATGCTCGCTATGTTCGCGCTGGGTGTCGCGTCGATGACGCTTGGCCTGCTGCTGTCCTCGCTGGTCGACACCTCGGATAAGGCCATGCCGCTGCTGGTGGTCGTGGTGATGTTCGAGGTGGTCCTGAGCGGCGGCATATTCCCACTGCACGGCAAGGTCGGCCTCGAGCAGGTTTCGTGGCTGTCCCCATCGCGCTGGGGGTATGCGGCGACCGCGTCGACGACGAACCTCAATAACGTGATTCCGCCGACTGTCGCGTCCGGGCCCGTCAGCCAGGCCAGTGCGCTGCCCAGGACCGCGGCTGCGACGGTCGTCACGGTGACGGCAGTGAAGCACCCGCACCACAGCAAGCCGAGCCCGAGCGTGACCCCGGCCACGCAGCAGGGCAAGCCCACTGCCGCTGCCAGCTCGTCCGACCCACTCTGGGATCACAATGCGCGGACCTGGCTCACCGACATGGCGCTGCTATTGCTGCTCGCGCTCGGCTTCGCGCTCTTGACCTGGCGGCGGCTGGTCAAGATGGGCCCGGTCAAGCGCCGCTGACAAGCCTGCACGTGACCGGGCCACGGGACGGCAACGGTCCGGGCCGACTACCGGGCGGATCGCCCTGTAGTCGGCCAGGACCGCTCGCTACCGCCGGAAGCGGTAGCTGAGATCAAACGGCCGCAGGTACCGATCCGGCTGATAGGCAACGAACGCCGGCGCGGTCGCGCAGACTCCGTCGACCGGCGAGCCGACCGGGCACGTGCTGCCCTGCGCCGTGTAGATGTTGTACTCGGGCCCGAGCGCCGTCGCGGCGGCGTTGAGGGCAGCCGGGCTCAGCGCCTTGCGGTCCCACTTGCCGGTGCTGACGCGGTTCAGCAGGACCTGGACCGCGGTAATCGTCTCGGCCGGCGTGAATGCGCAGTGCCCGGCGCGGCTTACGAAGATCTGCCGCAGCAGCCGCGCGTTGCCTGCTCGCCGCACCACCTGGGCGTAAGCCTGCTCGTTCTCCGGCACTACCAGGCCGTCACCGGTGGTGTGCATCGTCAGTACCGGGATCGAGATGCGGCCGGTGAAACTGATGTTGCGGGCAAGGTAGGCCACGGCCTTCGGGTCGGCGCTGATTCTGGCCGCGCGATTGAGCGTCCGCACGTCGGCGCGCAGGCTCAGGCCGGCCGCCTTGTACAGCGCGACCACCTCGCGGTAGTCGGCGGACTTGCGCACCTGCTGGGCAAAGTTGACCCCTGTGGTCCAGGACGGGTTGCCGCCAGCGTCCTGCTCGAGGTTCGCACGGAAGTCGAACACGAACGGGAAGTCGACCTCGGAGTCCCACAGGTACTGGTTTGCCTCCTGGGCCGTGTAGTCAGTTGCGGCAGGCTCGGCGGACAGGGGGGTGAACCAGCCGGGTGTGTCACCGAGCGCCGCCGCCAGCGCGAGCCGCGCCCGGCCAGCCGCGGTGCTTTGCGCGGTCGCCGCTGCGGTCTCCGCGATGCCCAGGTTGGCGGCCGGACTGGAGATGTTCACTACCTGCAGGCCGGTCGTGGAAGCAAGCAGTTGCTGGAAGGCGAATGCCGAGTCCAGCGCGGTATTCCAGGTAGCGACGCCGCCCGAGAGCACGCCGCACATGGGCAGCGCGGCTGTGAACCTGGCGGGGTAGCGCTGGATAAGGCCCGCCGTGATGATTCCGCCGAGCGAGTGACCCCACGCGATGGTCTGCTCGGGCCTGCCGTAGGTCGCGCCGAACCGGTTCAGGGTGCTGATCTGATCGGGCAGCGCCTGCTGGATCGCCCAGCCGGTGGTCGAGTACGACGAGCCTGCCAGTGCGAACCCGTGCCCGAGCATCCAGGCGCCGGTGACCGGGTCCCCGACATCCTCTGCCGGGTTGGCGGCGCCGGGAACCACGTAACCGTGGCTATAGAGGAACAGGGTGCCGTTCCAGCTACCCGCCGGGCACTGGATCTCGTAGGTCGCGCCGTCGGGCAGAGCTCCGGTCACGGTCGTGACGCTGCCGGTGCCGCCGCAGGTCTGGCTCGCGGCGACGGCCGGTGCGGCGGCGGGCGTGATCAGGGCGACCGCGAGGGCTGCCGCCGCAGCCAGCCCTGATGGCCTGATGAACCTATGCACGAATCGCGCTCCCAACCGTGGTCGTTGTTCCGCCATGGTTAACGGACTGTTCACGCCGACCATAGCCCGATATATGCCGTGACTACAGTCCCTACAGCCGCATTTGTCGCGCCGTCGCGGAACGGGCCGGGTGCGCGCTACATCCGCCCAGCCTCGACGATCCGGCGCAGGAACCGCCGGGTGCGCTCGTCCTGAGGATTGGTGAACAGGTCGGCGGGCGGGCCGTCCTCGATAATCCTGCCCTCCTCCAGGAAGCAAACCCGGTTTGCGACGTCCCTGGCGAAGCCCATCTCGTGCGTTGCGATCAGCATGGTCATGCCGCCGATCGCGAGCTCCCTGATGACGTCAAGCACCTCGGCGACAAGTTCCGGGTCGAGCGCGCTGGTCACCTCGTCCAGCAGCATGATCTGCGGCTGCATTGCCAGCGCGCGCACGATCGCCACCCGCTGCTGCTGACCGCCGGAAAGCCGGTCCGGGTACTCGTCCCGCTTGTCGGCAAGCCCGAATCGCGCCAGCAGCTCGGTGGCTGCCGCAGCCGCGTCCGCCGCCGGCATGCCCAGGGCCTTGACTGGTGCCAGCGTCACGTTGCGCAGCACGGTCATGTGCGGGAACAGGTTGAAGGACTGGAAGACAATGCCTACCCGCCGTCGGACCAGGTTGGCATTCACTCCCGGCACCGTGACGTCCTGGCCGAGCAGGCAGATGCGGCCCGCGCTGATCGGCTCGAGTAGGTTGATGCACCGCAACAGGGTCGACTTCCCCGACCCGGACGCGCCGATCAAGCAGATCACCTCGTGCGCGGCAACCGACAGGCTGATTCCCTTGAGCACCTCGTTCGGGCCGAAGGACTTGTGCAGGTCCTCGATCTGGATCGCGTCAGCGCCGGCGGCCGGCTGACCCGCGCCGGGCCCGGCCGCGGTCACTGGGTCGCCCCGGCGAGCCGCCGCCGCCGGTCCTGCGCGATGATCCGGTCGGTGAACCTGGCCAGCGGGATCGTCAGGACCAGGAACAAGATTGCCGCCACCGTATAGCTGGAGTAGTTGAAGACGGAGCTGGCGTATATCCCGGCCGCGTTCAGGGCCTCGATGGCGCCGAGCACGCCGACAAGCGCGGTGTCCTTCTGCAGGCTGATGAAGTCGTTCAGCAGCGGAGGAATGATGTTGCGGATGGCCTGCGGCAAGATCACGTACCGCAGTGCGGTGGCCTGCGAGAGCCCGAGCGAGCGTGCCGCGGACACCTGACTCTGGTGGACCGAGTTCAGGCCCGCCCGGTAGACCTCTGAGACGTAGGCCGAATACGACAGCGTGAGGACCGCGATGCCGTAGACCGTAGAGGACTGCGTCGAGATGAACGGCAGGCGCAGCGCCGGAACGCCGAGGCCAACGGCGAAGACTACGAGCAGCAGCGGCACGCCGCGGAAGAAATCCACATAGAGCATTGCCAGCAGCCGGAACGGGAACAGGGCCGGGCTCGTGGATTGCCGGATCAGCGCGATGACCAGGGACAGGATCAGGATAAGGACCTCGGCGATCAGGAACATCCGGATGTTCAGCCAGATGGCCGCGCCGACGGAGTAGTAGCCCTTCTTCGGGTTTCCGACGAATGCGTGCCACATGTTCTGCGGGCTGAAGAACGCGTGCCGGAACTCCGCGCTGCCTGGCGCGAACCAGAATACGGCCGCGAGCGCGGCCAGCACGATCAGCGTGCTGACCGTCGAGATGACGGTCGCCTTGCGCCCGCCACCGGATAGGAGCCGGGGCCCGCGCCCCGATGTGCCGAAGGAGCCGGCCTGCTGCGGACCGAAGCCCAGGCCCGCGGTCGGAGTCATGCCCGGCGGATCGGCGCCGCTGCCGTAACCGCCCTGCTCACTACTCATCGAACACGAACAAGCCCGCGCAGCCTGCCGCTACGGCTTTATCGTCGGGACGCTGGTGTAGATCTGCAGGTACTGCTTCTGCAGCGCGGCCAGCGTGCCGTTCGCGGTGAGCGCGGCAAGCGCCTTGTTGACGCAGCCGACCAGCGGGTTGCCCTTGGTGAACAGCAGGCCGTAGTGCTCGCCAGTGGACGGGAACTGTGCCACCATCACCGAGTTCGGGACCTGGTCCGCCGAGATGTACTGGGCGGTCGGGGTATCCATCACGAACGCGTCGATCTGGTGAGTCTGCAGCACTTCCTTGACCACGTTGAGCGTCTGGTAGACCTTCGGGGTCGTCGTCGGCTGAATCTCGCTGGTGATGAGCTGCAGGCTGGTGGTCCCGATCTGGTCGCCGTAGATGTAGGTCTTGAGCTGGGCCGGCGAGTGCCTGGTAACGATCGGCGAGCTCTTCAGCGCGACCAGGGCCTGCTGCACGTCGTAGTAGCTGCTGGAGAAGGACACAGCCTGGGCGCGCTGCGGCGTGTAGGAGATCTCGTTGATGTCGAAGTCAAACTTCTTCGGGCCAGGAGCATACGAGTCGTTGAACGGCTCGTAGGCCCAGTGCACCTGCGATGGCTTGAAGCCGAGCTGCTTCGCGATCGCATACGCCACGGCACTCTCGTAGCCCTTGCCGTTCGCCGGGTTGTTGTTCTCGAACCACGGCGGGTAGGCGGGCTTGTCGGTGGCGACGGTGAGCGCGCCCTTCTGGTACAGCTCACTCTGGATGCCCGCATAGGTGCAACTCGTCGTGCCGCCGCTGGCCGTGCTCGGGCTAGTGCTGCTCCCGCAGGCGGCCAGCCCGGCGGCGGCGAGCGCGGCAACCCCCGCGGCTAGCAATCCACGCTTCATGATCAACTCCAGTAACCGGCTGTCAGCCGCGCCAGTCTAGTCGTATCCGCCGCATGCACCTGCCCGCTCGGCCGTTGCCAGCCGAGCGGGCAGATCAGCGCGCCAGGAATCTAGGAGCCGACGATCTGTGGCCAGTAATGGGCCTTCCCGCGAATGTAGACGGGAGTGGCGTGCTTGCCGCCGATTGTCAGGTCCTTGTAGAACCAGGCGGCAGCGTCCATCCAGATCCGCACGCAGCCGTGCGATGCCGCATACCACGGCACCGGAATGTCCCCGTGGATCGCGTCGCCGGCCGCCGGGTCGAAGTAGACAGGGTTGAACATCGTGCCGAGCGGCACCTTCTGCCAGCCGCTATAGAAGTACACAGCGTGGAAGTTCCCGTCCGGGGTGACTGCCCGGCCGCAGCCTCCGCCGGCCGACGGCGGGTTGCAGAAGTGGTAACCCCCGCCAGGCGACACATGCAGGATCCACCGGGGGTGGTTGTTCTTGTACAGCACGAGCACCTGATCCGCCAGGTTTATCTCGATCCGGTTGGCAGGTCCGTGCTTGATCAGGACCTTGGGCGCCTTGGGATGCACAAGCGCCTTGCGGAATGCCCAGGTAATGACGCTGTTGCTGTTGGCTATGTCATTCCAGTTGACCTGGTTCATCGGCAGGCCCTGGGCTTCCTTGAACGCCCAGACAGCCTCCTGCAGGTCCTGACCGTAGACGCCATCATCCGGCCCGGCGTAATAACGCAACTGGTTCAGCCGGCGCTGGACGCTCTTGACCGCAGCTCCCGTATCGCCGAAGAAAAGGTCGTGCTTCGGGGGGACATATGCCGCGGGCGAGGTAACTGACGCACCGTGCGCCGGGGCGGATGGTGCCGCGTCCGCTGGTCCCTGGGCCGCGGCCACCGCCCCCACGACGGCGATCGCCCCCACGCCGGACACCCACCGCAAGACTGTCTGCCGCATCTTTACTCCTACAGTGAGCCCGCCGTTGAGGCTCGATCCGCAGGCACTGCGGAGGGTAACCGAGGCAGGGCGATTGCAATCGGGCTCGTACGCATTTCTAGACGTTTTAGCCTAGCTGTTGGTTGCCATCCCGGTCGAGAACCGAGCGGTCGCGTCTGCCTGATAAAGGGTATATCCCCGAGATGTGCCATTCACGGAGCATCAAGGTATATCACCGCTTGCCGCCGGCCAGGAAGTCGTTGCTTACCCCAGGCCCAAGGTGTGCTGCCCAGCGCCGAGGGTATCTAGCGCTGAGCATTGATCGCGGCTAGTGACAGCGGTTTCTCGTCGCAGGACGGAGGAAAAAGTGAGTCTCGTCGCGAAGGTTAAGAGCAAGGCGGACGACCTGAGCACCAAGGCGAGGGCCAAGTACGCAGACAGCGACGCCATGCAGAAAGCGAGCAAGCAAGCTGGCCACGCCGCCTCCCAGGTGGCCGACCGGCTCAAGGGCCTAGCTGGCAAGACCACGTCAGCCGTGAAGGACGCCCGGACCAAGGGCGCAACGCACCGGTGACAGCTCTGCTGGCCCACCCCTCGGCCCGCCCCAAACGGGCCGCGGCCAGCCCCGAACTGGCCGTCGGCACCCGGCGGCAGGTGGTTGGCAAAAGATCTGACCGGCAGGTCGCCGACTTGCTCGATGATCTGGCCGCGGAGCTCGGGCTTCGCATTAAACAGGGCAAACGGCGGCCATTCCTGATCGCGCCCGATGGTTCCAGGGTCCAGACCTGGCGTGAGGACTTCCCCTACGACGAGCGCATGCGCCGCAAGGAGTACGAGAAGTCGAAGCGCGGGCTGCAAATTGAACTGCTCAAGCTGCAGCAGCACGTCAAATCCACTGGCGGGCGGCTCGTCATCCTCTTCGAGGGCAGGGACGCGGCGGGCAAGGGCGGCACCATCAGGCGGTTCACCGAGAATCTCAATCCCCGCGGCGCGCGTGTCGTCGCGCTAGAGAAGCCAACCGAGCGCGAACAGACGGACTGGTACCTGCGGCGTTACCTCGCGCACCTGCCCTCGGCTGGCGAGGTCGTCATGTTCGACCGGTCCTGGTACAACCGGGCAGTCGTCGAGCGGGTGATGGGGTTCTGCCACCAGCACGAATGCACGGAATTCCTGCGTGAAGCCCCCGAGTTCGAGCGCATGCTCGCGAGGGACGGCGTCACCCTGGTCAAGTTCTGGTTCTCCGTGTCCAGATCCGAACAGCTGCGCCGGTTCATCGAACGGCAGCTCGATCCGGTCAAGCGGTGGAAACTGAGTCCGATCGACCTGGCCTCGCTCGACAAATGGCACGAGTACACCGAGGCCAAGGAGTCCATGTTCCTGTGTACCGATCTGGCTCACGCGCCCTGGACCGTGGTGAAGAGCAACGACAAGAAGCGCGCCAGGATCGAGGCCATGCGGTACGTCCTGACCAGGGTGCACTACGAAGGCCGGGACGACACTCTGGTCGGCAGGCCCGATCCGCTGATCGTGGGTCCCGCTCCGCTGCTCTATGTGACAGGCGAGCGGGCGAGCTAGGCAGCGGCCGGCCAGCCGACCGCAATGCTCGCGCTCGGCCGGTCCAGGATCACCATTCCGGCCGGGGGCCTGGTCGGCTCCCCGCCGGGAAAGACGCCGAGCTGGACGTCTGCGGTTCCTGGTCGGCCTAGGTGGGCCCAGGGCAGCACCTGTCCGGCCAGGTGCTCGGCTAGCGCAGGTCCGCCAGGCCCGTAGCCGCGCACGCCCACGGCCGCCGGATGCCCGGGCTCGGCGACCGGCAGCAACGTAGCGATGCCGATCTTGTCCGGGTCGGTCGCGTTGCTGACGAGACCGCCAAGAGGCAGCAGCTGCGCCGCCCGTACGCCGCCCTCGGCGGGACTCAGCATGGTCAGCCGTTCCAGGCCTGGCTCGGTCAGTGTCAGCCACAGGTCCAGGTCCGCAAGCTCGCTCTCGTCGATTACGTACTCATCGGCTGACACGTCCACGGCAGGACCCAGCAAGGCCGCGTGCACGGCCCTGACGTCGGCCGCACCGCCGTCCGCCACGAGAGCGACGACCGGCTCCTGCCCGCTGAACCGCAGGACCGACTGCGGGCTGGCGAAGGCACCGAGCATCCGGACGAAGCCGCACCTGCACGCCGAGGTGCTCTGCCAGCCGCCCGCGCCTCGCCGCAGCGCCACCGACAGCTCGATCCCGCGGATCGAGAGCGGCAGCACCAGGCGGCCGTCGCCCGCCAGCTGTTCCAGCCATGCCGGGGCGATGTCCCACACGCCGGCGGTCACGATGATGCGATCGAACGGGGCTCCGGCCGGATCACCGTAACCACCGTCAGCACACCGCACCTCCACATCCGGGTAGCCGGCCGCCGTGAGACTCTCCCGCGCCCGCTCGACCAGCTCGCGGTCGATATCCACGCTGACGACCTTGCCCCGTGGCGCCGTGATCTCGGCCATGACCGCCGCGTTGTATCCGCTGCCGGTGCCGATTTCCAGCACCCGGTGGCCCGACCGGAGGTCGAGCTGCTCCAGCATGATCGCCATCATCGCGGGCTGGGAGGACGAGCTGACCGGGATTCCGTCCGGTCCGCATTTGATCACGAAGGCCTCGTCGCGGTATGCCGCCGAGGGACCGACTTCCGGCACGAACACGTGCCTCGGCACCCGCGCGAACGCTTCGGTGACCGGCAGGCTCAGAGCACGAGAGCGGGCCTGTAGCTCAGCTGCCATCCGAGCGCGGGCAGCCTCCGGATTACCTGACTCCTGGCCGTCCGCGCATGCGGGGTCGTAATCGGTCATTGCGACCACCTCTTGCTCACCACGATAGGCCGGACAAGCGGCTCTAGCGCGGCACCCGGCCGACGCAAAGCCGCCAGGGCGGACTACTCGGCTGACGCTCGAGTATTTAGTGCTGCGATACCAGCACCTATTCCTCAAACGTCGGCGACGGTAACCCGGCGGAGCGTGGAATTTACAGGTATTTGTCGATACTTAATCGAGTTTCGCCCGCAGCCGCGAAATTGCGTAGAGCGCGATGCTCGCTGCCATGCCCGCGTTCAAAGACTCCGCGGCGCCGCTGATCGGGATTCGCGCCACCACGTCGCAGCTCTGCGCGACCAGCCTGGACAGGCCCTTCCCCTCCGAGCCGACGACGAGCACCAGCGGGGAATCGGCCAGCTCGAGCCGACCAACGTCCTCGCTACCGTCCGCGTCGAGCCCGGCCACGAAAAGCCCGTCCTCCTGGTAGGAGGTCAGTGCCCTGGTCAGGTTCGCGGTCTGGGCCACCCGGACCCTGGCCAGCGTACCCGCCGATGCCTTCCACGCTCCGGCTGTCACTCCCGCCGACCGCCGGGAAGGCACCAGGATGCCGTGACCGCCGAACGCGGCGACGGACCTGGCAACCGCGCCCAGGTTGCGCGGGTCGGTGACGCCGTCTAGGGCCACGATCAGCGGCGCCACGCCCTGGTCGCGAGCCGCCTGCACGAGGTCGGCAGGGTCGGCGTACGAGTACCGCATGATCCGCAGCACGATCCCCTGGTGAATGGCACCGCCGGTGATCCGGTCAAGTTCTGACCGGCCGGCCTCCACGACCGCAATGCCCAGGTCGGCGGCGAGCATGACAGCCTGGCCGATCCGCTCGTCATCATCGAGCCGCGGCCCCACGTGCAGGGCCACAGCCGGGACCCTGGCCCGCAGTGCCTCCAGCACCGGGTTGCGTCCGGCCACGAGTTCTGCCGCTCCGCTGCCCGCGCCTCTGACGCTCAGTTCGCCATGCCGCGCTGCCTCGCCCGGCTCACCTCGGCCGCTGCCGCTGGCCGGAACCCGGCCGGCCCCGGCTCGCACGGCCCGGCTACCTCGCTGCGCCGACCCGGCGCGACCTGGCGTCCTGGCCCCCGCTGTACCTCCTGCGGCCGTCTTGCCCTGACCTGCCGTCTTGCCCTGACCTGCCGTCTTGCCCTGACCTGCCGTCTTGCCCTGCGCTGCGCTCTTGGCCTGGGCGGCAGCCTTGCGCTGAGCCGGGTGACCTGGACGCATCTCCGCCGGCGGCGTCGGCCCCTTGCCTTCGAGCTTGCGCTTGCCGTAACCGCCGGTACCTGGCCGTGGCTTGCCCGACTTGGTCCGCCCGCCACCGCCCTGCGCGCCGCGGCCGGCCCCGGACCTACCTGCCCCCGACCGGCCTGCCCCCGACCGGCCAGCGCTCCGGCCGGTCACGTCCGCAGCTCCCAGCGCGGGCCGCGCGGAGTGTCTTCCACCAGCACCCCCGCCTCCTGGAGCTCATCCCTGATCGCGTCGGCGGCGGCGAAGTCCCTGCGCTGCCTGGCCGCCTGCCGCTGGTCGAGCGCCACCTGCACCAGCGCGTCCAGGACCGGTCGCAGGCTGTCGTCACCAGTCCGGCCCGCCCAGGGCTCGGCCAGCGGATCCAGTCCCAAGACCCCGAGCATGGCCCGCACCTCGGCCAGACTCTTCGCGGTGCCGGACTCGTCGCCTGCCGCGAGCGCCGCGTTCCCGTCTCTGAGCGCCTCGTGCAGGACGGCCAGGGCCTGCGGGACGCCGAGGTCGTCATCCATCGCCGCCGTGAACGCAGCGGGCAGGGACGACAGGTCCGTGCCCGCGGGCTCGGCGGCCAGGATCTCGGTTGCCCTGGTCACGAAGCCCTCGATGCGGCGGTAGGCGGTCGCGGCTTCGGCCAGGGCGCCCGGCGAGTAGTCGATCTCGGACCGGTAGTGCGCCTGGCCCAGGTAGTAACGCAGCTCGACCGGGCGGACCGTTTTGATGATCTCGTCGATCAGCAGCGAGTTGCCGAGCGACTTGCTCATCTTCTCGCCGCCGATGCGGACCAGGCCGTTGTGCACCCAGTACCTGGCAAACCCGTCGCCTGCCGCGTGGGACTGGGCCAGTTCGTTCTCGTGGTGCGGGAAGATCAAGTCCAGCCCGCCACCGTGGATGTCGAACGTGGCACCAAGGTACTTGGTCGACATGGCCGAGCATTCCAGGTGCCAGCCGGGCCGGCCAGGGCCCCAGGGTGTCAGCCAGAACGGCTCGCCCGGCTTCGCGCCCTTCCACAACGCGAAGTCGTGCGGGTCCCGCTTGGCGCTGGCGTCTTCGGTGTCCTCGGCGGCCCGCATGTGCTCGAGCCGCTGCCCGGACAGCGCGCCGTAGCTTGGCAGCGACCTGACCTCGAAGTAGACGTCGCCGCCCGAGGGGTAGGCGTGACCGGAGTCGATCAGTCGCCGCATGAGCTCGATCATCTCCGGCACATGCCCGGTCGCACGCGGCTCCACGTCCGGTGGCTCGCATCCCAGCGCGTCGTAGGCGCGCGTGAATGCCCGCTGGTTGCGCTCGGCGACGGCCCACCACGGCATCTCCGCATGGTGCGCTGCGTGCAGGATCTTGTCGTCGATATCGGTGACGTTGCGGCAGAACGTGACCGCGTACCCGGTAGCCCGAAGCCAGCGCACCAGTATGTCGAAGCTCACCCCGGACCGAATATGCCCGATATGCGGGGGTGCCTGCACTGTTGCGCCACACAGGTACAGCGAGGCCCGGCCACGATGCAGCGGGACGAACTCGCGCACTGAGCGCGTGGCGGTGTCATGCAGGCGAAGCGTCACCAGCCAAGGTTACGGGATGTGCTCACCCCCGCGCGTCCTGCTATTCGTAGGCCACCACGTGCGCGGGGCGAACCCGGACAATCACCCTGCGCTGGCCGGGCGGAAGGTCGAACGGCTCGCCCGTGTACTTATGCGCCAGCTCGTCGATCAGCGCCGCGCTCGGGTCGTCGATGATCTCGGCCCGGCCGCGTATCTCGGCGTACCGGTACGGGCTCTGCGCGTCGGTCACCACCACGCTGATCCGCGGGTCGGCTTCCAGGTTCGCCGTCTTGCGCCTGCCCCTGATGGTGGAGAACAGCACGTCGTCGCCGTCTCGCTTCACCCAGACCACGCTCGCTTGCGGGCTGCCGTCAGGCTGCACGGTCGCCACGGTGCCAAAGTTCCTGCCATCGACTAGCTCACGCGCGAGCGCGGGCAGTTGTGTCATCGGTTCCCTTTCGCTGCTGCTCGGTTCCTGCCGCCGGCCAGCCCAGGTCCGCGCCCGTCAGGAGCGCACCGCCTTGGCCCAGCTCCAGGCGTACTCGGGGTCTTCGGCCTGGCCCGCCGCCCTGGCCAGCTGCAGCGGCCGGAAGGTGTCGATCATCACAGCGGTCTCGTCGGTGCTGTCCTTGCCCTCGGCCAGCCCCTGGATGACCGCCTCGACCGCACCAGGCTGCGGGCCATGCGTGAACCCGGACGGGTGCAGCGTTATCGAGCCGAGGCCGACGCCCGAGCCCTTGCGGGCCGAGTAGTCGCCGCCCACGTAGTACATCATCTCGTCGGAATCGACGTTGTGATGGTTGTAGGGGATCGGCACCGCCTCTGGGTGGAAGTCCAGCGGCCGCGGGCAGAACGAGCAGATGACGAAGTTGGGTCCCTCGAAGGTCTGGTGCACTGGCGGCGGGGCATGCGTGCGCTTCACGATCGGCTCGAAGTCGGCGATGTTGAACGCGTGGGGATACAGGTATCCGTCCCAGCCGACTACGTCGAACGGATGGAACGCGTAGGTCAGCCGGCTCAGTCCGTCCCGATTCCTTACCACGACGGGAACGTCCTCGCCCTCTCGCAACAGCGGTCCTTCCGGCCCGCGCAGGTCCCGCTCGCAGTAGGGCGCGTGCTCGAGGAACTGGCCGAACGCCGACAGATAGCGCTTCGGCGGCCTGATATGACCGCGGGCCTCGACCACCAGCGCGTGCATCCCGCCGGCGCCCGGCCGCCAGCGGTGGATCGTGCCGCGCGGCACGATCACGTAGTCGCCGGCTCCCGCGGCAATGCTGCCGTAGACCGACTCGAAGGTGGCCGAGCCTGACCGGACATAGACGGCCTCGTCGCCGGCCGAGTTCCGGTACAGCTCCGAATCGGCATCGGCCGCGGCGAAGGAGATCCTGACGTCGTCGTTGGCCATCATCAGCTGCCTGCCGAGCACCAGGTCTCCGCCGACCCGCATGTCCTGGGTCCGGTAGTGGCGTGGCAGCAGCGGATGGTTGGGCGCCAGGCCACCGTCGGCGGCGGCATCGCGCAGCCCCTCGCTCTTGACGATCGCGGTCGGGGGATGCTCGTGGTACAGCAGTGAGGAGTCGGCGGAGAAGCCCTCCTCGCCCATCAGTTCCTCGGCGTATAGGGCTCCGTCCGGCCCGCGGAACTGGATGTGACGCTTTCGCGGAATCTCCCCGGCCACCCTGTAATACGGCATATCGTCTCCCTAACGCCATGGTCGCGGCCGTCGTGGTCGCGGGGCGCTTCTCGGAGCGCACGGGGAGCCCGTAGGTGGACTCGCCCCAGCGTCTGGCCTGCCCGTGATGTGCCTTCCGCTGCGCCATTGTCCGGCGGATCCGGCAGCTGCCGGCCTGCCGCCTTGCATGTGGCACCGCCCGTTCCTGACTATAAGGGGAACTGTCGCCGGGCCGACATCGCGCCCAGGAAGGACTTGCCAGACCCGATGAGCGATC
Organism: uncultured Actinomycetota bacterium; assembly: GCA_963719765.1. GTDB lineage: Bacteria > Actinomycetota > Actinomycetes > Streptosporangiales > Streptosporangiaceae > JAJYUU01. Next base: position 76,485 of record CAVRCW010000002.1, read on the forward strand.
AACTGCCCGCACTCCCCGCACATCCAGCCGACGCGTCCCGAGCACTTCGCATGCTCGCCCTGGTAGCGGTTTGCCTCGGCGTTGCCGCGCTGGCCGGGGCCGCTTTCGTGCTCTCCTACCCCGGCATTCACGCGTTCGCCGTGCAGGCCGGGATCAGCGCCAGGCTGGCCAGGGGCTATCCGCTCATATTCGATGTACTGCTCGTGGTCATCGGTGCGGCGGTGCTATCGCTGCGAAGTGCCGGGCTACCAAGCAGGCTGCTCGCCTGGATCTGCCTGCTGGCGCTGCTCACCGCCGCGGCCGGCGCGGACGCGCTGCACGCGGCCGGGCGCAAGCTGCCAGCCCAGACCTCGGCGGTGACCGCCGCGATTGTCCCTTGGGCACTCGTACTGATCGCTTTCGCGCTGCTGCTGGCGATGCTGCGGCAGGCTAGGCTGCGCCGACTGGCCGCAGCCAGCGACCTCGCTGTTTCGGCGGATGGTGGCGCTCGCGCGGGCGGGCAGCCGCGGCACCCGCCGCCGCCACTGTCGACGGGACCGCTGGTGCCGGGATTCGCTCCGCGTCCCGCTGAGCCAGGGCAGCACGTCAAGCTCCGGCCAGCCGCGCCACAGCTTACGATGCCCCGCCAGCTCAGCCCGGACTCGGCGGCCGACTCGACCGGGCCGGCCGAGCCTGACGGCACGGCACCAGCACAGCAGGCCGACGGCGAACTGGCAGCCGACGGCGAACTGGCAGCCGGCACGGACGTCGCACCGCAGGACACGAGCAGTGACGAGAACTCACCTGATCCTGCGGACCCGGCAGAGCCTGACCAGCTTCAGGCCGACCATAACGGCGCCGGCTCAGAAGTCGGCATGCTGAGCCCGGCACCGACGCCGGCCGACGCGGGCCTCGATCCGGAGATGCCGGTCTTTCACCGGCTGTGGAGCTCGCCCGTGCCGCCAGCCGACGAGGACGCCTGAGCCTGGCCGAGCAGCGCCGTCGCGATCGCGGCGATACCCTCGCCGCGGCCGGTCAAGCCCAGGCCATCGGTTGTCGTCGCAGACAGGCAGACCGTAGCGCCGCCAAGCGCGGCGGACATGGCCCGCTGCGCTTCGTCCCGCCGGGCGGAGATGCGCGGCCGATTGCAGATCACCTGGACGGCAACGTTCCCTATCTGGAAGCCCGCCTCGGCTACGAGCCGCCTGGTTTCGGTGAGCAGGGCCGCCCCAGAGGCGTTCGCCCACTCGGGCCGGTCGGTGCCGAACTGGCCGCCCAGGTCCCCGAGGCCGGCCGCCGACAGCAGCGCAGTGCAGGCGGCATGCGCCGCCACGTCACCGTCGGAGTGACCGGTCAGGCCACGTTCGCCCGGCCAGAGCAGCCCGGCCAGGTATAGCTGCCGGTCGGTTCCGATCGGATGCACGTCGACACCGATGCCGACGCGCGGCAGCAGGTCGGGCATGCGTGCCGTCAGGAAGCGAGAATCTCGTCGAGCAGGGCCTCGGCCTTGTCCTCGTTGGTCTTCTCCGCTAGCGCGAGCTCACTGACGAGAATCTGCCTGGCCTTCGCCAGCATGCGCTTCTCGCCAGCAGACAGGCCGCGCTCACGGTCGCGCCGCCATAGGTCGCGGACAACCTCGGCGACCTTGTTGACGTCGCCCGAGGCAAGCTTCTCCAGGTTGGCCTTATACCGCCGGGACCAGTTAGTAGGCTCCTCGGTATACGGGGCGCGCAGCACCTCGAATACTCGCTCAAGCCCTTCCTGTCCGACCACGTCCCGCACGCCAACAAGCTCTGCGTTATCGGCGGGAACACGCACCGTCAAGTCGCCCTTGTCGACCTTGAGCACGAGGTAAGTCTTGTCCTCACCCTTGATCGAACGGGTCTCGATCTCTTCGATCCGAGCAGCCCCATGGTGGGGGTAGACGACGGTGTCGCCGACCTTGAAAGACATGTGGCATGTACCCCTTCCGCTGGTAGCCATACTACCACGGGCATCCGAGGTGATTAGCCGTCCTTAACGGGCAAAGATGCAGGTCAATGGCGCAGATAGCGGCAGCAGAAATTGATCGCCCGCCCCGGCCGCAGCCCGAGCACGGCCACGGCGAGTACCGGGCCTGGCCGCTGCAGCGCCCTGGCCGGTACGACCGGGGGTTCCGGGGTAGGGCCAGAGCCCTGGCTGGATCATACTGAGAGAAGACGTTTCGCTCATGCCGAAGAGGTGCGCGTGAACCCTGGCAGCGAACCGGAACGGGACGATACGGGCCTGCCGCCGGTCGACATCCAGATCCCGGACGATGCTCGGGAGCTGGACAGGGACGTGCAGGCGTACTACCGGGAGCAGCGGGCCAGGCGCCGCAACCGGCGAAGCAGACGCGTGCACGGCGTCCTCGCCAAAGACAGCATGGTGGTACCACTGCTGATCTGCTGCCTGGTATTCGCGCTCATCTCAGGGACGCTGCTCACGCTGTTCACGGCGACTTCCATCGACCAGAACCTGCCGGGGCGCGGCCACCCCCGCATTCCGCCGGTGCCGGCCGTGACCCAGGAACCCGGCCTCGGCGGTGCGACCGTCGCCGTCGGCGGGACGCCGTATCCGCTCCGCTCGCTCGGCCCGGCCGTACTGCTGGTGATCCCGGCCGACTGCTCATGCAGCGCCGCTGTCGGAGAGGTCGCGGCCGAGGCCGCCCGCATCGGCGTGGCTAGGTACCTGCTGTATTCCGGCACGGGCGCGGCGCAGGCGGGCCAGGTCGCCAAGGACGTCGGGCACGGCCTGCTACCCGCGCAGGATATACAAGGCACCCTGCATAAGGGATCCGTCGGGCTCACCGCATTTCTCGTCACGTCCGAAGGCTCGGTCTCCTACGACCAGCAGCTCCAGCACGCGCACGGCCTGGATCAGCTGCTGCGAGCCGGCGGCGTTTACTGAGGCGGCCGCCGGGGCCGGGCCGTCCGGGCAGAATAACCCCTGGGCCCGTCGCGGCAGCGAATATGGCCGGGGCCGGCGCCGAGCTGATCCAGCGTTATGGCTACGCTTTCCGACGTCTGGAGCACGTTACCTCGCCACGAGGGGAGCACGCCGTGATCAGGAGCGGCTGGGGAAAAGCGCCGCTGCGCCGGCTGCTGCTGGTGTCGGCCGCGGCGCTGATTCCGGTACTTGCTGGCTGTGAGGCCGGGAACAACGCGCCCACGCTGGATTTCCATTACCCAACCGACGGGGCGGGCGCCGTCGTGGGCGACATCTCCATCAGGAACGTGTTCGTCGTGGGCGCGCCACTTGGCTCCAGCCTCGCGCCAGGTCAGTCGGCCAGCCTGTTCTTCGCCATAGTGAACACGGGGCCTTCTGACCGGCTGCTGAGCATCAGCGCACCGGGCAGCGCGGCATCGGTAAGCCTGCCGGGCGGCACCGTGGCGGTTGACATGCTTAAGCCCGTGCTGCTCACCGGACCTCAGACGCAGGCGTACCTGGTCAAGCTCACCAGGACGCTCTCCAGCGGAACGTCCATCAAGCTCGTGATGCACTTCCAGAAGGCAGGCAACGTCACGCTGCAGGTCCCGGTGCAGGCGAAGGCCTCGTTCTACGTCACGTACTCCCCGCCGCCGAGTCCTGCGACCGTCACGGCCGCGCACGGGGCTGCGCGCAGGCACCGCCGCGCGGGCGCGACGCCGTCGGCCAGCGTGAGCGCGACGCCGGCCGTTAGCCCGACGCCGACGCCAACGCCAAGCAGCTAGCCGACAGGCTCGAACTTGTAGCCGAGCCCGCGGACCGTCACTATGTGCCGCGGGCTGGCCGGCTCGACCTCGATCTTGGCCCGCAGCCGCTTGACGTGAACGTCGAGGGTCTTTGTGTCGCCGACGTAGTCAGCACCCCAGACCCGGTCGATCAGCTGCATCCGGGTCAGCACCCGGCCCGCGTTCCGCAGCAGCACCTCGAGCAGCTCGAACTCTTTCAGCGGCAGTTGCACGTTCTCGCTGCGAACCGTCACGACATGCCGCTCTACGTCCATCCGGACCGGGCCCGACTCCATGATGGAGCTGACCGGCTCTTCGACGTCGCCCCGGCGCCGCAGGACCGCGCGCATCCTCGCCACGAGCTCACGCGAGGAGAACGGCTTGGTCACGTAGTCGTCCGCGCCGAGTTCCAGGCCCACTACCTTGTCGATCTCGCTGTCCTTGGCGGTGAGCATGATCACTGGGACGTTCGACCGCTCGCGCAGGCTCCGGCAGACTTCGCTGCCAGGCAGTCCCGGCAGCATAAGGTCAAGCAGAACCAGGTCAGCGCCGGTGCGGTCAAAGGTCTCTATGGCGTCTGGCCCGGTGGGACAGACCGCTACCTCGAACCCCTCCTTGCGCAGCATGTAGGACAGCGCATCGCTGAAGGATTCCTCGTCCTCGACAACGAGCACCCGTGTCACTTGACAGCCTCCCTGACAGATCGCGCCTGAGCGTGATCGGCTCCGCCTGCTGAATAGGTCCGCCTCGGGCGAAGCGGCAGTCTGAGCGTGAAGGTCGAACCTCCGCCTTCCGTGCTCACCACCGTGACATTGCCGCCGTGCGCCGCAGTCACGTGCTTCACGATCGCAAGACCGAGGCCAGTACCGCCAGTGGCCCGTGATCGAGCCGGATCGACGCGGTAGAAGCGCTCGAAGATGCGCTCGCGGTCCCTGGCCGGAATGCCGATGCCCTGGTCGGTGACGCTGACCTCAGCCATCCAGCTGTCCGCGGTCCTGGTAGTTACCCGCACTCTGGTCTTGTCCGGGCTGTAGGCCACGGCGTTCTCCAGCAGGTTCCGCAGCGCGGTGACGAGCAGGTCCTCGTCGCCCAGGATGGAGATGCCGCTCTCGCCGGTGACTTCCAGCGAGATGCCGCGCGCGGTCGCCTTCATCCGGCAGCGGTCGAGCGCTTCCGCCACGACCGAGTCGAGCTTGACCGGGCTAGGGTCGGGCACGGGCTCCGCCGCCTGGATCCGCGACAGCATGATCAGGTCCTGGACCAGGTCGGTCAGCCGCGAGGCTTCCTGCCGCATCCGCCCGGCGAAGCGGAGCACCGCGTCCGGATCGTCGGCGGCTTCCTCGACGGTCTCGGCCAGCAGCGCCAGCGCGCCCACCGGGGTCTTGAGCTCGTGGCTGATGTTCGCGACGAAATCGCGGCGCACCTCGTCGACCCGGCGGCTCTCGGTCTGGTCCTCGGCCAGGAGCAGAATCAGGCCGCCATCACCCGCGGCGGGCCCGAGCGGCGCAACCCGAACAGCGAAGCTGGTGGCCCTGCCGCCGAACCTGCTGGTCATGATGTCGATCTCGCCCTCGCGTGGCATTCCCTCCCGGCGCACCTGGCGGGCAAGCGCCAGCAGCTCCCCGACGACCAGGCGGTCGCCGTCGACGAGGCCGAACTCCTTGGCGGCGGCACTCGAGCTAAGCACGCGATCGTCACCGTCCAGGACAACAGCGGAGGAGAGCAAAACGGCGAGCACCGAGCTGACGCCTGCCGGGAGCTTCTCAACCGGCTCCTTAGCTGTGCTCGGCACTTCTGCAGGCATGACTGCTTTCACCCCCATGTCCACGGTTTGATGTTATGCGGACCGGCCCGGCGCTGCCCACCTGATCACTCGTGTGACCTGCGGCTATTGGCCAAGTGTTCACTACAGCGACATACGCCGTCCATATTGATTCTGCCCGCCGGGCCGCCAGCGGGCTATCCGTGCAGGCCGTGCCCGCAGCGGAACGGCCCGAGGACATATGCGGGGCGGCTACCTGCCCTGGCTCTTGACCGCCTCGGCGGCCAGCTCGGCCGCCTCCGGATCGAGGTACCTGCCGCCGGGGGTGATTGGCCGGAACCGCTCGTCCAGCTCATAGACCAGCGGCATGCCGGTTGGAATGTTCAGCCCGGCGATGTCCGCGTCGCTAATCCCGTCCAGGTGCTTGACCAGGGCTCGAAGTGAGTTCCCGTGCGCTACGACCAGCACGGTGCGGCCCGTCGCGAGATCACCGATGATCACGTCGTGCCAGTAGGGCAGCAGCCGGATGAGCACGTCCTGCAGGCATTCGGTCCTTGGCAGCAGCTCGTCGGGCAGGAGTGCATACCGCGGGTCGGCTGCCTGCGACAGCGGATCGTCATCGGGCAGCGGTGGCGGCGGCACGTCATAGGACCGGCGCCAGATCATGAACTGCTCGTCCCCGTACTGCTCCCTGGTCTCGGCCTTGTTCTTGCCCTGCAGCGCGCCGTAGTGCCGCTCGTTCAGCCGCCAGGAGCGGCGCACAGGAAGCCACGCAAGCCCGGCCACGTCCAGCGCGATGTTGGCAGTCTCGATGGCCCGGCCAAGAACCGAGGTGTGCACCACCTCGGGCCGCAGGCCGGCCTCGGCGAGCTGCTCGCCGCCGCTGACTGCCTCGGCTCGGCCCCGCTCGGAGAGGCCGGCGTCGACCCAGCCGGTGAACAAGCCCTTGGCGTTCCACTCGCTCTCGCCGTGCCTGATCAGGATCAGTGTGCTCATAAGGAAACTTTAGGCGACCGACGCGCACGCGGCGGTGCCCAACGGCGGCCCGCCACCTGCGTGGTTACCGTGTCCGTAAATCCGGTTTTAACGCTAGGAATTGTTATACAAAATCCGGTTTTCCGGCTGGGAACATGCCGGCCGGGTCCGGGGTTGGTCATTCCGGAGGTGGATGCCCGTGCCGCCAGGCCAGCCACGGCGGATCGCGACCGTCAGCGTTCATACATCGCCGCTTGAGCAGCCGGGTACCGGCGACGCAGGCGGCCTTAACGTGTATGTGGTCGAAGTGGCCAAGCGCCTTGCCGCGCGCGGGGTCGAGGTCGACATCTTCACCAGGGCCGTTTCGAGGGACCAGCCGCAGGTAGCCGAGCTAGCTCCCGGCGTCCTTGTGCGGCATCTGGCCGCTGGCCCGTTCGAGGATCTGGATAAATCAGATCTTCCCGGTCAACTGTGCCAGTTCACCTTCGAGTTGCTCAGGACCGAGGCCGCGCATGCGCCAGGGCGCTACGACCTGGTGCACGGTCACTACTGGCTGTCGGGGCAGGTAGGAGCGGTGGCCAAGGAGCGGTGGGGGGTGCCGCTCGTGCAGTCCATGCACACGCTGGGCAAGGTCAAGAATGCCGCCCTTGCGGCCGGAGACGCGGCCGAGCCCGCTGTCCGGCTGCGCGGTGAGGCTGAGGTAGTAGCCAGCGCCGATGCCCTGGTGGCCAATACCCATGACGAGGCCAGGCAGCTGATCGACAGATACGACGCCGACCCGGCCAGGGTCGCGACCATCAATCCCGGCGTTGACCTGTCGGTCTTCAGGCCCGGCTCGCAGCTGCAGGCGCGCCAGCAGCTTGGCTTGCCCGCCGATGGCGTGGTGCTTGTCTTCGTCGGCCGAGTGCAGCCGCTCAAGGCACCGGACATGGTGCTGCATGCCGCGGCGCAGATGATCAGGGACGACCCGACCCTGGCCAGCCGCCTGACCATCGCCTTCGTCGGCGGTCCGAGCGGGACCGGGCGGCAGGATCCAGATGGGCTCATCGAGCTCGCGGGCCAGCTCGGGCTTCGCGACCTGATCAGGCTCGAGCCGCCATGTCCGCAATCGGAGCTCGCGCAGTGGTATCGCGCGGCGACGCTGGTCATGGTGCCGTCATACTCAGAGTCGTTCGGGCTAGTGGCCATGGAGGCGCAGGCATGCGGGACCCCGGTCGTCGCCGCCAGCGTCGGCGGGCTGCGGACAGCGGTTCGCGACGGTTACTCGGGCGTGCTTGTGGACTCGCGTGACCCCGGACGTTACGCCAGGGCCGTGCGGGACCTGATCTCTTCGCCCGCCACCCTGGCCCGGCTCAGGCATGGCGCCAGGCAGCACGCATCCAGGTTCAGCTGGTCGGCAACCGTGGATTCGCTGTTGCAGCTCTATACGGCCGTCACCGCCGAGGCCGCGGCCGCGGTGGACGCGTGACCGAGCCAGCCAGGCCCGACCCCGCCGAGGCGCTCGGGACCGCGCTGGCCAGCCTGGAACTGAGCTACGAGTCGCCAAGACCCGGCGCCTTCCTGGTCCGGCTTCCCGGCCAGCACAAGCTGGCGACAATGGTCTGGCTGATCGCCGGTACGCACAGCCTGCACGTCGAGGCGTTCTTCTGCCGTCAGCCCGACGAGAACCACGCTGAGTTCTACCGGTTCCTGCTTGAGCGCAGTGCCCGCACCTACGGCGTCCACTTTGCCCTCGATCCGATAGGTGACGTGTACCTCGTCGGCCGCCTGCCGCTGAGCGCGATCAGCACCAACGAGGTGGACACGCTGCTCGGCTGCGTACTGAGCTACGCCGACGAGACCTTCGACCAGGCCCTCATGCTTGGATTCGCCTCGGCCATCAAGAAGGAATATGCGTGGCGCGTCAAGCGTGGCGAGAGCCTGGCCAATCTCCAGGCGTTCGGCCGGCTCACCGGTGCCGGAGACGACAACGGAGCCGGCCCGGCATCGGAGGCTGGCCGGGCACCGCGGGCGGACGCTGCCGCCGGGCCCCGGCTGGCGCCACCATCAGGCTAGGACCTGACGAGCCGAGAGACGGCCTCGGCGGCCTCTTTTACTTTCGCCTCGGCGTCCGGGCCGCCCTGCTCGATGGCTTGCGTGACGCAGTGTCCGAGATGGTCCTCTAGCAGCCCGACAGCAACCGCCTGCAGGGCCCGCGTCGCGGCCGAGATCTGGGTGAGGACGTCGATGCAGTAGGTGTCTTCCTCGACCATCCGCTGCAGGCCGCGAACCTGTCCCTCGATCCTGCGCAGCCTCTTCAGATATGCGTCCTTATCCTGCGTATAGCCGTGCATGCTCTGACCGTACACCGATCCTCGCGGCTTCCGGGCTGGCTGCCAGATCGAGCCCCGCGAGAAGGCTGAGAAGGTAGAAAGGAAGCACACGGGCCGCAGCAAGGTATGAGTGAACCTAGAGCGCTCGTTCAGCGATTTCTAGGGCAGCGGCAGCATGCTGAGTGACCTGGCCGACCGCCGCGCAACGGCCGGCCGAACGGAAGGATGGCGCGGTGCCCAAGTACGACCCGCGGTTCGCGGCCATCGAGCGCGACTCGGGTATCCGCAAGGTCAGCCGCCTGACCTGGCGGGCCGGCCTGACCGGCGTGGCCTGCTCCGCACTAATTGGCGTGGCCATCAGCCACCCCGCTGCCAGCGCGAGCAGCGGCAACGGGCAGCAGCACTCTCAGCCGCCGCAGCAGCAGCAAGGCGGGATCGTGGTGCCGCCGCAGCCGCCGCAGCCGAGCGACGGTGGCGGCCAGGTGACCTCAGGCGCATCATGAGCGACCTAGGTGTGGCGAGGGACTCCTTCGACGTCTTCGGCACTACCGCGGTGCTACTGGTCACCGACCACAGGGCAATCGGCCAGGCGCGCGCGATCGCCGACCGCGAACTGGCGGCGGTCGACCTCGCCTGCAGCCGGTTCCGGCCCGACTCCGAGCTCACCCGGCTGAACGAGGCAGCGGGCGGCGCTCAGAAGATCAGCAGCCTATTCGCCGACCTGCTCGCGGCTGCGCTGCGCGCGGCCCGGCTGACCGGCGGTGACGTCGACCCGACCTGCGGGCGGGCACTGGTCGGGCTCGGCTACGACCGGGACTTCGCCCAGGTGGCAGCCGAGGGCGACGCGCCGCCCCGGCTGACCGGGCCGGTGGGGCCAGTCCCAGGCTGGCGCCGGGTGCACCTGGACCTGGCCTGCCGGCGAGCCCGGCTGGATAAGGGGGTGCAGATCGATCTGGGTGCCACCGCCAAGGCGTGGGCCGCGGACCGGTCCGCGGCCCAGATCGCCGCCAAGCTGGACTGTAGCGTCCTAGTGAGCCTCGGCGGGGACATCGCGGTAGCCGGACCGGCACCGGAGGACGGCTGGCGGGTCAGGGTGACCGATGACCACGCCGCGCCCGCGGCGGCACCGGGTCAGACGGTAACGATCAGCTCCGGCGGACTGGCCACCTCCAGCACGACCGTGCGGGCGTGGAAGGTCGGCGGGCGGCCGGTGCATCACATCATCGACCCGGCTACCGGCGAGCCCGCCAGGTCCTGCTGGCGCACCGTCAGCGTGGCCGCCGGCAGCTGCGTCGATGCCAACACCGCGAGCACGGCCGCGATCATCCGCGGCCCGGCGGCGCCGGACTGGCTGCGTGACGCCGGCCTGCCTGCCCGGCTCGTGCGCGAGGACGGATCGGTCGAGACGACCGCGGGCTGGCCAACGAACGACGGGCCCGGCGAGGCCGCGTGAGCGCAGTCGCGGCCGGTCATGCGGCCGCCATCGTGGAGACCTCGTCGACGCCGCTGTGGTACGCCACCAGGGCCACCGGCCTGGTTGCGCTGGTACTGCTGACGATCAGCATGGCGCTGGGGCTACTGTCCTCGGTCCGCTTCCAGCGGCCTGACTGGCCCAGGTTCGTCACCCTCGGGCTGCACCGCAACGTGTCACTGCTCGCGCTCGCCTTCACGGTGGCGCATGTCCTCACCACTGTCCTGGACAGTTTCGTTAACATCCCGATCCAGGACGCGGTGATCCCGTTCATCTCCGCCTACCGGCCGCTGTGGACCGGCCTCGGTGCTATCGCGTTCGACCTGATGATCGCGCTCATCGGCACGAGCCTGCTGCGGACGAGGATGACCCTGCGGGCCTGGCGGGCCGTGCACTGGGGCGCATACCTGTGCTGGCCCGTTGCCGTTGTGCACGGACTGGGCACCGGTACCGATACCCCGGTCCGCTGGGTGCTCGTGCTGACGCTCGCCTGCGTGGCGGCGATCGCCGCGCTCACCCTGTGGCGCCTCGTCCTGGGCTGGCCGGCCCGTCCGCTCGCGTCAGCGGCGGGTGCTGCCGCGGTACTGGTCATACTGGTCGCAGGGGCCGCGTGGCTGAAAGCCGGGCCGCTGTCGCCGGGCTGGGCGCACAGGGCGGGAACGCCGGCCACCTCGCACACTCATGTCGGAGCCGCCAGGGCGCCAGGGGCTGGCCGGTGACCTCGTCCGGCGCTGCCGCCGCGGCCGCCAGGCAGCCGTCATCGCCGCGCGCACTGCGGCTGATACCCGCCGACGGTCCGCTGGACCTGACCGCGCACCTAAACCGCTATGGCCAGCTACCTCTTGGCCAAGCCGGCCGTGTCCTTGGCGACGTGCAGCGATCGGGCCTGACCGGCCGCGGGGGAGCCGCGTTCCCCGCAGGCCGCAAGCTCCTGGCCGTAGCGCAGGCAGCACGGAGCAGCGGCGGCAGGGGCGGCGCCGTTGTAGTGGCGAACGGATCGGAGTCCGAGCCGGCCAGCAGCAAGGACACCGTGCTGCTGCGCAGCGCTCCGCACCTGGTGCTTGACGGGATAGAGCTGGCCGCCGAGATCGTGGCAGCCACCCGCGTCTACCTGTGCGTGGGCGAGCGTGCCAGGCAGAGCGAGCCGGCCCTGCGCGACGCGATCGCGCAGCGCGACCGGGCCGGGCTCAACCGGGTGCCGGCTGCGCTGGTCGCGACCCCCGATGGCTACCTGTCCGGCCAGGAGACCGCGCTGATCAGCGTGCTGAACGGCGGTATGCCGCGGCCCACTCTCGTGCCGCCGCGGCCGGCCGAACGCGGCGCGCACCGGCAGCCGACGCTGGTCATGAACGTGGAGACGCTGGCCCACATCGCGCTCATCGCCCGATACGGCGCTGCGTGGTTCCGCGAGCTCGGCACCTCTGCCGCGGCCGGGTCCGCCCTGGTCACCGTTAGCGGCGCGGTTAGCAGGCCGGGTGTGTACGAGATCCCGCTTGGTATGCGGGTTGGCGACCTGCTGGCGCGGGCCGGCCTGGTCGGCAGGCCGCAGGCCGTGCTGACCGGGGGCTACTTCGGCGCCTGGCTGCCGCTGCCGGCCGCGATGCAGCTGACCCTGAGCGAGGACGGACTGCGGCCAGCCGGCGGCGCACTCGGGCCCGGTGTGCTCGCCGTGCTGCCCGCGTCATGCTGCGGGCTGGCCGAGACCGCGCGGGTCACCGGGTTTCTCGCCAGCCAGACCGCCGGCCAGTGCGGCCCGTGCAGCAACGGGATGCCGGCCATGGCGGAGGCGCTGAACTGGATCGCGTTCAGCCAGCCGCAGGCGGACCTGATCGGCTGGGCCCAGCAGCTAACCAGGCTGGTCGCTGGTCGCGGTGCGTGTCACCTGCCCGACGGCGCCGCGGCCCTGGTCGCCAGTGCGCTGCGCGTGTTCGATGCCGACCTGCGCGCGCATGTTGCCAGCGGCCCGTGCGCTCGCGCCAGCGCCCCGCCGTTGCTGCCGCTGCCGCCACGGGGCAGCAGGTGAGCACGTCGCCAGGCCCGCGCCCGCGCCCGGAGGCGCGAGCCGACCAGCAGCTGCGGGTGAACCCGATAGCCTGCGAGGCCCATGGCGTTTGCATCGAGCTGCTGCCCGAGCTGATCAGGCCCGACCCGTGGGGATATCCGATCATCAGGCCCGGTCCGGTACCGGAGGGACTGCTCCCGCTCGCCCGCCGCGCCGTTGCCGCCTGCCCGACGCTGGCCCTGATGCTCACTGACTAACTACGCATTACGATCACCGTAGGCCGGGCGCGGACTGCCGCCGCGGCCGATCCTGACTGCATCGGAGGCGGCGGATGGGCCCGCTAAGCGGCATACGTGTGATCGAGATCGCCAGCCTGGCGCCGGCCCCGTTCGGCTGCATGATCCTGGCTGACCTCGGCGCGGATGTGCTGCGGGTCGAGCGGGCCGAGCGGTGCGGGCCGCAGGCCAGGGTGCCGAGTGACCCGCTAAGCCGCGGCCGTCGCTCCATTGGCATCAACCTGAAGGATCCAGCCGGCGTCGGCCTGCTACTGCGACTGATCGAGGACGCAGATGTGCTGGTCGAGGGCTTCCGGCCGGGCGTGGCCGAGCGGCTCGGGTTCGGGCCGGACGTGTGCGCGGAGCGCAATCCCCGGCTGATCTTCGCGCGGATGACTGGCTGGGGCCAGGACGGGCCGCTGGCACCGACGGCCGGCCACGACATTGACTACATCGCGATCTCTGGCGCGCTCAGCCCGATCGGCCGGGCCGGTGAGCCGCCGGTGCCGCCGCTCAACCTGGTCGGCGACTTCGGCGGTGGGGGCATGCTACTCGCACTGGGGATCCTCGCCGCACTGGTCGAGCGGGCCACCTCCGGCCTCGGCCAGGTCGTGGACGCGGCTATGGTCGACGGCTCGGCACTGCTCACCTCGTTCCTGTACGGGATGCGCGCCACCGGGGCATGGCAAGACCAGCGTGGCAGCAACCTGCTGGACGGCGGCGCGCCGTTCTACGACACGTACCTGACCGCCGACGGCGGCTGCGTCGCGGTCGGGGCGCTTGAACCCCAGTTCTACGCCGCGCTGCTTGCCGGGCTCGGGCTGACCGACGCCGGCCTGCCTGCGCAGCACGACCGGGCCGGCTGGCCGGTACTGCGGGAACGGTTTGCCGCCACGTTCGCATCGCGGACCCGCGACGAGTGGGAGCAGGTGTTCGCCGGGACCGACGCCTGCGTGTCCCCGGTGCTGACCATGGCGCAGGCGCCTTTGCACCCGCACGCCACGGCACGGGAGGCATTCGTCGATGTCGGCGGGATCGTGCAGCCCGCACCCGCGCCACGGTTCGGCCGGTCTGCCGCGGCCAGGCCGGCCGCTCCGCCGCGGCCAGGCGCCGACACCGACGCGGTCCTCGCGGCGCTCGGCCTGGCCCCAGCCGACGTCGCAGACCTGTGGACCAGGGGCGTGGTTGGCTAGCCCGAGTCTGACTGGCCGGATGCGCAGCCTAGCCAGCGGGCTGCGCAGCCTAGCCAGCGGGGTGCGCAGCCCGCAGGACGGCGAGATCCTCCGGCTGGCGCTGCCCGCGTTCGGGGCGCTTGTCGCCGAGCCACTGTTCCTGCTCGCGGACTCCGCCATTGTCGGCCGGCTCGGCACCGTGCCGCTCGGCGGCCTCGGGGTCGCCAGCCAGGCGCTGACCACGCTGGTGGGCATATCGATCTTCCTGGCCTACGGGACGACCGCAGCGGTCGCCAGGCAGCTCGGCGCCGGCCGGCGCGACGTCGCGATCCGGCAGGGCATCGACGGCCTCTGGCTGGCCGCAGCCATCGGAGTCGCCGTGCTGGCCGGGGGCTGGCCGCTGGCGCCGCCGATCGTGCACGCGTTCGGCGGCACGCCTGGAGTCAGTCACGAGGCGATCATCTACCTGCGGATCAGCCTGCTCGGCGCGCCTGCCATGCTGGTCGTGCTGGCCGGCACGGGGGTACTGCGCGGGCTGCAGGACACCAGGACACCACTGTTCGTCGCGGTCGCGGCCAACGCCATCAACATCGCGCTGAACGCCACTTTCGTGCTCGGGCTGCGCTGGGGCATCGCCGGGTCGGCCTGGGGCACCGTCATCGCGCAGGTCGGCACCTGCCTGGCCTACCTGCTGGTCGTCACCCGCGGCGCGCGCCGGGCTGGCGTTGCCCGTAGGCCGGATCTGGCCGGGCTGCGGGCCGCGGCATTCGCCGGGGCCTCGCTGGTACTGCGCACGCTGGCGCTGCAGGCGGTGCTCGTGCTTATGACTGCCATCGCCGCCCGGCAGGGCAATGCCGCCATCGCCGCGCACCAGGTAGCGCTGCGCGTCTGGAGCATCTTCGTCTTCGCGCTCGACGCGATCGCGATCGCGGGCCAGGCCATCACCGGCCGCTACCTCGGCGCGGGCGATGTGGCCGGTGCGCGCGCCGCCACCCGCCGCATGATCGCCTGGGGCTTCGGCTACGGCGCGCTGTTCTCTGTCGTGCTGCTGGCCATCCGGCCTGCGCTCCCTTCAGTGTTCGGCGTCGCGCCCGACGTGCGGACGCTGCTGCTTGCGGTACTGCTGGTCGTCAGCGTGCAGCAGCCGGCCGCCGGGGTGGTCTTCGTGCTGGACGGCGTCCTGATCGGGGCCGGCGACCAGGACTACCTGGCGGCCGCCGGGCTCGTCACACTGGCTGTCTTCGCCGCCGCGGCGGGTGCCGTGCTGGCAACCGGCTCCGGCCTGGTCGCGCTCTGGGTGGCGTACTGCGCGTGGATGGCAGCAAGGTTCGCGACGCTGACGCTGCGCGTGCGGGGAACGAGATGGCTCGTGACTGGTGCAGTTCGCCGCTGACCGGGGTCAGTGCCCGATCGCCAGCACGACGATCCGGAATATCACGGCTCCGATCGCGATCGCCAGGTAGAGCCACATGCCTGTCATGCCGACCCGGCGGGCCGTCGACATCGGCGCCGGGGCAAGCATGGCCAGCCTGGGCATCCGCCAGTTCTCCTTGCTGGCCTGCGCTCCGACGGGAGCATGGCCGCCAGCTTCCCGCGGCCCGGCCACGAGCGCGGGGCTGCGGTCGGCGGCCGGCCCCGGTGTGCGCCTGCGGATCAACAATGCCGCGCAGGCCGCCGCGGCCACGGCGGCGCTGGCCGCCATGATCATGACGATCTGCCCGGCGGTTATGTGCGGGAAGACCACCGAAGCCACCAGGATCAGCGAAAGCATGATCAGCAGTGCGATGACAGCGCCGGTGAAAGCGTTGGTGACACGGCCATTCACCCACGGGCCGAGCACTGCCTTGTCGTTGCACAGCAGCAGCAGGAATACCGTGGCGCTGGGCAGCAGCACGCCCGCAAGTACCTGGACTCCCTCGGTGAACAGGCCGAGCGGCGAACCTGGGATCAGCACGATCGTCGCCGCCCCGGCGATCAGGGCCGCGTACATCACGTAGAACCCCTTGGCGTGCTTGATGCCGCGGTGCAGCGAGTGCTTCAGGCCCAGCACGTCACCCAGGGCGTAAGCGGTGGACAGCGAGACGGCGAAGGCGCCGATCATCGCCGCGTCCAGCAGCGCCACAGCGAAGATCGCGCCGGCAGCCTTGCCCGCGTAGGCCGCTATGCCGGCGGCTAGTCCCGCGGCGTCGGTGTAGTGGCCGGCCGCGGCCGTGCCTGCGAACGCCGCGGTGGTGGCGCCCATGATCGCCGCTCCGCCGACGATGACTATCACGATGCCGATCACGAGGTCGGCCTTCTCGTACGGGATGAAACGCGGCGTGATCCGCTTGTCGATGACGTAGGACTGCTGGAAGAACAGCTGCCACGGCGCCACGGTGGTGCCCACGATCCCGATGATGAGCAGCATCACCGGGCCAAGCTGGCCGCTGCCGCCAGGCATCGTGGGCAGCACGAAGCCGGTGGCCATCTGCCCTGCGGCCGGGTGGGACAGGAAGTAAAGCGGGATCAGCAGCAGCGACCCGGCGCAGAACGCCATCGCAATCCGCTCGAACCTGCGGAAGCTGCCGGTCATCGCCGAGGCAATGATCACCAGCGCGGCCAGCAGGACGGCAACGATCTTCGGCACGCCCAGATAGCCGGCCGCAAGGGTGATGCCGATGAACTCGGTAATGATGGTCAGCGCGTTGAGCAGGAACAAGTCGATGACGCTGAACGCGCCCCAGAACCGGCCGAACCGCTCCAGGATCAGGCGGGCGTGGCCAACGCCGGTGACGGCCCCCAGCCGCAGCACCATCTCCTGGTTCACGTACAGCACCGGGATCAGCAGGACAAACGTCCAGAGCAGGTGCGTGCCGTAGTCCTGACCGGCCTGGCCATAGGTCGAGAACGCGCCAGCGTCGTTGTCGCCGATCATCACGATCAGGCCGGGCCCGACGATGGCAAGCAGCGTCTTCAGCTTCGCCGACATCGACCCGCGGGCTGCCACGTCGTCGACCGCGATGGTGCCGAGTGCACCGCGGATGTCACCGACGTGCGCGGAGTCCAGCGCCGCGCCGCGGACGTCGCTCGTGGCTGAGGTCATCACGACCACCCTTTCGCCGCCGTGGACGGCGGGATTGGGGGACACGCGCGAAGCAGTACGCAGGCCAGGCCGTCGGCCAGGTCGCTACGTCAGGGGCTCAGGGGTGCGCGGTCAGGCGCAGGCGCGTGCCCAGGGGAGGCAGGAAGCAGCGGCGAAGGGCCATTTTCGGCCCGGACTATCAGGGTCCATGTCTCGCCTCCCTGCAGTCCGCGGCGCGTGGGCACGCTCTATCTGTGACACCTCGCCGAGCGGGCATGATCCAGGGCAGAACCCAGGTCAGGCACCCCTCTCGTTAGAGCTTTGGCACTCCACGGCGTAGCGCCAGACCCGCGAGGGTCCTGCCTGCGCAGCCACTTGGCCTTTCCCCTTAGCCCGGGGAGAGGTGTCCTGATCCGGAGAGTCTCTCGACCGGTGGGATCAGTGGCCTGTGTCCGTGGAGACGCCTCACCGAACGAGGTGTCCGAATTGCACAACCTCAACGAGCATGCATGCAGCGACACTCCGCTGTCAAGCCAGGCCAGGCTGGCGCGGACTGGCTACTCTTCGCCGCCGCGCCGGGAATCGGGCGGCTCTGCGGCCTCCCGGCGGCGCCAGTCCTCGGGCAGGGTGACCTCCAGCACGTCGTCCACGGTGATCAGGCCGATCATCATCCGGCGCTCGTCGACTACCGGGATCGTGATCAGGTTGTAGTCGCTCATCAGCACCGCCACGTCGACCACGTCGGTGTCGGACCCGACCCGGACCGGGTCATCGTCATAGACATCGGCGACCGGCGCCAGCGGGTCGGCCTGGACCAGGGAGACCAGCCTGGCCACGCCGCACAGCCGGCCCCGTTCGTCCAGCGCGTGCACGCTGGTCAGCGCCTCGGGCTGCTGGCCGGTCGAGGCGGCGACCGCGGCGACCGCCTGGGCCACCCTGGCGGTCGCCGGAACCGCGATCCAGTCCATGCCCATCAGGCCCCCGGCACTTTCCGGGTTGAAGCCCATCAGCGTCAGCACCTTAGCCCGCTGGCCAGCTGGGAGCAGGTCGATGACCAGCTGCCTGCGCCGCTGCGGCAACTCCGCGATGGCGTCGGCCGCGTCATCGGCCCGCATCCGGGCGAGCACGTCGGCGACCTGCCTGTCGGTCCGCGCACCGAGCAGCCGGGTGGCCCTGTCCTCGTCCAGTTCCTCGAAGACGTCCGCTTCGAGCTCAGGGTCGGCTTGCACCTGACCGAGAATCTCGGTCTCCTCGGCCTTCGAGGCCTCCTCGAGCAGGTCCGCGATCTGGGCCGGCTTGAGCCTTCGAATCCGGCCGAATGGCCGCCTGGATACCGCGCTCCCGGTATGCCCGATCAGCGGCTCGAACTTTGCCCACTCCCGGAATCTGTGCGGCCGGGTGGGCTGCGATCCGGTCAGGGCGCCAAGCAGCCTCCTTGGCCGCCTGTGGCTGTCCACCCCGGTGACCACCCACCCGCCATCGTCGCTGGCGAGTTCCAGGTCGGCGGCCCTGATCAGGTGAGCGCTCTCGACGTCAATGAGCCGGTGGCCAAGCACGTCGGCGCGCAGCAGCACCTCCCCGTCCCGCCGCTCGAACTGGCGCAGGTCCAGCCTGGCGCTGGTGAGCCGGAGCTCGGCCAGGTCCAGCTCAGAGACCTGCTCGATGGGCACGAATACCGACCGGCTCCCGACGGTGGCAACCAGGCCCGTTACCACCGGGTAGTCGGCGCCCCGAAGCCGCACGATGACGTCGGACAGCCGCCCGATTGATCCCCCGCTTTTGTCGGTAACCGGCCGCCGCAGCAGCTCGGACAGGTGCAGCGCGCGGGGGGTGCCGGCCTGCGACGAAGAGCCGGGTATCGTGCTCATCTAGAGTGCCTTTCCGCAGGCTCGCGCTGGTCACGCCAGCCTAATTGTTTGTCCTACCCTGCTCCCCGGGCATCAGCCTGCCATGAGGCGGTCGGCAGTGCCAGGCGCAGTCAGGACAAGTCGGACCTACGGCTACCCTGGTGTCCGCCAGCAGGTCTTGCGAGCTCGGCCCGCCCGCTCTCGCCTGCATGCCCGCGCTAGCGGGCCGGCTGCCAGCAGGAAGGCAACGGGCCTCCCCTGATGCGCCGCCGCGATGGTATGAAGGCCACGTCAAGGGTGTAGTCGAGGGGAGGGCGCTGCGGATGGCCATGCGGCGAGCCGTCAGCACTCTCGAGGGCAGGAATCCCGAAGGCGTCGGCTACACGCTCAAGCGCAAGCTGCTGGGCAAGCCACTGATCAACGAGCAGCTCAGCGAGCAGCGACTCTCCAAGACGCTGGCGCTCGGCGTACTGGCTCCGGACGGCATCTCCTCCTCGGCCTACGGCACCGAGGAGATCCTGATCGGGCTTCTTCTTGGCGGCCTGGGGCTCACCGCGTTCACGGTCATCCTGCCGCTGACCGGAGTCGTCCTGTTCGTGATGGTGCTTGTGGTGCTCTCCTACCGAGAGGTCGTCACGGTCTACACAAGGGCAGGCGGCTCCTACGTGGTCGCACGGGAGAACTTCGGGCCCAGGGTGGCACAGGTCGCCGCGGTAGCGCTGCTCATCGACTACGTAGTCACGGTCGCGGTCCAGATAGCCGCCGGGACCGCCGCGGTCGCGTCGGCGATCCCGGCCATCGACGACCCCACGCTCATCACGGTGATCTCGGTCTGCGTCGTGATCTTGATGTGCTACGGCAACCTGCGAGGCATCCGCGAGGCGGGGCGCTCGTTCGCGGTGCCCACCTACCTGTTCTCCGGCGTCGTGATCATCATGATCGCCGTGGGCCTGATCCGGGAGGCGCTCGGCACGCTCGGGCAGCTTCACTACCCGGTTGCCGGACAGTACACCCATGCGCCAGCCGACAGTAGCCTGATCACCTTCGCAATGATCTTCATCCTGCTGAAGGCGTTCGCCAACGGCGGTTCCTCACTTACCGGCATCGAGGCCGTCTCGAACGCGGTAAGCGCGTTCCGCCCGCCAGAGGGCACGAACGCTCGCCGCGTCCTGGTGACCGAGGGACTCATACTCGGCACGCTGGTGGCCGGGATCTCCTGGCTGGCGCACGTCACCCACGCCGCCCCGTTCAAGCTCGGGGTGCCGACCGTCTTGTCCCAGGAGGCGAAGCAAGTATTCGGGCACTCGCCGCTCGGACACGCCCTGTGGATCCTGGTGCAGGCAGCGACCGCGCTGATCCTTTACACCGGCGGGAACACCAGCTTCAACGGCTTCCCGTTCCTGGCCAGCTTCGTCGCCGAGGACGCGTTCCTGCCCCGCTGGCTGATGAAGCGCGGGCACCGGCTGGTGTTCTCCAGCGGCATCATCGTGCTCGCGGTGCTTTCGTCCACGCTGCTGGCCGTGGTCGGTGCGAACGTGAACAGGCTGGTGCCGTTCTATGCGATCGGGGTCTTCACCGCTTTCACGATGGCCGGCCTCGGCATGGCCAAGTACCACTACACCCACAAGGAATCTGGCTGGCGCCGCAGACTTGTGATCAACTTCTCGGCCGGCGTGACCTCGCTCGTCGTCGTGCTGATCTTTGTGGTGGTGAAGTTCAGCGAGGGCGCCTGGCTGGTGGTGGTGCTGTTCGCCGCCGGCGTCCCGACCCTCATCCGGCTGAACAGGCAGTACCGGGTGGAAGCCACCGTCCTGGAGGGCATCGGCAGCCGGGGCAAGCCACCCGATCCGCCGACCTACTCGCGCCGGGCCGTGTACGTGTTCGTGGACGACTTCGACCTCGCGACGCTGGCGGCGCTGCGGTACGCCAGGAGCCTGCGGCCGACGACGCTGCGCGCTGTCCACTTCGTGATCGACAACCTCGTCGCCGACAAGCTGCGACAGGACTGGGTGCGGGCCAACCCTGGCATCGCGCTGGACTTCGTGGACTGCCCGGACCGCCGGCTGGCCACCGCGGCCGCCGCGCTGGTGGCCGCGGAGGCTGCCCGGCCCGGCCACGGCGTGACAGCGATCCTGCCCAGGCGCAGCTATGCGCCGATCGTCGGCCGCCTGCTGCACGACAGGACGGCCGACAAGATGGCGGCCGTAATCAGCCGGATCCCGCATGCGGCGGCCACCATCGTGCCGTTCGACGTCAGCAGCAGGGTGGAGATGCTGACCGGCCGCGGATCGCTGGCGCGAGCCGAGGCCGCCGCGGCAGTGCCGCAGCCGAAGACGGCGCGCGATACCGCCGCCGGCCAGCCCGCCGGCCCGGCTGCGAAGGCCGGAGCCGCCAAGCCGGGGCCTGACGCCAGCACCGCTCCGCCGGACGGCGACAAGTATTCGCGGCCCGTAGCGGCCCGCGGGGTCAGCCCGATCGGATCGCTGACCAGGCCGGGCCGCGCCGTCGCCGAGGGCCGGGTGCACACAGTCGAGATCCGGCCGGTCGAGCGCAACACGGTGCTTGCCTGTGACATCGAGGACTCGACCGGACAGCTGACCGCCCTGTTCTACGGCCGGTCGAACATTCCCGGCCTGCGGCCAGGAGTCAAGGTACGGCTGCGCGGCCAGGTCGGCATCCGCAACGGCCAGCCCGTCATGATCAACCCGGCCTACCAGTTGCTGGCAGCGGGGACCGACGTGGACGCCGAGACGCTGGGCGACGAGGACGGCAGCCAGAGCCCGGGTGACCAGGACACATGACGCCGTCCGATCCCGGCCGCGCGGGCTCACCCGGCCCTGGGCACGGACATCGACACGCGCACGGGCAGACCGTCACCGGCAGCCACCGGCAGGCGCTGGCCGTGGTCCTGGCGATCAGCACGTCGATAGCGGTGGCGGAGGTTATCGGCGCGATCGTGACCGGGTCGCTGGTGCTGCTCGCCGATGCTGCGCACATGGCCGCCGATGCGGCCGGAATAGGACTGTCGCTGCTCGCGGTATGGTTCGCGGCCCGCCCGGCCACCGAGCGGCGCACGTTCGGGTATGCCAGGGCCGAGATCCTGGCCGCGGTGGCGAACTCACTGCTGCTGCTGGGCATGGCCGCGTTCATCTTCACCGAGGCGATCCGCCGGCTGATGTCGCCGCCGGCCGTGAGCTCCGGACTGCTGATCGCATTCGGGGTGGGCGCGCTTGTCGCCAATTCGTGCTCGCTGCTTGTGCTGCGCCGCGGACAGGCCGACAGCCTCAACGTGCGCAGCGCTTTCCTGGAGGTCGCCGCTGACACCCTCGGCGCCGTGGCCGTCATCGCGACCGGAGTCATCATCACCGTCACCGGATTCGCGCTCGCCGACCCGATCGCCTCACTCGCCGTAGGCGCGCTGATCCTGCCCAGGACGTGGCGGCTGCTGCGGGAGGCCATCGACATCCTGCTGGAAGCGAGCCCCGCGGGCATAGACCTGGCCGCGATCCGCGAGCACATGGCTGCGGTGCCGGGCATCAGGGAGGTACACGACCTGCACGTCTGGACCATCACCTCGGGACTGCCGGTCTTCTCCGCGCACGTGGTAGTCGACCCGGAGATCATCCAGCGCGGCCAGAGCGCGATCATGCTGGACAAGCTGCAGGAGTGCCTGCGCGGGCACTTCGACGTGGAGCACTCGACGTTCCAGCTCGAGCCCGCTGGCCATGCCGAGCACGAGCGGCCGATGCACGACTAGGCCAGCCGTACTCCCGGTGCCGCCCGATTAACGTGGTGAGCTGGCAGCAATATTGCTGCCAGCTCACCACAATCACGCCGGACTTCGGCCTAGCCGGGCGCGGGAACATCGAAGTAGCCGGGGTTCGCGACTGCGAGCCTGGCCGCGACCGCGTCGGCGAGCCCGCCACCAGCCTGCAGCGGGCCGAGTTCCAGCTCGCGCAGGACCATGGCCAGCACGTTCGCGGCGACCCTGGCGTGGAAAGCGAGCTGGCCGGAGGTGGCCGGCCTGACCTGATCGGTGAGGAACTCCCGCACCGCTTCCAGCAACTCGCTCGCTGTCGGCCGTCCGTGCGGCGCGGGATCGGCCGTCGCGGTGCCGGACAGCACCGGTCGCCGGGCCGCCGCCGCGGCCGCGGCCTCCGGCTGCAACGCCGCCAGCAGGTCCCACTCCTGCTCACAAACGCGCCGGCCGATCGCTGCCAGTTCCACCGAGCGGTGAGCGCCGGACAGGTGTGCCCAGGCCTGGGTCAGGCAGATGACGCCCCAGCGCAGCGTGCCCAGGATCTCCCACCAGCGCAGCTCATCCAGGCCGATGTCGGCGCCGCCGGCCTGGCGGTAGGCGGCCAGCAGTTCCTCCCGGCTGCCCATGCCCGCGACCGCCCCGGCCGCTTTGAACCGCCAGGCCTTCACGCACAGCCAGCCGAGATCCTCGGTCGGATTCCCTGCGTGAGTGAGCTCCCAGTCCAGTACTGCCCGCAGCCCCTCGGGCCCGACGATGAGGTTGCCGAGGCGGAAGTCACCGTGCACTAGCACCGGGTCGCGCACCGGTGGCGGATGCGCGCCGAGCCAGTCCAGCGCCAGCTCGAACACCTCGCTGGGCCGGCCGAACGCGTCCAGCTGGTCGCGCAGCCCGGCCAGCGGGTCGGGCCCAGGGAAATCGGCGGGGGCCTGCAGCGCGTGCAGCCCGGCCGCGAACTTACCGAGCTGGCCGACGAGCGCGCCTCGGGCGCGCACGTACTGCCCATCGCGAAGGATCTTGCGGGCGATCGTCTCGCCAGGGACCCGGCGCATGACCATGCCCGCGGTGTCCCAGCTCGCGCCCTCCGACGTCACTAGCATCTGCGGCACCGGCAGGCCCGCCTGGTGCGCCAGGCTGATGGCCGCCGCCTCCCGGCGGATGGCACCCGGCTCAGCCGGGCGGCCAGGAAGGTCCCGGCGCAGCACCAGCTCCGTCCGTGTTCCGTCCGCGCCGACCACGTCGAACGACCAGGTCTGTTTGGACGCGCCGCCGGACAGCCTGGTGAGCCCATCGACGGTGGCGCCCGGTCCGACCCACGGCGTCAGCGCGATCGCCAGCCCGTTCCGATCTGGAACTGCCGTCATCCTTCGGTCACGCCTTTCGGGGCGCGCTGATGCATGAAGCCGAACATGTACCCGGCGACCCGGCGCATCTGGATCTCCTCGGCACCCTCGGTGATCCGGTACCGGCGATGGTGGCGGTAAATGTGCTCGAACGGCTTGTGCCGGGAGTAACCGAGGCCGCCGTGTACCTGCATAGCCCGGTCAGCGGCCTCGCAGCAGAGCCGGTTGGCCCAGTAATTGCACATGGACACCTTGTCCGAGGCCGAGAACGGGCCGTCGCGATCCATCAGCCAGGCCGTCTTGTGGATCAGCGCCCGCAGCATCTCGCACTGGGTTTGCAACTCGACGAGCGGGAACTGGATCGCCTGGTTGGCGGCCAGCGGCTTGCCGAACGGCCTGCGCTCGCGCGCGTAGGCCACCGACTCGTTGACGCAGTACTGAGCGGCGCCCAGGCTGGAGGCGGCCTGCCGGATCCGGTTCTCGTTGAAGAAGTGCTGCACTACCTGCAGGCCGCGGCCCGCGCCGCCGAAGATCGCGCTGCCGGGCACCCTGACGTCACGGAAGGTGACGTGCGCGTGGTCGGTCGGCATGTTGAACGTCCACAGGTACTCCTCGATCGTGAAGCCGGGCGAGGCAATCGGGGTGAGGAACGCGGTGATGCCGTCTGCGTCTCCCGGCTTGCCGCCGGTTCGCGCGAAGATCAGGTCGTGTGAGGCTGCGTGCACCCCGGTATTCCAGGTCTTCTCCCCGTTGATCACCCAGTCATCGCCGTCTCTGACGGCCGTCGTCTCCATGAACGTGGCATCCGAGCCATGCGCTGGCTCGGTAATGCCGAACGCGAACCCGCCGCGGCCGGCCGCCAGCTTGTCGACCCACTCGGCCTGCTGCTGCGGTGTGCCGTACTCCAGCATCAGCAGCAGGCCCACGTTATTGCCCACGATCATGTGCTCGTTCTGCAGGTCGCAGTGCAGCCCGAGACCCTTGCTCGCCAGGTGCTCGCGGATCACGGCCATGCCCAGGTTGGTGCCGTCCCGACCGCCGTATTTTGCCGGGAACGCGTAGCGATAGTGGCCGGCCTCGTCCGCTAGCCGACGTGCCTCGGCGAGCAGGTCCTCCCACTGCCGGTTCGGCAGGCCGCCGCGTTCCCAGTCGGTGCGGGCATCCTCGCGGCGGTGGTCGAAAAAGCGAATGTTGTCCTCGCGCTGCTCAAGCGGCCGGATCTCCCGCTCGATGAAATCATCCAGCTCAGTCAGGTAGCGCACCAGGTCGGCCGGGATGTCGAAGTCCATGCGTGCTCCTAGTTGCCGCGTTACCCAAGGTTGGTGGGCGAGAGGCCCTAGAGCAATCAGATACTGGCGGGTAATGTCGAGATTACTGCCGAAACCGGGGAGGCCGCAGTGAGCACCTATGACCACTACACGACACCGGTCGAGCGTGGGACCTGGGATATCCCCGCGGCGGGCGCGGTCAGGTTCAACTGGGATTACGACAACGGCCGGACCCGGCTCCTCGACCTGTACCAGCGAGGCAAGGACAAGCAGTGGGACGCGACAAAGCGGATTGACTGGTCTATCTCCGTCAACCCGTGCAATGTCATGGAGCAGAGCGAGGAGCTGAACCCCATCTATGGTTCGCCGCAGTGGGACAAGCTGAACCAGAAGGAGCGGGACGAACTCGGCCACCACCTGTCGGCCTGGCTGTTCAGCCAGTTCCTGCACGGCGAGCAGGGCGCGCTGACTGTCGCGGCCAGGATCGTCGAGTCCGTGCCGGACATGGACTCCAAGTTCTACGCCGCCACCCAGACGATGGACGAGGCCCGGCACGTCGAGCTGTACGCGAAGTTCATGCGGGAGAAGATCGGCCTGTACTACCCGGTCAATCCTGACCTGGCCAAGCTGCTGTCCGACGCGCTGTCGGACTCCCGCTGGGACATGCCCTATCTCGGCATGCAGGTGCTGATCGAGGGCCTGGCACTGGCCGCGTTCGGCGTGCACAGGGACCTGTCCAACAACGACCTGGTCACTCAGCTGCTCGCCTACGTCATGCAGGACGAGGCGCGGCACGTCGCGTTCGGCCGGCTGGCGCTGCGGGACTACTACAAGGAGCTGACCGAGGCCGAGCGGGCCGACCGGGAGGAGTTCATCGTCGAGGGCTGCTATCTCATGCGCAACCGGTTCACCGGCCGCGAGGTGTGGGAGCGGATGGGCTTCGATGTCGAGGAGTGCGTGGCGTTCACCGAGCAGTCGCCGGTGCAGCAGGCATTCAGGACGCTGCTGTTCTCCCGGATCGTGCCGTGCGTGCGGGACATCGGCCTTTGGGGCCAGAAGGTGCAGCACGCCTACGCCGACCTTGGCGTGATCGAGGCTGCAGACACCGATCTGGAACTGCTCATGCGCGGTGACGAGGAACTCGCCGAGCAGATCGACGAGCAGAAGTACGCGGCCGAGCTGGCAGCCCGTCAGCAGGAGGTCGGCGAGGCCATCGCCTACGCCGCCGACGAGTCCTAACTGCCGGTACTCATGACGCGCTCACCACAGGTCGCCGCCGGTGAGCACGTAGATGAACGGCACCAGCGGGATCAGGCTGAACAGTGCCCATGCCACCTTGGCCCCGGAAGAGATGTCGCGGCGCGTGAACAGGTCGATCCAGATCAGCACCACCGCGAGCGGATGGAGGAAGCAGAGCAGGAGCTCGATTATCTTCTTCACCAGTCCACCGTACCCCGGCAGCCGCGAGGGTTATTGCGGGGCTCCTGGCGGGCCGCACCCTGGCAGCCGCGGAGGTAACCGCCAGGCGGCCGGACGGCCACCTGGCCGGGCCGTGCCGGTCAGGACGGCCAAGCCGCGCCGCGGGGCCGGGCCGCAGCGGCCCCTGAGGCCGTCGATGCGTGGGGCGGCGTGGCTACTACGATCGGCTCGTGAGCGATCTTCGGATGCCGCAGTTTCCACCCGGCTTCTCCTGGGGCGTGGCGACTGCCGCCTACCAGATTGAGGGCGCTGTCGCCGAGGACGGCCGGACCGACTCGGTCTGGGACATCTTCTGCCGCCAGCCTGGCGCCATCCGCGACGGGCAGACAGGCGATGTGGCCGATGACCACTATCACCGGTGGCAGGAAGACGTCGCGCTGATGGCCGACCTCGGCATTGACGCGTACCGGTTTTCCATCGGCTGGCCGCGCGTGCAGCCCGGCGGCACCGGCAAGGCAAATCAGGCCGGCCTGGATTTCTATGACCGGCTGACCGATGCGCTGCTGGCGGCGGGCATCGAGCCGATGCCCACGTTGTTCCACTGGGACCTGCCGCAGCCACTCGAGGACGCCGGCGGCTGGCTGTCGCGGGACACCGCGGCCAGGTTCGCCGACTACGCGGGCCTGGCGGCTGAGCGACTCGCCGACCGGATCGGCACCTGGATCACCCTGAACGAGCCATTCGTCGTGATGGCGTTCGGCTACGCGCTTGGTGTGCACGCGCCGGGCAAGGCACTCATGCTGGACGCGCTACCTACCGCCCACCATCAACTGCTCGGCCACGGCCTGGCTACCGCCGCGCTGCGTGCGGCCGGGGCGAAGCGGGTCGCACTGACCAACAACTACTCTCCGGTCTGGCCCGCGTCCGACGGCGCGGCGGACATCGAGGCGGGAGCAGCCTGGGACGCGCTGCAGAACAAGCTGTTCACCGACCCGGTACTGCTCGGCAGTTACCCGGACATGTCAGCGTTCGGCCCTGCCGCTGCGGCACT
This sequence comes from uncultured Actinomycetota bacterium, assembly GCA_963719765.1. GTDB lineage: Bacteria > Actinomycetota > Actinomycetes > Streptosporangiales > Streptosporangiaceae > JAJYUU01. Next base: position 103,910 of record CAVRCW010000002.1, read on the forward strand.
GGACTTCGTTCAGGACGGCGACCTGGCAGTAATCTCGGCACCGATCGATGCGATCGGCGTCAACTACTACAACCCGACCAGGGTCTCAGCGCTGCCTGATTCGCCGCTGCCGTTCCAGATGGAGCCGATCGACGGATATCCAGTGACAGCCTTCGGCTGGCCGGTCGTGCCGGCCGGGCTGACTGAACTGCTGGTCCTGCTGCGCGATCGCTACGCTGATCGGCTTCCGCCGGTTTACATCACCGAGAACGGCTGCTCGGCAGCCGACGAGGTGGCGGCCGACGGCAGCGTCGACGATCAGTTCCGCATCGCTTACCTGGACGGTCACATCAGGGCGGTGGCCGACGCGATCGCGGCCGGAGTAGACGTCCGCGGCTACCTGACGTGGACGATGATGGACAACTTCGAGTGGTCCGAGGGTTATCACCAGCGGTTCGGGCTCGTACACGTGGACTTTCCGACTCAGCGGCGCACGCCGAAGGCGTCCTTCGGCTGGTACCGGGACCAGATCGCGGCTCAGCGAAGCAGGCCTTCGGTGCCCTAGCACCTGGCGGCCGTTGCCGGGGCTGGGCCGGAGCCGGGGTGGCGGTCTGTGGCGTCCGATGTGACAGCCAGGGAGGCAGCGAGATGGCCAGCGCGCAGTTGTATGACACCATCGGAGCCACTTACACCGTGACGCGGCGCACCGAGCCGCGGATCGCCGCAAGGATCTGGGCTGCGCTCGGCGACGCGCGGACGGTATTGAATGTCGGGGCTGGCACCGGCTCCTACGAGCCGCCTGACCGCCACGTCCTCGCGGTGGAGCCGTCGGCGGTCATGCGCGCGCAGCGTCCGGCAGGCGCAGCGCCGTGCGTGGCTGCCGCCGCGGAGAGCCTTCCGTTCGAGGACCAGTCTTTCGAGGCCGCGATGGCCTTTGCCACCGTCCATCACTGGCAGGACCCGATCGCCGGGCTGCGTGAGATGCGGCGCGTGGCTCGCCGCGTGGTGGTGTTCACGTACGACGGCAGTGACCCGGATCGGTTCTGGCTGACTCGCGACTACCTGCCTGAGTTCGCTGACCTCCTGGTCGGCCGGCCTCCGCTGACCGAGCTGGCCCGCACGATCGGAGCCCGGATGGAGCCGGTGCCCATTCCGTGGGACTGCGCTGACGGCTTCTTCGAGGCCCACTGGCGCCGGCCCGAGGCATACCTAGACGATCATGTACGTCGCGGAGTGTCGGTCTGGGCCAGAGTCGGGCCGGAGGCCGAGCAGCGGGCAGTGCGCAGCCTCCGTGATGACCTCCTCTCAGGGCGGTGGGCCGAACGCAACCGCGACCTCGTCGCGCTCGACGCAGCGGAGCTTGGCCTTCGCCTGCTCGTAGCCTGAACCCCGCCGCCAGACCAGCGGCGCAGGGTGCAGGCGAGCTGGCGAAGGCGACCGGCCTGGCCACGGCATCCATTACCGGGGTCCTGGACCGGCACGCCGGGTCCGTGCGCCGGGGGCGCGACGCCCAGGACCGCAGGCGCGTGGTCATCCACCTGGACGCGCAGCAGGCGCTCGGCACCGACGGCCCCGTATTCGGGCCCATGATGGGGTGCGTGCAGCGGATGACCGACCAGGACACCGACAACCAGCTCGGGCTCATCGTCGGGTTCTACGGCCAGCTGGAGGAGATCCTCGCCGGCCACGTCGCTAGGCTCCGGGCGGAGCTGCCCGAGCAGTAGTTTCATGATCGCGAAGAGTTTGCGTACGGACAGTACGCAAACTCTTCGCGATCATGAAACGCGGCGGCTGCGTACGGTATATACAGCGCATTCCGGGCGGGTGAGCCCCGGCCACCCGTCGCTCCCGGGACAGCTAGCGACGTCTACCGGGACTGGTGGGACTGACCGGGCCGCTGCGACTGCTGCATCGCCTTGTCCGCGCCGCGGCTGAGGAGGCTAAGCAGCGAGGGCGACAGCCGCGAGAGCGCGTAGGTGACCCAGGCCTCGGTGTTGACGGGTACCACGCGCTTATTGGCAAGCACCGCGCGCATCACCGCGAGCGCGACCTTCTCGGGCGGGAATTTGCGCCTGGCCAGCCCCTCGGCCGCCGCGTCCCTGAGCCTGCGCTGCTGCTCGCCCTGGGCACCCACGTAGTGGGCCGCGCTGGCGATCCCCGTGCTGGTGAAGCCCGGGCAGATCGCTGTCACGCCGATACCGGAGCTGGCAAGTTCCGCCCGCAGGCACTCGCTCAGCATGCGCACCGCGGCTTTGGTAGCCGAGTAGGCGGGCAGCGCACTTGTCGGCGCCCAGGCGGCGACTGACGCGATGTTCACCAGGTGCCCGCCGGTACCGCGCTCGACCATCTGCGCGCCGAAAAGGCGGCAGCCCCGGACGACGCCGAGCAGGTTGACGCCGACGATCTTGTCCCAGTCCTCCTCGGTGTGGTTGAGGAACGACCCGATCATCGCGATGCCAGCGTTGTTCACGACGATGTCAGGCACGCCGACCTCCGCCTGCACCCAGCCGGCGAACTGCTCCATGTCGGCGGGGTCAGCCACGTCGGCCCGGACAGCCAGACCGCCGGCGCCGTGTGCCTCGATCACGCCGCAGGTGCGCCGCGCGGATTCCAGGTCGATGTCGGCGGCAACCACCTGCGCGCCGTTGGCTGCGAAACCAAGCGCCACTGCGCGGCCAATCCCGCTGCCGGCGCCGGTGACAACGGCAATCTGATCCGCGAATGCAGGCTGTCCCATGGCACGGGACAGTACCGCGACGCTGTGCCGGACAGAAGGCCGATGCGGCCGCGGTGATTGGATGCGGCCGCACCCGGCAGGACAATGGCCTGAACCCGCTGGGAGGCGAACGTTGGATTATGAACCCGAGCAGCCGGGGCCCGCATCGGGCCCGCATCCCCTCGACCCGCTCAGTGCGGACGAGATCCGCCTCGTGGCATCCATGTTGCGAGCAAAAAAGGGTGTCGCTGACGGCTGGAGGTTCGCGTCCATCGAGCTCGCCGAGCCGACCAAGGACAAGCTGGCCGCGGGCGTGCCGCCAGGCGACCGGTCAGCCATGGTGATCTGCTGGAACACCGCCGACGGGCAGGCTTACCGCGGCGCGGTGTCGCTGCGCGATGGCGCCGTCACACGCTGGGAGCACGTGCCTGGCCACCAGCCGGCCATGACAGTCGACGAGTGGCACGAGTGCGACGCCATGCTCAAGCGGCATCCGAAGGTGGTCGAGGCGCTGGCTGCACGCGGCATCGACGACTCCACCCGAGTGCTCACCGACGTATGGGCGTACGGCGCGGCCCTGGTGCCGCCCCAGTACGCGGGCCGGCGGATCGGCTGGGCTGACGTCTGGTACCGGGAGAGCGAGGATGGCAACCCTTACGCGCACAGTCTCACCGGGCTGCACCCGATTGTCGACCTGAACCGGATGGAGTTGCTGGAACTGGAGGACAGCCGCGACGCGGAGGGCGGTGCCGGGCGGCCCCAGGTGATGGGCGAGTACCTGCCTGGGCTGATCCCGATGCCGCTGCGCCAGGTCAGCCCGCTACAGGTGAGCCAGCCTGACGGGGTGTCATTCAGCCTTGACGGACGGTTGCTGCGCTGGCAGAACTGGCAGCTACGGCTCGGTTTCAACCACCGCGAGGGCCTGGTGCTGCACACCGTCGGCTTCTGGGACGCCGGGCGGCTCAGGCCGGTAGCCCACCGGATGTCGTTCGCGGAAATGATCGTGCCGTACCGGGACACCACGCAGGATCATTACCGCAGGACCGCATTCGACATCGGCGAGTGGGGCCTCGGCTTCATGACGACCTCGCTGGAACTCGGCTGCGACTGTCTGGGTGAGATCCGCTACCTCGACGCGGTCGTGCACGACTCCCGCGGCGAGCCGCGCACCATCAGCAATGCCATCTGTATCCATGAGGAAGACGACGGCGTGCTGTGGAAGCACGTGGACGAGGCGACCGGCGCGCAGGTGCGCCGGGCGCGGCGGCTGGTGATCTCCTTCCATGTCACCGTCGCCAACTACGAATACCTGGTCTACTGGCGCTTCTATCAGGACGGGAACGTGGAGTGCGAGGTGCGCGCCACCGGCATCATGGTGACGTCCTACTTCCCGCCAGGCGCTCAGCCGCCCACGGGCACGCTCGTCGACGAGCGCACCTACGCGCCGTACCACCAGCACTTCATCGTGGCCAGGCTGGACCTGGACGTCGACGGCCAGCCGAACACCGTGTACGCATGCGAATCGGCGGCTTTGCCGGTCAGCGACGACAACCCGCACGGGCTGGCGCTGGTGGTGCGGGAGACACCGCTACGCACCGAGTCGGACGGGCGGCAGGACTATGACTGGAGCACCCAGCGAAGCTGGAAAGTGGCGGCTACCAGGTCTTTCAATGGCCTGGGCGGCAGGCCTGCCTACAAGCTCGTGCCGGGCGGCAGCTTCCCGCCGATGCTGGATCGATCCTCGCCCGCGTTCGAGCGAGCCGAGGTCATCGGCCACACGCTGTGGGTCACCCCGTACGTGCCCGACGAGCGCTGGCCGTGCGGCGAGTTCCCCAATCTCAGCTCGACCGACTACGGGTTGCCGGCTTGGACCGCGCGGGATCGCCCGATCGAGGACACGGACGTTGTGCTGTGGCACGTGTTCGGCCTGCATCACATCACCCGGCCGGAGGACTGGCCGGTGATGCCCGTAGACCGGACCTCATTCTGGCTCAAGCCCTGGGGGTTCTTCGACCGCAACCCAGCGCTGGACGTGCCGCCAAGTCCCGGTCACTCCGGCTGACGACGGCCGGTACGGTGCCGGTATGACGAGCAAGCCCGCCGGGCCAGTCGTGGAGATCTACACCGACGGGGCGTGCAGCGGCAACCCCGGCCCCGGCGGCTGGGGTGCGGTGCTGAGCTACGGCGGCCATGAGATGGAACTGCATGGCGGCGAGGCGAAACTTACGACGAACAACCGGATGGAGCTGATGGCCGCGATCCAGGCGCTTGAGGTCCTGACCCGGCCGTCGGTGGTTCGCCTGCATACCGACAGCAGTTACGTGCGCAACGGCGTGACAAGCTGGCTGCCAGGCTGGAAGCGCAACGGCTGGCGGACCGCCAGCAAGCAAGCGGTCAAGAACGAGGACCTGTGGCGCCGGCTGGACGCCGCCGCGGCCCGGCACGACGTGCACTGGCTATGGGTGAAGGGTCACGCCGGAAACCCTGGCAACGAGCGCGCCGACGCCCTCGCCAACCGTGGCATGGACGAAGCCCGTGCCCGGTCCCGGTGACTGCGGGCCAAAAAAGCTCGTCCTGGCGAGGCTACTGCCACGCCAGGACGAGCGTGATGACCGGTCCCCCCGGATTCATCTGAATGGGTCCCCCACTACAGATAATGACATGGCGGTTGCGGAGGGTTATAACCGGGGGTACCTCTTTCGGCCAACACATGACGCGGTGCGGGCAGATCTCTGCGAGTATCGGGCCATATCCCATCAGGAGCGGCGCCGACCAGGCAGGTAAGGTCCGTCAGGGCTGGTCAGGTGGTGACATCTGATCCAATGGGATCATGGATCGCCTGACTCGCCAGCTGAACTTTGCCGCCGAGGCAGGCCGGCTCAAGGGCGTGCAGCGCCAGACCGTGCTCACCGACCCGGCCAGGCGGGAGAATTCGGCCGAGCATTCCTGGCACCTGGCCGTCATGGCCCTGGCGCTCGGCGAGTACGCACCACAGGGAACCGACATCACCGTCGTGATCAGCATGCTGGTGGTGCATGACCTGGTAGAGGTCGACGCGGGTGACCTATCCGTGTACGCGGCGCAGGCCGCGCAGGCGCGCCAGCATGCCGCGGAGCAAGCCGCAGCCGACCGGATTTTCGCGCTGCTGCCGTCTGATCAGGCGAGCAGTCTGCGCAGCCTCTGGGATGAATTCGAGGAACGCGCTAGTCCCGAGGCGCTGTTTGCCCGCGCGCTCGACCGGCTTCAGCCGATGCTGGAGAACGTGCGCGCGGGTGGGGGCACCTGGCAGGCGCAGGCAGTCACCGCCGACCAGGTGCTGGAGAAGGTGCAGCTCATCGAGGAAGGCTCGGCCACGCTCGGACAGTACGCCCGGCAGTTGATCGAGCAGGCCGTGCGGGACGGAATTCTGGCTCCCGCGCCAGGAAGTCACGCCAGCGGCACCGGGCCAGGCGGCTGATGATCCGGTCCGCGGAAGGCCGGGCCGCCGGAATTATCTTCACGGCAATGGGCGTCCTGACCGGCACTCTGGCGTCACGCTGGCCCTGGCTCGCTGGTCGGCTGCACATGGACAGCGCGATGATCGGCGCGGCTGGGCTGTGCATCACCGTCGGCGCGCTCACCGCCATGCCGCTCGCAGCCCGATTCGTGCATCGCTACGGCGCCAGGGCCGCGACCAGGGTGCTGACGGTCGCGTCGGGCTTGACTCTGGCACTCCCGCCATTCGCCCCTAGCGTGGCGGTGCTGGCAGTGATTTTCCTGCTCATGGGAGCGGCCATCGGCACCCAGGACAACGCGATGAACACCGCCGGGGTGGAGGCCGAGAGCCGGATCGGCAAGTCGATAATGTCGGGCCTGCATGGCATGTGGAGCGTTGGTGTCCTCGTCGGCTCGTTGGCGGGGTCCCTGGCTGCCCACGAGAACCTCGATCCACGGATCCAGTTCGCGGCGATGGGTGCCCTGGTCGCCGCCGGAGGGCTGGTGGCCGCATCGTGGCTGGAGGGCGGGCCCGCCACCGGCGCCGCGGCCGATGTGCACGTGCCGAGGTTCGTCTGGCCCCACGGCCTGGTCTTGCTGATCGGGCTGGTGGCCTTCGCCGCTATTTTCGTCGAGTACGCGGCCAACGACTGGTCGGCACTATTCATGCACTGGACCATGCACTCGAGCCAGGCAGTGGCGGCCCTCGCCACCGCGCTGTTCGCCCTCACGATGGCGGCCGGACGGCTCTGCGGTGACGCGGTGGTACGGCGGATCGGAGCGGTGCCCAGCGTGCGCGCATGTGGCGTGCTGGCCACGACCGGGTGCGTGGTGGTCGCGGCCGCGCCTGCCGCCTGGGTGGCAGTAGCCGGGTTCATGCTGATCGGCGCGGGCGTGTCGGTGGTCGTGCCACTGGTATTCGCCGCGGCAGGCCACTCAGGACCAAGCCCGGCGATGGGCGTGGCGGGCGTGGCCACGGTCAGCTACGGCGCTGGGCTGGGTGCGCCCGCCGTCATGGGCGGGGTAGCCGATCTTGCCTCGCTGAGAGTCGCATTCGGGCTTGCTGCGCTGATCGCGATCATGATCGGCGCGGGCGCCGGCCTGCTGGCCAGGACCGCGGCCGACGTCCCGGCCCTGGCGACTTCCGAGCTCACCTAGCCGGGCCATTGGCGCCAATGGCCAGGCCCGACCGACTGCGGGTCGAGCTGCCAGTCAGAAGAAGATCAGCTTAATGACGGAGATGATCCCGATCACGACGACGAATATCCGCAGCGCGAGTGGCGGCAGCCGCCTGCCGTAGCGCGCTCCGATCAGGCCGCCGAGCGTCGAGGAGACCGCGATCAGCGCCACCGCCAGCCAGGCCACGTGCGCGAAGATGATGTACACGATCGCCGCGGTCCCGTTGACGATCGCGACCAGTACGTTCTTGGCGCCGTTCACGCGCTGCAGCGGCTCATCGAGAAACGTGCCGAGCAGCCCGATGACCAGCACGCCCTGAGCCGCCCCGAAGTATCCGCCGTAGACTGCGGCCCCGAATACGCCGCCTGCCAGCGCAGGGCTGGTCTGCTCGCGCCGCGGCGACGACCCGGCGGCCTGGGCCTGCCGCTGCCTGCGCGCCGTAATCCGCCCGCTGAGTTGCGGCTGCAAGAACACCAGGACGCAGGCGATCAGGATCAGTGCGGACACGATGATATGGAAGGAGCTTGACGGCAATGACAGCAGCGCGGCTGCGCCCGCCACCGACCCGGCGGCCGAGAAGACGCCGAGCCGGACCAGCCGCCTGCGCTGGCCCGACAGCTCGCGCCGGTACCCCCAGGCTCCGCTGACGTTGCCCGACACCAGGCCGACGTTATTCGACACGTTGGCCACGACCGGCGCGAAACCGAACGCGAGCAGCGTCGGGAACGTGATCAGCGATCCTGAGCCCACTATGGCGTTGACAGCGCCCGCAGCCAGGCCCGCGCCGAGGATCGCGGCTGCCTCAGCTGGGCCCACAAGATCCTCGCAACATGACCTTGATCGTAATTGAGCGCGCAAGGTGATCAGTCACTAGCTGCTCCGTGATCACTGCGGTCCTGGCCTGGGTGCCACCGGAACAGCGGTGTCAGCCGTTCTGCATTGCCGCTGGTCAGGGCAGCTGGAGCGCCCTGGCCGACCAGCGCGAAGCCCGGCGCTCGACTAGCAGCGGGACGCCGAAGCATCGGGACAAGTTACGCTCGGTAAACACGTCGGTCAGCGGGCCGGACGCGAGCACAGTCCCCTTGCGCATCAGCAGGGCGTGGGTGAAGCCCACCGGCACCTCCTCGATGTGGTGGGTAACCAGCACCATCATTGGCGACCGCGGGTCCCGAAGCAGGCCGGCGATCCGCCGCATGAGATCCTCGCGGCCGCCTAGGTCAAGTCCGGCGGCTGGCTCGTCGAGCAGCAGCATCTCCGGGTCGGCCATCAGCGACCTGGCGATCTGCACCCGCTTGCGCTCGCCCTCTGACAAGCTGGCGAACCTCCGCCGGATCAGGTGCGCGCAGCCGAGCGCGTCCAGCAGCTCGACCGCCCTCGTCACGTCGGCAGAGTCGTAGTCCTCGGAGTTCCGGCCGAGTATGCCGTAGGAGGCTGTCAGTACCAGGTCGATGACCTTCTCGGCGTGCGGCACGTTGTCCGCGATGGCCGCGCTGGCCATTCCGATCCGGGTGCGCAGGTCGGCGATATCGGCCTGCTCGAGGGGCTCGCCGAGCACCTGCACACTTCCCTGCGTCGGAGCCAGCAGCGTGGCGGCCACCTGCAGCAAGGTGGTCTTCCCCGCCCCGTTGGGACCAATCACTACCCAGCTCTCGTCGCTGTGCGCAGTCCAGTTCACGTCACGCAAGAGCATCGACTTGTCGTAACGAACCCCGACCCCGCGCAGCCGGAGCACCTCCGCCGCCATCCGGCTCCCTTCGCGCCACCAGTCCAGCTCGAACTTACGGCATGTCCGCGGCGCTGCGGCCAGTACCCAGCAAAGGTGACCGCATCCGCGGACTCAGCCGCTGTCAGTTGGCACGACGTCCGCTAGCGCCAGCGGGCGCGAGTCAGCCAGCGCTTGTGGGCGCGGCGTCAGCCAGCGCTTTTGGGCGCGGCGTCAGCCAGCTCTTGTGGGCGCGGCGTCAGCCAGCGCTTGTGTGGGTCACTGCCAGCACGGCGGCCTGGGTGCGGTCCGCCACGCCCAGCTTGGCCAGCACCGAGCTGACGTGAGTCTTGATCGTCTTCTCCGATACCCCGAGCGTCCTGGCTATCTCGCGGTTGGAGCGCCCGGCGGCCAGCAAGCCGAGCACCTCGCGCTCGCGGCTCGTCAGCGAGCCGATGCCGCTGCCGCCCTTGCCGCGAGAAGGAGCCGACAGCGCCGCCGCCGCGTCGGGAGCGAGCAGCGTGTGGCCGTCGTGGACCGACCGGATCGCGCGTACCAGGGCATCCGGATCGACGTCCTTGTACAGGAAGCCTGCGGCGCCTGCCCGTAGCGCGAGGGTCACATGGGCCTCGTCGGCCGCGCTGGTCAGCACCAGCGCCCTGGTGACCGCGGCCCGCTCGGCAAGCTGTCCGAGGACCGCTATACCGTCGAGCTCGGGGAGCTTGAGGTCGAGCAGCAGGACATCGGGCCGCAGTTGCTCAGCGAGCCGGATCGCTTCCCGGCCATCCGCGGCCTCGCCTACGACGGACATGTCCTCGTGCACGCTCAAGAGCACCGAGATGCCCTGCCGCACCACCGGATGATCATCGGCGACCAGCACTGTGATCATCGTCGCGGCACCGGAACGGACAGCCGCACGGTGGTATGCGCGCCCGGCCGCGAGCTGATCGTCAGGGTGCCGGCCGCGGACTTGGCGCGCTCGCGCATCGACGTCAGCCCGACGCCGCTATGCGGGTCCGCAGGTTCGAAGCCGCTGCCATGATCGCCCACCTCGAGAACGACGGAGCGCGGGCGCGCGCTCAGGCGCACCCACACATCCGGGCTGCCCGAGTGCCGCAGCGCGTTGCTGATCGCCTCCTGCGCGACCCGGTACAGCACGGTCTCCCGCAGCCCGTCCAGCTGCGGCAGATCATCGGCCTGGACCCGGACAGTCTTGCCGTAGGTACGGCCAGCCAGCAGCGCGTAGCTGCGCACCGAGCCGACCAGCCCGCTCGCGGCAAGGTCGGGCGGTGCCAGCCCGTCGATGACCGCCCGCAGCTCTGCATGGGCCTGGCCCGCCAGCCCTGCCACGCTGTCGATCTCGGCTGCGGCCCTGGCTGGATCACGAGGTACCAGCAGCGCGGCGGCGCGAGCCTTGGCGCGGACGCTGAACAGCTTTTGCGAGACCGCGTCGTGCAGGTCCCTGGCCAGCCGGGCCCGCTCCTGGAGCACCAGGAGCTCCCGGCCACGCTCGTATAGCCGGGCGTTGGTCAGCGCGATCGCGGCATGCGCGGCGAACAGGCTCAGCACCCGCTCGTCCCGCTCGGTGAAGCCGCCGGGGGTCCGCCTGCACGCGGCGAACATGAAGCCGAGTACCTTGTCACCCTCCAGGATCGGGACGGCGAGCACGTCGGTGAGCTCCGGATGGGCGGCGGGCCAGCCCCAGAACCGCGGATCAGCGCGGATGTCGTCAAGGCGGAGCGGCTTGCCCTCCTGCAGCACCACCCCCAGCATGCCGTGCTGGCGTGGCAGCGGGCCGATCTCGGCCTGCTTACGCGCGGAGATGCCGTCCACTACGAACTCAGCGAACGAGCCGCTATCGTCTGGCACGCCAAGCGCGGCGTACCTGGCGCAGACCAGTGAGCGGGCCGACTGGACGATCATCTGCAGCACGTCCCTGACGGATAGCTGGCTGGCGACCGCCAGCACTACCTGGCTGACCCGTTCGAAGACCTCGTCCTGTCCCACGCGTTCCCGCTGGTCCGAGGGGCCAGCGACGTGCGTGCCACCGCCCTTCTGGCCAGCGGCCCGCCCCTGATTCCCCATACCAAGACGTTACCCGGCGCGGCGCTTCCGCCGCCTCGGCCGCAGGTCCTACGACTATCGGCCCTGGCGCGGCCAGGCGATCGGCCGATGTGCGCGCGCCGCGCGCTGCCTAACGTCGAACGCATGACTGATACCGCACCTGTCGCCGTGGTGACCGGAGCCTCCCGCGGCCTAGGCCGGGCGCTCGCCAACGCTCTGGCCGCGGCAGGTTACTCGCTCATCATCGACGCGCGCGACGGCGTCGCCCTGGCGGCCGCCGCCGCGGAACTGGCCAGCAGGCACGGATGGCGTGCTACGGCCATCGCGGGCGATATCGCCGATCCCGCACACCGGGCCGCGCTTGCCACCGCGGCTGCGGACCTGGGCGGCGCCAGCCTGCTGGTCAACAATGCGGGCACGCTGGGCGTCAGCCCACTGCCCGCGCTGGCTGACTACCCGGCCGACCGGCTGCTGACGGCGCTACACGTGAACGTGGTCGCCCCCCTCGCGCTGACCCAGTTGCTGCTGCCTGACCTGCGTCGTCTCGGCGGCGCAGTGCTCAACGTGACCTCAGATGCCGCGGTGGAGGCCTACGCCGGCTGGGGCGGCTACGGCGCGGCCAAGGCTGCCCTGGAGCAGGCAAGCAACGTACTGGCGGCCGAGGAAAGCGCGGTGCGGGTCTGGTGGGTCGATCCCGGTGACCTGCGTACGCAGATGCACCAGGAGGCGTTCCCTGGCGAGGACATCTCCGACCGGCAGTTGCCAGCGGCGGTCACCCCAGCGTTCCTGCGGCTGATCACCGAGCGAATGCCCAGCGGCAGGTACCGAGCCGCCGACCTTCGCCCCGCGCAGGTGCGGTCATGACAATCACATTCGACCTCCCGGCCGCGCTCGAGGCGCACGAGCCACCCGAAGCCAGGGGCGTGGCCAGGGATGGGGTCGCGCTCATGGTCAGCAGGCAGTCGGACGGCCGGATCAGCCATCGCCGGTTCAGCGAGCTACCTGGCCTGCTGTTGCCTGGCGACCTGGTCGTGGTGAACACCTCGGCCACCCTGCCGTCCGCGGTCGCGGTAACCAGCGAGCTGGCCGTGCATTTCTCTACCGCCATGCCGGACGGAACATGGCTGGTAGAGCTCCGATTCGGGAACGGTGCGGGCACCGTTCCCTATCGCGGCGGTGCGGCGGGCGATCAGATGCTGCTGCCCGGCGGTGCGCTGCTGAGGCTGGCCGGCCGGTTCACGCGGCGCTTGTGGCGGGCCCGGCTCTCCACAGCCGTCATCCCTTACCTGCTCCGCTATGGCAAGCCGATCCGCTACTCCTACGTCCGGCAAGGCTGGCCGATCGAGGCCTACCAGACCGTGTTCGCGACCACGCCGGGCAGCGCAGAGATGCCAAGTGCCAGCCGTCCGTTCAGCCCTGAGGTTGTCACCAGGCTGGTCAGCCGGGGCGTCACGATCGCTCCGATCACCCTGCACACAGGCGTCTCCTCGTTGGAGGACGACGAGGAGCCCTATCCCGAGCCGTTCGACGTGCCGCCTGCGACCGCCCGGCTGGTCCGGCTGACCCGGCACAATGGCGGCAGGGTCATCGCGGCGGGCACCACGGTCGTCAGGGCACTGGAGACTGCGGCGCTGACAGGCACCGGAGAGATCGATGCCGCGGCCGGCTTGACCAGCCACGTGGTCACTGCGCAGACCCGCCTGCGCGCCGTAGACGGCCTGCTCACCGGCCTGCACGAGCCGCGGTCGTCACATCTGCGGATGCTCGCCGCACTGGCCAGCGAGGACTTGCTGAGCCGCTGCTACGCGGCGGCGGCCGGCCTGGGCTACTACTGGCACGAATTCGGCGACACGCATCTGCTGCTGCCCTGATCGGACGGCACAGACCAGGAAGCCGCGGGCCCCGTCGAAGATCGCCGCCCTGGCGATCGATAGCGTGGGCAGCGCTATGTCCGGTCCTCAGATCACGCTGCTAGTGACGCTGACCGGCCGTGACCGGCCGGGGGTCACCTCCAGGTTGTTCACTGTCTTGTCCGCGCATGAGCTGACCGTGCTGGACGTCGAGCAGGTGGTGATCCGGGGCCGGCTGGTGCTCGGCGTCCTGCTGGCATGCGGCACCTCCCCCGACCTCACGGCGATCCATCAGCAAATCGCCGCGCTCGCCACCGATATGGGCATGGAGGCCGAGATCACCCTCGGATCGGGCGAGAAGCCGCCCAGGCTGCGCGGCCGCCTGCACGTCACGGTGCTCGGCCGGCCGCTGCTGCCTTCGGTGATCGCCTCGATCGCGGGCCGGATCGCCGCGAGCGGCGCCAACATCGACAGCATCGGCCGGCTCGCGAACCGCCCTGTCACCTGTATCGAATTCGATGTGTCCGGAGCCGATCCGGCCGGGCTGCGCAATGCCCTGGCGCAGGAATCCGTAGCGCTGGGCGTCGATATCGCTGTTCAGCGGGGTGGCTTGCACCGCCGGGCCATGCGGCTGGTGGTGATGGACGTCGACTCGACACTCCTGCAGGACGAGGCGATCAACCTGCTCGCGGCCAGGGCCGGCCAGGCAGAGGCAGTGCAGGACCTAACCGCCGCGGCGATGCACGGCGAACTCGACTTCGCCGATTCGCTGCGTCAGCGGGTAGCGCTGCTGGCCGGGCTGGACGGCGCGGTCATCGACGAGGTGCTCGACGGCCTCCGGCTGGCGCCAGGCGCCCGGACCCTGATCCGCACTCTCAAGCGGCTCGGATACCGATGCGGCGTGGTCAGCGGCGGTTTCACGCAGGTCACGGACCGGCTTACCAAGGAACTCGGACTCGACTACGCGCTGGCCAATACGCTCGAGATCGCCGACGGCCGCCTCACCGGGCGTGTTACCGGCCCGGTCATCGATCGGGCCGGTAAGGAGCAGGCGCTGCGCCAGTTCGCGGCCATTGCGGGCGTGCCGCTGAGCCAGACGGTCGCGGTCGGTGACGGCGCAAATGACCTGGACATGATTTCGGCTGCCGGGCTGGGCATCGCGTTCAACGCTAAGCCGGCCGTCAGGAACGCCGCCGACACCTCGGTGAGCGTCCCGCAGCTCGACGTGATCCTTTACCTACTCGGGATCTCCAGGGACGATGTCGAGGCCGCGGACGCCGAGGACAACGCCGTCGCGGCGAGCGGCTCGCTGGGCCGCTAGCCGCGGCGGGAGCTAGCGCTCTGCCGGATTCCAGGCCGCTATCAGCTCGCCGTCGCCAGCGGCCAGCTCATCCCAGGCACCAGGCACGCTGATGACGGCAATCGCGGACGTCGGGAAGTGCGGCTCGGTGCCGGTCAGGTCGGCCACCAGCTCGGCCGCCGCGGGATTGTGCCCGATGTACATGAGCGTGGTCACCTCGGCCGGGGTCTCGCTAATGATCTCCAAGAGATCGCCGGCGTCTGCCTGGTAGAGCCGCTTGTCGGCGGCAAACTCCGGCCCGGTGCCGAGCATCTCGGACAGGAACTGCCAGGTCTGCCTGGTGCGCCTGGCCGCCGAGCAGATCACGGAATCGGGCAGGTAGCCGACCGACCGCAGCCATTCGCCTGCCGCCGCGCTGTCGCTGCGCCCGCGTGTCTTCAGCGCCCGCTCGAAGTCTGGGCCGCCAGGAAGCTCGCCGGCCTTCGCGTGCCGCATGACGATGAGCCGCCGCGTTCCCTCCATGACCACCATCGTCGGCCACATCGAACTTCAGCGCACCCCGGCGCGCGGCATCGCGTGGGTAAACACGCCGGCAGGCGGCGCGGGCACCCAGCTCCGGCCGCCTGCCGGCGTTTCCTGCTGTACCCGCTCAGGCCGTGGCGCTGCCCGCAGGTTCCTTAGCCTCGGTCCCGCCCGCCGCGATGCTGGTGGAGCGGCGCTTGGAGATGACGATGGCGGCGACCACGATGCCGAACGCCACGACGGCGACTCCGACGCGCATGGCGTCGTTGTGGTCGTACTTCACCACGCTGGTCGCGATCAGCAGCGATACCAGGTTCATCACCTTGATCAGCGGGTTGATCGCCGGGCCTGCGGTGTCCTTGAACGGGTCACCGACGGTGTCGCCGATGATCGTGGCCTCGTGCGCAGGGGAGCCCTTGCCGCCGTGGTGGCCGTCTTCCACCAGCTTCTTGGCGTTGTCCCAGGCACCACCGGAGTTGGCCAGGAACACGGCCATCAGCGCACCTGCCGCGATCGCGCCGGCCAGGTACGAGCCGAGCGGCCCGTAGCCGAACGCGAATCCGACCGTGATCGGCATCAGCACCGCCAGCAGGCCGGGAGTCGCCAGCTCGCGCAGCGAGTCCTTGGTGCAGATGTCCACGACCCGGCCGTACTCTGGCTTCTCGGTGAAGTCCATGATGCCGGGGTGAGTGCGGAACTGCTCCCTGACCTCGAATACGACCTGGCCGGCGGCCCGGCCGACGGCCATGATCAGCAGGCCGGCGAAGAAGAACACCACAGAAGCGCCGATGATCAGCCCGAACAGGTCATTGGGCTTGTCGATAGACAGCGTGAAGCTTCCTGCCGCCTTGCCGAGAGCGAGCTCCACCTGAGTACGGAACGCCCCGAACAGCGCCGTCGCCGCCAGCACGGCGGTGGCGATCGCGATCCCCTTGGTGATGGCCTTGGTGGTGTTGCCGACCGCGTCCAGCCGGGTCAGCACCTGGGCTGCCTCGCCCTCGACCTCGCCCGACATCTCGGCGATGCCCTGCGCGTTGTCCGAGACCGGACCGAAGGTGTCCATCGACACGATCACGCCGACCGTGGTCAGCAGGCCGGTGCCGGCCAGCGCGACGGCGAACAGGGCAATGGTCGCGTTGCCGGTGCCGAGCAGGAACGCGAGGTACACCGCGCCGCCGATCAGCAGCGCGGAGTAGACGGCCGACTCGAGCCCGACGGCGACGCCGGCCAAGATCACGGTGGCCGGCCCGGTCAGCGACGCCTCGCCGATCTCGCGCACCGGCTTGCGGTTGGTCTCGGTGAAGTAACCGGTCAGCAGCTGGATGGCGCTGGCCAGCGCCAGGCCGATCAGCACCGCGCCGATGGCCAGTATCCGCGGGTTGCCGCTGTGGGTCAGGATCGTCCCGCTCACGCCCTTGAGGTCGCTGAACTTGGACGGCAGATAGACGAAGGCAGCGATGATCACTAGCACCAGGGAGAAGACCGCCGAGATGAAGAAGCCGCGGTTGATGGCCGTCATGCCGCTGCGATCGTTCTTGCGCGGCGCTACCACGAAGATGCCGAGCATCGCGGTGATGACACCGATCATCGGCACGATCAGCGGGAAGACCAGGCCCTGCGAGCCGAAGGCGACCTTGCCCAGGATCAGCGCGGCCACCAGCATCACCGAGTAGGACTCGAACAGGTCCGCCGCCATGCCCGCGCAGTCGCCCACGTTGTCACCGACGTTGTCGGCAATGGTGGCGGCATTACGCGGGTCGTCTTCCGGGATGCCCTGCTCGACCTTGCCGACCAGGTCGGCGCCCACGTCGGCGGCCTTGGTGAAGATGCCGCCGCCGACGCGCATGAACATGGCGAGCAGCGCGGCGCCGAGGCCGAAGCCCTCGAGCACATCCGACGCGTTCGCCCGATAGATGATCACAACCAGAGCCGCGCCGAACAGGCCGAGGCCGACGGTGAACATGCCGGCCACCCCGCCGGTGCGGAAAGCGATCCGCATGGCAGAGCGCTCACCAGACTCCTTGGCCGCGGCGGCCACCCTGACGTTGCCCCGGACCGCCAGGGACATGCCGGTGAAGCCAGTCGTCGCGGAGAACAAGGCGCCAACTAGGAAGAAGATCGATCGCCCCCACCGGATCGACTCCCCGCTCGCTGGCAGCACCAGCAGCACGAAGAAGATCACCACGACGAAGACGCCCAGGGTCTTGAACTGGCGCCGCAGATAGGCGGCAGCGCCCTCCTGAACCGCGGTGGCGATCTCCTGCATCTTCGCCGAGCCCTGGCTGGCCGCAAGCACGTCTCTGACCAGGTAACCGGCCACGGCCAGTGCCAGCAGCGCAACCACGGCCACCACGATTACCCAGGTCAGGTTGGCGCCGATCACGTTGACCGCACCAGCCGCCAGGGCGGGGCTGTGCCTCATCCGTCCTCCTTGACAGGGGATTACACGCTAGTACCGGGGGCATGCCATGCGGCGGCTCCCGGACGCATTAGTCGCTGGCAGCCGACCTGCTGGGGGGACAAGCGATACGGCAACCAACGGTGCCGGGAGTCTACGCATCCGGGTAAGCGGATAGTAAATCGGGCCCCGATCGAGGGGGTTTCGCTGCGATTTCGTAACGCAACGGTGCTCCGATGGAGATCACCCTGGCTGTCCCGGCCGCAAGCCCCTGGGTTGGCGGTCACGCCGTCACTCGACGGTGGTCTGAAGACCGTTACCTGGCTCATGCCGTCGTGCCAGCTAGCTGCTGCTGGCTCCGGCGGACGGCCAGCTCATCCGGATGCTCGTGCCCGCCGAGGTCTCGCAGATCTGCACGTCGTCCGCGAGGCCGGTGATGACTGCGATGCCCAGCCCCGCGGGCACTCCGGCGGCGCTCGCCGCGGCGCCCGGCTTACCGACTCCCGCGGCGCAGGTGTCGGTGACCTCGACCTCGAACCGGTCAGCCATGTCCGTCAGGGCGAGCCGGACGGGCTCGGCCGGGCAGTGCAGCTGATGCCCCTCGACCGCTCGCGAGCAAGCTTCGCCCACCGCCAGCCTGACCACATCCAGCAGGGATTCGTCTACCCCGCTGCGCCTGGCCACCGCCGTGGCGACCAGCCTGGCCGTCCGGACGTGGGCGGGCAGTGGAGTGAAGCTCAGCTCGACTGTTGCCATCTGCGACTGCGCCGCTGCCTATTTCTCTGACCGCCTGGCCGCGATGGCCTCGTCGACGGTGTCGTGAATGCCGAACACCTTGGTGAGGCCGGTAATCCTGAAGATCTTCAGAATCCGCTCCTGCGTGCACACCAGGTCGAGGGATCCGTCGTGCGCGCGGACTCGCTTGAGTCCGCCCACGAGCACGCCAAGACCGGTGGAGTCAAGGAACTCGACCTTCTCCATATTCACTACCAGCTGGTAGAAGCGGCTGTTCACCAGCTCGATCAGGAGTTCACGCAGGCGCGGCGCGGTGTAGACGTCGATCTCGCCTTCCACATCGACGATCTCGATCCCGTCCTTGCTGTGGTGATCCAGCTTCAGATCCACAAATCCTCCAGCGCCTTACGGCTGTTGTCTGCCGGACAAGCACGCGCGAGCTTGCCCTGTCGCGCATTTCAAACACGCCCAGAGTCATGTCTATACCAGATCGGTGTCACAGGCACCCTGCGTCGTAATGACACACTGAACCTGATGCCTTCGGTAGCGCCACACGCCCCAGGTGACCCGCTGTTGCCCACGGTCGCCGGCGAGTTGCTGCATGCGCCCGCGCGGCCAGCGGGCTCGGCTGGCCCGGCTAGACGTCTGCCAGCTGCCGACCAAGCAAACACTGCTCCGTCACCCAGGGTAGCCCGCCCGGAGCCGGTAGCGGGGCCGGCTGGCATGCTGGCAGCCGGCGAACGGAGCGGACGCCTCACATACCGCACCGAGTTGCCCGGACGAACCGGTCATCACGCGCCCTGGCCGGAATGGGTACCGGCCGAGCTGATCAACGCCTTCGCGGTCGGCGGCGTCCGTGAGCCGTGGCAGCACCAGGCTGAAGCCGCGCAGCTGGCGCGGTCGGGCCAGAGCGTGATCATCTCGACCGGCACCGCCTCAGGCAAGTCCCTTGGCTACTTGCTGCCGGCGCTGACCTCGGTGCTCAATGGGGGTACCGCCCTGTACATCGCGCCGACCAGGGCGCTTGCAGCCGATCAGTTGCGGCTTGTGCGCTCGCTCGGGCTGCGCGGAGTCCGCGCGGCGGTGGTGGACGGCGATACGGCCTGGTCAGAGCGGAACTGGGCCAGGTCGCATGCCAGCTACCTGCTGACGACGCCAGACATGCTGCATCACTCCTTGCTGCCGCAGCATGCCAGGTGGAACGGCTTCTTCCGACGACTGCACTACGTGATCGTCGACGAATGCCACACCTACAGCGGCGTATTCGGCTCACACGTAGCGCACGTGCTGCGCAGGCTGCGCCGGGTGGGCTGCCACCACAGCGCCACCGACCCCGTCTTCGTACTTGCCTCGGCGACGATCAGCGAGCCTGCCAGGTCGGCCTTGCTGCTCACAGGGCGCCCGGCCGCGGCCGTCACGACGGACGCGGCCCCTCGCGGGCCACTCACCTTCGCGATGTGGGAGCCGCCGCTCACCGGGGCGCGCGGGGAGGCCGGCGCGCCGGTCCGGCGGGCCGCCACCGCCGAGGCTGCGCAACTGCTTGCCGACCTGGTCATCAGCGAGGTCCCAGCGCTGGCATTCGTCCGGTCACGACGCGGGGCCGAGTCGGTCGCGCTCTCCGCGCGCCGGCATCTAGCGGACGCCGGAGCCATCGACCTCGCCGGCCGGGTCGCGGCGTATCGGTCCGGCTATCTGCCCGAAGAGCGCAGAGCCCTGGAGGAGGCGCTGCGAAGCGGGCAGCTCACTGGCCTTGCCGCCACGAGCGCGCTGGAGCTCGGCGTCAACGTCACCGGCCTCGATGCGGTGCTCATGGCCGGCTGGCCTGGCACCAGGGCCGCACTGTGGCAGCAGGCCGGACGGGCGGGCCGTGACGGCCGGGACGCCGTCGCGGTGCTCATCGCCAGGGATGACCCGCTTGACACCTATCTGGTTCATCATCCGCAGGCTTTGCTGGGCACGCCGGTCGAGGCAACCGTGCTGGACCCAGACAATTCCTACGTGCTTGCCCCGCATCTGTGCGCAGCCGCGGCCGAGCTACCGCTCAGCGAACCAGACCTTGCCAGCTTTAGCCCGAGCGCCGACATCCTGGCGGCCAGAATGGCCGCCGACGGACTGCTGCGCGCCAGAGGCGGCAGGTGGTACTGCACAAGGCGCGGCGGGGCAACTCGCACCGGGCTGCGCGGCACCGACGGCCGGCCGGTACGGATCGTGGAGGAATCCACCGGTCGGCTGGTCGGCACGGTAGACGAGCCCTCCGCCCACTTCCTGGCCCACGCGGGCGCGGTGTACGCGCATCAGGGCGAGATGTACCTGGTGAGCACGCTCGACCTGGACGAGCGGATCGCCCTGGTAGAGCAGTCAGATCCCGGCTATACGACGATGGCAAGGGAAATCACGGGCATCGAGGTGGCGGCTGAGCTGGTCAGGGCGGACTGGGGTGAAGCCGCGGTGTGCTTCGGCGATGTCCAGGTCTGCAGGCAGGTGGTGTCCTATACGCGCCGCAGTCTGGATACCGGGATGGTCGATGACGAGATCGCGCTTACGCTGCCCGAGCGTAGCCTCGCCACGAGGGCCGTCTGGTGGACGATCGCGCCGGGCCAGCGCGCGGCGCTCGCGGCTCGCGGCGTGGACCTGGCCGGTGCCGCTCACGCCGCCGAGCACGCTTCGATCGGGATGCTGCCGCTGCTTGCCGCCTGTGACCGGTGGGATGTCGGCGGCGTCTCTGCCGACCTGCACCCGCGGACCGGGCGGCTGAGTGTCTTTGTCTACGACGGGCACACGGGCGGGGCAGGCTTCGCCGAGCGGGGCTTCGCTACCGCGGACCGCTGGCTGGCGGCCACCGCCGAGGCGATCGCCGGCTGCGAGTGCACGGCCGGCTGCCCGTCCTGCATTCAGTCGCCTAAGTGCGGCAACGGCAACGAGCCGCTATCCAAGCAGGGCGCGATCGCGCTGCTCGACTGCCTGCTGGCTGGCCGGCCCGCCCAGGCCGGCTAACTCGGGCGGGCGGATCTTCAGCGCTGGCAGGGCCCAGCCACAATCGCGGCGACAGCTGCGTCAGGCGGGGCGGTTGCGATGGGCCTGCCGGTCAGAAGAGCCCGGACATGGGGCGACCCCCGTCGGGGGGGAGAACGGGGGTCGCCAGACGGTCCGGCTCCGGGGGGGCAGAGCCGGTTCCGCTACCCAAGAAAGCCTAGTTGCAATCGTGGCAAGTTACCAGTTGGTCATGCTGACCCGCAAAGGCATCCTGATGCATCCCCTATGCTGCCGGACCGTGGGTACATCCGTCGAGAGCGCCGGCAGGACTGCCGCCGCTTTCTTTGACCTCGACAAGACGATTATTTCCAGGTCGAGCACGCTGGCCTTCGTCCCATCTTTTTACCGGCACGGCATGATCACCAGGACCGAGGCCCTGCGGGGTGCCTGCGCCCAGCTCGCTTTCCGGCTGACGGGTGCTCGGCACTGTCAGATGGAACGCATCCGTGACCAGGTCAGCGCGCTATGCCGAGGGTGGAACGCCGACCATATATCGCAGATAGTGACCGACAATATCGCTGCCGTTATCGAGCCACTTGTGTACGCCGAAGCTCGCAGCCTGGTCGCCATGCATAAGCGGAATGGACACGATGTGCTCATCGCCAGCACATCGGGGCAGGAGATAGTCCGACCAATCGCGTCCATGCTCGGTGCCTGCGCCGTCGTCGCCACCAGGCTCGAGGTAGCGGCGGGGCTGTACACCGGCGGCGTCGAGTTCTACGCGTACGGCCAGGCGAAGGCAGACGGAGTACGCAAGCTGGCGACCGAGCGCGGCTACCGGCTGGCCGACTGCTACGCCTACAGCGACTCGGTGACCGACCTGCCACTGCTCGAGCTCGTGGGCCATCCGCATGTCGTTAACCCGGACCGGGGGCTACGCAAGGCAGCACGCGCCCGCGGCTGGCCCGTGCTGGCCTTCAACCAGGCCGGCCTGGCCGGACCAGAGTGGATCAATGCCCCCAGCCTGCAGGAAAGCGACCAGCCAGCTTCGGGAATGTGAGCCGGGACATCGATCGAGATAACGAATCGATCACGTCCAGGGCTTTCCATGCGGTCCGTTTGCCAGTAGAAAGGAATCACGGACCACGGTCCGTGCACGGCAGCCGGGTACCCACGCGCGACCAGCCGCGGGAGGCGTGCCGTGGCAGGCGAATTCAGCCATCAGTGCGCTGTTGACTAATGAGGCGCAGGCGGAGTACGCCTACCACGGCAGTGATGTTGCACGCTTGGTAACCCGGCCTGACGTGTGTGCGGCGGCGCCCCGCTAGGGGCGCCGTTTGCTGTGCTAGGGATGCACCTGACCCACCTCGCTAAGCCAGGCACCGCGCCGGTCCGGCCGCATCACCAATGGCACGAATAAGGCAAATCGCCGCTCGCATTTGCCCCCCCGCGAGGCGCCCACTGGGCACTGCGGAGTCCAGCTAACAGCTCAGCAGCCACAGCGGGGGTCGCCTGCGACCTCAAGCCCGAGCCACCCACGGCAGTTCCGGCCACTGCGGCTGCCGGCGGTTACGAGACCCAATTACCCGATGCCGGCTCCTGCCGCCATTGGGTATAAGCAAGACTTTGACTTAAAGCGCAATAGAGGGAGGTACTTATGGCCGAGCCCGCGCTCAGGCGGACGTCCGCCAGCGGGACCGAGCAGTCCATCGGCGACCTCGTTTCGGTAGCCGCCAGGGACATCTCACAGCTCGTCCGATTTGAGCTGGACCTGGCCAAGATCGAGCTGAAGTCAGACGTCAAGCGGCTGGCTATCGGCGGCGCGCTGCTCGCGATCGCAGGGTTCGTTGCCTGCCTGGTGCTTGTCCTGCTCTGCTTCGCGTTCGCCCTCGGGCTATACGCGCTCGGCATCTGGCTCTGGGCCTCGTTCCTGATCGCAGCCGGCACCTGCGTGCTGCTGACCGGGCTGGCCGTGCTGATCGGCATAGCCATGGTGCGCAGGATGAACGGCATGAGCAAGACCCGGCGCAGCCTCGCCGACGGGATATCCGTGCTGCGCCGCAGGCCAGCGGCTACGTCAGGGGCGGGCAAAACGGCGGCAGGCGCCAAGGCGCAGACCCGGGCGGGCTAGTCATGGCGGCCCGAGGCAATGCGGCGATCTACCTCAGCGGCCCCTGGGCGCATCGGTCCGTCAGTGCTAACGGCACCCGGTTCCACGTGGCCGAAAGCGGCGACGGCCCGCTGGTATTGCTGCTGCACGGGTTCCCCGAGTTCTGGTGGACCTGGCGCGAGCAGCTCAGCTCGCTGAGCCAGGCTGGCTACCGGGCGGTCGCGCCCGACTTGCGAGGATACGGCGGCAGCGATAAGCCGCCGCGTGGCTACGACCTGATCACCGCGGCATCAGACGCGGCCGGCCTCGTCCGCTCGCTGGGAGAGGCGAACGCCGTCGTCATCGGCCATGACTGGGGTGGCCTGATCGCCTGGACGATGGCCGCCTACTTCCCCAAGGTTGTGCGGCGGCTGGCCATCGTCTCCATGCCGCATCCGCTGCGGCTACGCTCCGCCGTGTTGTCCGACCCGCTCGGCCAGGGTCGCAGCATTGGCTTCGCGCTCGGGTTCCAGCTGCCCATGTGGCCGGAACGGCAGCTCCTGCGAGACGGCGCCCAGCGGGTTGGCCGGATGCTGACCGCCTGGTCGGGCCCCGGCTGGCCGGACGAGGAGACAGCGCGGCGTTACCAGGACGCCATGTGCGTGCCGTCTGTGGCCCACTCCGCGCTCGAGTACCACCGCTGGTACATGCGCTCCAGGTTCCGGCCTGACGGGCTCCGCTACACCCGGGCAATGCGGACCCCGATCCAGGCTCCGACGCTGCACCTGCATGGCGCGCTAGACCGGTGCGTGCTGCCGAACGCCGCGCGCGGCTCCGGCGTACACGTCGAAGCGCCGTATCGATGGCGCCTGATCGACGGTGCCGGCCACTTCCCGCACGAGGAAGTGCCGGAGAGGTTCGATCTCGAGCTGCGCTCCTGGCTTGCGGACCCAGAGCCCGAGCGGTAGCTGATGGATCGCGCCACGGCCCGCCGGGATCGGGACCGGGATGAAAGCGGCCGGGCCAGGAACGCACGCCCACGCGATGGGCTCGGCCGTCCGCTGGCCAGGGATGCGGTGGGCCAGCCGGTCATGCCAGATGGGCTGCAGGTCACGCCGGACCAGGCAGTGGAAATCGCGCAGCAGCTGCTCGACGAGGGCCGCCCCTTCCATGCGCATGAGGTGCTCGAGGCGGCCTGGAAGGCAGCCGGGCCGGCCGAGCGGGATCTGTGGCAGGGCCTGGCTCAGCTCGCGGTCGGCCTTACGCATGCGCAGCGCGGCAACGCCCGCGGCGCGGTGACGCTGCTGCGCCGTGGCTGCGCCAGGCTGACCGGCTATGCCGGCACCAGCCCGCATGGCATCGGCACCGACGCGGTTATCGCCGCCGCCCAGGCGCTCGCTACCCGGATCGAGAGCGACGGCCTAGCCGACCTGCGCCCGGCTGACCTTCGGCTCCGGCTGGGAGCTGGATCGCGCTAGCTGCCCTGGCAGGCCTCAGTGGACACCGGCACCGAGTCCTGCTCGCCCGCGTGCACATCGCCCGCGATCTCGGCCGCGGTCAGCGCATAGCCGGTATCCGCGATCGAGGTGGACGCCGCGAATACCACGCCGTAGACCTCGCCGTCTGGCGCCATGAGCGGGCCGCCAGAGTTGCCCGGCCGCACGGTGGCCCGGAGCGGGTAGATCCACCGGTGCACGATGGCCGAAGAGTAGATATTCGGCCCGATTGCATCGACGCCATTGCCAACCCTCGCCGCGACCATGGTGAGCGGATGATTCAGCGGGTAGCCAGCCACGATGGCGTTCGCGTCGAAGTTCGCGGGCCCGGCGAACGCCAGCGGCGGCGCGGTCAGATCGGGCACGTCGAGGATCGCGATGTCGCGTTGGGGATCGTAGAAGACAACCCGCGCGAAATAGGACCGGCCAGTCCGGCTGAAGACCTCGGGTCCCTGAGTCACCCCCGCGACCACGTGTGCGTTCGTCAGCACGTGCTGGGGCGAGATGACGAATCCGGATCCCTCGATCCTGAGCGAGCAGGACGGGGCGATGCCTTCGATCTTGACCACGCTCCGCCTGATGTCGGTGACCGCATGGGAGCT
This sequence comes from uncultured Actinomycetota bacterium, assembly GCA_963719765.1. Taxonomy (GTDB): domain Bacteria; phylum Actinomycetota; class Actinomycetes; order Streptosporangiales; family Streptosporangiaceae; genus JAJYUU01. The sequence continues at coordinate 128,989 of CAVRCW010000002.1, forward strand.
CAGCACCGCCTGGTTGGGCGCGGGCAGGTTCTGGCTGTTCTCCGCGCCGAACGCGCTGAAGACCGGCGAGTAAAGGCCGTCGCCGCTGATCAGCCCCCGCAGCGGCGGGAACAGGGTCAGCTCCTCGGCGGCACGCGGCATCAGTCCGTCGACGGTCCGCAACACGACAGAGTTGTTGACCTGCTTGGCAATCGAGGGAAACCGGGCGCCCATGACGATCGAGCCGAGCAGCCACGCCACGACGAGCACCGAGACGACATTGACCGCAGCGCCGCCGATCGAGTCCAGGAAGGTGGCGGGCCGACCGGTCACGCGTGACCGAACCGCGACCCCGATGCCCGATGCCAGCAGCATGCCGAGTACCGCGGCCAGAAACACGACCATTATCGCGATGATCGCCTGCCGCGAGCTGGTGTGCGCGAGCGCGCGCGATATGCCGGGGGCAATGATCGCGCCCGCCGTCGCTCCGCCGACGAATCCGGCCAGGCTGAGGATGCCGATGATGAAGCCCTGACGGTAGCCCGCGACCGCGAAGGCGGCGATCAGCACCAGCAGGATGAGGTCGAGCAAGTCACCGGGCACGTCAACAACCTATAGCGCAGCCGGGCGTAACTGAGGCATCGAAGCGGCGACGAAGATCATGCGCCCACCGCCGGCCAGCCGGTGGGCAGTTCTCCGGCCGGCAGTTCCGTCACTCGCTGCGCATCCCATGGCTGCTCCCAGCCGCCGAGCGCGAGTATCCGGTCGAGCACCAGCGCGGTGAACCCCCAGACCAGCAGGCCACCAGCCCGGAACGCCGGGCCGCCCTGACCGCCGGGATACCGGAGCATGAGCCGGTTGGCCGGGTCGGCCAGCTCGGCCACCGCGATGCGGCTGACCGAGGCGATCTCGGCCGGATCGCCGGGGGCCACCGGGCCTGGGGTGTGCCACCAGCCGACCACGGGGGTGACGCGGAAATCGCTGCGCCAGATATACAGCTCAGGCAAGACAGCCACCACGTCCACGCTTGCCGGGTCGATGCCCGTTTCCTCCGCAGCCTCGCGCAGCGCCGCGGGAACCGGGCCGCCGTCCGCAGGGTCGATGGCGCCGCCGGGGAACGCCGGCTGTCCTGCGTGCTTGCGCAGCGCCGCGCTCCGCCGGACGAGCAGCACATCGGGACCGGCCTGGCCGCCGTCAGCGAACAAGATGAGCACCGCCGCGGGCCTGCCGCCCTGACCTGGCGGGCGCAGCGGCGCAGGCACCTGCATCTGCTCGGCGGCCGCGGCCAGGCGGGCCAGCCAGCCCGGCACGACCCCGTTCCCTGCATTGCCGGTCAAGAGAATGGCCCCGCCTTGATCAGCTTGCGTGCCACCGCCGGATCCGTGGGTCCTTCCCCGAAGGACGGGCAGAGCCTGGCGATGCCGCAGGCACCGCAGGCCGGCCGCCGCGAATGGCACACGCGCCGACCGTGCCAGATGAGCCGGTGCGACAGCATCGTCCACTCCGACTTGGGGAAGAGCGCGCCGACTTCCTGCTCCACCTTGTCCGGGTCGGTCTGGCTGGTCCAGCCGAATCTGCGGGCAAGCCTGCCGAAATGCGTGTCCACCGTGATGCCGGGTACCCCGAACGCGTTGCCGAGCACCACATTGGCAGTCTTGCGGCCGACGCCGGGCAGGGTGACCAAGTCCCGGAGCCGGCCAGGGACCTCGCACCCGAACCGCTCGCAGAGCGCCTGCCCGAGCCCGATGAGGCTGGTGGTCTTCGCCCGGAAGAAGCCGGTCGGCTGGATGATCCTCTCCATCTCGGCCCGGTCGGCCGCCGCGTAGTCGGCCGCCGTCGGGTATTTGGCGAAGAGGACGGGTGTCACCAAATTTACGCCCTTGTCGGTGGTCTGGGCGCTGAGAATTGTCGCCACGAGCAGCTCGAGCGGCGAGCTGAAGTTCAGCTCGCAGCGCGCGTCCGGATACAGCGCGGCTAGCTCGCGGTTGATCTTGCGGGCGCGGCGGACCAGCGCCGTTGCGGGCGGGCCAGACGGCGATGGTTTAGCCCTTTTGGCCGCAGCGGCTTTCGGCGCAGCGGCTTTCGGCACAGCGGCTTTCGGCGCCGACGGCCTAGCTGTTACGGACGGCGAGGGGGATGCCACCGCACCAGCCTATGCATGGCCATGCTGCCTTTGCGCCCCGATGGGGACGGCGCGCAGCCTTCGGGGTCGTTAAAGCGAGGAGATACCCTGGCACAAGCCCTGGTCGTGGAGTATGCGGGTTTGCGGCAAGACTGTCGCTCAAGTTCGGGCCAGGCGCGGGCGTACTGCTAGCGCCGCCTCCCAGCTCCAGCCTTTAAGGACTCCGGCCCAGTGATCGACGCAGTGCGCTCAGGCAGCAGGGGCAGGCCGGGCGCCACCCTGGGCCCGGCACGCCAGCGTGCGCTGCTCATCCGCTCGAGGGCTGCGCTGAGGCGGAACTGGCTTGCGGCCGCGCTGGTCGCCGCCGGCGTCGTGCTGCGCGTCCTGGTGCAGCTTGGTACTGCGCCAGCAGCCGGCGCTCGCGCTGCGCGCAATCGGCGTCGACGTGCTCAAGCTGTTCGCGGTGAGCCGGGTCACCGCTCCAGGTGATGACCCGCTGGCAGTTCCAGCTGCACTACCCGTACATGTGGCCGCACGCCTCCCGTTACGTGCTGCGGGTGGCCACCCGCGAGTTCGGTGGCGGGCGGCCGCAGATCTGGCTGCCAGTCGCCAGGTTCCTGCGCGGCTATCAGCTCGGCGGGGGCTACACGCCCGGGCCGCTGCTGCCGGCCTGCGCTTTCGGTGGCCTGGCCGGTGCCGTCGTTTCGCTGCGACGCCGGCTAAGCCCACGACGGCGCGAGCTGACGCGGGCCTGCTTTGTGTTTTTCGTCACCATCGCTGGCGTGCTGGTTGTCTCCGACGTGTTCGTGTTTTCCTGGCGTTACCAGCTGCCCGCACCAGCGCTACCCTGCCCCCGGCGGGTGCGCTGGCGCTCGCCTGCCTGCCCTGGCGGCGGCTGCGGCAGGCAGCCGGCTAACTGCCAATCCAGCCGCGGCGGCGGAATAGCCAGTACAGCCCGGCCACGGCGACCAGTTCGGTGCCGATCCCCACGATCAGGAAGACGTTCAGGCTGCCGAGACGTCCGACCAGCCAGGCGAAGTTCTGCCCGAAGAAACCGGTCAGGAACGACAGCGGCAGGAAGATCGTGGCGATGACGGCCAGCTGTTTCATCACCAGGTTGAGGTTGTTCGACACTATCGACAGGTAGGCGTCCATGGCGTTGCTCAGCAGGTCACGGTAGCTGTCGATCAGGTCACTGATCCGGATCAGGTGGTCGTACAGGTCGCGCAGGTACGGGTCGCTGTCGGCGGTCATGCCCGGCAGGTTCACCATGCCTGATACCAGCGACGCCATCATGTCCCGCTCCGGCGAGATCAGCTTGCGCACGCCGACCAGCCAGCGCTGCATGTTGAACAGCTCCTCGAGCTGCTCGTTGCTGGGCTTGGCGAAGATCTTCTCCTGCAGGGAATCGATGTGGTCATCGAAGTCCGACAGCGACGGGAAAAAGCTGTCGATCAGGCTGTCCATGATGTTGTGCAGCAGGATCAGCCGGATCGGCCGGGTTCCGTTTGGCAGCCTGCTGCCGGGCTGGCCGAGCCGGTCGCGCATCTGGTCGAGCGTGTGGCAGCCATCGTGGCGTACGGTGACCAGGAAGTTCTCGGCGTAGAAGCAGTGCACCTCGGTCAGGTCGTTGCCCTCGCCCTTGATGCCGTAGCTGACCATGTAGACAAGATTGCCGAAGTCCTCGATCTTGGGTCGCTGACCGAACTCGGTGAGGTCCTCGACAGCGAGCGGGTGCAGCTCGAAGGCGTCGCGCAGCAGCGCGACCTCCTCGGCTCCTGGCTTCAGCACGTCCAGCCACAGCAGCTTGCCGTCTTGCAGCGCGCCCTTGACCGCGGCCGGATCGGCGGGCACTGCGGAGCCGTCCAGCAAGATCAGTCGTCCGTCCATGGCCGTATAGTCCCAAATCGGGAGGCACCGCGGGACAGTATGGCTCAGGTTGAGCGAGCCTCAGCTACCGGCTGGCCAGCCAGCGCACCTCGTCGGCCAGCCTGCCCGGCCACGCGACTCAGGCGGCGCGGTCGTCCTTGCCTGGCGCGCCGGCGCGATGCGCCAGCATGTCGGTGACCGTGCCGAGGGTGCCACTCAGGCTGCCGAAGCTGCGGCCCTCTGCTGCCCGCCTGACCGCTGCCTCGGCCAGGCTCATGGCCTCGCCTGTCAGCCTTCTCGCCTCTGCCGAGCCCATAATGGCTCGCAGGGAATCCCGCAACTTCTTGATGCCGTCTTTTCCGTCATTGCAGCCAGCCAGGTAGCCGGCCACGAAGCCGATGATCGTCTCCATCGTCCTGCCTTGCCTTGTAGGGATGACAAGTACGCAGCCGGGCTGAGCTCGCCCGTCGTCACATGTCGCGCAGCTCGAGGTATCGCTTTATGTCAGGCACGGACTGCACGATCGCGGCGATCGCGGCCGCGAGCAGCGCCGCCTTGACCAATCTGGTGATCATCGTTCCTCCTTCCCTAACTCGCCTTTTGCCGACTTGACGCCCGGTCAGGCCGGGGATTCCCGACGATCGGGATCACACGCGGTGTCTAGTGGCTGCACCTCATCGGGAGCGAAGTACAGGAACCTGCCATGGCTGCGCTGCAGGTCCGCGGCGGGGTCATCGACGGGCGTCACCGCCAGGTGAACCTGGCCGTCCACGTCGTGCAGGACCGCTTCGACGATCGCCTCGCGCCCGGCCAGGAAGAGGTCCTGAGCGTCGGCACGTCGGCTGCCTGGCCGCATCTGCACCCGGCTGCCGCGGGCGACCCTGGTGCCGTCCACCAGGACGTAATCGGTCTGCGGTGACACCGACGCGTCCGCGCCGGGGTCCCACCACGGTACCGACGGCCTGTCGGTGATCTCGGGCGCCGGCCAGTCGATGCCGTCGCCGGGCACGGGCACGGGCAGCGGCGGCGGAGACGAGGACGGCGAGGACGGCGAGGACGGCGAGGACGGCGAGGACGGCGAGGACGGCGAGGACGGCGAGGACGGCGAGGACGGCGAGGACGAGGCGACGCGGGGAACGACGCGGCGCCCGCCGGGGCCGACCGCAGGTACCTGATCGCCCCGTGCATGCGGTCCAGCATTTCCGGCGGCAGGCCGTCGAGGCGGTCTATCAGCTCGGCCGCGCGGTTGTCGGTAGCGCGAGCCTGCCGCTTCTCGGCGTCGGTGAGAGCCATCGTCCTGAGGGTCAGAATCTCGTCGATTTCTGTCGCGTCGAAAAGGTCTCCCGCGCTCTCGGCGGCTACCTCCGGGTGGTCATACAAGATCACCGGCGAGGACAGCATCAGGTCCCGGCAGTCATCCGGCCCCGCGAGCACCGGCCAGGTGCCGATGTTCTGGCACGCCGCCACCTCCGCGGCCGCCCACTCCGGTGGGTCCGTCATGGACAGGAACGTGCCGCCCGGGACCCCGATCAGGGAATGCGCGGCGATAAGCGCATGCCGGAGGCCGTCGGGCCTGGCTCGCATCTCGGCCGCCGGCGTCGTGAGGTTTTCCACCGCCACCCGCAGCCGCAGGGCCTGATAGGGACCGCATATCCGCTCGGCGCGCAGCCTGATCATGCCGTCTAGCGCGCTCCACTGCCGAACCAGGCACCCGGCTACCCGGCCGCGGCCGTCGGTCAGCTCCTGCGCGGCCTCGCCCGAGCCGATATGAAACTCCATGTTCCTGTCCTCGGCGAGCAGCGAGGAAACGGTCGCGGTGATCCGCTGCTCACGCTCGGCAGCCTCGTCCCAGGAGGTGTACTCGGTGCCGTCCACGTACAGGGTGCCGACGTCATGCAGCTCGCCCGTCTCCGGCGACACGCTCTGCACAAGCCTGCGCTGCAGTTGCAGGAACCGGACCAGGACTCTGACCTCGGCGTCATCTCGGCACTCGAGCACGCACTCGGTCTGGCTGGCCGATGGCTCGTTCGGGTCCACCGCCGCGTAGCCCGGCGGCATCAGCACGCCGAACTGGAACCTGACCTGGTTCTTCTGCGCGGACTTGTGATAGGGGTACAGCAGATAACCCTCGAACAAGATCGCGTCCGCCACCCGGCGAGCGTGATCGAGGTGATCCGCGCTGAGCCTCATGGCGATGGCTCCAGCGGCTCGGCCGCGTCGTCAAGCAGCGCGAGCACGGCGGACTCCCACGTCGGCAGCGCCCTGCGCGCCTTGAACCGCAGTAGCTCATCCATGGCGGTCGCGCTGAGCCGGATCCAGCTGCAGTTCGGAAAGTGCGCGTCGATCGCCTCCCGCCACACGCTGATCGGCAGCCGGTAGCCGGCCTCCTTGCTCCAGGGCACCTGCGTTACCGAGATCCTGCCGTCGGCCACGCTGAACACCGTCCCGCTGAATAGCAGCAGTAGCGGCACAGCGCCGTCATCAAGCCCGGCGAAGTATCGGGTGGCGCCGATCTCCATGTCGTAGCTGAGCGGCACCGGCAGGTCGATCTCGGTGCTGCCGTCGAAGCCGGGCACCATGATCGAGACATTGGTGAACTGCATGGGCTTGAGCGTGTCGGCCCACCGCTGGGTCTCGCCGAACAGGTCGTTGAGCCGCTCGGCCTCGTCGTCGCTGTAGCGCCGCCTGGCCGGCTCGATGCGCATCTGGCAGCGCAGCGCGATCGCCTCGACCAGGGTCCCGCTGGTCTCGCTGATGCGCAGGGTGACCTGCATCTGGGGGACCACGGCATACTTGTCCGCGCGCGCGCCGATGCAGTCGAAGGCAAGCTCAGCCATCGGCGTGCCCGTCGAGTGCTCCCGGCCCGGTGGCCGGGCCTGGCGGCTCGCCCGGCTGGCTGAAGTTCCGCGCACGGGCCCGCACCTTGGTCAGGAAGGCGTCGATGCTCTGCCTGGCCTCGGTCCCGCCGTCGAAGCCCCGCCAGTACAGGCGCATCCGGCCGGCCAGCTCGTAGCAGGCATCGATCGGGACCAGGAAGTAGTCCACGCCCGAGTCCGACCGGCTAATCAGGGCGGCCTCCACGTCCGGCGCGGGCGCGTCGAGCAGCGGGTAGTCGACGACAAGCTCCTGCCACAGCTGCAGGTCGAGCCGGCACTCCGTGACGCCAGCCGGGCTCGGGTAAAAGCCAGCCAGCTCACCGCCGCCGCGGGAGCTGCGCAGGAAGAAGGCCAGGCCGACGGGGATCTCCAGCTGATCCCAGCGCGCCGGGGTCATCACCCGGCCGGGATCCGCCAGGTACCGGTCGGGCACCGCGACATACTTCATCCGGCCCGCGTTCGGCCGGGTGAACAGCAGATAGCATGCCCGGCACGCGCACAGCAGCGAAGCTGATTCCAGGTTGGCGATGTGGCCGTGCTCGCCGGGAACCGGCGTAGCGCACAGTTCGCACTTCTCCTGCAGCTCGTCCGACTGGCTGATCCCGATTCCAGGGAGCGTTGCCATGCCGGGAACGGGCTCCACCGGGGTAACCGCCCCCCGCTGCTCCGCAGCCGACGGGGCCGCACCGGGCGAGGGGGCTGCACCGGCCGGCGGGGCTGCTCCGGGCGACGGAGCCGGGCGCACGAATCGCCGCAGGCCGGTCTGACCGCCCACTAGCGCACCCCCTCGGGTACCGCCACCCGGACGCCCTGGCTGTCGGCCAGCAGCGGCAGCGGGTCAAGGTGCAGCGCGGGGTCATCGACGTGCTTACCCGCGAGGCGCACGTTGTACCTGGCGCCGCAGCCGTGGCAGGTCAGCAACTCGCGGTCAAGCTCGCCGTCGGCCAGCGATGACTCGCAGGCTGCGCACGAGTCGCGATAGGCGTAGAGGGTGCCGCGGACCGAGCAGACAAGTACCGCGATGCCGTCCGCTGACGCGCTGATCGGCCGGGAACTTGGCGGGCCGATATTCGGCAGCGTCACCCAGCCGACTGGGGCCTGGTGGCTGGCCTGCGCCCGGTCGGGAACGCCGGCCTGCGCTGGCACGCTGTCCGGGCGCAGTCCTATCTGCAGCAGCGTCGGCTCGGGCACGGTGGTCATGCCCTCGACCACTACCTCTGTCACCTCGGGCGCCGCGTCCTGCACCGCTCCGGTGATAGCGAGCTGGACGGTAACCGTCGAGGACGGGCAGCCGTGGCAGCTGCCTTCGAGCTTCAGCCTGGCTATCCCGTCGAAGACGCCGAGGTACTCCACTCCGCCCGCATGCGAGCCGAGGTACGGCCGCACCCGGTCGAGCGCCCGCTGGATCCTGGCATCCACGTCGAGCGGATGCAGGTCGTGCAGCAAGAGCAGACTTTCCACCAGTGGATCGTCGGCTATCTTCGCGATCATCGCCTCGCCCTGCGGGCCCTGATCTGCCAGCACCGTCATTATCGCGGCCAGGCCGTCTCCGTAGAGGCCGACGAGCAGCGCTACTAGCTCCTCAGCCGCCGGTGCCGCCGCGCCGAACCCGCCCGACTTCAGCATCTCGAGCAGTTCTTCTACTCGGGCACTGACCTTCTGCACGCCGGTCATGCGTCTTCGCCCCTGTCTTCGGTGCGGCTGTCTAGGCCTGACCTGCCCCAGGACCCGCTGGCGCCTGGGGCAGGTCAGGGCCGGTCAGGTGGACAGGATTGCCGCCATCGGCGAATGCACCTTCTGCAGCGACTTGCCGTTCCCCATATACATGTGCACACCGCAGGGCAGGCACGGGTCGAAGCTGCGCACAGCCCGCATGATGTCGATGCCCTTGAACCGCTCCGGGGGATTCTCCTCGAAGATCGGCGTGTTCTGCACCGCGTCCTCGTACGGGCCTGGGGTGCCGAAGCTGTCCCGCACGCTGGCGTTCCAGGGAGTCGGCGGATACGGGTGGTAGTTGGCGATCTTCCCGCCCCTGATCACCATGTGATGCGACAGCACGCCGCGTACGGCCTCGGTGAAACCACAGCTGATCGATTCGTCCGGGACGGCGAACGGCTCCCAGGTCTTGGTGCGGCCAGCCCGCAGCTCGGCCAGCGCCTTCTCCATGAAGTGCAGAGCGGCGGCGGCGGCGTAGGCCTGGAAGTAGGTCCTGGCCCGGTCCCGCTCGATCGCGTTGGACAGCGGCGCGCCGCTTGCGTCCGTCGGGATCTTCCACTCGAAGGTGACCTCGGGCTTGGTGATCGTGCGGGGCAGGTTGATCAGCACGCTGCTGCCCGTCGACTTGACGTAGCCGAAGTCGACCAGGCCGCCCTGCGCGGTCGCCCACAGCCGCGCGATCGGGCCGCCGCCGGTGTCGGCCGCGAGGTGGTTCTCGCCGTCGAACCAGCGGGGTGACATCACCCAGCTGTACTTGTCGCCGAAGTCGCGCTTGGCCGGCCGCGGGATCGTGTGCTGGTTCCATGGGTGCCTGCGATCCACCGGATTGCCGAGCGGGTCGCGGGTGACGAACATCTCCTGGTCTTCCCAGTCCTCGTAGTACGAGCTGCCGAGCAGGATGCGGATGCCGAGGTTGATCTCGACCAGGTCGTTGGTGAGCAGCTGCCCGTCCCGGATCACGCCGGGGCTGACGAACATCTTGCGGCCCCAGTCGGTCATGTGGTCGTACCGGAAGTCGCAGTGCTCGGGGTCGTTCAGGCTGCCCCAGCAGACCATGTCGACGCGGCGGCGGCCGACCTCCTCGTAGCCCGGCATGGCCTGGTAGAAGAAGTCGAACAGGTCATCGTGCATCGGCACCACGCGCTTCATGAACTCGACGTAGCGCATCAGCCGGGTCAGGTAGTCGGTGAACAGCTGCACGGTTGGCGTGGTGCCGACGCCGCCAGGGTAAAGCGTGGACGGGTGCACGTGCCGGCCTTCCATCAGGCAGAACATCTCCCTGGTGGACCTGGACACCTGCAGCGCCTCGCGGTAGAACTCCCCTTCCAGCGGGTTAAGCGAGCGCATGATGTCGCCGATGTACTTGTAGCCATGGTCGGCCGCGTGCGGGCTCTCGGTGCGATTCGCCAGCTCAAGTACGCCGGGGTTGGTCTCGCCCACCATCCGCTCGCAGAAGTCGACTCCGACCAGGTTCTCCTGGAAGATGTTGTGGTCGAACATGTACTCGGCCGCCTCGCCGAGGTTGATTATCCATTCGGCCAGGTGCGGCGGCCTGACCCCATACGCCATGTTCTGGTTGTAGACCGAGCAGGTGGCGTGGTTGTCGCCGCAGATACCGCAGATCCGGCTGGTGATGAAGTGCGCGTCCCTGGGGTCCTTGCCCTTCATGAAGATGCTGTAGCCGCGGAAGATCGAGGACGTGCTGTGGCACTCCACGACCTTCTTCTGCTTGAAGTCAATCTTGGTATAGATGCCGAGGCTGCCGACGATCCTGGTAATCGGATCCCATGCCATCTCCACCAGGCCGGTGTCGTCCTGAGTAGTGGTCATGCCTTGTTCCTTCTTTCGCAGGGGAGTTCAGTCACCAGGTCTTCTTGTAGCCGGTCAGCAGCTCGTCGCCCTTCTTCCGCCACTTCGGCTCCTCGTCCGCCGTCTTGGCGGTGAAGCCGCGCAGCGTGCGGATGACGGTCCCGTACAGGCTGCTTGCCGCCGTCGAAACCCGCGCCCCTGGCGGCTCGTCCATGAACGGCATGAACTTGTCAGGGAAGCCAGGCATGGTGCAGGCAATGCAGATGCCGCCGACGTTCGGGCAGCCGCCCACACCGTTGATCCAGCCGCGCTTAGGCACGTTGCACTTCACCACCGGGCCCCAGCAGCCGAGCTTGACCAGGCACTTGGGCGAGCCATACTCGCTGGCGAAGTCGCCCTGCTCGTAGTAGCCTGCCCGGTCGCAGCCCTCGTGCACGGTCGCGCCGAAGAGCCAGGTCGGCCGCAACGCCTCGTCCAGCGGGATCATCGGCGCCGCTCCGGCCACCTGGTACAGCAGGTAGAGGATGGTCTCGGACAGGTTGTCAGGATGGATGGGGCAGCCGGGCACGCACACGATGGGCAGGCCGGCCTTTGACCGCCAGTCCCAGCCGAGGTAGTCGGGAACGCCCATGGCGCCTGTCGGGTTGCCGGCCATGGCGTGGATGCCGCCGTAGGTCGCGCAGGTGCCGACCGCGAGGATGGCGGTAGCCTTCGGCGCCAGCCGGTCCAGCCACTCGCTGGTCGTCATCGGCTGGCCGGTCGCCGGGTTGTTGCCGAAGCCGCACCAGTAGCCCTCGGACTTGATCGCCTCGTTCGGGATCGAGCCCTCGACTACCAGCACGAAGGGCTCGAGCTCCCCCCGGTCGGCCTTGTGCCACCACTCGATGAAGTTGTCGGCCCCCGTCTCCGGGCCGCACTCGAAGTCGATCAGCGGCCAGTGCACCGCCACCTTAGGCAGGCCGGGCAGCGCGCCGAGCGCGATCTCCTCGATGCTCGGCTGGGTGGCTGCCGTCAGGGCTACGGAGTCCCCGTCGCAGCCGAGCCCGCCGTTCATCCAGAGGATGTGAACCGGGGACTCGTCAGCGTCGGCGTGCGAAACGTCAGGCTGTGAACCAGTGGCCATCGCGAGGCCACCTCCTCGCTACTGGATCGGCTGGATGCCGGGCGGTCGCGCCCGGCTGCTGCAGCGGCGGCTGCGAGACAACTCGCAGGCGGCGCGAGACGAAGTCCCGCCGCGCGCAATAGTTAACTCGCGGCCGGTGCGGGCCCTGTCGGCAACTGCGCAAGACCCAGTTGACCGCGAAAAGGCGCCGACGTAATGGATCAACACGCACCTCGCATTCGGTGATGCGCAGACGCTGGCAATGCTAAACCTGGCTCGGTCGCCCGACAAGGTAAGACAGCCACTTCACCGGACAGAAATGTCTAGCTGAACGCAGGAGTCCCGCCAATACCACCGTTAACGGGCAGTTCGGGACCAGCCATTTGTGACCGTAACAGTGTGCCCGTCTGGCTGGGTGGAGACCGGCCAGCAGCGGCCTATTTCTGCCGCTCGGGGTTCCGGTAGCCAGTCGCAGCACGTACATTGGCTAGCAACCGCACGCTGGGGGGGAAGGCAAGAGGGAGACGGATCAGTGGCGGAGCCCTTTTACGCACCCCAGGGGAGCCCGATTGAGGTCATGCCTGTCGTGGTGCTTTCCCAGGTCTTCACCGCGCGGCCGTCATCGATCCCGGAGATCAGGGATTTCGTCCGCCGGTGCCTGGCCGAGTCCCCGCTGACCGAGGAAGGCACGCGCGAGGTAAGCGAGACCGTGTTCCGGGCGCTACTGGACGCGGCCGGGCCCGACGGTTCCATCCAGGTGGCGTTCCGCATCTTCCCCGAGCACGTCGAGGTGGACGTGCTGCACTCCGACCAGACCGTCCAGTCACCTGTGTCCCCTGGCCCGCCGATGACCTACGCGCGGCCAGCCACCGTCGGCCCGCAAGACCAGCCGCCCGTGCAACTGCACGCGGTTCCCTCACCTGCGGCCGACCGGCCGGGCCGGACAGTTCCGGCGGTGCCCCGCGGCCAGTCTGGTCCGCCCACGTTCGCGGACTGGATGCAGGACGTGTTGCGGACGCAGGGCCTTACCCAGGAGGCCGCGGCACGCCAGTTGGGAGTGTCGGTCAAGACAGTCAGCCGGTGGGTAGGCGGCGCCACCGAGCCGAGAATGCGCGACCTGCGCCGCATTCAGGAAGTATTCGGCGAGGTCCCGCTGCCCTAGTTTCGCGCAATTGCATGAGGCATTTCCGTAAATTGGCCAGAGCTGTCTTGTGGGGACCCACTGGACGTGCCCCCACTTGTGTCCTACGGTTCTCGTATGGCGATTCACCCTGGACGCCACCAGTTCGGGCCCGATTCCGGCCGCCTAACATTACGGACCTCTCGCGACGGGCTGGCAGCGCAGGCTGGCCACGACCTGACCATTGACGCAACGCGCTGGTCAGCAGAACTCGTCGTGGCCGATGACCGCAGGCCCGCTAGCCTCCAGGCCACTATCGACCTCGGCGCCCTGGCGGTGCGAGAGGGAACAGGCGGCCTCAAGCCGCTGACGGACAGGGACAAGCGGGAGATCAGCATGACCGCCCGCAAGGTCCTGTCCGTGGACCGGTTCCCGGAGGCGACGTTCGCCGCTTCCGCGTTCCAGCCGGCCGATGGTGACAGCTCCGCGGGCGGGGTGATCAGCGGCACGTTCACTCTCGCCGGGCAGACCAGGCCGCTTGAGCTGAGCGTGCGTGCGGTCGGGCCCGAGACATTCCAGGCCAGCACGCAGGTCCGTCAGACCGACTTCGGCATCAAGCCATACAGCGGATTCCTCGGAGCGCTCAAGGTCAGGGACACCGTCGAGATAGAGGTCGAGGTGAACCTGCCGGCTACGGCAGCCCAGGAGCCGGACGCATGACGATTCCCGAGCAGCACACGCCGGCCTTGCCCACGCCGACCACCGACGGCGAGGTAGCCAGGATCTTCCACCGGCGCGAGCAGCCGGTTCGTGAGTTCGCAGCCCAGGCGCAGGCCGTGGCGGCTGCCTGCCACCAGATGGCGATCAGGTTCCACCAGGGCGGCAAGCTCGTCGTCTTCGGCATCGGCGGGCCGAGCACCGACGCACAGCACGTGGCGGTGGAGTTCGTGCACCCGGTCATCGTCGGCAAGCGAGCCCTCCCGGCCATCTCGCTCACCTCGGATGTCGCGACGGTGACTGGCATCGCCGCGCGCAGCGGGATGGCCGCGATCTTCGCGCACCAGCTGCGGTACCTGAGCAGTCCGGCCGACATCGCACTCGGCATCTCCGCCGACGGGAACTGCGCCGCCGTTCTGTCCGGCCTGCTGACCGCACGCGAGCTTGGCCTGCTGACCATCGCACTGGTCGGCGGCGACGGGGGCGCAATCGCCATGTCCCCCGCTGTCGACCACCTGCTGCTGACCCGCTCAGCCGATCCGCGGGTGGTCAAGGAAATGCACGTGACGTGCTACCACGTGCTCTGGGAACTTGTGCACGTGTTCTTCGAGCAGCCCGGCGTGCTCGGGCCAGGGGTGGTCGCATGAGCACCGCCGACCTGCCCGCACCGCTGCCCGCCTGGCCAGCTACAGGCAGCGGATCCGCCGAGTACCGCGGCGGGCCGCAGTGCCATGACGATGTCTGCATTACCTGCTCGGACGCTGCTGTCCAGGTGCGGGTCGTGCAACTGCTCTCCGACGACCTGGCCGTGGTCGACACCGGCGCGGGGCACGAGGAAGTAAGCGTGGCCCTGGTGCGTGCGGCAGTGGGCGACACCATCCTGGTGCACGCCAAGGAAGCGATCGCGGTGGTGCCCGGATGAACCACCAGGCGCAAGGAAGCACGGACAATGGCGGCGTCAGCCAGCCGGCGGCGGGCTCGATCGAGGCCCTCTACCCGTTCCTTTACTCGGGCACGACAGATGTGTCCGCCGTCCTCGAGCAGGTTCGCCAGTCCACCGTGGCCAAGGCGGAGGAGATCCTCCAGCTTCGCAGGAAGGTCCTTGCCGCCGACGGCGAGCGGCTGCTGGCGTGCGCGCGCGACATGGCGGCCAGATTCGCGGCGGGCGGGAGACTGCTGGCCTTCGGCAACGGCGGCAGCGCAACCGACGCGCAGCAGCTGGCCACGATGTTCCTGGCGCCCGGCGGCTCGGCCACGCCGCTGCCCGCGCTCGGGCTAGCCAGTGACGCATCGGTGCTGACTGCGCTCAGCAACGACATCGGCGTCGAGGTCGTCTTTGCCCGGCAGATCGCCGCCTTCGGCGGTAGGCACGATATCGCCGTCGGGCTATCCACCAGCGGCAACTCCGATAACCTGCTGCGCGCCTTCGACGAGGCGGCCAGACGCGGCTTGCTCACCATCGGCATCGCCGGTTATGACGGCGGCAAGATGGCGGAACTGGACAGTATTGACTACCTGTTCGTTGCCCCTTCCGCATCGGTGCACCGGATTCAGGAAGCCCAGACGACGATCTACGACGCGCTCTGGGAGCTGTGCCAGCAGGCGCTGCCTCAGCCTGGCACGGCCCGTTCCCTTCCTGAAGAAGCACCGTCATGACCGGGCGGCTGCTGATCGCGGGAGTCGGCAACATCTTCCTGGGCGACGACGGATTCGGCGTCGAAGTCGCGCGCAGGCTCATGGCGGCCGAGCTGCCGGGCTGGGCGCATGTCGTGGACTACGGAATCCGCGGCATGCACCTTGCCTACGATCTGGCCAACGGTTACGAGTCCGCGATTCTGGTGGATGCCACCGCCCGCGGCGGCGCGCCGGGCACGATCTACGTCATTGAGCCAGATCTGCAGGCCGGCCCGGCGGCAGCCGACGACGCGGATCTCGCCGGCAATCCGCTCTTCAACGCGCACGGCATGCAGCCCGATGTCGTCTTCGGCATGCTCGGCATGCTCGGCGCGGACGCGCGGCATGTCCTCGTGGTTGGCTGCGAGCCGGCCAGCGTGGACTACGGCATGGCGCTGAGTGAGCCCGTCGCCGCCGCCGTCGACGAGGCGGTCCGCGTAGTCCTCGACCTCGTCGCCGACGCCGCATCCAGTGATGACCATCACCTAGTCACGAAGGAGTGGTCGCATGTGCCTCGGGATTCCCGGTGAGGTCATCGAGATCCTTCCTGACCAGCCCGACCTGGCCAGGGTGGACGTCAGCGGCGTCCGCCGAGTCATCAACATCGGGCTGCTTGAGAACGAGACCGTCGCGCCCGGCGAATGGGTGCTCATCCACGTCGGCTTCGCCCTGTCCAAGATCGACGAGGCCGAGGCGGCCGCGGCTCTGCAGTTCCTCGAGGGCATCGGCCAGGCCTACGAGGACGAGCTAGCCGCCCTGGCCGACTCGCGGATCGAGTAGGGGAACAGGGGCCATGCGATTTGTCGATGAATTCCGCGACGCAGACAAGGCGCACGCGCTTGCCGCCAAGATTGCCAGCCTGTGCGAGCCAGGCCGGCAGTACAAGCTGATGGAAGTGTGCGGCGGGCATACCCATACGATCTACAAACACGGCCTTGAGGATTACCTGCCGGAGCAGGTCACCCTCGTGCACGGACCGGGCTGCCCTGTCTGCGTGATCCCGATGGGCCGGGTGGACGACGCGATGGCGCTGGCGGGCGAGCCCGACGTGATCATGACCTCGTTCGGCGACATGATGCGGGTGCCTGGCAGCAACGGATCCTTCTTCGACGCGAAGGCGCGCGGCACCGACATCCGGATGGTGTACTCGCCGCTTGACTCGCTGAAGATCGCGCGGCAGAACCCCGACAAGCAGGTCATCTTCATGGCGATCGGCTTCGAGACCACCGCGCCCTCGACCGCGATGACGGTGCTGCGCGCGGCCGTCGAAGGACTGCAGAACTTCTCGGTTTTCTGCAACCACGTCACGATAATCCCCGCCATCAAGGCGATCCTGGACTCACCCGACCTGCGCCTCGACGGATTCATCGGCCCGGGCCACGTGTCCACCGTGATCGGTTGCCGGCCTTACGAGTTCATCGCCCGTGACTACGGCAAGCCAGTGGTCGTCGCCGGGTTCGAGCCGCTCGACATCCTGCAGTCGATCTACATGCTGATGCTGCAGCTATCGGCTGGCCGCTGCGAGGTGGAGAACCAGTACTCGCGCGTCGTGCCCTGGGACGGGAACATCGTGGCCCTGCGCGCGATCGGGCAGACCATGGAGCTGCGGCCATATTTCGAGTGGCGTGGCCTGGGCTTCATCTCGCACTCCGCCCTCAAGATGCGCGCTGATTACGCCAAGTTCGACGCCGAGCTGCTGTACTCCGTGCCGGGGGTGCGAGTCGCCGACCCGAAGGCCTGCCAGTGCGGCGAGGTGCTGAAGGGCGTGCTCAAGCCATGGGAGTGCAAGGTGTTCGGCACCGCCTGCACGCCGGAAACGCCGATCGGTACCTGCATGGTCTCGCCGGAGGGCGCCTGCGCCGCGTACTACAACTACGGGCGCCTGACCCGGCAGCGGGTCAAGGAGGCGAGTACGTCATGACCGCAGGCCGCCTGGACCAGTCAGGGCCGCCGCCTACCGCGGGCGCCGGTGCTGCCGCCGGCCCGGCGGGCGCCCCGGATGCGCGGGATGCCCGCAGCGCTGGCTGGGTAGCCGAGGCCCTGCGCGAGCACGACCAGCAGACCTCGGCCGAGGCCACCACGTTCGCCCGCCATGGCTCGCCGCAGCCGCTGCCAGGCACCGTGCGCGAGGAACTGGTCCTCGAGCGAATCGACCGGGCCAGGCGCGCTCGGCCGCGGGTCAAGGAAGAACGCATCACGATGTCGCACGGCGCGGGCGGCAAGGCCACCCAGACGCTCATCGAGGCGGTGTTCCTCGACGCCTTCCGCAATCCGCTGCTCGAGCCGCTTGAAGACGCCGCGCGACTGCAGATCAACGGCGCGGGGGTCGCCCTGACCACCGATTCCTACGTGGTCTCGCCGCTATTCTTCCCCGGCGGCGACATCGGTGACCTAGCCGTGAACGGCACGGTGAACGACCTGGCCATGGCGGGCGCGGTGCCGCTGTACCTGTCGGCCGGCTTCATCCTGGAAGAGGGCTTCCCGGTCGCCGACCTCGCCAGGATCGTCGCCTCGATGCAGGCGGCGGCGCAGCGAGCCGGAGTCCAGGTCGTCACCGGCGACACCAAGGTGGTGCAGAAGGGCAAGGCCGACGGCTGCTACATCAACACCGCGGGCGTGGGCGTGATCGAGCACCAGGGCAGCCTTGGCGTAGCGAACGCCAGGCCGGGTGACGCCGTACTTGTTTCCGGGCCGATCGGCGACCATGGCGTCACCATCATGCTGGCCAGGGGCGAGCTCGACATCGAGGCAGATGTCGTATCCGACACCGCCCCGCTGGCCGGCCTGGTCGCCAGCCTGCTCGCGGCCGCTCCCGGCGTCCGGGCGCTGCGGGATGCGACCCGCGGCGGCGTAGCCACCATCCTGAACGAGATTGCCACGGCCGCCGGGGTCGGGGTGCTCGTCAGTGAGGACGAGATACCGGTCCGGCCGCAGGTGCGGGGCGCGTCGGAGCTGCTGGGCATCGACCCCATGTACGTGGCCTGTGAGGGCCGGCTCGTGGCCGTGGTGGACAGCGCCGAGGCAGGCGCGGCGCTGGCCGCGATGCAGGCGCACCCGCAGGGTCTCCAGGCGGCCATCATCGGCCATGTCACAGCAGCGCCACCCGGCGTCGTCCAGCTGAAGACCGCGTTTGGCGGCACCCGGATCGTCGACCTGCTGGTCGGTGACCCGCTGCCGCGGATTTGCTGAGCCAAGACGAAAGCGAGCGAAGCAGTGCACGAGCTGGCCATCACCGAGGGCCTGGTAGACGCCGTGACCGAGCGCCTGCCCGGCGCCAGGGTCACTTGTGTCCGGCTGGAGATCGGCGCACTGTCGGGTGTCGTTGCCGACTCCGTCCGCTTCTGCTTTGACCTGGTAACCGAGGGAACCGACCTAGAGGGCGCAGCGCTGGAGATCATCCAGCCGCCGGCCGTCTGCCACTGCCGGGTGTGCAGTCAGGATTTCGAGCCAGACGGCCCTATCGCTCTGTGCCCATGCGGCAGCGCCGAGGTCACGGTGCTGGCCGGACAGGACCTCAAGATAACGTCAGTGCAGGTGGCATAGATGTGCGGAACATGTGGCTGCGGCTCGGGTGCTGTGATGACGCTGCTTGCCGAGCGGCCTGAGCAGGTCCGGCTAGGCGGTCGAGACGAGCTCGGGCCCGACTGCCAGCGCACGCCAGTGCCGGATCACGGCTATCGCAGCCGCGACATATTCCTTGCCCACGACGAGGCGGACCCGCACCACCATGAGCACGTCCACGTGTTCGAGACGAGCGACTCCGCCCGGACGATCGAGCTGCAGCAGAAGGTACTTGCCAAGAACGACGACCTGGCCGAGCAGAACCGCAGGTGGCTGAGGGAGCGCGGCATCCTCGCGGTCAACCTGATGAGCTCACCCGGCTCGGGCAAGACCACGCTGCTGGAGCGCACCACCAGGGACCTGGCCGGGAATATGACCATCTCGGTGATCGAGGGCGATCAGGAGACGGCACTCGATGCGCGCCGCATCCAGGCGGCCGGCAGCCAGGTCGTCCAGATCAACACCGGCGTCGGGTGTCATCTGGACGCCGAGATGGTGGCGCACGGACTGCGCGGCCTCGATCCGCCCAGCGGGTCCATCGTGGTGATCGAGAATGTTGGGAACCTGGTCTGCCCCGCCCTCTTCGACCTGGGCGAGGAGGCCAAGGTCGTGCTCGCATCGGTGACCGAGGGCGTGGACAAGCCGCTGAAGTACCCGCACATGTTCCGCCGGGCCGACCTGGTGCTGCTGAACAAGACCGACCTGCTGCCCTACGTGGACTTCGACATCAAGCAGTACATGGTGGACCTGCGCCGGGCCGCTCCGGACGCGCTGCTGCTGCAGATCTCCGCGACCACAGGCGACGGCATGCAGGGGTGGTACGACTGGCTGCGCCGCAGGGCCCCCGTGCCGCGCGACGCATAACCCGCTGTCAGCCCTCCGCCGCTCTCGCGGGACACCCGTTGGGCGGGCCCGCAGGGATCGGGCCAGGGCGGCTTACCGGAACGAGACGATCTCCGGGTTAGCGCCACCGCGGACGGCCGGCACCACGATAAATCCGCCGCTCGGGTTTTCCCATGCGGTGATCGAGTAATGATTCTTCGCTCCTTTTCTGACCCCGGACGGGATTCGCAGCGTGCACGCGAACTCGTGGGCCGAGCCATCCCACCCGCAGCTAGCCAGCGTCCGCTTGATGCCGGGCCCAGTCAGGCCGACGCGGACGTGGTGTGCTGCGGCCATGGCTCGCGCGAGCGTGCCGGAGATCGATAGTCCGCGCGACTCGGTCAGCCGGAACCGCACCGTCAGCTTGCCGGACGACTTCGCGATCCTGCTGCCCGGCCGCGGCGAGCTGAAGCCACTCATGCCAGCGGCAACGGTATAGCTGACCTTGACCGCCGCTTTCTGTGTCGCGCCCGCGACGTTCACAGCGCCCGAGCATGCGGCGGTGAACGCGCCGATGCCGTGGGCGCCGGATTGCGTCACGGTCAGCCGGGCCGGGCTGGCGACCCCTGACACGGTATCGGTCGTCCGGCAGGACGCCTTCGGCACCGCACCAAGGACGTAAACCCTGCCCTCGCCAACGCCAGCGACGCTTACCGACAGCCCGGTTGCGTCGACCTTCACCGCGTAGGTCTCGGTGACCAGGTGCCCGGCCAGGTCCGTGCAGGTGGCGGTGACGCCGGAGGTGCCATTGCCGGTGGTCGTGCTCGACTCCGGACACAGCGGCAGGTTAAGCGGCCCGGCATCGGACCAGTTCCAGGTCGCGGTGACGGGCGAGATGTACCAGCCGCTCTTGCCTGGTGTGCCGGCCGTGACCTCGGGGCTGTCGGCCGGGGTTCCGCTGCTGAGCGCGCTGAAGCAGCCATCGATGTAAGCATTGGAATTGGTCCCGTCAGGACACGTTGTCCCGGACCAGGTCACCGCGGACAGAGTCGCGCCGGTAACCGAGGCCCCCGTCAGGTTCGCTCCGGTGAGGTCGGCGCCGGTCAGGTCCGCGCCGTCCAGTTGAGCGCCGGACAGATCGGTGCTGCCCAGGCTCGCGAAGGAGAAATGGGTGGCGGTCAGATTGGCGCCGCTGAGGCTAACGCCGGTCAGGTTCGCCCCGCTCAGGTTCGCGCCAGGGCCGATGAGGTAGCCGTCAGAGAGCGCCCAGGCCGACGGCAGGGCTGGCGATCCCGTGTCTGTGCCCGATTCCACCTCCGTCAGATCCGCGTCGACGAGGTTCGCGCCGGACAGATCGTCGTCCTGTACTAGCGCGTCGGCCAGATCCGCGCCAGACAGGTCCGCGCCCGACAGGTTGTCGCCGGACAGCGGTGCGCCGACCAGGTTGGCCCCAGCCAGGTCGGCCCCGGCCAGGCTGAGCCCTTGGACCTGCATGCGCTGCAGGTTGGCGCCGGGGCCGATCAGGAAGCCGCCGTCGATCGACCAGTTCGGCGGCAATGCTGACGGGCTGCCGGTGATGCCCTCGCCGGTGACCCCGGTCAGGTCTGCCGCGGAGAGGTTCACTCCGGCCAGGTTGACGGGCGCCTGGCTGGAGCCAAGCAGCTCCGCGCCAGGTCCGATTAGGTACCCAGTCGCGAGGATCCAGCCCGCGGGCAAGGCCGACGGGGTTCCGGTGATGCTGCCGGAGGTCACGCCCGTCATGTCCGCTCCGGTCAGGTCAACGCCTGCGAGGCTGATGCCCTTGAGCCGCGCAAAGGTGAGGTCAGCACCCGGCCCCACGAGATAGCCGCTCTGGTCTGACCAGCCAGCGGGCAAAGCGGCGGGAGGCGTTCTGATCGAGCCGGATCTGACCCCGGTCAGATCAGCGGTCGAGAGGTTCAGGCCGCTCAGGCCAGCGCCAGCCAGGTTGGCGGCCGGGCCGATGAGATATCCACCGATCACGGACCAGCTAGCCGGCACCGATGACGGCGTGCCGGTCACGCCGCCGGAGATCAGGCCGGTCAGGCTCGCCGTTCCGAAGTCGGCGCTCATCACGTTGGCGCCCGACAGATTGACGCCAGAAAGGTCGGCGTTCGTCAGGTTCGCGCCAGACAGGTTCGCGCCCTGAAGCCCGTCGCCGGAGTACTGCCCTTCGTAGACAACGTTGTCGCTGAGGTCGGCACCGGTGAGATCCGCGTTCGAGAGGTCCGCCCCCGCGAGCGTGGCGAATGCGAGATCAGCGCCGGTCAGGCTGGCTCCCGACAGGGCGGCGTCGTTCAGATCGGCCCTCGGACCGACCAGGTAACCGTCGACGAACGACCAGTTCGCCGGCAGCCCCGCCGGGGCCCCCGTCACCGCGCCCGATTCGACACCGTTCAGGTTGGCCGCGGACAGGTCCACGCCCGACAGGTTGGTGTCGGCAAGATTGGCGTCAAGCAGGTTCGCGCCGGGACCGATTAAGTAGCCGTTCTGCACTGACCAGCCGGCCGGCAATGCCGCCGGAATGCCGGTGATGCCGCCGGACTCAACGCCGGTCAGGTCGTCACCAGACAGGTCCAGGCCCGCGAGGTCCGCGCCGTTGAGATCGGCGCCTGGACCGATCAGGTAACCGCCCTGGAGCGACCAGTTCGCCGGAAGCGCGGCCGGCGTACCGGTAATGCCCCCGGACTGCACGCCTGCCAGATTGGCGTAAGCCAGGTTCGCCGCGCCGAGGCCGGCTCCTTGCAGGAACGTGTCGGCCAGGTCCGCGCCTGTCAGGTCGGCATGGGCAAGGTCCGCGTCCAGCAACGGCACGGTGGACAGATCGGAGTCGCGCAGATAGGCCCATGGCAGGTCCGCGTTATCCAGGTCGGCCGACTCCAGGTCGCAGCCAGCCCACCGCTCGCCGGGAGAGGTGGACGGCGTCGAGCGATAGCCACCGCCAGGACAGGTAACCCCTGGCACACTCGCCGACGCCGGCGATGCCGCCATCGCAATAGAGCCCGCCGCCAAGCCAAGCGCGCCCGCCACACCGATGTTCAGTAGCCCCCGGACCATATCGGCCTCCGTGCCGCCCCAGTTACGGTCGATCTAAGCACGAATAGGCACAGAATTGGAATAGACACCCAAAAGATTTGGATGCGCCTTTCGGGACGCCTCCGGCGGATAAGAAAGGCGGTGCGTATATCGCCTGCCGACGTCGGCCCGACACCGGGCCATCATTCCGGTGCGACGCCGCGGACGCTCGAGGAATTAGTGCTGCCTGCGCAGCACCTAGGACTCAAACGTCGGCGCGCACCATCGTCGTCGCGGCTCTGAATCAGCTCTAAATACGCATATCGCTCGGTGGCGGCCGGCTGGCGCGGGCAGAGCAGGCCCGGCTGGCGCGGGCAGAGCAGGCCCGGCTGGCCCGGCGCCGCGCGCCGGCTGCCGTTGTGCCGCTGCGGTCAGGCTTGTGAGCGGCCGCGGCGGTCTCGGGCGCCTGCTATCGCGGCCTGGCCCAGGCTTATGCCGCCGTCGTTGCACGGCACCCTGCTGTGCGTCAGGACGCGGAACTTGGCCGCCTCCAGTCGGCTCACGACGGCGGCAGACAGCAGCATGTTCTGGAAGACTCCGCCGGACAGTGCCACGACCTTGAGCCCATGGATGTCGCGCAGCTTGGTGCAGACGGTCACGATGCAGGCGGCCACTCCGTTGTGGAAACGCCCGGCGATGACGCGCCGGTCTGTCCCCGCGGCAACGTCATCGGCCGCGGCGCGGATCAGGTCGGCGCCGCGCACCCGGACGGGTCCGGCGCCGGTAACCGCGGCTGGGTAGCCTGCCGCCTCATCCGGGTTGGCGAGTTGCTCAAGCTCGATCGCCGCCTGGCCCTCGTAGTGAATGTCATCTCGGACGCCCAGCAGTGCCGCCACCGCGTCGAACAGCCGGCCCGCGCTCGAGGTATACGGCGAGTTGACACCGCGCTGCGCCATCGTGGTCACGGTCGGCCAGCGCTGCTCGTTGCGCTGCCGGACGGCGAGCGAATCCGGTACGCCTTCGGGATATGCCGCGGCCAGGTAGGAGGCGGCCATCCGCCACGGCTGCCGGATCGCGGCTGCGCCGCCCGGCATCGGCACCGGCTCAAGGCAGCCGGCTCGCTCGAAACCCGCCAGGTCCGCGACCAGGAACTCGCCGCCCCAGATGGTGCCGTCCGTGCCATACCCGGTGCCGTCGAACGCGACCCCGATCACCGGCCCATCCGCGTCGTTGTCGGCCAGGCAGGATGCGATGTGGGCGTGGTGGTGCTGCACCCCGGTCAGGTCGGCGCCGATGAGATCGGCAAGGTCGGCCGCGTACTTGGTGGACAGGTAGTCAGGATGCAGGTCGTGCGCGATCAGCTCCGGATCTATGTCGAAGAGCCGGCGGAAGTGCTCGATACCGGTGGTAAAGGAGAACAGCGTCTCGGCGTTCTCCAGGTCGCCGATGTGATGGGAGACAAAGGCCAGGTCTTCCTTCGCCAGGCAGAACGTGCTTTTCAGCTCGGCACCGCAGGCCAGCAGCGGCCGCGGGACTGCACGGCGTACCCGCAGCGGCTCGGGCACGTAACCGCGGGACCTGCGCAGCACTGCCTCCCGGCCGCCGGTCGCGCGCACCACCGAGTCGTCGGTCCTGATGAAGATGGCGCGGTCGTGCAGCAGGAAGGCGTCGGCGATGCCGCGCAGCCGGTCGAGCGCATCGGCGTCACGGAAGGCGATTGGCTCGTCCGACACGTTCCCGCTGGTGGCTACGATCGGTCGTCCTGCCCGCTCCAGCAGCAGGTGATGCAGCGGCGTATAGGGCAGCATCAGCCCGAGCTGGCTGTTGCCTGGCGCCACCGAGGGCGCGACTAGGTCGGCGGCGGCCGACAGCCGCGGCACCAGCACGATCGGCCGCCTGGCGCTGACGAGCAGTCGCTCGGCGGTCTCATCGAGGGCGCAGAGCCGGCGGGCAGCCGCCACGTCGGGCACCATCACCGCGAACGGCTTATCCTCCCGGTGCTTGCGCGCGCGCAGCGCGGCCGCGGCGGCCTCGTTCCCCGCGTCAACGGCCAGGTGGTAGCCGCCTAGGCCCTTGACTGCCAGCAACAGTCCGGCTCGAACCAGGTCGGCCGCGGCGGCAACGGGATCCGCCGCGCTGCCCGGCAGCCCAGTCCCGGCAGCGTCGGTGAGCGCGAGCCGCGGACCGCAGGCCGGACAGCAGACGGGCTGCGCGTGGAATCTGCGGTCGCCGGGATCGTCGTACTCGGCGGCGCACTGGGCGCACATGGCAAATCCGCTCATCGTGGTGAGCGGGCGGTCGTAAGGCACGTCGCGGATGATGGTGAAGCGCGGGCCGCAGTTGGTGCAGTTAATGAACGGGTACCGGTACCGGCGGTCGGCCGGATCGGCCAGCTCGCGCAGGCAGTCAGCGCAGGTCGTGCTGTCGGCGGACACGAGGGCCCGGCGCTGTCCGCCTGGCCGGCTCGCCGTGATCTCGAAGCCGGAGGCACCGGTCGGCGGCACGGAACTGGTGCTGACGCGCTGGATCCTTGCTAGCGGCGGCGCCTGCTGTCGCAGCAGGACCAGGAACTTGCCGACGGCGTCCTCGTCTCCCTCGACCTCTGCGAACACGCCATCGACGTCATTGCCCACCAGGCCGGCCAGCCCCAGGCTGGTCGCCAGTCCGTAGACGAACGGCCGGAAGCCGACGCCCTGAACGACGCCCTCAATCCGGACAGCTGTCCTGACCCGCTCGCTCACCTTCCCAGTGTGACCGCGCGGATATCTGGACGCATGCCCAGGCGGTATTTGCTGGCCGGTCCGCGCAAGGTTGCGGCGGCTAGCTGCCCGTCGCGGCCGCTGACCGTGCGTGCACGGTGCGGGGCCGCGCTTTCTGGGCCACCAGCAGCCGGTCGCCGGCCTGGACCACAGGGTCGTCGCCCACGCCCAGGCTGAACTTGCCGTCGTGCACGAGCCCGAGGACCAGTCCATCCCGCTCGCTTCTGACGGCGCTCAGCGACTTGCCCACCGCCCCTTCGGCCGCCGCCTCGACCTCGCTGAGCCGGTGCGCGTCGGACTCGACAAGCTGGGACACGAAGTCGGCGGCGTGCGGCGCCTCCAGGCTCTTGGCCAGCGTGGCGGCGATCAGGTCATGCGCCGACATTGTCTGCTGCACCCCCAGGTCTCGCAGCGCCTCGCGTACGGAGGCCGAGGCGACGAGCGCGATGATCGGCAGATCAGGAGCTTGCCTGCGTACGATCACCGAGCTGACCAGCACGTCGCCGTCGGACCCGCCAGTGATGAGGGCTTGCTCGGCTTCGGCGGGCTTGGTCCGCCTGACGGCGGCCTCGTCGGTCGGATCGGCCCGGATGTGATGCACCTCAGGCGGCAGGCCGGACGGGTCTACGTCGGCCAGCAGGACTACGGCCACCCTGGCCGCGACGAGCTCCTTCAGGATCGCGGGCACCATCTGATTCATGCCGATCACCAGCCGGTATGGCCGGTCAGGGAAGGGACTGTGCATGCCGAGGATCCTCCGTAGTCCTGCGGTTATGTACCCTCCGGTCGCAAGCGCGAAGACCGAGGCGAGCAGCGGGATGGTTGTGAGCATGACCCCGGAGGCGATGAGCCGGCCGATGCCGGTCTTGGGCGTGATGTCGCCGTAGCCCACTGTGGTCGCTGTCGTGATCGCCCAGTAAAGGCTCTCGGTGAAGGCGATGCGCTGGGAAATTGAAAACAGCGCCGCGCCGAGCAGCAGGCAGCCTATGGCCGCACCGAGCAGCATAGCGATACGCACCTTGTGCCCGGATCGCCAAGCTCGGACCAGGAATATGATCACGGGTCAATCGTGCCCTAATCAGCGGCAACGCGCGGCACCGGTGGCGGTATCGCTGGTTCGCTTTCGGCGCCAGAGCGGTGACACGATGCACTTTGCGGGTAGATCGGCTCCAGCGCCTTTCCGCGACGCCGGGACCGCTCGCCAGGCCGCGTTCATGGGGAGGGGAATTCTGCGATGACCGTGGCACTGGCGGCGGCCGGCACCACGGAGGCGACCACGTTCGCCTCCGTGATGGATCACGTAGCCCAGGGATTCGAGGGCCTGGGCGCGGCCATCCTGGTCGGCGGCGTGGTGTTTTCCGCCGTGCTGGCCATCGTGTCCTGGCGCCGATCGGGCAAGCCGCGGCAGGGGTTCCTCGCGCTGCGCCGGGCCTTCGGTGCCACCTTGCTGCTCGGCCTCGAGGTGCTGGTGGCAGCGGACCTGATCAGGACTGTCGCCGTCGCGCCGACTCTGGACAATGTACTGGTGCTGGGGCTGATTGTGCTGATCAGGACGTTCCTCAGCTTCTCGCTTGAGACCGAGATCGAGGGCGTGCTGCCCTGGCGGCGCGCCATGACTACCGGCGCAGGCCAGGTGACCAACGCCGCGAGCGCTGCGACGCGCCCGCCCGCCGGCTAGGGACGCTACTGGCCTACCTAAGCCCCGCGAACAAGTCTGTCTCGGGGAGCGGTGCGCCGGTGGTGTCGGTAACCCGGATGAAAGTCTCGTGGCCGAAGGCCTCCGCAGCGATCTCCGGCGGCAACTTGCTGAACCAGGACTCCTGGATCTGGCTTGCGTGCGCGTACAGCGCTTCGCGCTTGCGCTCGAGCACCGGCCGAATGTCCACGGTGGTGGTAATGCGCTCCTCGGCTTCGGCCATCTGCTTTTCCTGCTCAGGGGTCAGCTCTCGCTCCGGCACGTCTGCCCCAAGCTCCCGGAGCGCGGCCCAGACCTTCCGCCAGCTGCTGGGACGCATGGCGGTCTGGTAGAACTTCGCCGGCGTGCCGGTCTTCGCGACTGCCGCCGCGGCGGCCAGGCTCGCGTGCACGTGATCGGGGTGCTGGTACATGCCCTTGTCGTCGTAGGAGATCACGACCTGCGGCCGGTACCGCTCGATCAGCACGGCGATCCGACCGGCGACCTGGTCAAGCGGGACGTTGCAGAACGCGTCTGGCCGGTCCTTGTACTCCCAGTCCGGCATGCCAGAGTCGTGGTATCCGAGCAGTTCCAGGTGGCTGACCCCGAGAATCTTGCCGGACTGGCGCAGCTCCGCGAGCCGCAGCTCGGCTACCTCCTGCTCGTCGTGCCCGTCGTCGCCCGGCTTGACCTGGCCAGGAGCGTCACCGAACTCACCGTTGGTACACGTCACGACGACGGTGCGAATGCCCTGGTCGGCGCAGAGCGCAAGGATGCCGCCGGTGCTCGACGCCTCGTCGTCGGGGTGGGCGTGCACGGCCATCAGGGTAAGGGTGTCTGCCATGAATCCAAGCCTGCCTCATCCGGCCGCAGACCGCACATCAGGCCGACCAGCCACGCGAGTGACCTGCGGGCTGGTCGGGTGGATGTGGTAGGCAGTCTTGATGACGGACGACCAGCGCGCGGCACTGCGGGCAGAGCGCGACCGGGTGATCAGCAGGCTGGCCGGGCTGGAGCGCGACTTCGCCAGCTTCGTCGAGGCCGCTGACATGGCGAACGCCGACGACGAGCACGACCCGGAGGGCGCCACGATCGCGTTCGAGCGCCAGCACGTCGCCGGCCACATAGGCCAGGCCAGGGAGCAGCTGCGGCAGATCGACGCCGCGCTCGAGCGAATCGACTCCGGCACCTACGGTAGCTGCGAGGACTGCGGGCGCCAGATCCCCGCCGGGCGGCTGGCGGCCCGGCCAGCCGCGGCCAGGTGCGTGGAGTGCGCCGGCCGGGCTCGATGACGATCAGGCCGTCTAACCCGGCAAACCATGCCTTCCGGGACGCAGTGCGCCTGCCGTAGGCTCGCTGCAACTGCGCTGAGGGAGAAATCGCGATCACCACTCACGACACACCAGCCGACCCGGCCGCCGCGGCTAGTGCAGCCGCTGCGGCTAGCGCAGATGCCGCGGCTAATTCAGCCGCCGAAGCTGGCGCAGCCGCCGCAGCCGCCGAAGCCGGTGCAGCCGCCGCGGCGGCTCCCCTCCGGCCGTCTCATCACTTCGATATCTCGCTGGGAGCCCTCGGCCTTTCCAACGCGACGGCCCGTCAGTTCGATTTCTGGGATTCCAGCTTTGAGTGGCGGCGCCTTTTCAGCGAGCTATTCGGGACGTTCCTGCTCGTGGTCGTGGCGGTGGGCGGCGGCATGGTTAACGCCCGGTTTGGCGGTGACTCGGTGCCCGGCCCGGCCCGCGTCGTTGCCCCGGCGCTGATGGTGATGGCCATCATCCTGTTCATGGGCGCGGTCTCAGGCGCCCACCTGAACCCTGCTGTCACCATCGCCTTCGCGCTGCGCGGTAATTTCCCCTGGCGCCGCGTCCCTTCCTACATCGTCGTCCAGGTGGCTGGGGCCGTGCTGGCGACGCTGGTATTGCTTGGCCTTGTCGGCAGCCACGGCAGCGCCGGACTGACCTTGCCGGGGCCTGGTGTGTCCGCCGGAACCGCGCTGCTGTGGGAGGTCCTGCTCACCACCGGCCTGGTCAGCGTGGTGCTCGGGACTGCGTCCGGTGCTCAGCAACTCGGGCCGGTCGCGGCGTTCGGCGTCGGCAGCTACATCGCGCTCGCCGGGCTCTTCGGCGCGCCGATGAGCGGCGCCTCGATGAATCCGGCGCGGTCGCTCGGCCCGGCCCTGGTCCTTGGCATCTGGACATCGTGGTGGGCTTACCTGGTCGGCCCGATGGTCGGAGCCCTCATCGCCGTCGGCATCGCCCATATCCTGCGCGGGCCGGGGGGCGGTCTGCGCGGCACGCAGGCGGCGCAGGGCACGCTGGGTACGCTGTGGCGGCCGGGCCGGATAGGCCTGCCGCTGCCAGCCCCGGACCGCCCGGACACCACCAGTGATCGCGGTCCAGCCGGGCCGCCTCCTGGCCGGCCGCCGCGGCCTCGCCGGCCAGGCCGCGTGACCAGGCCCGCGCGGTGATCGCGGCAGCCCAGGTGGCCGCCTAGAGCGAGCGCCAGGGACCGGATGCTGCCCGTTAGCCGGACATCCGGTCCAGGATCTGGATGACAAGCTCCATCGTCGTCTGCGGGTGCAGGAATGCGAACCTGGCCACCGTCTCGCCTTCCCACGTTGTCGGCGGCATGAAGGCAACCTGGTCGTCGAGCAGCTGGCCGGCCCAGCGCGCGTAGTCCGCGGGCTGCCAGCCGATGCGGCGGAACAGCACGACAGAAAGGTCAGGCTCCCTGATCAGCTCTAGGCCGTCGCGGGCGGAGATCTCTTGCGCCGTCCGCCTGGCCAGGTCGATGGCCGTCTCGATGGCCTCGGTGTAAGCGCGGACGCCGTGCACGCACAGCGAGAACCACAGCGGCAGGCCGCGTGCTCGCCTGGTCAGGTGGTAGGCGTAGTCGGTCGGGTTCCACTCGCCAGGCTGCTCGTGGATCACGTCTAGGTAACCCGCGTCCTGCGTGTGCACCGTGCGCGCCAGCGCCGGGTCCCGGTATAGCAGCGCCGCACAGTCGAACGGTGCGAACAGCCACTTGTGCGGGTCCACGACGAACGAGTCCGCGTGCTCGATGCCCGTGTACAGGCCGCGGACGCTCGGCGCGAACAGGCCAGCCCCGCCATAAGCGCCGTCCACGTGAAACCAGAGGTCATGCTCGCGCGCAACTCCGGCCAGGCCCGCAAGATCGTCGACGATGCCGGCGTTTGTAGTGCCTGAGGTGGCCACGATCAGCGCGAGCGAACCGGGACTCCCGTCGGACTCGATGCCAGCACGGACGGCCTCGCCGGTCAGCCGGTGATCACGTGTCGGCACGACCAGCGCGTCCATCTCCAGCAGCCGGAGCGTGTTGAGGATCGAGGAGTGCGCGTCGGAGCCGACCACCGCCCGCCAGCGCTCCCCGGCTGGCAGCGCGGCGCGGCGCTTGGCCCGTTCCCTGGCCACCGCGAGCGCCGACAGGTTGGCCGCAGAGCCACCGGAGACGAAGCATCCGCCTGCCCCCGCGGGCAGCCCGGCCCGGTCGGCAATCAGGCGGAGCACCTGGTTCTCCGCGTGAATGGCGCCCGCCGCCTCCAGCCACGAGATGCCCTGGATCGACGCACAGGAGACGAGCATGTCGAACAGCAGGGACGCCTTGGTGGGAGCCGCCGGGATGAAGCCGAGGAACCGCGGGCTGTCGGCCGAGATCACCGCCGGTGCCAGCATGGCCGCATAGACGCCGAGCACCTGATCGGGATCATGGCCTTCCTCGCCGAGCAGCCCGCGCAGGGCAACGTCCAGCTCGGCCGGGTCACGAGATCCCCTGTCGAGCGGCACAGGGTTAAGCCTGAGCCGGTTCTCGGCGTAGGCGAGTACTGACCTGATCATCTGCTCAGTGGTGGCGTCGACGCTGTGCACGCGATCAGCCTGGCACTAGTTGGCCTGGCGAGCAGCATCAGCCGGTTAGGGCGGCGGCCACGGTGGCCGCACCCGCGCCGAGCCCAGACCCGGCACTGGCCGCATACGCCGTGCTCACAGCGGCAGGCCGGCGGCAGCGTCGGCCGGATCGGCGTCGTCACCGGCGTCGTCAGGCTCGGCGACCCAGGCCGAGAATACCGGCAGACCATGCCACCCCTGGCTGGCCGCGGGAGTCGCCGGAGCTGGCCCGTTCCCTTCGATGGTCACCGCCACTACCGCATACGGATGCGCGAAACGCAGGTCGGCGACCCGGCGGCTGCCGCTCGGCCGGACGAAAGCAGCGGGCACCGCCATCGCCGTGACCGCGGCGGCCTCGAAGCCGAATCTCGAGTACCTGGCCATCGCCGACTGCTTGGCCCCCCATGGCTGGGGGCCGGGTAGCAGCGCTTTCTTAGCGGCCTCGTAACCCAGGTCGGGATCGGTCAGGTCATGCTCGGACGTGGCGTGCCACGCTGGCAGCACCGCCGTGCAGACATCCGCGCTCGATGCGGCCCGCTCCGCCCGCAGCAGCCAGGCCGGCCCCAGACCAAGCGGCAGGTCAGCCAGGTTCCGCCGCCGCACCGGCTGGCCGACCGCGTGCGCGCATCCGATCTGGTGCGCGGCCGCCAGCACGGTGGCGGCTGGCACCGCCGGGTCGGCGGCCACCGAGAAGACAAGCAGCCCGTCTTCCGCGCTCGCGACATGCACCGCGACGTCACCGGCGTCCGGGCTGACCGCGATGAACATGGCATGGCCCGGCCGCTGGCCCGGCCGCCCGTCCGGTGCGCGCAGGATCCGCATCAGCTGCCGAGCCCATGGACTGCCCTGTCCAAGCTCGGCCGCCGGAGCGAGATCGAACGGCACCTGCCAGCTGACCTTGGTGGCTAGCGCCGTGGCCAGCACGAGCAGCAGGTCGGGAGTCCGCCGCACAGGGAAGTTCTCGATCAGGCCGAAGGTGTGCTCACGCGCCCACGCGTCGAGCCCGGCCTGGCTGGGCAGCGCGCCGCGAGTCACCTGGGCAGGCAATGCCGCCTGCCACCGGCGGAACTCATCACCGAGCGGCTCGCCGCCCGCGGTCCACACCGCCGCGGCACTCGCGACCAGCGGATGCGGCCTGCCGAGCAGTTCCGCGGCGGCAGTTGCCGCGAGGTCGACGTCACAGCCAAGAACTTCTTCGAGCGTAACGCGATCATCTCCGTTGCTGGCCGGTCCCGCTAACGCCAGTAGCAGCCAGGCTCCAAGCGGAGACGCTACGTGGTGGCGGTCGCCGATATGCGCGTGCAGCCTCGCGGCGTAACCGGCCACGCACCCGGCGACGTCACACTGCCGCGCGGTCATGTTCTTACGCTAGCGGTCGGCGGCCTTGTTGCGCTGCAGGCCGGGCCCCGGTCTCTCGGGCCTGCCGAGCACCACGAAGCTGAAGATGCCCGCTATCAGTACCAGCGCCGCAGATAGGTACAGCGCCGCATGCAGGCCCGACTCGAAGGCGCTGTAGGCGGCATTGACGACTTCCTCCCCGATCTTGCCGTAGGCGGCGGCCGCGCCGCCGTGGCCGCTGGATGGGACGAGGCCGGTCTCGACGCCGTTGATGACCTCGGTCTGGAACGCCTTGGGGATGCCCAGGTGCTGCATGCTCCTGGTGATGTCCAGCTGGAGCCGGGAAGCGACCAGCGCGCCAAGCACAGCGACCCCGGTCACGGCCCCTATCTCACGGCTGGTGTTCGTGGCCGACGCGGCCATGCCCGAGCGTTCCGGCGGGATCGCCGACAGCGCCGCCGACGTGGCCGGCACCACCGTTGCGCCGACGCCAATGCCGGTCAGCGAGAGTGCCGCCGCCAGCGGCAGGTAGGCGGGATGCGGGCTGATAGTGACAGAGGTCAGCAGCAGTCCGCCTGCGAAGACCACGCAGCCGACAAGCATGGACCAGCCCAGTCCGGCCCGAATGGTCCAGAAGCCTGCCAGCACGGAGGCCAGCACCATCAGCACGGTCATCGGCAGGAAGATCTGGGCGATCTGGAAGCCCGAGTCGCCGACAACCTCGTTCAGGTACAGGGCCGTGAAAAAGAACACCGCGAAGGTAGCGAAGTATGCGCAGAACGCCACGACATTCGCGGTGAGGAACCTTGGCACCAGGAAGAAACGCGGGTCCAGCAGCGGATGCGCGGCCTTGTACTCCCACCAGAAGAACGCGATCACCGAGGCCACGCTCAGGCAGAGCAGCGCGATGACTACGAGCGACCCGAAGCCAGAACTCTCCGCGATGATGACGGCGAACGCCAGGGCCGAGATCGCGGCGGCCCCCAGCACAGTCCCCGCGATGTCCACCCGGTGCGCGTCCGGATCGGAGTTTTCTGGCAGCACGATGGCGCCGGCCACGAACGCGATGACCCCGATGATCAGGTTGAACCAGAAGATGGCCCGCCAGCTCCAGGCACCGACCAGGGCACCGCCGAGTACCGGGCCCAGGGCCAGGGCCAGGCCGGACACCGCCGTCCAGACGCCTAGCGCCCTGGCCCTGGTGCGCTCGGTCGTGTACAGGTGCCGCAGCATCGACAGGGTGCCGGGCTCGCTGGCTGCGGCGCCGAAGCCCATTACCGCGCGCCCGGCGATGAGCAGCGCTACCGCGTGGCTGCCGCCGGCGAGGGCGCACAGGACCGACCCGGCGCAAAAGATGCCGATGCCGATGAGCATGACCCGTTTGCGGCCGAATTCGTCGCCTACCATCCCGAATGCGAGCATCGCGCCGGCGAACGTCAGCGCGTAGGCGCCGACCACCCACTGCAGCGACGACACGCCCGCGTGCAACTCGCTCTGGATATTGCCCAGGCCGACACTGACGATGGTGTTGTCCAGGAACGTCAGGAACAGGACGATGCACAACACCGCGAGGGCGATGGGGCGGCCGCCACGACGGACAGACGCCGCCTCGCCCTCGGATATGTCGACCGGGCTGACCATGCTAGCCAGCGCTCGAACAGGCGGCCGGCAGAGTCTTGAGCTGTTCCAGCTTGAGCAGTCCGCAGAAGCTTGCCACGCCCACCTTCCAGGATCCGTTCTCTAGCACGGCCGTGCCGGTCTGATTGGGCAGTGCTGTCGCCCCGCTGACCAGGATGTCGTACTTTACTATCGCCTGACTAGGCGTGGACATGCTCACGCTGACGACCTTGGCCGACGCGGTCGCGGCCAGGCCGGTCCCGGCCTGGCCCTTGATGATCGACTCGAATTGCGAGCCGTCCTGGAGCAGGCTGACCCGCTTCGCGACCGGCGTCTTAGCACTGAAGAACGCTTCCCAGTTGGCCGTGATCGCGGCGGTCGAGCCGCTAGCCGTCGAGGTTGTCGCGCTCGGAGTAGCCGCAGGCGTCGTAGCCGCGGGTGTAGTAGCCGGGGAGGACGTCGGACTACTTGGCGCGCTGCTGCCGCACGCGGTCGCGATCACCGCAAACGCGCATACGCCGAGTATCGCCGACATCTGCCTATTGGTTTTCATACAGCTATTCTCCAACTCACTCTCAGCCAGTGGCATTCCACCTCCGGCTGATCTTCTTTCCGGACTTCGGTTGTTTTTTCCTGACCCGGCGCAGATGCCAGACCCACCCGGGCCGCACCGGCCGTGACGCGGCGGTGTCATGCTGCTGCCATGTCCGACCTGCAGGCTCTGCGCGACCGCATGCGCAAGTTCACCGCCGACCGGCAGTGGAGTACCTACCACGATCCCAAGTCGGTACTGCTGGCACTCGTCGGCGAGGTTGGCGAGCTCGCCGAACTCTTCCAGTGGCTGCCAGCAGACGGGGCCCGCGATCTGGCCCAGCAGGAGCCGCTGCGCACGCGAGCTGGCGAGGAACTGTCGGACGTGCTTCTTTACCTGGTCTTGCTCGCCGACGTGCTCGGCATTGACCTGGCCGCGGCGGCGGATGCCAAACTCGCGGAGGCTGATAGGCGCTATCCGCCTGGCGCTGGGCCGCAGCGGAGCTGAACAGGCCATCGCGGGCTGGCCCTGACCGGGCCCGCTAGTCGCGGGATACCCGCGGCGGCGATACGGCACCAGTCCACCGGCCCAGCTTGTCCAGCAGCGAGGACGCTGCGTCCTGCATGATGTCGCTGCGCTGCAGCACCTTGTCGGAGCCCGGGAACTGCGGCAGGAACGGGATATGCACGGCATCGGTCATAGGCACCAGTTTCAGCGCGGTGTCCATCGGCCCTGGCAGTTGCGGCCAGTGACGATCTCAGGGTCGGCTTCGTCACGGATCCCGACACTACCTGCCGCCATTGTGCCGGGGCGGATCCGGCCCCATGGTGTCAAAGCCGGCGTGTCGAGCCCGGGCCCCACAGCGCCTGCAGTTCGCTGTCGACCGCCACCGCCAGCGGCGCAAACGGCTTGATCACCGGCCTGGCCGGCGCCACCTCGGTGATCTCGCACTGCGCCAGCGCCTTGGCGCCCAGGAACCTGGTGAGCTGGGCATAGCTGTGCCGGTCGTCTCTGGCCATCCGGTGATGATGCATCCGCAGCGGCGCGTAGAGATAGAGCCTGTCGCGCGCCCTCGTCACCGCCACGTAGAACAGCCGCTGCTCTTCCTCGAGACCGACAGGACTCGACAGCGCCATGTCACTTGGCACCGCGCCGTCGGCTAGCTGCGGCAGGTGCACCACCGGCCACTCGAGGCCCTTGGCCGAGTGCACTGTGGAGATGACAAGGAAATCGTCGTCGAGCCGAGGGCGGCCGGCTAGGTCAGAGGCCGAGACCGGCGGGTCGAGTGCGAGCTCCACAAGTGCCTCGTGCAGTGACGGGCTGGCCGCGGCAGCGTCGGCGAGCCGCTGCAGGTCGGCGATCCTGGTCACCGCGTCCACGTACCTGGCCCGCAACGGCTCAATGAGCGTCGCCAGTATCGCGGTGGCCCGGTCGGACGTGCTGTCCAGCACCGCGGCCTGCACCAGCCCGCGCATGGTGGCACCAAGCTGCTGGCGCGCCCGCTGTGGCAGCACCTCCTCGGCATCCGGCCACCGGCCGAGCTGACCGGGCTTGGCGATGTTCAGCGCGTCGACGACACGGCGGGCAAGTACCGGGCCAATGCCCTCGTGCAGCCGGATCAGCCGGAACCAGGCAAGCTCGTCGGCCGGGTTCGCCACTATCCGGGCGGCGGCCAGGAAGTCCTTCACGTGCGCCGCCTCGGTGAAGCGCAGGCCACCGTATTTCACGTACGGGATGCCGCGTGCTGTCAGCTCGACCTCCAGCAGATCACTATGGTGCGCGGTCCTGACCAAGACCGCCTGCTGCTGGAACTCCACGCCTGCTTCGTGCTCGGCCAGCACCCTGGTGCAGATCTCGCGCGCCTGGGTGGCCTCGTCATGGCAGCGGACCAGCAGCGGCCGCTGCCCCTGACCGCGCTCGGCCGAAAGGGTGAGCTCGAGACCGCGAGCCTGCGGCCGGATCTCGTTCGCCAGTAGCAGCACCGCCAGCCGCGAGCGGTAATTTCTTGACAGCCGGATCACTGCCAGGTTGGCAAAGCAGGCCGCAAGCGCCCGCAGATGCTCCGGGTCGGCGCCACGGAACGCGTAGATGGCCTGCGCGTCGTCGCCGACGCACGTCAGCCCGTCGCCATCGGGCCGCAGCAGCCGGACGATGTCGGCCTGTACCGCGTTGACGTCCTGGTACTCGTCGACCAGCACAGCGTCGAAGAGACCGCGCAGTGCGGGGCCTGCCGCCGGGTCGGCCAGCGCCGCCCGCCACAGCAGCAGCAGGTCATCGAAGTCCACCAGCCCGTGCCGGCGCTTGTACCCGATGAAATCGGTGAACAGCCCGGCAAGCTGCTCGGTGAACGGTACGCACCACGGGTACCCGGCGGCCACGACCTCCGCGAGCTGGGTGCCCGTGCTTACGCACCTGGTATAGATATCAGCGCAGGTCGCCGCCCGCGGTGCGCGACGGCCGGTCCCGGTCAGCCCGTGACCGTCCCGCAGCGCGTCCATCACGTCAGACACGTCAGCGGTGTCGATCACGCTGAACTCTGGCGGCAGCGCGAACGACTCGGCGTGGGCCCGGATGATGCGGTGTGCCACCGCGTGGAAGGTGCCGCCGAAGATCCGCTCCGCGGCCTCGGTTCCCGGCGGCTGCGCCCGCGCCAGCATGTCATCCGCGGCACGTCGAGTAAAGGTGAGAAGCAGGATCCTGCTCGGCTGGATGCCCTGGTCGCGCAGCCAGGCGGCGCGGGCGACGAGCGTGCCCGTCTTGCCAGTACCGGCCCCGGCCAGGATCAGCAGCGGGCCGCCCTGATGCGTCGCGGCCGACAGCTGATCGTCATTGAGGCCGTCAAGCACGCCAGCCGGTACGGTCATGGACACAGAATTTAGCCAGCGCCACTGACACTCGTGCCAGCGGCAACAAGGAGGCTCACCGCGATGGCAGATACCGGAAGGGTCGCACTGGTTACCGGCGC
Source organism: uncultured Actinomycetota bacterium (assembly GCA_963719765.1). Classification (GTDB taxonomy): domain Bacteria; phylum Actinomycetota; class Actinomycetes; order Streptosporangiales; family Streptosporangiaceae; genus JAJYUU01. The sequence continues at coordinate 166,177 of CAVRCW010000002.1, forward strand.
ATCGGCCGGGCTGGGCCGGGCCTGCGCGGACCGGCTCGCGGCCGCGGGCTGGACAGTCATTGGCGCGAGCCGCCGCGGTACCCCCGGTGCGGGCTGGACCGGGCTGAGCATGGACGTGGACAGCGACGATGCCGTGCCCGCTGGGGTGGCCGGGATGCTGGCGCGGGAGGGCCGGATCGACGCGCTCGTCGCGGCCGCGGGATGGGGCGTAGCGGGAGCCGCGGAGGACACCAGCATCACCGAAGCCAAGGCGCAGTTCGAAACCAACTTCTGGGGCTGCGTCCGGGTCGTGCAGGCAGTGCTGCCGCAGATGCGGGCCCGCGGCAGCGGCCGGATCGTGCTGATGAGCTCCATCGGCGGCGTGATCGGCATCCCCTTCCAGGCCTACTACAGCGCCAGCAAATTCGCGCTGGAAGGGTTCGCCGAATCCCTCGGCTACGAGGTCGCGCCGTTCGGCGTGGCGGTCACGCTTGTGCAGCCGGGAAACTTCGCGACCGACTTCACCGCAAGCCGCAAGATCGCGGCCGGCGCCGCGGCGGACAGTGCCTACGCGGCCGCCATGACCAAGGCAGTCGCGGCAATGGAGCGCGATGAGCGCAATGGTGCCGCCCCGGCCGCAGTGGCCGGCCTCGTGCAGCGCGTTCTTGAGGCCCGTAAGCCCCCGCGGCGGGTCTCGGTGGGCAAGGCGAGCGAGAGGGCCGGGATCGTGGCTAAGCGGGTCCTGCCGTTCCGCCTGTTCGAGGCGGCGGCGAAGGGCAGCCTTGGCGTGGACTAAGGCCCGTTCCGTTGCTACGAGCGATGCGGCCGGACTACACAGTCGCGACGATTCAGATCGGCGGCTTACCAGCCCAGCTCCCGCAGCCGCTCGTCGCTGATGCCAAAATAGTGCCCGACCTCGTGGATGACGGTTCTGCGCACCTGTTCGACGACCTCTGCCTCGCTATCGCAGATCGCGCAGATGGCCTGCCGGTAGATGGTTATCCGATCCGGCAGGACACCCGCGTAGTTAGTCGTACGGCTGGTTAGCGGCACACCCTCGTACAGACCGAGCAGGCCGCGCGGTCCCGGCCCCTGCTCAACCAGGACCGCGATGTTCTTCATCAGGGCGCCGAATTCCTCGGGCAGCCCATCGAGGGCCGCCGCGACCATCTGCTCGAACGACTCAGGGTCAACGCGGATCACGGACCCATTCTCCTAGGCTGGTTGCCGTGTCTCACCCCAGCACGGCAGGTCCCGCGGCCGGCCGGCCGACGCGGCCTGCGGGACCGGGGCCGACGGGGCCGACGCGGCCGACGCGGCCGACGCCGGCGGAACTGGCGGCGGCCAGGGAGCTGACAATTCCTGACGTCGTCGGACCGCGGTTGCGTGTGCTGTTCTCTGGTATCAACCCTGGCCTGTACTCGGCTGCCACCGGGCACCACTTCGCCAGGCCAGGAAATAGGTTCTGGCCCGCGCTGCATGCGTCGGGATTCACCGACCGCCAGCTTCGGCCCGAGGAACAGGACCTGCTGCCCGCTCTCGGGCTCGGCATCACCAACGTGGTGGCCCGCGCTACCGCGCGAGCCGACGAGCTCAGCACAGCGGAGCTGAGGGCCGGCGGGCAGCGGTTGATCGCCCTGGCGGATAGCATCCGTCCGCGCTGGATCGCGATCCTCGGCGTCACCGCGTACCGGGCCGCCTTCGGGCAGCCGCGCGCCAGCGTCGGGCCGCAGTCGGTGCCCGTCGGCGAGACGCCGGTCTGGGTCCTCCCGAACCCCAGCGGGCTCAACGCGCACTGGAGTGCCGCGGACCTGGCCGCGGAGTTCGCGAGGCTGCGGGCGCGGGCAGCCTGACCGCGGCTGCGGATGCGGCCCCTAGTGGGCGCGGGTGCCTATCACCACGGCCGTCGACCAGTCCTCGCAGGTAACTACTCGCGCTGTCAGCCCAGCCGCAGCGACCGCCGCGGCCGTGATGGGCGCCTGCCGCTCACTGGTCTCGATCAGCAGATGCCCGCCCGGCGACAGCCAGTCCGGCGCTTGCGCCACGATCTGCCGGTGAATCTGCGTCCCGTCCGGCCCGCCGTCAAGCGCGACGAGCGGCTCATGCAGCCGGGCCTCGGCCGGCATCAGCGCGATCTCCGCGGTGGGCACGTACGGTGCGTTGGCGACCAGCAGCTCGACGCGACCGCGCAGCCCGGATGGGAGCGGCTCGTACAGGTTGCCCGCATGCACCTGGCCCGAGCCGCCGATGTTGCGGCGGGCGCAGGCCACGGCGGCCGGATCGACGTCGACCGCATGTAGCTGCACCCCGTCGAGCGCTGCGGCGAGCGCGACGCCGACCGCACCCGCGCCGCAGCACATGTCGACAACGATGCACCGCGCGGCGCCGGCCTCCCCGGGCTTGGCGGCCAGTTGGGCACGACCAAGCTCCGTAGCCTGGCGTACCAGGAATTCACTGCGGCGGCGGGGAACGAAGACGCCGGGGTCCACCGCGATCCGCAGGCCGCAGAACTCCGCCCAGCCGACAACCTGCTCTAGCGGCAGGCCCTCGCATCGCCGGGCCGCCATCGCGTCGAGCTCGACCGATGTCAGAGCGGCCGAGGCAAGCAGCCGCGCCTCCTCCTCGGCAAACACGCAGCCCGCGTCGCGCAGCCTGACGATGACGTCGGCTAGCTGGCGAGCCGAAACGGAGAACGGCATTGAGTGTCTTTCACCTAACCGGTCGCGAGCCCTTTGCGCTGCTCCACCCAGGTGTCCTTGATCGTAAAGCCCACCCGCTCATAGACCCCAACCGCGCCGGTCAGCGAATCCGCGTCGACGCTCAGCGCCACGCGACCTGGCGCCCGGGACCGCCCGGTCCGGTCATTGTGGAGAGCTGGCAGCAATATTGCGGCTTACTCTCCACGATAACGTGCCGCACCGCGCCCTTCAGCGGCCGCGAGTGCGGCCGACCGCCGGCCCCGGACCCGGTGCGCCGCTAGGACGCTAGGGCAGGTCAGGCCGGCCGGGCCCGCCGCCTAGCAGCGGAAAGCTGTACTCTTCCCGCCAGCGACTGCCCGTATAAGTGATGAGCCGAACAGCATCGACGCTGACGGTGATCGGCAGCAGGCCCGAGATACTCGCTTCGATCATGTCGATGACCTCGGGCTCCTGGTCGCTGGCAACGGTCAGGTGCGGGATCACCTCGGCGAACTGGCCTGCGTACGGTGGCGCCTCCGGCCACCTGGCGGCTACCGCCTCGGTCAGTACTCGCAGCCCAGTGTCCGGAACCGGCGCCAGGTACAGCACGGCAGGGAATCGGCGGCATTCCCGCAGCTCCACCTCGAACCGCTGATGTCCGGCCACCAGCGCGGCCAGGTCAGCCAGGCAATCGCCAGCTAACCGGTGCCTGGCCAGGAACGGGAACAAAACAGTGATGTGCGCGGGCACGCCCGCCGCGGCCGACCGGTCGAACTTGCCGCGCCAAGGTCCGACGATCGGCTCTGCCTCCGGCACTGCGACTATCAGTCCGGTGGTTCCCGCCGGACAGCGGCCCGCGCTGTTTTGCGTCATGCGTGCACATGCTGGCACGCCTGACGCCTGTTTTGCCGAGCGCTGAGTATCGGCGGCGTTTCTGAGGGCGCTGTCGCCGGGTCAGGAGACGGATTGGGTGATGGTGGCGGTGTATTGGCCGGCGATGGCGCTGGGCGGGATCGTGACCTGGATCTGGGGGTTCCAGGTGGCGGTGGTGTTGCCGCCGACGTTGGTGGCGGTGACGATGTCCTGGGGGGTGGTGGTCAGGGTGGTGGCGGGCGTGGTGGTGAAGGTGGCGGTGCCGGTGGCCTGGCTGAGTCCGGTGATGGTGTAGGTGACGTTGGCGGGGGGGATGGTCTCGGCTTCGGTGCCGCCGCCGGTGGTGAATGGGGTAGCGGAGACGGTGACGGTCCAGCTGGCGCCGAAGCCGCGGTCGTCGGTGACCTGGGTGGTGCCCAGGTCGCCGGTGATGGTGGTGCCGGGGGTGCCGGTGCCCAAGCTGGCGGTGGCGGGGGCGGTGATGGTTAGCAGGCCTGCGGTGATGGTGACGGTGGCGGTGCAGCGGGGGTCGGCGGAGCCGGAGGGGCAGTTGGCGCCGGCGGCGGTGGTGGCGGCGGTGTTGGTCAGGGTCCGGGTGCCGGTGTCGGGGTTCAGCACGGTGACCGAATAGGTGATGGTGGCGGTGTCGCCGGGGTTGAGGCTGCCGGTCCAGGTCAGCACGGGGGCGGCATACGACACGGTGCCGGTGCCGGTGCCGGTGGCGGTGGTGGTGGCGTCGTTGTCGTAGGCGGCGTCGGCCAGGACGCCGGACAGGTCGTCGGTGACGCTGGCCGCGGTGTAGGTGGTCTGGCCGGTGTTGTCGATGGTGATGGTGTAGGTGACCGTCGAGCCGGGGGTGGCGGTCGGTACGGAGGCGGTTTTGGTGATGGTCAGGGCGGGGGTGAGGACCGCGACGGTGATCCGGCAGGGGGCGGTGGTGGTGCCGGGCGGGCAGGTCGACCCGGTGGCGGCGGAGGCGGCGGTGACGATGATCAGCTTGTCGCCGGTATCAGGGTTGCTGACGGTGACGGAGAACGTGATGACCACGGATCCGCCGGGGGGGAGGTCGCCGGTCCAGGTGAGGACCGGGGCGGTGTAGGTGATGGTGCCGGTGCTGGCGGCGGCGTCGCCGTCGTAGCTGCCGTCATCGAGCATCTGGGCCAGCGAGTCGGTCACCGTCGCGGCGGTGTACGGGGTCTGGCCGGTGTTGGTGATGGTCAGGGTGAGGCCGACCTGCTGGCCCGGCACCGGCGCGGTGGCGCTGGCGGACTGGCTGATCGTCAGGGCCGGGACGTCGACGGTGGCGACCGGGGCGCAGCGGGGGTCGGTGCTGCCGGCCGGGCAGTTGGAGCCGGGGGCGGTGGTGGATACGACGGGCTGCAGGGTTCTGCTGCCGGTGTCGGGGTTGTTGATGGTGATGGTGCCGGTGATGGTGATGGTCTGGCCGACGGGTATGTCGCCGGTCCAGGATGCGCCGGCGGCGGTCACGGACAGGGTGCCGGAGGAGGCGGCCTGGTCGCCGTTGGAGACGGCGTTGGCGAACACGGTGGTGAGGTCGGTGGCGATGGTGATGCCGAGGTAGGGGGTCTGGCCGGTGTTGGCGTAGGCGGCGGTGAACCCGAGTACCGATCCGGGGGTGGTGGTCGCGGTCTCCCAGGCGGCGGTGATGGTCAGCCGGGACACGGTGACCGTCGCGGTGCAGCGGGGGTCGGTGCCGCCGGTGACGGGGCAGTTGCTGCCGAATGAGGCCGAGGTGATGACGGCGGTGAGCAGGTGGCTGCCGGTGTCGGGGTTGTGGACGGTGGCGGTGAAGGTGATGGTGACCGACCCGGAGGCGGGGACGGTGCCGGTCCAGGTCAGGTCCGGGGCGGTGTAGGCCAGGGTGCCGGTCCCGGCGGTGATGGTGGCGTCACCGTTGTAGGCGGCGTCGCCGGTGATCCCGGCCAGGTTGTCGGTGAGGGTGGCGCCGGTGTAGTCGGTCAGGCCGGAGTTGGCGATGGTGATGGTGTAGTGCACGGTGGCGCCGGCTACCGCCGACGGGGCGGCGGCGGTGTTGGTGATGGTCAGGGTGGCGGCGCTGACGATGGTGAGGGTGACGGTGCAGCGCGGGTCGGGGCCGGCGGCGGGGCAGTTGCTGCCGGGGGTGGGGGAGACCACGGTGTTGGTGAGGATCAGGTCGCCGGTGTCGGGGTTGGAGATGGTGACCGAGTAGGTGATGACCGCGGTGCCGCCGGGGTTCAGGTTCCCGGTCCAGCTGAGCACCGGCGCGGTGTAGGTGACGCTGCCGGTGCCGGTGGCGGCGTCGTTGTTGTAGTGCGCGTCGTCCAGGACGCCGGTCAGGTCGTCGGTGAACGACGCGCCGGCATACGGGGTCTGGCCGGTGTCGGTGACGGTGATGGTGTAGGTGACCTGCTGGCCCGGCACCGGAGTCGAGGTGGACGCGGTCTTGACAATCGTCAGGCCCGGGGTCAGGACCGGGACGGTGATCCGGCACGGGACGGCGGTGGTGCCCGGCGGGCACGTCGACCCGGTCGCGGCCGAGGACACGGCGGCGATGACGAGCTTGTCGCCGGTATCCGGATTGTTCACCGTCACGGTGAACGTGATGACCGCGGTCGCGCCGGGGGTGAGGCTGCCGGTCCAGGTGATGACCGGCGCGCTGTAACTGACGGTGCCGGTGGCGGTGGCGGCGTCGTTGTCGTAGCTGGCGTCATCGAGCATCTGGGCCAGCGAGTCGGTCACGGTGACGCCGGCATACGAGGTCGGCCCGGTGTCGGTGATCGTCACGGTCAGCCCGATCTGCTGGCCCGGCACCGCGGTGGTGGTGCTGGCGGCCTGGCTGATCGTCAGCGCCGGGACCAGCACCGGCACGCCCACCGAGCACCGCGGGTCCGTCGTTCCCGAGGGGCAGTTCGACCCGGCCGCGGCCGTGGTGATGGTCGAGGCCAGCAGCTTGTTGCCGGTATCGGGATTGTTCACGGTGACGGTGCCGGTCACCGTGACGGTGCCGCCGACCGGGATGCTGCCGGTCCACGCGACGCTGGTCCCGGTGATCGACAACACCCCCGAGGTCGCGGTCTGGTCCCCGTTCGGGACCGCGTCATCGAACACGTCCGCCGCGTTGGTGGTGATGGTGATCCCGGTATAGGGCACCTGCCCGGCGTTAGTGAACGTCGCGGTGAACCGCACCACCGAGCCCGGCGTCGTCGAGGACACATTCGAGCTGTTCACGATCGTCAGCTGCGCCACGTTCACCGTCGCGGTACAGGCCGCCGCCCCGCCGCCGCCGGCCGGGCACGAAGCCCCCGGCGTCGCCGAGGTGACCGTCGAGGACAGCACATGATCGCCGGTATCGGGGTTATTGACCGTGACCGAGAACGTCACCGTCGCCGACGCCCCGGTCGCCAGGCTCCCGGTCCAGGTCAGGCTCGGGCTGGCGAACGACACGCTGCCAGCCGACGCCGCCGCGTTACCGTTATAGGCCGCGTCGTCCAGGATCCCGCCCAGCGGCACCGTGAATGTGGCGGCGGCGTAGGCGATGGGGCCGGTGTTGGTCACCGTCACCGTGTAGCCGACGGTGCCGCCAGGCGTGGTGGTTGTCACGTTGGCGCTCGCGGCGATCGTCAGTATCCCCGCCACGACGGTGATCGACGTCGGTTGGGTGGCGGTCTTGCCGGCCGAGTCGGTGACCTTGACGGTGAAGCTGGTCGTGCCGCCAGCGGTCGGGGTGCCAGCAATCACCCCGGTGGAGGCGTTCAGCGTGAGGCCCGCGGGCAGCGCCCCCGAGCTCACCGACCAGGTATACGGAGGCGTGCCGCCGGCCGCCGTGAGCGTGTCGGAGTAGGCGAAGCCGACCTGGCCGCCCGGCGGCGCGCCGAAGGTCAGGGCGAGGACCGCGGTGACCACCAGGGTGATTGAGGCGGTGGCGATGCCGTTATTGGCGTCGACCACGTTAACCGAGAACGGATAGCTGCCCGCGGTGGTTGGCGTGCCCGCCAGCACGCCGGCGGCGCTCAAGGTGATGCCGGGCGGCAGAGCCCCCGCATTCACCGACCACGTATAAGGCATCGTGCCGCCGGTGGCAGTGAGCGTGTCGGTGTAGGCGGTGCCGATGACCGCTGCCGGGGGCGCGGAGAACGTCGTCGATACGCCCGGCGACACCGTGATGCTGGTGACCTGGGTCGCGCTCTGACTGTTGGCATCGGTGACCTTGACCGTGAAGCTGAAGGTCCCGGTCGCCGTCGGCGTGCCGGTCAGGTTCCCGTCTGCGCTGAGGCTGATGCCGGCCGGCAGGCTGCCGCTGCTGACCGACCACGTGTAGGGCGCGGTGCCGCCGGACACGGTCAGCGTGTCGGAGTAGACCGTGTGCGTCCATCCGGCTGCCGGGGCGGCGAAGTTCAGCGACGGCCCGGAGATGATGGACACGCTCGCCGCCTCGGTGTCGCTCAGGCCGCTGCTATCGGTGACCTTGACCGTGAAGGCGTAGCTGCCCGCGGTCGTCGGCGTTCCGGACAGCAGCCCGGTGGAGGCGCTGAGGGTCAGCCCCGGCGGCAGGGTCCCGCTGCTGATCGACCAGGTAAACGGGCTCGTCCCGCCGGTCACGGTCAGCTGGTCAGAGTAGGCGACGCCGACCTCACCGCCCGGCGGCGGCGGGAAGAGCAGCGCCGGTCCGGCGTTGTACGTGTAGGACCCGGTACCGGCGATGCCCAGGCTCACCACATGAACCTGAACTAATCCGGCCGTGTGGCCCGGCATATCGGAGATATCCAGGCTGGTGGCGCTGGTGACGGTGAAGCATCCGGGCCCCGACGATGAGCACAGGTTAAGAGTCGTGGGTGTGCCGGCCCCGAATTCAGCGGCCGTGCCGATCTCGATCGCCGTCGCCCCGCTGAGGTTAGTGCCGCTGACTGTGACGTCGTTGCCGCCCCCGGCGGCCCCGTTGGTCGGGCTGATGCTCGTGACAACCGGCGCAGCAGGTACCGTGCCGGCGGGCGCGCTCGACGACGTCCCCGGATTGGCATCGCCCGAGGACGCGATCGCGGTCGTGCTGGTCTGAATCAGCGCCGGGGTGACGCTGCTTGAATTGACCACGCCGTTCACGGTGATCGTGCCGCTGGTGAACGGGCTGCTGCTGCTCGTGCACGATATCTGCTGCCCGTTCGGTGCCCCGCAGGTCCACCCGGTGCCGAAGGCGCTCACAGGCAGCACTCCGGCCGGCAGCGTTTCGGTCACCGTCACCGGCTGGTTCTCGGGCGCTCCCGAAGAACTGGCCGCGACCTGGTAGGTGACCGGGCTGCCTGGCACCAGCGTCGCCGCCGCGTAGCTAGTCTGCGATACCGCTAGCTGCGGCACCGGATTCAGGCTGCTCACCACCACGTTGCTGATCTCGTGGTAGTCGGTAGATGCGCCGGTGGAGGCAACCCAGCCAAACGCCAGCTGCTTAGGGATACCGTTGGCATTGACCCAGCTCGCCGGGTACAGCCCGGACGGGACGACCGGTAATGGGTCCACTAGGCTCTGCTTGGTGCCGCCCACCGGGGTGAACGTAACGTCGTAATCGCCACCGGGTACAACGAGCCCTGATGGTGTTGTCACCGCCGACGAACTCGGGTTGAAGACCACTTCCATCGGCACCAGTGATGCTGCCCTGGTGGTCGCGCGCAAGGTCAGCTTCTGCGAGGTAGCCGTCGCCGCGCTGCTCTGCACCGCGCAGTACCCGACCGTGCCATTACCGGGCCCGCGCACCACCACCTCGCCAGGCATTGCCCCGTCGATATTGGGCGGGTCGGTGCAGCCCGTTCCCTCGTATTTGTTGCTGAAATTACCGTACGAGTCAATGCCTACTCCCATGTATCCGTCCGTCAGGCCGGCCAGCGCCGGAGTGACCGAGGCCTTCGCCGAGTATCCGAGCGATCCGCCGGACTGGCCCATCACCGCGGGAATCTGCGGATTAGCCGGGTTGACGGCCGCCAGCACGAACGCGATGCCGTCTGCGTTAGTCCCGCCGTACTGGTAAGAGTTGAAAGTCACGTCCAAGCCTTGCGAGGTGGGCACGGTAGTGCTCGCGAAGATGCCGCCTTCTAGGGTCGTCGAATTGGCTGTGAGCCGTAGTGTGCCTGAACCCTGTGGATCGGTCGCCGACGTGCAACTGGCCAGCGGGTTCGCGGTTGCGTTGCCGGCAGCTGTCAGGCAGGCGGAGTTGACGCCCGTCGGTGACGCTGGCAGCGACACTGATCCTGCCGTGCCGTCCACCGTGTTGTCGTGGAACGGCTGGTTGAACAGAACTGTCCCAGACGCGAGAGCAGCCGGGGCGACCAGCGTGATGTCGACGCCGACCGCACTGATCAGCAGTGTCACCGCAATACCGCGCGCCACCATTAGCCGGGCTGACCTGTGCAGTGCCATTCCTCGCCTCGCTCGCATCGCCCGCGCGAACGCGCCGCTGTGCCACCCGACGGGACGGCGTCTTCCACTGCAATTGCGCGAGCTAGACGCGAGCACCAGGGTGGAACGCCCGTAGCCGTGCCTATGACGAAACCCGGCCGGACCAGTCCCGGTCCCCTGCCCGCCACGGATCTGCACGAGCACAACCCCCTGGTCAGGCCGGTGTCAGCAGCCGTAGCTGCCGGAACCTAAAGGCGACACTGACTTATCTACATTGGCGCAGAGAGAATTGCACGCGTGCCACGCGATTACCGTTTGGCAAGCGAAGGAAACACATACTGTAGTCGTATAGAACACTCGCCAGATGCCAATTACATTCACGCATCAGGAGGTGCTCATCACATATCCAACCATCTATCATTATCGCCACCACGGCCACTAGTCACTGGCATGGCCAGTCGGTGTTTGTCGCGCGCCGGATTGCCGGTCAGTGCCTGATGGCTAGCTGGACGATCTTGATGATGACCAGGATCATCGCGACCGCCAGGTAGAGCCGTAGCGCGCCCATCCCGATCTTGCGGCCGGCGGACATGGCCGGGCGTTGCAGCAGGTTCAGCGGCGGCATCCGCCAGATGTCCCGGCCGGACCGGTCGATGGCGGCGGTGGCCGCCGTGGCCGGCGTGCCGACCCGCAGCCGCCTGGTCAGGGTGTAGCCGGCGGCTGCCAGGCTGGCGGCCCCGCACGCGGCGTGTGCATGTCGTCGAGGACCGCGCTGCGGGTCGTGGTCGTAATCGTGGCCATGGTGTGCTCCTCCCACCCCGGTCAGGGGCTGAGTGTCGGGAGGGCGCGCAGCACTCATCCACTCTGCTTTGGGCGCGATGACGGCAGCGGCCGTCGCGCGATGCAGGAAGGGTGGCTACCGCGTGCCGGAATCGGAGGACGAGGACAGGCGGATGCGGGGCCTATCGTGGCCCGGACTACTGGGTTCCATCTGCGTCGCCTCCCTCCGGCCAGGGCGCACGCGGGCGCCGATCGTCGGGACGCGGAGATATCCGGCACGAATACCGGCGACACCCCTACTCGTCAGAGCTTTGGCACTCCACGGCGTAGCGCGAGACCCGCACGGGTCCTGCCTGCGCAGCCACTTGGCCTTTCCCCTTAGCCCGGGGAGAGGTGTCCTGATCCGGAGAGTCTCTCGACCGGTGGGATCAGTGGCCTGTGTCCGTGGAGACGCCTCACCGAACGGGGTGTCCCATGAAGAACTATTCATATGATATAACAGCCAACGCTGGGCGTCAGAATTGCGGCCCGTGCGCGGCCGCCACGGTGACGGCTTTCACGGGCGTGTCCGATATGCCCAGACGCAGGTGCTCGATGTGGTAGACCGCCTGATCCAGGAGCATCGCGACGTGATCGTCGTAGAGGCAGTAGACAATGTTCTTGCCGGACCGGGTGCCGCTAACGAGGCCGAGGTTGCGCAGCAGGCGCAACTGGTGGGAAACCGCCGACTGCTCCATGCCGATGGCCTCAGCCAGGTCAGTCACCGCGCACGGCGTCTCACGCAGCCTGGTGAGGATCAGCAGCCGACTCGGGGTGGCCAGGGCCTGGAGGGTGACGGCAACCTTCGCGGCCGACTCGGCGTCGAGGCGCGCCGCGGGCAGGACGCGTTCCTCGCCGGCCGCATGATCCATGAGCCGAGAGTATCAGCACCAGGAATACATGAATAGCTCTTCATCTTATCCTGTATCTCGGCGCCATTGAAATCCGACGTCAACGCGCAGCGCCTGGACAATCGGCCAGGTCTGCGTCGCAGAACCGGGCTGATCCGGTATCTCGCGGTGCGCAAGGGGCAGGCATATCGCGGCGCTCGCCCGCCGAGTCCTTCAGTCAGCCCGGTCTCCGCTGCACCATCGCAGAACTGACGTGACCGTATCTTCGGCTTTCCGGTCAAACGCCGGGTCCGGGCGTTGCGAGCCCCCAGGTCGGCTTGCTGGCGTCTGGTGGCCGCGACCGTGTCGGCTGGGTCGGGTCCGCTTCCAGCGGATGGCGGCTGGCTGCGCGGGTAATCTTCGCCGTAACGGCACCTGGGTAGCCACGGGGGAGGCTATGGGCGGCACACCGGCGAGATCGCGCTGGACGGGAAGACTCGGGTACGCCTTGACCTGCGTTGTCGCAGCCGTGGTTCTTGTCATCAGCGGCACGTCGTATTTCCTCGTCCGAGACGTGACTAGCATCGGCTCCTCCCATGCGATCGTCAGTGGGCCCTCGATAGGCGCGCAGAACATCCTGCTGATGGGCCTGGAGAGCCGCACAGACTGGCAGGGCAACATCCTGCCGAACGACATCCTGAATGCACTGCATTCCGGGAGCAGGCAGGCCGTCGAGGATGGCACCGGCGGCAACGACACGAACACGCTGATCCTGATCCACATACCAGCCGGCGGAAAGAAGGCAGTCGGCTTCTCCATTCCCCGCGACGACTGGGTCGATTTCGCCGGCATGGTCGGGCCACAGCAGGTCGGGAAGATCGACCAGGCGTACGGGGTGAGCATGTACTACGAGCAGCAGAAGCTCCGGGCGCAGGACCCAGGCATGAGCCAGGATCAGTTCGCGTTCCTTGGCAACGAGGCCGGCCGTACGGCCGCGGTGGCCACGGTAGAAAAGCTCACCGGCGTGCACATTGACCACTTCGCCGAGGTGAACCTCGACGGGTTCTACGAGCTCGCGAAGGTCCTAGGTGGCGTGGAAGTCTGCCTCAACCATGCGGTCTACGACCCCAACTCCGGCGCGGACTTCCGGGCAGGTTACCAGCACCTAGACGCCCGGCAGGCGCTGGCGTTCGTCCGCCAGCGCGATGGCCTGCCCAACGGTGACCTGGACCGCACCCACCGCCAGCAGGCGTTCCTGGAATCGGTGATGCACCAGCTTCGCGACGAGGGCGTTCTCGGCGATCTGACCAAGCTGCAGGCGCTGCTGTCGGTGGCCAGACAGTACGTCATCACCGACGCTGGCTGGAACCTGCTCGACTTCGCGTCCCAGATGCGAGCTCTGACCAGCGGGAACATCGTCTTCCGCACCCTGCCCATCCAGGGTTATGCGACCATCGGCGGCCAGGACGCTAATGTCGTAGATCCCGCCGCCATCAGGACCATCGTGCACGCGGCGTTCTATCCCAAGCCCAGCCGGGCAGGCGCCAAGTCCGGGGCGAGAGCCGCTGCTGGACGGGCGACGGTGGATGTCCTCAATGGCGGCAACACCGTCGGCCTGGCCGCGCGCGACTCCGCGGCCCTCGCCGCGGCAGGCTACAGAACGGGCAAAGTTGGTAACACCAGGTCCCGGACGACCACGGCGGTCCGCTATGGCCAGGGCGCGACGGCCGTTGCCAAAACCATCGCCAAGCTGTTCGGCGTCACGGCCGCGCCGAGCTCATCAGTGGCCGCAGGGCAGGTCGAGGTTCTGCTGGGGGTCACTACCACGACGCCGATAAGCGTCCCGGCCGCGTCCCCATCTCCGTCCCCGTCGGCGTCTGCGTCATCAGTCATCCCCACCACGGGCCCGCAGGGCGGTGCGGTCAGCGCTGAGAACGGCATTCCGTGCGTGAACTGAGCTTCGCTGGCGACGCTGACGACGGACGCGCAGTATTACTGATATTCGCTCGCAGAACGGGACACAGGGAAAGCCATCCGCGGCAGACACTCAGCAGTCACTCGGGAAGGTGCACAGCGTCAACTCAAGACCCGCGCAGTCGGCCAGAACCCGCAGTCCTATAGTTCGAGAAGTGCACGGGGCCTGTGGCCAATGCGAGGAGCGTGACATCTATGCCTGGCGAACACTGGAAAGATGAGCCAGAAGCGCAGGATTTCCCGGCCGCAGAGTCCTATCTCTCCTTGCTGCTCGGGCCTGCTGGTGCAGCCAAGCTGGCCAAGTCTCTAAGCAAAGAGCAAACCTTGCAGCACTATGCCGCCAAGGACATTCTTCGCGCGGCTGGCCTGCCGCTGCTGCCCACGGACGACTCAGAAGTCGCCGCGGACCTCGAAAAGGTCAAGGCCGGTAAGAAACTGTCCCCCGTGCTGCTGGTCCAGGGGGTCCCGCTGTGGGTCGCCGACGGCTACCACCGCGTCTGCGCGAGCTATCACCTCAACGAGAAGACCCCGGTGCCATGCCGGGCGATCGTCCGCGTGCCCAAGGGTGACCGGTCGGCCAATAAGTGAGCAGGGATCGTGCCGTCCGCCCCCGACATCAACCGGCCGGGTGGGCCGGCCCGGTCGCGTGCCTGCGCAGCCATGACTCCGGCTGGCCCGACTCGCGGGCGATCACCTGCCAGGTCCAGCCCGCGGACCTGCGATTGCCGATGTAGCTGGCCACGTCTGCGTAGCCCAGGCGGGCGGCAACGTCAGCCGCCCGCTCTAGGGCTTCGTGGCGCTTGGCGGCGTGCGCAACCGAAGCGAGCCCATGGCGGCGCAGCGCTGCGGTCACGGCATGGTGGGACAGTCCGATCTCGGTCGCGATGGCGTTCACGGTCTGATGCTGATTAAGGTGCCTGTCCCGCAGGTAGGAGGCTACGTCCGGATAGCCGAGCCGCTGCAATGCCAGGCGCCAGCGGACATCAGGCCGCTCCCCTGAGCGCCGCCGGGCGACGTCGGCCACGGCCGGGTCGATCCGGGCGAGGTGGCGCGACAGCCAGTCCTTGTGCAGCCCGGCTTCACGGCTGATCGCCGCCATGCTGGCACCGTCCCTGGAGCGGGCAAGTACGAATGCCCGGATATCTGGATAGCCGTGCTGGCGAGCCACGTTGTCTGCCGTGGCCAGGAGGCGACGATCGGCGCGTTCCCTGTTGGCCTCCGCTAGTCGTGCAGGCGGGCTTGCCGCCCTGGCGAGTGTGCTCTTCCTGCGCCGCTGCTGCGGGAACGGCCGGCCACGAGCCGCTGCGGCCGCGTCCCGAGCGAGTTCTCCGGCGCGGGCCCGCCGACGGCCCGCGGCGCTGCCCTGGCGGACAGCGGGGGACGCAGATCACCGCATCACGATGTTCGTCGGGACGCCGGTCGCGGAGGAAGTCGCCGAAACTTTGGCACCTGCGGAGATCGTGGTGCTGCCCGGCGTCGAGGTCGCCTCCTGTGTCCGCCAGGGCACCACCCGAGAGGTATGGCCGCGGATCGTGCACGACGTCATGACCTGGATCGAGGAACATGGCTACGAGCACGTCGGGCCGGGTCGCGACTTCTACCTCGAGATCAACGACGCCGAGCCGAGCAAGCAGGTCTTCGAGATCCAGGCGCCGCTGCGCCGGCCCGGCGAACCCGTGCCCGTCGTCGCGCCGCAGCGGCTCCGCACGGACAACACCGCAGCCTCGGCCTGAAGACTCATTACGAGACGCCGCCTGTCCATCCGCGTTCGGCCCGTTCGTCGTTGCAACAGATGACCGGAGTCGTCAGGCATGGCACGATCTGATCAGCGCGAGACGCGAATGAAGGAGTAACCGGATGACCAGCAATGCACATGAGGGCACTCGCATCCTGGGCAGCGTGCGATCAGCAGACGGCAAGGGCGTCGTGCGCATGGAGGACCGTCTCGACACCGATGTCGACAACGTCTGGTCGGCAATCACCGACCCCGTGCGTCTCGACCGCTGGCTCGGTGCGGTAGAGGGCGACCTCCGTCAGGGCGGTGAGTTCCGCTTTTACTTCTACGCCAGCGAATCGGAAGGCACGGGGCGGGTGGAAGCGTGCGAGTCCCCGCGGCGGCTGTTGCTCACCATGCAACTCGGCCAGCCGGGCGAGAATGTCATCGAGGTCACGCTGGCCGCCGACGGCGACCAGACCATCGTGGTCTGGGAGGAACGGGGCATGCCCTTGGAGTATCTGGCCGGCTACGGGGGTGGAGTGCAGATCCATGTCGAAGATCTCGCCGCCTACCTCGCCGGGCGTGAGCGCTGCGACGCCGAGGCGCGGTGGCACGAGCTGCAGCCTGCCTACGAAGACCTGGCCGCGAACGTCGGCTAGGCACTCGCCGCGTGAGTGCTGCTGGAGACGGCGCCAATCCAGACCGCTCGATGTCAGTGACCATCGCGGTGAACGTCATGGGTTTCCCCGTCGCCGCGGTCGTCGTTGAACAGCCGCCAGTGCCCTTCGGAGACGACTTCAACAGCACCATCGGTCACTTTGATGGCGGTCTGGTCGTCAATCGCGTACCCCGGCACCGGCAGGTTGGCAGCCCATTCTTCTGCGTTGGCCATGGAATTGTCGGGCATACTCTCGTGATCCAGGTGCGGGAAAATCGAGAAATCAACTATTCCCAGCGCTTTGTCGCCGCCGGCGGGCGGCTTCCAGGAGACGGCTTCCTCCCCGATGCAGGGGGCCATCACCATGCTTCCGCCGCTCAATCCGACCCAGACCGCGCGCAGCGACGGCAAGAGGTCCGCCAGCCCTGACTGCCGCATCCAGTGGCACAGATAGAGTGCATCGCCGCCGTTCACCAGCAGGACGTCGGTCTCCTGGACCATCGGGACCCACCGCTCTTCATCGATGCTGGGCAGCGCGGTGAGCTCCAGCACTCCCATGGACTTCCAGCCCAGCTCGCACATGGGAGTGGAGGCCCGTCCGGTGATGAATCGCCATGCCGAGGCAGGACCGCCCATGGGGTAGGTCGCGGTGGGAATGCAGAGGGCGCTGGACTCGGCAATCGGTTTCCCCAGCAGGTCGACCAGCGCGTCGTTGATGCTCATGTTCTTGATGCCAGCGGACGTGAGAAGAAGCCTCATGATGCCTTTCCTAGCCGCAGCTACGTCGGCCCGGAGCCGCGAAGCTCTGCCGTTTCGCTGGGTTCTGCCGGTTCCCTCGGTTCGTGGCGGGCGTACAAGCGATTGAGGACAGCGCCCGAAACTGCGAGCGCCAGCCAGAAATAGGTCGCCGCCCGCGGCGAGGCCAGGGCTATCAGGATAGAGACGCCGAAGACCGCCGGGACCCGCGCAGTCCGCAGCAGAACCAGCCGCCTGGTTTCCGGGCCGATGTCGGCGACCAGCCCTTCCCTGGCGTGCAGGGCGTACACCCACAGGACGGTCTCGACCAGGCCGGCCGTGCCAGCGCAGGCCGCGTAGAAGATGACGGCGGGCGCCTGGCTGATCGACACGCTGCTGAGTAGCTCCGTCGGGAAGGGCAGGAACGCGATGGTCCCGAGGAATAGCAGGTTGAGCAGCACCAGCGGCCGGTCGAACGCCGTGATGAAACGGAACAGCGAGTGGTGGCCGATCCAGAACAGACCGATGACCGCGAAGCTGATGCCGAAGCCCACCATGCCGGGGACCGCGTTCCTGAGCTCAGTGGCTGAGTTGATCGCCGTGTGATGACCCAGGGAACTACTCGCCCGCCCGACCTCGACCGGCAGGTCCACGATCAGCAGGGTGATGGCGATGGCGAAGACAGCGTCGCTGAAGAACAGGACGCGGTCGTACTCCAGGTGCCCGGCACGCGCCAGCCTGCCCCACCCGCGGTTCGAGCCAGCCTGCGCGCCGGCAGCCCGGCTGTCGTCAGAGCCTTCCATCCCGTCAGTCAGTCCTGCCGCTCGTAGCAGGCCCTGTCCGGCCGCGGTGAGCTACCCATTTCGGCGTCCCGCCCTCCTGTCGCGGCCGCGGCCAGCGCCAAGTGCGTCACGAAGAAGTGCTTATCGAACGCCTCGGTGCCCTCTATTCGGCCGCAGAGCACCACCAGCTTGACCGTCATGACAGGGACGCTACCGACAGCCGCCTGCCGTGTCAGCCGGCGGGTCGCGCCTGAGCTAGTTGCAGCTCGTCACTTAGCCATCTGGTGGGAGCCGTGCGCGTGCCCTGCCGCCCAGGGCAATCACGTGGGACACCTGCCGCTGCCGGGTCCGTCCTTCGAGACCTGGCTGAACGAGACTGACCTCGCTCGGCGCCCGCATCATCACGGACAGGTGTTCTCCTTCCACAGCCCAATTGCTGCTGAAGCCGGGTAGTGGTCTCATATCGACCATGGGGGCTTCACGGCGGCGGCGGCGGCGGCCGTATGTTCTGCGCGCCGTCGGTTTCTCGACCCTCGCCCTGGCGGCCATCGTGGTCGGAACCGTGTTCGAGGACGACAACCTGAGCGGGCCGAGCCATCTGGCTGCAATCGCGGCCGGCCTATCGCTGGGCCTCCTCGCGGGAGCGCTCTACAGGGCCTACGAGACCGAGAAGCGTATCCCGGCGCTGGCGCGGCAGCTGACGGCGATGCGCCAGGCCATGGACGCCGGGGAGCCTGTGTCCGGCCGGTTCGTGGCGTGCCTGCGCGCCCCGATAGCTGCGGACCCGCTCCGCGCGCGCTGGATGTACGGCCGGATGATGATCACGCCGCAGTCGGTGGTCTGGGTGCGCCGGGTCAATGGCCGCGCCCGCGATCTCACCGGCGCTCAGTGCGGCAGCGAGCGCAAGCCCGACAGAGGGTACACCGAGATGACTCTTAGTGTCCCCGCCTGCTACCGGGGTGAGAACGTCCAAGTCCTTACCCTGCACGTCAACGGCGCCGACGTCGAGCTCGCCGCACCCGCGCGCCTGCTCGAAGTCATCCGGTACGCGGTGGGGAGATGACCGTAGTTCCCTAGGCAGTCCGGCCGAGCTGGCCGCCGACGCGGGAACCGGGGGCCATGGCGCTGACCAAGTCCGGCCGATGGCCTGGTCCCGCCATAGGTGTTGCCGCGTTCTCCTTGCCGAAGGTGACCGGACTGGCGTATTGCTCTCCGGCCTCCTGATTCGTCGCCTAGTCCCACAAGCCCGCTCGGCCGGCGCGCTGACCACGGCCGACGAATCAAACCGGGCAGTGCCCGGCCACGTGCGCACTAGGAGTGGACGACCTCGGTGTCGTGGCAGAAGTGCACGCGGTCGGGCCGCAGCGCGTGCACCCGGCCGACCGACTCGCGCCACGCGGCCGGATCGCTTGCCTGACCCGGCGGCAGATCACCGTCATCGGGTTCCAGATACTGCCGGCGCTTATACGCGGCGTCGCCGATCAGCACCTCCGCGCCATTGTCGGTGCTCACCACGACGCTCTGATGCCCGACGGTATGACCCGGCGTTTTGACGACCGACAGGCCCGGCAGGATCTCGGCATCGCCGTCCAGCAACTCGAACCGCGCATCCATGAAGTCGAACCAGTCGGCCAGCTGGGGCGATTCCCGGCGGGCCCGCGCCAGCTCGACTGACTGGACATAGAAAGCGGCGTGCTTGAACACGGCGTTCTGCCCGCAGTGGTCGAAATGCAGATGGGTGTTGATGACCAGGCCGATGTCACCGGGCGTCATGCCGTGCTCGTCGAGCGCATCGGCGACCGAGCGATTGACGACGCGGTGATCGACCAGCACCTGCTGGGGACCGCCGACGCCGGTATCGACCAGGACAGCGCCACCGGGGTAGGTCACGAGAAATCCGTGCACCGGCCACTCGTCGAGCATTGTCGCCAGGTGCAGCCGCCTCACCTGCAGGGACATCCGTCCTCCCCGATCACCAAGCGCGAGCGTACCGCATCGCGGTCAGGAGCGGCTGAGACTTGCGGTGGGCTGAATGCCAACCCGCCGGAGGCCCCGCACGCCGCGGAACTTGAAGCTGGCCGGGGCGGCGTTGTAATCGCCCAGGCCATCGCGTCTGCCTCGGACATCGTGAACACTGGATACCCGGCCTCGGTCGCGAGGCGGACCGACCGGCTCCTTCCCGAGCAGTTCGAGAACGGCTACTGGGACGGCCACCACAACACCACCGTATTGGGCAGCGGACCGATATCGTGCCGAAGTGTGCCCGACCGCAGGTTGCAGTTACACGTGGAGGAGCTGAAGGTCCGGCTGCCATGACAACCAGACGAGCGGCCGGCTCCATTCACCCAGTGTGACTGAGCCACCTAGACCACGAGGCCCCGGATGAGCGGCCCCCATGACGACGAGTTCACCGAGTTTGTAGCCGGGCGGCTCGGCACCCTGCGCCGCATCGGCTACCTGCTGTGCCAGGACTGGCAGCGCGCGGACGACCTCGCGCAGAAGGCGGTCACCCGGCTCTATGCGCGGTGGGACCGGGCCAGGACGCTGGACCATCTTGACGCCTACGCGCGCGCCATCCTGGTGCGCGAGTTTCTCGCCGAACAGCGCTCGGGCTGGGCCCGCCGGGTCACCATCGGCGCGTCGCTGCCTGACCGCCCCACCACCGGCCATGACCCGGATGCCGTGCTGGACATGCGCGCGGCCCTCGCCGTGCTTCCGGCCAGCCAGCGGGCCACGATCGTGCTGCGGTTCTACTGCGACCTCACCGTCGAGCAGACCGCGGACGTGCTCGGCTGCTCAGCCGGCACCATCAAGAGCAATACCTCCCGGGCCATGCAGACCCTGCGCCAGCAGCTCGCTGGCTCCCCGGCCCTACAGGCCCGGCGGTCCGCGCCGCGCCCCGACGGCGACGCAGCCATCAAGGGTGCACAGGAGCACTCGGCGCCCGGAGATGAATTGCCCCAGCACCCGGTACCCCAGCACCCCGTTCCCCGGCACCCGATACCTCAGCAGACCGTGTCCAAGCGGGACATGCGTCCCCCAGATTGGCAGATGATCCAGCATGGATGAGACAACACTGCTTGACACCGACCTGCTGTGCGACCTGCTGCACGCGGTCGCCGATTCCGAGGCCCCGGTCTGCGAGGTCAGCATCGCCAGGGCCAAGAAGACGGGCGGTCGCCAGCGTGCCGTGCGACACCTGCATCTACCCTGGGTGGCGCCGATCGCAGCGGCCGCCGCGGTCGCAGTGATCGCAGCCGTAGCGGTGCCATCCGGCGGGAACGACCGGTCCAGGCCACCGTCCAGCGCTGCCAGCCAGCCGGTACTGAGGCGGGTGCCGAGCGAGTTCACTGCGCAGTCGCCAACCGTGACGTTCGGCTGGCTGCCGCCGGGCTTCGATGCCAACGGCGTGGCCGACCTGCCAGGCGGCGGACCGACCGGGACCGAGCTCGACTTGCAGGTGGCGGCGCCGGATGGACGGGCGCTCTTCCTGGTCTTGCATGCGGCGGGCCAGTGCCGGATAGGCGGCCCGGTCCGGGCCCCGGCTTCGGCAGCAGTAGCGTACCTGCGGGAAAGGGATCGTCACGGTCAGACGCGCAAGCTGACCTACCAGCACTATCCGCTATCCTTCAGCTGCGGAAAGGGGGCCCTGCCACTTGTGCGGCAGGTAGCGCCGGTCGGCGGCGGCCTTGCATACCAGGACCCCAGGGGCGGGCTCTTCTGGGAGTACGGCCGCAACGCGTGGGCGTCCCTGGATCCAGGACTTAGCCCAGGCGACCTGGGCGCACGCCTAAGTGGCCGGCTAACCGGGACGCCAGTTGTCTGGCCGTCGGCGGCGAGCTGGCCGGTCGTGCGCCGGGCAGCCAGTCGGCTGCGGGTCAGTACGGCGGCAGCCCACCCGCTGTACGGGTTCACGCTGACGGGCCTGCCGGCCAGCTGGGGTACTGGATACCAAAGCGGTATGGCGATCCTGAAGGGCCAGCTGGCAGCCGACGGCTGGTCCACCACCGGGCCGGCCGTCGATCCGGGCGCACTGGGCATCAGCGTCTGGCCAGCACCCGGCCAGACGCCCGGTGAGCCACCGCTGAGCTGCAACTTCGTGCCCCGTGAGTCTAGCTACATCACGGTGGACGGCGCCCGCGCCACGCTGCGCATCATGGGCCAGGTCGGCAAGGACTGGCAGTCGCTGTGCATACCGGACGTGGACGGGCTGTCTGTGTACATCGAGATGGACGTGTGGTCGGAGGGCGCGGATAACAAGCCGCTGCCCGGCTGGCCGTCCCAGGGGGTGCTGGCCATGTTCCGGCACATGCAGTTGCTCGGGCCCGACGTCTCGAACTGGACCACGGACCCGCAGCACTAGACGGGCCACATTCCCGCCAGGGCGCCGCGTTCCCGTAATGCGTGCGGGTAACGCGGCGCGCTGGCTCAGCTGTGCGATCGGCCTACTTGGGATGCAGGTGAGTGCGCATGCCTGACTGCCGCCATCGAGAATGCCGCCGCGACGGCATCACGAGAGGGCCTGACCAGCACCCGGTCGTTATTCTGCCCGGCCGTGACATCGTCGACCCGCTGCGCCGATACCGGAGTCCTTACACTCGTTTCATGCGGTGGTCTTTCCTGCACTCTCGCGTGGTGCAACGCACGTGCCTGGACTGCGGTGAGACGTGGGCGCTTGAACCCGGCCTGGCGCACCTCGGGAGGCGGGGATCGCGTGCCACCGGAACCCGCCGAGCTCTCCGCACAACTGTTCGAGGCGTGTCTAACGACTACATCCATGACACTTATGCCGAGCTTGATCAATTGAACGAGACGATCAGAGAAACGCGAACCTGCCCCAAATGCCGCAGTGAGCATTTCAAAGATCGACGTGCGTGAACGGTCGGGCCGTGGGCGCGCGGATCGGCGCGAGAGGACTGGCCTGGACCTGGATGGGGCTTCGGCGGAACAAGCTGGAGGTTAGTGCCGCTGCGTGGCGCGGAATCAAATTCCGCTAACTAATACTTGGCCACGACGGTCTCTGGAATTGTGCCAGCTGGCGACTCCGAGGTGACCGAGACTGTCTGCGGCAAGCAGATCCGGCCGGTCCTCCTCGATGGACCGGAGGTCGTGGACCACATCTTCGGAGGGCACCCGACAGGTGCGGACTCATAGTCACTCAGTCGCCTGAGGGCCGTGCTTGGGGGGGCCGGGCATGGCCTGTGAGCTGGAGCCGCCTATCGGAATCGAACCGATGACCTATTCGTTACGAGTGGTTCCGCGCCAGGTACCGGCCTGTTCTGCTCAGTGCTTCTGCGCAGCTAGGGCGGTGTTCTAACGCTCCCGGAAACTGCGTTGCGTCACCTGGAACTGCTACGAAAACTGCTACGAAGATCTGAGCCGCGCTGTGAAGGGCTGCGCGGCGCACACTGAGGCAGGCCCCCTTGCCTGCCGCTCCATCTGCCGATGCCGTGCCGGAGGCTCGCGGTCAAGGACGCCGAAGGCGCCGCGTAGCAATGCCGCGTAGTTAAGGATTAGCGGGCCGGGTCAAGAAAGATCACGCTGTTCGGCGTGTCGGCAGCAGATGGAACAAGACCTCTGGTAGGCCGGCGGTGATCCGTCACGATCTTCGCCCTTACCAGAGGTCCCGTTGAATACTCAGTCTGCCACGATCACCATCAGTCATGAGGTCACTGTCGCCGGCGGCGTCTTTGCTCCCGGCCATCTGGGCGAGTTAACCCAGTACCTGCCGTTCGAGCTGGTCGACGATGTGCTGGCCCAGACCCGGACCGTGCAGCGGCGGCTGCGGGATCTGCCGTCGCGGGCTGGCGTCTACTTCGTGCTGGCGCTCGGCATGTTCCCGCAGCTGGGTTACCTGCGGGTGTGGCGAAAGCTCACCGCCGGGCTGACCGGGCTGGACCTGACTGCCCCGTCGGAGAAGGCTCTTCGCGATCTTCGCCGCCGCCTCGGGCCGGCGCCGCTGAAGGCGCTGTTCGAGGTGGTCGCCGGGCCGCTGGCCCAGCCGCACACGCCCGGCGTGTGCTTCGCCGGGCTGCGTACCGTTGCCTTCGACGGGCTGAACTCGGTGAAGGTTCCCGACACCAGCCGCAACCGGGCCTGGCTGGGGAAGATCCGCCACCGGCTGGGCCTGGCCGGCTACCCGGCCCTGCGGATAATGGCACTGGCCGAGACCGGCACCCGCGGCCTGCTGGGCGCCACCGTCGGATCAGTGTCCGACCGTGACGAGACGGGCCTGGCCCGGCGGCTGCTGCATCTGCTGCACCCGGGAATGCTGGTGCTGCTGGACCGGGGATTCGACGGCGCCGCGTTCTTCGCCGAGATCACTGCGACCGGGGCGATGCTGCTGGCCCGGGCCAAGTCCACCCGCAAGCCCCTGGTCCTGGCGCACCTGCCCGACGGCTCGTACCTGTCGCGGCTGGACGGCAGCCTGGACGTGCGGATCATCGAGGCCAGCCTCGCCATGACCGGCGCCGACGGCAGCCGGATCGCCGACTCCTGCCGGCTGATCACCACGCTGACCGACCACCGCGCCTATCCGGCTGATGCGCTAGTGCGCCTGTATCACGAGCGGTGGGAGATCGAGTCTGCCTATCTCGCCCTGCGGCATACCCTGCTGGACGGCCGGGTGCTGCGCTCGGGTGACCAGCCCGGCATCGAGCAGGAGCTATGGGCCCTGCTGACCCTCTACCAGCTGCTGCGCATGGCCATGGTCACCGCAGTCGAAACCCGGCCCGGCACCAACCCCGACCGGGCCAGCTTCACCTCCGCGCTGGAAGCCGCCCGCGACCAGCTCACCACCGCCGCCGGCATCTGCCCGCCCGGCCCGGCCGTGCAGCACGGCGTCATCGGCCAGGCGGTCCTGTCCACCCTGCTGCCCGCCCGCCGGCCCCGATACAGCGCCCGCAAGGTCAAGTGCGCGACCTCCCGCTACCTCAGCCGTGACGACGGCCGTCCCCGGGCGGTTACCGCCGTCACCGCGATCAGCGTCACCCTCACCACTCCGCCGCTGGACCCGCCAGGAAGCCGGCCCCGCCCCCGCCCCCATCGCAAAAACCCCGCCCGGACCGGCCCCCAGCAGCCCACCCGGCGGCAACGCGTCATCGCTCTCATGACCACCAATCCCCGCCGCGACTGGAGCGGCCGCGAACTCGCCCAGCGCCTCCAGATCAAGCCCCGCAACCTGCACACCCAGCTCGGCGAATGGGCCAGGCTCGGCTTCATCACCCGCACCGGCTTTGCCATCTACGCCCTCAACACGCCAGCCACCTCGCCGCCGTCCGCTGGTCACGCGGCCTCCCCGCCGTCGTTCTCGGCCCGACGGCCGAGGCCGCGAAAACCGACGTGGAGCTTGCAACCGAAGACATTGACGGCGAAGTGGTGGCTACTATGCCGATAGCAGCATGGCTGCGTCTGCGCTCGGTGGGACTTGAGTATGTCCTGCTTGTGGCAGCCGAGACTGGCGGAACTGCAGCCATGAGCAAGCTAATCGCGGCGGGCGCAACCTCACTCCGGAGATGAGGCGCTGGGCTCTCGCTCGATCGAGTCGAGACACACGGACCTTCGCAGGCACCTCGGCCAGGCTGACTGACCGGCCCCTCCCAGCGGCAGCACAGCAATGAAGCCGGCAGCCGTGACCTGCATCACGCTATCGAGGAGCAAACGAGACGCAACCCGAGCACCAGAAGCACGCCAGCTCCTCGAAATCCGCACGGGCTAGCTAGCCGGCGCCGAGCGCCGACAAAACCCGTTGAGTGCGCGCTGGCCGGACGCGAGCATACTGACCCGTGACCGATACAGCGGACGTGCGGCGCCTCTTCGACGAGGTGGCCGGGGAGTACGACCGGCACCTGCCGTTCTTCGCGACCTTCGGCCGCGAGCTGGCCGGCTGGTGCGGCCTGCGGCCGGGGCAGCGGGTGCTCGATGTCGCGGCCGGGCGCGGGGCGATCACGCTGCCGGCCGCGCGGGCGGTGGGGCCGCGGGGGCTGGTCGTCGCCGTCGACAACGCGCCGAACATGCGCGCCGCCCTGGCCCGCGACCGCGGAGATCTGCCGCAGATCAAGATCTGCGGCATGGACGCGCACCGCCTCGCCTTCCCCGATGCCTCCTTCGACGTGGTGACGTGCGGGTTCGCGTTCCACATCATGCACTACCCCGAGCGGGCCTTCGCCGAGGCCCACCGGGTGCTCCGCCCTGGCGGCCTGCTGGCGTTCTCCACGCCGGGACCGGGGAAGCCGGATAGCCGCTGGGACTTCGACGAACTGGTACGGGACGTTGACGAGCGAGCCAGCGAGGAGAGAAAACGACGCTCCAGTGAGGAGACCGCCCCGGAGCTGTCCACCGATCCGCCGCGCGCGCTGCCGGAGATCTGCGCGGCGGTCGGCTTCACCGACGTTGAGCAGCGCACGGTCCAGCGCTCCTTCGACTTCCGCGACCCGCAGCATTACTGGGACTTCGTAATGTCACACGGGTTCCGCGGCCACGTGTACTCCCTCGGCCCGCAACTGGCCGCCGAGTTCCGCACCAGGCTGTTCGCGGCCCTGGAGCAGTTGCAGGCCGACGGCTGCATCACCGCCAGCCACGGCGCCGCCTTCACTCGCGCCCGCAAGCCGTCCCGCGGCGCAGCCGGGCCCGGCGACCAGTCCCCACCCCTGCCCGCTCCCTCAGCGACTAGCTAGACGAGACACGAAGTCACCCGAACACGGGGTCTGCAAACAAAAAGCCGGTTGTCACCCGGTCGCGTCTACTCGACAGGTTTCCTGAGCTGCTTGTGGGCACGGGTACTCGCCCGGAGCTCGGAGTAGGACGCGTTGAACGCTGCCCACCATTGCGGGCTGGATGAGGTAACCGCGCGGGCCAGTTCGGCGCCTGCGTCGGTGCGCAGCGCAGCAAGAGCGTTCTCCTGCCATTGAGTGGTGTCGGCACCCAGGGCCTCGTACTCGATCGCCTGGATCAGCATCTCGATCTTGTCGGCGTCGTGCGCCAGGTGCGCTTCGGGTGTCTGGTTGTCCTCGTACTCCGCGACCAGTTCCTGGAGGGCCTTGCCGGCGTCGGCGGGCATGCCCGCTGTCTGGTGCGCGGTGACGGCCTCGGGAGTTGCGGTGGTGACGTAGGCCCGGCCGACTGCGGGCACGTCTCCGATCCGGGTCTCATGAGCGTCGTGCAACACCGACAGGGCCGCGGTGCGGCCGATGTCGGCACCGGCGATCGCGGCCAGCGTGATCCCGACGGTCACGGTCCGGAACGAGTGCTCGGCAACGCTCTCGGGTCTCTGGATGCCTAGCAGCTGCCAGCCGGAGCGCGGCTGGTTCTTCAGCTGGCCCATCTCGAACAGGAACGCGGCAGTTCCGGCGAGGGGATGCTCGGCATCTTCCGGACCGGGCAGGCTGGCCTGCTCCCGGACGTAAACGCCGCTCCCAGCAAGGCTGCGGACGAAGCCCTCGTTCCGCAGGGTCCTGATCGCGGTCTGCACGGTCATGCGGCTGACGCCGAAAAAGCTGGCCAGCTCGTGGCCCGCGGGCAGCTGCTCGCCGGGCTCTAGCTCGCCGGTGAGGATGGCTGCTCTGATGCTGGCGGCGATCTGGACGCCCTGCCCGCGCCGGTGCCCGAAGGCAGCCCGCAGGTCAGGCAGGCCGCATGTATGCATCCGTGCCGGTGCTCCACGGCTGTGCCCGCCCGGCTGCACTGCACATGCCTCGACGTGCCCGCAGCGGCGGGGCGGCGGCCTGGTCTTCCGCGAGATCAAGGAGCGGCGCCGCAAGACAGTCCCGCTGCCGCCCGAGCTCGTCGCCATCCTCAAGATTCACCGGGAGGCTCAGCAGCTGGAACGCGAGACGGCAGCCAACCTCTGGCAGGAGCACGGCGTCGTCTTCGGCCGGGAGAACGGCCGGCCGGTCGACCCGCGCGCTGACTGGCAGGAGTGGTCAGACATCCTCGCCGGGGCCGGCATCCCGCACGCCGGGACTCACACGATGCGGCACTCGGCCGCCACCATCGCCCTGGACCAGGGCGTCGCACTGGCCGTGGTTCAGGAAATGCTCGGCCACTCAGATATCCGGGTCACCCGTGGCTACACGCACGTCTCGTCCCTGCTTGCCCAGGACGCGGCGGCCAGGCTCGGGCAGGCCCTGTTCGGAGAAACTGCTACGAAAACTGCTACGAGGAGCCATGATCATTAACGCGATCGCGGCGTTTCCGCTGGTCAGGTGGAGCCGCCTGTCGGAATCGAACCGACGACCTATTCATTACGAGTGAATCGCTCTGCCGACTGAGCTAAGGCGGCGCGCCCGCGACCGGAACCGCGGAAGCGACAGGAGTCTACCGGTCCGCGGAACGTTCCCGCGCTTCGCCGTGCATCGCCTCGTAGGCCTGCCGGGAGCCACACACGCTGGCCTTCGGGCAGGTAGTGCGGCGGCCGTCCTCGGCGAGCTTGACGACCACCTGGTCGGCAGGAACGTTATGACCGATCACCGTGCCCGGCCCGTCCGGCGTCTCGACGCTCTCGCCTGTCCGTGGCGCGCTGGCGCGGAAGTCCTGGTAAAGCGGGTGCTCGTACTTCAGGCAGCACATCAGGCGGCCGCAGGCACCGGCGATCCGCAGCGGGTTCACCGGCAGGTCCTGGTCCTTGGCCATCCGCACCGATACGGGCTCGAAGTCCTTGAGGAACGTGGCGCAGCACAGGTCGCGGCCGCACGGCCCGATACCGCCCTGGAGCCTGGCCTCATCGCGAGGCCCGATCTGCCGCAACTCGACCCTGGCGCGCAGACGTCCGGCCAGATCCTTGACCAGGCCGCGGAAGTCGACACGGGAAGGAGCGCTGAAGTACACGGTGAATACGTTCGCCTGGTCCACGTAGTCCACGCCGATGATCTTCATCGACAGCTCGTGCTCGCGGGCCAGCCTGCGCGAGGCCACCCTCGCCTCGGCTCGCCTGGACCGGTTCGACTCGTCCCTGCTCATGTCCTGCTCGGTGGCCAGGCCCGCGCAGACCGGCAGCCCGGTGATCTCGTCGTCGACCCACTGCGGCGCCCAGATGCACTCGGCAACTTCCGGCCCGGCGTCGGTGGGCACGAGCACCTTGGTGCCAACGGATGGCTGATATGGGCCAGGATCCAGGTAATAGAGGCGCCCGCTCCGCTGGAAGCTCACTGCCATCATCATGCCCACTGGTCCAGATTACGGTCAGATCACGTCCGCCGTCTCCCCCCGGTTCGCCACCGGGCTGGCGGACCCCCGCCGCACGGGCTACTTGGCCGCCGAATAGTCGACCAGCGACAGGGTCAGTTCCTCCACCGCGAGCAGCGGTGCCACGCTCGCCGCCAGCCGCTCACGGCACCTCATGATGGCCTCGATCCGGCGCACGGTATCGGCCGGCCCGCATTCCGAGGCCAGGGCCGCTAGCTCGTCGAAGCGTCCGGCGTTGGCCAGTTCCACCTCTGCGCCTACCTGCACCGCGAGCACGTCACGGTAGTAGCTCGCGAGGTCAAGCAGCGCCCGGTCGAGCGAGTCGCGCTTCACCCTGGTGGCACGCGACTTCTGCCGCTCCTCCAGGTCGCGCATCGCCCCGGCACCGCCGCGGATGGCGCTGGCCACGCCCTTGCCCGTCGAGCCCTCGCCGAAAGCGCGTCGCAGCGCCTCGCGCTCGGGGCCGTCGAGTTCCTCGGTCACGGCGGTTGCCTCCGACTCTGCCGCCCGGACCAGCGCCGCCGCCGCCTTGAAGGCCTGGCCCATGCTGCCCACCTGCGTCGGCACGCGGAGGACGTCGTCCCGCCTCCCGGCGGCGGCCGGGTCGGTCGCGAGCCGGCGGGCCCGGCCGATGTGACCCTGCGCCGCTCGCGCCGCCGTCAGCGCTAGCTCGGCCGACACGCCCTCGTGCTGCAGGCTCGCGGCCACCGCGCTGGTCCGCGGTGTCCGCAAGGTGACCAGCCTGCACCGGGACCTGATCGTCGTCGGCAGGTCATCGGCATAGGGCGCGCACAGCAGCCAGATCGTCCGCGGCGCCGGCTCCTCGATCGCCTTGAGCAGCGCGTTCGCCGCCTGCTCGGTGGCGCGGTCCGCATCCTCGAACAGGACGATCCGCCAACGGCCCATGACCGGCGCGGCAGCCGCCTTCAGTACCAGGTCCCTTGTCTGCCGGACACCGTAGGACAGTCCGTCTGGCCGTACCAGCAGTACGTCGGCATGCGTGCCCGCGGCCACCTGATGGCAGGACGGGCACGAACCACAACCCTGGGAATCGCACAGCAGTGCCGCCGCGAAAGCTCGTGCGGCCACCGACCGCCCGGAACCTGGGGGCCCGGTGAACAGCCAGGCATGCATTGCACCGGCGCCAGCCCCAGCCGCCTCCGCCGCGCGCTGTAGCTGGTCCACCACGGCATCCTGGCCAGTCAGCCCACCGAACACGGCGGCCGCCATCAGTCACGCACCGCCGGGAAGCTGCCGGTATTTTCCTCGGTGTTCAGCGGCACTGGATCAGGCAGCAGATCCTGGACTCGAGCCCGGATCTCCCGGCTGATCTCGGCCTCGGGCCTGGCCGCGTCCAGCACCAGGTACCGGGACGGATCCGCCGCGGCCAGGCTGAGGAAACCGGACCTGACCCGGCGATGGAAGTCAAGCGGCTCAGATTCCAGCCGGTCCGCGGAGCTGCGCCTGCGGCTAAGTCCTTCAACGGGCTCCAGGTCGAGCACGATCGTCAGGTCCGGCATCAGGCCGCCTGTCGCCCAGTTGTTGAGCTCCGCGACCTCCGCCACCTGAAGCTGGCGACCGGCCCCCTGATAGGCGAGCGACGAGTCGAGGTACCGGTCGGTGACGACGACGTTGCCGCGCTCGAGCGCTGGCAAGATCATCGACTGGACGTGCTCGGCCCGGTCCGCCGCGTACATCAATGCCTCCGCCCTGGCGTCCATGCCGGCATGCGCGGTGTCGAGCAGCAGCGCACGGAGCCGGTTGCCGACCTTGGTGGCTCCCGGCTCGTGCGTGGCCACCACGTCGTAGCCCTGTTCACGGAGCCAGATCGCGAGCAGCCGGGCCTGCGTTGACTTGCCGGTCCCCTCCCCGCCTTCCAGCGCGAGGAAGAGGCCGGGCCGCCGGGCCGGCGGCTGGTGGGGCTGGTGGGCATCGCCTGCGCCGTTCGGCGCCGCATGCCGCGGCTCACCACGGAAGACGGCACTCAGGTCAGCAAGCAACGGCACCCCCTTGCGGTCGTCCATCTGCCGGTAGGACATCCGGCCGAGCAGGACGGCGACCACCGCTGCCAGCAGGAGCACCAGGTTATAGCCGATGTTCCGGTACGCGAAGGCACCGACGTGCAGGCCGGATCCGCCCATGGCCCGCACGGCCGAATTGATGGCGCCGGCCAGCACGGGTGCGATCACGATGACGGCGAACAGGATGACCCGGATCGCGGACTGCAGGAAGGCGAACGTCCGGCCCCTGGTGTCGTCATCGACCTCCAGGCCGATGACCGTGTAGCCGGTCACGTACGCGACACCCGCGCACGCACCGAGGACGATCGTCAAGATGATCGTCAGGACGAGGCTCGGAATCAGTGCGATCATGGCCAGCGGCACCGCCGCGAACATAATCGATACGCCGAACAGCCGCCGCCTGGAGAAGCCGCGCAGGATGCGCAGCCCGAGGAACATGCCGATGGCCAGCCCGAAGAATATGCCCGCGAACACCGCGCCCCAGCCCGCGCTGCCGCCTTGCAGCGTATTCCGGACATAGGTTGGCCCGAGGCCGACCACCACTCCGCCGGCCGCGAACGCCCCCGTCATCCCGATGACGATGCCGCGCACTACCTGGGTCTGGCCGAGGAACTTCCAGCCTTCCCAGATCGATTTCAGTACCGACGGCGCGGAGATGACGCCGGTCCGGCGACGGCGCAGCTCTTTCAGCATGTACACGGTCAAGGCCGACACCACGAACGTGGCTGAGTTGAAGTACAGGGCGAGGTTGACCTGGTTAGTCGTGCTAACCAGCGCCAGCAGGGTGAACAGCAGCCCCGCGATCGGCGCGGTGCCGTAGGTGGTGAACAAGCTCAGCTGGTTGGCCGCCTCCAGCTTGCCGGACGGCACCAGGTTGGGCACGGACGCGTCTTTGGCGGGGGTCCAGAACAGCGACGCGCAGGACGCCAGGAACTGGACGATGTACAACCAGGTCAGCTGGTTCGCGAAGTGGATGGTGAAATTGAGGGGGATTGTGAGGTACAGCACCGCCCTGATCACGTCGCCGATGATCATGTTCAGGCGGCGGTCGAACCGGTCCGCGACCGCGCCTGCCAGCGGCCCGAAGAGCAAGGCGGGCAGCAGCGAGGTCAGCCACACGCCGCTGACTGCATACAATCCGCCGCTGCTTCCGCCGATCTTGGCTGCCAGCGTCGACAGCGCGACCAGACTCAGCCAGTCCCCCAGACTGGATAGCGACAGCGCGATCCACAGGCGCCGGAAAGACGTGATCGAGAGCACGCCAGACCCACGGGCACCCAAAGGGGATCTAAAGTTCACTGCGCCAGGGTATAGGCACAGCAGGGGAACGCACGGTCACTGCGCTAACCTGCCGTCCGTAATCGGGCGAACTCATATCGGAACGGGGCGTGCCCCGCTCAGAGTGGTCCGCGAAGCGGAGGTTGCCTCAATTATCCCCCAACCGGTGTGCCGGTGCGCCGCGGGAGTCTGTGCACGTCGTCCGCGGGCCCGAGCCCGCGCCAGACGCGCGTGGCTGGGTGTGTCCCGAAGGCATGCCGACAGCCACAGCAAGGGGCCACACCACGGCCGCCGGGCTGTCTCTCACCCGTTCAGCTCTCAGGATTTGCCCGACTTCGCCGTCTTCGCCGGGGTCGCCTTGGCTGTGGTCTTCCCCGCGGCCTTGGACGTCGACTTCGCGGCTGACCTGGACGTGGCCGCCCGGCGCTTAGGCGCGGGAGCGGCGGCCCTGCGCTCGGCGAGCAACTCGATGGCGCGCTGCGGGGTGATGGATTCGACGGTGTCGCCCTTGCGCAGGGACGCGTTGGTCTCCCCGTCGGTCACGTACGGGCCGAACCTGCCCTCCCGCAGCACGATCGGATTGCCGCTCGCGGCGTCCGCGCCCAGCTCCTTCAGCGGCGGTGCCGCTGCCGCCCGCGCGGCCCGTCCGCGCGGCTTGGGCTGCGCCAGCAGCGCCTGCGCCTGGTCCAGGGTGAGCGTGAACATCTGCTCTTCCGACTCCAGCGAGCGGCTCTCTGAGCCCCTCTTGACGTAGGGGCCGTACCTGCCGTTCTGCACGGTGACCGTCTCGCCGTCAAGCTCACCCAGCGTACGGGGCAGTGTCAGCAGCCGGAGCGCATCATCCAGGGTGACGCTGTCAAGGTCCATCGACTTCAGCAGCGATGCGGTCCGCGGCTTGGCCGACGCCGGCGCACCGTCCTCAAGCACCTCGGTCACATAGGGGCCGAACCTGCCTGCCTTGGCGACGATCGTCTTGCCCGTCTCCGGGTCGGAGCCGAGGATCTTGTCCCCGCTCGGCCGGTCCAGCAGCTCGGCCGCATATTCGGCAGTCACCTCGTCCGGCGCGGTACCTTCTGGCACGTTGACCCGCTGGCCGTCCCGCTCCAGGTACGGGCCGTACCGGCCGACCCGGACGACAATGTCGGTGCCGGCCAGCGGGAACGAGCTGACGTCGCGGGCGTCGATGTCACTGAGATCGCTGACCATTTCCTTCAGGCCCTCTTCGCCCTCGGCGCCGAAGTAGAACCGGTGCAGCCACGGCACGCGCTCGGCGTCGCCGTTGGCGATGTCGTCGAGCGCGTCCTCCATCCGGGCAGTGAACTCGTAGTCGACGAGGTGCGCGAAGTGCCGCTCGAGCAGCGTGACGACGGCGAAGGCGACGAACGAAGGGACGAGCGCGCTGCCCTTCTTGAACACGTAACCGCGGTCCAGGATGGTGCCGATGATCGAGGCGTAGGTAGATGGCCGGCCGATCTCGCGGTCTTCCAGCTCCTTGATCAGGGATGCCTCGGTGTAGCGGGCCGGCGGCCTGGTCGCGTGCTCGAGCACGTCCATCCGCAGGACGTCCATCGGGTCGCGCTCTGCCATCGGCGGCAGCCTGCGCTGGTTGTCGTCGAGCTCGGCGTCCGGATCGTCGGAACCCTCGACGTAGGCCTTCAGGAACCCGTGGAAGGAGATGACCTTCCCGGACGCGCCGAAGTCGGCGTGCTCGCCAGTGCTCGACTCGCCGGTGATCCTGACTGACACCGACTCGCCGGTGGCATCCTTCATCTGGGAGGCCACCGTGCGCTTCCAGACCAGTTCGTACAGGCGTAGCTCATCGCCTGACAGGCCGGAGTGCGCCGGGGTCTTGAACGAGTCGCCAGCCGGCCTGATGGCCTCGTGCGCTTCCTGCGCGTTCTTCACCTTGCTGTCGTAGATGCGCGGTGCGGCCGGCACATATTCGTCGCCGTATAGCTGCCGTGCCTGCGATCTGGCCGCGTTCAGCGCTGTCTGCGACAGCGTCACCGAGTCGGTGCGCATGTAAGTGATGTGGCCGTTCTCGTACAGCCGCTGCGCCACCGACATCGTGTACTTAGTCGAGAAGCCAAGCTTCCTGGATGCTTCCTGCTGCAGCGTCGTGGTGCGGAACGGCGCATAAGGCGAGCGGCGGTAGGGCTTGCGCTCGACCGACTTCACCGAGAAGGACGAGCCGGTCAGCCTCAGCGCGAGCGCCGCCGCGGCCTCGCCATCGAGGTGCAGGATGGCGGACGCCGCGTCCGCGTCCTTCCCGTCGGCCCGCAGGTCGCCGGTCGAGGAGAAGTCGCGGCCCTGCGCGACCCTCTTGCCGTCGACAGACACCAGGGTCGCGGTGAACGAGGCGACCTCGGCCCGCGCCGCGGCGTCCTGCGGCGCGAAGTCCGCCTCCAGATCCCAGTACTGGGCCGGCCGGAACGCGATCCGCTCGCGCTCTCGGTCGACGACCAGCCGAACGGCCACTGACTGAACCCGGCCCGCCGACAGTTGCGGCATGACCTTCTTCCATAGCACCGGCGAGACCTCGTACCCGTAGAGCCGGTCAAGCACGCGACGGGTCTGGTAAGCCTCGACCTTCCCCTGGTCGACCTCACCCGGTGAGGCCACCGCCTGCGCGATGGCCTCCGGCGTGATCTCGTGGAAGACCATTCGCCTCGCGGGCACCCGCGGCTTAAGCACCTCGAGGAGGTGCCAGGCGATGGCTTCGCCCTCGCGATCCTCATCAGTGGCGAGCAGCAGTTCGTCGGCGTGCTTCAGCAACTCCTTGAGCTTGGTGACCTGCTGCTTCTTGTCCGAGTTGACTACGTACAGCGGCTCGAAGTCGTGGTCGACGTCGACGCCGAGTCGCGCCCATGCCTCGCCGCGATACTTCGTGGGTATCTCGGCAGCCTTATCCGGCATATCGCGTATGTGGCCGATACTTGACTCCACCACGTAGCCCTTGCCGAGGAAGCCAGCGATCGTCCGCGCCTTCCTCGGCGACTCGACGATGACCAGCTTGCTGCCGCCGTTTGCCCCAGCCTTGGGGGCGCTGGTCGTTTCCTCGGTCCCTGCTGCCACGTCTCCCACCCTCTATATCCAGCAATCGCCCAGGAGGCTACCGCAGGTAAGCCTGCAGCCACCCGGCGCTCTGGCCTTTCCGTAAGGGATACCGCATCCGCCAGGCATGTCACCTGATGGTGGACAACCCCGTTCCCTCACAAGGAAGGTAACTTGCGAACGGCGCTGGCCTGTTCCCTGGGCCCTCGCTGCAGATTCCCTCAAGGTGATTGAACCATCCCGCTCATCGCGCACAATAAGTTGATGGCGGAGTTCTCGTACCTGGTGCTCTATATCCCGCGCGGCACCTCGAGGGACGCGGCTAGGCGCATCCTGACCGACCACGCCGAATATGGCAACTGGGAGCTGTCCCGACTCCGGCTGTATCCGGACGGAAGCCGCAAGGCGACACTGCGGCGCACGATCATCCGCCAGGTTCGCGGTTCGCTGGCATTTACGCCCGGGCGTTCCGGATGGACTGCCGGGCCAGGCTGGGCTGACCAGTCAGGCCCGCCGAGCTAGCCGGCGGGCCTCATCGGGTGGTGGCCGGACCTCCCCGGCGCATTCCGCGCCGACGGGCCTGACTGGAGCCTTGCCCCGGATCAGCCGCGGGCGGCCAGCGGAGGCGCAGTGAACCGGCCGGACATCCAGCCGCCGAGACCGGTCGGCGGCGCTGCGTGCTTGGGCGCGGTCCGAGGAGCATCCTGGCGGTGGTCACTGTCGGAGCCAGTCATCCTGTGCTTGCTGCGATGACTACCGCGGCCGGTCTGGTCATGAGTTAGCTGGTCGCCAGCCGTTCCCGGCAGAACGACGTCCGCGTCAACATCGTTGGCAAACGGATGGCCGCCGACCTGGACGGGATATGAATCACTGTCGGTCGCGGCGACAATGGCCTCCGCGTCTTCCGCCGCGTAGTCCCGCCAGAACCGTGCCCGTCGCAGGCCGCCGCGCCACATGCCTTCGCGCGCCGAGAGCCGGCTCCGCCGCAGCATTTGCGGGGTGACGATCACCAGGAAGCACGCCGTGGTCAGCAGCGTGCCCGCGGCGAACCCGTCGATAGCGCCTGGCGCGATGCCGTGCAGCGGGCCGGCCCCGTGGGATATGACGGCTTCCGTAGCCGCAACAGCAGCCCATGTACTCATTAACTGGTCCTCTTCCTTTTCCTTAATGTCGATGCATTTTCGGCTGCTCGGCGCTCAGCGTTGCGAAGCGCTTACTGAGCGTTACCTCCATAGAGCTGACGAGACCCTCCCCGATGTGGCCGCGAGTTGCAGGTAAGGCCAGGCGAAGGACCCGGCTAGGTACTCGGTTTAGCTAACTAACCGCGATCCGCGACATGAGCACGCGGCGCGAGCAAGGTGGGGCAACGCAGCCGGGAGCGCTGCCGCGGTGGGGTGGAGTGACAGCGCCGGGCGGGCTAACGCAGCCTGGAGTCCGATGACGGTCCGGGCATTGGCGCCGGCGGTGGCCACGGCCAGGGGCGCCGTTGCGGCACCGCCTCGAGCCGTGGCCACCAGAGCGGGCATGTGCCCGCGACCAGCCAAGAGGATCATGGGACCCAGGCGACAGGCCCGCGCACTGCTGGCCGCGGCGCCGTGCCGCCGCGAGCTGGCGCGGCTGCGGACCAGCGAACCTGGGCTCTGACCCTGTTCCGGCAACACAGGCGACCCTCCTCATCGGCCGGCTGGCGCGGCCAACATCGCAGGGGATCTGCTCGTGGCCCGCCATTGCGCGAGAGCGTTGACCAGCGCGCTTTGGAAAGGGGGTGCGCGCCGGGGATTCGTCCCCGCACAGGCAGTCACGATACCACTACTCAACGTGCATGCGGCAATAAACGAAAAGACATCCCCGATCCTGACTCGGCCGCGCTACGACCATAAGCCCGTCTTTATGACATGACCTGCGACAACGGCTAACAGCGGTCAAGGAAGTTGTCGAGCACCCGAACGCCGAACCTGAGCGCCTCGACGGGCACCCGCTCATCCACCCCGTGGAACATGCCGGCGAAGTCAAGCTCCGGCGGCAGCCGGAGCGGGGTGAACCCGAAGCAGCGGATGCCGAGACGGGAGAATGACTTCGCATCCGTGCCGCCCGACAGGCAGTACGGCACCATCCGCCCCTGAGGATCTTCCGCCTGCAGGGCCGCGTGCATCGCCGCGACCAGGTCACCATCGAAGGTCGTCTCGACCGCGATGTCATGGTGCACGAACTCGCGCCGCACGCCGGGTCCGGCCAGCGCGTCGATCTCGCGGAAGAACTCATCCTCGTGGCCGGGCAGGAACCTGCCGTCCACCTGCGCGCTTGCTAGCTGCGGAATGACGTTGACCTTGTACCCAGCCGAGAGCATCGTCGGGTTGGCAGTGTTAGTGAGCGTTGCGCCAACCATCCGCGATATGGGCCCGAGCTTGGCCAGCGCGGCCGCTGGGTCATCTTGACTGAACTCGATGCCCAAGGCGGCGCAGGCCTCGCGGGCGAAGGCGAAGGCGGCCTCGGTTTCCCTGATGGGCCACTCGTGCCTGCCGATCCTGGCAATGGCCTCGGCCACCTCGGTCACGGCGTTATCCGGCTGGAGCATCGAGCCGTGCCCTGCGGTTCCGCGGGCGGTCAGCCGCATCCAGGCCATGCCCTTTTCCGCGGTCTGCAGCAGGTAGAGGCGCTTGCCCCCGATGGTCACGCTGAATCCGCCCACTTCGCCGATCGCCTCGGTGACGCCCTCGAAG
This sequence comes from uncultured Actinomycetota bacterium, assembly GCA_963719765.1. GTDB lineage: Bacteria > Actinomycetota > Actinomycetes > Streptosporangiales > Streptosporangiaceae > JAJYUU01. The sequence goes on from CAVRCW010000002.1 coordinate 203,860, forward strand.
TGCTCCGGGTGGTTGTCGACCAGCCAGCGCGCGCCCCAGGTGCCGCCCGCTTCCTCGTCGGCCAGGAACGCCAGCACGATGTCCCTGGCGGGCCTGCGGCCCTCGGCAAGCCGCTGCCGCAGCGTAGCCAGCACGATGGCGTCGAAGTCCTTCATGTCGACAGCGCCCCGGCCCCAGACGCAGTCATCACTGATCTCGCCGGAGAACGGGTGCACCCGCCAGTCCGCTGCGTCGGCCGGCACCACATCCAGGTGACCATGGATGAGAAGGGCGGGCCTGGCCGAGTCGGTGCCTTTTACCCTGGCGACCAAGCTGGCGCGCTTGGCGTGCGACTCGTAGATCGTTGGCTCCAGGCCGGCCTCGGCCAGCAGGGCGGCCACGTGCTCGGCCGCGGCCCGTTCGCCCGGTCCGGAGTGATCTCCCGGATTGGTGGTGTCGATCCTGATCAGTTCGCTGGCCAGGGCAGCGACTTCGTCTTGGGCGGCGGTGCCGCGAGTAGCGAGGTTGTCAGTCATCTGGCAATCGTTGCACCTTCTGTCCGGTCTCGCAGGCGGCGGGGCGCTGGCTCCGCTGACTGCGGGCGCTGGCTGCGCTGGCTGCGCTGACTGCGGGCGCTGGCTGCGCTGGCTGCGGGCGCTGACTGCGCTGGCTGCGAGCGCTGACTGCGCTGGCTGCGCTGGCTGCGCCGACCTGGGCGACGGCGCCGAGCCATTCGCCCTGGCAGTGGTCGGCGGCCCTCGCGGGTCGCGGCCAAAGCCCCGTCGCCGGCAGGGGGTCACATTTGCTATGGTGAGGCCGGCCCCGGCAACACGCCGGCGCCCCAGGTCCGGGTGGCGGAATAGGCAGACGCGCTAGCTTGAGGTGCTAGTGCCCCAAAAGGGCATGGGGGTTCAAGTCCCCCCTCGGACACGAACCATTTGCCTATATTCGCGGGCTCTTGGGCTCGCTGTCGCTTGCACGAGGTTCCTCCCTGGGTGGTAGGTGAGCCGCAGGCCGAGCTTGCGGTAGCGCTCGGCTATGTCGGCCGGGTCGGCGTCGCGCAGGTCGCTGGCGATGTCCGCGCACTCTCGATGACGGCCTGGATCTGCTGGCGGGTGAGGGTCGGCCGTGCCGCTGGTGGCCTGGCGCAGCTCGGCCTCGGCGGCGAGCGCGCTGGGCCTTGGTCTCGGCGATCCACTTGCCGATCTCCTCGGGGTCGCCGCCGGCGTCGAGCGCGGCCCGGTAGCGGGCCATCTTGCCGGTCGCGTCCTCGATCCTGGCCATGCGCTGCCTGCGCGGCGGCGTGGTCGGTGCTCGGCCTGCTGGCCGGCCATGATCTGGTCGATGGTGCGCGGCCAGGTGCGCCGGGGCGAACACGGTGGCGAGCCACTGGTTGACCCGGGCGTCGAAGGCGTCCTGGCGCAGGTAGACGTTGCGCGGGTGGCTGATCTTGTTGGCCAGCGCGTACTCGGCGGGGAACCGGCACCGGTAGTACGGCGCGCCGTTGGCCCAGTGGCCTGCATCTTGCGGTCGCATACGCCGCAGAACAGCGCGCCGCGAAGCGCGTAGTCGTGCGCGGGTGCGGATGCGGCTTGCGCGGGCCGGGTCCGCGTCCGCGCGCGAGCCAGGACGCTCCTGCGCCTGCTGCGAACGTCTCCTGGCGTCGATGATCGGCGGGTGCGATGATCTGCGTCCGACCAGATCCACGGCCGCCTGGTCGTTCCACCGCATCCTGGTCGTGTGGCCGAGCGCGACGTCGTTGACGTCGATCAGCACCTCGTCCTTGCGCTGCCTGTTCCAGACCTGCCGGCCGGTGTAGCGCGGGTTGGTGAGGATGACGCGGACGGCGCTCTTCGACCAGGCGATGCCGCAGCGGTGCGTGTTGCGGTCCGGGTCGTGGGCGGACGGGCACGGGATGCCGTCGCGGGTCAGGTGCTCGGCGATCGCGTAGAGGCCCGGCGCCGGCGAGCGAACTCGGCGAAGATCCGCCGCACGACCGCGGCGGCGGTCTCGTCGATCGCGAGCGCGTGCAGCCGCTTGCCGTCGGCGGCCTTGGCCGGGTTCGGGTGCGGGCCGGCGTCGATGAGCCTGTAGCCGTACGGCGGCCGACCGCCCAGGAACCGGCCCTCGATCTGGGCCTGGGCCGCCATCGCGGTCCGCACCCGGATCTTGATGCGGTTCCGCTCGCCCTTGGAGACGCCGCCGAACACGGACATGATCAGGTCGTGGGCCTCGTTGTCCGGGTCGATCGGGCCGCCGACTTCCGGCACCCACAGCGGCACGTTGTAGTGAGCGAAGATCGGGAACGTGTTGCCGAACTGGTTGCCGTAGAACGCCCGCTGCGGCTCCCCCACCACGACGGCATCGAAGCCGCGCGCCGGGTCGGCCAGTGCCGCGAGCAGGCGGGCGGCCTCCGGGCGCCGCTGCGGCGGGATGGACCGGGACTTGTCGACGTCGAAGAACTCGGCGACGATCCGGCCGCCGTGCGGCTCGACCAGCGCCTTGGCGCGGGTGCAGCTGCCAGCCGCGGGATGACTCGGGGTCCTGGTTGTCCTCGGTGGACACCCGGCCCCAGAAGGCGAAGGTCGATCATCTGCTCCGCATCGTTCGCTGTCCTCTCCTGGCTGGTCGATCCTGCTGTGCGTGCCTGTCATCTGGTCGGCCTCCCTCCGCGCGGCGCTGGGCCTTGATCAGGATCCGGAGCAGGGCCAGGGCCGCTGCCGGGGTGAGCGCGGGCGGCTCGGCCGGCACGACCACGCGGACCGGTCTTCGGCTGTCGGCGTGGCACTGCGTGCGGCAGTGGCGCGCGGCCCGGACCTGCTCCGGGCCTGGGAGCGTACGCTCCGGGACGCGTTTTGGGAGGAGCCGTGCAGCCAGCCGGTTTCCGGCCGTGCGGCGTGCCGGAGCGGCAGCGGCGAGGCATTGCCGCTTGCCGTTGCCGGGCGCGGTGTGGTTGCCGCGTGCCGGTCACGTGCCGCCGTCCGCGCTCTGGTTGCCGTTGCCGGTCCCGGCGGATTGCCGGAGCCGGTCGGCGGCCAGTTCGGCGAATCGCGGGGTTGAGGTCGATGCCGGTGAACCGGCGGCCCAGCGCGAGCGCGGCCAGGCCGGTGGTGCCGGTGCCGCAGAACGGGTCGAGGACCATGCCGCCTGGCTTGCACCCGGCCTTGATGCAGCGCGTCGGGATCTCGACCGGGAAGGCGGCGAAGTGCGGGCCGCGGTACGGCCGGGTCGGGATCGACCAGACGTCGCCGGGGTTGCGGCCGTTCGGGTGCGCACGGCCGCAGCGGCCGTCGCCGTAGCGGCGGGCGGCAATGACCTCCCGGGTGTGGCTGCCGTACTTGAGCCGGATGGCCGCTGCCGGTCGGCTGCCGCTGCGCTTGCCGTCGCCCGGATGGCGGCTGGCTGGCGCGCCGGGCGTGCCGGCGCGGCCGCCGCGAGCTGGCGCAGCGGCCGGGCATCGCGGCCGTGACGGTGGCGTGCGGCACCCGGATCGGGTCGAGGTCGAACCAGTACCGGCGCGACTTGACCAGCAGGAAGATCAGTCTCGTACCGGCAGTTGAGCCGGTCACGCACCGACTCGGGCATGGCGTTCGGCTTGTGCCAGACGATCGCGTTGCGGATGATCCAGCCGTCGTCCTGCAGCGCGAGAGCGACCCGCCAGGGCAGGCCGAGCAGGTTCTTGGCGCCCATGCCCGGCGTGCTGCCGCCCGCCAGGCCGGGGCCGAGGTAGGCGTGCAGCCCGGTCTGGCGAGGCGCTGCCGACGGAGTAGGAGTCGCCAAGGTTGAGCCAGCAGGTCCCGTCGGCGGCGAGGACGCGGCGCGCTTCGCGGAAGACGCTGCGAGCGTGGCGACGTAGGCGTCCGGGTCGGGCTCGTGGCCGTACTGGCCGCTGACGCCGTAGTCGCGCTTGGCCCAGTACGGCGGGCTGGTGACGATGCAGTCGGCGAAGCCGTCCGGCATCGTGGCGAGCACGTCGCGGGCGTCGCCGACGTGCAGGGTCCAGTCGGTGTCGGTCAGGTAGAGCAGTGTCGCATCACCTTCCTCTCGGTGGTTGTAGCTGGCGGTCGTCGTTGCTTGCTCCGTTGCTCGCTTGCTCGCGACCGTGTGCAGACGCGCGCGCGAGGCGCGGAGCGAGCAACGGAGCAAGTGGTCACCGGGCGGCACCGTTGCGTCGTCGGTGCGGCAGCGCGCCAGCGTCCGCGGCTGACCTGGACGGCGCGGCCGGCCCGGGAGTGCTCGATCAGGTGCCGGTACAAGGTGGTGCGGTTCATCCGCTGGAGCTCATCAGCTCGGCGATGCTGGCGCCCTCGGCGGGCGCCACGCACAGCGCGAGCCACAGCATCGTGCCCGGCGTGTCCTGGTCGTCTCCCGGTGAGCCCGCAGCGCTGCTGCCGTAGTCGGGCATGGCCGGCTGGCCGGGCTGGTCTGGGCGCGTCTGGGCGCGTTCCTCCAGCGCCTGCAGCGACACGTCGTCCAGGGGCGGGCGCAGGGCGGCGTAGCTGTTCGCCGTCCTGGCCACGGCCTCGTCGCTGATCAGGTAGGCGCGGGCGCGCCTGGGCGTGTCGTGCTCGGGTGCGGAGATCAGGAACTTGCCGGGCGCGTTCAGCGTGTGGGCCTGCCAGCCGGCGGCGAGCATGCCCTGGCCGAGGATCAGGTCGATGTCCTTGCGCTCGCGGACCCGGAAGAGACCCGCACGTCCATCTGGGACCGCAGCGCGCCCTGGCCCATCGCCTTCTGCGTCGGGCGCTGGGTGGCGACGATCAGGGTGACTGCGACCGCGCGGCCTCTGCGCGCGATCGAGTCGGCGTCGCCGGTCGCGGCGGGGGCGTACTCCGCAAGTTCGGCGTACTCATCGATGACGATGACCAGTGCGGGCATCTCCTCGGACGGCTCCCACACGCGCTGGCCGGATGCTGCCAGGTGCGCCGCCCTGGCTTCAAGGATCGCGACTGCGTCGGCCAGCAGCGCGCGGGCCTCGGCGGGGGTGGTCGCGAGCCGGGCGATGCAGGGTGACCAGGGGCCGAGTTCCATGCCGCGCTTGAGGTCGATGGCCCAGATCACGACGTCGCCGCAGGCGGCCAGGTTGCCCATGACGACGTTCAGCCCGCCGCTCTTGCCAGACCCGGTGGTGCCGCCGAACAGGGCATGCCGGCGCAGCAGCAGCACCCTCGCGGGCGCGGCGTCCTCGAACGGCCCTAGGTCGATCGGCTCAGTGATCGAGGTGATGGATGGGCCCGGCCACGTGATCGCGTCCGCGTGCGGGTCGGTGGCGAGCACCCGCAGCTCGAACCTGTTCGCCTTGTCGTCAGCGGTCGGGTAGACGCGGACCGCGCCGCGGAACGTGCCCAGGCCGGACTCGATCGCCGGCAGCCGCGCGATGACGTCGGCGATGGTCTGGCCCCTCGCGAGCGCGAACCGGGCCCGCCAGCCCCAGACGTCGACCACTGCGGACTGGACCCGCGAGCCCGCCAGCCCGACCGCTGCGGCGACCTCGGGCCATACCGCGAGGGCACGCTCAACGCGGACCTTGGCGCGTCGCCTGCCGGTGCGCCCACCACGGCACGCTCAGTATCAGGCCAGCCCCCGCAAGGAGCTGAGGGAGCGGCGCGTGCCGCGGGCCGATCGCGGTGGCTGCGGCAAGCCATCCCGCATGCGGCGACCGCGACGCTGGCCGCATAGATGCGCTCGGCGAGCGTTGCCAGCCCGACCCGGACGCCGACAACGATCGCAGCTATTGCCGCGAGTGCTCCGGCCGCCGCGATGGCCGGCCACCAGCCTGGGTAGCGCGCGTGCATGAGCCACGCGGCCAGGGCCAGCACCACCGCGACGGCAAGCGGGGTGAGTTCGGAGCGGTAGCGCCACACCCAGCGGCCGATCAGCACTGCGGCGACGTCGGGCAACGTGGTCGCCGGGGCTGATCACGGTCATCGGCTGGATGCCGTAGCGCCGCATCTTCTGCGCGTGGCGGCGGATCTGATGGCGGGTCGGCCGCTGAGTCACCATGGCTCGGACCCATCTAGCGCCAAATGTCCGGCTGCCTCGAGTTCGTCGCGCAGGTAATACAGCGGATCCGGTTCGCCGTCCGCGTCGGCGGCAAGCGTCGCCCGGGCCGCGGCGGTCAGATCCTGGTGCCGTCGCCTAGTCCCTGAGATCGCGGCATCGAGCCGCCCGATCTCGTCGCACAGCAGCGGGATGTCGGCCAGCGAGTCCACGGTGGCCGTCCGGTCCGCGTGCGGCACCATGCGTGGGTGATCGGGCTATGAGTGAGCGCGGCGGTCGCGCGGCGATGGCGGCACCGCGCCTGTGCTTGCATGTCCGTGCGGTGTTCGCCTGAAGCTTGCATCATGATCACCTCCTGGACTGTCCGGTCACCGGTGACCGGAGATCAGGCCGATGAGGCTGGAGACGGTCCGGCGGATCGTCGGGGCGGCGCCGGTGGTGGCGAGGAAGAAGCCGAACAGCACGCAGGCAATGGCGTGCAGGAACTTCAGTCCCGCGTACTTGTGCAGCACCCAGACCGTGACGCCAAGGACTAATACCAGCGACAGCGTGATTGCCACGTCCTCACCTCTCTCCGGGATCGGCAGGCTGGTCCGCGCGGGCGAGACCGGCCCCGCACAGCTCGCGTTCCGCCATGGAACGCGAGACAGGCCGACCGCTGGTCATCCCGAGGAATCGCCGGGTGAGCGCCGCGGTGTGGGTTGGCGCGTGACCTGGCAAGCCCGTCTTGTCGTCGTTACGGATGGCTACGCACATCGCCGCGAAGACGGCCAGGCCGACGAACGCGACGGCGAGGACAGTGATGACGAGGACGGCCAGCATCAGTGCTCACCTCCCTGCGGCCTTGCGACTACTTCGATGGATTCGGCGCTGGGGATGAGTTGCGCCAGCATGCGGCCCGCCGGGAGGGCTGGAGTGATTCGCGCGTAGCGGCGCGCTCGGGCGTCGGCTCGGTGGTCGAGTCGCGCGGGCCGCTGGTGGTGGTGATGCCAGGTCAAGCGGGCCCGGCACTTGCGGCATCGGCTGCGGCGGCGCTCTGATCGTGCGCCGCACGCGCAGGTGCGGTGGTCATCGAGTAAGCGGGAAACGCTGGGGCTCGGGGCTGGGGGTGGAGGCTTGGTATCCATGCCCTGAGGGTCCGGCTATTGGCCAGGGACCACATAACCGCGCAGGTGGACTCTCGCAGACGTCCCGGATATGTTGATGCCGTCCTGAGACGTCCCACGACACGGCTGGGTCAATGCCGAACGAACGGTTGCGCGCGGCGCTCCTGACGCAGGGCATGTCGGCGACCGGGCTCGCCGAGAAGCTCGGCGTTGATCACAAGACCGTCGAACGCTGGGTCAGAGGCCGCATTCCGTACCGGCGGCACAGGTACGCGATCGCGCAGCAACTCGGCGTGGACGAGGTGTACCTATGGCCAGATGCGCTGACCCGCGATCAGGTCGCCGTCGTATCGCACAGCGAGATCGCGGCCGTCTACCCTCATCGGTCTGAGGTTCCGCGGGACGTGTGGGGACGGCTGTTCTCAGAGGCCGATTCCGAGATCGGCGTGCTCGTCTACTCCGGATTGTTCCTTGCCGAGGACTCCGGGATTCAGCGGATCCTCGCGCAGAAGGCGCGGGCCGGAGTCCGGGTCCGTATCCTGCTCGGTGACCCGGACAGCCCTGAGGTTGCCGAGCGTGGCGACGACGAGGGCGTCGGCAGCGCTATGGAGGCCAAGATCCGCAATGCGCTCGCCATGTACCGGGCGCTGCGTGACATCGACGGAGCGGAGGTCCGCTTCCACCGGACGGTTCTCTACAACTCGATCTACCGTGCCGACGATCAGCTACTGGTCAATACGCATTTGTACGGGCTGCCTGCCGCCCACGCACCGGTCTGGCATTTCCGCAAGGTCGCGGGAGGCGAGGTCACCGCCGTTACCTCGAAAGCTTCGAGCGCGTATGGGACGTCGCAGTGCCAGTAGCCGGAAGGCTGAACCATGAGCCGTCGCATCGACTACTACGACGATCCGGACGCGCCTGCCGCTACCCGGATCGTTCCTTCGGTCAACGTCGTCGTAACCAACGACGCGGGCGAGGTCCTGCTCATCCGCCGCTCCGACAACGACAACTGGGCCGTTCCTGGCGGCGCCATCGATCTCGGCGAGTCAGTGGCCGAGGCGGCTGTCCGGGAGACCAGGGAAGAGAGCGGCATCGACTGCCAGATCACCGGCCTGGTTGGGATCTACAGCGACCCGAAGCACGTGATCTTGTACACCAGCGACGGCGAGGTCCGGCAGGAGTTCTCGATCGTGCTGACCGCTCGGCCGGTCGGCGGGAATCCGACGCCGAGCAGCGAGACATCCGAGGTGCGTTGGGTGCCGATCGGCGAACTGGCGAGTACGGGATGGACCGATCGATGCGCATGCGGGTCGGGCATTACCTGGAGGGGCGCGCCACCCCGTACATCAGCTAAGCCATCGCTCGCCGCCGCGGGTGCGCACTGACGTCCGCGGGCTCGCCGACCTTGTCAGCTGGCCTTCCATGCGACCGACGGCGGCGATCAGCTCGGCGCAGACACCGCGATCGCCTGGCTGACAACGTGGGCCTGGCCGTATCGCTTTCGCACCTCGGCTATCCGCTTGCGAACAGTTAGATCGTGCCCGTCCGGACCAGTCGTCATGTCGCAGTAGATCAGCGCGTCGGCGAGGTCGCCCGGCGGAGGTTTGAACTCTCTTAGCAGGTCTCCGCCGAGACCGCGCCCGGTGGCTTCGGCGAGTGCGCAAGAGTGGTGCGCGACCAGGCGGCATAGCAGTGGTTCGGCCTGACCGGTGTCACGCAGGAATCGGGCACCGTCAAGTGGATGAAAGCCGGTGTCGTGCAGGTGCGGTGCATACCCGATGTCGTGCAGCCAGCAGGCAGCTTCAACGAGGTCTGCATCCGCGTCCAGCACGGGCGCGAGCCGCCGGGCCTTCGAGGCGACGCCCTGCGTATGCGCCCAGCGGCGCGGCAGCCTGTCCTGAAGGACGCCTTGGGCGAGGTCCTTAGCCCAGTCGGCAAGTTGCATGATCCCGACAGTACCCGGGCGCCGTGGGGACGTTCGCGGACGGACCCGGGCCGTCTCTAGACGTCCCCGCGCGGCTTACCGTCCCCGTGTTGCCGGAAGGCGCGGCCATCCCGAAGATCATCCTCAGCAAGCCGGGTGGGTGAATGCGACGGACTTCGACCAGATCCTCTCGAAACTGTCGATGTACGCCTCGAACATCTCGCCGTCCGCCGCGCGGCGAAGATGGCTGACAGGCGCATCGGAGGCAGGCACGCCGTAGGCGTGCTGGTTGACGAGCATCTCGTCGTCGGCGCGGTAGATGGAGTTGTACAGAACCGTCCGGTGCAGGCGGATGCGAGCGTGGTCTTGCTCCATCAGCGGTTTGTACAGCGCAAGCGCGTTCCGGATCTTGGCTGCCATGGCCTCGTCGATCCCTTCTTGGTTGCCACGCTCGCTCACCTGCGCGCAGTCGGGGTCGCCGAGCGCGATCCGGATCGTCACCCCGGCTCTGGCCCGTGCCGCGAGCACGGCGGCAATGCCCGAGTCCTCGGCCAGGAACAGGCCGCTGTAGGCGACGATGCCGATATCGCGAGTAGCCCGCTCGAAGAGCTCGCGCCAAACCTCGCGCGGGACAGCCCACCGATGCGGGTACACGGCCACGATCTCCGCGGGAAGCGAGGCGGCCAGGACCGGGCCGAGTTCTGGCCAGAGATCGCCCTCGATCGCATGCAGCAGGTCGGCCAAGGCCCAGCGGTACCGGGGGTAAGGCACGCGCCCGTCGATCCATCGTCGGACTGTCTTGGGATCCACGCCAAGATGCGCCGCGACGTCCTCGTCGCTCAGATGGGCGCGGAACAGCGCGCGGCGCAACATCTCGTTCAAGCCCGGTACCTCCGTCGACCCCGAGGCCACCGCCACGCTAACAGAAGAAGTCCCTAGACGTCCCTATGCGAGGTATAGAAATTCGGCCTCGTCGGCAAGGCTCGTCCGTGCAATGGGAGCCCATGCGGCGGGAGTTGAGAACTGATGGCAGAAGAACTCAAGCTTGGGATGCTCACGACCTACGAGCTGCGAGATCGCAGGCGTGCGTTGGATCGGGCGCTGCAGGAATCGGGCCTGGACGCCCGGAAACGGGCAGGCCTCGAAGACCAACTGGGCGCTGTGATCGCCGAGCAGCAGGCCCGGCTCCGCTCACCGTGGGCAGGGGCATAACGAGATGGGCTGGGCACATGCGACCAGGAACCTAAGCAAAGCCAGCGACACTGATCTAATCGCAATGCACGATGCAGCCAAGCTCTTGATGGAACACGAGCGCCGTATTAGTCCGCGAGCCATGACGGAGTTGTGCCTTATCCGTGAGGAGACTGGCGCAGAACTGCTCGAGCGGGCTCGCTTGGTCAGTGACAAGTCCTCGCACGCTGGGCTGTAACAAAACTTCGGTGCCGCTCTCTCGCCTATTCCGACTGCGGGCCTTGGCCGAGCCTGCCGTGACGCCACGAAGCACGGCCGGGCATTGCATGGCGTTAATGATGACGGTGAACGACCGGGAAGGCCGCCGGCTCTTCTGGCTGACTTCGTGGTGGGCCTAGCTGTTCTTGTTGCGCCCTATCCCCAGATTGGATCCCTACCAGGTCGGCTGTACTTACCTCATATGTATATCTGGTCCTCTGGGTCATCGTGTTGTATTGGTTTGCGCGCGATTCCCGGCACGGGGAGTATGCCGATTTCGCGCAGCTGACTCGTGCTAATTAGCGGGCCATCTATAACATCCTTCAGCAGCATGTCTTGCAGTGGTTCGAGTTGGATGAGGCCCGCCAGAACGTGAAGCAGGTTTAGGAGATCGTCATTGAAGGCAGCAGTCCAAGTGGTTGCCTTGATCTCGTCCAGAGGCGTAGCAGGTTTCCGCCCTCGCGGTTGCTTCAGGCGGTAACCGATCCACTTGTCGATGACTCGCATTTTGCCGACTCGGTACTCCCAGATCGCGGCGGGCACCGGGGCAATCTGACCAGTACCGATCAACAATGCCTTGGACTTGCGGTCATACTTGACCGCCGTCGGCATGGCGTCGGCGGTGTAGGGAATGGGAGTGATGATCTTCGGACCGTCAAGCATGTCGTCGTTAATGTCCGAGGGGGAGTCGGGTCGAGTGACGAGGGTGTGCAGTCTGACAACCTCGCGTCCGACTTCGGTTGCCCGCTTCCAGACCTGCTGGTTGGTGCTCAGCGGAACACGGATCCCAGGCACAGCAAGGTCGTCCCAGTAGCGACTGGTATAGCCAGGATGAGCCACAACGGCGGCTATATAGGCCAGAAGGTCATCGGCGCCTATGTGGTGCCCAACAACCTGCTCGATCAGGCTAAGCAATCCCGGGGCTACGTTAGGCAGCATTGCTGCAGCATCGCGGTAGAGCGGGATGACGCGTCCGCCGTGGCTGCCCTGGAAGTACTCGTTGTTCGGAGGAGTCGCCGCGAACGCGATCGCCGGCCCGGCATCGACGGGATTCGTGTGCATCTCGCTGACGAAGATCTGCCGCGGGCCGACTACGGCCCAGAGGCTTGAACGGGGAAAGTCGATGACGCGGGAATCAAGGACCAGGTACTGGCGGTCAAAGCTCCGGTACGCATAGGGCACGAGACGCGGGCGGAGGCTCGTCTCTGCGCGGAGTGTCACAGAAGGCGGCGGATAGCCGGGCACCTGCGGCACGATACTGTCGATAGTTCGGTCCCTAGTCGGTTTTAAGAGTGCAGTCCGGTTGTCTGGTTTGCTCCGGATCAGTTTCTCCCACCGACGGCGTAGGGTCTCCCGATCAGGCGCGATGACCCAGGTCCGGTTTGAAGTCACACCAGTCGACTGCCATGGGAGAATGTCACCCAGCGACACGAAGCTGAGCCAGTTCGGGTCCACTGTCGGCCGGAACGGATCGCGACGTCCTTCAGGACAGTCCTTCCAGTCGTCGTCTTCGAGTTCAAGGCACTCAAGTGTTCGGAGTTTATCGTCGCTGGTGCCGGTGACCGCTCGATAGTGGATGCGGGCGCAGGCTTCGTCATTGCCTGCGCCGTACCGTGCCAGGACTGCGATGCAAAGTGGCTGCTGAACCTTGGGGAATAGGCGAGTCGACACCGGGGGTTGGTGCCGCTCCGGCGAGATGTCGACGATCCACGCTTCGTCGGCGACTCTCCTGATATAGGCGCGCATCCCTGCGAACGAGTCACTTGTTAGGTACGACGAAGGGGTGATAAACGCGACGATTCCGGCTGGGTGATCGGGGTGCGCCTCGAATGCTTTCCAGATAGCCCACCGCCAGTAGAACACCCAGGTCGCTGTGAGCTTGAAGTCACGAGGATCGTGCTGGCGAAACTCGTCCAAGGATGGACGCACTGTTAGATCGAAGGGCTTACCGGGTTCGCGGCGATCCTCAATCCAGGGCGCGGGGTCGCGCGTGCGGGCTCGTTCGACGTATGGCGGGTTCCCGATGATCACCATGACGGGAACCCGGCGCTTGACCTTGTTCGCGCCTTCGCGTGATTTGAGCAGCTCGGCATACATGCTGCCAAATTCGAGTTCCTGCGTGTCAGGGTCTTCGAAGGTGTCGGTCAGGAACCGCATCTCATGCTCCGGCACGTCCACCCCGTACTTAGTTTTTAGGGCCTCGTGCAGACGCAGCTCGGAAACGGCGTAAGGGGTCAGCTGCCGTTCGAACCCAATGAGTCGGCGACGGAACAAGTCTCGCAGCCGTTGGTCACGTGCTCCCGCCCCTTGCTGGTGCGCGACCGTTTCGGCAACCCGATCGATGATCTCAACCAGGAATGTTCCCGTGCCCATTGCGGGATCGACAACGATGACATCGTCGCTGGCGTATCCCCAGGACCGGTCAAGCTGGCGCCGCAGGATGATGTCGGTGAACCGCACCATCGCTCGCGCCATCCTGTCTGGCGTGTAGTACGAGCCGCTTCGCTGCCGCAGCTCGGGATCGTAGTGCTCCAAGAACGTCTCGTACAGCAGGGCGTGAGCATTGCTTGCGGTGACGTTGAGCTGATCCCAATCCACCACGCCGATGATCCGGCGCAGTGACTCAATGGCAATCAGTTTCTCGGCGGCTGATGAGTCGGTGAGGACAGTCAAGGCGCGACCAATGAGTGCGCTCCACTTGCACAGCTTGTGGCCGATCATCGGCAGGTCAAGCCCCTCGAACGCGATTCCCGCGTTTCGTGCAAGGAGCAGCGCGAACGTGATTGTCTGGGCGTAGGCGTCTGGGAACTGTTCCGGGGTCAGCCGCGGGAACAGCGTTCGCCGCCAGTCGTCTGCGAGCCTCGTAAAGGGCGTCTCACCCGCAGTTTGTTCTTGCTCAAGGACGGCAGCGACTTCTTCGCGTAGGTAGCGGCACAGGCGTGCAGTCGTCCGGACGAGCGCGCGCAAGGACCTGTGGGTCGGCCAGTACAAGAATTCTTCTAACACCCAACCGAGCGCATCGTCAGCCGGCCGCAGAGATCGTCCGGCTCTCTCTAGATCCCCGACGACCCTGGCAATTGGTCCGACCCGAACGCCATCGCGATAGAGTGCCCACTCGCGACCGTCGGTATAGAGGACGTTATGGAGCAGGCGCAGGTTCTGCCACTGCCGCCCGTCATGCGATCCCTCGGGCCAAGCGTCGGGATCGGCTCCTTTGCCCGGCCGTTTGACCTCGATGAAGCCAATAGGACCATCCGCGACGTCGATCGCGAAGTCAGGCCGCGCACCTAGCTCGCTGAGCGGCGCCTCCGCGTGCGACACAACCTTGAGGTGCGCTTTCCCGCCTGCGGCGCGGACAAGCCGAGCCACCGGGTCCTTGACCTGATCTTCGGCACGGCCGATGCGGGCTGCCAGGGGCTCCCTGACCGCCTCGCCGAACTCAGCCACAATCTCCGCTATGTCAGCACCAGAGATCGCGGGGCGACCACGGCTGTTGGCGTCGAAGGACGCATCCGGCGCGCGCTCCTGCAGGCCCAAGCGAGTGAACCCTTTGCCTAAGCAGTGACTCCTACATCCAGGAAGACATGTTTCAGTCGACTTGTCACTACCTAGCGTGAAGTTTCATTGCTCTACCATCGGTAAGGTCGGCTAGAACGGCGGATTGTGGCTCCATGGGTCCGTGTCAGGCGCGGGCTGCGCCTTGGCCGGCAACGGCAGATTGTTCGCGACGTACAGGTTGAGGATGTCCTCCCTGTCAATGAACATGATCTGAGATCGCCTGTTGCTGTCGAGCGCGCGGCCGATGAACGAGCGCGCCGCCTTGGTGATCTCGCCGCCCGCGACGATGTACGCGTGATCGACCAGGACGGTGCGGCCAACCTCCGGGTCGAAGATCTCGTGCGCCAGCATCATCTGAGCCTGCGCCAGGACTTCCGCGATGTTGGCGTTCCCTTGCTTCGTCCGACCGGCACTGTCGAGCTTGTCTTTCTTGACCTGTAGCCCGAAATACAGGTAGTGCTGAGTCGGCAGCCGGAACCGCATCCAAATGTCCTTGCCGAACTCAAGAGCTTTGTCCTTGTGCCCGGCGGCAGTGATCCGGTGGAACCCGATCTGCCGGAACAGCGGGAGCAATATATCCTCTATAAGCTCATCCTCAGACGCGTCGTCCAGGTACTTGGACAGACGCTCGCGCTTCTCGACTTCCGCCGACGTGAACGGCCGGTGCGGACTCGGCGCGGGCGTGCTGACTGCGCCAGTTGTCTTGTTGCGCAGATAGCACTTGCCGTCTGGCCCGTAGAACGCCTCAAGGTTGTCGCGGCCCAGGCTTCGGTTGAGCAGAGCGAGTGCGCCCGGACGGTCGGCCGGCTCGTCCTTGGCGTCCTCCTGATCCATCAGGAGCGTGATGGCACGAGCGAAGCTCTCGGGAGGGAGAGTATTCGATACCCACGGCTCCGCGAGGATCTGCTCAAGCACTTCCTCGGTCCACACAACGCGAGATGCACCCTGCGATACTGCCGTCACGTACCGGGAGTCAACGTCGGCGTCCTCAAAGAAGTCGTCAAGCTGCCGGTTGGTGCGGTAGCCAAAGTGATCCTGTGCGGGCGCATTGCCGCAGATCATCTCGGCAAGCTCGGTCATCGTCTTGCTGCGGAACTTCATGCGCCTCGCGGTCCTTGAGTCATTTTCTGACCTTCCGGAGGCAAGCTACTAGAACCCGAACGCCTCGGCCACGCTCACCGCGTTAACGTCGTGCCGTCCCAGAGCGTTGCCGACACGCCCTGGGCTTTGGCGGATGAGCGCTGGCTCATCCCTCCAGCCACCAGCGGAGACGCGACATACTGGCTACCTGCCAGCCGAGTCGGTGGGCACTACTACTCATAACGATTTTCGCCACCCCTTGAGGTTAGGAGAACCCTCGATTCGTCGCTGCCGAAGCGTCTGACGCAGCTGCCTAGCCTGCTAGGGACTCAGCGTGAGTGCGGCAATGTGCGACAGCAGCAGCTTCGTGGTGTTGTAGACGAACACCGCGTCCCGCTGGTCGACTGGGAACTCACCGGCCAGCTCGCCGCCCTTATTCGGGACAACGTGCCGACCTGAGTGCAGATACTGACCGAGTCCCCTGGTGAGTGCGTCGATCGCATCGCGCTTCTTGCCCTCCGGCATTGCCGCGAAGATGTTTGTCTTGTCTCCGGGCAGCGCGTCTAGAGCCGCCCGGCACTCGGTGAAGACCACGGGCGGATTGGCGTTGACGACGGCTCCGGCAGCGGCGTCCAGGTGGTCGAGTGTGGCCTTCCAGGCCGGAAGGCCATGCGGCAGGTATACCGACGTCATGAGGTAGTTGCCGATGCCGAGCTTGGCAACGACGTCCTCGTACCATTCGCTGCGGGCTATCTGCACGTCAAGGTTGGTGCCGCCCTGATTGGGAATTGACTCGATCTGCCAGACGTCGGGTTCGCCCAGGCCCTGCGCGCGATCGTCACCGCCTGCGTAGTGATGTCGGTACTGCAGGAGGCCCTTGAGTGCCAGCGTCACAGTGATCCGACCTTGCGGCGGTACCGGGTTGACCAGATGGCCCAACGCGGCCTGGGGGCAGTAAGCCGTGACCGGCAGGTACTGGTAGCCGGTGCGTAGGTGTTCACAAGGGCCCAGTTCGCCCTGGCCGATGACGGTATTGCCAAGTTTCAGGTCGAAGGCCAGCCTAAGGATCTGGACCTCGATGTCCCCTTCAGTCACCCGTGCTTCAAGCGGGATTGTGATCTGTGGCAACGGGCCCGGTGCCGCGCTCCAGGGATTTGTGCTGCCTCGCACCGTTAGCCAGTGTCGCTGGGAGGCGCCAAGCTTGAAGGATTGTTCGGTCGTCACGACTTGCATTCTGGCGGATTCCACTGACAAGACGATCCGACACGCCCAGTTCTGCCCCGGCCGGGATCGGCGTCTGAATATTGAGAAGCCGGACGGCTGGCGAGATGTGATCATCCCCGTATGGGAGAAACGCCAGCGCTGGTTTGACCAGGGGGCGAGAGCACTTCACCGAGTTATGGAGCGTGCGGGCCGAATCGACGAGATGCCTGCCGGCGGCCGTTGGTACGCCTGCCCGTGCTGTCTCGGACTATACGGCCCCGAGGCCATAACCAGCCGCGTGCTGACGATCGAAGATGTCCCTCCGAAGGCACTTGGTGGGAGGCCGATGCTGTTGACCTGCAAGCGGTGCAACAACACGGCCGATTCCCTTTCTGGATGGGCCAGTTCGAGCAGAATCATGCTCTCTACAGGCTGCTCGACCCCGGATCGTCAGGATGATCGGCTTGATGCCTAGCGTCGAACCGTTGAGTGCTGACGTCCGCACCGGACCAGCCTGACTCTGGTAGATGATGGCTTCGTGGTAGCTCTCCGATCGCGCCGCCTAGAAGATGTTCTGGGTGGTTCTCTCGAAGACCTGACGTTCGAGCGCGTGGAGCGACTGGTCGCTGGCGGCGTCACCGAAGCGTTTGATCTCGACTTCAAACAGGCTCTATATGGGACCTCGGATGCGGCGAGAAGGGACCTCGCGACCGACGTGGCCGCGTTGGCGAACACCTCGGGCGGCCTGCTGATCCTGGGTATCGAGGAGGATGACCAGGCCCGAGCAATCGCTGCGCCGGGGGTTGCGCTGTCCGATGACGAACTGAATCGTATTCACCAGATCGTCGGATCTCAGGTGGTGCCTGCGGTCGTTTACGAGCCCATTCCGGTGCGTAAGCCCGGACAGGATGATCATGGGTTTCTGGTTATAGCCGTCCTGCGAGACCCGCTGGCTCCACATGCAGTCATCGTCAATCAAGGGCTGCGCTTCCCCGTTCGCAACGGCACGACGATCCGGTATCTGTCAGAGCCTGAGGTCGCGGCCGCATATCGCGAGCGCTCGATGGGAGCTGAGCGCCAGGCAGCGCGGGTCGAGGAGATCGAGCGTGATGCACTGGAGCGGCTTGATCCGGCGTCGGGGAGTCGCTGGGTGGTCGTGTCACTCGTTCCTGACCTGGCGGGCGACCTTGCCATCAATTCGGGATCGTTTGCCGCCTTCCGGCAAGAGGTGATCGGCCAGTCTGCAACCATCGTGCCTTCCGGGGCGCGATTTCGCAGGGCCAGCGTCGGTCGTAGGCGGCTGGTTGCAGACGGCACGATGGACAGTTCTGCAGCGGCGAGCGGGCTGTTGCTGGAACTGCACGCCGATGGCGCTGGCGTGTGCTGCATATCTGTCGTAAATCGGACACGAGAAGTATCACCGTCGGCAGATGCTGATGAGCCAGCCGTGTCCCGCATCCATGTCGAGGACATGGTCGTGGCTGTCATGTCCGGGCTGTGGCAGCTAGGTCGGCACGCACGTGACAGAGCGGCAGTAAGCGGCAGCGCCATCGTGCGCGTGCAGATCTACCCTGTGGCCCCAGATCAGCAGGCGGTGCTCGTCAACACTCGCGACATGGGTTTTTACGATCGCCTGGGCGACCGGGCATTGGCCGCGCCGCAGCGGCCCGCCGAGGCCGTATCTGATCTTGACGGGCTCGCACAGCCCGGCGCCGCGCTCATTGAGGTCAGCGCACTTCTTGCTAGCGAGATCGGGCAGAGCTTCGGTGTGGCGGAATTGGGGCAACTCTCGCCGGCTGGTCAGATCCGGCGACGATACTGGAGCATTTACCAGAGCCAGATCGAGGCGTGGGCACGAAGGAATGACATTGCGATCAGCGAAGACACGCCAGTCCCGTGATCGGTCTAGCCTCCATCTTGCGTGGTCCTGCATGGCTGGTTGGTCTGCGGTTACTGTCGGCTGCAGGCAGGATCTCGTCACGGCGCGAGGAGGGGCACGAGCGCGCGGCGGGCCGGGGATTGAGTCTCGGGGAGTCACCGCCGCGGAAGCCGCCCTCGCCGGCAAGATCATCCGTCCTTGCGACTGGCTCCCGGTTGTGCGGTGACCGCGTATGAGCGCGGTTCGCTGCCCCGCCAGCCCTCTGACCCCAGCAGGGCGGGCTAAAACGGGTCGCTGTGATCGCCTGCTCGCGCGGAGAATCAGGCTGTGAAACCGTGCGTTTTCTGCGGATCGACAGCTGGTCGTGCGACCGATGAGCACGTCATCCCGAAGTGGGCGCGTGACGGCTTCGATATCCAGGGATGGGTTACCGTCGACGCGGCCGACCCTGGCACCGAACTTGAGCAGGTCGGCCGCATGCCCCACCTGAACATCGTGTTCAAGGACGGCCTGTGCGCACGGTGCAACAACGAATGGCTCGGGCCGATCGAGGACAAGACCAAGGCGATCCTGCTGCCGATGGCGTTCGGTGCGACGCCCGCAGTGCTTGACGCCGCGGCGCAGGCGCTGCTGGCCTTCTGGGCGGTGAAGACGGTCTTCCTGCTGGAGCTCGCGTTCCGCCAGAAGTACCCAGGGCGGGCTGTCGCGGGCTACGTCGCGACAGGAGCGGAGATGGCCTGGCTGCGGGCGAAGGTCGAGCCTCCGCCGGGCTCGATGGTGTGGATCGGCTGCTGGGACTGCCAGCAGCGGGCGCCGGTGCGCTACGAGCCGTCTGGGGCTCCCGTTCCGGCCACAGACGGGGGCACGGTGGCCGGGCACATAGCCACGTTCACGCTGGGCTTCGTGGCGTTCCAGGTGTTCTCTCTGGACTTCGTCGCCGCTGAGGCTCGAGGAGCGGACGTCTGGAGATGGAAATGGGAGCCGCCTGAGGCGCTGCGTCCTGCGCTGCCGCGCATCTGGCCGGCTCAGCGTGTGGTGCCGGACCTGCCCTGGCCGCCGCATTGTTTCCGTCGGGAGGAGTGGCGCCGGCTAGTCACCTGGGACGAGGCGCGCCGACCCGGCGGAGCATGACTCACCCCGGACCCGGCATGGGCCGTCAGCTTTCCAGGCTCGCTGCGCGGGAAAATCGGCCGCAATCAGGGCCAGGACGGCGAGCACGTCGTTGAGGACCCGGTGCGATCGGGGTGCTCAGACGCAAAGGGCCGCGCTACCACCGAATGGGCCGGGCCTTCGTCGCTCCCGTCAGGTGTCGTCCTCGGCGGCCGCCGCGGCAGCCACCTTGGTCGCGACGTCCAGCATTGATGAGTCCCCTGTGCTCAGACCGGATCGTGCGGCGAGCAAGGGGCTGACGTCCCGGAGGGCGTCGAAGGTCGTGCCATGGGCGACGGGGATGACCCGATCGGTCGCGAGCAGCGCGGAGAGTTCCTTGTCGGCGATCCTCTCGGCTTCCAGGCTCTTGAGCAGCGCCGGGGTCACCAGGACGATGCCGATCCGAGAGTTAGCCAACCCCTTGTCGATCTCGCGGAGCAAGGACTTGCCCAGGCCGATGTCCTTCTCGCTGAACCAAACCGTCGCGCCGAGGGAGACCAGCAGGTCACACAGCTCCCTCGCGGCGCCCTTCCGGTCGTCCCAGGCGTGGCAGAGGAAGAGGTCGCGACGCTCCGGGTGTTCCCTCGCCTGCTCGTCGGCCTGGTGTGCGAAGGGCTCGATCGTTCGCCACTCAGCTGTCGTGTATGAGACGGCCCCCCCTCCACGCAGCCGCCGTGACTTCCCGCCGCCGGACGACCCGCCACTGGACGACCCGCCGCTGGACGACCCGCCGCCGCCGCTCCAGGACGGCGCCGTCGGCGGGGCGTAGTAGGAGGGGGAG
>CAVRCW010000003.1:0-1745683 GCA_963719765.1 uncultured Actinomycetota bacterium
GTCGGGACGGCGGGATTTGAACCCGCGACCCCTTGACCCCCAGTCAAGTGCGCTGCCAAACTGCGCTACGTCCCGGAACTAGTCGCCCGTCTGCGGCACGCCGGGCGTACATACCTTAGCGCAGTCCGGGCACCGCAGCCGCGAGCTGGCTGGCTGGGTAAAGGCCGGAGTGCCGGGCCCGAGCCAGGCGACCCGCCGACCGAGGCGATCCACGGGCCGAGCGCGGCCGGCCGGGGCCGTCCTGAGCGGTGTATACGGGACGAGCTATCGATATCCGGAGGACAGTGGCACCGAGGTGACCCCGTTCCGCTCCTGACGCGCACTGTTAGGGTTCGGGTCCAGGCCCGGTCCGGCGCCCGCCGGAGCAGACGCAAGCAAGGATGCCGATGGAAGACCGCCTCTCCACGCTCGTGCCGCAGCCCAGGGCCGTGCGCCCGCGATCGGGCCAGCTGACTATTTCCGCACCGCCTGCGGTGCGCGCGGGCAACGGCACAGGGGCGGATGTGGCCGCGGCCGCCGTTGGGCGAGCGCTGGCCGTGATCCCGTGGCCTGGCCGGGACAGCCAGCACGAGCGGGCCGCAGTCCGAGTGCACGTTAGCGCGGACCTCGGCGCGGAGGCATATCGGCTCCGCATAGCGCCTGCTGGCATGGACATCGATGCGGGCGGCCCGGCCGGGGCCTTCTATGCGGCGCAGACGCTCCGTCAGCTGCTGCCTGACGACGCCTGGCGCGCCGCGCGGCCGGCCGGAGCTGGCTCGTGGCAGCTGCCCGCCGCGGACATCGAGGACGCGCCCGCCCTGTCCTGGCGCGGCGCGCATCTCGACGTGGCCAGGCACTTTTTCGGCAAGCGCGAGGTGCTCGCGCTGATCGATTCGCTGGCCGCGCTGAAGATCAACCGTCTGCACCTGCACCTGACCGATGACCAGGGCTGGCGGATCGAAAGCCGCAGGTTCCCGGCGCTGCAGGCGATCGGCTCGCATCGGCTCAGGACCCGGATCAGCCTGAATTCCGAGCAGCCAGCCGTCTACGAGGAGATCCCGCACGGCGGCTACTACACCCTCGCCGACCTGGCCGAGATCGCCGGCTTCGCGGCGGACCGGATGATGACGCTGGTGCCGGAGATCGACCTGCCCGGCCACTGCGCGGCAATGCTGGCGGCGCTGCCGGAGCTCGGGTCCGGCTCGCCGCCGCCCGGCGGTTACCAGGTGAGCGCCGACTGGGGCATCATGCCGTACCTGCTGTCGCCGCTGCCCGAGGCGCAGGCCGCGCTAGCCGAGATCCTCGCCGAGCTGGTCGGCGCGACGGCGGCCATGTACGTGCATATCGGAGGCGACGAGTGCGTGCTTGATGCCTGGCGCTCGGACCCGCGGATCGAGGCTTACCGGCGTGAGCGCGGCCTGGCTACGGCCGACGACCTGCACGCCGCGTTCCTGCGTGAGATCGCCGACAGGCTAGCGGCCGACTTCGGCGCCAGGTCAGTCGTATGGGACGAGGGCTTCACCAGCACCGTTGGCCGGCCGGTCGGGCTGCGCGAGGACACGATCGTGATGTGCTGGCGGGGGATGCAGGTTGGCCGGGCTGCCGCCGTGGCCGGTCATGATGTCGTCGCGACACCGGTGTTCCCTACCTACTTCGATTACTACCAGGAACGGGCTGGGTCCGAGCCGGTCGCCATCGGAGGGCCGGTGCGGATTGAGGATGTGGCGGCGTTCGCCCCGGTGCCCGCGGACTGGCCGGCCGGCGCGCGGTCGCGGCTGATCGGCACGCAGTTCCAGGTGTGGACGGAGTACATTCCGGACGCGCGGCACCTTGAGTACATGATCTTCCCGAGGGCATGCGCCCTCGCGGATGTTTCCTGGGCGGGACAGGCGGTGTCCTGGCAGGATGGCACGGCGGATGGCGCGCCCCCGCTGCGCGACCGGGTCGTCGCTCACCTGGGGCGGCTGGCGGCAGCCGGTATGGAATACCGGCCGCTAACCGGGCCCCGACCGTGGCAGCAGGGCGGCAGCGGACCACGTCGGCACCGGCCCGGTTACCCGGTCCAGGATGTCTCCGTTCACCTCGACCAGCTGGCCGCGGGAGAGCATGCGTAGCGCAGTCTTAACGGGTTCAATCCACCGGGCCGGCCTTGTGCAGTTGACCCGGCGCGCAACCGTGCCTACGTTAAGACCGACCGGACGGTATGGGGCCAGCCGGCAGGGAACGATCCGGAGCGCGTGACATGGCGGTGAGGCAGAAGGAACCCGCTGGAACTGCACGGGCCAGCGCCGTCCGGCCGGTAAAGGAACGGCTGCTGCGAGTCGCCACCCGGCTGTTCGCCAGAAATGGCTTCGAGGGCACGTCGGTGCAGGACATAGTCGACGCTGCCGGGGTAACCAAGGGCGCCATGTATCACTACTACGGCTCCAAGGATGACCTGCTCTACGAGGTGTATCACCAGCTGCTGACCATGCAGACGACGCGTCTGGCCGAGATAGTGAAGGGCCCGGGTACCCCGGACGAGCGGCTGCGGGCGGCGGCGATCGACGTCGTGGTGAGCAGCCTGGCGAACCTGGACGACATGATCGTGTTCTTCCGCTCGCTGCACATGCTTCCCGACGACCGCCAGACCCAGGTCCGCGCGGAACGACGGGCCTATAACGACCAGTTCAAGGCGCTGGTGGAAGAGGGCATGGCCGACGGAACGTTCCGCACCGAGGTGCCCGCCGACATCGTCGTGCACTACTACCTGAGCGCGGTCAACCAGCTAGGTTCGTGGTTTCGCCCGGACGGCCCGCTCTCGCCGACCCAGGTCGGCGAGCAGTACACCGAACTGCTGCTCGGCGCACTGCGGGCCTGACTCCCGTCGGCGACTTGGCCTACCAGCAGGCCGGCTTGCGGCCCGCCCAGGGCCTGGCCTCCTCGAGTTGCGCGCTGAGTGAGATGAGCGGGCCCTCGCCCGCCGGGCGCCCGATCAACGAGACCCCGATCGGAACGCCGTCCGCTGTCCAGTGCAGCGGCAGGCTGATGGCCGGCTGCCCGGTCAGGTTGAACATCGGCGTGAACGGCGTGAAAGCGCCCTGGGCACGAAGGTTGTCCATTACGTCGCCGTCCTCGCTGAAGTACTCAAGAAGCTGAGGCGGCCGTCCGAGCGTCGGGGTCAGCAGGGCGTCGTACTTAGCAGTCGCGACGATCGCCCTCCTCGCGGCGAGCTGCATGCTGTTGACCGCCGCCGAGTACGCGGCCCCGGAGATTCTCCGGCCGTACTCCCGCCAGGCCCTGGTCACCGGGCGCAGCAGAGCTTCGCCGGCCTCGTCGGTCTGGTGGTCAAGGGACTTAATCCCCCAGATCGTGTTGAAGCTGTCGGCTACATCCGGCGCGAACGGCGGCTCGATGTCCTCGACCTCGTGTCCAAGCGACTCGAGCAGCACGGAGACGTCTTCCCAGGCGCCGATGCAGGCAGGATCGGGCACCGTGCCGTTGGCGGTTGCCGCGTACCGGCCGATGCGCAGCCTGCCCGCCGGCCGGTCCGCGAACCCGAGGAATGTCTGGCCCGATGGCAACGGCTGCGCCCAGTACGGGTCGCCCGGCATCGGCCTTGCCAGCGCGTCAAGCATCGCCGCGGCGTCCCTGACGGTCCTGGCGAGCGGGCCCTGGATCGAGAGTCCGGGAGCGTCTGTCCCTGCCGGGCCGTTGCTGATCCGGCCACGTGCTGGCTTGAGCCCGACGAGGCCGCAGACACTAGCAGGAATGCGCACCGAGCCCCCGCCGTCACTGCCGTGCGCGAACGGGACCAGCCCAGCGGCGACGGCTGCGGCAGAGCCGCCGCTGGAGCCGCCGGCGTTACAACGCGGATCCCAGGGGGACCGGGCGGGACCGGCCACGTCGTTATCGGTGTAACTGCACACGCCAAACTCTGGGGTGTTGGTCTTGCCCACGCTGATCGTGCCGGCGGCGCGCAGCAGCGTGACTGAGTGGGCATCGACGTCGGGTACGTGATCGGCGAAGAGCCGGGAGCCGAACGTGGTCCGGATCCCGGCCGTGGCCGTCAGGTCCTTGATCGCCGTCGGCACGCCCAGCAGCGGCGGCAGGTCATCGCCTCCAGCTCGGAGCCTGTCGGCAGCCTCCGCCGCCTGCGCCAGGGCCAGGTCAGGGCTCAGGGTCACGAAGGCGCCAAGGCCAGCGCCCAGGTTGTCGATGCGCTGCAGGCAGTGAGTAACTAGCTCGACCGGGCTCAGGTCGCCCGAGCGCATGGCTCGGGCCTGGTCCAGTGCGCTCAAATCGTGTATGTCGCGCATGTCAGCCACATGGTCATTATAGGCAGACCGACCAGTCGGTACTCGCCGCAGCGCGAACTGACCGGCTTGTGGGTCTGAACGCCGGGTTAGCCTTAGGCACTTAACCGATCGCGGGGTCGTTGGCTTGTCGATGGGGACAGCATCACAATTGAGGACGCCCAGGGGATCACGGGGCGACGGCCGTCCTGCCTGGCGGCAGCGAAGGCTCGGCCGGCTTGTCATCCGGGCCGCGCGGATCTTCGCGGTGCTTGTGGTCGCGGTATCAGTGGCGTTCGGCGTGCTCCTGCTGGTGACGCCCTCGGTGGGTAACGCCAGGCAACTGGCACGGGCGATAGACCGCGCGCACCACGTTACCTACCCCGGACCGTCCGCCCCGGCCAGGTTCGCTGCCGCCCTTGAGGCGACCGAGGATCACAGATTCAACGAGGAGCCTGGCATCGATCCCATCGCGGTTGGGCGGTTCGTGCTCGGCGAGCTGACCGGGAAGGGCGACCAGGGCGGCGCGACCTTGTACGCGCAGCTGGCCAAGATGCTCTACACGCCAGATGACGCCAGCGTCGCGGCGCAGGCTGAGCAGGCCGCGCTCGCGGTCAAGCTGTGGGCCAGCTACAGCCGGCCGGAGATCTTGCGGCTCTATTCCAACGTCGTTTACTTCGGTAACGGGTTCTACGGCCTAACCGCCGCGAGCTGCGGGTATTTCGGTGTGCATCCCGATGCCATGTCCTGGCCGCAGGCGGCGCTGCTGGCCGGGCTGGTCAAGGGGCCGACGGTGGACAACCCGCTGAAGTTCCCAGCCAGCGCCAGGGCTCGCGAGCAGCACGTCATGGGGCGGTTGGTCGCTACCGGCGCGCTGTCAGGCGCACAGTCCGCGGCCTACCTGAGGATTCCGCTCGCAGCGTTGCTCGCCGGGGCCGGTGGCTGCCGGGGATAAGTCCGGCTATGGCCGGCGGTGCGCGCCAGGAGTGCGGCTCGTGGCCGGGCGAGCCTGGCCGCGGCCGACGACTTCGGCCGCGCCTGCCAGCTCCTCCACAAGAGCCTCGTGCTCCCCGCCGTCGATGCTGGCCGGGGGCTCGACGGCGGCGGCTATCCAGACCCACTTTCGGTAGGACCAGAACCTGAATACCGTGCCCAGGCCGGTGCCGACGACAAGCGCGACGTTGTACCAGAGCCTGCTGGTCAGCCCGGCCCCGTCCTTGATCAGCCAGATGCAGGCGTAATAGATGACGAGGCCAATGGCGTTCAGGACGAAGAAGATGATCGTGTCGCGCGCGGTGCCCTGGCCCTGGCGGTGCCGGAATGTCCAGTAGCGGTTGCCCAGGAAGGTGATGATCGTGGCCACCACGGTGGCGATCGTGACCGCCTTGTACTCTCCCAGGCTGCGCAGCGCGTTGGCGACCACGAAGGTCACGACAGTGCCTACACCGCCGACCACCAGGAACTTTGCGCCCTCGTGGATCAGATGGCGGAACTGCTGGTACAGCCCGCGAGTGCCGCTCACGCCTGGACACGCCTCCTGCTGCCGTCGCCACCTACGTGACGTTGTGAGATTACCCTCCAGACGGGCCCTACCACGCCACTTGGGGTAGTTGTTACCGTCACCGACAGGAATTTCATTTCGGCGCTGTCGGCACTGGCCGGTAGTCTCGCGGCGTGCCAGATCGCGACGTCCTCATTCACGCCAAGGGCCTGACCAAGCGGTTTGGCGACTTTACCGCCGTGGACGGCATCGACTTCGAGCTACGGCGGGGCGAGGCGTTCGGGTTCCTCGGCCCCAACGGGGCCGGGAAGTCATCCACCATGCGCATGATCGGCTGCGTGTCCCCTCCCAGCGGTGGCCAGCTGTCCATCCTCGGCCTGGACTCGGTCACGGACGGGCCAGCGATCCGGGCCCGGCTGGGCGTGGTGCCGCAGGAGGACACCCTGGACGTCGAGCTCACCGTCCGGGAGAACCTGCTGATCTACGGCAGGTACTTCGGCCTGCCCAGGTCCGTGATCGCCGACCGAACCGCCAGGCTGCTGGACTTCGTCCAGCTCACCGAGCGAGCCAGTGATCAGGTCGAGCCGCTGTCCGGCGGGATGAAGCGGAGGCTGACGATCGCGCGCTCACTGATCAACGAGCCCGAGATCCTGCTGCTTGACGAGCCCACGACCGGCCTGGACCCGCAGGCCAGGCACGTGGTCTGGGACCGGCTGTTCCGGCTGAAGCAGCAGGGCGTCACGCTGGTCCTCACCACCCACTACATGGACGAGGCCGAGCAGTTGTGCGACCGGCTCGTGGTGATGGACGCTGGCAAGATCGCCGCCGAGGGCTCACCGCGAGATCTGATCGAGGCTTACTCCACGCCTGAGGTGCTCGAACTCCGGTTCCACCCGTCCGAGCATGATCAGGCGGCGCAGAAGGTCGCCGATGCGCCGGCCGAGCGACTGGAGGTGCTGGCCGACCGGATCCTGCTGTACGTCGCCGACGGGGACGCTGCGCTGGCAGATGTCCGCGGCCTTGGCCTCGAGCCCCTGACCTCGCTGGTGCGCCGCAGCACGCTGGAGGACGTCTTCTTGCGCCTGACCGGGCGCAGGCTGGAGGACGGATGACGGCCCCGGCCCTGCCCGCCGACGGCGCCGCGGCAGACCGGGCGCTGCCGCCGCCGATGCCCGGCGCGGTCGTGGGACGCTGGGCGATGGCCGTCCGCGCCTTCCGGTTCTGGCTGGTCAACTACCGGCGCACCTGGCGCGGCACGATCTACTCCAGCGTGCTGAACCCCGTGCTTTACCTGGGAGCCATGGGACTGGGCCTGGGCACCCTGGTCGACAAGCACGGCAGCGCAAGCCTTGGCGGCGTCAGCTACCTGGCGTTCCTCGCGCCAGGCCTGCTCGCGGCCGCCGGCATGCAGACGGCCATGGGGGAGTCGACCTACCCGGTGATGGCCTCGGTCAAGTGGCTGAAGACGTATCAGGCCGCCGCCGCTACCCCGCTGCGGCCTGCCGACCTGTTCCACGGGCACCTGCTCTTCACCACGATGCGGCTGGCCATGAACAGCGCGATCTTCCTGGTGGTCATGGCCGCGTTCGGGGCCGTCAGGTCGGCCTGGGTCCTGGCCGCCCTGCCGGTCGCTGTGCTCACGGGGCTGGCCTTCGCCGCGCCGATCGACGCGTTCGCGGTGACCAGGGAGAAGGACCAGGGCTTCGCGATGCTGTTCCGGTTCGGCATGATTCCCCTGTTTCTGTTCTCCGGCACGTTCTTTCCAATCACCCAGCTGCCCGCCTGGATCAGGCCGGTTGCCTACCTCACTCCGCTGTGGCACGGGGTTGCCCTGTGCCGGGCGCTGAGCCTGGGCACGGCCGGGCTGTGGTCGGCACTCGGGCATGTGGCCTACCTGGCTGCGGTCACGCTGGGCGGCGTGATCGCCGGATCCTGGACCTACCGGCGGCGGCTGCATGTCTGAGCAGCTCAGGGCGCTGCCGCTGCGGATCCTGCCGACCCCGCTGCTGGCAGCCAGGCGGGGTGCGCTCGGCGGGCGCGGCAGCGAGCACCTGATCGAGCGGCATGCCCGCGCCTACCGGCACACCTGGGTCGTGCTCGCGTCCGGGTTCTTCGAGCCGCTGTTCTACCTGCTGTCGATCGGCGTCGGCATCGGCAAGCTGGTCGGCACCGTGGCGGGGCCGGCCCGATCGGCTTCACCAGCTTTGTCGCGCCGGCCTTGCTGGCGACGTCCTCGATGAACGGCGCGGTGTTCGACTCCACCTTCAACGTGTTCTTCCGGTTGAAGTACGCCAAGCTCTACGACTCGGCACTGGCCACGCCCATGCGCTCAGGCGACGTGGCGCTCGGAGAGATCGGCTGGGCGCTGATCCGGGGCGGGCTGTATGCGGTCGCCTTCATGATCGTCATGCTGGCGATGGGCCTGGTGCATTCCACCTGGGCCATCCTGGCGATTCCCACGGCGCTGCTGATCGGCTTCGCGTTCGCCGGGGCAGGCATGGCCGCGACCACCTTCATCCGCAGCTGGCAGCATTTCGAGTTCGTGACGCTGGCGACGCTGCCGATGTTCTTGTTCTCGACGACCTTCTACCCGCTGAGCGTGTACCCGCGGCCGATCCAGTACGTGGTGGACTGCACGCCGCTGTACCAGGGCATCGCGGTGATGCGCGGGCTCACCCTTGGCTACGTCAGCCCCGGCATGATCTGGCACGTGCTTTACCTGGCGGTCATGGGCGTTGCCGGGCTGGCGCTGGCCGGCCACCGGATCAGCCGTCTGCTGCTGCGCTAACCAGGCCGGGAGTGCCACCATGGATCATGATCGGTCGGCTGCATCACGCCGTATTTGACTGTCAGGACCCTGAGGCGCTGGCAGCCTTCTACTCCGCGCTGCTCGGCTTGCCGGTTACCTACCGAAGCAAGGACTGGGTGGTGGTAGCCGCGAACGACACGTCATCTGGCCTGGCCTTCCAGCTGGCGCCTGACCATCGGCCGCCGACCTGGCCGGATCCGGCAGTTCCGCAGCAGGTGCATTTCGACGTAATGGTCGAGGACGTGGCTGCAGCGGGCCCGCGGGTCCTGGCCCTCGGCGCGAGCGAACTCGCGCCAGGGGTCTACGCGGACCCGGCCGGCCACCCGTTCTGCCTGATCCCGCGCCCGGCCTGGGCCCCGCGGCTTTCCGCTGACTCAGCCTCTGGCTAGCTGCTCAAGCCGGGAGTGCAGGGCGGGCACGTAGCTTTCCGATTCCGGTTTCATCAGGACGCTGCGCAAAATCCTGGCGGCATCCGCGTCTGCTGTCACCTCCGGGTGGCGGCGGCGGAACGCATCGGCTGAGACCCGCAGCGTGCTGACAAAGACCGGCTCTGCTGAGTCGGCCATTCCGCTGCGGAGCATCGCGGCGGCCGCAGCGTCAATCGCCGACAAGCTGCGCTGCCTGGTTATGGGGTAGTAGGTGACGATGTCTAGCTCAGGGGGCTGGTAGAGGTCAAGGACAGCGGACGCTGCGAGCAGGTCGGCCCAGTCCAGGGCGGCCCGGCGGCCGGCTGCCAGCACCCGGCCGAGTCCGTCAGGTGTCGGCGGCAGCATGCGGAAGGTCAGCCAGAGCGCCGCTGCGCTCGCGCCGGCCCGCGAGCACTCGAGGCTGATCTCGCCCAGGTGCAGGTCACCGGAGGTGAAGTAGGTGTACGGCGAATCGTGCAGGTAGAACCGGCCGACTTCCGGGTCAGCGAAGATCACGGCACCGCAGCCGTAGGGCTGCAGGCCATGCTTGTGCGGATCTACCACGACCGAATCGCAGTCCCTGATGGCCAGCCACGGCGCCGGGTCAAGCCCGGCCCGCCCGCTCTGGCCAGCCAGCAGCGCAAAGAAGCCCCCGTACGCGGCGTCCACGTGCACGCGCACGCCATGGCGCCTCGCGACCGCCAGCACGTCGTGCACCGGGTCAACGGCGCCGAGGCCGGTACTGCCGGCGGTGGCGACTACGGTTCCGATCTGGCCGCGCGACAGCAGCGCATCCAGCTCAGCCAGGTCGATCCGGCCGGCCTCGTCGATGCCTACGGCTGTGCCTTCCATGCCGAGCACTCCGCACATCCGGCCGTGGGTGTAGTGCGCCTCGGTGCTATATGCGATGCCCTTGGCCGGATGCAGTTGCCTGGCCACGTACAGCGCCTCGAGGTTGGCGATAGTTCCGCTGGTGGTCAGGTGGCCCAACGACGACTCGAAACCGAACATGGCGGCCAGCTGGCTGACGACCTCTTTCTCCATCGCCGCGGTCGCGGGGCCGCCATCCAGGGCGTGATTGTTCGGGTTGATGAGCATCGCCGCCAGGTAGCCGACGACCGCTGCCGGGTGCGGAGGCTTGAGCATCTGGCCCGCGTACGACGGGTGGAAGAACGGGTAGTTGTCCCGCAGGCGACTCGCCAGCTCGGCGAAGGCGGCGCCGAACAACTCGTCGCTGACAGCCATGGACTCATGCTGTTCGAAGTCGCCGAAACCGTGCTGCCAGTCCCTGACCGCCGCCACTGCCCTGCTCAGCCAGTGCTCCAGCTCCATCGTGCTCCTCAGCTCGAGCTTCGTCGTGTTTCCAGCTCGGATGCGATCGTCGCATGCACGGGTTGTGATGCTTGCGGCGGACACCCGGGGTTCCTCATCACCCCGCAGTTCGATGCACCGCGGGATCTAGTCTTCTGGCCTGGACTACGCCTGGGCGGCCAGGATCGATGGTGGCGATTGCAGCCGGCTTGACACCGCGCGAGCGCCATGAGACGACTCATCCGATCAGCCCGGCGCCAGATGCCGGGCTGGCCCGGACGCTGCTCTCTTCAACGGGGCAGTGACGTCCTGTTAGCGGGAGCCGGATATGAGTTCAGCCGAAGGCGGCGTGGCGGATCGTGGCTGGCGATTGTGGGCGAAGGCGGTGGCAACTCTGCTACTGACGGCGCTGGCGGGAGTGATCGGGTTCTTACTACTGCCCGGCCAGCCGCCGACCACGAGTCTCGCCCAGCCCACGATCGTCATTGGCGCGAGCCAGCGCGGTGTGACCGCGGTCGTGAGCATGCGGGCGACCGGGTACTCGACGGCGCCGGGAGGGGGCGATCAGTTCGAGTTATCGCTCCAGGTCCTCAGTCGGATTACTAAGCCGCTGACGTTCGAGATCCGGCTGAATAACCTGCGCGCCCTGCGACTGACTCGCGGCGTGACGCCCATCGCGCCGGCAGGCGTCCGAGCACCGGCTGCGGCGAAGCACAGACAGAACGACTACCTCGCAAGCCTCACGTTCCAGCCCGCATCCACGGGGGCTATCGGTCAGCAGACCCCGGCACCGACGCCGCTTCCGCAGAGCGTCGAAGTGACAACGCTGCGGCCGGTTGTCGCGGCGCCGGCGGGGCCCGATCTGCAGATCACCTTTCCGCTTATCGAAAACGAGCTAGTGACGCCCGCACCGTCGGCGTTCTCGGCTGATTTGCTGCCAGTCGGGGAGTTCCTTAGCAATGTGCCGATGTACCACCCGGTGCTTGAGCCGGGGGCCTCGGAGTTCGATGCGGGCCACGCCAACCTTGCCGATTACCAGACGCTGGCCGGCGATCCCCCAACCCTCGAGCCAGGGGAGGTCTGGTCCTGGAATGGCGTCGGCGCGGTGACGCTGCTCGCGCAGAACGTCATCATGGCCGACCGGGCTCAGCAGGGGCTCTTCTGGGCAGGTATCGCGCTGGGAGTAGGTGCTGCCAGCGCCATCGCGCTCCTGGTGGAATGCACCAGCGTGTTCCTGATACTCGATGCCCGGCGCCAGCGAAAGAGCGACGTCGCGAAGACCGATCTGGACGCCAAGACGGCCAGCTCCGAAACCGGGCCGGGTGGCCTCCCGGCTGATCCACCGGGTAGCCCTGCTTAGCGGACTACACGGAACGCGAGCCTCCTGTTGCCGCCGGACTGCTGCACCAGCGCGAACCACAATGGGAGCAGGCCGTCCACAGTGCCTGCCGCGCTTGCGTCGCCAACGAACACCGGCTCCAGCCCGACGGCGCGTATCAATTCCTCCGCCGTCGCCCGGGCCTGCGGGTCGGCCGCAAAGAACATGTGCGCCCCGGCCGGGGGATCAGCGAAGTTCTCCCAGCCCAGCGTGTTGAATGCGCGGGCGTAATGGGCGGCGGGTACGCCTGCGGCGATGTCCGCGTGGCTGTTGACAGCCGTCTCGCCGATCCGGTTTGCGGCGTCGATCACGACCTTGCCCGCGAGGTCCGCGCCGTTCGCGTCCAGGATCTCGGCAACGGCCGGGCCAGGCACGGCGAGCAGCACGGCATCTGCTCCCGACAGCGCCTCGGATACCGAGGTGACCGGCGCGCCGCCCGGCCCGGCGCCTGGCTGCGAACGAGAGCCGTAAACAACGTGATAGCCAGCCGCGCGCCATTTACTGCCAAGCGTGCCGCCGATGTTCCCCATCCCGATGACTGCGATTCTCATGAGCCCTATTCAACATGCACGGCCGCTGCGCGACGGGTTCGGGGGATCCCGCGCGGCGACCTGTTGCAGGCCGCAGGAGACAGGGTAGAAATGTGACTCGTGAACATCGGCGTGGTATTCCCGCAGACTGAGATCGGTGCCGACCCCGGCGCAGTACGGGCGTACGCCCAGCGGGCAGAGCAACTCGGATTCGCGCACATACTGGCCTACGACCACGTGCTGGGCGCCGACCCGACGGTGCACCAGGGCTGGAGCGGCCCGTATGACATCCGCACGACCTTCCATGAGCCGTTTGTCCTCTTCGGCTACCTGGCCGCGCTGACGTCGCTGGAACTCGTGCCTGGAATCATCATCCTGCCCCAGCGGCAGACCGCGCTCGTCGCCAAGCAGGCAGCGGAGGTGGATCTGCTGACCGGCGGCAGATTCCGGCTCGGGGTCGGGCTGGGCTGGAACGCCGTGGAGTACGAGGCGCTCGGCAAGAACTTCGCCGACCGGGGACGCAGGATGGCCGAGCAGGTCGCCCTGCTGCGGATGCTGTGGACGGAGGAGTCGGTCACCTTCGCAGGGACCTACGAGCGGGTTACAGGGGCCGGGCTGTGCCCGATGCCAGTGCAGCGCCCGATCCCGTTGTGGTTCGGCGCCCAGTCCCGCGCGGCCTACGTCCGGGCCGGCCAGCTTGCCGACGGCTGGTTCCCGCAGGTTCCGCCCGGCCCGCGGCTGGACGAGGCGCGGGCAGTCGTCGAGCAGGCTGCCGTGGCGTCCGGACGCGATCCCGCTCAGATCGGCATGGAGGGCCGGGTCAGCTGGGGCGAGGGCGGAGCGCAGAAACTCGTCGACCACGTCGACCGGTGGCGGACGGCAGGAGCCTCGCACGTGTCTGTCAACACGATGGGCGCGGGTCTTGGCTCGGTGGACGGGCACCTGGAAGCTCTCGCCGCGGCCGCCGCGGCGCTTGGCCTTGGCGGCCGCTAGCGCGCCGCTAGCAGGGCGGGTGCTCAGCCGCCGAAGTATTGCCGCGGGTTCTCGACCAGCATCGTGTTGATCTGCGCGTCGGTCACGCCGCGTGCGCGCAGCGCCGGCAGCACATCGTCGAACAGGTGCTGGAAGTGCCAGGTCGGTGCGAACAGCGGGATCACCTCTGCCGGGAACCAGTCGATGTAACAGGACGCGTCGTGCGATAGGACCATGCTGTCGGCGTACCCACGCGAGCACAGCGAGGCCACCGTGGCGACCCGGTCGTCGAACGGCGTGATGATGTCCAGGCCGAACCGGTCCATTCCGAGCAGGCAGCCCGCGTCGGCAAGCTCGGTCAGGTAGTCCAGGTCGGTGGTGTCACCGCTGTGGCCGAGCACGACCTTGGCGAGGTCGGCACCCTCTTCGCGGAGCACCCGCACCACCTCCCGGCCGGTGCCGGACTGCGGGTGGGTATGGACGGTGATCGGCGCCCCGGTCTCGCGGTGGGCGCGGCAGACGGCTCGCAGCACCCGCTCCACGCCGGGCGTCAGCCCTTCGTCGTCGACCGCGCACTTCAGAAAGGCCGCCCTGACGCCAGTGTCGGCGATCCCGTCGGTGATGTCGGCTGTGAACATTGCCGCCATCGGGTCCAGCCCGTCCGGGCCTGGGAGGCGGTACTTGAAGTAGAACGGCACCTCGTTGTAGGTGTACAGGCCGGTTGCGACGATGATGTTCAGGTCGGTGCCGTCTGCCACCCGCCTGATCCGGTGGATGTCGCGGCCGAGCCCGAGCACCGTCGGGTCGACGATGGTCTGGCAGCCCCGCCTGGCGAGCGCGGTCAGCTTCGCGATCGCATCATCTACCCGGTCGTCTTCGGCCCAGCCCGCCGGGAAGTTCTCCCGGATCTCCTCGTTGACGATGAACACGTGCTCGTGCATGAGCGTCGTGCCCAGCGAGTCGACGTCAACAGGACCACGTACGGTCTCGACCAGCGCCATGGGATGACCGTAGCGTGGAGTCCGTACCGACCGGTAGGTAGTCTTGTCCGGACTCGCCAGGGGCCGCAGGAGGCAGGCAGATGGATTTCGCATATGACGCGCGCACGGAGGAACTCCGCGGGCAGCTGCAGGCCTTCATCGATGAGCAGATTGTGCCAGCCGAGAAGATCTTCGAGGAGCAGGCGGCCAAGCTGGCCGCAGAGGGCCGGGGCTGGGAACGGCCGCCGATTATGGACGACCTGAAGGCCAAGGCCCGCCACCGCGGGTTGTGGAATCTGTTCCTCGCTCACCACCCGGCAGGAGCGGGCCTGACGAACCTCCAGTACGCCCCGCTCGCCGAGCTGACCGGCCGCTCGTTCCTCACGCCCGAAGCGCTGAACTGCGCGGCCCCGGACACTGGGAACATGGAGGTGCTAGCGGAGTTTGGCACCAAGGAGCAGCAGGATCGCTGGCTCCGGCCGCTGCTGGACGGCGAGATCCGGTCAGCCTTCTGCATGACTGAGCCGGACGTCGCCTCGTCGGACGCGACCAACATCTCGACCAGCATTACCCGCGACGGCGACGTCTACGTGATCAACGGCCGGAAGTGGTGGTCAAGCGGAGCGATGGATCCGCGCTGCCAGATCCTCATCGTGATGGGCAAGAGCAATCCTGACGCCGACCGGCACCGGCAGCAATCGCAGGTCCTGGTGCCCAGGGACACGCCGGGCGTCGATGTCCAGCGCGGCATGAACGTCTTCGGCTATACCGACGGTACCCACGGCGGGCACGCCGAGGTCGTGTTCTCCGACGTCCGCGTCCCGGTCGAGAACGTGATCGCCGGCGAGGGCGAGGGCTTCGCGATCGCCCAGGCCAGGCTGGGCCCCGGCCGGATCCACCACTGCATGCGCCAGATAGGCGCGGCCGAGCGGGCGCTGGAGCTGATGTGCCGCCGGGTCACAGAGCGGGTCGCCTGGGGCAAGCCGCTGGCCGAGCAGGGCGTCATCCAGGACTGGATCGCCGAGTCCAGGGTGCGGATCGAAGCGGCCAGGCTGCTCGTGCTCAAGACCGCGTGGCTGATGGATACGGTCGGCAACAAGGGCGCGCACACCGAGATCCAGTCGATCAAGATCCTGGTGCCGCGGATGACCGAATGGATCATGGACAAGGCGATCCAGGCCCACGGCGCCGGGGGCGTTAGCCAGGACTTCCCGCTTGCCGCACTGTGGGCGCACGCCAGGACTCTCCGGCTCGCCGACGGCCCGGACGAGGTGCATAAGCGCTCCCTCGCCCACCGCGAACTCAGAAAGTACAGGTAACCCTGGGACAAGGTCATCGCGACTCGCGCGGCGGCCGCAGGCTGAGCCAGCGTCCGGGTCAGATCAGCAGGATCAGCAGGCTCAATCGGATCAGCAGACGTTAGGAGTGCATATGTCAGAGGCGTCCAAGCGAGTAGCCATCGTCACCGGCGGCGCGCGCGGCATCGGCGCGGGCACCGCCCGCCGGCTGGCTGCCGACGGGCTGGCCGTCGCTGTCCTCGACCTGAAGGAGGGCGACAGCCAGGCGACCGTCGACGCGATCACCGGCGCCGGTGGCACTGCGCTGGCCGTGGGCGCCGATGTCAGCAACTCCGACCAGGTCAAGGCGGCGGTCGACAAGGTCGTCACCGAGCTTGGCCCGCCCGCGGTCCTGATCAACAACGCCGGCGTCATCCGCGACAACATGCTGTTCAAGATGACCGACGACGACTGGGACACAGTCATGAACATCCACCTGCGCGGCTCGTTTCTCATGACGCGGGCCAGCCAGAAGCACATGGTCGACCAGAAGTTCGGCCGGATCGTGAACCTGTCCTCCAGCTCCGCGCTCGGCAACCGCGGCCAGGCGAACTACTCCGCGGCCAAGGCGGGCCTGCAGGGCTTCACCAAGACCCTGGCCATCGAGCTCGGCCAGTTCGGCATCACCGCCAACGCCGTCGCGCCCGGCTTCATCGCCACCGACATGACGGCCGCCACCGCGGCCCGGATGGGCATGAGCTTCGAGGACTTCCAGAAGGCCGCCTCGGCGCAGATCCCGGCCCGCCGGATAGGCACCACGGACGACGTCGCGCACGTGATCTCGTTCCTGGTCAGCGAGGGCGCCGGCTTCGTATCCGGCCAGGTGATCTACGTGGCCGGCGGCCCGCTGTGCTGACGGACGGCGGTAACGGCGCCGGCGGCGGCGCCCCGGCTGGCGATGCGGACGGCCTGCGCGCACAGGTGGCCGAGTTCCTGGCTGCGCACGATCCCAGAGCCACGCAGCCGCTGGAGTTCCTGCGAGCTCGCTTCGACGCGGGCCTGGCGTGGGTGCACTACCCGGCGGGCCTGGGCGGCCAGGGGCTGCCACGTTCCCTGCAGGCAGTCGTAGACCGCGCCTTCGACGCCGCAGACGCGCCGAGCAATCATCCGGAGCGGAACGGGATCGGTCTCGGCATGGCCGCGCCCACAATCCTCGCGCACGGCACGGCCGAGCAGAAAGAGCGCTGGCTGCGGCCGCTGTGGACCGGCGAGCAGATCTGGTGCCAGCTGTTCAGCGAACCCGGCGCGGGTTCTGATCTGGCGGGCCTTGCGACTAAGGCGGTCCGCGACGGCGACGAGTGGGTGGTGAACGGGCAGAAGGTCTGGACCTCCTCCGCGCACATGGCCAGCCGCGCGCTGCTCGTGGCCAGGACCGACCCCGACCAGCCCAAGCACAACGGGCTGACCTACTTCGCCCTGGACATGAAGCAGCCGGGGGTCGAGGTCAGGCCGCTGCGGCAGGCCACTGGCGAGGCCGAGTTCAACGAGGTCTTCATGACCGATGCCCGGGTCGCCGACGCTGACCGGATTGGCGGGGTGGGCGAGGGCTGGCAGGTCTCGATGGCGACGCTGATGAACGAGCGCGTCTCCATTGGCGGGAACGCCATGCCGCGAGAGGGCGGCATGATCGCAGGCGCGGCGCGTACCTGGCGCGAGCACCCCGAGCTTCGTACTCCCGGCCTGCACGACCGGCTGCTGCGGCTGTGGGCCGATGCCGAAGTTGCGCGGCTTGCGGGCGCCCGGCTTCGCCAGCAACTGGCCGCCGGGCAGCCTGGCCCGGAAGGGTCCGCGGCCAAGCTGGTCTTCGCCCGGCTGAACCAGGAGATCTCCGAGTTCGAGGTCGAGCTGGCGGGCGCGGACGGGCTGCTGTACGACGACTGGACGATGCGCAGGCCGCAGGGCGCCAACTTCTTCGGCCGCAGTCCGGGTTTCCGGTTCCTGCGGGCCAAGGGCAATTCGATCGAGGGCGGCACCTCGGAGATCCTGCGCAACATCATCGCCGAGCGGGTGCTCGGGCTGCCAAAGGAGGCCAGGGTTGACACCGGGCCGTGGAAGGACCTGCCCCGGTGACTGAGCCAACTGCGCGCGTAGCTAAGGAAACCCTCGGGCCCGGCGCGAGCGGGCAAGGCCGGCCGACGGCGCCGGTGGATCTGCTTTACGGCGAGACGGAAACGGAGCTGCGCGCGGCGGTCCGGGCGCTGTTCGACGACCGGGCCGGCTGGCGAGACGTCCTGGCCAGGACCGAGGCCGGCCAGACCTACGACGACAAGCTCTGGCATACGCTCGCCGCCGAGGTCGGCTGCGCAGGCCTGCTGATCCCTGAGTCGCTTGGCGGTGCCGGGGCCTCGTTCCGCGAGGCGGCAGTGGTCGCTGAGGAGGTGGGCCGGGCGGTAGCACCCGTTCCCTTCCTGGGCAGCGCCGTCATCGCCACGACGACCTTGCTCGCGGCGGGCGACACGGCGCTGCTTCCCGAACTGGCAGGCGGGACGGTTACCGGGGCGCTGGCCGTTCCGTTTGCGAGCGGGACGCGCAGCCGGCCGGAGCCTACCGTTCGGCTGGACGCACCGCAGGGCGGCGATGGGCCCGGCGATTACCGGCTCACGGGCACTGTCACCGGCGTAGCCGACGCGCTGCCCGCCGACGTGCTGCTGGTGCCCGCCGATAGCGTGCCCTACGGGCTGTACGCGGTTCGGGTAAGCGAGCCTGGCGTGGGCAAGCGGCCGCTGGTCTCGCTGGACATGACCAGGCAGCTGTGCGACGTCCGGCTGGACCAGGTGCTGGCTCACCAGATAGCCATCGGCCCGGCGGCAGAGCAGGCCGTGGCCGCGGCCCTGCTGGCAGGGGCCGGCATCCTGGCGTCGGAGCAGCTTGGCCTGGCCGAGCGGTGCCTGGACACCACCGTGGCCTACGTCAAGGAACGGCACCAGTTCGCCCGCCCGGTCGGCGGCTTCCAGGCCATCAAGCACCGGCTGGCCGACCTGTGGGTGTCGGTCACCCAGGCCAGGGCGGCGGCGCGGTACGCGGCCGGCTGGCTGGCGGCCGGATTCGGGCCGGAGACCACGATGGCGGTGGCGCTGGCTAAGGAGGCGTGCTCCGATACCGCGCTGAAGGCGGCGCAGGAGATGATCCAGCTGCATGGCGGGATCGGCTTCACCTGGGAGCACCCGGCGCACCTGTATCTGAAGCGGGCCAAGGCCGACTCGCTGGCGCTCGGTACGGCCGACGCTCACCGCGCCTCGCTTGACGTTCTCGCTAACCTGCCTGGACCCGAGTAGACGCCGGGCTCCCCTGTGTTGTGCCCGGCATGACGCTCACCACCACGAGGTCCGGTGCAACGGACATCTGCCGGCCGGACCGGCCTCCGGCCAGACCGGATTGCGAGCTTGCTAGTGTTTTCGTGCGCTAAGCAACAAACACCTGATTAGATAAGCGCACGCGGATGCCCTGAAGGCGCGCGCACCTCAGGCGGCATTGGCCCGCTCGCCACCATAGGAGATCACCGGAGCGGTCATCACCATGTCAGACACTGACGCAGTACTCAGCCATCGTCAGGCACCCGCCGCTGCTGAGCAGGCCGTCGGCCATCGACCGCAGATCGCCGGGACGATCCACCACGTCGAGCTCTGGGTGCCTGATCTTGATCGCGCCATCGTCAGCTGGGGGTGGCTGCTCGGTGCTCTTGGCTACCGGCTCTACCAGGACTGGCCAGGCGGCCGCAGTTGGGGAGCCGGGAACAGCTACATCGTGGTGGAGCAGTCGCCCGCTCGCACGGCTAGCCGGCACGACCGGTGCCGCCCTGGCCTGAACCACCTAGCTTTCTTCGCCGCGGACCGCCAGCACGTGGACGAGCTCTCTGCGGAAGCGGTGCTGCACGGGTGGAAGCTGATGTTCGCTGACAAGCATCCGTATGCCGGCGGTGAGCAGCACTACGCGGCATACCTGGAGAACTCGGATGGCTTCGAGGTCGAGCTTGTCGCGGCGGGGTAGGCGACCCGACGACCGAGTTGCCGCGTGCCGCCGATTGAGTTAATGGACGACCGTGCGGCCGCCCTGCCTATCTCGGGCCGGGCGGCCGTCGCGGCGCCCAAAGGGCGGATTGATCACCCTCGGAAACACAGGTTTAACGCCGCACGTCCGTTCCCGGCGCCCTGTACGGCTCACGTAACGGTGAGGAAACGTTCTGGAAACGAGCACATGGGAGACATGAACCGTACCTGACAGAACCGAAGCGGTCGCCTGGGACCGTGCTGGTCGCCGATGCCTGGCTACCCGGCAGCCCTTCGCTTCAGCCACTGGAGGCGGAGAGTGTTTAGTCCCTATGCAAGCTGGCTCAGTTCCGGGGATAACGCCTGGCAACTGACGGCTGCAACGCTCGTCGGCTTGATGAGCATCCCGGCCCTCGCCGTCTTGTACGGCGGGATCGTGCAGCGCAAGTGGGCCGTCAACACCATGATGATGGTGTTCAGCGCGTTCTGCCTGACTCTGATCGTCTGGGTGCTCTGGGCATTCAAGATGGGCTTCGGCTCACCGTGGATCGCTACGTTCGTCGGCAAGCCGTCCACGATCGTCGGAGCGGCGGGGGAGCAGGCGCAAGCCAGCATCCCGCTGCTGAAGGGCCTGATACCGAACTTCAGGTTCCCCGAGGGCTCACTGGCGTACTTCCAGTTCGTCTTCGCGGCTATCACGCCCATACTGTTCATCGGCAGCGTGATTGGCCGGATCAAGTTCAAGGTCTGGCTGATCTTCGTGCCACTGTGGATCACGTTCGCCTACGCGGTGAACGCGTTCCTGCTCTGGGGCGGCGGCTACTGGGCGGGCAGGGGCGCACTGGACTTCTCCGGTGGTTATGTGATCCACCTGGCCGCTGGCGTGTCCGGGTTCGTCGCCGCGGCCATGGTCGGTCCGCGGCTAGCCCGCGACCGGGAGAAGGCCCTTCCGAACAACCTGCTGTTCATCGCGGTCGGGGCCGGCATCCTTTGGCTCGGGTGGAACGGCTTCAACGGCGGCGACCCGTATTTCGCCGGTGCCGACGCGACCGCTGCGGTGGTGAACACCAACCTCGCGACCGCGGTGGCGATGATGACCTGGATCATCATGGACATGAGCTTCGGCAAGGACCGCAAGCCCACGTTCCTCGGCGGTGTCAACGGCATGATCTGCGGACTTGTCGGCATCACCCCGGCAGCAGGCTATGTCAACGGTGTAGGCGCGATCATCATCGGCCTGGTCGACTCGGCGGTGGTCTGGGCGCTGTTCGCTTACCTGCCGCGCAAGGTCTGGCCATTCAACAAGGTCGATGATGCGCTCGGCGTGGTCTACACGCACGGCTTCGCTGGCCTGCTCGGCGGCCTGCTAGTGGGGCTGCTGGCCGACCCGAAGATGATCGTTTACCTTGGCATCGGCAAGACCCCGAACTCGACAGTCGCCGGGCTGTTCTACGGCCATCCCAAGCAGTTGCTGATCCAGGCCGGCGCTGCGCTCACCGTGATCATCTGGGACGCGTTCGTCACGTACGCGATCCTGCGCGTGATCAAGTTCTTCACGCCGCTGCGGATGCCCGATGCGATGCTGGTGGCCGGGGACATCCTGGTGCACGGCGAGGTTGCCTACCCGATGGAGGAGCCAGAGGCCGAGGCGGACTTTGGCGAGATCCCTGGTGAACCAGTGCCTGAGCATCACCATGCGGCACATAGCGCGGGCAACGGCACGGGGGACCTGGAGACGGAGGCAGTGCGCTGACCGGCTAGCGGGCCTGGCAGCCGGCCCTGGCGGCCGGAGGTTCAGCTAGACGCTGTGCCTCCGGCCGCGTGCGGTCTTCGCGAATGCCGATCCCGTTCGACCGCCCGGTTCAGGCGGTCCGGCATACGCGGACCTGCCCAGCGCTCGAGTCCGTGGTGGCATCAGTGCCCGCGGAAGGCCTCCTCGAGCCACCACGAGCCGTGCTCGGCCGTGACCTTCGCGTCGACGAGGATGGGCCGGTCTCGCGGTCCCGTCAGCCACTCCCGCACCGGGGCCAGGTCCTCAGGCGTCCGCACCGTCACCGCCGTGCAGCCGAAGCCGGCGCCGATCGCGGCGATGTCGGCGGGCGGGAATCTGACAATGTCCAGCGGATACCCCTCGGGACCGAAGTGGTGCACCTCGGCGCCGTACGCCTCATCGTCGTAGATGACGATCACCAGCGGAAGCCCGAGCCGCACCGCGGTCTCGAGCTCGCTGACTCCCATCAGCGCCCCGCCGTCTCCCAGTGCGGCGACGGTCAGCCGGTCCGGCCTGGCGATGGCGGCACCGATGGCCGAAGCCAGACCGAGGCCGATGGACTGGTAGGCCTGGGTGAAGCAGAAGCCATCGGCGTCCGGCACCGACAGGTACATGCTCGGATAGCCCATGAAGTTGCCGGAGTCGATGGCCACCAGTCGCTCGGCCGGGAGCATGTCATCCAGCGCGATCGTCAGGGTACGCGGGT
This sequence comes from uncultured Actinomycetota bacterium, assembly GCA_963719765.1. GTDB lineage: Bacteria > Actinomycetota > Actinomycetes > Streptosporangiales > Streptosporangiaceae > JAJYUU01. Next base: position 21,942 of record CAVRCW010000003.1, read on the forward strand.
CAATCCGATGGCCATCGCTCTCGTCGTCATATGGCACATCACGCCAGCGCACCTCGCGGGCGATCCTGTCCCGCAGACCCGGCGAGCGGTAGCCGCCATCGGGCCAGCCCGCGTCCGGCCGAGCGCGGCCCAGCCGCTCTGTCACCGCTGCCGCCGTCTGCACCACATCGCCGACCACGCCAACCTGGACCCGGTGGTGCCTGCCGATGGCCGCGGAATCGGCATCGACCTGCGCCACGGTCGCACCGCGCCCGACCAGGGTGCCGTGCCGCATCGTCCACATGTTGAGCCCGCAGCCCCAGCCGACGATCAGGTCGGCACCGCTGACTAGCTCGGCCGCGAGCGGCGAGGCGAAGCCGCCACTCACGTCGAGGTCCCACGGACTGCCGCGGAACAGGCCCTTGGCCGCCGCCGAGGTTGCCAGCAGCGCGCCGCACGCGTCCGCCAGACACTCCAGTGCCTGCCTGGCATCGGCGATCCTGGACCCGCGTCCGGCGATGAACACCGGCCGCTGTGCGCTGGCCAGCGCCGCGGCGAGCGCGTCGACTTGCTGCGGTGCCGGCCCTGGCTGCGATCTGGCCGCCTGCCGGGCCGGGCCGCCGACCGGCCAGCCGCACTGCGCCGCCTGCACGTCCAGGGGCAGTGCGAGCACGACGGTGCGGCGCTCCTGCGCTGCGGTTAGGTACGCGCGCACCGCGTCGTCGAGGGCCAGACTGGCCGAGTGCAGCCGCGCGAAGGTCGCGCCCACACCGTTGGCCAGCGCCGCCACGTCGATCCGGAAGTTGGAGTGGACCGCGGACGCGCTGACATCCGCGGCCAGCACCAGCAGCGGGGTCCGGCTCTTGGCCGCCTCGGTGATGCCGGTCATGGCGTTGGTCAGGCCAGGACCCTGATGCAGGCTGAGCACGCCGGGGCGGCCGGTGCTCCTGGCCCAGGCGTCGGCCATGCAGGCAGCGCCGCACTCGTGCCGGGCGGGCACATAGCGGGCACCTCTGGCCACCAGGGCGTTGGTGACGTGGAAGTTCCCGCTGCCCACGACGCCGAACACGGTGTCGACGCCGAGGTCAGCTAGCCCCGTGGCGACAGCCTCGTAAACCAGCATCAGGACCGCTCGACCAGCGCAAGCACCCGCGCCGGGCTGCCTGATCCGCCGGTAATCGGTAGCGGGCCCGTCACCAGCACGGCACCAGTGGCCGGAAGTGCGGCGAGGTTCTGGAGCTGGGTGAGGCCATACTTGCCGGCTCCGAGCAAGGCCGCATGGCACGGGAAGGGCGGGTCGAATGAGTGCGCGGTCCCGGCGTCGGTGCCGACGGTCTCGACACCGAGACCCATGACCGGCGCCTCCTCGGCGAGCCAGCGCGCGCACTCAATCGAGACGCCCGGCGTGTGCGGGCCGGTCTCGTTCGCGTTCAGGAACTCGGCCTGGCTGCGCGACCTGGCGTCCCAGCCGGTCCGGTACAGCAGCCAGCCGCCCGCAGGCAATGCTCCGTGTTCGGATTCCCAGTTCTTGATGTGCTCGGGCGCCAGCAGGAAGTCCGGATCCGCGGCGGCCTCCGCGCTGAAGTCGAGTACGACGGCAGGCGCGATCAGGCTGGTCACCGGCACGGCCGAGACGTCCTGGCCGTCCCGGCCGGTGATCCAGTGCACGGGCGCGTCGAAATGCGTGCCAGTGTGCTCCCCAGTGGTGATGTTGTTCCAGTACCAGCCGGGGCCCCGATCGTCGTACCTGCTGATCTCCTGCAGGCTGAACTGCACGGTGTTCCCGAACGGAGCGGGCAGCTGGATGATCGGGGTCGCCGACTCCAGCGGGGCGGTCAGGTCGATGACCTGCACCTCGGCCGACCTGATCGCGGAAATGAGCTGGTCAAGCAGCGGCATGGATCCTCCGGCGTGGCTGGCGGGCAATGGGGCATGAGCACCCAGGGGATCCCGGCCGGCGTATCCCGGATGGTTTCCCCCAGGCGTATGCACCAGAGTGCCGCAGCACGGCCGGGCCGGGGAAGACCCTGGGTCGGCTGGTCCGAACTGTCACGCAGAATAGGGATATGACGACGCCCGTGACCAAGGCAGAGACGCTGGTAACCGAGGATGGCGTGCCGATAGATGCCGTACACCTGGCTGGCGATAGCCGCCTGGCGTTCGTCCTGGCACACGGATTCACGCTGAGCTGGCAGCGACCGGCCCTATGGCGGGTCGCGCGGAGGCTGAACCGCTTCGGCGGCGTCGTCGCCTTCGACTTCCGCGGCCACGGCAGGTCAGGCGGCGTATCGACGCTGGGCGACCTGGAGATCAAGGACCTGGATGTCGCGATCGGGTATGCGCGCGAGCTCGGCTACGAGCAAGTGGTCACGATCGGCTTCTCGATGGGGGCATCGATCGTGCTCAGGCATGCTGGCCTGCTTGGCGGGGTGGACGCGGTCGTCTCCGTGAGCGGTCCTGGCCGCTGGTATTACCGCGGCACGCTGGCCATGCGGAAGGTGCACTGGGCGGTCGAGCACCGGCTCGGCCGCATGATTGCCAGCAGCTTCCTGCATACCCGGATTAGCGGTGGACGCTGGGATCCGGTACCAGTGCCGCCCGCCGATGCGGCTGCCAAGATCGCGCCAACGCCACTGCTGATCGTGCACGGGGACAGGGACGAGTTCTTCCCGGCCGACCATGCCGAGCAGCTCTTCGAGGCCGCCAACCAGCCCAAGGAGCTGTGGATCGTGCCTGGCTTCGGCCACGCCGAGACTGGCGTCAAGCCGGCCCTGCTCGACAGGATCGCAAGCTGGGCCGTGACCGCCGCCGCGGCCACCGTTGCTCCTGACGTAGTGGCCTGAAGGGCCGCGGCCCGACCGGGCGCCGCGCCCACCTGGCCGGGCGGGCTAGCTAAAACCCCAGGTCAACAGGTCCGCGGCTGCGGTGAAGCGCTCGCCGGGGTCGGTCTGCGTGCTGTCCAGCACGACCCCCATGAGCTCGGTTGAGCCACGTCTGGCCTCGAATAGCAGGCAGTACCCGGCCCCGGCGGTGAAGCCGGTCTTAATCCCGATAGCGCCGCGATACTGGCCTATCAGCAGGTTGGTGTTCTTCCAGTAGTAATGGTGGTGCTGCCTGGTCGCGCCGATCCAGTGCGACCGCTGGGCCACGATCTGCCTGAATACGGCGAACTTCATGGCCGCCTCGCCGAGTCGCATCAGATCTCGGGGGGTGGAGTAGGTGGTGTACTCCGTCGGCCAGGGCAGGCCGTCGAAGTTGGCGAAATGCGTCCTGGTCATGCCGAGCCGGCGGGCGGCTGCATTCATCTTCCGTACGAACGCCCGCCATCCGCGCCCGTAGCTACCTGCCAGCAGGTACGCGGCGTCGCTGCCGGACGGCAGCAGCATGGCTTCCAGTAGCTGCCGGGTGGTCAGCACGTCACCGGGGTGCAGGCCGGCTGAGCCAGGATCGTAGGCTCGCCCGTACCGTTCCGCGGCCTCGGTGACCCTGACCTTCCTGTTCAGGTCCCCGGCCTGCAGGACCACGAGCGCGGTCATTACCTTGGTGATGCTGGCGATGGGGCGCTCGACGTCCAGGTCGCGGCTCCACAGCCAGTGGCCGGTCTTGGCGTTGACCAGCTCGGCGCCACCGGCGACCACGCCGGTCGGACCGGCCGAGGCGACCAGGATCGGCGCCGGAGCGGCCGCGGCGGCGGGCGGCGCGGGTAGCCCGGCCAGGTTGCCCCCGGCCGCCAGGCCGGACGTCAGGGCTGCTACCAGGATCCGGGACGCAGCGCGCATGACTCTCCCGTCGGCGCGGATGGCTGTCCGCAAATAGCTGGTCTCGACCAGCTATATGCGATCAGGCCATAGTACTGCCGACGAATGGCGCCTAGCCGTCACCAACCGGCCGGTAGCGGCTTGCCTTCCGCGTAGCCGGCGGCGCCCTGAATACCGACCACAGCGTTCTCGTATAGCCCGTCCAGGCTGTCAGCGCCCGCGTAGGTGCACGCGCTGCGCAGGCCGGCGGTGATCGCGTCCAGCAGGTCCTCCACGCCGGGCCGCTGCGGGTCCAGGTACATCCGGGAGCTGGATATCCCCTCCTCGAACAGTTCCTTCCTAGCCCGGTCGAATGCCGAGTCTGCGGCCGCCCGCAGCCGGACTGCGCGGGCCGAGGCCATTCCGAAGCTCTCCTTGAACAGCCGGCCGTCGGCATCCCTGAACACGTCACCAGGGGATTCGCAGGTGCCCGCAAACCACGAGCCGATCATGACGCTGGCAGCGCCGGCCGCGAGCGCGAGCGCGACATCGCGCGGATACCGGACTCCGCCGTCCGCCCACACGTGCCTGCCGAGCTTCCTGGCTTCTGCCGCGCACTCCAGCACCGCGCTGAACTGCGGCCTGCCGACCGCTGTCATCATCCGCGTCGTGCACATGGCGCCGGGGCCCACGCCCACCTTCACTATGTCGGCGCCGGCCTCGACCAGGTCGGATACGCCCTGCGCGGTCACGACATTGCCGGCCGCGACCGGCACCTCCGGGCTGAGCTCGCGAACCGCCGTGAGTGCATGCAGCATCTTCTCCTGATGGCCGTGGGCGGTGTCCACCACGAGCAGGTCGGCGCCGGCATCGAGCAGTAGCTTGGCCTTTCCGGCCACATCTCCGTTGATGCCGATGGCAGCGGCAATGCGGAGCCGGCCCCGTCGGTCAGTGGCGGGCTGGTAGAGGGTGGCGCGCAGGGCTCCGGTGCGGGTCAGGATGCCGACGCAGCGGCCTGCAGAGTCCACCACCGGGGCTACCCGGTGCCGTCCGTCATGCAGCAGCTTGAAGGCATGCTCGGGATCGGTGCCGGACGGCAGGCTCAGCAGTTCCGCCGACATCACCTGCCTCAGCTGCGTGAACCTGTCGACGCCGTTGCAATCGGCTTCGGTAACCACTCCGACCGGCCTGCCTTCGTCGTCCACGACGATGATCGCGCTATGCGCCCGCTTGGGCAGCAGACTTAGCGCGTGGCCCGTGGTGTCGGTCGGCCTCAGCGTGAGCGGCGTGTCATGCACGAGGTCGCGGGCCTTCACCCAGGAGATGACCTCCGCTACGACGTCGACGGGGATGTCCTGGGGCAGCACGGTCAGCGCGCCCCGGCGGGCAACAGTCTCCGCCATCCGGCGGCCGGCCACGGCCGTCATGTTGGCCACGACCACCGGGATGGTGGTGCCGCTGCCGTCCCGTGTGGTCAGGTCGACGTCGAGCCGGGAGCCGACCGATGACCGGTTCGGAACCAGGAAAACATCGCTGTAGGCCAGATCGTGGACTGGCTCGGTAAGGAATCGCACGCTGCCGATTGTCCTCCTCCGGCCGTCGCCCGAGCGGCCGGGACCGGCCGGGCTAGGAGTGCGAACCTGGCAAACGCCGCAAGCTGGCCCTGGCTCAGGAGCCGAGCACCTGAGTCAGATACCGGTTGCCGAACCTTCGATCCGGGTCTAGTGCGTCGCGCAGCGCGACGAAATTCAGGAACCTGGGATAAACCTCCGCCAGGTAGTTCGCATCGCGGGTGTGCATCTTGCCCCAGTGCGGACGTCCGCCGACAGCTGTCATGATCGCCTCGACCTCGCCGAAGTAGTTCTCGTGCGGCGCCGAGTGGAAGACGTGAATGGCGATGTAGGCGCTATCGCGGCCATAGGCCGTGGACAGCCACAGCTCGTCGGCCGGGGCGACGCGGACCTCGATCGGGAAGCTGATGCGCCAGTCCCGGCGCTGGATCAGCGACTTCACCTCGGCCAAGACGTCCGACAGGGCGGCGCGCGGCACCGCATACTCCTGCTCCTTGAACCGAACGCGGCGCGGGCTAGTGAAGACCCGATAAGCGGCATCGACATAGGTACGCGACCCGAGTGCCCTGGCCGCGATCGAATTGACCGTCGGGATGAGGGCCGGAACCCGGCGCCCGAGCCGGCAGGTCGCGCCGAAAAGTGAGTTGGACAAGAACTCGTCGTCAAGCAGGTACCGCCAGCGAGGCAGCGGCCTGGCGGGCCCCTCGGTCCGGTTGTTCCGCTTCGTCAGGCAGCCCTCGCTGTGCGGAAACCAGTAGAACTCGAAGTGCTCGTTGTCAGCGGTCAGCTCGTCCAGCTCGCTGATCACCCGAGACCAGCTCATCGGCTCCTCGCGGGCCTCGAGCAGGAAAGCGGGCACCACGCTGAACGTCACCGCGGTGACAATCCCGAGCGCGCCCAGGCCCACCCTGGCGGCATCGAACAGGCCGCTGCCGACGGTCCCGGCCGAGCCGAGCCCGCCTGTCGGTGCCTGGGCGGAGCAGGTCACAACGCTGCCGTCGGCTAGGACCAGTTCGAGCCCGGCGATCTGGGCTGCCATGCCGCCGACACCCCGCCCTGTGCCGTGGGTGCCGGTCTGGGTGGCCCCGGCGACCGTCTGAACCTGAATGTCGCCCATGTTGGCCAGTGACAGGCCGCGGGAAAGTAGCTCGGCGTTCAGTACGTGCAGAGGGCAGCCAGCCTCGACTGTCACCGTGCCGGCTGCGGGATCGACGGCCCTGATGGCAGTCATCCCGTCCGGTCGCAGCAGCACCCCTTCGGACACCGCGATGGGAGTGAACGAGTGCCCGCTACCCGTCATCCGGATCGTGAGTCCGTCGGCAGCGGCACGCCTGACCTCGGCGGCTACCTCTTCGGCCGAACCTGGGCTGCTGCGACGGCGAGGACTGGCCCAGACGTTGCCGGCCCAGTTATGCCAGCGGCTGGTCTCAGCAGCCGGGCCGCTATGACTTCGCATCGGCCCATTGTGCCGCTTGAGTCCCGCCTGTCGCACGCAGCCTGCTCTGTCCCAGCAAGCAGATGATTACCGCAAGTGCGCCGCAGCCCGCAGCGAAGACATACCCCGGCCGCGGCCCCATGCTGTCGATCAGGTGGCCGGCCGTAGCCGAGCCAATCGCGACTCCGACCGAAATCGTCGAGGAGAGCCAGGTCATGGCCTCCGTCCGGCGCAGATCCGAGGCCTGGCGCTCGATCAGGCTGTACCCCGCGATGAGCGTGGGCGCGATAGTAAGTCCGGCCACCAGCATGCTGAGGTCCAGCGTCACCAGTCCGGGCTGCGCCCAGAAGGTGGCGACCCCGGTCACGGTGATTGCCAAGGTGATCGCGAAGCGGCGCTCCAGCGGCGCCCGCCAGGCCCTGGAGCCGTACCACAGGCCCCCGATGCCGCTGCCCAGGGCGTAGGTGCCGAGAATGAAGCCTGCCAGCGGCTTGTGTCCCTGCTGCTGGGCGAAGTCGACGGTGCTGAGGTCAATGGCGGCGAACATCGCCCCCAGGCAGAGGTAGGCAGGCGCCAGGGTGGCCAGCCCGGCCGCGGCGAGCCGGTGGCCGTGTCCCCGCCTGCTGACCTGGGCGCGCGGGCGGGGTGGCGGTTCGGTCCTTCGCTGTGCCGCGAACAGCAGGGTGCCGGAGACGCAGACAACCACGGCAAATCCCAGTCCGGCGGCGGGCAGCACCTTGGTCGCCAGCAGGGTCACCACGGCCGGCCCGGCCACGAAGATCATCTCATCGGCAACGGACTCCAGCGCGAACGCCGAATGCATGGCGGGAGAGCCTGCCAGCAGGGTGCTCCACCTGGCCCTGACCATGGAACCCAGGGAGGGCATCGAGGCGCCGGCCAGGGCGCCGGTGATAAGCAGGACCCACACCTGGGCATGCAGTTCCGCGCAGGCGATGAACGTCACCGCGCTGACCGCGAAGATCGCTGTGAGGGGCTGCAGGACGCGCCGCTGGCCGAAGCGGTCGGCAAGCGTGGCTATCCGCGGCGCGCAGATCGCGTAGCCAATCGACCCGGCCCCGGAGACGACTCCGGCCAGGCCATACTGGCCAGTCGTGGCCTTGATCAGCAGCACGGTCCCGAGGCCGAACATGGCCATCGGCATACGGCCTATGGCGCCGGCCAGGGAGAACCTTGCTGCGCCTGGAAGGCGGAGAAGACCCAGGTATGCGTTCTGCTGCACCGCCTGCGGCGCCTTGGCCTGGTCCCGGTCGCCGAGGTGATCCACCTCCGGTCCGGCTTGCACCTGCGTCATATGTGGTCCCGCCTCCGCAATGACAGTATCTGGCGGCACTGACAGTGCCGCGGGGCGCTTAGCCGCAGCTAACGGCCTGCCGCGGGCCGCTTATCGTGGCCGGTCGCCGGAAATTCGCCGCCCGTTAGTTCATCCGGATAGCCCTGCGGGTTACTGTTGGAGAGCTATGGGACGCTTCGATCGGCGAGCTCACGGCAGTGCTGCGCCCGAAAGCCGCTGGCGCCGCTACAGGCTGTCTGGCGGCAGATCCGCAGGCGCGCGGCGGCTGGCAGCGGTCGGCGCCGCCGTGCTTGGCCTCAGCCTGTACGCCAGCGTGCCCGCGGCGGCGGCCCGGTTCCCAGGCCGCTCGGCCGCTTCGGGCCGGATGTCGGGTCCCGATGACGTCGCGCACCCCGCTGGGCCGCAGCACGTAGAGCCGGTCGGTCAGTCGGCGCAGCCGAGCGGAACCACGTCCTCAACGGCCAGCCACGGCAGCACCGGCCGGGCGGGCCGAGTGCCGAACGGAGCAGGCGCGTTCCGGCAAATCTTCCTTCCTGACCTGCTGATCGTGGCGCCGAAGGGGCTCACTGCCGGGCAGGTAGCGAAGCTTCAGAAGCTCGCAGGCGTCCGGAACATGATCACGTTCGACGGTGCGCAGATCACCGCGGGCGGGCGGCCGGTCAGCGTTATCGGCGTCAATCCGGACACGTTCCGCTCCTGGGTGCCACTGGCGACGGCCTCGGACCAGGCGTTCTGGTCGGCGCTCGGCCGCGGCGAGTTCGTCGCGTCGCTGGCGTCCAGCCGCAGGCTGAAGCTGCGATCCGGGGCGAGCTACCGGCTGACAGGCGCGACTTCGCAGGTCGTCACGTACGCCATGGCGGCAAACCTTGGGCTGTCGGGCGTGGATCTGCTGGTCAGTCCCGCGACCTCGCAGAAGCTCGGCCTCGTGCGGCGGGTGGCCGGACTGATCAGTGCGCCCGGCGCGGACCTGATGACGCTGACCAGGAAGGTTTCCGCGATCCTCGGGCCCGGAGGCCGGATCGAGGTGCTGCGCAGCCAGAAGTTGCCGGTGGTGCCGGTGGCGCCCGGCTCCCGGCCGGCCACTTACCTGCAATTGTTCAAGGCGTCGGCCGCGACGTACTGTCCGGGCCTGTCCTGGACGGTGCTGGCCGCGATCGGGCAGATCGAGAGCGCGGACGGCACCAACGTAGGACCGTCCACTGCTGGCGCCATGGGCCCGATGCAGTTCCTGCCGTCCACCTGGGCGATCTGGGGTACTGACGGCTTCGGCGATACCGGGCCGCCGAACATCCTCAATCCTTACGACGCGGTGCCTTCGGCCGCCAGGCTGCTGTGCGCTGACGGCGCCGCGGCCGGCGGGCGGTCGCTGTATCAGGCGATCTTCGACTACAACCACGCCGACTGGTACGTCAATGAGGTGCTCGGGCTGGCAGCCGAGTATGCGGCCGACTACCGGTAAGGCGCGGGCCTGTTCCCTGGTTGGATAGTGGCATGGCCCCCTACGACGCGTTCCTGCTGGTGTCCTTCGGCGGACCCGAGGGCCCGGCCGACGTCATCCCGTTCCTGCAGCAGGTCACGGCCGGCCGGGGCGTCCCGCCCGAGCGACTGGAGCAGGTTGCCGAGCATTACTACCAGTTCGGCGGCGTGAGCCCGATTAACCAGCAGTGCCGGGACCTGATCGCGGCGATCGAGAAGGATTTCGCGGCGAGCGGGATCAGCCTGCCGGTGTACTGGGGCAACAGGAACTGGCAGCCTTTCCTGGCGGACACGCTGGCGACGATGGCCGCGGACGGGGTTACCCGCGCGCTGGCCTTCGTGACCTCCGCCTACAGCTCGTTCTCTAGCTGCCGCCAGTACCTGGGCGATCTCGAGGCAGCGCGGGCAGCGGTCGGCCCGACGGCACCTCGGGTCGACAAGATCCGCCAGTACTTCAACCACCCCGGCTTCATCGAGCCGAACGCGGCTGCTGTGGCGCAGGCAGCCAGCACGCTGGCCGGGCCTGGCGCCGATGCCTTCGATCTGGTCTTCACCGCTCACAGCATCCCGCTGGCGATGTCGGAGGTGAGCGGGCCCGACGGCGGGGCCTACCCGGCGCAGCTAGCCGACGCGGCTGGCCTGGTCGCAGCGGAGCTGGGCTATCGGCGTCCCTGGCGGCTTGCCTACTCCAGCCGCAGCGGCCCGCGGTCGCAGCCCTGGCTGGAACCGGACATCAATGACTGCCTGGCGGAGCTGGCCGAGTCCGGGTCGCGGGCAGTTGTGGCCTGTCCGATCGGTTTCGTGAGCGACCACATGGAGGTCAAGTTCGACCTGGACGTGGAGGCGGCGCAGACCGCGCAGCGACTGGGGCTCGCATTCGCCAGGGCATCGACCCCAGGTACGGATTGGCGGTTTGTGTCGATGATCAGCGACCTGGTGCGTGAGCGGCTCGATGGTGCTGCTCCGCTGGCGCTCGGCGGCATGGGTGTCGGCCCGGACTGCTGCCCCGCTGGCTGCTGCGGCCAGGCGCTGCGCCGCCCGGCAGCTGCACGGTGAGCGAGGTGGCCGAGCTGGCGGAGCTGGCCGACCTGGCCAGATCCGCCGCTCAAGAGGCTGCCGAGCTTCTCCAGAGCAGGCACGGTCACGTGCGGGTTGTCCAGACCAAGTCGAGCCCTACCGACGTTGTCACCGAGATGGACCGGGCGGCCGAGGAACTGATCAGGCACCGGATCCTGGCTGCCCGGCCCGACGACGCCATCCTGGGTGAGGAAGGCGGCCAGATCGGTGCCGGCCGCCCCGTGCGGTGGATCGTGGACCCGTTGGACGGCACGGTGAACTACCTCTACGGGCTGCCGGACTGGGCCGTAAGCATAGCGGCCGAGGTTCGCGGAACTGTAGTGACCGGCGTAGTCTGCGCGCCGCTGCAAACCTCCATATACACCGCCACCATTGGCGCCGGCGCTTGGTTGCAGTCGGCCTGGCAGCCGACACCCGTGCGGCTGAGCTGCAACGCTGATGTTGACCTAGCGGATGCGCTCGTGGCCACCGGGTTCAGCTACACGGCGGAGCAGCGGACCGTGCAGGGCGCGGTGGTGGCCGAACTCCTGCCGCGAGTGCGTGACATCAGGCGGGCAGGCGCCGCCGCCATCGACCTGTGCTCGCTCGCCGCCGGACGAGTCGATGCCTACTACGAAAGCGGCGTGCACGCCTGGGACATCGCGGCTGGCGGGCTGATTGCGCGTGAGGCCGGCGCCCAGGTGGGAGGACTCCACGGGAACACGGCAGGCGCCGCCATGACAATCGCCGCGAGTCCCGCGCTCTTTCGTCAGCTGCACGACCTGCTGGCGAGCCTCGCCGGGCCTGACGCAGCCCCCAGGGTCAGCTCGCCCTGAAGTGGCTAACTCTTGACCAGGGTTCCGGTGGCTGCCGGTCCTGAGCCGTGAAAGCTGAACCAGACTGAGCTGGCGCCGGTCAGCGTGAGGTTGACGGTGCCGCCGAAGCAGGTGGACTGCCCTTTGACGATGCCTTGGTGCAGCGTCAGCTTGCGGCCTGTAGCGGTAGCCAGGCTCAACGTGCCGGAGCAGCTGAGATCCGCGCCGGAGTAGCTGACTGTCCCGGCGCTTGTGCCCTGAGTGAGAGTGATGGTCACGACGAAGTCCGTGGGCGGCTGCGAGACCCGCCCTGACCAGTCCCCGGCGAACGCCGCCGGCGTCTGCACGGTGGGAGTAGGGCTCGGCGTAGCCGTCGCGCGGGCGGTGGGCCGCACCGAGGCCAGGTCCGAGCTCTTCGGCTGGCCGGCGGCACGCGGCGGGCTGCCCTGATCCTGGATAACGTGCACGATTCCCAGCAGGAGCAGCGCGCAGGCGAGCACGATGCCCACGATCAGCGGCCCGATCCACCGACGGCGGCCTGGCGGCTGATGGCGGGGGCCGTATCGGTCAGGAGCTGAGCCGCTGGCAGGCCCGGCGACCCGGTGCGCGTCATCGGTGCTGCGGGTGTGCCTGGTAGCGGGCCCGCGTGACCCGGTCCCGCGCTCGTCCGTCGGCCTGCCGGGCACCCGCCTCGTCACCTGGCGCCCGGCCAGTGGCTCTCTGCCTGGCCCGCTTCCGCCCGGCCAGGCACCAGGCCGCCCGGTTGTCAGTCGTCCAGCCGCCGGTCGGCCAGTCGTCTGCAACTGCGCTCGCTGCCCTGCCGCCGTAACCTCCTGATGCGTCGCGCTCCTGGGGTCCCCGCCGGGGATGGCACGGCGGGACCCCTCTGCGAGCACGCCTGCCGGGATGTCGGCGTCGCCGATGAGCTCTTGCACCGCCGTGCGCGCGGCCGGGCGCTCGGCCGGATCGGCGCTCAGGCAGTCTGCCACGACATCGCGCAGGTAGTCGGGCAGCACGTCGAGGTCGGCCAGGGTCACGGGCGGCTTGCCCGCGGCGGCGAAGACCACAGTCTGAGCCCAGGCGGCCATGTCCGCGGCCGGTGTCGCCGCCCCGTAGGGCGGCGTTATGCCGAACTCGACGACGCGCGGCCCCGCCGCGGTCATGATGACGTACTCGGGTCCGAAGTTGCCGTGGACTAGGCCCGCGAGGTGGATCGAGGCGAGGCCGGTAGCCATGCCGATGGCGGCCGCCTCGAGGTCAGCCCCAGCCCGCACGCCGTCGGTGGATATGACCTCGAGCAGTGATCTGCCGGGTACATACTCGCTGATCAGGAAGGCGTCGCTGCCGTCAAGGCCGGCATCGAGTATCCGCGCCGCGCAGAAGGGGGGTACCCGCTTGGCCACCGCGGCCTCAGCGGCGAATCGGTCCCTGGCCGCCCCGTCATTGGTCCAGTCGCTGCGCAGGACGCTGATCGTGACCTCTGTGCCGTCAGGGCCGGCGCCAAGGTATATGGGCCCTTCTGCAGGGATTCCGGCGATTCGCCCAGCCAGCCGATACCGGCCGACCCGCCGAGGGTCGCCGGGTTGCAGCGGCGCTTGATGAGGCATGGCCGGGCTCCGGACGTGGGCGTGCACAGTCAGGCTTGTTGTGCGGTTCGCACCATAACGCACAATGTGCTGCTCACTGGGGTGAATCGACTAAGTTACTCGAAGGTAAATCGTGGTTCTGGTGAGCCCAACCCTCGTGCCGGAACCTGAATGCCCTGGTACGACCCGGAATCATCGGCGAGATGTGGCGACACGCGCCACAAGCCGGGCCTGGTAGGTGTGCCGCGAGCCCGGACGTGGCAGAATTCCCCGCCGGATTCGGGCACAACCGAGGCCTCCCGAGCGTTACAACCGCGCGGACGAGGTTAGTAAAGATGGAGGGGTACGAGCCGACATGGCTACCGATTACGACAGCCCGAGGAAGACCGACGACGACGTCACCGAGGACAGCCTGCAGGAACTACAGGCACGGCGGATGGACAAGTCCTCGACGGCGATCGACATCGATCCTGATGACATTGCCGAGTCGCTTGAGCTTCCGGGGGCGGACCTATCGAACGAGGAACTCTCGTTCCGGGTGATACCGCGCCAGGCAGACGAGTTCACCTGCTCAAGCTGCTTCCTAGTGCATCACCGCAGCCAGCTTGCCGACACCCGTGGTGGCCAGCTGGTCTGTCGGGAGTGCGCTGCCTGACCCTGACGGCAGGACAGACGCGCACATGCCAGGGAATGGGTTGACGCATGCCACCGGGACACTGCCGGCTTACGCGGCACGGCGGTGTCCGGTGGCGGTGATGCGCAGCCCGCGCCAGGAGGCCTGAGCGGCAGCCAGGTCCGTTTCGTGCACCCCAAATACGGCTCGATCAAATACGAGCCGTATTTTGCGTATCTAGGCCGTCCGCTCACGGCGCCACCCCGGACCGCCACCGCCGCGCCGACCCGGGTTCCGATGCGGAGTAGAGTCACGCCCGTGGCAGACGAGAGTGCCGTGGCAGACAGCGGCGCAGAGACAGACAGCAACGACTGGCGGATTACGGTCCGGCTGCACGATAGCGCGCAGGCCGGCCATGCACTGGCTTCGCTCGGCGCCCACCAGGTCGAGACCGAGATTCATCAGCGGCTTGGCGGCCGGGTGGTGGTCGGCGCCGATGGCGGCGACGAGCTATTCCTGTATACCCACACCAGGGACGCGGCCGCTGCCGCCCAGCAGTCCGTCAGCGAGTTGCTGGCCAGCCATGGCGTGAAGGCCGATTACACGACCGAGCGCTGGCACCCGGTCGCGGAGGAATGGGAGCCTGCCGACGTCGAGCTGCCAGACACGACCGCGGAGGTCACGGCCGAGCGGCGGCAACTGGACGCCGAGGAAACCAAAGAGTCCCTGGCCGGTGGCGTTGCCCTGTTCGAAGTTCGGGTGCAGCTGCCCTCGCATCACGACTCGGTGGCGCTGGCGGCCCGGCTGAGCACGGAGGGTTACTCGGTCGTGCGCCGCTGGCGGTTCCTGGTAGTAGGCGCGAATAACGCCGATCAGGCGGAGGACTTCGCGGGCAGGATCCGGCAGGAGGCGCCGGCCGGTTCGGTCATCAGCACCGAGGAGGTCGGCCCCGGCCGGCCCTACACCGTATTCGAGCTCGCGGCCGGCTCCGGGCTGTAGCGGGGCACGGCAGCTAGGCCGCCCCGCGGCGGCGCAGCTGGTGCAGCATCCAGCCTCTCCCCGCCGGGTCGAGCGGCCTGGTTACCTCGGTGAAGATCTCGGCCGCACGCCGGTAGGACATGCGTCCCCGGCCGGTGAGCGGGCAGACGTCACCGGCTGCGGCGGCTGCGGGCGCACGCCGGTCGGTCAGGAAGACCGGGCCCGAGCACCTGCCAGCCAGCAGCCACCCGAGTAGCTCGCCGGTCTCTGCGCCGAACGTCAGCAGGCCCGCGGACGCGGACCTGGCCCGGCCACCGACAATGTCCACCGCCCCCGCGGCCAGTCCGAGCACCGCGTCAGCCGGGCCGCCGCTGTCTTGCAGCAGCCGCCATAGCGCCTTGTCGCGAAGCCCGGCCCCAGTCAGGAAGAGAGCCGTCCGCTGCGCCTCGGTGAGCGGCGGGAGCGGCGCGGGCCGGCCTTCTAGCTGCAGAGCTGCCGTCGGGTTTGTACCTATCCACTGCCGGTCCTGCCACCAGCCGATCGCACTGCGCAGCGCGGACAGCTCACGGTTAACGGTCCTGGCCTGTGCGTACCTGGTTCGGTGGGCCACGGCGGCGGCCAGCTTGCGGCTAGCGTCGTCGTGATCCAGCAGTGCCAGCGGAACGACCGGCGGACTGGCGAGCCGCCTGCCGCGGCCCGCGGGCGGCAGCTTGCCGACCAGCGGCCAGGCCCAGCTGGTCAGCGAGATCCGGTACACCCGCCGCGAGCCGGGCCCGAGGTCGGAAGCGGCCAGATAGCGGTCAACCGCGACGGCGTACTCGACCGGCGCGACGAGGGCTGCAGTACCCGCGCTCATCGGCCCGCTCCTTCACGGCAACCGCAGTCATGCGTCACGATAGGGATCCTGCGGTTAAGGATAACCCATTCACGCTAAACCTGCGGGGCCGCGAATTTACTGCGGCAGCGCTTCGATCGGTCACCTGCCGTCCATGGGAGCAGATAAATTCACAATTATTCGCAGCCGCAATAAATCAAGCCAAGAATACAGGAACGGGGTCGCCCCTAATCACAGCGCCACTAGCCGCGAGGGTGGCCAGCCGCAAGAGGGTGCTGAGGAGCACGGCGGCAAGCGCCCCGCCATTCGCGTGTGGCGCATTTACTGCGGCCAGGGCATTAAAGTCAACTGACTGAAACTGCGGGGCCTAGATTTACAACGCCCGGCGTTGCCCGCGGGCATTTTAATCTGCCAGTCTCGACTTATGCGCTCTCCCAGAAACGCCGCTGTTCCTTGTCGCAGTAAATCAGTTCTCGCCGGCACCGAACGCAATAGCGGGCGCGGCGGCCGTTTGGCTCTGCTCAGCGAGCGCGACTTCCGGGTCTTCTACATTGGCTACACCACCTCGCTTTTCGGCTCGGCCATGTCGCCGATCGCGATCAACTTCGCCTTGCTTGACCGCGGTGTCAGTGCGTCCGGCCTGGGCTATGTGCTCGCGGCCGGGGTCGTGCCGCAAGTGCTGTTCATGATCGGCGGGGGCGTGCTGGCCGATCGGCTCGGCCGGCGTCCGGTCATGCTGGTGACCGACGTGGGCCGGATGGCGGTCATGGCTGCCGCGGCCGGGCTGCTGTTCGCTGGACCGCCGTCGGTATGGGCCTTTGCGTTGCTGGCCGCGCTGCGCGGCACCGGTGACGCGTTCTTCAATCCCGCGCTGGGCGGGCTGCGGGCGGAGATCGCGTCGAGACGGCGCCTGCCGGACGCGAACGCGCTGCTCAGCGTCGCGCGATCGGCGGCCATGGTGGTCGGACCCGCTCTCGCCGGGACCCTCATTGTCGCGCTGAGCCCGGCCGCCGTCGTGGCGGTGGACGCAGGGACGTACGGGGTAAGCGTCATCGCGCTCAGCTTGCTGCGAATCCTGCCGGCGCCGCGCTCGGCGGTCACGGCATGGCGCGACCTGGCCGAAGGCTGGGCCTTGTTTAGCGCCCATACCTGGATCTGGCTGACCACGCTGCAGTGGTCGTTGCTGAACCTGATCACGTACGCGCCCTACTTGCTGCTTGGCCCGATTCTCGCCCGGCAGTACCTGGGCGGCGCCAGGGTCTGGGGGATAGTGATCGGGACGCAGGCAGCGGGGGCAATACTCATGGGCCTGCTTGTGGTCGGCCGCCGGCCGTCGCGCCCGCTGCTGGTCTCGGTGCTCGGGACAGTCGCGGTCCCGCTGCCATGCCTGGTGCTGGCGGTGCATGGTCCGGCGACGGCGGTGGCTGCCGCGGCCTTCATGGCCGGAGCGGGTGTCACCTTGTCCGGGACCTTCTGGGCCAACGCCATGCAGCAGCGGGTGCCTGCCGCGATGCTGGCCAGGATCACTGCCCTGAACATGACCGGCTCGTTTGCCCTCGGCGCCTTTGGCCTGGCTGTCGTCGGACCGGTGAGCGAGGCGGTCGGAGCCGGGCACCTGCTCGGCTTCGCCGCGGCCTGGGGTCTGGTAAGCGGGGTGGCTGTGTGCTGCCTCCCGCTGATCAGGCAGGTGCGCTGGCAGGACGAGACGGCGGTAACTGACCCTAGGGCCGGGTAATTGATCAGAACGTGCGTCAGCCCGGCGACGGGGGCGTTAATGCCCGCTCGATGAGGTCGGCGGCATGGTATGCGTTGTGCCTGGGCAACTGAGAGGCGGAACTGCATGGGACAGCAGGCGGAACTGGTCTTCGCCGGCGGGCCGATCTACACCGCGGACGCCACCAGGCGCCAGATGGCGCCGGCCATGTCCTCCGGCGGCCGCCCGGCCACCGCGGCCGCCGTGGTCGGCGGGCGGATCGCGGCGCTCGGAGACACGCGTGACCGTGAGTTCCTCGACCTGATTGGCCCGGCAACCGAAGTCGTCGACCTGCGCGGCCGGGCGCTACTGCCCGGCTTCCAGGACGCGCATGTGCACCCCGCATTCGCCGGCATCACGATGATCGGCTGCAACCTGATGGGTGCCGCCAGCCTCGAGGAGACGCTGGCGAGAATCTCCGGGTACGCGGCCGCGCATCCGGAGCGGGAGTGGATCGCCGGCTCGGGCTGGCGGATGGAGTGGTTCCCTGGCGGCACCCCGGACCGGCAGACCCTCGACCGGGTGACGGGTGACCGGCCCGCTTACCTGTCGAATCGCGACGGCCATGGCGCCTGGGCGAATACCCGTGCCCTCCAGCTGGCAGGCATCGACAAGCGGACCCAGGACCCGGTGGACGGCCGGATCGAGCGGGCGGCGGACGGCGGTCCGCAGGGCACCCTGCACGAGGGCGCGGCCAACCTCGTCGGCGACCTGGTGCCGGAGCTGACCTTCGAGGAGCGGCTGTCCGGCCTGCTGCGCGCGCAGCAGCACCTGCACGCCCGCGGCATCACGGCCTGGCAGGACGCGATCGTCGGCGACTATCTCGGCAGTCCCGACCCGCTGCCCGTCTACCTGGCCGCGGCGGCCAGCGGGCAGCTGACCGCGAGAGTCGAGGGTGCGCTCTGGTGGGACCGGTCCAGGGGCGGCGAGCAACTGCCCGACATCCTCGGCCGCCGAGAGCGCGGCCGCGGACCCCGGTTCCGGGCCAACACGGTGAAGATCATGCAGGACGGCGTCGCGGAGAACTTCACCGCCGGGATGCTTGAGCCCTATCACGACCCGACCGGCTGTCACGGACACGGAAGCGGCCTGTCGTACGTGGATCCGGTCGCGCTGCTCGGCTACGTGACGCAGCTCGACGCCCACGGCTTCCAGGTCCACCTGCACGCCATCGGGGACCGCGCCGTCCGCGAGGCGCTGAACGCGATCGAGGCCGCTCGGACTGCGAACGGCTACAGCGACAATCGGCACCACATCGCGCACCTGCAGGTCGTGCACCCCGACGACGTGCCGAGGTTCGCCGAGCTGGACGTCACCGCGAACATGCAGGGACTGTGGGCGGCGCACGAGCCGCAGATGGACGAGCTGACCATCCCGTTCATCGGGCCCGAGCGGACCGGACGGCAGTACGTCTTCGGTGACCTGCTGCGCTCGGGCGCGCGCCTCGCGGCAGGCAGTGACTGGGCGGTCAGCAGTGCCAACCCGATGCGCGCCATCCATGTGGCGGTCAACCGCTCGCTGCAGGGCTCGACCGGCGCGCAGGCCGAGCCGTTCCTGCCCAGCCAGAGCCTGGCCGTGGGCGAGGCGCTGGCCGCTTACACCATCGGCTCGGCGTACGTGAATCACCTGGACGACGAGACCGGCACGATCGAGCTCGGCAAGCTGGCCGATGTGGTCGTGCTCGACACCGACCCGTTCG
Organism: uncultured Actinomycetota bacterium; assembly: GCA_963719765.1. Classification (GTDB taxonomy): domain Bacteria; phylum Actinomycetota; class Actinomycetes; order Streptosporangiales; family Streptosporangiaceae; genus JAJYUU01. The sequence continues at coordinate 40,787 of CAVRCW010000003.1, forward strand.
CGGTGCCGCCGTCGGAGATCGGCAGCACCAGCGTGATCGCCACCTACGTGCAGGGCGAGCCGGTGTATCTATCCACTACGAACGGGAGTCACTGAGCGCACATGGAGCTGACCGAGCTGGGCCGCGGCGGACCGCGGGTCTCCAGAGCCGGCCTTGGCCTGATGGGCATGTCCGGCGTCTACGGCCCCGCCGACGAGAGCGAGAGCATCGCCACGATCAGGGCCGCGCTGGATGCCGGGATCACGCTGCTTGACACGGGCGATTTCTACGGCATGGGCCACAACGAGCTGCTGCTGCGGGACGCATTGCGCGGCGTTGACCGCGCCAGCGTGTTCATCCAGGTGAAGTTCGGCGGCCAGCGAGATCCCGGTGGCGCGTTCATCGGCCACGATTCCAGCCCGGCGGCGGTAAAGAACTCGCTTGCGTACACGCTTACCAGGCTCGGCACGGACTACGTCGACCTGTATCAGCCAGCCAGGCTGGACCACCGCGTTCCCATCGAAGACACAGTCGGCGCGATCGCGGAGATGATTCAGGCGGGTTATGTCCGTTACCTCGGGCTGTCCGAGGTAGGCGCGGACACGATCCGGCGGGCGGCAGCGGTGCATCCGGTGACCGGGCTGCAGATCGAGTACTCGCTGATGAGCCGCGGGATCGAGGCGCAGGTCCTGCCCGCGGTCCGCGAGCTCGGCATCGGCGTGACCGCATACGGGATCATGTCCCGCGGCCTGCTCAGCGCCGCTAGCGCCCGCGCGATCGGCGCGGGTGACCCGCGGTCGCGTTTCCCCCGGTTCCAGGGCGAGAATCTGCGCCGCAACCTCGACCTGCTCACAACGCTCGAGCAGATCGCGGACGGCAGGGGGGTGACCACCGCGCAGCTGGCGATCGCCTGGGTGGCATCCCGCGGCAGCGACATCATCCCGCTGATCGGCACCAAGCGCCGCGACCGGCTGGCCGAGGCGCTCGGCGCGTTCGAGCTGCGCCTGACGCCGGGCGAGCTGGCCGCGATCGAGGCCGCCGTACCGGCCGACCAGGTCGCCGGTGACCGTTACGATCCCGGCGGCATGGCGTCACTCGACAGCGAGAAACCATAACGGAACGGGGCCGCCAGAGGGCATGCCGTTCGCTTCGGCTACGGGGGCGTAGCCGGACTCGAAGAGCCCAGCATGAGCAGGAGCAGGGGTATGCAGAGGGTAAGTCCGACCCCGAGGTAGCCCAGGATGACGCCCGCCCGCGCCATCCCGTCGCCCTGCTCGCCGCTCTGCCTGATCTGGCGCCGAGCCCTGCGGCCGACGATGATGGCCGCGATTCCAGCCGGGAAGCCCACGACCAGCTGGCCGAGCCCGCAGACCAGTGCCGCGATCGCGAGGCCGTTCGTGCGCTGCCTGGCAAGCTGCTGCCGCAGTTGAGTCAGCTGGTCTTGCACACTGGGGTCAGGCCGGAACGTGAGGCCGCGGTACTCCAGCGGCAGGTCTTCGGTGAGCTTGGCAAGGTAGCCGCAGGTGATGGCCTTCGCCAGCGCGGCCGTCCGCTCGTCCAGCTGCGCCTGGCCCAGCAAGCCGTCGGCGAAGGCGTCGTTAAGGTGGGACTGCGTCAGCTGGCGGTCCTGGTCGGATGCCCACGCGACCGCGTGGTCGCTGACTGTCATAAGTTTCCGCCCTCTCGCCAGCAAACGGTGAGTAGTCGTCCGGAGAGGCTGCGGCCGATTGTGCCAGTCCCGGCTGGTAAGTCATTGCGGGCGGGCCGCCGATGCCGGGTAGCCGCGCTCGACCACGTACGTGCCATGGGTGCCGGAATGCGCGGTCATGATGTGCCCTCCTGAGGATCGTCGGGGTTCTCGGGATTGTCGGCCAGGTAGTCGCCTAGCCGGTCCAGGCGTCGCTCCCAGGTGGAGCGGCGGTCGGCTATCCATCGCTCGGCGGACCTGAGCGCGGCCGGATTGATGCTGCAGGTACGGGTCCTGCCGATCTTCTGCGACCGGATCAGGCCGCATGCCTCAAGTACCTGGACGTGCTGGACCACCGCGGCCAGCGACATGGTCAGCGGCCTGGCCAGCTCGCTGACCGAGGCCGGGCCGAGGGTCAGGCGTTCGACCATCACCCGCCGGCCGGGATCGGCAAGCGCCTGGAACACCCGGTCGAGGTCTGCCGTTTGGTTAAGCATGTACTTGAGTATGCCGGCCCAGTCGCAATCAGTCAAGTAGCTGCTTGAGTATGTGCCTCGCCCTGCCGGGGTCAGCGCGGCGGGGACGGCGTCGGGCCGGTCAGCGCCGCCCGAGCCCGGTCTGGCCGTCGAGCAGCTCCCTGGCGATGTCCAGGTGACCGGCATGTCGAGCGGTCTCCTCGATCATGTGCAGCACGATCCAGCGCACATCCGGCGGTTCGTCTCGTCCCGGCACGCCGTGCTTGCCGCGCGGTGTCGCCGACAGCGGTGTCACCGCCAGCACCGCATCCGAGCTCGCGCACTGGTCGCGGTAGAAACCGATGATTTCCGCTGAGGGCAGATCACTGACGAATGCTGCCGTCGGATCATAGGGCGTCTCGTCTAGATCCTCTGGCAGCTCGGGCTCTGCGCCGGTCACGACCCCCTGGAACCAGTGCCACTCGGCCCCGCCTAGGTGCTCCACCAGCCCGGCTGGCGTCCAGCCCGACGGCACTACCGACCGGTGCCACGCCTCCTCGTCCAGCCCCGCCACGATGGACAGCACCGCGCCGCGCTGGGCGGCGAGGAAGGCCAGCAGAGCCTGGTCCTCCGTGTCCTCAATTCGATTGCCTGCCATGTCTATCCTCCGGGTACTTGTCGTGGTGGCGCGGCCAGAAGTGGTCGATTACCTAAATATCTATATACCTAGATACTGAAAACGGTTCATGAAGAAACCGGGAATGGTGTGCACCAGGGCCGACCGGCCGCACTGCATTGACGGCCATGATCGGCGCATGCCAATATCGATCGGGCTTGCAGGAGAGGCAAGGGGGGCGCCATGGCCTGGCGACTGGACGGAACCTACTTCGAATCGTGCTCGTGCGACGCCGTGTGCCCGTGCACGTGGTCTGCTCTGACCGCCAGGGCGACTCTGGACCGGTGCCGCGCGCTGCTGGCCTACCACGTCGACTCCGGAGAGATTGACGGCGTGGACGTAAGCGGCCTGAGCTTCGCGCTGTTTCTTGATACCCCGCCGGTGATGGGCGAAGGCAACTGGCGGGTCGGGGTATTCCTGGACGAGGCGGCGTCCGACAGCCAGGCTGACCGGCTCGGCGCGGTGCTCTCGGGGCAACTCGGCGGCACGCCGGCAATGCTCGGGCCGCTGATCGGCGAGATGCTAGGCGTGCAGCGGGCCAGGATCGACTACCGCGACGACGGTCGCGGACACCACGTCAGCATTGGTGACGCCATTGACATCGGGGTGGAGGACTTCGTCGCAGCCGAGGGCATGGAACCGGTGGCGCTGACCAATGTCTTCCATCCCTCGAACACCACGCTCACGGTCGCACCGGCCACTTCGGCGCGCGCCTCGACGTTCGGCATCGAGTGGGGCAGGAGCGGGCAGAGCGGTTTCTCGGCGCCGTTCTCCTGGTCCGGGTGAGCGTCTCCGCGCCGGGCCTGGCTCGGCCCAGGCCCGGTTTCGCAACGCCAGAGACCGCGCTGCTGCTACTCGCAGCCGCGGGCGCCTGGGCTGCGACCGTTGTCCTTGCCAGCGGGATGAGCGGCATGACCGGCACGATGGGGCTGGATCTGCTGCTGTTCATCCCGGTCTGGACGCTGATGATGGCCGCGATGATGCTGCCGTCGGTGGCGCCGACAGCTTCGCTCTACGCCAGGGCGACGGGCGGGCACCGGACTGCGCGGTTCCCCGGCCTGGTGGTTGGCTATCTGGCGGTGTGGGCTGCGGCTGGGCTGCCGGCTTACGGCCTGGCCCGGCTGGCGGGCTGGCTGGTCGGCCAGCATCCTGCCGTGGCGCATGGGCTGGCCGTCGGGATTTTCGCGGGCTGCGGCGTGTACCAGTTGACCGGCCTTAAGGACCGGTGTCTGACGCGCTGCCGGTCACCGCTGAGCCTGCTGATGCACTACGGCTCCTACCGGGGCCAGTTTCGTAGCCTGCGCGTCGGGATTCACCACGGTGCGTACTGCCTGGGCTGCTGCTGGGCGCTGATGGCCGTCCTGATCGCGGTCGGGGTGATGAACGTGCCGGTCATGGTGGGCCTTGCGGCTTTCATCCTGGCCGAGAAGGTCTGGGCTCGAGGGCCGGTCGCCGGCAGGCTGACCGGCTTTGCCCTGCTCGGTCTGGCGCTCGCGACGATCTGGATCCCCGGCCTTGCCCCTGGCCTCCATGCGACGCACATGGTCACGATGGGGTCCTAAGTCCCGGCTCTTTCGATCGGTTCCGGCGGCTGCGCGCTGGCGTCGGCTGTCGGCCCCGAGTGCCATGATGGCGTCCGTGGCCGATCACCAGGCGCGCGCGGCGGAGCGGGACATCGCAGCCGCACGGTTCGCCGCGCAGCTTCTCTCAGGAGAGCCCGCACGTAGCGCTGCCGACGTAGCCAGGCGGCTGCTGGCGGTGCAAGGCCAGGACCCGCGCGGGGCCAGGCTCGCCATAAGGGCGCGCAGCCTGGATCTTAATGCCGCCGACGTGGACACGGCACTGACGGCCGACCGGTCGCTGCTGATCACCTGGTTGAACCGCGGCACGCTGCACCTTGTCCGCAGCGAGGACTACTGGCTGCTGCAGCAGCTCACCGTACGGCCGCAGTACCAGCAGGCCTGCCTGCGCCATGCCGCGGCCGGCGGGGTGCGCGAAGCCGATGCGGAGAAGGCCGTCACGATCATCGCAGACGCGCTGGGGGCGGAAGGACCGCTGACCAGAGCGCAGCTCGGCGACCGGATTGCGGCGGCGGGCATCCGGGCGAAGGGCATGGCACCGCTGCACCTGATCATGCTGACGTGCCTGCGCGGCCTGGCCGTGCGCGGGCCGATGATCGGTGCGCAGCAGGCATACGTGCTGGTGCGGGACTGGCTGGGCTCGGCCCCGGCACCGCTAGACCGGGATACGGCCGTGGCCGAGCTGGCCCGCCGCTACCTGGCCGGCCATGGCCCTGCCTCCGACAGGGACCTGGCCAAGTGGGCTGGCTTGCCACTGGGTGAGGTTCGCCGCGGGCTTGTCGCGATCGCGCCCTTGCTGCATGACAGGCAAGACGGCCTGGCGCAGCTTGCCGGGACCCGCGGCGCCGCCGCCGAGCTACCCGCGCCCAAGCTGCTAGGGCCCTACGATCCGGTACTGCTCGGCTGGGCATCACGCCAGCCGATCCTCGGGCCACATCAGCAGATCGTCACAGTGAACGGGCTGTTCCGGCCGTTCGCCTTGGTCCACGGTCGCGCGGCCGGTACCTGGACGTGGTCGGGCGGGCGGGTGACGCTGGAGAAGTTCGTCGAGCTCACCGACCACGCCGAGGCGGGGCTGGCGGCAGACGCGCAGGATGTCCAGCGGTTTCTCGGCGCTGGCCCGGACCTTCAGGCACAGTGGCTGATCGACGTGACAGCCCGTCCTGCGGAGTAACCGTGAACTTGCCTGAGCTAGCCGACCTGCCCTACGCGGCGCACCTCACCGCGCATGAGGGGGGCCTCGCCGGACACGAGGACTACGACACGATCCTGTTCGAGCAGATGGATCTGGCCGAGCCGAGCGCACCGAGCTCGAGGTTCCTGGAGTGCGCGTTCAGCCGGGTGTCAGTCACAGGCGGGCGGCTCCAGCGGGCGGCCTTGCGCGATGTGTGGATGCGTGACGTGCGGCTGACCGGCACCAGCCTGGCCGAGACCAGCTGGCTGAACGTGACCGTGCTCGCGTCATCGCTGGCGGGAGCACAGGTTTTCGGCGCCGACATGCGCCGGGTCATCTTCAGCGGGTGCAAGCTCGACTCGGTCAACTTCCGCGCCGCTCAGCTGACCGGCGTCACCTTCGACCGGTGCGTGCTGCGCGACGTGGACTTCGCCGACGCGACGCTGGCCGAGTGCGCATTCCCTGGCTCGGAGCTCACCAGGACCGATCTCAGCCGGGTCCGGATGGATCGCACCGACCTGCGCGGGGCGGAGCTCGGGATCATCATCGATTCACAGTCGCTGCGCGGCGCCATCATCAGCTCAGGCCAGCTGGCCGTGCTCGCTCCGGTATTGGCCGACACCATGGGTCTTGTTGTCAGCGACGACTAGGCCTGATGGGCGGGACCGCCTGCATCGACCGTCTCCGGGTGCGGCTCGTCAGCGGCGGGACCGCGCCGACTGTCGTGGGCGACCCGCAGGCGCACCCAAAGCACTCGGCCAAGGCTCTGCACGGCCAGCACCACGAGCAGCAGGAGGGCGGCGACGATGCCGTCGAGCCAGAAGTGGTTAGCGGTGACTACTACCGCCAGTGTCGTCAGCACCGGATATAGCACCGCCAGCCAGCGCCAGGGGGTGCGCGCTGTGCCTATGACTGCCACCGCAACGAGGATGGCCCAGCCGACATGAACCGACGGCATCGCTGACAGCTGATCCGGATCGAACCCTCCCACGCTCGAATACACCGACTGGTGGTACTGGACGGCGGTATCGATAAGCCCGGTTTCTGGCAGCATCCGCGGCGGCGCCACCGGAATGAGCTGGACTAGCAGGCACGCGCCGGTGAGGCCGACAAGAGTGGTGCGCAGCCGCCGGTAGCTGTCCCGGTGCCGGACAAACAGCCACACCATCGTGGCTATCAGCACCGGGAAATGCAGTGCGTCGTAGTAGAGGTTGAAAAACTGGATCAGCAGCGGATGCGGCAGGAAGACTTGCTGCACCGACGTCTCGCTAGGCAGCCTGATGACACGCTCGAAATGCCAGATCCACCGTGACCTGGCTAGTGCGCCGCCGGTGCCGGTGACCGAGAACGAGCCCGCCAGTTGCCACAACGCGAAGAGCCCGAGCACCAGCCCGCTCTCCTGAGTGAAGACCGCCACCCTGGCCAGCCCGGGTCGTCTGGACGCTCGGAGCGCCACGGAGGCGCCAGCCAGCGCGGCGGCTGCGGCGGCAGACTGCCGCAAGCTGAGTTCGAGGTCTATCACGCGCTTAGCCCGACCTGGGCCACGTGATCCTGGGCTGGCACGGTCCCCACGATGACCAAGGTTACGGGGAGATGGCGGGAAAGAGACCGGGGGACTGTCCTAGCTGGCCACGCCGCATGGCGTTTTGCAGCACAATCGGGTTTATGCGGCTGCCAGACAGGCCTGACGTAAGTCCCTCGGCCGATGATGTCTCACCACGCGAGCAGGGCGGCCGGGCGGTCGGCCTGCCTGAGCGGCTGTTACGGCTGCCTGCCGGGCACCCGTCCAGTGACCGGCTGGACGTTGTCAGTCACCCAGCCTGGCCCGATGACTGGACCTCCGACGATCCTTATGACCAGGAAGCAGGCGACGACCCCGGCGGCGCGGCTCGCGACTGGGCGCAGCGGGAGGCGGACGGCGGGGAGCAAGCGGAACCCGAGGCAGATGACCCGGCAGGCGGCTTCGGGGCAGACGCCGCGGAGGGCCGCGCCACTGCCGAGCGGATGCCTGGTGCGGGGTGGTCCGGCGATGCTGATGGCGCCATGCCCATCCCCGGTCCGGGCAGCGGCCGCTATCGGCCGTGGTTTACCGCCGGGGGTACGCCGGAGCCGTGGTTCGCGGCCGGACCTGACGGGATATCCGGGCCTGGCGAGCTCGGTGCCGATCCGGCCCGACCGGGCTAAGCCTGGTCGGGCCGGCTGAGCGAGGCCGGATCGGGCTCCTGGCGGGGCAGCAGCACGTCCGCGGCAACATCGGCAGCGAGCCTGACCACGTCGCCGTCCGCCAGCCGGACCGCGATGCCGGGTAGGACCCGGTCGCCGTTGACGAAGGTGCCGTTGGTCGAGTTCTCGTCCCGGATGCTGGCATGGCCATCGTCGTCGACGGTTACTGTCGCGTGCCGCCTCGAGACGTTCTCGTACTGCGCAAATGCCGCGGCCACCAAGGACTCGGCCGGATCACGGCCAAGCAGCAGAGAGGTTCCAGCCGGTACCTCCACGTTCCCCGTAGGAAACGCCAGCCGGAGAACGGTTGGCGATATCGACCGGCTTCGCTGGTCAGGCTTGAGATATTCCTGCATCACGGTGGTCGGCGCAGGCGCATCGTCGTCACGAGCGGCGGGCCTGGGCAGGTTGGCACCACAGGTGAAGCAGATCAGGTCGTCTGGCTTCACCTCGGCCGCGCAGTTGGGGCAGGTTAGCGTCGCCATCGCGTCCTCCTGTGGACCTGGTTGCCGGGCCGGACCGTCATGTTAGTTCGCACGAGACTGTAACGAGCCGCTAGGGCACATCCCCGTCGAACCCTCTTAATGGTGCCAGGCCGGCCAGCCTGATCGGCCCGGTGGCCGGTCGCCGGCTGCGGCTAGCGCGCTGACCAGCGTGGCTGCCGGTAGCATCGCGGGTATGTTCGGCTTCAAGCTCAACGAGGAGCAAGAGGCGCTCCGCCGCACTGTCGAGGAGTTCGCCAGGGAGGTAGTAGCACCCGTTATCGGCGGCTACTACGAGCGCGGAGAATTTCCCTACGAAATAGTCGCCAAGATGGGCAAGCTCGGCCTCTTCGGGTTGCCCTTTCCCGAGGAATACGACGGGATGGGCGGTGACTACCTCGCGTTCTGCCTGGCGCTGCAAGAACTGGGCCGGGTCGATTCCTCAGTAGCGATCACGCTCGAGGCGGGGGTGGCGCTAGGCGCCATGCCGATCTTCCGATTCGGATCGGATCAGCAGCGCGAGCGCTGGCTGCCCGAGCTTTGCCAGGGTGAGCGGCTTGCGGCCTTCGGCCTGACCGAACCTGGCGGCGGGTCCGACATTCCGGGCGGAATGCGGACGACGGCGCGGATCGACGGGGACGAGTGGGTAGTCGACGGCTCCAAGTCGTTCATCACCAACTCCGGCACGTCCATCACCTCGGTGGTAACGGCGCTGGCCATTACCGGGCGGGCCGAGGGCAGGCCGCAGATCTCCGCGATCATGATCCCGGCCGGGACGCCGGGTTTTACCGTTGCGCCGGAGTACTCCAAGGTCGGCTGGTGCGCCTCGGACACCAGGGAGTTGTCGTTTGCCTCCTGCCGGGTCCCGGTGGATCACCTGCTTGGTGACCTGGGCCGCGGCTACGCGCAGTTCCTGCAGACTCTGGACGAGGGCCGGGTGGCTATCGCGGCGATGTCGGCCGGGCTGGCGCAGGGGTGCGTGGACGAGTGCCTGGGCTATGTCCGCGAGCGGTCTGCATTCGGCCACGCGCTAGCCCACTACCAGTCCATCCAGTTCAAGATCGCCGACATGGAGGCGCGGGCGCACACTGCCCGGCTTGCCTGGTACGACGCGGCTGCCCTGCTGGTGGCGGGGGAGCCGTTCAAGAAGCAGGCAGCCATCGCCAAGCTGGTCAGCTCGAACGCTGCGATGGACAACGCCAGGGACGCCACCCAGATCTTCGGCGGCTACGGATTCATGAACGAGTTCCCGGTGGCCAGGTTCTACCGCGATGCCAAGGTGCTCGAGATCGGCGAGGGGACGTCCGAGGTGCAGCGCATGGTGATCGCGCGCCAGCTTGGGCTGGGCCGGTCAGACTGATCCGCGGATCGGGCCGACCCGTGGTGCTGCGTGCGTGCTGCCCCGCGTGCCGTCTGACCGTCTGGCGCCGACTACGGTTTGGTCAGCTCCGAGACCGGTGCCGGGGTCGACGGCCTCATGTTCAGCATGTTCTCGGTGTTCATCAGGAGCACCACCCGCTGCAGTGCGTTCGTGCTGGTCACTGTCGGATAGGTACCGAGGCTCACCATGTCCGCGGTTGCGAAGCTCAGGCCGGCCGCCTTGTGCAGCGTCTGCTGGACCGGTCCCACCATGGCCGCATCGGACTGTGCCTTGACCAGGGCCGACTGGAAGTCCGCGACTGCTGCCGGGTGGCTCTTAGCCCATGGCGCGGTGGAGACGTAGCCGGACAACGGGAGGTTCTCGGTCTGGCCGCTGAACACGTCCATGAGCTCGAACGCGCCGAATCCGGCTTCCGCCTCATAGATGTAGGGCTCGGTGAGCATTGCGGCCTGGAGCTGGCCGCTTTCAAGCTCGTTGAGCTCCTGCTGCTGCGACATCGGCTTCCAGGACAGCTGAAGAGCGCCGCTCAGGAGATAGTCAGAGATCGCCTCGGTCGCCGCGGCCTCGTTCAGGCTGGCCGGGTGGCCCTTTCCCACCGAACTGATGAGATCGTTGTTGGGCACGCCGATGGTAATGCCCTGCAGCTGCGCGGGGGTGGTAAGCCCCGAATGCTTGCTGAGCAGGATCTCGACGTTACCCGTACCCGCGTCATAGCCGTCCGCTAGCAGGTGCAAGTTGGACGAGGTCACCTCGGTAGCGAAAATATTGCCGTAGTCGCTGGCCGCAATCTGGGCCTGGCCGGATTCGACCGCAGCCAGCTGGGCGGCTTCGCTGCCGTCGCCGAAGGTCTGGATCTGCACGTGCAGCCCGGCGGCCGCGAACAGGCCCTTCTCCTGCGCGAGCCAGAGCGGCGCGTCGTCAACGCCGGGCACCGCCGCGATCTTGATGGTCCCGGCGACCGGGCTGGTACCACCACCACCACCACTGGAGCAGCCTGCGGCGAGCAGGAGCGCCAGGCCGGAAGCGGCAGCGAGCAGGTGCCGGGTCTGGACGCGTCGCCGGTTCCGGTTCGGCAACGGGCTGCCGGCCGGGTCAGACCTCATGATTCTCCTCAGGCGCTGGGGCTGATCGTGCGCTCGTCCGGCCGTTCCGCGAGGCATCCGGACAGTTTTCTGAGCACGGACTATGCGGCAGAGAGTACCCTAATGCTGCTAGGTGACAGGGCAAACGTCACGTTACATCGGTTTTTCCAGTTCGTGCACGTATTGGCGCACGATAGCCGCTGACCGGCTAGAGTTGCGCCTGGCTGCGTGACTGCACCCGATGCAAAGTCGTGATCTGGAGGTTCGCCGTGTCGGTAGTGTCCCGTACCGCACTGGCGTGCGCCATGGTCGCGGCCACCAGGTGAGGGGTTCAGAGACTGTGCTCTCCCGAGACAACAAAGCCCGGGCCGGCGCCAAGGCTCCCAGCAGCGCGCCCGACGGACGGCCTGCCAGCAACGGCCCAGCGGTCCGGCCTCATAGCGGCGCCTCGGCCATCCGGCCTTCTAACGGCGCCTCGGCCGAGCGGCCCGCCAATGGCGCCTCGGCTGGCCGGCCCGCAGATACCGTGCTCGCCCTGCCCGCCACCGGCGGCGCCGCGCAGGCTCAGCCGACGATCCAGGCTTCCCGGCGCGCGCTGAAGAACTGGCGGGTGCGATCGCGGCTGCTGCTGCTGATCACCATTCCGACCCTGACGGCCGTGGTACTGGGCGCCATCAGCATCGTGACGTCGATTCAGGGAGCACTTGCGTACCGGCAAGTCGAGCAGCTCGCGAACCTGAGCTCGGCGGTCACCCACCTGGCCGGGCACCTCGGCGATGAGCGCCAGCAGACCGTGCAGTACATCGCGGAAGGGCCAGGCGGCGGAGGCCGGGGAGCGTCAGCGGCTAACGCCGCTGACAGCCTGCAGCTTGTCAGCACGGCGAGGAACCTGACCCAGCCGTGGGTAAAGACGGTCAGGCAGCAGGTCTCGAACCTCGGGTCCGGCTACCCGGCCCAGGTGGAAGACGATGCGCAGAACATCGTCGCGCTGCTCAACGAGCTACCGGTCCTGCGCTCCGCGGCGCTGACGACCAGCCTGCCGGCGCTAGCCGTCGTGAACAGCTACACGACCCTGATAGATCAGCTGCTCGCGATCGATGACAACATCGCGCTCGGCAGCGGCGACCAGGCCCTCGCCACCGACGTGCGCGCGCTGAGCCTGGTGTCAAGGATCAGCGAGGAAACGTCGGAGCAGATGGCGTTTCTGACGATCGCGTACACGAATGGCAACTTCCCGCCGAACGTACTCTCGGCCCTGACCGCGGCCTCTGCTGAAGAGGCAGCGAACGTGGCTCAGTACGACGTATCGGCGAGTCCGCAGCAGGTCACCCTTTACCGGACCACGGTGGCCGGCAGCCTGGTCGACCTGGCGGCCGGATACGAGCAGACGGCCATCGAGCTTGGATCCGCCGGCAAGCCACTTGGCCCCTCGCCCTACACGCCGAACGAGGTCGCTCAGGCGTTCAATGCCGGACCCATCCCGCAGATGGGCGTCGTCGAGCAACAGCTTGTGAACCAGACCATTGCCCGTGCGTCGGCCCTGAGGCAGAGTGCGATTGTCACGGCTGCCGCGGTCGGCGGCGGCGTGCTTATCGTGCTCCTGCTGGCCCTGCTGCTGACCACGGTCGTCGGCCGCTCCATGGTCCGGCCGCTTCGGCGGCTGCGCTCAGGCGCCCTCGAGGTCGCGGGCGTCCGGCTGCCTGAGACAGTGCGCCTGATGAGCGACTCAGACGGGGCAAGCATCCCGCTGGACGTCGAGCCGATCGACGTGGACTCGGCCGACGAGATCGGTGAAGTTGCGAGGGCATTCGACCAGGTCCACAGGGAAGCGCTGCGACTGGCTGCCAACGAGGCGGCGCTGCGCGGCAATGTCAACGCCATGTTCGTGAACCTGTCCAGGCGCAGCCAGTCGCTCGTGGAGCGGCAGATCAGGCTGATCGACGATCTGGAGCAGGGCGAGCAGGACTCGGACCGGCTGTCCAGCCTGTTCCAGATGGACCACCTGGCCACCCGGATGCGGCGTAACTCGGAAAACCTGCTGGTTCTGGCCGGCCACGACGCGACCAGGCGCTGGAACCAGCCGGTCGCCCTGGTCGACGTGCTGCGGGCCGCGGTCTCGGAGATCGAGCAGTACGAGCGGGTCACGCTGAACGTGCAGCCCGGCATCGCTGTCCGGGGACACGCGGTCAACGACGTCGTCCACCTGCTGGCCGAGCTGGCCGAGAACGCGACATCGTTCTCCTCGGCGGAAACTCCCGTCGTTGTCGCCGGTCATTTGCTCAGCAGCGGCGGTGTCCTGCTGGACATCACCGACCAGGGCGTCGGCATGGGCGCCGAGGAGATGGCCCACGCGAACTGGCGCCTGGACAACCCCCCGGTGGTGGACGTCGCGGTGTCGCGCCGGATGGGCCTGTTCGTGGTCGCCAGGCTGGCGGCGCGGCACGGGATCCGGGTGCGGCTCCGTCCGGCGGCGACCGGCGGCCTGACCGCGCTGGTATGGCTGCCCGACGAGGTCGTCAGTCACGAGGCCGAGGGCGGGACCCCAGGCCTGCGCCGGTTCGACTCGCTCCCGACCACGGCGCCGGCCGCCGGCACGGTCGATGACCTCGTCTCGGCCACCGAGCAGGAGATCAACGCAGCGCGGGCACCGAAATTTGCCTCGCTGCAGCCCGAGTCCGAAGCCAACGGCAAGCTGGGCGCGCGCCGGGTGCCTGGCGCAGGGCCACGGCCGGGAGGCCAGGCGTGGGGTGCCACCGCCACCGGCCCGCTGCCTGCGTTCCGGTCCAGCCCGCAGCCAGCGGCGCACGAGGGAGCTTTCCAGACATCGCCCGAGGCCGAGGACTCTGCCGACCTGGCGACGGCACCGGAACACTCGGAGTCTGGGGCGTTCGGGACAAGTCCGATGCCCGCCATTGACGTGACTGCGCCGGCCCCACAGCCGGGCGCAACGGCGGACGCCGAGGCCGACTCGGCGGTCGGCGCCGGTGGGGCCGCTGAGGCTGGGGCCGCTGGGTTGGGGGCCGCTGGGATTTCGCGGCCCGACCATCGCACGTTCGGACGGGACGGCAGTTCCAACGGCGACGTCGTCGTTCCGCCTGCTGAGCATGTGGCCGCCCAGAACAGGCTGCCGATCTTCGAGGCCGTCGAGTCTGACTGGTTCCGCCGCGGCCGCAGCGGGCTCGGCGGCTGGCCAGGTCCGCAGGAGTCTGCGGCCGCGCCCGGTCCGGCCGCGATCCCGGAGGTGGCTTGGTCGACGCCGTCGGACCAGGGCTGGGAAGCCGCTGCGGCCGTCAGCTCGCCGAGTACCGGCGGTACCACGACGGCGGGCTTGCCTAAGCGCGTGCCCCAGGCCAACCTCGTGCCAGGTGCCGCATCGCCTGAGCCAGCCGCGCCACTGCCCGCGCCCGTGAGGTCAGCCGCGGCGACCAGGGACCGGTTCTCGAGCTTCCAGCGCGGCAGCCGGGAAGGCCGGGAGGCCGCGAGCAGCGACGAGGACTGGCAGGATCAGGAAGACGGTTCCCGATGAGGCTGACACGACTCGGCGAGAACGTCATGCTTAAAGTCGGACCACGGCTACGCCAGCCGGCTAGCTCGACAGCAACTATCGCTCCGCTAGGGCCAACTGGCCGGGATGCTTGCCGCGAGAGGAACGAGAGGAAGGAGCGCCTGTGAGTCCGCTTGTGCGTCCCGCCCAGGATCTCAACTGGCTGATCACCAACTTCGTCGAGCGGGTGCCATCGGTGGCCCACGCGATCGTGGTTTCCTCTGATGGCCTGCCGATGGCGTTCTCACACGGGTTCCCGGCGGACAGGGTAGATCAGCTAGCCGCGGTCACGTCCGGTCTTACCAGCCTGACGCAGGGAGCGGCGCGCGTTTTCGAAGGCGGCGCGGTCACCCAGACCGTGGTCGAGATGCAGCGCGGGCTGCTGGTCATCATGGCCATCAGCGACGGCTCGAGCCTGGCCGTCCTGGCCGCCGCCGACTGCGACATGGGCCTTGTCGCGTATGAGATGGCTCTGCTTGTCGAGCGGGTGGGCAGCGCCCTGACCCCCGAAGTACGCGGCATGTCTGCTGGCTGGGCTGAGGGCGGCAGACAGTGACGGGAGGCTGCCTTGTTCGGCGCCGGTCGCGATGAGTGGGACGCGGACGAGCGCTTGTACCCTGGCAACCGCGATGACCTGACCAGGCCTGACTATGACTATGCGACCGGGCTTGCCCCCGAGCCGATGGATCCGTGGCATGACACCAGCGGCGGGCGAAGTAATTCGAACGAAGCCAGCGCGCTGGTCCGGCCGTATGCGGTAACCGGAGGGCGGACGAAGCCCAGATACCAGCTGCAGATTGAGGCCATGGTCGCGGCGTCTCACTACGAGGCCCATGACCTGTCCGTGCTCAGCCCCGAGTGTCAGGCGATACTCGGCTTCTGTCGTGACTGGCGATCGGTGGCAGAGATCTCGGCGGTGCTGCGGATGCCGCTGGGCGTCGCCAGGGTGCTGATCGCGGATATGGCAATGGAAGGACTGGTCCGGGTCCATCAGATCGACCACGCGCAGGGTCGCCCGGACGTCAACCTGCTTGAAAGGGTGCTCAGTGGACTACGCAAGCTCTAGGGCCGTCCCTGGCATGACCGCCACGGATACCGCGATGACGTCTGTGAAGATCGTCGTCGCTGGTGGCTTCGGCGTCGGCAAGACCACCTTCGTGGGATCGGTGTCGGAGATCACTCCGCTCACCACCGAGGCTGTCATGACCACGGCCAGCGACGGCCTGGACGATCTGAGCCATACACCCGACAAAACCACGACGACCGTGGCCATGGACTTCGGCCGGGTGACCCTCGATGCAGGCCTGATCCTCTACCTGTTCGGTACGCCTGGCCAGAACCGGTTCTGGTTCATGTGGGATGACCTAATCCAGGGCGCGATTGGCGCCGTCGTACTCGTCGACACTCGCAGGCTGGCTGACTCCTTTCCTGCCGTCGACTACTTCGAGTCCGCTGGCCTGCCTTTCATTGTCGCCATCAACGGGTTCCACGGTGACTTCCCGCACGCGATATCCGATGTCCAGGAGGCGCTGTCGATCTCTCCGCGGGTGCCGGTCATGCAATGCGACGCCCGTGGCCGGAACTCCACTAAGGCCACCTTGATTGCGCTCGTGGAGCACGCGATGGAGATGCAGCTCAGCAGCCGGTAGAGGGAGGGTCGGCCGGCCGGGCAGGATGGGATCAGGCTGCCCGGCTCTTCCCAGAGTCTGCTGTAATTGGTCACGCGGCCCATGGGGCGGTAGCTCAGCTGGTCAGAGCAGCGGACTCATAATCCGCCGGTCGTGGGTTCGAGCCCCACCCGCCCCACTGTCTGAAAGCCCTGGTCTTGTGCGCCTGACCTGCGGTGATACCGGACTCCTGTGATCTTGTTGGGTCGCGCCCGTATGCGGCTGTGGGCGGCCCCGGGTGGTCAGATGCAGGTCGCTGTGCCAAATACGTGCCAAAGTCCAAGATCACTTTTGCCGAGCACATCGGTCTCACTCCTGTCGCAGTGCTTCGCTGATCCTGCGCTTGGCGAGTTCGTCCTGGCCCACGACGCACTTGGCATAGATCCGGAGAAGGACGTCGACGCCATGCCCGGCCCATTCGGCGGCCTGAGTCGGGTAGACGCCGCCGTTGAGCCAGGTGGACAGGCAGGCGTGCCGGAGGTCGTAGGGCCGCCGGGCTAGGGGAGAGGCCTGCTCCGTCGCGGTGAGCGCGGCATGGCGCGCTTTGATCCACGCGCGCCGGTAGGTGATGGTGGGCAACTCGCCGCCGCGCACACCGCTGAACAGGCGGCCGTCTGGGGCCACGCCGAACTGCGCGAGGTGATCTCGCAAGAACTTGGTCAGCTCGGGGTGGGTCGGCGCGATCCGGCTGTCGCCTTCGGCGCGATGCTTGAGCTGCCGCCGCTCGCGAGTGCTTCCGTCATCGGTCCAGTCGCTACCGACGTCGGGAGCGGCAGTGCGCAGATGCAGCTCGCCCCACTCGTCGTCATCTTGTTCTGTGTTCGGCGTCTGCAACGGCAGAACGATGTCGTCCGCGCGTAGATTGATCGCTTCCTCCGGTCGGAGCCCGGCGTAATACATCACCGCGAAGAAGGCGACGAGCCGAGGTCCGCTTGGCTGCTGGGCCCGCACTGCGGCAAGCAGTGCCCGCGCCTGACGCGGGTTTACGACGCTGCGCCGGTCCACCTGGCTGGAGACCCTGGGCGCGGTCCACTTGAGTGCGCGGATTGGATTGCCATCGAGTAGATGTAGCTCGATGGCGTAGTCCATCGCGTTGGCCAGGATCGTGCGATGCCGTCGCGCAGTGCTCGGTGCGGCGTTCTTGCCGTCGAGTCGGTCGGTCGCGTGCTCGAGCACTCGCCGGGCTCGTGCGGCCTCAGCCAGCGCCGATACCGGCAGGCTGTTGCGTGCTATCCAGGCAAGAACCTCTGCCACGTCCGCTGGCGGATCGGCCCGCTGCTTGGTATTGAACCCGTACCGGAGCAGGGCTCGGCGTACAGCTGCGCCGTCAGATCGCCCGCGCCCGTCGGTGAGCATCGCAGGCGTAGCGGCGGTCAATGCTCGCGCGATGTCCTTGCGGTACTTGGCCGACGCCCGCTTCCACTTAATGTCGACGTATCTGCAGGCGAAGTCATACCAGGTGGTCTCAGCCTTGCTGCGCTCCCAGGCTGTCGGTCGGCCGGTTGGCACGCTGAACGCTTCACCCTTGCGGGACGCAGTTAGCAGCGCGCTGCGGAAGCTGTCGGCCTGCGCGGCGGTCCGGAAGCCTTCTCTCCAGAGCTTGCCGCCGACCTTCCACCGAACTCGATAGGTGGTGACCTCGCTGCCCTTGTAGACCTCGGTGCGGTACACGCGGGCGTCGTAGCTGGTCTCGTCCGGCATCAGGCGGCTTCCTCGTGCGCGGTCAGCCAGCGCTGGTACTCGGACCGGCGGATGCGCAGGCTGCCGTTCGGCAGCGAGATGCACTTGGGCGCTCTGTTCTTGGCTCGCCACTCGTAGAAAGTCCGGCGGCTGATGCCGAGGTCGGCGCAGACTTCAGCGATCGTGAGCTTGTCGCGGTGCTGTGTGCGGCTGATGTCGTCATCGGCGGTCACGGCGATGACTCCCAGCGTTGGTGCTGGGCCGGTCGTCTGGTGCGGGAAGCCGAGATGACCGGCGCAGCTGCTTGTCCATGGTGGTGCTCCTTCCGGGCAGCAGACTGTTCGGCAACACCGGATCCTCGCGTCGCCCTCGTCTTGCTCGGAGCACTTGGCCGTCTCGGCATCTACTCCGGGCAGCCAGGGCTGAGCTGACGTGCGGGCACGCGGACTCAGGTATCAGGTGTTGATCACGGCAGATGGGCGAGCGACTTGCGGCGAACCGCATTGCTCTTGCCCTGATGCCTACCGCCGAACGACGGCGTGCTCCAGATTGCCGACGCCCTGGACATATTGCCCGGCGCCTTCGACGACGCCTCCGCGACTCCGACATCTACTGTGCGACTACTGCCGCCGATATGCAAATGCCAACACTTCGTGTCCGCGCTCTCGCTGACGTACACCACAGACCGCAGGCGGCCGCCAACGACCCCCAGCGACAACGGTGCCAGGAGAATGTGACCTGCATCACATTGCGCTCTTCGACATCCGTGGCCCCGGTTGCGCCTGGTGCTCCCGGCACCGCGTGGATCGGCCGGCGACAACCCGCATTGTCGGGCGTCGCGCATCATTGATGGCATGAGCAAGCCGAGGCGCCGACCAGGACAGAAGACGAGACAGCCGAGATCGGGTCGGCCTCATCACAAGGCAGCGGACACCGCGGGCGCAATGCGGCGCCCTTCCCAGCGCTCGGCCGGAGAAATCCTGGAACGGCTCAAGCGTGCCCGCTCTGCGCGAGACGCAGCAGAGGCGGAGGTTGACGTCCTCGTGGACCGCGCTGTCGGGCTCGGGATCGGCTGGCCAGAGATTGCCCAGGAGCTTGGCGTTAGCCGCCAGGCAGCACGCCAGCGATACCAACGCCGCCACGGGTTCCGCTTGAACGGAGGTCGGCGCGAAGGAGAGCAACGCGCAGTGTGTAAAGCATCATGTGGAACCCGGCAACAAGAGTTGTCGCGGTCTGATCAGCCAATGCGGCGAAGACAGCGGATCTGACCAGCCAGGACGGAGCTTACGAGGCCTTGGACAAAACGTCCGTTGTCAGACCGGTGATAACTTTCTTTACGTCTTTAAAGGCGCGCGTAGCGCGCCGGATCCAGCTCGACGCCGCTTACGCTAGATAGGCGCAGCCGAACGATGACGCTGATCCGGAAGCGGCGCAGCTGCCGCCAGTCATTGAGCTGGCCTCTCGGGGAAGGCCCCGTGCTTCGGAGCCGCCTGCCGCTCTTAGGCCCTTCGGGCCACGGCGGCGTCGGCGCGCGAGTCGTCCCGCGGCCCGCGCACCGGCTGGGCGCCGCATCTCAGCGCCAGGCGCACGAAGTCAAGGGCGGATCATCCTCCCGGCGGTACAGTGTCCAGCCGCGCAAAATCACCCTCAAGGGCGCTTCGCGTCACATGTGATGGCCTGCGGCCACCCTTGCGGCTGATCTTCTCGGCTTTAGGTTGGCGCCTATCGGAAGGATGGCAAGTGCGGTCAGTTGGCCTGCAGGGCACTGGCGAGACAAACGAGCCGAACCCCTAGTAGCATCTGAGCAATTTAACTAACGTATGCCATATGAGCGGTTGACATGTAAGCACACGCAACGGGACGCAAATCATGATGACATCGAACGCGGGGTTTCAACGGCGCAAGACTGCATCTATGGAGGTCTGCGCTTACTCAAGCCAATATAGACTCAACGCAGGGGATATCAATGCCCGGAATGCTGTACTATCCGTTCGTCAATGCCTCACCTTCCGCAATCAACCAAGCAGTGCTTTACTGGGACTTCCTCTCAACCGTCGTCCCAGATACCTCGGAGCTTCGGCTCAGTGATTCCATGCGTGAACTAGCTGATCGTGGGTTCTACCAACCCATCGAAGGTACCACTATCTTCTCGGAGGATAGTGGTAATAATTTTTACATGCTCGACCAACTAGCAAAGGAGCTTCCGCTTGACGATATCATTCCCCCGACCAAGGATTCAGCTTTAGAAAGTCGGACAATTTATGCCGCGAAGCTTGGAGACGACTGGCCAAGCAGCTTGTACGCAGGGGCCTGGCTACCTCGTACAGAACGATCCGCAAGAAGCTGGGACAGCGCAAAGAAGCTGATATTACGCGATGACTCAGGATGCCCTAATGACGTGGCGATACGAGACGTCGGAGGAGAAGAGCTGGGCGGGCGACTTTCAGAACATTTCCCTGAGCCCTTTTACAGATGAGCCCTTCGCCTTCAAGAACGCACACTATCCCCCCGCGGAGCGCCTTGAACATCCACAACTACGCGTTGAGATCGGGGCTCTTCTTCCCTCCCCTCGCGAGAGCGTGGTAATTGAGGAGCTGCTCAGGTTCCGGGAAAAGTATGATGACGAGCGACGTCGCCTTATGTTCGCTCTGGAGCTTCTCCTGTGTGGACTTAGTGAACACTTCACTCATCCCGAAGATATCATCAGAGCAATGAAAAGTGAGATCGAAACTGCGCTTAAGGATTTCCAGGAGGCAGCAAAATCACGCAAGGTCACCCTTGTTGCCAAGTCTCTAGCCGCAATGATAGCGATAGGAAGCGCAGCCGCAGCGTCTCACCTGCCCGATGACGCTTGGGTGCTGGGCGTGATTGGAGGCATGGCAATTAATGTTAGCACTCAAACGGTACGCTCAGAATGGCGTGACGAGTGTAAATATAGCTATCTGTATCGCGTGGACCGTATAGTAAATGGCTAGAAGTTGGCGCTGAATCGTCAAGGCACCATCAATGTGCAGCAGCAAAGTGCAGCAACCGCGCCGCCCGTCACCGACCTACTACGAGCCGATTGCGCTCCCTGAGCAGCCCTAGTGACCTGCAACGACCCCCCTGCCACTAGATGCGGCGGATACGAGTCAATCCGGGGGGCTGCGTGCGGCCAGTTGGCGCAGAGCGATCTTGAGGTCGTCAAAGGCCAGGTCCACGGGGTGCGCACTGTCACGGTCAAATTCAGATCGGTCAATGGCAGGGCGGGGAGGGAAGGCGGCGATGACCTCGGGCTCGCCGGTGATCAGTGTCCAGGGCGGTGCCAGCCGGACGCCGCTACGTGGCGCGGCGAAAAGTGCCTCGACCAGCACGAGGTCGGGAGTCACCAGCGGTAACGGCTACCTGGCCAGAGGTCCGGCTCGGGTTGTCCCATCGCACAAGCGTGCCGGTGACATGCAACTCGTGCCTGCGGGCCCAGGCATCAGCGAACATGCCGGGGCGAGTGCAGATGATCAGGTCGATGTCGCTGGCGGCGTCGGCTGCTCCTGCAGCCAGGGAACCCACCAGGACCGCTCCCAGGACCTCAGGTGTGACACCGCTGCCGGGTAATGGCAGCCAGGATTCTCTGCTGGCGTTCTGGCGGCCCAAGCGCTCCCATGCGAGCAATTCTCCGCTACTCCACTTGAGTGCCAAACTGAGCGACAACGAGGCGCCGGCCGCAGCGCTTCTCGTCCGCGGAGCAGTGGATGGTCACCATGGCCAGGAACACGTATCGCCAAATCACTGGTCTGCTCGCCGCCGTCACGCTGGCCGCTGCCGGCTGCGGCACCGCCCTGGCGAACCGGGGATCTTCCGGTCGTGCAGGTGCGCGGGACAATCGCTCCCGCCCGGCGTATGTCGGCGGCGCGGCTGCGGCAGGTCGTCGATGGAAGATGGCGCCGCCGATTTTTCACCGGCGTCGAGCGAGTGCCCCTGGTTCTGACTACGTATGCCAAGGGCGAGCCGGTCGAGTCGCTCGGCGACATCAGTGACGGGATCCCGCCCAATGCTGGTCCGGGTCGTCGACGGCCATGGCAAGACGGTGACGATCGCTAATGTCCGCTGCGGTCACCCGTCCGCCCATCCGAGATCACGGCGGGCCCGGACGACACTCGGTCGTAATCCGCCAGGACCGGGCGATACAGACGGCATGTTCGACGGCTGCCCGCTCCCGTTGTGGAAGGTTGGCACCGTGGTAAGCCTGCCACCGCAGTGCTAGCCAGCCGCCGTGACGGGCGCGCGGAACCTATCCAGTCGTGAACACACCCTCGGCGGAGCAGCCTCGGGGCCAGGCCGCAGGTAGGCGCTGCATTCCCAAGCGCCCCGCCGTCTGACTGTAAAGCCGTCACTCGGCCACCCCGACGTCCTGAACACAGTCGCGCTGGAACCGAGCCACCGCGACTTCAACACGACGCGGGCGGGCGGGGGCACGCGCTGTGACTTCGAAGTCCTGCTGGAGTTCAACGTCGATGTCCCTCAGGAGGTCGAAAATGATGAGATCGTGCACATGGTCGCCCCCGCGACTGCGCCGCCCTCCGGGTCGGTCCTGATGCCAGCCAACCTCACCAACCAGTGAGAAGGCGCACCCGCTGCTAGTTCCACGGAATCGGACCCTAGCTGGATGGCAAACTAAGTGACAACCAGGGCGGCGAGCAATCGACATCGGCGGACACCAGCGGACGACTAACCGCAGCTCAGGGGCATGTAAGAGCTGGTCGCTGAGGGTTGTTTTACCCTTGTAATGAATAGGTCGCCGGTTTGGTTCCAACCCCACTGCTAAGAGCCAAAATGGCTGAGTAAGGCTGTCATGGAGACGCCGCGACCGCGACCGCGGACATGATCGCCGCGTTGCGGCGTACGCCGTCTCCAGACACCGAACGTGACTCGATCAGGCTGGATAACGCGGGACGGAGCAATTTTTCAACCGGGAAAGGCTCAGGTGTCCGAGATGCACTCCGACTGCTGGGGGGCGGCCGCCCGCCACGTCACGGTGGACGCCAGTTCCGGCGACCGCTCGGGCGCGGCGTCTCATCCTGCCCCTTTGTGGGCCAGCCCGGTCAGGAGGTGCGGCCTTGATCTGGTTGCCGGAAGGCAGCCTACAAAGCCTCTCGACACGGATCTGCGCTACGGGACTTGCGCGGAAGCGCGCCTTACGATTCCCGGCATGTCCTATCTGGCGGTGAGCCTCGCTGGCTGGACCGAGTTCGCCGGCCTCCGACCCATGCTCGCCGTATCACCGCGCTGGCCGTGGGCGGCACGACGGCTCGCGGCCGAGCGACCGGGAACGCGACGGCGCACAACATCGGCGAGACCGCCTGGCGGCGGGACCTCGAGCCCGAGACCAACTCAGGCGCGACGCTGAGGAGACGTGGGAGCGACGGCGTAGGGCGGAGCAGCGCCAGCGCGAGGACGATGATGCGCAGCAGGTTACGGTGGAGTTTGCGCCTGGCGGTCCGCTAAGCCGACCGGGAGAAGCGGTTATATCCGCAGACGGTGTTACGCATCGAGTTCTTGTCCGGGCGTCTACGGCCTACCGCTCAAATCGGGCGGCAGGATCAGCCACCTTGCCGCCCCGCCCCGCACCTATCAGGATGTCTTCGCGTCCCCGGCGGTGGAGAACGGTCAAGTGATCTATACCTGCAATGTAGAAACTAGCCGACGCCGTTCATGACGCCGCTCCGATTGTCAGGTTCGTCGACCGGAACGGCAACCTCTATTACAGCTATCTCGAAGGCCAGGGGACGTGCCCGACGGTGGCCGGCCGACGCTGAGACGCCAGCCGGACCGCCTCGGCCGAGCCGGACGTCTCCGCCGAGCGGATGGCAGGAACATCGTCATAAGCATCCCTCGCGGAGGGGTACCATGCGCCTCCGCGCCGCGTGTGGGGGCCCATGGCGCTGGCGGACCAGTACGCGACCACGAGAGGCGGACCTCGGCTTCATCAAGCCATCTACCGACATCGCGCCGCAGCTCCAGCTACCACGAGGCCTTTCACGAATCACTACCGGTAACAGAGAACGATTCGGCCATAGTCACGGTCGCCGGAATTACCAGGCAATGGTCCCGGGTGGGACCCGGTCGGTCGACAGGCTGGGGCAAAAGCCCCAACGCGCTGGGTCGTCCCTCTGCTGGCCCGATAGGCGCTCGTCGGCCACTGACGCGGGCCGGGCGTTGGTGAGTCGGCACGAGGGCATTCGATCCCGGAGATGAAGAGCCCGGACAGTGTCTCATCGGCCTGGTCCGCCGGTGCGGGCTCGGACCCGGCCGCCGTACGCGACGAGTCATTCCGCGCCTGGCGAGAAGCGCGCCGTCTTACTCCTGCCGACTGTGGGATATCCGTGGGATGTGTGACGTCCGGATCATCAGGCCAAGCTGAAGATTGCCAGGTCATGGCGCAGCGACGGACTTCGGCGGCGACCATCTGTAAAACCGTCGGCTCACAGCATCCCTTGCTGTGTCGGATCGGCCGTGCCCGCTGCCTGCCCGACGAGGTGGCAGACGACTGGGTCTCACCGTAACTCGCGGATAGGCGATTCAGGCGGTGACCTGCAGCTGAGCAGGTCGGCGGCATCCGCCTCGCTTCCCAAGCTCATGGTCCATGTGCCAGTTCAACCCAAGAGCGATGCGAAGCGATTTCAGTGCGGAGTGGCCGGACCGCGAGTAACGGGTGCCATTGGTGGCAATCCGCGGCGGCGCTAACTGCGGTCGGGCATGTCGAAGGCGGTCGCGCACTCTTCCCCAGCGTAGAGATCGGCACCTATCAGGACGACCCCTCGATATCGAAACCCTGACATGTCGGACGGGGGACCGGATACTAGACGCGACCGTGCGGCGGCTGGACTAAAGTCAGACTAACTGTCGATACTTCTGATCATGTCAGTAGCTGACACCTGTGCCGCTGGCCGAAGCCAACGCACGGCTCTCTGAACTAGCCCGGCGAGTCCGCCAGCAACATGAGCGGATCACGCTGACGCGTAACGGGGAGCCCGAAGCCGTCCTGATGTCGGTTGAGGACCTCGAGGGCCTGGAAATGACTCTGAAGATCCTCGGCGACGCCGACGCGGTCCCGCACATCTCCGAGAGTCTGACCGCTCTGGGCGCGGCGAGCAAGTGGTGACATGACCACCGTTCGCCAGGATCTGGCACGCCGCCGAGCGACTAGCAGGTGACGGCAGACCCTCGGCAGCAGGACACCCGCCGCTGCACGCTGATCGGCCCGCCTGCATGGCGGTACGCTTGACACCAACCGATAGTGGAGGTGAGCAGCATGAAGCGCAAGAACGTGACCCGTGAGGCGCTGCGCCGTGCTGCCCTCCGCTCAGCGAAGGCATCAGCCGAGCTCGAGCGCCGCGGGGTTCCAGCGGGGTATGTGCGCTCTGAGAAGGTTGAGCGGTTTTTGGCTGCGCGCCGTCAGTCAGCCTGATGACGCTGGCGCCAGGCTACGGCGAAACACCGCTTGATCCCGAAGAAGCCGGCGCGCTTACGGCGCAGGCGCGGGCGCTGCTCGGGGATGACCCGACGAAGGCGGATCTTTACGAAACCGAGCAGGCAGTTCTCGCCGAGGTCTCCGAAGACCTCCTTGACGCAGTCGCTGACGGCGCCCTCGGCCTCGACGAGATCCTCTCCGACCACTTCCTCCGCGATCTCCATCTGAGGCTCTACGGCGACATCTGGACCTGGGCCGGCCGGTTCCGCACACGCGAGATGAACATCGGGATCGCACCGGAGCAGATCGCCATGGCGCTGCGCGCCTCCCTTGAGAACGCCCGCTACCGCTGGGAGCACACCGAGGACTGGACAGCGCGCGAGCTCGGAATCGCCGTGCACGCTGAGACCGTTCGAATCCATCCGTTCATCGACGGCAACGGCAGGACCACTCGGCTGCTCGCGGATCTCGCCTTCCTCGCGGCACAAGGCGACGAATCGCTTGAGTCGTATGACTGGGCGGTGGACAAGGATCGCTATATCGCGCTCCTGCGGGAGTACGACCGAACTCGTGATCCGGGGCCGCTCGCCATGTTCATCCCGATGATCCCCATCGCGTAGCGAGCCCGAAAGCTTTGCCGCGAGGCCCGACCCTCGACTCGGCTATGTAACAGACCTCGGTCACGATCGGGCTGGGTACCCGCAGCGGGGCGGGCAGGCCCAGGCCTCGCGTCAGCCAAAGCTTGATCATGCCAAATACGTGCCTAGATAGCGGTGAGCGAGACAACGCTTCTGATAGTTTGCCCAGCTCAGAGGCTATGGAACAGCTGACTGGATGGTCGGACTCATAATCCGCCGGTCCTGGGTTCGAGCCCCAGCCGCCCCACTCGAAAAATGGCGCTGACCTGCTGGTTCCTGCCAGCGGTCAGCGCCATGATCGTTTGTGGTTGCAGTTGTGGTTGCAGTTGGGTTTCGTCCGGGCCGGTCCGCGTGGGTGCGCGAGGGTCCTTCTGGGGTTAGCCCCAGAGGGCTTCGGACATGCGGTCGGCCGCGTGCTGGCTCAGCGCGGTGGTGACGTGGGTGTAGCGCTCGGTCTGGCTGAGCTGGGAGTGGCCGAGGATCTGCTGGACGACGCGGATGCTGATGCCCTGCTCCAGCAGGAGAGTGGCGGCCGTGTGCCGGGCGTCATGCACGCGTGCGGCCCGTATCCCGGCTTCGCTGATCAGCGAGCGCGACTGAGGCGGAAGCCGGCAATGCCTAACACTTCCTAACATCAGCTGTTAACCCATTCGCATAGCTATCCGGCGTGAGGCATGCTGAAGGCGACTGGCCGTTTTGGGGAACGAACCTGACGTTGTCGTCTGCGGAGCAGGATCTGCGCAGGCAGGCCGAGGGATTGCGCCGGGCCCGCGCCAGCAAGGGCTGGACGCAACTTGGCCTTGCCTCCGCGATAGAGACGGCGGCCCGTGCGCTTGGCAAAGAACGCGACCTGCCGTCCGGCGGCAGGATGACGCTCATGGCCTATATCTCCTATTTCGAGAACGGTCGCCGTGCTGTCCCCAGTCGGCTGCGCCCGATGCTCCGCGAGGTCTACCAGACCACAGACGCCCGGCTCGGGCTTGCAGACAGCAGCGAGCTGCAGCCAGTGTTGCCGGCGCCAGTGTTACCTTCCGAGCTTGATGCGCCCTCCGGGCCCGCGGTAGTGGACGCCTTGCAAATGATGCTGGCCTCCGACATCGACGCCGACATGAGGATCGGGCCTGCGTTTCTGCTGCCGGCCGTCCGCAGCCAGCTGCCGCTAGTCGAGCGGCTGTGCCACGCCGCGCGCGGAACGGGTCGGGACTCGGCCCTGCGGGTCGGCATCCAGTTCCATGAGTTCTGCGGCTGGCTCTACCAGGACAGTGGCAATTGCGGCGCGGCCATGGCCTGCACCGACGCCGCGCATGAGCTGGCGGCGGAGCTTAACGACCCGCGGATGACCTCGTACGTGCTCATGCGCAAGAGCAACATCGCTACCGACGCCAACCAGGCCGGCCGCGCCGTGGGCCTGGCGAACGCAGCCCTCACCGCCGAGCCGGAGCTGACGCCACGCTTGCGCGCCATTGCTCTGCGGCAGAAAGCCAACGCGCATGCCCTGCTCGGCGAGCACGACGAGTTTGCCCGCGCCCGCGACGCTGCACATGTCCAGGCTGCCGCGGGGATGAGCCAGCACGAGCCGGACTCCGCTGGTTACTGCACACCGTCGTATGTGGAGATGGAGGCTGGCGCCGCGCTCGTCCGGCTCGGTCGGCCAGAGCAGGCCGTGCCCATCTTTGAGGAGTCCCGGTCCCGCTGGCCAGAGGGCAACCAGCGCGATCACATGCTGTGCCAGGCAACCGCCGCGAATTACTGGCGGGCCATCTAGTCCTGGCGATCTGCTACGTGATGATCAAGTGGCGTCGGGCCATCGCGTCCTGGTAAGTCGCGGTCCTGGGATGACACACTACGTGTGGCGTGCCGCGAGTTGCTCGTCCAGCGGAGAGGGCTTCAGGTGATGATTCTTGCACCCTTGGGGGGCATTTATCTGGTGACACTAGGCCCGGTCGTCGGGTTGATGATCTTGTACTGGATCATTCGCTTGGCGGTGCGGCACGGCGTGAGGGATGCTCAGGGCCGTCGTAGTGCCACGCCCGAGTCCGACTATTGGGATCCCGCTCGGATCACGGACAAGCCGAGTTGACGGGCCAGGCCGGGCACCCGTCCAGCAGTCGGTCCGGCAGAGGCGTTGCGGTGGACCGGTCGGTCGACTGCCGGCGTAGATTGCGCCTGGCGCGGTGATTGCCCCGGATTGGGCGGCTGGGCGATGATGGCTCCAAGGCACTTCGGTGGGGAACAGGGATACACCACTGGGATGGCGAGCCGGTGAGGCGCGAGCGGCCGCACGGAGCGACCGTGGTCGTGGCAGCGCAGAGCCGAGACGGCTGGCGGTACGTGCTGCTGCACGGCGCCGATCCCCTTCTGGCTGGAGTGGGTCCATGATGCGGGCGGCGGGAGCTGGTCGCGCGGGCTTCTGGCGTGATTTCCGGTCGCGCTATGTCAGTCCACCATGCCGGATGGATGGTCGGTGGCTGCTGTTATCCGGGTCGATCCTGGCGAGGAGATGACCAGGTGTTCCGAGGACGTGGCGGCCTTGCTGTCGCCGCTGACTTATAGCGGCGCGCGTCCAAGGGGCGTCTGACGGTGCCGACCGCGGCGGTCCATCTCGAACACCAGCCGTTTCGGCCCCCGCTTCGGGTGGGTGCGGCGCAGCCGCGCGTGCACGCTCTGGCGGCTCACCCCATACCGTTCGGCCACCTCGGTCACCGGAACTCCGGCCCTGACTTCCAGGACGGCCCGGTATCTCTGCTCGGTCACGCTCAGCTCCCACAGCATGAGCGGGAGTGTTAAGCATCAAGCGGAGCCGATGTGTAAAGCATCAAGCGGGACAGCACAAACCTGTGTTGCGAAGCCGGTGATAACTTTCTTTACGTCTTTAAAGACGCGGGGGGCGCGGACCAAGTAGGCGTGAAGCTTCTTGAGCTGGTGATCGTAGATTGCGGCTCCTCATGCCTACGGCATGCAGCCGACTGCAAACATGCCAACGAATCTGTCGCGGGCCGCTCTTGGGCCCTGCGGGCCATATTAATTGCGCCAACGCGGGCACCAAACTATTCGAGCATTGCGTGCGGGACAAGCAGCGGAGGGCGGGTCTGATCCGCGACCGCCTATCGATACATCCCCTCGGGCAGATAGGGGTCTGGCTGATCCTCTCCGAGGATGAATGGAGCCAGAATTTAAAGCCCTCGGCCGACGTCACCGGGCGCCGTGGCAACTCGCCGGGTTATGCCGGTGACCACCCATGCCCGACCAAGGGCGCTGCCATACAAAACCACAATGACGAGGACCAAAGCACGTTGCAGCACGGCACTCTGGGTGTTCGCCAGGAGGGCTACGGCGAGGCCGAGTTGCGCTGAGTAGGCCGCCGCCGAAAGCGACGCGAAGGCGATATTCAGCTTCCTGGCTTGAAGGCCGCGGGAGAAATTTCCAGCCCGCTTTGCCCTTGGTATCAGCCGTCTGGTGGCCAGCAGGCCGACGGCTGCCATTGCGAGGCTTGACAGCCCGAGGACGATTGAGCCCCCGGTCAAGGCCACGATCGAGACGAGGAAGATGTCTACCAGGGCAACAAACGCGCTCCCGGCCAACACAGTTCGCAACTCCCGAGTTGTGGGGTTCGCGTCGTCCGCGTTGACGACCGATACGGCGACGACCATCAACCCCAAGATGGCAGCGGACGCGCCCGCGCTTGTCATGAAGAAGTTCTCATAGGGCCCCACCACAACGTCACCCTATCGGGCATCGGCGGCTATCTTGCCGAGTCATGCCTGAGCGCCACCGGACTCGTTCAGCTTCACACGCTCGCGCCAGCGCCTTCGCTATAACCGCGACCGCGGTTAGCAACGGACGGGTCGAGGATAAGGCAGGCAGCACTTTGGCCGAGCCCGTTGCGTGCCGATCGTATGGTCAGCTACGGCGTCTCAGTCGAGCTCAAACGGATCGGCGCGATCCCGATCGTCCGGCATCACTACCGCGGGCAGCAAGATCCCAGCGCCTGCTTCACGCAACCCACCTGACGGCAGGCACCGTGGAGAGCCCGATGCGTCGAGTGGCGCACGGCGGGTGCCGTCAAGAGGCGGGCCCTCGGAGCGTCCTGCGGATGGCGCAGCGCAACTCCTGACTGCGATCTTTCGCGGGCTCGTTCGGCGCCTGTAACGAAGGATGGTAGGACTGCGCGGCGGCGCCGGGCCGTGCCGGACCACCGCTCTTGTCAGGACTGCGCCCTGCAGGGACCATCGAAGTGGCGAGACGTTGGTATAAGAGACTCGGATGGGGGATTGCGGTGTCTTCAGCCGTCCTCGTCGGCCTGATCGGTTTAGCAATCAATGCTGCAGGCATAGCGTTTATCGCGCTCCAGGCATTTCTCGCAAGGAGGCAGCTTTACCAAGCTCAGGAAATTAACCAGCTGGAGATAACGAGGGAGAAGCGTCAAGCTACCGTTGGCTTCTATATGACCACGATAGAACAGCGAGCCCGTTTGAAAGAAACGCTACCCGAGGACTGGGATACCGAGCGGATCGGTGAGTTCATCAGCAGGGCGCTTTCAGATGATGATGACGCCCAGCTAAAGCGTATCTCTGACTACTTGGCCTACTTCGAAGTTCTTGCAGTAGGCGTTGGTGCTAACATCTACGATATCGAGATTCTGTACTCAATCGCCGAAGGTCGGCTGCGGAATATTGCCCGCAACTACCAGCCGTATATTAGGGCGATGCGCGAAAAACTTGACTTGGCAACTCTTTACGTTGAGTTGGAATGGCTCGCTGCGCGGCTGACGGACATGCATAAAGCTACGCGAGATCTTGGTACCCACTTCACCTAGAGCAGACACCTCTTTGGTTATGGTCGGCCCAGTATGCACCGCGGACGAGGAGTCACCGGGCCGTTATTTGGGTGAATACCAGGGTGCAGTTCGAGCTGCCCTGACCCGACGCTCTGACACGCTCCGACCCCGCGCAGTGAAGCACCTGGCAGGATGCCGGTAGTTACCCGAGCGGCCTGGGAGGAAACCGGTGCCTGTCCGCTTTCAGTTGGTCATCGACTGTGCCGACCCGGACCGGCTGGCTCGGTTCTGGGCCGCCGCGCTGGGCTATGAGCTCGCGCCGGCCCCGGCTGGGTTCGCTACCTGGAACGATTTCTACCGCGAGCTGGGGGTGCCCGAGGAGGAGCTGGTGGACGGGGCGGACAGGGTCAGCGACCCGGAGGGCCACGGGCCGAGCATCTGGTTCCATGTCGTCCGAGATGCCAAGGTGGTCAAGAACCGGCTGCACTTCGACATCCACGCCAGTGGCGAGCGGACGGACCCGATCGAGACTCGCAGGGTGCGAGTCGACGCGGAGGCCAGCAGGCTGGCCGGCCTGGGCGCCACCATCAGTGGCGCATTGTCCGAGGAAGGGCTGGACCACTACGCGGTCGGGATGAAGGACCCGGAAGGCAACGAGTTCGATATCAACTGACCGCGGCAGCCGAGGCAAGTGCAGCAACCGCACCAGCCAGCAGCCGACCTCATCCGAGCCGGATACCGTCGCGGACCAGCATTGACGGCCTGCAACGAACCTTCTGCCGCTAGGTGATAAGGAGAAGGTCTACGGTTGGTTAGGAGCCAGCCCAATCGCCGCAAATAGTCGCAATAGGTCCGAGAAAGAACTGGTACGACATCCCTGCCAGAGCAACGACCACGTCTGCGTTGCTGATCTCGCCGCCGTGAGCCTCCCGGCCCCAGGCGCCAGACGATCAAGGAAAGAATGCATGGATCCCGCCGAGGAGATAACCGCCGGGGCGCAGTGGACGCTGTCCGATGCCACCGATGCTCAGGTGCTCGCTGCTATGAACATCCAGCTCTCCGAGGACGAGGGCGGACATCCGATCGGGCCGCTGTCCGTCTATGTCGAGCGGATGCGCGACTGGCTCGTAGACGGTCGTTATCAGGCTGCCATTGCCCACTGGGGAGACGATGTCCTCGCCTACGTGCTCTGGCGTGATGACCACGACTACGGCGACATCTACGTCCGGCAGTTCTTCGTCTCCCGCGAGCACCGCGGCGCCGGGCTCGGGCGGGCGCTCTTCGAGCTGGCAGTCCGGCAGTTCTGGCCCGGTCGCCCGCTGCGCCTCGACGTCTACGACAGCAATCCCCGCGGCCAGGCGTTCTGGGAAAAGACCGGCTTCGCTCCGTACAGCCGGCTCATGCGGCGAAGCGCCTGAGTGCCTGCGAATAAGGGTGCTCTCGGGTCTGAGCCTTCTTGCGGGCTGGTCCTTCGACTGTGTATTACCCGGGTTTGCGCCGATCAGGGCGCCCAGCCTCCCCAGCAACCGAGACCAGCAAGGCATAAGCGCTGGGGCGGCCGGTTAACCGGGCCGGGGTGATCGGCGCTAGCGGTGTCGCGGCGTATCTGGCCTTTCCTGGCGAAGTACCGGCCGAGCGCGATCGATCCGAGGATCCCCAGTCCGGTCGCGGCACCGCGCCGTCGTCCGGATACGACCTCAAGCGGATCTTCGCCACCACGCCTGTGGGCCTCTACCAGCCCAGCTCCGGCACGCTGTATCCGGCGCTGCGGCGCCTGGAACAAAGGGGCTAGTCAAGGCTCAGGCCCCATCTGGCCCAGGTGGCCAGTCAGCCCGGCATCGCCGCGTGTACGAGACCCAGGCCGGCCGGGCGGCCCACCTGAACTGGTTGCGCACACCAGTAGAACCCGCCACGGTCTCATCCGATCTCGGCCTGCACCTCATGCGCTTCGTGATGATGGAACGCGTGCTTCCGCCCGAAGAAGCGCTCACGTTCTTGCAGAGCCTCGCGGACACGCTCGCAGCGCTCACCGCGCGGCTGAAGCAGCACGCAGCAGCCGCAGACGTCCCCGGTCGCCACCCGCGTCTTGCCCTCGACCACGGGATTGCGATCCACCGCGCTAGCCTCCGCCGGGCCGAGCAGACCGTCGCGGCGCTGTCGGCCGATCTGCGGTGTCCTCCGGCGGTTGACGTGCGAAATTCTCCAGTGATGTGCGACGCTGGCGTGGGTCGGCTACCTGGTGCGACGTTTTCCGCGGCGATCTCGCCCGCCACCGCCGTCTAGCACACCCAACTCCGCCAGCACAACAGCGCGAGCGGCGGCACCCAGATCCACGGACACGGCTCAACGGCTGCAGGACGCCACGCCAGCGTCGTGCACCCAGTGCCCCCCACGATCAGCCCTGAGATTCCCGACAACGGTGCGACCTGCCGCAGGCTTTAGAAGCCGCAGACTTTAGAACTTGCGAGGGCTGTTGACTTGAGGCGTGCGGCGAACTATTCCGTGAACCTCAGTCTTATGGAACGATCAGGCGGTGATCGACCACTTCCGTAATGGAGGCAGCAGAATGTCCTTGACCCCCAGAAAGGCTGCTTCGTTGCTCGGTGCGGCCGCGCTCGGCGTCACAGCGATGACCGGCGCCGCCTGGGCAGCCGGTTCGACCGCCCATGCCAGTGTGCCGAAGCCCAGCTTCTCTAAGTTGAGCCCGAGCCAGGTCAAGGCCCGCTCGTCCGGCAAGCAGGAGCGCA
Organism: uncultured Actinomycetota bacterium; assembly: GCA_963719765.1. GTDB lineage: Bacteria > Actinomycetota > Actinomycetes > Streptosporangiales > Streptosporangiaceae > JAJYUU01. The sequence goes on from CAVRCW010000003.1 coordinate 74,006, forward strand.
TGGTGGTCGTGTTCGACGACCAGCTCACCAAGCTGCCGGCGAACCGGGCCCACCGGCACGCCCGTGAAGCCACGGCCGCGTCCATGCAGGCTCCACTCGTGGCCCAGCTGAAGCAGGTCCGGGCCTCGCACATCACGACCCTTTCGCTTCTCAACGCTGTCGCGGCGACAATGCCGGCGGCGGAGGCACAGGCACTCAGCCACACCCCGGGCGTCAAGGCGGTCGTCCCCGACGGAACCATCATCATCGGAGACGCCACATCAACCACGAAGACGGTGGCTGCCTCCAGGGTGCTGAAGTCGGCCATGCGGGCACGGGCGGCCGACGGCCAGCAGCTGTGCAATACATCCCCGAACAAGCCGCTGGTAGAGCCCGAAGCCCTCACCAGCATCCACGACGCGTCCAGCAACCCGAATGACCCATTCGAAGCGTCCAGGATCGCGACGGGCCAGGGCGTCATCATCGGAAACGTCGACGCCGACACGCTGGCGGGGAATCCCAACATGATCCGGCCCGACGGGCAGCACGTGATCATCGATGCCCCGGACCCGACCGAGAACGTCTTCAGCGACGAGTTCAACGGGGACGTCTCCACCATGGCCGCCCAGGGCACGGTCACCTACACCTACGCGTCGCAGCTGCCCTACTCGAACATCCCCGCGAACTGCACCTTCCGGATCGTGGGTGACGCCACTGGCGCCTCTATTGTCACCACCGGTTACTTCACCGACACCAACTCGCACGGTCAGATCGTGGCTCCCGAGTCGCAGGTGATTGCCGGGCTGCAGGACGCGGTGAACGAGGGCGTCAACGTCGTGTCCGAGTCCTACGGCTATGGCGCTCTGCCCGGTGCCAACGACGACCTGCTCGCCCCGACGAACGACGCCATGGTCGCAGCGGGCGTCGTTGTCGTCGAGAGCGCGGGTGACAGCGGCTCGTCCGGCACGGTCGAGGCCCCCGCTGATGACCCCAACGTCATCGACGCGGGCGGGACGAACGACCTCAGGCTGCTCGCCCAGGCCGACGGCTACACCAAGGGCTGGGAAGACGACAACATGACGACCTTGTCGTCAGGCGGCACGGCTCCCTATGGCGATGTGGTGGACCTCGTCGCCCCCGGCTACCTCGCGCTCGCTGTCGCCGGCGCGGGCCAGACCCCGCTGCCGCTTCCGACTGAGGCCTTCGGCGGCACCAGCCAGTCGGCGCCCTTCGTCTCCGGCGCGGCCGCCGACGTGATCCAGGCCTACCGTGACACCCACGGCGGTGCCACCCCGACGCCAGCCCAGGTAAAGGAGATCCTGACCAGCACGGCAACCGACATCGGAGCCGAGGCAGACCAGCAGGGCGCTGGTCTCCTGAACGTGTACGCGGCCGTCGAGGCGGCCCGGCAGATGCCGGGCACGTCGCAGACGCATTCCAGGGCTCCCGAACTGGTCGACAGCCCGACCCAGCTCGACCTGCAGGGCGTGGGTGGCTCAGTGGTCCACGACTCCGTTACGCTGTACAACGCCTCGTCCAACCCCGAAAGGGTCATCGGCAACTACCGGGAGCTCGGACGCGAGTTCAGCCTCGGCGCGCCGGTCACCGAGAACGTCAGCGCCCCGCCGCCGAGCGCCCCGATTCCCGCCCAGGGGGCGACCGCTGCGGCGCCAATCACATTCAATGTGCCGCCAGGCATCAGCGTGCTCGATGCCGACATGCGCTGGCCGGACCCGACCAACAGCGACGACAACATCCTGTCGTTCATCCTGACCGACCCGGCCGGGAGGCTGGCTCAGAGTTCGTACGACTACGGCGCCGCCAACTTTGTCTCTTGTGCTGGCGTTGACGGAGGCTGCAGCCCGGACATCCAGCACGCCACCGTCGAGCATCCGATGGCGGGAACCTGGACGGTCCAGATCCTGTGGGCCAATGGCCGCGGCCACGCCCAGAGCGCGCCGGACACCCCGGGGACCTACACCGGAACCGTGACCTTCCAGGCCAGCGGCCAGAACTTCAGGACATGGCCGGCATCGGCGCCCGTCACCATCGCGCCGCGCAGCTCGGTGAGCGTGCCGCTCAGCATCGACCTCCCGCGGGCTCCTGGCGATGCCCCCGAGTCGGTGCAGTTCACAGGGCGGAACGGACTCGAGAGCTCGGTGCCGATCGCCCGGCGTACCCTCATCCCGTCGCGCGGTGGCTTCTTCAGCGCCACCTTGACCAGTTCGGTATCTCGCGGTCCCGGGCAGATCAAGACGTTCTATGTGGACGTGCCGCCGGGTGAGAACGACCTTGACGTGTCGTTCTACGCACCGGACCACACCGCCGACGACCCGGTGTACTACTACCTGTTCTCGCCGGCCGACCTCGAGCCTGGCGTCACCGAGTCAGGGAATATCGATGTCACAGCCGTCGACACGACGCCGACGCCCGACAACCCAACCGGAACTGCCTCGCTCATCGCGCCCGATCCCCAGCCAGGTCTGTGGGAGGTCGACGTGATGCAGGGCGCTACGACCGACGGGACGGAGTTCTCCCAGACCGTCAGGGGGTTCGTCGCGTACAACCGGCTCGCGCCCGTCAGCGAGACCGGTCTCCCGACGTCGACGTCGACAACCATCGACACCGGCTCCAGCGTCCCGATCACGGTGACAGTCACGAACACGACGAACCACGTCGGGTACTTCGAACTGCAGCCGTCGGGCACCGACATCAGTGGCGGCAATACCACCACGCCGGTTGAGCTGGCGCCCGGAGCCACCGGGACACTGACGGCAACGCTGTCGCCCACGGCAGCTGCGGGCACCGCGGTAAGCGGCGTCCTCAGCGTCATCGACTCGACGGACTGGGGAGCATTTGAGCCCGCCCTCGGGTTCCCGACGTCGTACAACGATTTCCACGATTTCGCTTACGCCTACACGGTCGGGAGCTAACTCGAACGGCTAGCTCCGGGAACAACGGCACGGCCCGGGCCTCGTCACAGGCCCGGGCCGTGCCGTGTCGGGTGCCAGCCCCGGAGTTCGGCTGCTCGATAGTGGATCTCAATGGTCGGCTTGGCGCTACACGCCTGACACATACGCGAGCGCGGCCTGCAGGTTGGCCTCGCGCGAGTTGACCGAGTCGATTATCAGCCGATCGTCGGTCCATGGCGGAAACGTGGCGCGCCGCTCTAGGACGCCTTCCCAGGTAGGTAGCCCGGCTGGCCGAGGCGAGCGGTGATCGCCGGGGCCGCCTCCCGCAGCCACGCCTCGGCGCGCGGCAGCTCGTCCTTGGCGCCGTCCTCCCATAGCTTGCGGTACACCGGGTCCAGCTCGGCCGAGTCGCGGGAATCCTCGTGGTAGCGGCGCGCCATGTCGACGGCGAACGGCGCAAGCTCCGCGCGATGCCGCGCCGTCATGCCGTAGGCGTCTGCGAACACCGCGACTCGGCGCGGGATGTCGGCGTCCGCGAACGCGGGCGCCCGGTCCCGCGGATCGCGCAGCGGCGCCCAGTACCACAACGCGTTCGCGATGTCGTAGAGCCGGGTGGTCGGATGGGCCAGGTCGAAGTCGATCAGCGCGACGGGCAGCCCGTTGCGGAAGACGACGTTGCCAGGGTAGTAGTCGCAGTGGCTGACCAGTTCGGTCCGGTCGGCGATCCGTCCCACGTTGGCCGGCGTGCCGCCCCACGCCGCGTCGGACGGCGGCACCCACCCGGCCGACGCCTCGTGCAGCGCACGGATCAGCCGGGCCAGGGCGACGAGCACGTCGTCGCCCGCCGTCTCGGGCGGCAGCGGGTTGCGTGGCACGTCACCAGGGACGAACGAAAGCATCTCGCGGCCCTGCTCGTCGACGCCGAACGGAAGCGGCGCGCCGGTGAACCCGGCGTCGTGCAGGTGAGCCAGGTACGCCTGCACGGTCAGGCTGAACGGACGTAGCGGCCGCCGCACCGTGTCCCCGATCCGCATGATCCCCTGGGTGACGCCATCCCCGATCAGCAGTTCGCCTTCGCTCACACTGCAGCAGCCTAGCCTCCGCCCTGCGCCGGCTCACGACGTTGGCGTGCCACCGCGCGCACCGGCGGCCAGCCGGGCATGCGCCCGTCGCCATTGAGGTCGGCAAGGCCTGGCGAGGTCCTCATCGGGCGCCCAGATGACAGGCAGATCCCGGCTCTCCGCCGGCCGGAGTGTGAGCATGGCAGGATACTCCTACGGGCCCCGCCTTACTCGTACGCGGGCATCACGCCGATGGCACGCATCCGCGCGGTGTCACCATCGGTGTCGGCGCGCCGTGGGCCTGCCGTCACCGGCCCAGGCGTCAGGCCATAGCCGGCCGAGTTCTGACAAATGGCTGGGCAAATCCGGCCGACCGCTATCACCCGCGTTGGGTGGCGCGAAGCTGCGGCGGCGGGGCGTGAGATGGAGCGGGAGCAGGCTCGAGGCACCGGGGAGCGGACATGACGACAAGCAATGCGGACGCGCTCGTGATCTTCGGAGCGACGGGCGACCTGGCCAAGCTGGAGACCTTCCCGGGGCTCGTGGGGCTCGTCGAAAGAGGCGTGCTCGACGTCCCGGTTATCGGAGTTGCAAACAGTGGCTGGGGCCTCGATCAGTTCCGTGACTACGCGGTGAACTCTTTGAAGCTCAACAAGACGGATCCGAAGACTCCGGCCGCTACCAAGATGCTAGGACTGCTGCGTTACGTCGACGGTGATCTGAACGATCCGGCCACGTACCAGGCGATGTCGGACGCCCTCGGGCAGGCCGGCAGCGTGCTGTTCTACATGGAGGTTCCGCCGCCGCTGTTCGGACGAATCGCGCAGGGCATATCGGAGGCAGGCCGGGCGGGTAACGCCCGTGTCATGGTGGAGAAGCCATTCGGCGGCGACCTGCAGAGCTCTCGGGAGCTCAACCAGACGATGCACAAGTTCTATCCCGAAGAAGCGATTTACCGGGTGGATGACTGGCTTGGGTTCGACCCCGTCGAGAATTTGCTGTTCGCCCGGTTCGCTAACTCTGTCCTCGAGCCGCTACTCAACCGCAGCCACGTGCACAGCATCCAGATCACGATGGCGGAAGAATTCGACGTGGCCGACCGCGGCAGTTTCTACGACAGGACGGGCGCCATCAGGGACGTGCTGCAGAACCACATGCTGCAGATACTTGCCAGCGTCATGGCAGACCCGCCAGAAGGAAAGGGCCTTGGTTCCTGGCGCGATTCAAAATCGCAGCTGATAGCCGCGCTGCGGCCGCTGACCCCGGAAGACACGGTCCGTGGCCAGTACGACGGCTACCTGGATGTGAACGGCGTCGCGCCTGGCTCGACGACGGAGAGCTACGTGGCCGTGCGCCTGGGCGTCGATTCCTGGCGCTGGGCCGGAGTGCCGATTGTGATCCGGGCTGGTAAGTGCATGCCGGTGACGGCCACTGACGTGTACGTCCGGTTCCGGCGTCCGCCGCACGACGTATTCAGCCTGCAGCCGTCGCCGATCTCCAATGCGCTGCGTTTCCGTGTCTACCCGGAGTCTCAGGTCAGCATGACCCTGGTCGGTAAGAGGCAAGGGGCCGGCTGGGCGATGCAGCCGGAGGAGCTCGTCTTCGCCGAGCATCCCGCATCGGATATGCGGACATATGACCGGCTGATCGGTGCCGCGCTGTCGGGTGATGGTTGGCTGTTCGCCCGGCAGGACACGATCGAAGCGGCGTGGCGAGTGGTCGACCCGGTGCTTGGCGACGTGGTTCCGCTGCACACTTATGCCAAGGGCAGCTGGGGGCCAAAGGAGGCCGACCGCCTGCTGCCGGAGGGCCTTGCCTGGTACGACCCGGCGTAGGCGAGGCCGGCTGTTCGAGAAGCATCACAACCTCGACTGCATCTGCCGGCGGGCCAATCCGGCCGGATCAGACGACGCCGGTCAGCCCGAGGACGCCGTTCAGGGTAAGGATCACCCCAGCAACCAGGAGCCCGCCTACGAGCAGAACCCGCTTGTGCGCGCTCAGCCACCGATCGAACGATTTGAGCTTGCGCGTGGTCAGTTCGGGAGCAATGAGGTAGAACACATAGGGCACCCAGACGCCCAGCACATCGATCGCCACGATCAGAGCCAGCGAGCCCGCAATGACCGCGTCGCTTGCCTTGGAGGTGGCGATCACCTGAACCGCGGCGATGAAGGTTACCGACGGCGCGAAGATGATCAGGCCGGTGACGAATGCCGTCAGCGGCGCGGGGCGGGTCATCAGGCGCGACATCAAGCCTGGCTTCTTGCCGGCCCTGCCAACCGGCCTGGGCTTACGGCGCGCCATGACGACGCTGCCTGCCAGTGCCACGATCCCGAGGCCAAGACGCAGGCCGTACCGAGGCGTGCGCTGGCGGGGAAGGTTCAGGTGGCCCTCGTGCAGCGCCACGATGACGATTACCCCCATCACGACGCTCATGACGACGGCGCCCGCCAGGTAGCTCAGGGACGTCTTCCTGGGGCTGGCGGACCCGAGGTACGCGGCAGCGATCAGCACTGCCGTAGGGGTCAGCGCCGCTAGAAACGCTAGGCCAGCCGCCTGCGCAAGCACAAGATGCTCCCGTTTACGGCTGCGGTGCCGGGCCGCCTGCAGCCAAGTGCCTCAAAGCGCGTCAGCTGACCTGGTGCATGAGCGCTGGTTCCGGGTGGCTCGGGTAGCGGTCCAAGGCGCCTTCTCCTTCGGTTCGGCAGGCCTGGTTGGGCCTAACGATCTCAGGCCAGGGCCGACCTCCGCATCACCCGATTCGGATGACCCGCGGCGGTGGCGCGCGTGCCGTGGGCTGCTGCGGGTGCGTCCAAGGTTGCCTGGCGGAGGCTGACGGGAGCATTCCCGTGAAGGAGCCGGGCATAACCACCACGGCGGCTGAATCGAGCGGCTAAGGCATGCCGGCCAGAACCCGGCTGATGACCATTTGCGACGACCTGGCGGGACACCTGACCGGACCGATCAGGAATCGAGAAGCGCCGGTCACCGAGCCGCAGCTAACGTGACCGCCATGGACATCACGATTCCGTGCCTTGTCCCACCTGACGGCCAGAAGGCACAAGGCACACACCGGGTCGATGTGACCCCACGACTTCAGGAGTGATCATGACCGGCTCTTCCACCCAGGGAATCAAGACCGTGCTGCATCCCGTGTCCGACCTGGCGACTGCGAAGGCGGTGTACGCCGCCCTGCTCGGCGTCTCGCCTCAGACCGACGAGTCGTACTACGTCGGCTTCGAGGCCGAGGGCCAGCACATCGGCCTGGTGCCAGCCGGTGGACCGCAGGGCCTGACCTCACCTGTGGCCTACTGGCATGTGCCCGACATCGAGGTGAAGCTTGCCGAGGTGACCGCCGCCGGTGCCACCGTGAAGGATCCCGTGCGCGATGTCGGCGGCGGCCGCCTGGTGGCGAAGGTCACCGACCCCGACGGCAATGTCCTCGGGCTTCTTCAGGACCGGTGAGTGCCGACCCTCGCGAGATGATGCCCGCACGCCGCGTGCTGGCCTGACGCCCTGGCCGGGCGCGCCGCGTGGATGCCTTGGTTGTTGCGGCGGGCGCGACCCCGACGGGGATTGCGAAGGCGGCCCCGCCTAACAGATGGAGACACGATAAGCATGGCCACGAGGACAGATACGCAGTCGGCTGCGCAGCACGGCGCCGACAGCCACGATTTGATCCGCGTGCACGGCGCGCGCGTGAACAACCTCAAGGACGTCAGCGTCGAGATCCCGAAGCGTCGGCTGACGCTGTTCACCGGGGTATCCGGCTCCGGTAAGAGCTCGCTGGTATTCGGCACGATTGCCGCGGAGTCGCAGCGGCTGATCAACGAGACGTACAGCGCCTTCGTGCAGGGCTTCATGCCGACGCTCGCGCGGCCAGAGGTCGACGTACTTGAAGGGCTCACGACCGCGATCATCGTCGACCAGCAGCGGATGGGTGCCGACCCCCGCTCCACGGTCGGCACCGCCACCGACGCCAACGCGATGCTGCGCATACTTTTCAGCCGACTTGGGAAGCCGCACATCGGCTCGCCGCAGGCGTTCTCCTTCAACGTCGCCTCGATCAGCGGGGCGGGTGCGGTCGCGTTCGAGCGCGGCGGGAAGACCGTGAAGGAGCGGCGCAGCTTCAGCATTACCGGCGGCATGTGCCCGCGCTGCGAAGGCCGGGGCTCGGTCACCGACTTCGACCTGTCGCAGCTCTTCGACGACTCCAAGTCGCTGGCCGAGGGCGCGATCCTGATCCCTGGCTACACCGTGAACAGCTTCTTTACCGTGCAGGTCTACATGGGGTCGGGCCACCTCGACCCGGACAAGCCGATTCGCAAGTACACCAAGAAGGAGATGCAGGACTTCCTTCACCACGAGCCGGTCAGGGTGAAGGTCAACGGCGTCAATGTCACCTACGAAGGGCTGATCCCCAAGATCCAGAAGTCGATCCTGTCCAAGGACCGGGAGTCGCTGCAGCCGCATTTGCGGACGTTCGTGGACCGGGCCGTCACCTTCACTACCTGTCCCGACTGCGGCGGCAGTCGGCTCAGCGAGGCGGCACGGTCGTCGAAGATCAACGGGATCAGCATCGCTGACGTGAGTGCCATGCAGATCAGCGACCTCACCGAGTGGGTGCGCGGTCTGGACGAGCCGTCGGTGGCGCCGCTGCTGACGTCGCTGGGGGAGACCCTCGACTCGTTCGTCGAGATCGGGCTTGGCTACCTCAGCCTCGACCGCCCGTCGGGCACGCTGTCGGGTGGCGAGGCGCAGCGCGTCAAGATGGTCGGGCACCTCGGCTCGTCGCTGACCGACGTGACCTACGTGTTCGACGAGCCTACGGTCGGGCTGCACCCGCACGACATCCAGCGGATGAACGACCTGCTGCGGCAGCTGCGGGACAAGGGCAACACAGTGCTCGTCGTGGAGCACAAGCCAGAGACGATCGCGATCGCCGACCACGTCATCGACCTCGGCCCCGGGGCCGGGACGGCAGGTGGCAGCGTCTGCTTCGAGGGCACACTGGAGGGGCTGCGGGCCAGTGGCACGCTCACCGGGCGGCACCTGGACGACCGAGCCTCCCTGAAGCCGGAGGTACGGACGCCGTCGGGCGCGCTGGAGGTCCGCGGCGCTTGCACTCACAACTTGCAGGACGTCGACGTCGACATCCCGCTCGGCCTGCTGGTCGTGGTTACCGGTGTGGCAGGCTCGGGCAAGAGCTCGCTGATCCGCGGATCGGTGTCCGGGCGGGACGGAGTGGTGTCGGTCGACCAGGCCCCGATCCGCGGATCGCGACGGAGCAATCCGGCGACCTACACCGGACTGCTCGACCCGATCCGCCAGGCGTTCGCGAAGGCCAACGGCGTGAAACCGGCGCTGTTCAGCGCCAACTCCGAGGGCGCCTGCCCCAACTGCAACGGCATCGGCGTCATCTACACCGACCTGGCGATGATGGCCGGCGTCGCCACCGTCTGCGAGGAGTGCGAGGGGAAGCGGTTCGAGGCCTCGGTGCTGGACTACCACCTCGGCGGCCGCGACATCAGCGAGGTGCTCGCGATGTCGGTGGCCGAGGCCGAGAAGTTCTTCGGCGCCGGCGAGGCGCGCACACCCGCCGCGCACGCCATCCTCGACCGGCTTGCCGACGTCGGGCTCGGCTACCTGAGCCTCGGCCAGCCGCTCACGACGCTGTCCGGCGGCGAGCGGCAGCGGCTCAAGCTGGCCACCCGCATGGCCGACAAGGGCAGCGTCTACATCCTCGACGAGCCGACCTCCGGCCTCCACCTCGCGGACGTCGAGCATCTGCTCGGCTTGCTCGACCGGCTCGTCGAATCGGGCAAGTCGGTCATCGTCATCGAGCACCACCAAGCGGTCATGGCGCACGCCGACTGGATCATCGACCTCGGTCCCGGCGCGGGCCATGACGGCGGCCGGATCGTGTTCGAGGGCACGCCCGCCGACCTGGTCGCCGCGCGCTCGACCCTGACCGGCGAGCACCTCGCTGGCTACGTCAGCACCCGACCGAGGCCGACGCGAGCACCGTGAAGCGAGTCCTCTCACCCGTTTTGACCCGTCCCGCTGTGAAGCGACTGCATCTGAGACGAGGTCCTTCGGGCTCTCAGCTCAGCACCTGCTAGGCATGCCCCGCAGGCGGCCAGCGGCGATTCGGCCTCTTCGACAGCTCCGCCGGGGGCTTCGTACCTCATCTGGGGCAGCCCGCTAGGCTGGGCACTTGCTCCCATTGTTCTTATTGCCAGCCGTACCCGGCCCGGCGGCAAACTGGCCAAGACGGAGGATGCGCTTCCTGCTCTTGCTCGAGAGACAATGCGCGCGCACGCGAGTAGCTACCCGAAGGTTGCCCAATGGGCGGCTGGGTCGCGGCATAGCTACGCGGGGCGCTAGCCACTGCGGGCATGCCTGTAGCTGCCCTGGTATTTCCGGCCAGGCATCGGCGCTCCCTGGCCCCTGGGCCTCCATCGACAGCACGACGGCGCCGGCGGCGTGCCGAGATGGGAGCTGATCTGGAAGTGACTTCTGGGCAGCGAGTCGGCCACCTTCTCTCGGTCAATGTGGGGATGCCGCGGGACGTTACCTGGCACGGCAGGACTGTGCATACGGCGGTGTGGAAACAGCCGGTCACCGGGCCACGAATGGTGCGGCGCCTCAATATTGACGGTGACGGCCAGGGGGATCTGGCTGGCCACGGCGGCGAGCAGCGGGCGGTATTTGTCTACCAAATCGAGTCGTACCGGTACTGGCAGGACCAGCTGCGCCGCACCGACTTCGGATACGGGCAGTTCGGCGAGAACTTCACTGTGCAGGGGCTGGCGGATGACAAGGTGTGCATCGGCGATCGGTACCGGATCGGCGGCGCGGTATTCGAGGTGACCCAGCCTCGGGTTACCTGCTTCCGGGTCGGCATCCGGCTCGAGGACCCTCGCATTCCGGCGCTGCTGGTCTCCCATCACCGGCCTGGGTTCTATTTCCGCGTCATCACCGAGGGCGAGGTGGAGGCCGGGCAGGAGATCGTCAAGCTTTCCCCAGGCCCGGAGGAAATGACGGTCGCGGAGATCGACGCCCTGCTGTACCTGCCCGGACATCCCCGCAAGCAGGTACGTCGTGCGCTGCGCATCCCGGCGCTCAGCGGCGGCTGGAAGACCTCGTTCCGGGAGATCCTCGACCATCCAGCCGGACCCGCCGGTAACGCGGGCCTGAGCCCCGCGAGCCCGGCGCCAGCCTGGCCGGGGTTCCGGTCACTGATCGTGACCGCGACGAACCGGGAAAGCGACACGGTGACGTCGATGCACCTGGCCGATCCGCAGGGCAGCAGCATGCCGGCCGCCCTGCCCGGACAGTTCCTGACCCTGCGCCTGCACCCGGACCCCGAAGGGACGCCGCTGCTGCGTAGCTACTCGCTGTCCGGGCCGCCGGGCGCGGACGATTACCGCATCAGCGTCAAGCAAGAGCCGCACGGAGCGGCCAGCCAGTACCTGCACACCAAGGTACGGACGGGTGACCTCCTGGAGGCAGCGGCGCCTCGCGGCAGCTTTACTCTCCGCCCTGGGCCAGGGCCGGTTCTGCTGATTAGCGCCGGTGTCGGCGCGACGCCGGTGCTCTCCATGCTGCATGCGCTGGCCGCTGCCCACTCTGAACGGGACATCTGGTGGCTGCACGGCGCACGCAGCCGCGCCGACGAGCCGTTCGCGGCGGAGTCCCGGTCTCTGCTAGCTGGGCTTCCGGCCGCGCACCGCCATATTTGCTACAGCAGCCCAGGCCCGGGAGACGTCGTCGGCCGCGACTATGACACCGCTGGCCGGCTGTCTGCGGGAGTACTTGCCGACCTCGACCTGCCGCACGACGCCGACGCCTACCTATGCGGTCCGGCCGCGTTCATGGCGGATATGTCAGCTGCCCTGGTCGCGATCGGTCAGCAGGCTGCCCGCATCCACACCGAGATATTCGGCGCCGGGCCGGCCCAGACACCCGGCATCGCGCCGGCAGCCGCACGGCGGCCGCACCCGCCGGCCGGGCAGGCGGCCAGCGGCCCGACGGTGGCGTTCGCGCGCAGCGACTTGACGGTCCACTGGGACCCCGACTACGCCAGCCTGCTCGAGCTGGCTGAAGCTTGCGACGTGCCGGTGCGCTGGTCGTGCCGCACGGGCGTGTGCCACACCTGCGAGACAGCTGTCATGTCCGGAACGGTCGGCTACTCGCCTGACCCGGTCGATGACCCCGCCGACGGCAGCATTCTGATCTGCTGCTCGCAGCCGCGCGAGGACCTGGTGCTCGACCTGTGATCATCCAGCCGCGGGCTGGCGGTAGAGGCGACCAGGTCCGAGGCAACCGGCCAGCGGCAGGTGTCCTGAGCCTTCAGCGAAGGCGAAGCGGGAGCCTGCGCGGGCCGCGAATCTGGCCAGCGGACCACGTCACCGCTGACGGGTCATCCAGGCTGAATCGGGGGATCCGCTCGAGCCAGACTTCGAGTGCGACGCGGAGCTCCATGCGAGCCAGGTGCGATCCCACGCAGCGGTGGATCCCGAGGCCGAACGCGGCGTGCCGGTTGACCTCGCGATCGATGACGACCTCGGCCGCCCGGTCGAACTGCTCCCCGTCACGGTTGGCCGCCGGGAACGACAGCAGGATCCAGTCGTCTGCCTTCATCTGGACCCCGCGCCACTTCATGTCGTCCTTAACCAGCCGGGCCATGGTGACGGGCGCGTAGGCCCTGAGGAACTCCTCCACCGCGGTCGGCAGCAGCCCCGGATCGGCGACGAGCCGCTCACGGTCAGCCGGGTTCTTCGCCAGATGCCACAAGGAAGCGCCGATCGCGCTCCAGCTCGTGTCGATGCCGGCCAGTAGCAGCAGCACCAGCGTGCCGACAACGTGCGAGGGCTCGAGTTTGCGCCCGTACAGCTCGGCATTGATCAGGTAGGTCGTCAGGTCGTTGCGCGGGCTATCGAGATGGTCGTGGACCTGGGCAAGGAGGTAGTCAATCAACCTCGACATCCGCTCCAGGCGCTCCTCGGGCGGCAGATTGATGCCCTCGAGCGTGTTCTCGACGAACTCGCGGAACTGCGGCCCGTCCTCGGGCGGGAAGCCGAGCATGTCCGCGATGACCCGCATCGGGATGTGCTGCGCGTAGTCATGCGCGGCGTCCACTACGTCGCGGCCCTCGAAGGCGTCGATGAGCGCGTGGCAGAACGCCCGCGTCGCCGGCTCCTGCCTGCCGACCGCGGTCTTGGTGAAAGCGGGCAGCAGCAGCTTGCGCGCGTCGTGGTGGAACGGCGGGTCGGACGAGATCGGCGGCGAGCCACCGATCGGCGCGATCTCCCGCGGCGGCCGGAAGTTGCTCATGACGATCGCGCGGGAGGAGAACCGCTCGGTGTCGTACGCGATCGCGGCGACGTCCTCGTAGCGGGTCGGCAGCCAGCCGCCGCCGAACCGGTCGGTGTGCGCGATCGGGCAGCGCTGCCGCAGGTCGTCCTGGATCGGATATGGGTCGGCGGACCACTCGGGCTCAAGGTGGGAGAAGTCCGTGGCCCAGTCGGAGACTGGACCGGTGATGATCTCGTTTCGGGTGCCAAGAGGCCCGGTTTCGCGCGCTTCTCTGAAGTCTTTGGTGAAGCGGTCATCGACGGCCATTGGTCTACGTCTCCCCGATGATGTCGATCGCTCGCTCGGGGCAATTGGCGACCGCCAGGCGCGCCTCGCGATCTTTGTCCGGCGGGACGACACCGTCGCCGAGGACCTGGCCGAAGCCCTCCTCGTCATCGCCGAACAGGTCAGGGACCAGGTCGTAGCACCGGCCGTGCCCCTGGCAGCGGTCTGAGTTGATCTGCACCTTCACTGCGGTGATCCTGTCTGTGCTGTGATGCCGGCCGGGGCGAGACCAGTCACGACCCGGCTCAGCAAGGTCGCCCACTCCTCGTCGTCGACCGTGTGCAGGTCCGGCGAGAGGAGCGCGCTGCCCATCGCGAGCAGGAAGCAGAAGTGGGCGAGCGCGTTCGGTGACAGGCCAGTATCGATCTCGCCCTCGGCCTGCGCGACGCGGAAGAGATCAGCGATCCAGTCGGCACGCTCGCCGACGTAATCGCGCATGGGCTTGGCGACGTCGGCGTCGCGGCGGGCCGCGACCAGGGCCTGCACGATGAGGTACCCGCGGGCGTCCCGACGGCGGGGCAGCCACCGGCCGATGACCAGAAGCACGTCGGTGATCGACTTGCCGGGATCGGCGGCGAATGCCTCCGCGAGCAGGCGCCGTCCATGTGTCCGTAGCGCGTCCACGAGCAACTCCGCCTTGGAGCCGAAATGCGCGTACATCGCGCCATTGCTCACTCCCGCGGCCGCGGCTATGTCGGCCACCCTGGTGCCGTCATACCCACGCTCGGCGAAGACCTCGGCGGCTGCTGCGAGCAGCCGCTCTCGGGTCTCGGTGGCGGTTACGCCGGCGATTCGGCCCATGCACAGAATTAAACGAACGTTCATCTGATTCGTCAAGGGCTCGCGCTGTGCAGCGAACATCCGGAGCCGGACAGGCTGTGGTGCTGCTCCCGGCCCGGCGAGGACTGTGCCAGCTCGGCCTGGGTGGCCTGGGCCGCCGGCCCGGCGAGGACTGTGCCAGCTCGGCCCGTCTGCACCTAGATGGCCGATAAAGACACGCCCAGGGATGCTTTGCCGCGAACACGGGCCGGCGGCGGGGCCGCCTTAGTAGGTTGGGCTGCCACAGCCAAGGAGGCCGAATTGAAGGCGCTGGTATTCCGGCACAACCTAGCCCGCGAGGCAGGCTCGGCCGTTGCCGGGCGGGTCGACCGGCGCGCTTTCGTTTCGCGCTTCGCGCCCGTCCGGCTCGAGGATGTCGAGGAACTGCCGCTTCCGGCCGACGACTGGGTGCGGGTGGAGACGACCTTCTCTGGCCTGTGCGGCTCCGATGTGAAGCAGATTCTCCTGAACGGTGCCCGGGACAATCCGCTCACCGCGCTGGTGTCCTTCCCGCACGTGCTTGGCCATGAAGTGGTCGGTCGCCGAGTGGATACCGGCGAGCGCGTCGTGCTTAACCCGTGGCTGTCGTGCGGCCCGCGCGGCATCGACCCGCCGTGCGAGTCCTGCCGGGCCGGCCGTTTCCCCTGGTGCCGGAACTTCCGTTCTGGCGACCTGCCCGTCTCGATCCACCTCGGGAACTGCGCGGCGGCCGCCGGGGCGCACGCCGAGCGTTTCGGCGCGCACGTCTCGCAGCTGTTCGCCATCCCCGGCTCCGTCGGCGACGAGGCGGCGGTGCTGGCGGACCCGGCCAGCGTCTCGCTGCGCTCGATCCTGCTGGCCCCGCCCCCCGACGGCCAGCCTGTCCTCGTCTACGGCTCGGGCACGCTCGCGTATGCGGCAATCGGGCTGCTGCGGCATCTTTACCCGGCCGCGGAGGTGTGGGCAGCGACTCGTCCTGGCGCCCGAGCCGCGCTCGCTACCCGACTCGGCGCTCACGCCGTGCTTTCCTCGTCGCCCGACGAGCTTGTCGCGCAAGTGGCGCGGCGCGTTGGCACTACGCCGCTGCAGCCGTGGAGCAAGCGCGACTGGCTGCAGGACGGCCCGGCTGTCGTCTACGACACCATCGGCTCGACCCAGACGGTCGAGACCTCGCTCCGGCTGCTGGCGACCGGCGGCACGCTCGTCGTCTCCGGCGTCGAGCCACCGAAGCGATTCGAGTGGACTCCGCTGTACTTCAAGGAACTGCGCGTCATCGGCTCGAACGGCTTCGGCATCGAAGAGATCGGCGGCGTCGCCAAGCACGCCATGGAGCACTATCTCGATTTCATCGCAAACGGCCTCGACCTGACGCCAGTCATCACCCATCGCTTCCCGCTCGAGCGCTGGCAGGAGGCGGTACTGGCGGTGAAGGACTCGAGGCGTACCGGTGCCGTCAAGGTCCTGCTCGAACCCGGCCGATGATCGTCTCGGTCATCTCCTGGATGCGGCGTAGCCGAGCGCGGCGGCCAGGCCGAGCGCGCTGCGCGGAGCGTATGCCATCCGCCAGAGCCCGCCGTGCGCGGCAGCATCCGCTTCGTCCTGCCATGGATGCGCGTGCGCCGGGCCCCCTTCGGTGTGCAGGTCATGGACGAGCAGGGCTGCCATCAGGACCTTGCAGGTGGCTGGCTCGAATACCTCGACGCCGAACCGCCGCGCGCCCGCGTACGCAGCCGCAAGTCCCCGGTTCTTGACGACCGACCGGGTCCGCGACGGCGGCGCGACGTTCATCGACACTGTCGCGCCCGCGTCACGGGCGACTATGGCGCGCCAGCGGTGCAGCCTCTTGGCCAGCGCGTAGTTGGGACCCTGCTGCTGCACCAGGCTGTCGTTGATGCCCGGGTCGGCACCTGGTACGTAGGCGCCGGTGAGCAGCCGCCCGCCGGAGAGCATCCGCAGCGGGCCGCCGGCCAGCCTGGCTGCTATAGAGCGGGTCGCGTAAGCGCGGACGGACTGGGCGACAGCCTCGGCCGGCACGGCGAATACGTCGGTCGGCGTCGCGAGGAACGCGAGCGCGACATCATCACGGTCGCTCTGCAGCCGTACGGTGAGCGCATCCACGGCGGCGGCCAGCCGCACATTGGCTGCGCCGTCGGCGTAGACGTAGTTGCCCAGCACGAGCGGGCCATCGAAGGCGGTAAGCCAGTCGGCGACCGCTGGCACGTCGGTGATCAAGTCAAGGCCTGCGCGCTGTGCGATGTCATCGTCGGTCTCCGGCTGCGGATGCCGGCTCGCGTTGTCGGCAGCCACGGGAACCTGGAGTGTCCCGCCGCTTCGCCGTGCCGTGGCCAGCAGTTGCGCCCAGATCGGGGGGCGAGGAAGGTCAACGGCGATCACCCGAGCTCCCCAGCTCAGCAGCGCGGCGAGAGGTCCTACCTCGGCGCCCGCCCCGAGCACGGCGACCGTGCGGCCGGGCAGCCTTAGCCACTCCGGATGCTGTATGACGCTGCGGACCGCGTCCGCGCAAGACGGCTCGATAACGCCGTCGGCAGCCCACGCCTCCAGCCTGCGCAGCAGAGCGCCGCCCTGCAGCCGCTCGCCGTGGTAGGGCAATGACAGCTCGCGCTCGGCTTCCCCGCCTCCCGACACCGTGACCGTGGACAGCGAACGCTGGGAAGGTGCCGTGAGCAAGGTGTCGAGCCCGGCCTCCTCGCCGCTCTGCTGGGCGACGCGCATCTGGCCGTGCAGCGACTCGAGTCCGCTGCGGGCCACAGAAACCGCTGCATCCTTCGAGGTCAGCCCGGCTTCCACCAGTCGGCGAAAATGCACCAGATAGCCCGTGCGCCAGTTCGTGTCATGCTCGGCGTCCAGTGCCCCGGCCGGATCGACACGGCGCAGCGCGTCCGCAGCGACCGTCTTGCCTACCGCTGACGTACTCCTGCGTCCATCCGCTGACACGGGGAAAACAACCCCGGCCATCTCGTCGGTGCCCATCACGCTCCTATCACCCGTCACGAGACAACCACGCCTAACGCGATCCCGCCAGCTGCCGCAGCCTTCACGTGTGGCTGAAACGCGTCATCAATCTCCAGATTTACCTTGACTCGTCGCTCGCCTGCCGGCCTACTGAGATGGCCAGGCCGGGCACACTGAGGTTGTGCGCATCACCATTCGAGTTCGCCCTGGGTCCGCGAAACCGGGAGTTGGCGGCGAATACGACGGTGCGCTGGTGGTCCGGGTCGGCGCACGGGCCGTCGACGGCCAGGCGACGACGGCCGCCCTAGCTGCGGTGGCGGCCGCATTCCAGGTTCGCCCGGCCGCAGTCACTCTGGTAGCCGGAGCAGCGAGCCGGACGAAGATCATCGACATCGAGGGCGGTGACCTTGCCGCGCTCCGGCGACTGCTGGCGTCATGACCCGGCGAACGGGGATCGGCGGCGGCCTCATCATCCGCGCAGCTTGCCGATGCCCGCGACCCTGCGGCCCTCTTCGAGGTAGACCACTCCCTGTCGCGACGATGCTGCCCGCACTCGCCTGCGGATCGGGGGCCGCAGCAGCAGCAGAGCCTCGGGCAGCGCGACCAGCCGGTATTCAGAGATCTCCTCCTGCTGCACCGTGATCGCCTCGAGCCACTTGTCCTTGATGACACCGCAGTCGAACAGGAACCGGACGCCGCCAGGCCGGCCAGGACGCGGACGACGGAAGTCGGTGCAGGCCAGCTGGCCGTGACGCAGTTCGATGCCGCACTCCTCACGGACTTCGCGCCTGCACGCCTCCCACGGCGTCTCCCCGTCCGCCTCCATCACGCCGCCGGGAATCGTCCAGCCCGACTTATAGGTCGGCTTCAGAATGAGCAGCCGGTCCGAGCGGTCAAAGATAAGTGCCCCGGCTGATACCGGGATCGCCGGCAGGACCGGGACCTCCTGGGGTTGCCCGCCGGGTGCATTGCCGTCGCTCGTCACGACCGCTACGTTACGGCCCGGCTTTCGTTGGCGCGGGGGCGGCTCGAGCGCGGCGCGCGATCTGCCTGCGCGCACGGGAACGGGGGCCGTCCGGCTGGCGGCTACTCGCCAGTGAGCCCGTCCACCGACTCGCGGAGGAGATCGGCATGGCCGTTGTGCCGCGCGTACTCCTCGATCAGGTGGCACAAGATCCATCGCAGGCTGGGTGACCTGCCGTCCGGCCAGCTGCGCCGCGCCAGCCGGCCAAGGCCGCGATCTGCGAGCGCCTGCGCGACCAGGAAGCGGGAACGCTCCACAGCACCCTGCCACAGCGCCATGAGCTGCTCGGGAGTATCCGCGGCGGCCGAAACCCAGTCCCAGTCAGGGTCGGCCTTCCAGTCCACTGTTTCCCACTCGGGCTGCCGGTCTCGCCCGTGCAGCCACTGCGAGCACCACACGTCCTCAACCCAGGCGAGGTGCTTGAGCATCCCGCCCAGGGTCATCGGCGACGCGGCAACGGTCGCCCGCAGCCCGGCCGCATCCAATCCACCGCACTTCCACGCCAGGGTCGCACGCTGGTAATCCAGGAAGCCCAGGAGGGTGCCGGTCTCGTCGGCTGCGAGAGGGGGCTCCGCAGGCCCTGCTCGTCCACGTCGGTCACTGATGACCAGCCCGCCACAGACCGGGGATCAGGATCATTTCCATGCGCCTGGCGTCCTTCCGGCTGATGCGAGTCCTGCAGCTCGCCCGAAAAGCACCGTAGCTCACCACGTCAGCGTCCGGCTGGACGAGGCCGCCGCAAGTGGGGCGCAAGCACCGCTGATCACGGCCGGTACGTAGCGGCCGGGATGGGGATGATAGGTCCGTGAGTCCAGTTCCACGTTGTTTCCACGGCCGGTGCCGGAAGCCAGGGGTCTGGCAGACCTACGACCACCACTTGTGCGGGGATCTATGCCGGGAACAGCGGTACGCAGGCGGCTGACCTGGCAAGCTGCCATGGTCGAGTCCGTCATCGATGAGACGGCGTCGGTGCGTACGATCGTGCTGCAGGTGCCGGACTGGCCTGGCCACCGGGCCGGCCAGCATCTGGACATCCGTCTGACCGCGGACGATGGCTACGTCGCCGAGCGGTCGTACTCCATCGCGTCGGCGCCCGGAGAGACCGTCGCCATCACGGTCGAGCGGCTCGAGGACGGCGAGGTCTCGCCTTACCTCACCGAGGAACTGCGGGCGGGAGACGAGCTTGAGGTCCGTGGCCCGATTGGCGGGTACTTCGTCTGGGACGGCAGCGACGGACCTGGCCCGCTGCTGCTGACCGCAGGAGGCTCGGGCATAGTGCCGTTCCGCTCAATACTGCGTCATCGCCGAAATCAGGGTAGCCACGTAGCCACCCGTCTGTTGTACTCGGTTCGGTCGTCGCCGGATGTCATCTACCGCGGCGAGCTGGAAGCGCACCAGCCGGGAGTCGAGGTGATCTATACGTTCACCAGGCAGCAGCCGCCGGGATGGACGGGCCATGCGGGACGAGTTGACCAGGCGATGCTCGCGGAGGTGGCCTGGCCCGCTGACCAGGAAGCGCTCGCGTTCGTGTGCGGCCCGACGGCATTTGTTGAAGCCATCGCCGCCGGGCTCGTAACGCTGGGCTACCCGCCGCAGCGGGTGAAGACCGAGCGCTTCGGCGGAACGGGTGAGAGCTCGTGACCGCGCCCGACGGGTAACTTCGACGCTCTGGTTATCCCTGGGCGGCTATGCGCTGGGAAGCTGCGGTGCTCGTCAAAGCGGGAGCCGACTGGGCCAGTGACTATACGATTATCGACGGCAACCTCATCTCCCGGTCGGGACTGCGCAAAATAGCGGATAGCCAGGCGTCACGGTCGTGATCGCCGCCCCGGGCGCCGGGTGCGTCGCGGCATAAGCGAGTCCGACAATACGCGGATTCGCCATACTATGTCAGGGTCGCATCGGCGAGATGCGAGCTAACCCTGGCCAGCGACTACTGCTCAGGCTCAGGACAGCTTGGCGGGAATGGGGTTAGTTGGTCGCGATAGTCGAGCCTGCCAAGGACGCGGGATCACGTCGGCCTGCAGCCAGGTCGCAGTGGATCCACTGGCTAATCCTGCTGGCCTACCTGCTTGCCGCCTTCGCTGTTACCTGGCGAATATGGGCTGATCCGGCGGCGATCGCTGCCAATGACGGCGACAAGGTCGTCAACGGCGATGTCCTTGTCGACTTCTGGTTCATGCGCTACGCGGCAACGGCGCTGGCCCACGGACACCTGCCCGCGCTTGTCACCACGGCGGCGAACGCGCCGCAGGGCATCAACATGATGTGGAATAACACGCTGCCGCTGCCGGCCATCGTGCTTGCGCCGGTGACAATGCTGGCAGGACCAGTTTTCAGCCTCGCGATCTTGCTGACGCTGGGCTTCGCCGGATCGGCCGCGACGATGTTCCTGGTGCTCAGGCGATGGGGAGTCGGCCTCCTCGGCGCCGGGATCGGAGGCGCGATCTATGGCTTCTCCCCGGCACTGTTGGTTGCCGCAGAAGATCATTATCAGCTGCAGTTCGCCGTGCTGCCGCCGCTGATCATCGACGCGGCGCTGCGGCTGGCCATCGGTCGCGGCCACCCGGTCCGGACTGGGCTTTGGCTCGGATTCCTAGTCTCGCTGCAGGTATTCATCAGCGAGGAGATGCTGGTGATGACGGCCCTCGCTGGCGCGGTGCTGCTGCTGTTCCTGGTAATCCAACGGCCGTCCGCCGTCCTGGGTCGTGCGGCCGAAGCCGTCGGCGGAATCGTAGTCGCGCTCGCGACCACCGGGCTGATCTGCGGATATGCGCTCTGGATCCAGCTCCACGGACCGCTGACCGAGCAGGGCAGCCCCTGGCATATCAGCCGTTACGGTAATCACGAGGCCAATTTCTTCATCGCCCCGCTGACTGTCGCGTTCCATGGCAACTACATGCAGTTCCTGCGTAACACAAGGCAGTGGCCGATTGAGGTCTACGCGTACCTGGGCTGGCCGATCCTCATCGCGATTGCCGTTGTAACGGTGCTGTACTGGCGGGACCTGAAGATCCGGATTGCGGGCCTGTCCTTTGCTGCGCTTGAGCTGATCAGCATGGGCGGTCACAGGACGCGGCTGTTTGGCTTCTCCACGCCGGGCAGCTTCCTGCCCTGGCACTATCTTGTGCGGCTGCCCTTGCTCAGCCAAGTAGTGGTGAATCGGCTCTCGATCGTCTCCGACGGGTTGGCAGCCGTCGTTATCGCGTTGGCAGCAGACCGTGTTGTCGCGGCAGTCCGGCGTCAGCAGGACTGGCGCAGACCGGCCCTCGCGTCGGCGGCGATCATCTGCCTGGGTGCCATGATCGTGCCCATCCTGCCGCGGGCGGTGCCTGCCGCCCATGACACCCCGGCGCCGGCAGGCTGGAACACGGTAATTGCCAGGATGCACCTCCGGCCGGGAGCTCCTGTCCTCGTACTGCCGATGAACAGCGCGGAAACGATGGCATGGCAGGCCCTCACCAACGCGCCGATCTCCATCGTTGGCGGGTACTGCATCGCTCCTGCCCACAACGGTCATGCGTCCGAGTGCGACGACGCCGACGTGTGGACCCCGACAGAGAAGGCGGCAGCGCTGCGCTTCGGGTGGCTGCTGGAGGCGCCGTCCAAGGGCGGGCCTCGCATGTCGCTCGCAGCTCTGGCGATCCGGCAGTGGCGCGCGGCGGCGGTCCTCTGCTTTGGCGGTCACGTGCGCCTCGAGCAGTTCCTTAGGGAGCTGCTCGGCCCGCCCACCGCTCAGCAGAACGGCGTCATGGGCTGGCACCTGACCAAGAGCTGGCTGACCAGACACCATCGCGGTCGCTCTCGGCGGCCGCGGGCGTAGAGATGCCCGCACGTCGTCGGCCGTAACAGCCCCGAGGGGCACGCTGGCCGATATGCCGAGGATCCCCGGGCACCACCGCCCCGGCTACCGGTAGCCCAGGGGCCAGGCACGTGTGCCGGCTAGCGAACGTCTGCCCGGACAGGGCCGTAATGCTGATAGGCCGGGACGGCCAGCAACTCGTCAATAGTGACGAATCCGAACCCGTCCCGGCGGAGCTGATCGACGACGATCTTGGCGGCCGTCACCGTGCTGCCCCGGTCGCCGTCGTGCCCGTCATATCCGTCGTGGAAGATCACGATCGAGCCGGGCCGCACCTTCGCCAGCACGCGCTCGGCAATGAGCTGAGGTCGTGGCTGGAACACCTCGAGCGGGTGGCAGAACTCGCCGGAGACAGCCCGGAGGCCGCTGCGGGCCAGCACCGCGCGCAGCGCTGGGATCCGCAGCAGCCACGGCGGTCGGTATAGCGCTGGCCGCAAGCCCACTGTGGCCAGCGCGGCCTGTCCCTTCCTGACGTCCTCGGCCAGGGCGCGCGGGCTCAGGTAGTTGGTGAACTCGTGTGTGAAGCCATGGTTGCCTATCACGTGCCCGTCGGCGATGAGCCGCCTGGAGACCTCGGGATATCGCAGCACAGCCCGGCCGACCTGGAAGAACGTCGCCCTGATCCGCCGCTCGCCCAGGAAGTCGGCAAGCTGCGAGGTGTAGGGCTCGTTCGGACCGTCGTCGAAGGTGAGCGCGACGACCTTGTCACTCCGCGGGCCCCGGCAGGGGAAAGTCCCGAGCGCTTGGGAGTACGGCGACATGCACAACCAGTAGCCGGCGCCCGCCACGGCTGCCGCGCCGAGTGCGGGCCAGGCGGTCCTGACAGCGGCGGTCCTGACTGCGGCGGAACGGCCTGCGGCGGAACAGCTTGCTGGGCCGGTCACCACGCCAACTCCACGAGATGCAAAGTGAGGTCGCCAAAGATGAGGCAGAATCCCAGCCTGACGCTGATGCGGGTTATTCCGCGGGTCGTGCGCCGGAGCCTGCCGCGTTGGGCGGCCCGGGACCGGAACGCAGGCGCCATCCCCACTACCCGCCGCCCGGCCAGCCGGTTCAGGGCATAACCGAGCAGGTAGTAGTACAGGCAAGTGACTACCACGTTGTAGGCCAGGCCACGCTCGAGCCGTCGCGCCGAGGTGAAGGTCGGGTTACCGAGATCAAACGCGACCGGGCCGCGGGATCGCAGCCGCCGCAGCAGGTCAAGTTCGTCACCGCCCTGCGTCGCGTCCGTGTCATAGCCGGGCCATGCGCTCTTCCGGAAGGCGATGTTGGTCGCGCTGACGTACAGGATCCGGCCCGTGAGGTGGGCGACGAGGCTTACGAGGTGAAAGAGGGTCCAGGCGTAGGCGCGTCCCCACCACGGCGGGTCCACAAAGCGGCACGGCCCGGCCACCGCAACGCGAGCAGGGTCTGCCCGGAACGCCCTGTCAATCCTGGACAGCCAGTCGCGGCTGAACACCGTGTCGGCGTCGGTCGAGATTACGATCTCGCCCCTGGCCGCCGCCGTGCCGCACTGCCTGGCCGAGCAGACGCCCGCCGTGGATTCCTGCAGTACAGTCACGCCGCGTGACTTGGCCACGTCGGCTGTGCCGTCGGTGCTGTTGTTGTCCACCACGATGATCTCGTAGGTTTCGCCGAAGTCTTGCTGGAAGAGCGAATCCAGGCAACTACCGAGGAACTGCGCCTCGTTGTAGGCCGGTATCACGATGCTGAACCGCGGGTGTGGCCCGCCTGCCTCGTGGTCAGGCAGCGTCAGGCTGGCGGGCTCGCGCGTGGGCACGCTAGTTGCTCCTTTTCCAGTCGGGTTAGTGAAAACCGCGCACCTTACGGGCTTGCGTGGCGCTCATAGGGATCAGCTGGGGCCAGGCAGGCGTGCCGAGATCATGGCGGTCCAGTGCATGGCATCAAACGTGCTGCATGCGGGTTCAGCCTGGTATCGGGAAGGCCACCCAACAGACCCTGGACCTCGGGGGACAATATCGGGGTTTGCCCTGATAGTTCGCGGAGGTGATTGCCGTGGTCGGGTTCGCTACTGCTTTTTGTCGGGCCCGGCGGAGTTGGGCGACACCTGAGGCCCTGCTCGCGCGTCATCCATTCGTGAGCCAGCAACCTCATGATGTAGCTGATCGAGCGTGAGCCAGGAACCTCCTGACGCGGCCGACTGCGCCGCTGCCCTGACGGCTCCAGGGTACGGCCCGACCGCGCTCGGACCGGCGACGCCGGTGTCAGCCGACCGGCCGGCCGTCGCGCCCGCGGGCTTCGATGAGTTCTATGCGGGCACCGTGACCGGGATAGTCCGGCAGGTTTACGCGCTGACCGGCGACTTGGCTGAGGCACAGGACATCGCCCAGGAGACCTTCGCCCGTGCCTGGCAGCGCTGGTCATCGGTCAGCACCTGCGACTCGCCGACGGCCTGGGCGCGAAGGGTCGCGACCAACCTTGCGGTGAGCCGCTGGCGGCGGATCAGAACCGCGACGGTCGCTACCCGCAAGCTGGCCGTCAGCGCGCACGTGCCCGAGGTCAGCGCAGACTACGTGGCACTGGTGGCCGGCCTGCGCGCGCTGCCACAGCGCCAGCGCACTGTGCTGGTGCTGTACTACCTGGCTGACCTGTCAGTGAACCAGGTGGCCGACGAGCTGAGCTGCTCCGCCGCCAGCGTCAAGTCGCTGCTGGCGCGCGGCCGTGCGGCCCTGGCGGCCGCAATTGGCGAGGACGCCGCCGATGCCCAGCCGAGTCCGGAGGTGCCTCATGCCTGAAGACCAGCCAGCGCCAGGAGACCGGATGCCCGCCGACAGGGTCGAGCGGCTCTTCGGCAAGCTGGCGGGGGCCCCGCTCCCCGCGCCCTCGGCAGGCTCCGTCGTGGCTCGCGGACGTCAGCGCCGCCGCCGCGCCAGGATCGGCACGTCGGCGGCCGCGGTAGTCGTGATCGCTGCCGTAGCCCTCGGCGCGCAACAGGTCGCGAGCCTGGGGGCCAGCCGCAGCCACGTCGTACCACCGGTCAGCAGTTCGCCGAGCCCGACAGTGACCAGATCGTCCGCGCCGGGCTTGCCGCCTGCCGGTTCCGGCCCGCTCATCCTCGGGGTAGACGCGAGCAATCGCGTCGTCATGCGCCGGCTGGGCAGCTCCGCGCCTCCGGTACCAGTGCCGGGCCTGCCGGACGTCGCTAACTTCTCGTGGCAGCTGGCTACCAATCCGGCCGGTGGCTGGGTGGTCAGCTACCCCACGGCGGCGGCCAATCCGGACGGCGAGCAGCCATCGCGGCTGGCCATGGTGACGGCATCTGGCGCTATCAAGCCGTTCGGACCGGCTTTCGGGCGTAACAGGAGGGTCCTCTCCATCTCAGTGAGTCCTGACGGCAGCCGCCTCGCCGTCGCGATCTCGACCGAGTCGAGTGTGCGGGCCGTCCTTGATTCGTCAGCGGCGATCACGGTTATGCCGATGCCCGGCCACCAAGCCGCCACGCGGACCTGGACCTTCACCCGCGGCGAGGTGAACTGGGCGGACGACCTGTCCTGGGCGCCCGGCGGCCAGGACCTCAGCTACGCGGCCGGCCTGCAGACCGGGGCCGGGATCGACGGCAACCCGGTAACGCTCGATACAGCGGCACCAGGCCAGGCGGCTCCGACCGTCACCGGCTGGCCTGCTTATCGCAAGGGCGGTCAGCAGTGCCACCCGGACGCTGGCGGCTGGCTTGGTGACACCGGGCGCTTTGCCGCAGTGGAGGAGTGCGACTATGCCCAGAAAATTGTGTTCCAGCCCGCTAGCGAGAGCACGGGCGGGCCGACAGGGCCGGCCATCACGCTTCCCGGCCAGCAGCCCGGCTGCGTCAACGCGATGATCGACTCCTCGCCAGATGGCCGGCAGGTCCTAATCGACTACTGCGACGCTTTGTTCCTCGTCCGTGACGGGAAGATCACCTCGCTACCCCGCTCAGTGGGCGGCGAAGCCGCTTGGGCGGGATTCGGGATAGCCGGATCCCGGTGACGACGGCGCCCGCTGATGGGCCAGTATGAGCGCATGAGTGCCAGCGCCCAGGTTGTTGTCGTCGGTGGCGGCATAGTCGCAGCCAGCGCCGCCTACCACCTCACTCGCGAGGGCGCATCGGTGATCGTGGTCGAGGCGGACCGAGCCGGGTCGGCCACGGACGCCGGCGCGGGCATCATCTGCCCCTGGTCCGACCGCGGCGACGATGCCGCTTACCGGCTCGCGGCCGACGGCTCGCGCTACTACCCGGAGTTGCTCGCCATGCTGGCCGGGGATGGCCAGGCGGAGACGGGCTACGCCAGAGTCGGAGCGCTGCGCGTGTCCGAGGACACGGAGTCGCTGGACGCGACCGCGGCGTTTCTGCGGTCGCGGCAGGGGGACAGGCCCGAGATAGGAGAGATCGCGGTGCTGGGGCCGGGAGAGCCCGGCAAGCTCTTCCCGCCGCTTGCCGCCCGTCTGGCTGGCGTTTGGATAAGCGGTGCCGCGAGGATCGACGGACGTGCGATCCGGGATTGCATGCTTCGGGCCGCGGCCGGCAATGGTGCCCGCCGGCTGCGCGGTCAGGCCGTACTCGAGCGCGCGTCAGGCCGCGTGACTGGCGTCAGCGTTGGCACCGACCGCATATCTGCCGATGCTGTGGTCGTCGCGGCCGGTGCCTGGACGGCGCAGTTGTGCGCGGAGCTTGGCTGGCAGCTGCCCATCGGCCCGCAGCGCGGTCAGATACTGCACGTCGAGATGCCCGGTGCCAGGACCGAATCCTGGCCGGTCATCTTGCCTCCCAGGGACCCCTACCTGCTCGGCTTCCCAGCCGGACGGATAGTGCTCGGCGCGACACGGGAGCAGGCCGGCTTCGAGTACCGGGTCACGGTCGGCGGCGTGGGCGCGATGCTGACCGCGGCCCTGGACCTGGCGCCAGGTCTAGCTCAGGCCACGCTGCTGGAAACCCGGATCGGCTTCCGGCCTGCGACCAGCGACGGCCGCCCGCTGCTTGGCAAACTCGCAGACGGCCTGTTCGTCGCGGCGGGCAACGGTGCGGAAGGACTGACGGCCGGCCCGTGGACCGGGCGTGCTGCCGCCGCACTCGTGCTCGGCCAGCAGCCAGCGACCGATCTGGCCCCGTTCGATCCGGCACGGTTTTGATTTAATGTCGCCGATGGCTACTCGCAGGCTTACCGGTACATGAGCGCGACGATTGCCTCCGGCGGGCCGCTGGGCCGCTCGAGCCTGCAGATCCCGCCGGTGGCCCTCGGCTGCGGCAATTTCGGCGGAGTTGGCTCCGCCCCGGAGTTCTTCGGTCAGGGACTGACCGACGACCAGGCGCTGGAGCTGATGGACGCGGCCTGGGAACTCGGGATCCGGCATCTCGACACTGCCGACGCGTACGGCGGCGGGCGCAGCGAGCAGGTCATCGGACGGTGGATCGCGGCCCGCGGTGTCCGGCCGCTGCTCACCACCAAGACGTACAACCCGATGCGGGCCGGGGCGGACAGCGGCCTGCGGCCCGAGCGGATCGCCCGCCAGCTTCGATCCAGCCTGGACCGGCTCGGCGTCGGGCGCGTCGACGTCTACCTGGCCCACGAGTTCGACCCGGATGTCCCGCTGACTGAGTCGCTGGCCGCTTTCGAGGATGCGCTTGCGGCCGGCGCCACGGGCGCGTACGGAGTCAGTAATTTCAGCGTCCGCCAGCTGGATGCCGCGCTCGGCGCTGGCTCGCCGCAGGCGATCCAGAACAGTTACTCGCTGCTTGACCGCCGCGATGAGCCGGAGCTACTTGAGCTGTGTCAGCAGGCGCAGGTCGCCTACCTTGCCTTCGGCCCGTTGGCTGGCGGCTGGCTCACGGGCAAGTACACGCGGGGCGAGCCGTTCCCCGATGGCTCGCGGATGGCCCAGCGACCGGGTCCTTACACCGAACTCGTGACCAGCCAGACGTTCGACTCCCTTGAGCGCCTCGGCCAGGTCGCGCGTGGCCGCGGCACGTCGATGGCCGGGCTCGCACTGGCCTGGCTGCTTGCCGATCGGCGGGTGAGCCAGATCGTGATCGGGCCCGGCAGGCCGGCCCATCTGACGCCGGTGGCCGAGGCATTCGAGCATCCGCTGAGCAGCGACGAGCGAGCGGCGATCGAGAGCGCGCTGCGCCGCTGACGATGGCGAGCGGGAACCGAAATGGGGTCAAGTCATGGTGACGCTGGCTGAGGTACACGCGGCGCGCGATCGGATTGCGGGCGCAGCGATACGGACACCGCTGGTGCGGCTGTACGTGGAGGAGTCCCCGGCCGAGATCTATCTCAAGCTGGAGAACCTCCAGCCGGTCAACTCGTTCAAGATCCGCGGGGCGACCAACGCGATCCTGCTCGCCAGTCCCGCCCAGCGGGCCGCCGGGCTGGTCACGGCGAGCGCGGGAAACATGGCCCAGGGGGTCGCCTGGGCGGCCAGGGCACTCGGCCTGCCGGCGACGATTCTCGTGCCGGACACCGCGCCCGAGGCAAAGCTCACCGCGATCACGCGCCTTGGCGGCACGGTCCTGAAGGTGCCCTACGACCAGTGGTGGAACACCATTGTCACCGGCCGGGCTGAGGGGATAGACGGGCTGTTCGTGCACCCGGTCTGTGATCCGGGCGTAATCGCGGGGAACGGCACCATCGGGCTGGAGATACTAGACGACCTGCCAGACCCGGACGCAGTCGTGATCCCGTACGGGGGAGGCGGGCTCGCCTGCGGGATAGCGACCGTGATCAAGGCGCTCCGGCCGGACACCCGGGTGGTTACGGCCGAGCCCGAGGGCGGTGCGGCGCTTGCCGCTGCGGTCAGCGCGGGCGGCCCGGTAAACGTCGACTTCCGTCCGTCGTTCGTGGACGGCGCGGGTAGCCGGCGGGTTCTGGACACCATGTGGCCGCTGGTATCGCCGCTGGTCGACCAGGCTCTGGCGGTCAGCGTCGATGAGGTCGCGGCGGCGGTGCGCGTGCTTGCCGAGCGAATCCGGGTGATCGCCGAGGGCGCGGGCGCGCTTGCCCCGGCCGCCGCGCTCTCGGGCCGGGCCGGGCCGGGCAAACTCGTGTGCATTGTCTCGGGCGGCAACATCAATCTGGACAAGCTCGCAGAGATCCTGCTCGACCGCGGCGCCTAGCGGCCGCACCCGGCTGACGCTGCATCAAGCCGGGACACCCCCGTTCCCGGCTTAGTGCGGCACCGACCCGACTGGCGTTGACCCAGCGGTCTTCTCCACCTACCTTGCTCTTGATGACCGATTCCCTCGCCGACCTGGCCTCGGCTCCCAGCGTCCCAGCCACCGATGA
This sequence comes from uncultured Actinomycetota bacterium, assembly GCA_963719765.1. Taxonomy (GTDB): domain Bacteria; phylum Actinomycetota; class Actinomycetes; order Streptosporangiales; family Streptosporangiaceae; genus JAJYUU01. The sequence continues at coordinate 103,537 of CAVRCW010000003.1, forward strand.
TCATGCCGAGCCAGCCGGGAGTCTGGCGAAGGTTCGTGATCGCTTCAGCTCGCTCCGTGACGGGTTTGTGTATCTCGACGCGCCCGGCGGCACCCAGACTCCCGACGAGGTAGGCGCCGCGGTCGCCAGGGTGTACCTCGAGGCGAGTGGCAACACCGGCGCTCCTTACGCTACGAGCAGGCGACTGGAGGCCCTGGTAGACGATGCCCGCGCCGCCTCGGCCCGCTTCTTCGGCTGCGCGGACGACGAGATCATCTTCGGCGCCAACATGACCTCGCTCAACTTCACCCTGTCCCGCACTCTCGGCAGGCAGCTGAGTTCCGGTGACGAGATCGTCGTCACCCGGCTCGACCACGACGCCAACGTGGCACCGTGGCTGGACCTGGCCAGTGACCTCGGCCTGCGCATCCGGCACGCGGACGTGCACGCCGACACGACGCTGGACCTGGCCGACCTGGAACGCCAGCTAGGGCCACGGACCAAGGTCGTGGCATTCCCGTGGGCCGCCAACTCGACCGGGACGATCGTGGATGCCCGCGCGGTATGCGACCTGGCCCACCAGGCGGGCGCGCTGGCCTGGGTCGATGCCGTGCAGTACGCCGCGCACGAGCCGATGGACGTGCGGTCGATCGGCGCGGACGTGGTTGCCTGCGCCGCCTACAAGTTCTGCGGGCCGCACCTCGGCATCGCCTTCGGCCGCAGGGACTTGCTTGAGTCCTGGCGGCCGTACAAGGCCAGGCCGGTGCCGATGCAGCCGGTTGGCCACCGGTTCGAAACAGGAACCCAGCCCTATGAGCTGCTCGGGGGCCTGCTCGCCACCTACGCCTACCTGGATAGCCTGGGCGGGATGGCGCAGCTCGCGGTCTGGGAACGTCAGCTTGGCGAACGGCTGCTCGCCGGGCTGCCAGCTGGTGCCCGGCTGTATGGCCTGCCGACCATGGCTGGCCGGGTGCCAACGTTCCTGGTCAACTTCCCCGGCGTCTCGTCGGCCGGGCTGAGCCAGGAGCTGGCCGACCTGGGCTTCGGGGTGTGGAGCCACGGCAGTTACTACGCGCTCGGCCTGCATGACAGGATCGGGTGGGGCGAGGCCCTGCGTATCGGGCTCGCGCACTACAACACCATGGATGAGATGGACCGCTTCAACGAGGCGCTCGCGGGCCTGGTGGCAGGGCACGCGTCGGCACCCGCGAAGGAGGAGCGATGACGGCAGGCGCCGTCGTCCGGGCGGGTGCCATCCGCGCCGATCGCACCGAGACAGGCGCCAGCCTGAAGCTGCTTCTCGACACCGGAGCTGGCGGCCCTGGCCTGGTGCGGCGCCTGCTTGAGGTGCCTGCGGGCGCGCAGTTCGGCGGCACCGCCGGGGCTGGGGGCGAGCTCTGGTTCGTGCTCGACGGGTCGGCCCGCCTCGACCTGGACGGCGAGCCGGGACCGGCGCCGGTTCCGGACCGGGGCCTGTGGATCCCGCCGGGCGCGGCATATCAGCTACGGGCAGGCGAGCACGCCGCGTTGTGCCTGGACATCGTGACGCTGCCCGCTGCGGTCCCAGGGCCTGCGGCTGGACCGGGTGCGGCACCCGCGCCTGGCGACACTGGCATGGCCGTCGGCGCTGGCCTGCCGCTCAGCTCCGACCTGCAGGACTGCGAGGTCGAGACGACGGGCGACCGCAAGTTCCGGGTGCTGTTCGGTCCCGGTCGCGGCTGCCCGGTGGCGACGCAGTTCGTGGGTGAGATCCCGCCCGGCCGCGCGCCCGAGCACAGCCACCCCTACGACGAGGTCGTCCTGATCCTGCAGGGCGGCGGCGTGGCGCACATAGGCGGCACCGACCACGAGCTGTCCGCAGGTACCTGCCTGCACCTGCCGCCCGGACTGCCGCACTGCCTGGAAAATACCGGGCAGGACATGTTGCGCGTCCTCGGCGTATTCCATCCCGCCGACAGTCCCGCGGCGAAGCTGCGGGCCCAGGGCTAACTAGGCTCCGCCGCTATCCGGCCGGCCAGATGCAGCAGGTACTCCTGCCGGTTGAGCGGATTTAGATCGGAACGGGGCCGCACAGGGATCGGTCCGCGGGTCGGCTCGTAGTGGTCAAAGGCGCACTCAAGTACGCCCTCGCCGCCGGTCAGGCCCGGCACCTGCTGCTGCAGGTCATGAACTCTGGCGGCCGGTATCTCGCCGGCCAGCACGCACGACGCACCTTGCACCGCCTGAGTCCTGGGCACAGCGCCGAGCCGGGCCAGCGCGGGCAGCACCGGACCCAGGGCCTGCGCCGGCGCCTTCAGGACGAAGCTGTGTACCGGCTCGTGCACGACTGTCCTGGCCTGCTGCAGCGCGGTCATCAGGACCAGCGGAGTCAGGTTGCGGAAGTCGCTGGCCGAGCTTGACCACTTGCTCCAGCCGGATGGCGGTGGGGGTACGTAGCCGGACTCCGTCAGGGTCACGACGCAGTCGGTGACCTCCCATCCGGACAAGCCCTGCTGCAGCGACTCGCGCACGGTGGCCTCGATCGCCTTGAGGAATGCCGGGGTCAGGGAACCGAGCTCGATCTCCAGCCCGAATCGGACGCCCGATCCTGGCGGTGCCGGGTCGATCCGCAGTCCCACCGTGGCGCGGAACGGGTTGCGCCCGTCGTCCATCCGCTCGACGGCCGCGCCGGTCCTGACTGGCCGCTCGATGCAGATCGTGGTGGTCTCGCTGAATCCGACCCCGATCCCGTACTCGGCGGCGAGCGTTTGCTGGATGACCTCCTTCTGCACCTCGCCATACAGGGAGAGCAGCAACTCGTGCCGCTCGTCGCCGCGGCGCAGGTTGATCAGCGGGTCCTGCTCGGCGAGCTGAGCCAGAGCCGCATGCAGGCGCCCCCGCTCGTGCGGCCGGTCCGGGATCACGACGGTCTCCAGCGTAGGCGGCGCGAAATGATGCCGGTCAGAGGCTGACTTATAGCACCCGATCGGATCGCCGACCTGTATTTCGCTCAGCCCCCACAACTGCCCTATCTGCCCGGCGCTGACCGATGCGCGCGGGTCATCATGGCCGGGCTCTGACACCCGGATCGATGTGACCTTGCCTTCGGTGCCGTCGCCGAACACCAGCCGCTGCCTGGTTCGCACGGTCCCGGAGAACAGCCTCACGTAGGCGACCTTCTCCCCGGCCGCGCCGCGCTCGACCTTGAACACCGTGCCCGATACCGGGCCGTCCGGATCACCAGCGTCGGCTGGGAGCAATTCGCGGATGCCGTCGGCCAGCTCATCGGTACCGGCCCCGGTGATCGCCGAGCCGAAGAAGACCGGATGTACCAGCCCATCCCGCACCTGGGCCGCGAGCTCGCGGCGAAGTTCGGGGTATGGGATTGCCGTGCCGGCTACCACCGAGGCCAGCATGGTGTCGTCATGGTCGGCCAGCAACTCCGCCAGCCTGGCCAGGAAGCCCGCGTCACGTTCCCCGTGGCTGGTGAACCCGGCCGCGGCGGTGCCGGGTTCGCGCGCCGTACCCATCGCGACCACCGCTGGGGCGAGCTTCGCGGTGATCTGGCCCAGCACGCGGTCGCAGTCGGCGCCGCGGCGGTCGATCTTGTTCACGAAGATGAGCGTGGGGATGTGCAGGCGCTGCAGCGTGCGCATGAGCACGCGCGTCTGGGCCTGTACGCCCTCCACCGCCGAGACCACCAGCACCGCGCCGTCGAGTACGGCCAGCACCCGCTCGACCTCGGCGATGAAGTCCGGGTGACCGGGCGTGTCGATCAGGTTAACGGGCAGGTCACCGAGGCGGAACGACACGACGGCGGACTTGATCGTGATGCCGCGCTGGCGCTCCAGTGCGAGATTGTCCGTCTGCGTGCTTCCGTCGTCGACGCTGCCGATCTCGCCGATGACCCCGGCGGCGTATAGCAGCCGCTCGGTCAGGCTTGTCTTACCGGCGTCTACGTGTGCCAGGATGCCCAGATTTAGCGTGCTCACAAGGCGTCATGTCCCTTGGATCGGTCGAAAGTGCCAACTCGATGAACATGAGCGCTGCCCGCAACTGGGGTACCTCCTCTGGCTGCTCGGTGCTGTCACGCTTTCGGCAGCAAAGTACAGCAGGCCAAAGCGCTAGGCGGCAACTGATTATCTGGCCCGGTCCGTGCGGCGGATGCGAGGCTGGTCCCGAAGGTAGGGAGGTGGCAGTGCCGAGGAAGGCCTTCTGGGAGCTCACCCCGAAGCAGAGCATCGAGCTTGAGTGCGCACGCCGGGGCCGGGCACAGGTGGTCGCAGGCTGCGCCCGGCTGCTCCGCGGCGAGGACGTCGAAGATGACCTGATGATCGCGCTCGGCGGCCCGCACGCCCAGGGCATTCTCGATGCCGGGTCACCCGAGGTCCACCGGTACTGGCTCCGCGTCTGGGGCGCCAGGGGACTACTGCATGTCTACGGCGATGAAGCGGAGGACAGCGTGATCGCAGCGCTGGCGGACGAGCACTGGCGGGTTCGCGAGATGGCAGCCAAGGTCGTGGCCCGGCATCAGGTGGGAGCGGCGCTGACCGCGGTGGCGGAGCTAAGGGGTGACTCTGTCGCGCGGGTCCGGGCGGCTGCCGGCCGGGCCACGATAGTCCTGACCGCTGCCGGTTGCTAACAAGTCGTCGGTGTGAAGCTGTCGGCCCAGCATGGCTGAACAGCGCCCGAGCCGCTCCCGTCACGTTCGACGGGAGCGGCCGTGCCCTTGTCAGACGGTGGCTATCGGCGGTCAGTCCGGCGGGAATGGTGCGGTGACCCGGCGGAAGCCGACCGGGATCGGCACTGTGAGCCGGGCCAGATTAGCGGGCGTCGGCGCCAGCCACTGGAAGTCCATCTGCCACCACGTGTCGCCAACGACCTCGACCCAGGTCCGGACCGGCTGATAGGTAGCCGGATTGATCCAGAAGACCCGACGGAGGCCTATGGACCGCTTAGCCTGAACGATCTTGATCGCGTCTATGCCGTCCACGTGCTGGCGTCCGGCTACGACGAATAGCCCGCATTCCAGGTAGTAGCGGATCCACTGGGTCGTTTGGGTTCCGTTCGGTGGCGGTTGCACATAGGTCGGAAGATTGGCCTGACAGCGCTTTGGCGGCGTAATATTGTCAATCGGCACGTCGGTGATAACGCGCCACCAGGTTCTGGATGGATAGCTGACCTGGGTGAAATTCACCAGGGTGTTCGCAAGCTCGCCCTGGGTGTTGAGGATCTTGACGTTGCGGAGCTGGTTGGCGAGGACCGGATTCCCGTCCGCCGCGTAATTAACGGTCAAGCTTCGGCTGCCGTACGACCAGACTGCGCTACCGCTGCTGTTGGTCCCTTCGATGTCAGGACTTCCGGTCATCCGCACGTACTCGATGACTTGCGCGGTATCCCTGGCCAGCGACCTCTCGGCGCGGCTGACAATGTAGGCGGCCGTTTGCGCCCGAAGCTTAGGCCCTGCTGCCTGCGGAGCGCTCGCCCCGAACGCCACCACCACAGCGGCAGCCGCGCCGACGGCGGTTCCGGCGGTGAGTCCGCCGCGGAGGGCAAACTGGCGCTGCCGGTGCCGGCGGCGTGCCCGCTTGGCCATGCCGGTCAGGCTTGCCGGGATCCTGACTGATGCGGCCTTCTGCTGCAGGCTGTCCGCCACCAGGTCTTCAAATTCGGTGTCCATGACCTTCTCCGTACATTCAGCGTCTGTGGTCGGCTGTTTCGGCGTCGGCGGCCAGCCAGGGTCTGGCGAGCTCCCGCATGCGCTTCAAGCCGCGTGATGCCGCGGCCTTGACAGTTCCGTCGGTGCAGCCGAGGGCCTCGGCGGTCTCTGCCTCGCTTAGCTGCTCCCAGTACCGCAGCACGACGACGGCCCGCTGCTGCGGCGGAAGCTGCCGCAGCGCCCCGATCAGCGCATCGCGCAGATCCACGGCCGCCGTGACGTCGGGCCCGGCCGCCTGCTGGCCGGCCCGCACGAGCGGCAGCTTGCGCTGCCAGGTCATGCTGCGGCGCCAGCCGTCGGCCGCCAGGTTGTACAGGGTGCGCCGCAGGTAAGCCTCCGGGCTACCGTCCACTGGCCGCCGTTGCCGGACCAGGCGCTCCAGCGCGGCCTGCAGGAGGTCCTCGCCGTCTTGCTGGCTGCCTGCCAGCAGCACGGCGGTGCGCAACAGCTGCGGGCCTCGGTCGGCAAGAAGGCGCTCTAGCTGATCGCCGCCCGCTGGCTCCGCCATCTCGCAACCTCCTTGTCCTGCTAACCAAGAACGAAGGAGCAACCGCCGGGGTTGACTGCGTCGGCGCCGAGATTGCTAGTGCCGCGAGCCCGGCCGCCTGCGGCTAGTGAGGTGGCAGGCCGGCCAGATCCAGCAGGGCGCTGCTGACGCTGCCGGGATCCGCGACCTGGTGCAGGTGCTCGCCGGGCAGCGTCCGGACCGGCCAGCCGCGCTCGCGGGCCTGGCTTGCCTCAGCCTCGTATCCCGCGCTGAACATCAGGTAGGCGCAGGGGCGGTCGTCCCAGCCCGCGGGCGCCGGGACCTTCTCCAGGTAGTACCGCAGCGGCAGCCTGGGTTGCTCGGCGGTCACTATCTGCCGGGTGCGCTGGTCCGGGAACATCGGCGCCACGTCTGCGTCCTGCCACCAGTCGGTCCACTGCGGCAGCCGCCCGTCCGGCCCGGCCAGGCCGCGCAGGAATGGCAGGAACTCCTGCTCCGCGACCGGCGTGCTGCCGCTGGCGGCAGGCACTGTGGCGTCGGCGAAGATGGTGCACGCGACCGGCAGGGCAATCCCGTCGCCGATGACCGGGATGAAGACCCCGGCATTGCTGTGGGCGACCAGCACGACCGGCTGATCCGGGTCCAGGCCGTCAAGGGCAGTCGCCACGGCGGCAACTACGCGCGGCCAGTACGGAGGCTCGCCGTCGCCGACGGTGAGCAGTGCGGGAACGAGTGCCTGGTGGCCGGCCTCCCGCAGCCGCTCCGCCACCGGCTGCCAGGTGGCCGGGCCGACCGAGGGACTATGCACCAGCACGAAGACCGCCATGTCCCGACTGTGCCACCTCGAGTCAGCTCCCGTGACCAGTCATCCACGGGCGAACGCGCCGCCCGCGTCCCGTGACCGGGCGGCGGGTTGTTGAGTCCGGGCGAGCGAGCGGGCAGGGTGCGGTTATGGCAACCATATTGTGGGCCAGGCACGGGGAGAACGTGGCGAACCTGACCCGGACGTTCTCCTACCGGGTCTTCGACGGTGACCTGACGGACCTGGGCAGGATGCAAGCCGCGCAACTCGCCGAGCGGCTGGCCGCGGGCGAGCCGATCAGTCAGATCATCTGTTCCCCGCTGCGAAGGGCCAGGCAGACGGCCGAGATCGTGGCGCAGCGGCTGGGGCTGCCGATTCGGGCGGAGCTCGATGACCTGCGAGAACTCAACGTCGGTGCGCTGGACGGACGCAGCGACGCGCAGGCCTGGGGCATCTACGACAGGGTGCTTGCGGCCTGGAAGGAGGGCCAAGTCGCTGTGCGGTTTCCCGGCGGGGAGAACTGCGAGGAAGTGCGCGCGCGCATCCAGCGCGCGCTGACCGCGGTCACCAGCGCCAGCCGGGATGCCGACCGCGGGCTTTCGCTCGTCGTCGCGCACGGCGGAGCCCTGCGTGCTGCGCTGCCCGGGCTGACGGGGGTACCGGAGCCCGGCACGGACATTCCGACCGGTGGCTTCGCCGTGCTGCGCGTCAGCCCGGGCGCTGACGGCCTGCGGCCGGGAGCGGCTGGCCAGCACACGGGATCTGCAGGCCCGGAGGTGGAAGTGGTCAGCTGGCCGGGGCCCGCCACAGGTCAGTGATCGCCAGACCCAGCGAAGCGAGCATCCGCCGGAGCAGCGGCATGGACAGGCCGATGACGTTGCTCGGGTCGCCGTCGATGCCGTCCACGAAGGCGGCACTTCGCCCGTCGATGCTGAACGCACCCGCCAGCGTGAGCGGCTCGCCGGTGGCTGCGTACGCGGCCAGTTCGTACTCGGTAGGCGTACCGAACCGGACCGTCGTGGCCGCCACCTCGACAACCCGGCGGCGACCGGCTCCGTCGATGAGGCAGTGGCCGGTGTAGAGCGTGCCCTGCCGGCCGGAGAGCCGCCGCCACAGCTCGACGGCCTGCTCGGCCGACGCGGGCTTGCCGAGTGGCTGCCGGTCGAAGTCCAGCAGGGAGTCGCAGCCGAGTACGAGGACATTGGGCCGCAGGCTGGCCACGGCCTCAGCCTTGCGCTCGGCGAGAACGGCAACCATGTCCGCTGTTTGCAGGCCCTCATCGCACGTCTCGTCGACGCCGCTGACCACGACCTCGGCATCGATGCCCGCGTCCCGCAGGACTCCGAGTCGGCCGGGCGACCCCGAGGCCAGTACCAGGGACATATGTGCCGATGGCGTCACCGGGTCAGGCTAACAATCCCGCCGGGGGCTGACTCTCCGGCGGGCCGTCTCGGGGGGCGTGTCGGGCGGGTCGTGGCCGCCAGTAGGTCGTGGCGTGCGGGCGGGCTGTGGTCGTGCGGCCGGATCGTGGCGATGCAGGCGGCTGAGCTGGCCGTACCGGCAGGCAGGCTACAGCGGCTGCAGGTCCGGGCGCTTGGGTGTCATGCCGTCCCCGCTCGATATGCCGGTCAGCCGGCGCCGCAGCCACGGTGCCGCGTACGTCCTGGCCCAGTGCAGGTCCTGCTTCCTGGCCGTCAGCCAGCCCGGAGCGACATGAGCTTCGGGCAGCGGCTCGCGCCAGTCTTCGTGCACGGGCACGCCTGCCACCTCGCACGCGCGCAGCGCGACCCTCCGGTGACCATCCGGCGCGAGGTGCAGCCGGTCAGCGCACCACTGCCGCGGGTCAGCGAGCACGCTCATGGACCACAGGTCCACGTGCAGGCAGTCGTGCCGCTCGGCGATGACCCGCAGCCGCTCGTTGAACGCAGCGGCCTTGTCGCGCACCAGTCGGAGCAGCGGGAAGCCGCCGGGATCGAAGCCAGTGAAGACCATGACCTGTATTCCAGCCGCCCTGAGCGGGACGATAATCTGCTCGAAGCTCGCGGCCAGCGCGCCCGGATCGGCCTTGGGCCGCAGCAGGTCGTTACCGCCGGCGGCCAGGCTGACCAGGTCGGGCCTAAGGTCCATGGCTGGCTGCAACTGCTCGGCGGCGACCTGGCTGAGCACTTTGCCGCGGATTGCCAGGTTCGCATAGCGCAGGCCAGGTGATGTCATGGCTAGGTGCCGAGCGAACCGGTCGGCCCAGCCCTGGCAGGTCCCGTCGGCGTACAGGTCGCCGACGCCCTCGGTGAAGCTGTCGCCTAGGGCCACGAAAGATCCGACGGCCAGCATTTCTTGTCGAACCTCCCGCCAGTGCTGACATGCTTTCGGGTCTCAGCAGTGCAAACCCGCACGTCAGGCTAGCATCCGGCGCTAGGCCGACCCGACCATGGCTCCGGCCGTTGCTGCCCGCTGCCCGCCGCCGCGACGCTGGCGGGCAAACGATGCTTGACTACACCTATGCCCGAGCAGCCCCCGGCATTGCGTGCATGGCACGCCGTCGCTGCCGCGCAGGATCCCGCCCTGCTGGACGACCTGCTGGCCGACGACGTGGTGTTCCGATCCCCGGCAGTGTTCGCGCCGCAGCAGGGCAAGGCGCTGACATCCCGTTACCTTGCCAGCGCACTTGTGGTGCTTGGCCCGTCGCTGCGGTACATCGGCGAATGGCACGACGACAGCAGTGCAGTGCTCGAGTTCGAGGCCGACCTCGAGGGCAGCTATGTCCAGGGTGTGGACATGCTCCGCTGGAATGGCGACGGCAAGCTGGTCGGCTTCACGGTGATGGTGCGGCCAATGCGCGGCCTGGAGAAGCTCATCGAGCTGATGGCCCGGCAGCTGGCGGCGGGCCCGGACTAGCGGTCGGCCGGGACTCTGTCCAGCGTGGGAGGGGGCAACTCGACGTGACATCCGGCGAACACCCGCATTCGCGTGCGGACTTTCCCGGAACTACCCGATGGTTGGCAGTCCGAATGCGGTTCGGGGAACGGGCCGCGTGGCCGGGGCTACCTGAAGGTGACTTGGCTGCGGACTGGGGAGATCATGGTCGGATGAGTGACGGGACTGAGGCGTTATGCATGTAGTCGGCCTGGTGCTGCATCCAGAGCGTGACTCCACCGATGCGGTAAATGCGGTCCTCGACTGGGCCGCCCGCCGGGGCATCCAGGTGCTCGGTATCGATGCGGAGGTACAGAGGCTGAACTGTGCCGCGGTGGCGGTTTCGGCCGGCGAGCTAGGGAGCCGTTCCGATCTGGTCGTCAGCCTCGGCGGTGACGGCACGATGCTGCGGGCAATGCGGCTGGCCGACCAGCAGCGCGCCCCGGTGCTGGGCGTGAACCTGGGCAAGCTGGGCTTCCTGGCCGAGGTCGATGTGCCTGATCTGCCGGATGCACTCTCGGCCATCGACGCCCATGAGTTCACGGTCGAGCCGCGTCTGGCGGTCGACGCCGTGATCGGCGGCCAGGTCATGACCGCCTTCAATGACATCGCGGTCGTCCGCTTCCCTGGCCAGTCGATCGCGCTCGTCGCCGTCCGGGCCAATGGCCAGCCGTTCGTGAGCTATGCGGCGGATGCTGTGGTCGTCGCTACCCCTACTGGCTCGACCGCCTACAGCTTCTCCGCTGGCGGGCCGATAGTGAACCCTGCAGTGGAGGCACTGCTGGTGACCCCCGCCTCGCCGCACTCGGCCTACAACCGGGGTCTTGTGGTCTCGGTGCTGGACAGCCTGGAGCTAGAGATTCTGCCTGCCAGCGGCCACCTCGCCGTCGAGGTGGACGGGCAGGTGGCGGCGCACGTAAGCCCTGGTGACCTGATACAGCTACGGCCCCGGCCGGCCGCGGCCCATGTCGTTCGGCTCGGCCGCACTACGTTCTACGAGCGGGCCAGGCGCAAGCTGCGGCTCACCGACTCGGCCGAGATTCCCGTCGGCTGGCCCTAGTGGGGTCGGCGATCACGGTCCGGCGTCGGCGAGCGCGGTCTGATACAGATTCTTCATGCGGGTGCTGAACCTGGCCGCATAGGACACGGACGGGGTATCCCCGCCCTGCTGATAGCCGCCGATGACGCCGATGACGGCGGCCGGGCCGCCGGGGGTACTTGCGGCAAGAAATGGGCCGCCGCTGGTCCCGTCGGTGAACCCGCCGCAGTCGAACTCGAACTGGGTGGGGCTGAAGGCAAGAACCGTGTTGTCGCAGCTGATCATGCCGCCCTGACCGTCCGGATAGCCCGCCACCGTTACCGCCAGGCCGGGTGGCGTGTCGATCCCGATGGTCTCGCCGCCGGTGATCTGCTGGATGGTGAGCTTGGCGCCAGGCTGGCTGACGACCAGGAACGCGAAGTCGTCATCCGGATCCGCGGACGAGGTCCAGTCCTGGTCCACGACGACGCGGGTGACCGCCCATGCCCCGTAAGGCGCCCGTCCGTCGTGATAGTCGGGAACGAAGGCGATTTCGCCAGCTGAGCGGCTGGTCAGGCAGTGTGCCGCAGTGAGTACCAGGTCCCCGGCTGGACTGTCGACGACGCTTGCCGTGCAGAAGTGATTCCCCAGCGCGCCACTCGGGGTGAGTTTGAAGAGCGCGCCGACCGTCCTGGCCTCGCCGGAGGTCGTCTTATGCGTCGGCGCGCCACTGGCCGCGCCAGTGAGAGAGCTTAGGGTGCCGCCCAGGGCAGCAGAACTCGCGACTAGCGCGGCTGTTGCCAGCGCCCACCTGTTCAGGAGGTCAGCCAGAGTGCGACTGCCCGGCCTGCTGGCCATTGCGTTGAGGGTCGGACCGCGCGCCCGCTGCCTGTCTGTGGTCTGTGCCGACAGTTGACCAGGCGCATCCTGCCCCTTCCACGCGGGTCAACTGCGCGTGAGTCGCCCACTCCGTGCCCGTTTCCTCCACTGTGACCGTTCTGGTAATGGTAAAGGCCAGACTCTGAGTTGGTAAACATGCAGACAGCTGAGAATGCACTCAGAGTCGTGTGGCACCGCATGGGCCCGCCTTGCCCGGGCCTGCCCGGACCTGGCCGTGCTCAGGCCCGGCTGGCCTCCAGCGCGACGCGCTCCAGCCCGTCCCGGTACTCCTGCCACCAGCCTTGATCTCCTGGTGGCAGGTTGGAGACGCCGTCGCGCAGCCCCGCAGACCCGTCGATGAGCTCTCTGACGATGTCGGCGTGTCCGGCGTGCCGGTGTGTCTCGGCGATCATGTGAACCAGAATTCGGTGCAGGTCCACTTCGCCGTGCTCGCCCGGCCACCACGGCACCTGGCCGACCGCATCTAGGTCCAGCGCATCGAACGTCTGGTCCGCGTGCGCCCAGGCGCGGCGGTAGAGGTCGAGGATGAACTCGCGGGACTCATCGGCCGTCGCCCACATGTCTACGTTGGCCTCGGTCTCGTTGTCGTACCAGGGCGGCGGGTCGGCGAACGGGCGCCCGAAGGTCTCGCCGAAGTAGCCAATCTCGACAGTGGCCAGATGCTTGACCACTCCCAGCAGGTTGGTGCCGGTCGGCGTCAGCGGGCGGCGGATGTCGTACTCGCCGAGCCCGTCAAGCTTCCAGAGCATGGCATCGCGCGCCGCCTGCAGGTAGCGGCGAAGGTCTGATTTCGGGTCTGAAATGGTCATACGGGCAGTCTGCCAGGAGGTTCCGACAGTCGCTGCCGGTCGGCCGGCGGTGGTCCGCGGTCTCGGCGGTCCCGGTGGTCGGCGGTCCCGGTGGTCTCGGCGGTCCCGGTGGTCCCGGTGGTCGGCGGTCCCGGTGGTCTCGGCGGTCCGGCGGTCCCGGTGGTCCCGGTGGTCGGCGGTCCCGGTGGTCGGAGGGCCCCGCAGTTCGCCGTCCCGGCGGCGCATAACGCGCTAAGCCCGCATAGCGGGCAGGGCGAGCCGCCGTCGGTGGGCCTTTCAAGATCGGGAACAGGACGTTCGAGGATTTAGTGCTGCTATCGCAGCACCTAGGACTCAAACGTCGCAGTAGTCCGCGGTGGCGGCGGTTCGGGGTGGCGGCGGTTCGGGGTGGCGGCGGTTCGGGGTGGCGGCGGTTCGGGGTGGCGGCGGTTCGGGGTGGCGGCGGTTCGGGGTGGCGGCGGTTCGCGGTGGCGGCGGTTCGTTATCGGAGCGGGCCTGCGGTCGGGGTGGGCCATGTGGCGGGCGGGCCGTGTGGCGGGGCGGGCGTCGTGGTCGGGGTGGGCCTTGTGGCGGCGGTGTCGCCGCCGGCCCGACGGCGCGGACTTGAGCGGGCCGACACGCTAATGGAGCCAGCCGGCTCGTGTGTAAGTATTGTGCCGGGGGCGACGAGAGCTTATCCGGCAGGCCTTTGGCCAGGTCGGCGGGAATGGCTCTGGTCGTGAGCGGCGATGGCCGGAACGGGTGATTTCGTGGCGATGAACCTTATGCGGAGCTCGGGGTGGTTGTACTGGCTGAGCAAGGTCCTGCTCGCGACTTGTGTGCTAGCTTCGGCCGCTACCGCAGTAATTCTCGGGTTTCTCGTTTACCTGTTCATCCAGGGGCATTCGGCGGGAAACAGTCCGACAAATATCGCCCCGATTGCATTCCCTGTAGTGCTGCTTTTCTTTGTCGTACTCGGTATCCCGGCGATCGTGATCTCTGCCTTGCTGTGGTTCGCCTACGGTGCGGCCAGGACGCGCGTGGCTAATGGCCGAGCGACGGGGTCAGGAGATGGCACCTGACCTGCGGCGCTGCCAGGCCAGGAGGCTGCCAAGGGTCGCACCGACGAACAGCGCGGTGACGTGCCCGACGGGCGTTACCGTGAGATCACTGAGCCCGCTGAATATCTGCCCGACGATGATGAGCCCGGCGAACGCGACTGCGGCAGCCGCGCGGGCCAGCCATCCGCCCCAGATCAGGGCGACCGCGATCGCGGTCACCACCACGTAGGACGGCCCGACGTCCACTATGAACCGGTCCGCTGGCGGCATCGTCCCGTTCGAGATCCGGTACCAGAGGATCCCCTCGCTGACCATAGTGCCGATGACGTGCCCCGCGGCGCAGGTCACGGCGGTCCGCCAGTTGCCGAGCACCCCGTTGGCCCCGAACATGGTCAGCGCGATGATGATCGGCCATGCGGTGAGCGCACCGGTCGGGATGAAGGCAGACACGATCATGCAGCCAACCGGATCGTGGGCCAGGTTATGCACGTTGGTGCTGGCAAACCGCAGCACGGCGGCCCGGTCATGGCCAGGCAGCAGGGCATAGACGAGCTCGGCCGCGCTGAATCCGGCCAGGTACAGCCAGGCGACCGCATACCGGCGCAGGACCAGCCGAATGGCCGATCCGGACGGCAGCACCGGCCCCGGCCGCCGGGCAGGGTCCGGGCGGGTAGCGGAGCCCGGCCGCATAGCAGAGCCTGGCATGGGCCCAGATTAGGCGGAAGTGCGTGGCCGAACGTGGCCGCACCCCGTTCCCTTGATCGAAAGTCTTTTTCGGCGCGGGCCGGCCGGATTAACCGGTCGCGATCGTGCGGTCATGGATGCCAGGCTTTGCCGGTGGTCGATCGTCTGTTTGCCGAGCCGGATCTCGCCGTCCTGTATGACCTGTTCTGCGCGTGGGACCTGCGAGACGATTTCGACTTCTACCTGCCGATGGTGATGGCGGCGGACAGCGTGCTGGACGTCGGCTGCGGTACGGGCATGCTGCTGCACCGGGCCAGGCAGGACGGTCACGCCGGACGGCTGTGCGGGCTCGATCCGGCCGGGGCAATGCTGGACGTGGCGCGCACCCGGCAGGACATCGAGTGGATCCAGGGCGATTTGTCGGGCGTTGGCTTTGACCGCGAGTTTGACCTGGTCGTGATGACGGGGCACGCATTCCAGGTGCTTACCGGAGACGATGAGCTGCGGGCCGGACTGGCCGTGGTCAGTGCCGCATTGAAACGGAACGGGAGGTTCGCCTTCGAGACCCGTAACCCGTCGGCGCGGGGCTGGGAGAAATGGATTCCGGCGAACGCGGTCGAGGTCACGGGCCAGGACGGGCAGGTGTGGCGGATGGCGCATCAGTTCGACACGCCGGTGACAGGAGAACTGGTGTCGTTCACGGCTACCGTCTCCGGTCCTGGCTGGGTGTGGCCGCAGGCGAGCCGAAGCACGCTGCGGTTCCTCGGGGCCGGCTCGCTCGCGGAGTTCTTGTCGGCAGCGGGCCTTACGGTGCAAGAGCAGTACGGCGACTGGGACCGGCAGCCGCTGACCGAGGCAAGCCCGGAGATCATCACGATCGCTGGCCGGCCCTGATGCTTGACATCGATCGAATACCTGTTCGATAGTGGAGGTATGGGAGCGGAGATAGCGCAGGTCATCTCGCTATCTCCGCTGCGTCACCGGGATGACGTGCTGCCCGGCGAAGGAGTCCTGCCTGTGCTCCCCGCGCTACGTGAGCTGCTGCCAGGGGGCGGGCTGCAGCGCGGGTCGGTGGTGACATCGGGGGACTGGGGACTGCTCAGCCTGGCGCTGGCAGCGGGCGCGTCCGCTGCCGGAGCCTGGTGCGCCATTGCCGGGGTGCCTTCCGTCGGCGTGCGGGCCGCCGCCGATGCAGGGCTGGACCCTCGCCGGATCGTCCTGATCGCTGAGCCTGGCCGGAGCTGGCCGCAGGTGGTGGCGTCGCTGCTCGACGGGTTCGACATCGTGCTGCTGCGCCCGGCGGAGCAGCCGCCTGCCCAGCTGCGGCGCAAGCTGGAGGCAGCGGCACGCCGGTACGCAAGCGTGCTCCTGGTGGCCGGAGACTGGCCGGGCGCGCAGGCTCGGCTAGCGGTGACGGAAGAGGAGTGGACCGGGATCGGTGCCGGGCACGGGCGGCTGCGTGCCCGCAAGGTGCGGGTGGTCGCCTCCGGCCGGGGCGCGGCGGAACGACAGCGCAGCTGCTGGCTGTGGTTGCCAGGGCCGGACGGGTCGGTGAGCCTGGCGCAGACGTGGGCAGGGGCGAGTGCCGAGGTCGCGGCCGAACCGCTGAGGAGCAGTGGGTGAGCCGGAGTTGAGCAGGCAGCCCAGGGGTGAGCAGGCAGGTAGGCCGGGAGTGAGCAGGCAGGCAGGCCGGGAGTGAGCAGGCAGGCGGGCGGTGCTGGAGCACCGCGGCGAGTGCTCGTACTGCGCTGCCCGGACTGGCTCGCGGCGGGCGACGAGCCGGATGCCCTGGGAGCGCTCGAGCAAGGTGCAGCGGCGCGGGCCTTCGAACCGGTCGTTGCCGCGGTCGAGGAGTTCTGCCCGCAGGTGGAGGTACTGCGGCCGGGGCTTGCCGCCATCGCGGTGCGCGGCCCCGCGCGCTACTTCGGCGGCGAGGCAGCGCTGGCCGCGAAGCTGGCCGATGCTGTATGCCGGTGCGGGTTTGCTTGCCAGGTCGGCGTCGCGGACGGTCTGTTCGCCGCGGGCCTGGCCGCGCAGGCCGGTCCGGCCGGGCTGCTGGTCCCGCCGGGCCAGACGCCGCAGTTCCTGGCCGGGCTGCCGGTCGCCGCACTGCCGTTTGCCGCGCTGGGCGTTCCCGAGCTTGCCGACCTGCTGCCCAGACTCGGTCTCCACACGCTGGGTGAGTTCGCTGGCCTGCCTGCCGCCGAGGCGGGCAGCCGGTTCGGTACGCAGGGCACCGTCGCGCACCGGCTGGCTCGCGGACTGGACCCGCGGCCGCTAGCGCCGCAGCCGCCCCGGCTTGACCTCTCGGTCGAGCATTCGTTTGACCCGCCTGCTGAGCAGTCCGAGCCGGTGGCGTTCACCGCCAAGGCGCTGGCCGACCAGATGCATGCTCAGCTCTCCGCGCGCGGCCTGGCCTGCGTGCGCGTGCAGGTGGATGTGCACTGCGCGGACGGGCAGAAGCTCAGCCGGCTGTGGCGGCATGACGGCCTGCTGTCGGCGCTGGCGGTTGCCGAGCGGGTGCGCTGGCAACTCGACGGCTGGCGCGGCGGGCGGGAGCCGAGTGCCGTGGATCGCGCTGCCGGGCGCGCGGGGGACGAGGGGGCAAGCGGTGGCGGCATCACGCTGCTGCGGCTGAACCCGGATCAGCTAGTCCGGGCTACCGGACGCCAGCTCAGCTTGTGGGGCGACGCGGTGGTCAGCGACCGGGTAGCGCGTGCAGCCATCCGGGTGCAGGCTATGCTCGGACATGCCGCAGTGAGCCAGCCTGTGCTGTCTGGCGGACGCAGCCCGGCCGAGCAGGTGTTGCTTGTCCCGTTCGGCGATGCCGGAACGCCGCTGCGGCCGGCGGATCGGCCGTGGCCTGGACAGATCCCGGCGCCTGCCCCCGCGACCGTGTACCCGGAGCCGCTGGCGGCCAGCGTCACCGACGGTACGGGCGCGGCAGTGGCTGTCAGCGGACGCGCGCAACTGTCCGCGCCGCCTGCATGGCTGTCGGCTGGCACCGGCCCGGCCCGCGCTGTCACCTGCTGGGCCGGCCCGTGGCCGGTCACCGAGCGGTGGTGGGATCCGGCCAGGGCACGCAGGCAAGCCAGGTTCCAGCTGATCACCGATGACGGGAATGCCTGCCTCGCGGTCGTCCAGGATGGCCGCTGGCTGATCGAGGCCAGCTATGACTAAGTGCCACTGCCGGCGTCGGGCAGCGACTTAACCATGATCAAGGTCGGATTGCCCTCGTCCCACAGGCCGTGCAGTTCTTCCAGCGGCCGAAAGCCCATGCCCAGATAGAATTTCCTCGTCAGCTGGTAGCCCGCGTCCGGGTGACTCGGACCCAGGGTCTTGACCTGAAGGAACTCGACGCCCTCCGCGACGAGATCTGCCTCCAGCCTGGCGATCAGCGCGCGGCCGACACCGCAGCGGTGCAGGGCAGGATCCACCGCCATCAGATGGATCTCGGCGGATTGCGGGAAGTGCCGGCTCGCGAGCAGGACGCCGACCGGCTGGTTGTTGGCCGGCTGGTTGTTGCCCGGCTCCTCGCCCGGCCACGCCAGGTATGTCGGCAGCTCGAGGGCGGAGTTGACATACTCGGCGTTCGCCGACTCGATCCCGAACCAGCCAGGCAGCAGCCGGAGCAGCCGCTCGACCGTGCCCGGATCCTGCTCGCCCGACGTAATCAGCCATATCGCCTCGCCAGCTGAGCTCACCCGAGCACATTAGCCGTTGAGCTCACCCGAGTGTGCAGCCTCCCAGTACGGGACCGGCAAGTAGCAGGCAGCGTGGCGCCGGGTCGCCAGGTCAGCCGTCAACGGTGACCGGCTGCTAGTCGGTGCAGTGTTTCAGGATGGTCCGCAGTACAAGATCCGGCACGCGCACGGTGGGGTAGTGGTCGACGCCGGGCATCCTGATCAGCTCGCAGCCTGGGATGCGGGCCGCTGCTTGCTCGTCGCAGTCGATGAGCGCCGGGTTGTCCTTGTCGCCGACCATGATCACGGTCGGTGCGCGGAGCTCGCCGAGCCGGTCGAACGCTGGCTCGCTGTCTTGCTCGAACCCGTCGTTGGCCCAGGCGCGAATGGCAGGCCCGGTGCCGGCCGCCGACGCGCTGGCTCCGTTTAACCGCGTACGGCTGCTCGAAGCAGCCGTCTGGAAGCTGTGCATGGCGCATCAGTTCCCGGCGCGCTACCGCGATGGCGCGCGCGACCTGCTGACTGCCGCGCTGAAGCTCTAGCCGCAAAGACGCCACGTGCTGTCGGTGTCGGTACGGAGTCTGCGCGGCCGCGCTAGCCGACGTGAATCGTCCTCGCTGCCGTGTCGAAGGTGTGCAGGAAAGCGGCGGCGTTGTCAGTGGAGAACGTGACGAAGCAGGTCTGCCCCCCGCTGGACAAAACCACCACCTGAAGCTCCGTGATCGTATAGCCGGCATCGGAGGTCAGGGCGAGCTTCGCGGCGAACGCCTGGCCGCCGGTGACGGTCACCGGCTTGACGGACAGGACGCGTGCCTTGATCTTGGCGTACTCCGCGCGCATGCCTGCCTCAAGGCCGGGAATGGAGCTGGCTCCCGGCTCGATGACCGACGCGGGCGGGCAGAGCGCGCTTGCGTTGGTGGTGAAGGCGTGTGCCGAGGTGGCATAGGACGCCAGGTCGGCGAAGAACAGGGCGTTCTGCTTCTTCAGGTTCGACAGGTCGGCCTGCATGGCGGCGGTGCCGATGCCGGTGGTCGCGAAGCGCTTCGTGACCTGACCCAGGCTCATTTTTGCGAGGTTAAGCGCGACCCAAGTCTTGGGGATCGCAACCCAGATGCCCTGGATAGAACTGCCCTGCCATTCGTATCCGGAGGGCGGTGCCGCCGTCGGCTGCTGGCCGGACGCGGCCTGCGGGGAGGGTGAGGAGCTTGCCGATACAGCAGGTGATTGTGACGGCGCGGTGGAGGGGGTGCTCTTTCCTGCGCAGGCGGCCGCGGTGACCATGACCCCTGTCATGACGGCTGCCGTGATCAAGCGTGTTGGCGTAGCTCGCATGTGGTCCCCCTGCGCTGGCGGATAAATATCCCAATGAGCCGCGATTTTTCTACACCGGATGACAATGGCGCAAGCAGTCGCAGAACGTTCAGTCGGGCCGGGTTACGATCAGCGAAGTGTTAGAATACGTATTCGAGACGTGGCTATGTTGTCAGATCTGATCGTTATGCTGATCGAGTGAATGCGGGGATCCGGACGGGCAAGCCTGGGCCGGAGGGCTGGAGGTGACCGGGAATGGAGGGATCCAGCCGAGGGGTCCAGTCGCCGGGCCAGAGGTGAGCGGACGTGGGCTGGGATAATCCGCCGGTTCCGTGGCGGGAGTTCGAGCGGCAGCTGTCCTGGGGCAACCGCAGCCAGCAGGCTCGCCGGCAGGCAGCCAGCCGGGAGGCAGCCAGCCGGGAGGCAGAGCCGGGCGGGCCGCAGGCCGCGCCGGAACGGCAGGTCGTACGGCTGCCGTCCGTCGTCGGCTCACCGGCCTGGGCTGAGCTGCACTGCCATTCGTCCTACAGCTTCCTGGACGGGGCATCGAGCCCCGCCGAGCTGGTGCAGGAGGCAGCGGAACGGGGTTTGTCCGCGCTAGCTATCACCGATCACGATGGCATGTACGGGGTACCGCAATTCGCCCAGGCGGCAGCGCGCCTCCGGAGTACCGGGACCAGCCTTGGCACGGTATTCGGCGCGGAACTCAGCCTGGACCTGGCCCGCGGGATCGGGCCGGGCACCGGCCGAGCGGGGCGCACCGGCCGAGCGGGGCGCACCGGCCGAGCGGGGCGCACCGTCCCGGCCGCTCTCGCAGCCGGGACGCCACGGGCCGGTGTCCCCGACCCGGCCGGACGACACCTGCTCGTGCTTGCCCGTGATCCCGAGGGCTACCGGCGGCTGTGTCAGGTCATCAGCGCCGCGCAGCTGGCCGGGGGTGAGAAGGGCCGTCCGATCTATGCCGAGGAAGAACTAGCCGGCGCGCACGACGGCCACTGGGTGATCCTCACCGGCTGCCGCAAGAGCGCGGTTCCCGCCGCTCTCGCCAGCGGCGGCCCGGAGGCAGCGGCGCGAGAGCTCGCCGGGCTCACCGCGGCGTTCGGCGCGGACAACGTCAGGGTCGAGCTGAGCATCGGCAACCACCCGGCCGACGACGAGCGCAACGATGTTCTTGCCGCCCTCGCCGCGGACCACGGCATCGGCGTGATCGCCACCGGGAACGTGCACCACGCCGCGCCGAAGGACGCCCGGCTCGCGCAGGCACTGGCAGCCATCAGGGCCAGGTCCAGCCTGGACGACATGGACGGCTGGCTGGCCGCGCCCGGCGGCGGCTACCTGCGCTCCGGCCTGGAGGTGGCAGCACGACTCAGCCGCTATCCGGGCGTAATTGAGCGGACAGCGGAGCTGGCCGCAGACTGCTCGTTCGACTTCCACGTGATAGCACCGCGGTTGCCGGACTTCCCCGTTCCCTCCGGGCACAGCGAGGAGACCTGGCTGCGTGAGCTGACCGCAGCCAAGGCACCGGAGCGCTACGGCCCGCGCGGCGGCGAGCGGGTGCCCGGCGCGTACGCGCAGCTAGACCGGGAGCTAGACGTCATCGTCCAGCTGGGCTTTCCCGGTTACTTCCTGATCGTGCACGACATCGTGCGGTTCTGTCAGACCGAGCACATCTTGTGCCAGGGCCGGGGCTCGGCGGCCAACTCGGCGGTCTGTTACGCGCTCGGGATTACCAGCGTCGATCCGGTCCGGCACGGCCTGCTGTTCGAGCGATTCCTGTCCGCGGGGCGGGACGGCCCGCCCGACATTGACCTGGACATTGAGCACCAGCGACGCGAGGAGGTCATCCAGTACGTCTACCGCACCTACGGCCGGAAGAACGCGGCGCAGGTCGCCAACGTGATCAGCTACCGGCCGCGGATGGCGATTCGCGATGCGGGCCGGGCGCTCGGCTACCCGCCCGAGCAGCAGAACGAGTGGTCCAAGCAGGTCGGTCCGCGCAGCTACGGGCCCGGCCAGCCGGTCCCGCCGGACGCCGGGGTTCCCGACGCGGTTGTCGAGCTGGCGAGCAGGATGCAGAAGCTGCCTCGGCACCTGGGCATTCACTCGGGCGGGATGGTGATCTGCGACCGGCCGGTGGGGGAGGTCTGCCCGGTGGAGTGGGCGCGGATGCCGAACCGCAGCGTGCTGCAGTGGGACAAGGACGACTGCGCCTACGCGGGGCTGGTCAAGTTCGACCTGCTGGGCCTCGGCATGCTCACCGCGCTGCGGGACTGCTTCGACCTGGTCGAGCAGGCACATGGCGTACGCTTCGACCTGCACACAATCGGTCAGGAAGACCCCGGCGTGTACGCGATGCTGCAGGCGGCCGACACCGTGGGGGTGTTCCAGGTGGAGTCGCGCGCGCAGATGGCGACGCTGCCCCGGCTGCGCCCGGAGAAGTTCTACGACCTGGTCATCGAGGTGGCGCTGATCCGGCCCGGCCCGATCCAGGGTGGCTCTGTGCACCCTTACATGCGCCGTCGGCACGGCGACGAGCAGCCGGACCTGCCGCACGAGTCGATGCGGCACGCGCTCGGCAAGACACTCGGCGTCCCGCTGTTCCAGGAGCAGATGATGCAGATCGCCATCGACTGCGCCGGCTTCAGCCCGACCGAGGCGGACCGGCTGCGGCAGGCGATGAGCTCCAAGCGGGCGCCGGAGCGGATCGAGGAACTGCGCGAGCGGCTGCTGACCGGGATGACCGAGCGGGGCATCCCGCTCGAGGTCGCGGAGGACATCTACGTCAAGATCCTGGCGTTCTCCAGCTACGGCTTCCCCGAATCGCACGCGATCAGCTTCGCCTACCTGGTGTACGCCAGCGCCTGGCTGAAGTGCTACTACCCGGCGGCGTTCACCGCGGCCCTGCTGCGCGCGCAGCCGATGGGCTTCTACGCCCCCGCCAGCTTGATCAGCGACGTGCGCAGGCACGGCGTGCAGGTGCGCGGTGTCGACATCAATGCCAGCGCGGTGCTGGCCACGCTGGAAAAAGCAGAAGATCACGGGAACGGGGTTGTCCCGCCCACCCAGGACCGCCCGGTGGATGCGACATCGCCGCCGGCCGGGGGAGTCCCCGTTCCGGCCCAGCCTGTCATCAGGCTCGGGTTGTCCGAAGTACGCAACCTCGGCACCACCGCGGCGCAGGAGATTGTCGCCGGGCAGCCATACGCTGACCTGGAGGACTTTGCCCGGCGCACCACGGTGCCGGTCGCGGCGCTTGAGGCGCTGGCGATGGGCGGCGCGTTCGGCTGCTTCGGGGTAAGCAGGCGGGAGGCGCTGTGGGCGGCCGGCGCGGTTGCGACGGTCCGGCCCGGCCAGCTGCCCGGCACCACCCTCGGCATGACCGCGCCCGAGCTGCCGGTCATGACCGCTGCCGAGGAGACCTTCGCCGACCTGTGGGCGACCGGCACCTACGGAACGCACCCGATCTCGCATATCAGGGATCTGCTGGACGCTGACGGCGTGCTGCCTGCCGCCGGGCTGCTGACAGCGCGGAACGGGCAGCTGGTCGCGGTCGGCGGCCTGGTCACGCACCGGCAGCAGCCGGGGACCGCGCGCGGGGTGGTGTTTCTCAGCCTGGAGGACGAGAGCGGGATGGCCAACATCATCTGCCCGCCCACGGTATGGCAGCGGTACCGCAAGATCGGCGTGGACGCGAACGCGCTGCTGATCCACGGGAAGATCGAGCGGCTGGACGGCGCGGTCAGCCTGCTCGCCAGCCGGCTGCAGCGGCTCCGCGTTGTCGCCGCCGCCCGCAGTCGCGACTTCCGCTGATCCCCGGCAGACAGGGCCGCAGGACCAGGACGCCGGCTACCGGGCGAACGCAACGGGGTAAGGCCCAGGAAACCGCACCAGTGTGGACGCGAAGACGCGACCGGAGCTGGCCGCGACCGCTACGGCGTATGACACTGTCGGGTTCTTCTGGAGCTCGACGTATACGGTCCGGCCGTCCGGGCTAACCTGCAGGATTTCGTCTGGATTCGGGTCAACGAGGTAGGGCAGGTGAACAAGTCGCTCGACCCGGCCGGTGCGCAGGTTCACGATGACGAGGACGGCTTCCTGGGCTCGCCCGCGGGCGTACCCGAGCGCGAACGCGGTGGAACCGTCCGGGCTGATCGCCAGTGCCGACACGCTTCTGGCGGGCAGCTGCCAGTGCCTGACCGTCTTGCCGCTAACCGGGCTGACGGCATAAAGCGCGCGCTGACCCGCCGCATACAGCAGTGCGCCGTTCGGCGCCATCGCGGCAGTACCCGAATTCTGGATTGTGATCGTGCTGGTGCCGCCGGTGGCGGCGTCGATGCGAGTTACCTGCGTGAATGGCGTGACGACACCATCGGTGAACGCGTATGCCGTCGTGCCATCGGGCGCGACCGAGAGGGCGTACGCGGGGCCGGCCAGGGAAACGGTCCGCAGCACGGTGTTCGTGGTCGCGTCGATGATGGCGACACCCCCGCCGATGCAATAGATCAACTTGCCGTCACGGCTCGGGACTAGGAAGGCACAGTTAGGCGCCTTGATTTCCGTCAGCACCTTCCTGGTGGTGAGGTTGACCACCAGGATGCCGCGGGGGCTCAGCGTCACGTAGGCACGGGTGCCGCCGGGGGTGATGAGGGTCCCGATGACACCGCGGTCGTTCAGGCCAATGGGAGTGCCGGCCCGATCCGTTCGGGTGTTAACCGGGGTGAGCTCGGTGTTGCCCATGATCCAGACGGTCCGGCCGTCCGGCGCGGTCGCCATCGGATAGCCGAAAAACTGCGTGAGCGCGATCGTCGGCACGCGGATCGGTCGGCTTGCCTTGCCCGTGGCCAGGTTGACCGCGACCACAGCGTGCCGGGAGGTTTCGATGAAGGCCGCCCCCGTGCGACGGATCGCGGCTGGTGCAGCCGGCGCTGGCCCGGCTCTGAAGGCAACGGCCGGCACGGTGACGGCCAGCGCCGTCAGCGCCGCGATGGCCGCCGTAGCCTCTACCCGGCGCCGCCAGCGCAGCCGGTCCCCGGCCCGCATCGAGGCGCTGACCACCGGCCCCATCGGCGGCTCGGGCCGGGTTGCGTCGTCGAGTAGCTGGGCAAGCCTGGTCTCATTCATGACTGATCCCCGTAATCGCACCGCTGTGTTCATCGGCACCTGAGCCTGGCTCGCTCGGCTCCTCGCCGAGCAGGAGCCGCAGCCGCTGCAGGGTTCTGGCGCTCTGGCTTTTGACGTTTCCCGGCGAGCAGGCCAGCAGGTCGGCGACCTGCTCGATGCTCTGGTCGGACCAGTACCGCAGCACCACAATGGCCCTGGCCCGAGGCGGCAGCTTCGCGAGTGCCGCCATGATGTCCATCCGCTGCTCTGGCGAGTCGGTCAGCGCGGCCTGGTCAGGCAGCTCGGCCGTCGGCAGCTCGCCCGACCGCCGCCTGCGCCTTTCCGCCAGGTAGGCGTTGAGCAGCGTGCGCATCGCGTAGGCGCTTAGTGCATCGTGTCGGCTGATCCGGCTCCACGAGGCGAATAGCTTGGTCAGCGTGGTCTGGGTCAGGTCCTCGGCGCTGTGCCAGTTCCCGCACATGAGGTACGCGGTGCGGCGCAGCCGGGGGGCGATGGCTGTCGCGAAGCTGGCGAATTCATCTCGGTCAGCGGGCGTCATGCACGTCGCGCACCTCTCTAGATGACCTCGTGGATGCAGTGTCCGGACCTACAACCGGAATACAGCGCCCAGACCAGCCGGGAGGTTGCATGGCGGGCGAGGAAAAAGCACATCTTTGACACGGCCAATGTCAGCCGGCGGCAACCTCGGCGCATCTCTCGCCCGCGCCAGGCCCGACTCATGTCATAGCGCTTCGCGGCGTGTTTGGCTGGCTGTGCTCGGCTAGCGCGGACTCGTCGAGGTCGGCGAGGTGACAGGCGACCAGGCTGACGCCTGTGCCGTCCTGAGCGACGGCCGGGAGCACGGGCATTGGTGCGGTGCGGCATAGTTCCGCCCGCTCGTCCCCGGCGGGCAGGGCAGCGCGGCGCGGGCAGCGCGGGTGGAACCGGCAGCCGGGCGGGATGTTCGTCGGGTCGGGCGGTTCACCGGTCAGCGGGCGGCCGGGGTGATCGCGACTAGCGTCCGGGAGCACCGACAGCAGTGCCCGGGTGTACGGGTGCCTGGGACGCAGCAGCACATCGGCCACCGGCCCGGCCTCGACGATCCGCCCCAGGTACATCACCGCCACCCGGTCGGCGATGTTCCAGGCGACGCCGAGGTCATGGCTGACGATGAGGGCCCCGAGCGACAGCTGGTCGCGCAGGTTCAGGATGAGCTTGAGGATCTCCCCACGCACGGACGCGTCCAGCGAGGACACCGGCTCGTCGGCGACGATCACGGCCGGCTCCAGAGCGAGCGCGCCGGCGATCACTACGCGCTGCTGCTGACCGCCGGACAGCTCGTGCGGGTAGCGGCTGACGTACTGCTCGGGCGGGCGCAGGCCGGCCTTCGCCAGCGCACCGTGCACTCGCTCGGTCAGGCCGGTCCGTATCCCGTGCAGCCGAGGTCCTTCCGCGACCGCGTCGTACACGTTCTGCCTGGGGTTCAGGGCACCGGCCGGATCTTGCAGCACGAGCTGGACATGACGGCGGTGCTCGCGCAGCGGGCCTCCGCCGTAGCGCAGCGGCGTGCCCGCGTAACGCACCTCGCCGTCGGTCGGCTCCACCAGGCCCACGAGGGCGCGGGCCAGCGTGGACTTGCCGCAGCCCGACTCGCCGATCAGCGCGACGATCTCGCCGTGCCCGATCGTCAGGTTCACCTCGTCGACCGCGTGCGCCGGGCCGCGACCGCGGCGAGCAGGGAACACCACCCGCAGACCGCACGCCTCCAGCACGGCATCGTCGGTCCGGGTGAGCTCCCAGCCGTGCCCGGCCGGGAGTGACGGGGCCGCCTCGCGTAGTGCCGCCTGCCGCGTGCTGCCTGATGACGCCTCGTCCGTCTCCGCGCCAGCCGCGTAATGGTCGAGCACCTTGATGCAGGCGGACTGGCGGTGCTCGCCGGCCGGCCACAACTCGATCTCGTGGGTCAGGCAGTCGTCGACGACTTCCGGGCAGCGCGGTGCGAACGGGCACCCGGTGATCGAACCGCGCAGGTCTGGCGGCTCGCCGGGCAGCCCGGCGGGTGCCATCCGCGACTCCGGGTCGCCCATGCGCGGGAACGCGCGGGCCAGGATCCCGGTATAGGGATGCCGGGGCGCGCCGAGCACCTGACGGGACGGGCCAATTTCGGAGATGCGGCCCGCGTACATGATCGCCAGCCGGTCGCAGGTCTCGCCGAGCACAGACAGGTCATGGCTGATCACGACCATGCTGATGTCGCGCTCGCGGACCAGGCCGGTCAGCAGCTCCAGGACCTGGGCCTGGACGATGACGTCCAGTGCCGTGGTTGGCTCGTCGGCAATGATGAGGTCAGGCTGGCAGGCCAGCGCCATCGCGATCATCACGCGCTGGCGCTGCCCGCCGGACAGCTCGTGCGGGAAGCTCGCCCGCCGCGCGGACGGCACGCCGACGCTGTCGAGCAGCTCGGCCGCCCTGGCCTGGGCCACGCGACTGCCAACCTTCTCGTGCAACAGGATCGGCTCGCAGATCTGCTCGCCGATGCTCCGGACCGGGTTCAGCGCGCTCATCGCGCCCTGGAATACGACCGACGCCTCCGCCCAGCGGACCGCGCGCAGCCGCTGCCAGCCGAGGCCGATGATGTTCTCGCCCTTGAAGAGGATCTGCCCGCTCAGCTCTGCGGACGCGGGCAGCAGCCGGAGCAGGCTGAGCGCGACCGTGGTCTTCCCGCAGCCCGATTCGCCGGCCATGCCCAGGGTCTGGCCGGTTTCCAGCGCGAAGTTGACGCCGCGCACCGCACGCACGGTCTGTCCGCCGGAGCGATAGGTCACGGCCAGGTCGCGCACCTCAAGCAACGGGGCCATGGTCGCGGCTACCTCGCCATCCGGGGATTGAGGATGTTCTCGACCGCACGACCGATCATGGTGAAGCCCAGCACCACGATCAGGATGGCGATGCCGGGCGGCAGGATGTACCACCAGGCGCCAGCGCTCACCGCGCCCTGGAAGAACGCCTGGTTGATCATGGAGCCCCAGGACACGTCGGTCGGGTTGCCAAGCCCGAGGAACGTCAGCGTGGTCTCGGTCAGGATCGCGCCGGCGACCGTGAGCGTGGCTGAGACCAGGATGAACGGCGCCACGTTCGGCAGCACCTGGCGCACCATGAGCTGCCTGTCCCGCGCCCCGAGCGCCTTGGCCCGCTCGATGAACGGCCGCGCCTCGACAGCGAGGGTCTGCGCCCGGATCAGCCGGGCGGTGCCCGGCCACGAGGTGACCGCGATCGCGATCGTGATCGACGAATCGCCCTGGCCGAGAACCGCGGCCAGGGCGATGGCCAGCGGGAGCGTGGGCAGGGCGATGAACCAGTCGGTGAGCGCCATCAGCACTCTCGACGTGGCCCCGCCGTAGTGGCCGGCCAGCAGGCCGATCGAGCTGCCCACGATCATCGTGAGCGCGGTGGCGATCACGCCAATCGCCAGCGACGGCCTGGTGCCCCAGATCAGCAGGGTCAGGATCGAGCGGCCGGCGTAGTCGGTGCCCAGCGGGAAGCGGGCCGATGGCGGTGCTATCGGCTGGCCGGGCGCGTTGATCACGTCCAGGGCGCTGGCGTGGATGAACAGCGGCGCGGCGAGCGCGAGGACCGTGACCGCGACGAGAATGGCCAGCCCCGCCATCGCGGTTGGCCGGCCCGCGAACTCGCGCGCGAACCTGCGCAGCGCCAGCAGCCGCGGCGGAGCCGGAGCCGGGGCCGGGGCCGGGGCCGGTGTCGGGGCCTGGTCGACCGCGGTCATGTCCGCCGCACCCGCGGGTCGAGGTACCGGTAGGCCAGGTCGGCGAGCAGGTTGAACACGATCACCGAGGCGCTGAAGACGATGAAGGTCCCCTCCAGCAAGGGCAGGTCGGGGATCTGCAGTGCCTGGTAGGTGAGGTAGCCAAGGCCAGGCCACGAATACACGGTCTCCACCGTGATCGCGCCGC
The DNA here is from genome assembly GCA_963719765.1 of uncultured Actinomycetota bacterium. Lineage (GTDB taxonomy): Bacteria > Actinomycetota > Actinomycetes > Streptosporangiales > Streptosporangiaceae > JAJYUU01. Next base: position 131,932 of record CAVRCW010000003.1, read on the forward strand.
TGATCATCGTCCCGACCTGCAGGAAGATCAGGGTCACCGACGGGAGCAGTGCGTTGGGCACCGCGTGCTTCTGCCGTACCTCGGCGTCGCGCAGGCCCTTGGCCCGCGCGGTGAGCAGGTAGGGGTTACCCAGTTCGTCGATCATCGAGGACCGCATGATCATCTGATACTGGGCGAAGACCACCAGCACGAGCGTCAGGCACGGCAGCACCAGGTGGTGTAGGACGTCGAGGATGTGCGCCGGAGTCAGCCCGCCTGCCGTTCCCGGCGTGGACATCCCGCCCGCCGGGAACAGCGACGGAATCGGTCCGAAGCCCGTGCTGAACAGCACGAGCAGGATGATCCCGAGCCAGAACGTCGGCACCGACCAGAACGTGATGGCCGTGCCGGTCGAGGCGCGGTCCAGCAGGCTGCCGGGCCGCCAGCCGCTGCGGATGCCGAGCCACATGCCGAGCAGGATGGACACGATCGTGGATGACCCCATCAGCAGCAGGGTCGGCCACAGCCGCTGCAGGATGAGCGTCGACACCGGCGTCTCGAACTGCCAGGAGTAGCCGAGATGCCCCTGGAGGGTGTTGACCACGAAATGGCCGAACCGCTCCCACACGGGCTGGTTCAGCCCGAGTTGCTTGACCAGGAACGCTATCTGCTTGGCGCTGGTGGGGTGGCCGCGGGTGAGGGCCTCGACCGGGTCCGAGGGCATCAGGCTGAAGATGACAAAGCCGAGGACCAGCAGCATGGCGAAGCTGATCACCGCCGCGGCCAGCTTGCGGGTGAGGTAGTGGGCGAAGTCGCGCGCGCCGGAGGCCCCGCCGTCAGGCGGGGCCTCCAGCGCATTCAGGCTCCGGGCCGAGAGCGCTGCGGAGGTGTTGCTCAAGACCCCGCTACTCCCGTTCGCCTGCGGTCCTCCTGCGGCGCAGGAGGATAGTCCCGCCGCCCAGCACGAGCACCACGACGATCGCGATGACGATCCATAGTGCCGGGCTGGAGGAGGAGGACGCGTCACTGGCGACGGGAGTCGCCGTCCGCCAGTTGATGAACTCGTTCGGCGTCGGGTAGAAGCCCTGGGCGTTGGGCGTGCCGTAGAAGTAGTTCTTGACTACGTCGGTGCGGACCGCGCTGAGCCAGTCCGGGTAATACAGGATGACGTCTACCGCGTTCTGGTACAGGATCTGCTGCATCTGGTCGATCGTCTGCACCCGCTGCGTCGCGCTGAACTCGGTGGACTGCTGGGCGTAGAGCTTGTCGAAGCTCGGGTTGCAGAAGAACGCGTCGGTGTTCCCCGCGGTCCCGTTGTTGAGCGGCAGGTCCCCGCAGGTCTGGATCGACAGCAGGTACGTCGGATCGGGACCGGTGGACCAGGTGTCGGACAGCATGTCCCAGTCACCCTTGGGCAGGTCATCGTTGAGCTGGTTGAAGCTCATCGAATCCACCGTCACCTGGATCCCGATGGCCTTCAGCCACTCCACGATGTAAGGGGCCATCGCGGCGTCGGAGGCCTCGTCGGAATGGATGCCGAGCCGCAGGTCCAGCGGCTTGTGGGTCTTCGGGTCGATCCGCACGCCGTTCGGCCCCATCTTGTACCCGGCCGCGGTGAGCAACTGGTTGGCCCTGGCCGGGTTGTAGCTGAGCGCCTCCGAGGCCGGCGGTGTCCACACGAACTGCGGGTAGGCCGGCGGCAGGTAGCCCGACCCAGGCACGGCCAGGCCGTCCCAGATCTTGGTGACCAGCTCCTGCTTGTTGAGTGCCATCTCGATGGCGTCGCGCACCCGTGGGTCGGTCAGCACCGGGTTGCCATTGCCGAAGCGGCGGCCGGACCTGGTGCGCGCGCCTGGGTTGAGCTCGATCGCGGTCCAGGTGGCGGAGACCTGCGGGTACACGGTGATGCCCTTGACGTGCTTGAGCGAGTTGAACTGGGTGGCGGTGAGGTTGTACTCGATCGCGTCGAGCTGGCCGCTGCGCAGCGCCGCCACCATGGCGTCGCTGTTGCTGAAGTACTGGATGATCAGCGTGTGGAACTTCGGCGCGCCCAGGACGAAGCTCTTGCTGGCCGTCAGCGTGGCGTACTGGTTGGTCACGTACCCGGTCAGCTGCCACGGGCCGTAGCCGACGACCGGGGTGGCCTGGTTCTTGAAGTTGTTGAGGTTCGAGACCTCGGAGGCCCAGATATGCATGGGCACGATCGGGATGATGTTGAGGTTGTACAGCATGTTGGCCTCAGGCTGACTGGTCGTGATGACCAGCGTCGTCGCGTTGGGTGCGGTCACCTTTGCGAAATCAGCCACGAGCGCGCCGTTGGCGGTGGCCGCGACCGAGTTGTGCATGATCAGGTTCAGCGTCCAGGCCGCGTCGGCGGCCGTGAGCGGCTTGCCGTCGGACCACTTAAGCCCGGATCGCAGCGTGAACGTCCAGGTCAGCTTGTTCGCCGAGATGTTCCACTTGGTCGCCAGGTACGGCACCGCCAGGCCCTGCTCGTTGGTCGCGGTGAGCGTCGGGTAGATCTGGTTGATCACCTCGAGATCACCGTCGAAGTACGCGGTGAACGGGTTGAACGTGGAGAACGACGTCTGTGCCTGGATGCGGAGGATGCTGCCGGACGAGTTGCTGGACGCGGCGGCGGGCGTAGCCGCGCCGGCGGCCATTACGGCCGACGCCAACGTGAGCCCGGTGACGGCGGCCAGCAGCGCCCTGGCCGGCCGCGCGGGTCCGAAGTGGTGTACGGACGTTCGCCCGCGACGTGCGTGTCGCGTGATTTTCATGAGCGGGACTCCTTCGTGACTGCGGGGGAGATCACGACGCGGCGCGCGCGCAACGCACTCCGGCCGCGTGCCGCGCGGGGCGAGGTGGATGCTGGCGTTGCCCAGCCGGGTCGCCGACAATTCGGCGCACATTGGGGCGGGCTCGGGGCCGTCCGCTGTACTCTGCTGGGCCGAACCTCCATGTATGTGCGGACATTCCACCCAGAAGCATGTCTGAGTACAACATGATTCAGAAACAGCGGTCAAGAAGCTATTCTGATCGGATCATTTCAATCCTGTTACGAGGTGCGCCCATGGGTGAGCCACCGGAGGCGGGCTGGCCCGCTGGGCAACTGCCGGAAACCGCGCGGTCCGAGCGCGCGGGCCCGACCGCGCCGCTGAGTATCGCGGAGCAGATCCGCCAGCGCCTCGGCGAGCTGTCACCGTCTGAGCGCCGGGTCGCCAGGACCCTGCTCACGGGCCCGCCGACGATCGGGCTGGAGTCGTCAGCGCGGCTGGCTCGTACCGCCGGGGTGAGCGGTCCTACCGTGAGCCGGTTCATCGCCGAGTTGGGGTTCAGCAGCTACGCAGCCTTCCAGCGCGCGTTGCACGAGGAGATCGCGGCCCGGATGATGACGCCCGCGGAGATATACCGCCGGCATCAGGAGGCAGAGCGGTCGGCCGACGTGCTCGGCACTAGCGCTCGGACACTCGGCGAAGCCGTCACCGCCAGTGTCTCCGGGCTGGACCCGGATGAGTTCAGTCGCGCGGTGGCACTGGTCGCCGACGGCGGCCGCCAGGTCCTGGTTACCGGGGGCTGGTTCAGTCAGTTGCTCGCCGGTTACCTGACCTCGGTATTGCGCGAGTTGCGCTCCGACGTCCGGCTCGTCGGGCCGTCGGCAAGCGACCGGGCCGGCGCGATTGCCGACATCGGCAAGCGGGACACCGTTGTCGCCTTCGATTTCCGCCGTTACGAGCGGGACACGCTCGAGATCGCGCGATGCGCGCGGGCAGCGAGCGCGCGGATCCTGCTCATAACCGACCCTTGGCTGTCGCCGGTCGCGGACATCGCCGACGCCGTGCTGACCGCGCAGGTGGGTGGCCCGGCACCGTTCGAGAGCCTGACGCCGGCCCTCGCGGTCGTCGAGACGCTCATCACGTCCGTGGTCGACGCGCTGGGCGAGGCAGGCCGCGCCCGGTTCAAGCGATTCGGTGACATCGCCGAGCGGTGGGTTCGCCCTTGGCCGGACGGCGCGGGAAAGGTCGATAGGGAAACAGCGCGCGAGGTGGCGGCTGACCCGCCGCTGCACACGCAGTAACAACAGCCGGCTTCGGCCCGGCCAGAAGCCTGCCAGCTAAGCGCGCTTGCGCTCAACGGGTGTGCCGGTGCGGGCGGCATGGCCGCTATCTGCGGTACTTCGGATGCAAAGGCCGGCACGCTTAAGCTGACTTGCGGTATGGGTCGGCGGGATCGGGGCAAGGGCCCTGGTGAGCGGCTGCGGCGATGCCCTGCTGCGGCGAAAGGAGGACATTATGGCGATCGCGACCGTAAACCCCGCTACCGGGGAGACGGTGAAGACCTATGACGAGATGAGCGAGGCAGACGTCGACCGCTGCCTGGCGGCGGCTGCGGAGGCATTCGCCAGCTATCGGCTGACGAGCTTTGATGATCGCGCTCGATGGATGCTCAGCGCCGCTGACATCCTCGACAGCAGGCAAGACACGATCGCGGCGATGATGACGACGGAGATGGGCAAGACGCTGGCCGCGGCACGCCAGGAGGTTGCCAAGTGCGCCAGCGCTTGCCGGTACTACGCGGCGCACGCGGCGGAATACCTGGCCGATGAGCCCGCAGACGCCGCTGCCGTCGGTGCCGGCCAGGCCTTTGTCTGCTACCGGCCGCTCGGGCCTGTCCTGGCGATCATGCCGTGGAACTTCCCGCTGTGGCAGGCCATGCGATTCGCGGCGCCGGCCCTGATGGCGGGCAATGTCGGGCTGCTCAAGCATGCCTCGAACGTCCCGCAGACAGCACTGTTCATGCAGGACCTGTTCGCGACGGCCGGCTTCCCCGCTGGCACATTCCAGACTCTGCTCGTCGGCTCCGCGCGGGTCGAGACGATCCTGCGTGACGATCGGGTAGTGGCGGCGACGCTCACCGGATCGGGACCTGCCGGGCAGTCGGTGGCCGCTATCGCCGGTAGCGAGATCAAGAAAGTCGTCCTCGAACTGGGTGGCAGCGACCCGTTTGTGGTCATGCCATCGGCCGACCTCGAGCAGGCGGCCAGGGTGGCCGCGGTCGCCAGGTGTCTCAACAACGGCCAGTCGTGCATTGCGGCCAAGCGGTTCATCGTCCACGACGCCAGCTACGACGAGTTCGAGCGGCTGTTCGTCAAGGAGATGTCCGGCAAGACGGTTGGGGACCCGATGCTTGAGAGCACCGACGTGGGCCCGCTGGCATCCGAGCAGCAGCGCGATGACGTCGAGGATCTCGTCGCCGATGCGGCGGCACAGGGGGCGCGGGTGCTCTGCGGCGGTGCGACGCCCGATCGCCCTGGCTTTTACTACCCACCGACCGTGCTGGCCGGCATCACCCCCGACATGCGCGTCTACGGCGAGGAGGTCTTCGGGCCGGTGGCATCCCTCTACCGGGTCGCCGGCATCGACGAAGCGATCAGCCTCGCTAACGCCACCGAGTTCGGCCTCGGAGCGAATGCCTGGACCACCGACGGTGCGGAGCGGAGCCGGTTCATCCGCGATCTTGACGCCGGAATGGTCTTCATTAACGGGAACGTGACGTCATATCCGCAGCTGCCGTTCGGCGGTATCAAGAACTCCGGGCATGGCCGGGAGCTATCGAGTGACGGCATCCGCGAGTTCTGCAATATCAAGACCGTATGGATTGCCGGCTAGCAGTAGCGCCTGGCCCGGCCGAACAGGAACCGCGGTGAACAGGGACCGCGCCTATTTCATCTTGATGGGCGGGTGCATAACCGCGGTCATCCTGGCGTGGACGGTCGTGCGGCTCTTCTCGGTCACCGCGGCCGTGGTGATATCCGTCGTAGTGGGGATTGTCCCGCCCATCGCCGCCATTGTCGCGAACGCCGGGGACGAGGGCTCACGCCGCCGGTAGCTGGACCTGTCCGCCAGCAGGGCAGGCCGTCGCGGGCTGGCCGACTAACCCGCCGCCCACCTAGACTGCTCCGGTCAGGTACTACTACATCCTGATATCGGATGCGCGGAGTGGACGGGGACCCGGGCATGAGTGACGACTCCTTCGACCCGCGCCATGCCGGTGGGGCCGCGGACGTGCCGGCCGAGCTGGACAAGCTGCCGGACGGCCGCCAGTCCCTGATGCTCGGCGATGTTCGGGCCTACGCGGTGTTCAATCACCATCAGGGTGACAACCCGGAGCACTTTCAGCTGGACTGCGGCCTGATGTCGGTCCAGGACGTGCTGCGGCAGTTCGGCGCGCAGGTAAACGAGGGCGACGTGGTCACCCATGCTCTCCAGGGCGGCGAGTGCTACGTAGACCCCGCTGAGGCCGACCGATCGGGTGGAACCGCGCCGAGCCAGGATGCCAGGGTGCTGGCCGACTACGGTCTGCGGTCCAGGGTGGAATCTGGTCAGACTCTTTCGCAGCTGGCTGCCCTGGTGGAGCAAGGGCATGGCGTGATCATCGGGGTCAACTGCGGTGTCCTCTGGCAGGTTCCCGAGGACGTCGGGGACGGCACTGTCAATCACGCCGTGACGATCACCGGTGTGGCACTTGATCCGCGCAGCGAGGACATCCAGGGGTTTTACATCAACGACAGCGGCAACGGAAAGTCCGCCGAGTTCGTCGACGCGATCCTGATCCGAGTCGCCTGGCAGGACACCGGTGGCTGGAGTGTTGTGACCGACGCCGTGCACGCGAGTCCGGTCGGCAAGTCGGCCTAAGGGGTTGGCGGCCGCGGGGCCGCGGGCAGACGCTTCGCCGCAGCCGAGGATGCTCTGCTGTCAGCAGATTGTCTTGGCTGACGCTCGCCGGGCGAATCATTGTTGGTCGTGAGACCGACCAATCCCGGCGGCAGAGTCGAAAGCGGGGAGATCATGCAGGCTGCGGTAGCCGAGCCCACTACCTTCGGAACGCTGGATGACCAGCTCATCACCAGGCTCCTCTATCAGCGCATCATCGTGCTCGGCACCGAAGTAGACGACCGGGTCGCCAACCGTCTCTGCGCCCAGTTGCTGCTGCTGTCGGCCGAGGATCCGCGCGGTGACATCAGCCTGTACATCAACTCGCCAGGTGGCTCGGTCAGCGCAGGGCTGGCGATTTACGACACCATGCGGCTAATTCCGAATGATGTCAGCACGGTCGCGCTAGGCCTGGCGGGGAGCATGGCACAGTTCCTGCTCTGCGCAGGCACGGCCGGAAAGAGATTCAGCCTGCCGCACGCCCAGGTGCTGATGCACCAGGGGTCTGCTGGATTCGGCGGCACCGCGGCCGATGTCGAGATCTATGCGGCCCAGCTTGAGCGGACCGGGGCCCTGATGATCAAGCTCATCGCTGAGCACACTGGTCAGCCAGCGGACCGGGTCGAGAAGGACAGCCTGCGCGACCGCTGGTTCAGCGCAGAGGAAGCTCTCGAGTACGGCATCATCGATCACATCGTGGAGCGGGTCGACGACGTCCGTCCGGTCGTGGCGAGCCGGATGGCGAGGTTCTGACGATGGGCCAGTACACGATCCCCACCGTCGTGGAGCGGACCGCGCTCGGCGAGCGAGCTTACGACATCTACTCCCGGCTGCTGTCGGAGCGGATTGTCTTCCTCGGCACCGAGATTGACGACGGCGTCGCCAACGTCGTCATGGCGCAGCTCATCCATCTCGAGGCGACCAGCCCTGACCTGGAGATCTTTCTCTACATCAATTCTCCGGGCGGCTCGTTCAGTGCCCTGACCGCGATCTACGACACGATGCAGTTCATCCGGCCCGACGTCGCCACGGTCTGCATGGGCCAGGCGTCTTCGGCGGCGGCGGTGCTGCTAGCGGCGGGCGCTCCGGGGCGGCGGGCGGTCCTGCCGCACGCCAAGGTCCTGCTGCACCAGCCGTCAAGCCAAGCCCAGGGAACGCTGCCTGACCTGGCGATACAGGCCAAGGAGCTGGCTGCGGTCCGGACCGATGTAGACGAGATCCTTAGCTTGCACACCGGCCACCCGGTCGAGAAGATCCGCGCCGACACGGACAGGAATAAGACCTTCAGCGCTCGCGAGGCCGTCGACTACGGCCTGGCCGACGAGATCGTCACCAGCCGCAAGGCAGTTGCCGTCTCGCTGGCAGCCAGCTGACAGCCGACGCGGCGGCGTGACTCTCAGGCCGCCAGTCGGCACATGACATCGCCGGAGCCGCGTATAGCCCGGCTCAGGTCCTGCAGCATGTCGCCGGGAGCCGGCAATGTGCCGGGCAGTGCGTCGCCCGGGCCCGGCAATGGGCCGGCCGGACCTGGCAGCGGGTGGCTCAGTCCCGGCCGCATGTCGGTCTGGCCGCCCTGCGCATCCGGTGCGCTGGCCAGATCGCCAGGGCCATCGCGTACCTGGGAGGGGAGGCGACCGGCGCGGATGGAATCCAGCCGGAGCACGGGCTGACGGTGATCGCGGCCGTGGACAAGGTCGCTCCTGACCTCAGCCAGCAAGTCGGGCAGCTCGATCCGCAGGGCTTCGCACAGGGCCGCCAGGATCTCGGACGAGGCTTCCTTCCGGCCGCGCTCGAGCTCGGACAGGTACGGCATGGACACCCGTGCGATCCGCGCTACATCGGCAAGGGTCCGGCCCTGCTCGAGCCGCCTGCGACGGAGCACCTCACCAAGGGTGACTCGCAGCAGGGGCCTGGATCGCCGCGGGCGATCCCGCTGGCGGAAGATGGCAGGATCGACCATGACTGTCGCCTTCCCGGCTGCGAGGACTGACCCGCTGAAGGGATCCAGGTCTCGTCACGGTACCCGCGTCCGTTCCGGCCAAAGCGTGGTTTCGCATTCGGCGTAAGCCCGGCAGGACAGAAGGACGCGACCATCTTCCGACCAGAGCATCCGCATTGCCCTTACGTACTCGGCGCCGGCGGCTATTGACATGCCAGCGGCAAGGCGAGTACATGGCCGTAACACGATTCCTGAGCGGCCGCGATCGGCCCGGTCCCGGCAGCCTGCGCACGAGGGGGAGATCATGGCCAAGGTCATGCTGGCAGAGGTCAGCCCTGTTCAGGCGGACCTGGGCATGATCGTGGCACGGTCGGCCCAGCGGCACGGGCCCAAGCCGGCCCTGGTCGCGGGCGGGCGAACGCTGACGTACCAGGCGTTGCATGACCTGTGTGACAGGGTTGCCGGCGGCCTGCGGGTACTAGGCGTGCGGCCGGGCGACCGCGTCTCGCTGTATTCGCCTAACCGGTGGGAGTGGGTGGTCGCCTACCATGCGGCCCTGCGGGCCGGGGCCGTGGTCAATCCGATCAACGTGATGCTCACCCCGGAAGAAGTGGCTTTCGTGCTCAACGACTGCGGCGCCGCAGTGATCTTCACCGCGGGTGACAAAGCCGCGGTGATCGCGGGCCTGACCAGGGCCGTACCCACCCTGCGCCGGGTCATCAGCTTCGACCCGGCGGAGGGCGATGTGACCTTCTTCGGGGACCTGCTCACCGCCCGGCCGGCCACGCAGGAAGCACCCAGGCCCGCGCCGACAGACCTGTCGACGATTGGCTACACGTCCGGTACCACCGGCCATCCCAAGGGCGCGATGCAGTCCCACCGGGCCGTTTTCCTCAACACGGCGGCGCTGTTCGCGGTCCAGGCGCGGACCGAGCGCGACGTCATGCTCAACGCGTTGCCGCTGCCGCACGTCTACGGCAACGTCGTGATGAACGGCACCTTCATGGTCGGTGCCACGCTGGTGATGATGGAGCGCTTCGATCCCGCCCTGGCGCTGGCTGAGATCCAGCGGCATCACGCGACGGTGTTCGACGGCGTGCCGACCATGTACGCGATGATGCTCGCTGACCCGTCCATGCCCGGTACCGATCTGTCTTCGCTGCGGACCTGCGCAGTTGGCGGTCAGACGATGCCGGTGGCCAAGATGGAGGAATGGGAGGGCCGGTCCGGCGCGCCCCTGCTGGAACTGTGGGGAATGACCGAACTGGGCGGCGCGGGCACCAGCAACTGCAGCTACATGCCAAACGTGCATGGCTCGATCGGCTTCGCACTCCCTGGGGCGGAGGCCCGGGTGGCCGCGCTGGACGATCCGAGCGTCACGGTACCTGACGGCGAGCCGGGCGAGCTGATGATCCGGGGTCCGATGGTCATGCTCGGGTACTACGGCAATGAGCCGGCCACCAAGGCGGCGATCGAGCCCGACGGCTGGATGCACACCGGTGACATCGCTAGTCGTGACGACGAAGGCCACTACTTCATCGTGGACCGCAAGAAGGACCTGATCATCACGGGTGGATTCAATGTCTACCCGGCCGAGATCGAGCGGGTGGTCGCCTCTCATCCCGCGGTGGCCATGGTGGCGGTGGGCTCGGTGCCGGACGAGACCCTCGGCGAACTGGCTCGCGCCTACGTGGTGCTCCGCCCCAGCGCCACAGCTACCCAGGCCCAGATCATCGAGCACTGCCGACCGCACCTGGCCGCGTACAAGCTACCCCGCTCCGTCCGGTTCGTAGCCGATCTGCCCAAGACGTCAACCGGCAAAGTGATGCGCAGAGAGCTGAAGGCCCTCGACCGCTGAGGACTGGGTCATCCAGGAGGTCCGTGACCACGGGTGCTGATCGCCTGGGGCGGGCGCAGGCCGCCCGCGTGGCCGGGCGGACGGCCGCAGAGCCCATCAGCTCGAAGACCGCGCATACCCGACGATCCGGTTCGCGGGAATCGAACGTGTTTGCCCAAGTTGGACTAGGGCACCTTCGCTGCGCCTGCCGTGTCCTCCTACCAGCATTCGAGGTCTTCAATGCAGCTCAGGGCACCGGCACGGTCGCGCCGGGAGGCGATCCGCGAACAGCGTCAGTACCGTGCGTGGGTAGTCGCCCTGTGCTTACTTGGTGGTGCAGTCGCGATCTGGATTGTGCGCACCGTGTTCGGATTGATCTTGACGCACGTTTTTGACAAGGGCGCAGTGCATCGCGCAGACCTCGGTGTTGATATCTGGTTCGCGCATCACCGGAGTCCCGGATGGAACTCCGTGATGCTGTTCGGGACCGACCTGGCCCGCACCCAGACGGTCATAGCGGTTGCCGCGGCGGCCGCACTACTCCTTCGCTGGCGCCTGAAGCGGTGGCACGAGTCCTTCATCGTGATTGCCGCTGTGGCTGGTGAAGTGCTGATCTTTCTCGCGGTGACCGAGACAGTCCCGCAGCGGCGCCCGCCCGTTCCAAGGCTCCAAGCCGCTCCGACGACATCGAGCTATCCCTGGGAGCGCCACGGGCTATCACGATCTCCCACTACCTGCCGACTAGGCGATGTCCCATAGCCGTGCGTACAGTTCCGGCCGCCGGTCGGTGAACAGGTCGTTCAGCTCACTGATCCGCTTGTCCCTGGCCAGTCGGAGTTCGATCGTGGCGGTCAGCACGGCCGTCCGGTCCTCGCATACCGGCCCCGCGGCCGGGTAGCCACCCCGCCGCAGGATGACTGAGCCGCCGAGCCAGTCCACGCCGCGCTCGGTCCCGCACCGGTCCGCGACCGCGATGAACACGCCATTGGACGAGGCTGCCGCCTGCGCTGAGACCACCTCACCCGATCGCTCACCCGGCGGCGCGGGCGAACCTGACGCCGTCCAGTTCACCGGGACCGCGATGAGGTCAGCGCCGCTCAGCGCGGCAAGCCGCACCCATTCCGGGAACTCCAGGTCGTAGCAGATCATGAGCCCGACATTGCCGAACGGCAGCTCCACCACCGGCGGCGCACTGTCTCCGGGCGTGAAGATCTTCTTCTCGGCGTCCCACAGGTGCGCTTTGCGGTACACCGCCCTCGTGCCAGATGCGTCGACGATCGCCGCGCTGTTGTACAGCTTCCCGTCCGGCCCCAGCTCGCAGAACCCGCCGGCGATGGTCAGGTCGTGCCTGGCAGCCAGCGACCGCCACTCGCGCAACGTCACGCCAGATGCCGCCGGCGACGCGAGTGATAGCGCCTCGCCGACGTCCGAGAATGCGTAACCCGAGTCCGACAGCTCTGGCAGCACTACGAGCCGCGCACCGGCGAGCGCAGCCTCCGCGACCGCCGCCTTCGCGGCCTCCCGGTTAGCTTCTAGTTCCCCCACTGTGAGCGCAAGCTGCGCAACCGCAACGACAGTTCCGATCTCCGCCATGCCGAAATAATCTCTCACATCGGATCGCGCCTAGCACGCCATTGTCACGACGCCCCGGAGCCGCGAAACTCATGCCCTGGTCTTCCCGTCCGCGCGGGCCACGCCGACGAAATTCGACAACGCTGCTGTTCACCTCGCCGGGTGGTCGGGCAGGCGAACGCCGAAGCCCTTGACCGCGAGCTTGAGCAGGACCTGTCCCGGTGCTGGCGACCAGCTCCGCATCGCCAAATTCGTCCTCCGTCATGCGCTCGATCAACGCGTCGATCATGCGGCAATTATGACGGTTCTGTGCCGGACTCAGCCTCTAGTTTCGCGGGGACCGGGAGCGCGTTCGCGATCAGCGAGCAGCACGGCCGCCGGGCATCTGGCATGGTTCGGCCCCATCGCCTTCCAGCCCGCAAGCGTTTCACCGGGTGGCTTCGAGCGGCTCCAGGAACTCTAGTCGGTTGCCATGCGGGTCCTCGCTGTAAAACCGGCGCATGCCAGGGAACTCGTCGTCGAACGCGACTGGGTAACCGGCGGCCCGCAGCCGCGCCGCCCAGGCATCGATGTTGCTAACCAGCAGGCCGGGATGCGCCTTGCGCGCGGGCCGGAAGTCTGCCTCGACCCCCAGATGCAGTTCGATGCCAGCTCCGCGGAACCAGCACCCGCCTTTCTTCGCGAGCAGGGGCGGCTTGTCGATCTCGGTAAGCCCGAGGACCCCGCCGTAGAAGTCCCGAAGTACATTTTCCGAGTCCGCGGGGCAGCTCAGCAGTACGTGGTGAATCACGGCCCTCTCCCGATCGGAAACCTTGACATCAAGATAATATATCGGAACGCGGCGCTCTCATCCGGCAGCGGCCCAGGGCAAACGACTGGAGTTCCTGGAATCGCTCGAAGCCACCCGCTGAAACGCATGCGGGCTGGCTGGCGATGCGCACTTCCGCAGGTCATGATTGTCGGATGCCGTGCCGTCGTCGATCCGCTGGCCCACGCCGAGACACCCTGACCGCGGGTAGCGAATGAGGCCGGGACCGCTGGCACTGGTCGGCAGCGGCGAATACTTGCCCGTGATGGCTGACGTCGAGGACATGCTGCTGCGGGGACGAGCGCCTCGCTACGTGCAGATCCCTACCGCCGCAGCCCTCGAGGGTCAGCAGAGCCTGCGGCGCTGGCTTGACCTCGGCGCTTCGCAAGCCAAACGCCTGGGCGTGGAGCAGGTTCCCGTGCTTGTGCGGGACCGTAATGAAGCGGATGCGCAGGATCTGGCCGCATTGATCGAGGGCGCAGGACTGATTTACCTCTCGGGCGGGAATCCGTCGTATCTGGCCGCGACGCTCCGCGGGACCCGCGTGTGGCAGGCCGTGGTAGCAGCATGGCAGTCGGGTTCGGCACTAGCCGGGTGCTCGGCGGGAGCCATCGCCCTTACCGGCTGGGTGCCCTGGATGCGTGCCCTGGACCGCGACCCCGATCCTGGCCTGGGCATCCTGCCCGGACTGCGGGTGCTCCCGCACTTCGACAGAATTCTGGCCTGGGCACCGGACCTGCTTACCCGCGCGGTGATGCACTCGGCTGCGGGTACCACGGTGATCGGGATCGACGAGGACACGGCGATCGTCGACCTCACCGGCGCCGGCCACAACTGGCAGGTACACGGCAGACAGCGGGCGTGGGTGCTCGAAGAACAAGCGCGCCATGGCTACCCAGCGGGCGCCACGCTGACAACGCCAGAGGCAACTTCGTGGGAGCGCGCGGCTGCCGACTAGGTCCGGCCGCTTGCGGCTCGTTGCGCTGAGAGCAGCGGAATCGCCGCAATCTTCTCCTCGGTCAGGTCCTCCCAGCAGATACCGGGGACCGGCCGAGTCCCTTTTCCGCGGCACGCGATGACCCGCTCGGGCGTAATGATGAAATCCACCGGCACATCATGGCTAGTCAGCGGAATCGTCTTGGCTGGTCGTACCTGCAGTTCATGCACGGTCGTGACGGACACGGTATGCGGCCCGATGAGGCCCGCCGCACTGGCCAGCGCGTATTCCAGGTCAGCGAACCCGCCGCCCTTACCAAGCCGCGCGCCGTCCTCGCCGACCGCGACGCATCCCATCACCACCAGATCAACCGGCGACAGTTCGGACAGCATGACGCGCCTGGCCGAGCGGGCCGCGCCGCTGATAGAGGCAGCCTTTCGGGGCGGCTCGGACAAGTGGTCGGGATCCAGGGCAAAGAACGGCTCAGGACCCGCCAGCCGGGGAACGGCCATGTACACGGTCTTGCCGTCCTCGAGCCCGCGCTGTCGCACTGGCAGTTGCGCGGAATCCGGGTTAGCTTTCAGGGTTCTGGCCGCCTGCCATTCCGATGTCGCGCGCAGCCGCTCGGCGGCCGCTTCGGCGCCGGTGAAATTCGGGATCCTCCCCTCGGCACCGGGGAAGCGGGCAACTCTCGCTGCGCGCATTGCGGCCCACACTTCGTGCCGCATGGCCGCCTTCGCGGCAAGTACCTCGGCCGGGCCGCCAGCATCACGATCATGACGGGGCGCGGGGCGAGTCATCCTCCCATCCTGCCCGAGCCTCTGGCCCACAGCAGCTAAAGGCTCGGTCGTGGGTGCGAGGGCGAGCAGACACTTCGGGCCTCATAATGGCGGCTATGCCTGAACTGATCGCAGAACCAAGCCAGGTGGCCGCGGCAGGCGAGCCGCCAAAGCTGATCGAGGAGTTCGTGGGCCGGGCAAGCTCGGGCGAGACCGGATTCAGCATCGCCCGGATGCGCAGCCCTTCGGGCTGGGCCGAGCCCGGACAGCGCCCCGAGTTTGACGAGTTCACGATCGTGCTGCGGGGGGCTCTCGTCGTGGATTCCGAGAGCGGGCAGCTGACGGTGAATGCGGGCCAAGGGGTGCACACCAGGCCGGGCGAGTGGGTGCGTTACAGCACGCCCGGAGATTATGGCGCGGAATATGTCTCCGTCTGTGTGCCGGCGTTCGACCCCGCAACCGTCCACCGCGACGACTGACTTGTCGTTCGGCTCGGAGAAGTCATGCCTGGCGGCACTCGTCGCCCAGGGGCAAGGCCGAACCGCTGCCTGGCTAGCTCGCCGACCGACCTGGCCGGCCGTCTAGCCAGAGTGCCCAGGGCTCGATAGAGCCCATCCGCAGCAGGTCCTCCGCCGCCCACGGGTCGGCGGCGAACCGCGCAGAGACCTCGTGCTGGTCGGCCGCGTCGACGAGGTGCAAAGTCCGCTGGCCATCGCCGAGTGGCCCGCCCACGATCAGGAAGCCATCGTCCACGAGGCCATCCATGAACTCCGCATGCTGCTCCCAGCCGTCCTGTTCCCGGATCGGCCGCGACGGATCCCATCGGGGGCCGTGGATCAGGGTTACCGCAAAGTTGGTCATGGCCGGAGCGTACGGGTCGTGGCCGACGCTCTCCCGGCCGCCGCGGTCGCGCATGCCCCCACGATCGCGGCCAGCCGGGCCGGCCAGACGGTTACTCCGCCTGGGAGATGTTCACCAGCCAGGGGACGCCGAAGCCATCGACGCACATGCCGAACTCGTCGCCCCAGGCCTGCTTCTCCATCGGCATCGTGACGGTGCCGCTGGCCGCCAGCTGATCGAAGTAGCCACGCAGCGCCTCGTCATCTCCGCTGATGCTCACTGAGGAGCCGGCGATCGGGTGGTACTCCATATCGCTCGGGTAGTCAGCAGCCATGATCGTGTAGCCGGCGTCGGTCTCCAGCATTGCGTGCATGACGCGGTCGGCGTCCGGCGAGTCAGCCGCGCCGAGGTCGGCGAAGGTCGTAATAGCCGGAGAGCCGCCGAAGACGCTGGCGTAGAACTGGATTGCCTGGCGGGCGTTCCCGTCGAAATTGAGGTACGGATTCAGCCGAGAGGCCATGGTTTGTTCTCCTGCTGCCGTTAACGGTGGGTTGTGGCCCGTGGCGGGCCTAAGCCGGACGGTCGCCGATCGTACCGGTTGGCTCTGTCACTCGTCGGCGATCTCAGGTCGTTTCGGCACCGGGCCACTGGCTCGTCGGTCAGGGCCCGATGTGATCGGATGGGCTCTATGAAGGTCAGGATCGGCATCAGCCTAGGCCCGGCGGCAAGCCCGGAGCACCTGGGGGAGTCAGTGACCGTGCTGGAGACCGCGGGCGTGGACTCGCTCTGGCTCAGCGAGGTCGTCTACGGGTCGCTAGTCGAGCCGTTCATCGGCATGTCCTACGCGCTCGCGCGGACAAGCAAGCTCAAGGTCGGCACCGGTGTCGCCGTCCTTCCCGGTCGCCATCCCGTGCTCGTCGCCAAGCAGCTGACATCACTCGCGGCCCTGGCACCCGGAAGGGTGCTGCCGGTGTTCGGACTGCGTCCGGCCCGCCGGCCGGAGGCCGCCGCCTTCCCGGTTCCTGGCGGCCGAGCGGCAGTCTTCGATGAGTCCATGGAGTTGCTCCGGCTGCTGCTCACCCAGGACGACGTGTCGTACTCCGGCAAGTTCTTCAGCGTGGAATCGGCGACCGTGGGACCGCGTCCGGCCAAGCCGCTGGACATCTGGCTGGGCGGCAGCGCCCCGGAGGGTCTGCGCCGGGCGGGCAGGCTGGCCGACGGCTGGCTTGGCAGCTTCCTGACACCGGCCGAGGCGGGCGCGGCCCGTGAGCAGATTCAGGTCGCGGCCGCGCAGGCTGGCCGGGAGGTCGACCCCGAGCATTTCGGCATCAGCCTGGCAGTGGGCGCTCGCGAAATCCCGGCCGAGCTTGTCCACGCGATCAGCCGCCGGCGTCCTGGCCTGGACCCGGCCCGCCTGATCCCGGTGAGCTGGGCCGCGCTGCGCGACCTGATCGGCGAGTACGTGACGGCCGGGCTCAGCAAGTTCGTCGTCCGCCCGGCCGCCCTCGCGCCGGGCGAAGGCGCGCTGGCAGATTTCATCGGCGAGTTCGTGCAGCAGATGACGCCGCTGCAGACATGAGCCGCGCTGGCTTGCTGTCCGCGATATCGCCTGCCAGCCCGTTATCCGCGCGGGGATCCGGCGCTGACATTCGGGCCTAGTCGGCCAGCCCGGTCGACCCGGTCAGCCCGCCAGCAGCGCGCCCGCATGGGCACATCGATGTGACTGGCGCCGGGAAACAGCTCGGCCAGCGCCGCGGTCGCGCGCGCCCGGCCGAGCTCCCTATCCTGCGCGGATGCGGTGATGACACGGCTGTAGGTGGTCAGCATCTCGACCACGTCGGCGGGCGCCATCGGCAGGGTGAACCGGAACGTTGCCGTCTCGATATTAGCGAAAAGCCCGCCGTCGCCCGGCAGCAGGGTGCGCCAGCCTGACCGGCCCCGTTCTGGGCTACCGGCGCTGAACGGGTCGCCGTGCCGGGCCGTCTCGCGGAACCACTCGTCCGCGCGCAGCCATGGCGATTCGCGGTCACGGCCAGTCGAGATAACTCCAAAGCGGCCGCCGTCGCGCAGCACCCGCGCGACCTCGGGGACGGCCTTGCCGGAGTCCATCCAGTGCCAGGAGGAGGACGCGAACACGCCATCGGCACTGGCATCGGGCAGCGGAATAGCCTCTCCGCTGCCCGCGATGACCTGGACGCCCGGCGACCGCGCCGCCAGCACCGCCCGCATCCGCTCGTCCGGCTCTACCGCGACGACATGTGCGCCCTTGCTCGCCAGCGCGCGGCTGAACAGCCCGGTGCCAGCCCCGACGTCGACAATCAGGTCAAGCCGCTGCGGCAGCAGCCAGTCGACGGCCTCGGCCGGCGGCGCGGGCCGCAGCCGGTCGTAGTCGGCGGCAATGGCGCCAAAGGACCTCGAGCGCTCAGCTTCGGTTGCCACCAGCGACACGTTAGCTGGCCCGCCGCTCCTGGCACTCGGCCGCGAGGCTTCAAGAACAGCTAACCCGCCGCGGACCTGGCTGTTTTGTATCGGACGTTCCGTCTCGTCCCGTCAGGCTTCGCAGCAGCTTGTCGAGCATCTGGGTCTGGCGCTCGGCGCTGACCCGGTCCGGGTACATGACCCGCTGCGCGCTGAGCCCGTCGATCAGCACGACCAGCTGGTGTGTGGCCAGGTCGAGGTCGCAGTCGTCGCTGAGCTCGCCCAGATCCGAGGCCTCCTGCAGGTGGCCGCGCAGCCGGCCGCAGAACCGGTCGAACTCCGAGTGCTGAAGTTCGCGCAGGTCCGCGTTGCCCAGCGCTCGGCCCCAGAAGCTGATCTCGATCTGAGCCTCGAGGTCACGCAGCTCATCCAGGGGCAGCGCCTCGAGCATGACCACCCGCAGTGCCGGCAGGCCGGACAGCCCGGCGGCGGCCGCGGTCATGCGCGCGCCGACGCGGCGATGCGACAGCACCAGCGCCGACCCGAGGATGTCGGCCTTGTCGTGGAAGTAGTGGCCGAGAATGCCGCGCGAGCAGTCGGCCTCCCTCGCGATGGCCCGGATGGTCGCGCCGCTGATCCCGTCGCGCGCGATGACGCGCCACGTCGCGGAAAGGATCTCGTCCCGCTTGGCGTCCCAGTCGACGATCTTCGGCATCTCCGCCTGGCAGCAAGTTGATGAGGTGTGAAAGGCAGGCTATTTTTTTGTCGGACGTCCGTCTAACATCCGTTGTAATGCACGGTGCGGCGGAGCTGCAAGCGGCCCGCGGGCAGCTGGTGAACTACAGCGCGCGACTGGTGGACGACGGGCTGGCCGTCGGAGCCGCCGGGAACATGAGCGTGCGGGTCGGCGACCAGGTCGCCATCACCCCGTCCGGGATCGGCTACCACGAGCTCACCGCGGCCGACATCTGCCTGGTGACACTCGACGGCGGCGAACTAGACGCGCCGCAGACACCGTCCAGCGAGCTGCCGATGCACCTGGCCGTGTACGCGGCGACCCAGGCCGGGGCGATCGTGCACACGCACTCGGCCGAGGTGATCGCCCTGTCGGCCAGTTGCGACGAGCTGCCCGCGATCCACTACGCGATCACCGGGCTTGGCGGTCCGGTGCGCGTCGCTCCCTACACGAGGTTCGGGTCGGCCGCCCTCGCGGACGCGGCGGTCAAGGCGCTCGACGGGCGCCGGGCGGCCATCCTGCAAAATCACGGCGCGATCTGCTACGGGCGCAGCCTGGCCGAGGCTTACGACCGCGCGGTGCTGCTGGAATGGCTGGCCAGGGTGTACCGGCTGGCTCGCAGCCACGGTGAGCCGCGGATCCTGACCACGGCCGAGCTGGACGAGGTATCCGCCGAGGCGCGTCGGCGACGCTATGGCGAGCGGCGACGATGACCACCACGAGCGGAACGGGGCGCCCCCCGGCAGCCCAGGCACCGGCGCCGGCAGCGGCCGGGGCTGGCAGTAACCCCGTGCCGCGGATCGCGGTGGTCGGCGCGCACATCCTGGACGTGCTCGGCCGGCCGGTCGACTCGATCCCGCCCGGGCAGGGCAGTGCCCGGCTGGCCGAGATCCGGGCGACCGCCGCGGGCACCGCCGCGGGCACCGCCGTCGACCTGGCCAAGCTCGGCGCTCAGGTCCGCTCGTTCGGCGCTGTCGGGACCGACTTGCTGGCAGACATCCTGCTGCTGGCCATGTCTACGGCCGGCGTGGACACCACCGGCGTTGTCCGCAAGGCCGCGGTGCAGACCTCGGCCACGATCCTGCCGATCAGGGCCGACGGCTCGCGGCCTGCCCTGCACGTACCGGGCGCGAGCCGGCAGTTCCGGCTGACCGACATGGACCTGGACCGGCTAGGCGGCTGCGACGCCCTCGTGCTGGGCGGCCCGGACGCGCTCGCCGGGCTGGCCGCCGACGACGTGACAGCGATCGTCAGTGCGGCGAGAGAACGCGGCGCGCTGGTTGTGGTCGACGTGCTGCACCCCGGAGATCCGCGCGGGTTCGCCCGGATCGGCGGAGCGCTCGCGCTGGCGGACTGGTTCTGCCCGAACCGCGACCAGCTGCTGGCGCTGACCGGTCGTTCCGCACTGGACGAGGCGATCGCCGACGTGCTGGCGCTCGGCACCGGGGGAGTAGCAGTGACGCTCGGCCCGGACGGCTGCCTGGTGGCGGACGGCCGTGGCCGGACCCGGCCCGTTCCGGCAATAGAGGTGCCCGTCGTGGACACCACCGGCTGCGGGGACGGCTTCAACGCCGGATTCCTCACCGGGCTGCTGAAGGGCTGGGAGCCCGCGGACGCGGCCGGGCTAGGCGTGGCCTGCGGCTCGCTGGTGGCGACCGGGCTCGGGTCCGACGCCGGGATCGAGAGCCTGGAGCAGGTGCTTGAGTTCCTGCGCGGCGCGCGGCTTGATGTGCCGCCGCTGCCCGGTGGCCGGGCCGCCGCCGGAGTAAGCCAGCCGAGAGTGAAGGAGCACAGCGCGTGACCGAGCAGCTAGTCCAGCCGGCCCGTAGGGACGAGCGGCCGCGAAGCGTCGACGCCGAACTGCGCCGGCGCGCGCGGGCGGTCATTCCCGGCGGGATGTACGGGCACCAGGCGGCAGGCCCGCTGCCGCCGGAGTACCCGCAGTTCATGCGCGCGGGGCGGGGGGCCAGGATCTGGGACGTCGACGGCAACGAGTACGTGGACCTGATGTGCAGCTACGGCCCGGTCGTGCTCGGCCATCAGCACCAGGCTGTCGACGAGGCGGCGTGGGCGCAGTCCCAGCTCGCTGACTGCCAGAACGGGCCGGGCGCGGTGATGGTGGAACTCGCCGAGCTGCTTGTGCGCACCGTGCTGCACGCGGACTGGGCGATGTTCGCCAAGAACGGCACCGACGCCACCACGACCTGCGTCACCATCGCCAGGGCGCAGACCGGCCGCGAACGCATCCTGGTCGCGACCGGCGCGTACCACGGGTCGGCGCCGTGGTGCACCCCGCGTCCGGCGGGCGTCACCGCGGCGGACCGGGTCAACATCGGGTATTACACGTTCAACGACCTGGCCTCGGTTGCCGCCGCCGCGGCGGCGGGGCCGGAACTGGCCGCGATCGTGGTCAGCCCGTTCAAGCACGACGCGGGCTTTGATTCCGAGCTCGTCGACCCGGCCTTCGCCCGTGGCCTGCGCGACCTGTGCGACCGGATCGGCGCCGCCCTGATCCTGGACGACGTGCGGTGTGGATTCCGCCTGCACCTGGGCTCAAGCTGGGAGCCGGTCGGCGTCCTGCCGGACCTGTCCGCGTGGAGCAAGGCCATCGCCAACGGGCATCCGCTCGCGGCTGTGCTCGGCTCGGACCGGTTCCTCGACGGGGCCAAGAGGGTGTTCGTGACCGGCTCGTTCTGGTTCTCGGCGGCGGCCATGGCGGCCGCAGTGGCCACCATTCGCGCGCTGCGAGCTGAGAACGCCATCGAGACTATGGACCGGATGGGCACCGAGCTGCGCACTGGCATCCTGCAGCAAGCCGCCGCCCGCGGCATCGAGGTGCGCTACACCGGGCCGCCGGCCATGCCGTACATGACTTTCGCGGGTGACCGTAACTACCAGCAGGCCAGCGCATTCGCCGCCGCGGCGGTGCGCAGTGGCGTCTACCTGCACCCGCGGCACAACTGGTTCATCTCTGCGGCGATGACCGAAGCGGATCTCGCGATGGCCCTCGCCGCGACGCAGGAGGCATTCGCCGCCGTGCACGCACCGTAAGTCTGTCGTTAGCACGCAGGAGAAGCAGGGGAGGTCCGCACATGAGCGCTGAAGATCAGGCCAGGGTCGGCCCGGTGGGCGTGGCCGCACCAGACAGTGAGGAGGCGATCCTGGCGAAGGCCGGCTACCGGCCCGAGCTGCGCAGATCGCTGCGTTTCTTCTCGATGTTCGCCATCGCGTTCTCCATCATCTCCATCACCACGGGCATCTTCCTCAACTACGGCTTCGGGCTGTCGTACTGGGGTCCGGCCTCGATCTGGACCTGGCCGATCGTCGGGGTCGGCAACATGATGATCGCCCTGGTGGTGGCCGAGCTCGGCACCCGGATCCCGCTGGCGGGCTACGCCTATCAGTGGAGCGCGCGGCTGGTGAACCCGACCTACGGCTGGTTCGTGGGCTTCGCCGGCCTGCTGTACATGAGCGTCGGCGGCGGCGCGATCATGCTCGGCGTCGCCTCGCCACTGCTGCTCAGCGAGTTCAACGTGACCAGCCCGAGCCCGCGGCTGGTGCTCGCGGTCGCGGTGATGCTGATGGTGCTGCCGGTGATCATCAACATCATCAGCATGCAGATCGCGGCCAGGGTCAACAACATCGCTGTCTTCACCGAGATCCTCGGCACCGTCGTCTTCGGCGTGCTGCTGTTCGTGCTGTGGGCGGTCAAGTCCAAGCCGTCGCCGTATGGGGCGAGCATCCTGACGAATACCACCTCGGTGTTCCACAACCCGACGATCTACGCGTTCGCGCTGGCAGGACTGCTCGGCGCGTTCACGCTGGTCGGCTTCGAGCTGGCGGCGGACATGTCCGAGGACGCGGTCAGCCCGCGCAGCAGCGTGCCGCGGGGGGTGCTCTGGGCGGTCGGCGGATCAGCGGTCCTCGGCATGATCGCGCTGATCGGGTTCACCATCGCTATCCCGGACATCAAGACGGTCGAGTCGGCGCCGCTACCGCTGCTGGTGATCGCGGGCTACTGGCTGCCGTCGTGGCTGGTCAAGGTGTTCATCGCGTTCGTGATCTTCTCGATGTTCGCGATCCTGGTCGTCGGCGCGGGCGCACAGGCCCGGCTGGCCTACTCGATGGCGCGGGACAACATGCTCCCGTTCTCCGGGTGGCTGCGGAGGGTCAACGTGCGGACCCAGACTCCGATCGTGGCGCTGCTGGTATTCGCCGTGGTCGACATCGGCGTGACCTGGTACGGCTACCTGCAGGCCAGCGCGTTCGCCACGCTTGTCGGCGCGACGGCGATCATCCCGTACATCATCTACTTCCTGATCACCGCCGGCTACGCGCACAAGCGGCGCACGCTCGACTCGATCCCCGGCGTGTTCTCGCTCGGCCGGTGGGCCTGGCCGGTGATCGTCTTCGTGCTGGTGTACAGCGCGCTGATCATGTTCGTGCTGTCCGTACCCGGCCCGTTCCACTCTTCCGACCGGGTCGTACTGTACGGAGCCGGCCTGGCGCTGCTGTGGTACGTCTGCGCGCTGTTCTGGCGACTCCGGCGGGGCACTGCCGGGGTCGGGCGGGTGGAGGAGCTGCTCGACTAGCCGGCGGACCTGGCCTCGCCGTGGCGGGCCTCGGCGGCAAGCCACGGCGGGGTCAGGCAGGCAGTTAGCGGCGCGGGGAGCCGGCACTGTCGCCGGCGCCGTCGCGGCGCCCCAGACCACCGTGCAGACGCGCCAGATTTCGGCGGAAGTCGGGCAGCCGCTCCCACAAGACGTCCCAGGACTGGCCGGACGGACGGACCCAGCTGCGGGTGCCCTGGTCGAAGACGCGCCTGCCTTCAAGCAGCGGAGGCGCGACAACGAAGGTGGATGCTGCGAAGCCGTAAGCGGCTCCACCACTTCACAGCGGCCGAAGGCGCGCAATACCACTGCGCACCCATGGCTCCCCAGACCACCAGCCAGGTCATCTTCGACTGGCTCGCCGGCACTCTATGACCCCGTCACGCCACCTGTATCAGGACCGAGGCGGAGTCAGGCGGGCATGTATCTCTCGAACCAGGTCACGAGCCGGGTCAGGTAGTCAGTGACGGCCGGGAACCGGCGGACGCCGTGTCCTTCGCCTGGGTAGATCACCAGTTCCGAGTCGATGCCATGACCGATCAGGGCCTGGTAGAACTCCCTAGCCTGGCCGGCTGGAGTGCACCGGTCCTTCGCGCCTGCCGTGAGCAGAGTCGGCGTCCTGGTCATGCTCGCGTGCATGACCGGGCTGCGTGCGTGCACCTGGTTGCCCGTCTCCTCGGGATCGGGGTTGTCCAGGAACCACAGCCCCCAGCGAGGGATGTTGGTCGTGAACGTAAAGCTGTACCACTCAGTCACCGGCGAGCCGGCTACGGCGGCTTTGAACCTCTGGTCCTGGGTCACCAGCCATGCTGACATGAACCCGCCGTAGCTGACGCCCATCGTGCCGACTCGCGCGGGGTCGGCGATCCCGCGCTCGATCATGGCGTCGATCCCGGACAGGTAGTCGTAGGTGTCCGCGCCGCCCATGTCGCCGACCACTGCGGCCGCGAACTCCTGACCCCGGCCCGAGCTACCGCGCGGGTTCGGGTGCAGGACCGCATATCCGCGGGAGACTAGCATCGGCACGGCGTAGTCATGCATCGACCAGCTCCGCTGGTAAGCCCCGATCGGACCGCCATGAATGTGCAAGACCAGCGGGAAGGGCCCAGCTCCGGCCGGCGTGCACAGGATCCCTTCGATCAGCGTTCCGTCGGGAGCGCTCCATCTGACGTTCGTCGCCGAGCCAGCGACCGATCGGATGTAGTCGGTGCCGGCATGGGCCAGCGAGGCGAGCACCTGGTCGGCGCCCGCGCCGACGATCGCGATCTCCTGCGGGAGGTCGTAGTCGTCCCTGATCACCACGAGTCGGCCGTCTGAGGTGAAGGCGCCGGCCGGGTAGAACCCGCTAGCCCACGACCGGGCGGACGCGGCCAGCTCGCTGGCGGTGATCGTCTCCGGAAGGGGTCCTTCGCCGACGTCGGCGATTCCGGCCACGCTGTCCAGATGGCGCTGGCCGATGTAGCCGAGCCGCGTTCGGTCGATCCACTGGACAGCGGTGACATCGGTCCCGCTGGTGTCGACGGCGCATCTCGTGCCGGCCACGACGTCCAGCAGGATCAGATCGCCCGCCACGATCCACCGGTCGCTGCATACGGCCTGTACCACGGCCGCCCTCGTGCCGTCGGCCGTCCCGGCAGGCAGTCCGAGCTGGACGTCACTGCGGAGGAGCTCGGTCACCTCGCCCGTCGAGACGTCGAGCCGGCTAAGGACCGCGCCGTACCAGTCGTCCTCGCCGGGCTGCTCGCTGGTGATTGCCAGCACATGCGCTGGGCCAGACCACGCCGCCTCCCAGACGTTCAGCCCGGCGGGCGAGACCCGCGTCATCTCGCCGGAGGCGGGGGTGAACAGCCACAGGCTTCGCCAGGCATCCTCCGGCGTCCCGGCCTCGACGTGCGGGTACCAGGACGGCAGACCGGACTCGCCCGCGCCCGCCGTTCCCGATCCCTGCGCGTCAGCCATCTCGGCCGCGGCCCCGGCGACTCCGAGCAGGATACCCGTGCCGTCCGGCGACCAGGCGAGATACTCGACCGTGCCGGGGACTACTGGTCCGGCCGGGCCTCGCCGAGCTGCCCATCGGCTAGCAGGTAGAGCTGGAACACCTCAGCCGTGGCCCGGTCCGACAAGAACGCCAGGACTGACCCGTCCGAAGCGAGCCGGGCAGCCTTGGCTGACCCGCCGCCGGAGGTCAGCGCGCGCAGCGCGCTGTCCCGCACTTCGTACAGGGCCGTGCGTGGCAGCCCGTCGAGTTCGTCATACACGGACCCGGTCACCACGATGCGGCTGGCGCCGGACGTCGTGACGAGGTCGGTAACATGGTGCGGCTTGGCGAAAGCCGGCTCGTGCAGCCGCCGGACGTGCTCGGCGACTGCTGCATACTCATCGGATTCCCGCAGGTCCTTGTGCACAATTCGAGATGATCTCATGCGCCATGGTTGAACCGCCTTTGGCGCGCCTCGGTCACCCTGTCCGATACGGTCGGCAGATCGACCGCTCGGCGCGGCGTCCGATGCGGTGGACGAGATAGTGCCAGCAGGCGGAGGCAGATCATGACGTCGGATCAAGTCGGAATCGGAATCGTGGGCAGTGGATTCATCGCCAGAGCGCACGCGGAGGCTTTCTCGCGGCTGCCCCGTGCCGCGGTGCGCGCTGTCGCCTCGCGGTCGGCGGCAAGGGCAGCGGAGTTCGCCGAGCGCTGGGGGATTCCCGTCTGGCTCACCGACTTCCGTGAGCTAGCTGGTCGACCCGACGTCGACGTGGTGTGCGTCGCGGCGCCGAACGCGCTGCACCGAGACATCGCTGTCGCCGCGGCCCAGGCCGGCAAGCACGTCATCTGCGAGAAACCGCTCGCCCGGACGCTGCGCGAAGCCGACGAGATGATCAGCGCCTGCGCCGCCGCCGGGGTGCTGCTGATGTACGCGGAGGAGATCTGCTTCGCGCCGAAGTACGTCCGCGCGAAGGAACTCGCTGACGAGGGCGCGCTCGGGGAGGTGTACCTGGTCCGGCAGACCGAGCAGCACTACGGCCCGCACTCGGACTGGTTCTGGGACCCGGAGCAGTCCGGTGGCGGCGTTCTGATGGACATGGGCTGCCACGGCATCGAGTTCGCGCGGTGGGTGCTGGGCAAGCCCGCTGCCCGAACGGTGGCGGCGGAGACGGGCACGTTCGTGCACGGCAGACGGTCGCGGGCGGAGGACCACGCGATCGTGACGATCCGTTTTGAGGGGAACCGGATGGGCCTGGTGGAGGCGAGCTGGGCAAAGCCAGGGGGGATGGACGACCGTGCCGAGATCGTGGGAAGCCGGGGAATCACCTATGCCGACCTGATGCGTGGCTCGTCCCTGTCGACCTACAGCGATATCGGCTACGGATATGCCGTCGAGAAGGCGCCCGACACCCGCGGCTGGACGTTCACCATCTTCGACGAGCTGTGGCATTCCGGCATTCCGCAGGAGATGGACCACTTCGTCAGCTGCGTCCTTGGCGCGGCGACGCCTCAGGAGACCGGTGCCGACGGCCGGGCGGTACTCGAGCTGATCTACGCTGCTTACCGGGCCGCGCGCATAGGCCGGGTAGAACTTCCGCTGGAGCTCAACGAGCAGGAGGCAGCCCAGCCGCCGTTCGCCCTTTTGTGACTTCGCGCAGCCGAGTCGCCACCGCCGAAAGGAGCGCATCGACCGCCGATTCATCCAGCGTCGCGTCCTCACCGCGCCGAAGAGCCACGGCCGCATCGATCAAGCCCTTGCCAGGCCAGCGGGCACGGGCCCAAGCCGCACCCTCTAGTTTCGACCCGAGCACGTCCACCGCGGCGAACCTCCAGGCCCTGCACGCATTCAAGACCGAATACAGTGTCGCCTTCTCGTGAGCGCGATGCCATGCCATGGACTCATACATCGCTTCCAGGAGGGTGCCGCGAGGGACATCAGCGAAGATCCCTCGGGCCGGGGGACCGCTGATCGCGAGACCGGACCGGTGCGCGATTGCCCGGTCCAGCACATACCAGAAGCCACGCTCGGATGTTGGGTCCATGTGTACGGCCGTAGGCATACGTGGTCCGCCGTTGGCATTGACCTCGAAGTCAGCACCTGCGGGAGGTGAGCCCGCGACGTCACGGCGATAGAGAGTGAACTCCAAGCCACGGGCTGGGCAGGCCGCACTCGCCTCAACGACGGCCGACGCCACCGATTGCCTCTGCGGATCGGTAAGCGCGGTGATCGATACCGCGGCTATGTCGATATCGCTCTCGCCGGGGATGTAACCGCCCAGGGCTACAGAGCCGACGAAGTACACGCCGACAAGATCCGTACCGAGGGTACGAGCCAGCGCTTCCGCTACTTGATCACCGAACGCGGCGACCTCGGGCGTGAGCACCCTGCCATCATCAGGCATGCGCCAGCGAGCCCGCTCATCGGCAAGATCGTCAGCCCGGTGATGGCGCATCGTGGCCAGAAGCAGGAGGGCCGGTCGTGATCCAGTGCCGCGCGCCGGCTGCGACGTGCGCGGCGGCGGGAGGCGGTCGGCCCGCGGCTGATTGCCTAGCCGTCCTACTTTCTGGAATGCTGCCTAGTGATCAGTGGCGACGCCGCGGCGGATCGTGACCGCTGGGGGCTTGCGGGGTCGCCCGGTCGACGTGCCGGGCGCGCGTTAGGGACGCGAGGCCCCGACTATCGCGCAGACGGAAGAGATGACGACATCTAAGGCGCTCTGCAGGTCCAGCGCTCTGGCGCTCGCTGGATCCATCGTGCCTGGTGACGAGCGCCTTTGACGAAGACTGTCCTCGACCACGTCGCCATTGGCACTCGCGCGCTCACCGACGGCTGGGACCTGTTCTGTGGGCTGCTCGGCGGGGCGTGGGTCTACGGGGGCGATTCGCCCGGCTTCTGGTGGGGCCAGCTGCAGTATCGAACCGGCCCGAAGATCGAGCTGCTAACGCCGACGCCAGGGCCAGACTCGGCGTTTCTCGAGCGCTTTCTGACGCGCCGGGGACCGGGTCCGCACCATCTCAACTTCATCGTGCCCGACATCGGCAGCGCGCTGTCACGGATCGGGGCCCTCGGCATCGAGGCTGTCCAGGAGAACCTACTCAACCCGAACTGGAAGGAGGCGTTCCTGCATCCAAGGAGCGCCTTTGGCATCGTCGTTCAGGTCGCGGAGCAGGCTGGTCCGCCGCCGGTGCTTGCGGCGCCGGCCGAGCTGCCCGAGCCTGGCCCGTCATCGGCGTTCGCGCTGGTCGAGCATTATGTGGACGACATCTGCGGCGCCACCCGGCTGTTCCAGGAGGCGTTGGAGGGCGATCTCGTCAGCCTGGCGGACACCGCTGACGGGTCAGTAGCCGAGCTGACCTGGCACAACGGAGCGCGGCTTCGACTCCGGCAGACAGCTCCGGCTGCTGGGGACGCGGGCCAGCGCTTCGGCGGCGCGACCGGGCACCTGCATTTCGTGCGCCCTGGCGTCGCGTTCGGCCTGGCCGACCTCAGCCTGGCCGCGGACTTGTCCAAGCGCCTGGGGGTGTCCCTGCAGCTCGGCGGCTGAGGCGCCGCGCTCAGCCGCGGTATTGCTGTGCTCCCGATGGCGGCCTGCCCCCGCCGGGCGGGCCCGCGAACGCCTGCGCGATGGAGATCCACTGCTCGGCCACCGGACCCCGCGCGGTCAGGTCGGTATCGGCGCGGTGTCGGCGTTGCGTGACAACGAGGCAGAAGTCCAGCGCGGGCGCGCGGACGACGTCAGCCGCGCCGGCCGGTCCCCAGGCCCAGAGCTCGCCGTCCGGCCCGGTCACCTCGACCCTGATGGGGCGATCAGGCGGCGGCAGGCCGCGCAGCGCGAAGCTGAAGCCGATTGTGCTCACGCCGATGTGCGCGATGTGCCGAAGCCGCGCGGTGGCGGGGCGGGTAACGCCGAGCGCGTCGGCGATGTCCTGGCCATGCGCCCACGTCTCCATTAGCCGTGCGGTGACCGATGACGCGGCGCTCATGTCCGGGCCGTACCAGGGCAGCCGGGCTGACGGGGCGATGGTTGCGAACCCGGCCAGCAGGTCTCGGCGCGCCGTCAGCAGCCAGGTGCGCAGCTTCGCGCCGGAGGCATCCCGATAGCGGGCAGCTACCTCATCAGGGAAGTCGGCCCCGATCGCCAGTGCCTGCGCCGCCTCGGTCCGGAAGCGATCAGGGTCGGTCGCTGCCAGCAGCGCGGCCTCGTCGAAATAGGCAAGGTGACTGACCTGATCGGCGATGCTCCAGCCCTCGGCGGGGGTGGGCAGCAAATACTGAGCGGCAGTCAGCGGTGCGATCATCGCATCGAGCGCGGCGGTCTCGTCGGCTAGATCGGCGAGCAGCACGGTCATGTCGATGGGCATCGCAGGACTCCGTCAGGGTGAGCCGGGCACTGGCGCCAACTGCTGTCGGCGGCCTCGATGATTCTCGCTTAGTGTGGCCCGGGCTTGTGGGCCTGGGCAGGCGTGCGTTACGAACGGTCGGCTGCCTGGATGCGGCGGCGGGCCTTCAGCCATGCTGCTTCGATTACCGGCAGCCTCGCTTGGTCCGGACTGTCGGGGCTGAGTTCTCGGTGCAGGCGGAGCTCGCGGGTGAGCACGCGCGCCAGGTTGACGCAGAACGGGACCTCGGCTGCGGAGGCAGCGACCAGTTCGTCGATCCGGTCCCGAAGTGCCGGGGTGCTGGCGCCCAGCAGCACATAGAGCACCGCGAGGTCATAGCCGGGCAGGTACCAGCCGGAGAACTCCCAGTCGACCAGCGCGCAGGTACCGTCTTCCGAGAGCAGGATGTTGGCGGGAGTCAGGTCACCGTGGCAGAACTCGCGGCGCGGGCCGGCGCGGGCCAGCAGCCGCAGCAGCGCGTCCCGGTCTTCGGGCCCCAGGAACCCCCGGTCGTGGTAGCCGACGATGCGCTCGCGGTAGTCGAGAACCTGGCGGAACGCCGGTGCCGGCGGCTGCCAGCCGTTCAGCTGGCTTGTCGTCCGCAGCACGGCGCCGACCGTCGTCTCGTCCAGGCGAAAGGGCAGGTACCGGCCAGGATCCAGCGGGCGGCCGTCCAGGCGCTCGACAATCAGCATCGTGCTCCCGTCGGTCCGTATCAGGCGCGGCGCGTTGACAGGCGGCGGGTGCTCGCAGAAACGCCGGCATACCTCGATCTCGTGCCGGAATCTTGCCGTCCAGAGCTGGTCCCCGGCAGTCAGGATCTTGACGATCACCGGCATGCCGTTTAGCTGGCCGGCTGCGAGCAGGGACTTGCCGGTGCGGCGCAGCACGCGGCACCGGGCAAGGCCAGCGGAGGCAAGGAGGGCTAGGTGCTGGCTGTCTGCAGGCTCAGGCGACATGAGCGGCATGGCAATCCTCCCTGTTCGGCCGCGATCCGCGGAACCGAGCTGTCCCGGCTGGTACGGAAACAAACCGTTAATATTCCGGACAGCTCTCGAACCCGTCGGCAAATCGACGGATCATGCGCGTTATGGGCGGCAGCAGAGCACTCTCAGGGTCCAGGCGCGGAACGGCATTGCTGGCGGTGATCGTCCTGCCGTTAGGCCTGCTCGCTGGGCTGACCGTCGGGCTCGCGCAGTCCGGGTCGGCTGCCTACGCCGCGACAGGCGCGCTGCCGACCCTGCGGCACGCATTCGACAACGTGGGCATCACCGCATCCGGCGATGCCAGCGCCGGGAACTATGACGGCATCGGGGACTCATTCTCCGCGCGCGGCCTCGCCGCGGACGCCCTCTCGCCTGGCCGGTCACTGCTGCACGATGGGCTGGGCATCGACTGGCCTGACGTGGCGCCAGGTCAGCCGGACAACGTCGTCGCCGACGGCCAGATCGTGGCGGTCAGCGGCACCGGCTCGACCCTGGGTGTCGTCGGCGCATCGGCGTACGGAAGCACCACGGGCACGTTCACCGTGACCTACGCGAACGGGAGCACGACCAGCGCGACGGTGACGCTCGCGGACTGGATCGATACCAGTCCGGCGGCCGGTACCGACATGCTCGCGACCACCGCAGGATGGAATCCTGGCGGCACCATCCCGGTGAGCCTGTTCTACGCCGCGATCCCGCTGACCGCGGGCGAGCCCGTCGCGTCGGTGACGCTGCCGGCGATCGGCTCGGGCGTCGGGAAGAGCGTCCCGGCCATGCACGTGTTCAGCCTGACCGTCGGCTCGCCGGGGCAGGAGGCGGCCGGAGCACCCGGTGCTGCCTCTTACTACGACGAGGCCCGCAAGGACTGCGCCGGGACCGCCGCCGATCCCGCTTCAAAGGTCTGGTACACCGTCGCCGACGGGACGCTGTCTGACGTCTATGCCCCCACTATCGACAACACCGATGTCAAGAGCCTCGATCCGATCGTCACGGGACCGGGCTTCGACGCGCTGCAGCCACGCGACATGACTTATACGGTCGCGTCGCTCGACGGGACGGGGATGGCCTGCCAGGTCACCGCGCATGATGCCGCGCACGACTTCAACGTCGTCACTGACTTCATCACCGACCCGCTGACCGAGGCGGTGGTCATGCGGATCACCCTGGTGCCGCTACCCGGCGCGCCTTCGGGCTTGCACCTCTACCTGCGCTTCAACCCGCTGCTGAACGGGCATGGGGGCGGCGGCAGCGACAACGCCGGCGGCGAGTCGGCGACAATCGTCGCTACCCCGCGGGGGCCAGTGCCGCTGTCGTACTCGACCAACTCGTTCACCGAGGCGGTGAACCGCAGCTACGCCACGCCCATCTATGCCGCGCTGGCTGCCAGCCAGCCCTTCCAGGCGGTCGAGACCGGATTCGAAGGTAGCGCCAGCGATGGCCTCATCGAGCTGGACAACTCGGGTGCGCTTACCTCGACCGCACCGGATGCGAGCAACGGCAACGTCGTGCAGACGGTCGAGCTTGCCGACAGCAGCGAGACCGTGGCGCTGGGTTTCGGCTCTACCTCGGATGCCGCGCTGGGTGCTGCCCTCGCGTCGTCGTCGGTGCCGTTCGCCGTCAGCTACGCGGCGTACCAGGCCGGATGGCGCGCGTACGACGCGGGCCTGCGGCCTCCGGCCGGTGCCAGCGGCGCGCTGGTGCGCGCCTACTACCTGAGCGCGAACGTGCTCAAGGCGAGCGAGGACAAGACGTTTGCGGGCGCGACCGCCGCGTCGCTGGCCAGTCCGTGGGGCCAGGCGGTGCCGGCCGGCCAGACCGGGACCGACGGTCTCGCCCCGTACTTCGGCTCCTACCGCGAGGTGTTCCCAAGGGACGCCTACGAGACCTTTACCGGATTCCTCGTCGACGGCGACCTGGCGACTGCCCGGCAGATGGTGCGGTACTGGTTTGACGATATGCAGCTGCCCAACGGATCGTTCCCCCGCAACGGGCTGCTGAACGGCCAGGCCGCGCCGGACACCGGCGGCCTGCAGCTGGACGAAACCGCGGACCCGATCCTCGCCGCCTGGCAGGCAGGAATGGCCGGGGACGCCTCGCTGTACGCCAGTCACATCCGGCCCGCCGCCGACTTCCTGGTGGCGAATGGCCCGGCCGACGGTGTCGAGCGCTGGGAGGAGCAGACCGGATTCTCGCCGTCCACGATGGCCGATGAAGTGGCGGGCCTCGTTGCCGCCGCGGCGATCGCCAGAGTGCAGGGCGATACCGCGTCGGAGCGGCTGTTCCTCGCTACCGCGGATAACTTCCGGCGGCTGATTCTGACCACGACCGTCACCGACAACGGTCCGCTGTCGTCGCAGCCGTACTTCATCCGGATCGACAAGACCGGCAACCCGGACCAGGCGTTCTCCTACACGCTGGGCAACGGTGATCCCACCAGCTATGACCAGCGCGCCGTGATCGACCAGGGTTTCCTGGAACTCGTCCGGCTCGGCGAACTGCCCGCCAGTGACCCGCTGATCACGAACTCGCTTGCCGTAGCCGCCGAGACGATCGACACGTCGACTCCGTCCGGCACCGGGGTCATGCGTTACAACGGGGACGGCTACGGCGACTGCGAGATGTCGGTCTTCAGCGACTGTTCCGCGAACGGCCAGCCGTGGGCGACCACTGACGAGGGCACCGGGCATCCGTGGCCGGTGCTGTCAGGCGAGAACGGCGAGTACCAGATCCTCGCAGGCCACCCCGCTGCGGCCACGTCCGACCTGGACTTCATGCTGAAGTCCGCGTCCGGGATCGGCCTGATACCCGAGCAGGTCTGGAACTACCCGGACGTGCCGGCCTCGCCGTACGGCTCCGACCCGGCGACGGCGTCGATCGGGTTCGTCGACGGCCAGCCGGATGGTTCGGCCGCGCCGCTGACCTGGGCACAGGCTCAGCTGCTGCGCCTGATCGCCGACCAGGGGGCGGGCCGTCTGCTGGAGCAGCCTTCGATCGTCGCGCACCGGTACGCAGGCGGCGGGCCTGCCGCGGCGCCGCTGAGCGTGACCGCGCCGCTGACGGAGAGCGGCGGCAACGTGCCGGCGAATCTGACCAGGCCCAGCGTCACAGTCGACGCCGCGTCGGTCTCGGTGGCCGGGACTACGACGCCGGGCGCGACCGTGGACATCGCGGTGACCGGGACGGCTCTGGGCGCCACGGTGCCCGCCACGTCAATCACGACGGTCACCGCGGACTCGGCCGGCGCGTTCGCGGTGACGGTAAGCCCGCAGCCGGGCACGGACTCGGTGGAGGTCGCGGTCACGGCCCCTGGCGGTGCCACCAATGAGGCAATCTTCACGGTGACCGACCTGCACATCCCCGGCACGGTCGTGCTCAGCGCAGCGGCGGCGCCCGGCGGCGGCAGCGGCCCCGGCACCTACGCCTACCCGACCGCCACGAACTCCGACGGCTCGCCCGTCTTCGCGCCCGATTCGTTCAGGCTCGGTGGCCTTACGGTGATCGACTCCGGCAGCACCGTCACCTTCCAGGTCGGCATCGGCAACCTCCAGCCCACGTTCGGCTCTCTGCTCGGCGCGCAACTGATCGACCTGTATATCCACGCGCCCGCCGGGAGCGTGCCCGCCGGGCAGACTCAGTCGACCGCGGCGGCGGGCGCCTTCAACTACTCGATCGCGCCCGCGGACGCCTGGAGCCAGCTCATCGAGGTGGACGGTTTCGGCACCGACGACTGGGTAACGCCTGGCAGTTCGACCTCCGGGCTGTCCGGCTCGTCCACTCTCGGCACCCCGCAGGTCTCGGTGGCCCAGCTCAGCCCGTCTGGCGGCGAGACACCGGGACTGGTGACGATCACGGTGCCGACATCGGTGCTCGGCACGCCCGGCTCGGGCTGGACGTTCACGCTCACGCTCACTGGCCAGGATGGCTTCGGCGTTGACGATGCCAGGACATTCACTGCCACGCCGGCCGCCTACAACTTCGGCGTCTGCTCGGCCGCCGTGGCCAGCGAGCCTTCGCCCCCAGCGGTGTGCTCTTACAACCCGGCGCTGGTGCCGTTCGTGCTCGATACGATCCCGCCCACGACCGTAAACGTGCAGACCGAGCTGGACCCGACGATTAACCCGTCAGGAGTGCAGCTTCAGGGCGTCACCGTGCCGTGATATGGGCCTGGCCGGTCTGGCTTCGGCCGGCCAGGCCCCGGTCCGCTCCGGCATCAGCCCGGCACTGGTCCGGTCTGGCATCAGCCCGGCCGGCGCGGTCTCGGCGGCCGGTCCGCGACCGGGCAGGAACCCGCCCGTTCCGGTCTTGTGGGCGTTAGGTTTGTTTAGTAGCTTTCCTAACAAATACGGCGGAGTGGCGGAGGCGGATCGTGCGCGCGAAGGTCTTGGGACTCGGGCTGGTCGCCATGGCGCTGCTGGCGGCGCAGCAGTCGGCCGCGGTGGCGGCGGCCGGGACAGCCGCGGTCAAGCCGGCGCCGGTCGAGGTGAGGGTTAACCAGGTGGGCTACGCGGTGCGGGCCGCCAAGGTGGCGTACGTCATGCTTCCGGCCAGGGTGCAAGCCGTCACCTTCACCGTCAGCCGGGGCGGCCAGGTGATACTGCGTGGCAGCACCGATCACTATGCAGGCGGCTGGAACTCCCGGTACCACGCGGTCTACGAAGTGAACTTCACGGCGCTCACCCGGCCGGGCAGCTACCGGATCACGGCCCATGCGGACGGGGCGACCGGGCGGTCTCCCGTGTTCCGGATCGCCACCCCCGCGGCGCTGTACCACGGGCTGGTGCTGAACGCCGTCCGGTACTTCACCTCCGAGCGCGACGGCAGCGACGTCGAGCACTCGGTACTGGACCGCGAGCCCGCGAACCTGACCGACCGGCGCGCCGTGGTCTACGCCGCGCCGAAGTACGACAGCGACGACAACCTGCTCGGCAAGTTCCGCAAGGTTGGCGGGCCGGTGAACGTGTCAGGCGGCTGGTTCGACGCCGGCGGTGGCTACGAGAAGTTCGCCTACACCGCCAGCTATGCGGACGGGCTGATGCTGCTGGCCGCGCGAGATTTTCCCGGCCAGTACTCGACGCTGGGACCGGAAGCGCAGTTCGGGCTGAGCTGGCTGGAGAAGCTGTGGAACCCGGCGAAGAAGGTCCTGTATATCCAGGTCGGAATCGGCAACGGCAACGCCAGCAACAGCATCCAGGGTGATTACAACTTCTGGTTCCTGCCCCAGGCCGAGGACCGGCTGAATGTGCGGAAGGGCGGCAATCCGGGGCCGACGGCGTACTACGTGAAGTACCGGCCTGTGTTCGAGGCGGCTCCGCCAGGCAAGAAGATCAGCCCAGAGTTTGCGGGCCGGTTCGCCGCCGATTTCGCGCTCGCCGCGCAGCTGGATGCGCGCACCGATCCGGCGCAGGCCCGGCATCTGCTGTCGCTGGCTCGGGGAATCTACGCGATGGCCAAGACGAGCCACGTCGGCCAGATCGTGACCACCTACCCGAACGACTATTACCCCGGCACCGAATGGAAGAGCGACATGCTCTGGGGCGCGGCCGAGCTGGCGCTGGCCGATGAGGCCCTGCGGCTGCCCGGCTCCCAGCTGCAATCCGACCTTCGGACCGCGGCGTACTGGGCGCGCGCGTACATCGCGCAGGGTCACCCGGCTGGCGGGGACACCCTGAACCTGTACGACAACGGCGCACTCGGCGAGGCCGAGCTTCTGCAGGCCATGCAAGAGGCTCGCGGCCGGCACTTGGGCCACGGGGCGCGCGGGGCGCGCGGGCCTTACGGCGGTGCTGGCGGCACTCCGGTGATAGCGCCGCGGGTGCTGCTGTCCGACATGGCAGCGCAGTTGCGGCTCGGCGAGAACTGGGCTAAGAGCGACCCGTTCCAGCTCGGCACGGCGCTCGGGCCAAGTGACGCGACGCCGCACGCGTTCGGGCTCTACATCACCAACGCGCTTTACCAGCACTACGGCGGGTCAGCGCGGTACTCCGCGTTCGCCCAGCAGCAGCTGAACTTCGCACTCGGCGACAACGGCTGGGGCAGCTCGTTCGTGGTCGGCGCTGGCACGACGTTCCCGCACTGCATGCAGAGCGAGATCGCGAACCTGGCGGGCTCGCTGACGGGAACGGGGAAGATCCAGCTCGGTGCGGTCACCGACGGGCCGAGCAGCCTTGCGAACTTCGTCGGACTGGGCACTGTCAGTGGCATGCGGACGTGCAGCGCGGGTCGCTTCGCGCCCTTCAATACCAAGACGGCTGGTTACGAGGACAATGTGGTCAGCTGGCCGACGGTCGAGCCGGCTGACGACTACACCGCGAACTCGCTGCTGGCGTTCGCGCTGGCAGCGGTGTCGCCCCGGTAGCCGGCGCCGAATGGATCCGGGCACCTCGCGGCCCGCGGTCGCCCGCGATTCCGTCAGGATCCCGGCTGCGCGCCCGCTGGCACCAGGCTGGCGCTATACACGTCCACGGTTTCGCTGCCCGGAGACCAGACCCGGATCTCCAGCCTCTGGCCAGGCGGCGGCGGAATTAACTTCGCCCGGAACGGTCCCCAGCCGGAGTAGAGCGGTGCGGGGCATGCTGCGGTTGCGTTCACCTGCGCCGTCACTGATTCGACGCTGCTGGTAGGGACCATGGCTCGCCGAGCGAGCAACGTGTTGCAGTTGTCGTTCCAGACCTCGACGTTCACTGGCCCGCTGGCGGAGACAAACACGGTCGCGCGGTAGTACCCCGGTGGTTCCCGCCACTCCAACTGATCGGTGACATAACCCGGCTTTCCAGTGGAGGTCACGTGCCAACCAGACACGCGGCCCGTTACGACTGCGCGCCCGGCCGCACCTGCGTGTGTCCAGGCCATGAGCGTGCTCAGCCCGGTAGGCCCGGCGACACGGCGGACGCCAGCTGGCGGGGTCCAGCGAAACGCCCAAACTCCGTTAGCGTGAGTGGCGAGTGTTG
This sequence comes from uncultured Actinomycetota bacterium, assembly GCA_963719765.1. Taxonomy (GTDB): domain Bacteria; phylum Actinomycetota; class Actinomycetes; order Streptosporangiales; family Streptosporangiaceae; genus JAJYUU01. The sequence goes on from CAVRCW010000003.1 coordinate 169,397, forward strand.
CGTGCAGGAGTCCGGCCAGTTCCGCAATAAATGCCAGAGCATTAGCTATGCTCTCGACCTCAATCCCCGCATACGGGGTTATCACAAACCACACTGTCCTGGCGTGCACCGGGAAGGATCCCGCTGAGAATATCGGGTAAATATAAACCCGGTCAGCGAACCCGCCCGCAACGCCCTGAGAGGCGATCACTTCCGCCGATGCGGGTATCCGATCTCTGAGGGTGGTGAGGGTCTCTGCCGTCGGGCCTGGCACTCGCAGCCACTGCCCTGGGATCCGCGGATCCCATACCGCTGCCCAGCCAATTGCCTGGGCCACGGCGATCCCGGCAAGTGCGAAAGCCAGCCAGCGCCGGCGCTTCAGCAGCCAGGCCAGTACTGCCACAGTTGCAACCGGCATCAGAACATAGAGCGGGAGATACTGGAAGGAGGGCACCGTAAACAACAGGCCCGGCCAGAGCATGTTGACCAGCATGACGACGACGGTGATGGGCAGCACCCAGATGAAGCAAACGCCGATCAGGCCGCCGGGCGACAGGTTAGCCCATACGTCCGCGCGCTTCGCCCACAACGTATGCAGCACCCCCATCGGGTGCAGCGCGATGCCCTTGAGTAGCGCGGCAAGGCTGAGCTGAGAGTCAACCGGTCCCGCGGCCAGATAGTCATAAACCTGCCCTCCGTGCCCAGAACCGAGGTTGGCGTGCACGACGGTAAGCCCCAGTAGGGCCGCCGCGCCGGCGCATGCCATCAGGAGACCCGGCCGCCTAGTCCGTCGGCTCGCGAGGATGCCCGCGATACCTGCGGCGGCGATATAGGTATCGGCAACGTCCCCGCAGAGAAGCAAGGGCAACGTCCACGCCCAGGCTCGTCGTCGCCCGTTCATGAGATCCCGGAGGAGCAGGACGACAAATGGGATGGCCACCGGCTCTGTATGGAAGTCCCATCCAACGGTCGACCATATCCACGGGTTGGCGACGAGAAGCAGGAAACCGGCCCCGGCCAGCCACGCAGCATCCCTCCCTGGCCGATGCCGCTGTGCAAGCTCGCATATCCAGGTAAATGCGAAGAGCTCGCCCGCAACAATGCCGATGTCCTGGAGCCATAGCAACGTGACCGGGTGCGGCCACACCCAGAAGAACAGTGCCATCGGCCACATCTGCAGCTCGCCATGGTTTTGCCAGAACCAAAGTCCATGCACGGTGGAATAGGGGTCGAGATCGCCGTGCGCTATCAGGTACCAGGCCTGCTGATACTGGGCGAAGTCGTAGGTGAGCGCGAATCTCTGGCACAGGATCGTGCTCCAGGTGGCAAACCAGATTAGTTGCAGGCCGAGGACTACATAGCCAGCGCGCCGGACGTGCAGCAGGGCTCCGATGGGCTTTTCTTGGGCGGTGGCCCGGACTGCGCGGAATCGTCGCCGCTTTCCCGCTGCGGTGACGGCGGTCATGATCCGAACCTGATCGCGAGGATGGGCGAGTATCCGTAGGGGTAGCCAGAGTCCGGCTTCACGAGGTTGGCTTCGAAGTACACGGGGTTGCTGCCGCCGACAGGCGAGCTGACGGTGAAGGTGGCGACGCCGCCGGCGTTGGTTCGCGCCTCGACTGGTGTCTGGCCTTCGAGACTCCCGTTGATGACTGCCTGGCTGAACTGCAGGCCGCGCTCGGCGTAGATAACCTGACCCAGGAACACGGGCAGGTTGGCGACACGCATGGGCTTGTCCAGCCGGTCGACGACCTCGGCCCGGACCGTGATCCGCCGCGCGGTCGCGACCGGAACGTTGATGGCCGCCGGCTGCAGCACGACCCGCCATAGGCTGGCAACGTAGGCGCCGGTGCGGCTGACCGAGGCGGGCCCGGTGGCGAAGGCAAGCACCTGGAAGCCGTTACTGATGGACGGCATCGCGAAATAACTCGGTGCGACGATCGTGTAGCTCGCCGTCTGATGCGGGCCGAGTGCCGCCGGGCCGGCCGCGCGATGCCAGAAGGCCGTCATGGTCATGCCTTCCTCGATCGTGAAGCTCGGCCGGATCGTGCGGCCGGAATGATTAGTGACGGCCAGGCTGAGCTGTGCCACTGTGGCCAGCTGGCCCGTAGTGCTCGCCGAGACGATCGACATGCCGAGCGGGCTGGCCGCGGTCAGCGCGGCGGTGACTGCGCAGCCGCTGACCACGGCGCCGCTGACGGCGACTAGTCTCCAGTGCCGCCAGCAGTCCGCCAGCGGTACCGTGCAGGTGGTGGCCGCGGCCGCGATCGTCGCCGGGATCAGCATGACGAGGTAACTGCCGAAGGACCGGGTGGCGAAGAACAGCACGACGGACGGCAAGATGAAGGCAGCGGGCTTGAGTACCGGATAGGCGGCCAGGTAGCACACCATGACGGCGAGCATGACCAGCACGGCTGCGATGGTGTAGGCCCGGATCGACCCGCCGCCGACGGCCAGGGCCAAGCTGATGCTGATCAGTCCTTGGCCGGCCGGCACAACGTCCGTGGTGAGTGGAGTCACAATCCCGCGCAGCCAGGCGCCAGGAGATGCCATCAGATATGGAAGGTTCGGCACTAGGAATGCGCTGAGGGCAATGCCCGCATAGCGCAGCCCGCACCGAAGCGCCGTCTCCAGTCTGGAATTGCGCCGCGCTTCCAGCACGACGCCTGCGATCAGGAACGGGGCTACCAGCCAGGGCGTCTGCTTGACCGCCATGGCCAGGCCTAGCAGCACCGGGCCTCGCCAGGCCGCCCGGCCGCGCTGCAGCGGGAATTGGTCCCACCGGACGGCCGCGCCGACCAGCAGCGGGACGAACAGGGCATCTGTGACGCCACCCACGGCGTAGCCGATATAGACGTCCAGGCTTGCGATGATCGCGGCCAGCGGCGCCATGCGCCGGGGCAGCACGGCGAACAGGACTGCCGCTCCGGCCGCCCAGGCGGCGACATTCATCCAGGTCGCGGCCTGCGCGCTGATGCCGAGCCACAGCAGGGGCAGGTAAATCTCGAAGGCTAGCGCCGGATAGGACAGCGAGGTGACGGGCTGGCCATTCAGCCTGAACGTGTAGCCGTTCGGGGATACGTGAAATATCGGAAAGGCGGCGGCCATCGAGTGCAGGTACGGGTCGAGTCCGTGCAGGGCAAGTTGCGCTGCGTACTGATCGAACGCAATCTCGTCGGTGCCGTAGTCGGGGGCAATGTAGACCTGAAAGTAGCTCCACAGGACGAGCCCGGTTAGCGCGGCGACTAGGACGACCCAGTCGGCTTGCCGTTGCCGGCGGCTACCGATCACGCCGGCTGGCATCCAGGCTATGACGATGGCGAGCAGCCCGATCAGGCCGAGCGCCACGACGATGATCGCAAGCCACGGGCTGAACGTCAGGTATCCGGATAGCCGGAACGACCACGTGATTACCAGCGCCGCGGCTAACGTCCGGAGCGCCCTCGCCATCAGGGTGCTCTCGGCGGCGGCTGCCAGATCCCCGACCGGCGCCTGCGGCGCACTGACGCCTGCCGATGCGCGTCTCAGCCAGGGGCGCGCGGCCAGCAATGGCGAAAGCTTAGCCGTGCGCGGCCGAGCGCTGTGCTGCCGGTGCCTGCCGCCAGGACGCGTGTTACCGGGCGCGGAAGTGCTAGGAGTCAAAGACCTGGATATTTCCGTAACCGGCCGACGCGACGACTTCATAAAGCTGCTTGCCACTGGGGGAAACGAGCAGCTCGATGCAATGGCTCGGTGCAGGCAGTACCCCTAGCTGCGCCTCAGTGGCGACGTTGATGATGGCGATATTGGCCACGCTGCCAGTGCCCTTCAGGACATAAAGCCTGGCGCCGTCCGGGCTCACCGCAATGGACACGCCTGGGGCGCCGACCGAAAAGCTTGACAGGATATTTCCGCTGTGCATTCCTATCTCGTCGACCAGTCCGTTTTTCTGCAGAACGTATATCAAATCCTGCCCAGGATCGGCGGCGATGGCTACCGAGCCGGTGGGTGCCGGGATGCTGCCGAGGATGCGCCCCCGCGAGCTCACGATCGTCACGCTCGAAGATGACGGCCAGGCGGTGAGTGTGTAGAAGTCAGCACCCGAGGCGGCCGTCACTACCTGGAGTGCGGGTGCCGGCAGGCTGACCGTCTTATTGGGTTTCGGCTCGGTGCCGTGCATCAGCTCAAGTGCGCCCGAGGTAGCGGTGCCCAGCGCGATGCCAACGACGCCTGTCGAAGTTTCCGCTACCGACCGAGCGGCCCGGCTCACCGACACGCTCTGCGTGTCCTTGCCGCTGGCAGAGTCGACCTGGAACAGCCCGATGCTTGAGCTGCCGGCCACGGCCCACATGGTGCCGCCCACCTGCGGTCCGGTCACGGCCAGCAGCGCACGGGGCGCCGGTATGATCCGCTCGGGCAGGATCTTGGCTGCAGCCTGGCCGTGCCTGTGCTCTTGTCCGCTGCCGCTGCAGGCTGTCAGGCCGAGCGCCGCCGCTAAGAGCGCCGCTGCCAGCACCCCGACTACGGCAAGCTTGGTTCTCGTGGCCACCACGACTGATCCCGGGCGGCTATCCGGCCGCGGCTGCGCGTTCACCTCAGGGGCGCCGATGTCGCGCCGACCGCGGTCAGAGTTGAGTCGGCGCCGGTCTGTAGGAGGACACCGAGCCCTGGCAGCGGTGCGCTGGGCGGCAGCAGGGCCGCGGCGACGAACTCAGCGACCGGGATCGCGGCAGACCTGGCCTGGGTGGAAGTTGCAAGACCTTCGACCCGGTGGAGCCGACTTCGTTCCCGGCCCAGCACGACAAAGTCGGACGAGGTACGGAGAGTGATAGTGATGGGGCGGCGCCTGCCTACGCCAACGACCCTGCCAAAGCTGGGGCCGGAGGCGAGCAGTACCTCGAACGGCGAGAACTTGCGGACCTCGGTTGAGCTCTCGCCGATGGTGAGGATCAGCGGTCTGGCAAACCGCCGGTAGAGCTGACTGTTGACATAGGCCAGGATGCCGACCCCGCCGATGATGTGGTAGCCGTGGCCCCGCGCACTGATGTCTGGCCCCGGGCAGCTACTGCTGCCAAGGTCAGGCTCGGTGACCGTGAGCTGTACGGTGACCGGGAAGGTCCGCCGGCGAATGCGCAGCCTGACCACGATGCCCTCGATACTCAGCGGGCCCAAGGTAAGGCCGCTGGGGCCAACCGGCCGGCTCGTTACGATGCAGTTAAATGCGCCAGGGGGAGGGCCGTTCGGTGGCGGCGGTGGGCCATAGCTCGCGAGTGCAGTTCCCGAATTAGCGATTGATGCGGCCGTGATGACGCTCGCCGCGGTAGCAGCTATTCGCGGGAATATCTTGCGTCTCGCGCTAGATCCCATTACGGCATCCTTAGTCGTTCCACCAAATATTTTGGCCTGTGAATCACTTACCACAATGGAGGCTAACAGATAGCCAGGCGTTACTGGTGCGTAGGCCTTCGAACACGTTAGAGACGCAGGGCGGATTCATCCTGATTAAGTGATGCGTTGAGAGATAAGTCTGCTGGCTTCCATATACCGTTTAAACAGGCATAGTCGGAATTAGAATGCGCTCTATATGTCAGCGCAATGATTGCCGGTGCGAGGCAGCGAATGAATGACAGCAGCACAGGGTCGCTAACCCGCGCGGGCTCGCCCAGGCGCTCGCGCCAGTGCGAGCGTCAAGGTGTTGCTGCCGTGGCGGACTGCGGTACCTCGGTGACCGCGCCGCCGCGCTGCTCGCGCCGGCTGACGAGGTATCCCGCCGCGAGTGTCATGACGCCGGCGATGGCTAGAAGCAAGGTGCGGTAGCTCAGCACGGCGATCAGTCCTGCCCCGGCCGCGATCGCCAGTGTCTGCGGTACGGCGTAGGCGAACGTGAAGGCCGCGTCGGTCCGGCCCATGAGCGCCGGCGGCGTGCATCGCTGGAACAGCGTCACGATCCCCACGATGATCCAGGACAGCGAGGCGCCGAGAAGCGCGCTGCCCGCCAGCACGGCTGCGAGTTGGGCCGGCATGAGCAGCAGGTAGCCGGCCGCCGCGCTGACCATGCCCAGGGTGGCGAGCATGCCCTCGCCGACCTGGCGCATCAGCCGTGCCGCGGCCAGGCCCGCGAGGATCGCGCCGCAGCCCTGCGCCGCGGTCAGCACGCCGACGAACGCGGGGGGCCTGTGCAGTCCATGGCTGACCACCGCGAACGGCACCGACTCCGACAGGCCATACGCGGTCACCACGATGGCGGCAGTAAGCGTCAGCTGACGCAGCGGCGTGGTCCTGGCGATATGGCGGGCACCGGCGGTGAGTTCGGTGAGCCAGTGCTGCGCGGCTTCGCCGGGACGGGACTCCCGGAAGCTGATGGCGGCCAGGGTAGCCACGGCGACCAGGAAGGTAGCCGCGTCACCGAGTATGACGGGAACGGGGCCGAGCCACGCAAACAGCCCGGCGCCGACTAGCGGTGTTACGAGCCGCATGCCTTGCTGTGCGGTCTGCAGGGCGCTGTTCGCCTCGCCGAGCAGGTCGGCTGGGACTATCGCCTGCACCAGCCCGGTCTGCGCTGGGCCCAGGACGCTGCCGGAGACGCCGTAGCCAAACATGACCGCGTAGATCAGCCAGACCTGGTGCCGGTCGCGGACCAGCAGCAGCAGGAGCACGAGCCCGGCAGTCGCCAGGTTCACCGAGATCAGCAGTGGCCGGCGACGCACCCTGTCGGCCAGCATGCCCCCAAGCGGGCCGAACAGGCTGCCTGCCGCCAGCGCGAACCATGCGAGACCCGCAGCCGAGGTGCTGCCAGTCAGGACCTTGATCCAGATGGCGATGGCCAGCCACAGGGCACTGTCGCCAAGCAGCGACATAACCTGCCCGGACAGGTAAAGCCGGGCGCTGCGGTTCGCGAGGAGTCTTCGCATGCGCTCACGCGCCGGGGGGCACTGCATCCAGCGGATAGGTGAACAGCAGGATCTCCAGCGCTGAGCTGCCAGCCGGGCGAAGCGAGGAGTCCGCCAGGCGATCCTGATAGCGGCTGATCAGCGCCCACAAGTCAGCTGTGAACTGGGCTGCCTCCTCCGGCAGCACGTAAGCGACGGTTTCCGCGGCGGTAGTGATGGCCTCCTGGTCGGCCCGCATGTGCGGACGATGGGCCAGAACGGCGCGCGCCCGGTCCAGGTACCTGCCCCACACCAAGCCCGATAGCGCCTCGGCCGCCAGCGACGTCTGCGGATCGTCATCGGTGGCCGGGAAGACGAAACCCGCCGGGTCGGTCCGCCGCCAGGGCCGCCGACGGCCGGTTCCGCCGCCGGCGTCCTCGGCGAGGCCGTACTTGGCCAGCATGCGGAGGTGGAAGGAGCAGGCGGAGGGCGACTCCCCGATAATCTGCGCGGCCTCGGTGGCAGTGAGCGGCCCCTGGCGGCCAAGCGCCTCGAGTAGCGCGAGCCGGATGGGATGCGCGAGCGCCCGCAGCGTCGGCGCGTCGTCGACGCGTCGCATCCCGAGTGACTCGGTCAGCCGCGCAGACTCGGTCAGCAGTGCCGGCCCGGCCTGTGGCGCATGCTCGGCCGATGGCGCGCGATCTTCGATCGCTGCGGACTCCGTCTGTGCGGCGTCTCCAGCGTCATTAATAGACATCTATTGAAAGATAGCTTTCAATAGCGAGGAATGCAACCGGCGTGAGCGCGGGATTAGCGCGAGCCTGGCAAGCGCGCGAGGGCAGTGGGTGGCGTCACGGGTAAACCACCGCGAGCCCAGCGTCTGGCAGACGGTGCTCGTTGATGTAGTCCCAGACGATCCGGTAGCCCAGGCCGGGTTCGGTTGGCACCCCCTCGCGCTGCAGCTGCGGAACCTGGTCAAGATCGGCGTAGACAAGAACACGACCGTGGTGTCCCCGCCCCGTTGATGTCCACCATCGGGGCCGGCCCGGCCTGGCCACAACCGGTGAGCCTGGGTCCGTCAGGATCCGGACAGCATGCGGGTCAGGGCGGGGCCGAGATCTGCGAGCGTGCTGACCGGCTGGCAGAGTCCTCCGCCGGCTCGTGCCAGCGCTGTGCCTGCCGCCGTCGACTCCGGAGTGGGCAGCGGCGTCAGCACGTGCAGGAGGTCGATCCCCGCCAGGGCGGCCGACGGCTCACCGCCGGCCGTGGCCAGGCAGTCAGAGAGCAGGATGACTTCGCGGCCTGCAGGCGCGCTGTTCAGCTGGGCCGCGGCCGCGCGGAGTGCGGCCGCCAGGTCGGTCATGCCATGCCCGCGCAGCGCGATTAGCTCGCCAATGACGTCCGCGGGATCCCGCCGGGTCCCACGTTGCTTGAGCACCGTGACAGTGCCGCTGAAAGCAAGGACGCCGTGATCGAGCCGACCATCCCCGGCGAGCATCACTCCAGCCGCGGCGATCGCGGCCATCGCCAGGGCCAGGCCCGACATCGAGCCGCTAGCGTCGACGAGCAGGCAAACCGATCGGTGTCTGGCCCGCCAGGTCCTGGTGGCTATCTCGTCCGACCCAGGCGGCCAGGTACCGGACATGTCGCTGATCGTCCGCTCCAGGTCCAGGTCGCCATCGCCTGCCCGGCCTGGCCTGATCCGGCGCACACCGTGCGACTTGTGCTGGCCCACCGCCGCGAGTTGCACGAAGATCCGGGCCGCGAGTCGCTTGGCCGCGGCCCGGAGTTGCGCGTCGGTGGCTCGGGTCAGGTCGGCGAGCAGCCGCGCGGCGTCGTCGGGACTGGCGGCGAGCAGTTCGGCGAGGGCCTGTTCGTCTATGGTCCCGGTACCGGGGGAAATCTCCGGGAAGGCGGCGTGATGGCTGGCCAGCTCGGCCCGGCTCAGTGTCCGCTGGGTGCTGCCGGCCTGCCGCCCCCGGCGCAGGCTCGACCGGGATGCTGTCAGGCCCGCCCCTGGCGGCGGGCCGTCAGCTTTTCCCCGGCCGTCCGCGCCGGCGGTGTCATCGGTGCCGTGGTCATCGGCGCCATCGTCATCGTGGCTGGGCAGCTCCGGTGCGTCCGCGCCCGGTGGCCAGACTCCCGCGAGCAGCTCATCCAGCACTGACTCAGGGGAGCGGTCGCTGCCGTCGGCGATCCTGATGCGCCCGGACAGCGCGGCGTGCACGGCGTCGCGTGCGGTTTCACGCTCAAGCTGGTCCTCGCGCCGCAGGCTGGTCAGCCCTGCGAGCAGCAGGACAAGGTCGATCGCGCCGCGGACCGAGGAACCCATCCGCACGTCGGGATGCTCGCGCGTCGCCCTCGTCAGGGTCACCGCCAGGTCCACCTCTTTGCCGTTGCGCCCGGCCTGCGCGGCGGTGATGCTGCGCTCCGCAGCGGCGTCCTGATAACCGAGTACCACCCGGCAGATCCGGTCGGCGATGGCGTGGCTGACTCTCGCCGTGCCGATCGCATCGAACGGGTTCATCGCGGCTATGAGCCGGAAGCCCAGGTCGGCCTTGACCATGCCGAGCCTCGGCACCGCGATCTCGCCCTCGGTGAGCACCGTGATCAGGACGTTGAGGGTTTCCTCCGGAACCCGGTTGAATTCCTCCAGGTAAAGCAGCGCTCCTGCTCGCATGGCCTGGAGCAGCGGCCCGTCGGTGAAACTGGCGGCCACGTAGCCTTCGGCGAGCACCTGGGCAGGGTCGTACTGGCCGATGAGGCGAGCCGGGGTGAGCTCGGCGTTCCCCTCGACGAACACGACCTGGGTGCCGAGGTCACGCGCGATGTGCCGGAGCAGCGTCGACTTGCCGGTGCCGGGCGGCCCTTCCAGGACCACGTGCCGCCCGGCGTCCAGCGCGACTGTCAGTACCTCACGCTCCCGCCGCAGGCCGACGACCTGCGGCAGCACTGGACTGTCAGGCAGAGCCATGCAGGATGAGGCCTCTGATGTTCTTGCCGTCCAGCATGTCCTGGTAGCCCTGGTTGATCTGATCCAGCGTGTATGTCTGAGTGATCAGCTCGTCTAGCTTCAGGTCGCCAGACTGGTACAACTCGACCATCCGCGGAATGTCGTGGAAGGGGTCGCCCGAGCCGAACAGGCTGCCCTGGATGCGCTTTTCCATCAGCGTGAGCATCGAGCTGTTGATCTGGATGTTGTTGGACACCAGGTCGCCGAGCCCGGTCACGACGACCGTGCCGCCCTTTCGGATCGTGTTGAAGGCGTCGGTCACGACTTCCGTGGTCACGGTGCCGACGGTAACGATCGCCTTGTCGGCCATGACCCCCCTGGTGAGCTCGTGCACGAGCAGCGCCGCCTCGCCCGCCGTGGCGCAGCTGTGCGTGGCACCGAGCTGCTCGGCTGTCTCGCGCTTGAGGGCCACGGGATCGACCGCCACCACGTTGCGGGCGCCGGCCAGGGCGGCGCCCTGCACCGAGTTGATGCCGATGCCGCCGATGCCGTAGATGATGATCGTGTCGCCCGGCTCCACTGCGGCCGCGTGCACGGCCGAGCCCCAGCCGGTCGGGACGCCGCAGCCGATCAGCGCGGCCTTGTCCAGCGGTACATCGTCATCGATCTTCACGCATGACATTTCCGACACCGTCGCGTACTCGGAGAAGGTGCCCAGCATGCACATGCCGCCAGCATCCTCGCCGTCGGTGGTGTGGAATCGATAGGTCCCGTCGAGCAGGCAGCCGTCCAAGATCGTCGCGCCTAGGTCGCAGAGGTTGGACTTGCCAGTCGAGCACCAGCGGCAGTGGCCGCACACCGGCAGGAAGGAGCAGACGATGTGGTCGCCGGTCTTGAGCCTGGTAACGCCGGGACCGACCTCCTCGACGACGCCGGCGCCCTCGTGGCCGCCGACGATCGGGAACCGGGGGGTGAGGTCGCCGGTGCGGACGTGCTCATCGGAGTGACACAGGCCAGAGGCGACGAACCGGACGAGGACCTCGCCGACCTTCGGCGGGTCGAGCTCGAGCTCGGTGACCTCCCAGTCCTGCCCGGTTCCCCGCATGATCGCTGCCTTGGTCTTCATCCACTCTCCCGTGAGTCAGAGTCGTGCTTTGTCGTAACACTAGAGCCGTCAGCACTTCGGGACTAGAGGTAACCAATCGCTTGCTTGGGAACGGGGTGGTGCCTGGCCCTGCGTCGCATGCGGGGCCGCGGCGGCTGCACCCCGCAGGCGGCTTGCGCCCGGCGGGACGGTGGTGGACCCCCACGGTTGGATCCGGCAGACGCCGATCCCCAGATCTGCATCCGACCGGCAAGCCGCCCGGCGCGCAGTTAGCTGGCCAGCCCGAAGATCCTGGTGGCGTTGGCACCAAGAGCACCGGCCACCTGGTCCTGCGTACAGCCAGCATCCAGCAGTACTTTCTGCAGGGCCCGCGCATTGCGCTGGACTCCGGGCACGCCGGGCCAGTCAGTACCGAAGATCATCTTCGTCGCGAGCCGGGCGAGCGACGGACCGTAGTAGTCGGGCAGCCGCTGCGGAGGCAGACCTGATACCTCCAGCCAGGTATCTGGCCGCATCAGCGCCAGGAACGAGGCCTGGTCATACCACCAGCCGCGGCCCCCGTGCGCGAGCACTACGGTCAGGTCGGGGAAATCCCTGAAGACCGGGTCAAGCAGGACGGGATCGCCATAGGCGTTGACCGAGCCGGCGAACGTTGAGGTGCCGCAGTGCACGATGACGGGGAGACCCCGTTCCTCCGCCCATGAGTAGGCGGGATACAGCATTCGGTCCGCAGGCTCGAATCCGCCGTGCACCGGGTGGATCTTGCAGGCCACGGCGCCGAGGCCGACCTGGCGGGCGAGTTCGGCGGCTACCGGGTAGTGCAAATGCGGATTTAGGTTCGCCACTGGGTGGAACCGGGCCGGATTGTGCTTCACCAGCGGCAGTACGTCGGCCATGGGCTGGATACCGGTGGATTTGGGGCTGTACTCGGTGAACAGCAGCACATGATCGGCCCCTTCATGTGCGAAGTGCTCATCAATCGCGGCTGGGTTCGGGACGCCGTCCGGTTCGTAGAGTGCGTCGATAGACCTGCCGCTGCCGAACGTGTCGACCCATTGCCGCCAGTCAGCCGACAGCGTCGGCAGCCGGGCAACGTGAACGTGAGCATCGACCAGCAGGTAGTCATCGAGCACGGGCGGGCCACCTCCGGCTTCAGGGTAACGGGTGGAGCTGTGCCGGAGGCGTCGGCGCCAGGTGTGGCCGTGGCGGTGGCGGCGCCGGCTATGCACGCCGGCGCCGCCGCCCGCACCGGTAAGCGTCGGCGTCGGTTGGAGTTCCGGTCCTGCGGCTGCGTGTCAGGGAGCCGCTCGGGCCGCAGGCCGAAGAACATGCCGAACATGACGATGAGATCGATGATGGCGATCAGGCCACCGATGTACGGACCTGGACCGCCGAGCCAGGCGAGGTAGCCGCAGAACGACAGGACGATGACCAGCGCGCCGAGAGCACGCGGTCGGCCGCTCTGGGCTAGCCGCTCTGGTATCTCGTACGGCGCGCGGTCCACGTAGTTGGCGGTGCTCGCCTTCTCCTGGGCGACCTTCAGCCACAGGTCGTAGAGTTCGGGCGCTTGCTCCCGCAACGCGATCGCCTGGTCGACGCACGGGACTTCGGAGCGCTGATCGGCTGCCTTGCTACCCATCCTGTCGACAACGGCGTCGGCGATTTCACCCGCGCCGGCCTGCTGGCCGGAGGCGGAAGACTTCCGGGTGGCCTGGTCAGGCCCGTTGGCCGGGTCTGCCTGGCTGGGGACTGGGACTCGGTCGGTGTCAGTCATGCGAGTAACGTCTCACCGCTCTCGTGTTGCGCACTTCTGACCGCTTCCGGTTGTGCGGCCATGATCGTGCTCATCGCCGCGCTGAAGGGGTCTTGGTCGTCGCGCGGCGGCCTTGGCGGAAGGACTGGACGCATGGTTCTGTACACGGTCGTGCCGGTCAGGTCGAAGATCGCCGCGATTCCCATGGCGAACGAGAGGACCCGGCGAGCGGACCTATTCGTCGGCATCCCAGGAGCGTGCCCGGCCAGTCTCGAGCCAAACTCGAGATCGGACAAAGCACTCTTTTAGGGCAAGACGAGCGGTGGCTGAGGGCCGACGGCTGGGCCGCGGGCTGGCACGGGCTTAAGATGCCGGTCCGGCGGCTTACGAGGTCGGCGCCGCGGCTTACGGGTCGGCGCCGCGGCTTACGGGTCGGCCGGTGCGGCGACTAGGACGAGCAGGTCCAGGTGATCAGGCCGGCCACCGTGGGACCGCCGGACTTGCCGTCTAGATGCGCCTGCGAGTAGACGAGCTGGCCCGACCCGTCGCCGTACAGGAATAGTGCCTCCTTGCCTGGCTCGTCGCCGTGCGCGGATGCGGTGATGTCGTACTGCTGCATGCCGGACTTGCCAGGCATCGTGATGAAATCCGACTCGTCATGCTGCATGACGTCAGGGGGGTAGGCGCCGGGCCCGTGGAAGCCCCGGACCTCGATGTTGTCCTGCGGAAGCGGTGCCTTCGGCGAGGGCACCTGGAAGACGCCCGTGCCGGTCCCCGTCCTGGCGGCGGCCGCGCAGCTGCGAACGTCAGCCAGCCGCTCGGTAAAGGCCTTGGTGACGTGCCATGACTGCGGGCTGCCGTTGACCTGGCTGCTCACGTAGATGGTGCCCCTGTAGGTAGCGCCGTCCACCGCGCGTGTAGTCGCCGACGGCGGGGTGGTGGCCGCGGGCTGCCCGCCGGACGAGCTGCAGGCAGTGATAGCCAGGGCAAGGGCCGACCCGGCGATCGCGGCGCGCCGGATATGGCCGATGATTAGCGGTAAATCACCCATATCGCGCTTGCGCTGTATCGACAACATCGGTTCTGCGACTCCTACTGCGCGGCAGGCTAAGTGCCTGACGATCGGGCTGCCGACCTGGCTTGCTACCGGACAGGCCGAGTGCCTGACTTGATAGGAGTAGTTAACCCTAAGTAACTGCATCATGGCACTGAGTTAGCAAAGTGCGGCCGCGCAGACGATCTGGTCAGCGCGGGCCCGCTCCGAAAGCGGAGCGCTCGCATTCGGCCGGCCCTCTAGACTTACGTGTCCGCCTAATGCCGCGTACTGCAAGAAGAGGCTCTCCCATGCGCTGGTCACAGCTGCACGTCCCGACATTGCGAGAGGATCCGGCTGACGCCGATGCCGCGAGCCACCGGCTGCTGCTGCGCGCCGGGTTCATTCGCCAGCTGATGGCCGGTCATTACTCGCTACTGCCGCTCGGCAATCTTGTTCGCCTGAAGGTCATCGCGGTGATTCGTGAGGAGATGAACCGGATCGGCGCGCAGGAGTTCCTGATGCCGTCGATGCACCCGCGCCAGCTATGGGAGAAGAGTGGCCGCGTCGCGATCATGGGCGATGAGCTGTTCCGGCTCAAGGACCGCAAGGGCGCCGAGAACGTGCTTGCGATGACACACGAGGAAGCCGTCACCACTCTCGCCACCGAGCTGTCGTCCTACCGGCAGCTTCCGCAATCGTGGTACCACATTCAGATCAAGTTCCGGGACGAGCCTCGACCGCGAAGCGGGCTGATCCGCGTCCGGGAATTCACGATGAAGGATTCCTACAGCTTCGACGTCGACGAGGCCGGCCTGGACGCGTCGTTCGAGGCACACAGGGGCGCGTACGAGCGGATCTTCGCGCGGCTGGGGATTCCGGCGATCGCCGTTGACGCGTCTAGCGGCACCATGGGCGGTAGCGGCTCGGTGGAGTTCATCTGCCCGTCGGAGGCCGGTGAGGACCTGATCGCCCGCTGCCCGAACTGCGGGTACGCCGCGAACCTGGAGAAGGCCACCTCGGCTCTTGCGGCGGTAGACGATCAGCAGGGTCCTGCCGAGCCGGCCACGCTGCCCACCCCGGCTGTTCGCACCATAGAAGACCTGGTGAACAAGCACGGTCTTGCAGCAGATCGCCAGATCAAGACCCTGGTCTACGCAATCAGGGGCCAGCTCACTCTGGTGCTGCTGCGCGGTGATCACCCGCTCGGCGAGCAGAAGCTGGTTGACGCGATGGGCACGGCTGACATCAGGCCGGCGCAGCCGGAGGAGATCCGCGCTGCACTTGGCGCGCTGCCAGGCAGCCTCGGCGCGGTGGGGGTGACTCATCTGCCTGTCGTCGCCGACCTGGCCCTGCAAGGACGGCGCGACATGGCCACCGGGGCAAACATCGATGACGTGCACCTGACCGGGGTGGACGTGGCTAGAGACATCACGGTCGGGAAATGGGTGGATCTCCGCGAGGTTGCGGCGGGAGAGCCGTGCCCGCGGTGTGGCTCGCCGCTCGAGCTAGTCCGCGGCATCGAGGTCGGCCATATATTCAAGCTCGGCCGCAAGTACACCGACGCGTTCGGCGTCACCGTACTTGGCCCGGATGGCGGCAAGATCACCCCGGTCATGGGCTGTTACGGCATTGGCGTGGAACGGGCAATTGCGGCGATCGCCGAGGTACACCACGATGACGCTGGCCTGAGGTGGCCCGTGCAGGTGGCACCGTTCCAAGTCACGGTGATCCTGCTTTCGGTCCGCGACGACGCGGCGCGCGCGACGGCAGAGTCGCTCTACACGAGCTTGCAGATGACCGGCGCTGACGTGATCATCGATGACCGGGATGAGCGGCCAGGCGTCAAGTTCAAGGACGCCGAACTGACGGGCATCCCGGTCCGCATCAGCGTGGGCAGCCGTGACCTGGCCGACGGGCTCGTAGAGGTGGTGAGCCGGTCAACGGGCGAGCGGGAACGCGTTCCAGTCGACCAGGCAGTCAAGCACGTGCAGGAACTGCTCGCGGCCGCCAGGAGCTGACGCTACGCGGTGGATGCCGCGAGCCGGAATCCTGGCGGCTGCCGAGGCGAGGCCGCTAGCCCGTAGAGCGGGTCGGAGAGCTCAACGAGCCGCTCGCGCTGGCTGGCCAGCTCGGCCCACCGGGTCGACTCAGAGATTACAGGGCCATCGGCCTGCCGGACCTCCGAATCGGCGGCTCGCATTAGCCGCTCGTTCTGACTGCTCAGCGTTGCCCAGTCGCCGCCGATGCTCGACATCCGTGCCTCCCGTCTGACCGGACCCGGCGATCGCCCCTGCTGCACCACCCGGCCCCATACTTCTTAGACACGTCTGAGGCACCGTTTGGTTAGCCCCGGGGATGTTACAAGTACATAACTTCGCGCGGAAGCGCGATGGCGGGCAAAAAAACGCGGCCGGCCCGACGCTGCGGCGCAGCATCAGGCCGGCCAGGACCGGCGATCCCTGGCTAGGCCAGGAACTAACTCAGAGCTTGGTCCACGCCTGCGTCAGAACACTGCGCAGAATCTGCTCCATCTCGTCGAACTGCGCCTGGCCGCAGGTCAGCGGCGGGGACAGCTGGATAACTGGGTCACCACGGTCATCGGCGCGGCAGATCAGTCCGGCCTCGAAAAGTGCCGGAGAGAGGTAGCCGCGGAGCAGTCGTTCGGACTCGTCGTCGTCGAATGTCTCCCTGGTGGCCTTGTCCTTGACCAACTCGATCCCGTAGAAGTAGCCGTCACCGCGGATGTTCCCGACGATCGGCAGGTCATTCAGTTTCTCCAGCGTCGCCCGGAAGCCTTGCTCATTAGCTCGCACGTTGCCGAGCAGGTCTTCCTTCTCGAACACGTCAAGGTTGGCGTTCGCCACTGCGCAGGAGACCGGATGCCCGGCGAAGGTCACGCCATGCAGGAAGGTCCCGTGGCCCGTGCTGAACGGCTCCATCAGGTGGTCGGCGACCATCATCCCGCCGAGCGGTGCGTAACCAGAGGTGACGCCCTTGGCAAAGGTGATGATGTCGGGCTGGTATCCGTAGCGCTCGGATCCGAAGTTGTAGCCGAGCCGGCCGAAGGCGCAGATCACCTCGTCCGAGGCCAGCAGCACGCCGTACCGGTCGCAGATCTCCCTGACGCGCTGAAAGTAGCCGGGCGGTGGCGGGAAGCAGCCGCCGGAGTTTTGCACGGGCTCGAGGAACACCGCGGCCACGGACTCCTCGCCCTCCCTGAGGATGGCACGCTCGATCTCGTCGGCTGCCCAGATGCCGAATGCGGTCTCGTCCGTGGCGACGAACTCCGGCGCGCGGTAGAAGTTTGTGTTCGGCACCCGTATGCCGCCAGGCGGCAGTGGCTCGAAGGGCTCTTTGAGGCCGGGCAGGGCGGTGATCGCCAGCGCGCCAAGCGTGGTGCCGTGGTAGGCGATGGCTCTGCTCAGCACCTTGTACCGGCCATGCTGGCCAATTGCCTTGAAGTACTGCTTGGCCAGCTTCCAGGCGGACTCCACTGCCTCGGAGCCGCTGGTAGTAAAGAACACCCGGTTCAGGTCGCCTGGCGCCATCGCTGCCAGCCGTTCAGCCAGTTCAATGGCCTGCGGATGGGCATAAGACCAGAGCGGGAAGTAAGCAAGCTCGGAGGCCTGCCTGGCCCCCGCCTCGGCTACCTCGGTGCGGCCATGGCCTATCTGGCTGACGAACAGGCCGGCCAGGCCGTCCAGGTAGCGTTTGCCGTGCTGGTCGTAGACATACTGACCCTCGCCCCTGACGATCACCGGAACGTCGGCGTCGGCGTAAGACGACATGCGGGTGAAGTGCAGCCACAGGTGGCGCTTAGCTTTCTCCTGCAGCGCGAGGATCTCGTCCTTGGTGTATGACGTGCTCATCTGGTCCCCCAGCTATAGGTCTGCTTGCACAGTTTCAGGTATACAAAGGTCTCCGTCGCGGTCACGCTCGAGATGGCGCGTACCCGGCTCAGGATCTCCAGCAACTGGTCGTCGTCCTCGCAGACCACTTCGATCAGCAGGTCGAAAGAGCCCGCCGTTATTACCACGTAGTCAATCTCATCCATACCCGCGAGCTGGTCCGCAACCCGCTCCAGGTCGCCGCCGCAGCGGACGCCGACCATGGTCTGGCGCAGGAAGCCCAGCGTCATCGGGTCCGTCACCGCCACTATCTGCATTGCGCCGGCTTCGATCAGCCGCTGGACCCGCTGCCGGACCGCGGCCTCGGATAGGCCGACCGCCTTGCCGATCGCGGCGTAGGATCGCCTGCCATCTTGCTGCAGCTGCTCGATGATCTGCTTGGACAGGTCGTCAAGCACGACCCTGCCGCTGTCGGCGTCACGACTACTCGGAGCACCGCGGCTGCGGGTGACAACGGCAAGATGCGTGCCGGGGGAATGCGCCATGCGTAGGCCTCCTTCCGAGCTTCCCATGCTGCCACCCTAACGACAGCTGTCAACTGATTCCGTAGGGCGTGGCCACATTTGGGACTGAATCACTTGTGTGAGGGCCAAATTTCTGCCAGGGTCGTACCCGACTTAAGATCGTTTCGCTGGGAGGAACCGTGGGATCAGGCGCGCCCGGCGTACTGCTCGACAACTTCGTCGGCGGCGAGTACCGGCCTGCACGCGAGGGCCGGACGAGCGAGGTCGTCGACCCGAGCACGGGCGAGGCCTACCTGCGGGCGCCGGTTTCTGGGGCGGCGGACGTCGACGCTGCCCTGCGGATCGCCGCCGAGGCCTTCGAAACGTGGCGCGACACGACTCCGGCCGAGCGCAGCCTGGCCCTGCTGAGGTTCGCGGACGCGATCGAGGCCCGGACCGAAGACCTTGTGGAGGCCGAGTCCAGGAACACCGGCAAGCCGGTGGCGATGACCAGGTCGGATGAGGTGCCGCCGCTGGCCGACGAGCTTAGGTATTTCGCCGGCGCGGCGAGAGTCCTGGAGGGGAAATCGGCGGGGGAGTACCTGCGCGGCCACACCTCGATGATCCGGCGCGAGCCGATTGGCGTCTGTGCGCAGGTGGCCCCATGGAACTACCCGATGATGATGGCCGTCTGGAAGTTCGCGCCTGCCCTGGCGGCGGGCAACACCGTCGTGCTGAAACCGTCGGACACGACGCCCGTCTCCACGCTGCTGCTGGCCGAGATTGCCGCCGAGTTCTTCCCGCCGGGCGTCCTGAACGTCATCTGCGGCGACCGCGACACCGGCCGGGCGCTGGTGTCGCACGAAATCCCGCAGATGGTGTCGATCACCGGATCGGTCCGGGCAGGCACCGAGGTGGCGCAGGCGGCGGCGGCCGGGCTCAAGCGCGTGCATCTGGAGCTAGGCGGAAAGGCGCCGGTTGTCGTCTTCGATGATGCCGACATCGAGCTTGCGGCCCAGCAGATCACCGAGGCCGGCTACTACAACGCGGGCCAGGACTGCACGGCCGCGACCAGGGTGCTGGCCGCGCCGGGTGTGGCCGCCGACCTGACGGCGCTGCTCGTCGAGCAGGCGAGCGCCCTCAAGACCGCTGGCCGCGAGGACGCTGACGCCGACTACGGCCCGCTCAACAATCCCGCCCAGCTTGCCCGGGTGGAGGGCTTCCTGGAGCGGGCACCCGACCATGCCACCATCGCTACTGGCGGTCGCCGAGTCGGCGCGCGCGGGTTCTGCTACGCCCCGACCGTGGTAACCGGCCTGCGCCAGGACGACGAGATGATCCAGGACGAGATATTCGGCCCGGTCGTCACCGTTCAGCGGTTCAGCTCAGAAGACGAGGCACTGCGGTGGGCGAACGGCGTCAAGTACGGGCTGGCGGCCAGTGTCTGGACGCGCGATCACGGTCGCGCTATGCGGGCCGCTCGCCAGCTTGACTTCGGGGCGGTGTGGATCAACACCCATATCCCGTTCGTCTCCGAGATGCCACATGGCGGATTCAAGAACTCGGGCTACGGCAAGGATCTGTCCGGCTACGGCTTCGACGACTACACCAGGATCAAGCACGTCATGAGCAACATCGAGGCCTAACCGCGTTGCAAATAGGTTAGGTAACAGGGCCCGCTTGGCCACGCGCGCAGGCACTGCCGCGACCTCGAGCCTAGCCCGGCGGGATACTGTCGGTGATGGACGCCGCATATCCCGAGGACCTACTGTCACGCGAGCCAGCGCCGCCATATGCGGGGGAGCCCAGCTTCGCGCTCTGGCACTACCGCCATGACCCTGACCTTCGCCAGTTCCGCCCGCATGTCGCTGCCACGAATCCGGACGCACCGCCGCTGGTGTGGGCGGTAGACACCCGGCACGCGCCGATGTTCTGGTTTCCCAGGGACTGTCTTACGGCCTCGACGGTGGAATTCAGCGGATCCAGGTTGCGCAACCGCTCCTCACCCCGGCCAGTTCGGCCAGCGTCCCGGCTGTCCATGTCGCCACACGCCGTGTCGCGCCGGGCGTGCCGACGGAGCCGGACGCGCCAGATAAGCCCGGCCGGCGACGGCCGCGATGCTCGCCAAGGCCGACTGCTGTGCCACAGTGGAGATCATGAATCCTGCCGTTTCGTCGGTAAACAGTGGCGCTCCTGAGATCGGGCGGCCAGGTAGCTACGTATGCCCGCAGTGGGTGAACCCTGAGTTCTGCGGGCGGGGTACGCTCCCGAGGGCGTCCCGAGGAGAAGAGCAGCCGTGAACGACCCTGGCGGCGCCCGCGTCGCCGTCTACATCGACTTCGACAACATCGTGATCTCGCGCTACGACCAGGTTCATGGCCGGGGCCAGTTCCAGCGTGACAAGGCGCGCGGGTTCGATAGGTCTGACAAGCCTGGTGATCCCGACATTGCCGAGAAGCTGCGGCGCGCCACCGTGGACGTCGGCGCGGTGATCGACTTCGCCTCATCGTTCGGCACCCTCGTGCTTACCCGCGCCTACGCGGACTGGTCCGTCCCCGTGAACGCCGACTACCGCGGCCAGCTCGTCAGCCGCGCAGTGGACCTGGTTCAGCTGTTTCCAGCCGCCGCATACGCCAAGAACGGTGCTGACATCAGACTGGCCGTGGATGCGGTCGAGGACATGTTCCGCCTTCCCGACCTGACGCATGTGGTCATCGTGGGTGGCGACTCGGATTACATCGCCCTCGCCCAGCGCTGCAGACGGCTGGGGCGTTATGTGGTCGGTGTCGGGGTCGCGGGCTCGACGAGCAGATCGCTCGCCGCGGCCTGTGACGAGCTCGTGACCTACGACGCCCTTCCTGGCATCACACTCACCGATCCCTCCCAGCAGCCAGCCGAGTCGGCGGCGGACGGCCAGCGGGAACGTGAGGAGCCCGGCGCAGCCACGTCCGCGCGGGGCTCGCGACGCGCCAGACAGCCAGCGACCGCCGCAGCCGATGAGAGTGACCTCGATTCCGAGGACCCGCAAGAGCTGGCAACCAAACTCCTTGAACGGGCGCTGCGGCTCGGCCAGGAAAAGGACGACGCTGACTGGCTGCATAGCTCCGCCGTGAAGAGCCAGATGAAGCGCATGGACCCCTCATTCAGCGAAAAGGCCCTGGGCTATCGCTCTTTCTCGGACTTCGTGAAATCACGAGAAGCTGTCGCCGAACTGGACGAGACAAACCCGGTGCGGCTCGTACGGCTTAACCCGAGCACGACCGCACGATAGCGGATGCCGAAAACGGCGACCGTCGCCGCGGTCGCCGGTGGATCGCGTCAGGTCGAGGGTATAAGCCGACAACGGCACGTCGTGACTCGCCACGCCTTAGGACCAGATACCTGCGACGCGAGGTCCTTTGACCCTCGCGCTGTGCGGGCAGGAAGGGCCATGCTGAGGGCGAGCACAACCCCCCAGGGAGCGCAAGCGAAGCCGGTCGACTCGGGCTCGCAGCGCGGACCAGGTCTTTGCCTGGCGGAGTTCGACTCTCCTCGCTCCCACGAAACCACGAATCGCCGTTCCATCTGTGCCGCCGAACACTCTGGACTCGCCGCCGCGATCGCTTGTCTCACCCGTAGCGGGTGATGCCCCTGCCAGGCCACCGGGGAATGCTGATCTGGACTCGAACCCGAGTAGCCGGGTGCCGAAATGCAACCCGTCGCGAAGGAGGAACGGAGACCTAATGACACTGGCCGCGTCGTCCTCGTCCTATCCGCTGCTGGACGCTTTCTGGACGATCTTCGAGATATTCCTATGGGTGATCTGGATCTGGATCCTGATCACGGTGTTCGTCGATATCTTCCGCAGTCATGACTTGGCCGGGTGGGCGAAGGCCCTGTGGTTCCTATTCGTGCTGTTCATCCCGTTGATCGGTGTCCTGGTCTACCTGATCGCCCGAGGCGGGTCCATGCACGAGCGGTCGATGAGACATGCACAGCAGCAGGATCAGGCCTTCCGGGATTATGTGGGGGGTGCGCCGCAACCAGCGGCTAGCACCGCGGACCAGCTGGAAAAACTAGCTGATCTGCGCGACCGCGGAGTCATCACTGCCGAGGAGTTCGACAGGGAGAAAGCCAAGGTTCTAGCCTGACACGACGCGCTTGTGGCGCCAGCCGGAAAAGGGCAGCTTCCTTCGCGCGGTCGTCCCCGTGAGTGAAACATTCCGGCGGAAGGAAGCGCTATGCCCGATGACGGCTTCACCGAGCTGGCCTGGCAGCACGTCGCGCTGCGCCGGTTTCGGCTGGGAGACGTGCCTGAGCTAGTTGCCTATCGTTCGTCCCCGGCGGTGGCATCGGCCAGGGCTGGCGTCTGCCCCTCGAGTCTGGAGTCGGACAGGAAAATCTTGATGCTGGTATGCCCGTCAGCGGCCAGCCCGGTGATCTCGGCGGCAGTGCTGCCCCCGAGGCCTGCGAGCACAGGATGCGGGAACCAGTCCACTGCGGCCTCGACGGCGGCACCGGCCATGTCCCGCACGATCGCCATCGTCATGGACTCGCCAGGCAGCGCGAATGTCATGTGCCCGATAGTTGTGATGCCCCCGGCGATGGCAGCAAGCGAGCCGGACCAGAAATCGTCGACCCAGACCTGCCGCTTTCCGCGTTCCGCAAGCTCCGCGGCCAGCGCCGCGCAGACCAGGTGGACGTGTGCATCGATGCCCCAGGGATGACCAGCAGGCCGGCGGCGTCAAGCTCTCGCTCGCCGCTCATGTCGCCGCCCAGGCGAGCTATCCGGCCGTTCGGACTCCGATATCGGCGATCTCGCGGTGACCAGGACTGACGATCGTCGCGCCGCGCACGACGAGGTCCGAGGGGCCGAGGTCGGGGCCATTCACCAGGGCATCCTGTCACGAAACTGATCAGTCATACGACACTTCGCACCGCGTAACAAACGAATTACGGTCAGGTGTCCAGAATAGGAGTGACCGGGCCAGGTATTCGGCGCTCATCGTCGGCATAACCCCAGATGAGGATGCATGCTGAGCATGTATAGATCCCGCGAGAGGCAGCCAAAGAATCGCCGAGATCTGGTGAGACTGGACGCAGCGATGCTGGGACTGGTATAGATTCCGTTGTCTGCCGCAGTCCATCTGCCAATCGCAGCGGCAAGGTCGGCAGTAGCTAAGTGATTCACTTGATGGGCTTACTGAGTGCATTATTTAATACACCTTTGCGACAATCATCGGCTCGGTTCGGCATCTCGATCTCCTGGGAGATGGTAGCTATGGACGCCGAACCTCCGCAGCGGCCCGTGGACGGCAGGTTGCGCCGGCCACGGACGCGACGGGCGCTGTGGTTCGCGGCCGCGGGCGTCGTCCCCGGGCTCGCGGCGACCATGTGCTCCACATTGTGCGTGCTGAGCTTTCCGCAGACGCTGGCCCTGGCACTGCCTGCTGCTGTGCTGGTTGTCGGCGGGCTCGCGGCCGCCGCGGCCGCCGAGGCTGGTGAGGGGCACTTATTCCGGGCCGGATTCAAGGTCGGCTGGCTGTTGACCTGGTGGCGATCAGTTGGCTGCCGCCAGGGCGGCAACCGACCATAGCCACGCGAAGCTCGTCCGGCATGGACGGGGACGCCGGGCAGGCTCGCGACCGTCTGTTGCTAATGACACTGCGCCGAAGAAAGGCGGTTATTGGTGGCCAATAGTCCAGAGTGTCCCTAAGGCCGTTATATACAATTTGCGCGGAATTCTTTGCGATTTCATGGATTCTCGCATAACCGCGCTTGACTTCGTGCTGCGGACCGGACGGCGAGTCGCGTCGGCGATTTCAGACTCTGTGGCAGTAAGGTGTCAATAGTTGCCCGTCCGGCGTCACACTCCCCGTCGGATATCCGGGTGGCTTGGGGAGCAGCCTCCCGAAGGGAGATTAGCGAGATGGGCAGTGAGTCACGCTGGCGGCCGTTGCGCGTTGTTCGCCCTGGGCGACGCGTGCGGCTATCGGCCTGGATCACGATAGGGGGCATAGTCCTTAGCTTGGTAACGGTGGCCTTGTCCGCCCTGAACGCGATCAGCACCCAGCAAGCGATCGCATTGGCCTTGCCGGCTGGGTTGACGACGGTAGGCGGGATGATTGGCTTAATCGTCCCTGATGCATGGATTGCGTGGCGACGAGGATTTCGGTGTGGCTGTGAGGCCGCTTGGACGTCGCAGAGCTACCGACTGTCGGCTGACGTCACGGGCAACGCCTTACGTGAGATCCGGCTGACGCGCCTGGTGAGTCATCCCGGGACACCGCACTGCTCCGTTTGCGGTCGCGCGTTCAGCTGACGTACCGGCCGGTGCAGGTGCTTAGCGCCAGGCCACCGGGACTTCCAGGGATGCCGCTGTCGAGGGCGCTATGTGCGCCCGATCGCGGCTGTCCACAACGGGCGACGGGATCCGGCGTGAATTGGTGTCCTCAACTCCCAGCAAGGCAAGAACTTCTGCGGTGGTTGCACCCGTCGCGTCTGCGATCCGCTTCACCGCGGCCAGCGCGGTGGGCTCGCGAGGCAAGCCCTCGGCTTCGATGAAGTCGTGTATGACATCGTCATTGTGGCCGCGCTGCCTCATCCGCACGTAGACCCAGCTGGCTATCCGCTCGCCGGCCGTGGGTGCGGCGGAGTCAGTAGTGATGGGATTGCGGTCAGGAGCCGGAGCGAGCAGGAGCACGTTCGGCTCGCCTCCCACCAGGACACGCTCGACGCTCCCCGGCGACCATTGGTACATCGCCTCGACGGTCCCGACGGTGGACTGCGGGTAGTAATGCCGCTCGCCTTTCTCCAAGCGGCTGATGGTCTTCACGGAGATCATCCCGCCGCCGCGTTCCCTGGCGAAACGAGCACGCTGACGGAACCCGTAGCCAAGCTCGCCCCGGCGTCGTTCGAGCATGCGACCCAGGCGCCGCCAAGCTTCGTTCGGATATGTGTCCATCACGGTCCATCCGCGGGGGGTGCGAGTACCGATCCGTCTGGACATAGCTTGCCACATCAAGACCGGACATTCATGCTGCAGCGGATACCGCTTCAATGGGTCCGAGCGCGGCCACCGCCTACTGAACCAGGCGGCCGCGATGCCGGGAGCAGCACGCGCGAGCCGACCGGTAGCCGACTGTTGCGAAGTCGCTACCTGCGGTAATACATCCACGCCAGGACTGCGCACCCCACATCATGTCTGATGGAGGTGCTCTCGCCGCCTGGATTAGGCGGGAGTGCCGCGACTGAGCGGGCGGCCCACAGCAGGCCCTCCCGGGGACTGCTGGCCATTACTCCGCATGCCGTTAATACTTCGGTCCTGACCATTAGTGACCATGAGTGTCCAGCTTCGGCTTGCGGATGATCGCGCATGACCCTAAGTTATCTGCCATGAGCACGACACAAACGGTCACCGCAACCCTCAGAGAGCCGATAGGCCGGGCCCAAGGAAGGCTTCGCCAGAACGGCGCGGCCATTCGCAGCCTTCGTGAGAAGGATGGCTGGCATCAGCCGGAGTTCGCCCGGAAGGTCGGAATGAGCCAGTCCGCGCTCTCGAACATCGAGCGGGAAAAGCGCAGCGCGCGGCCGGCCACGATTCACAGGATCGCTCGCGCTTTGCGCGTCCCAGTCGCCGCGATCACCCGCGAGCACGACGACGGCGGATCAGTGGCCTAACGCCGCTGGAAATACTCGCTCTTGCCTGGCCCTCCTGACCAGGCTAGCCAGGGCCATTCCGGCCCAACAATCAAGACAAGGGGAACAATAGAATGGCTTCACGCCCAGCCGTAAACCACGCCGCTCCGCTGCTGACCCCAGCGGAGGTGGCAGCAGCCTTCCGAGTGGACCCGAAGACAGTCACGAGGTGGGCCAAGTCCGGGAAGCTCAGCTCCATCCGCACTCTCGGCGGTCACCGCCGCTACCTGGAGGCCGAGATCCGCGCGATTATTCACGATGCTCCTGCCGCCGAGGAGGCAGATGCCTGGCTCCCTCAGCCTCGTTACGGTGGCCAGATTGATGCTCAGTGACGGTTCTCAGCATCGAACCCGCTGGGAGTATCAACTAAGCGACCTGGCACGGGGGCCGAGCGGATGGTAACCACCTGGCTGGCCGGATTCCTGTGGAGTGCCGGATACCAGCCTCGACACCGCTCGCCACGCCAGGACGACGGGGATATCGACTGGCTGACCAAGCAAGTATTGGACGATCCCTTGGACGATCCATATCCCGCCGAGGTCGGTCAACCAGAGAGTCCGGGGTCATCCAGCGATGAATCCTGGCTGGGCAGTGGATCCGTTGAGCCTGAATTCCAGGGTCAACTCACAAGTGGCGAAATACGGGGGATACTTGAGGGCTGTGCGATCAACGAGGATCTCACGAACATCGTCCCTGAGCTCGCTAGGGCTATCGCAGATTCGTCGCATACCAATGGAACACTGACGAGTGCGTGGAATGACTTTCAGGAAGCCACTCGCGATGCATACGCGCTGCACCTTCGCAAGCGCGCGTGGTGGGAGTTCTTCTGCCGGCAGGACCTGGGCTCATGTCCCGAAGAGCAGGCAGTGGAGATGAAGCTCAGCCTAGCGGATGACGCCTGGGGCCTGATCACGCACGGCTATCGCTAGGGCACGACGAGCGGACGCTGGCGGGCCGACGGCCACGGCAGATCCCACGAGTCTGGCAGGTTCCCCGCGTATTCAGAGGGGACGCGGGGAGCCTGCCATTCTGCGTTTCAGCAGAACAGCTTGAACTCGAGTATTACCGATCCCCGGCGTGCGTTCGATCCGTTCATTGCGCACCCGCACCAAGCCGTGACCGGTTGGCACGAACTCGGCGGCGCCTGGCGCTCGTCGGCGGTGCAGGATGGGACACGGCGGGCATCGAAGACCAGGCGTTTTCTCCGGACGGCTGCGCTATAGGGCCCGTCCTGGCCCGCAGTGCAGAATGTCCGGGTGATGGAACCGGGACGCGGAAGGCGACCTACTGGATGAGAGCGGCATGAACGACTCGGAGGCCGGGCGCGCGCTCGCGGGGGCACGCCCCGTTCCCTTCTGGCTCGACCAGCCTGCGGCGCCCGAGCCTGCTCCTGCGCTGAACGGAAAGGCGACCGCGGATCTTGCCGTGATCGGCGGGGGCTTTACCGGCTTGTGGACCGCCCTGCTAGCCAAGGAGGCTGACCCTGGTCGCGATGTCGTGCTGGTCGAGGCGCGCCGCGTGGCCTGGGCGGGGACTGGCCGGAACGGGGGCTTCTGCTCAGCCAGCTTGACCCACGGCGTCGGCAACGGGCTAGACCGCTTCCCGGCTGAGCTGGCGACGCTGGACCGGCTGGGCAAGAGGAACCTCGACGAGATCGAGAAGACAGTATCCAGGCATGGCATCGATTGCGACTTCAGGCGCACCGGCGAGCTCGCCGTCGCCACCAGCCAGTGGCAGGTCGCAGGCCTGCTTGAGACGGCTGACACGATCGTCGGCCTTGGCGGCGACGCGCTTCTGCTGGACTCAGCCGCGGTGCGCGCCGAGCTCGACTCGCCAACGTACCTGGCCGGATTGTGGGATACCAGCGGGTGCGCGATAGTCGATCCGGTCCGGCTCGCGTGGGGGCTGCGCCGCGCCTGCCTGGAGGCGGGCGTGCGGATACACGAGGACACACCGGTGCTCGCCATCTCGGCTGAGCCCAGGTCAGCCGGCGGCGTGGCGCTGCGCACGCCTGCCGGCCGCGTGCATGCTCGGCAGGTTGCGCTGGGAACGGGGGCGCTCTCCCCACTGTTGCGCCGCCTGCGTTACTACCTCGTCCCGGTGTACGACTACGTGCTTGTAACGGAACCGCTGTCGGCCGCGCAGCTCGACAGCATCGGCTGGCGCAGGCGCCAGGGCGTCGGCGATAGCGCGAACCAGTTTCACTACTATCGGCTCACCGAGGACAACCGGATCCTCTGGGGCGGCTATGACGCGGTGTACTACTTCGGCAGCAAGATCGCCGCGTCCCTGGACCAGCGCCCGGCCACGTTCACCAAGCTGGCCGAGCACTTCTTCGAGACGTTCCCGCAGCTTGAGGGCCTGCACTTCAGCCACAGCTGGGGCGGCGTGATCGATACCTGCTCCCGGTTCTGCGCCTTCTTCGGCACGGCGATGGCAGGCCGACTGGCCTATGCCGCGGGCTACACCGGTCTAGGGGTAGGCGCCAGCCGGTTCGGGGCCAGCGTGGTACTCGACTTGCTGGGCGGCGAGCCGACAGAGCTGACCGAGCTGGAGATGGTCCGGAGAAGGCCCATACCGTTCCCGCCCGAGCCAATCCGGTCCGCCGGGGTGCAGCTGACCCGGTGGTCACTGGCCAGAGCCGACGGCAACGACGGACGCCGCAATCTGTGGCTGCGCGCGCTGGATCGGGTCGGCATGGGCTTCGATTCGTGACGGCAGGCGCTATCGCCGGCCACTCGGCCGTTGACTGCGCCAGGCGGCGCCGCAAGGTCAAGCCGGTGCGCAGGCGCGCAATCGACAGCTGGTCAGCGATATTCCCTGCTTCCGCGACAGTGACATGACTCATATTTCCTGGCGGCCGGATGCCCCGCGCTCGCCCAGGTGGTTGTACATGCAGAGGTGCTTACTTCCGCGAACTCATGCCAAGCGGGCCGGGCAACGCCTTGCCTGCGTACTGCGGAAACCCGCGTACTGAGGAAAGGAGTCAGCCAGCCGGATAACACCATCGCGACCAGCTCGCGACCATGTCACCCGACCATGACCACGACCATGAGCCCAGGACGGCCATGGCACCAAGTCACGCCCAATAACTGTTAGTCGCGGATCCCCGCGAAGCGCTGAGGGCGGGCAGAGGAGGCAAGACCTCCCGTGAAGATCAAGATGATCGCAGCAGCCGCGCTCGTGCCAGCAGCGGCCGCTGGCGTCGCACTGTCGGCCGGAACTACGGCCAAGGCATCCTCCCCGCCGCACTCGGCCGCTGCGAGCGCGCTGCACTCGGCAGGTGTCAGGGCGCACGCTGCCGCTGCGAAGACGCACGGCCCGGCCCGCGGCAAGACGCATGCCGCGCACACCGCGGCCAAGCACACGTCCAAGCATGGCGCGGGTGCACGACCCACAGAGGCCAGCGCGGCACGGGCAAGCGCAGCACAGGCCGGCCAGGTTCAGGCGGGCCAGGTTCAGGCGTCGCAGCAGGCGCAGTACGCAGCCCCGAGCCAGCAGTCGATTAACGCGGGCGAGTCCTCATTCGAGCAGTGCGTGGCATGGCGCGAGAGCAGCGACAACCCGACGGATCCGGATGGGCTGTTCGGGATCCTGCCCTCTACCTGGGCCTCGCTCGGATACTCCGGAACCGCAGGCGAGGCATCCGTCGCGCAGCAAAAGATCGCTTTCAACCGGCTGTACGCCGAGGACGGTACGCAGCCGTGGGCACCGTCAGACGGCTGCTAGCACACCCCGACAAGGGCTGGCGAGGTCACAGCGTGGCAGCGAGCCTGGCGTAGACGTCCAGGACGCAGTCCCAGAAGGCGGGCACGTCGATAGCGGTGGCGACGAGCGTGTTGCGGTCAGCAGGTCCGGCGCGAAAGTCGGTCACCGTCATGCCTGACGTCCACCGGCCCGCGGTCTCGACCTCGACCCTGGCCGGCTGGCAGGTCAGCATATCCGGCCGGGCGACGTATGCGACGGCGCAGAGGTCATGCACCGCGGGGTCGCCGCCGCCAGGATCCGGGCCTGGCGAGGTCACCACCCGGTCGCCGTCGGCGTGACTGCGCAGGCAGGGCAGGAGCAGTTCGCTCGCCAGCCTGCCGAGGGCAGCGAACTTGGCGATGACCGCTGCGCTGGCGGTGGCCTGCTCGGTGACATCGAGGCCAACCATCGTGACTGTCCAGCCCGCCGAGAACACCATCGAAGCGGCCTCCGGGTCGGCCGCGATGTTGAACTCGGCGGCTGGCGTCACGTTGCCGCGCGCGCTCGAGCCGCCCATGATGACGAAGTCCCGGACGCTGGCGGCCAGTGCCGGCGCCCGTCGCAGCGCGAGGGCAACATTCGTCAGCGGGCCGACCGCTACGACTGTGATCTCGCCGGGCTGTGCCATCACGGTGTCCACGATGAAGTCGGTTGCGTGGCCCGGCGCTGGGCCAGCGGTTGCTGCCGGCAGCCGCGCGCCGCGCAGGCCGTCAGCCCCGTGCACGTGCTCCGCCGTAATCGGCGGTCGCAGCAAGGGCATGGCGCTTCCCGCCGTGACCGGTACGTCATGGGCGCCGAGGAACTCCCGGAGCCGTAGTGCGTTTGCGGTCGTCTTTTCCAGGCTGACGTTCCCGGCGACGGTGGTGATGCCGACAAGATCGAGGTCAGGGCTGCCCAGCGCGTAGGCGATAGCCAGGGCGTCATCGACGCCGGGGTCGCAATCGAGGATGATCTTCTTCGCCATCAGTCCTGTCCCGTTCCGGCATTGCTCCTATAGTGGCCCACCATGAGGTCCGCGGATGGCGGCGTTCCAGGCCGGGTGGTCATCGTCGGCTCGGTCAACGTCGACCTAGTCATGCGGCTGCCGAGGCTTCCCGCGACCGGCGAAACGGTCCTTGGCGGAGTGTTCGACCGCCACCACGGCGGCAAGGGCGCGAATCAGGCAGTCGCCGCGGCACGTGCGGGCGCGCAGGTCCACCTGATCGCGGCGGTCGGCGCGCAGGATGGCGAGGAATCGGCAGACGCGCTGAGGGGCGAGGGCGTCGACGTCACTCATGTGCTGCGGCTCGACGGTCCTACCGGGCACGCGGTCGTGCTCGTCGACGAGGCCAGCGGCGAGAATCAGATCGCGGTAGCACCGGGCGCTAACGCATTGCTGCCAGCCAGCCACGTGGGTGCTGCGCTCGGCGTGCTGCGCCTGCGACCGGACGATGTCGTCGTGCTGTCCTTCGAGTTGCCCGCCGCCCCGCTGCGGGAGGCGTCCAGCCGTGCGGCAATGGCGCGGGCACGCCTCGTGGTTAACCCGGCTCCGGCCCAGGTCGGCTACGCCGACTTGCTGACGGGCGCGATCGCCACCCCGAACATGCGCGAACTGGCCGACCTGGCGGCGCAGGAGCGGCTGCCAGCCGCAGCGGATCCGCCCGCGGCCTCGGCGGCACTGGCCCGGCGCACTGGCGGCCCGGTGATCCTGACGATGGGAGCCGCGGGCGCGCTGCTGA
This sequence comes from uncultured Actinomycetota bacterium, assembly GCA_963719765.1. Taxonomy (GTDB): domain Bacteria; phylum Actinomycetota; class Actinomycetes; order Streptosporangiales; family Streptosporangiaceae; genus JAJYUU01. The sequence continues at coordinate 200,564 of CAVRCW010000003.1, forward strand.
CTGGCGATGGTACGACCGAGCACTTTCCCGGCCACCGGGTACGGGCTGTCGACACCACCGGGGCCGGCGACACTCTGACCGGCGTGCTGGCAGCCGGGCTGGCGCACGGCTACCAGCTGCGCGAGTGCGTCAGGCGAGCGGTAGCCGCGGCAGCGCTGGCAGTGACTAGCGCAGGCGCGCGAGCGGCCATGCCGACCGCCGCCGCGATCGACAACCTGCTGACCACCGAAGCGAGCTCATAGCTCGGCACGATCGGAATCCGGCAGCTCCACGGCAGCATTCAACGGCATAACCAGGCCTACCGCGAAGTTAAGCTACTTCATTCACGCAGCTGGAACTCGAATCTCATTTCCGACTTGTACATACTTCATCACATGGAAAGGCACCAGCCGTTCGGCAGCCCGATGTCACCGGCCAGCATCGCGCAGCAGACTGAGACTTTCGAGCGGGCTCTGGCCGAGAGCGAGTCACGCCACGGCCAGGACCACCCGGACACGATCCCGGCGCGAGCGGCGCTGGCGTACGCGTACGCGTACGCGTCCGCTGACCGGGCAAACGAGGCCGTGGCGCCGGCCCAGGCGGTGGCGTGGGCCGAGGCGGTGGTGCGGGCCCAGGCGGTGGTGCGGGCCGAGGGGGTCGCGCTGGCCCGGGCGAACCTGGCGATCGCCGAGCGCGGCTCCGGTCCGGCCGATCCGCGCGCGATCAGCGCCCGCTGCGACCTGGGCTTCCTCCTGCTGAGCTCCGGGAAAGCGGCCGAGGCCCTGCCGTATTTCCTGCAGGCCGCGGCGAATGCCGAGACGGCTCTTGGCCCTGGCCATCCGGAGGCGCTGATGGCTCGGTATCTGGTCGCCAGGGCCCGCGTCGTGACCGGCGAGGTCTCCGAGGCCGTGCTGCTCCACGAGCGGACCGGGCACGGTCGCGCGCCGGCGCCTCCTCGCCGACGCCTACGCCGGGTTCCAGGCATGGAGCCGGGCGGCATCCTGGTACCAGCGGGTCCTGACCGACAGCATGCGCATTCTGGGCGCCGATCACCCCGATACCAGCTCCGCCCGCACCAGATTGGCCCACGCCTACGCTGCGAGCGCCCGATTCGGCCGGGCAGCCACGCTCTATAAACAAATCCTTGAAGATCGGACAGACGCGCTGGGTCCCGATCACGCGGATACCCAGGCAGCCCGCCGGCAGCTCACCCAGATGCGCAGGCGCCAGCTCACCTTGGGGATATGGGGATAGCGATGCTGTCTCATGCGATCGCGCCCGGGCGTCCGGCCGCGCGCGGGGCGAGCTGCCCCGGCGGCTCCTGGACACCTGACAGCGGCTGCCGATGATCGCGCTGGCGCTGACCGGCGACGGCTGGAACGACCGCTGCCAGCCCGTCACCTGAACCAAGACCGCCGACAAAATCGTCACCAAAGCGACAAGCGGTCAAAGAACATCAGTCACGTGACACTAGCGACCGGCGCCGGCGGCCTGCAGCGCGAGCAGCGCCACGTGCAGCGAGAGCCGGGACTCGGCCGGCTCCAGGTCGACGCCAAGCACATCCTCGATCTGCCGCAGCCGCTCGTACATGGTGGGCCTGGCCAGGTGTGCCTGTTTGGCTGCCTCGGCCTTGTTGCCGCCCGTCGACAGATATGCGGTGAGCGCGGCGAGCAGCTGGGTGCCGCTGGCATCATCGTGCACGAGCAGCGGGCCGAGTTCCCGCTCGGCGAACGCGTGCATCCGCGGGTCGTCCCTGAACAGATGCAGCAGTCCGCGCAGCCGGAGGTCGGGCAGCCGGTAGAACGGCCGGGCCGCGCCGGACCCGGCGGCAGCCTCGGCCACGTGGTCGGCGTCCAGGAAGGATCGCTGCACCCGGTCGACCGCGTCGACCGCGGGGCCCGCCCCGACGACGTCATGCTCGGACAGTCGCGGCCGCAGTTGCTCGGCTAGCCTGGCCAGCGCCGCGTCGGCGTCGGACCTGGGCGGTAGTGCGAGGAGCGCGGCAACCCGGTCGTCGTCAAGCGACCCCACTAGCGCCGGCACCCGCTGCCGCCTGCACACCTCGGCCAGAGCGTCCGCGACCCCGGCGGCCCTGGCCCTGGCGGCCAGCCCTGGCGGCGTCCCGGCCAGCCGGACGACCACCGCGACCAGGCAGCGGCCGGTGACCGGTACACCCAGCGCCCTGGCCCTGGCCTCGGCTTCGGCCTGATCGGCGTAGCCGTGGCCGAGGAACGCCGACAGGATCGCGGCGTGCGCCTGCCGTTCCAGGCTCTCCTGCTGATGATCGAGTAGCTTGCCGAGCGCCAGCGTTGTTGCCGCCCTCTCGATCAGCGTCACGTCGCCCGCAACTGGCCCAGGCGCGGTGCCGCGCAGCATGATCAGCCTGCCCCAGTCCTCGCCGCGGGCACCGACCACGGTGACAAGCCAGCCTGCGGTGGCGTCATAGCCGGTCCGCGCGGCCACCACCACGGCCCGCGACCGAGCCGCGAACCCGGCCAGCAGCGCCGCCGTGTCCTGAGTGCCTGGCGCGCAGGCGAGCACCTGGTGCGCGAGGTTCTCCAGGATGACCGGGCAGCCCGCGAGGCTGGCCGCCTGGGCGACCACCTCATCGGCCCGCGCACCGGACACGGCCAGCTCGGTGAAGACCTGGTGCAGCCGCTCGGCCGAGCGCAGCTCGGCCAGCTGCGCGTCGATGATCCGGGCATGAACGGCCTCAGTGATCTCAATGAACTGGGTCTCCCGCGCCAGGACGATCAGCGGCAGCCGATGCTCGGCCGCGGCGCTGACTAGCGCGGACGGCAGCCTGCTCGCGTACCTTGAGCCGAGTTCCACCGCGAGCGCGCTGACGCCCACCGCGGCAAGCTCGGCAACGTAGTACTGCAGCCCGGCGGCGTCATCCGGCAGCCCGATACCGGTCGACAGCACGAGCTCGCCGCCCCGAAGCAGGTGGGCCGCCTGGGCCAGCTCGATCACGTGCACCCACCGGACTGGCGCGTCGAGCCTGTCGGCGGCGGCCAGCACCGTCGGCGCCCCGTTGCGTACCGGCTCGAGCGCTAGCACCTCGGCTACTGTCGGCAGCACTGCTCCTCCTCCGGGGGACGCTTAGGTCGGCGGGGAACGCGAAGCGCACCACTGACGGCCCGGCGGTGCCATACAAGTTGATACCGACGATGCCCCGTTCCCATACAAAGCGTAACTTGGCACCGGACCCCGGCTAGCGACAGACTGAGGTATGGCTGAGCACCGGACGCACTGGATCAACGGCAAGCCATGGACTGGCGACGCGGCCGTCCGTGGTGACATCTATAACCCTGCCACCGGGATGATTACCGGCACCGTGGACTTCGGCGGGACGGCGGAGGTGGCCGCGGCCGTGGCGGCGGCGGCCGCGGCGCTGCCGGGCTGGCGGGAGACGTCGCTGGTCAAGCGCGCGGGCGTGATGTTCGCGTTCCGCGAGCTGATGCGGTCCCATCAGGCCGAGCTCGCGGCGCTCATCACCGCCGAGCACGGCAAGGTAGCGTCCGACGCGGCCGGTGAGGTGGCCAGGGGCCTGGAGGTGGTCGACTTCGCCTGTGGCATCCCGCACCTGCTCAAGGGTGGCTACTCCGAGAATGTGTCGACCGGGGTGGACGCCTACTCGATGCGCCAGCCGGTAGGCGTGGTCACCGGGATCACCCCGTTCAATTTCCCGGCGATGGTGCCGATGTGGATGTTCCCGATCGCGCTGGCCTGCGGCAACACGTTCATCCTGAAGCCGTCAGAGAAGGACCCTTCGGCCTCGCTGCTGATGGCTGAACTGCTGGCCGATGCCGGCCTGCCAGATGGCGCGTTCAACGTGGTGCACGGCGGCAAGGAGGCGGTGGACGCGCTGCTGACGCACCCGGAGGTGCGCGCGGTCAGCTTCGTCGGCTCCACGCCTATCGCCAGGTACGTCTCCGAGACGGCGACCGCGCATGGCAAGCGGGTGCAGGCCCTCGGCGGGGCGAAGAACCACATGGTGGTGCTTCCAGACGCCGACCTTGACCTAGCCGCCGACGCCGCCGTGAACGCTGGCTTCGGCTCGGCCGGCGAACGATGCATGGCGATCTCCGTGCTGGTCGCGGTCGACCCGGTTGGGGACGAGCTGGTCGCGAAGATCACCTCGCGGATCGCAGGCCTGCGGGTGGGTCCCGGAGCGGACGAGGGGTCGGAGATGGGCCCGCTGGTGACCCGCGAGCACCGGGACAAGGTGGCCGGCTACCTGGACTCGGGCGTCGAGGACGGCGCGACCCTGGCTGTCGACGGGCGCGACCATCCGGTGACCGGAGACGCGGCGGACGGTTTCTGGCTCGGGCCGACAGTCCTGGATCACGTGCGGCCGTCGATGCGGTGCTACACCGACGAGATATTCGGCCCGGTGCTGTCGGTGGTGCGGGCCGGAACCTACGCCGAAGCGCTTGCGGTGGTCAACGCCAGCCCGTACGGGAACGGCACCGCGATCTTCACCAACGACGGGGGAGCCGCCAGGCAGTTCACCCACGAGGTCGAGGTCGGCATGGTCGGCATCAATGTGCCGATTCCGGTGCCGATGGCGTTCTATTCCTTCGGGGGCTGGAAGGCGTCCCTGTTCGGTGATACCCACGTGCACGGCACCGAGGGCGTGCACTTCTACACCCGCGGGAAGGCGGTGACGTCCCGCTGGCTCGACCCCAGTCACGGCGGCGTCAACCTCGGCTTCCCTGTCAACCAGTAGGAGACGCGGCCGATGACCGACCACACCCCAAGTAATCCCGACCCGGAGCGCGGCGCCCAGGTCTACGCGATGGACCGGGCGCACGTGTTCCATTCCTGGTCAGCGCAGAAGGCGCTCAGTCCGCTGCCGATCGCGACCGCCGAGGGCTCCTACTTCTGGGACTACGAAGGCAACCGGTACCTCGACTTCTCCAGCCAGCTGGTGAACACCAACATCGGCCACCAGCACCCGAGGGTCACCGCGGCCATCGCCGCGCAAGCGGGCAAGCTGACCACGATCGCGCCGCAGCACGCGAACGAGGCGCGCGGCGAGGCGGCCACCCGGCTGGCCGCTCTTGCCCCGGATGGCATGGAGAAGGTGTTTTTCACCAACGGCGGCGCGGACGCGAACGAGAACGCGATCCGGATGGCCCGGCTGCACACTGGCCGGACCAAGGTGCTCAGCTTCTACCGCTCCTACCACGGCAACACCGGCGCGGCGATCACCTCCACCGGTGACCCGCGCCGCTGGCCGAACGAGTACGCCATCGGGCACGTGCATTTCTTCGGGCCCTACCTGTACCGGTCCGCGTTCTGGGCGACCACTGTGGCGGAGGAGTCGCAGCGCGCGCTGGAGCACCTGGAGCAGGTGATCCAGGTGGAGGGCCCGGAAACCATCGCCGCGATCCTGCTGGAGACCATCGTCGGCACGGCCGGGGTGCTGATCCCGCCGCCCGGATACCTGGCCGGCGTGCGCGCGCTGTGTGACCGGTACGGCATCGTCTACATCGCCGACGAGGTGATGTGCGGGTTCGGCCGGGCCGGGCGCTGGTTCGCGTTCTCCGATCACGGCGTCGTGCCCGACCTGATCACCTTCGCCAAGGGCTCCAATTCGGGTTACGTCCCGATCGGCGGCGTGATCATCTCCGATGCGATTGCCGCTACTTTCGACGAGCGGGTCTTCCCCGGCGGCCTGACCTACTCCGGGCATCCGCTGGCCTGCGCGTCGATCGTCGCGACAATCGACGTGATGAAAGACGAGGACATTATCGGGAACGCTGCGCGCATCGGCGAGCATGTGCTCGGCCCGGGACTGCTCGACCTGGCGCAGCGGCATCCGGTGATCGGCGAGGTCCGCGGGACCGCGGTGTTCTGGGCGCTGGACCTGGTGTCCAACCGGGAGACGCGCGAGATGCTGGCCCCGTATGGCGGCTCCTCGCAGGCTGTCAACGCGCTGGTCGGGCAGTGCCGGTCGCGCGGGCTGATGCCATTCGTGAACTACAACCGGCTGCACGTCGTGCCGCCGTGCACGGTGACCGAGGCGGAGGCCAAGGAGGGCCTGGCGATCCTGGACGAGGCCCTCACCGTGGCGGACGCCTACTACCAGGGCTGAGGCTCCCTGGCCCGAGGCCCCCAGGCCCGCGCATGTATAAACCGAGCAGAAAAGGTTAGCTACCGCGACTGTGGCGAGCCGTCTGGGCTATGACCAGCTTCGGCCAGACGGCCGGGAGTGGTGTCTTACATGAGGTCAGGCACGTGGCACCTGGTCGGGGCGGGCATCGGTGTCGCCGCGGCCGGCGCCGTTGCCTTGCTGCTGCTCGGCGGGGAGTACGAGGCGACGCAGACCCAGGCCTGGGCCACAGCGCTGGGCCCGCCAGGGCACGTGCCGGGGTTTGCGATGGCCAACGGGCCCGTCAGTTCGGTGCGCGCCGCGGCCCTGATTGTCGTCGCCGCGGCGGCGGTAGGCGTGCTGTGCGGATGGCGCCGGCTGTCGCCCGCCGCGCCGCTCGCGGCCGGGCTGCCTCTGCTCGGGCTTGGCCTGATCACCTGGCTGGATACCTGGCGCGCTTCGCTCCTGCTCGGGGGCAGCCTCGGACCGCCATGGTCCAGGTTGGTCACCGACCAGGTCTTCGGTGTCCTGGGCGGCGTACTGCTCATCGCCGCCGCCATACGCGGCAGGCGGCGATCCGGTAGTGCCGCCAGAACGCGCCCGGTGCACCGGCACGCCGTCGCGATCATCCTCGGGATCATCGCCATTCCCGTCCTGTGGTACCTCGTGCAGCTCACCAACCTGACCGTCGTTGACTACCCAGGGTCGTACTGGTGGCCGTTCAGCCTGACCGCCGGCGGCGTTGCTGACGTCGTGTTCGTGCTGCTCATCGCGGGCATCGGTGTCCTCGCCGCGAGACGCTCATTGCGGATCACCGCAGTCATCGCAGGCGCGCCGTTGCTGGTCGCGGGACTGTGCTTCCTGCTAGCTCCGGCCGTTGCCAAGGACCTTATTGACTTCGCCGGCTTCCCTCCTGCCTGGCGGTACGCGATAGTGCTCGATGTGGCGTCCGGCTTGCCGTTGCTTTATGGCGGCATCCTGGCGACGTCGAGACTGATGCCCGCGGGCAGGCCGCGCCGGATGGCGAAGGCGGCCAGGGCGGTGGCAGCGGGATCTGCGGCCGTTTCGTAGCGGCGAGCCTGGTGCGGGCAGACTGGTGTGTCGTCTGATGCGACCTAGGAGATGGGATAGCAAGTGGATCCGGTGCAGGCGCTTGGCCAGATCGCGTTCCAGCTTGAGCGGGCTGGTGCGCCGACGTACCGGGTTCGGGCCTTCCGCCGCGCCGCGCAGGTCGTCCAGGAGCTGCCCGACGGTGAGCTGGAGCAGCGGCTCCGCGACGGCGCGCTGCAGGAGCTGGCGGGCATCGGCCCGGCGACGGCTGACGTCATAACTCAGGCGGCATGTGGTCAGGATCCTGATTACCTGCGACGGCTGCTTTCGGATGCTGACAAGGCGCCGCAGACAGCGATGCGCGCGGCGCTGCGCGGAGACTGCCACACCCACTCGGACTGGTCAGACGGCGGCAGCCCGCCACGCGAGATGGCCGAGGCCGCTCGCAGCCTCGGCCACGAATGGATCGCGCTGACCGATCATTCGCCGCGGCTGTCAGTGGCGAACGGGCTGTCCGCCGAGCGGCTGGAGACGCAGCTCGAGCTTGTCAGCCGGCTCAACGCCGAGCTGGCACCGTTCCGGATACTCACCGGGATCGAAGTCGACATCCTCGACGACGGCAGCCTCGACCAGCGAGCTGACCTGCTCGCCGAGCTTGACATGGTCGTGGCCAGTGTCCACTCCAAGCTCCGGATGCCCATGGCGGAGATGACCAGACGGATGGTGGCGGCGGTGTCGAACCCGCAGGTGGACGTGCTCGGGCACTGTACCGGCCGGATGATCATGGGCCGCGGGCGCCCGGAGTCCGTGTTCGACCCCGGCAAGGTCTTCGCGGCATGCCGGCAGCACGGTGTCGCTGTCGAGATCAACTGCCGCCCCGAGCGCCAGGACCCGCCGGACGCACTACTGAGCCTTGCCGCCGAGGCGGGGTGCGTGTTCGCGATCGACACCGACGCGCACGCTCCGGGCCAGCTCGACTGGCTGGACAGCGGATGCAGGCGCGCCGAGCGATTCGGCATCCGGCCTGAGCGGGTGATCAACACCCGCGCCGCGCCGGACCTGGCCGCGCATCGTCATCGAGGCCAGCAAGCCACGTGACGCAGTCCAGGCTCAACGGCGCCTCGCGACCAGCCAGGCCGCGATGAGCAGGATGATACCGACCGCGAAGGAGACAGCCAACCGCGCCTGGTGGTACCCGTGATGAACGCTGCCCACCATGAAATGCAAAGAGTTCGCCGTCTTGGTGCCGTAGAGGATGCCAGCGACTATTGCCAGCACTCCGAGGATTACCAGGACGGCGACCAGCGCTCGCTTGCTGGATGAACCGCTTGATACGCCTGCAGAACTTACCTGATTCACTTGTACCTCCGGGATGCCGCTAGCCGCGACAAAGGCCGTGATAACGACAGCGAGCCAGCCGTGACAGTCTGGCTACTGGTTATCACCGTAGACGCCGATGAGCCTGCCGACCCGGCGCGGGTCGAACCTGGCGGCGGCGCGGACCGTCATAGAAGTAAACGCACTGACATGAGCCGCAGTCCGCCAGCGGAGAAAAAGAGGCAGTGATCATGAAGTGGCCCCCGCTCGTCAGCGCGGGCGCACTAATCATCCTGCTCGGGGTTGCTTTCATGCGTCGAGGAGCCGGTCGGCACCGGGCGGCGTCACAGCGGCGCGGCCTCCCGTCACTGCACAGCAGCTAGCCGCGGAGCAGTCAGTAGAGTGCAGCTGATATGAGCGAGCCTTATCCGCGAATCATGGCCGGGGACAACGTCGGGCCGGTGGATGCCACCGTCGTGCCGAGATACGCGGGCCCACCCACGTTCGCCAGGCTGCCTCGCATAGACGAGGTCGCGCACACTGACGTGGCGGTGCTTGGCGTACCTTTCGACTCGGGAGTCAGCTACCGGCCGGGCGCCAGGTTCGGACCTGGTCATATCCGGGAGTCGTCCAGGCTGCTGCGGCCCTACAACCCCGCTCAGCAGGTGTCGCCGTTCGCCAGCCAGCAGGTGGCCGACGCCGGAGATGTCGCGGCCAACCCCTTCAGCATCGACGAGGCCATCGTCACGATCGAGCACGCGGCCCGTGGCTTGCTGGAACGGGTGGGCTGCCTGCTAACTCTGGGCGGTGACCACACGATCGCGCTGCCGTTGCTGCGCGCGGTGGCTTCGGTTCACGGTCCGGTGGCCGTGGTGCATTTCGACGCGCACCTGGATACCTGGGATACCTACTTCGGTGCGTCCTATACGCACGGAACTCCGTTCCGGCGAGCGTCGGAAGAGGGCCTGATCGACCGGTCGGGCTGCCTGCATGTCGGAGTCCGCGGCCCGCTCTACGCCGCCGAGGACCTGACGCAGGACGTTGCACTGGGCTTCCAGGCCGTTCCGGCCGCTGAGCTCGATGATCTAGGCGTGACCGGCATGATTGAGCGCATCAGGGAGCGGGTCGGCGACCGGCCGGTTTATGTCTCGGTGGACGTCGATGTGCTCGACCCCGCGCACGCGCCAGGCACCGGGACGCCTGAAGCCGGCGGGCTGTCCAGCCGGGAGCTGCTTGCCGCGCTGCGCTCCTTCGGGCAGCTGAACCTGATTGGCGCGGACATCGTCGAGGTGGCACCCGCCTACGACCACGCACAGATCACGGGCATCGCAGCCGCGCACGCCTGCTACGAGCTGCTGTCCGGCCTGGCCGCAAGGCGCTGTCGCGGGTTGTAACCCAAAGCAGTCTGGCACGCACCGGACCGTTGCCGGAGCGCTCGACTTTCGCCCTACAGCAACCACGCTAACGGCCGGTGGATCGACTTCGTCTTGCCCGTACGCCGCCTGGGCTAGTCACAGCGACTCGCGCATGTGTGCTGGAAATGTCAGTGGCCGCCGGTAGGGTCGATATCAAGTTCGATCTCTGCTTGACAACACCACAACCCGCACAACACCCCAGGTAATCACCAGGGAGGTGACCACCATGTGCACACCACAATCCCGCCCGCCCGCGACCGCGGCCGAGGCGCTGGCCGCTGTCCGGGCCGGCCTTGAGTACCTCGCCAGCACCGACGCGGCCGCGTTAACCATCGCCGAGCAGGCCGACTGCCTGCGCGGCCTGGCCGCCGCCGAGTCGGCCCGGCTGGCCGCGTCAGCGTCGATGCTGGCCGCGTTCGAGCACTCCGGCGGGTACGCCGCCGACGGGCAGATCAGCGGCCGGGCCTGGCTGCGCTGGCAGACCCGCACGCCCGGCCCGACCGTGACGATGGTGATGACGGGTTCGCCCGCCGGTGGCTGCGGCTGACCTGCCACTACCGCGGCCACGCCCGCCTCGACGGTGACCTCACCCCCGGAGCTATCTATGCGGTGGTCGGCGTTCCGAGTGCCTGTAACAAGAGACCCGGTAACACCACATCCCGGCACAGGCCAGGGGCTCTGTCATATGCTTGATCTTTCCGAGGGTCCCATCGGGTAATGCTGGCGGATCGGCTTCAGTAATTCGCCTGGCTCATCGGCGGTCAGTTTCTCGCACTTCCCGAATCTCGGGACCGCGACGTATTTCCCTTCCTGCTTTCCGATCTCGTAGACGTCGGCCCAGTGAAAACGCACGAATTCGATACTCTCGTTCATCGCCTGCGCCTCGCGCTCGCCATGGTGCTGGCCGGCTGGAATGCTGTGCTGACTGGGTGGACTATGCACCGTGACCGCTCGATCGCCGCGAGCAGTCCGTCCCGCGTGTCCTGATCCGGCGAGATCATCTCCAGCGTGCCGGTGACAATGATCTGTGCCCGCATGTTGTCGAGCCGCGCGATGAGTTTCCGCAGGCTACTCCGGTCTCCGCAGTCACGGACGGCCTCGATGACGTGCCAGTCGAATTCGTCTGCATATACCCGGCAACGGGTCTCTGCCTCATCCAGTTCTCGCACGTCAGGGCCAGAGAGATAGATGACCACTCGATATGTCAATCAGGCCACCCCCTTGGTGTCAGCAGTAACGACGAGAACCGACGCATTAGTCTCGCGCTCAATGTGGTCTTTGATTGCATAGCCAACGCCTTCCATGCGAGCTAGGTGATCCATGGACGGGATCACGACAGCATCCGCTCCGGTTTCGCATAGAGCGTCCATCAGGTCAGCGAAGGCAGAGTGGGCTGACTCCCCCGAGTCGACGAGTACTCGTTTAAGGATGAGTCCGCGATCGGCTGCATAGGCCACCATCTGCTGCCTCAAAAGATCTGGGCTCGCCAGCGACGTGTTTTCCCTTATCCTCATGTAACCGACAGCCAAGTGTTCCTCCATGGCAACTCCAATACCTGTGACGGGCTTACCCTTCCACTGTCGCGGGTGACAGCCATTCAGAACACCCGCGGGGAGAGTGATCTCTGACAACAGAATCTCCCGATCTGGCGGGGAGGTTCTGTAGATTGCGGTCAAGTTCTTCCGCCATTACCCACGGTGTGAGGAGGGGCACAGATGCCCACAGCGCCGCGCAGCGTGCGGCAGGAGCAACTCCGTCTCGTGCGTGACCTGCGGGCGGAGCACAGGACGTGGGCGGAGGTAGCCGACGTCTTCCGCGATCGCTACGGAGTCAACGCCCGGATAGCGTTACGGCTGGTGCGCGGGTGGAGCCAGACACGGGCAGCCGATGAGTGGAACAAGCGCTGGCCAGCAGACCCGAAGACATTCAAGAATTTCTCCTACTGGGAGTTGTGGCCAGCGCCTACCGGCCACGCTCCTTCGCTCGATGTGCTGGCCAGACTCTCGGAGCTATACGAGTGTCGCGTTGCCGATGTGCTCGCGGACTGCGGGGACTTCCGGCACAATGACCGGGAGTATCAGGCGCGGAAAGATTTCGTGCAGCTACGCGACCTGATGACAGGGGAGGGACTCAGTGCCGGGCAACTGCCCTCCCAGCCCGATAAACGGGGCTTCTCCACCGACGAGGCGGAAGATCAGCAGCTGGATTCGATGGCACTCTTCATCAAAAAGGTGCAGGAGATGAGCGCAGAAGAGCTTGCTCGTTCTGTAGCAGCCTGGGCCGCGCACGCCGAAGGCGGACCGAGCCGTCGCGACCTCTTGCTGAAACTGAGCGCTGGACTCTCCCTGGCGGCGGCAGACCCGCTGATTGCCTACAGTGACCGGCAATACCGCGACAGGCCAAAGCCGGCCGGCCAGCCAGTGGAGGGAAACCTGTCCGGCATCTGGCATAGCCGGTACCTTTACTACAGCTCGGGCCAGGCCCAGGAACTTGAAGGTGAGCACTATGTCGTAATGCGCCACCGTCTTAACCGCGTGACCGGCCAGAGCTTGCCGCACTCCGCGGACTCCCGGCTTAAACTCGACCTGACCGTCAGCGGACCTGTGGCGACCGGCACTTGGATAGAGCAGACTTCACCGGCTGGCTACTACAAGGGCGCGGTCTATCACGGGACACTGCAGCTCATTGTTAACCCAACGGCCAGAGTCATGAGCGGCCGCTGGCTTGGGTTCGGAAAGAACTTCAAGGTGAACAGCGGCGAATGGGAACTCGACTGGATAGAAGGTTCGATATCTCAGCGCGCCATACGCCAGTATCATCTCAAGGCATAGCCATGTGGCCGGTCACTCGGGACCCGGTGGTCCCGTAATGACAGCCACGACACGTGTCCCCGGCTCGAACGCGCCCTCTAGGATAAGTGAATAGAGTCCGTACAGCATTTTCGCAACATATATCCATTCCAGGGTAATGCCATGGCGAGTCCGGAAGTCGTCGATGAACTGATCGAGTTCGCGCGTTCGCTTCGCAAAGCCGCCAGAGTGGAACCTGGTCTCGATGGTCCAGTTCTCCGGGCAGGAGCCGAAGCTGTGCTGCTGCAGCTGCTCTACTGTGGCCGTGAGGAAGTCTCCTCCTTTAAGTGATGAGAAGCCGATGGCTCGCTGGCCTGGTTTGAGCCCAGCCGCTATGCCAGCGAGTGTCCCGCCGGTCCCGCAGGGACTGCAGATTACGTCAAAATCTGTCCCGATCTCGCCCGGAATCTCCGCGCAGCCTTTTGTGGCTAGCTCATTACTACCGCCCTCGGGCATCAGATAGAATGAACCGTGCTCCTCTTGGAGCGAGGCGATCACATCAGGTGACGTCTTTCTCCGGTATGTTTCGCGGTCCATATAGGCGAGTCGCATTCCCCGGCTGACCGCATATTCCAGCGATGGATTAAGCGGCGTGTGCTCTTCACCGCGGATAACTCCAATCGTGGAGAAGCCACAGCAGTGACCGGCGGCAGCGGTCGCGCGAATGTGATTCGAATACGCGCCTCCGAAGGTCAGCAGAGTGTCGTTACCTTGATTTGCAGCCGCGATGACGTTGTACTTGAGCTTGCGCCACTTGTTTCCCGGAATTTCCGGGTGAATAAGGTCTTCGCGCTTGAGAAAGACGCGGATGTCCCTGTCCTTTAGGCGGTCATCTTCTAACGGCTCTACGGGTGACGGGAGACGCGCGCCGGCGTTGAACCTCTCCAATGGTTCTTGGCGCATCTGTGCGCTACCTCCCGATGTCCGACTGCGGCGCACTTCAGCCTAGCGGGGCCCAGAGACGGCATCACAGTGAGCTTCGCTCCTGGGTCGATCAGAACCCCGACACCGAGCGCGATACAGATCTGATGGACCAGAGCGAAGTCCTCCGCTCCGGTCGTTGCGCGGGCGAAGCCGGTGGAGCGCGACGCGCGAAGGGTGGCCTAAACCCGTCGGTCCGGGCGCCAGACAATCACGGCCCAAGGAACCGCCCCTTCAGACGCCGGTCAGGTCGCTGCTGCGGCTGTTGCAATGGAGGTTTCTCCGGCGGGAGACCCGCGAGGCCGAACTTGAGTGGGCAGCTGTAGCTGACCACCTCGGGGCATATGGCGTGTGGCACGTCCTGCTCGTAAATGGCACGGTGATCTGCAGACGGGCTCCGGTGGCGAGGACGCCGCACCCGGGTGGCTAGGCGTTGGCTTACTTGGACAAGAGCTTGGCGTCCCTGGAATACTCTTCTTGACTTGCCTAGTCTGCGCCCGGACGTAAATCTGACCAAAGTCGACTGGGACGATGACGTCCCGACCGCTGATTATGCGGGAATCCAACAGAACCTCCGGATAGTACTCTGGGTTACCAGGTAACCCGTTTCCCAGCAGCCTCTAGCCACTGTCCCGCACTCTCGCTGCCGGCGACAGGTCGAGACGACGCCCATACGCCAGGTCTTGCCCTCTCAGGGGTTCCGCCACCTATGGCTCTTACGCGTGCAGGCTGAACTCCTGCACCCAGGTTTTCGTTGGGGGCGGCGCGCAGCGCAGCCTGGTTAGCCGCCAGCGAAGACCTTGATGGCGAGTACCTGCTCTACGCCGAGGATCTTGACGAGCCGATCACGCTGCCGGATGCCCTCGAATGGGCCGCGGAACACTCCGAGGTGTGCGAGGGTCCGCCGCCGCGGACTACGTTCGGATATGCGGTCCGAACCCTGATCCGGGCGTTCCGCGACAGGTGACTTCGCTGGAGCTGCGGTCTCTCGGCAATGACCTACTTTTACCTATGGCTTGCATCCACCGCTGGGGCTGGAAGATCACCCTCAACCCCGACGCCACCACCACCGCCACCAGCCCCCGACGCGACAAGATCCTCCACAGCCACACCCCCGCAGCCGCCGCCTAAACCTGCCGACAGGCGGCAGCCAGTCAGGCCGCCCCGACCAGCCCCGGCGAACGGCCTGGCTTCGGGCCTGCCCGCAAGGGTCCGAGGGCCGGGCCCCGCAAGGGTCCTGCTGCGCCGGAGGTAGCGGCACCCACCATAGATTCACACGCTCTTAGGGCCACAACACCCTTTTGTCGGCCCAGGTGACCCCTTCGTGGCGGCACAGGCAGAAGGGATGGCCGACCGGGTCGGTGTAGACCTGCCAGCCGTAGCGCTCGGGTCCGATGAAGTCCTTCTGCAGTGTCGCGCCGAGCTTCGCGACGCGGCGCTGTTCGACCTCGATTTCGTCCACTTCGAAGTCGAGGTGGTACTGCTTGGGGTGTTCGTCGTCGGGCCAGTGCGGAGGGCGGTAGTCCTCCACCCGCTGGAAGGCCAGATCGACCTCGCCGAAGGCGATGCCGGCCCAGTTCTCGTGGCTGCCCTCCATGATGGCGCGACCTGTGACCTCGGAGTAGAAGCGCGCCAGCTTCATCGGGTCCGGGCAGTCGATGATGAAACCCAAGAGTTGTAGCATCAGGCGATCTTGCCATGAAGCAGGGCGTAGCCGATATCGCCCTGCGCCAGGAATGCCTCGCAGACAGCTCACCGGGCACTAGGCGTCAGGACGCGCGTCAGCGAAATCGACGTCCTTGGTTTCGACCGTCCCGGCCGTCCGCCCCGGCGCCGTCTGGTAGGTCCAGTACAGGTTCGTGTGTGCGATCACCTGGTCCGGCGGGGGCGCGCCCCACTTGGTCTGGTCCTCCGTGGTGTGCGCGTCGCTGACCAGTGTCGCGTCATAGCCTCTGGCGAAGGCGCCGTGGAGGGTCGAGCGGATGCAGGCGTCGGTTTGCGCGCCGACGACCACCAGCCGCCCGACGCGGAGCCCGGACAGCACGTTCTCCAGGGTGGTGTCCTCGAAAGAGTCGCCGTAGTGCTTCTCGATTAGCGGCTCTGAGCCATCCGGATTCAGCTCGGGGACGATCTGCCAGTCGCCGCTTCCTCTCTCGAGCTCTTCGTCGGAATGCTGGACCCAGATAACCGGGACATGTTCCCGCCGCGCCTTCTCGATAAGGCTGCCTATGTTCGCCACGACCGCATCGCGCTGGTAACTCCCGGCCACGGCGGCGTTCTGGACATCTATGACGAGCAGCGCGGTGGCTGGCCGGTTGCCGAGAGTTGTCATGGCCTGCCTTTCTTGCGGCGGTGCGTTAGATACGTCGGCCAGCCTAGACCTCTGACAGCGCGTGGGTGCACGACAGCATTGTTGGGGATGATCTTGCTCGGGATGCATGACCCGGACATCGTCCGGTACACGTGGTGGGCTAGCAACACGATTAACCAGCAGCGGCCGCCAACGGCCGCCCGGCGCTGGCCTGCGGTCCGAGCAACCGCACAACCTCGCGCACGTAACGGACACTGCGAGCGGGGCACGTCAGTGACTTGCCGTAGCGTGGGCAACTGGTGCCGCGACGAGCAGGGGAGGTGGGCGGGTGGCGCTGGAGGTAAAGCGGCTGCAGCTGGCGACGCTGCGTGGCGTCGACGGGCACGAATGGCCGGTGCACGGATTCGTGGTCACCTACCCCGGTGGCGCCGTGCTCGTGGACACCGGTGTCGGCGGCCCGCAGAAATGGCTTGCCGACTGGCGGGTCGTCAACCGCAGCGTCGCCGACGCGCTTGACGAGCTGGGGATGACGCCGGGGGACATCGGCCTCGTCATCAACACGCACCTGCACTTCGACCACTGCGGCCAGAACGCGGTGTTCAAGCACGCGGCGTTCTACGTGCAGCGCGCGGAGCTGGAACGGGCCCGGCGCGAGTCACCACAGCTCGGCGACTGGTTCGACTTCATGAATGCCAGGTTCGAGTTGCTGGACGGCGACGCCGAGGTCCTGCCTGGCCTGTCCGTGCTCGCTACGCCTGGCCATACCGTCGGCCATCAGTCTGTGCTGGTCCAGTCCGGGGACGGCCCGTCCGACCTGCTGATCGGCGATGCGGCCTACACGCCGCGGCAGTACCGCGAGCCGGACAGCGACGACCTGCCGGACGGCCAGGCCAGTGACCTGGCGGCCTGGCGGGGCTCCGTCCGCCGGATCAAGTCGGCGCTACCCGGCCGGGTGCACTTCTGTCACTACGCCGGGGTCATCCACTCATAGCCGGCACGGGCTGGCGGCCGCCGGACGCGTCTGCGCGCGCATCATCACAACGCCGCGAAGGCGTCCTCCAGGATGGACATGCCCTCCTCCAGCAAAGTCTGATTCATGACCAGCGGCGGCAGGAACCGCAGCACGTTGCCATAGGTGCCGCAGGTAAGCGTAAGCATGCCGTTGGACAGGCAGGTCCTGACCACGTTGGCGGCGGCCCCGGCGTTAGGTTCGATCGTGCCCGGCTTGACCAGCTCGATCGCCAGCATCGCGCCCCGGCCGCGGACGTCGCCGATGACCGGGTGCGCCGCTGCCAGCTGATGCAGCCGCGGCAGCATCAGCGCCTCGATGACCCTGGCCTTGGCCGGCAGGTCTTCCTTGATCATGGTGTCGATCGCGCCGAGCGCTGCCGCGCAGGCGACCGGGTTGCCGCCGTAAGTGCCGCCCAGGCCGCCGGGGTGCACGGCGTCCATCATCTCGGCCCGGCCGGTGACGCCGGCCAGCGGCAGCCCGCCCGCGATGCCCTTGGCCGTGGTGACCAGGTCAGGCACGACGTTCTCGTAGTCACAAGCAAACCAGTCGCCGGTGCGGCAGAAACCGGACTGGATCTCGTCGGCGACGAAGACGATGCCGTTGGCCCGGCAAAACTCGGCCAGCCCCGGCAGGAAGCCGTCGGGCGGCACGATGAAGCCGCCCTCGCCCTGCACGGGCTCGATGACCACGGCCGCGACATTCTCCTCGCCGACCTGCGCGTGGATCAGGCCGGTAATCACGTCCATGGCCTCCGCCGCGCACTTGGCCGGTCCGCCCGGCCAGCGGAACGGATATGCCATCGGGACCCGGTACACCTCGCCGGCGAACGGGCCGAAACCCTCCTTGTACGGCATGTTCTTGGCCGTCATCGCCATCGTCAGGTTGGTCCGGCCGTGGTAGGCATGGTCGAACACCACGACCGCATCACGGCCCGTCGCATACCTGGCGATCTTCACGGCGTTCTCCACCGCCTCGGCGCCGGAGTTGAACAGCGCCGAGCGCTTGTCATGGTCGCCGGGCGTCAGCCGGTTCAGCTGCTCGCACACCTCCACGTAGCCGGCGTACGGCGCGACCATGAAGCAGGTATGCGTGAACTGGGCGACCTGCTCGGTGACCCGGTCGACTACGAGGTCGGCGCTGTTGCCGACGGACGTGACCGCGATTCCCGAGCCGAAGTCGATGAGCGAGTTGCCGTCCACGTCCACGACCACGCCGCCACCCGCGGCCGCGACGAACACGGGCAGGACGTGACTCAGGCCGCGGGCGACACTACGCTGGCGCCGTTCCAGCAGTTCTCGCGATCTCGGGCCGGGGAGCTCAGTGACGAGGTTGCGCTTCTGCGGCAGGGACGGTCCGCCGTGCGGGGTGGAATTCTCGCTCATACCTGCAGACAATAGCCCGCCAGCGGCGGCAGGCCATGGCCCGGGCAGTTCCGCGAGCGCCAGGGGCCCCGAGGTACCGGCGGCTACATCGGGGCCAGCGATCCTCGGGGCCCGCGACTCTCAGGGCTTGAACCAGCCCTCGCCCTGATCGCCGTTACAGCTGGCCGCTGCGAGCGCGATGCCTGGCTTGTCGCCGCCCTTGGAGATCAGCACCGGGTCGTCCAGGCAGCGGCGCGCTCCGGCGTTGTACAGCTGCGCGCCCGGCCTGGCCGCCCATGCCTGCAGCGAGCTCCCGGTGCACTTGGCGAGCTCGACAGGGGCGCTGCGGCTGCGGGAGGTGGCGGCCAGGCAGAGGTTGGCCGGCGTGCGCAGTGTGCTCCCGACGAGCCGCCAGATCCGGCTGAGGCCGGTGCCGCAGTTCGCCAGCTCTGCCTTTTTCCCGCGCCGGTCGGCGGAGTAGCCGAGGCAGGAGCCGGTGACGGCGCTGGCAACCGTGCCCTGGCGCAGCGCGCTTACTGCCTGCTGGGCGGGCCACAGCTCCCCGGCGAAGTTGTCATTGGAGTACTGCACCCATAGCGCGAAGTAGGTGCCGTCCTGCGAGACAGTGCCGTAGGCCGCCCCCGCCGAGCACGGGCCGTTGTACGCGCAGGAGTCGGGGATGACGGGCTTGACCTGGTTGTTGAGTTGCCAGGCACCCCGATCGAGGCTGTCGCCAGTCGGCTCGTGCTGCTCGCTGCACACGGTCGTCGGATCGGTGTTGTCGTGGCAGGCCGCCGGGTTGCAGCCCGACTCGGCGAGCGCGACTGCGACCGCAGTGGTGAGGCTGCCTGCCATGTACCCGTTGTCGGCGAAGCCGGCATCCGAGGCCCACGCCGCGCACCGGTTGGCGGCGGCGGTCAGCGCCGGTCCGGTCAGGTGCACTGGCAGGGCTGCGTTGGACCGTGGCGTGCTGGCGTGGATCGCTGGCTGGCTGGGGTGGCCAGCAGCCGAGGCCGGAGCGGTGAGGCACAGAGCCGCCACCACCCCGAGCACGGCAATACCGAGAGCAGATATCAGGGAACGTCGAAGCACTGGCAACTCAGCCCCTTCCGGCCAGGCATGACTACATCTGCGCAGGCTAGCGCCATTAGTGGGCATGACGCCCTGAAATCGCCGTGCATGCCGCAGACGGCCCCCGCCGTGGCCACGGCGGACCGGCCGCGCGAGATCATAGCCAGATGACGACCGGTCGGGACAGCCTGTTCGGCGCGTTGTTCGATCACGGCGCGACCGGCATCGGCGACGGCGCGTGGCTGCAGGCGATGCTGGACGCGGAGGCGGGCCTGGCCCGGGCACTGGAACGCGCAGGCCTGGCGCCCGCGGGCGCCGGTGCCGCGATCACCGCTGCCGCCCGCGCTGACCGGTTTGACCTGGCGGCGATCGGCCGGGAAGCGGCAGCCGCTGGCAACCCGGTGCCCGCGCTGGTGCGGGCCCTGACCTCCCGGGTGCCCGAGTTCGCCGCCAGCACGGTGCACCTCGGAGCCACGAGCCAGGACATCATCGACACGGCCGCCATGCTGCTGGCGCGCGAGGTGCTGACGAACGTGCTGGCAAGCCTGGCGGCAAGCGCCACCGTGGCAGCGGACCTGGCGGCAGCGCATGCCCGCACGGTTATGGTCGGCCGGACGCTGCTGCAGCAGGCTGTGCCGGTGACCTTCGGGCTGATCGCAGCTGGCTGGATGACCGCGCTGGACGAGGCCAGCGCCCAGCTTGACCGAGTCCGCGCGGAGCGGCTCGCCGTGCAGCTGGGCGGCGCGGCGGGCACGCTGTCCGTGCTCGGCCGCTCCGGGCCGCAGGTCCTCGGCCTGTTCGCCGAGGAGCTCGGCCTGAACGCACCGGTGCTGCCGTGGCATACTAACCGGCTTCGCATCGTGGAGCTGGCGGCGGCGCTGGCCGGCGGCTGCGCCGCGGCCGGCAAGATCGGCAGGGACGTGACCATGCTGGCACAGTCGGAGATCGCCGAAGTCCGCGAGGGCAGCGGCGGGCCGGCCACGGCGGCAGGCCCTCGATCGAGCCCCGGCGATGGTGGATCGAGCCTGCGAGGAGGATCGTCCGCCATGCCGCACAAGCGCAATCCGGTGGCCGCGGTGCTCGCAGTTGGCTGCGCGCGGCGCGCACCGATGCTGCTGGCAACGCTGGCGGCGGCAGCCGAACAGGAACTGCAGCGCGCTGCGGGCGCCTGGCATACGGAGTGGGAGCCGCTAGCCGACCTGCTCCGCCTGACCAGCTCTGCGGCCGCGTGGACGGCCGAGCTGCTCGCCTGCCTCGAGGTGGACGCGGACCGGATGCGCGCGAACCTGGCTGCGGCGCACGGGCTGCCGATGGCCGAGCAGGTGGCCGCCGCGCTGATACCCGGACTTGGGCGGCTGCGAGCCCTCGACCTGGTGGCGCGGGCAAGCAGGGAGGCGGCCGCCGGCGGGCAGGAGCTCACCGCCGTCATGCTCGGGTCCGCGCAGTTCGCCGAGCCGCTCGCGGTGGCGGGCATCGGTGCCGCCGAGCTGGCCGCGGCCGCTGATCCGCAGGCCGGTGCAGACGTGGCGGAGACGCTGGTGGCGGCAGCGCTGACGGCGCACAGCAGCGTGACGCCTGCGGAAGGGATGGAGTCGTAGTGACCGACGATGACCAGCGCAGGGAAGCCGGCTTGCGGGTACGCCGCGAGGTGCTTGGCGACGAGCACGTAGACCGCGCGACAACGGGCACGACGGAGCTCACCGCCCCGTTTCAGGACCTGATAACGCGGTACGCATGGGGCGAGGTGTGGTCTCGGCCGGGCCTGAGCAGGGCCGAGCGGAGCATGATCACGCTGGCCGCGCTCGTCGCGCTGCGGCAGAGCGACGAACTCGCGATGCACGTGCGGGCCGCGCTCAGGAACGGGCTGACGCAGGCCCAGATCAGCGAGATCCTGGTCCACCTGTCGGTGTATGCCGGTGTTCCTGCGGTGAATCATGCGTTCAAGGTGGTCCAGGAGGCGCTGGCTGCAGAGGGCGCAGGCTCGTGAGGAGAGCCGATGAGTGCTGACGGTTCCGGACCGGATATCCGTGGCTACGTGCGCCCGGCCGGGGTGCATCCGCCGCTCTACTACCCGGAGTACCGCTCGACGGTGCTGCGGGCACCAAAACAGCCGCTGGTCCGGCTGCCGCACGGGCTAACCGAGATCACCGGGCCGCTGCTCGGCGCCGAAAGGGTAACCGACGCCGACGCGGACCTGACCCGCCGGCACTGCGGTGAGCCGCTCGGTGAGCGGATCATCGTCACCGGCCGGGTACTGGATTCCGATGGCAGGCCACTCCCCGACGCTCTGGTGGAGATCTGGCAGGCAAACGCTTCTGGCCGGTACGCGCATCGCGTGGACGACCATGCTGCGCCGCTCGACCCTAACTTCGACGGCGCGGGGAGGTGCATGACCGACTCGACCGGGCGGTACCGGTTCGTCACCGTCAAGCCCGGCGCCTACCCGTGGCGCAACCACCTGAACGCCTGGCGGCCCGCGCATATCCACTTCTCGGTGTTCGGCCGCGCCTTCACCCAGCGGCTGGTGACGCAGATGTACTTCCCTGGCGATCCGCTGTTCGCCCAGGACCCTATCTTCAATTCGATTCCCGACCCGGCCGCCCGGCAGCGGCTGATCGCGCGCTTTGACCTGGACACCACCCAGCCGGACTGGGCGCTCGGCTATCAGTGGGACATCGTGCTGCGCGGCCGGGAGGCGACCGCGTTCGAGACCGGGGAGCACCAGTGACGCAGGAGGCAGCAGCCGGTCCGCTGGGCCTGACCCCGTCTCAGACTGTCGGCCCGTTCCTGGCCATCGCGCTGCCGTGGCCGGACGGCCCGGAAGTGGTGCGGGCCGGCACGCCGGGAGCGATCGTCATCTCCGGCCGGGTCCTGGACGGAGCCGGAGAGCCCGTGCCGGACGCGCTGGTGGAGACGTGGCAGGCCGCGCCGGATGGCACCTTCCCGCATCCGGCCGATCCGCGCGGCGGTGATGGCAGCTTTCGCGCGTTCGGCCGGTGCGCCACCGATGCCGCGGGCAGGTGGCAGATCGTGACCCTGCGGCCAGGCCGGGTGCCGGCTCCCGGCGGCGGGCTGCAGGCGCCGCACCTGGATGTCTCTGTCTTCGCGCGCGGCCTGCTTGACCGGGTGGTTACCAGGATCTACCTGCCGGATGCCGAAGCCGCGAACGCCCAGGACCCCGCCCTGGCCTCGGTCGGCGACGCCCGCCGGCGGGCCACGCTGATCGCTCAGAGCGAGGACGAACCTGACCGGTTCCGCTTCGACATCCGGCTGCAGGACTCCGCAGGCGGATCGGGCGGACCCCAGACGGTCTTCTTCGATGTCTGAGGCATCTGATGCCCCGGCGGCACCCGTACCGCTGGCTGCCTCACTGCACGGGCCGCCGGGCGCGCCTGTGCTAGTGCTCGGCAACTCGCTGGGCACCAGCAGCTCGCTCTGGCAGCGGCAGCTGCCGGCGCTCGCCGGACGCTTCCGGCTGCTGCACTACGAGCACCGCGGGCACGGCCAGGCCGGCGGCGAGTTCTCCCCGGCGCCGGCCGGTCCGTACTCGATCGGCGAGCTAACTGCCGACGTGCTGGCCCTGCTTGACCGGTTCGGAATCGAGCGGGCGCTGTATTGCGGCGTATCGCTGGGCGGGATGCTGGGCCTGTGGCTGGCTGCCGCGGCACCGGAGCGGATCGCGGGCCTGGTGCTGTGCTGCACGTCCGCCTATCTGCCGCCGGCGGATATGTGGGCCCAGCGAGCTGCGGCGGTGCGCGCGGACGGCACAGCATCCATCGCCGGTCAGGTCGTCAGCCGCTGGTTCACCGCCGGGTTCGCGGCGGCGGAGCCTGGCGTGCCAGCGTCCTTCGCGGCGGGCCTTGCGGCCATCCGGCGCGACGGCTACGCGGGCTGCTGCGAGGCCATCGCGGCGATGGACCTCCGCCCGCAGCTGGCTGCGGTGCGGGCTCCGACGCTGGTCATCGCGGGAGAACAGGACCCGGCGACACCGCCGTGGCATGGCGCGGTGATCGCGTCGGCGGTCGCGGATGCGCGCCTGAAAGTGATCAGGGGCGCTTCCCACCTGGCCAACGTCAGCAACTCCGCGGAGGTGTCGGCGGCGCTGGTGCAGCACCTGAGTCGGCTGGCATGATGACGCAGTGACCGTTTCGCCCGTACTGCCGGGCCAGCAGGATCCCGGCCCGCGGACGGCGCGGCCGGGGATGAGACCGGTAATCGCGGGTCTTGGCCTGACCGAGCTCGGGAAGGTCTACGGGCGCACGCCCGCGCAGTTTGCCGCCGACGCGGTCAGGCTCGCGGTCACCGACGCCGGACTTCGGCTTGCCGACGTGGACGGGCTGCTGACCTCTTCCGGCGTGACCGGCGGAATCTCCATCGACCTTCAGCGCGATCTCGGCCTGACCGACCTCCGGCTGCTGTCGCACATGCAGGCCTACGGATCCACGGCCGGTTCGATGGTGGCTTTCGCTGCCTTGGCTGTGCAGTCCGGCATGGCCAGCGTGGTCGCGTGCGTCTTCGCCGACAGCCCGCTGCGGCCGGAGCGGCGCTCCAGTTCGATCTACGGCACCCGGCGAGCGGGTGCGGGCTGGTGGGGCCTTCTTGGCGCCAGCGGAGTGATCGGCGCGAACCCGATGTACGCGCTGGCGGCTCGCCGGCACATGGAGCGGTTCGGCACCACTAGCGAGCAGCTAGGGCATATCGCCGTCGCGCAGCGCGCGTGGGCCGCGCTGAACCCAGCCGCGCAGCTGCGCGATCCCATCACGCTGGCTGACCATCAGGCCTCGCGCTGGATCGCCGAGCCTTTCCACCTGCTCGACTGCTGCCTGGTGTCGAACGGCGGGATCGCTGTGCTGGTGACGACGGCGGAGCGGGCCGCGCAGATGGCGCAGCCGCCGGTGCATGTGCTCGGCTGGTCGCAGGCTCATCCCGGCCGCTATCTGCGGCGCAACCCGGACTTCGGCCTGGTGTCCGGTGCGGCGCAGGCAGGCCCGGCCGCGCTCGCCATGGCCGGGCTGGGCATCGGCGACGTCGATGTCGCCCAGCTTTACGACTGTTACACCTTCACCGTGCTGCTGACGCTGGAGGACTACGGATTCTGCCAGAAAGGCGAAGGCGGGCCGTTCGTGGCGAGCGGCACGCTCGGACCTGGCGGCAAGCTCATGCTCAATACCGGCGGCGGCCAGCTCTCCGGATACTACATGTGGGGGATGACGCCGCTATCCGAGGCGGTCATCCAGGTGCGGGGCCAGGGCGGTAAGCGGCAGGCTGCGGCACACGACATCGTGCTGGTTTCAGGGAACGGGGGCGTACTCGACCACCACGCCACCCTGGTGCTGGGTAGTCAGGCGGCAGTCCGATGACGGTGGGCCCGGTAGATCGCGACGAGGCCACCGCCGAGTTCTTCGACGGTGCGGCCGCTGGCCAGTTCCTGCTGCGATGCTGCCCTGACGGTCACCACAGCGAGCCCGCGGCAGTGCAGTGCACAACCTGCGGCAGCCTTCGGCTCCGGTGGGTTCCAGCCTCGGGTGGCGCGACCCTCGTGAGCTGGGCGGTGATCAGGGACAAGCCAGACCCGGACGCGGAGCCCGCCGCTGCGGTGCTCGTGATAGCCGAGCTGGACGAGGGTCCGTGGTGGTGGTCGCGACTGGTCGATGCCGACCCGGCGAGCCTGGCCGTCGGCACCAGGCTGGCGATCTCGTTCCTGCCGGGCGGCAGCGAGCAAGTCCCGGTCTTCGAGCTGGCCGGCTCCGGCCCGGAGCCAGGTGCCGCGGACGGCTAGTGCCTGAATTGGCGAGCGCGCCAATGCACCGTCACCGGCCGAGCGGCAAAAGCCGCCAGCCGAGGATCTCACCTCGCTGCAGCGTTGGCGGACCGAGGACGGTAACGAGGTAACGGCTCAGCGGCGACTGGATGCCGCCGGTGGCGATGACGGCGGCGGGCCGCCAGGCTGCCAGGGCCGCGCGCATCGTCGCCGGGGCCGGGGCGAGATGCGGCGCGCCGAGGCCGACCCAGTGCAGCCGCAGCAGGACGGTCTGCTGGTCTGGAGTTAGCGTGCCCTTAGTGTCGCATGATGCGGCCCGCCCGTTTGCCGCCTCGGTGATGCAGTAACCGCCGGCGATCGAGATGTCCTGGCCGGACAGCGCCTGCCAGATCATCACCCGCAGGCCCAGCACGGGAAGCTGCAGCACCGTCGCGCCTGGCTGCAGCCGCAGGCCCGTGAGGACACGGGTCCAGGCTCGCGGCACACGCTCCACCGCATGCGCCGACACGGGCAGCGGCAGCACCGGCGCCAGGGCGAGCGCTGCGGCAGCGGCCACCACCGGCCGCCGCCAGCTAGGCCCGCCTCGCGCTGCCGCCACTGCGTGTAGCAGGCCGAATGCCAGCACAGCGGCGGCAGCGCCGTCGGCGAGGATGGACAGCCGGTTCGGCAGTACCTGACTGAGCACTGGCAGTCGTTCCAGCCAGTGCCAGGGCAGCAGGTATGGCGGGACGCGCCAGCCCGCGACCGGCACGTTGTGACCGCCCATGCTGCACAGTTCCAGCGCGACGAAGGTCGCGCCAGCGACGCGGATGCGCAGGTCACGCCACCAGGTAATGGTTACGCCCAGGACTACGATCAGCAGCGGCCAGCTCAGGTAGCCGAAGTACTCGACAAGGCGCTCCTGGGTGCCGGTCAGGAAGTGCGCGAAGCTGGCGGAATTCCTGCCGTGCAGCAGCACGGCCGGCGGCGCGGTAACAAAGGTGGCCGGCTTGTTGCCGTACACGCTGAGGTTCCATGGGCTGCCCGTCTCGGCCAGCGGCCCGCGCAACTGAGTCCAGAGCGCGTACCCGCAAGCTGCGGCGAGCACCCCGGCCGCGATGGCGAGGCCAGCCGCGGCTGGCTTGATCTTGGCCCGGATCAGGGCTGGCCGGCTGGCAGCCATCGTCACGGCGATGATCAGCCCGGCGAGCGCCGCGTCGACCAGCATTTCCTCGGCGATGAACACCTGGGCGGCAGTCAGCAGGCCAAGCCACAACGCTGTCCTGACCAGACGCCCGCGGCCGGTGAGGAGCCGCAGCAGCGCGTCGATGATCAGCGGGATCAGCACGGCGAACTGCAGGTGATAGTGATCTTCGGCGGCTATCCGCAGGGCGGGGGAGAAGCCGAACAGCGCTCCGCCGATCGCTGCCGGGCCCAGGCCGGCTCCCCATCGGCGCAGCACGACGAACATGGTGGCGGCCGAGCCTGCGAATCCGGCCGTCATCATGACAGTCAGGCTGACCAGCGGGCCTGCCAGCAGCGTCACCGGCGCGAGCACCACAGCCGGCAGCAGTATCGAGGTATTCCACATGACGCTGACGCCGTGCGGCGCGTTGAGCGCGGTGGTCACCAGGGCAGGCAGGCGCCCGTGTGTGAGCGCGCTCGCCGCGTACCGCATGAACCATGCGCTCAGGAATATGTCAGAGGAGACGCCGTGTGCGGGCACCCTGATGGCGGGATCGGCCCACAGCTGCCAGGTGAGGCCGAATGCAAGCAGCAGGTAGCAGCTGATAACCGCGCCGACCGGCCAGCGACGGCGCCGCCCCGCAGGCGCTTGCGCGACCTGGGTCCGCCTGGTCGCCAGTGGCAGGCCCACGGCTCAGCCCCGACTGGGGCTCGCTGCGTGCGATCCCCCGTACGGAAACACCGAAAGGTTCATGTAGCGGCACTCCCCGTAACCCGAACGCTGTCCGTTCACGCTGGCTTCGCGCATTGCCTATGGCTGGTCGCGGCTGCTGACAGGCTGTGATAGCCGACCGGTTCCTGACTACCGTGCGGGGCGGATCCGCCGCGCAGCGCAGGCGGCCCCAGGTGCATGCCGACCGGGACGCAGTTGCCTTGATTCCCCCGTCGCCCTGGCCCGCAGCCGGGCATCGTTCGCTATCTCAGCAGGTCGCGCGCCGCTTCCTCGATGGCATCCTGTGACAGCAGCACCACCGCCGCCGCGTCGCCGAGCGGGATGAAGCTGTCCTCGCTGGCTACCCGCGCAATGCGACCGGTAAAACCAGCGTCGACAAGAGTTGTTATGACGCCCTCAGATACGCCGCCCGTGCGCCTAGTCTCGTCGGCTACCAGAACCCGGCCGGTAGCGGCCGCGGCTCGCAGCAGGTCCTCGAATGGCAGCGGTGCGAGCCAGCGCAGGTCGAGGACCCTGCACCCGACTCCTGCCGCCGCCAGCGTGCGGGCGGCGCGCAGGCTCATCCTGACCCCGTTCCCAAATGTGATGATTGTCAGATCGGTGCCGTCTCCGTAGGTGCGCGCCCTGCCGACCGGGACATGGGTCTGCGCCCATCGATCCGGAGGCTCGTAGCCGGCCAGCCAGGCACCGTCGCCGGGCTCGTACAGATCGCGCTCGTGGTACAGGGCGATGGGCTCGATGAACGCGCAGACGCTGCCGTCGATGTCGGCCGCGGTCAGGCAGGTGCGCAGCATGGCGGCCGCGTCATCGGGCCTGGCCGGGCAGGCCATGATCAGGCCTGGAATGTCCCGCAGGGCGGCAAGCCCGTTGTCGTTGTGAAAATGGCCGCCGAAGCCCTGCTGGTAGCCCAGCCCCGCGATCCTGACCACCATGGGGTTGCGGTACTGGGCGCGGGAGAAGAACGACAGCGTGGCCGCCTCACCGCGAATCTGATCGATGGCATTGTGCAGGTAGGCCAGGTACTGGATTTCGGGCACTGGCAGCAGGCCGGCCAGCCCGGCGCCGAGCGCGACGCCGAGGATGGATTGCTCGTCCAGCATCGAGTCGAACACCCGGCCAGGGCCGAACTTCCTGAGCAGGCCGCGGGTGACGCCGTAGACGCCACCCTTGCGGGCCACGTCCTCGCCGAAAACGATCATGCCGGGCCGGACCGCGAGCTCGTCGGCGAGCGTGCGGTTGATGGCCTGGGCGAGCGTGAGCGGTCCCTCATCCTCTGGCAGCTGACCCCCGAAGGCCTGGTGCCTGGGCCAGTCGCTGGCCTGGCGGGCCCTTGCCCCGACGTTGGCGGTCACCGTTGCCGGACGGCGCGGCGCTATCGGGGCCATGACCTCGACCGCAGTGGCCAGCCGCGGTGAACCCGCAAGCTCGTCGGCCAGGGCCAGCACGTGCGCCCTGACCGCCTCGTACCGGTCGAGCACATCGGCGGGCGCGAGCGCTCCGGACTCGACCAGCAGGCGGGCGGTGCCCAGCAGCGGGTCCCGCTCGAGGTCGGCAGCCATCTCGGCCGGGGAGCGGTACCCCGATTCCACGTCGGTCCCGGCGTGGCCGCCCAGCCGCACGGTGCTCAAGTGCAGGAAGGCGGGCGCGCGCTTTTCCCGCACCCAGCGCGCGGCGGCAGCGGCCGTGTCGTGCACGTCGGCCAGGTCAGCGCCGTCGGCGTCGAAGTACCGCAGGCGTGGCCGGCCGCCCTGGGCCGCGGCCACCCAGCCTGGTGGGGTGCGGACGCTTATGCCTAGTCCGTTGTCCTCGCACACGAGCAGCAGCGGAAGCGGCAGGCCCTGGTAGGCGATGTAGCTCGCGGCGTTGATGGCGCCGGCCGCGGTCGAGTGGTTGACCGACGCATCGCCGAAACTGCACACGACCAGGCTGTCCTCAGGCCACGGGGTGAGCACGCCGAGCTTCGCTGCCCGGCTGATTGCGAAGGCCAGGCCGGTCGCCCTGGGCAGGTGCGAGGCAATGGTCGAGGTCTGCGGAATGACATGCAGTTCCGGGTGCCCGAAAACCTTGTGCCTGCCGCCGGCTATGGGTTCCGCGGTCGCCGCGACCAGGCCAAGCAGCACGTCGCTGATGCCATCCCGCGGCGGGCTCGCCTGGGCGGCTCTGACCAGGTAGAAGGCCCCCGACCGGTAATGCAGCAGGGCCGGATCGGTCGGCCGCAGGGCGGCGGCGACGCCGGCGTTGCCCTCGTGGCCTGACGACCCGATCGTGTAATAGCCGGCGCCGCGGGCACGCAGCCACCGGGCCGCGAGATCGAGGTGCCGGCTCGCTAGCTGGGCGTCGAAAAGCTGCAGGCAGCGCGCCACGGTGAGGGCGCTGCCCGGCCGGACCGGCTGGCCGAGGTGAGCAGGGCCCCGCGCCGGGCTGCGGCCGGCCCGCCGGGTGGCGGGCGTAGGTCGCGGACGGCCTGGGCCAGTTGCTGCTCCGCCAGGTCTGCACGGGGCCCCGGACCGCCATCTAGTCGGCTTGACTCGGGTCCTGCCGGTCCGGCGCTCATATCCTGACGGTAATGCCGGCCGGGCTGGTCGCGCACCGCCAGGTCGGTTGCTGGTGGATGAATCCGGGGCGGCGGCACCCCGGATCCCGGCCGGACCTGCCCTGACCGGCGGAGGGCGCCGGTGATGTGATGGAGCCTGAAGACCCGCACGCCACAGTCCTGGAGGCATAGTGCTGCCCTGGTCCGCAGAGTTCGCCGGAACCCTGCACGAGCATCTGTTCGACAGTCGGCTCCTGCGCGGGAACCCGCTCGGAGATCCGCACGAGCGGCCGTTGTGGGTGTACACGCCGCCGGGTTACGGGGCCGAGGAAAGCCGCAGGTACCCGGCTGTCTACGTCATCCAGGGCTACACCGGTGAGCTGATGATGTGGCGGAACCGGTCGCCATTCCGGCAGCCGTTCGTGGAGACCGCCGACGCGGTCTTCGCCTCCGGCGAGGCGCCGCCCGCAATCGTGGTTTACGTCGATGCCTGGACCACCTACGGCGGCAGCCAGTTCGTCGACTCGCCAGGGACCGGACGGTACCACTCTTACCTCTGCGAGGAGATCGTGCCGTGGGTGGACGAGCACTACCGGACCGCGGCGGACCGAGAGCACCGGGCGATCATGGGCAAGTCGAGCGGCGGGTTCGGCTCAATGATCACTCCCATGCTGCGGCCCGATCTGTTCTGCGGGCTTGCCACGCACGCTGGCGACTCCCTGTACGAGCACTGCTACCTGCGGGACTTCGGCCCTGCGGTGCGGGCGCTGCGAGCCTATGACGGCGACATCTGGCGCTGGTGGGCCGACTTCATTTCCAGGGTGGCGTTCACCAAGGATGAGGACGCGCTGCTTGTCGGCCTGCTGGGCGTCGCTGCCTGCTTCTCCGCGCGCGAGGACGGCACCGTGGACCTGCCGTTCAACTCGCGCACCGGCGTACTCGATCCCGCGGTCTGGCAGCGCTGGCTGGACTGGGATCCGGTCCGGATGGCCGCCGGGCACGCCGATGCGCTCCGGTCCCTGCGCTCGATCTGGATAGACGCCGGCACCAGGGATGACTACTTCCTCGATCTGGGGGCGGAGGCGTTTCTGGCCGAACTTCGCCGCATCGGCGTGGCGGACGAAGTGCTACGGTTTGAGCTTTTTGATGCGACCCACGCCGCGATCGAGTACCGGTACCCGCAATCGCTGGCATGGCTATGCCGTCGCATGACCGGTTAGCCGGCGTGAACGATCCTGGCCGGGGATACGTAGTGACTGATTGAGGAAGGTGTCAGGCCTAGGAACGGAGATTTGATCATGCGCAGCAACCGATATTGGGCGGCGCCCGTGCTGGCCGCCGCGGCTGCGGCTGTTCTCGCAGCCTGCGGCAGCAGTTCCTCGCCCGGCGCCACGAGCACGCACAGCCCGGCCACCCAGCCGCAGGCCAACTCGTCTTCAAGCAGCAGCACGTCGACCTCGGGCACCGTGATCGGCACGCGCAGCACAAAGCTCGGGACCGTGCTGGTCAACGCCCAGGGACACACCCTGTACTGGTTCGCCAAGGACACGGCGACAACGTCCAACTGCACGGGCACGTGCGCGACCTACTGGCCGCCGGTCATCGGTAAGCCCGCGGCCGCCGCCGGTGCGTCACTGCCGAAGGGGTTCGGCTCCATTACCCGCTCCGGCGGCCAGGTCCAGGCGACCTATGACGGCCATCCTCTGTATACCTACGCGGCTGACACGTCAGCCGGGATGACCAGCGGAAATGGCGCGAACCTTTCTGGCGGCAAGTGGTGGGCGATGACTCCGACTGGTGCCATCCTGGGTGCCACCCCGACCGCAAGCTCCTCGTCAAGCGGCGGGGGTTACGGCTACTAGCAGGGAGCAGCCGGGCCAGAACCTGCCGAGGTCGGGCCGCGTTCTCAGCGCGTACTGCCAGCGCTGGCGCGCGGCCCGGTCGCGTGCCCGGGCGCCAGCGCTGTGCTGGTGTTATGGGAGTTATGCAGCCCGGAGGGGGCGGCGGTCGGTCCCTAGTGGATGTCTAACCCACTGCGGGTAGGAACCGCGCATGGCGGACACTCGGCAGAGCGCAGCCGCGGTCAAGCCGCGGGGCGGGCTGCTGATCATCTTCACCGCGCTCATGCTGGCTATCCTGCTGGCGGCGCTCGACCAGACGATCGTGGCCACGGCCCTCCCCACGATCGTCGGCGACCTGGGCGGACTCAGCCACCTGTCCTGGGTTGTCACCGCCTACATACTGGCAACCACGGCGTCGACTCCGCTGTGGGGGAAGCTCGGCGACCAGTTCGGCCGTAAGCGGCTCTTTCAGTCGTCGATCGTCATATTCCTGGTCGGATCGGCGCTGTGCGGTCAGTCGCGCAGCATGATCGAGCTGATCGCGTTCCGCGCGTTGCAGGGACTCGGCGGCGGGGGCCTGATCGTACTCGCGCAGGCGATCATCGGGGACGTCGTGCCAGCCAGGGAGCGGGGAAAGTATCAGGGCGCATTCGGCGCCGTGTTCGGCGTGGCGAGCGTGGCAGGCCCGTTGCTCGGCGGCTTCTTCGTGGACAACCTGAGCTGGCGGTGGGTGTTCTACATCAACCTGCCGATCGGGCTCATTGCGCTGGCGGTGATCGCCATTGCGCTGCCGGCCAGCTCATCCAGGGACAAGCACAAGATCGATTACCTCGGCGCACTCCTGCTGGCTGGCGCAGCGACCTGCATCGTGCTGCTGACCTCGTGGGGTGGCACGGAGTACAAGTGGCGCTCCCCGGTGATTATCGGCCTCGGCATCCTGGCCGTCATTCTCGGCGTCCTGTGGTGGCTGTCGGCCCGACGTGCGGCCGAGCCGGTACTTCCGCTGCGGCTGTTCCGCAATTCGGTGTTCTCTGTCTGCGCGGGCATCGGCTTCGCGGCGGGCTTCGCCATGTTCGGGGCGCTCGCGTTCCTGCCCTTGTTCCTGCAGGTCGTGCGAGGAGTGTCGCCGACCATCTCGGGCGTCTACCTGCTGCCGATGGTGATCGGGCTGCTGATCACCTCGGTGGGCAGCGGGCAGCTGATCTCCAGGTTCGGAAGGTACAAGATCTTCCCGATCGTCGGCACCGCGCTGATGGTGGTCGCGCTGTTGCTGCTGTCTCGGCTGTCGGTGCGCAGCTCGTCGCTGGAGATGAACGCGTACTTCTTCGTCCTCGGGCTCAGCCTCGGGCTTATCCTGCAGGTGCTCGTCATCGCGGTGCAGAACTCCACCGACTACGCCGATCTGGGCACGGCGACCTCGGGCGTTACCTTCTTCCGCTCCATCGGCGGCGCCTTCGGGGTGGCGATCAGCGGCTCGATCTTCTCCAACCGGCTGGCGACTGAGCTGGCCAAGGCCCTGGCCGGCACGCGGCTGCCGCCAGGGTTCAATGTGGCCGCCGCGCAGTCCAACCCGGCCCTGCTGCGCGGGCTGCCCGCAGCCGTACACGGCGCGGTGCTGAATGCCTATGCCCAGTCCATCGACCGGATCTTCCTGTTCGCCGTGCCCGTCGCGGGCGCCGCCTTCGTGCTGTCCTGGTTCCTCAAGGAGATCCCGCTGCGCCAGACGGCCGGCGCGGCCGACCTGGCCGAGGGCCTCGGTGCCGGTTCGGCGGAGCGCTCGTCGGTCGGCGAGATCGAGCGCGCCTTGCTGCGCCTTGCCGACGGCGACCTTCGAAGACGCGGCTATGAGCGGATCGCCGAGCTGTGCGGCCTTGGCCTGCCGGGCGGCAGCTGCTGGGTGCTGGCGCGGCTGGCCAAGCACGGCAACATCGAGGGCACGGCCCTGGCGCGGGAGGCTGGTGTCACCGTCGAGCACGGCCGTCCGTATGTGGACCGGCTGGTAGAGCGCGGATTCGTCGAGCGCGACGATGGCGTGCTGGTGCTGACCGTGGCCGGGAGCGCCGCGGCCGATCGCGTCACGGCGGCCGGGCGGGAGGGCCTGGAGCGGCTGCTGGCTGGCTGGTCGCCGGAACAGCATGCGGACCTCGCCCGGATGCTTGACCGGCTCTCTCGCGCACTCCTCGGAGAGGAGGCGGACCGGCGCCTGATCGCGGCCCCCTTACCTGCTGACGTTGGCGTGTCGGCACCGAGCGACTAGCCGACACCTGGCCGGGTCGACCTCCCGTCGCGATCCCGGTCACCGGGGATGAGTCCGTTCAGGACCAGATGCGAGACTGTACGCGCCAGCCCAGCCACGTGGAGGGGGAGAAGCTGTGTCGGTGAGCATGGACCATGCGGAGCGGGAGGCATTCCTGGCCGAGGTGCACGTTGGCGTGCTCACGGTGGTGGCCGGGCCGGGAAGGGGACCGCTGGCCACGCCCGTGTGGTACAGCTACAGCCCCGGCGGCCTGGTCAGCGTGACCACCGGTGGGGCCAGCCGGAAGGCCAGGGCCATCGCTGCGGTCGGACGTTTCAGCCTGTGCGCGCAGGATGAGAGGCCGCCTTACAAGTACGTGACTGTCGAGGGTCCCGCGGTCATCGAGCCAGCCGAGCTGGCCGAGCGAATCGCCATCGCTCGGCGCTACCTTGGAACTGAGGGCGGTGACGCCTTCATCGCTGCCAACCCCGACGTCGACGACGTGCTGATCCGGATGACTCCCGAGCACTGGCAGACCGCCGACTTCAGCAAGGCTGTCGGCTAATCGACGGCAGCCGGAGCTCGGCGTAGAGCGCGCGGTGATCGCTGCCGGTCAGCGGGTGGGCCGATGTGGCCAGTGCCGCGCAGCGCCGGTCGATGAGGACATGGTCGATTGCGAGTAGGGCCAGGCGCCGGTTGGGTTGTGGTGCCCAGGTATGGACCAGCCCGTTGCCGACCTGGCTGGCGGCGTCGGCGTAGCCGCGGCGGAGAAGCCGACGGAACTGCGCGTGATCGGCGGTGGCGTTGAAGTCTCCGGCGAGGATGCGCACACTGTCACCGGCCGCCGGCAGCGCGGCCAGCTGATGGCGCCAGCGGGCGGCGGCAGTCCGGTACCAGGGCTTCGGCGGCACCGCGTGTATGCAGGCCAGCTGGGCGAATTGCCCGGACGGAAGGTCAAGGCGGGCGGTGCACCGAGCTGCGGACCCCGGCGCCGCGGGCGGGCCGCTGGCCAGCGGGTAGCGGGCGTAGATGCCGCTGCGGGGGCTGCCGTTCGGCACCGGCTGCATTACCCGGTGCGGGAGCAGATCCTCCAGCCCGGCCCGCCGAAGCCCGGCTGACGCCCGACCGGTGAGTTCCTGCACGAACAGCACGTCTGCGTGCGTGCGGCATACGAGCTCGACTACCACCTCGGCCACGGCCCGGCCGGCGAGCAGGTTCGCGGTCACGACTCGCAGCACCGGTCCCGCCGCGGGCGGCTGGCGGGACGATACCGCGCGCGGAGCCACCGCGGCAGTCAGCGCAGCGCTGGCAACCGCGGTCGCGGCAGCGGGTCCAGTGCCGCGCAGCAGCAGCATGCTGGCCCACGCTCCCGCGGTTACCTGGGGGGTGAACGACAGCAATGGCACGGTCCATGCTTCGGCGAACCTGGCCCGATCAGCGCCAGCCAGCCGCGCGGCCGCCCAGCCGGCCAAGGCGCCTGCCACCGCCCACTCCACTCGTCGTGACCGCATTGGTTGATGATCGCAGAACCACCTGCGCCAAAGCGGAGAACGGGTCGACCGGTCGCGCTCATCCCCACGGCCTACTCGATCGGCTCCGGGTTCACTCCTTAATTTTGTCACCTGGTGCCATTAGTCCTGGGTAGTCGGGACATTCGTTCGTGTCGCCGGCCTGGGGACAGGCGCAGGCTGGTCTGAGAACCCGCAGGAACCGGGCTCATGAGCGAAGGAAAGTAGGAAGATTCGAATGGCAAGCCCAATCGAATTTCTCGGTGACCCGGCCGCGCGCCGCAACCTGCAAGTGTGGGAGTGGGTAAAGCAGTCCAAGGTCATGGCGATCGGCTGGACGGCAATGCGCGTCTGGCTCGGCATCATGTGGATCCAGGCGGGCGTTGCCAAGCTGTGGGGCGCGGAGAACCCTGGATTCCTGCACAACAACGGCGCGGCCGTGGCCGGCTTCGCCTCGCACGGCGCTCCGGCCTACACCTGGTGGGGCAGCTTCCTGAACAGCTTCGTGGTCCCGAACGCAGGCTGGATCGCGATCCTCGTCGCGGTCGCCGAGTTCACGGTCGGCATCGCGCTGTGCCTGGGCCTGTTCACCCGGATCGCGGCGATCGGCAGCCTGGCGCTGCTGTTCACTTACGTGATGTCGGGAACGGCTAGCGTGTGCGCGTTCTACGCACTGTTCGCCATCGTCATCCTGACCATGTGGCGGACCTCAAGCTGGATCGGCGTCGACGGCCTGGTGGCCGGCTACCGCCAGCGTCATCAGCACCAGCGCGGTCTGCACGGCCCGATCCGCGAACTCCTCAGCCAGGTTGCGGCCGGGACCCCCTCCGCCGACAAGACCGCGTAACTGTCGGTTCCCCGGTCGAGTCCGCACCGATGCGGCCTGCGCGAGCAGGCCGCATCGTCGTGCCCGGGCCAGCCAGCCAGCCAGCTAGCTTGCCTGCGGGACAATGACGGTCAGGGCGCGGGGCAGCGTACGGATACGCAGCGGCGTGCCAGCGGGCAACGGCGCCGCGAATGACAGCGTCTCGCCATCCGCCGCGACCGGAATGGCTCGATCGATGGTGAGTGTCACCTCCGTCACCCGCTCCACACTGACCTGATCCAGCTCGACATGCGAGCCGTCCTTGATCTTGGTGAGCGCGCGGATGAACGCGACCTTTGGCCCGTGCCGCATCAGTACGAGCTCGAGTTGCCCGTCGTCGATCAGGGCCGAAGGCGCGACCTTCATGCCTCCGCCAAAGTAAGCAGAGTTCGCGACGACGACCGCATAGCCCGCGAAGTCACGCGCGCCCGCCGTGCCGGCCGTGCCGGCCGTGCCGGCCGTGCCCGCCAAAGCGAACGCGGCGGGCTGCCAGCGTGCGACCGCCCGGAGAGCCGCGACCGAATAGACCGCAGATCCGCGGAGCCAGCGCGTTCCGTTTGCAATCTCGCCGGCCACGGAGGGCACGCCCACATATGCGCTGCCTGCGACGATGACTTCCTGCTGGCCGGGAACGCTGACGCCGATGAGGTCGACCTCGCGGTCGCGCCCCGCGGTCAAGATCCGGGCGGCAGCGGCCGGCTCCGCCGGAATCCCGAGGACTCTGGCTAGGTCGTTACCGCGTCCTGCGGCGATGATGCCGAATCGGCCGCCATGCCGCGAGGCCGCTCCGGCCAGCGCTCCGGCCATGCCGTCGCCGCCGACGGCGACGATGACGCGGCCGGTCGTGGCCGCCTCCGCCGCGAGCTGGGCGGCATGCTCGAGACTGGCGGACACGGCAACCTGGTAGTCCGCTCCGGCGGCGTCCAAGGCGGCCGATGCCTGCGGCAGCAACTGGAGCGCACGTCCGCGACCAGCGGCGGGATTGACGATCAGGCTGAGGCCGGGCATTTGTACTCCGCTGCGGTCCGTGGCCTAGGCCCGGCTGATGGTCCAGCAAGGCTACCTGGGCCCGGCACGTATGCGACCGCCTGCGAGGCACCTCCTGGGCGTACCATCGGGCCATGCCAGCGCAGCGGCGTGCAGCGGGGACCAAGCCGCAGTTCCTCCAGGTGCAGACCACCACTGACTCCCGGGCGGAGGCAGTGGAATTGGCGCAGGCCGCCGTGGAGGCCAGGCTTGCGGCATGTGCCCAGGTCGCAGGGCCGATTGCGAGCACATACTGGTGGGAGGACGGCATCGAGCGAGCCGAGGAGTGGCTCATCATGCTGAAGCTGCCGGCCGACCGGTATGACGATCTCGCTGAGTTCCTGGTCGAGCGGCACAGCTATGACGAGCCCGAGATAATCGCGACGGCGATCGTCGCGGGCTCGCCGGCCTACCTGGACTGGCTGCAGGCGGAGACCGGGCCGCGGTAGCGTGATCACGCCGGCGGCTGGAGCGGAAGGCTGCCATGACGGACAGGGACAGCCGCCCTGAGCAGGCGGGTGACTACGGGCTGTTCGGCCCGTCGTCGGTGACCTGGCGGATCATGACCGAGCCGGTCATGTGGGTAGCCGGGCTGCGGGCCCTGCACCTGCAGGCGCCCGGCTGGGCCAGGAAGCTGTACGGGGCTCCAGGCGGTCCGCTAACCGAGCCAGCCGTGACGATAGCGCTGCGAGCGACCTACCTGTCGACCACCAGGATCCCGCCGCGGCTGCTGCTGGTGCCAGACGCCGCTGTGACCGCCAGGCGGATGGTGCGGGCAGCCTAGTACCAGCGCGAGTGGCCCGTGTGCCCGACAAGGCCGGTCGGCTGGCCGGGCGCTAGCCGAAGCCGTGGTGCGGAACGTTCCAGGATGTGACGACGGGCTCGCCGTGCTCGGCCCCCAGCGTGCTCAGGGTTCCGGTGTCGAGCCGGAAGTACCGGCCCGCGGTCGGCTCCAGGCCCAGCCAGCGAGCGGCTAGGATCCGCAGCAGGTGCCCGTGCGCGACCAGCGCCACGTCGCCGCCGGCGAGCAGCGGCCTAACCCGGCCGAGCACGGCGTCGGCGCGAGCGGCCACCTGGTCGATCGTCTCGCCCGGGTGCGCGGCATCGCCAGGCACCACGCCATCCCGCCAGAGGTACCAACCCGGCCGCTGCCGCCTGATCTGCTCTGTCGTGCGGCCCTCGTAGCCGCCGTAGTCCCACTCCTGCAGGTCGGGGTCGGGCGTGGCTTGCAGCCCGGCCAGTTCGGCGGTCTGGGTGGCACGGCTGGCCGGGCTGGTGAAGGCCGCCACGACGTGCCTGGCGCCCACTGCTGCCTTGAGAATCTCGGCGGCAGCGAGCCCGGCGGGCGTCAGCGGGATGTCGGTCCTGCCGGTGTGCTGCCCGCCTCGGCTCCACTCGGTCTCCCCGTGCCTCAGCAGCAGCAGCTCACCCATGCCGGGACGATAGCAGGCCCGTAATCGGCCCGGCCTGGCCCGGCGGCGGCCAGGCCAGGGCGGCCCGGGCCGGGCCGGGCCGAGCCGAGCCGATAGCACGATGCCCTCGCCCGCGAGTGCCAGCTCGCGGGCGAGGGTCACGACACGACTAGCGGCACGACACCCTGGAGAGGCCACCATGCGCCAATCGCAGGATTCAGTATTGCCCAGCAGCCGAACGCCTTGCGCCAGACGGCCCGAGGCCTGGCCTGACACCCGCCTGATCAGCCGGAATCTGGCCCAGGGCCGAACATTGCCCCAGATTCCGGCTGATGGCTGACGCATCGCTGCGGTCCGACTACAGTTGCCAGTCAACCGGCGCGACGCCCCTGGCACCCGGCGCGGCCGGCGAACACGCCGACCACCCCCGAGCCAGAGAGCGACCTCATGGGCCTGCTCCCTAGCGCTGCGACGCGCCCAGCTGCATCCGGAGTACGCAGGCCGGCCGTCGAGCGAATCGCCTGCTGGAGCGCGAAGTACCGCAAGACCGCCATCATCGGGTGGCTGGCCTTCATGGCGGCCGCCTTCATCGGCGGGCAGTTCGTGACATCCCCCGGCGTGCAGCAGTATGACCCTGGCCAGGCAGGCCGCGGCGAGCAGGTTCTGACCCAGCTTGGCGTGGTCACGCCTCCGACGGAGAGCGTCCTGATCGCGGCGAAATCTGGCGAACGGCGGCTCGGGCATGACACGGCGGCCCAGGTCAGACGGGTCGCGCACGAGGTCGAGTCGGCGCTTGAGGCCTTGCCGCGGGCGGCGGCCGACATCCGGGCGCCGTTCGGGCCAGCTGGCTCCGCCCTGAGCGCTCGAGACGGGCTGGCCGACCTGGTGACCTTCACCGTGGCCGGGCCGAACGCCAACGCCGACGCGACGGTGCTGACCGACCTCGCCGCGGTGCACAGGATCCAGGCTGCTCA
Source organism: uncultured Actinomycetota bacterium (assembly GCA_963719765.1). GTDB lineage: Bacteria > Actinomycetota > Actinomycetes > Streptosporangiales > Streptosporangiaceae > JAJYUU01. Next base: position 240,003 of record CAVRCW010000003.1, read on the forward strand.
TCCCGACCTGCTGGTCCGCGAGGCCGGCGATGCCAGCACCGACATCGTGGCCAACTCAGTGCTGAGCCACGACTTCCGCCAGTCCGAGTTCACGTCGATCCCGCTCACGCTGATCTTGCTGGTCGCGGTCTTCGGGGCCCTGATCGCGGCGGGCATTCCGGTGCTGCTTGCCGGCACTGCCGTCGTGACCGCGGTATCGCTGCTGAGTATCGCCGCTCAGTGGCTGCCGGTCGGCACCGGGACGTCGGAGCTCGTGCTGGTCATCGGCATGGCCGTGGGAGTGGACTACTCGCTGTTCTACCTCAGGCGCGAGCGCGAGGAACGGGCCGCGGGTCATGATCCCGACACCGTGGTCAAGATCGCTGCGGCCACGTCCGGCCGGGCGATCCTCGTATCCGGGCTGACCGTGGTGGTCTCGCTGGCAGGGCTGTTCCTGACCGGGATAGACATCTTCACCGGCATCGCGGTCGGCACCATCATGGTGGTCGCAGTCTCGGTCATAGGCTCCCTGACGTTTCTTCCGGCGCTGCTGTCCTGGCTGGGACCATGGGCGGATCGCGGCAAGCTGCCCCATCTGGGCCATCGCCGCACGCACCCGAAGCAGTGCCGGGCGTGGGCCGGCCTGGCGCGCCGGGTGGTCAGGCGGCCCGTGCTCTATGGCGGCGTGGCCGCCGCGGCGCTGCTGGCGCTGGGTGCGCCCGCGCTCGGCATGCGGCTGGCAAGCCCGGGTATCGACCTGCCAAGCAACCTCGGCGTCGTCCGGGTGCTCACCGAGATCCAGCGCGACTTTCCCGGCAAGCCCGCGCCCGCGGACGTGGTCGTGACCGGCAAGAACCTGGCCAGCCCGCAGATGGCGACCGAGCTCGCGGCGCTGCGGGGGGAGGCGAGCGCCACCGGGCCCATTCGCGGCCCGGTCACCGCCTCCACGGTAGCGGGCGGGCGAGCGCTGGTCGTCCAGGTGCCGCTGGCCGGGAAAGGATCAGGCAAGGTCTCCGACGGAGCACTGCTGACGCTGCAGAACAGGGTGCTGCCTGCGACGATCGGCAAGGTGCCGGGCGCCAGCTTCGCGGTCACCGGGAACACCGCTGCGAATTACGACTTCGCCTCCACCCTGGACTCAAGGACGCCGCTGGTGTTCGGGGTGGTCGCCTTGCTGGCATTCGTGTTGCTCATGTGCGCCTTCCGCAGCATCACGATCCCGCTCGTGTCGATCGCGCTGAACCTGCTGTCGGTAGGCAGCGCCTACGGCGTGGTCACCCTGATCTTCCAGGATGGTCATTTCCAGTCGCTGCTTGGCTTCACCTCCTTCGGCGCTCTGGTGCCGTGGGTGCCCCTGTTCACATTTGTGCTGCTATTCGGCCTGAGCATGGACTATCACGTGTTCATCCTCAGCCGGGTCCGCGAGATGTGGGCTGGCGGCGCCAGCGCGAGTGACGCGATCGTCACCGGCATTGGCCGCACGGCCGGGGTGGTGACCAGCGCCGCGGTGATCATGGTGGCGGTGTTCTCCCTGTTCGCCACGCTCTCCATGATCGACGTGAAGATGCTCGGCGTCGGCCTGGCATCCGCGGTGCTCGTCGACGCGACGATCGTCCGCGGGGTGGTGCTGCCGGCCTGCCTGGCCCTGCTCGGCGAGCGCGCGTGGTACCTGCCGTCCTGGCTGTCGTGGCTGCCGGGCCGGACGCTGGCCTGCGAGGCCGCCCCGCTGCAGGCGCCTGAGCCAGTCCCCGCGAGCGAGCGCGTCCCCGTCACGGTGTAGGCATCCGACTGTTTTCATATCGGAACGGGGCCGTGTCCTGGCTAGCCGGCCCGTCAGCCGGCGTCGGCACCGGCCGGGAAATCGGTGAGTGCGCTCGCCGTCGTCAGGGCAGCGTCAGGATCTCGTAGCCGTCGCCCGTCACGACCAGGGTGTGCTCGAACTGCGCCGTGCGCTTGCGGTCGGTGGTAACCACGGTCCAGCCGTCTGGCCACATGTCGTACTCGATGGTGCCAAGCGTGAGCATCGGCTCGATCGTGAAGGTCAGGCCAGGCTCCATGATCACCTTGACCGCCGGGTCGTCGAAGTGCGGAACGACCAGCCCGGAGTGGAAGGTCGTACCGATTCCGTGCCCGGTAAAGTCTCGCACCACGCCGTACCCGAACCTGCGGGCGTACGACTCGATGACCCGGCCGATGGCATTGAGCGGCCGCCCTGGCGCCACCGCCCGGATGCCGCGCATCATCGCCTCCTGGGTCCGCTCGATCAGCAGCCGCGACTCCTCGCTGACCTCGCCAGCCCCGAACGTCGCATTCGTATCGCCATGCACCCCGTCGATGTACGCGGTGATGTCGATGTTGACGATGTCCCCGTCGCCGACGACGGTGTCGTCGGGTATGCCGTGACAGATGACCTCGTTCACCGAGGTGCACAGCGACTTGGGGAAGCCGCGGTAGCCCAGGGTGCTGGGGTAGGCGCCGTGGTCACACAGGAACTCGTGGCCGATCCGGTCAAGCTCGTCAGTCGTCACGCCCGGTGCCACGTGCTTGCCGACCTCGGCCAGCGCCTGGGCGGCAATCCGCCCGGCCACCCGCATGCGCTGGATCGTGTCCGGGTCCTTCACATCCCGTTCCCCGCCACGGGGAGATCGCCTGCCCACGTACTCGGGACGGGCGATGTGCGCAGGGACGCTGCGCTGCGGGGAGAGCCGACCGGGCTGGAGCGTTGCCGCCATGATCTGAAAGTCTAGTGGCCATGGACGATGACAAGAGCTGGTGGTTCTGCCTGAAGCATCATGAGGTCGAGCAGGGGCCTGGCTGTGCGGGCAAGGACCGCCTCGGGCCGTACCCGACTCGCGAGGCCGCCGAGAACTGGGAGGAGACGGTCAGGCGCCGGAACGAGGAGTGGGACGCGCAGGACGAGTAGCGCTCCCGCGCCTGGCAGCGCCGAAGGTAACCGAGCGGCCTGACCGCTATCGCGGCCCGCGGGCCGGCTCCTATGGCAGCAGCGGGACCGTCTTGTAGGGTGAGTGCGGGCAGCAGAAAGCCCGGCAAGGGGGCGCAGGTTGACCTTTGATCAGCCCGATAGTCGGCTCTCGCCTGCGGCCGAGGCCCGGATGGCCGAGATCCGCAGCAGCGGCACGTGGGGCTCGGCGCTGACGGCCGACGAGTTTACGGCCATCAAGAGCACCGGGTTCGAACCGGTTGGGCAGGTCCTCGGGGCAGCGGTATACAACGTGGGTTATACCGGCGGCTACGGCTGCCCCGCTTACGCTGGCTTCGGCATCGGCGTCGGCCGCCCGATGGGCGCCTATGCCGGGCCGTACACGAGCGTGACCTCTACCTCCAGCGGTGGCTCATTTGGCTCGTATGCACCGATGGTCGCGACCTTGTACGAGGCGCGCCGAGAGGCAATAGGCAGGATGACAGCCGAGTGTGCCGCGCTGGGCGGGCACGGCGTCGTGGGCGTCGCGCTGACGATCGGCGCATTCCCGGCCGGAGGCCTGGAGTTCAAGGCGATCGGGACCGCCGTGCGGGCGCCAGGCGGACCGACGCTGCGGACTCCGTTCACCTCTGACCTGACCGGCCAGGACTTCGCCAAGCTGATCATGGCTGGCTGGGTGCCGGCCGGACTCGTGCTGGGCATTTCCATCGGCGCCCGGCACGACGACTGGGTGACCGTCAGCCAGACCAGATGGGGCAGCGGCAACGTCGAGGTGCGGGGATATACCGACCTGGTGAACGACACCAGGCATGACGCAAGGCAGCAGCTTGCGCGCGATGTAGCCAGGCACGGGGCCGAAGGCGTGGTGCTCCAGCAGATGCAGGCGCGGGTCGGCGAGCACGAGTGCCCCGCGCAGGAAGGCCGACGCGACCACGTCGTCGAGGCGACGATCATCGGCACCGCGATCACGCAGTTCGGGCGGCGAAGGCACGAGACGGCGCCGCCGCTGGCCATAATGTCGCTAGATCCGCAGCGGCGGCAGGCGGCCCGGGTACGGCTCGGGCCCTGATCCGCCGAGCGCTTGCAGGCAGGTGCCGGGCAATGGCAGGCCAGAAACGACGTCGGCCAGCAACCCCGGCAGGTACGACTGGCGGGTACGGACCGCATTGGGTACGGCTAAGGAGCGGCGATGAGCGAGCAGCAGGGCAGCGAGATGCAGGTCCTGGGAGTACCGCAGGATGCGATGCGCAGGCTCGCCGAGCTGCGGCCTGGGCAGCCCGGCTCGATTTTCACCTCGGACCTGTCGGTGAACGAGTTCCTGCTGGTTCGGGAGGTCGGGTTCCGTCCGGTGGGGCTTGTGCTGGGCAGCTCGATCTACCACGTCGGGCTGCAGATTGGCCGCTGGGGGCAGAGCCAGGAGCTTAATGTCCTGTCACAGGCCATGTACCACGCGCGTGAGCTGGCGATGACGCGGATGGAGGCGGAGGCCAACGCGCTCGGCGCGGACGGGGTGGTCGGAGTCCGGCTCGACGTGGAGATGAAGGAGTTCGGCGCGGACATCGCCGAGTTCATCGCCGTTGGCACGGCGGTCGTGGCGGAGCCGGGGGCTGGCGGCGGCGGGGTGAGCAACTGGCGCAACAACAAGAACCTGCCATTCACCTCGGACCTGTCTGGCCAGGACTTCTGGACCCTGATCAGGGCCGGCTACGCGCCGCTCGGCATGGTAATGGGGTCCTGCGTCTACCACATCGCGCATCAGAAGCTTGGCAGCAAGATGGGCAACATCGGCAAGAACGTGGAGCTTGAGCAGTTCACGCAGGCCTTGTATGACGCACGCGAGCTGGCGATGAGCCGGATGCAGGCGGAGGCGGAGGAGTACGCGGCCGAGGGCATCGTGGGCGTGCAACTGCGCCAGCACAGTCACACCTGGGGCTCGCACACAACCGAGTTCTTCGCGATAGGGACTGCCGTCCGGCCGCTGCGCGACGATCATGTCATCCAGACCCCGACCATGGTGCTTAGCCTCGACGCCTGACTCCGCAAGATCCGCCGACCCCGGTATTTGCGGACGAAGGAAGTGCCTGGTGACATCTAACTCGGGCGGCCCAGGACTGCCGTCGGCGGCGCAGGCGCGACTTGCGGACATGACCAGCCACCGCAGCTGGGGATCCTCGCTTGAGGTGCCAGAATTCGCCGCCATCTCCAAGGTCGGGTTCAAGCCCGTAGGGCAGGTACTGGGCGCCGCGGTCTGGAACGTCGGCGACACCGGAGGCGAGGAGTGCCCGTACGGGATGGCCGTGTATCGCCGGGAAGGGACGACGATCGGCCAGACCGGATTCGGCATGATCCGCCGCGTCCAGGCGCCCATGGGCGCCGCCGCCGTCGGTGCGGCCCGGCCGCTGGTGTCCTCCCTGTATCAGGCCCGGCGCACGGCCGTTAACCGGATGACAGCGGAGTGCCAGGCACTCGGCGGGCACGGCGTCATCGCGGTGGCCCTGACCGTCGGGCCGTTCGCCGAGGGCAGCCTGGAGTTCCGCGCCTTTGGCACCGCGATCCGCGCACCCGGAGTCGCAGCGCCGCGGCAGCCGTTCGTGTCCGACCTGTCCGGCCAGGACTTCACCAAGCTCATCGGGTACGGCTGGGTGCCGGTCGGGCTCGCGATGGGCATCGCCGTCGGCTTCCGGCACGATGACTGGCTCACGACCGGACAGACGAGGTGGAATGCCGGGAACGTGGAGGTCGACGGGTACAGCTATCTCGTCAGCCAGATGCGGACCGACGCTCGCAATGAGCTGGAGCTCGACCTGGTTCGCATGGGCGCCGAGGGCGTCGTGGTACGCGAGATGGAGACCAGGATCAGCGAGCGGTCGTGCCCGATCGTGCCGCGCGGCAAGGACCATGTGGTGGAAGCGACGATCGTGGGCACGGCCATCGCCCAGTTCGCGCGGCTTGCGCCGCCGCCGGTGTACGGCATCCACAAGATGAGCGGACGGCGCCCGCAGCCTGTCGTGCCGCAGCAGGTGTCAGTGAGCCTGGAGGGCGAGGCCGAGACCAGTACGGACTCCGGTGCCGAGTCCGGACCGGACCAGCAGGGCCAGTCCGCAGACCCTGGCCAGGACTGAGCCCGATCCGGTACCAGTCGGGTCAGTCGGCAGGCGTGCCGGTGACATCATCGAGCAGGCGCGCCAGCCGGGCGCGCAGGCCGCTCTCCTGGCCGGTACCGCGGCGCCCGCGGCCGATATCCGGCGCCTCGCCAGCCGCGGCGCTTACCAGGTGCTGGGCCGCGTCGAACGTCATCGGCGCCTCGGCCCGTGGTACGGCCAGCGACTCATGGGCGAGCCCCTCCAGTTCCAGGTCGCCGCGGTTCAGCGCGAAGATGGTGGCGCCAAGCCGCCTGACGTCATTGATCCGCTCGAGCAGTTCGGCCGGAGCCAGCTGACCACTGACGACCAGGAGCGTCTCGCTTCTGCTTGCTTCCCGCAGCCGGTCGATGCCGACCGCGAGGTGCGCCGGGGCTCCGGGCGGCGGCGCCCACCGCACCAGCGTCGGCTCAAGCTCGGGGATACCCGCCAGCCTGCTCTCGTCGGCCAGGTGGGCAGTCATGTGCCACGGCTCGTCTGCGGCCGTACCGACGATCAGCAAGCCGTGCGGCGTACGGGCGTGGCGGCGCAGCGCGCTTGCGAACCGCGACGTCCGGTCGAGCCATCCAGTGGGCGCCAGCAGGGCGCGCAGCGTCGCTACCTGGTCGGCATTCATGTCCACTATGGTGCCGGACCCCGGCTCTGCCCGTGGCGGCATCCCGGCTCGTCCCGTGCCTGCGGCTGGCCGGAGCCGGCTCCCGACGGCCGGACTGCCCGCGCCCCGGCTGGCTGTGCCAGGATCGGCGCATGCAGCAGACGGCAGACCTCTCCAATCTGGTAATCGGCGTGCTCGGAGGTACCGGCGATCAGGGCCGGGGGCTGGCCAGGCGGCTGGCGATGGCCGGGCAGGCAGTCATCATCGGCTCGCGGTCGGCGGACCGCGCGAGCGCCGCTGCGGAGAGCCTGGGCGGCGCGCCGCTGCTGACGGCCGGCCTGAACCAGGACGTTGCCGAGCAGGCCGACGTGGTCATCGCTGCGATGCCCTGGGACGGGCACCGGGATCTGCTGGCGAGCCTCGCGGCGCCGCTGGCAGGCAAGGTGCTCGTGGACTGCGTGAACCCGCTGGGTTTCGATTCGAAGGGCGCATACGCGCTGCCCGTGCCGGAGGGCAGTGCCGCCGAGCAAGCCGCGGCCGTGCTGCCGGACACCACCGTCGTGGGCGCGTTCCACCACGTGTCGGCGACGCTGCTGCTCGATCCTTACGTCGACCGCATGGATCTCGACGTGCTGGTTCTGGGCGATGACCGGCAGGCCACCGACCTGGTCGCGGCCATTGCCGCCCAGATCCCCGGCATGCGCGGCGTCTATGGCGGCCGCCTGCGTAACTGCGGCCAGGTCGAGGCGCTCACTGCCAACCTGGTATCCATCAACCGGCGCTATAAGGCACACGCCGGGCTGCGCATCACCGACGTGTGAGGCGTCCAGTGCTGCCCTGGCGCGCGCCCAGAGCCGCCACCTGACCTGCTGCTTGTCGGGCCCGGCTGTGTAAGGTCACTGCTTGTGATGGATCATGCGCAGCGGGATCCGGCCGCGCTGAGCGATGATCCGATCTCGCTGCCGTCGCGCCGGACGAGCCCGCTGCGGGCCGTCCTGGCCAGGACCGCCTTCGCGCTCTTCCTGCTTGTGCTTTCGACGTTCATCGTCTATGCAGGCCGTTATGGCTACCGGGACGCGGCCCACCCCGGTCAGCCGCTGTCGTTTCTCGCCAGCGCGTATTACTCGGCGGTAGCCCTGTCGACGACGGGCTACGGCGACATCGTCCCTGTCACCGGGGCTGCGAGGCTGGTCAACACGCTCGTGATCACCCCGATCCGGGTGGTCTTCCTGATAGTCCTGATCGGCACCACGCTCGAGGTGCTCACAGAGCGCACCAGGCGGAGCTGGCGCATTTCTCGATGGAGGTCCAGGGTGTCCGGTCACACGGTCGTGGTGGGGTACGGGACGAAGGGCCGCGCCGCCCTCGCCATGCTCAAAGAGACAGGGACGCCTTCGGGTTCGCTGGTCGTCGTGGATCACTCGCCGCGCGCTATGGGAGAGGCCAACCGGGCCGGGCTGGTGGGAGTGACCGGCGACGCGACCCGGCGGGATGTGCTCGCCAGCGCGCAGATCGGGCAGGCGGACCGGCTGGTGGTCGCGGTCGGCCGGGACGACACGGCGGTGCTGATCACGCTGACGGCCCGGCAGCTCAGCGAGACGCTGCCCATCACGGCGGCCGTGCGGGAATCGGAGAACGAGCCGCTGCTGCGGCAAAGCGGCGCGGATCAGGTGGTGATCTCCTCCGAGGCAGCGGGGCGGCTGCTCGGCCTGGCCACGATGGACCCGGCGATTAGCCAGGTCATGGCGCAGCTTCTGGACCGCGGCCGTGGCCTTGACCTGATCGAGCGGCCCTGCACCGGGATCGAGGTCGGCCAGTCGGTAAGCCAGGCGGCACCGGCCGCGGTGGCAATGTTGCGAGCCGGTCACGTGCTGGCAGTGGACGACCCACTGGCCGGGCAGCTGCTGGCGGGCGACCGGCTGGTGTTCATCGCCACGGCAGCGCCCGGCCCGGCGCGCCAGCAATCTGGCCCGGCGCGACGGTAACCGGGCCCGCCCCGCAGCTTGCCCGATCCCGGTGCCTCGGTCAGCGGTAGGAGTATTCCTCGGTCGGGAAGCCGCCGGCCACGACGTCGGCGGCGAAGGCCTGGGCGGCAACGCGGAGCACGCCGGCGACGTCGGCATACTTCTTCACGAACTTGGCGGTCCGCGGTGACAGCCCGGCCATGTCCTGCCAGACCAGCACCTGCGCGTCACAGCCTGGGCCGGCCCCGATCCCGATCGTGGGCACATCCAGGCTCTCGGTGACCCGCCGCGCGAGCGGGGCCGGAACGCACTCGAGCACCACCGCGAAGGCGCCTGCGGACTGCAGCGCCTTGGCATCGTGCAGCAGCCGCTCGCCGTCCTCGCCCCGGCCCTGCACCTTGTATCCGCCGAACGCGTTCACCGATTGCGGGGTCAGGCCGAGGTGAGCCATTACCGGGATGCCCGCAGCAACTAGCTCTTCCACCTGCCGTATTACCCGGTAGCCGCCTTCGAGCTTGACCGCCTGCGCGCCAGTCTCCTTCAGGAACCTGGTTCCAGCCTCCAGGGCCGCCGTGGGCGAAGCCTGGTAGGAGCCGAACGGCAGGTCGGCCACGATCAGGGCCCGGCGGGTCCCGCGGACCACCGCGGCGGTCAGCGGGATGAGGTCGTCGACGGTGACCGGAATAGTGGAGTCGTGGCCGTACACCACCATTGCCGCCGAGTCGCCCACGAGCAGGACGGGGATTCCCGCCTCATCGAACACCCGTGCGGTAAGGGCGTCATAGGCGGTGAGCATGGGCCACTTCTCGCCTTTGGCCTTCGCCGCCGCGATGTCCCTGACGGTGAGCCGCCTGCTGGCCATGCCGCCATACAGCGGTTCGCCCGCTTCGGCCCGCGGCGATGCCGCAGCCCCGTTACGGCTGCCTGAAATAGCAGTCATTTGCTGTCCTCCGCGTCTCGTTGCGCCCTTGTGGCGTCCCCGGACCCCTCGATGATCGCACGACTAGCGGCTGCCCCGCCAGGGCCGCCTGGCTCCGCCCGAACTGGCCAGACGCAGTTCAGTTGAAATACGATGGCGTTCCGTATCGTTTATGGCGATGCCACTAACCACAACAGCACGGATCCAGCCGGCACATCCCGCCGCATCCCGCCGCATCTGAAGGGCAAGCATGGACAGTCAGGCCGTTCACAATCGCCGCTGGCTGATCCTCAGCGTGCTGATCATCAGCCTCACGGCGATTGTGCTGGATAACACGGTCCTGAACATCGCGCTGAAGACGATCTCCGAGCCGCGGGTGGGGCTCGGCGCCAGCCAGAGCCAGCTGGAATGGGCGATCAACTCCTACACCCTGGTGTTCGCCGGCCTGCTCTTCACTTTTGGCGTCATCGGAGACCGGATCGGCCGGCGGCGGATGCTCGTGATCGGCATGGCCCTGTTCGGCCTATCGTCGCTGATCTCGTCCTATGCGCAAACGCCGGACCAGCTGATCTGGGCCAGGGCCGCCATGGGCCTGGGCGGGGCCGCCGTCATGCCGCAGACACTGTCGATCATCACGAATGTCTTCGACCCACGGGAACGAGCTCGTGCGATCGGAATCTGGGCATCGGCGGTCGGCGTGGCCATCGCTATCGGCCCGATAGCCGGCGGGCTGCTACTCGACCACTTCTGGTGGGGCTCGGTCTTCCTCATCAACGTCCCGCTCACGGCGATCGGCATCGCGGCGATCTTCGCGCTCGTGCCGGAGTCGAAGAGCCCGGCACCGGGGAAGGTCGACAGCCTCGGCGTCCTGCTGTCCATCGCTGGCCTGGTGCTGGTCGTCTACGGGATTATCCAGGGTGGCGACAGCGGGTCCTGGCTGACGCTCGGCGTGCTCGGTCCGGTAGCGGCGGGTCTCGCGGCCATCGCCGCCTTCATCTGGTACGAGGCCAGCACCGACCACCCGTCGCTAGATGTCCGGCTGTTCCGCGACCCGCGGCTGTCCTCGGCCGCGGCGGCCATCGCGCTGGTGTTCTTCGCGATGGGCGGCGTCTACTTCTTCATCAGCTTCTACACCCAGAATGTGCGCGGCTATAGCCCGCTGCACGCTGGCCTGCTGACGATTCCGCTGGCCGTGGGCCAGTTGCTGTTCGCTACCCGCAGCGCGCGGCTGGTGCGCAGGTTCGGCGCCAAGGCAGTGTGCACGACCGGCCTGGTCGTGATGTCGGTGGCTCTGGCCGGCTATCACTTCCTGGGCACTACCAGCCCAGCTTGGCTGCTGGAGATTACCTTCCTGGTCCAGGGCTCCGGCATGGGCCTGGTGATGCCGTCCGCGACCGAGGGCGTGATGTCGGTCGTGCCGCGCGAGCGCGGCGGGGCCGGCTCAGCCATTACCAATACGTCGCGCCAGGTGGCGGTGGCGCTTGGAGTAGCTGTGCTCGGCTCTGTGCTGGCGCAGGCCTACCGGTCGAGGCTCACGCCCTACCTGTCCGTGCTGCCCGCAGGCGCAAGGAAGAGCGCGACAGTATCGATCGCGCAGACCCAGCAGATCGCGCAGCAACTCGGCCCGTCTGGGCACCGGTTGCTGACGGCTGCGAGTACCTCCTTTGTGGACGCGATGCACCTCGCGGCTCTCATCTCCGTTCTGATCGCCGTGGCGGGCGCGGCAGCGATCGCTACCTGGATGCCTGGCCGGCGCGGCGCCGGGCAGGCGGGCCCAGTGGCGGGCCAGGATTACAACCACGCTAGTGCCGGCGAAGCCGTCGGCGCGGCGGCTGCAGAAGGCTGAGTTGGTGATGATGGCCAAGGCGGGGACGGCTCCGGCCGCATTTGGGAGCGCTGAGCGGGAGCACCGGCGCCCCGGCCGGCCGCGAAGCGAGCGGGCCGACCAGGCGATCATGAGGGCCGCGCTCGACTTGTTTGCCGAGAGCGGGCCGGCCGGGTTGTGCATCGAGCAGGTAGCGGCGCGGGCCGGCGTCGGGAAGGCGACCATCTACCGGCGCTGGCCCGGCAAGGAGGACATGCTGCTCGACGGCCTCGCGGAGCTGGCGGTGCCACCGCCGGTTCCGCAGGGCAGGTCGGTGCGCACGGACCTTGTGATGCTGCTTGACGCAGCGTGCAAGGAAGCGGCCGACCCGCGGCGGGTACGGCTTGCCGCGTTGCTGCAAGGGGACGGCCTGCAGTATCCGAGGCTGAAGGCGCGGTATCTGGAGACGGTGGTGAACCCGCGCCGGGAGGCGGTCAGGGCCGTGCTGCGCCGCGGGGTGGCCACAGGGGAACTGAGGGAGAACACCGACATCGACGCGGCCGCGCACCTGCTGACCGGTGCCGTGCTGGCCAGCATGCACTCGGAGCACGTCGATGGCCGCTACGCCCGGCGCGTAGTCGAAGAGTTGCTGCGCGGGCTGGCCGCACGCTGACTCTTACTGGCGCGGCCAGATCGCTAAGCTGGCAGCCATGCAGCTGACGAAACTCGGGCATTCCTGCGTCCGCCTCGAGAAAGACGGCGCGACGCTCGTCATCGACCCTGGTATCTGGAGCGGGCCGCACGCGCTCGACGGAGCGAACGCGGTCCTGGTAACGCACGAGCATGTCGATCATCTAGACGCCGACGAGGTCCGTGGTGCGCTGGCCAGCTATAACGGCCTGGAGCTGTGGGCGAACGCCTTCGTGGCCGGCCAGTTCCCCGAGTTTGGCGACCGCGTGCACGTCGTCGCGCACGGCGAGACCTTCACTGCGGCCGGGTTCGACATCCACGTCTACGGCAGTGAGCATGCGGTCGTGGACAGGCAGATCCCGGTCGTGGCCAACACGGGCTTCGCCGTGGACGGCGCCGTCTTCCACCCCGGCGATTCCCTGACCGTGCCCGAGGACCGGATACCGACGCTGCTGGTTCCGGTCACAGCACCATGGCTGAAGTTCAGCGAGCTTGCGGACTACATCCGCGAAGTCGAGCCTGAGCAGTGCTACTGGATCCACGACGCGCTGCTCAACGACAAGGGCGCCGGCCTGATCGGCAACCTGCTGAAGATCGTGCCCACGGCGTCCGGGCCCGCACGCCAGCTAGAGCCCGGCACCACCGTGGAGCTTTAGTGACCACTGAGCCAGTCGGCCTGGCCGCGAGGTGGCAGGACACCCTGCGCGAGCATGCGGCCGAGTATGCCCGGATAGCCATGGTCAACATTGGCAGGGAATATCCCTCCCACCTCCTGCATACGATGAACGGGCCGGGGGATTTTCCTTACCGGCCGTCCGACCGGACGCCGGTGTTCTACGGCAGCCTGGACTGGCACTCCTGCGTGGAGATGCACTGGCTGCTGGTGCGGCTGCTGCGGGTCGCGCCGGCATTCGTCCCGGCCGACGAAATCCGCGAGCTGCTGGACACGCAGTTCGACCGAGGAAAGCTCGAGGCCGAGGCCAAGTTCGTGGCGGGCAGGGGCGGCCGGAGCGAGCGGCCATACGGCTGGGCCTGGGCCCTGGCGCTGGTCAGGGAGCTGGCTGACCTCGGCGACAGCGATGCGGCCAGGTGGCTGGCCGCGATGGCGCCGCTGGAGGCGGCGCTGACGACCGGGTTCGGCGAGTGGCTGCCGAAGGCCACCTATCCGGTCCGGTATGGCGTGCATTCGAACAGCGCGTTCTCGTTCTCCCTGCTGCTGCCCTGCGCGCTGGACAGGGCACCCGGACTCGCCAGCGCCGTGACCGACAAGGCGCTCGGCTGGTTTCGTGCGGACGTGGGCTATCCCGCCAGGTTCGAACCCTCCGGGCACGACTTCCTGTCGCCGGCGCTGACCGAGGCCGAGCTTATGTCCGTGCTGCTCAGCAACCAGGACTTCGCGGACTGGCTGGATTCGTTCCTGCCCGGCCTCGCGGACGGTGAGCCTGTGCCGCTGTTCAGCCCGGCCGTGGTCTCCGATGCCAGCGAGGGCCAGATCGCGCACCTGCACGGGCTGAACGCAAGCCGGGCCTGGTGCTGGCGGCGGCTGGCCGAAAGGCTGCCGCCAGGTGATGCCAGGATCGAACGCGCGGTACAGGCAGCGCAGACGCACCTGGCCGCGGCACTGCCGCACGTGACCGGCAGTGACTACATGGTCGAGCACTGGCTGGCGGCGTACGTGGTGCTGGCGCTGAGCTGACCGGTTTTCAGCCGGCCGGGACAGCCAGGATGACGCACGATGGCCGCTGCCGGTCATGGAATACCTGCTGGCGGGCGGTGGCGAGGGCACGGCCGGTCGCGAGCGGTTCGCTGGGCCCACCACGGTCATGACCGCGGACCGCTCGCGCCTGCCTGCTCAACGTGGCGGTCGGCGGCCTTGGCGGGTTGCTAATCCCGCTGACTGCCGCCGGGCCCAGGGCGGTGTTCTACATCGCGGGCACCGGCATTGTCTCGGCCACCATCGTGGGCAACAACATCATCATGATCAGCTTCCGGCAGGGATATTGCCCGCCAGCCATGCTCGGGCGGGTCGTCGCAAGCCAGCGTTTCATCGCCATCGGATGCGCACCGGCGGGCGCGCTGCTCGCAGGCGCGCTCGCCACCGCCATTGCCATCAGGCCAGCGCTGTGGATCCTGCTCACCGTGTTCGCCCTGTCCGGCTCGCTGTTGGTCACCCGTCCAATGGTGGCCAACCGCGATCTGCCAGCCGCGCGGGCCGAATCGCTGATCGAGACCGCATCTGGGGCGGGATGAAGTCAACGGCGTCGTCCAGCTGACCAGCCCGGCTGACCGGCGTTACACGGAGCTAACGGTCATCTTTACCGAGAAGAGGCCGCCGGTCTACGTCTTGAAGAACGGCAAGCTCGTCGCCACCCACCCGCTCACGCAGACCCTCAATGCCATCTAGCCAGTCGCTGCCACTCGCACGCAGAACGGCCCGGCCGCCGACTCCGACACCGGGCCTTCCGCACGCCACATTAGCCCGGTCACGCGTCCTAACTACCGGCCTGCCGGTCATCTGGCCGTTATTTCCGTTGACGCACCCTCCCTGCCTCGCGTGTTATTCAAGGCTCCTGATCAGCTCGCGCAGGCAAGGCAGCACGGTAGTCTCCGCGGCTCGCGATACCTCGCACCGCAACGCCTTCTCGCGATCCTCACGAGCAGCCCGATACTCGGCGACCGCCCGCCCGAGGCTGCCGGGCACGTCTGCTACGCGCAGCGGACCGAGCAGGTGCGCATGCAGCTTGCGGAGCTCAGCAGTCACGACATCGTCTCGGCCCGCGAGTTGCTTGGACCCCAGCCATAGCGCCCAGTCCCAGAAGTGATCATCTATCGGTCCCAGGGTCGAGGCACTCACCAGCCACGGCGAAGCGATCGGATGCGGCCGGCCGAAGATGAGGTCGACCTTCGCGGGGCCAGCCAGGATCATCATGTAGCACCAGCGCCGGCTCAGCCGGTCCCACTGGCTAACCACCGGCCGCAGCGGGGCCATCAGCGCGGGCAGCACGTCCCGGACGACCTCGAACTCGGCTACGCCGACCGTGAAGTCCCAGTCCGACAGCGCCGTCGCCGTGCCGCGGGTGCGTGACCCGGTCAGTTCTACGCGCTGGATCCTGGCATCAGACGCCAGAGCGCTGACCACGTCGTCCGGTAACACTACCCCGCTCACGCACCGATTGTGCCCGTTCGCCGGATCATCCGCGCGTGCATGACCGAGTGGGCGAAGCACGCTGAGCTGGCGCACGAACGGGACGTCCACGCTCACGTGCTCATTCTGCCGCGACGCAGCGTCCGAAACTCAGGCTGTGCGGGTGAGAAGATCGCGGTAAGCGGCCGGGTCTTCCCCGGCCTGCAGCTCGCACGCACAGAGTCATCCGGTCGCAAGGAGGAAGCAATCGCCGTGGCTCGCACAGCGGACCTGACGAGGTTGCTGCTAGCGATCGCGGACCTCGACCACAATGCCGCTGCGGTCCTTCTCAGCGAGACTCCTTCGCTGGCGACGGCCAGGGTGGCGCGACGCGAGGAGTTCTTCCTCGCCGAGCGCCTCGTTCAGGTCTACGAAGGCGATACCGCATTGCACGCTGCGGGGTTCAGTTACGACTGCGAGATGGCACGAGGCCTGATCACGCGCGGCGTGGACATTCGGGCCAGAAACCGGCGGGGCGCCGAACCGCTACATGCGGCGGTTATCGGCGTCCCCGGCTCGGCAAGCTGGAACCCGACACGCCAGCGGGATGTCATTCTCTACCTCATCGAGGCGGGTGCTGATCCCAACGCAGTGGCCGCTGGCGGTGTGACACCACTGCACCGAGCCGTTCGAAACCGATGCTCGGCTGCTGTTGGCGCCCTCCTGCGTGCCGGCGCCGATCCTCGCCTCAGAAACGACCGCGGCTCGACCGCATCCGAGCTGGCTTACTGGACAACCGGGCGTGGCGGAACGGGCTCGCCAGCCGCGAGGGCCGAACAGCGAATCATTACCGAACTGCTGGCGATCAGCACCGCGTGAGGCACGATCTCGACCGACTCCGGGAGTGCGCGCTCTTGCCGCTGAGTTGCGAGGTTGAGGTCTCAGTCGGCGAGATCCTTGGTTAGCCAGATGATCAGGTCGTCATCGACGGTCACGTGCATCCCCTTGCACAGCGGCTGCTGGCCCTGGCATGCACCTCGGGCGTCAGGAATATAGCCGCGCTGTGCGTACAGCCGCTGAGCGGGACCATACTCATCGAACAGGCCGACGGTAATGCCCAAAGTGGCAATGCCCCGATCGCGGGCAAGCTGCTCGGCCGCATCCATGAGCAGCGTTGCAACACCCCGCCGCCGGTACGGCCCCGCCACGGCGATCTGGTGGACCAGGGGAATGCCGCGGCTCCGGAATCCGGCATAGTTGGACTCCCACACGATAGCGACGTAACCGATGACATCGTGACCGTGCGCTGCGACAAGGCTTGTGCCCTCAGGTTCTGCATGATCGGCCAGATAACTACATGCCTCGCCCTCGCCATCGTTTGCCCATTCGATCAGGAACCGGATGGCTGACTCGGAATTGCCTTCGCCGACAGGTTGGATGGTGACGCCGGGAACTGCCATGGCACAACACTGGCGTACGCTCAGCGACGTACTCAATGCCGCTGTCGAGTGCCTTTGCTGGCCGGAGCGACAGCTTCAGATTTTATCGCTGCCGGGTGCGGCGTGATGTGGCCGCTGCTGTGAGTAGTTATGCCGCCAGTTGACCAGGGCCACAGC
Organism: uncultured Actinomycetota bacterium; assembly: GCA_963719765.1. Taxonomy (GTDB): domain Bacteria; phylum Actinomycetota; class Actinomycetes; order Streptosporangiales; family Streptosporangiaceae; genus JAJYUU01. The sequence continues at coordinate 256,775 of CAVRCW010000003.1, forward strand.
GATAAGGCCCGCGAGCGGAAGGCTGACGCCGAGTCGCTGCAAGGTGCCGTCCCATGGCGAAGCGGCGCCGGACACGAAGATTACCAAGATCACGCCGGAGGCTAGGGCAGCGAAGGCGAGCGGGCCGGCCATCCAGCGCGAGCCTGGTTCTTCCCGCAGCCGCCATGCCAGGGTCAGCGGCACCGCGATAAGCAGGAGGTAGAGCACTGCGCTGACGACATTGTGGGCGTGGTTGTGCCATGACTCGGGCCCGGTGGTGAGCATCATGTGGTCGCGGCGGAGCAGCGCCGCGGCGAGCGTAAGAGCACCGGCAACCTGGATCAGCAACGGTCCGGGTCCGGCTTGACGGGAGTCGCCGAGTTGTCGGCGCAAGGCCAAGCCGAACACGATGAGCGACCCGCCCAGGACGAGGAACCCCGCGATCATGATCCCTGGGTCACGGGCGCCGGGCGCTGCCAGGCCGCTGATCTGGATCTGCGTAAACGGATAGCCAGGCTCGCGGAGCGAGGCGATGACCCATGCCGCCGTGAACGCGCACGGGCCGACAACCCCGGCTATCGCTCCGGCGACGAGCCACCCGCGATCGCGCCTCGCGACACTCATGCGTCTCTCCCGTGAAGCGGCCTGGCTGTCGGGCTTGCTGGTGCCGTCGGCTAGGAGCGCTGTTCCGAAGCGGTAGGACAAGCGGCGCCGGACGGTGTCAGCACTGCGCTCGCCACCGTACCCGCGTTGCCTGCCTCGGTCGGCAGTGCCGCAGAGGTGGCTGTCCAACAGGGCGTCGCGGAACTGCTGCCGGCTGAGAAGGGAGTCTGGGCAACGAATCCCTGGCTGGCAGCACCGCGAGGAGTTGATGCCTGCGGCGACCGAGATAGCGGCGCGCATTCAGGCGGATCCTGGCCGTGGCTCTTAACGGCCGGGACTCGGTCGCTTCGGCTACGGTACCGGGTCGGCAGCCATTCCAGCCTGCTCGCGTACCCACTGGGCGGCAGCGGTTCGGCTGTGCAAGACCCACACAGCGACGTCCAGTATGCGCAGCAGGCCCGCTCCGGCGGCGGCGCCGGGACGCAGCGCTTCGACGTCGGCTCGGGTTGCCGGGTTTTGGAGCAGGCAGCGCAGCACATCGCAGGTCCGGCCGGGCACGTCCACGGCCTTGATCACTATGCTGTCGCTGATCGGGCACAGCCGGGGGCGCTTACGGGCCAGCAGCTTGCTTGCGCTGGCAGCCCCGATGCCGTCAATCGCGGTCAGGGCATCCCAGAGACGGTCGACGTGCTGCAAGGCGTCGTCGGAGGCGTCCCACAGGTCAGTCTCAGGCGGAACGCGGCCCAACATCTCGCTGAACTGCTGACGGCGGGTGCCGAGCAGCGTGCGGAGTGCTTGCGGGCGCCAGGTGATGTCCAGCAGAGAGACGGCGAGCAGATCATCAGGGATGATCTCGCCGGGCGGATTCCGCCCCAGGTCGGTGAAGGTCATCCCGGCGAATCCTGGCTCGGTGTAGTAGACGGCCACTGCGCGGCACAGGCCGGGTGTGACCAAGCTGGGCCGCAGCCGCCGGGCGGCGGCATGGACAGCCATATCGGTCGGTAAAGAGCGCATAAGGCAGTATGCGGGAAGATCCGCAGGTCCGGGTGTTGTTACCGACCTGAAACGGGGGGCGGATCGGCGGTTCGAGCGACATTCCCCGCTGGGAGCAGTCGGAATGCGGGCCTCTGGCATGATTCAGCCTTCACCGGAGCCCCTTGCCGAGCGCGATATTCAGGGGTGATCTCACGCTGGTGTCTCTGCGAGCCAGTCTCTGAGAGCTGCGAGCCAGCGCTGCATCTTCGCTGGCCTTCGCCGGGAGCCGGCCACCAGATGCAAAGCAATGTAGACGCCGGATTGAGTTAGTAGCTTGACATGGAAGAGGAATACGTCGCCTTCGCGCTCGGCTGGTCATACTCCACGGCTGCCTCGTCGGCACAGCTACGACGCCTTGCTGGGCTAGCCAGCGCCGTACGTGGGTGCTGGTGCTGAGCGGACTGGTTCAGCCAGCCGGGACAGGCAGGATGACGCACGATGGCCGCATCGGGTCGTGGAATACCTGCTGGTGGGCGATGGCGAGGGTACGGCCGGTCGCGAGCGGTTCGCCGGTTCCGCTGTTGCGTGCATACCGCGGATGCGCGCCGCTGGATACCTGCAGCCGCAGCCGGCTCCCGGCGCCGAGCCGATGCGCGACGGGCCACAGCGCGAACCGGACCCGCAGCGTGCCGTCGGCCTGCGGTGGCAGGCTGCCTGGTGCGAGCCGCAGTAGCCCGTCGCAGATATTGACGGACTCTCCGGCCGGGCTGACCTCGCATAGCCGGGCGAAGAAGTCGGTGTGCTCGCGGTCGGAGCGGACCCGCAGGTCTACCTCGGGTACGCCGATGACCTCGAGGTCGTGCACCAGCGCCGGGCTGGTATAGGTGAGCACGTCTGGCCTGGCTTCAAGGACCCGGTTGTCGACCCTGGCCCGGCCGCTACTGCCGACCGGTCCGCCCAGGCTGGGCGTGGGATCCGCCGGGTCATAGGTGTAGCTATCCGATGCGCACTCGGCAGCCGGTGAGGTGCTCAGGCCGCCATCTGGCGACAGGTACCACAGCCGTGGCGGGCCGGCCGGGGGCCAGGCCGGCAGGTCACGCCACTCGTCTACTCCGGTCACGAAGACCCGCACCGGCTTGGCGGGCAGGCCATCGGCCGCGCCGGTCAGATGCGCCTGAAGAAACTCCAGGCCCGTCCGCACCCACGCTGCGGCCGCCTCGTTGTCGGCATGCCGCCACGGTCCTATGGTCAGCCGCGGCTCGTGGCCTGCGGCGCGCAACTCCGCGTAGTCGCGAAGCTGGGCCGGCAGGAAGATATCGTGCCAGCCGCCGACCATGCTCACGGCAGCGGTCACCCGCCCCGGCCCGCTAGTGAAGCTATGGGCCTGCCAGTACGACGCGTCGTCAGCCAGCCACTGCTGCCAGTACGCCAGGCTCGCACCGGTCGCGAGGAGGTCCAGGTCGCCCAGGGGCAGCTGGCCTGCCAGCTTGCGCAGCGTGCGGGCCCGCATTCGCTGGCGGAACATAGCGCCCCTGCGCTCCTGCCTGGCCACCTGGTCGATCCACTCCAGCATGGTGTCGAGCGCAAACGAGCCGCCGGCTCTCACCATGCCGCGCGTGTCCGAGGCGGTGACCTGCAAGGCCATCGCCGCGTGGTCGGGCATCGCCGCAGTGGCCAGGGCCCATTGCGTGATGCCCAGGTAGCTGGGCCCGAAGGTGCCGAACGAGCCCGGATACCACGGCTGGCCGCGCAGCCAATCGACGGTGGCGACGGCATCGTCGTGCTCGGCAGGCCCGAACGGGTCGAGCGTGCCGCCCGAGCCGAACGTGCCGCGGCAGCTTTGCACGACGGCCTGGAACCCGCGCTCGGCGAAAAGCCGGCCAGCCATCAGGCCCCAGATTCCACGGCGACCGTAAGGGGAGCGGGTAAACACGAGCGGCGGACGGTCGGCGCCCCTCGGCACATAGCGGTCGGCCAGCAGCGTGACCCCGTCCGCTACCGGAACGCACAGGTCACGTTGTACTTCGATGTCCCTGGTCTGCGCCGGGGGCAGACTCATTGCCCGCTCGAAGAACTTGCTCGGCAGCGTCATGTCGGCTGCCCGCCCGGGCCGAGAGAACGGCGACAGGCAAACTCGGGCGTCACAGAGCACAATCTACATTGCGTGAGGGCTCGATCCCGGTCCTGTATCAGCCGGTGCGCGGCTCGCGCCAGCGGCTGGTGATCGGCAGGCGCCGGTCTCGGCCGAAGTTCTTGGCCGAGATCTTGGGCCCTGGCGGATACTGGCGGCGCTTGTACTCGGCCCGATCGACAAGCTGGATGACCCGCTCCACCAGCGCAGGGTCGTGCCCGGCCGCGACCAGCTCTGCGGAGCCCATGTCCTTCTCCACATAGTCGTCCAGCAGCCTGTCCAGGATGGTGTAGTCCGGCAGCGAGTCAGTATCGAGCTGCCCGGGTGACAGTTCCGCGCTGGGCGGCTTGGCGATGGAATTCTCCGGGATCGGCGGCGTCTGGCCGCGCTCGGCAGCCTGCTCGTTCCGCCAGCGGGCAAGCTCCCAGACGAGCGTCTTAGGCACGTCCTTGATCGGCGCGTAGGCGCCGACCGCGTCGCCGTACAGGGTGGTGTACCCGGTGGCGAGCTCGCTCTTGTTGCCGCAGGCGAGGACGAGGTGGCCCTCCTCGTTCGAGAGCGACATCCAGATCGTGCCGCGGATCCTGGCCTGCAGGTTCTCGGCGGCCAGGCCATGCAGGTCGAGGCTGGTGTCGAAGCCGTCGATCATGGGCTTGATTGGGATCACCCGCGAGTGGATACCCTGCCGCCTGGCCAGTTCCTCCGCATCGGCGACCGAATGACCGGATGAGTAAGGACTCGGATTGAGCACTGCGTGCACCAGGTCGGGCCCGAGTGCGTCCGCGGCGATCGTCGCGGTCAGGGCCGAGTCGATCCCACCGGACAGGCCGAGCAGCACCGAGCCGCGGCCATAGCCGTTCTTGCGAACGTAGTCCCGCACCCCCAGCTTCAGGGCACCGTAGATCTCGGCCAGGTCGGACAGCCGCGGCCAGATCATCGGCGCGGTCAGCGAGGCATCCGGCTCAGGGGCAGCCAGCGGAGCGAGCTCGATTCGCTCGATGGTCATGGTCGTGCCGTCAGCCGCATTGGCTCGCTGCTGGCCGGCGGGCAAGCGCGGGTCGGCGGCGGGCAGGTCCAGGTCCGCCATCACCAGCGCCTCCTCGAACTGCGGGCCGCGCGCCAGCAGGTCTCCGGCGGCCGAGACGATGATGGAGTCGCCGTCGAAGACCAGCTCGTCCTGGCCGCCAACCATGTTGGCGTAGGCCAGCACGGCTCCCGCCTCCCCGGCTCGCCGCTGGCATAGCTCCAGCCGCACGTCGTCCTTGTTCCGCTCGTACGGCGATGCGTTCGGCACCACCAGCAGTCCCGCGTTCGCCGTGCGGGTGACGGCGACCGGACCGCCCTCCTGCCACAGGTCCTCGCAGATTGCCACCGCGACGTCGACGGACTCTCCGGCCTGGGTAGCCAGCCGGAACACCGGGAGCGTGTTGCCGGGGACGAAGTAGCGGAACTCATCGAAGACGCCGTAGTTCGGAAGGTGATGCTTGGCCGAGGTAATGGCCACACCGCCGCCATGCAGCACTGCCGCCGCGTCGAGCGGCGAGCCCGCTGGCACGCCGATCCTGGGCTGCTGGGCCGAGCGGCGGTCCAGGTAACCCACTACGACGGCCACCCCGTCCAGCCCCTCGGCAGCCAGGTTTGCGGTTAGCGCATGCAGCGTGCCGATGGAGGCATCCACGAACGACCGGCGCAGGGCAAGGTCCTCGACCGGATAGCCGGTCAGCATCATCTCGGGGAACACGACGATCCGCGCGCCCTGCGCAGCCGCGCGCATCGTCCACTCCAGCACCTTGTCGGCGTTTCCGGTCAGATCCCCGACCGTTGCGTTGACCTGAGCGAGGGCAATCCGTAGCTTCGGCACGACCTCTAGCCTAAGGCCAGCCGCCCGGAGCAGCCCGATACCGGATCGGTGCTGCTGAGGCGCGCAATCACGGGGGCCGTAACAACCGGGAAACATTAGGCAGGCAGACTAAGCCGGTGGACAGGCAGGAAGAGTTTGTGCTGCGCACGCTCGAGGAGCGTGATATCCGATTCGTCCGGTTGTGGTTCACCGACGTACTTGGATACCTGAAGTCGGTGGCGGTTGCTCCGGCCGAACTGGAGGGCGCCTTCGCCGAGGGGATCGGGTTCGACGGCTCGGCTGTCGAAGGCTTCGCCCGAGTGCACGAGGCGGACATGATCGCCAAGCCGGACCCCTCCACGTTCCAGCTGATGCCGGTCGGCGAGGACTCGGCGGGCACCGGCCGGATGTTCTGCGACATCCTCCTGCCCGACGGCTCGCCTTCCTACGCCGATCCGCGGCACGTGCTCAAGCGGGCGCTGGCCAAGGCGGCGCGGCTGGGCTTTACCTTCTACACCCACCCGGAGATCGAGTTCTTCCTGCTGCGGGAGAAACCGGAGCCTGGCGCCAAACCCCGGCCCATCGACTCTGGCGGCTACTTCGACCACACCCCGCACGGCATCGCGCACGACTTCCGGCGCGAGGCGATAGCGATGCTGGAGGGCCTGGGCATCTCGGTCGAGTTCAGCCATCACGAGGGCGCGCCCGGCCAGCAAGAGATCGACCTGCGGTACGCCGACGCGCTGAGCACAGCGGACAACATCATGACGTTCCGGCTGGCGATGAAGGAGGTAGCCCTGCAGCAGGGCGTGTACGCCTCGTTCATGCCTAAGCCGTTCACCGAGTACCCGGGCTCCGGCATGCACACGCACATGTCGCTGTTCGAGGGGGACAGGAACGTCTTCCATGAGCCCGGTGCGGAGTTTCAGCTGTCCAAGGTGGGCCGTGCCTTCATCGCTGGTCTGCTCAGGCACGCGGCGGAAATCACCGCGGTGTGCAACCAGTGGGTCAACTCCTACAAGCGGCTGTGGGGCGGCACCGAGCGGATCGCCGGAGCGGGCGGGGAGGCTCCGGCCTACATCTGCTGGGGCCACAACAACCGTTCCGCGCTGATCAGGGTGCCCATGTACAAGCCGCTGAAAGGCAACGCGACAAGGATCGAGTTCCGGTCGATAGACCCCGCATGTAACCCGTACCTGGCGTTCGCCGTGATCCTCGCGGCTGGCCTGCGGGGCATCGAGGAGGACTACGAGCTGCCGACCGGCGCAGAGGACGACGTGTGGGCGCTCACCTCGGCCGAGCGGCGCGCGCTCGGCATTGCTCCGCTGCCCCAGAGCCTGTCCGATGCCATCAACGTGATGCAGGGCAGCGAACTGGTGGCAGAGACGCTCGGCGAGCATGTCTTCGATTTCTTCCTGCGCAACAAGCGAGAAGAGTGGCAGGAGTACCGACGGCAAGTCACCGAGTTCGAGCTCGACCGTTACATCGGAGTGCTCTGACTGTCCGCCAGCATCGGGCGCGACCACTTCGCAACCATGCCGCAACTCCGCCCGGCCTTGCCGGGCTTCGGGCACGCTACCGCTTAGGCTCAGGCTGGGCGACCTGACGGGGCCAGGCCCAGGCGGCTCGGGGGGTTGAGCCATGGCGCGGCATCGCAAGCTGCGGGGGACGCTGCTGTCCGCAGCGGCGTGCACTGCTGCCCTGCTGGCCGGGACCTCTGCCACATATGCGCTGATCGGGCAGCTGCATACCTCGATGGCCAGTGCGCGGCACCCGCGCGCCAGGTCGGCCGCGAGCGGCCAGGGACCGTGGGTCCCGAAGCAGGTGCCAACTGCTGGTGCCAGCCCGGCCTACGACTCGCCTCCGGCGGCCGGGCCGAGCCCACGGCCCAGCGTCAGCTCTCCGGATGGTGACGAGCTAGCGGAGCTGAACCAGATAGCGGTTTTGTTGCAGCGCAGCGTCAAGGCCAGGTCGCTGGTGACCTCGGCTACGCGCGGCGTGGCCAGCTGCCTGCTCTCGAGCAGGGCAGGGATCACCCGGATGGAAGGCGCCATCCGCAGTAGGCAGCAGCTCATCAGCAGCGCCAGCACGGCGCCGGTCTCGGCCATTCCCGGCGGCATCGAGCTGCGGACGGAGCTCGAGATGGCGCTCCGATTCTCGGCGGTGGCCGACGTCGAGTTCGCTGCCTGGATGCGCGACATAGGGCATTCAGTCATGTGTCCGGTTCCGATGACCTCAGTCAGTGCGTTTCAGCTCGCGATGGCGGACTCGGCTCTGGCCGGGCGAGCGAAGTCGCAGTTCCTGCAGCAGTGGAACAGCGTCGCTGCCGGCTTCGGCCAGCCGGCCTTCAGCAGCGGGCAGATCTGATCGCCGGGCAGGTCCATGCGGCCGCCGGGGACTCGCTACCGTGCTGGGTGTGAGCATGCCCCGCGGGAGCCTGGCCGGCCAGCTTGCGTCGATGGGCTTCGCTGACACCGCCCGCGCCCGGCAGCTGCTGGCCGAGCTTGGCCGGGCCGAGCACGCCGAGCACGCCGGGACTGGGCCGGGCACGGCCGGACCGGATGCGGCCGATGCTGCGAAAGCCGAGACGGGACCGGCCCCGGAGCTGCTCTCGGCGCTGGCTGCCGCGGCCGACCCTGACAAGGCACTTGCCGCGCTGGTCAGGATGGGCCCGGGTACGCAGCTGATGGCCGCACTGCGGGCCGACGCCGGATTGCGCAATCGGCTGACGACGGTGCTCGGCGCGAGCTCGGCTCTTGGGGATCACCTGGCACGGCATCCGGCGGACTGGCGGCTGCTCGCGAGCGACAGCCCGTTCCCTGCCGTATCGGCCAGCGACCTGCGTGCCGAGCTGCTGGCGGCGGTCGGGGCGGCGGCGGGCAGTCAGGAACCACACGCCGAGCCGGTGGCCGACTCCTCGAGGATCGGCGGCCGTGATCCCGCGGCCGAACTACGCGTTGCCTACCGCCGGAGACTGCTGCAACTGGCGGCCAGGGACCTGACCGGCGAGGATCCACTTGACATCGTGATGGCCGGGCTGGCCGACCTGAGTGTGGCGGCGCTAGCTGCCGCGCTGGCCATCGCCAGGGCGGAGGTGCCGGCTGCTGATAACTGCCGGCTGGCTGTTATCGCAATGGGCAAGTGCGGTGCGCGCGAACTGAATTACGCCAGCGACGTCGACGTCATCTTCGTGGCGGGTTCGCCCGCGGGGGCGGCCGACGGCGGCGAGGTGGCAGCACTGCAAGCTGCGACGGCACTGGCTAGCGGGCTGATCAGGGTGTGCTCGCAGAGCACGCCGGAAGGGCCGCTGTTCCCCGTCGATCCCAACCTGCGGCCCGAGGGCAGGAACGGCCCGTTGGTCCGCACCGTGGCCAGCCATCTGGCCTACTACGAGCGATGGGCGAAGACGTGGGAGTTCCAGGCGCTGCTCAAGGCCAGGTTCGCCGTCGGCGACGCGGCACTTGGCGAGGAGTACCTGGCCGCCGTGACTCCGCTGGTCTGGGGTGCCGCGCAGCGCGATGACTTTGTGGCCGACGCGCAGGCGATGCGCCGCCGCGTAGTCGCGAGCCTGCCTCCGGATCAGGCGGGCCGGGAGCTGAAACTCGGTCCCGGCGGACTCCGCGATATCGAGTTCGCCGTTCAGCTGCTTCAGCTGGTCCATGGCAGGGCCGATGAGACGCTGCGCCATCCGGGCACGCTGCCCGCGCTCGACGCCCTGGCCGGCGGCGGCTACGTCGGCCGGGCCGATGCGGCGGCGATGGCGTCGGCTTACCGGTTCCTGCGCGGCGTCGAGCACCTGCTGCAGGTACGCCAGCTCCGCCGCACGCACCTGCTGCCAGAAGACCCTGTCGTGCTGCGGGAGGTCGGCCGCGCCCTGCGGCGGCTGCGGCTAGACCCGGCCGCCGATCAGGACGCCCGGCCCGGCGGGCTGCAATCGGCGGATCCGGCCGGGGCCTTGCTTGCGCAGTGGCGGCGGCATGCCGGGCATGCACGGCAGCTGCACGAGAAGCTGTTCTACCGCCCGCTGCTTGAGGCCGTCGCCAGGCTGCCCGGCGAGGTAACGAGGCTGACTCCGGCGGCAGCAGCGGAGCGGCTCGAGGCTCTCGGCTACGCTGACCCGGCCGGGGCGTTGAGGCATCTGGAGGCCCTCACCTCGGGGGTGTCCAGGAAGGCAGCTATCCAGCGGACTCTGCTGCCTGTGCTGCTCGGCTGGCTTGCCGATGCGCCGGAACCGGACGCCGGCTTGCTGGCCTTCAGGCAGGTTAGCGAGGCGCTCGGCGGCTCGCCTTGGTACCTGCGGCTGCTGCGCGACAATACCGTGGTGGCGCAGCGGATGGCCAGGCTGCTGGCGTCCAGCCGGTATGCAACCGGGCTGCTGCTGCGTGCTCCCGAGGCCGTCGCGACGCTCGGTGACGACAGCCAGCTGGCGCCGCGCCAGGCCGCCGAGCTGCTTGCCGAGGCCACTGCCGCGGAGCGGCGGCACGGTCGGCCGGCCGACGCGGTGGCGTCGGTACTGGCGATCCGCCGCCGAGAGCTGCTGCGGACCGCGGCCGCGGATGTTCTCGGCCTGGTCGGTATCGAGGAGACCGGCGAAGCGCTCACCCAGGTGGCCAGGGTAACCGTGGGAGCCGCGCTGGGTGCGGCGGTCAGGGAGGCGGAGCGGTCAGGCGGCCCGCTGCCGACCCGGCTTGCGGTTATCGGCATGGGCAGATTCGGTGGTCACGAGATGGGCTACGCCAGTGACGCGGACGTGCTGTTCGTGCACGAGCCGCTGCCGGGCAGCTCGGATGAGGCGGCCACCAGGGCGGCGCACGCCGTCGCCGAGAGCCTGCGGGCGCTGCTCAGCCGGCCGGGGCCAGATCCGGTGCTAGAGCTGGATGCCGGATTGCGGCCGGAGGGCAGGCAGGGCCCGCTGGTCCGCACGCTGGCCTCCTACCGTGCCTACTACCAGCGGTGGTCGCTCCCGTGGGAGTCACAGGCGCTGTTGCGGGCCGAGTTCGCGGCGGGCGACGCCAGGGTCGGGGCGGCATTCATAGCGCTAGCTGATGAGCTCCGCTATCCGGAGCATGGCATCGGGGCGGATTCGATCAGGGAGATCCGCCGGATTAAGGCCCGGATGGAGGCCGAGCGGATGCCCCGCGGCGTCGAGCCCGCGCTGCACCTCAAGCTCGGCCCCGGTGGCCTGGCCGACGTGGAATGGGTGGTTCAGCTGCTTCAGCTGCGGCATGCCGGCGCGGTGCCGGCACTGCGCACGACCAGGACGCTGACCGCGCTGTCGGCAGCCAGTGCGGCTGACCTGATCGACCCGGCCGACGCCCGGACGCTGTCAGCGTCCTGGCTGCTGGCCGCTCGCATCAGGGACGCGGTGATGCTGGTGCGCGGCCGGGCGTCCGACGCGCTGCCGTCCTCGCCCGCTGAGCTAGCGGTGCTGGCTCAGGTACTTGGCTATCCGCCGGACGGGGCGCAGGACCTGGTGCAGGACTGGAGGCGGGCCGGGCGGCAGGCCAGGGCAGTGATGGAACGGCTCTTTTACGGGTAACGGGCATGTTCCGTGCCGCGACCGGCACCGGAAGGCCGGCGGCCATAATCGCTCGCCTGCCTCCCGGCCGCCGCCGGGCTCAGGTAGTCGCCGCCCTCCGCCGCCTCCTGAGCGAGGTCACGGACAGCCCGATCGCCAGCAGGACCAGCAGGCCGAGCACCACGATCGCGGTCTGCAGGGCGGCTTTCTCGAACCGCGGCTCGCCGCTGCCTGACCGGTTACTGAGCTGGGCGAGCAGGAAGTACTCGGTCAGCGGGTGGTCGTCGGTGAGCAGCGGTCCGGGTCCGGTGAAGCGGTTGACCTGGTTGTTAGTCAGCCACACGTGGCTGTGAATGATCGATGGCCAGCTGGTGGTGGGGGTCGGCTTCCAGTCGGGCGCGCCGCGCAGGTCACCGCTGGCCGCGTGAGTGCCGAATATCTTCAGGATGGCGGCGGTGGTCAGGTGGATGGGGGCGCTGGAGCCCATCATGTACATGCCGAACGGCCGCGGCCCGCGGATGATCGTCACGTACCGGAACGAGGCACGGAAGGTCCGCAGCAGTAGCTTGGTGTCCGAGTAGCCGACGAAAGAGGTCAGCACGCCGCCGGGGGTGAGGCGCTGGCTGGCTTCGGAGTAGAACTCGCGGGTCATCAGGACGACGGCGCCGGCGCTCCAGATCGGCGGCGGGGCGTCGATGGTGATCAGGTTGTAGCGCTTGCTGGAGAGCCGGACGTAGTTGCGGCCGTCGGTGACGTTTACCGTGGCGAGCGGGCTGTGCAGGTAGGTGCTGGCGTCGGGGTAGAACCAGTGCATGACCGTCGGCACGGTCGGGTCGAGCTCGACGGCGGTGGTGTGCAGGCCGAGGATGATCGAGGAGCGGAACGTCGAGCCCATGCCGAAGCAGATGTTCAGCATGGTGGTCGCGTCCGGGCGGGCCACCTTGGGGATGTAGGCCAGCAGCTTGGTGTCAATGGTGAGCCTGGTGATGCCCTCCCCGTTGATCAGCAGATTCCGGGCCCCGGCCTTGCCGCCGACCACGTCGACGGAGGCCACGGAGTCCTCGAAGTGCGCGGTCGGAGCGTGAGTGCGGGCGATCTGCTGCTGGATGAAGGTGAGCCGGGCGTCGGGCGCGAACAGCATTGCCACCAGCACGACGGCCACCGACAGGCCGAACACCGGCCGGAGGACGTCCTGGCTGCTCGCATGGGCGATAGCCAGCCCGCAGCCGACGGCCGCCTGGATCAGGCACACGGTGATGATGGCCACGCTGGTGCCGAGGTAGGGGATGAGCACGAACCCGGCGGTGACGGTGCCGACCACGCAGCCGGCGGTGTTGACCGCGTAGACCAGGCCGACGCCGCGGCTGGCGGTCGCGGCGCTGTCGACGAACAGCCGGACGGTCAGCGGGAAGGTGTACCCCAAGATGCCGGTGACCGGCAAGATCAGCAGTACCGCGAACGGCAGGCCGGCCCTGTGACGTTGCTGACGATCAGCGGCACCACCGCCAGGCCCGCCGCGACCGCCAGCAGCACGCCCAGGGTAGCCACCTGCGGCGGGCGCTGCTTTTGCCGCTCATACACCAGGCTGCCGGCCGCGATGCCGATCAGGAACACCGCGACCACCGCGACGAACACGTAAATCGAGGACCCGGTGCCCTGCAGCATCACCCGGGTCCACAGCACCTCCAGCGCCAGCGACACCAGCCCCGAGACGAACGTCACCCCGAGCATCAGCCGCTGCCGGCCGCTCAGCCCCGCCCGCCCCGGCCGGGCCGAACTGGCCGGACCGGCCGCCGGCACCGCATCCCGGCCGTCCGGGCTGGCCGGGCGGTCCGGGCTGGCTGCCGGGCGGGGCAGGGTCCGGGAGATCGCCACCGCGCCGCCGCCCGCGCACAAGTTCAGCGCCACCGCCACGAACGTGGTGCCGCGCAGCCCCAGCAACTCGATCAGCACATAGCCGCTGGCCACCGACCCCACCACCGCGCCGAGGGTATTCAGCCCGTACAGCCGGGCGATCCGCTCGCCCACATCCGGATCCGAGCGCACCAGATGCCGGGTCAGCACCGGCAGCGACATCCCCATCAGCAGCGTCACCGGCGTCAGCGCCACGAACGCCAGCCCGAACCGGATCAGCGCCACCTCACCGGCCGGCAGCGACAGGTACGCACTGCGGAACAACGTCGCGATCACGTCAAACGCCAGCGGCATCAGCACCGCCAGGCAGCCCACCGCGATCTCCAGCAGCCCATACACCGCCAGCGCCCGCCGCAGCCGCGAACCCACCGCCGCGCCCACCAGCGCCCCGATACCCAGCCCCGCCAAAAACGCCGTCACCGTGGTCACGATCGCCTGCGTCGTATCCCCGAAAATCAGCACCAGGTCCTGCGTCCACACCACCTGGTACATCAGCCCCGCCGCCCCCGACGCCAAAAACAGCACCGGAACCCACGCATCAAACCCCCGAGACCGAGAGACCGAGCTTCCCGCAGCATGCGGGCCCAGGCGGGCGGAATCCCCGGTCTGGGACGCTGCCTCTTCCACTCCGGCAGCGACCGCCACCGGGCCAGCGTCGGCTTTCGTCCATTTCATCACGCGCCGTGTGCCTCCATCCGCATGACCGCGAGTCTGGGGTAAGAGTACGGAATATCTAGCTTCAAGATTTTCTCAATTCGTATTTTTACCGGCCACGCCCGCGCGGCACCGACCGGCTGCCGGCGTCCACCCCCTCCGGTCAGGCTCCGTAGCAGGTTACCCAGCGCAGTGCATGCGGCCGGCCTAGGGCCTAGCCTGCCAGGGTCGGCTCGGGCACCGCAGCGGGTGGCGCTATCTGAGCCGCGTTATGTCGGTTGGTGCCCGAGCGGCCTTCGGGTACGCTGCCGACACCTTGCAAGGCGTACCGCCGATGTCGGGAGAAACGGGAGCTGGCAGTTGTCCGATGTCCTGGACGAAGGCCCGGCGCTGGTCGCCGCCGCGGTGGCCGCCGGATCGCGCGCATCAGGGCGGCAGCTATCGGCGCCGGCAAAACTGACAGGGTCGGACCGGTCAGTGGTGCTGCGGTGTGCGGACGAGGCCGGCGGCACGGTGGTGGTGAAGACGTATCCCGCCGATGGCGACGGTCCTAGCAGCTTTGCCGCGGAGGCGGCAGGCCTCACTGTGAGCGGTGGCACTGGTCTCGCGCCGCAACTGCTAGCCGCCGATCCGGCCAGCCTTACCGTGGTGATGTCGGACCTTGGCTCGTCGCAGAGCATGGCCGACGTGCTACTTCGCGGTTCGGCCGACGCGGCCGGCTCCGCGCTGCTGGACTGGGCCGAGGCCTGTGGCGGCCTGTCTGCCGCGACGATCAGCCGACGCGATGATTTCGAGACAATTTTGTCTCGATATCTAGCGGGCAGACCACACCAGAGCTACGCAATCAGCCTGCGTGACCGAGTCCTGGGCGCCGGGGAGAGGGTCGCGAATTTCGCAGCCAGGCCCCGGAGCGGCCTCGGGGGCGTCCAGGTGCCTAGCCACATTGAGGCCGATCTCAGGGCGGTCGCGGACGCGATCGCGCCCAGCAAGTACCAGGTGTTTTCGCCAGGCGACATCTGCCCGGACAACAACCTGATCACAGCCGACGGGATTCGGTTCCTCGACTTCGAGACGGCGGACGTCTACTCGGTGTTCCTCGATGCCGCGTATATCCGGATGCCATTCAGCACCTGCTGGTGCGTGTTTCGCCTGCCCGCGCGGGTCGCGGCTGCTGCCGAGGCCGTCTACCGCAGCCAGATCGCCGCGGTGCATCCCGAGCTTGCCGACGATGCCACCTGGCAGACTGGCGTGCGTTGCGCCGTCGCTGCATGGTCGCTGTCATCTATGTACTGGCTGCTGCCGCGCTCGGTAGAGCAGGACGAGCCGATGAATCCGGAGGACCACTCGCCCCGAAGGCGGCAGCTGATGCGCTATCGCTGGCAGGTGCTCGCCACCGAGCTGGAGTCGGCGCGGACTCTCCCCGCGCTTGCTGAGCTGGCGCGCTCGCTGCTGGCCGCCACCGAGGGCTGGCAGGCCGCCGACCTGCCGCTGTATCCCGCATTCTGCTAGGCGGCCCGGCGGCGCCCCGGACGCGGCGCCTTGCCGGCTGCCAGCAGCTCGGCCTCGTAACTATTCCGGCTAAAGGCATTATTTGCGGCATCGCGCGTGTGTTCATGAGGCCAGAATCCCGGCCGCGACTGACATCCTGACGGTTGCCGTCGCTTGGCTGGGCTGTTTACGTTATTTGTCCCGACGGAAACTGTCAGGATGTCGCCTTGCCGCCCACGTGGAGGACGGCCAACTGCGCGGCGTGCCGGGCCGGGGGCGGTGAGCTTAGCCCGGCGCCCGACGCGGTGCTCGACGGGCCGCGAGCGGTGGGCCCATCTCGATGCCTGACGGGCGCGTTGGTGCGCCCCACCTAGCGCCCTAGCGCCTTAGCCGACGGCAGGCGGCCGGGCGGCCGGGCGGCCGGGCGGCCGGGCGGCCGTGGCAGGGCGCTTGTCGCGGTAGGCGGCCATCAGCTTCTCGCGGCTGGCGGCTGGCGGCTGGCGGCTGGCAGGTATTTCACTGCCTCGCGCATGGTCACCCCTGACGCCCGGCCTGTCCGCGGCGCTAGCCAGTCGATGACCAGCCCGGGCTGCCGCTTGGCGGTCTCCCGCAGCACCCATCCGATGGCCTTGCGGATGAAGAATTCCCGCTCGTCGAGCATCTGATCGGCGTAGCGGGCGAAGCGCTCGAAGTTCGCTGGTTCGCCCCGGCGCAGAGGTACCAGCAGTGCCAGCATCGCGGAGCGGCGGATCCAGAAGTCATCGTCGGCCGCCCACCGGTCGAGCGTGCCGCCAAGCTCGCCGAAGCGCTCAGCGAGCGAGCCGGCCACGTCGGCAGCCAGGCCGTCGACGAGAGCCCACGTGCCAGACTCGCGCAGCATCCGCTCGACAAGGTCGATGTCCCCGGCAGTCAGCAGTCTGCTGCGATCGGTCAGCATGATGACCGCGGCCAGACGGCACTCGAAGATCGGGCGGGACCAGAGCGAGGTTGCGACGGCCAGCAGGTGGGACCGGTCGAGTCCTGGCTGGGCCCGGCGCCACGCGAGGACGGCGGCCCGGGCCTGCGGCACGCTGGCGCCGGTGAAATCGAGTTCCAGCTTCAGGTGCGCCCTCGACGCGGCGGCCCGCTCCGCCGTGACCCCGGTGAGCAACTGCCTGCAGATGGCGTCGGCCTCGGCTACGGCCCGTTCCGGCATTGGCACAGCATGCCAACGCAACCGGCCGCAGACAAATTGCGGCCCCGCCAGGTGCGCAACCCCCGGCGGGGCCATGATCCGACAGGAAGGAATCAGGATCACGCCAATTTTAGAAGACCTATTGATGTGATGTCACTAATTGCAAAGAGAACGGTGACGGCCCGCCGGCGCCACCGCCACCGAAGTGCGCGGCGCGCCGGGCGGGCCGATGACTAGCTAGCCGAGATAGGCGGCATTCGAGCGGACCTTGGCGGCTCCGCAGCCGTGATGCCCGGGCAGGCCGATGCCATCTTTGGACTCGACGTCCTTGGAGCAGGCGTTAGGCCACCAGCGGATGTTCTTGCCGTCGAACGGGATCTTGAAGGTCAGGATGATCTGGAAGTCGGTCGCGCTTATCCTCCGTGCCTTGGAGGCGGTCGAGACCTTGGATAGCGTCAGGTACTTGGGTTCCTTAGTTGAGGGTGCGCCGTGTGACCGGTTAACTCCCAGGTACATGTACACGTGCTTGGACGACTCGGTCCTGTAGGCCGACGCCGGGACGATCGTCCGGGTCTTGATTGTCTCGGTGCACTCCGTCCTGGAGCATTTCGTCTTATCGCCGTTCTTCGTTACGACCGACAGCAGGGAGACGTAGACCGGTTGCACCTTCGAGGTGGCGTCGATCGTCGACCCGGTCGAGACCTGCGCCTCGTACTTGGTGGCCAGGGTTGGCCTGACGGAGAACGAGTAGTTCTGGCTCGCGGAGGTTAGTGTTACTGGCTTGCCCACAGGCGTGAAGTGCTTCGCCTTGAAGGGCTCTGCCAGCAGCGTCACGACGTCGCTGGGTGTCGCGCCGGACACGGTGCCGCTGACAGTCGCGTTCTGCAGCGGCTTCGAGGCGAGGAACACGAGCGTATCGTCGGTGACGTTCGGGAAGTTCGGGTTCTTCGCATGGATCGTGATGCTGTAGGTGGCTGGGCTGGCGGCCTCCGCAGGAACTGCGCCCGACGCTGCGATAAGCCCGCCGGCTATCGCCAGGGGTGCGACCCTTCGCCAGATTTTCGACATCCGCATCTGCTTTCTGCCCGCGATCGGCACTTGGTGAGGTACGTCGCGCAAAGTCTGACAGATACCCGCAGGGCGGAACAAGACAGTTCTGAGCAGTTCAAATCATCGCGGACTGTAATCATGCAGTCAGCCGCGGTGCTACCCGCAGTCGCGCGCAGCGAGCATGCGAACGGAGGGGACCGTCATACCTCTCGCGGTTCCCCTCCGCTTCGCTTGTGGCTAAGCCGGACTGGTCAGACGTCGTAGTAGAGCTCGAACTCGTGCGGGTGCGGCCGGAGCCGGATCGCGTCGATCTCGTTGGCGCGCTTATAGTCCAGCCAGGTCTCGATCAGGTCAGGAGTGAACACGCCGCCCTCGAGCAGGTAGTCCTGATCGGTCTCGAGGTTGCTGAGCACGGCCTCGAGCGAGCCGGGGACCTGCGGTATTGCCAGCGCCTCGTCGGGCGGTAGCTCGTACAGGTCCTTGTCCACGGGCTCGGGCGGCTCGATCTTGTTCTTGATGCCGTCTAGCCCTGCCATCAGCATCGCCGCGAACGCGAGGTACGGGTTGCAGGACGGGTCGGGTACCCGGAACTCCAGCCGCTTGGCCTTCGGGTTCGGGCCGGTGATCGGCACCCGGATGCAGGCGGATCGGTTGCGCTGCGAGTAAACCAGGTTGACCGGCGCCTCGAAGCCGGGCACCAGCCGGTGGTAGGAGTTCATCGTCGGGTTGGTGAACGCGAGCAGCGACGGGGCGTGCTTGAGCAGGCCGCCGACGTAATAGCGGCCTACGTCGGACAGGCCGGCGTAGCCGACCTCGTCATAGAACAGCGGCGCGCCGTCCTTCCACAGGCTCTGATGACAGTGCATGCCTGAGCCGTTGTCGCCGAACAGGGGCTTCGGCATGAACGTGACCGTCTTCCCGGCTGCCCTGGCCACACTCTTGACCACGTACTTGTAGAGCATGAGGTTGTCGGCCATGGTCAGGAGGGTGTCGAACTTGATGTCTATCTCGGCCTGGCCGGCGGTCCCGACCTCATGGTGCTGCATTTCCACCGTGATGCCGCATTCGATCAGCTTGCGGACCATCTCCGAGCGCAGGTCGGTGTAGTGGTCCATCGGCGGCACCGGGAAGTAGCCGCCCTTGTAGGAGGGCTTGGCGCCAAGGTTGCCGCCAGGCTCGTCCCGGCCGGTGTTCCAGGCGCCCTCGATCGAGTCGATGTGGTAGTAGCCCTGGTTAGGTCCGGTCTCGTAGCGCGCGGAATCGAAGATGTAGAACTCGGCCTCCGGCCCGAAGAACGCTGTGTCGGCGATGCCGCTGCCGCGCAGGTAGTCCTCCGCCTTGCGGGCAATGTTCCGGGGATCGCGGCTGTAAGGCTCGCCTGTCAGCGGGTCATGCACGAAGAAGGTCAGGTTCAGTGTCTTGTGGGTGCGGAACGGATCGAGCACCGAGGTCCTCGGGTCCGGAAGAAGCAGCATGTCCGACTCGTGGATCTGCTGGAAGCCGCGAATCGACGAGCCATCGAACATCCGGCCCTCGGTGAAAACGCTCTCATCGAAGGACTCGGCGGGCACGGTAAAGTGCTGCACGGTGCCCGGAAGGTCACAGAACCGGACATCGACGAATTGCACCCCTTCGGCCTTGATGAACGCCAGTACTTCATCGCCGCTTGTGAACATCAACTCTCCCTTTCGGCCGCAGCCGCAGTTTCGCGCCGCCGGCCGGCGCGGCCTCGACATTAGCCGCGAACGATTTCCTGGCCGTGTCCTCATTGTTTCGCCGGTGTTACACCAGCGTGCCGTCGGCGACTGGGCGGGCGCGCGGACTCCTCTAGCCTCCAGCATGCCAAAGGGCGCTGGCCGCGGCCCGGCCGCCTCGCCAGAGCGGATAACGTTGATCCGTGACCAACCAGGGCGTCGAGAGCGGCGGCGGTGACATCTACCCCGGTCAGGACCTCGGCCTGCCGGAGTTCGGCAGCGGATCGGTGGCGGGCTGGAGCCGACGGCTTGGCGCGCTGATCATTGACTGGATCGCCTGCAGCTTCGTTACCATCGCGCTCGTGTACCACCCGTCGGCCGGGCATCCTGCCAACGTGCTAGTCGAGCCGCGGGCGTGGACGCCGGTGGTGTTCGGGATCCAGGACTTCCTGCTGACCGCGACCACAGGATTCACAATCGGGAAGCGGTTGACGGGCCTTCGGGTGGTCCGGCTGGATGGTCGGCTAGTCGGATTTCTACGGGCCTTCGTCCGCACCATCTTGTTGCTCCTCGTGGTCCCGGCCATGATGATGGACCGTGACCTGCGCGGCCTGCAGGACAAAGCGGCCGGAACGGTGGTCGTCCGCAGCTAGCCAGCGGAGCCTGGGGCGCGGCTAGCGGATTCGCGGGCGCGGCGGCTTGGGCATCCTTGCCGACCTGGGCACCGGGCCCTTGGGCATCTGCAGTGACTGCGGAAGCGCGTTGAGCCGGTAGTTCAGCTCGGCTACGTTCTGGCCCTTGAGGTTGCGCGGCAGCTTCATGATCTTCTTCTGCAGCTGCCTGATCGGGACCTGGCCTTCGGCGTCTCCGACCTGGAAGTCGTAGATCGGGATCTGGTTGGCGATCCTGGCGATTCGCTTCTTCTCCGCGGCCAGCAGGCTCGGCAGCCTGGTCGGTGAGCCCTCGCCTACCAGGATCACGCCCGGCTTGCCGACGGTCCTGTGGACCACATCCATGTTCCGGTTGGCGGCAATGGCTGGGGTGGTGGTGAATCCGCCGCGCAGGTTCTGCAGGATCGCCGCGGCGGCGCCGGGCTGCCCGGCGATCGCGGCATACTGCGCCGACTGCGCGAACCGGCCGAAGAGGAACATCGCGACGGCAGCGCCGCTTAGGATGCCCAGCGGGGTGAACAGAAAGAGCGGGCCGATGAAAATCCCGAGAAGGACAAATACCACGAGAACCCCAATGCCGGCCAGCGCGACCAGCGGCAGGGCCTTCGGGTTGTTCTTGCGGACGATGCCAGCGACCAGGCGTATCTGCTTGATGCGCCCCATCGAGGCCGGATCGTCAGGGATCGCGGCCTCGCCGCCGGACTTTTTCACCATGATGGCGAGGATACCTGTCCTGATCGCCTTTCCATGGCCTGCCGGTACAGCCGCCCGGCCCGGTAGGAGGACCTGACGAGCGGCCCCGACTGCACGCCTGCGAAACCGATCTCTGCGGCCTCCTGCGCCAGCTCATCGAATTCCTCCGGCGGCACCCATCGCTCTACCGGGTGGTGGCGGACTGACGGCCGCAGGTACTGAGTGATGGTAAGCAGGTCGCAGCCTGATGCATGCAGGTCAGCCATGGCCTGCCTGATCTCTTCCCGCTGCTCTCCCAGGCCGAGGATCAGGTTCGATTTGGTAACGAGGCCAGCCTCGCGTGCCCTGGTCAGTACCTGCAGGGACCGGTCGTAACGGAAGCCGGGACGGATCCGGCGGAAGATCCTCGGTACCGTCTCCACGTTGTGGGCGAGGACTTCTGGCCTGGAGGAGAACACCTCAGCGAGCTGATCGGGATCGGCGTTGAAGTCGGGGATTAGCAGCTCGACGCCGCAGCCGGGGATCGCCTGATGGATCTCCCTGCACGTCTGCGCGTAAAGCCACGCGCCGCCATCCGGAAGGTCGTCACGGGCGACGCCGGTCACGGTCGCGTACCGCAGGCCCATTGTCGCCACGGACTGTGCCACCCGGCGGGGCTCGTCGGTATCCAGCGGTCCCGGCTTGCCCGTCGCGATCTGGCAGAAGTCGCACCGGCGGGTGCACTGGTCCCCGCCGATCAAGAAGGTCGCCTCACGGTCTTCCCAGCACTCGAAGATGTTGGGGCACCCGGCTTCCTCGCACACTGTGTGCAATCCCTCACGCCGCACTAGCTGCTTGAGCTCGGTGTACTCGGGACCGGTGCGCAGCCGGGTCTTGATCCACGGCGGTTTGCGCTCGATCGGAACCTGGCTGTTGCGTGCTTCGAGCCGGAGCAGGCGCCGGCCGTCGGGTGCGAGTACCACGCCTTCCAGCCTATTACGGGCAACTGCGCGAACCAGCCCGCCAGCCTGTCCGGACCGAAGTCCTCGTTCCTCAGCTGCTTCAGAGCAAACCCTCAGACCCGGCTCAACCGACTAAGAGCAAACGGTCAGGATGGCGGCAGGGGCAGCTCAGCGGCGGGTCCGACTATCGGAATATACACAGCGAACGAAGAAAGCTTCGAGGAAAAAACGATGGACACCGAGCACGGCCAGTCCGCCCCGTTTGACGCCGCACCACCAACACCACCGCCGTTCGGGGGGCCTGCCGACACTCAGGCGCAGGCAGCCACCCCGGAGCAGCCTCCGGCCGCATTCACGCCGGAGCAGCCTCCGGCCGCATCCGCATCCGCGCCCGCGCCGCCGCCGCCACCGGCCCACTGGCCAGCCTGGCAGGGCGGCGCAGACTGGCAGGCGGACCAGGGCCACGGGCTGGCCGGTGCTGGCTACGGGTCAGCGGGTCAGGGCTACGGGCCGGCGAGTCAGGGCTATGGACCAGGGGGTCAGGGCTACGGACCGGCGGGTGCTGGGCTACGGACCGGCGGGTCAGGGCTACGGGCCGGCCGGTCAGGGCTACGGGCCGGCCGGTGCTGGCTACGGACCGGCGGGACCTGGCTACCCGCCAGGCTACGGCGCGGGCGGTCCGGCCTACGCGAGCGGCATGGGCGAGGCAGGCAGACGAGGCCGACGCAGGCGCGGCATGATCCTTGCGGCGGCTGGTACCGCGTTGGCGCTGGCGGCTGGTGGCACGGCGTGGGTCGCAACCGCGGCCAGCGGCTCGCCACTCAGCACGGACGCGATCGTGAGCAGGACCGACGCAGGGCTCGTCGACGTCACCAGCACGCTCGGCTACCAGCAGGGCACCGCAGAGGGGACCGGAATGGTCCTCACTTCTAACGGTGAGGTTCTGACGAACAATCACGTGATCGACGGCGCTACGGCGATCAAGGTTAGGGATATCGGGAACGGCCGCACCTACACCGCGAAGGTTGTCGGTTACAGCGAAACCAGCGATGTCGCGGTCTTGCAACTGCAAGGGGCGTCCGGGCTGAGCACCGTGTCGATCGGCAGCAGCACGACGGGCCTGAGCGTGGGTCAGCGGATCGTGGCCCTCGGCAACGCCCTGGGTAAGGGCGGGACCCCGGCGGTCGCGACTGGCCAGATCACCGGACTTGGAGCGACGATCACGGCCGAGGACCAGGGCAGCGGCTCAGTTGAGCAGCTAAGCGACATGATCCGCACCAACGCGGGCATCCAGCCAGGAGACTCTGGCGGCCCGCTGGTCAACTCCTCCGGCCAGGTCGTGGGGATGGACACCGCCGCTTCGTCCAGCAACTCGGGGCAGCCAGGCACGACGGCGGCCGTCACGACCACCGCGTTCGCGATCCCGATCAGCCGGGCGATCTCGGTCGCTGATCAGATCGAGGCTGGGACCGCGTCCAGCGCCGTCCACCTCGGGGCCACCGCATTCCTGGGCGTGGCCCTGAGCTCCCAGTCTGATCAGGGCGGATTCGGTCAGGCCAGTACCGGGGTCACTATCGAAGGCGTCGTGCCGAGCGGCCCTGCGTCCCAGGCCGGGCTGGCAGCGGGCGACACGATCGAGTCGGTTGGCGGTCACCAGATCGCCGCGGCGTCGGATCTACGTGCAGCGATCGAGGGTTACCACCCAGGCGACAAGGTCAGCGTGACCTGGATCGATCAGTCCGGTCAGAGCTACAGCGCCGAGATGACGCTGGCCGCCGGCCCGGCTGCCTGACCACAGCAGCCCTCAGCGGCGACTGAGCGCCCCGCTTCGGCGGCGGCGCTCAGCCGCGCTTCGCGTGCAGGCCAGGACTCGCGTCGACTTGTCGTTCTGGTAGGTCGGCGCGATAGCCAGAGCGGTCACTCTCGAATTCACGGGCCCTGCGCGCAAGCAGCAGGAGGAGGATCGCGACGGGTAGCTCGGCAAGACCCAGCATCGCCACCGACACGGCCATGTCGGATCTGCTGGAAGCCGTGAGCACGTCAAACCACCCGTCGACGACGAACAAGGGCGCGGCAAGAAGGGCCGCCGTCCGTGTCTGACGGTGGCTGCGCCGCAGCAGGTAGCCAGTCGATGCCAGTCCGGCTACCTCGAGGACATCCAGTCCGACCCAGGTCAGCTGCCATGTGCCGAGCCCCATCAGGGAGGCAGTGCTCCAGTCCTGTGCGGGGCCAGCGTTGGGCAGTGCAGACCCGAGGTAGAAGATCCAGCAGATCAGGCCAACAGACCCGACAAGGATGCCCGTCCCGGTCGTACGCGCCCAGCGGTCGCTCGGCTCCCGCCGAATCAGCCAGCTCAGCCATGACCTCATCCTGGGCCTGCCTGCGCTGAATATACGGACAAGAATGCTTTTGTCACCAGATCAGTCTACGAAGTCGCGCGTCGAGGCGCGGAGGGGGTGGGCGTGCGGGCGGATGCTGCGCGCCTGCGCGCTGGTCGCGCTGGACCCGGGCTTTCATGTGGTGTTCGACGAGATCCTGGGCCGTTGTCATGGCTTCTGCGCCGGGCTGTCCGCGATGCCGTAGATCAGCAGCCGCAGTCCGCGCTCGAACCGCTCGGCCAGGGCCGCCGCAGCGCCGACTGACCGAGCCGCCGGGTCCCGTGCCAGCGCAGCCAGATGCGGGAACTCGCCGCTGCTCAGCTGCTCCCGAACGAACCCCGCCGCAGCCGGTACCGCCACGCTGTCCGCGGCGGCCTTCCCGCGCTCGGCGACCTCGGCTGCACGCAGCACGTGACCGATCACGTAGTCGTCCACCATGGCCAGCAGGTCGAGCTTGGCGCCGGTACTAAGCGGGGCGTTGTCGAGGGCAGCAAGGGACTGCTCGAAGTGTCGCATCCCGTTGGGCCCGGCCACCGCCGCCTGGGCGGCGGGCCGGCCTTGCAGCACCTGGACCGCCCACGGGTGGCGCAGCCATGCCTGGCGGGTGTGCCGGGCGATAAGCGCAATGGCGTCGGGCCATTCGGCCGGAAGCTCGCCCTTTACCAGCGCCTCGCCGAGCACCGCGTCCTCGATCAGCGCGAGCAAGTCAGCCTTGGTGGCGATGTAGCGGTACAGGCTCATGGTCCCCGCACCGAGGGCTGCGGCGATCCGGCGCATGGACACCGCATTGAAGCCCTCAGCGTCCGCGATATCCAGGGCGGCGGCCGCGATCTGCTCCCGGCTGAATCGCGGCTGGCGCGTGGCGGGCTCGGGCCTGGCCCAGATCGGACCCGCCTCAGGCTGGCTTGACTCAATCAACGTGTCCCGTTACCTTGCTTAGAGTACGGCGTACGCTTAGAGGTACAACGTACGCTCACTATAGCTGACGGGCGAGCGGCAGTGCCCAGGACATGCTCCAAACGAAAGATGAGATATATCTTGTCCGCTGCGGGATGGAGATATATCTTGTTGCGCATCCGGAACCGGTCCGGCGAAGGGGAAACAACGTGCTTGAGACAATGCGGCGGCTGCATCGGCTGCTGGTCGACCGGCTGGCAGACACGGCCGTGTTGCGGGGCCGGACAGGCGCCGATGCCGCCTGGGCTCACTACGAGCGGCATGCGACGGCGTGGCGCAGGGCGGTGGATCGGCATGACGCGGCCAGGGAGCGCGCGCACCGGCTGGCCAGGCATGAGCGACGCCGCTCGGCGAGCGGAGGGCGGACCGACAGGAATGGCGAGACGCTGACGACCGAGGAAGGCCAGGCTGCGGATGACTGAGGCAATCAGGGCCGAGCGCTTGGTCAAGAACTTCGGCAAGACGCGGGCTCTCGCGGGCGCCGGCTTTTCCGCACAGGCGGGTACCGTGCTCGGCGTCCTCGGCCCGAACGGCGCAGGCAAGACGACGGCGGTCCGCATCCTGACCACCTTGCTACAGCCGGATGGTGGCACGGCCAGCGTCGGCGGCTATGACGTGGTACGCGACGCCCACCGGGTACGGCAGCTGATCGGGCTCACTGGTCAGTACGCGTCCGTAGACGAGGGGCTTACCGGAACCAACAACCTGATCATGATCGGTCGCCTGCTCGGGCTAAGCCGGCCCGCCGCCAGGGCCCGCGCGGCGGAGCTGCTGGCCAGGTTCGACCTGTCGGAATCAGCGGGCCGGCCGGTCAAGACGTACTCAGGCGGCATGCGGCGCCGGATCGACCTGGCTGCGAGCCTCGTAGGCCGGCCGCAGGTGCTGTTCCTGGACGAGCCGACAACCGGGCTGGACCCGCAGGGTCGCAGTGACGTGTGGGACATGGTCAGAGTCCTGGTGACGGACGGCGTCACAGTGCTGCTGACGACCCAGTACCTGGATGAGGCCGACCAGCTCGCCGACCACATCGTTGTCATCGATCATGGCCAGGTGATCGCCACCGGCACGCCGGACGAGCTGAAGGCCAGGACGGGCGGGCAGGTGCTGGAGGTGGAGCCGGCCGATCAGTCAAGGCTGAGTGACGTCGCCACCGTGCTCGCCAGCTGGACTGGCAGCGAGCCAATAGTTGATAGCGCGGCCAGGCACGTGATCGCGCAGTTGGCGGGCGCCGCGGTGCTGCCGGGCATCGTGCGCCAGCTGGATGACAGCGGTATCGAGCTGGCCGAGTTCAGCTTGCGCAAGAGCAGCCTGGACGAGGTCTTCCTGTCCCTGACCGGGCACCAGGCCGACATCGACAACCCGAGCGGCCTTGGCGGCGAGCAGGCCGAGCCGGGGCTGGCAGACGTCACAGAAGGAGCAGTCCGATGACGGCGGTAACCCTCGGCACTGCCGGACCAGGCCCGGCCATGCCCGCAGGCAGGCTGAGCGCGCTGGCCGGGCTCAGAAACTCGTTCACGCTGACCTGGCGGAGCGTGCTGAAGATCAGGACCAATGCCGAGGACCTGCTCGGCCTGAGCCTGCAGCCGGTCATGTTCCTGCTGCTGTTCACCTACGTGTTCGGCGGCGCCATCGCGCACGGCAACGTATCCGCCTACCTGCAGTACGTGCTGCCAGGAATCCTGGTGCAGACAGTGCTGTTCGCCACTTTGGGTACGGGGCTGATGCTGAACCAGGACATCTCCGCCGGGATATTCGACCGGTTCCGCAGCCTGCCGATCGCCCGCTGGGCGCCGCTGGCGGGCGCGATCATGGGCGATGTCACCAGGTACGTGATCTCGGTGCTGGTCACGCTCGGCTTCGGCATGGTGATGGGCTTCCGGGTGACGACCAGTCCGCTCGGGGCAGTCGCCGCCTGCGTCCTGGTCCTGGCCTTTGCGCTGGCCATGTGCTGGATCTCGGCGCTGATCGGGCTGCTCGTGAAGACCCCGCAGGGAGTCCAGGTGTTCGGCTTCCTCGCCATGTTCCCGCTGATCTTCGCGAGCGGCCTGCTGGTGCCGGTCCAGACGATGCCTGGCTGGCTGCAGGCATTCGCCAAGGCGAGCCCGGTGACCCTGCTTGCGGCCGCATCCAGAGGCCTGATGACTGGCGGGCCGGTAGCGGTTCCGGCAGGCGAGTCGATGCTCTGGGCGCTCGGCATCCTCGTCGTCTTCGCTCCGCTGGCCGTCCGGGTCTACCGGCGCAAGACCTGAGGCGCAAGGTAGGCGCCATCATGGCTGCGATGGCGGACCGCGCGATCCTTTCGGCGGGCCGATGTGACGACCGGGCTCGTTATCCGCGACCATAGGCAGCATGCCTAGCCAGTTCGACCCCCCGTCAGGAACCCGTGACTTCCTCGCCGCCGACGTGCAGAGGCGCGAGCATGCATTCAGCGTGCTCCGGTCCGTGTTCGAGCGCTACGGGTTCGAGCCGCTGCAGACGCCGGCCTTTGAGCGGCTGGACGTGCTGCTCGGCAAGTACGGCGACGAGGGCGAGAAGCTGGTCTTCAAGATCTTGCGGCGGGGCGAGCATGAGGCCAGCGGCGAGGCCGACCTGGCGCTGCGCTACGACCTGACGGTCCCGATGGCACGGGTGGCGGCAGCGTACGGCAGCCAGCTGCCCATGCCCTACAAGCGCTACGCGATTGGGCAGGCATGGCGCGCGGACCGCCCTGGCAGGGACCGCTATCGCGAGTTCGTGCAGTGCGACCTGGACACCCTCGGGTCCTCCTCGGTCCTGGCCGACGCCGAGGCGCTGTGCGCGCAGCACGACGCGCTGGCCGAGCTCGGCCTGTCCCGCTTCCGGATCCAGCTGAACTCGCGGCGTGTGCTGGCAGGCCTGCTCGAGGCCTTCGGCGTGCCGGACGATGTCGGCACGCAGGCGCTGATCTCGCTGGACAAGCTGGACAGCCTGGAGCCGGCCGCGGTGATCAGCGAGCTGACCGAGCGGGGGCTGAGCGCCGAGGTAGCGGGAGAGCTGGTCATGACGCTGACGGCAGCGGACTCGGCCAGCCGGGTGCGCATCGCGCTGAAGCGGACCGAGACCGGCACGGCCGGCCTAGACGAGGTCGACACCGTGCTGTCACTGGTCGCCGGGCAGATCCCGGCCGAGCGCATTGCCTTCACCCCGAGCATGGTCCGCGGGCTGAGCTACTACACCGGCCCGATCTGGGAACTGGTGGCCACCGGAGTCGCCGGGTCGATCGGCTCGGGCGGCCGGTACGACCACCTGATCGAGGCACTCGGCGGCCCTGACCTGCCGGGCACCGGATCCTCGATCGGCATCGATCGCATCCTCGGCCTGCTGCCCGGAGCGGACGCGCCCCCGGCGGGCAGGCTGGACGTCGCGGTGACAGTGCTCGGTCAGGACGTGGCCGGACAGGCGTTCGGATTCGCGGCCGAGGCCAGGGCCGCCGGGCTGCGCGCCAGTGTCTACCTAGGCGGTTCCGGCAAGCTCGGCAGGCAGCTGAGGTGGGCAAGCGACAGCGGCGCGCGCTGGTGCCTGATTTATGGCGACAGGGAACGGCAGGCGGGCATCGTCACGGTGCGCGATATGCGCAGCGGGGATCAGTCCGAGGTCGCGGTGCCTGAACTGGGCAGCCACCTCGCGGCGCTGGCTGGCCGGGACAGCTGACTGGCCGTGGCCGCGAAGTTCATGGAGCCGCAAGCCTGGCACGCGAGCCTGGCCGGAGTGATCGTCGCGGCGGGTGCGGTCATCAGGGATGCCGCGGGCCAGGTGCTGTGCGTCAAGCCGAACTACCGGGATCACTGGACGCTGCCCGGCGGCATCTGCGAGCAAGGCGAGGCGCCGCACCTGGGCTGCGCCAGGGAGGTATCCGAGGAAGTCGGGCTCGACCTGCCGATCGGCCGGCTGCTCACCGTGGACTGGCAGCAGGCTCCGCCGCAGTACGGTCCGCAGGCGCGGCCAACGATGTACTTCATTTTCGACGGCGGCGTGCTGGGCGGCAAGCCGTGCATCGTCTTGCAGCAGGAGGAACTTGACGCCTACAAGTTCGCTGCTGCTGGCGACCTGGCCGACCTGCTCGCGCCTCCCGGACTGCGGCGGACGCTGGCCGCGCTGGCCGGACTGGACTCGTCAGGGGCCAGGTACCTGCCGCACCAGCGCGCCTGAGCGCCGCCCCACGGCTTCAGCCGACGGGCTGGGCCCTGGCCATGCCGGGCAAGCCGCCGGCGCGGCGGACGCTGACCGCGCCGAGTCGGGCGGCTAGGTGCCGCTCGACGGCCTCCAGCGTGTCTGGCACCGCGATATGCCGGCCGGCCTCGGCTGACAGCGAGGTTACGCTGGCATCACGGATGCCGCACGGCACGATCCGGTCGAACCACGAGAGGTCACAGTCGCAGTTCAGCGCGAAGCCGTGCATTGTCACGCCCCTGGCCACCCGGATCCCGAGGGCCCCGATTTTGCGGTCCTGCCGGCCGTTCCCGTCACCGCGCAGCCAGACGCCGCTGCGGCCTTCCACCCGGCCGGCCTGCACGCCGAACTCCGCGCACACGCCGATCAGTGCTTCCTCGATCATGCGCACGTAGCTGACGACGTCGATCGGCTCGGCCAGGCTGACGATCGGGTACCCGACTAGCTGGCCGGGGCCGTGCCAGGTGATCTTCCCGCCCCGGTCGACGTCGATGACGGGGGCGCCAGGGTCGCCAAGCGGGCGGTCCAGCGGGCTGGTGCGCTTTCCGGCCGTGTAGACCGGCCGATGCTCCAGCAGCAGGCAGGTGTCGGGAATTTCGCCCCGGACCCGCTGCTCGTGGACCTGCCGCTGCAGATCCCATGCCTCCAGATAGCCGACTGCCTCGCTGCCCAGTCCGATCCGGGCGAATACCAGTTCACCGTGCACAATCCCAGACTATGCCGCGACTGCGCCCAGGCCGGGCCCGGTCCGGGCCGTGGCGCCCGGCGCGGCCCGCACGCCGGCAGGAACATTCCGTCATTATGGGCAGGATCCACTTCTCAAGATGTATCGCGTTTAATAACATGGCCACAAGGGGACCGGACATCGCCGAGGAACAGGGGACTCATGCCTACCGATCCACTGGATATTTTCGCCGCGCTGCAGCAGCCGGAGGGCAGGGATGACCCGTACCGGTACTACGCGCAACTGCACGACCTGGGTGAGGTGGTCCGGCTGGGGCCCGACGACCTGGTCGTCGTCGGTTATGACGCCATCAGCACGGTGCTGCGCGATCCTGGATTCCGTCATCCGGACTTCGCCCAGATCGCGGAGCTGATCCCCGAGTGGGATGACCATGTGGCGCTCGTGCAGAGCAAGGACTGGATCCTGAACCTGGATCCGCCTCAGCACACCAGGATCCGGACGCTGATGTCGCGGGCGTTTACCGCGCGCCGGGTTGCCAGTCTCGAGCCCGCGATCACTCGGATGACGGACGACCTGCTGGACGCGATGGCCGACGGCGGCGCGGACGGCAGTCCGGTGGAGTTCATGCGCGACTTCGCCTATCTCCTGCCGGTCACGGTCATCTGCGAGCTGATCGGGATCCCTGAGTCCGACCGGGCCGACTTCCGGCCGATCGCTCGTGCCATCACCGCGGTCTTCGAATTCAGCAGCCTGGACGAGCTAGCCGGTGCCGATCGCGCCACGGTGCAGCTCCAGGATTACTTCACCGGGCTTGCCGAGCAGCGCCGGCGCGAGCCGCGGGCCGACCTGCTGAGCGCTCTGGTGCAGATCGCGGACTCTGGCGACGGCAGGCTGAGCGACGCCGAGCTGACCCGCAACCTCACGCTGCTGCTCGTGGCCGGATTCGAGACGACGACGAACCTGCTCGGGAATGGGCTCCAGCTCTTGCTACACGATCACTCGCTGGCGAGCTCAGTGCGCAGCGGCGAGGTGCCGGTGGCGTTGTTCGTCGAGGAGGTGCTGCGCTACGACTCGCCTGTGCAGCTGGCGACCAACCGGATCGGGTACGAGACCGAACTCGGCGGAGTCCGGATCCGGCCGGGCGACCATGTGGCGCCGATGCTCGGGGCGGGAAACCGGGATCCGCGCAAATTCGCGGCGCCGGACACATTCGATCCTTTCCGCTCGGAAGCCAGTCCGCTGAGCTTTGGCGGCGGAGCGCACTTCTGCATCGGGGCCGCGCTCGCCCGGCTCGAGGCCAGCATCGCCTTCCCCCGGCTGCTGACGCGGTTCCCTGCGCTGACCGCGGTGGCTGCGCCAACGCGCCGGACGGGCTTCGTGCTGCGCGGCTTCGACATGCTGCCGGTACTAGTCAGATAACGAGACACAGGAAGGCACCGCTGATGCCAGCAGACGAGATCTTCGGCGCGCTGCTCGAGCCCGCGGGGCGAGAGGACCCGTACCCGCTGTACGGGCGGCTGCATGAGCTAGGCGAGGTCGTGCGGCTGGCGGCCGGCGCGGTGCTTGTGCCCGGCTATGACGCGATCAGCGCCGTGCTGCGGGACCCGGCCTACCAGGTAACCGACGCCGCGCGGCTGGACATGGTGTTCCCCGAGTGGCGGGAGCACCCGTCGATGAGCATGGAGTCGATTCTGAACCTGAACGCGCCCGATCATGCCCGGATCAGGGGCGTCATCTCGCGTGCGTTCACGCCGCGGCGCGTCGCGAGCCTGCGCCCGGCCGTCGAACGCATGACGGACGTGCTGCTGGACCGGATGGCAGATCGCGGCGCCGATGGCAGCCCAGTCGAGTTCATGCAGGACTTTGCCTTCCTGCTCCCGGTCACGGTCATCTGCGAGCTGATCGGCATCCCTGAGGCGGACAGGGAGAGCTTCCGGCCCGTCGCCAGGGCCCTGGCTGCCACGGTGGAGATCGGCGTCGACGCGGCCGTGCTGGCCGCCGCCGACGAAGCCGCGATCTGGCTGAACGAGTACTTCGCGAAGCTTGCCGCACTGCGGCGGGCCGATCCGCGCGATGACCTGATGAGCGCCCTAGTCGAGATCAGTGACGCCGAGGACGGCAGGCTGAGCGATTCCGAACTGCTCGACAACTTGACGCTGCTGCTGGTAGCGGGCTTCGAGACGACAACGAACCTGCTTGGGAACGGGGTGCAGATCATCGTGCACCGGCCCGAAGCGGCCGCGGCGGTACGTGCCGAGTCGATCCCTGTCACTTCATTCGTCGAGGAGGTCCTGCGCTACGACTCGCCTGTCCAGTTCACCAGCCGCCGCCGCCTGGACACGGCCGAGATTCGCGGCGTGCCGGTGACATCCGACGACGAGATCATGCTGATGCTCGGCGCGGGCAACAGGGACGGTCGCCGTTTCCCCGATCCGGATGCCTTCCGCCCGGAGCGGGCAGTCGGCGGCCCGCTCAGCTTCGGCAGCGGCCCGCACTTCTGCGTCGGTGCCGCGCTCGCCCGGCTGGAGGCTGCCGTGGCGTTCCCGCGCCTGCTTGCCCGCTTCCCGGGCCTGGCTGCCGCGGGCGATCCCCGGCGGCGCGATGGCCTGGTGCTTCGCGGCTTCGACGCGCTGCCGGTGACCCTGGGCCGCGGGCGCGGTGCGGCCTAGCAGGCAGCAATGCCCGTGCCGGAACGCGCCGCAGGCCGACGCTTGCGGCGTGGCGTTGCACCGGATCTGGCTCCGTGCGGGAATGTGGTGCCGCGGCTCGTAGCTAGCCAGTGCAGGAGGTGCGTGCCGGATGATCGACGAGGAGCAGCTGCGCCGGATGAGCCCGCAGGAGCGGCATGAGCTGATGCGGGCGTGCGCGGCGATGGAGCCCCCCTTTGGGCGCCCGGGGCGGGGTGATCGGCGCCGCGGCGTCCTGCTTGCGGTCATCGTCGTATGCTGCCTGGTCCTGGCCGCATGGACCGGGCTGCTGGCCGCGACTCTGCCCCGCTACTACCGGACCGGCGGGTGGCGCGGCGCCTGGGTTGGCTTCGACATCGCGCTGCTTGTGGCGTTCGCGGCCACCGGCTGGGCATCGTGGCGGCGCCGCCAGATCCTGATCATCTGCCTGGTGGTGCTGGCCACGCTGCTGTGCTGCGACGCGTGGTTCGATGTGGTGCTGGACGCGCGTACCAAGGGCTTCGAACTCAGCCTGCTCTCGGCGCTGCTCGTCGAACTGCCGCTCGCGGCGGTGGCTATCTTCGGTGCGCGCCGGCTGCTGCGGATGACCAGCGATGTACTGCTGCGCTACCAGGGCCACCCAGGCCCGACGCCGGGCCTGCGCCACATGCGGCTGGTTGGGACCACGGCCGGCAGTCCCCTGCGTGACCTGCTGGCCGATCCTGCGGAGAGCGAGGAAGATACCGAGGCGGGCGGAGGATTACGCGGCCGGGTCAGGTGACCGAGGAGCTCGCCAGCGCGGCCGCAAGGGCGGGGCCGAGCCGCGGCTGCCGGAACTCGAAGCCAGCCTGCTCCAGCCGGGCTGGGCGGACCCGATAACTCGCGAGCAGCTCGCCCGCCACCTCGCCGAGCGCGGCGCGCAGCAGGCCGGCGGGCAGCCTGAGCATCGCCGGCCGGTGCAGCTGGGCGGCGAGGGCGGTGGTGAACTCGGCGTTAGTGATCGGTGCTGGTGCCGTCAGGTTGGCGGCACCAGACAGCTGCTCGCTCTCCAGGATGAAGCGGCAGGCCCGGATGTGGTCCTCAAGCGAGATCCAGCTCATGTACTGGGTGCCGGCGCCGATCCGGGCGCCCAGGCCAAACTGGAATGGCAGCAGCAGCTGACCGAGGATGCCGCCGCGGCGGGACAGCACCAGCCCGGTGCGCAGGTTCACGACGCGGATGCCAGCGTCCCGCGCAGGCTGCGCCGCGGCCTCCCAGTCGCGCACCAGATCGGCCAGGAAGCCAGCGCCGGCCGGGGCAGTTTCGTCCACCTCGCGCGTCCCGGTATCGCCGTACCAGCCGATCGCGGACGCGACCATGAAGACCCGCGGTGGCTGCGGTGCCGCGACCAGTGCGCGGCTGAGAGCCGTGGTGGTGCCGATCCGGCTAGCCCTGAGCTCGCGCTTGCGCGCAGCGGTCCAGCGCCCGCGGGCGATTGGGGCGCCCGACAGGTGCACGACAGCGTCAACGCCGGCCAGAGACGTCGGCCCGAGGCCGCCTGTCGGCGCGGCTGGATCCCATCGGGCCTCGGCCGCGTTGCCCGGCGGCCGCCGCACTAGCCGGACAACGTCGACGCCGTCACCGGCCAGGCTCTGCGCCAGTGCGCTGCCGATAAGTCCGGTTGATCCGGTTACTGCGACTCGCACTGCGTCCTCCCACGGCACGTCCTACCGGGCATCCCCGATCATCTCCGCAGCCATCTGGGAGACAGTATGCCCATCAGGGCCCGATGCGGAGCCCCGGCCAGGCCCGTGCTGGCCCCAGGGCCGGCAGTGTCAGACAGAGAGCGGCTCCGCCCGCAGTGTCAGAGAGAGTTCTGCAGACCGTCCTCAGGGAGCGGGGCAGCGGGCCGCGAGCTTGCGGGCGCCCTGGGTGCCGGTCACGATCGCCGGCTCGCCCGGCGGTCCGAATTGCCGCCACCTGGCAGTCAGCTCGATCAACGCGCCATGGTCGGGATGGACGGTCAGCGAGGCGGTCACCAAGCCAGATGACTGATCCCAGTGTGCGGTGCCGTCAATCGCCGCATCAGTCACCCAGCGCACCGCGGTCAGCGAGATCTTCAGCACGTTGCCGCCGGAGAACGTGACCGTGCCGCCGCGCAGGCCCAGGTCAGTGTCGCCGGCCAGCTCCTGCCACCTGCTGATCTCGTCTCCGACGGCCGCTACCGCGACCGATGCCGCCCGCAGCGCCTGTGGTCCTGCGGTGTTGCCGCGTGCGGCGAAGGCCGGGACGGCGTCCTGCAGCCGCAGCGGGTAGGTGCCTACCACGTGGATCGGCGCTACCTGGCCGGCGCACGACACGTTCTGCCGGGACAGGCCCCGGGGATGGCGGACGAAGCGCTGGTAGATGGCCGCCGGGCAGGAGTCGTCGGCATCCTGCAGCATGACGTGAGTCAGATTCGCGAACGTCACTAGCCGTGCCGACTTACCCATCTGGCTAGCGACGAGGGTGGCACCGTCGAGGCGGGGCGTGAGCGAGTCGAACGTCCCGGAAAGGATGAGCACGGGAAGGTCAGCGGGAACCAGGGGCGGCCGCCGGGTAATGGGCGCGACGTGGTGCAGCGGGGTCGGCCACTCCAGGCAGGCGCTGTAAGCCTCGGTGTATTGATCCATGCTCGTCCACTGCGTGACGCTGAATGGCGCGAATGTCCGAGCGGGCTCGCGGCGCAGCGCAGCCAGGTACTGGTGCAGCCGGACGGACGGGGCAGCGTCACGGCTGAACAACTGCACGTAGTCCGTGCAGGACACGGCAAAGTACAGGCCGTCGCTGAACTCCGGCAGCGGGTAGTTGGTGTCGTCGAAGCCGACGGAAAGGGCGGCTAGCCGCAGTAGTGGTGCCGCGTCGCGATGCTCGAGTAGTGCCCGCCCGGCCGCATCCAGGTCGCGGTAAACCACAGGGTCGAAGCCCGCGTTGTTGACGAGGTTGACCAGCGTCAGCTCGGTGACGGTGATCCGGCCCCTGGTCCCGGCCTCGGTGGTGGTCTCCCCGGTCACTGGCGCCCGCGCGAGCCGGGCCGCGAGTTCGCCGATCCGTGCCCAGGCGGAGCCATGGGCCACTGCGGCGCAAGCGGGGGAACGGCTGCATGCCTCGTCAAAGGCCCGGCGTGCGGTCACCACGGTGGTGGTGTACCACGGGTCGAGATCTAGTACCTGGTAGGTCGAGTCGAGCGTGACCGAGCGCAGCTGGCGCGGATATCGGGAGGCGAAGACCTGGGCGAACCAGCTGCCGTAGGAGTCTCCGTACAGGTCCACCCGGCCCAGCCGCAGAGCCCGCAGCACCATGGACACGTCGCGCGCGGAGTACGCGGTGTTGAAGAGGTCGGATGCATGCACCCAGCCGCCGCCGCGGTATCGCCAGGTGTGATTCAGCTGCCTGCCGCACGCGGCCACGAGCTGGTCGAACCTGCTGCCGTACTGATGCTGTGAGCGGCCGTAGTTCTCCAGCCCGCGGCAGTTGACCAGCGTCGAGTTCCCGGTGCCGCGCAGGTTTATCAGCAGCATGTCGCGGGTCCGCAGCAGCGAGCCGGCCATCGCGACATACTCCGGCTGGGTGCCGGTGGTCGCGAATCCCGGCCCGCCCTCGACCGCGAGGATCGTTCCGCTGGCATGCCGGGCGGCGGTCGGGGGGAGCAGCCGGAATCCGATATGAATGTCCGGGCTCGCCGCTGAGGAGTAGTCGAGTGGCACCGCCAGGCGGCCGCAGTAAGCCAGCGGCGCGGTCCCGCATTTGCGCAACGTGATAGTTCCGACCCGCAGTGCCGACGGTACGTGCGCCCCGGCGGTGGCCCGGCCCGTGCTTGCGACCGCGCTGGCGGTGACGCCAAAGCTGGCGAGCAGCAGCCCGCAGGACGCCAGCAGCGTCGTCAAGCACGCAGCGGTCCGACTGTTACCGAGTTGCCTTGTCCTGGTCTGCACGCAGAAAGCGTAGAGCGCGGCGACAGCTGTGGCCAGGAGCATGCCGCCTGAGCCGGACGAAATGTCGGCCGGCTGTCGCCAGGGTGGGCTTAAAGCCCTAGCTCGGTCTCGAACGCGCCTTCCTCGAGCCTGGCCTTCATTGTGATCAGGAAGCGGGCAGCGTCCGCGCCGTCGACGAGCCGGTGGTCGTAGGTGAGCGCCAGGTACACCATCGAGCGGACCGTGATTACCTCGCCGAGAGTGGGATCCTCGACAACGACAGCCCGCTTGACGACTGTGCCGGTGCCGAGGATGCCGACCTGCGGCTGATTGATGATCGGGGTGTCGAACAGCGCGCCGCGGCTGCCGGTGTTGGTCAGGGTGAAAGTGCCGCCTGCCAGGTCGTCGGGGCTGACCTGCCCGGCTCTGGTGCGCTCGGCCAGGTCGGCGATCTTGCGGGCTAGGCCGCCTATATTCAAGTCACCCGCGTTCCGTATAACCGGCACCATTAGCCCGCGCTCGGTGTCGACGGCGATGCCCAGGTGCTCGGCGTCGTGGTAGGTAACCTGGCCAGACGCAGTGTCGATCACGGCGTTGAGCTTGGGGTGCACCTTAAGCGCCTCGACGGTCGCCAGCGCGAAGAACGGCAGGAAGGACAACTTGACGCCTTCCCGTGCCTCGAACGCGGCCTTGGCCCGGTTGCGGAGCCGGGCGATAGCGGTCACGTCCGCCTCGACCACGGTGGTCAGCTGAGCCGAGGTCTGCAGTGACTCGACCATCCGCTGCGCGATGACCTGGCGGGCGCGCGACATCCGCTCGCTAGTGCCCCGCAGGCTCGACGGCACGATCTGGGAACGGCGCGAGCCCTGGGTCGGCGCGGTCTCGGCCGCCGGGGCGGGGAACGCCGACACGGCGACGGTGGGCGGCAGCGCAGGCGCTGGGGCGGCGGCAGCCGCCGGCGCGGCCGCCGGGGCTGGCGCCGCGGCCACGTGCGCTTGCGGTACGGGCGGCTGCTGCTGCGCGTCCGGCCCGCGCGCCACCCTGGCGGCATCCAGGACGTCCTGCTTGCGGATGCGGCCGCCTACTCCCGTTCCGTCGACAGCAGCCAGGTCGATGCCATGCTCGGCGGCGAGCTTGCGTACCAGCGGGGTGACGTAAGGGCCGTCCGTCCCGTCTGCGAACTGGCCGCCGGCACCGTTGCCCGTGTCGTAGGCGGCCTGGGCCGTGGAGCCCGACCCGGCAGTCTCGGCGTAGGCCTGCTCGGCGGCGGGCTCGGCGTAGGCCTGCTCGGTATTGGCCGGCTCCGCGTACGCGGGTTCGGCGTAGGCGGGCTCGGCATAGGCGGGCTCGCCATAGGCGGGCTCGGCATAAGCGGCAGGCTGCTGGTACTCCTCGGCCGCGGCCGGTGCGGCGGCGGTCGTCGGCTCGAACTCAGGCACTTCCGCCGCGGGCTGCGGCGTGTAAGCAGCGGCGGGCTCGGTCACCGCAGGTGCGGGCGGCGCCGCTGCGGCCGGAGGTGGCGCGGGTGCCTCGGCAGCGGCCTGCTGGCCGGCCGCGCCATCCTCGTCGATGACGGCAAGCTCCGCACCGACGGCGACCGTCTCGTCCTCGGAGACGGTGATGCCGCGCAGCACGCCGGAGACCGGCGACGGGATCTCTGTGTCGACCTTGTCAGTGGATACTTCCAGCAGCGGCTCGTCAGCCTCGACGTGCTCGCCCTCCCGCTTCAGCCAGCGGGTGACTGTGCCCTCGGTGACGCTCTCGCCGAGCTGTGGCATCGATACTGAAACCGACATGGCTTCCCGTTGCTCCTCTTCGTGTGCTGTTCGACTCTAGCGTGCACCGCTGGCTTCGGCAGGGCGACAGCCGCAGGTCAGGCGGGTCATCCGTGGTTATGCAGTGGCTTGCCGGCCAGGGCCAGGAACGCCTCGCCGATGGCCTCGGACTGAGTCGGGTGCGGGTGAATGAGCTGGGCCACGTCGGCCGGGACCGCCTCCCAGTTCACGATCAGCTGCGCCTCGGCGATGAGATCGCCGGCCCGCGCACCGACGAGGTGCACTCCGAGCGTGGGACCGCCGCCGGCGGTGACGATGACCTTCGCGGCGCCGGCCGTCTGCAGGATCTGGCTCTTGCCGTTGCCGGTCAGGTCATAGGTGAACTCGGTGAACTCGATGCCGCGCGCGGCTGCCGTCGCCGAGGTGATGCCGACCGAAGCGACCTCGGGGTCGGAGTAGGTAATTCGCGGCACACCGTCGTAGTCGACAGGAACCACCGCGAGGCCGCCTATCCGCTCGGCCACCATGATGCCCTCCGCGAAGCCCACATGCGCGAGCTGCAGGCCTGGCCGCAGGTCACCGATGGCGTAGATCGTCGGGATGTTGGTCTGGCAGTACTCGTCCACCAGGACGAACCCGCGCTCCATCGCCACGCCGACCTCGTCGTAGCCGAGGCCGGCTGAGACCGGGCCGCGGCCGACCGCGACCAGCAGCAGCTCGGCGTCGATGGTCGCACCGCCCGCGAGGGTGACAGTGACGCCTGAGCCGGTGTCCTTGGCGCTCTCGAAGCTGGTGCCGAGCTTGAAGCCGATGCCGCGGCGGCGGAACGCGCGTTCCAGCAGCTTGGAGCTCGACTCCTCCTCGGTGGGCAGCAGATGCGGCAACATCTCGACGATGGTGACCTCGGCCCCGAAGGACCGCCAGACGCTGGCGAACTCGACGCCGATTACGCCGCCGCCAAGGATGACGACCGAGGACGGCACGTGGTCCAGCGTGAGCGCGTGATCACTGGTGATGATGCGGTTGCCGTCCGGTATCAGGCCTGGCAGGCTGCGAGTCTGTGACCCGGTCGCGAGGACCACGTACTCGCCCTCGATGGTCCGGTCACCCACCTGGACGGACGTCGGCGAGACGAGCTTGCCCTCGCCTTCGATCACCTCGATCTTCCGGCTGGCGATTAGCCCGGTAAGGCCCTTCCAGAGGCGAGTGACGACCTTGTCCTTGTAGGCGTTCACGCCGGCCATGTCGATGCCGTCGAGACTGGACAGCACGCCGAAGGAGGGCCCCTCGCCGGCCAGGTCGGCGACCTCGGCCGCGTGCAGCAGCGCCTTGGTCGGGATGCAGCCGCGGTGCAGGCAGGTGCCGCCCACCTTGTCCTTCTCGATGAGCGCGACTCGCTTGCCCAGCTCGGCCGCCCTCAGTGCACACGCGTAGCCGCCGCTGCCCCCGCCGAGAATGACGATGTCGTAGCCGCCGTCTGTCACTATCAAGACTCCATTCAGTTAGCTATGCCTGCAGCTGGCACCGCGCGCAGCTGCTAGCCGCCGTTAGGCCCGCCGCCTGGCCATCGGCCGCAGCCGGCGGCTGGTTACAGCTGGCCGTCGGCGACATCCGCCGCCACCTGCACGAGCATCCGGACCGCGGCGCCGGTCCCGCCCTTGGCGGTGTATCCGTAAGGCTCACCCTCGTGGAAGGCGGGCCCGGCGATGTCCACATGTGCCCAGCGCACGCCGTCCGGAACAAATTCCTTGAGGAACAGGCCGGCCACCAGCATGCCGCCCCACCGCTCGCCGGCCACGTTAGCGATGTCGGCCACCGAGGAATCCAGGCCCTTGCGCAGCTCCTCGGGAAGCGGCATCGGCCAGGCCTGCTCGCCTGACCTGCGGGCGGCGGCTACGACGCCGTCCCTGACCGCGTCGTCGTCGCTCATCACGCCGGCTATCCGGGCGCCCAGTGCAACCAACTGGGCGCCGGTCAGCGTCGCAACGTCGACCAGCAGGTCGGGCGAGTCCTGGCCGGACCTGGCCAGGGCATCGGCCAGCACGAGCCGGCCTTCGGCGTCGGTGTTGAGCACCTCGACCGACTTGCCGCCGAAGATGGTGATGACATCCGACGGGCGCTGTGCGTTTCCGCCGGGCATGTTCTCGGCCAGCGGCAGGTAGCCGACGACGTTGACAGCCAGTCGCAGCCTGGCGATGGCCTGCAGCGCGGCAAGGACCGCAGCCGCGCCGCTCATGTCTGACTTCATCGTTTCCATGGCGTTCGACGGCTTGAGCGACAGGCCGCCAGAATCGAAGGTAATGCCCTTGCCGGCGAACACGACCGTCTTGCTGGCGTCCGGGTGGTCGTACCCGAGCCGGACTAGCCGCGGCTGGCGAGCCGAGCCCTGGCCGACGCCGATTAGGCCGCCGTACCCGCCCGACGCCAGCGCGGCCTCGTCGAGCACCTCGATGTGCAGCCCAGCGTCGGCGGCCACCCGCCGCGCCTCAGCCGCGAAGGACTCCGGGTACAGATGCGAAGGGCTGGTGTTGACCAGATCCCTGGTCAAGCTCATCGCGTCGGCCAGGATGACGGCGCGGTTTCCGGCCGCGGCGCCGCCGCGGGCGGAAGTAAGAACCGTGAGCGCTGGCTGCGCGTTGTTCGCATCGCTGCGGTAGCGGCCGAAGCGGTAGCTGCCGAGCATTGCGCCGAGGGCTACGGCTTCGGTCTCCGCCTCGTCCCTGGCCGGCAGGGCGAGGGCGATCGCGGCTGCCTTGCTGGCCGCGAGCGCGCGAATCGCCGCGCCGGCCCCCCGCCGGAGTGCCTCGGCCGCGGCCAGCGCGCCATCGCCGTCCAGGTCACCCAGGCCGACCGCCGCGACCAGCGGAGCCGCGAGCTGCCCGCCGGAGGTGAGTTTGGTGATCTCGTCCTGCTTGCCGGTTGCCCCGAGGGCTGCGAGCGTGGCGGCAAGCGTGCCGCCGAGGGCGGCGTCGACGTCCTGTGCGCCTGGCGCAAGGACTGGCCCGTCCGGACCCTGGGTGATGCCGATGATGATGGCGTCTGCGGCTACGCTGCGCGCAGAGTCAGTACTGGTAGTCAGGGGATTCGTCGTCACGGTCTGAGCCTAGTGCCTGTCGGCGGCCGCACCGATCGGCGGGCACTGGTGAGGTGCGGCTGGTAACGACCGTCATGATGTAGAAGTCACGGCTGTTATATTGGATAGGTCATTCCGGAAGAACCGAACAAGGAGGCCCGCAAGGTGGGTGCTGCCAGCGCACTGTTCATCGCGGTGTTCCTGGCCTGCGTGGTCGAAGCCGTCGAGGCGACGACCATCGTGCTGGCCGCCGGAACCGCCAGAGACTGGCGCTCGACCGGCATCGGTGTCGGCGCTGCGCTATGCCTGCTGGCCGTCATCGTGGCGGTCCTCGGCCCGGCGGTATCGCAGATCCCGCTGCGGGGCCTGCGCGTAGTCGTGGGCGCGCTGTTGCTGGTCTTCGGATTGCAGTGGATTCGCAAGGCGATCTTGCGCGCGAGCGGGCACAAGGCCCTGCATGACGAGGACAGGCTGTATGCCGAGCACCTGGCGGAGGCGACAGGGCAGCAGGCGAGGCGCACCGGGATAGTGCCGGACTGGTACGGGTTTACGCTCTCCTTCAAGGGCGTCCTGCTCGAGGGCCTGGAGGTCGTGTTCATCGTCTTGACCTTCGGCAGCAACGACCACAACGTGGGCCTGGCCACCATAGCGGCCGGTTGTGCGGTCGTCATCGTGGCCGTGGCCGGGTTCGCCGTGAAGGCGCCGCTGGCACGCGTGCCGGAGAACACCATGAAGTTCGTCGTCGGGATCATGCTGACGAGCTTCGGCGTCTTCTGGGGCGCGGAGGGCGCAGGCGCGAACTGGCCGGGCTCGGACGCATCGCTGCTGGTAATCATTCCGGTGATCGGCTTGTACTCGCTTGGCCTTGTCGCATTGCTGCGGCGGACCAGCGGATCGGGAACGTCAGCAGCTGCGGCCGAGGTTCCGGCTGCCGCTAGCCAGGGGGTGCACTGAGATGGCAAGCCGGCTCCGCGCGTTCGGTGCTTTCTGGTACGACTTCATCATCGGCGATGACTGGCTGGTGGCGG
Organism: uncultured Actinomycetota bacterium; assembly: GCA_963719765.1. GTDB lineage: Bacteria > Actinomycetota > Actinomycetes > Streptosporangiales > Streptosporangiaceae > JAJYUU01. The sequence continues at coordinate 298,782 of CAVRCW010000003.1, forward strand.
CCGCCGTGGTTCTCGGACTAGCAGGCACCTACGGCCTGAGCAAGGCCGGGGTGGCCGCCTGGTGGCTTGCGCCGGTCCTGATCGCCGTTCTGCTGCCGGTCAGCCTGAGCCGGGCGGCTAGTGGCTCTCTGCTTCCTCGGCGTACACCCGCGCCGCGTACAGCTCCAGCTGCTCCTCGCACTCCGCCAGCGAACTGAGGGCGGTCTGCCGCCCGGCAGCACCGAAGGCATCCCGCTGACGGACTCGCTCAAGCCAGCTGCGGAGCTTGACCAGGTCGACCTCGTTTTCTTCCAGCTCGGCGTAGCTGAAGTGATTCTCGGCGTACTCCTTGCGCAGCCCGGCGAGGAAGTCCTGGCACTTGTCCACGATCTCCTCGTACTCGTCATCCCTGGCGGCCTGGAAGGCGGCCCGGATCTCCTGGTCACCGGCCAGCACCGAGCACGAAAGCAGGACAGCAGACCCGGACATGTCGAGGATCTCGCTACGCAGCTTGCGCAGCGCACGCTCTGCCTGCACGCCGGCGGGCAGCGCGGCGACCGAGCTCTGCAGGTAGATCGCGCCCAGGCTCTTGATCCGGCGCCACACCGTGGCCCTCAGCCTGCTCGGCTCGGACGGTACCCGATAGATGAGCAGCAGCCAGCCGTGATCAGCGTCGGTCTTGGTGTCGCGATCGGCCGCCTGCACGCTGGTTATTGTGCCAGGTGCGGGCCCGCGACCCCGGCCGGCTGTCAGCGCGGCGCGAGCGGCTCGCCGGACTCGGCCTGCCTGCGCGCCTGCGTGGCCCGGCTGACCGCCTGACCCGGATACAAGACCTCGGGCCGCTTGGGACTCGCGACCGGTGCTGGCGCCGACGGCCCGGCACCGGCCTGCGAGATTCGCTGTAGCAGTTCCGCGTCCTCGCGCATCTCCTCGTCGGTCGGGGAAAGAGCGAGCGTCGCAGTCAGGATGAACGCCACGATGCTGATGCCGATGATGAGGGGGAGCAGGAAGTTCTCTGCCGTGGCGCCACCGCCGGTCATCAGCATCCCGTCGCCAGTCCCCGGCGCGGCCACGCGCATCGCGGCCATGCCGGTGTAGTGCATGCCACTGACGGCGATGCCCATAATGAGGGCGGCACCGAGCGTCGTTTTCGTGCCCTTGAGCCGCAGCGCTGCCCAAAGAGCCGCGGTGGCCGCCACTATGGCGATGGCAATGGACAGTGCGAACAACTCGGGGTTGTAGCTCATCCGGGCTGGCATCCGCATTGCGGCCATGCCGCTGTAGTGCATGCTGGCGACGCCCACGCCGGTAAACGCACCAGCAAACAGCAGGTTGCGCCACGTCTGCCGGGCGAAGCCGACGATCAGCAGGCCAATCCCGACCACGACGACGGCGATGAGCATGCTGCCAATCGTTATGAGCACGCTGTAATGGATAACCTCGCCGGGAATCGTATAGCCGAGCATCGCGATGAAGTGCATGACCCAGATGCCGGTTGTCCCTATCGACAGCGCCGCAAGCAGCAGCCAGCGCAGCCGCGGGGCGCCGCTGGTGGCCATCGCCCTGGTAGTGCAGCGCAGGCCAAGGAAGGCGCCGAGGCACGACATGGCGTACGCGAGAGCGGGCGTGAGCAGTCCGTAGGAAAAGTTATGAACAGTGAGCATTAGCCTATCCAGACCTGATGGCGGGGAATTCGAGGCTAGCGTGACTGCGAGTCGCTCGTGACCGACTCCGTGGAGGTAAGGAGTCTTTGGGGCACTTGCGCGGATTAGTTGCTGGCGGCGGGCGGCACGGTGCACCGCGGACCTCGCGCCCGGCCAGACCTGTGTGCGGCCGCTATTTCTGGCCGGCCCTGACCAGCCCGTGCTCGTAGGCATAGACGACCGCCTGCACGCGGTCGCGCAAGCCGAGCTTCGCAAGCACCCGGCCGACGTGCGTTTTGACGGTGGCCTCGGACACGAACAAGCGCTCCGCTATCTCCTGGTTGGACATGCCGTGGGCAACATGCAGGAGGACCTCCCGTTCCCTGTCAGTGAGCTCGCCTAGCTCCGTGGGTTCCGGCGGCTGGGCGCCAGGCAGCAGGGCCGCGAACTGGTCGATCAGGCGCCGGGTAGTCGACGGTGCGACCACGGAATCGCCCGAGTGGACAGCTCGGATCGCGAACAGCAGTTCATCTGGAGGCACGTCTTTGAGCAGGAATCCGCTGGCGCCCGCCTTCAGGGCGGCGAATGCGTACTCGTCGAGATCGAATGTCGTGAGCATGAGCACGCGCGGCAGTTCGCCCGCTTGCCGGATCCGCCTGGTCGCCTCGACACCGTCCAGCCTTGGCATCCGCGCGTCCATCACCATCACGTCGGCATGCAGCCGCCTGGCCAGGTCGACCGCGGCGAGCCCGTCGGCGGCCTCGCCGACCACGTGCATGTCGGGCTGCGCCTCGAGCACCATGCGGAAGCCGGTGCGGACAAGCTCCTGGTCGTCGACCAGAACGATCCTGATGGGCGGCTCTGGAGGCTGGTGGTCCTGCATGCCCATCAAGCCGCTCCGCTCCAGGCAGCCTCGATTGCGCCAGCGGCGCCCGTGCCGTCGGCGCTAACCGTGCCAGCAGCCTGCAGCGGCGCGTCGGCCTGCAGCGGCGCGTCGGCCTGCAGCGGCGCGTCGGCCCGGAGCGGCGCGTCGGCCCGGAGCGGGGCATCGGCCTGCGGCCCGACTCGGCTGGCGGCAGGCTGCGGGCAAGGCAGGTGCGCGATAACGCCGAATCCGCCGGCTGGCAGCGAGGCCTGCACCGTCCCGCCATACATCTCGATCCGCTCGCGCATGCCCGCCAGGCCATGCCCGCCCGGTCCCGACGATGAGCTGGTCAGCCCGTCGTCTGTCACCTCGACGGTCAATCCGTCCGGCTCGTATCGCAGCGTGACAGCGGCGGAAGCGGCCAGGCCGGCGTGCTTGCGGGTGTTGGTCAGCGATTCCTGGACTACCCGGTAGGCAGCCAGCCCGGCGCCCTCGGGCAGTTCCCTGGGCGCGCCGGACAGCGTGTAGGTGACCGCGAGCCCTGCTGCCCTGGCCTGGTCCAGTAGCTCGCGCAGCTCACCCAGGCCCGGTAGCGGGGCTAGCTGCGCCTGATCTCCGGCTGTGCGGAGCACCCCGAGCAGGCGCCGCATCTCGTGCAGCGCCTGCCGCCCAGTGCTGGATATGGCCCGCAGCGCCGTCTCCGCGGTGTCCGGGTCGGATCGCAGGGCGTAGCCCGCACCGTCGGCCTGGACGACCATCACGCTGACGTGGTGAGCAATGATGTCATGCAGTTCCCTGGCGATCCGTGCCCGCTCGGCGGCGGCCGCGATCTTGGCCTGGGCGTCCTTCTCGGCCTCCAGCCGGGCAGCCCTGTCCTCGAGTGCGGCGTAGTAGCCGCGCCGGTACCGCATGGAGTCACCAAGGACCCAGGCGATCAGGGACGTGCCGCCGAACAGCACGGCGCCGAAGAGGATCTGCAGGGTCAGCCTGAGCCCATGCGGAGTGGGTGCCCAGGCCGCCACCGCCACGGTGCCGCCGAACATGCAGATGGCCAGCGCGGGGACCGACATCCGGCGTGGCCGGTAGGCGGCGACCGTGTACAGCAGGACCAGGATCGCCAGGTCCGATCCGGTCGCTCCGGTCTCGCCGAGCTGCCACAAACCGCCGGCACAGGACGCCAGGAACGCACTCGTCGGGATCCTCCGGCGCAGCGCCACTGGCACTACCAGCAGCACGGTGATGGGTACCTGCGGCCACGGCGCGAGCATCATCTGCCCAAGCCCGAAGAGGGCCAGCGCCGCCGCGAGCGTGCTGTCCACCAGGATCGGGTGACGCCGCAGCCAGGCGTAGAGAGCGGACACGATCTCAGGGTATGCGGAAGGTCACCGGATGGCGTCAGCCTCGCGGCCGGCACGTGTCACCCTGCAGACGTACACTCGCCTCCTGGCCGGGGCCGTGCCGTCGCTTCGCCCCTGCCCGCGGTGAGGAGGAGCACGATCAGCGATTGCAAATTCTGCGACATCATCGCCGGCCGGTCGGCGGCGCATACGGTGCTCGAGGACGATCGGGTAGTCGCCTTCCTGGATGCACGGCCGGTTTTCAAGGGCCACGTCCTGGTAGCCCCGAGAGATCACGTGGTGACGCTGGCCGACCTGCCGGCCGGGCTTGTCGCACCGTTCTTCCTGCGGGTGCAGGACGTCAGCGCCGTCATGCCCGCGGCCCTGCACTGCCAGGGCACTTTCGTGGCGGCGAACAATGTCGTGAGCCAGAGCGTGCCGCACCTGCACGTGCACGTGGTGCCGCGCACGAAGGGCGACGGGCTGCGCGGGTTCTTCTGGCCCCGGCAGAAGTACGCCTCCGACGCGGAGGCTGGAGAGTACGCGGACCGGCTCAGGGCGGCACTCGCCGATCGTCCGTGACCGGCCCGCAGCCCGGTGGGCCGGGCCCGTGCTGGCCGGACATGATCACCGCAACGCTGTTACCAGCAGGCACACGGCGGCTGTGATCTCGGCCACGGCGCCGAGGACGTCACCGGTGATGCCACCAAGCCGCCGCGTCGCCAGCAACGTCGTCTCGGCGGAAGCTACCAGTCCCGCCGCGACGGCAACAGCGAAGATCCAGCCGGTCGCCGCGGCGGCGGCCAGCACCGCTGCCGTGAGGACGGCCGCAGGCAGCACCCGCACCGACCCTGCCACCATGGCACCCAGCCCGCCGGGTCGTGCGGCGGGCACTGTCCGTCGGCAGGCAAGCACGATGGCCAGCCGGGCCGTGACCGCGGCCGCCACGATCGCGACCGGCCCCCGGCCGAGTTCGGTTGCCCTGGCCAGCGCGCTCACCTGCAGGAGGAGTACCAGAGCGAGCGTGACGACGCCGAACGGGCCGATGTCGGAGCGTTTCATGATGTCCAGGGCCTGGTCCGCAGGCCGTCCGCTGCCCAGTGCGTCGGCGAAGTCTGCTAGGCCGTCCAGATGCAGGGCCCTGGTCAGCGCCGCCCCGGCGGCGACCGCAAGGACCGCGGCAAGCAGGGCCCCTGTGTGACCGACGCGGGTCGCCAGCAGCAGGATGCCCGCGGATAGGCCTCCGATCAGCAGGCCGACGACCGGCGCCCAGTAGATAGCGGCCGTCACAGTGGACCGGTCCGGGGCAGCCAGGCCTGCGCGCCGCGGCAGTGGCACGGCAGTCAGCAGTGTCACGGCCAGCCGCAGTCCCGCCCAGCGCATGGCATCTGAGCCTACGGGCTTGGGTAGGTTGAGCCAGACGATCGCGGGAGGGCTTGATGGCAGGGCGGCCATACGTGCTGCTGTCGGCGGCCATGTCGGCTGACGGCTACATCGACGACGCCTCGCCGCGGCGGCTCGTGCTGTCCGGCGCGCAGGACCTGGACCGGGTGGATGAGGAGCGGGCGAGATCTGACGCGATCATGGTGGGCGCGCAGACGGTGCGCAGCGACGACCCGCGGCTGCTGGTCAGGTCGGCCCAGCGCCGGAAGCGGCGGCAGGCTCTCGGCCGGCCCGCGAGCCCGGTCAAGGTGACAATCACCGCCAGCGGCGATCTAGACCCAGCCGCAGCGTTCTTCGCCGACGACGGGACCAGCAAGCTGGTGTACGCGGCTGCCCAGGCGGTGCCGGGCCTGCGCAGCCGACTCGGCGGACGAGCGGAGCTGATCGGCGTGCCGGGCCTGGTCGGCCTCGGCTGGGTACTGGCTGACCTGGGCGAGCGGGGCATCGGCAGGCTGATGATCGAAGGCGGAGCCCGGCTGCTCGGCCAGGCCCTCGCGGATGGCCTGGCCGATGAGCTCCAGCTCGCGATCGCGCCGGTATTCGTTGCCGACCCGGCCGCGCCGCGGCTGCTAGCGGGCGCCGGGACTGCTCGGATGGTGCTGGCCGGGACAAGCCAGGAGGGGGACGTCGCGGTGCTTCGGTACCTGCGGCCCGGCCTGCCGGGAAGAGGCTGATATCGGGCGGCTGATCGCCGAAGTGTGGCCCACCGGGTGAACCAGCGGCTCCTGACAGTGCAGGATGGGAGAATGAGCGATACCAGGGCGGCTTCCAGCGGAATGCAGGCCGCCATCGAGAGAAGCGGCTATTACCCCGGTCTTGTCTACGATGCCGTGTCCTCCGCGGTCGGCAGCGAGCCCGTGGTTTCCTACTTCGTGCTGCACGACGCCCACTTTGACCCGGGCATGGAAGTGCGAAGGCACGTCACGGTCATGGCGCTGACCCCAACCCGGCTGGTCTACTCACACACCGACGAGTACCCGGCCGACGAGCAAGACCCCGAGTCCCGGCCGCAGGCGGAGACCACCACGGAGGCGGTGCGGCACGCGCGGATCTCCTCGGTCGCGCTGACCAGAGTCATCCCCGATCCGGCTACCTACCTGCCCGGCGCGACCATGCCGAGCGAGGTGGTGCTCACCATCGGCTGGAACGTGCTGTCACACATCGAGATCGAGCCCGCGCACTGCGGCGACGAGAGCTGCGAGGCCGACCACGGCTACACCGGCACCATGACGGCCGATGACTTGACGGTGCGGGTGAGCGAGGCAGCGGACGGCCAGGAGGCCGTTCAGCAGATCGTGGTGTTCGCCCAGGCCCTAGCCGAGGCGACAAGCCGGCCGTGACTGGCGCGTGGCCGGGCGGCGCCGGGGGACTGGCGGCCACGAGGGGTCCGGAGAGCGCAGGGGACGGCGCAGCCAGCGCGGATGATCCCGCCGAACCGCTGTTGCCTCGCTATGGCGAGGCAACGCTGGCCGAGGTAGGGCCGTCGATGCTTGCCTGCCTGGGGGTTCCTGGCGAGAACAACGTGCTGGGACTGCCGGAAGTGAGCCGAGCATGCCTGCTTGTCATCGACGGGATGGGCTGGGAGCTGCTTGACCGGCATCGCGACGCCGCGCCGTTCCTGGCCGGGCTGGCCGGGACCGGCCGTTGGCTAACTGCGGGGTTCCCCGCCACGACGGTCACCAGCCTGACCTCGCTCGGCACCGGCAGGCCGCCAGGGCAGCATGGCCTGCTCGGCTATCAGGTCCGGGTGCCCGGCACTGGGCGGCTGCTCAACGCCCTGCGCTGGGACAAGTCGGTGGACCCGGTGTCATGGCAGCCTGGAAGTACCATCTTCGAGCGGGCCCGAGCCGCGGGCGTCGGCGCGATCCGGGTGGCGCAGGGCTCGTTCGAGCACAGCGGGCTGTCTACCGCGGCCATGCGAGGTGCCGACTACCGGGCCGCCAATACGCCGGGCGCGCTCGTCTGGCGCACTGCGGCAGCAGTTGCCGCGCAGCCACGGTGCTTCGCGATGGTTTATACGGGCGACCTGGACGGCACCGGCCATGCCTGCGGGTGCTCATCTCCGGCCTGGCGCTACCAGCTCGCACACGTGGACCGGCTGGCCGAGCAGATCGCAGGCGCGCTGCCGCCAGGAACGTTGCTGCTCATCACGGCTGATCACGGAATGGTGGACGTGCCCGCGGGCCAGCGTTTCGATGCCGACGAGCTGCCGCAGCTGCGGGCAGGCGTGGCGGTGCTCGGCGGCGAGCCGCGGGCCCGGCATGTATACGCCGAGCCTGGCGCGGCCGGCGATGTGCTCGCTGGATGGCGCGAGACGCTGGGTGCTGCCGCCTGGACAGTTAGCCGAGAGCAGGCGATAGACGAGGGCTGGTTCGGGCCGGTGGACTGCCGCGTGACGCAGCGGCTTGGTGACGTCATATCCGCCGCCAGGGGCGGCTCGGCGGTCGTCGCGACGATCGCCGAGCCGCGCGAGTCGGCACTGATAGGCATGCACGGCTCGCTGACGTACGCCGACCAGCGGATTCCGCTGCTCAGCTGCGAGGCGGGCTGAATAGCTGCGCGGCCGAAAGCCCGTTTATCCACAGCCGAGGCGGGGAACCGCACCGCCCTGCTGGTTGTCATCCACAGGAAACCGGAGGTTATCCACAGCATGACAAGTACTGCACATCCGCTAGTCAGCGTTCCGGAGCTGGCGCCGGCACTTGCGAGCGACACGCCGCCGGTGCTACTGGATGTTCGCTGGCACCTTGGTGGGCCGCCCGGCATCGAGAGCTACAACGCCGGGCATCTGCCGGGAGCTGCCTATGTGGACCTGGATGCTCAGCTGGCAGGTCCGCCGGGAGATGGCGGCCGGCATCCGCTTCCGGCCACTGCTGACTTCGAAGCAGCGATGCGCGCGGTCGGCGTGCGGACGGCGCTGCCGGTCGTGGTGTACGACGACGCGGACGGCACAATTGCCGCCCGTGCCTGGTGGATGCTGCGTTACTACGGTCACAGGCAGGTGCAGGTACTCGACGGCGGATTCCGCGCCTGGGCCGAGGCGGGCCAGCCGGTCAGCACCGAAAAGCTCACGCCCGCACCCGGCGACTTCAGCGCGAGCGCTGGCCAGATGCTGACTCTCGACGCGGCCGGGGCGGCCGGACTCGCCAGATCGGGGATACTGCTAGATGCCAGGGCGCCTGCCAGGTACCGGGGTGAGACCGAGCCGATCGACCGAGTGGCCGGTCACATTCCCGGCGCGCTCAGCGCGCCCACCGCGGAGAACGTGACCGCCACGGGCGGGTTTCGCCCGGTCGCCGAGCTGCGGGCGCGCTTCGCCGCCCTCGGGGTGCAGCCCGACGGATCGGACGACGATGCCGAGTCGGGGGCGGCTGACGGCAGCGCACGCGCGGTGCCGTCGGTCGGTACCTACTGCGGGTCCGGCGTGACGGCGGCGCATGAGGTGCTTGCCCTGGAGCTGGCAGGCACGTCCGCAGCGCTGTACGTCGGCTCCTGGTCGGGCTGGGTCGCAGACCCGGACCGGCCAGTGGCCACGGGTCCGCAGCCTGGCCGCGCCTGAAAGCGGACATAAGTCCTTCCGTGGGGCTAGCGCCGGCTCAGCCGTCAGCGTCGCTGTTGCACAGCCATGATGAGGAACGGCACGGCAACCAGCGTGACGATGCCGACGGCTATGAGCGATCCGTCGCCCTTCGACGCGGCCGCCATGGCCATCGCGAAGATGACCAGGACCAGCATCACCAGCCAGCCCTGCCAGGTCCGCGGACCGTACCCGTAGCCGTACGGCTTGCGGCCGAACCAGGGACGGTTCGGCCTGCGGGCGAATGGGTCGTTCTCCTTGTCGGAGAACGGGTCCTCGTCGCTCATGATCCGATCCTATTTCCCGTGCAGTTCGACTCGGGCGCAGGGCTAACCGACAGGATCTGACAAAATACCCCAAGATGGCCGGCCTGACCTGCTGGCCGGCCGGCAGGCACGAGATCACGAGGAGGACTCCGGATCATGAGAACCGAGCGGATCGGCCCTGCCGCGACCGGTTCCGAGCGCCAGATGCTCAGGGAATTCCTGGACTTTCACCGGGCAACGCTCGCCATGAAGTGCGAGGGCTTGTCCGAGGCGGAACTGCGCCTGCAGTCCTCGCCGCCCTCGACGCTGTCCCTGCTCGGGCTCGTACGGCACATGGCAGAAGTGGAGCGCACCTGGTTCCGCCGGGTGATCAACGGCGAGGACATCCCGCTCGTCTGGTCCGCGGACGGGGACTTCCAGGTCGCGTATGACGCGGCCCGAGCCGACGTGGACGAGGCGTTCCTGGCCTGGCAGGCCGAGGTCGAGCACTCCCGGCGGATTGAGCGCGGGGCCAGTTCGCTGGACCAGACCGCTTACAGCGAGCGCTGGCAGGAGGAGGTCTCGCTCCGGCTCGTCATGCTGCACGTCACCCTCGAGTACGCCCGGCACAACGGGCACGCCGACCTGCTGCGGGAGGCAATCGACGGCGCCGTCGGCGCCTAAGCCGCTCGTCAGGGCCTGAACCTCGACTGGCGCGGGTCCGTACTTTGAGGCAAGACGTGGCTCATCGTCGCCTATCGGTCAGGCGACTCAGCATGGTCACGAGGAAATCCCGCAACAGTACGGAGGCTCAGATGAGCATGCGCAAAATCGCCGTATTAGCGATCTCGGTGGTTCTCGTTTCGGGCGGCGCCATCGCCGCCGCCTCGGCGTCGGCGGCTACGTCAGGCCGGACGATTCACGGCTGCGTCCGGGCAAGGACCGGCGCCCTCAGCGTCCTAGAGAAGTCGAGCGCGAAGTGCCCCAAGGGGACGACGGCGCTGACCTGGAACACGACGGGCCCGGCCGGGCCGAGGGGCCCAGCGGGAACGGCTTCCTTGTTCGGGCGCAGTACCAACAAAGCCAGCACCGGCACTGGCGGCGCCACGTGCACGCTCGGACAGATCTTGCTGACCGCCGGAACCACGGCGCCCACAGGCACGCTGCTCGCCAATGGTCAGCTGCTGTCGATCAGCGGCAACACCGCGCTGTTTGGCCTGCTCGGGAACGCGTACGGCGGCAACGGCACGACCACGTTCGCAGTCCCTGACCTTAGGAAATCGGCGCCTGACGGCCTGAGCTACTCCATCTGCGCCACAGCGGGCATCTTCCCCTAGGTCCCTGGCTGCCAGCAAGCCCGCCGCTGAAGGCCGCGCTGCGCGGCCGCGGCGCACGACCAGCGCATCAGGACGGCGGGCTGGCCAGGTCGCCGCGGCCGCTCAGCACGAGCCAGGTGACTGCCCCGGTGATGACCGCGGGCGCCGCGGGCAGCCAGCCAACGGCCGCTACGGCCACCGCGCTGACAGCGACCGCCACGGCGACGCGCAGCGCGAGCACGGCGGGCCGTCCGCGCCGGACCCTGCTCGCCAGCAGCGCCGCGAGCGCGACTGCGCTTGGACGCGACCGGGCCGGCGGGCGAGCCCGCGCGATTGCGGATCCCGGCGTTCCGAGCAGGTCGGCTAGCGCCTCGCCGCGGCCGCTCGGAGTGCGCAGCATGGTGTAGGCGGCCGCGGCCGCCGCGAACGCCGCCGGGTCGCCGCCATCGGCTCGGTCGGGATGCGTCGCCGCGGCCACCCGCCGCCAGGCCGTCCGCACGTCGTCGTCGGCCAGGTCCGCCCGGCGCTCGACGCCCAGCGCGCGGAACGGATCTGCAGCCAGCGGGCGCGTCATCGGGCGGCGTCCCGGCTGCGGTGGCCGGCGTCTTGTCCTTCGGCTGAGCCGGTCGCCGGGCCGAACGCCTCATCGAGGAACGGGGCGATATCCGGCAGCCGCGGTCCGTCAGCCACAGCCGGCCTGGCCTGCGCAGACCGGTTCAGGTCGGCGCCGGCCGCAGAAGTGGCGACTGGCCCGCTGGTGAGCGCCGCGGGCCCGGCAACCAGTCGTTTGACCTGGGTGTAGGTGACGCCGCCACGGTAAATGTAGGCAGCCTGACCGACGTCGAGACCCCGGATCAGGGCCGGGTCGGCGACCGGCGTCTCCTGCACCCGCGAGGTGCCCTGCCGGCTCCAGCGCGGGAACCCGAGCAGGCGCCGGGTGGTGTCCACCGTCTTTCGCCGGCCGGCCAGCCCGGTAACCGGCTCCGGGTGCGCGGTCCGCAGCAGCCAGATGCCGCCCTCGGCGGTCGCCGCGATCCGGTACCGGTCCGCCTCGACCGGTGCCAGGCCGTGCCACGACTGAGCGGACACCTGAACGACAAGGCCGAGCGACCGGGCCCGCTCATACAGTTGCCAGATCGGCAGCCGCCGTGCCACCGCGCTGAACTCGTCGACCGCCAGCAGCACCTGCCGCCGGGCCGCGGGATCGGGCGAACTGCCTGGAGAGCGGACGACATAGCTGGCCAGCAGGTCGACGAGCGCGCGGGCCTGGGCTTCCGCCACGGCGATCTCGCCCGTTCCCTCCAGAATGCAGTACCAGGCGTCGGCGTCAGCAAAATCGCCTGGCCCATCGAGACCGGCGCCGACGCGGCGGAAAAGGGTACGGAATCGCAGCGCGATGTCGGGAACCTGGCGGGCCGCGGCCCTGGCGACCTGCAGATGATCGTCGAAGCCGCCGGCCGAGTAGGCCAGCATCAGCCAGCCGGGATCAAGCCTGGCTAGGAACTCCGCGCTGCCGGCCGGCGGGCCGCAGGGCGCGTCGACCGCGAGCGCGACCACGGCGTCCATGACGTCGGTGTAGTAGGCAGCGCCGCCGGTACCGTGCTCGATCAGGTCGACCAGCGTCGTGATGAGCTGGCGCGGGGGCAGCGACCAGAGGCTGAGGCTCGCCTCGTCCGGCCAGATGGCGACGTTCCTGGCGCCGGCCTCGCGCAGCACGCGGCGGGCCCGGTCAGCGATCCTGCGCGCGTCGGCGCCGCCCTTGCAGTCCAGCACCACCAGCAGGGGCGGCCCGGCCTGGCCCGCGGCATGCCTGCTGAGGCCTGTGGCCATGAAGGCGGCCCATAGTCGGAGTAAGAGGGTGGTCTTACCGGTGCCGGTCCCGCCGACGACTATCTGGTGCGAACGGAGCCTGGCCGACGGCAGGATGGTTAGGACGCCGGCGCGGTGGCCGACGGCCCTGATCACAGCGCCGGCCACGAAGTCGCCATTCGCGGTCAGCAGCGGCACCGATCCGGGCGCGGCGATGCGGGCGGCGGCACTGCGCGCCTGGTGCCGCCACTGGCGCTGGTCGAATGCGATCGCCGAGCCGGGTGACGTGCCGCCCGCCAGTGCCGCCATTGACCGGATGCGCAGCGACCAGGCCAGGCCGGCCGCGAGAAGTCCCAGCGGCACCGCGGCCGGCGCGATGACGATCGCGGCGGACAGGTAGGAGCCGGCCGCGCCGTCGTGCCACATGCCGAGCCAGGCGTCGTACGGAGCCCGCGGCACCGCCGCCAGGCCGTGCCGATGCAGCGCGATCGCGGCCAGCCATACCCCGACCATCGGCAGGCACCACGCCGTCGCGCGGTACAACCGGACCGGCGGCCAGCCGCGCAGCCACGCTATCCAGATCCCGGCTAACGCGCTGATGGTGACGGGCGCCGCCGCGACCAGCGCGCACCCGGCGGCAAGCGCCATCACGATCTGCCCGGCGGCTCTGGCGGCAGTGCTGGTAGCGCCGGCAGTGCCAAGCCCGGCCCGCCGGCCGGTCACGTCCGGCTCCCGGCCTGACCGGTGGCCGGCGCGGGCCGAATCGCGCCGGTGACGGCCGGCAGGTAGGCCGCGAGCGGAAGGTCGCGGATTTCCACTCGGGCGGCCAGGCTGCCGAGCTGCTCGCGGGCCCTGCGCACTGTGCTGGCGGCGGCGGGAGAGCAGAGGTAGATCGCCCTGGCATGGCGCGGGGGTACACCCGGCAGCCGGGCGTCTGCAGCCGGGCAGCCGTAGTCGCCGGTACGGGCCAGCAGTTCGCGCATGATCGCGGTGGTACGGCTGACGGTCTTGGCGGTGAGCTCGACCTCGATCGCCCAGCACTCGCCCGCCCAGTCCGCGCTGCCGGCATCTGGCCAGTGCACCTCCGCGTCGGGCAGGTGGTCGCGCGCGCCGACCCTGCCGCCCAGCCGAGAACGCAGCCTGCGCTCGCTGCGCCAGTGCGCGTCGGCCGTGGCGTAGCCGGGTGCTGCTTCCAGGGCGAGCCGCACTGCGGCCGTCGCGCGGATGTGCGCCAGCCGGGGGAGCGCGGGCGGTGTGGCCTGATAGCGAACCCCGCAGGTGCTCAGCCCTGTCCTGGTTAGCCACGTCCACGGCGGGCCAGGCCCGAGAACCGCGGACTCCGCGAGCCGCCGATCCGCCCAGCTGGCCACCAGTGCGCGCGCCTGCCGGCTGGTCAGGTTCAGCAGCGCTGCCAGCTGGTCGAGCTGCACGCCGTACATCTCGGCCACGAACGCCAGCCCCGAGCTGTCCCGGTCGGCTAACGTGGCCGGCCCGTGCGCGGCGCGAATCACCTTTCCATCACATCACGCCACGAGCGTCATGCAGAGCCGTGATTAGGTCGCGTGCTCGCTCAACTGGCCAGCCCGGCTACGATGCGCGTGATGGCCGAGTTGTGGGATCCGGGCATGACGGGCGTACTCGCGCTGCCTTCGGGCCGGCTGGTACGCGGCCGGGGGCTGGCGCGCCCGATGCCAGGCGGGCCTTCTCCCGATTTCGGCGTGTACCTGCTCGCCGCAGAGCCGCCCGCGGTCGGCTGGGACTCGCGCTGGCTCAAGTGGCCGGATTTCGGGCTCCCCGCGGATCCGGACATGCTCGCCGGGACGCTCGCCGAGGCCTGGCGGCGGTCCGCGGACGAACGGGTCGAGTTCGCGTGCGCTGGCGGTCACGGCCGGACCGGAACTGCGCTTGCCTGCCTGGCGATCATCGACGGCGTTCCGGCCCGCGATGCCGTGGCGTTTGTGCGCGAGCACTACGACGCCACCGCGGTCGAGACGATCCCGCAGCGCCGCTACGTGATGCGGTTCCGGCCCGGCTGATCGGCCCCGTGAGGGCGGCACCCCGGCGCGGCAGCGTGACTCGCGCATGGACCTGGTGCTGGTGTGGAAGCGAGCGGTACGGCACAATGACTCCAGGCAGTTCGCCAAGCACGACACCGAGATGTCGCCGCGGGCGGCGAGAGCGTTGGGGAAGACGAATCTCGTCCGCTTGCAGGGAGGTCTGGTGTCCGTACGTGGCGTGCTGCACGTGCACTGTGCGCCCCCGGCGCTGTGCCCGCACATCGAGTGGGCAGTGGCCGGGGTTGTTGGCGTGCCTGTCAGCCTGCCGTGGGTGGATCAGCCCGCGTCGCCTGGCTCACTGCGCGCCGAGTTGCTCTGGCAGAGCAGGCCAGGCACTTCCGGTGCGATTACCTCCGCGCTGGCGGGCTGGAACCTGATCCGGTTCGAGGTCACCGAGGACGCCAGCCCCGGCTGCGACGCGGTTCGCTACAGCTGCACGCCCGCTCTCGGCACGTTCTCTGCAGTGGTTGGCGGCAACGGGGACATCATGATTCCGGAAGGGCGGCTGCGGGCCGCCATGTCGCTGGCAGCCGCCGCCCGGACCGGAGCAGGAACCGGCACGCAGGGTGCGGACTCAGAGCTCGGCTCGTTGCGTGACCTGCACGGACCGCGTCATCCTGCGCTCGGCGGCTCGCTGGAAGCCGAGCTCGGCCTGCTGCTCGGCCAGCCGTGGGATGACGAGCTTGAGCCGTTCCGGCGAGCCGGGGAAGGCGCGCCGGTGCGCTGGCTCAACGCCACCGGCTGAGTCCGTCAGCGGCTCGGCGGCGGGCTGCTGTCTCCGGCGGCGTCGGCGAGCCCGTGCTGGTAGGCGTAGGCGACTGCCTGCGCGCGGTCCCGGGCGCCGATCTTGACGAACAGGTGGTTGATGTGGCTCTTGACCGTGGCCTCGCTGACGACAAGGCGTTGAGCGATCTCAGCGTTAGACAGGCCGGCAGCCGCGAGGCCGAGTACTTCGGCCTCTCTGGGCGTGAGTCCGTCCGGGAGCTGCGCGGACGTCTGCCGGCCGTGCGAGGGCACCGAACCTGCTATGGCGTCAACGAGGTGGCGCTGCACGGCCGGGTCGATCACCGCGTGGTCGTCAAGGACTTGCCGCAGGGCCTCGCGGATCTCGGCCCCGCCCGCGTCCTTGGTCAGGTATCCGCGCGCGCCGGCCTGCAGCGCGTCGATCACGGATCGGTCGTCGGCGAAGGTGGTAAGGACCACGACCTTCGTGGCTGGCTGCTGCTCCCGCAGCACGCGGGTGGCCTCGACGCCGCCGCAGCGGGGCATCCGCAGGTCCATGAGAACGATGTCCGGGTGCAGCTTGAGCGCCAGCGCAACGGCCTCCTGTCCGTCTGCGGCGGCGCCGACGACGTCGACGTCGGGCAGGAGCCCGAGCACCAGTGCCAGTCCCTCGCGGACGACCCGCTGGTCGTCAGCGATCAGCACGCGAATTGGCTCGGTCACGCCGGCAGCTCCAGGTCGACGCGGAATCCGCTGGCGGTCATCGCCGTGGTGAGCGTGCCGCCCAGTAGCTCGGCCCGCTCGCGCATGCCGGTGAGGCCGTAGCCGTCGTCGTCTTCCTGGCCCGGCCGGGCGCCGTTTGCCGGGGCGAAGTCCTCGACCGTGAGCCGGGTCCCGTGATCTGCGTAGTCGAGTCGCAGCTCGACCCGCTCCGGGTGCGCGTGCCTGGTGATGTTGGTGAGCGCCTCCTGCGCGACCCGGTACAGCGCCAGCCGGGCTTCGGCGCTGAGCTCAGGTGCCTCGCCGCAGACGGCGAACTGGCAGGGGATCCCCCGGTCCTGCTCGAACCCCGCCGCCAGCTCGGCCAGGCGCTCCGGCCCTGGCAGCTCGTCATCGCGGAGCATCCCGATGGCTCGGCGGGCTTCCTCGAGCCCCGTCTTGGCCAGCTGGTGAGCCCGGTCGATGGCCGGCGGCAGCCGAGGGTCACCAGGCTCCCTGGCAGCGAGCATCCTCGCGCCTTCCAGTTGGAGCATGAGCCCGGACAGCGAGTGCGCGAGCACGTCATGCATCTCCCTGGCGAGCCGCTGGCGCTCGGCAAGTCCCGCCGCCCTCGCCTCCGCGGCCCTGGTCTGCTCCAGTTCGACGAGCAGTTGCTCGGCCTGCCGGTTGGCCTCGGTGAGCCGGTCGGCCATGAACCACAGCCCGCACAACCCGGCAATCAGGATGGCATCGAGCAGCGCCGACACTGTGCCGTGGCCTTCTGTCAGCATCACTACGGCCAGGAACACCGCGGTCGCGACGGCGGCGGGAACAGCGGCGCGGGCCGGAACGCGGCGGGTGAGCAGGCTGACGGCCACGACAAGCCCGGCAACGCCCGCCCCGTTCGGCTGCAGGCAGACCAGCGCGCCGGATGCGACGAACAACAGGCCGATCAGCCCGAGATTGGCGGCTCGCAGGCGCTGGCTGGGTGCGGTGATGATGGCGCCGAGGCCGCCCACGACGAGTCCGGCCAGGGCCACCGAGACCTGCAGGCCCTGGCCAGCCAGTCCAGGACCTGGCCGGGTGTTCAGCGCATTCCATGCCACCAGCACGACGATCGCCGCGCCGAGCGGGCGCAGCCACCGCCGGGTCGTCTCCAGATGCCCTCTGGCCCGGCGCAGCGTCGCGAGCGTCGGGGTCGTCACCTGGTCCGCGCTCACATGATCAAAGATACGTCCCGCCCGTCCCCGTGCCATCTTCTCCCAGGTGGAGAGCCGGCCTCCAACCACGGGTGGATGCGCCTCGCGCTGGGGTTAGAGCGGGCCGGCCTGGCCTAGTTCCAACCCGGCGCCGATGAAGTCATGGCCGTGCGCGCTGCACGCTGGGACTGCCAGCCGACAACTAAGGACCTGACATGACAAGCGTCCGGGATCAACCACATCAGCTAGTGACAGCGGCAGCCGCCCGCGCCGTTGACCTGACCAAGACCTACGGGAAAGGCGACACCGTCGTGCGCGCGCTGGACGGCGTCACCGTCGAATTCGACCGGGGCCGTTTCACCGCGGTCATGGGCCCGTCAGGATCGGGCAAGTCGACGCTCATGCACTGCCTGGCCGGGCTCGATGTGCCCACGTCGGGCCGTGCCTTCGTAGCGGACTGCGAGATCGGGCTGCTCGATGACGCCGGGCTGACCAAGCTGCGGCGGGATCGGATCGGCTTCGTGTTCCAGTCGTTCAACCTGGTCCCCACGCTGACGGCAGCCGAGAACATCACGCTGCCCGCCGACCTGGCCGGGGCCAGGGTCGACCAGGCCTGGTTCGGCTACCTGGTCGACCAACTGGGCATTGCCGGCCGGCTGTCGCACCGGCCAGCGGAGCTATCCGGCGGGCAGCAGCAACGTACCGCCTGCGCCCGTGCGCTCGTCCGCCGTCCTGACCTGATCTTCGCGGATGAGCCGACGGGCAACCTCGATTCGGGCGCGTCCGCCGAGGTGCTGGCGTTCCTGCGCGCTGCGGTGACCGAGCACGGGCAGTCGATCGTCATGGTCACGCACGACCCACGCGCGGCGGCCTACGCCGACCGCGTTGTCTTCCTCGCCGACGGCAAGATCGTGGGAGAGCAGACCTCGCCTACAGCCGACTCGGTACTGGATCAGATGAAGAAGCTGGGGAACTGAGATGCGGAGGATAACGATCAAGGGCCTGCTTGCCCACAAGCTGCGCCTGGCGCTAACCGCGCTGGCCATCGTCCTGGGAGTGACGTTCGTCACCGGGACGCTTGTCCTCACTGACACCCTGCACAGCACGTTCGGCACGCTGTTCGGCCAGGTCTACCAGAAGGTCGACTTCGAGATCCGGGGCCGGGCGGCCGGCATCGGCGGTACCGCGGCCGGGGTCGACAGCACCGCCGACCGCAGGCCAGTCCCGGAGGCGATCGCCGCGGCCGTCCGACGGCTGCCGGGCGTCGCCGCGGTGAACGGCTCGGTCAGCGGCTACGCCCAGTTCGTCGCGCCAGACGGGAAGGCGATCGGCGGCACCTCGGCCCTCGGTTTCTCCTTTGACCCTTACAAGCAGCTGTCGCCCCTGCGCCTGGTGGACGGCAGGGCCCCGACCACCGCGCAGGACGTGGTGATGGACAAGGCGACCGCGGCCAAGTATCACTTCAGGGTCGGCGACCGGGTGCGCGTGCTGCTGGCCGGGCCGCCGCGGACGTTCACGATCACCGGGATCGCGACCTTCGGCACCGACGGCAACCTGGCCGGGGCCACGCTAGCCGCCTTCTATCTGCCGACCGCACAGGAGCTGTTCGGCGCCCGCGGCTACTACGACGCCGTCAATATCCTCGCCGCGCCAGGGACAGACAGGGCCCGGCTGGAGAAGTCGATTGCCAGGCTCCTGCCGCCCGATATGGAAGTGGTCACCGGCCAGACCGTCGCCAGCGAGCAGACCAGCCTGATCAACAGCGATGTGTCGTTCCTGTCGACGTCGTTGCTGGCATTCGCGCTGATCTCGCTGTTCGTCGGCGCGTTCACGATCTTCAATACGTTCTCGATCACCGTCGGCCAGCGGACCAGGGAGCTGGCCCTGCTGCGGGTGGTCGGCGCGAGCCGGCGCCAGGTGTTCAGGTCGGTCCTCGGCGAAGCCGCGCTGACCGGGCTCGTGGCCTCGCTGGCGGGCCTCGGCCTGGGCGTCCTGGCCGCGATCGGCCTCGAGGCCCTGCTCAGGGGATTCGGCATCACGCTCCCGTCCGGCCCGCTGGTCTTCGAGGCTCGCACTGCGGTGGTCGCCATCGCCGTGGGCGTCGGGGTGACCGTGGTGTCGGCGATCGGGCCTGCCCGGCGTGCCCTGCGCATTCCCGCCGTGGCCGCGCTGGCCGACCGCGCCGAAGACCGCAGCGCCTCATCCCGACGGCGGGTCACGGCGGGCAGTGTCGTCGCCATCGCCGGCCTCGCCGCACTGGCGGCCGGGCTGGCAAAGCCGGGCATCCAGCTGGTCGGGCTCGGCGCACTGGCCGTGTTCATCGGGGCCGCCATGCTGGCGCCGGTCGTGGCCCGGCCGATGTCCGGCGTGCTGGGGCGCCCGCTGGCCGGGCTGCTCGGCACCGCCGGCCGCCTCGGCCGGGAGAACGCGATGCGCAGCCCGCGCCGCACTGCCCAGACCGCCGCCGCCCTGATGGTCGGCCTGGCCCTGGTGTCGGCGATCGCCGTCTACGGCGCCTCGGCGTCGGCCTCGGCGACAGGCAGTGTCGACAGGGCGATAAGCGCCGACTACATCATCACCAGTTCCGGCTCGGGGGAGCTCAGCAGCTCGATAGCCCCTGCCGTCTCCCGGCTGCCGGGCGTCACCGCGGTCGCGACGGTGTACCGCGGGCAATTCGACGTCCAGGGCTCGTCGTCGACGCTGACCGCAATCTCGCCGGCCCGCCTTCCGGACACGCTCGTGCTGACCGTCGTTGCCGGAACTGGTTCTCCGGCCCTGGCCGCCGGTCAGCTGCTCGTCGACTCCACCATGGCCAGCAGCAAGCACCTGTCGGTCGGCTCAGTCGTGCCGGTGAGGTTCGCCCAGTCCGGTGCCGGGGCAATGCGCGTCGGCGGCATCTTCAAGCCCAACGCGCTGATCGGCAGCTACCTGACCGGCGACGGGTTCTTCCGCTCGCACTTCAACGCGCCGCTGCCGGTAGCCGCCCTGGTCCGGACAAGCCCCGGCGCCACCGACGTCCGCCGGACGCTGGACAGCGGGCTCCGCGCATACCCGGACCTCACGATCCAGACCAGGGCTCAGTTCGAGAAGTCGCAGCAGGCCAACGTGAGCAAGCTGCTGGGCCTCGTCTACGCGCTGCTCGCGCTGGCCGTAGTGGTTGCTCTCATCGGCATCGTGAACACCCTTATGCTGTCGGTCTTCGAGCGCACTCGCGAGATCGGCCTGCTCAGGGCGGTCGGCATGAGACGTCGGCAGGTGCGGGCGATGATCCGGTCGGAGTCGGTGATCATCGCTCTGTTCGGGGCTGTTGTCGGCGTCGTCATCGGGACGGGACTGGGGATCGCCCTGGCGGCGTCGGTGCGGCAGCAGGGCGTCAGCGACATCGCCATCCCGGCCGCCAGGCTGGTGGAGTTCGTGATCCTGTCCGCCCTGCTCGGCCTGGCTGCCGCCAGCTGGCCGGGCCGCAGGGCGGCCAGACTCGACGTGCTTGTGGCCATTGCGACCGAGTGAGTGCTGAATCAGTGAATGTATATACTGATCACGACTAATTCGGTGGCAGAAGGGCCCCAACAGTGGCGGATCACGACGAGGGCGCGTCCGTTGCCGGCCCGTCGTCCGCCGCAGGCCACCAGGCGGGACTGCTGTCGGCGACGCCGCGGACCGTCCATCATCGGCTGCGCGAGCAGGGCCGGACCGAGCGCGCCGACCTGATGGCCGTGCTGCGGGCTGGGTTCATCGCCCACCTGGGCTTGCCGACGCCAAGCGGCGTCATGGTGGTGCCGACGGTCTACGGGTTCGACGATGATCACCTCTACGTGCACGGCTCGGTGGCCAGCCAGAGCCTTGCCGCGGACGCGGGCCTGGGCTACTGCCTGACGGTCACCGTGGTCGATGGCCTGGTGCTGGCCCGCTCCGTCTTCGAGCACGCGGTGAACTACCGAAGCGCCATCGTCTACGCGGTGCCCAGGATCGTGGCCGACCCGGCCGAGAAGCTAGCGGGCCTGCGGCTGGTCTCCGAGCACCTGGCGCCTGGCCAGTGGGACTACGTGCGGCAGCCAAGTCGCAAGGAGCTGGCCGCGACGCGGCTGCTCGCCCTGTCCCTGGCGGAGGCCTCGGTCAAGGTGCGAGCGGGCGGTCCGGACGACGCGGGCAGCCCGGATGCGGCGCTCGGCCTGTGGGCGGGCGAGCTGCCGCTTGACACCCGGTGGCTGCTCCCGGTGCCCGACCCAGCGCTGCCCGCAGGCATTGCCCCGCCCGCCCATATCAGCAGCAGGGCAGGGAACGCGGCGCACCCTGGCTAACCCGGGCTGGCCGGCTCGGGCGGTACGGCGTCCGGCAACTGCGCTGGCGGCGAAAATGCGCTCGGCACTGTCCGAGCCACCTGGGATAATTAGTGCATGTTCGATACTGGGGACGGCCCGCTGGTTGGCCGGGTGGCGGAGCTAGGCCGCATGCGCGAGCTCCTCGCCGAGGCCGAGTCGGGCCAGTCCGTCGTCATCCTCGTGAGCGGCGATGCCGGGGTCGGCAAGACCCGGCTGCTGACCGAGTTCTCCGGGGTGGCTGCAGGCCGGGGGTTCACTGTGCTCTCTGGCCGCTGTGCAGAGCTAGCCGACACGGTGCCGTACCTGCCGCTGGCCGATGCGCTGCGCGGCGCCGCCACCGGGTCGGGTGCCGACGGCTCGCTGCAGGATGCGCTGGCGACGCGGCCTGCGCTGGCCCGGCTGCTGCCGGACAGGGAGATCAGCAGGCAGCCAGGCGACCTGCCCGGCGTTGCGCAGCAGCAGCTGTTCGGCGCGGTACTCGGCATGCTGACCGAGCTTGCGAACGCTAATCCCGTGCTGCTGGTGCTCGAGGACCTGCACTGGGCGGACCGATCCACTCGCGACCTGGTGACCTTCCTGAGCCGGATGCTGCGCGGTGAGCGGATCGCGCTGGTGCTCAGCTATCGCACCGACGACATTCACCGCGGGCACCCGCTCCGGCCAGTGGTCGCCGAGCTGCAGCGGCTGCCCAGCGTTACCGTGATCGAGGTGGGGCCGCTGGCGCCTGCGGCAATGGCCGAGCACCTGACCCGGCTGGCCGGCGGCAGCCAGGATGCTGCGGCCATCGACCGGGTGATCCGGCGCGCTGAGGGCAATGCCTACTTCGCCGAGGAGCTGCTGGCCACCTCCTCGGCTGGCAGCGAGCTGCCGACCGGGCTGGCCGACCTGCTGCTGGCGCGGACCGTGGACCTGTCCGCCGGGGCGCAGCAGGTACTGCGAGCGGCGGCCGTGGCTGGCCGCCGGGTCGACGACGAGCTGGTCATGCGCGCCTCCGGGCTGCCGACTGCCGAGTACGAGAACGCCGTCCGTGAGGCTGTCGCACGCCAGCTCCTGGTACCGGACGGGGCGACCGGCCTGGCGTTCCGGCACGCGCTGCTGCGCGAGGCCATCTACAACGACCTGCTGCCCGGCGAGCGGACCCGGCTGCACGCCCGGCTGGCGGAGCTGTTGTCCGATGAGCGGCGCCTGGAGGAGGTACCAGGCTCGGCCGCCGAGCTGGCCCTGCACAGCCTGGCCAGCCATGACATCCCCGGCGCGTTTGCCGCCTCGGTGCAGGCAGGGGTTGAGGCCTGGCGGCTGGCGGCGCCCGCCGAGGCGCACCGGCACTTCGACCAGGCGCTGTCGCTGTGGGAGCGGGTGGCCGAGCCGGAGAAGCTGGCCGGCATGAGCCGCGGCAAGCTGGGCTTCAAGTCGGCGCTGAGCGCGGCCGACAGCGGCCAGGTCGGCCAGGCGGTGAAGCAGCTGCAGCGGCTGGTGAAGGCCCTCGAGAAGTCACCGGAGCCCGACCTCCGGCTGCTGTGCCGGGCGATGGAGCGGCTGGCCTACTTCCTGCTGGACATCGACGAGAACGCCGAGGCGATGGCGATCGCCGCCGCGGCCGTCGACGTGCTACCGGCCGAGCCGCCGACCTGGGAGCGCGCGGGCGCGCTGGCCACCCAGGCCAGGACACTGCTGAGCTACGCCGACACCGAGCCGGCCAGGATCCGGGCGGAGGAGGCAGACGCGGCTGCCAGCGCCGCGGGCGCGCCATGGCTGCAGGCCGACGCGCTCTCCACGCTCAGCGCGGTGCACGAGCGAGCCGGGCTGGTCGAGGCCGCGAAGCAGATCAGCACGAAGGCGGTCGACCTAGCCAGCGGGTCCGACCGGGAGGGCGTGGAGCTGCGCGCCAGGTACCTGCTGGCCCGGATACAGCTGGAGTCCGGCGACCTAGCCGGCGCTAGCGCGACGGCCCACCTCGGCGTGCACCTGGCCGAGCGCGCGGGCCTGAGCCTCGCGCCCTTTGGCCTGGACCTGCACTACCTGCACTACCTCGCGCATTTCGCCGACGGTGACTGGGACCACGCGCAGGAGATCGCGGACCGCTTCCCGGTCCGCGTTGCCGGCGTCGCGGAGGCCCGGCTGTCCGCGATGGCCCTGTTCATCGATGTGTCCAGAGGCAGCGCTCGAGTCGCCCAGCGGCGGTCATGGCTGGAGCCGTATATGGCGACAGACTGGATGACCGAGTACATCGCCGGCGGGCTCTTCGCCGAGGACGCGTACTGGGCCGGTGACCTGGCCGGGGCGGTACGCGCCGCGCTGGTCACCATTCAGGCATCAAAGGCGCCGGACGAAGACTACGGCCCGCAGGCGATCAGGCCTGCCGCGGTCGGCCTTGGTGCGCTGGGCGACCAGGCCCGCCAGGCCCGTGCGGCCGGCCAGCACGACAGGGCGGCGGCGTTCGCGGCGGATGCCGCGCCGCTGGTGGCGGCGGCTAGGAGCGGCGCGGCCAGCCGGAAGGCGATCGGCGTCGACGGGCGCGGCTGGCTGGCCAGGGCCGAGGCTGAATGGCGGCGCGCCACCGGTGACAACGCCCCTGCGCACTGGCAGGCCGTGGTCGATGCCTTCGGTCCCGACTTCGTGTACGAGACTGCGAGGTCGCGATGGCGGCTGGCGGAGGCACTGGCCGAGGCCGGCGACCGGGATGCGGCGCAGCAGCAGTGGCTGCTCGCTGCCGCCGCGGCCGATGCGCTGGGAGCAAGCAGGCTGCGCAGCGCGCTAGCCGACCTGGGCCGCCGGGCAAGGCTCGGACCTGGGCCGGGAACCAGCGCTCGGCCTGGCCCGGCGGGCACCGCCCGGGCCCAGCGCAGTCCGCTGACCCTGCTGACCAGCCGCGAGGCTGAGGTGCTCAGGCTGGTTGCGGCCGGGCATAGCAACCGCGAGATCGGGGCAGAGCTGTTCATCGCGACCAAGACCGTGAGCGTGCACGTCTCGAACATCCTGGCCAAGCTCGGCGCCGCCAGCCGGACCGAGGCAGCGGCAATAGCCCATGACAACGGCATGACGCCGCGGTCCTGACCGCGCTGCGCGGTGGCCGGAGCGCCGTGTCGCGCGGTTACAGGGGGATGTTGCCGTGCTGGCCGCGGACGCTTGGTGCACTCGCGATCGCGTCGACGATGGCCTGCCGGGTCTTACTCGGCTCGATCACGTCATCGACGACGCCGACGGAGACGGCCCGCGGCAGACCACCGACGATCTCTTCGTGCTCGGCGGCCAGTCTCGCCTCTACCTCGTGCCGCTCTTCTGGAGCCGCGGCCGCCAGGGCGCGGCGCTTGAGAATGCGCACGGCCGCAACCGAGCCCATCACGGCCAGCTCGGCGCCGGGCCAGGCGAATACCTTGGTGGCGCCGAGGGCACGCGAGTTCATCGCGATGTACGCGCCGCCGTAGGCCTTGCGGGTCACCAGCGTGACCCGCGGCACCGTTGCCTCGGCGAAGGCGTGCAGCAGCTTGGCGCCGCGGCGGACCACGCCGTCCCACTCCTGGCCGACGCCCGGCAGGTAGCCAGGTACGTCCACGACCACCACCAGCGGCACGCCGAAGGCGTCACACATGCGAACGAACCTGGCTGCCTTCTCGGCCGACGTGGCGTCCAGGCAGCCGCCGAGCCGCAGCGGGTTGTTGGCGATCACGCCGACGGTGCGGCCGGCCATGCGGCCCAGGGTCGTGACGATGTTCGGCGCCCAGCGCGGGTGCAGCTCGATGCCAGGCCCATCCAGCAGGCCGGCCACCAGCGGATGCACGTCGTAGGCCCGGCGAGCGGACTCCGGCAGCAGCGCGCCTAGGTCGGTGTCGGGCACGTCCTGCGCCGCCACCGGATCGGTGACCTGGTGGCCGAACAGCAGCACCAGCTGGCGGGCCTTGTCAAAAGCGTCGGCGTCGGTCGGAGCCACGATGTGCACGACGCCGGACCTGCGGCTGTGCGGCTCGGGCCCGCCGAGGCGCTCCATGTCGACGTCCTCGCCGGTCACGCTGCGCACCACGTCCGGGCCGGTCACGAAGATGCGGCCCTGGTCGGACAGGATCACCAGGTCCGTCAGCGCCGGGCCGTACGCCGCGCCGCCGGCCGCGGCACCGAGCACGACCGAGATCTGCGGCACCTTGCCCGAGGCCCTGGTCATGGCCGCGAACACGATGCCGACCGCGTGCAGGCTCTCGACGCCCTCCAGGAGCCTGGCGCCGCCCGAGTGCCACAGGCCGATGATCGGAGCACCGGTCTCGATCGCGAGGTCGTACGCGGCCACGATGGCCTTGCAGCCGTCGATGCCCATGGCGCCGCCCTGCAGCCGGGGGTCACTGGCGAACGCGATAGTGCGCACCCCGGAGATGGTCCCCGTCCCCGACATGACGCCGCTGTCGTCTGGCGGCCGCAGCAGTTCGAGGGTGCCAGGGTCGAAAAGCGCCTCGAGCCTGGACTGCGGATCGCGACGTGGCCCTGAGGCTGGCGCCGGCGGCGCGGGTGCGGCCGGGGCGGGTCCTGTGGTCGAGGCAGCGCCGACGGCCGGGGGAGCGCTGGCGCCGGCCGGAGCCGGCGAGACGACCGGGCCGTTGCGGGTCGCGGTGCGGGTGGCGGATGGCATGGACGCGAGCTCGGCGAGCTCGGCCGCGGTCCTGTTATCGACGATCGTCACGTTGATCTCCTCAGGGGTACCGGGAGCGTCCTGCTCGGGGGGAACGTTCTGGACAGAAGTCAACGGCTTAGTCTCCGGTGAAGACGAGCGCCACGTTGGCGCCGCCGAATCCGAACGAGTTGTTGATGACGGCCATCGGGCCGTCTCCGCGGCGCGTGAGCTGCTGCGGCTGCGCCGAGATGGACAGCCCCGCGTCGTCGTCCGGATCCTCGAGGTTGATCGTGGGCGGTGCGACCAGGTCGCGGAGCGCGAGGATCGCCGCGACGGACTCGACGGCGCCCGCGCCGCCGAGCAGGTGACCGGTCATCGACTTGGTCGCCGACACCACTACGCCGGGAGCCGACTCGCCCAGGGCCGCAGCGATCGCCTGCGCCTCCACTACGTCGCCAGCGGGCGTCGAGGTGGCATGTGCGTTGACGTGCACGACCTGGCCGGGGCCGACCCCGGCGTCGGCCAGCGCACGGGTGATTACGGACTTCAGCCCGGCGCCGGTCGGCTCAGGCTGGGCGATGTGATGGGCGTCGGAGGAGTAGCCGACCCCGGCCGCAATCGCGTGCACGGTCGCGCCGCGGCGGGCGGCGTGCTCCTCCGACTCCAGCACCACCATGCCCGCGCCCTCGCCGAGCACAAAGCCGTCCCTGCCCTTGTCGAACGGGCGGGATGCGCGCTCGGGCTCGTCGTTGCGGGTGGACAGCGCCCGCATTGCGGCGAACGCGGCGATGTTCAGCTGAATGATCGCGGCCTCGGTGCCGCCGGCCAGCACGACGTCGGCGCGGCCAGACCTGATCATGTCCATCGCATACCCGATGGCCTCCGCCCCGGACGCACACGCGCTGACCGTGGTATGCACTCCCGCCCTGGCACCCAGCTCGATGGCGAGCCAGCCAGCCGCGCCGTTGGGCATGAGCATCGGCACCGTGAAGGGCGACAGCCGCTGCCAGCCCTTCTCCTTCAGCGTGTCGTAGGCGGACAGCGTGGAGGCCACGCCGCCGATGCCGCTGGACACCACTACGCCGAGCCGCTCGGGATCCACCTCGGGGGAGCCGGCATGTGCCCATGCCTCGCGGGCAGCGACGACCGCGAACTGCTCGCACCGGTCCATGCGGCGGGACTGCACCCGGTCGATCAGCGTGGCCGGGTCGGCAGCGGCCCAGGCGGCGATCCTGGCCGGCAACTCTGCCGCCCAGTCGTCGGTCAGCGCGCGGACGCCACTACGGCCGGCCAGCAGCGACTCCCAGGTGCTGGGCACGTCGGCCCCGACCGGGGTGATCGCTCCCAGCCCCGTGACGACGACCCGCGTCCGGTCTGTACCCACTTGTCTATCTGCTCCTCGAGTTGGGGGTGGCGCGGTGCCGCCGTATCGGGACGTCGGCGTCCCGGCGGCCCCGCGCGTGCTCGGCTCCCGGTCAGGCAGACGGTGTCAGGCCGAGACCTCGGCGCGCCGGACGTAGTCGATGACGTCCTGAACCGTCTTGAGGTCCTTCAGCTGGTCGTCGGGGATCTCGACGCCGAACTTGTCCTGCGCGGCTACCGCGATCTCGACCATCGACAGCGAGTCAATGTCGAGGTCGTCGACGAACGTCTTCTCCGGCGTCACGTCCTCGGCCGGCACGCCGGCGACTTCGTCGATGATCTCGCCGAGACCTGCCAGGATTTCCTGCTCCGTCATGGCCATTGGACTTCTGCTCTCCTTTGTACTGGGTTCACATCTTCTGAGTGGTTGCTCGTCCCGGTTTCGGGGCGGGGGTCAGGGTACCGTGATCACCTGCGCGGCGTAGCACATGCCGGCGCCGAAGCCGACAAGCAGGGCGTGGGCTCCGGAAGCGACCTCACCGCGCTCGATCATGCGGGACAGCGCGAGCGGGATCGAGGCGGACGAGGTGTTGCCCGCAGTCACGATGTCCTGAGCGACGATCGCCTGTGGCGCGCCGATCTTGCGAGCAATCGCCTCGATGATGCGCAGGTTCGCCTGGTGCGGGATGAACGCGGCGAGCTCGCTCGGGTCGATGCCGGCCTTCTCGCATGCTTGCCGCGCAATCGGCGCCAGCGCGGTGGTGGCCCAGCGGAAAACCGCCTGGCCCTCCTGGATGATGAAGGAATTGCGGTCCTCGATGTAGATCTTGTCGGCCAGCTGGCCGTCGCTGCCCCAGTACACCGGCCCGATGCCGGCTGGCTCGTCCGGGTCGGTGACCGGGCCGACGATCGCGGCGCCGGCGCCGTCGGCAAAGATGATGCACGTGGAGCGATCGGTCCAGTCGACCCACTGGGAGAGCTTTTCTGCCCCGACCACCAGCACGTTACGCGCGGTGCCGGTACGGACCGCGTCGGCGGCGTTGGCGAGGGCATAGCAGAAGCCTGCGCAGGCCGCGTTCAGGTCGTAGGCGCCGGGCGCAATGATCTCGAGCCGCCTGGCGACTGTGGCTGCGGTGTTCGGTATCTGCACCTCCGGCGTGCAGGTGGCGACGATCACCAGGTCGATATCGGCAGGGGACAGGCCGCTGGTCGCCAGTGCCTTGCCGCCTGCCTGCACTGCCATGTCCGCGACGGTCTCGTCCGGCCCGGCTATCCTGCGGCTGGCAATGCCCACCCGGCTGCGGATCCACTCATCGGTAGTCTCGACGGTCTTGGCCAGGTCATCGTTGGTGACGACCCTGGCCGGCTGATAACCGCCGAAAGCCAGCACTCGTGCGCCCGCTTTGCCTTCGGTGAGTCGCATGTTTCCTGCTGCCTTTCGCCGGTGCGGATGTCCGGGCGGGGTATCCCGGCATTGACTGCGTTCTGTTCTGGCTGTGCCCGGCGGGTGCCGGCTGCGGTGCGTGCTATTCGGATGACTGCGGGAGCAGCCGCAGGAGCGGCTGCCCCGCGTTGACTGGGTCGCCATCCTCGACCAGCCACTCGATAACCGTTGCCGGGAACGCCGCGGCGACCGTGTGACTGCCGCCCCGCATCTCTACGTGCCCTAGGTCGCTGCCCTCGCCCACGGCCGTGCCTGGCGCCGCGGCGTGCGGATGTCCATCCGGGGCGCGGAACGTCCCGGCCAGCGGCGCGACCAGCAGCCGCCATTCGGGCGCGTGGTGATCGTCGTGGCTATCCGCGTGCTCGGCCAGCAGCGCGCGAGCGGCGTCGAGGTCGTCCGGCGTCTTGAGCGCGACTAGCTGCACGCCGCGCAGCGCGCGCTTGGCCAGGCCGGTCAGGGTGCCAGCCGGCGGCAGCTCGATGAGCGCGGTGACCCCCAGGCTCGCCATGGTCTGCATGCACAGATCCCACCGGACCGGTGCGCTGACCTGCTGGATGATGCGGTCGAGCCAGTCCTTGCCGGACCGGACGACTGCGCCGTCGCGATTAGAAAGCAACGGCCTGACCGGATCGCTGGCATGCACGGCCTGTGCCGCAGCGGACAGGGCGTCAACGGCGGACGCCATATGGCGGGTGTGAAACGCGCCAGCCACCGACAGCGGCCGCAGCCGGGCACCGGCAGGCGGGTCCTGCGCTAGCGCGGCCAGTTGCGGGAGCGTGCCCGCCGCCACGATCTGGCCGGCCCCGTTCACATTCGCCGGGGTTAGTCCGTGCGCGTCGATGGCCGCGAGAACGGTGGCCTCGTCGCCGCCGAGCACGGCGGTCATGCCGGTTGCTTCCGCGGCCGCGGCCGCGGCCATGCCGAGGGCGCGGACCCGGACCA
Organism: uncultured Actinomycetota bacterium; assembly: GCA_963719765.1. Taxonomy (GTDB): domain Bacteria; phylum Actinomycetota; class Actinomycetes; order Streptosporangiales; family Streptosporangiaceae; genus JAJYUU01. The sequence continues at coordinate 328,341 of CAVRCW010000003.1, forward strand.
GGCTTATCGCGTCGGCGGGAGTGATCACGCCGGCCAGCACTCCGGCGGCGAGCTCGCCGACGCTGTGCCCGGCGACGGCCACCGACTGGCGGCTGACCGGGTGCGCGCCGGTCACGACCTGGTCGAGCGCGGCGGCGATGGCGGTCGCGACAAGCAGCGGCTGAGCCACTGCCGTATCGCGGATCTCGTCGGCGTCAGCCTGCGTGCCGCACCGGATCAGGTCGCATCCGGCCAGCTCGGACCAGGCGCCCAGCCGGTCGGCGAAACCAGGCAGCTCCAGCCAGGGGGACAGGAAGCCCGGCGTCTGGGCGCCCTGACCGGGGGCAGCGATGAGGAGCATTGTCTAAGCCTGCACTGTAGGACTCCGCCATACCTATGCCGAAGTAAACGAAGTTTCATCGCGGGGTTATGTAGTAAGTCTACAAGTCATGTTCGCTTGTGCTCGAGGCGCCCCAGCACCACTGCAGTCCACAGCGCGAATCCGCCGCGGCCGTCACCTGGCACTATGCCGGTCAGCTCGGTCACCCGCCGGAGCCGGTACCGGACCGTATTCGGGTGGACGAACAGCATTCGTGCGGTGGCCTCCAGCGAGTTCCCCTGCTCCAGGTAGGTCATGACCGTGTCAAGCAGCGCCGTGCCGCCGCGCAGCAGCGGCGCATAGACGTCGTCGATGAGACTGGCTCTAGCCGTCTCATCACCGTCGAGGGCGCGCTCGGGCAGCAGGTCACTGGCGAGCACCGGGCGGGGTGCGTCGGGCCAGCCGGCCGCGGCCCGCAGCCCGGCCAGGGCCGCGCCTGCCGACTCGACGGCTGCCTGCAGGTCAGGGACCGCCGGGCCGGCCACGACCGGGCCGGGAGCGAACCGGCCGGCGAAGTGCCGGGCGGCGCCGAGCGGGTCGCTGCTGCCGCCGACGATCAGCACCAGGCGGTGTCCGTGCACCCCGGCCAGCAGGTCCAGCCGGGCCCGCCTGGCCAGCACCCTGAACTCGTCGATCAGGCTCTCGGGCTCGCTGCCGCCTGCCATCCCGACCACGACGGCGACTGGAGCGAACGACCAGTTGAGCGCGGAGGCCCAGGATTGCAGCCCCTCGTCCACATCGCCGCGGACCAGCGAGTCGACCACGAGCGCCTCCAGCCGGGCGTCCCAGGCACCGCGAGCTTCCGCCGTCCGCGCGTACACCTGCGCGGTGCCGAAGGCGATCTCCCTGGTGTACCGGAGTACTGCCTCGCGCAGTTCGGCCTCGCCACCGGGCACCGCGAGGTCGTCGACCTGGGCCTCGACCACATCCACGATGACCCGGACCATCTCCACTGCCTGCTGGAGGCTGACCGCCCTGGCCAGCTCGCGCGGTGCCGTGCCGAAGACCTCGCCTGCCACGGCAGGCCTGGTGCGCTCGGGATGCTTGATCCAGTCCACGAAGGCGGCAATGCCGGCCTGGGCCAGCAGGCCGAGCCAGGACCGATTCTCCGCCGACATCGCGCGGAACCAGGGCAGTCGGCGGTCCATGGACGTCATCGCGGCCGTGCCGAGGGAGCCGGTGGCCGCTTCCAGGCGGCTGATGGTGGCGTCGCTGACCCGGCCCGGCGATCGCGCTCCGTTCCTGCCCGGCTTGCCTGCTGGCCGCGCGCCGGCACCGCTCGCGCTCGTTGTCACCTCCTCAGCGTGCCACTGCGACATGGATCTCGCCGTCGTCAGGTCCGCAACAGGCGGCTCGCGGGTCGGTCAGCCCAGCGCCGCGGGCCGCGTTCGGCCCAGCGGCCGGAGGCCGCCCAGCGGCAGATTCCCGGCCGGTGAGCGTGCGGGCGAAGGCCGGCCTGAGCACTGCGACTGCGGCGAGGATCACCGCGAGCGCGACAGCCGAGCACGCGGTGGTCCAGCCAATGCCGATGGCATCGGCCACAGGACCCTGCAGCAGGGTGCCAATCGGGTAGCTGACGCCGAGGGCAACCTGGAAGAAGCTGAGCACCCGGCCCCGGTAAGCCTGCGGTGCATATAGCTGCACGACAGCCGACAGGCCGGACAGCACGCCAACGTACGTCAGGCCCACGAGGAACAGAGCGCCGACGCCCCACCAGCGGCTCGGCGCGACGGCATAGCAGGCCAGCGTGACCGGCAGCAGCGCAAGACTCCAGCCGAGCAGCGGCCCGCGGCCGATCCGCAGCGCCAGCGGCGCCAGCAACAGAGCCCCGGCAACGGCTCCAAGGCCCTGCGCCGTTGTGAGCTCGGACGTGACGGACGCAATGCCTGTTGCCCCACCGTGGCTGAGCCGCATTGCCATGGCCGGCACCAGCCCGATGAACGGCGCGGCTACAAACGCGACCACGCCGATCGAGATGATGGCGGCCCGGCAGGACGGCTGCGCACGGGTAGCGGCCAGCCCCGATCGCAGCGCGCCGAATACGCTGCCCTGGCGGCCAGGCGGCGGCGAGAGCCGCACGAACAGCACGGCGATCACCACGGCCAGGAACGATACCGCGTTCGCCACGAAACTCGCGGCGAAGCCGAATCCGGCCACGGTGGCGCCGGCCAGGGCCGGCCCGACGATGCGGCCCGCGTTCCACTGGGCCGAGTTCAGCGAGCTCGCCGCCAGGAACTCCGACCGCGGCACCAGGTCGGGCAGGATCGCCTGGCTGAACGGGCCGATCAGGGCGGACGCCGAACCCTGGACGGTAACCAGGGCGAGCAGCGCCAGCGGGCTGTCATGGCCGCCCGCGACGAGGATCGCAAGCGCGACGGCGACAAGAGCCTCGGCCAGGTTGCCCGCGGCGATCATCGGCTTGCGGCGCACCCGGTCGGCGAGCGCGCCGCCGAAAGGCGAGAGCAGGCCGATGGGCAGGAACGCGCCAGCCGCAATGAGAGCCGCCCAGCTTGGCTGCCCGGTACGGGAGATCACCAGGGCGCCGACGGCGATGGTCTGCATCCAGGAGCCGACATTAGAGACCAGGCTGGCCGACCACAGCAGTCCGAAGTCGCGGTACCGCAAGGGCCTTAGCGAGGCGGGGGACTTGAGCCTCATGCGCTCTGTGGCCGCCCTGACTCGATCACGGCTCCCACATTAGCCCCAGCGGTTCGGCGTCGGCCCGGACGGCAGGCAGCGCCGGCCCGATCTCGAGTGCTCCTCGACGGCGGCGGAGGTCGGCTAGGCCAGGTCGCGCCGCTCGCCGTCGACCACGGCCGCCAGCTCAAGCCGGCCGCCAAGCGCGCGGACGTAGGCGGCCACCTCGAATACGGCAGCGGACCGCAGGCCGTCACGCTCGATCGCGGCCAGCCGCCGTCCGCTCATGCCGGTCGCGCGGGCCAGTGCGGCCAGGGTCATGCCGCGGCGCTCGCGCTCGGCGGCAAGGGAGGTCGCGGCCGCCAGGGCTGCCGCGCGCTCGGCGATTGCGGCGGCCCGGTCGGCGGACAGCCACTCCAGGAACGGCGCCGTGCAGGCGAACTCATGCCAGTCATCGTCAGCGTCGTCCGCCGGCGGCGATCCTGCCGCGCGGACTTCGGCCAGCAGCTCACCGGCCAGCCGCATGGCCTCATCGGCGCTGTTGCGGATGGCCGCAGCGCCCTCCAGCACCGTCAGCAGCGTGACGGTGTCTACCGGCTCGATGGCGAACAGCATGCGCACCTGAGCGCCCAGCGGGTCGGCGTTCAGCTCCAGCACCGCGGTCGCGTCCGGATCGGCCGGCCCGTGGCCTGGATGATCACCGTCATCGGGCTTGCTAGCCGACTCGCCCTCGTCACCCTCGCTGGCCGGTGAGTGAGGGCTGGGTCCTGCTTCCTGGATCCAGGTGCTTCGATCCGCCAGGTCGGCTGCGGTCAGTACGTCCTGGCGCAGCCCATCGGCCTGGGCGAGGACCTGGTCGAGCGCCAGGCCAGCTTGCCGTACCGCCTCTGCCGCCGTCGCGACGTCTTGGTCGTGCGCCGCGCCGAGCGACTTGGTGGCTGCCTGGATCTCCTGACTGGCCGCCGCCGCCGTGTAGACGGCCTTAGCGGCCTCCTTCTGAGTGCGAAACCGGTTGATGCGCATCTGCAGCCGTTGGCTGAGGCGCGTCAGTTCGCGCTCGACCCGCGCGGCCACGACAGCCTGCCGCTCCAGTTCAGCGACCAGCGCTGGGTCCGTGTCCGGCATGGCACGCAACTGACCAAGCTCAAGGTCCAGACCGTGGCGCCGACTGGCCGCGTCGCCGACCCGGCGCCGGACTCGCTGAAACCCCTCGAGCAGCTGCTGATAGGCGTAGTCCAGTGCCTGCCGAGCATCTGGTGCCTCGACCTCGGACCGGTTGGTGACGAGGGGCGGGCCTGGGACTTCCTCGGCCTCGATGAGGGCGACTAAGGCGGCGGCGACCTCGGTCGCGGCTTCCGGCTCGGATTCGCGCAGATCGGCGAGCCAGTCGCCGACCTGCGCGGGTATCCGCAGCCGGAACGTCATTCGCCCAGCGCCTTACAGCGCGTCGCTGACGGGCAGGTCCAGCCGGTACCTGGCGATAGCTTGCCCGACCACCTCCGGCTTGACTTCGCCGGCCTGGGCCAGCTGCGCGAGCACGGCGACGGTGATCGACTCAGCGTCCACATGGAAGAACCTGCGGGCAGCAGGACGGGTGTCGGAGAAGCCCCAGCCGTCGGTGCCGAGTGAGGCAAACGGTCCGTCCACCCAGCGGGCAATCTGGTCGGGGACAGCGCGGATCCAGTCGCTGACCGCTACGACAGGGCCGGGGTGGCCGTCCAGCGTCCTGGTCACGTAGGGGACGTGCCGCTCCTCCTCGGGCCGCAGCATGTTCCACTCCTCGCACGACAGCGCGTCGCGGCGCAGCTCGGTCCATGAGGTCGCCGACCAGGCCCCGGCCGCGACGCCCCAGTCATCGGCCAGCAGCCGCTGAGCGTCGAGCGCCCACCGCAGGGCTACGCCGGAGGCGAGGATCTGGGCCTGCGGCCGCTCGCCGGTGCTGGACGCCGGGCTCGGCTCGGTGAGCTCGGGCGCGGCCGCGTACCGGTACAGGCCGCGCAGGATCCCGCGCTCGAGTGCCGCCGAGCCGCCCTCGAAGTCCTGCGGCTCGGCCGGCTGGATGTAGGGCTCGTTGTAGACGGTCAGGTAGTAGAAGATGTCCTCGCCTTCCGGGTGCTCGGAAGTCGAGCCGTACATCCGCCGCAGCGCGTCCTTGATGATGTAGGCCAGCTCATATGCCCAGGCCGCGTCGAAGCTCACGCAGGCCGGGCTGACCGAGGCCAGCAGCACCGAGTGCCCGTCGTTGTGCTGCAGGCCCTCGCCCGTCAGCGTGGTACGCCCAGCGGTGGCGCCGAGCAGGAAGCCCCGGCCCAGCTGGTCCCCGAGCGCCCACATCTGGTCGCCGGTCCGCTGGAAGCCGAACATTGAGTAGAAGATGTAGACGGGGATCATGTGCGTGCCGTGGGTGGCATAGGACGTGCCCGCCGCGGTGGTGGAGGCCATCGCGCCGGCCTCGCTGATGCCCTCGTGCAGGATCTGGCCGCGGGCCGACTCCTTGTAGGACAACAGCAGGTTGCGGTCTACCGCCTCATAGGTCTGGCCCTGCGGGTCATAGATCTTGGCGGTCGGGAACAGGGAGTCCATGCCGAACGTGCGGGCCTCGTCCGGGATCACCGGGGCGAACCTGGCGCCGATCTCCGCGTCCTTCATCAGGTCCTTGAGCAGCCGCACGAACGCCATCGTGGTGGCGACGGGCTGCTTGCCCGAGCCGCGGCGCAGTTCGTCGTAGACCGAGTCGGCGGGCAGCGTGAGCGGCCTGGCCCTGACTACGCGCTTGGGCAGGTAGCCGCCCAGGGCCGCACGGCGCTCCTTCATGTACTGGATCTCGTCTGACTGCTCGCCAGGGTGGTAGTACGGCGGCAGCTCTGCTTCCAGCGCCGCGTCGGGGATCTCCAGGTACAGCCGATCCCTGAATTCCTTGAGCTCGGCCACCGTGAGCTTCTTCATCTGGTGGGTGGCGTTGCGGGCCTCGAAGTCCGGGCCGAGCGTCCAGCCCTTGATCGTGTGCGCCAGGATGACGGTCGGCTGGCCGACGTGCTCGGTTGCCGCCTTGAATGCCGCGTAGACCTTGCGGTAGTCGTGCCCGCCGCGGGACAGGTTCCGGATCTCGTCGTCGGACAAGTGCTCGACCATCGCGCGCAGCCGCGGGTCGCCGCCGAAGAAGTTCTCCCTGGTGTAGGCGCCGGACTCGACCGCATAGGTCTGGAACTGGCCGTCCGGCGTCGTGTTCATCTTGTTGACCAGGACCCCGTCGGTGTCCTTGGCCAGCAGCGGGTCCCAGTCCCGGCCCCAGATCACCTTGATGACGTTCCAGCCGGCGCCCCGGAAGGTGGCCTCTAGCTCCTGGATGATCTTGCCGTTGCCGCGGACCGGGCCGTCGAGCCGCTGCAGGTTGGCGTTGATCACGAAGGTGAGGTTGTCGAGTTCCTCACGGGCGGCCAGCGCGAGCCCGGCGCGCACTTCCGGCTCGTCGGTCTCGCCGTCGCCGAGGAAGCACCAGACGTGCGACCTGCTGGTGTCCTTCAGTTCCCTGGCCAGGAGGTAGCGGTTGAATCTGGCCTGGTGGACGGCATTGATCGCGGACAAGCCCATAGAAACAGTCGGAAACTCCCAGAAATCAGGCATCAGCCGTGGGTGCGGATAGGAGGGCAGGCCGCCGCCTGGGTGCGATAGCTCCTGGCGGAAGCCGTTGAGCTGCTGCTCGCTGAGCCGGCCCTCGAGGAAGGCTCTGGCGTAGATGCCGGGCGCAGCATGACCCTGGAAGAAGACCTGGTCACCGGACTCGCCGTGGTCCTTGCCGCGGAAGAAGTGATTGAAGCCCACCTCGTACAGGCTGGCCGCCGAGGCGTAGGTGGCGATGTGGCCGCCGACGCCGAGGCCTGGGCGGTTGGCCCGGCTGACCATGACTGCCGCGTTCCACCGGATGTACGCGCGGATCCGCCGCTCGACGTACTCGTCTCCTGGGAACCATGGCTCGCGCTCGGGCGGGATCGTGTTGATGAAGTCGGTGCTGCGCAGGCCGGGCACGCCCACCTGCTGCTCCCGTGCCCGCTCCAGCAGCTTGAGCATCACGTACCGGGCTCGGCCGCGGCCGCGGGTCCGGACGACGTTGTCGAATGACTCCACCCATTCCCTGGTCTCGTCCGGATCGATATCCGGCAGCTGGGTGGGCAGTCCGTCGCTAATGATCGAGAAGCGCTGGCGTCCGGAGGCCACGGGGTATTCCTCGCCTTCAGCGGGCGCAGGGCTGGCCTGCGGCCCGTAGGTATGAAGGACGTGACCAGTAGCGGCCGCGTCCAGTCGTGCTCTCTCTTCCATCCTGGTACTCGTCGCCAGGAAACGCATCTCTACCGGTTGGTAACCGGGTCCCGGTCACGGCCTCACCAGGCACGATCGCCGTCGGGCAGAGCTGACGGCGCGGGCCGTGCGGACGAGGGCGGCGGGTGGGGCGCGCCGTTCCGATATTAAGCGAGTGGTGTTCTGGGCAGGTCAGCCGACTCTGGCTGTTAAAGCATGACAAATCATATCGATCGCCAAGGGCGGAGAGGCCGACTAGCCTGGGAATTCGATCTGGGTGCTAATTGTGACTTGCGCACCGCGCCCACCCAGTGTGAACTGTCCGATCAAGAGCAGCAGACAACGCAGAACTGTGTAGCCAGAACCCGGACTGGGCATTGTGCCGAGATCCTGGGAAACTAGCTGACTCAGCGATGCGGACAGGATCAGGAGGACGTTAGTGAGCGCGACCGCGGGCCAGGCGCAGGATCAGCGTGACCTGGCCGAGCGACTTGGCATAAAGCCAGGTCACGTGGTGCAGGAGATCGGCTACGACGACGACTGCGACGAGACGCTACGCGAATCGATCGAGGCGCTGGAAGGTGCCGAGCTAGTCGACGAAGACTATGACGACGTCGTGGACGGTGTTTTGCTCTGGTGGCGGGACGGCGACGGTGATCTTGTCGACGCGCTCGTCGACGCGCTGACGCCGCTCGCCGACGGGGGCTACATTTTGCTGCTGACGCCTAAGACCGGCCGAGAAGGTCACGTCGAGCCGAGTGAGATCGGCGAGGCGGCGCCCACCGCCGGGCTGTCCCAGACGTCGACCGTCAGTGCCGGCCGCAACTGGTCGAGCACCCGCCTGGTGGCGCCGAAGGCGCGCCGGTAAGCAGACCTGGGGACGGTCCGGCTGCCGGATCGCCAGACTGGGATGGCACACTGAGTTCGCGCGGGGCCTGCCGCCCTTCGGCAGCGGTCCCAGGTGAGCCGCATTCGTGGCTCCTTCCCAGATCCCACGCCCGAGAGGACCAGTCCATGGCGGTGGAAGTCGGCGATCACGCCCCTGACTTCGAGCTGAAGGACCAGCACGGCAGCACCGTGCGCCTGTCAGGATTCGAAGGCAGCAAGAATGTCGTACTCGTCTTCTACCCGCTGGCGTTCAGCGGTGTCTGCACCGGCGAACTGTGCGCGATGCGCGACGAGTTCCCGGAAGTGACAAGGGACGACGTCGAGTTGGTCACGGTGTCGGTCGACTCCGGCTTTGTGCTGAGGACCTGGGCCGACCAGGAGCATTTCAATTTCACATTGCTGTCGGACTTTTGGCCGCACGGGGGCGTGGCAAGGTCCTACGGTGTCTTCGATGAGGACAGGGGGGTCGCGACCCGCGGCACCTTCATCATCGACAAGGCCGGCGTCGTGCGCTGGAAGGTCGTGAACCCGATCCCACAGGCACGCGAGATCGCCGAGTACCAGAAAGCCCTAGCCGAGCTCGACTAGCTGCGCTGGCTTCCTGGCAACCCGGCAGAATCGGAACTGGATGCCCTGCTATCGGTGCGGTACGCGGCAGGTGGACCCGGACCGCGGTGAGAGCGCCTGGCGTCGCGGTGTGCGCGCCGAGAGTCAGGTGCTGATCTGCCCGGGCTGTCAGGCGGCCTTTGACTGGGCCTCGGACCTCGATCGCTGTGCTGTGTGCGCAAGCGTGCACCTGGTCCGCCGGCTTGGCGAGGCCGAGTGCCGGGACTGCGGTTCCGTGGGCCAGGCTGTTGTGGCCGCCTCCGCGGGGAGCGGATCGGTGACTGGCCCGGTTCATGATGGCGCGGCAGACAGCGTCGGGCCCTCCGGGGTCGGCGGGGTCGGCGGGGTCGGCAGCTCCGGGGTCGACAGCTCCGGGGTCGGCAGCTCCGGGGCCAGCCTTGCTGAAGAGGTGGAACTGGCGCTGTCGCGGGTGCTCGGGACACCGTCCCAGCGCCCCCCGTTCGCCATGTCGTGACCTGCCGCGCCGGGGCCGTTGGTGCCCTTGGCGTCTTGGCGGCTGCCGTTTGGGTGCGCCACGGTCTAGCTCAGCGCACCGCCGTTGACGTGGATCGTCTGGGCAGTGATGTGGCTGGCTGCCGGTCAGGCCAGGAACAGTACGGCGGCCGCGATGTCGTCGGCCGTTCCTGCCCGGCCGTTCGCCGTCTGTGCTATCAGCGCGGACCTGCGCCTGTCCGTCATGCCGCCGCGGAAGAACTCGGTGCCCTCGATGAAGCCGGGTGCCACTACATTCGCGGTGATCCGGTCAGTACCGACGTCTCGCGCGAGGGTTAGGTTCCATGCCTCCACCGCGGCCTTCGCAGCGGCGTAGGAGCCGGCGCCACTGCGGTGCGCAGCGATGGAGCTGAGGTTGATGATCGCGGCGCCCGGAGCCAGCCTGTCCCGCAGCGCGGTCGTGACCAGCACGGAGCGTGCTCGACCTGAGCCGGATCGGTAGCGTCGAAGGGCACCGCGCGGACCGTGCCGCCAAGCTGCGCGGCCGTGTCGGCGAGCGGCCCGGTGCGACGGCCGGTAGTCACGACCTCAGCACCTGAGTTCGCGAAGGCAGCGGCGATCGCCCTGCCGATCCCCGTTCCGCCGCCGGTCACGACCACGTGCCGCATCTCTGACGTCCTTGTCAGACGTCACCAGGCCAGGCATGACAGAAGCTCTCCTGCCCGCGGCACTCTAACCGCGCAGCCGGGCCTGACCCGGCCCACTGGCGCGGTCGGCCTGGCGCGAGCCGCCAGGCTAGCGTGGCGGCTTCGTGTGGCCCAGGTCACCACCTGGCGGCTGCGGGCGCGCCTGGCACGGATACATGGCTGAAACGCGCGGGGCGCGGGGGAGCGGTACGCTTGGGCGCGGTCGTCTCGATCTCGGGCAGTCCCGATCGCGGCACGGGCGCATAGCTCAGCGGTAGAGCACTCGCCTTACAAGCGAGGGGTCACTGGTTCGAACCCAGTTGCGCCCACCAGGCAATATGCCAACGGCAGCAAGATCAAATAGCGGGATGACACCTGCCCTGCCTGACCTGCGGGCAAGCTGCCGACGTCTTGTCCTGGCTCGCGCTGTCTCGGGCTGTTGTGCGGACTCCGGGCAACATCCGCATGACCGCGGATCGCGTCGCGGCGGGCCGCCGGCCATTACTGCCTCAGCGTGCTCAAGGAGCGCCATGCTTAACCTGCTTCGGCCGGCAGCGCGGATGCCCACTGAGTCACGGTGCGGGCGAACAAGGCTGGATCGGCGCCGTGCATCGAATGCGGCATCTGGGGGAACGACTGGTACTCGAATGGCTGTCCCGCGCCCTCGACCAGCTCCCTGGCACGGGCGGCCTGCAGATCGGAGAGGGCGCCCATCAGCGCCCCGGTCGCCTCGTCTGTCTGACGGAAATGGTGGGTGAACAGGACGGGGGCCTTGACGTTCGCCAGCATGAGCTCGTGATCGCAGCTCGCTGCGACGGTGCCAGTCCAGAACGCCCGGCCCCACTCGGGGTCGTACTCCTTCAGGTTTTGCGGCGGCTCGGCCGGGTTCGCGGGTTCGCCGCCATTAGCCGCGGCCATCGCCACCAGCGTGGTGACGATACGCTCGGGCAGCTCGCGGGGCGCGGCGGCCAGCATGCCCGGCCAGTTCCCGATTGACCACTGGTCACCCAGCCATTTGTTCCACATCGCGAACAGGGGACCGATCGCCTGCCGTATGGACTGGCCGCAGGCCGGATTGATTTCGGAGGAGAAGAGCGGCGGGTCCTCCCACACCGCGCCGCGTACCTGACCGGGCTTCGCGTACGCGGATAGCCACGCGGACAGGACTCCGCCGGATGACAGGCCGCTGACGACGGTTGGCCGGCCGATGACGAGGTCGATGAAGCGGACCAGATCGTTGCCGATGTTGTCCAGCGTGTAACGGCCGGGCGTCCAGGTGGACCGGCCCTGGCCGCGAAGGTCGGCAGCGTGGACGTGGAAGTGCTCGGCCAGCAGCGGCATGGCCGCCTGGTAGCCCCACCATGACTCCGACTGTCCCGGAATCAGCAGCAACGCGGGCAAGTGCGGCTCCCCAGCTGTGCTGTAATTCATTCGGATCTCGCCGAGATCCGCCAGCGACTCTGGGAAGGCGTGGGGCACGAAGATGTGCTCCCGATCTGCGGCCTCAAGGCCGGTCATAGCATTCGGCATCAGCTGACCTCCTGTCGTGTCGTGTCGGCGGGCGAGCCGAGGACGAAGTCGGCGACGATCGCCCGCCCGCGGTCAATCTGCGATTGGAGCAAGGCGACGATGCCATCCGCGTCATGGGCGACGAGAGAATTGTTCCTTACCTCGACGAGTGGCAGACCAAAATGGAACTCGGAACGGCAGGCCTGCGGCAGTCGCTGCTGCGCGTGCACCTGCGGTTCCGGATCGTGCGGGAGTCAATCTGGCCTTGCTCGACTCGCTCAGTGACACGCTGCCGCGACTTGCGCCGGACGGGCGGCACGTCTGGTGTGCCAGGTCCGAGCTTACTGACGGCACAGGCTGAATCGTGCTGACAGCGCGCCTCAACGCCAAGCCGCAGAACGTGGCTGACTGGAACGCGTCCAAGTTTGAGGAACTCGGACGCCAGGTGCGCACGATGGCGACAAGCAAGGCCGCTCGCCGGGCAGCAAGACCAGTAGTGGCTTTTGGGCTCCGGAGGAGACGTACGCAGCTGCCAGGTTGTTCTCGGGGTCGGCGGTCACCGCGTACCTGGCAGTGCTCGGATGATGCATAAGGTCACCAGGGAGGCAGCATGACAGAGGACGTGCCGGGTAACGCTTTCTGTCTTGTATTGCTGAGGCACGGCCAGAGCGAGTGGAACGCTAGGAACCTGTTCACGGGCTGGGTGAATGCTGCCCTGACTAGAGTTGGCGAGCAGGAAGCCGCCGCGGCGGGTCGTGTTATGGCGGGGCACGGGCTGCTTCCTCGCTTCGTGCATACCTCGGTGCAGCGGCGGACGATAGTGACCGCCGATCTAGCGCTAGCCGAATGCGACCGTGACTGGATCCCGGTACGGCGTTCGTGGCGCCTCAACTCCAACCACTACGGAGCGCTCCAAGGTCGCAACAAGGCTGAGGTGCTGGCCGAAGTCGGCCAGCGGCAGTTCATGGCCTGGCGACGGTCATACAACGCAGCGCCGCCGCCGATTCTCCGCGGTGAGGAGTACTCGCAATTCGCCGACCCACGTTACGAGGTCATCCCGCCGGAAGCGCGGCCAGCGACCGAGTCTCTGCAGGACGTGACCGACCGGCTGATGCCGTACTGGTTTGACGCAATCGTGCCCGACCTGCGTACCGGAGCCTGCGTCCTGGTGGTCTCGCACGGCAATACGCTGCGCGCACTGGTTAAGCATCTCGATCGGATATCCGACGAGGGGATCGCCGAGCTGAACATCCCGACCGGCCGTCCCCTGGTGTACCAGCTCGGACCGGACATGTGCCCGATCAGCCGGAGCCGCCGTTTCCTCAGCTCAAGCAGCCTGGCCGGTCCCGCGGTCCCGGCCGACTCGGCGACAGATCAACCGCGCGCCTCCGGCCTACGCTGATCGGGATAGCGGAGATTATGCCTGCGGCAATGGCAAGCCACTCGGTGGTGGATGCCGCCGAAGCCGCCTGCCGGGGACTCCGCAAATGCCGCGCGGCATTGGCCGGGGCGATCATTGTTACCGGGTGAAATGCCTTGTCTTTGACATTTCCTCATTGAAGAACGGATCCTATCGAGCGCTGGTATTGTCAGCACCGCACCGGTAATGACGAGCGATACGGGATGAGAAATGCAGCGACATTTGCGTAAGGCGTGTTTACTCGGAATTTCCGCGCCTCTGTTGAGCGCGCTGGCCGCCGGCCAGCCTGTCGCGTCAGCGTCGGTCACGCAGCCCGCGATTGGCGCGAGCATTTATACCTGCTCGGGCACCGCCAAAGCGCCGGGTACGCTGGCCGGCAGTCACTATCAGGTGGTGATCCGCGGCGTCTGCGCGGTTAACGGCGGCCGCGCCCGCGTACGGCGCAACCTCACCATCACCAGCGGTGGAGCCCTGCTCGCAGTCTTCGGGCTCAACCACCTGACCCACCACGGCTCCTCGAGCCTGACGGTGGGAGGCAACCTGATCTTGCAGCGGGGTGCCAGCCTGGCCATGGGATGCGATCGGGAGTATGACCACGCTTTCGGTCAGAGCAGCGCAAATTTCGCGTGCGTCGACGACCCGCACCCGAACAGGCCGACTCTGTCGAGTCATGACATCGTTTATGGCAGCCTGATCGCGCGCGATCCGCTGGGGATCGTGGTGCACAACTCTACTATTCACGGGAATGTGACCGAGACCGGCGGCGGCGGCGGCCTTAACTGCAAGCCGACGGGCGTGTTCAAGCTCTTCAAAAGCCCCGTATACAGCGATTACGAGCACACCAAGATTGGCGGCAGCCTCACGGTCACCGGGCTCCGGTCGTGCTGGTTCGGCGCCATCAACGACCATGTCCATGGCAGCCTTACCGCTTCGCGGAACCTCATGGCTGATCCCGACGCGATGGAGGTCGTGACCAACACCATCCGCCGCAACTTCACCTGCCGGGGCAACCGCCCGGCCATCCAGTTCGGTGACAGCGACGGCAACTCCAACCGAGTGGGCCACCGGGCCACAGGTCAGTGCGGATTTAGCGTTATTCTCCCGTCTCCGGCACCGGAAGCCCACCTGCATGTGCGGGTAAAGCACAAGCACATCTCGGTGCCGCTGCATCACCGATAACCGCCAAGCCGACGGTCCTCATCACGGCCTGAGACCCGGAACCGCCGCCGCCCGGCGGTCCGGGTCCTCGCCGAACCGGCCGACCACGCCACGATCACCAGCTCCGGGCGGGGAATCTCAGACCGCTGCTTGGGCCGCGGCGGTCAGCCAGCCCAGTCGTTGCGACATTGCTCGTGCGCAGGTGACGATGGCGCGGACGTGATCGGAGGCATCGGCTGCCCGCCACAAGATCGACCACGGGTAGCAGGACGCGGGCCCGGTCAGCGGCCGCCAGCACGCTCCGGGGAGGGCGCCGATGCACGAGGCGGGCACGCAGCACAGGCAGTGGCCCTGCACGACCAGGTCAGCGGCGGCGTGGACGCTTTGCACGGTGCCCTCATGCACCACCGGCGTGAAGCCCGCCGACCGGCACATCTCCACCACGAACTGGTTGAACTCCGGGGCCTGCAGGTCTTCGGCGAGCAGCAGCGGCTCGCGCGCCAAGGCGGCGACCGGCACCGCGTCCAGCGCCGCGAACCGGTGGCGGCCCGGCACCAGTACTCCCAGCGGGTCCTGGCGAAACAGCAGCGAGGCGATGCCCGGCGGCGCGTGGACCGCCCGCCCGATGCCCACGTCCAGGCGGCCGTCGGCCAGCAGCTGATACTGCGCCGGCACTGCCGCCTCGACCTGGTGAATCACCAGGTCCGGGTACCTGGCCTGCACCTCATGCAGAATCTGCGGCATCGAGTCATAACTGGCATCGACGATGCCGACCCGCAGCGCCGCACATGACCCGGCCGCGCTCCTGGCCACATCCGCCGCCCGGTCCGCATGGGCCAGAATCTGGCGGGCCTCCACCAAGAACGCCGCACCCGCCGGGGTTAACCCGACGTGGTGCGTGCTGCGCTCCACCAGCGGCAGCCCCAGCTCGCGCTCCAGCCGCTGCAGCTGCTGACTCAGCGCCGACTGGACGATATGCTCCCGCTCCGCCGCCCGGCCGAAGTGCAGCTCCTCGGCCAGCGTCACGAAATACCGAAGCTGCCGGAACTCCATGCCGCCTCCAAGCCCCGACAGCCAGGCCACACGCCCGGTGTCCTCCTGCCACGGCGACCGCCCGCGGCATCGTGCCCGGGACCGGGCCTGGCCCGGACATGGCCGGCCACCCCGGCCCGGCCGCCCTACCCGATCCGGCCGCCAACCTTGGCAGGCACGCTGAGGAGTCTCAGGAATCTTTCCTACGCATAGGCTGACCTTGCGTCCTGGATAGAGGGCCGAAGCGCCCCGTTATCCGATTTGCGCACGATTGCAGCTCGGCCGCATCCGTCTGAGCATTAGCATTGGGAGATATCGTACGGATAATTCCACGGAGCATTGCCGCCTTCGTTAATGTAGGCGTCCGGAATATGCCCGGTGAAGTCGCCTACCGTATTCTCCCAGACCACGTGATCCTCGATCCCGTCGGTGAGATAAGCAGACGGCGGATTACCGAAGTAGAAGCAGGTCACGAGCACCTTGTCATTGAGCGGCAGTAGGTCATATAGGTTGCCGTTGGGAGCGAATAACGGAGCATGCCCGTTCTCGGTCTGGAGATAGCACTGCCGGGAGGCAGTGAAAATAATGCCGCTGCAGGAGTACTCTACGTCCGGCGCGGCATTTGTCGGCACCGCTTGGGCGCCGACGCGTGCAGGCGCGCTTGCGGCTTGGGCAGGTCCGTTCACCGCTAGGCCCGAGACAGCGATCAGGGCTGCGATGGGGGCGGCGAAGGCGAGCGTGTAGGGCATTCTCCTCATGGAGCCTCCTTGGCTGGTGAGCTGCCGGCTGCGGGGGGATGGTGACCGTTGCGCCGCGCCCGGCACTGTGCAAGGGCCAGTCTCGGAATAAGATGTTGAAGTCCTGTTGCACTTGCCTGGCACCGGGCACAGCGGGATATCGCTAGGTGGTCCCCCTGTCCAGGGAAAGGATCGGATTCGCGATCTTGGGCCATTACCGGTCGTCGCGCATGAACAGCCCGGCCGGACGGGCCAAAGGACAGCGTGTGCTGCTCACAGCCTGCTGTTGCGCGCCGAAAGCCGACCGCGCCTGATGCGATCGGCCGGGGCATCCTGATTGGCTAGGTTGCCGCATTGGCCGTTGCGTCGGGCGGCATATGGACCTAGCGTCGAGCCAGAGCGTTTGAAATCCTCTTCCGACTCACGCGGCAGCAGACTTCTCGCCTTAGAAGTGCGGTGAGCCCGCCATGGCGAGGAGCGCTGTCCGAGGGGGACAGCATGTGGTTCGGGGTCTTGGGACCGCTGCTGGTCCGCGATGGGGAAACGCCGGTCGACCTGCCGAAGGGGCGGCAGCGTGTGCTCCTCGCCGCGTTGTTAGCGCATGCGGGACGACCGGTGCCTGCGGACACCCTCGCTGAAGTGGTGTGGGACGGGGCTCCGCCCTCCGGGGCGCTGGTAACGCTCCGCTCCCACGTGCTGCGGCTCCGCCGCGTGCTTGGGCCGCGCGCAGGCGCCCGGCTGGTGACGCGATACCCCGGATACCTGCTTCAGGCAGCCGAGGAAGAAGTCGACCTGCTGCGGTTCCGCTACCTGTGCGGGGAGGCCGGCGCTGCGATGCGAGCGGACATGTGGGCTCGTGCGGAAGTGGTGCTCGGCCAGGCGCTGGACTTGTGGCGGGGCACGCCCTTCGCCGACGTCCCATCGGAAGTGCTGAAACTGGATGAGCTGCCGGGACTGGCGGAACTGCACCTGCAAGCCGAGGAGTGGCGGATAGAGGCCAGGCTGCATTTGGGCCGCCACGTCGAAGTGCTCAGCGAGTTGCGGCACCTAACTGGCGCCTATCCGCTGCGCGAGCGGCTTCACGGCTTGTTGATGCTCGCGCTTTACGGAGACGGGCGGCAGGCCGAGGCCCTCGCCGCATACCAGAACGCTCGCCATCTCCTTGTCGATGAACTCGGCACAGAGCCAGGCACCGAACTGCAGAGTCTGCATCAGCGGATACTCGCCGGCGAAGCTGCCGGGGCCGAGCCAGCCGCCACGCCAGCCTCGGGTCCTGCGGCGCCTCGCCAACTGCCGGCCGCGGTCTTGCACTTCACCGGCCGGACGGCAGAGCTCGCGGCCCTGACCGGGCTGCTTAACCAGGCCGGTACTCATTCGCTGGGAACCGTGGTGATAGCGGCGATGGGCGGAACGGCCGGAGTGGGCAAGACCGCGCTGGCCGTGCACTGGGCCAACCAGGTCGCGGGGCGGTTCGTGGATGGGCAGTTGTATGTGAACCTGCGCGGCTATGACCCCAGCCCGCCAGCCACCGCCGCGGACGCGCTGGCCGGGTTCCTGCGCTGCTTGGGCGTGCCCGGTCAGGAGATCCCGGCGGAGGAAGACGAGCGTGCCGCCCGCTACCGCAGCCTGCTAGCCGGACGGAAGATGCTGGTCGTGCTGGACAACGCTCGCGATGAGCAGCAGGTACGGCCGCTGCTGCCAGCCAGCCTGGGCAGCATGGTGCTGATCACCAGCCGCAGCCAGCTGGGCGGGCTGGCCGCCGCCAACGGGGCTCGGCTGATCAACCTGGAGGTATTCAGCCACGCCGAAGCGGTGCAAATGCTCACTGCCCGGCTCGGAACCACCCGGGCCGCCGCCGAGCCGGGCGCGGTCGATGAGATGGCCCGCCTGGGCGCATGCCTGCCGCTGGCGCTGGCAGTCGCCGCGGCCCGCGCTGCCACTCGCCCGCGCTTCCCGCTAGCGGCCGTGGCGGCCGAGCTCGCCGATTCGGTCGGCCGGCTCGACGCGCTGGATACTGGCGACCCTGGCTCAAGCGTGCGGGCGGTATTTTCCTGGTCCGTCCGGCAGCTCAGTGATGAGTCGGCGAGGATGTTCCGGCTGCTAGGCCTGCACCCGGGTCCCGACATCTCCGTCCCCGCCGCCGCTAGCCTCGCCGCACTAGCTGAGACCGACGCCCGTCGCGTGCTAGGCGAGCTAGCCCGTGCGCACCTGATCGCAGAGCATGTCCCCGGCCGGTACACCTTCCACGACCTGCTGCGCGCCTACGCCGCCGAGCAAGCCCAGCACAGCGACAGCGACAGCGACCGACGCGAGGCCACTGGCAGGGTGCTCGACCACTATCTGCATACTGCCGCTCGCGCCGCTCGCCTGATCAACCCATCAGCGGAGCAGGTAGTCCTCGTCCCGCCCCGGCCCGGCGCGGCAGCCGGGCAGCTTGCCGATCGCCGGCAGGCCTTCGCGTGGTTCGAAGCTGAGCACCAGGTCCTACTCACCGCAGTCGCCCTCGCCACCGGGTCCAGCCCCGACCGGCACGCCTGGCAGCTCCCCTGGGCCATGGCACCCTTCCTGCAAGCGCGCGGGCACTACCAGGAATGGGCAGCGACCCAGCGCACCGCGCTGGCCGCCGCGAGCCGCTTGGGCGACACCGCCGCGCAGGCCCTCTCCGGCCGCCTCCTAGCGAGCGCGTGCACCAACCTCGGCGATCATGACCAGGCTCGTGACCACTACGCCAGCAGCCTCACGCTGTATCAGCGGCTCGGCAACCGCCTCGGCCAGGCCAAAATCCACCTGAATCTCAGTGTGCTAGCGGAACGGCAGGGCCGCTACGCCGACGCGCTCGGGCACGACGAGCAGGCGCTGCGCCTGTACCGGGCCATCGGCGACAAAGCGAACGAGGCCGAAGCGCTCAATTCCGTCGGCTGGGACCACGCCCTCCTCGGCGACTACCAGCAGGCCCGCGCGTTCTGCCGCCAGGCACTCACCCTGAGCGCGGAAACCGGCGATCGCTGGACCGAGGCAGCAGCCTGGGACAGCCTGGGATACGCCGAGTACCACCTGGGCAACCTTGCCGAAGCCGCCGCCTGCTACCAGCGCGCGCTCAGCCTGTACCGGGAGGCCGGAGCCCGCCTCGGTGAAGCGGAGACGCTCACCCACCTGGGCGACACCCGCCACGCTGCCGGCGACCTGGCGCCGGCCCGGGAGGCCTGGCAGCAGGCGCTCGCCATCCTCGAGGACCTGCAGCACCCCGACGCCGACCAGGTCCGCGCCAAGCTCGCCAGCACATGCAACCAGGCATCCCAGAACCCGTCCGCGTAAAGACACGGACTTACCACCCAATCACCGCTGGAAGGCGCAACCCACGCGGGTCAGGGTGACAGTTTCGCGACTCGTGGCGGGTCACGAGTCGCGCTGGTTCACCGCACGGCCCCGTTCGTGTAGACCGGCTGCCACATCGCGTCCTCCACGCCCTGGACGAGGTTGTCGGTCTTGGCAGTGGCGACGCCGTCGGCGGTCGCAGCCTTCGCCACGGCGATCGCCGAAGTCGCCGAGGAGGCCCGCAAGTTCTCTACCGCGGGCAGCAGCGCGGCACCGGGTTCGCTGACGTCGACCTGGCCCGCGACTGCCTCGGCCGCCGCACGCAGCATCCCGTCGGTGACCTTGGAGGCGCGGGACACGATCGTGCCGAGGCCCAGTCCCGGATAGACCAGGGCGTTGTTCGCCTGTCCGAAGTGATAGCTCACGCCGTCATAGCCGAACGGCTCCCACGGTAGCCCGGTCGCAACCAGAGCGCGCCCCTTGGACCAGGTGATGATGTCGGTCGGCATTGCCTCGATCTTGGAGGTCGGGTTGGACAGCGGAAAGATGACCGGCCGGCGCACGCCGGCGCTCATAGCCTCGACGACATCCTTGGTGAACGCGCCGTGCATCGTCGAGGTACCGATCAGGATGGTCGGCTTCACCTTCTCGACCACGGTCTGCAGGCCGATGATGCCTGAATCCTCGCGCGCCTGCTGCAGGGCGGCCATTTCCGGCCAGCGCACCGCTGCCGCCGGGTCTATCTGAACCGGTGACTTCTCCCAGTCCGCGACCTCGGCGGCAGTGCGCATGTACGGACGCTGGTAGTCCAGCATGCCGCCGGTCATGTCGTCGGTGAGCAGGCCGGGCAGGTCGACGATCCAGATCTGCCGGGTCGCCTGGCTCGGGTCCAGCCCGTTGCGGATCATCTGGTCGTGGATCTGGTCGGCGATGCCGACCCCTGCGGTGCCGCCGCCGAAGATAATGACTCGCTGATCTCGCCACCGGGTGCCGGTTACCTTCAGCGCGCTGAACAGCCCGGCCATGGTGATCACGCCGGTGCCCTGCATGTCGTCGTTGAAGATCCGGTACTGATCCCGGTAAGTGCGCAGGATCCGCCGGGCGTTGTCCGCGCCGAAGTCCTCGAAGTGCAGCAGCGCTTTCGGGAACCGCGCCGATGCCGTCTGCAGGTACTTCTTGATAAAGGCGTCGTACTCGGCGCCGCGCACGCGCGCGTGCCGGTTGCCTAGGTACAGCGGGTCGTTCAGCAGCCCTTCGTTGTTGGTGCCGACGTCCAGCGACACTGGGATCACCCGGCGCGGGTCGATGCCCGCTGCGGCGGTGTACACGGCCAGCTTGCCGACGGCGATCATGCTGCCAGCTACGCCCCAGTCGCCAATGCCCAGGATCTCCTCGGCGTCACTGCAGACGATGAGGTCGACGTCCTCGGGCCCGAGATCCAGGCTGGCGAACGCCTTGTCCATGTCTTCTGGCCTGTCGATCGACAGGTAGAGGCCGCGGGGGCGGCGGTACTCGTGCGAGTAACGCTCGATGGCGTCGCCGATGACCGGGTCGTACACCACCGGTAGCAGCTCGGCGAGATGGTCGGCGAGCACCCGGTAATACAGCACCTCGTTCCGGTCGTGTAGTTGCTCCATGTACACGTTCTTCGCAAGGTCGTCGCCCTGCCGGAGCATCTGCTGGTAGGCGCGCTGGGCCTGCTGATCTAGCGTCAGCACTGCCGACGGCAAGCGCCCGGTAAGCCCGAGCGTGTCACGTTCTGACTCGGTAAAGGCCGTTCCCTTGTCCAAGATCGGGTCTTCGAGTACGTCCGGAATGGCCGGAGCAGGCGTAGCGCTCATGCTCATGATCTCGATCCCCCAGGTCGCTGTGGGGCGGCTTGAGCTGGCTTTTACGTGCAGCCCCAGGGCCGCCGCTTTCCGCCGTGACGCGCATCCAGGCTGCGTCATGAACGAAGCCAGACCGGCGCGCCAGACAGTCCGGATCGTGCCCATCCGAGCCAGGAATCAAGCCTCCCCCGCACCCCTCCGTGGCCAGGCGGAGCCGCGAAGTCCAGGCCCCCTGGCAGCTGGCCGTAAGTTGCGCAGGAAGGTCAGCAGGGGGCGCGCCCCGGCCGGATTGACCGCATGCCCTCTAGTTAGGGTGGCAAGCGTGTCCGATCACTACCGCGCGCCCGGCTGGTTCACCCGCAATGTCTTCAACCAGGTCGTGGCGTTCCTGACCCGGCGTGGCATTAGTGTTCTCGGCTCGCGGGTACTTGCGGTGAAGGGCCGGACGAGTGGCCAGTGGCGTACCACCCCGGTGAACCTGCTCAACTACGACGGTCGCAGATACCTTGTCGCGCCCCGCGGCGAGAGTCAGTGGGTGCGCAACCTGCGCGCCGCCGGCACGGGCGAACTGCGCGTGGGCAGGCACGCCGAGCCCTTTCGCGGCCGGGAGCTCACTGACGATGAGAAAGTGCCGGTGCTGCGCGCCTACCTCAGAAGATGGAAGGCGGAGGTCGGGATCTTCTTCGAGGGCACCGGGCCAGGCTCCAGCGATGACCAGATCCGCGCCATCGCGCCCAGGCATCCGGCATTCGAAGTGCTTGCTGCCGAGTAGGCCGGTGAGGTCATCGGCGGGGGCCAGCCCCCGCTAGTTGCCCGCCGGTGGGCAAGGAGGCAGGAAGGACAGCGGCAGAACTGCCTGGCAGCGGGCGCTCTCGGCCGGGCGTTTCCAAGGTCACTGTGACGACCCACGGTCACAGCGATGGGGAACGTCCTGCTTAGGGATGCCTTACCCTGTTAGGATGATATGGTCGGCTATCATACTCAATCTCCTGATTGGATTCCTCGAAGGCCTTGAGGCTGGCCTCGTCGCCAACATCTTGCTGGCCGCCGCGCGCCAGGCGGCGGCGGCGGTCCCTGACGGCGGCCAGGGCCGCGGTGGCCATGGCGGCCACGCCAGGAGGATGCCGTCAGCTGGGATATGGCTCGGCCTGCTGGGCGCGGTGATGCTGTCCGGCAGCTTGGCCGCTGTCCTCACGTTTTCCACCGACCTGCTGTCCAGCCGGGCCCAGGAGGCGGTCAGCGGGCTGCTCAGCGTCCTCGCGGTCGGCCTGGTCACCTCCATGATCTTCTGGATGCGCCGTACGGCGGCCAGCCCCACGGAGCTTCCGCGAAGCGAAGTGGCCCGCGCAACGGCGCTCGGCGCGGGGGCACTGACCATTATCGCGTTCCTCGCGGTCGGCCGCGAAGGCCTGCAGACGACGCTGTTCTTGTGGACTACCGCTCGCGCGTCAGGGCAGACGCCTGGGCCACTCGCGGGCGCCGCCACCGGGCTGGCGGCCGCCGTGGTGATCTGCTGTCTGCTGTACCGGCGCGTGGTCAAGCTGAACGTCGAGGTGTTCTTCAAACGGGCCGCGCTCACCTTGAGCGTGATCGCTGCCGGGGTGCTCGCTTACGGGCTTGGCAAACTTCAGGGCGCGGCCCTGCTGCCGGGTCAGCGGTGGATAGCGTTCGACCTGACCGCCCACGCTCACCCAGGGGCCTGGTGGGTGGCGCTGATCACCGGCGTCACCGACCTGTCGCCGCGGATGACCGTTCTTCAGGTGGTTATCTGGATCGCCTATCTCGCGGTGGTGATCCCGGCGTTCGCGAAGGCCTACATCCCCGCGGCATCGCGAGTCGCCGGCGCGGTCACCGCGGGCCGGTGGAAGCGACTAGCCGCTCGGCGGCCGTGGGCTGTGGCCGGGGTCCTGGTCGCCATGCCGACCCTCGCCGCCGGCACGACGATCGCCTTGCTTCCGGCCGCAAGTTCTTCATCAACCGCGACGGTGACCGTGACGCGCACCGCGTGCGCGCCTGGCTGGACCTCTGCCACTGCCGGAACGCACACGTTCACGGTCGATAACGAGTCCGGCCTGCCGGGCGAGATCAACCTTGATGATTCCTCCGGCGACATCTTGGCTGAGATTGAGACCATCGGCCCGGGGACGAGCGCACAGCTCGCCGCGATTCTCGGCAGCGGAATCTACGTCTTCAAGTGCTACATGGGCAGCCAGCCGGCGATGGCGTCAGCGCCAGTGCAGGTGATCTCGGCCGGGAACACGGCTGCCGCCAGCCTGGCTGCCGCCAGCCCTGCTGCCGCCAGCCCGATCCCCGTCAAGCAGGTAACCGTCGGAGAACTGGCGGGCCCGAATAAGCAGTACCAGGCCTACGCGGCACGACAGCTCGCGGACCTGGCGCAAGAGGTCACCCGGATCCGTGCTGACCTGCGCCAGCGTGACATGGCCGCGGCCAGGGAGGACTGGCTCACCGCCCAGCTGGCCTGGGAGGGTGTCGGCGCGTCTTACGACAGCTTCGGCCAGCTCGGCCTGGCAGTCGACGGCCTGCCCGGCGGTCTTCCCGATGGAGTCAGCGACGGGCACTTCACCGGGCTGCACCGGCTGGAGTACGGCCTATGGCACGGTCAGAGCGCAGCCACTCTGCTGCCCGTCGCCGCGACGCTAGCCAGCAACGTCGCCGTGGTGCAGCAGAACCTGACCTCCCAAGACCTGGCCGGCGACCCGCAGAACCTGCCGGTCCGGGTGCATGAGATCCTCGAGGACGCGCTACGCGACCACCTGTCCGGCCTAGACGACCAGGGCGCTAGCGCCGCGTTCGCGGAGACCTACGCGGACGTGCAGGTCACCAGGGCTGTGCTTGGCTACCTCGCACCGCTGATCGATGCCCGCCAGCCCGGCCTGCCTGATATCGCCGACGGCCAGCTCGAGATCCTGCAGCAGGCGCTGCTCGCTACCCGGGTCCACGGCCAGTGGGGGTCGCTCGGCGCCGCCTCGCTCACAGCACGCGAGAACGTGGACGCGGCCATCGACGCGGTGCTCGAGACGCTCGCCGCGGTTCCGGATCTCCTGGAAGTTCCCCCGGCCCACTGAAGTCCTCCCGGCCTGCCTGACCCCGCCTAAGGAGCGAACCCCCCATGACCGTCAGCCGACGCAGCTTTCTCAAGGGCACCGCATCGGGCGTCGCCGGGACGGCGCTGACCGGCGGCGTGCTCATCGGCGGTGCGCGGGCAGACGCCGAGGCGGCGCGAACCAGCCCGGTCACGGAACCGGCGTACACATTCCACGGCGCGCACCAGGCCGGGGTGCTTACGCCGGGACCAGCCGGCAAGCAGCCATTCACGTGCGTCGCCGCCTTCGACTGCACCGCCGCGAACCAGGCTGACCTGACGCTTCTCATGTACGAACTGACCAACCGTGCCTGGTTCCTCACCACCGGCGGCACGCCGCCCGACCTCGGGGTCGGGCAACCGCCTTCCGACAGCGACGTCCTCGGGCCCGTGGTTCCGGCGGACGGTTTGACCGTCACGCTATCCGTGGGATCGAGCCTGTTCGATGACCGTTACGGCCTCGGCAGCCGCAAGCCGCTGAGGCTGACCCCGATGCAAGTGTTTCCTAACGACTTCCTCGAGCCCGCCTGGCTGCATGGCGACCTGCTGATCCAGCTGTGCGCCAACCATCCCGACACAGTCCACCACGCCATCCGCGACATCACCAGCCACACCTTCGGCGGCATGCAGTTGCGCTGGAAGATGGAGGGTTACGCCTCCCCGCCACGACCGTCTGGGACCCCGCGGAACCTGCTCGGGTTCAAGGACGGCACCGCAAACCCGGCCGGAGGGCTGGCGAGCAGCCTGGTGTGGGTCGACGATCCCGCCGAGCCCGGCTGGGCGCAGGGCGGCTCCTACCAGGTAGTCCGGCTGATCCGAATGCTCGTCGAGTTCTGGGACCGGGTCTCTATCAACGAGCAGCAGAACATGTTCGGCCGGCGCCGCGACAGCGGGGCGCCACTGGATGGCAACAGCGAGTTCGATGCGCCCGACTATGCCGCCGACCCGCACGGATACGTCATCCCGCTGGACTCCCACATCCGGCTCGCCAACCCACGCACCAGGGCAACCGTCAACCAGCGGATCGTACGCCGCTCTTACAACTACGACCTCGGCATGGACGAGAACGGAAACCTGCAGGCGGGACACATCTTCATCGCCTACCAGCAGGACGTCCAGCGGCAGTTCGAGACGATCCAGAGACGCCTGATCAACGAGCCCCTGGTGGACTACGTGCAGCCGTTCGGCGGCGGGTACTTCTTCGCCCTCCCAGGCGTCCGGGACGCCAACGACTGGTACGGGCGCGCCCTGCTCACCTAGCTAACAGCATCCAGCTAACGGATTGATGCGGTCGGCCGCGCGACGAGTCCCTAAGACGTGGCGCCATGTCCGGGAAGGGCCGCTGCCGGAAGATCTTCGTGCGCCGACGGCGCTGGTGACGGCCCATAATCTGTTGCCGCTTCCGGTTTATCTATTTATGGTATGGCCGTGACGCAGACTTCGTTCGAGGTGGCAACTGACGCCGGGGTGATCGCAGGCTGGGAGAGCGGCACCGGGCCTGCGGTGCTGTTCCTGCACGGCGGGCCCGGCATGACGGAATACGGGCACATGCTGGACGCCGAAATTCCGGGCTGGCGGTTCATCACGTTCCAGCAGCGCGGTGTGCAGCCATCGGCGACCGGGGGGCCGCACACGATGGAGCAGAACGTCGCCGACGCGATCGCGGTCATGGACGGTCGGTGCGTTGATCGGATTGTGGTGGCCGGGCACTCCTTCGGGGCTCATCTCGCCCTGCACCTGGCCGTCGCGCACCCGGACCGGGTAGCGGGCTTGGTGCTGATCGACGGCCTGGGCGTCGTTGGCGACGGCGGCCTCACTGAGTTCGGTCAGGCGATGGAAGACCGGATGCTCCCGGCGGCCCTGGAGCGAGTTCAGCAGATCGAGGACGAGCTGGGCGACCGCGAGCCAGATGACGAGACTGTCCAGGAGCTTTTCGAGCTGGAGTGGCCCGGCTACTTCGCCAGTCCCCAGACCGTACTGCCGTGCGAGGGACGGGTGGCTCCGGCCGTGAACGAGGCCGTCAACAGATCAGTATCCGAGCATCTGGCGGCGGGCTTCGCCGACCGGGTGGCTGGGCTGTCGATGCCGGTGATCTCTGTGCTCGGCGCCAAGAGCCCGATGCCCGTCACCCAGGGAGAGCAGACCGCGGCGCTCATTGGGGGTGCGGAGGTCAGGATCATCGCCGCGGCCGGGCACCTGCCATGGTTCGAGCAGCCTGGCTGCGTCGCGGCGGCGCTGGCTTCCATTCAGGCGGCGCTGGCGCCCGCAAGCTGATCCCGGCGCGAGTCCCGGCTCGCTCGCCAGTGTGGCGGTTCGTCAGCATCGGCCTGGCCGACTGACCGTCCATATCTGGTAAGTGGACACAGGCGATAGGCAGGCGCTCTACTGAGCCGGTCATGAGCCGGCCAGCAGACTGTTCCCAGCCGACCGCTCACCCCTTGCGAGGCGCTGAGCGTGGAGCACTCATGGCATTTGCTTCAATGTCTTGTGTCCAGCTCGGACTGGCCCTGTCGGTGCACATGTTCGATCAGCTCGGTCCCCTGGGTGTGGCCGGCCTGCGGCTCGTCTGGGCCGGCATCCTCCTGTCGATTCTCGTCCGACCACGCCCAGGAGACTTCGCTCCCCAGGACCTCCGGGCATGCTGCACGCTAGGCGTAGTGACGGCCGGCCTGATGCTGTTCTTCATGATCGCGATCGCACGCATCCCGCTTGGCACTGCTAGTGCTTTGGAGTTCCTCGGCCCGCTGATCGTGTCGATATACGGTCCCGGCAGTGGACGCAAGCGCTGGACAGTCCTAGCCGCCACCGGCGTCGTGCTGCTTACTCAACCGTGGCACGGCGGCATCGACCCAGCCGGCCTCGCCTTCGCCCTCGCTGCCGGCGCCTGCTGGGGGAGCTATATCCTGCTCACCCAGCATGTTGGGGACCGGGTAACTGGCCTGAGCGGGCTGGCCGTCTCCATGCCCGTCGCCGCCGCCTTCGCAACGCTTGTCGTCCTGCTCGTCGACGGACCGTCAGAGCTGGGCAGAGTGACCGAGCATGCCCTTCTCATCATGCTGGCACTGGCCGCGCTTCATCCCGTGCTGACGTTCAGCCTTGAATACCTCTCCCTACGCAGACTCACCGCGAAGGCCTTCGGCACCCTGATGAGCCTGGAACCCGCGATCGCGCTCCTGACCGGCCTGGTCATACTCGGACAGATACCCAACCTGGCCTCCGCAATCGGCGTCACCTTCGTGGTCATCGCCGGGGTCGGTGCTGTCCGCACCGGCGCGCGCGCAGTCGTGCAGCAGCACGACCACATCGACACGCCTTGGCTGCCCGCCGCGCCCGAGACAGATCGTCGATCACCGACCTGAGCAAGCCGGACCGCTCCGGCGGCTGGCCTCCGAACGTCCGCGAGCAATAGCCTGCGTCCGTCCAGCGGCGGCCTCGCGATGACCTCGGGTTCGCAGCCCGCTAGCAGCCAGCCGCCGGCTGCCGACCAGACGCCGGGCAGCGCCCTCCCAGGCACGGGGGTGGCGGACGCTCGAGGAGTTAGTGCTGCCAGCGCAGCACCTATCGCTCAAACGTCGGCGTGTATCTTCATCGCCGCGGCTCTGAATCAGCTCTAAATTCGCATATCGCTCGGCGGGGGTTGGCTGGCGCGGGCAGAGCAGGCCCGACTGGCCGACGTCGGTGCCCAAGCTGCCGTAGTGCCGCTGTGGCCAAGGGCCGCCACCGCCTTGATGGCCGGTTTGACGGCTAGGTCTCGGGTACATGAAATGCGACGCTAAGTCACCGGGAGACAACCTCGAGTGATCGCGCGCTCGACTTGGCGGTTACCCGCAATTACCGGACGCGGCTGCAACGGGGGTGTGGTGGCTGAGGAGATCGGCATGGCCAACCTGCCGAAGATCGACCATGTCGTCGTCCTGAAGCTCGAGAACCGCTCGGGACTCGTCACGAACTTCGGGGACACGCTCCCGCGCCATGGCGTACAGGACCGGGATCCGGGCCGTGGATTACTACCACCCCGGCGATGTCCGGGTCTATGAACATTCGCCGAGGGAGCTCGCCGTCTGCGATCGCTGGCTCAGCTCGGTAGTCGGTCTCCTGGATCGACTCGAACGTCAGCGACCGGCATCGGCCACGGTACCCGCGAGAGCATAGTGACCTTTTTCCGGACTTCTTCCGTGGCCCAGCCTGCCACGGAACTGCCTGCGACCGCTCAGCAGCCTGTCGCGAGCAGGTTGCCCGGCCGGTCAGCCGCGACAGCCATCATTACTGCCCTGGTCATCATGGTCGGAGCCGGTCTGCTGCGAAGTAGCTGGATGCCCCCCCTGCTCAGGCTGCCGGTTCCCGGCCCGCCCTGGGAGCTGACTACCCGGATCTCGGCCCATCCGATCGTAGTGGCGCTGTGGATTGCCGGATTGCTGGCCGCCGCCGGCGTCATCGGGGCACTGGTCGCGGTCCGCCGCGGGCTGCCGGTGCCGATACACACGCTGCTGGTGACGGCGACCCTCGCCGTGATCGCGATGGCGGTGCTGCCGCCATTCGGCTCCACCGACACGCTGGACTATGCGATCTATGGTCATATCGTGGCGCTTGGCCACAGCCCCTATGTCATGACGCCGCTGCGTTATCACCAGCTCACCCACGCCAACGGCGTGCCCAGAGACTGGCTGCGGGATCCCAGCGTGTACGGGCCGCTCGCAACTGTCGAGCAGTACGTCGCCGCCCGGCTTGGCGGCGCTTCGCTGGTCCGGACGGCCTTCTGGCTCAAGCTCGCCAACGCGATCGCGTTCATCGCGATAGCGTTCGCCGCCGACCGGCTCGTCCGTGGCGACCCGGCGGCCAGGATGCGAGTCCACCTGCTGTGGACCGTCAACCCGCTGGTCCTGTGGAGTGCGATTGCGGGTGGCCACGTGGACGTCATCGCGGCCGCCTTCGGCGTGGCCGGGGTGCTGATCCTGGACCGTCAGGTCATCTGCCGGCCGCTGCTAAACGCACTGGTGGCCGGCTTCTGTGTCGGTGCGGCCGCCGACGTCAAGGCTGCCTTCGCGCTGTTCGCGCTCGCTGTCGCCTGGTCGCTGCGGCGCGCGCCGGGCCAGCTGCTCGCTGCCGCGGCGGGCGGCGCGGCGATAGTGGTGCCTTCGTATGCGTGGGCCGGGATCCCGGCGATCAAGGCACTGACCACCAGGGCGAGCACCGGCGAGAGCTGGGGCTTCTACATAATCTTCAGGCGCCTCGGCATTCCGCTGCACTACGCCGTGCCGGCGGCGGTCTGCCTGCTCGTACCGGTCGCCTGGCTGGCACTACAGTGGCTGCCAGAAGGGTTCGGTAACCGGCCCGCGGCCCGAGCGGCGCTGGCGCTCAGCCTGGCCTGGCTGCTGGTCTGGCCGCACCAGTACGCCTGGTACAGCCTGATGGCCATCAGCGTGCTGATCCTGTTTCCGGCTTCGCGGCTCGACTGGATCGCCGTGGCCTGGCTAGCCGCGATCACCATCGCGGACATTCCAGGGATCGGCATCGGCCAGAACCGTCGGCTTGGGCACACCCTTGTTGCCGTGCAGACCGTCAACCTGCACCAGATCGCGCCACTGGTAATGTTCGCGACGCTCATTGCCCTGGTGGTGTGTTGCGTTACCCGGCAGTGGGGGTTGCAACGCGGTGCGTAGTGGCGGCGCCGGCTTGCCTGCCTGGGCCGGTCAGGTGACTACAGCCGCCAGCCGAGGATGCGCCCGATATGGGTCGTCGGCGGGCCGAATAGGCTGATCAGGAACCGCCCGAGGCGTGTCGTCGGTGTCGCCATGGCCACCACGGCCAGCGGCTTCATTGCCGCCAGGTCGGCGTGGATCTGAGCGGCTGACGGCTTACGCGGAGCGGGGCCGCGCCAGGAGAGCTGGGAGAGGTACTCGGCGGTCGGATTCAGCGCGGCCCGCCCGGCTCGGCTGCGCGGTCCGGATGCGTCTGGCGTGATGAAGTCGCCGCCGATGATGGTGACCGGCTCGCCGGTTGTGGCCTGCCATCGGAGCATTTCCGACGTATCGGCATCGGGGAACGGCGCGAGCAGCACTCGGGCGTCGGGCGCAAGGTGCAGCACGGAGAAGGTCGCCTGCCAGCCCGCCGGAACCGGGCGGACGGAACTGACGACGTAGGGCGCCGGGATTATGGGCAGCAGTGCTAGCACCGCGACGGCGGTCGCGATCCTTGCCCCATGTTGCCAGTTCACGAACGGCGCCGCCGAAGTGCGCGCCCGGTCAAGCGCGAACGCGAGTACAGCTGCGGCCGCCGCGTCCGCGATTATGCAGAGCCGGTCAGGCACCAGTCCGCCAAGCAAGGGGAGATGCTGTAGATATGTCCATGGCAGCAGGAAACCGGGCAGCGTGACAGCCTTCGGATTGATCTGCCTGGCACCAAGGCCCAGCCATTCAAGAGCTAGGAAGGTCACGCCGGCGACGCGGATCGGGAGGTCCCGCCAGCAGACAACGATGGCTGCTAGCAGCACGATGATCAGCGGCACGCCCAGGTAGGCGAGGTATTCGGGTGTCGGCTGCGGGTAATGCGCCGCACTGTAGGCGGTATAGACCGAATGCAGGGCCATCGATCCCGGCGGAGTCACGAACGCATAGGGCAACGTCCCGAGGTTGGTCATGCGCCCGTTGTAGAGGACGACGACAGTCGCGGAGGCATCCCTGATCACGACGCCGTGGAACTGAACCCATAGCGCCCGCCCGGCCAGCACCAGGCCGGCTACGGCTGCGGTGCCTAGGCCGATCGCCAGCGGCCTCAGATGGGACAGCACCTGCCTGGGCCTGCTGACGGCGAGCACGGTGAGCAGGACGACCGCGGCGATGATGGAGTCCGTCAGCAGTTCCTCGCTGACGAACAGCTGCGCGGAGGCCAGCACTCCGAGCCACAGGCCGTTGCGGACGGAGCTGCCCCGGCCGGTCCCGATCCGCAGCACGCGGTCAAGCAGCAGCGGCGGGATGACGGCAAGCACGAGCGAGTAATGGCCGATGCCGGACATCACCAGCGCGGGGGAGAATCCGTAAAGCGCGCCGCCCAGTGCCGCGGCAAGCGGGCTGGCGTGCCAGCGGCGCAGCACGTAATACATGCTTGCCGCCGAGCCCGCGAATCCGGCCGCCAGCAGGACGGTCAGGCTTACTTGCGGGCCGAACAGGAGGGTGACCGGGGTCGCAAGGCTGCCCGGCAGCAGAAGTGAGGTATTCCACATCAGGTTCACGCTGTGCGGCGCGTTCATGGTCGTCGTCATTAGCGCAGGGAGCCGGAAATGCTCGATGGCCGTCGCGGAGTAACGCATGAACCAGGTCGCCTGGTCCACATCCTCAACGTCGCCTGGCTGCCAGCGGCCCGCCGGGTTGATCCAGAGTCTGCTGGTTACGTAGAAACCGCCCGCCAGGTAGCAGGCCAGCGTGAAAGCGGCCGATCGGTACCTGGCCCATGCCCGCGCCGGCCGGAACACCGGCTCCTGCGACGGCTCGCTCACCTCGGCGGCAAGTCCCGTCCCCGCCGCTTCCTTTGACACCTAGGTCTGCCGCCTCCTTTGACAGTGCTGCCCGCGGAAGCGGTTCCGATCAGACCTAGGTCTGCGCCTCCTTTGACCAGTCATGCCCACGGAAACGGGTTCCGATGAGCAGGCAGCACGTCGTCTCTGCGGGCAAGGTCAGCGGAATCACCCAGTTTGCGGGGGTGCAGTCGGGCTTCGAGCGATCTACTGCGCACCGAGGCGGTAGGCCCGCGATGCCGGAACCCTGTCCCGTGAATAGAGCTTGGTCAGCCTCAGAACGTTCCAGTGGCTGAACTGCTGGCGGCTGCTCGCCGGTGCGCCGCTGACGCAGTTCACCCAGTCACCAGTTGGGTGAGCTGGCCGGGCCGGGCGTCGGGGACAGCAAGGCACGTCCGGGATCCCTGGCCACGGCGACGCAGGGTCATGAGACTTAACTGGCGATCAAGGGACGGCGCAGTACTCACGTCCCTCCATCTTCACCATATAGCGCACCGGGGGGCTTGCGGCAAGATCCCGGTCGTGCGGCAGAATCGCAGGCCGAAGCCAGAACCTGCGGAAATGGGAGTCGTGAAGTGCGTGTGTTGCTGTCGACGTATGGATCGCGCGCGGGACGTAGGACCGCTGGCGGGCTCGCGGTGCGGTTGCGGGCATTCGGTGCGGAAGTGCGGTGGCGCGCGCCGCCGGACCTGCGGATCGGTGGCCGTGGCCGGCCCGATTTGCGCCGACCGGGCGACGGTGACTGCGACGCTGCTGGTCCACGCGGTCAGCCCGGAAAGGCCGCCGGTGCCTGCATGAGCCACGCGGGCTCGTCCAGCCAGGACCAAGAACACGAGAACCTGCGAGCCTGGCTGCCTGAACCGGCAGCGGCCGCGGGGGCATGCAGCCGGAGCGTTGCTCGTCATGGCCACCGGGTTCGTCACACCGGGTCAAGGCGCCCGGCTGCAGCAATGGTTGCAGGCGGCCTCAGATCGGAGCTGATGACGTGAACCGAATGACCCCCAGCGCGTTTGACCTTCCCGACCGCCTCAGCGCCAAGGCCGACCCGGCGCTGATCGCCGCCGACGAGCAGCAGTTCGCGGCCATCGCGGAGAGCCTTGAGCAGTCGATTGCGGACCTGTCTGACCGCCTCGAAGCTGAGCGGCATGCGCCCGGCGGGATAGGCCAGAAGGCGCTGGACCGGGACCTGGAGATCCACCGGCTGACCGCTCGCCTGCGCGCCCTGCTCCGTTTCGGTTTGGACCTGTGCCTCGGGCGCATGGTCAGCGCAGGCGATCCCGAGCCCGTTTACGTCGGACGACTTGGCCTCACCGACACGACGGGTCGCCGGCTGCTGGTCGATTGGCGGTCCCCCGCGGCTGAGCCGTTCTTCGGTGCGACCCACGCCAACCCGATGAACCTGGCGAGCCGCCGCAGGTACCGGTGGACCCGTGGCCGGATCAGCGACTACTGGGACGAGGTGTTCACCGCGGGCGGGCTTGACGGGCACGCCGCGCTCGACGACCAGTCCGCTTTCATCGCCAGCCTGGGCAGCAACCGGTCGGCCCGGATGCGAGACGTGCTCGGCACCATCCAGGCCGACCAGGATGCCATCATCCGCGCGGGATCCCGCGGCGCTCTGGTCGTCTACGGCGGTCCCGGCACCGGCAAGACCGTCGTAGCTCTGCACCGCTCCGCCTACCTTCTGTACTCCGACCCGCGCCTCGGTCACCGCCGGGGCGGCGTGCTGTTCGTCGGTCCGCACCAGCCCTACCTGGCCTACGTCTCTGACGTGCTCCCCAGCCTCGGCGAGGAGGGCGTGCAGACGTGCACTCTGCGGGACCTCGTCGCCGAGGGAGCCGCCGCGGGGATCGAGGCCGACCCGGACGTGGCCCGCCTGAAGTCGTCCGCGGACCTGGTTAAGGCGATCGAGCCGGCCGTCAGGTTCTACGAAAATCCGCCTACCAGGGGGATGAGGGTCGAGACCCACTGGTCTGACATCTGGCTCAGCGCCGACGACTGGGCCGAGGCGTTCGAGGCACCAGAACCCGGTACCCCGCACAACGAGGCGCGCGATCAGATCTTCGACGAACTGGTCGCGATCCTGATGGACAAGCACGGCGGTGACGTCGCGGCTGACCTGTTCCGTAAGTCGCTGCTACAGAACAGGGAGCTGATCACGGCCCTCTACCGGGCATGGCCGCTACTCGAAGCGGCTGAACTCGTCGGCGACCTGTGGTCGGTGCCCGCCTACCTCCGGCTGTGCGCTCCCTGGCTAAGCGCCGACGAGGTGAATCTGCTGCAGCGCCGGGACGCGCAGGCCTGGACGGTGTCCGACCTGCCACTGCTCGACGCAGCACGACAGCGCCTCGGCGACCCGGAGTCATCGCGGCGAAAGCGCCAGCATGACGCCGCCGTCGCTGCTGAGCGCGAGCATATGGACCGGGTCGTCGACAACCTGATCGAGGCCGCGGACGACGAATACGGCGTCGGTCTGGTGACCATGCTGCGCGGCGAGGACTTTCACGACGCGCTGGTCAATGCGGCCGCGTTGCCCGCTCCCGACCCGGACCTGCTCGCTGGTCCGTTCGCGCACGTCGTCGTGGACGAGGCTCAGGAACTGACCGACGCCGAGTGGCAGATGCTGCTGATCCGCTGCCCGCCGCGGAGTTTCACCGTCGTCGGGGACCGCGCCCAGGCCAGGCACGGCTTCACGGAGTCGTGGCAGGAACGGCTGGAGCGGGTCGGGCTTGACCAGATCAGGCTGGCTCCGCTGAGCATCAACTACCGGACGCCGGAAGAAATCATGGCAGAAGCCGAGCCCGTGATCCGGGCCGCGCTCCCGGACGCCAACGTACCCATCTCAATTCGCAGCGGCGGCGCCCCCGTCGGGCACGGATCTGTTTCGGATCTAGCCGCGATCCTCGACAGCTGGCTCGCCGCGCATGCAGAAGGGATCGCCTGCGTCATCGGTGATCCCGCGTTCCTGGCGACGTCCAGAGTCCAGTCGCTGACCCCGGAGCTGTCGAAGGGGCTCGAGTTCGACCTGGTCGTCCTCATCAACCCGGAGTCGTTCGGCACGGGCATCGAGGGAGCGGTCGACCGCTACGTCGCGATGACCAGGGCGACTCAGCAACTCGTCATCCTCACGAGCTCCTAACGCCGGCCAAGACAACGTGATCGTCGCCCGGCGGCCCACCGGCGCGATCAGGGCCGCTTTTCCAGCCAGCAGCGCCTGGCCGGTGGCGGCTTGCTCTCCTCTCAGAGACGGCATGTCAGGTCCCGGCAGCCGTGGAAGGGATGTCGGCGGAGCCGGGGCGCGTGAGCGCGAGGGGGTTGACGACCTTGTCGAACAGGTCCTCGCTCACGCCCTTGTCGAGGGCGGCCTGCTTGAGGGTCAGGTTCTTGTCGATCGCGTAGTAGGAGATCGCCGCGGCCTTGTCGTAGCCGATTACCGGGGAGAGCGCAGTCACCATCATCACCGACCGGTCGATGTTCTGCTTGAGCTTGGCGTCGTTGACTTCGGTGCCTTCGATCATGAACTCGCGGAAGTGGTCGCACATGTCGGCCAGGATCAGGGCCGAGTGTAGGTAGTTGCTGATCAGCACCGGGCGAAAAGCGTTCAGCTCGAAGTTGCCTTCGGCGCCGCCCATGGTCACGGCCACGTCGGAGCCGATGATCTGGATGGCGACCATCAGCATGGCCTCGGCCTGGGTCGGATTAACCTTGCCGGGCATGATCGAGGACCCGGGTTCGTTGGCCGGGAAGGTCAGCTCGTGTATGCCGGTGCGCGGGCCGGAGCCTAGCCAACGCAGATCGTTGGCGATCTTGAAAAGGGTGACGGCCGCCGCCTTGAGGCCGGCGTGCGCACGGACCATGCGGTCCAGGGTGCCCTGCGCGGTGAACTTGTTGGGCGCGGTCTCGAACGGGGCGCCGGTCATGGTCGCGATCTGCGCGGCGACCTGATCACCGAATCCCGGCGGGGCGTTCAAGCCGGTGCCAACGGCTGTTCCACCCATGGCCAGCTTCAGTAGCCCGCGGGTGGCATGCTCGACCTCGGCGATGGCGTCGTCGAGGGCGCCGGCGTAACCAGACCATTCCTGGCCGACGGTGAGCGGGGTGGCGTCTTCTAGGTGCGTCCGGCCGATCTTGACCACGTCAGCCCACTTCCTGGCCTTTCGCTCGATGGCGTCGCGGAGGCGACGAAGCGCCGGGATGGTCCTCTCGGTGGCCATCGTGAGGGCGGCGATGTGCATGGCTGTCGGGAAGGTGTCGTTGCTGGACTGGCCCATGTTGACGTGGTCGTTGGGGTGGACGGGCTCCTGGGAGCCCAACGTCCCGCCAGCTAGCTGGATGCACCGGTTGGAGATGACTTCGTTCACGTTCATGTTGGACTGGGTGCCCGAGCCGGTCTGCCAGACGTACAGCGGGAAGTCTGCATCCAGCGCTCCGCTGATCACCTCGTCGCATACTCGCTCGATCAGTTGCCCCTTCCACTCCGGCAGGCGACCGGCTTGGGTGTTCACCACTGCGGCCGCCTTCTTCACGTACCCATAGGCGTGGTACACCTCTTTGGGCATCCGGTCATTGCCGATGTTGAAGTGCTCCAGGCTGCGCTGCGTCTGCGCCCCCCAGTACCTGTCCGCGGGTACTTCGACGTCGCCGAGACTGTCGAACTCCCGCCGCGTCCCGGTGGCATCCAGCCCGATGGGAATATCAAGGATCGTCGGCGCCGCCTGGCTTGCATCTGTCATGAAGCTCCTCCTTCATTCCAGCTGCCGCGCCGTGTTCCGACCGGCGAGGAAGAAGATTAGGCAGTTTGTCATTAAACATCTGTGAAATAGGAATTGCCGGTGAATTCAGTAATCAGCATGACATATGACATATAACAATTGACGGCCCTGGTTCACCCGTCCGTCCTGCCGAGCTGGTCGCTTGAGGACACTCGCTGGCGGGATCCCTCGGTACAGAGCAGAGGGGGTCCCTGCGCAACGGGTTCCGTGTCGTGGATTCCATCCCCGCCACCCGCTAACAGAAACCGATGTTGACTGGATGAGATCAACCTCGCACCGGCCAGCGATTTAGCCGGATCTCCAGGTAGCTACGGGAGCCGGCTGGTGCCGTCTACCGGCGAGGTTCACTGACTGCGGCGAGGCCACGCCGCGGACGAGCGCGTGCCGCTATGGGAGCCGCAGGAGTCTTCCTTCCTGCCCCATGACGACTGCGGGTCAGGCAGGAGCTTGAGGCGCTGACCTGCGGTTTCGCGGGCGGGTATGAGCAAATCTGCGCACTAACCGCGGTGCGTTCGAGCCCGCTACGCGCGCGGCGGCAGCTGCAGGCGCAGCCCGCCGACCCGGCCAAGAATGCTTTCACCGAGCAGCTGCACAACTGGAACGACACTCTGTCCTTCAAACTGCTCGCCGACTCGCAATCATGGTGGCCGCTCCGGGCCGGTCATTCAGCAGTTGCTCGGTGAATCTTTATTGGTCAGTGCTCGGCCTCCGGTCCGGCGTCCTGGGCGGCTTTGCCTTCTTCGCGGCTCGACCGCGTACAACGGTCATCAGTAGGGCGCCGAGCGCGGCGACTCCGGTGAGGAGTGCGCCGAGGGCTGTAACGGCTGGTTCCCATTCCGGTCCCTGTGACGACGCTGAGGCGGCGAGCGAACCAGAGTTTGCTGTCGGCTGGCTGTGACTCGGCGTCGTTGGTGCAGGTGAGATGACTGGCTGGGTCCGCGCCTCTGGCGGCGTCCGGGCACCATTAGCGCCTATCGGCTCCGGGCTGGCGGATGGAGAGACGGTGACGGAGCGAGCTGGTTTCGGTTTCGGTTTTGCAGTGACAGGCACAGCGACGGTCTGAGTCGTGGTCGGCACAGTTGCAGGTGTTGTCGTTACCGGCGGCGGCACATTTACGGGTGCCGTTACTGACGTCGGCGCGGTCGTTGGCCCGACGGGTGTCTGCGTCTGCGAATTCAAGGGCGGCGTGAAAAAAGGCATCGGCGTCGGCGGAACCAATGCGGTGGGAGTCGAAGACGCCGCGAGCGTCGGCGATGACATCGACGATCGCGTAGCCGATCGACCCGGCTCGGACTGTGTTGGCGTAGGCGCGAACGTCGGCGTGGCAGTTGGTGTGAATGAGCCGAAGGCTGGCTGTGTCGGCGACGCTTTAGTGGTTGTCGTGGCCGTCGGCGAGGTACTTTGGAAGGCCTCAGGAAGACCCGGCGCAGAAGCCAGTCGAACGGTTGCCAAACTGAGGCCTATGGCCGTCGCAAGGAACGCGATGGCGATGGCTACGAGCGCCCACCTGGGCGGCTCCGAGAGCAAGCCGAGCAGATCAACAAGCCTGGCGCGTAAGCGGGATATAAGTCCAGCCACTTCGCCAACGCTAGACCCAGGTCGCCCTGTGCGCCGCCGTATACCTATTCTCGCAAGGCTCTCGTGGCACAGTACGAGCAAGTCGGGCAGGCTCTGCGGCAATCGCGATCGGGCATAGCTTCCGCCAACGAGACTTTCGCCTTTGAACAATTACGATTTTGTCAGCAAGTAGTAGATTTTCACCAAGCTGATGTGGCGAGTTTACGTTGACTATTCAGCTGCCGAATATATTCGCGCAGCGTCGGCCCAGCCATTGCGTGATCGGTCGGCGCATTGGTCGCGTCGGTGACGCGAGCCCGTCCGGGGCAAATATGCGGGTAGCGCGTCGCTTTGGAGCTCATTCGAGATCGCGCAATTCCGCGCCCACCGCGCATCCCTGGGGGCCGATTCTGCATGGCTAGTACGGCAGCAGCACTTAGTGATGTCGGGCTCCATGGCCGCCCGTTGGGCGGATCGAGTGCGGTTAGCTGGCGATTGCGGGGAGTGCCTGGACTGCGTCGACGAGGCCGGCGAGGCATGCGGCGGCGGTGACGGCCTGTTCGCAGGCTGCGACCAGGCCGGCGGGTATCTGGTCGCGGAACTCGCCGGGCTGGACCGCGGCGGCCAGTTCGCCGGCGAACATCAGTACGGGCAGCCCGACCGCGGGCGCGCCCAGGTCGTCGCCGGGCTCGGCGGTGACGGCGCGGACGGCGGCCGCGGTCAGCCCTGGTGAGGACCGTGCCCGGCCGCTAGCTACTTGGCGAAGAAATGATGGCTAGGGTCAGGGCCGCATGCGCGCTCTCGTAACTCCGCGCGGAACGGCATGGCACGAGATGGAACGCCAATGTCATGAAGACCATGGACTGGTCGCCGATCTTTAACATGCCGATATACCTGTACAAAAGCTCGTTCCGGAGAGGTGCTAAATGGTAGATGCGTCGCAAACACTCGGCTCGCCGCAGATCGCGGCGCTGCTCGTCGATCGGAAGGGCTCCGGTGCCTCGGCGTACAGATCGGCCGGCTATGCCGCCGGGCCGCTCGGTCCCGCCATTGCGCCAGTACTTCAACGGTTGATGGGGAGGGGCCGCCAGAAGGGCGAGGAGTCGCTGCGGGAGGTGGTGTTCGACACTCCGAGCCCCGGGGCCGGCTTGCTGGCCCTCACTGATCAAGAGCTTGCCCTGGTGGCGGGCCGGGGTTATTCCAAGGTGGTCGGCCGAGTGCCGCGCAGCGAGATCGTCTCCGCCGCGCGGCTGGGCGGCGGGTTCCCGAACCCAACCTTCGCTCTGGTCATCGTCTTCGCAAACGGCCACGGGTGGTACTTCGA
The DNA here is from genome assembly GCA_963719765.1 of uncultured Actinomycetota bacterium. Lineage (GTDB taxonomy): Bacteria > Actinomycetota > Actinomycetes > Streptosporangiales > Streptosporangiaceae > JAJYUU01. The sequence goes on from CAVRCW010000003.1 coordinate 367,531, forward strand.
CGTACGGTGGAACCGGGGGCGCGCCGCCAAGAAGTTTCTTCCCCTCCTCAAGGCGGAGCAGCCATCCGTCTCACGAAGCTAGCCTGCACGGAACGCGGGTCTCCTGCGCCAGGGCCGCCCGGCCGCGCCGCGGCTGGATGAGCCATTGCTCGCGGTGGGTGGACGGATGAAACCACAGCGGGGACATCAACGACGGCCAGGCCCTGACCTGCCTGAGCGTCAACGAGATCCGCCGGATGCACGCCGCGCTATGCCGCCCGGCCCACCCTCCAGAGCACCACCTGCACTGGTCCCTCTGGCGCCGCCGCCACCAGGCCGTCGCCCGCCAGTGCCACTACCAGCGGCGACGCGAACGAGATAACGAACTGCAACTGCCCCACTAGCCTGAACCTTCGCCTGCCGCGACCGCCTGCGCCCACCGCAGGTCTGCCTTCCCGGACGGGCTGCGCCGGATCTCGGACACGAACACGATGCTGCGTGGTTTCTTGTAGTCAGCGAGCCGCTCCGCGACGTGGGCCACTAGTGCGCCCGCGGTCAGTTCGCCTGGGCCGGCTGGCGCTACGACGGCGGTGATTAGGTGTCCCCAGCGTTGGTCGGGCAGCCCGACCACGAGCGCGTCGCGGACGCCGGGGTGCTCGATGATCACCTGTTCTACCTCTTCGGCGAAGACCTTCTCGCCACCGGTGTTGATCACGCGACTGCCGCGGCCGCGGAACGAGACCGAGCCGTCGGTCTCCAGCGTCGCGAGGTCGCCGGTAACAACCCAGCGCTTGCCGCCGAGAACGCGGAATGTCTCCGCGGTTTTCGCCTTGTCGCCTAGGTAGCCGATGTCATCGTCGGCGGGCGCGGCGAGAAAGCCCACCTGACCAGAACCGGGAACCACGTCGCGGCCAGCGTCGTCAAGGACCCGGGCGCCGGGAACCAGCGTAAAGCGCGAGGTGATGGCAGCGTCGCCGCGCCTGGTCTCGCTGACGGCGAACGGGCCGCCCTCGGACGCGGCGACGAGGTCGCGGCAGACGAAGTCCCCGTGCGCCAGCAGCCGGCGCTTCACGTCCGCGCTCCACGTCACCCCGACGCTCAGGATCCGCTGCAGGCTCGACAGATCGTACGGGCTGCCGTCCAGCGCCGCCTGGTCCAGCGCATCGGCCAGCGGCCGGGCGAACGCGTCACCGACAATCGAGACGGTGTCCACTCGCTGCGCGGCCACGGTGCGGGCGAGCTCGTGCGGGTCGTAGGAGCGTGTCGTCAGGAACACGACCCGGCCGCTAGCCACCAGGGCGCCGAGCGTCGTGTACATGCCGGTCGCGTGCATGAGCGGCGGCGCGGGCAGGCAGACCACCGCGTCGCCGGGTCCGCTTAGCCGCTGAGTGATGGCCCGCAGTTCATCAAGGGAGTCTGGTACCGGCTCGCCTATGAGCCTGAACCCGTTGGCGCAGATGACCGGGTATAGCCACGCATGGCTGACGAGCACGCCCTTGGGCTTGCCGGTGGTGCCGCCGGTGTACATCAGCCAGTGATCGACGCCCCTGCTCACGCGGGGCAGCGGCCGGCTGCCGTCGATCACCTGCTCATACGAGCCCACCGAGGCTTCCGGCGGAGCCGCCGCAGCGTCGCCAGCTTGCACCAGAATGTGCAGTGACGGCGCGCCGGCCCGCGCCCGGACGACGCGCGAGCCGAGCGACGCGTCGAAGATGGCCGCGGTGACCTGCGCATCGGCGAACAGGTGGCGCATCTCCTCGGCCTGGTAGCGGTAGTTGACGTTGACCGGGATGGCCCGCAGTTTCAGGGCCGCGAAGACGCTCTCCAAGTACTCGATGCTGTTATACAGCGCGATCGCTACCCGGTCCCCGACTCCGACTCCGCAGTCGGCCAGGTACGCCGCTAGCCTCGATGCCCGCTCATCTAGCTGCCGCCAGGTCCGGCTCCGGTAACCATGCGTCACCGCGACGCGATCGGCACGCACGTCGGCCACGGTCTCAAGCACGGTCGCGAAGTTCTCCCTCACCGCCCGCCACCGCACAGACAGCAATAACTGAGAACTATCGCCACGGCAACCTCCTCCCAGCGTGCGGCCCGCAGCCAGGCAGAGCCCCAGGGCCAGCCCGAAGATGCTGACTCGCATCAGGCTAGCCCGCAGCCGGGGAACCGGGCACCAGGCCACAATGCCGGAAAGCGCGGCGGTGCAGCATCATGCTCCCGCCACGCGGCAGGCAGATTGTGAGTCGCGCGACCGGCATGTTTTGCTGAGCGCGAGGTGGGGCGGCAGTGGGCGGAGGCGAGTGCATGCCAGGACGAGAGAAACTCCTCGACCCGACGGGCTTTGACGAGCGGGCTGATGACACGACACTCGCCCCCCGACCAAGCAGCGTCCGCGGACTGACCGTAGGTCTACTGGAGAACACCAAACCGAATGCCGCCACGCTCCTGTCCTGCGTCGGGCGGGAGCTTCAGCGCGTGCACGGCGTGCTGGCAGCCATCATGTTCACGAAAAGCTATTTCGGGACGCCCTCGGAGGAGAGCCTGATCCAGCGCATATTGCATAACTGCGACTTCGTGGTGGCAGGCATCGGTGATTGAGGCTCGTGCAGCGCGGCCAGTTTGGCCGATGGGATCCTGCTGGAGCGGGCGGGGCTGCCCGCAGTGAGCGTTTGCACGGACGCGTTCGTGCTCGCCGCGGAGGCGATGGCTAGGGTATACGGCTTCCCCGGTTACCACTTCGTCACCATGCCGCATCCGCTGGCGAGCCTCGACGAGAGCCAGATCCAGGCCCGCGCCCGCGACGTGGCGCATGAGGTACTGCGCGTCATGGGCGTGGACTCCTGAATGGCTGCCACCCTCGGGGACGACCTTCCGCTGGCCGACGCTGCGGAGATCCGCGCCGCCATGGAGTACTACGCCGCAAGGGACTGGACCGACGGCCTGCCGGTGGTGCCGGTCACCGAGTCCTACCTGGCCGAGTTCCTGGCCCAGACCAGTCGGCACCCCGCCGACGTGGTATTCGCGCTCCCGCACCTGAACCGGCATTGCACCGTCCGGCTCGCCGCCATCAACGCCGCCATGGCCGGCTGCCGGCCCGAATACTTCCCGGTCGTCCTGGCCGCGTGGAAGGCGCTGGCCGACGAGGGATACCCAGTCAAGGGGATATGGCAGAGCACTACCGGCACGGCACCGCTGCTCATCGTCAACGGGCCAGTCCGCACGCGGATCGGCCTGAACAGCGCGGGCAACGTCTTCGGCTCGGGCTTCCGGGCGAACGCCACCATCGGCCGGGCCATCCGACTCACCGCCATCAACGTGTTCGGTCTGCACCCGCACCTGCTGGACCAGGCCACCCAGGGTACGCCTGCGAAATTCAGCGCCTGCATCGCGGAGAACGAGGAGCTAAGCCCGTGGCCTCCGCTGCACGCTGAGTTCGGCTTCGATCCGGCTGACAGCGCCGTGACCGCGATGGTCATCCGGTCCTGCGTGCACATCGAGGCACGCCACACGCACGTGCCCGAGCAGCTCGCCCTGGACATAACCGGCACGATCGCGCGGACCGGCGCGCGCATCCACGAGACCAGCAGCGCCCTCGTGGTCCTCGCGCCCGAGCACGCGCGTCTGTTCGGCCAGGCCGGCTGGAGCAAGGACGACATGCGCCAGTTCATCTACGGTCACGCCGTGAACGCCCGCGCCGAGCTAGCCATGGTCGGCAAGGACGCGATCTCCCGGCACACGCACTGGCGGCTGCCTGCCGACCACCCGGACGCAGTACCCGACCGGGCCAGCTCCGGGGCGAACCCGGACCTCGTGCCCGTCCTGAACTCGCCGGCCGCGGTGCAGGTCATGGTCGCGGGGGCCAACAACGCGGGCGTCTCCGCCGTGATCGAGACGTTCGGGCCGCGCGGCGACCATCCGTCGATCGCGAAGGTGATGGACATCGCTGACTGGTGACCGGTAGCAAGCACTGTGGACGCGGGTGGGGCGACGACGCTCGCGACGAGCAGGCGTTTCATCGTTCCGACGACCAGCATGGCGAACACCATCAGACCCGGGAGCGATCTGATCGTCGTCCCCGCTGCCCAGGTCCGACGGGGGGACGTAATCGTCGAGCAAGAGCCGTCGGCCGGTCTCGGGTATTACGTCAGGCGAGTCATCGGGCTACCGGGCGACGACGTTGCATGTTGCGACGCTCGTGGCCGCATCACCGTCAACGGCAAGGCGCTCGATGAGACCTACCGGTATCCCGGCGACGTTCCATCAGAGATCCGCTTCGCCGCTACTGTCCCGAAGGGCGAGCTGTGGCTTCTCGGCGACCACCGAAGCGTGGCATTCGATTCGCGGGAGACTGGCCCGCTCGCCGTTCGCGTGGTTGGCCGGGTGATTATCGTCGTGCGGTCCGGCCACCCGACCTTCCGTACACGCCACAGACATTTGTCGCCGACGGCCTAGCCCCATCGGACTCGCGTGTCCCTCCGGCACTCATCGGGATGGCCGTCACCGGTACGGCATTCGCCTTGCTCCTGCTGTTGATCATGGTTGGCGTGATCCGTTACGCGATACGCATCCGCAGCCGACGCAAGGCGCGGGCTGTCTCAGGTGCCAGCGACTCGTTGAGCACGCCGGCGGCTCCACCAACCCCGAGCTGAGAACTGCGCAAGCTTCAGCGCTGTGCTAGCGGGGCCACCAGGGCGGATGCCTTGGGCAGGTCCCGGCGTCCGAGGAACTGCGGCGTGAGCAGCACTGTGCCGGATACGGCGAGGATCGCGAGGATGATCCACAGCGCGTCTCGTGATCCGAGCCAGGTGGCGAGCCCTCCTCCGGCGAGCGCACCGAGCGGGCTGGTCCCGAAGGTAACGAACCGCATCGTGGCGGTGACGCGGCCGAGTATCTCCGGCAGGCAGTATGTCTGGCGGAACGTCACCTGGATGACGTTGCTAACCCCGATGCCGATGGCGGCCACAAGGACGCCAACCACGTAGAACGCTACCCGCGGACCCGGTGCGGCGAGGGGAGTGAGCAGCGCGAAAGGCAGCGCGCAGAGCGTGCTGATCAGCATGGTCCTGGCGGTACCGAGCTGGGCCGCAATCCGGCGCGCGAGTAGCGCTCCGACGAGGCCGCCGAGACCGGGGACGGCGATGAGCAAGCCGACATAGCCCGCGCTCAGCCCCAGCACGCGGACGAGGAACACCACTATGATCGCCGCATAGCCATCGAGGGCAAAGTTAGCCAGTCCTCCGAACAGGCTGACCTGCCGCAGGTATGGGTCTCGCAGTACCAGCCGGATGCCCTCGCCGATATCGCGACGTAGCCGGAACGGCGGCCGAGGCGGCTTCCTCACGGATTCGGTGGAGCGGATCGTCAGCAGGCACGTGGCCGATATCAAGTAGCTGATCGCATTGAGTAGCACCGCCGTGGCCGCGCCCAGCGCCTGGGCAATCAGCCCTGCCAGGCCCCGGCCGCCCAGCGAGGCTGCCGACGCGCTGCCCTGCAGCTTGGCATTGCCCTCGACCAGGTCCGCGTCCGACACCAGGGAAGGCAAATTCACCTGATAGGCAGTGGAGAAAAAGACCCCGGCTCCGCCCGCCAGCAACTCGACGACCAGGAGCTGCGCGATGGTCAGCCCATGCAGCCAGTACGCCAGGGGCACGCTCGAATACAGCCCGGCCGAGATGACGTCGCAGACAATCATCACCCGACGGCAGGGCAGGCGGTCGACCCACGCTCCCGCCGGAAGGCCTATGATCAGCCACGGCAGCCAGCCCGCGGCGACGAGAGCACTAACGGCGAAGGCGCTCGCATGCAGGTCGATGACAGCCAGCAGCGGCACGCCAACGACCGCCATCGCACTGCCCAGCTGGTTTGCCGTCTCGCCGAGCCACAGCAGCCGGAAGTTACGGTGCCACAGCAGACCGCCACGTCTTCGCTGGCCGGCCAATGACTCGTCCACTTCACTGCCTCTCCCCAAGATCCTCTGGCAGTGTCAGCCCGCCCGGACCGAGAGGTCGAGAGATTCTGCGCCACGCAGAATTGGCCCGCTAAGCTCCTGAGCGCAGTGGTCGAGGCCGGTCCGTACTGGCATCGTCCATGAGATTGCGGAGGTGGACTGGTGCCGGCGTGGATCTGCGTCACCTGCGGCGTCCAGCAGGCTGACACGCCTCGGCCTCCAGATGGGTGCGCCATCTGCGCGGACGAGCGCCAGTATGTCGGCTGGGGCGGTCAGCGGTGGACCACCATGGCCGACCTAGCCGGCGATCACGCGGTAGTAGTCCGCGAGGAGGAGCCGGAGCTTTTCGGTGTGGGGATGGAGCCGACGTTCGCTATCGGGCAGCGGGCTTTGCTGGTGCGCACCCCGCACGGCAACGTGCTGTGGGACTGCACCTCGCTGCTCGACGATGCCGCCAGGGCCCGGATCACCGATCTGGGCGGGATTAGCGCCATCTGCATGTCGCACCCGCACTTCTACGCGGCCAATGTCGAATTTGCGGACGCCTTCGGCGCTCGCATCCTCATTCCGCGCGCGGACCAGCAGTGGGTTCAGCGGCCCACGCCGCGCATCGAGTTGTTCGATGACGAGGCCGAGCCAGTGCCGGGGCTGACGCTCGCCCGGATCGGCGGACACTTTGATGGCGCGGCCGTGCTGCACTGGCAGGCCGGGTCGGAGGGCCGCGGCGCGCTGCTCACCGGCGACACCATCACCGTGGTCCCTGACCGCGACTGGGTGAGCTTCATGTGGAGCTACCCGAACCTCATTCCGCTCGATGAACGAACGGTGCTCGACATCGCCCGCCGCGCGGAGCGATTCACCTTCGACCGGGTGTACGGAGGGTGGTGGGGGCGGGTGGTCGTGCAGGACGGCGCGGCCGCCGTGCGCCGTTCCGCCGACCGCTATGTCGCCCGGTTGCGCGGCCAGCGGCCCTCTCGCGCTGCGGGCTAACCCCGTCGCGCATCCCGGCGAGGCCGTAGCTGGCCCCTGAGCGCTGACCGCGGCTGTTCCCTGCGGTGCAGCTCCTTGTAATGTGCGCCAGGTGATCGACGCGCACCACCATCTATGGGATATCGCCGCCCGCGAGCACCGCTGGCTGTCGGGCGATCAGCCATGGGCCAGCGACGATGAGCTCGCCCGGCTGCGGCGGTCTTTCACGCTGACCGACTTGGCGCCGCTGGCGGCGGAGTGCGGCGTGACCGGCACTGTGGTCATCCAGACGGTGGCCGAACCGTGGGAGACGCCTGACCTGCTCGCGCTGGCGGCGGGCCTGGATCCCTACGGTGCCACCGAGCCGGTGGGCTTGCTGACCGGCGTAGTGGGCTGGACGGACCTGGCCGACCCGGCCGTTGCGGACACGCTGGCTCGACTGCGGTCGTTGCCGGGCGGGACGTTCCTCTGCGGCATCCGCCACCCGCTGCTGGCTGAGCCAGATCCGGACTGGCTGGCCCGTCCCGCGGTGCGCCGCGGCCTGCACGCCTTGGCTGCCGCTGGCCTGAGCTTCGACCTGGTGTTGCTGCCACCTCAGCTGCCTGGCGCGGCTGCCGCGGCGCGGTCGGTGCCCGAGCTGAGCTTCGTACTCGACCATCTGGGCGGACCGCCCGTCGGCTCAGGGCAGGACCCGGCAACCGGTCCGTGGGCGGCCGCGATCCGCACCTTGGCCGCGCTTGCGAACGTGACCTGCAAGCTGTCCGGCGTGCACAGCAACCCGGCTCGCGCCAGCGACCTTCGCCGGTACTGCGAGACAGTGCTGGCTGCCTTCGGCCCCGGCCGGCTCATGTTCGGATCCGACTGGCCCGTGTCCACGCTCGGTGCGACCTACCGCCAGGTCTGCGAGATGTACACAGAGCTGACCGCGCCGCTCAGCGCCGCAGAGCGCGACGCGATCTTCGACCGGACCGCCCGGCGAGTGTACCGACTGCCCGCGCTGCCGAGCTAGCCTGCGTGGCAGCCGCGGGTAGAGCTCCTCCTAGTCGCCAGCGGGCCGGAGCAGCGCCGAGCCAGGGCACCGGGGAAGCTCGGCGTCAGGGGTGGGCGGAGCAAGCCGCGGGCGGCTGTCTGCCGTTGGTCTTTCTCAGCCGGATGGCCATGCGGCTGTCGTGACTGCGCCGCCGGTGATGGTAACCGCTGTGACGGGCGTGGTGCAGTCCCGCCAGATCGTGTAGACGCCAGGCGGCAGGCCTGGGTATACAGCCGCATACTGTGTGCCGCCCGCGACGTGCCGGGGCCGAACCAGGGAATGCGTCCGGTGCGCCGAGCCGACATGGCTGATCTCGATCTCGGCACCCTCGAGATCCGCGGGCGTGTGCAGCACAAGTGCCCCGGCGCCCTGGCCGAGGTCCAGCACGACGGTGCCGGAACCGGAAGGGCCGAGGGGGACGTCGCCGTGGCGGTCCGTCATGCGAGCGGCGAGTTGTAGGACCCGATCGGCGGGTTGCGGCGCAGCATGTCGGTCAGCACCAGCCCAGTGTAGATCGTCAGGTCGGCGCTGACGGCGCGATGTTCCTCGGCAGTGACGGGGCGCGCCGTTGTGTGCAAGCGACAAGCTCCATCATTCATCTGGCCGGCTGTGATATATAAAACCCAGGTGAACGATTACTTACGGTAGTCAGACGAGCACAAATGGCTACGAGGGCTCGGGAGCGAGCGGCCTCGCCTGACGTTAGCCGCAAACCGATGGACGATCCGGGGGAGACGCATGCTCAGTCCAGATGAGGCAGGCCCGGTCAGCGCCGGCGCGGGCGCTGTTGAAGGACCGGCTCAGTCAGCATTTTCGCGCCGGTCCTTGCTGCGCACCACCGCGATGGCGGGAGTCGCGGGGCTGACCGCGTACTCGCTTGCCAGTACCTCCGAGCGGGCGGCCGCGGCAAGCCAGGGCCGGAGGGACACGGCGACAGGTGACGAGGCGGGCGTCGATGACGCTGAGGAGCTCGTCGTCCACATACGTGATGTCCGGTCCGGCCAGCTGGACATCTTCCGGGGCACGAGCCAGACACGCCTTGACGATCCGGACATCGCCGCGCGCCTGCTCCGGGCCAGCCGTACCTGACGCCTTGACGCCGCACCTGCTAGCCGCATCTACGAACTTGTGAGGTAACCGATGTCGTCCCATCGCGAGGCGCCCGAGATTTCCCAGGATCCCGCCGCGGACAGCACTGACGTCTATGCGTTCGTCAGCCCGGACCGGCCAGACACGATCACGCTGATCGCCAACTACGTCCCGTTACAGGAGCCAGCGGGCGGCCCGAACTTCTACCAGTTCGGCACGGATGTGCTCTACGAGATCCTGGTTGACAATAACGGCGACGGCGAGGCCGACATCGTCTACGAGTTCAGGTTCGAGACGAAGCTGACGACCCCCGGCAGTTTCCTGTACAACACGGGCCCGATCACCTCGCTGCACGACCCGACCTGGAACAGCAAGCAGTTCTACTCCGTGACTAAGGTGGGGAAGTCAGGGCGCTCCAGGGTCCTGGGAACCCGCCTTGCCTGCCCGCCCTGCAATGTAGGAGTACTGTCGACGCCGAACTACGAGGCCAACCTCGGCCGCCCGGCCGTGCACAAGCTGGACGGCAACGTGCAGGTCTTCGCCGGCCAGCGGGCCGAGCAGTTCTATGTCGATCTAGGCTCGATCTTCGACCTGGGCAACCTTCGCCCGTTCCAGGAGGCCAACGTCTTCGGCAAGGCCGCGGGGCTCATGGCCGCGCCGGGCGTCAACGCCACCAATCAGCTGAATGTGCATACGATCGCCATCCAGGTGCCCATCAAGCAGCTGACCGACCACGGCCACCCGACCATCGGCGTCTGGACCACGGCGTCTCGCCAGCGCGCGCGGGTACGGGCAGCCGACGAAGGCGGGAGCACCTACAGTGGCCCGTACACGCAGATATCACGCCTGGCTAACCCGCTCGTGAACGAACTGATCATCCCGCTCGGCAAGAAGGACTACTGGAACACTCAGCCGCCGGCGCACGACAAGCAGTTCGCCAGCTACGTAGCCCACCCCGAGTTCGCCGCCCTGCTGCCGGTGCTCTACCCTGGCGCGTTCCCGCACCTGGCCGCCCTGGATAAGTCGAGTAAGCCGCGCGCTGACCTCGAGGCGATCCTGCTGACTGGTATTCCCAAGGGACTGATCAAGGGCTTCACGAACTTCACCGGCGCGAAGCAGGCCGACATGCTGCGGCTGAATACCACCATCCCGCCCACACCCCGGACGTCGCCTAAGTTCAGCGCACTCGGCGTCCTGGGCGGCGACCTGGCGGGCTTCCCGAACGGCCGCCGGATCACCGACGACGTCGTCACGATCGAACTGCGCGCCATCGCCGGCCTGACGTATCCGCTCGTGGACCCGACCTACAAGGTCGACGCAGTGGCAAAGGTCCTAACCGACGGCCTGACCAGCGCCAGCGTTACGAATAAGCCGCTGCCGCGCTTTCCCTACATGGGCGTGCCGTACGACGGATACCACTACCCGGCCTGACCACACTTGCCGGCGCGTCGAGGCCCTCACCTCACAGGCCGGTGCGATGCCACATGCGGTACTGGGCCCTGGAGTGGAGGCGGCGGTAGGCGAGGCTGGCGGCGAACATCAGCGGCTGGCAGGCCGGGACAACAGGCATCCGCTGCCTGCGCTGCAGGGGTTGCCAGTGCGGGAGTGCCTCAACCTGAGGGCACACTTCGGAAGCGAAGTCTAGATAACCGCGAACGTCGACCGTGGCAAGCCGGTTTCGGTCATATGCGCGGCAGGCATGCAGCAGTGCCTCGTCGGCCAGCGCTGCCATCGCCTCCCGGTAGAGCTCCCCGGCGTTAGGCACGCGGGCGCCCATGTCCCCGAAGAACAGCTCGAAGGCGGACCTGCGTTCGGTCAGGTCGATGAAGGGATGATCGCCCTGGGTCGCACTGACGCTCGCCGGGTGCTCACGGTGGAACACCTGGTCGGGCCCGTTCACGCGGCCAACGTCGGACAACGCGGCCACGCTGAGCCACATCTTCACGTCGCCGGCCAATTTCAGCCTGGTCTCCCAGCCGCCGATCTCTCGCATCACGCTGGTCCGCACGACCGCCTCCGAGGTCGTGATGCAGCTGACCCCCTTCGCGCACCGGTCGGCGATCCAGTCTGCCCCGGTCCACACGCTCCAGCCGCGGTCCGCCTGCTGCGGGCGGGCCGGGACCGGGCCCGCGAAGTGCGCCGGGTGCCCGTACACGAGCCCGACATTCCCGAACGCGTCAAAAAGAGCGGCGGCCCTGGCCAGCGACCCTGGCGTCAGCACGTCGTCGGCGTCCAGCCGAACAGTGAGCTCACCGGTGGCGATCGCGAACCCGTCATTGAAAGTGGCGGCATGGCCCATGTTGCGCTGATGACGAATCACCGTCACCCGGTCATCAGCCGCCGCGAGGCGGGCGCAGATCTCAGGCGTGTCATCGCTGGAGCAGTCGTCCACAACGATGACCTGTGGCTGCACTCCGTCCTGCGCGAGCGCGCTCGTCACCGCCTCGGCCAGGAACCTGCCGTAGTTATAGGTCGGGATAACGACCGACACCTGCGGCCGGACACCCGGTATTAACTTCGGCACCGGGGCCGGCACTTTCGCCTGGCATTTCATCCGGGTGCTGCCATTCCTGCGGGGATTAGCACGATCCACGATGCCACGCCCTTCTTTAGGAGGGAACAAGCTGGCGGCACGTCGTCTTGGCGAGTCGCCCGCGATCGCAGCCTCTGAGCGCTATATCCAAGCACGGATCTGTTCGGCCGGTGGGGTGCGTTTCGAATCCGTATGCCGCCGCCGCTCGCGGACAAGCTGTCCAGTTACCACCTGGCTCACATGGCGTGGGGTGGAAAATGGCCGTAGCGCGGCCAGCCGCGGGCTGCGGCGGCTGCCTGCGGGGCAGCAGATGTGCAGCCAGTGCGTGCGGCGAGTGATGAGAACCCTGCCGGGGCATGCTGCCAGCGGTGTCGCGACGGTATTTTTTGCGCACCACCGGGCGGCGATATCCGGGGTCTGGCTCGGCTCGAGTGGACATTGCGCCGCGCGCTCCGGGCAACAGGCGTATTCGGAGGAGGACGTTGTGCGAGCCGACGCTGAATCTGCCCTGCCGTATGTCCAATCGGGGCTCAAGATCTCACTCGGTCAGGGCGGAGCGGACCTGCGGCCCATGATGTGGATGTTTATCGCGATACTGGTGACTTTCCTCGTCACCAGAACTGTGACCCGGCTGATTCGCTCAGGGAAGGGCTCTGGAGCCGGGCTAAGCAACGTTCGGATCGCCGGCGTTCATATCCACCATCAGGTTTTCGGCATCCTGATTATCATCGGCACGGGAATCGCGCTTGTGTCCGCAACACCGCACGGAGCGGCCCTAGACGCGGCAGCCGCCGTCTTCGGGGTGGGGATCAGCCTGACTCTCGACGAGTTCGCGCTGTGGCTCCATCTTGAGGACGTCTACTGGGCCGCGGAGGGCCGGAAATCGGTCGACGCGATCTTCTGCGTTCTGGTGGTGACCGGAGCGCTCATCGGGGGCGCCGACTTCCTGTCCGGCCATGTCGGCACAGCGACTTGGTGGTCGTCGGTCGCTGTCCTTGCCGCTGGTCTCCTGCTGAGCGTGATCTGCCTGCTCAAAGGCAAGATAACGACCGGCGTCATCGGTGCCGTCATCAGTGTCGTCGCGCTTGTCGGCGCGCTGAGGCTGGCCAAGCCGGGGTCGTGGTGGGCGACGCGCCGCTACCCGAATCGGCCACGGCGAGCGGCACGGGCCGCGCAGCGTTACGGCCCGCGCTACGAGGCGCGCTGGAACCGCCTGCGGGATCTCGTCGCGGGCGCTCCCTCCAGGGAAGGCCAGCGCTAGGCGCTTGCAGGTCCGCTCAGGATCGGGCTGCCAGCCCAGGCTGCAATGGTTCTTCCCCTTCGCGCTCAGAAGCTACCGGTGCTATACGCCGGTCCCTGCGCCGCGCAGATATGAGCAGGGCTGCGATCACGCCCAGGCCGGCCAGCCCGGCCAGCACGTACAAGTCCCCGATCAGCTGTTCAAATCCGTTCATGACATGGCCGCTCAGGGCGGGGGCTGGCACGGTCCACAGCAGGCCGGAGAAGACGACAACTACCGCCGCGGCGCCGAGCCAGCAAGCCCGCCGCCAGCGCGCAGCAGCCGCGAGTGATGGCGGGCGCGTCGAGAAGTCCGCCAGCACGACGAGCATCGGCGCGACCCACACCCAGTGGTGCGACCACGAGACCGGCGAGATCAGCAGGCCAGTCAGGGCGCACACCAGGATGCCGATAGCCTCCTGGCCGCGGCGGGAGGCCCACGCGGCGAGCACCAGCCCGGCTGCGCCGACTGCCACATCGGCGATCAGCTGGTAGGGCCGGGCCGCCGCAGTGCTGCCGAGCAGCCGAGAAAGGGCGCCGTACAACGACTGGTTCCCCACATAGCGGACGTTCCCGAGGCGATTGGGGTTCAGGAACAGGCCGTCGAGCCAGTAATGATGCGCCGCCCCCGGCATCAGTACCAGGGAGCCGGCGACCGTCACGGCGAAGGTCGCCGCCGCGATGGCAGCGGCCCGGAACCGCCGCGTGAGCAGCAGATAGGGAATGAATATCAGGGGCGTCAGCTTGAAGCCCGCTGCGAAACCTACGCCGATGCCTTTCCACCAGCGAGTATCCGGCATGCACAGGTCCGCCACGATGATGAGCATCAGCACCAGGTTGACCTGTCCGAATGACAGCGTCTGCCGGACTGGCTCGATCCAGAGCGCCAAGGCGGCCACGGCCAAAGTGGCGCCGAGGCGGTCTCGCGAGCGCTGTCTGCCGAGCGCACCCCACGTCAGCCAGAGCACTGCAACCAGCGATGCGACGCTGGCCGCCACGGCAAGCACCTTCATGATCGGCAGGCTGATGGCGGAAAGCAGCGCGAAGATACCGGCGGCCATCGGGGTGTAGGTGAAGTTCAGGCTGCCGGGAAAGTACATGTGCAGATACGGGTCTTGCCCGTGCCGCACGGCCGTGCCGCCCCATAGGTAAATGCGCAGGTCGAGCATCGACCACGGGTGCTGAGGGAAAATCTGGAAGACAGCCAGGAATAGCGCTACCGAGATAGCGAACAAGACAGCGGCGCGGGTGACATCGGGAGCCCAGGCCGGTGCGGACCGACCGTCACGGCCGTCGGCCGCGCCCAACTGGCCCCGCCATCCGGGCCGGATCGAGACGGTCCTGCCCCCCGTCCTGGTGGCACTATCGCGGTCGCCCGCCGTCATCCGAACCCATCCCTTCCCCGTAACTGGTGCCCGTGGCGCGCGGAGTCCGCCGGGTCCTGACCGAGCTCACGATGACGCCGATCCCAAGTGCGCCCGCTGGCACGACGGTGACGAGCGCCGGCAGCTGGTACCGCCAGGAGAACACGAACAGGTCGGATACCAGCGTGAGCGACACTGCCGACGCGAAGAACAGCAGGCAGGCAAGCGCGAGCTGGTGGGTAGCTTCGGACGCCCGCCGGCGCAGCACGGCGACCGAACCGAGGAGGCCGGTCAGGGTGAAGAGCGCAAGCAGCGGGCCCGGAGTGTAGCCGCCGTCGAGCTGATAGGACCGCAGGAACGCCGCAACGGGGTGCCATACGGCGGGCTTGCCGCCGCCGAATCGGTTGACCGCGGTCCCGACGATCGAGGGCGTGGCGTGCGGGATGAAATACGGGAACGACGTCTGGAACTGCCAGCGGGAGATGGGCGGGTCGCCCGGTGCAGTGACACGGTCCACCGCGTACAGCTTCAGCACGTCGCGCCCGTAGGCGGCCAGCACCCGCAGCGGCTGCTGGCGCAGGACTCGGTGGCTGAAATTGGTAACGAGACTGTCGACCTCGGCGCGCGGCAAGTCGTTGTAGTAGCGTTGTACGGGGGCATTTGCGGCGAATTCTAGCCAATCGTCGCCCCTGGCTTGCTGGGCTTTGGTCGGGCACAGCCCTCGCTCAGCGGGCGGAAGCTTGATGGTGGAGCAGTCTACGGCCGCTGCAGTCCGGCCATAGAGCGACGTGACGCCCTGATGGGAGAGGAAGAAGTTCCCGGTGATCAGGTAGGAGCCGGTGCAGTACACCAGGATGGGCAAGGCGAAGGCCGCGCACACTACGGCTGCCTTGCCGATGGCCTGCCGCCAGCCGCCGCCAGCCGCCGCGAGTACGAAGACCGCGGCGGCCGGGAGCAGGGCCTCGCCCACCTGGGCGACCGTGGCCGATGTCCCCAGCACGATCCCGGCCGCAGCGACGCGCCGCCAGCTGACACCTCGGTGCCATAGCAGGATCGCGATTCCTGCGACGATCAGGGCCTCGAACCAGGTGCCCGGCATGATCGTCTGCTCGTTCTGCAGCTGGTAGGCATCGAGCAGGATCGGCGCGATGGCCAGGGCGGCGAGCCAGCGGGGCGCACCGCGCCGCAGCAGCAGTACATAGATGACCACTGCCATGACCAGGCCGAGCAGGTGCTGGATCGCCACGACGCTGTTGAAGTTGCCCACGAGCAGTATCGCCCGCAGCGGCAGTTTGTAGCCTTCCGGATCGTTGCCGTCTGAGGTGTACAGGTACTTCACCGAGTCGATGTAGAACAGCGCCGGGCGGTAGGTGAACTGGGCAAGTAGCCGCAGCACCAGGCCTGCGGCCAGCAGCAAGGCAGCTAGCCAGTGCCGCCGCAGGAGGCCGGCGCCGGCCGCATATCGACGGACTGCCTGATCATGCAGGGCCTGCCCCGCGTGGCGGTCTGCAACCTCGGGCCTCACCCTGTCTGCCCCGATCCCCGCGACTTCACAGTCGTCCCACCGGAGGAGGTCCCTGTCCGACCCCGGAATGCCAGAGAGCGAGCAGGACCGTGACAATCGTGAGCCACCGGGTCATCCGATTGCGCGGAACCTGGGTCAGCGCGACCCAGGCGATAGCGGTGTACCACGGAAATACCCACGGGAAGACAAGGATCCAGGCGAACGCCAGGGCGAAAGGTGCCACGACTTCGCCTGGCTGATCGGACGAGATCCGCCCGTAGATGAGCCAGGCGACCACAATCATCGCGATCGGCCAGAGCACGGTGATGATCGTCCCGGTCGTGCCCGAAGGGACGTGCAGTGCATCGGCCGCGGCCTGGAAGATGCGCCACGGCGACGGCAATATAACCAGTTTCGTGCCGTTTATGAGCGGTTTCAGGGCGGCAAGGCCGTAGGAACTGTACTGCAGGCCAATCGTAGCGACGCAAATCGCCGCAATCCGGGCGACTCGCAGCCATTCGTGCCTGCGCAGCATGGGCCAGGCTAGCCCGACCGCGACCAGGACCGCGGTGGCCTTCACACCACACGCGAGGCCGAGCATGACGCCTATCAGCACGTCGCCCCACCGGCCTGAGACGCGACGCGCGACCTGGATCGCGCAGATCGCCGCCGCGGCCACGAAGGTGTCGAGGTGCCCGCCGCTGACCAGTTGCTGAATGATGACCGGGTTCGCGGTCCAGAACAGAGTCGCCCGGACCGGGTCGTCCGAGGTCTTCATGAGCAGCAAGCCGACGCCAAGGAACACGGCCCCGTTGAGAATCATCAAGATCCAGATTGTGGTCGCGGGGTTCGCGCCGCCGATCGATGCCGCGAATCGCTGGACGGCGGTGGCGAGCGGCCCATAGACGGACAGCTGCTTCGTCCATGGCCCGCCCACGAGCTTGTAGTACGGCAGGTATCCGCGGTGATGCGCAAGCCAGGTGGCCGGGCTGGTCAGGTACGGATTACCGCCTTGGTCGGCAATTCGCCCATATGCCGCATAGCTGGCGGTATCCGAGGAGCCGACCGGGGTAAGGCTCACCATTATCGCGACGATGACTGTGCTGGCCAGCAGCAGATGACGTGGCTGCGGGCGCCACCCCTGGCTGTGGGCCCACAGCATGCCGGCGAGCCCCAGGCAGGCCAGGAGGTCCCCCGCGTACAGCAGCACCAGGGTGAGGACGTTGTAGTGGGCCAGCGATGGCAGGAAATGCGACAGCGGCAGCCGGGTCGGCAGCGTCGCCGTGTTCGGTGCCGTGGCGCCAATGAGCATTCCCAGGAGCAGGCCGGCTGCGGATACGGCGACGGCTACTTTGGGATGAGAGAGCTTGCTCCAGGCCAGCTTGCGGATGACCGTGCTCATGACCCGGTCGATTGGGCCCTTGGGCTCGGCGCCGTCGATGGGAGGATTCGGTCCGGGCAGGCCGGTTGGCTGGACCGATCCGGGCGGACCTGGCGGGTGGGTGGATGCCTGCGTCACCTCGGCCATGCCTCCGTCACCGGACCCGCGCCTGCCACTGTCGTCGCAGGTGTAACCGCGCCTCGGCTCTTAGCTGGCCCCTGCTGCCCCGCGGCTCCCCTGCCTGAATGTCTTCGTCCAGCGTAGGGCGACGCGCGAGGATTCCACACCGGATTCGCGCGACTTGCCCCAGTGAGGGCACCGACCACAGACGGTAGCGACTCATCAGCATAAAGTGAGCGAAGCCCCGGCCGGCGGGGCAGCCGTGGGCAGGCCAGGAGCCGCGAACCGAGGGGCGAGCGCATCCAGGCGCCAGGTCCGGTTGCCAGGTCACCGGCCCGGACGCCGTCCCGCCTACTCAACAGTTTTCCCAGTTCAACGGCCCTCCGGGGCAGGAAGGCCGGAAGGCCGCCCGAGTCGTGTTCTGTGCCTGTCAGCTCCGGGGCAGGAACGGGGCCTGGGTAGTCTGAACTCGCCCCGTCGGGCCCGCATCGGATGCCACCTCCCTATAGCTATGAGACGGCAGCGCCTGCCGACGCTCAAGTTATCGTGGCGCCGCGCTGACCTGGCACAGCATACCCAGGAGCCGACATCTGAGCATCGCAGCGAGTGACACTGGCCAGGCCGAGTACGGCGCATATGCTGCCGCTGCGGTAGCCGCGCTGCAGCGCTGGTATTGCCGGTGGACCGGACAGTGGCGGACTACCGGCTGGTGGAACGCGGCCAACGCGCTCACGGCCGTAGTCGACTACACCGAGCGCAGCGGGGACCGGAGCTACGCCTGGGTGATCGACTGGACGTTCCGGGCCGCCGGGCGCCGGCACTCAGGTTTTCTGAACCGCTTCTTCGACGACAACGGCTGGTGGGCGCTGGCCTGGATTCGGGCCTATGACCTGACCAGCGAGGTGCGCTACCTGGACGCTGCCCGGCGCATCTTCGACAACTTGATCACCGCCTGGGACGATACCTGCGATGGCGGCCTTTGGTGGAACGAGGACCGAAAGTACAAGAACGCGATCACGAACGAGCTGTTCCTGACGATCGCGGCCAGGCTGCAGCTGCGCTCGCCTGGTCGCGATAGCACGTACCTGGACTGGGCGCTACGGGAGTGGCACTGGTTCAGTGCCAGCGGCATGATCGGTCGGAAGGGCCTTGTTAACGACGGGCTCACACCGGGCTGCCAGAACAACGGCGAGCCCGCCTATACCTACAACCAGGGCGTGATCTTGGGCGGGCTGGCCGACCTGTACGAGATCACCGGCGAGAATGCCTTCCTGCAGCAGGGTGAGTCCATCGCGGACGCCGCGCTACGCGAGCTTACGAGCCCGTCAGCCGCCAAGCCCGCCGGGATCCTCACTGAGCCGGGTGAAGCAGGGATGGTTGGCCGCCGCGGCGACGGGAGCCAGTTCAAGGGCATCTTCGTCCGTCACCTTTACGACTTCTACCTGCAGAGAATGCGCGCGGAATACCGCGACTTCATCCTTCGCAACGCGCAGTCCATCTGGGACAACAGCAGGAATGGCAAGAAGCAGTTCGGCCTGTGCTGGGCCGGGCCGTTTGACACTGCCGACGCGAGCAGGCAGAGCTCAGCTCTGGAGGCATTCAACGCTGCTGTCGCGCTGAGCGTCCGGACGACCTAAGCCGGACTCCGCGCTGGCCGTGCTCGCTGTCGAAGGTCACCTGATGGTCAGCCTAGCGAGTTCGTGCACTTGGAGCACGATGTGCCCCTTCAGATAATCTACAGGCGATGTGCACTAGATGCACAGATGTCCTCCAGGTAACGGTCAGGCTGGGCCCGGATGCTTTAGATGGCTCCTCCTGGCGCCCGCCGCGGAGGGCACCAGGAGGACGCCCAGAACGCGCCCCGTCGGCTGGACCCTCCCGGAGGGCTCCCCGGCCGACGGGGTGCGGCGGCAAGGTCCCGGAGTCCGGAGACCGGGTGGGCTCGCGAAGGCAATCCCCGTCATGGCCGCCACGCCGCACCGCCTCGACCACCATCCGGACAGCAGGTCCGGCGACAACGGGGCAAACGGGGCCTGACGGGAACCACAGACTTGTACGATTCGTTCTTTTGGACTGCTCGTGTTTATGAGGGTAGGTTGGGCGTCATGACTACGTCCCAGCCGCCGACGCCAGCTGAGGAACTGCACAGTGTCGGCCTGCGGGTGACGGCCGCCCGGGTAGCGCTGCTCCAGACCGTCCGGGACGGTGACCACCTGGGCGTCGAAGCGATCGCCTCCGGTGTGCGCGATCGCATCGGCCATATCTCCTTTCAAGCCGTGTATGAGGCACTCCACTCCCTCACTGCGGCGGGACTCGTGCGCCGCATCGAGCGGCCGGCAGCCCAGCCCGGTTCGAGGGACGTGTCGGAGACAACCACCACCACATCGTGTGCCGCTCGTGCGGTGTCGTCGCTGACGTCGACTGCGCAGTCGGCGAGGCGCCCTGCCTGACCGCGTCCGACGACCATGGCTTCTCGATCGGCGAGGCCGAGGTCATCTACTGGGGCCTGTGCCCCGGCTGTTCCACCGCGCGCAGCGCTTGAGAACCGTGATCCGACTAGTCCGGAAGGATTCCCATGTCTGACAACCATGATCCAGTAGTCGTCGAAAACGCGACCCCTGAGGCCGGGCGGTGTCCGGTCGTGAACGGCGGCCTCACCCACCCCACCATGGGGGACGCCAACCGCGACTGGTGGCCGAGCAGGCTCAACCTGAAGATCCTCGCGAAGAACCCCGCCGTGGCCAACCCGCTCGGCGAGGAATTCAACTACGCGGAGGCGTTCAAGACCCTGGACCTCCCAGCCGTGAAACGGGACATCGCGGCGGTGCTGACGACCTCGCAGGACTGGTGGCCGGCCGACTTCGGCCACTACGGCCCGCTCATGATCCGGATGGCGTGGCACAGCGCGGGCACCTACCGCATCAGCGACGGTCGCGGTGGCGCGGGAGCCGGTCAGCAGCGCTTCGCGCCGCTCAACAGCTGGCCGGACAACGTGAGCCTCGACAAGGCCCGCCGGCTCCTGTGGCCGGTCAAGAAGAAGTACGGCCAGAAGATCTCATGGGCCGACCTCATCGTCCTCGCAGGCAACGTCGCGCTCGAGACCATGGGCTTCAGGACGTTCGGTTTCGGCGGCGGTCGCAGCGACGCCTGGGAACCGGACGCGGACGTCTACTGGGGTCCGGAGACCACCTGGCTCGATGACGAGCGCTACACCGGCGACCGGGAGCTCGAGGAGCCTCTCGGGGCAGTCCAGATGGGCCTCATCTACGTCAACCCGGAAGGCCCGAACGGCAATCCGGACCCGCTCGCGGCAGCCCGCGACATCCGCGAGACGTTCCGCCGGATGGCGATGAACGACGAGGAGACGGTGGCCCTGATCGCGGGGGGTCACACCTTCGGGAAGACGCACGGTGCGGGCCCGGCCGAGAACGTGGGCCCGGACCCCGAGGCCGCCCCGATCGAGCAGCAGGGCCTCGGCTGGAAGAGCACCTTCGGCACCGGCAAGGGCGGCGACACGATCACCAGCGGTCTCGAGGTTACCTGGACGCCGACACCGGTGACGTGGGACAACAGCTTCCTTGAGACGCTGTACGGCTATGAGTGGGAGCTGACCAAGAGCCCCGCAGGCGCGTACCAGTGGAAGCCGAAGGACGGCGCGGGCGCGGGTACAGTCCCTGACGCGCACGACCGGTCGAAGAGCCACCAGCCGACGATGCTGACGACCGACCTGTCGCTCCGGATGGATCCGGTCTACGAGCAGATCTCGCGGCACTTCCTCGAGAACCCGGCCGAGTTCGCCGACGCCTTCGCCCGCGCCTGGTTCAAGCTGACCCACCGCGACATGGGCCCTGTCGCCCGCTACCTCGGCCCGGAGGTCCCGGCCGAGACACAACTGTGGCAGGACCCCATTCCCGCGGCCACGCACGAGCTCGTCGGCCAAGGCGATGTCGCCTCCCTCAAGGCCCAGGTCCTCGCGTCCGGCCTTTCGGTGTCCCAGCTGGTGTCCACCGCGTGGGCGGCCGCCTCGTCCTTCCGTGGCAGCGACAAGCGCGGCGGCGCCAACGGCGCGCGAATCCGCCTCGATCCGCAGAGCGGGTGGGAGGTCAACGATCCCGACCAGCTAGCGACGGTGCTGCGCACCCTGGAGGGGATCCGAGAGGCCTTCAACACCGCTGAGGCCAGCGGCAAGCAGATCTCGCTTGCCGACCTGATCGTGCTCGCCGGCGGCGCTGCCGTGGAGCAGGCGGCCAAGGATGCAGGCTTCGACGTCGAGGTCCCGTTCACGCCCGGCCGTGCGGACGCGTCGCAGGAGCAGACTGACGTGGAGTCGTTCGCCGTGCTCGAGCCGAGCGCGGACGGGTTCCGCAACTACCTCGGAAAGGACAACCGGCTGCCGGCTGAGTATCTCCTGATCGACCGGGCGAACCTGCTGACCCTCAGCGCTCCGGAAATGACGGTGCTCGTCGGTGGCCTTCGCGTCCTGGGCGCTAACTACAAGCAGTCGCCGCTCGGCGTCTTCACCGCGACTTCCGGCGCTTTGACTAACGACTTCTTCGCCAATCTGCTCGACATGGGCACGACGTGGCAGGCGACGTCCGGGGACGCGAACACATTCGAGGGCCGCGACGCGGCCACGGGCGAGGCCAAGTGGACTGGCAGCCGTGCCGACCTCGTCTTCGGATCGAACTCCGAGCTGCGCGCGCTCGCGGAGGTCTACGGGAGCGATGACGCGAAGGAGAAGTTCGTGACCGACTTCGTCGCGGCGTGGAACAAGGTCATGAACCTCGACCGTTTCGACCTGGTCTGATCATGAGGTCCAGGATGTCCGGGCTGGCTGGCGCCAGCCAGCCCGGACATCCTAAGTCCGAGGGATCTCTACGTCACCCGGCCTGGCGCTACAGGATTCCGATGTCCTGGCCCTGGGCGATGGCATCCTGGCGGCTGGAGACGCCGAGCTTCCGGTAAATGGCACTGACGTGGGTCTTGATCGTGTTCTGGGATAGGCACAGCTGCTCGCCGATCTCGCGCACCGACAATGTGCCGCGCAACAGTCGCAGCACATTCACCTCGCGCTCGGTGAGTGGACCCCTTGACCGCGACCCCGGCGGTGGCCCGGCGAGCTGCCGTTCGAGCTGATCCAGCCGGGCGAACTGGGCATCGGCACCGTCTGGTGCTGATGCGAGCAGTAGTCTGGCTTGGTCGGTCAGCGCGGTGGCGCCAGGCCGGTCGCCGAGGACGGAGAGCACCGGTGCGAGCCTGACCAGGATCTCCAGGGTGGGCCACGGGCTGGCAGCGGGCAGGCTGCGGCTGACACCGAGCGCATGCTCAAACTCCCACCGAGCCTCCGTGAGGCGCCCGCGTGCGGCGCAGACCGCGCCGACGGCCGTGTGGGCCAGAGCGCGCTGCGGGGCTGCGCCGATGTCATGCTCGGCCTCGGACACCATTTCGCGTGCCGTACGGGCTAGCTCCTCGGCCTCCTCCAGGCGGTCCTGGTCGGCCGCGATCAATGCCAGGAGGGCGAAACCCGGCATCCGGATGCCCGCGCTGGATGCGGCGGACGCTACCGCCCTCGCCTGGACGGCCGCAGCGCCGAGGTCGCCGGACCAGTAGAGGGCGGCCGCGTAGGTCACCCGTGCGAGGGCATGCCACGGTGACGCCGGGTTGGTTTCCAGCCCGATGGCCTGGGCCGCGGCGTCCCGCATGGGGCCTATGCCGTCGAGCCCGAAGGTGCCCTTGAGCAGTGCGGCGGAGGACTGCAGGGATCGGACGCCGTCCGGCAGCGGCCCGTCATGTACGCCGGTCTCGATGATGGGCAGCCAGCGTCGCAGTGATTCGCGGTCGCCGGACAGCGCAGCTGTCCACGCCCAGCAGTGCGCCGCAACGGGATGTGCGGTGACCGCCGCGTCGTCGAGCGAGCTGAGCCAGGCGCGGACTGTCGCGCCCCGGCCGGAACACACGTGCGCGCGCCAGTTCCGGGCGATGAGGCTGATGACCCTAGGCACATCAGCGGCGGCGCGGGCATGGGTGATGGCTTGGTCCGCCAGGCCGGACTGGTCCAGCCAGTCGCTCGCGCGCTGGTGCAGGGTGGGTACCATTTCGGGTTCGGTCCGCGCCAGCTCGCTGCGGAGTACCTGGGCGAATAGGTGGTGATACCGGAACCATTGGCGAGTGTCATCCAGGGGCACGACGAACAGGTTTTCCCGCTCGAGCACGTCGATGATTCCGGCCGCGTCGGGTGACCCGGTGACTGCGTCGCACAGCGGCGCGCAGAATCTGCTCAGGATCGAGGTCCGGGCGAGGAACCGCCGGAGTCCGGCCGGCTGGTGGCTGAGCACCTCCTCGGTCAGGAAGGCAGTGACAAATCGGGCTTCCCCCGTGAACTGCCGGATAAACGCACTCGGCGAGTGGTGTCCTCGCAGCGCCAGGGACGCGAGATACACCCCCGCTGGCCAGCCCTCGGCGCGATCCATCAGTTCGGCCAGATCAGGCTCACCGACCTGGATTCCCGCGACAGTCCTGATCAGCTCAGCCGCCTGTGCTGAGGTGAGGCGCAGCTCGCGCGCCCGCACCTCGACAAGGTCGGCCGCCGCGCGCAACCGCGCCAGCGGCATGGGCGGGTCAGTCCGCGTGATCATCACCAGCCCGACAGCCGCGGGGAGGTGCAATACGAGGAACGTCACCAGGTCGTGGCAGCTGCGGTCCCTGATCACGTGATAGTCGTCCAGCACCAGGACAACCTGCTCCGCGAGACCTGCCAGCTCGTTAACCAGCAGCGGCAGCACCGTCCCCGCCAGATCGGGGACCTCGGCCCGCAGCGCACGCAGGATGCCATCGGTGTCCAGCTCTGGGCAGGCGCCCGCCAGCGCGCGCACGACGTGCCGGCACAGCCGCGCCGGTTCATTATCGCCTGGATCAAGCGAGATCCAGGCGAACTGGCGGTGCTCGGCTGGGCTTGAGCGCCACTGCGCTACGAGCGTGGTCTTGCCGGAACCCGCGGGCGCACCGACCAGCACGAGCCGCGCGGTGATGCCCGCCAGAGAGCGGACTAGCTCCCCACGTTCCACCCACTCGGTGCGGGTGGCCGGGGCCTGAAATTTCGTCTCGAGTGCCGCGTCGAGGTTTACCCTGGGCAAGCCCTCAGCGGCGGCGAGCGCGGCTCTGGCGGACTCCGCCCGGCCGCCGGCAGACTCCGCCCGGCCGCCAGACCGGGAGGAGTCACGGCGGCGCAGCTGTGCCGGAACAAGACTCGTACCGCCGGCCGCCGGACCGTCGGTGACGGCCCTGAAATCTGCGCAAGCCACCAGCCCCTCCAGACTGTAGTTCCCGCGGCCAGGACCAGGGCAGGTTTTGCCGTGGCCTGCCGCTATTGCGACCTACCTGGCTGACCAGCTACGACGGCGGTGCCGCGACACGCACTTCGATCAGCTCGAGGCCGAGGCCCGTAATTCGCTGCAGTAGTCCCTGCAGTGCGCACTGATCCAATGGCCCGGCGCGAAGCGTCGTAGCGACCGGGCCCATGCTGACTTCGCAGTCGTCGAACTCCGCGCATAGGATGGGACCCGCATGGCCAAGAAAAGTGATCTCGAATGTCCGCGATTGCACTGCCGTTACGCCTCGCAGCCTGCTTCCGGTTACCTGTGGTGCGAGTCTGCGTGCTGGCTTGGACTCAGTCATCGCCCATCGGAGGGTGACCGGCGGACCGTCGCGCCTGCCGGAAGCGCTCCCGCCGGGCCGAGCGGTGCGTGCTGATCTGGCCAGGCACCCGCTGCCGTCCGGAACTGGCCCGTGATTAGGCCGCTACCTACAATCAGAAATGTGTCGATCTATTGTTCTCCGCGCCCAAGTAGGGCGAGACCGCGGAGAACATGCTGGTGGGAAATCCGATGACCGGCGGAAACTCCGGGCCGAGCGCTCGGTTCGCGCAGATGAAATTCCGCCCCATGACGCTGCCTTCGACGCTGCTGACAAGGTCCGCATTGCATGACCGGCTAGCTGCGGGTGCGGATAAGCGCCTGACGGTGGTGGTGGGATCAGCGGGTGCTGGCAAGAGCGTGCTGCTGTCGAGCTGGGCGGCGACCCGGGTGGCCGGAGTGACGTCTTGGCTGTCGTGTGATGAGGCCGACGCGGACCCGGTGCGCTTCTGGAGCGGTTTCATCGAGGCTCCGCAGGCAATGGCGCCGGGGTTCGGCGCCGATGCGGCGGAGTTGCTCGCGATGGACGGCGCGGTGTCCGCAGATGTGACCGCCTCGATCGCGAACGATGTCGCCAGGCTCCCGACCGGGACGGTGATTGTTGTTGACGATTTCCATGCGGCAGCGGCTGCGGCGGCCAGGAACATGACCGATCTGGTGGAGCGCTGGCCTGCTAGCACGGCCCAGTTAGTGCTGGCATCTCGCGCCGATCCGCCGCTGCGGCTGCATCGGCTCCGCCTGTCGGGCGAGCTGTGCGAGCTGCGCGACCGCGATCTGTATTTCTCGCTGTCCGAGAGCGGAGCCCTGCTGTCACATTTCGGGGTGCAGGTGGCCGCCGGTGACCTCACGCTTTTGTACGAGCGAAGCGAAGGGTGGGTGGCAGCCCTGCAGATGGCTGCACTGGCGTTGCGCGGCGCTCAGGACCCGGTGCAGGTGGCACGTGCGCTGGATGTGCGCAGCCATGCGATTGCCGAGTACTTCATCGGCGAAGTACTCCAGCAGGAGCCACCCGAGGTAGCCGCCTTCATGCTCGACACCTCTGTTCTTGACGAGCTAACGGCAGAGACCTGCGCTGCGGTTACCGGACGGCAGGACGCGGCGGCGCTGCTGCGCCACATCGACTCGGCCAACCTCTTCATCGTGCCCCTCGATGATGATCGGACGATCTACCGGTACCACCATGTCGTGCGCCAGCTGCTGCGAGCTGAGCTGCATGCCACCGACCGGCCGCGGGAGCTGATGCTGCAGATGCGAGCAGGGGAGTGGCTGGAGTCCGCGGGCGACACCCGGCGCGCGTCCCGGCATTTCCTCGCGGCCCGGCAGGCCGACCGGGCACTGGCCCTACTGCAGGACAGGGTCGCCATCGACTTCCTGCACGACCCGGCGGTGCCGGCTCCGCTAGACCTCAGCGCGGTGGACCCCTCGGTGCTGGCCGCTGTTCCCGACCGGCTGCTGGCCGTCGCGGCTGACCTGCTGCTATGGGGCGACCGGGTGCACGCCGGCGAGTACCTGGACCTGCTCGAGCGCACCCAGCCGGCGATCGCGCCGGGCTCGCGGCTTGCGGCCCAGATCGCCGCGCTGAGGTCAGGCCTCTGCGTGTTGACCGGCCAGGCGAGCGAGGCGGTGCGTTATGGCCTTGCCGCGAGGGGCATCGAAGAACGGACGCTGCTTCCGGACGAGTGGGACGCCGCACTGCGGACCGCTTTGCTGCGTGCCTACACGTGGCTGGAGGACTTCGAGGCCGTCGACCGTGAGGTATCAGCTGCCCTCGCGACTCCCACGGCCACCGACCCGGTCAAGCTGGTGATGGTGAAGGGTGCGCAGGCGCTGGCGTGGTTCGGGGCCGGCCGCATCGCCGAGGCTGTTAGCGCGGCCGCGGGCGCCGATGCGGAGGCGAGGCGGCTGGGCTTCGAGCAGCACCCCTTCGCCGTGGACTACCTGCGGACTCTGGCCGGTGCTGCACTGGAACGGCGAGACCTCGACACGGCGGAGCGTCTCACCGAGCGCGCGTTGACAATCTCGGAGCGTTCCCGTCCCGCCTTCGAGTTCCTGGCGCTGCTGGACCGGGCTGCGATCTGGGCCGCCCGCGGACAGACCCACGACGCACTGGCAACCGTCGACCAGGCGCGCCAGGTCCTGGCCGGCACCGAGTCCGTGCTCCTGGCGCGAGCAGACGAGCTGGAGGCACTGCTGCGCCTCGCGCTCGGCGACCTGCGGTCCCCAGCCGAGCTGGCGGGCAGGTTGCCCGCCGTTCGGCGCAGCCTGCTGCTGGCCAGGATCGCCCTCGCCGCCAGCGATCACCGCGCAGCGCTTGAGCACCTGAACGCACTGTCGCTGGTCGACCTGACGCCGCGCGCCGCCCTGGTGCGGCAGGTGCTCTTGGCCGCTGCAGCCATCGAGCGCGACGACCGCGCCGCCGGTAGCGTCGTGGGCGGCGTGCTTGAAGCTGCACGCAACGCCGGCTTTCTTAACACGGTCGTGGCTACCGCACCTGCCCTAACGCGATACCTGGTCGAGCATTCGAAACAAGCGCACCCAGAGCCGTTCATCGACCAGATCATCAGCGCGGCCCTTGAGGTACGCGCCACCCAGCGGGATGCTACTCAAGTGCGCGGAGTTATCGCCGAGCCGATCACCGCCGCCGAACTGCGGATACTGAGGCTGCTTCCCACCAGTACCTATCTTCAGATGGCAGCCACCCTGTACATCTCACGAAACACAGTGAAGACCCACCTCCGGTCCATCTATCAGAAGCTCGGTGTCTCCTCGCGTTCAGAAGCCATCGAGCGAGCCGTAGAGCTCCGTCTGCTCTGAGACGGCCGGGCATCGCGAAGAGCGCCTTAGGGCGGCCAGGATCCGTGTCCGTGGGCTTGCGGTGAGCCTGATATGCGGAATCACCCTGTGCGGGGTGATGGCAGCGGCTCCGGTCCGGTGCAAAGTCGCCTGGTATGGCGCCAGATCGGCGGCGAGGAGAACGCTAATAAGCTCCACGCCGGTGGTTCTGGCCAGAACCAGCACCGTAGAGCCATCAGCGGTGTGTACAGGCCTATTCATCGCGAATAGCATTCCGGAGGAGAATAGCCATGGCGTCGACCAGCGAGTGTATCGCTACCGCAAGGGCTGGCGCTGATTGCCCGAACCGCGTTGGGGCGTGGGGTGGCGCGCATGATCCCCGTGATCCATGGCTGCGGATCGATGACCACGGTGTCACCAGATTCCCGCTTCCTGGACGAGCCGGCCACGGCTGCACGGCTAGCCTCCGACGCCAGCCTGCCCGGATCATAGAGGGTCGGCTGGAGGGTGGCTACACCGGCGCATTTGAGCTCATCTGCTGCGAGTGTGGCGATCACCCTTACCTGGATTACTTCGAAATCTCGCCTCGGCTTCAGGCAATCCGCGGGCCATTCACGATGCAGGCGGGCCTAGCAGCGTATGAAGAGCATCTGGGGCTAAATGCCTACACTGGGTAGGCCTGTGTAATCCATCTTTGACCCGCTGGCCACGTGCGCGAGATCTGCGACCGTGGAGAGAGCGAGGATCCGCACCGCCCTCGCAGCGGGCGAGATGCCGACTGCCTGGGCCGGGAGCCGCACTCGCAGCGCGCCGGGCCGAGACTGGAACAAAACCGGCGCGTCCATCTCGACAGTCTCGCCGTCGATGCCGATCTGCACCGTATTCGCGGAGTGGACCTCGAACGCCTGCGAACTCCACTCCAGCCAGCCGGGGAAACGCCGGACCTGACCGGCGGCCTCAAGGGCGGCGAATCTGGAAGCCTCGGCAGCATTTGTGACCCTCGCCGTGACGATCCCGAGGACGCCAAGGTTCAGCTGCTTGCGCGTGCCCCGGCCACCGGCATGAGCGAGTTGATAGGGATTGTTCGACACAAGAATCAGCTGCGCGGTCGGGTAGACGACCCCGTCGGGCCCGGTGAAGGACAGGTCGAGCGGGGCCGCTTCGGGGGCCAGGAGGTCTGGCAGCATCGATGCGGCGGTTTTGAGCTTGGCATTGCGGTACTGAGGTGACTCGACAATCCTCGCGTACAGGCCGAGCGACGCGTTGTTGACGAAGGTTCTGCCGTTGACACTGGCGAGATCTATGCGGCGCTCCGCTCCGCCCGCGAATGCGTCCAAGGCGCCAACCACGTCATCGCGGTCCAGGCCGAGATCGAGCGCGAAATGATTGCGAGTTCCGGCCGGCACGCAGACATAGGGGATGTCAAACCGTGCGGCGACGGTAGCTACCAGCGCCTGCGATCCATCTCCGCCCGCCATGCCGATAACATCGGCGCCGCGTGCGACGGCGTCTTCTGCGAGCCGAAGCAGGTCATCGCCGGGGCGCAAGATCACCGGCTCGATTCCCCGGTGCTGGCACTCCTCGGCCAGGCGGAACCGAACCGCCTTCCCGCCACCGGACTTAAGGTTCATGATCAGAACAGGATGCTGAGCGGCCGCGGCGGCCGGCAGTCGCTGCGATGCGGTGCCGAGGGCACTGCCAGTCCGCCTGAGCGCATATCGGGCCGAGGCTACCGACAGCAGGGACAATATCCCGGCCAGGGTCACCCGCAGGATGTTTACGTCGGCGAATGCCAAGGCTACGCCGACGAGCGCCAGTGCGCCGACGATGACCACTCCCGCTGCCAGCCGCACCATCCCCCGGCGCGAGACGGCGTACCAACCACCGCCGACGCACACCAGCAGGCCGAGAACTGCGGCCACCACCGCCAGCACATTGCGGGCCACTCCAACCAGGACGAGAACGACCGCTGCCGCAACGAAGACGAGCGCAGCCAGTGCAGCCAGCCGCTCCGCCGCGACCGGCCTATCGGGGACTACCTCAGACATATCGCGATTTCAGGGCCTGCGCTCCTTCGATCGAGCAGTGCTCCCAGAGAGTGCTTAACCGGGCATGTCCGCCTGTTCGCATAGCGGGGTCAGGCTGTCTTTACCCTGATCGCCGATGCCCGGCGGTGCTTCACCCTTGAGGGGTGATTACCTCTAGCCGCAGCACGAGCCACTAACCGCGGAACGACTTCAGCCTGGCCGGGTGAACAGTAGCGGCCGCACCAGCCATCCCAGCCCGCCCATCAGCCTCGGTCCGGCCGGAAGGGTGCCCAATTGCGGACAGTACTGCACAAACGCGTACCCCAGCCGCCGTGCCAGGATTCCGTCGGTGGCAACCTGATCTCCGACCACCACTCCCGGCATAGGCAACTCCCTGTAAGGCGCGATCCGCAGCGGCTTGCCGGCCGAGGCGAGGTAGATCACTCGCACGCCCTCGCTGGCGGGGACGACCGACGGATGACGCGCCGAGTTCGTCGCGAAACACAGCACCTGCACACCAGGCAGCGCGGCCGCCCGGCTCACCACCAGCGCAACACCCCGGTCAAGATCCTCCTGGCCGGTATCCCAGTAAGCGACCAGCGGCTCAATGTCGAAGATAACCGTCCGCGCCGACCGCTCCCGGACGTGACGCAAAACCTCATCCAGTTCGGCAAGGCACTGATACCCGGCTCGCACTAGGCCACTTCAGCACATGGAGGCCACCCGTCGCCAGCACGGCGCGCCCGTCGCGTGCGCCGTTGTGCCTGATCGCGGCCAGGGTGCCGGCCAACCGGCGTGGGCGTTCCCGGAACATGCGGAACTCGTGTGACATGCTCATGCTGTGACCTAGATCAAGGTGACCTGGACCGAGCCGCATCGGCTCCCAGGTCCCATGATCGGCGGCTTCGGGTCTGCAGTCCGGGGGGTGAAGTGCGCCGCATCGGTCGACCATGCGTGCACCGCGCACTGGCGGCGCTCTGGATATTCCTGGCTGTCCTGCTCACGCTCTGCGCGGCGACTCGCGCCGCCGCGGCTGGGGAACCGCCCGGGGTGCGGACCGTAGTCACCTTCACCTGGGGCGGCGGTCTGGCGGACCAGATGGGCGCATTGCCGATCTACCAGCGGTACCGCATGCACGCCACCTTCTACGTGCCCTCCGGGCTGGTCTGCCAGCCTGCGACCGAACCCGGCTGCACGCACCTGCCGTATCTGACCCTGAGCGAGATTCACCAGATCGCCGCGGACGGCAACGAGATAGGCGGCCTGTCCGTGGAGCACATCCCGCTGGTCGGGCTTCCGGCCGCCGAGGCCCAGCGGGAAATCTGTGACGACCGCCTCAACCTGACTCGGTGGGGTTTCCGTGTCACCGATTTCGCTTACCCGTTCGCGGAGGTCAACCACACCCTCCAGGTCCTTACGCGTCGCTGCGGCTACAACTCCGGGCTGGGCACCGGGCAGTTGCGTGGCGCCGGGCTGTGCCTGGACTGCGCCTGGGCTGAGACCATCCCACCCCGCAACCCGTACGTGCTGCGCACCCCCATCGAGGTGGCGTCCGTCGGCACAACCTGGTCACCGGCCACCTTCGAGAACATCGTCACCGGCGCCCAGCGCCATGGCGGCGGCTGGATCATCTTCACGATCCACGACGTTTGCCCCCATACCTGCGCGCTCGGCGTCACCAAGCCCGAGCTCAGCAGCGTACTCGGCTGGCTGTCACGGCAGGCGAGCCACGGGGTCAGCGTGCGCACCGTTCGGCAGGTGATCGCCGGGCCGGTGCGTCCCGCGGTGACTGGTCCCCGCCCGCGGCGGATCCCGCCGCCTGGCGTGGTCAACTCCCGCCTGTCCGCGATTGCCCCTGGTGGCCTTCCAGCCTGCTTCCAGACCGGCCGCTACGGCACGAACCATGCCACCTTCCGCTATCAGCGCCACGCGGGCCCTGGCCGGGCAGGCGCGGAGGTCATCTCCCTGACGCAGCGCAGATCCGGCACGGCGCAGCTCGTGCCCGCCCTGGACCTGGGCGCGTGCGCGCCGGAGGTGTCGGCTG
This sequence comes from uncultured Actinomycetota bacterium, assembly GCA_963719765.1. Taxonomy (GTDB): domain Bacteria; phylum Actinomycetota; class Actinomycetes; order Streptosporangiales; family Streptosporangiaceae; genus JAJYUU01. The sequence continues at coordinate 399,280 of CAVRCW010000003.1, forward strand.
GGCGCAGCTACACCGTCGGCGCCTGGTACAAGTCGACTCAGCCAGTGGTGTTCAACGTCTACTACCGGACCCAAGTCGGCTCCTGGAAGTTCTGGGTGACCAGTCCGTCGATGCCCGCCTCTCAGGGGTGGACCCAGGCGCATTGGACCGCGCCCGTGGTCCCGTCAGGGGCGAGCGCGGTCAGCTTCGGCGTCGCCCTGAGCTCGGACGGCACGGTGGCCACAAGCCGGTACAGCCTGGAGGGGGCCCGCTACAGCAGCACTCGGCTGATCGTGGCAGGCGTGGTGGCAGCCCTGCTCGTTGCCGCGGTTGCCGCACCGATGATCCGCCACCGCCGTGACCGTCACGCGGCCGACCTTGGCTAGGTCGGTCAGCCGCGCCTGTCTACCAGGCCGGCGAACGGGCGCAGCTCGAGTCGCCCCGTCCGGGCCATCGGGTGGGCGCGAGCAACCTCGATAGCCTCGTCCAGATCGGCACATTCGAGCAGGTCGTAGCCCACGATCAGCTCCTTCGTCTCGGCGAACGGACCGTCGGTTACCAGCAGTTCGCCGTTTCGTACCCGCACCGTCGTGGCCGCGGACGTCGGTGCGAGCTCGCTGCCGTCAAGCCGTCGGCCGCGGGCGTCATTGGACGCGACCCACTCGTCGACGTCGGGCTCATCGGCTTTGTCTGTGTCGGGCTCGGTGTCGGTGCAGACAAACATCATGTATTTCATCTGTGCTCTCCTCGATATCGGCATCTCAGTACAACGACGAACGCGAGGCGCCGCCGTGGACAGGTCCTCACCCCAAAGGGTGCGGGAACCTGACCAGGACAGGCGGACCGCCGGCCGCACTATAGACCGAGCGAACGCGTTAGCCTGGCAGGCACGGCACGGGCGGAGGGGCCCGCCATCGGAAACGCGGCAGGTCCGCCAACGGTCCCTACCTTGGCTAAAGGTAGGTGACAAGGATGCCGGAAACCGAGCGGAGCGCGATCAGCGCGGCCCTGGAGCGGCTGCACGAGCTGGCTGACGAATCGGATCGCGATGCCCTCGACGCGCTCCGCGACCGGCTGGATTCAGCCCGGCTGCGGGTCCTGGTCGCCGGGGAGGCTAAGCGCGGCAAGAGCACCCTGGTAAATGCGCTGCTGGGCTGGGAGGCGCTGCCGGCGGGGGTGACGCCGCTGACCGCGGTGGCAACGACGGTAACCGCGGGTAACGAGGAGGGCATCGAGGTTGCCTTCGCCGACGGGCGGTCGGAAGGCTTCCCGCTGGCGTCCCTGGCCGACTTTTGCACGGAACGGGGTAATCCCGGCAACCGCCGTCACGTCAGCTCGATCAGTGTCCGGCTCGATGCCCCAGTGCTGGACCGCGGCGTGGAGATCGTCGATACGCCAGGCACCGGGTCAGTGCATGCGCATAACACCTCGGCGGCCCAGCTCGCCCTGCCGTCGATGGACGCGGCGATCTTCGTGCTGACCGCCGACCCGCCCGTGTCGGCCAGTGAGCGGGACCTCCTCAGCCAGGTCGCCGGCCTGTCGGTGGCCCTGTTCATCGTGCTGAACAAGGCCGACTACCTAGACCGGCACGGCCTGGCCGAGGCGCTGGAGTTCACCGCCCAGGTCGTAGCCGAGGCAGTCGGCCGATCAGAGCGCGTCTACCCGGTATCCGCACGGGCAGCGCTGGCGCCGGGCGGCGACGAAGGCTTCGCCGCGTTCGCTGCCGACTTCCTGTCCTATCTGGAGACCGGCAGGATCGCGGACCTCGAGCGATCCGTAGCCGGGCACGCCCGCCGGATCGCAGCGCTGATGCTGGACGAAGTCACCCTGGCCCGGCGGGCGGCTGAGCTGCCAGGCCAGGAAGCGGCCGAACGGGTGACAGCGTTCGGTGCCAGGCTCAAGGCGATGGGGGCGAGCTGCGACCGCGCCGAGGACCGCGCGGGCGGTCAGTCCCGGCGACTGCTGGCCGCGCTGAACGCGGCCGCGGAGCAGGCGCAGCAGCAGTTCCCTATCGAGCTTGCGGCCTCGACGGCCGGGGCACTCGACGCAGAGCTGGCGTCGGCGAGCCCGGCCGAGATAGCGCGGCGGGGCCGGGAGCGGCTGACTACCCTCGTCGCCGAGCGGGTGGAGAAGTGGCGGCAGGAGCAGGCCAGGCTGCTCGAGGCGGGGCTGCATGCCATCGACGAGCAGTGCGCCGCCGAGCTGGAGGCCGAGCTGGCCGGTGTTCGCGCCGCGGCCGCCGACCTGCTCGGGCTTGAGCTCGCGATGCCCGGACCCGGTGACCGCCTCGGATCTGATCAGCGGTTCTTCTATGTGCTCGACGAGCACGTCGATCAGTCCGAGTTGCTGGCGGGCGCGGTCCGGCGGCGGCTGCCGGGCGAGCTTGGCCGCAGGGTCGCCAGGCAGCACCTGCTCGGGCAGGTGCCTGAGCTAGTCGGCGCCCAGGTCGGCAGGGCCCGCGGCGACTTGCAGTACCGGCTCGCCGAGGCCACGAGGCGGCTGCTCGCGGACGTCAGGCGCCGGTATGCCGACTGCACCGAGCGCCTGTCCGCGGCCCTGGATCGCGCCGCTTCGATCCGGGCGGCCGCATTCGAGCAGGGCGAGCAGCAGCTAGCCGACCTGACCGCGCACGCGGAGGCACTGCGGGCGATCACCGGGATGCTGCCCAAGGACTCGGCAGGCTGGCCAGGCCGGACGCATGGTTAACCGGCGGCAGGAGCGGACCAGCCGGAATTGCAGCAGGCAGCGGACATGCGCTAGAAAGGATGCCCCGGCGATGAGGCTCGCCGTAATTGCGGGTAGGTCTCGCTGATGGCCTCTACCACCGAGCACGGAATGGCTGCGTGGCAGAGGAGACAATCGGTGACCGACGAAGTACCGGAGCCGCCCGGCAAAGATAGCCGGGCGCACTCCCGGACAGCAGCGCGGGAGCTCGCCCAGTGAGAGCGACATTGTGAGCCAGGCGCTGCCCATCCCGATCGTGCAGTTTCTGCAGGTCATGACCATTGCCCTGGTGGCACCCGGCGTATCCGGCCTGATCAGCCAGATCGAGGCCCGGCTGCAGGGCCGGGCGGGCCCGCGCGTCCTGCAGCCGTACTACGACATCGCCAAGCTGTTCCGTAAGGAAGCGCTCGCGCCCGAAGGGTCAAGCTGGGTCTTCCTGGCTGCCCCGCTGGTGGCGATGACCTGCTACCTGACGGTGCCGCTGCTTATCCCGGTGCTGACCAGCTTCGGGTTGCCGCTTGGCTACATGGGAGACATCCTGGGCGGCGGCTTCATCCTGTCACTGGCCAGCTTCGTGGTCGCCGTGGCCGCCCTGGATACAAGCAGCCCGTACGCGCAGCTCGGCGCGAGCCGGGCGAAGACGTTCGGCGCCATCACCGAGCCGGTTGTGCTGTTCGTGGTGTTCACCGTGGCGCTGGTGACCGGCACCGACTTGCCGTACGCGCTGGCCGCGACCGTGCGCTCCTCGGCCGGTCAGATCGTCCGCCCGGCGCACCTGCTGGCCGCGGCGGCGCTGTTCATGGTGATCCTCTACGAGACCGGCAGGATCCCGGTCGAGACTCATACCGGCACGAACGAGTTCGGCATGATCGAGGAGGCCAGGCCGTTCGAGCATTCCGGTCCGTACTTTGCCCTGCTGAGGTGGGGCTCGACCATGAAGCAGCTGATCCTTTTCACGATCTTGCTGAATGTGTTCGTCGCGCCCTGGGGGCTGGCCTCGACGCCCGCCCTGGGCGCGGTTCTGCTCGCCATAGTGGCGCTGGCCGCCAAGGCCGCCGCGCTGGGGGTGGTTGTCGCCGTCATCGACAACTCGTTCGCGAAGCTTCGGCTGTTCAAGATCACCGAATTCGCGGCTGCTGCCTTTCTGCTGGCCGTGCTTGGTGTGTTCACCCTGTACCTGGGTGGTGGCTGATGTCCGGACTCGCCGCGGCGGTGGCGGCGCCGAGCGCGCTGTCCGGTGGGGCCAACGTGATCGCGGTCGGCGTGCTGCTGGCCGAGTTCGGCATGTTCCGCCAGGCGCTGCTCAGGGATCAGATCCGGCTGTACGCCGCGCAGTCAGCGCTGATCTCGGTGCTGGCCGTGGTGGTGGCAGCCACCAGGCAGCTGCCTGATCTATACGCCCTGGCCGTGTTGTCCTTTGCGCTGAAAACCGTGATCGTGCCGGTGGTACTGCGAAGGCTGCTGCGCGGGATCCGCGGCACCGGCAGCGATCCGCAGTTCAGCGATATCGCCGGCAGCGGCGCGATGAGCCTGGCCAGCACGGTGCTGATGGCCATCGCGGTGGCCGCCTTCGGCTTCTTCAGCGTGGCGGCGCTCGGCATCCGCAGCCCGGTCCTGCCGACTACCGCGCTCGCCGTGTCGATGGCGGTCGTGCTTGTCGCGTTCGTGCTGATGATCATGCGCAGGGACGTGGCGTCCCAGGCGATCGGCTTCCTCTCGCTCGAGAACGGCATCTCGCTCACCGCGCTGGTCGTGGCGGCCGGCCTGCCCCTGATCCTGGAGATCGCGTTCCTATTCGACCTGCTGGTGGCCGTGGTGGTGTTCGGCCTGCTGATCCGCGTGCACCATAGCCGGGCCGAGTCATTGTCCACTGCCGACCTGACCAGCCTGCGGGGTTAGCCGTGCTCGCCGTACTTCTGCTGATCCTGACCCTGCCAGTGGCGGCGGCGCTGGTCTGCTTGCGGGCACCGCTCGCCGCAGCCAGGACGGCGACGGTGCTGTCCGGCACGGCCTGCTTCGGCCTGGTGGTCGCGGTCGTGCCGGCGGCCGCCCGCCGCGATCTGCAGTACCTGTCGTTCATTCGGGTCGACGCGATCAGCACAGTATTCCTGCTGGCCACCGGCTTCTTGTACGCTGCCGTCGCGGTTTACTCCATCGGCTACCTGGGCGGCGGCCCTGCCGACCAGCGCTCGGCCAGGTATCCGCGGCAGTTCTGGATCGGGCTGAACCTGTTCGCCTGGGCGATGCTGGCCGCGCCGCTGATGAGCAACCTCGCGCTGCTGTGGGTGGCCATCGAGGTCACGACGGTCATCTCGGCCCTGCTGGTGGCGATCGAAGACACCGATGGTGCGGCTGAGGCGGCCTGGAAGTACGTGCTGATCGCCTCGGCGGGCCTTGGCCTGGCGCTGCTCGCGACGATCTTCGCTTACTACGCAGGCGCGCAGCTGCTCGGCCAGTCATATGACCTTGCGTTCGTCCCCCTGCTGCATGTCGCAGCGCGGCTGCCGCATGCGCCGGTGCAGCTGGCCTTCGTGCTCGCCGTGCTCGGCTTCGGCACCAAGATGGGCCTGGTGCCGGTGCACACCTGGCTTCCTGATGCGCATTCCGAGGCGCCGACGCCGGTGTCGGGGCTGCTGTCAGGGTCGCTGCTGGCGATCAGCTTCTACGCGATCCTGCGCTTCTACCAGGTGGCCGCGGCCGCGCTCGGGCCCCGCTTTCCGCGGAACGTACTGCTGGTGTTCGGGGTGGCCTCGCTGCTGCTTGCGGCGCTATATCTATTCGGCCAGCGCGACATCAAGCGGCTGCTCGCCTATTCCAGCGTCGAGCACATGGGCATCCTCGCGATCGGGGTTAGCTTCGGCGCGCCCGCGGCGCTGGCCGGGGTGCTGCTGCACGTGCTGGCACATGCGGCCGCCAAGGGCAACGCGTTCATGGGCGCCGGCGTTTTCGTGCGGAAGTTCGGCACCAAGCGGATCTCCGCCATCCGCGGCGGGTTCGGCCTGCTGCCGTGGAGCGGACCGCTCTTCCTGCTGGCTGTGCTCGCGCTCGGCGCGATGCCGCCATTCGGCCTGTTCCGCAGCGAGTTCGAGATCGTGGCCGGCGGCCTGGGCTCGGCAAGTAACGTTGCCGCGGCGATCCTCATCGTCGGCATCACCGTGGCGTTCTTTGGCCTGGCGGCATCGACAACCTCGATGCTCATGCAGCCAGCGCAGCGGCCACGCGAGCCAGCAGGTGAGCCGGTGACGTCTGCCGCGGCAGCGGCGCGCCAGCCGGCTCCGGGCCCGCAGGCACTGGGTGGAATGTCGGCCGCGCCACCGCCGGCGCCGACGGCCTCGCCGGGCGCGACGCTGGCCCGGCCGCCCCGCGCCGCCGCGCTGGCGAGCGGAGAGCCGAGTCTGTGGATGGTCATTCCGGTAGTGGCCGGAGCCGTGGCACTGCTGATACTCGGCGTGCACCCGCCCGCCGAGCTGACCGACCTGTTCAGCCGGGCCGTGCGCCTGCTCAGCGGAGCACCGTCATGAGCGCCGCTACCATGCCGGCCCAGGTCGCGAGCGTCCCCGCCCTGTGGCGGGCGCTGGTCCGCGAGGTCGCGGCTGGCCGGCGGCTGGCCGACCTGTTCGGCACCGCCCGGCAGGCCGGCCTGCTGCTATCGGCGCAGCTGGCCGACCCGGATGGGATGAGAACCCTCGAAGCCCTGGTGCCTGCCGGGACATCGAGCTACCCGGCGCTGACCCCGCTGATCGGCGCCGCATTCTGGTACGAGCGCGAGATCCATGACCTGTTCGGTATCGTGCCGGAGGGCCACCCCAGGCTTGAGCCGCTGATCCTGCCGACCGCGTCGCAGGAGCTGCCCAGGCCGGGCTCGGAGCGCGCGCCCGCCGCGATCGAACCCGACCCCGGCGTGCTGGCCAGCCATGTCGTCGGTCCAGGCCTTTTCACCATCCCGCACGGTCCGGTCCGCTCGGGCGTCGTCGAATCCGTTGAGTACCTGGTAGAGACGCCGGGCGAGGAAATACCGCACCTGAACATGCGCCTGTTCTACAAGCACCGCGGGATCGAGAAACGGTTCGAGTTCATGCCCGCCGCAGCCGCGGTCTTGCTGGCCGAGCGGGCGGAAGGCATTGCCTCGGTAGCGCATGCGCTCGCGTATTGCCACGCGCTGGAGCGGATGGCCGGCACCGTCGTGCCGTGGACGGCCGGGCTGATCAGGGTGCTGCATGCGGAGCTCGAACGGCTGGCATGTCACCTGGACGTGATCGTCCGGCTGGCCGACGGCGCCGGTCTCGCTGTCGCGACGGCCAGATTTGGCTGGCACAAGGAGCAGGTACTGCGACTTGTGAGCGAGCTGTGCGGCAGCAGGTTCGGCCGCGGCGTAGTCGTTCCCGGCGGGGTCAGCGGCCGCCCGCTGCTGGCGCCCGCTGACCTGCTGACCGCGGTCGGTGTCCTCGACAAGCGGATCAGCGCCGACGTCAGATTGCTGATGGGGACGGCGTCCTTCCTCGACCGGCTGCGGAAAACCGGTCCGCTGCGCCCCGACCGGGCCGGCCAGCACGGCGCGCTGGGGCCGGTGGGCCGGGCCTCAGGCTGCCTCGACGACGCACGTCAGGCACGGCCCTACGACGCATACGGCTCGCTCGGCGTACGGATCGGCACCCGCCAGGCTGGCGACGCACTCGCCAGGCTCGAGGTACGCACTGACGAGATCGCGGCCTGTTTCCACCTGCTGCGGCAGGTCGCCGACGAGCTGGACGATGCCGGGGCCGCGCCGCTGCTCGCAGACCTTGAGCTCGCCGACGGGCGTGGCCTGGGCTGGGCCGAGGCCCCGCAGGGCGAGGTCATCTACGACCTGCGGATAGAGAACGGGACCATACGCCGGTGCCGGTGCAGGCCGGCCTCGTTTCACAATCTCGTGCTCATGCACGAGGTATTCGCCGGGGACATCCTGACGGACTTCCCGTTCATCGAGGCGAGCCTCGGCCTGTCGGTGGCCGGGGCGGCCCGCTAGATGGTGGGGCTATTAGATGTGGGCACTGCGCGGGCTGCGAAACGGGCTACTGACGACGCGCTGGCCGGCGCGGGCCGATGACAACGCGACGGCGTCCCGCGGGCCTGCGACGATTGCGACGCCAGGCCGCGCTGCGTCGCAGGCTGGCGCCGGACCGGCCGCGTATGGCGCCAGTGCCGGGCCCGGCCAGCTGGCCGCCCTGTGCCCGACGGGCGCCATCAGCGAAGGCCGTGGCGGCCCGCTGCGGCTCGATCAGGGCCGCTGCATCTGCTGCGGGCGCTGCGTGGCGGCGCGGCCGGACATCTTTGGCTGGGCACCGGGGCTTGACAGCGCCACGCTCAGCCGGCCCGGCCTTGTCGTCCCGCCGGTGGAAGACAGCGCGGCCGAGCTGGCCAGGCTCACAACCGAGCTTCGCCAGCGCACCAGGGCGCTGCGGCGGTCGGTGCACCTGCGGCACGTCGACGCGGGGTCGGACGGTAGCGAGGAATGGGAGATCATGGCGCTGCTGAACCCGGTCTACGACATTCACCGGCTTGGCATGTTCTTCACCGCCAGCCCCCGGCATGCGGACGTGCTGCTCGTCACCGGCGCTGGCGCACGCGGCATGATTGCGCCCCTGCGCGAGACCTACGAGGCGATGCCGCACCCGAAGGTGGTCATCGCCGTTGGCACCGACGCGGTGAGCGGCGGGCTCGTAAGTCCGTCCTACGCGACGGCCGGCGGTATCGGCGACATCGTTCCGGTGGATGTGTGGCTGCCAGGCTCGCCGCCGAGCCCGTTCGCGATCTTGTCGGCGCTGTTGCTCGCGATCGGCAGGCTGCCCGGTCCTGCGGCTGGCGCGCGATGAGTGGCTACGGCGGCGTGCTGGCGGCCGGCTTCCTCCTGCTGGCGCTTGCTGCCGCAGCCGACCTGGTGCCCGGCGCCTGGCATTCGCGGTGGCAGACTGCACCGTATCTGGTCGGTGCGCTGGCGTCGGGCTGCCTGCTGGTCGCCGGGGCTGGCGCGCTGGCGGGCCGCACCGTGGCGATCCGCTCCGCCGATGTGCTTGGCCTGGTCGCCGTCCGGCCGGCCAGCGGCACAGCCCAGGGCGCGGCCGGCAGCATCTGGTCGGCAACGCTCGGTCCAGCCGCGGACCGCCTGTCCGGCTTGTTCCTGGTGATCGTGTTCGGCGCGGCGGTCGCCATCTCGCTGGCCTTCGCCTCCTGGGTTACCGGCCCGGCCGGGCCGCCGCGGCGCGGGCTCGGCGCGGCGTACGCCCTCGCGCTTGGCGCGGTCGCCATCGTGCTGACGGCCGGCGATGCATTTACGTTCCTGTTCGGCTGGGAGCTGCTGACCGCCGCGTTCTACCTGCTGTCTGGTGCCGACCGGCGGCAGCCAGGGCGATCAGCGGCGGCTCTGGTCACGTTGGGCTTCGGGCGGATAAGCGGGGCATTGCTGCTGGCTGGGATGCTGGTGCTGGTGACAAGGTCCGGCTCGCTCACCCTGGCCAGCCTGGCGCGGGTGCCAGCGGGAGCACCGCGATCCACCGCCGAGGTGCTGCTGATTGCGGGCTTCGCGGTGAAGGTGGGAATGGTCCCCTTCCAGGTCTGGCTGCCGCGCGGATACGCGACAGCACCGGGGCCCGCCAGGGCAATCATGTCCGGCGTAGCCGTCAACGTCGGCTTCTACGGCCTCTGGCGCACCCTGGCCCTGCTCGGCGCGCCTCCGGCGGGCGTGACTGACACACTCCTGGTGCTGGCCAGTCTCACCGCTGTGCTCGGCATCGCGCACGCGGCGGTGCAGGGCAGGCTGCAGCGAGTCATCGCCTACTCCAGCGTGGAGAACACCGGGCTGATCCTGGCTGGATTCGGCGTGGCCCTGGTGGGCGCCGCGAGCTCGAGCCGGCTGCTGATGGCGGCCGGCCTGCTCGCTGCCACCCTCCAGGTCATCGCGCACACAGTGGCGAAGTCGCTGCTGTTCATATCTAGTGCCGGCATCGAGGCGGTCAGCCGCACCGACGACCTGGATGACCTGCGGGGTTCGGCTCGGCTTACGCCATGGAGCGGCACCGGGTTTGCTGTCGGCAGCCTGACCCTCGCCGGGCTGCCGCCGACTGCGGGATTCGTTTCCGAGTGGTTCCTGCTCGAGGCGCTCATGCAGCAGTTCCGGGTTCCTGGCCTCGCCGACCGCCTGGTGCTTGCCGTCACCGGGGCAGCCGTGGCGCTGACTGCGGGGTTCGCCGGAGTGACCTTTGTCCGGCTGATCGGGCTGATCGTGCTCGGCAAACCGCAGCGCGACAGCGCGGGCCGCGATTACGGACTGGCCGGAAGGACCGGCATCGTGGCGCTGGCGGCCTGCTGCCTGATTCTGGCCGCTCTCACGCCGCTGGAGATCAGGGTCATCGCGGCCGGCATTTCGCCGCTCGTCCCTGCGACGGCCGTGCTGTCCGCACTGAAGTCACCATGGGTGCTGCAGCCGGTGTTCGCGGGCTTCTCGATCCTGTCCCCGTCCTGGCTCTGGATCGTGATGCCTTCGCTGTTCGTCCTCGTCGCCGTCATTGCCTGGCTGCTGTCGAGACGACAGCTGTTTCGGGTGCGCCGGGTGCCTGCCTGGCGATCGGCGACCGCCGGTGTCTCCGGGCCGGATAGCTATACCGCCTTCGGGTTCGCCAATCCGACCCGCCGGGTGCTCGCGGCGGTGCTGCACACCAAGGCGGACGTCAGGCGGCGCGACGCGAGCGGGCCCGCAGCCGAGGCGCACGTCGACTACAGTTCCGATGTCATCGAGGTCGTGGAGGAGTATATCTACCTGCCGTTCCGACGCCCGTTCCTGCTCCTGGTCCGGCAGGCGCAGCGTCTGCAATCTGGCCGGCTTGACGCCTACCTCGGGTACATGCTGGTAGCGCTGATCGCCGTTCTCGCAGTGGTCACCGCACTGCACTGAGTCTGGCGGTGGCCCGATACTGGCCATGTTGGAGGCTGAGATGCCCAGCGCTGCTCCGGTCCCGCGAGGACCCTCCGTGCTGCTGCTTGGCTCGGCCGACGAGCTGCTTAAGCGCGCTGGCTGCCCGGTATGCCGGTACGCAGCCGAGGCGAGCGAGTCGTACCTGACCCGGTTCGCGCTCGAAGGGCACGGCGACGTCGACATGCTCAACGCGCTGCTGGCCGCACGGGGCATGTGCCCCGCCCATACCCGCAGGCTGCTGGCCCAGCCAGGAGCTGCGTTCAGGCTCACCGCTGTCTACCGGTATGTGCTCGAGGCGGCCATGCGGGACCTGGGCGCGGGCACCAGGCGCCGCGGGCGCTGCCCCGCGTGCGAGCATGACGCGGCGGCGGAAGACCGAGTGCTTGACATCCTGCTGGAAGATCTGACGCCAGGCGGAGACCGGCGGTACGAGTCGCACGGCGGACTCTGTACGCCGCATGTGCGCAGCGCCGCTCTACGGTGCAAGCGTGCCGACGCGGACTGGCTGACGCGGGTGCTGAGCACGCAAGTCAGCGTACGTCCCGATGATGTCAATCTGCTGGCGGGCGGACCCGACCCGGACACCGCCGTCCGTGCCGAGCTGCGCGCCGCGCTGCCTGAGCTGTTCATTGCCGGGCAGGCCCGCGGCTGCGCGGTCTGCTGGGCAACGGCACGCGCCGAGCGCGAACTGCTGGCCGTCACGGCAGAGGCGGCCGGCCGGCCGACTGGACAGTCCGCTGAGCAGTGCCTGTGCGCCCGGCACCTGCATGACGCGGCATTCGCCGCCGGTGCCAGCGCGACCGGCCTACTTTGCTGGCAGGCCGGCTGCCAGCAGGCGAGCCTGGCCGGGTTGCGGACCGGGCGACGCCGTCGAGACGGCCGGGCGAGCTGGCTTGGGGTGCGTCGGGATGCCGGACCGGCCTGCCCGGTCTGCCGGCGCTGCCGCCAGGCGGCCGGGCAGGCACTTGACGCCTGCCTGGCGGTGTCGCCCGGCGCGACAGCCGGTGACCAGCGAGGCCTATGCCTGCGGCACGTCGACGGGCTGCTCGGGATTGACCCGGCAGGCGGTCGCCGGGCCGTGGCCGCCCAGGCCGAGCCAGCCCGGCGGCTGCTCGACGAGCTGGCCGAGTCGTTCAGGAAACAGACATGGACGCACCGGGACGAGCACCAGGGGGCGGAGCAGACCGCGTGGCGGCGGGCGGCCGGCTTCCTCGATGGCGCGGTATTCGGCGGCTGCCCGGCGGATTAAGGGTTGCGAGTCAGGTGACGGTGCGCGGCCGACTTCCGCCGGGCATTTCCCTGGGCGTGACGAACTCGGCCAGCCGGGCTGGTCGCTGGCCGAGCTCGGACCATCGTCCGCTGAATTCCACCACCGCGATGGCGGCGGTGGGGAACTTGGCTCGGATGCGCGCCGCCGCCTCGGCTCCGCCGTGCCTGCCACGGTGCGCATCCGAGTCGGCCGCCGTCAACATGAGGGCCAGATCCTGGACTGCCGGGTCGTGCCCGACCACTGCGACCGTCCTGGCCGCGGCGGGTGCCTGCCTGATCAGGTCGAGTAGGTCCGCTGCGGACGCGCCATAGATGCCGGGCGCAAACGCGACCGGCGGAGTTTCCCCGAATGCGGCCTCCGCGAGCTCCCAGGTCTGGCGGGCCCGCCGAGCCGTCGAACACAGGACCTGGTCAGGTGCGTAACTCGATGCGGCTAGCCAGCGGCCCGCGGCGGGAGCGTCCCGACGGCCACGGCTTGCCAGCGGCCGTTCGTGATCGGGCAGGTCCGGCCAGGCCGACTTGGCATGTCGGAGCAGCACCAGCCTCCTGCCATGGTCTGTGGCCATGGCTACAGTCTCGCAGCCGCGCGAGCCGGGATCGAAGTCGCAAGGCTCTTGTGAGCGCGGTCCGTGCCGCAGACAATGGCCGTGGCGATGAGGCTCGCCGTAATCGTGAGGCAACTCGCTAATGGCCTCTACACCGGAATTCTGACTGGCGTGGCGGCAACGAGGAGGCACCGTGCTGCACTGTTTCCTAATTCCTCACCCGACCGGGCTTAGCCGCTGATGGGGGGCCCTTTCCGGCGGGTCCTGGTGGGCTGGGATGGCTCCGCGGACGCGGCCGAGGCGCTGAGCGTCGCTGCGACTATCGCCTGCCGCGACGGTGGCCATGTCGTAGCTCTGGCCGTGCTCAGGCAGCAGCCGCGGCACGAGGCCGACGATGAACAGGACGAGCGGTCGGCCGTTAAGCGGCAGGCCGAGGAGCAGTTCGACCGGCTCCGACGTGAGCGGCCGTCGGCAAGCGACTTGCGCCTTAGCGTGCATGTGGTGACCGAGGACAGGAATGGCGCCGGACAGGCTCTCTGCGATTACGCGGCTACGCATGGCTTTGATCTGCTAGTGCTTGGCAGGCATGGCTCGGGTGGAATCCGGCGGCCGCGGCTCGGCAAGGTGGCTGATGCCGCCGCGCATGCCAGTCATGTCCCGCTGCTCCTGCTCGACGCGCCATGAGGACCACGCAGTGAGGCGAGCCCGCGGTCGGCCGTCCATTGGCGCCAGGATCGAATGCAGCGCTGTCCACCTGTCAGTGTTCGTCGGCTCAGGAGACCGTGTTGCCGGGCGTCCCGTCTATGCCGAGGTGGTCGACCTGGCCCGGCGGGCCGGCCTTAGCGGCGCGACCGTCCGCCGCGGCCTGGAGGGCTTTGGGTCCTCCGGTCGGCTGCACGCCGCGAGCAGGCTGCGGGTTGGCGATTCGGTGCCGGTACTGATCGAGATCGTCGCCGCTGAGGCCAGCGTGCGGGCGTTCCTGCCCGCGCTCGATGAGGTGCTGCTCGGCAGCGGGCTGGTTACGCTCAGCCCGGTGACGCTCTACCGTCAGGCCGCAGGCGATGCGGCGGACATATCGGCTTCCGCAGCGTTGTAGTCGTGTGTAAGCTGCAGTCACGTACGCGATGAGGCTCGCGTAACGCCAGAGCTGGTTCTGGCTAATGGCCTCTACCTGCACGGATGTTCCGCACAGGTGGAGGTTTTCTGTTGTCTGCTGCAGTTGTCGTGCAGTTCCTGCAAAGCGCCGTCGTGCTGGCAGTCGCACCGCTGTACGCCGGCGTGCTGGCGCGGGCCGAGGCGGTTGTCGAGTTCAAGCGCGGGCCGAGCGTGCTGCAGCCGTACCGGGACCTGCGCAAGCTGCTGCGCAAGGGCAGCGCGGTCAGTGATAAGGCATCCTGGGTCTTCGCCGTCACGTTGTTCGTCACCTTTGCCTGCTACCTGACGGTTTCGGTCATCGTGCCAGTGATCACTAACACGCCGCTGCCGCTGGCGTTCCTGGCTGACCTGATCGGCGGCGCGTTCGTGCTGGCCCTGGCCAGTTTCATGACGTCGCTGGCCTTGCTGGACACCGCCAGCCCATACGGCCGGGCTGGGTGCGAGCAGGGCGAGCTGGATCGGCAGCATGGCCGAGCCCACGCTGATCCTGGTGTTCTTCACCGTCGGCGCGGTGTCCGCCTCCGACAACCCGTACCCGATGAACCACGCGATCTCGGCCTCGCCGTATGCGCTGGTACTGCCCACGCACCTGCTCGGGCCACGCCGGTCTTCGAGCGGTACCTGTACCAGCCGGTGATCCGTGCGGTCGAGTGGCTGGCAGATGCCGTTCGGCCACTGTTGTCGGGTGACGTCAACTTGTACCTGCTGTACGTCTTCGTCGCGGTGCTGGTCGCGTACCTGATCGCCGCGCTCGGAGTGCCTAGCTTGGCCAGCCGCCGATGCGGTGGTAGATGTCCTGACCGTAGCTGGTGCGAAGCGGCCTGGCGGGCACGAGCTTGAATGTCCGCTGCCCGTCCGGCTGGCGTTCGGCTCTCAGGAACAGCGTGGCGTCGGCGCGCTCACGCGCGAAGCTGTCGGCGAAGTCGAACTGGTGGGTGACGAAGACCACCCTGATATCGGCTTCCAGCAGTGCCCGCACGACCTGCCTGCCGATCTCCGATCCCTCCCGCTCGTTCGTCGCCGCGAACGACTCGTTGAACAGCATGAGGCAGCGCGGGCTGATCTGGTCGGCGATCACGCTCATCCTGGCGAGCTCCGCGTCCAGGCGCCCGCTGATCATGGCGGGGTCTTCCGCCCGGATGAAATGCGTGAATACGCCGGGGCACACGCTTGCGCTGAAGGACCCCGCTGTCACGAACATGCCGCACTGCATCATGAGCTGCGCAACGCCGAGGCTCCGCAGGAAGGTCGACTTTCCGCCGGAGTTGGCGCCGGTGATGATCACCACCTGGTTGCCGTCGGTCTCGACATCATTGCCGACGACGCGGTCGATCCTGAGCGACAGGCAGCAGTCGCGCAGATCCTGACAAGACATCGCCCACTGCCGGCCCGCCGTCGGCACCGGAAATGTCAGCGCACCCGGCCTCGCCGCGAGCTGGTCTCGCAGGTTGAGGCAGCTGACGTAGAACCCGAGCTCGGCCCGGAGCATCGTGAAGTAGCTAGAGACATGGTCAGCCGACTGCGCTGCCGCGTTGGCGACCAGGTTGACTCCGTGATTGGTCATGCTCTCCAGCGCCTGGGCGCCCGCATCGTCGCGGGGCGGGATGGTGAAGGAGTAGGAGGAGCGAGGAGCCATTCCGACGCGCTCCTTCCAGCTGCGCCTGGCACCAGTGGAGCGGAGCACGTAGTTGATCCCGCTGTTGTCCCTGTCGAGTTCGGCGCTCATCAGCTTGCCATCGCGGAAGCGCAGTTGCCTCAGGTGGCGGCCGAGCGTCTCGAAGTAGTCATCGTCCAGCTCGCGCTGGAGGGTGTGGAACAAAGCGGTCAGCCCCTCGGACCGGAACTTGCCCGCGTTGGCGTCGGCGATCCTGCGCAGCTCCCTGAGCCGACCGATCAGGGCTTCGAGTTGCGTGACCGCTCCGGAGAGGATGGATGAGGGGTGTTGTGAGGAGTATCCCCACAACCCCCGCTTTTCCTGCAGCGCCGCCACTGCGATGCCGTACATCTCGCGGATGATGTCCGGCTCGGCCATGCAGTCGGTCAGGACAAGCTGCCGGTAGGCGATGGCCTCTGGGTCGCTGAGGCTGGCTAGCAGCACCCTTCTTGAGACGCCGAAGAGGAACTTGTCGCCACGCGCCATCGCCTCGAGCAGCGTGGTGAGCTCCAGGTCCTGGATCAGGTCTTCGTGGTTCGGCGGTAGCTCAGCCGCGAAGTCGAAATCTTGCCCTTCGTGCAGCAGGTAGACCTTCACGACGTGATCCGCCCCCTGAGCTGCTGGTAGGTGACACGGTGCTTCTCCGCGATAGCGAGCGCATAGGCCAGGCCGTCGGCCGGCTTGCGGACGATCTTGTAGGTGCGCTCCGCTGGGTTGTCCGGCATGATCGTGCTCGCCATGCTGACCACGGTCGGCGCCAAGGATGCCAGTTCGTCGATGAAGGTGACGTAGACGCACAGCGCGTCCAGCTCGATGACCTTGTCCATCACCTTCGTGCCGAGGAACCGGGCGTCGCTCAGCGTGGTGGAGGTGAATATCTCGTTCAGGATGACGATGCTGCGAGGCGTCGCCGCCCGAAGGACCTGCTGGATCCTGAGCAGGTCGTCTTCCAGCTTCCCGGTAAGGTCGGCGATGTCCTCTTCGCGCCCGAAATGGGTAAAGATCTGATCGCCCAGGAATAGGCGGGCCGAAGTGCCGGGAACGGGACAGCCTAGGGCAGCCAGATGGTGCAGCTGGCCGAAGGTCCGGGCGAAGGTCGTCTTGCCGCCCTGGTTCGGCCCGGAGACGACGACGATCCGCTCGGCGCCGACCAGGCGGAACTCGTTCGTGACTACCGGCTTCCCGCTGGCTACTAGCCGGGCCGCGAGCGCCAGGTCGAAGGTATCGGTAGCGAAGATCTCCTTCGAGTCGGCGGTGACCTCGGGGAAGCAGAAGCTGAGCCCGGCCGAGTGCACCGGCCCGATGTAATCGAGGTATGCCAGGTAGAACTGCACTTCGCGGTCGAACTGGCTCACGGTCGCATCGACGAACCCGGCGTGGCGGCGGCAGTAGTCGCCGAGCGCGGAGAACTCGTCGGGGAACAGCCTGGCGACCAGGTCGACAATCTGGGCGCCGACGTGGCTCATGCCTGGCCAGCTCCGGTATTTGATCTTGTAGTCCTTCACCGCGCCTTGCTGGAACCGCTCGAAGACCTTCTCGATCTCGGCGCTGTAGTCGGCTTCGTCCTCATGCCGGCTCACCACCACCCGTGCGTCCCTGATGCGGACCAGGTACCTGATCCGACCGAGGTCGTCCTTGCGGTCAGCGGTGTCGGCGGCGAGACGGCCGAACTCGGCGGAGGCGGCGTACGCGGCCAGATAGTCGCGAAACGCCCGCAAGCCGCGTGAGTTGACCGGCCGCGCGGTCAGGTCACCGACGAGCGAGCGGACCGCGTCGCAGTAGATCGCCGCGGCGTCGAGGAACCACCCCTCGCGCTGGTGAGCGGACTGCATCTTGGCCAGCTGGCCAAGACGAACCCGGACCTGGCGCAGCTGCTCGGCGAAGTGCCTGGCCTGTGCCAGCAGGCCGGGGTCCTCCAGGTCGCGGAACACCTCGTGCCGATAGTGCAGCGTGCCCGGATCGCGAACCCGCTGGTATAGCAGGCGAGCTAGCAGCCCGCTTTCCTCCCGGCCGCTCGTGATCGCCTCGACGACCTGGTCCAGGCGCAGATCGCAGGCATAGGCAGGGTCCGGCTGGTCCTGCCGGCCAGGGTCAGGCGTCGCATCGGCGCTCAGCAGGCTACTGAATTCATGAGCCATAGACACGCTCCTGTCCGCGCCGCGAGGGCACCCAAACAGGAGCCATCAGCCATAAAGGCAGTTTCGTGGACGAGCCCCATCGTCGCTTTAACTCTACGTTGGCCGTCCCCGCCGAGCGACCCGCCGAGCCTGTACAGCTAGGAGGCTGTGGGGCTGGTGGCTGATGGGGCTGGTGTGGCTATCGGGGAGGGCGATGTGGTCGGAGTCACGGTCGGGTGCGGCGTGCTGGGCTTAGCTGCCGGGCTGGTGGACGTGGTAGGGCTGGGCGTGGTTGCGGGCGGTGATGTAGGAGACACGTTCCTGGCCGGGGCCGTGCGTTGCGGCGTTGCCGGCACTGTGCGTCGCGGGGTTGCCGGGGAGTCGGTCGCGGCCGCCAGGGGCCTGAACAGGATGTAGGCCGCCAGGGCGACCAGGAAGATCGCGATCAGCGCCCAGGTAGAGCGCCGCACCCTTCGCATCACTGCGCCCCGTCAGGTTCTGCGGTTTCCAGTACGGCCGGCAGGATGATGCCCTCGTGCCGCAGTCCCGCCGCGATCCGGGCTCGCAGCATCCGGCCGACGTCGAACTGCTTGCCGGGCAATGTCCTGGCCACCAGGCGGACCTGAAAATTGTCCACGTCGATGCTCTGCACGCCCATAACGGCAGGAGGGTCAAGCAGCAGGCTGCGCAGTTCCGGTTCTTTGTAGGCATCTGCCCCGATCCTGCGCAGCACGTCGCTGACCCGGTTTACGTCCGCGGCAGCGGGCACGGGGACATCCACCACCGCGCGGGCCCAGTCGCGCGACAGATTAGTGACCTGAGTGATCTGGCCGTTAGGGGTGATCACTACCTCTCCGTCTGCGGTCCGCACCGTGGTCACGCGCAGGGTAACGGCCTCCACGGTCCCGACCGCCGGGTCGGGCAGGCTAGGCACCGACAGCCGGACGAGGTCACCGAAGCCGTACTGGCGCTCGGTGATGATGAAGAAGCCGGCCAGGATGTCCTGCACGATCCGCTGGGCACCGAAGCCCAGCGCGACGGCCGCCACGGCGGAAGGGACAACCAGGCTGGTGACCGGGATGCCGAAGCGCTCCAGAACAGCTACGCCGGTCACGCAGTAGATGACGACCAGCGAGACCCAGGTGATCACCGACGTCAGTGCGTGCCGGTGTTTGGACGCCTCCGAACGGACAAGTGCGTCCGTCTCCCTGGCGGTGGCGTCGATCCTGTCGGTGATCCTGCCGCCCAGCCACGTCGCGAGTCGGGTCAGCAGTACCGCGCCGGTCAGCAGCAGGACAATCTCCAGCCCGTTGCTGCGCGCCCACAGGCCGATGTCGGGCAACGGCGTCACACTCAAAGACATAGCTTGTCATCATGGCCGAACTGCGGCCGGCAAGTACAGCCACGCAGCCCGGCACGAGCCAGCCAGCGGCCACATCCGCAGGCCGCAGAAGGCATAACGCCTGACGCCGGGGGGCTGGCGCCTGGCGGAAGATCCGGATGCTTGAATGAGAATCGTGGCAGTGCGCTTGGCGACAACGACAGCAGCCGGCCGGCGCTGGGTCGGCGAAATTGAGGCCCAGACGCCGTGATCCTCGTGACCGGAGCGACCGGGCAGGTCGGATACCTCCTCATGGAAGCGCTGGCGGACGCCGGCGCCGAAACCACCGCGATGGTGCGCGTGGAGGCTAAGGCTGTCGACTTGCCGGGATCCCCGAAGCATGTGGTCGCCACACTCGACGCACCGCCGGCAGCGGATACTCTGCAGGCCTTTGACCGGGTTTTCCTTCTCAGCCCGGCCCACGAAGGCCAGGTGGAGCTCGAGCTCATATTCATCGACGCGCTGCTTGCCGCGGGCCACCGGCCGCAAATAGTGAAGGTCGCGGCTGACGGTTTCCAGGATCCGGACTGCGAGGTGCGCTTTATGCGCAGTCACCGGGAGATCGCGGCGCACCTGGACGCCACCGGCCTGCCTGTCACCTATCTTGCCCCCAACTTGTACATGGAGAATCTCCTCGAGGCGGCGGACACCATTCGTGACCAGGCCACGATCTTCGCGCCCGCCGGGCAGGGCAGGGTCGGCTTCGTGGCGGCAAGTGACGTCGCCCAGGTGGCAGCACACGTACTGACCAGCGACGGCCACGAAGATAACACCTACGTCCTGACCGGGCCGGAAGCGCTCGCGTACGCCGACGTGGCGGCGCGCGTCTCGGCCGTCTTCGCGCGCCAGGTCGATTACGAGGACATGCCAGCGCATCTGGCGCGAGAGCAGATGCTGGCCAGCGGGCTGAGCCCGTGGCAGGCGGAGGGCACTCTTGAACTGTTCGACTGGATCCGGCACGGCGGGACTGACTCGGTGACTTCGTCGGTGCGGGAACTCGGCGGTACCGCCCGCACCGTCGAGGACTGGCTGGGCGAAATGCGGGGCGCTTTCCTTGCGCCACCGCCAGACCTTCCCGCACCGGATCTTCCCGCCCCTGACCTGCCTCCGCCGGCTTCCTAGCGGCGTCGGCCCGGCAGGGTCGGCCCAGTAGCGTCGGCCTGGCGGCGTCGGCCTTGCGGCAGGCGGTCGGCGGCCTGGAGATCGAAGACTTGCCCAGCTTCGTCGATGGGAGGACTCAATGCCTGCGGTATCTACGAGCGACCTGACTTCGCTGCCGAGAATCCCCGTCCGCGATCCGGCCCTGGCGGCTGAGCGTCCGGTGCTAGCTGTGACCAGTGCGCCAAGTGGCCTCGAGGGCGAGGGCTTCCCGGTGCGCAGGGCGTTCGCCGGAATGCGCCTGAGTGACCTGGACCCGTTTGTGCACATGGACCAGATGGGCGAGGTGGACTATGCCCCTGGCGAGCCGAGAGGAACCCCGTGGCACCCGCATCGCGGGTTCGAGACGGTGACCTACATGATCGACGGGGCATTCGCGCATCAGGACTCGCAGGGAGGCGGTGGTCTCATCACCGACGGGGCCACGCAATGGATGACCGCGGGCGGCGGGATCCTGCATATTGAGACGCCGCCAGAGGATCTCGTCGAAGCGGGCGGCCTGTTTCACGGCATCCAGCTCTGGGTGAACCTCCCGGCCAAGGAGAAGATGATCCCGCCCGCCTACCAGGGCCTCGAGGCTGGCCAGGTGACCCTGTTGTCGTCCACGGACGGCGGCGGCTTGGTGCGAGTTATCGCCGGCCAGCTTGGTGACCACCGGGGCCCAGGGTCGACTCACACGCCGATGGCACTCATGCATGCGTCCATTGCGCCGGGTGCGCTGCTTGAGCTCCCCTGGAACCCCGGGTTCAATGCCCTGGTCTATATCCTGGCCGGGTCCGGCCGGGCTGGGAGCGGCGGCCGGCCTGTGCAAAGCGGTCAGCTGGTGGCATTCGGTCCTGGTGACTGGATGGCCATCCAGGCTGACGACCGGCAGGACTCACGCACCGTCAACCTTGAGATCCTGCTACTCGGGGGACAGCCCATCAGGGAGCGCGTCGAGCACTTCGGACCCTTCGTGATGAACACGAAAGCAGAAGTCGGGCAGGCACTCGAGGACTTCCAGAGCGGGCGTTTCGGGATGATTCCCCCGAATGCGCTGATGCCACATGTGCCGGATCCCAACCCGGTCCGAGCCGAACACACGGGGATATGACGGAGCGTAATTTGAGGAAGCAGGAGCTATACGCCAAGGCGCAGTGGGAAGGGCTGTGCGTAAGAACACCATCAGGCCGGCGGCAGGCTCGCGCGCGGAACCCGCGCGCTGCGACCCGGCGCTGGACGTGACCCGTGACCAGAGCCGACCGGCGTCGCCAGTCCAGTTGTTGCGGGCGCACTCATCGGAACGGGGGGACTCATGCCTTACATGACGGTAGGCCAGGAGAACTCGGGCCCCATCGAGCTGTATTTCGAAGACCACGGCTCGGGCGCGCCTGTCGTCCTGATCCATGGCTATCCGCTCAGCAGCCGCGCCTGGGATAAGCAGGTCCCGGTCCTGATCGACGACGGCCGCCGGGTGATCACCTACGACCGGCGCGGGTTCGGCAAGTCCAGCCAGCCCACCATCGGCTATGACTACGACACCTTCGCGGCCGACCTGCAGGCGCTCATGGAAGGACTGGACCTGCGCGATGTCACGCTGGTCGGTCACTCTATGGGCACCGGCGAAGTCACCCGCTACCTGGGCAGCTACGGCTCGGCGCGAGTAGCAAAGGGAGTCTTGATATCACCGATCCCGCCGTTCCTGCTGCAGGCCGGCGACAATCCAGAAGGCCTTCCCGCGAGCATGTTCGACGGCTTCATCCAGGCGGCCAGGGCGGACGCACCGGCGTGGATGAAGGGATTCCTCGACAACTTCTACAACTTCGACAAGTTCCGCGGCACGCTGGTCAGCGACCAGGCCTACCAGGCCAGCTGGAACATCGCCGCGTCCGCCTCGGCCACCGCCGCGGTTGCGTGCATCCCGACCTGGGAGACCGACTTCCGCGCCGACGTGGCCAGGCTCGACGTGCCAATGCTCGTCATCCAGGGTGACGACGACCGCGTCCTGCCCTACCCCAAGACCGGTCAGCGGCTGCCCGGGATGATCAAGGACCTGCAGATGGTCGTCATCGACGAGGGGCCGCACGCCATCTGCTGGACCCACGCCGACCAGGTAAACGCGGCCCTGCTCAAGTTCATGGCCTGACTCGCCTCCGGCCGCCCGAGGCCAGGCTCGGCCTGGTTAGCCAAGTGGGAGCGATCCCTGGCCGCAGATGCGGCCGGGGATCGCAAGAGCCCGATCACTGACCGCCGATCGCGCCGCTCGGATTCACCCGCCAGGGGTGAGTTATAGGTGGTCGGAGAAGCCAGGATCACTGGTGGGCGGCTCGTCTGCCGCGAGGTGTTCCCGACCTTCGCCCAGCGGATTGCCGGAGCAGGGAGGTCTTGTGCGAGCGATCCCGGGTGCCTCCTGCGCATCTTCTCGCGCCAGCGGCGCCGGGGGGCGTTGGTGACGACGCCCCCCGATCCGCTTGCGCTGTTGCGGTCCCGGAGCTACGTCGCGCTACTGGTGCTTGCCGCGATCATCGGGGCGCCAGTTTCGGCTGCCGCGTACCTCTTTCTCGCGCTGGTCAGCAAGCTGCAGGGATGGGTCTTCACGAGCCTGCCGACGGCCCTGGGCTTCCACGGGGAGCCATTGTGGTGGCCGGTTCCGCCGCTGGTGCTGGCCGGAGTGCTCGTCGCACTCACGATCCGGTACCTGCCAGGCAGCGGCGGCCACTCGCCAGCCGACGGATTTAAGGTCGGGGAGGGCCCGCCCGCTCCGATCGAGCTTCCCGGCGTCATCCTTGCGGCACTGGCGACCCTGAGCCTCGGCGTTGTGCTCGGACCCGAGGCACCCATGATCGCGCTGGGGGGAGGGCTCGGCGTCCTTGCGGTCCGACTGGTCAAGCGGGACGCGCCGCCGAGAACCAGCACCGTGGTCGCCGCGGCGGGGAGTTTCGCCGCCATCAGCACGCTACTCGGCTCTCCATTGCTCGGGGCTTTCCTGCTAATGGAAGCGTCCGGGTTGGGCGGACCCATGCTGGAGCTTGTGCTGGTGCCGGGCCTGCTTGCCGCCGGCGTCGGTTCGCTGATCTTCATAGGCCTTGACGCCTGGACCGGGCTCGGCACCTTCTCCCTCGCGATTCCGCACCTTCCGCATGTCGGGTCGCCCACTGGCGCTGAGTTCTTGTGGGCGCTGGCGATTGGGGTGGCGGCCGCGCCGCTCGGTGCCGGGATCCGGTGGCTCGGGCTGTTCCTGCGACCCCATGTCGAGCGGCGGATGCTGCTGGCTACGCCCGTGGTGGGCCTGGCCGTCGCGGGGCTCGCGATCGCGTTCGCCGCGGGCTCCGGCAAGGGCTCCTCCGAGGTGCTGTTCTCCGGCCAATCCGCGCTTGGCCCCTTCATCGGCAGCAGCGCCAGCTACACCGTTGGAGCGCTGCTGCTGCTCCTCGCGTGCAAGGGACTCGCCTACGGCGCTTCGCTCAGCAGTTTCCGCGGCGGTCCTACCTTCCCGGCAATGTTCCTCGGGGGAGTGGGCGGCGCGCTGCTGTCGCACCTGCCCGGCCTGCCGCTCGTCGACGGCATTGCCATGGGCATCGGCGCGATGACCGTGGTAATGCTCAGGCTGCCGATGACGTCGGTCTTGCTGGCCACCCTGCTCCTGCAGTCGGACGGGTTGCAAACAGTGCCGCTGGCCATAGTTGCGGTAGCTGTGGCGTACGTGGTCTCAGCGAGGATCACCCCGAACCCGGTGCCCGCCTCGGCCGCCGGGCCGGGTCGGCAGCCCTCGGCCCCGGCGGCTCCGGTCGTGCCGAGTCAATCTCAAGGCTCGCCTGCGGCCTGACCCGGATTGCCGGGCCCGAGTTGTCGCTCCGCATATACGTTTTTATAATGGTAAAACCGTCGCCCGTCGCGCGGTCGACGCGCCTACCGAACCCGTGCCGGGCGGCAATCACCCGGCCCGGATGATGCCTCTCGCGCCCGGTATCCATAGCGTCAAGTTGGAGTTAGACGTTTACGGGGGGCAGTCGATGATGATGAGGCGACGACCGTTGCTACGTGCGGCGGTAGTGGGCGGCGGCGCGTACTACGCGGGCAAGAAGGCCGCGCAGGGATCTGCGGAACGAGCCGAGCAGGACGAGCGGATAGGCAACCTCGAGGATCAGCAGTCGGCCGGTTCCCGGCAACCGGCTACCGGGGTGCAACCGAATGCCGCGGGCCAACCCGCTGCGGTCCCGCCCGCGCCCGGAATGCTCGACCAGCTCAATCAGCTCACGACCCTGCATCAGCAGGGCGCGCTCACCGACGACGAATTCGCCGCCGCCAAGACCAAGCTGCTTGGGACATTATTAGTTCCTAACCGCGGCAGGTCGCCTGCGGCCGCCGTTCTTTCCGCCTTGTCCGGCACGCCGCGAACCAGGCCGATCATGAAGACGGCGATCACAGCGCCGATGAAGTCACCGCAGACGTAGACCCACCAGCCGGTCAGGTTAGCCCCGACGATGCCGGGGCCAAGCGTGCGTGCCGGGTTCATCGACGCGCCGCTGATGGGACTAGCGAAGAGCCCGAGCAATGCCACTGTCGAGCCAACAGCAATGGCAGCGTTGTGGCCGATGCTCCGGTGTCCCGTCGCCGTATTGAGGATCACGGTCACGAGAATAGCCGTCAGGACGATCTCCATCACGAAGGCCTTCCAGTCTCCGCCCGGCTTCGAGATCGGGTAGTTGCCGCCCTCGCTGACGTCTCCGAACACGGACTGCAAGAACAGCGCGGCCCCGATAGCTCCAGCGAACTGAGCTGCCCAGTAGGGCAGGATCCAGGCTGGCGGGAATACCCCGCGGCCAGCGAAGGCGGCGGTAACCGCGGGATTAATGTGCAGCCCAGACAGCGGGCCCCACGCGTAGATCAGGGCCATCACCAAGGCGCCGGGCGCGACCACCGCGGCGGCCCTGCTGATCGGCCCGCCGCCGGCGTAATGATTGATGACGCCTGCTCCGGCCGCCACGGTGACCAGCAGGAAGGTACCGGCGAACTCGATGATCACCCTGATCCGCAGGGGCCGGGACTCGAGTTCGTCCTGCTCGAATCGCGCCAGGTACCGGCGTGACACCGCCGCGGCGTGCTGCACCTCCTCGTCAGCTCCGGGATCAGCATCAGCTCCGGGATCAGCCACGGGCGCCCGCCCGCGGGACGCCAACAGCGGACGCAGCGGCGCTCAGGGCACGACCTGCGCAAGGCCCAGGGGCTGGTCGTCCGGAACTCGGCCGACCCTTACACGGCTGCCCTGTGCCTGACCGGCTGAGGTGTTGTTGCTCGCCATATCGGCGCCAGCCGCTGCCGCCAACTGCACCGGTCCGACGATGAGCGGATCGGACGCACCGATAACCTGCTCGTCCTTGTCCTGGTAGGCAAGTCGCGACAGCACATAGCGCATGGCCTCCAGCCGGGCCCGCTTCTTGTCGTTGCTTTTCACGACGGTCCACGGGGTGTCAGGCAGGTCGGTACGGGTGAACATGATCTCTTTCGCCTGGGTGTACTGGTCCCACATATGCAGGGAGGCAAGGTCGATCGGACTCAGCTTCCAGCGCTTGACCGGATCCATCTGGCGGCGGACGAACCGGCGAAGCTGCTCGCAACGGGACACCGAGAACCAGAGCTTGATCAGGGTGATTCCGTCGTGCGCCAGCATGCGCTCGAAGTTCGGCGCCTCCCTCAGGAAGTCCGCGTACTCATGCGGCGCGCAGAAGTCCATGACCCGCTCGACACCGGCCCGGTTGTACCAGGATCGGTCGAACAGCACGATCTCGCCCTCGGCCGGCATCTGCCGAATGTAGCGGCGGAAGTACCACTCGCCCTGCTCTTTCTCTGTCGGTGACTCCAGGGCCACGACTCGGGTTCCGCGGGGACTGAGATTCTCGGTGAAGCACCTGATTGCCCCGCCTTTACCTGCCGCATCGCGACCCTCGAACACAATGGCCAGGCGCCGGCGCGATACCTTGACCGATCGCTGCAGCTTCAGCAACTCGATCTGCAGAGCTCGCTTGCTGCCCGCATACTCCGCCTTGCTAAGCCGCTCAGAGTACGGGTATTGCTCGCGCCACGTGTCCGCCGGGCGGCCATCGGCCATCACCAGCGCGGCAGTGCCCCGGCTGCCCGTCAGCAGCCGCAGGCCAAGCTCCTCGGCCACGTCAGAAAGCAGCATGGCAGCATCCCGCTCATGAAGGTCAAGCAGCATCAGTGCCCCTCGCTCGCCGCTGCTCTGGTCACCGGTCTCGCCCGGCCTGACTTGAAGTAGATCTGGCGAATCCGCCGACGTCCCGGTTCCGGCCGGGTGCCAGCCAGCAGGGCGGCGCCCGGACCGTCACGCGTAGATACCCGGCGTTACGGGCACGCACACTCCGTCGCACCGCATGCCCGTGAGCCGGTGCGGCGAGGTACCGCGACGATCGCCTGCCCGGCGCGGCTGAGCAGTTCACCCGGCGAGGATGAGACAGACGCCCGCTGACTGGGCATGTTTGCTGGGGGAGCCGGCAGTCGCCGTCGGCTGACCTGAGCATGGCGGCGTCGGCGCGGGCGCTTGGCAGGAGGCCCGGCAGGTGCGCCGGGCTAAGGCAGGGGGGAGCCGATCATGAGCACGATGACGACCGAGGCACGCGTGCGGACCGCGCATCGCTACCAGCTGGAGTCCGGCCTGGGGCATATGACGCCAGCCGAACGAGCGGCGAGGGGTAAGGCGATCAGGGCGGAAGTGCCGAGGGAGAGCCACGCGGACTTCGAGCCGGCGCCAGACCGCCCCGATCCGGTCTCCCTGCTGGAGGAGCAGTCGGCGGACCGGCTGCCCGACCTGGTTCCCGTCCGGTATGGCCGGATGATGGTTTCCCCATTCACCTACTACCGCGGGGCGGCGCTGCCGATGGCCAGCGACCTGGCCATCACTCCGGCTTCCGGGCTCGCGGTGCAGGCATGCGGCGATGCGCACTTGTCGAACTTTGGCGTGTTCGGCTCGGCCGAGCGCAAGCTGCTCTTCGACGTCAATGACTTTGACGAAACGCTGCCCGGCCCGTGGGAGTGGGATGTTAAGCGCCTGGCCGCCAGCCTCGAGGTGGCAGCCCGCGACCGGGGGTTCCCTGGCAAAACGCGGCGCGCGATTGTCAGGGCAAGCGCCGCCGGGTACCGAACGGCGATGCGCGGATTCGCGGCCATGGGCGACCTGGACGTCTGGTACGCGCAGGCCGACATCGACCAGCTTATGAGCGACTATCAGTCCAGGCTGAGAGGACGACAGCGCAAGCGGCTGGCGAAAGGAAGGGCAAAGGCGCTTACCAGGGACAGCATGCAGGAGCTTGGCAAGCTCACTCGCATGGTCGACGGCCAGCCGCGCATCATCTCCGACCCGCCCTTGATTGTGCCTCTGGACGAGATACTGGCCGGGCAGATGGACAGGAAAGCCTTCGAAGCCTCGATAACCGACCTGATCGCCAAGTACCGGCGCACGCTCGAGACCGACCGCCGGTACCTCCTCGAGCAGTTCGTATACACCGACATGGCCCGCAAGGTTGTCGGTGTGGGCAGCGTCGGAACGCGCTGCTGGATCGTGCTCATGCTCGGCCGCGACGACTCTGATCCCTTGTTCCTGCAAGTCAAGGAAGCGGAGCAGTCGGTGCTCAGCCGGTTCACCGGCGCCAGCAAGTACACCAACCAGGGCCAGCGAGTTGTCGCCGGCCAGCGCCTGATGCAGGCGTCCAGTGACATCTTCCTGGGCTGGCAGCGGGTCGGGGTCGGGATGGACGGCAAGCCGCACGACTACTACGTGCGCCAGTTGCGCGACTGGAAGTTCTCTCTCGACATCGATGCCATGGTGCCTCGTGGCATGCGGCAGTACGCGACGCTGTGCGGATGGACGCTCGCGCGAGCACACGCGCGCTCAGGCGACCGGATTGCGATCGCCGCTTACCTGGGTGGCGCAGACGTGTTCGACGAGGCGATCACGCAGTTCGCGAGCGCCTACGCCGATCAGAACGAGCGCGACCACCAGGCTCTCGTCGAGGCCGTTGCCTCGGGCCGGGTAACCGCAGAGCCAGGCGTATGAGATTGCGGTCACCAACGCGCGGTCCGGGTTAATCGGGCCGCTCTGACGAGTCACTCCTGCCGTAGCGCGTAACCTTAGGTGACGGCGCGCTCGGCCTGAAATCACCCCGTGCGGATGACCAGTTCGAGACCACCGCAGCCGACAATTGCGTTGTGCTCCTTACCAGCGGGCACGGAAACGGATGGCAGCGATGGAAGAAGCGACCGCCTTCACAATCGGGGCCAAGGCAAACTGCTCAGATGGCTTCTGCGGCGAGGTCACCCGAATGATCGTCGACCCAGTCGCTCGTACGGTCACTCACCTGGTCGTTGAGTCGAAGCATCGAGGAGAGCCCGGCCGGCTTGTTCCGCTCGACCTAGTCGCGACTGCGGCCGAGGAGATCACGCTCCGCTGCACGATCGCAGACTTCGACCGGCTCGATCCCGCCGAGGAGACCGACCTGCTGGAAGGTGACGCGTACGGCGGCGGGTACAGCTCGGCGGAGTCGGTCCAGGGCTACGGCATGACCGGCGGCATGGGAATCGGCGGCTCAGCCACGGGCCTGGGCATCGGCGCCGACCTCGGGCACCACGTGCGGACCGTCACCGAAGACGTGGTTCCGCTGGGCGAGACGCAGGTGCGCCGCGGCGAGAAGGTGCACGCAGTCGACGGCGAGATTGGGCGGGTGCAGGGCTTCATAGTCTCAAGCAGCCAAGAGGCGACGCACGTCCTGCTCGAAGAGGGGCACCTTTGGGGGCGCAAGGAAGTCGCCATCCCGATGAGCGCCGTGTCCGGCGTCGACGACGGGATCCGGCTGAACATAACGAAGAAGCAGGTGGAAGACTTGCCGGCGGTGGAATAAGCCATCCGCGGCGGGGCAGCCTGTCGCCGGTTAGTTAGACTTTGCTGATGGCAGGCTATGATCTGCTGGCCAGGCACTACGACGCGGTGACTGGCGACTCCGGTAGCGAGTCAGCGTTTATTGAAAGTCTCATCCAGCGGACTGACAGCCGATCTGTATCGCTTCTTGAAGTTGCTTGCGGGACTGGCAATATCATCGGTCAGCTCGCAAATCGGCATGCGGTCAGCGGCCTGGATATCTCGCCGGAGATGCTGGCCGTCGCTCGTGCGAAGCTGCCCGCGGGGACGCCACTCTACCTGGCCGATATGAGTAGCTTCGAGCTAGGCGAGAAGTTCGATGTCCTCATCTGTGTCTACCACGGGATCAACCATCTGCTGAGCTTCTCCGCCTGGAAGGCCTTCTTCGCCTGTGCCCGCAGGCACCTCAACGGTGACGGCGTGCTGATCTTCGACGTCTTGACCACTGACGAGCTCAAGATGATGACTCGCATCCCGCAAGTAGTTCAGCAATTCGATGACAACTACCTGCTGATAAGGGTGCGCACGAGCGACAACGTCGTCTTCGAATGGAACCTTGAGGTACTTGAACTGCAGCCGAGCGGCCGATACCAGTCCCTGACTGAGGTCATCAGGACAGCGTCGTACCCGGCCGAGGAAATATGTAAGGCGCTGGCGGAAGATTTCCTCACTGTAAAGATCATCGAAAGCGAAAGCGCCGTCAATGAGGTCGGCGAAACTCGGATCTGGTTCGTGTGTAGCAGACCAGCGCTGGTCGCCACCGGAGGCGTGCCCTGATCGGTGCGGCCCGGCCCCGACGGGCTCCGATCACCCCTCCGGGGTGATCCCGCGGCGAGGCGGGGTCGTTATGGTCGCAGCACGGTCATGCCGGGAGTCAGGCGGACCAGCTTTGCGAGAGGTCGCGCACCGATGAATATGTTTCCGCCAATTGCCGAATACGGATTCCTGTCCAACTGCGAGCAGAGCTGCCTGGTCGCGCCCGACGGATCGATCGAGTGGATGTGCCTGCCGCGCCCCGATTCGCCGAGCGTGTTCGGCGCGCTTCTCGACCGGGCGGCCGGCGCGTTCAGGTTCGGCCCCAGTAACACCTATGTCCCCCAGCATCGCAGGTATGTACCGGGGACGATGGTGCTGGAAACCACCTGGCAGACTCCGACCGGCTGGATGACCGTGCATGACCTGCTGGTCATGGGCCCGACCCAGACTGAGGGACGGCGGGCGGACTACCACCGCGCCCCATCCGACTTCGGCGCCGTCGGTGCCCTCGTCCGGATCGCAACGTGCATCAGCGGCCGGGTAGAAGCCGTGGTGAACTGCGCCCCGCTATTCGACTACGGGACCACCGGCGGCACGTGGCGCTACCACGGCGACGGGTATGAGGCCATGACGATCACCCCGCAAGAGGGTGACATGCAGCTCGATCTGACGGGCAGCATTCGGCTCGGCGTGCTGGGAGCACGCTGCTACGGCCGCACCAGGCTGACGGCGGGCCAGTCGGCCTTCGTGGTCCTGTCCTGGGGCGGCAGTGACGTCCCAGCTAGTCAGCAGGAGGCTTCCGCGGCCCTGGCCACGACGGTCGAGTACTGGCGCGACTGGCTGAGCTCGGCCAGGATCCCGGATCACCCGTGGAAGCCGTATATCGACCGCAGCGCGCTCACGCTGAAGGGGCTCAGCTATGCCCCCACCGGTGCCATCATGGCCGCGGCGACGACGTCACTGCCGGAGACGCCCGGCGGCGCACGCAACTGGGACTACCGGTACACCTGGATCAGGGACTCGGCGTTCATGCTCCGGTCGCTGTATCGCCTCGGGTTCGACTGGGAGGCTATCGAGTACTTCGGCTTCATCATCGACGCCGTCAGCGGCGGAGATCTCAAGCCGCCGTTCGAGCTGCAGATCATGTATGGCATCGGGGGGGAACGCGACCTGACCGAGCGGACCCTCGACCACTTGTCCGGATACCAGGGGGCGCGCCCGGTGCGTGTTGGCAACGGCGCCTGGAACCAGCACCAGCACGACGTATGGGGCATGATCCTCGATGCCCTGGACGTCCAGCTTCGGAGCGGAGTGGCCCAGATCGTCCGACCGGTATGGGAAGGGCTGGCCGGGTTCGTCGACGCCGCGCTTGAGCACTGGCACGAGCCCGACCAGGGCATCTGGGAAGTCCGCGGTGATCCGAAGGACTTCACGGCATCCAAGGTGATGTGCTGGGTCGCCGCGGCACGCGGCGCCGACCTCGCCCAGGAGCGCGGCGATCATGAACGAGCCAAGCGGTGGCAAGCGGGCGCCGAAGAGATCAAGGCCGAAGTACTGGACAAGGGCGTTTCCGACAAGGGCGTATTCCGGCAGCACTACGAGACAGACGACCTCGACGCGTCGCTACTGCTGCTGCCCATCATGGGGTTCCTGCCGCCCGACGATGACCGCGTCAAGGCGACGGTGCTCGCGATCGCCGACGAGCTGACCAAGGACGGTCTCGTCCTGCGTTACCGGGTCGAGGGGACCGACACCGGCTTCGAGGGCGAAGAGGGCACGTTCACCATCTGCTCCTTCTGGCTGGTGACCGCGCTAGCCATGATCGGCGAAACTGGCCGGGCGCGTGCCCTGTGTCAGCGGCTGCTGTCGTTTGCCGGCCCGCTGCAGCTCTACGCCGAGGAGATCGATACGACCACAGGCCAGCACCTCGGCAACTTCCCGCAGGCCTTCACCCATCTCGCCCTGATCGAAGCCGTCTCGCTGCTCATCGCGTCGGAGTCGAACGAAGGCTGGTCATCGCAGGCCTAACGGGCGGAAGGCAGCTGCATAACTCGACATGAGCGCTACCACCGGATCGGCAACACGACCGCCAGTCACGCAGAGCCGGGACTTCTGGGTGCTGATGGGATACGCGGTCGCCCTGGGAGTTCTCGGCGCGTTCGCTGGACTGATATTCATCGGGGTGATCGGGTTCGGCGGCAAGTGGTATGTCGACTCCCATCCGGGCTGGCTAGGCGGGCGCTGGTGGTGGATCGCGGTCACGGCGGGAGCCGGTGTAGTGGTCGGCCTCCTGCGGCGGCTGACTCGCCTGCCTGAACAGGTTCCCGGCCTGATCGCCGACCTGCAAGAGGAGCATGTCGACCCGCGAATAGTACCGGGAATAGTCGCCGTATCGGCAGTGTCGCTGATCGGGGGCGCCAGCCTCGGGCCGGAGAAGGCCCTCGGCTCGATCGGCGGCGGCGCCGGCAGCTGGCTCGCCCGGCGGAGCGGGATTGGCGACGAGGACTCGAAGGCGATCACCCTGGCCGGATTCGGCGGCGCGTATGGCGGGCTGTTCTCGGCCACCGTGATCGTGGTGATGATGATCATCGAGGTCGCCCGTCCCGGCGGGCGGCGCTTCGCCAAGGCACTCGCCGGGACGATCGTCGCCTCGAGCGTCTCGTTCGGGATCTACTTCGCTATCGCCGGCTCTGTCTTCTTGGACGCCTACAAGGTGCCGCAGTACAAGTTCGAGGACTGGCAGCTGGCCGCCGGGATCGCCCTGGGACTGTTCGCTGCCGTCGTTGTGACGCTGCTGGCTATGTTCCTCAAGCTGGCGAGCATGCTTTTCGCCCGGCTCAAGCTGCCGGCCATCGCAAAGTCAACGCTGGGTGGCGCGGTGTTCGGGCTCGTCGGCGTGGCCTTGCCGCTGACCCTGTTCTCCGGCAGCGATCAGCTGAAGACCGTCCTGACGGATGCGGGCACGCTGGGCACCAGCCTGCTGGCCGTCACGGTCATCGCGAAGATGCTCACCTTCGCCGTCAGTCAGGAGAGCGGCTTTGTGGGCGGGCCCATCTTCCCGTCGCTCTTCATGGGCGGAACGGCCGGGGTCCTCGTCCACCAGGTCCTCCCCGGCGTGCCGCTGGGACTCGCGTTCACCTGCCTGCTAGCTGCCGTCCCCGGTTCTCTCGTGGCCGCGCCGTTCTCGATGGTGCTGCTCGCCGCATTCCTGACCCAGATCGGGGCGCTGCAGACGGCGCCCATCCTGATCGCCGTCGTCACCGCATTCCTGGCCATGGAAGGCGTGAAGTACCGCCTGGCGATACGCAAGCAGGCGCGAACGGCGGCGGCGAAACCACCTGTCGGCGCGGCGGCCCCGCGCGCATAGTCGCGGTGGGCGGCGCCCTGCTCAGGTGACCGGACTGGCAGGTGCGGGCCAGAAGGACGGCGCATCGTGCAGCTGCCGGTACGGGCCCTGGACCCCGATGATCTGATCATGCGGGCCGCGCTGGACGACCTTGCCGTGATCCAGGACGACGATCTCATCGACCTGGTCGAGTCCGTCAAGCTCGTGCGTGATGAGCAGGGTCGCGCGGCCGGCGGTGACCCCGAGTAGATCGGCCATCAGGGCCGTGCGGGTCTCGGGATCCAGGTGCGCGGTCGGCTCGTCCAGGATCAGCACGGCCGGATCTGCGAGCAACGCCCTGGCGAGCGCGAGTCGCTGCCGCTCACCGCCGGACATCGCTGCTCCGTGCGCACCGACCAGCGTGTCCCAGCCCGCGGGCAGGGTATCGATCCAGGCCAGCAGCCGTGCCTGCGCGGCGGCAGCCACGAGCTCGTCGTCGGTGGCGTCCGGCCGGGCCAGCCGCAGGTTGTCACGGATGCTGGTATCGAAGATGTGCGGATCCTGCGGGCATCCGCCGACAACGGTCCGGACCGCTTCGCCGGCGTAACGGCCCAGATCGGCCCCGTCCAGCGTGACGGTGCCGCCGACCGGAACGCAAAAGCGCAGCAGTACGGACGCGACCGTTGACTTGCCGGCCCCGCTCGGGCCGATGAGGGCGACGCGCCGGCCCGGCCGCAGGTCAAGATCGAGCCCGTCCAACGCCAGCGGGCCGTCTCGCTCGTACCGGACCTGCACGCCCGACAGCTGCACGTGCCCCGGTGCGGCCGGCCGCGGCCACGGGGCCAATGGCTCGGTGACCGGATCCGGCGAATCAAGAATCGCGCCGATGCGGGTGGCCGAGGCGCGCGCCGATCCGAGCTGGAGAGCGGCGGCCGGCATCACCGTCACCGTTTCGAAGGATGCCAGCGCGGTCAGGGTCAGCACCGCCAGCGGAACCCTGGTGAGCGTGCCGTGCGCTACTGCGGCGACGCCGAGAATGAGCACTCCCCACAGGGTCAGTCCGGTCAGTCCGGCCATCAGGCCGCTGCCCAGGCCCGTTGCGCCGGCCACGCGCCTGGCCAGTGTGGTCAGCTTCGTGTCAGCCTTGGCGGCAGCAGCGAGTGCTGCGTCCTCGGCGCCGAATGCGTGCAAGTCCGCCGCGCCCGATAGCAGGTCAGTAATTGCCGCGCTTAGGTCGCCGCGTGCCACCGCGGTCGCCCTGGCGGCGCGGCGGGTGGCCGCGACCGCGATCGTCGGCACCGCGACGCCGCCTGCAAGCAGGCCGACAGCGAGCACCCCGCCGGCCGGCGCGAGGATCAGCAGGCAGACGGTCACCGCGGCTACCCCGACCAGCGCCGCGGCCAGCGGCGGTCCGATGCCGCGGATGAACAGGTCCTGGGTGGCGTCCACGTCACTGATCAGTGCGGCCAGCAGATCGCCGGACCGGAAAGCGGCCAGCCCGGCGGGCGCGAGCCGCTCAAGCCGACGATAGATGGCGACCCGGATGTCAGCCAGCACGCGGAACGCGACATCGTGCGACGTTAGCCGCTCGAGGTATCGCGATACGCCGCGACCGACGCTGAGCGCGCGGACCGCTACGACCGCCGCGGATATTGCCAGGATGCTCGGGTGCTGGGAGGCGCGGGCCAGCAGGAAGCCTGCTGTGCCCAGCAGCGCCACGCCGCAGCCGGTGGCCGCCGCGCCGGCCAGGATCGACAGTGCTAGCCGGCCGCGCAGCGGTCGAGCGAGCCAGAGCAGCCGCAGGAGTGGCCGGCCCTGGCCGGTCCTCGCCGCGGGCCGGGAGTTCACAGCCGCACCGCTGCTGCGGTCCTGTTTGCTGGCCTGCGCTCGCCGGCCGGCGAGATGAGCTTCCCCTGCTCCAGGCGGATGATCCGGCAGCCGCCGCCGGCCCAGGCCTCGCCGTGGCTGACCAGGGCAACGGTGCGATCGGCAAAGGCAGTGTCGATGGCTGTCCCGATCAGCCGCGCACCGGCTGGGTCCAGGTGCGCGGTGGGCTCGTCCAGGAGCAGCAGGGGCGCGTCTCGCAGGAACGCCCTGGCCAGCGCTATTCGCTGCCGCTGACCCGCGGATAGCCGGAGGCCGCGCTCGCCCAGCGGTGTGTCGTATCCGGCGGGCAATTCCTCGATGAAGTTGGCGGCTCCCGCTAGCCGTGCGGCTCGCCGGATCCCACTGCGACTGGCGCCAGCGTTGCCGAGGGCGATGTTGTCGGCTGCGCTGCCGGTAAAGAGGTAGGGCTGCTGCGGTACCCAGGCGATCTGCGCGCGCCATTGCCGTAGGTCGGTAGCCGTCAAGTCACGGCCGCTCACCTCGATGATGCCGACGGCGGGAGTGATGAAGCGGAGCAGCAGCGCGAGCAATGTGCTTTTGCCCGCACCGCTCGGACCGGTGAGCACGATCCGTTCTCCTGGAGCGATCGTCATGCTCACGTTGTCCAGAGCCGGGCGGTGCCGGTCCGGATAGGCCACGGTGACCTGGTTGAGCCTGATGTGCTGCGTCCGCAGGTCCACGCTGGAGCCGGGCCGGGCCGTTGCCGCGGGACCGGCCTGCGGTTTGTCCGGCATGTCGGCATCCAGGATCTCGAAGACGCGGCGGGCCGCGGCCGTGCCTTCCATGCTCGCGTGGAATTGCGCGCCGACCGCGCGCAGCGGCAGAAATGCCTCCGGGGTGAGTAGGAGCACCAGTAGCGCCGTCTCGTAGCCGATGTGGCCGTACAGCAGCCTGAGGCCGACCTCCACAGCGACGAGCGCGGTCGCGATCGCCGCGGAGAGTTCGAGCACCAGCGCCGAGAGGAACGCCACCCGTAGTGTCGACATGGTCGCAGTACGATAGTCATCGGTGACCCTGGCGATGACAGCTTCCTGTGCCCTGGCGCGGCCGAACAGCTTGAGCGTTGGCAGGCCCTCGACCACGTCGAGGAAATGACCGCCTAGAGTTGCCAGTAGCCGCCATTGCCGCCGCGTCTGCGTCTTGGTGTGCCAGCCCACCAGCACCGCGAACACCGGAATCAGTGGCAGCGTCACGGCGATGACCACCGCAGAGATCCAGTCCGCAACCGCGACCCTGATCAGCACCGCGATGGGCACCAGCACCGCGAGCACCAGTTGGGGCAGGTAGCGGGCAAAATAAGAATCCAGGCCGTCCAGGCCCCTGGTGCTCAGGGTTGCGATTTCGCCCGCCTGCTGCCTTCCGAGCCATACCGGGCCGAGCCGCAGCGAGCGGGCGGTTAGTGCGCGGCGCAGCTGTGACTTGACAGTAGCGGCCGCGCGCAGCGCAGCTACCTCCCCGCCATAGCTCACCGCCGACCTGGCCGCCACCACGATCAGCAGCGCTGCCAGCGTGCCCGACAGGGCGGCCATGACGTCGCCGGGCGCAGCCCCGGCGAGCGCGCGGGCGAGCAGGCCGGCCTGGGCCAGGATCAGTCCGGCTCCGGCCAGTCCGAGCACGACGGTCAGGACCAGGTGAGCGCGGGCAGCGCCGGCATACTGCAGCAGCCGACGGTCAACGGCTCCGCGGCCGGCGCCCGTCGGCGCCCGGTTCACGGCCGCGTGCCCGTCGCGCCGGCGCTCATGCGGCAGATCATGCAGCCGAAACAGCAACGACTGACTCACCCCAGGCGGGTGATGTCCGCGTAGGCGTCGTTGGTAAAGCCTCTTTCTCATACGCGAGAACTCTGCTCTTGGAGGTCACGATGGCAGCGGCACCAGCGACCAGGCACGGAAGATCCGGCCGGGACTATGACAGCGACCGTGGCAGCGGCCTGGTGGCCTTCGCCTCCGTGGTGGTGGCGGTCGTGGGTTTCTTTAACCTGCTGGACGGCATAGCCGCCATTGCCCGGTCGCATGTCTTCATTGCCGGCGTGCATTACGTGATCGGGAACCAGCGGTTCTGGGGCTGGGTCGTGATGATCCTGGGGATCCTGCTGCTAGTCGCGGCCGGGGGGATACTGACCGGCAATCCGGTGGCCCGCTGGTTCGCGGTAGTGGTGGTCGGGCTGAACGCGATCGGCCAGATGTTCTTCCTGGCTTCTTATCCCTTCTGGTCGATCCTCATCATCGTCATCGACATAACGGCCCTGTACGCGCTCTGCGTTTACGACTCCCGTAGTGCGCGGCGCGCCGCAGGAGCGGCGTAGCAGTGAGCGATCAGCTGCCGAGCTGGCATGAGGGCCCCGCGAGGCAGTCGATCGTGGAGTTCGTCGCCGCCGTGACCGATCGTGATTCGCCGGACTTCGTTCCCGAGCGCGATCGCGTCGCGGTGTTCGACAATGACGGCACGTTGTGGACAGAGCAGCCCGTGTACGCTCAGCTGGTCTTTGCCCTGGACCGGGCAGCTGAGCTGGTCATCCCACCAGCCTTGAGGAGCTGCACGCCGGCGGGATGGCGGCCCTGGTCCAGCTCGTAGCGCTCACTCCGCGGGCATCAGCACCGATGAATTCGATGCTCTGTGCCGGCGCTGGCTGGCGTCGGCCCGGCACCCTCGCTTCGGGCGGCCGTACCCCGCAATGGTGTACCAGCCGATGCTGGAGCTGCTCGGCCTGCTGGGCGGCAGCGGCTTCTCCTGCTGGATCTTCTCCGGCGGCGGCACGGACTTCATGCGAACCTGGACGGCCGATGTCTACGACCTGCCACCGCATCGGGTGATCGGCAGCGTTGGCGAAACCGACTTCCGCGTCGGCGCCGACGGACCCGAACTCGTCAAAAGCGCCACCATTCAGGTGGTGAACGACGGGCCGCAGAAGCCGAGCTCAATCCACCGGCACATCGGGCAGCGGCCGATCCTAGCCGCAGGGAACACGGACGGCGACCTTGCCATGCTCCAGTGGACCGCTGCCAGCCCGAGCCGCACCCTGGAACTGGTCGTCCACCACACCGACGGCGACCGGGAGTACGCCTACGACCATGACCCCATCCTCGGCAGCGGCACTGACCAGATTCTCGCTGCCGCCGCCGACCAGAAGTGGACCGTGATCGACATGGCCGCCGACTGGCTGACTGTCCACGCTGCCAGCTGATGCTCGCAAGGCGCATGCACCTGCATGGCCCGCCGCACACTGGCAGGCCAGGAGGAGGTCTCGCCGGGCGGACCATACTCACCGCGAAAGGGCCTGGAAACTCGGTGATTGGGGGGTCGACTGGAGGGCAGACACCGGGTTATATGTGGTCGCCGCTTGCTAGGCGCAAGGGCGGGCAGGTGACGGGGGAACCTATGCCGAAATACGCGTCCATTTTCTCGTACTCCAGCGGCTCCTGGACACGGATGATCAAGACTGCAGACGACGGGGTTGCCGCGTTCCGGGAGCTGCTTGACTCCGTGAGCGGGTCGCTTGAGACCGTTTACTTCATGCCGCTCGGGATCCCCGCCGGGATCGTCATCGTCGATACCCCCGATGCCGTCACCGCCGCGGCGGTGAGCGTCGCGATCACGAGCACCGGCGCCGTGCAGAACCTGCAGACGTATGAACTGTTCACTCAAGAGCAGTTCAGCGAGATGCTGTTGCTCGCCAGGGACGGGGCGCAGATTTACCGGCCACCGGGCCAGCCAGACTAGGATGCCCGCGCCGTTGGCCCTGGACCGAGGACCCGCCGGGCGTCCCTAGGCGACTCCCGGCGTGCCCCGCGGTGGCTCGGTGCGCTCGCGGGCACTCCAGATGATCCGCTGGACCCGCAGGACCAGGGCCCCCATGGCGATCAGCACCGTCACGTTGAGCAGTAGCTGAAACGCCGCGCCCCGAGCCTGGCTCCAGCTTGCGTACGCGAGTGACAGCGCTATATCGGCAGCAGCCGGAATCGTCGTCACCGAGATGAAGACGCCGATAAGAGCGCTGGCCCGCGCTTCGGTTAGCGACACGACACCGACTATCCCGGCC
This sequence comes from uncultured Actinomycetota bacterium, assembly GCA_963719765.1. Lineage (GTDB taxonomy): Bacteria > Actinomycetota > Actinomycetes > Streptosporangiales > Streptosporangiaceae > JAJYUU01. The sequence continues at coordinate 438,125 of CAVRCW010000003.1, forward strand.
AGAACGGCGACACAGACAGAGAACAAGTTCGGATTGTCGATGAGATCGGAGACTGGCCGCACCCCGGCCGAGTACAACGTCGGCGTGTGCCCCGACCAGCGGATGGTCAGGGCGAAGAGCAGAGTGACGACCATCGCGGCCGAGAAGCCGACGAGCAGCGCGAGGATGCCGCGGAGTGCTGGCTGCCCGGTCCGCTTGTCGATGCCGAGGGCAACACCCATGATGGCGTTGTACTCGGGCCCGACGACCATCGCGCCGACAATGAGGATCTGGGAGTTGGTGAGGATACCGACGGCGCCAATCAGGCCGGCAATGGCGAGCAGGACGTAGAAACTGGGCGCGTAGACGGCGTCGGAGCGGATCCTGGCCTCGACGACTTCCCACACCGGCGCGACGTCGCGCTGCACCAGGAAGTGCTTCGAGGCGGGCGCGGCCCGTTCCCCGAGAGTCGCGTCCACGTACTCCACGGCGACAGTGCCGACGAGGTCGTCATGGCCGGTCTGCAGGAGCCGGAATACCGCGTTGGCGGAACGGGGTCGCACGTCGAACTGCACACCGTCGCCGCCACGCCGCTGAGCGGTGCCGCGCAGTACCACCAGGTTCGAGACGCCGGCGTCCGACGCCAGTGCCTCGACGATGCCGTCGGTCCGATCGGGCAGGCTGACCAGCCGTACGTGAAAGGTCATCGTCGCTCCGCATCCGGCGGGTCGGCATGCGGGCAGCTCGCCGGGACCGGGCCTAGGGACACAACGGTGTCGCCTGCCTGCGGCATCGGCGTGTCGGTCTGAGTAACGGCTGCGAGCTGACCGTCCGCGCGCACCAGGAACAGCAGATCCTGCCCGGCCTGCGGTGCGGCGTCGGCACGCTGCGCGAGGATCCGCGCCCCATCCTGATATCGGCCGCTGACCGCAGGCCTGGTCAAACCGGCGCCGAACAGGATTTCTCCCCCGGTGGTGTAAGGCGCGACCACTCCGTGGCTGCGCTGCGGCGGCGCGAGCCGGTACACGCGGCCCTCGACGCTTTCGGTCAGCAGCACCGAGGCGAGCGCGTTGAAGTCGTCCTCGTCGGTCAGCAGCAGCACGGCCGTGATTCCGTCCAGTCGCGCGCCACGGCCAGTGGCAGCCGCGAGCAATTCACCCGGCGCCAGCTCCAGGCCTGCCTGCCGGATCTGCTCACGCTGCTGATCCAGGCCGGCCCACATCACTACGTCAAGGCCCGCGGACCGCAAGGCCCGCGCCAGATCGATAACCCACGCATCACCGCCGACCAGAAGCGGACGCGTCCGCATAGGTCGGCCGACGCGCAGCCGCCGGGCAACCGGCACCGCGGTCAGGCCGTACAGGGTCACCGTCGCCACGATGACGACGAATGTGGCAGGCAGGATCCTCGCTGCGCCGCCAATGCCCTTGGCGACCAGGCCCGTGGCGAACGTCGATGCGGTCGCGGCAGCGACGATGCCGCGCGGGGCCATCCACCCGATGAACGCACGCTCGCCTTTCACCAAGTCAGTTCTCAGCGTCGATGCGAATGCCACGATTGGCCGTGCGACGACAACGAGAACGGCGACCAGGGCGAGTGTGGGCAGAAGCAGATGCCGGAGCGAATGCGGGGTCACGGTAGCCGAGATGGAAATGAACAGCACGCCGATAATCAGCTGCACGAGGGTTTCGAAGAAGGGGCGCCGGGCCGGAATGTCGAAGCCGCGGCGATTGGCCAGGGCGAGCCCCATGAGAATCGCGGCGATGAGCCCGGTGTCCGCGCGAGCCACGTCGCAAGCGGCTGCTACCCCGATCACGGTGGCGAGTTGCGCGGTGGTACCGAGCACTTCGCCGAGCCGGAGCCTGCGCAGCAGCAGCCAGAGCAGCGCGGTGCCCACCAGCCCGCCGACGACGCCCACGCCGACGCTCACCGCGAACTGGCCGAACTGACTGCCCAGTCCCTTGCGGGTGCTCGCCACAACGGCATGGAATACCAGAGCGCCGAGGATCCCGCCGACCGGATCGATCAGCGACCCCTCCCAGATGAGGACCTGCTGCAGCCGTTCTGTCGGCCGGACGAAGCTGAGCAGCGGGCCCACCACTGTCGGTCCCGAGACGACCAGGATGATTCCGAGCATGACCGCCGCCCCGCGTGACATCCCGAGCAACGGTGCGGCCACGGACGCCCCGAGCGCCCAGGTGATCAGCACACCTGCCACGATCAGGCGGAGCACCACCCTGCGGGTGTGGCCCTTGAGCTTCCGCAGATCCAAGCCAAGGCCGGCGTCATAGAGGATGACGGCCACCGACAACGACACGAGGGGTTCGAAGGCCGGCCCGAGCAGACGTTCTGGGTTCACGTCGGTCGTCAGCGCGCCAGCGGCAAAGCCGGCCGGCAGCAGCACAATGATCGCGGGAATGCGCAGGCGGCCAGCCAGCACCTGGGATCCGACGGCCAGCACCAGAATCAGGCCAACTCCGATCAGAATCTGGTTAGTCGTCACGCCAGCCTCCGATAAGCCAAACATAATGCGGAGTTTGCCGGCTGTTCATGCGTGCGAAGAATGACCGTTCATGCTCCGGCCCACGCCGAGGTGAGAACTCGATCCGGCAGTCGTCTGCCACTGTCCAAAGGTGAAGGAGAGTGAGCGGGGAATCATCACCCGTGAAAGGTGATGAGCCGCACTGGCCGACCGGGTAGAAAGGCGCTCGAGACCGTCGCGACCATTAGCTTACGCGGCGATCACGTTGGACAAAAGGTCCGCACGACACGCGGATATCGCGGTACATCGAAGCGCGGCAGGGGCTGGCAATGGGTGCTGAGCGGGATCGGGTAGCCGGCTTTGGCCGGCTGGAGGACGGGCTGCGGCAAGCCGGTGACTGGTATCGGTGGGGCCCGTATGTCAGCGAGCGGCAGTGGGGCACGGTCCGCGAGGACTACTCACCCGACGGCGAGGCGTGGGATTACCTGCCGCACGACCACGCCAGGTCGCGCGCCTATCGCTGGGGCGAGGACGGCCTGGCCGGCTTCTGCGACATCGAGCAGCGGCTGTGCCTGAGCCTGGCGCTGTGGAACGGGCAGGACCCGATCCTGAAGGAGCGCGCGTTCGGCCTGACCGGCGCGCAGGGCAATCACGGCGAGGACGTCAAGGAGTACTGGTGGTACCTCGACGCGCTGCCCAGCCACGCCTGGAATCGCTGGCGTTATCACTACCCACAGGCCGCGTTCCCCTACGAGGACCTTATTGAAGTCAACGGTTCGCGCAGCCGCCAGGAACCCGAGTACGAACTGCTCGATACCGGCGTGTTTGATCAGGACCAGTACTGGATTGTCGAGGTCCTCTACGCCAAGGCAGGCGCAGACGACCTGCTGATGACGGTACAGGTGACCAACGCTGGTCCGGATGCTGCCACCGTGCACGTGCTGCCGACTACATGGTTCCGCAACACGTGGTCCTGGGAGCAGGACGCGCCCAGGCCCTCGATGCGAGCGGTGGGTGACTCAGCTGTTGGCATTGATCATCCGTTCTTGGGCCCGCTGGAGCTGATCGCCGGCCCGGGACCGGACGGGACAACCCCGAAGGCGTTGTTCTGCGACAACGAGACCAACGTCGCCAGGCTGTTCGGCGCCGAGCCGGTGACGCCGTATCCCAAGGACGGCATCAACGATCACGTGATCAGCGGGGCGGCTACCGTGAACCCCGAGCGCACCGGCACCAAGGCCGCGTTCTGGTACGAGGTCACCCTGTCGGCTGGCGAGACGGCGGAACTGCGGCTCAGGCTGCGACCGCCGCCCGCCAAGGCTGCCAGGGGCAAGGCGAACTCTCCGCTTGGCGCCCAGTTCGACGAGGTCAATATCGGCCGGCGGGCGGAGGCCGACGAGTTCTACGCCGAGCTCACCCCGGACGGGGCGTCCGCCGACGAGGCGATGGTGATGCGGCAGGCATTCGCCGGGATGCTGTGGAGCAAGCAGCTTTTCTACTACGACGTGTCCCGCTGGCTGGACGGGGATCCGACCCAGCCGACGCCCCCCGCGCAGCGGCTGACCGGCCGTAACTCGCGCTGGCGCAACTTCGACGCGTTCGACATCATGTCGATGCCGGACAAGTGGGAGTATCCCTGGTTCGCGGCCTGGGACCTGGCGTTCCACTGCGTCGCACTGGCGCATGTGGATCCCGCGTTCGCCAAGTACCAGCTGATCCTGCTCTGCCGGGAGTGGTTCCAGCATCCCGGCGGCGCACTGCCCGCCTACGAGTGGGACTTCGGTGACGTGAACCCGCCCGTGCAGGCGTGGGCAGCGGTGGAGGTTTTCGCTATCGACGGTGCTCGCGATATCGACTTCATTAGCCGCACCTTCGACAAGCTCCTAGTCAATTTCACCTGGTGGGTGAACAGGGAGGACGCCGAGGGCAACAACCTGTTCGAGGGTGGGTTCCTCGGGCTGGACAACATCGGCCCGATCGATCGCTCCCACCTGCCCGTTGGCGGCATCCTGGAGCAGTCCGACGCGACCGGCTGGATGGGCTTCTACGCGATAGCCATGGCCTCGATGGCGGTGATCCTGAACCGGTCCGGCCAGCGGCCCGGCATGGATCTCGTGCTCAAATTCCTCGAGCACTTCGCTGGCATCACCGATGCGCTCGAAGGTCTCGGGTTGTGGGACGAGACCGACGGGCTCTACTACGACAGGCTCATGACGCCGAGCGGCGAAGCCATCTCGGTGAAGGTCCGGTCGATGGTGGGGATCATTCCGATCCTGGCGGCCGCGGTCGTCGACGAGCATGATCTTCAGGTCTCGCTCCGGGTCGGCAAGCAGTTCGCCGACTTCCTGGACCGTCAAGGCCTGGCAGACAGGGAGAAGCTCAGTGAGATCGGGCTGCTGCGCGGGGAGCACGGCCAGCAGCGGCTACTGCTCAGCCTGGCCGGCGTGGGGCGGCTGGAGCGGCTGTTCGAGAAGCTCTTCGACGAGAACGAGTTCCTGTCCCCGCATGGCCTGCGGGCGCTGTCGGCCTACCATCGCGAGCATCCCTACGTGCTCGACGTGGAAGGCATTCAGGCGAGCATCGACTACGAGCCTGCCGAGTCCACCACCGCCATGTTCGGGGGGAACTCCAACTGGCGCGGTCCGCTCTGGTTCCCGCTTAACTACCTGGTCATCGCCGCCCTGGAGCGCTACTACCGGTTCTTTGGCGACGAGTTCACCATCGAGTACCCGACCGGATCCGGGGTGCACCTCACGCTGGACAAGGTCGGTGCCGACCTCCAGGACCGGCTCATCTCGATCTTCACGGCGGGTCCTGATGGCCGGCGAGCCTGTTTCGGTGGCAGCGAGCGGCTACAGCACGATCCCGCCTGGCACGACAACCTGATCTTCAGCGAGTACTTCCATGGTGATAACGGCGCCGCGATCGGCGCCGCGCACCAGACCGGCTGGACCGGACTGATCGCGGACGTGATCCGGCGTCGGCACGGAGCAGTGAATCCCGTCGGAGATGTCATCCGGCGCATCGGCTCGGAGACCGAGCGTTGACCGCCGCGTGTGGCCGGGTCGTGACCGCGCTGCCCGGCAGCCAGTTCCCGCTCGGAGCCACGGTCCGCGATGCAGGCACGAATTTCGCGGTGTCCTCGGCTGTCGCCGACGGGATGCTGCTCTGTCTGTTCGACGAGGTCGGCGTGGAGACGCAGATTCCGTTGCGGGATTACGACGCTGGCGTCTGGCACGCCTTCCTGCCGGGGATCGGGGCAGGGCAGGCCTACGGATACCGCGCCACCGGTCCCTACGATCCAACCCGCGGCGTGCGTTGCAATCCGGCGAAGCTACTGCTGGATCCCTACGCCAGGGCGGTCAGCGGAGCCGTGGCGTTCGGGCCGGAGGTGCTGGGATACTCCGCCGGTGATCCGGATGCGCCGAGTACTGCGGACTCCGCTGCTCGTGTGCCGCGAAGCCTCGTAGTAGCCGGCGAAGCATTGCGCCGCGGGCACGTGCCCCGTCCGCGCCACCGGTTCTCCGACACGATCATCTACGAACTGCACGTCAAGGGCTTCACCATGCGCCATCCGTCGATTCCGCCTGAGCTACGCGGGACCTACGCCGGCCTGGGCCACGAGGCAGCCATCGCGCACCTGGTCGACCTCGGAGTGACCGCGGTTGAGTTGCTGCCGGTGCACGAGAGTGTGCCCGAGTCCTTCCTGCTGGAGCGGGGCCTCACGAACTACTGGGGCTACAACACGATCGGCTACTTCGCTCCCCATCAGGCCTACTCAGCGGCAGTCCGGGCGGGTAAGCCGGGCGGCCAGGTCGACGAGTTCAGGTCAATGGTGGACGCGCTGCACGCAGCCGGGCTGGAGGTCCTGCTCGATGTCGTGTTCAACCACACCGCGGAGGGCAGCGATCTCGGCCCGACGCTGTGCTACCGCGGCCTGGACAATCCCGCTTACTACCGGCTCGATGCCGGTGACCCGAGCCGTTACGTCGACACGACCGGCTGCGGCAACTCCCTCAATGCGGGAGACCCGGTCACGCTGCAGCTGATCATGGACTCGCTGCGGTACTGGCTGACGGACATGCGGGTCGACGGCTTCCGATTCGATCTCGCCACCACGCTCGGCCGCCAGGAGGGCGGCTTCGAGCAAGTGTCAGCGTTCTTCGACCTGGTCTCCCAGGACCCGGTCGTGTCCAGGTCCAAGCTGATCGCGGAGCCGTGGGATGTCGGCCAGATGGACAGCTACGATCTCGGCCGGTTCCCGCCGCTGTGGCGTGAGTGGAACGGCAAGTACCGTGACACGATGCGCGATTTCTGGCGCAGTCACGCCGTCGGCCTCGGTGAGTTCGCGACCCGGTTCTGCGGGTCGGCAGACCTTTACTCGGGCGCGCACCGTCGGCCCACCGCTTCGGTGAACCTGATCACCGTTCACGATGGCTTTACCCTGCGGGACCTTGTCTCCTACAACGGCAAGCACAACGAGGCCAACGGGGAATCGAACCACGACGGGACCAGCGATAACCGCTCGTGGAACTGCGGGGCGGAGGGTCCGGCCGATGACCCCGCCATCATCGGGCTGCGGGCGCGCCAGTCCAGGGCGATGCTGGCCACCCTGCTACTGTCGTTCGGCGTCCCGATGCTGCTGGGCGGCGACGAGCTCGGTCGGACCCAGCAGGGCAACAACAACGCGTACTGCCAGGACAACGAGATCTCCTGGGTCGACTGGTCCCAGCCCGACACCCGGCTGCAGGACTTCACCAGGCAGCTCGTCGCGTTCCGCAAGCAGCACCCGGTATTCCGCCGGCGCCGATTCCTCGCCGGCGCCGAGGCGTCGCAGCTGCGCTGGTTCACCCCCGGCGGCGCCGAGATGACGGGGGTCGACTGGTCGGACCCGGGCGCCCTGGCTATCGCGCTCTACCTGGACGGATCTGACGACCCGGACCGAGCCGCTGACAGCACGCCGCTGCTCGATGACGACTTCCTGCTCATGGTCAACGCGTGGTGGCAGCCGATCGAGTTCGCCATCCCTGTCACCAGGGAGCAAGCAGCGTGGCGGCTTGAAGTCAGCACCTACGATCCGGCGGAGCCTGGCAGCTCGCCGGCTGCATCACGGGCCGCCGGAGACCGGGTCACCGCCCGACCGCGGTCGATGATGGTGCTGTCCAGCCCGCGCCGGGACTGACCGTCACGCCATCCGGCTCAGCAGGTGCTCGCCGACGCGGATCGCGTTAGCCATCGCGGTAAGAGCCGGGTTCACCGCTCCGATGCTGGGGAAGAAGCTCGTATCGACGACGTAGAGGTTGTCGACCTCGTGCGCCTTGCAGTTGACATCGAGCACCGAGGTGGCCGGATCGGAGCCGAACCGGCAGGTGCCCGACTGGTGGGCGACGCCCGCGACGGGCACGTCCATGCTCGCGTAGAAGTTCTTGCCAAGCACGTGATGCGCGGCGATACCAGTGTGATTGAGGATCTTCCTGAGCTCGTGGTACAGCCCGTCAGCCTCGCTATCGTTCGTCGGCCGGTAGGCGAGGTGCACATGTCCATCCCGGTCCACGGTGACCCGGTTATCCGGCCTGGGGATATCCTCGGTGGTCAGCCAGAAGTCCACAGCGTGCTTAGCGACGTCTTCCAGGGTCCACTTGGGCGCCAGGATCGTGAGCTTCGGCTCCTCGCCCTTCATTGCCATCGCATTGGACTTCCCGAGCATCTGGATGTTGCCTAGCGGCCACCTACGCCCGTTCCCCGCGAAGTAGAAGTCGTTTATGGCCAGCGTCTTCTGGAACACCGTCTCGTTGTGCTCCTTGTCGAGCGCCACGATGGCCTTGCTGTTGTGGTACATGTAGTTGCGGCCGACCTGGTCGGATCCGTTTGCCAGCCCCGCCGGGTGCTTGTCGGAGGCCGACCGGAGCAGGATCTTGGCGCTGTTGGCCGCGCCGGCCGAGATCACGACTATGTCACCCTGGTAGAACTCCTGGCTGCCCCCGCGATTGACCTGGACTCGGGTGACGGTCCGGCCGGACGGAGCCGTCTCGACGCGCTCTACCTCCGCGTTGACCAGGAGGGTCACGTTCGGCTGGTCCATGAGCGGGCGGACGGCGATTACGTCGGCGTCTGACTTCGCATGCACCATGCACGGGTAGCCGTCACACCACGCACAGCGGACGCATGCGCTCAGGGGCCGGTTTGCCTCGTTCAGCAGGATGCCGACCGGAGCATGGAACGGATGGTAGCCGCCCGCTGCCAGCGCGTCGGAGATCTGCTGGACCCGCGGCTCATGCGAGACCGGCGGCCACGGGTAGTCCTTCGAGCAGTAGCCCTCGGTTGGATCTTCGCCATGAATGCCGTGCACCTGGTACAGCCATTCGGCTTTGGTGTACCACGGCTCGAACTCGTCATAGCTCAGCGGCCAAGCCGGAGACGGGCCATCGGCATGGTTGATCAAGCCGAAGTCGCCGGGGCGCAGCCGGTATAGCGCAGCGCCGTACATCTTGGTGGCACCGCCGACGTAGTAATGCACCTGCGGCTGGAACGGCTTGCCGTCGGTATCGAACCATTGCTCAGGTGAGATGTACCGCCCGTCCACGAAGACCGAGCCAGGACTCCAGTTCTCGGGCTCGCGGGTCAGGAAGTCGCCCCGCTCCAGCAGGAGGATCCGCTTGCCCGACGCGGCGAGCGTGTGCGCGAGTGTGCCTCCGCCCGCGCCGGTGCCGACAATTATCACGTCATAGTGTTCGGTCACGGGCTCCACAATGGCGGCCACGGCCGCGCCTGCGCATCACACCTGCGGGGTGACAACGACGATGTGGCACGTCGGTGCCTATTCGCCTTAGTCGGCTCCGGCACTGCCGCGGGCAGCGCAATCACCCCAAGCGGGTGATGTCTGTGCTGCACCGATGCGGCGACAGTGACGACCAATGACTCACAGCCGGGATGGTGTCATGTCTGCCAGTTCGGAGAAGAGCGGGACCTTGCCGCAGTTCAGGTCCGGCCTGCTGATCGCAGGTGCCGCGATCGTCGGAGCCGGGACCCTGATGGCCCTGGCCGGCCTCGCCATCGGCGGCTCCCATGTGCTGTCGGCCACCAGGCAGTGGATCCGGGAGATGGAAGTACCGCCGGGCGAGCTGGCCAGGATGAGATGGTCCCAGGCCAAGTCGGCCATGGCGGCCGGCACGTCCGCCTGGCAGAACGGAGTCTCAGCTCGCGAGGGTGCCGGGACGTAACGGGACGGCTGCATGCTGCCGCATCGCGCGCTGGCCAGCCGGTCCGCAGAACCTTCCTGACCAAGGGGAGTCGATGGCGAACGTCGATCTTGCGCGGTGGCAGTTCGCGTTTGTGTCGATCAATCATTTCTTCTTCGTGCCGGTCACGATCGGCCTGGCGTTCCTGACTGCCCTGCTGCAGACGGTGTGGCATCGCAGTAAGCGGGACGAGTACCTGCGGCTGACCAGGTTCTTCGGCACGTTGCTCGTCATCAACGTCGCGATCGGCGTGGTGACCGGCATTGTGCAGGAGTTCGAGTTCGGGATGAACTGGGGAGCCTATTCCCGGCTGGTCGGCAATATCTTTGGTGCGCCGCTGGCGATGGAGGGACTGGCGGCGTTCTTCCTCGAGTCCACCTTCCTCGGGCTGTGGCTGTTCGGCTGGGACAAGCTATCCCGGCGGGTGCACCTGCTAACAATCTGGCTGGTAACGCTCGGTACCGTGTTGTCGGCTGCGTTCATCATGGCCGCGAACTCGTGGATGCAGCACCCCGTCGGCTACGTGATGGTCCATGGCAAGCCACAGCTGAACGACATCTGGGCCCTGTTCACCAACCCCGTCTTCGTGTGGGGATATTCGAAGGTCATTCTGGCGTCTCTGGTCACCGGAGCGGCCATCATGCTCGCGGTCTCCGCGTGGCAGCTGCGTCATGGTGGGGACAAAGACGTGTTCGTCCGGTCGGCTCGGCTCGCGCTCGTGGTCCTGGTCCCGGCGATCCTGTTCACGATGCTGGTCGGCGATGAGCTCGGCGTAATCGAGGCCACCTACCAGCCCATGAAGATCGCGGCGGCCGAGGCGCAGTGGACCACCTGCCAGCCGTGCTCGTTCTCGCTGATCCAGATCGGCGGCGGCAATAACGACCACACCCCGACCCAGATCCTGGCGATACCGCACCTGCTGTCGCTGCTGGCCACCAACCACTGGGACGGCAAGGTGATCGGCCTCAGTCCGCTGCAGTCGCAGTATGCGAGCAAGTACGGGCCGGGCAATTACGTGCCGAACGTCTTCATCCAGTACTGGTCCATGCGGGTGATGGCCTATGCCGGGGTTGTGGTATTCCTCCTGGGCTTGTGGGGACTCTGGCTGCTCCGGCGCAAGAAACTCGTGACCTCACGGCGGTTCCTGTGGGTAGCCATCTGGGCCGCGACACTCCCGTTCCTGATAAACACCGCGGGCTGGCTGCTGACAGAAAGCGGCAGGCAGCCCTGGATCGTGCAGGGCATCATGCTGACCAAGAACGGGATCTCGCCGACGGTCAGCACCACCATGCTCATCATCAGCCTCGCGGGCTTCGTCCTGCTCTACGGCGTGCTCGCCACAGTCGACCTGCTGCTGATGCTGAAGTACTCGCGCGAGCAGCTCCCGCCCGCGCGCAGCGACGCCGACGCGGATGCGCCGGTACCGGCGATTCAGTACTGAGGTCGCGATGGGACTTCTCCCGCTCTGGTTCATCATCATCACGGTCGTGTGGACCGGGTTTTTCATCCTCGAAGGATTCGACTTCGGTGTCGGCATGCTGCATGCCGTGGTCGGCAAGGACGAAGCTGGTCGCAGGGCCGCTATCAACACGATCGGGCCGCTGTGGGATGGCAACGAGGTCTGGCTGATCGTGGCCGGGGCGGCCATGTTCGCGGCGTTCCCCGGCTGGTATGCGACGATGTTCTCCGGCTTCTACCTTGCGCTGGTCCTGCTGCTGGCAGCACTGATCGTCCGCGGTATCTCCTTCGAGTATCGGGGCAAGCGGGACGCGCTGCGCTGGCGGCGCACCTGGGACGGCCTGCTGACCGGTGGCAGCCTGCTCGCCCCGCTGTTAATCGGCGTCGCGCTTGGCGACTTGCTGCACGGACTGCCGATCAACTCAAGCCAGAATTACACGGGGTCATTCTGGGACCTGTTGCAGCCGTATGCGCTGCTGACCGGGATCACCCTGGTGCTGATCTGCCTGCTGCACGGCGCGACGTTCCTGTCGCTGAAGACAAGGGGGGACATGCGCGACCGGGCCGGGCAGCTGGCCCGCCGGGTGGCGCCGCTGACGGGTGCCGCCGTCGTGGCCTTCGTCATCTGGACGCACGTGACGTCCAGCACCACCTTCCTCCTCAACCCGATCGAGCTGCTCGCAGTGCTCGCGGTCGTCGCGGCCATCTGGCTCGTGTACGAGCACCGATCTGGCTTCGCGTTCGCCGCGACGTCGGTCACGATGGCTTCGTGCATCATCTCGATCTTCACGGGCCTGTATCCCAACGTGATGGTCTCCAGCACCAGCCCGGCCTACAACCTAACTGTGCATAACACGGCATCCGGCGCGTACTCGCTCAAGGTCATGACGATCGTCGTCGTCCTCTTCCTGCCCGTGGTGCTCGCCTATCAGACCTGGACCTACTACGTGTTCCGGCGGCGCATCAGTCGTGAGGAATTCGAGCCCTCACCCGAGACGAGCTCGCCGGGCGACGCGGCCACCCTCACCCGTGCGGAGTGATGTCAGCAGCCTCGCACCGCGATCTGATCGAGGCGGCGATCGAATTAGATCGGAACGGAGCTGACATGGCGGCTAACTCGGTCGACGCGCTGGTGATCTTCGGCGCGACTGGTGACTTGGCGAAAATCGAGACCTTTCCGGCACTGGTGGGCCTGGTCGAACGCGGCGTACTGAACGTGCCTGTCGTCGGCGTGGCCAAGAGCGGCTGGGGGCTACCGCAGTTCCGCGACTACGCGGCAGCATCGCTGCGGCTCAACAATATGGATCCGGACAGTGCCCACGCGCGGAAGATGCTCGGGCTGCTGCGCTACGTCGACGGGGACCTGGACGACGACGCCACCTACCAGGCGATGTCCGATGGCATCGGTGCTGGCAGCAAGATCCTCTACTATCTCGAGGTGCCGCCCCCGCTATTCGGGCGCATCGCGCAGGGGATCGCGACGGCCGGCCGGGCTAAGGACGCCCGGGTGATGGTGGAAAAGCCATTCGGGACCGACCTGGCCAGTTCACGGCAGCTCAACGACACCATGCATCAGTACTTCCCGGAAGAGGCGATCTTCCGGGTCGACGACTGGCTGGCGTTCGATCCGGTGGAGAACGTGCTCTTCGTCCGGTTCGCCAACTCGACGCTTGAGCCGCTGCTCAACCGGATCTACGTAGAGCGTATCCAGATCACCATGGCCGAGGCCTTCGACGTCGCTGACCGCGGCCGGTTCTACGACCGGACCGGGGCTATCAGAGACGTGGTGCAGAACCACATGCTGCAGGTGCTCGCCACCGTGCTCGCCGACCCCCCGGACGGGCCGGGTCTGGCGTCCTGGCAGGACGCCAAGTCGCGGGTCGTATCCGCGTTGCGGCCGCTGACCCCCGAGGACGCGGTTCGCGGGCAGTACGAGGGCTATCACGAGGTAGACGGCGTCGACCCGAAGTCGACGACGGAGAGCTACGTTGCGGTCCGCCTCGCTGCTGACACCTGGCGGTGGGCGGACGTGCCAATCCTGATCCGGGCCGGCAAGTGCATGCCGGTCACCGCGACCGAGATCGACATCAAGTTCCGGAAACCTCCGCATGACGTCTTCGGCATCGCTCCGTTCGCCGTCGCCAACTCGCTGCGGTTCCGGGTCTGGCCGGAGACGGCGGTCACCATGGAGATGGCCGGGAAGAAGCCCGGTGGCGGGCTCGAGCCGCTACTGGAGGAACTATCGTTCGCCGGCCAGGCGGGATCCGACATGCGCCCCTACGACCGCCTCATCGGCGCGGCCCTGGACGGGGACCGCTGGCTGTTCGCCCGGCAGGACACCGTCGAGGCCGCCTGGAAGGTCGTGGAGCCGGTCCTTGGCGACATCACCCCCGTGCATCCGTACGCCAAGGGGAGCTGGGGTCCGGCCGAAGCTGACCGGCTGCTGGCCGATAGAGACACCTGGCACGACCCGGTCGGCTGAGCGATGAACCGGAGCGCGTGATGACAGACCAATCTGGTCAGCGCCGCGTCGTGATCGTGGGCGGCGGCTTCGCCGGCCTGTTCGCGGCCCGGGCACTGAGGCGCAGCAACGTCTCGGTCACCATGATCGACCGGTCCCAGCACCACGTGTTCCAGCCGCTGCTCTACCAGTGCGCGACTGGCATCCTGTCGGAGGGGAAGATCGCCACTCCGCTACGTGATCTGCTTAAGAAGTACAAGAACGTCGACTGCGTGATGGCCGAGGTCATCGACTTCGATGTCGACGGCCAGCGGGTGATAGCCAGGCGGGTCGGCGGAGATCGCCTTGAGTACGGCTATGACGACCTCATCGTGGCTGCCGGGGTCCGCCAGTCCTATTTCGGCCACGATGAGTTTGCCCGCTGGGCTCCGGGCATGAAGACGATCTCGGACGCGCTGGCGATCCGCCGCCGGATCTATGGCGCATTCGAGATGGCCCAGACTGCGCGCACGCCGGAGGAGCGCCGAGCCTGGCTGACGTTCGTGCTGGTGGGCGGCGGCCCGACCGGCGTTGAGCTGGCCGGTCAGCTCAAGGAAGTGGCCACCAAGACGCTCCGCGCCGAGTTCCGGACTATTCAGCCGGAGGACGCACGGGTACTGCTCTTCGATGGTGGCACCGCTCCGCTCGCGGTGTTCGGGCCGAAGCTGTCGCGCAAGGCCGCCGCAACCCTGGACAAGCTGGGCGTCGAACAGCACATGGGGTCGATCGTTACCCACGTCGACCAGGGCTGGGTCCTGGTTCGCGACCACGCAGGCGAGCAAGCGCGCTACGACGCCAACACGGTTCTGTGGACTGCCGGGGTCGAGGCGCCACCGGTCGCCGGCGCGCTCGCGGCCGCCACCGGTGCCGAGTGCGACCGGTCCGGCCGGATCATGGTGGAGAAGGACCTCACGATCTCCGGCCATCCCGAGATCTCGGTACTCGGCGACATGATGTGCCTGGACAAGCTTCCGGGGGTCGCCGAGGTAGCGATGCAGTCCGGGCTGTACACCGGGCACCGGATAAAGCGCCGGGCCGCGGGAAATATGGCCGAGAAGCCGTTCCGCTACCATGACCTCGGCTCGGCGGCCTACATCTCCCGCGGCCGCGCCGTAGTCTCAGCCGGACCGCTGCAGGTCGGTGGGTTCCCTGGCTGGGGCATCTGGCTGTTCATCCACATCGCATTCCTGACCGGCTACCGCAACCGCCTCGGTGCGGTGCTTACCTGGTGGCTGGCTTTCACCCGTGACGTGCGGCGCGAGCGCGCGTTCACGACCCAGCAGATCGAGACGCTGCGCGACGTATATGCCCACCCGCTGGGCCCGGACACGGGCACAACGGCGCCGGAAGCAGAACCGCGCGTAACGCCTGCCGCAGGATCGTGACCCCGCAACCGCGTGGGGTCTGTTTAACACGAAGGAGCAGTCATGAGTGAGAAGGAAACGATGCTGGTACTGGCGGCCTCGTATGGCAGCGTGGAGGCCGCTGAGTCTGACTATTACGCCGTCAAGACCCTGTATCCCGCTACGCCAGGGGCGCACGACTTCGACGCCGCCGTGCTTGAGCGTCAGGTCGATGGCAGTGTCAAGGTGATGCTCAAGCATGAGCAGCCGACACGGCACGGAGCGGCCAAGGGCCTGGGCTGGGGGCTCGCGATCGGCGCCGCCTGCGCCATCTTCCCGCCGGTCGGACTACTCGGCGGGCTCGTGGTCGGCGGCGGCGCGGGCGCGGTCATCGGCGCCGTGACCGGCCACGTCAAGGGCGGCCTCGACGATGACGACCTCAAGGAACTCGGCCAGGTGCTGCAAACGGGTCAGGCGGGCCTGATCGCGGTGTACCCGGCCGACATGGCCGAGCGGGTCGCTGCCTCGATTAAGGCGCAGGACAAGTGGGTCTCCAAGGAGCTGCAAGCGGACGCCGAGGAGCTGGCTAAGCAGATCAAGGCAGCCGGGGGAACTAGGTAACGTGATGAGCCCGGCCAAGCTTCTGGCATGATCCGGCAGTATCGCGACGTCTATCCGGCCCGCGCCGGACGCACGAACGCGCGCAACACCTGCCGCAGGAGGGTGAGGACCACAAGATGTCCGCCGACAAGCTCCTGACGACGCTGTTCAACGCGGGCGTCGGTGTTTCTATCATCGCGACCGTCATGTCGCTCGGGATGTCGTTCACCATGACGCAGTTTGTCGCCCCACTTCGCAACGTGGTGCGGGTGATCTTGATGGCGGTGGTGAACTGCCTGCTGATTCCCGCGGCGGCGTGGGGTCTGTTCACCCTATTCGGAATCAAGGCCGCCTACGTCACCGGGGCCACGCTGGCGGCTGTCGGCGCGGCCGGTCCGACGGGACTTAAGGCGGCGCAGCTCGCCAAGCGGGCGGACCTCGCGCTGGCGGTCTCGGTCGTCGTCGTCCTGCAGCTCGTGAACCTCGCGGCTGTGCCACTGTGGGCTGGTCAGGTGGTGAGCGGCGCGTCGATCAGTGCCGTGACGATCCTGAAAAACCTGCTGGAACTCGTCCTGATCCCACTAGCCGTCGGCTTGCTCGTGCGCTGGCGCTACGCCGATCACGCGAAATCGTGGCAGCCGGATCTCGTCAAGGTTGCCAACCTAGCGCTGGGTCTCGCGCTCATCGCGGGCCTCGCTGTGAACTGGAGCACGATCGTGTCGATGTTCGGGTCGCGCGTGCTGCTGGCATCCCTGGTCGTGGTGGTGGTAGCCCTGGCCGCGGGCTACTTCGCCGGGGGCAGGAACCCGGCCGCGCGGGCATCTACCGGGCTGGTGTCCGGCATGCGGTTCGGTTCCCTCGGGCTAATCATCATCGGCACCCAGTTGCACGGCAATCCCAGCTACCTGGGCCCGGCCATCGTGTTCGCGCTGGTCGATATGGTCGTCGTCGTCTTCATCGCGGTCGAGGTGGGTCGCAGGGCCCGGACCCCGGCGTCCGGCGGCACGCCAGCGCCCGGTGCCGAGCGCAGCCCATCCAGCCAGCCTGGCCAGCATCAAGTGCTCGGCCAGTAGGAGAAATTCATGTCATCTCAGGCGGCATCCCAACCCTGGGGGCACAACTCGTGACCGCCAGAACCTCCGATGCCGCGGGCCCGCGAGCAGGCCTGGCCGCGGCGTTCGCCAGGCCAGCCCAGGCTGTGTCCGAGGCGGCCGGGCCGGTGCTGACGGTGCCGGGTGCTCCGCTGGCTTTTCATGTGATGGCCAAGCCGACTGGGGCGGTCTGCAACCTGGATTGCGAGTACTGCTTCTTCCTGTCCAAAGAGATGCTGTACCCGGGCAGCCGGTTCCGGATGGCCGCGGAGTTGCAGGAAACCTACATCCGCCAGCTGCTGGAGGCACACGCCCGTGCCCCGGAGGTGGTGGTGGCCTGGCAGGGCGGCGAGCCGACGATGATGGGGCTGGATTTCTTCCGCCGGGCCATCGACCTGCAGCGCACCTACGCCCGGCCGGGGCAGCGGGTCTTGAACACGATCCAGACCAACGGCACGCTGCTGGACGACGAGTGGGGCGCGTTCCTGAAGGAGAACGAGTTCCTGGTCGGCATCTCGATCGACGGCCCGGCCGAGATGCACGACGCCTACCGGGTCGACAAGGGCGGTAAGCCGACGTTCGACCGGGTGCTGCGCGGCCTGGACGTGCTCAAACGGCACGAGGTCGACTGGAATGTGCTTACCACGATCCATGCGGTCAACGGCGACCACGGCCGCCAGGTGTACACATTCCTGCGCGACGGCCTGGGAGCGACGTTCATCCAGTTCATTCCGATCATCGAGCGGGCGACGGAGCAGACCCTGCCGATCGCCGACAGCGGATGGGGCGGCGGGGTCAAGGGACGCCCGCTCTACATCCAGGAGGGGAGCCTGGTGACCCGCCGCTCGGTCGACCCGAAGCAGTACGGCCGGTTCCTGATCGAGGTATTCGAGGAGTGGGTGCGCCGTGACATCGGCGCCGTCTACGTGCAGATGTTCGACACCGCGCTGGCGAACTTCTACGGCGAGCCCGGCGGGATGTGCGTGCACGCGAAAACCTGCGGGCAGCAGCTCGCCCTCGAGCACACCGGCGACCTGTACTCCTGCGACCACTACGTCGAGCCCGGCTACCTGCTCGGCAATATCGCCGACAAGCACATGCTGGAGCTGATCGCCCTGCCCCAGCAAGTTAAGTTCGGGCAGGACAAGCACGACACCCTGACCCGGTACTGCCGGGACTGCGACATCCGGTTCGCGTGCAACGGCGGCTGCCCGAAAGACCGGTTCGCCACCTCCCCTTACGGCGAGCAGGGCCAGCACTACCTGTGCGCCGGCTATAAGGACTTTTTCCATCACGTCGCAGCACCGATGCAAGAAATGGCCAGGCTGCTCCGCGCAGGCGAAGCGCCCGCGGACCTGATGGCCTCCTACGCCGCCCAAGACACGCGACGCGGCCGCAACGACCCCTGCACCTGCGGCAGCGGCCGCAAGTGGAAGCGCTGCCATGGCGCTCTTGTGGCTGGCCGGGCGGCAGCCGTCTCGGTCACCGGGGACACGCCGGGTTCACCCCTGACGGATGATGTCTAGCCGGCTAGCCGCGGTCACAGTGGACAGTAACTGTCGGCGATCAGATTATGCGGGATGGTGCCATGTCAGACACGAGTAATCCGCGCAACGGCCCGCAGCTGAGGTCCGGGCCGCTCATTACCGGTGCAGCGATCGGTGCAGCTGGCGTTCTACTCGCCATCGCCGGTCTCGCCATCGGCGGTTCGCATGTGGTCGCGGCGACCCGGCGATGGGTCAGGGCGATGGAGGTACCGCCGACTGAGGTGGCGAAGCAGAAATGGACGCAGGCGAAGGCCGCGGCCGCCGCAGGCGCTGACGCCTGGCAGCACGCGCCGCCGGTCCATCAGGGACAGCATTCGTAACTTGCCACCGGCCGCCGTGGCACGCCAGGCCAGCCACCGGGTTGCCCGAGATAGTCCGGATGGCGGTCAGTTCGGGCGACAGCAGGAGGCGGCGCATGCCCGATCAGCTGCCTAGCTGGGCCGACGGGCAGGCGAAGATCAGGATCCTGGAGTTCCTGCGGTCGGTGACCGAGCCAGGAGATTCGTTCGTTCCGGAATCGAAGCGCGTGGCCGCGTTCGATATTGACGGGACCTTGTGGTGCGAGAAGCCGATCCGGCCGCAGGCAGACTTCCTGCTCCGGCGGTGGAAGGAGATGCTCCAGGCGCATCCGGGCCTGGCGAGAAGGCAGCCGTGGAAAGCCGTTGCCGAGGGGAACCAGAAAACGATCGCGGGGATCCTGGCGGACGTGCCCGGCCTGACCAAGGGCGTGACGGACGCTTATGCCGGCATGAGCGTCGGGGCGTTCAAAAAGGCCGTGCGAGCGTTCTTCGAGATCGGACGCCACCCGGCGCTTGTTGTCCCGTACACCAACCTCGTATACCGGCCGATGCGGGAGCTGATCGCCTTACTCGACGAGAGTGGATTCCAGGTCTATATCTGCTCATCGGGAGGCCGGGACTTCGTCCGGGGGGTGTCCTGGCGGCTGTTCAGCGTTCCAACGGAGCGGGTCATCGGCTCGGGCGCGACTCTGGAGTACCGCCATGGCAAGGTATACCGGCTGAAGGTGGTCGAGCAGCCGATCGACGACGGGCCGGGCAAGCCGGTCCACATCTGGGCTCGCACCGGGCGCAGGCCGCTGCTGGCCGCGGGTAACGCCGACGGGGATGTCGCGATGCTCGAGACGGCGCAGTTCAGCCTGCTGATCCGGCACGACGACGCCGAGCGTGAGTTCGCCTACGACTCCGGCGCGGAGCAGGCTCTGGCGGCCGCGAAGGAACGAGGGTGGACGGTCGCGAGCATGCGAAACGACTTCGCGGTGGTGTTTGACCCGGCCTGGTCGGAGCGGTCGGTCAGGCTGGTCCGCCAGACGGCGAGCCCGGCCCGCCGCTCGGAAAAGGACTTTAAGCCCATTGACCGGCAAGTGAGCAGTCGGCGATAGTCAAGGTGTGGTAACGACGCTGCTCCGGACCTTGGCAGCCTGACATCGTGCCTGCGATCGGGGGCAAGCGATGGCCATGCCTTTACGACAATCACGTCGGCCGAGGGCGGTACTTGACAGCCCCGTGCGGGGTGATGATCGAGTCGCCTGCGCCGGACTGACCGCCGCGCATCACCTCGCGGCAGTGGATTCGGCTGGCGTGGCCGCGGATGACCGGGTCAGGTCGAGACCTGTCCTGATTGCGGCGAAACTGAGCCCGCCGGTGCCACGTGATCAGCTGGTGACCCGTAGCCGACTGCTAGGGCGCCTTCAAGCTGGCTCTGGCCGCAGGCTCACGATAGTTGCCTGTCCGGCCGGTTTCGGCAAAACCACATTGCTTGCTGAGTGGCGCGGAATCCAGAGCGTACGTCAGCCCGTTGCGTGGCTGAGCCTGGATGAGCGTGACAATGATCCGGCGGTCTTGTGGACGTACGTAATCGAGGCGCTCGAGGGAGTGTGCCCGGCGGTGCGCGAGGCGAAGCTGCCGCGCCCGACGCCGGCGGTTTCCGGTCTAGATACGGTCCTGCCGCTCCTGGTCAACGAGCTATGCCGGCTACATGCGGTCACGTTAATCCTCGACGATTGCCACCGGCTCACTGGCGCCGCCGTCCGTGCAAGCCTGGCCTGGTTTGTCAGGAACGCACCGCGCAATTTCCGGCTGGTGCTCTCCACCAGGGGCGAGCCGCCGCTGCCGCTGGGCGCGATGCGGGCTCATGGCGAGGTGCTCGAACTCGATGCCGACGACTTGCGGTTCACTGCCTCGGAAGCTGGCGTCTTCCTGAACGGGCGCCTCGCCCTAGGCCTGCGGCCCGCGGACGTGGCCGGTCTCGTGGAGCGGACCGAGGGATGGCCGGCCGGCCTGTCTTTGGCCGCCTTCTCGCTGCAGGGAACCACCGACCGTGACACTCTCATCGGCGGACTTGGCCCGGCCAGCCGTCACCTGGCCGATTTCCTGCTGACCGAGGTGCTCCAGGCTCACGACGGGCCTACGCAGTCGTTGCTGATGCGGTGCTCAATCCTTGACCGATTGCACGGCCCGCTATGCGACGCGGTGCTGGAGCAAGCGGACTCGGGCGAGACGCTGGAGTCGCTTGCCCGCACCAATCTGTTCGTCGCGCCCATTCCTGGCGAGCGCACCTGGTACCGCGTTCGCCCGGTCTTCGCCCAGCTGCTGCGGGCGGAGCTGGAACGGCGCGAACCTGGCCTCGCTCCGGCCTTGCACCGCCGGGCCTACGCCTGGCATCGCGATTACGGGACAGCGGATGAGGCCGTCCGGCACGCGATAGCGGCAGGTGTCTATGCCGAGGCTGCCGATCTGATCGCCGCCTGCTGGTCGAGATTCGCCCGCGAGGGCAAGTTCAGTCTCGTGCTGGCGTGGCTGCGCCAGCTGCCGGAGGGGACCCTGGCCGGCAATGTGCGATTGCTGCTGGTCGAGGCGTGGACCCTCGCGCTCTCAGGGAAGAGGCGGAGAGCCGAACAGGCAGTAGCCGCGATCGAGCGACGTGGCGAGCTCAGCGGTGGCCCGCTTGCTGATGGCTTCAGCTCTGCCGACGCGAGCCTGACCTTGCTGCGGGCCTGCCTCTCCTGCGGTGACGTTGCTGGCCAGCTCAGGAATGCTCGCCGCGCCGCGGAGCTTGAGGACACCCTGTCGCCGTGGCGGCCAGTGGCGTGCTGGGCCGTGGGCGTCGCCTCTTACCGCCGGGGCGAGCTCAGTGAGGCCGACCGCTGGTTCGCGGAGTCGCTGGCGCTGCCACCTGCAGGGACGACATTGCCTGTGGGCGCGTCCTCGCTCGCTTACCGTTCGCTGATCGCTGGCGAGCACCGGGATCTGGACCGACAGCGGATACTGGCAGAGCAGGCGATGCAGGTCGCACGGGATCGCGGCGTGGAGAAAGCCAACGGCGTGGTGCCCCTCGCATTCGGGGTGTCGCTCGCCGCACGCGGGCGGCCCGCGGAGGCGCAGCTACAGATCGCGCGTGGCATCGCCCGGTTGCGGCGGTCCAAGGGCCAGCCGACGGACCTCGCCATGGCACTGATGCACCAGGCATCGGTGCTGTCCACCCTCGGCGACGGCGAACGGCTCGCAGGCAGTAGTCGCTCAGGCGCGGGCCATCCTCGAATCCTGTCCGGATGCTGGGTTGCTGGCACAACGGCTGGAAACGCTCGACCCGACGCTAGGTACGCGGCACGAATGCGGCAACGGCGAACTCACCGAGGGGGAGCTTCGGGTGCTGAAGCTGCTCGCCAGCGATCTCTCCGAGCGCGGGATCGGCAACGAACTGTATGTCTCCTACAACACGGTTCACAGCCACGTTCGATCCATCTACCGAAAGCTTGGTATCTCCTCTCGCAGTCAGGCGCTTAAGCGGGCCAGCGAGCTTGCGCTCTTCCAGCGAACTGGGCTTCGCGCCGACAGCGCCTGATGATCACGATCGATGGCTAGCGAGCGCGGACCTTCAGGTCGGGCTGACGGGGCTACTGGCCGAGTCAGCACGACGCTACGTGATTCAAGCCTGGCCGCTAGCCGCTCGATCTCGCCTCACCCGCCTCGGGCGAAAGAAACACCGGAAACCGGGTCACGGCGAAGACATTGTCCGGCCCGCGGCCGATCTGGTCGCCGCTGTCGCGCTACCTTACGCGTGGCGCTCCACTCACAGCGGGTGATTGTTCACCTCGGTGAGATTCCGCCAGGGGTGATGACAGGTCACCCCAAGGTGAGCGAGAAATGCGGTAGGGACGGGCTAACCCGGCTTGCCCCCGACGGCCGTCAAGAGGTTCCGCAGGCACCGGGTGAGACGCGGCTGGCCAAGCGGAGAAGGAGCAGCCGAAGTGGCCAATACCGGTGCGCGGGCGAGGCGCCACGGTAGGCCCGGGCCAGGGGCTGAAGATCCCGTTCTGACATCCAAGATAACTATTCCGAGCCGGCCAGGGTGGATGGTTCCGCGTCAGCGGATCGATGAACTCATCGCTGCAAGCACCCGCGGTCCGCTGACCCTGATTACCGGACCGCCGGGCGCGGGCAAGACAATGGCTCTCACGTCCTGGGCGGCCGGTAACACCGAGCACAGCACGCTGGCCTGGATCGCCCTCGACGAGTACGACAATCGGCCACAGGTGTTCTGGTCCTATTTCGTGGCGGCGCTTCGCCGGGCCGGGATCGCCGCTCCCCGGATCTTGCCAGCCGCAGGTCGCGGCGGCGCGGTCGGGCACGAGTTCCTGCTGCGGCTCGCGTCCGCGCTCGCGTCGCTGACGCAGCCGCTGGTGATGGTCATCGAGGACGTCCATCTGCTGACTGATGCCGACATCCTTGATGGCCTGGCCTACGTACTGAAGGGCGCGGCCCCCGGCCTGCACCTGGTGATGTCGTCGCGAGTGCAGCCGCTCCTGCCCCTGCATCGGTACAGGCTCAACGGGGAGCTGGCCGAGATCAGGGCAAAGGACCTCGCGTTCACGATCGCGGAATCCGGCCTACTCATGGCCCAGCTTGGCATCGGACTGTCGGCTGAGGCCACCGAGTATCTGACCGAGCGGACCGAAGGCTGGGCGGCGGGCATTCGCCTCGCCGCCATCAGCCTGGACGGACACCCCGATCCTGACCAGTTCGTCAAGGAACTCGGAGCCGAGGATAGTGCGGTCACGTGGTACCTGGTGGACGAGGTCCTCAACGCGCAGCGTCCAGCTGTCCGGGATTACCTTCTGCGGACGAGCATCCTGGACCGGGTCAGCGCGGATATCGGCGCGGAGCTGAGCGACGACAAGCCGGCGGCGGACACACTGCTGGCCTTGGCCGCGGGGAACGCATTCGTTCAGCCACTGGGTCACGGCTGGTACCGCTATCACTCGCTCTTCGCTGACATCCTGCGCCTCAAGCTCCGGCGCGAATCTCCGGCCCTGGTACCCGAGCTGCACCGGCGAGCGGCAGGCTGGCACCTGCGAAACGGGCGCCTCACGCAGGCCGTGCGGCATGGTGCCGCCGCCGGAGACTGGCAGCTCGCGGCGAGCATGGTGGTGGAAGAGCTGGCGATAGCGCAGCTCATCGACCCGACCGGCAATCAGAGTTTGGTCGAGGAATTCCGTTCCCTACCGCGCGAACCGGACGCGCAACTGCATCTCCTGCTCGTCGCCGCGGCACTGGAGCTCTCCGGGACAAGTGCTGCGGCCCCCGCATCGCTCGCCGCGGCGGAAAGCATTCTCGAGCGCCTTCCCGCTGGTGACGAGATTCCCGCCCGGCTAGCGGCGTCGCAGATCAGTATCGCGCTGGCTCGCCGTACCGGGGACCTGGACGATGCCGCGGCGGCGAGCGCCAGGGCAGAGACTTCGATCGGGAGAATTCCCAAGAGCCTGCTCGCACGGCGTCCCGTGGTCCGCTCGCAGGTGCTGCGAGGCCGCGGAGTCATCGAACTCTGGACGGGCGACGTCGACAAGGCGGCCGCGACCTTCGCCGGCTGCGTTGCCGCTGCAACTGCTGCGGGCAGCGCGCAGGAAAGATCGGAGTGCCTCGGACACCTGGCACTTGTCGAGGCGCTGCGAGGACGGCTGAGCCGTGCCGCACAGCTTGCCGGGGACGCCGCGGGACCGCAGGAGGGCCGCTACGAGGGGCACGGAGAGCTTGCCACCCCTGCGGGGCGACTCGCACGTGCCTGCGTACACCTAGAGCGGAACGAGCTGCGCCAGGCGGATGACGAACTGAAGCTCGCCGACGCCGCGCTGGGGCTACACCCGGACAAGCTGATGGGCGCGATGGCAACTCTCACACTGGCGCGCTGCCGCCTAGCCGAGGGACATCCGGTGCTGGCCTTGGAGCTAGTCAGCCGGGCCCGGCAAAGCTGGTCGCCACCGCGCTGGCTCGAACGGAAGCTGATCCTGCTCGAATCTTGGGCCTGTTCGGCGGCCGGCGACGTGCAGGCTGCGGTTGCCGCGGCGGGCCGCGCCGAGCTGCAGTCCGGGTCTGACACACCCGTCGCGCTGGCGCACGCATGGCTGGCCGCAGGCGATCACCAGGCGGCCAGGGAGGCGCTGGCTTTCACTGCCGCGGCCGCCGACGAAAGGCAGCAGGAGGTTAGTCTGGAGGTACTGCTAGTCGATGCCCAGCTCGACTACGCGACCGGTGACGCCGTGCACGGCCGCCGCTCACTGGGCCGCGCCTTGCAGCTAGCTAAGCCAGAGCAGATAAGGCTGCCTTTCGCCATGGCGCGGACCTGGCTTCGACCCGTCTTCCGACGCGACCCTGACCTGGCCCACAGTTACCAGCAGCTGCTCGAGCCCGATCTTGTGCGCCCCGTCCGCGCCCCGTCCGACACGCCCGCAGCGAGCAACGAGCCGCCGCTGGTCGTGGACCGGCTCAGTGAGCGCGAGCGCGAGGTCCTCCGGCTCCTGGCCGGAATGCTCAGCACCGCTGAGATTGCCGCCGAGATGTACATCTCGGTGAACACTGTCAAGACCCACCTGAAGAGCATCTACCGCAAGCTCTCCGCCGACCATCGGGGTGAGGCAGTCCGCCGGGCCCGGCAGCTCCATCTGATCTGAGGCCATCTCACCCGCGGCGGGTGATGCCGAACGACTCGGAACTGACGAACGCTGCTTCTGCTCGATATATGACGTGGCCGACCCACATCGCTTTCCCATCGTCAGTATCAGTATCCCCACGCCTCGAAGGAGAAGGAATGTCGCTCGCCTCCTCGTTGTCGTCTTACCCGCTCCTGAATATCTTCTGGACGATGATGTTCTTCTTCTTGTGGGCCATCTGGATCTGGGTCCTGATCACTGTGTTCATTGACATCTTCCATAGTCGTGATCTCTCTGGCGGCGCCAAGGCCGCCTGGTTCCTCTTTGTGCTGCTCATCCCGCTGATCGGGGTGATCGTCTACCTGATCGTCCGCGGCGGCGACATGCACGAGCGGGCGGCACGGTAACCTCTGGACCTCGGCGCCGTCGTGTGCCGGGCTGAAGCATCCTGCTTGGCGGGCGGCCCGCTCGCCGCAGCAGGTATCAGCCTTCCGGCCGGCTCTTCGTCGGCGGGGATTTACTACCTCGATCATGCAGACGGCGCACTTCCAGGACCTGCACGCCGAGAGTCTCCAGCCTGCTGAGCAGGCCGTGCAGTTCCGCCTGATCCTCGATCGGGCCGTGCAGCACGGTCTCCACCGGCTCGACGGCGGCGGCCAGCCCCTCGAAGTCAAGCAGGGCCTCAGGCGGCAGGATTCCCGCCACCCGGATCTCGTATTCGGACGATGCCACGCCGGCTCCCAGCAGGGTTCTGGAATTGAACGCTTCCCACGGTGCCGCTGTCTGGCCGTGCGCGCCCCACTCACCACGGGTGAGTTATCTATCCGGTCATCTCGGCGTCGGGTGATGACGTGCCATCAAATTACGGGAGTTCACCCTCGTGAACCTTCGCCACGGCTTCCTGCCTGCTGGAGACGCCAAGCTTCCGGTAAATCGCCCGCGCGTGGGATTTGACGGTATTCGGCGATATGTAGAGCTGCGCACCGATCTCCCGCAGAGACAGCGTTCCCCCTAGCAGCGCCAACACTGCCGTCTGCCGTTCAGTGAGCGGCTCACCAGGCGACGCGATCTGCGGCCTGTCGGCGGCTAGCCGGCCCAGCCTGGCCAGCTGAGCCTCCGCGCCCGCAGGCAATGACGCCAGCAACTGGCTGGCCTCATCAAAGAGCAACGCAGCCCCTTCCGGATCGCCGAGACTGCGGAGTACCGGCGCAAGCCTAAGCAGGATTTCGAGGGTGGGCCACGGGCTGATGCCCGGCCACCTGCGGCGCACCGTGAGTGCGCGCTCGAACTCGCCGCGAGCGTCCTGGAGCCGCCCGTTCGCGGCGTAGACCGCACCGACAGCGCCGTAGGCGATGGTGCTCTGCGGCGTTCCCTGCAGCCCGATGTCGACGTCGGTCGCCATCGCCTTGGCCGAGCGGGCAAGCTCCTCCGCGTCAGCCAGCCTTCCCTGCTCGATCGCGACGTGGGCCATAACGGCTAGCGCCTGGATGCGCACAGTCGCTATGGATGCCCTGGCCCGCAGCGCCAGCATCGCGTGCTCGGCCGCTCCCGCAAGGTCGCCACTCCAGTACAGGCTGGCCGAGAGCGAGACCTGAGCGAGCGCGAACCACGGGGACACCGGGTCACTCTCCAGCATGACCGCCCTGGCGGCCGCTTTCCGCATCGGCCCGATACCGTCGAATCCGAAAGTGCCTCGCAGCAGCGAGGCCGATGACCGGAGCGACGTGATTCCGTCGGGAAGCGGCCCCTGGTCGTCCTCCGAGTCGATGACGGGCAGCCAGCGACGCACGGAGCGCTGGTCGCCCAAGAGCGCGGCGGTCCACGCGGCGCAGTGCGCGGCCACGGGATTGGCGCCGATCGCATCCTCGCCAAGCGTGCGAATCCAGCGCCGAACCGTCGCGGCCAGCCCGGAGTCAATGTAGGCATACCAGTGCTGAGCTATGAGCTCGACGGCTCCGGCGATGTCGTCAGCGGCGACCGCGTGCTCGATCGCCAGGTCGGCCGATCCGGCCACGCGGTGCCACGCGCCGGCGCGCTGGTGCAGGGCAAGTATGGCTTCGGGCTCGGTCCTGCTGAGCTCACCGCGGAGCATCTGTGCGAACAGGTGGTGATATCGGTACCACCGCCGCGTGTCGTCAAGCGGCACGACAAAGAGGTTCTGCCTGTCGAGTGTGTCAATGATCTCAGCCGAGCCGGCCTGGCCGACGACGCTGTCGCACAGCGGCGCACAGAACGTGCTGAGAATCGACGTCCGCCGCAGGAACTGTCGGATTTCGGCTGGCTGACGGCTCAGTACCTCCTCGGACAGGAAGTCGACGACGTACCGGCTGTCGCCGGTGAACTTTCGGATGAACTCGCTGGGTGCGGGGTGCTCGTGCAGAGAGAGCGCCGCGAGGTACAAACCGGCCGGCCACCCTTCGGTCCGATCGAGCAGGTCGTCCAGATCCGGCTCGCTGAGTTCGACGTCAGCGACAGCGCGGACGAGCTCGGCGGCATCGGCGCGCGCCAAGCGCAGGTCGCGAGCCCGGATTTCGACAACCTCGCCGGCGGCGCGCATCCGTGCGAGCGGGAGCGGCGGATCGACGCGCGTCATCAATACGATGCGGGCGCTAGGCGCGAGACGAAGCAGGAGGAACTTTACCTGGTCGTGACAGGCGCTTTCCTGAATCAGGTCGTAGTCGTCCAGGGCGAGAATAACCGTGTCCTTGAGCCCGGCTAGCTCGTTGATGAGCAGCGGGAGCACCGTTCCCTGGATATCAGGGAACCGGACCCGGAGCGCATGCAGGACGTCGGCGACCTCGAGCTCTGGGCAAGCTCGCTGTAGTGCGCACACGACATGCCACCACAGCCTGCCGGGATCGTTGTCGGCGGCATCGAGGGTGAGCCAGGCGAACTGCCGGTTCTCGAGCGGGCTCGCACTCCACTGCGCGACGAGAGTGGACTTGCCGAAGCCCGCGGGCGCGTCCACCAGGATCAGTTTGCCGGCCGCAGATGCCAGCTGCTGAATGAGACCCTGGCGCTCTACCCATTCTTTGCGCGCGGCAGGCGTATGGAACTTCGTCTCGATCTGCAGGTCAAGGCTTACCAGGGCCGTCGTCGAGGCGGTGACATCCCGCAGCTGGCGCTCCGGCCCTTGGTCCTCGCCGATATGAGTGACATCGCGCACCCATCAAGGATCACCCCGATAACCCTGCTTGCCCAGAGTCCAACGTCCCTGGATGCGGCGGCCCGAGGCCGCGATCGCCAGGCACGCGTCTCGCGCGCCTGTCACCCGCCTGGGGTGAGGCGCGCCGAGATGCCCGGGGGAAACGATGACCATGCCGGCTGGCCCAAGCCCGCAGTCGATGTTGCGTAGCGCAGGGCCACGGCGCTCAGGCCGGCCTCGACCGGCGAGGGGATGCGTTAACGGAGGTAGACGCGCATGACCATTGGCGGCAGCATCGCGCTCATCGTCATTGGTGCCATCCTGCGATTCGGCATCACCTGGAAACCAGCACACGTGGACCTGCAGGCCATCGGCGTGATCTTGATGATCGCGGGAGGATTCTGCCTGATCACCTCGATCGTGTTCGTTGTCATGCGGCGCCGCGGACGCGCACCGGCCGAGGTCTACGAGGAACGCCGCTACACCGAGCCGCCCGCGGCGTGACGAGGCGTGATTAGCTGCCGGGCTCGCCGCGGCACGCGGTGGGCCGGCGCGACTGGAAGTGGGTCCGCATGTCAGGAACCGTGCTGTACATTGGCTTCGGCGTTATTTACCTTGTCCTGTTGTTCACGGTGGCAGTCCTCACTTTCCGTAAGGGTCACTGGCTCCTCGGGGTGATCGGCATCTTCATTCCGGTCCTGTGGCTCGTGGGCGCAGTCCTTCCGGCCAGGCGGCGACACTGATCGTGCCGCGAGTCGTTGCGGACGGGGGCTAACCGGGCGAGCCCCGGCGCCTGCCTGGATGTCCGAGGTAGGACACGATGAGCTCGTCCGATCTCGCGATCGTGGCCGCGGTGATATTCGCGTGGGGGACCCTTTCTGCGCGGCTGGAGCGCTTCGACGTAACGGCGCCCGTCGTCTTCGTGCTGGCCGGCCTGCTGCTCACGCACGGCCCGATTGCACCGCTGGGGTTTTCGCCTTCGCCGGAGTTGGTCAAGGGACTGGCGGAGGTCACCCTGGTTCTGGTGCTGTTCTCGGACGCTTCCAGGGTCAGGCTGCGGGACCTGCGGGGCGACATGGGCTTGTGCGTGCGGCTGCTAGGGATCGGGCTGCCACTGACTATCGGTCTGGGGACCCTGCTGGCGCTCGGGCTACTCCGCGGCATGAGTATCTGGCTCGCTCTGCTGATCGGGGCGGCACTCGCGCCGACGGATGCGGCCCTGGGCGCGGGCATGATGGCGAACCCCGCGGTCCCAGCCAGGATCCGCCGGCTGATCAACGTCGAAAGCGGACTTAACGACGGGATCGCCACCCCGGTCGTGCTGGTCGCCATAGCCGGAGCGGGTGCGGCCGAGCACGTGGCCGGGATCGGTCCTGGCTCGGCGGTCGCCGAGCTTGCGCTGGGGATGGTCATCGGCGCGGTGGTGGGCGGCGCGGGCGGGCTAGTCGTAAATGCTGTGCGTCGCAGGCGGTGGGCTGCCAGCGGGTTCGCTGGCTCGGCAGTGCTGGCGCTCGCGATATGCGCCTACGCAGCCGCGCTGGCCCTGCATGGCAACGGCTTTATCGCCGCGTTCGTAGGCGGGATTGCCTACGGCGCTGCCGGCGGCCAGCGCGGCGAGCGGCTAGTCCCGTATGTCGAGGAGACGGGTGCGCTGGTGTCGCTGCTGGTCTGGCTCGCGTTCGGCGCTATCGCGGTGGTACCTGCCCTGGAGAGCCTGACCTGGCAGACGGCCCTGTACGCCGCGCTCAGCCTGACGGTGATCCGGATGGCGCCGGTGGCGCTGGCGCTGGTCGGCGGGGGACTTGGCCGTACCGCCACCACGTTCGTGGGCTGGTTCGGTCCTCGCGGGCTTGCTTCCGTGGTGTTTGCCCTGCTGGCCCTGGATGAGCTGGGTAAGCCTGCCGAGTCCGCCGTGAAGGTCATCGCGTTCACCGTATTGCTGAGCGTCGTCGCGCATGGCCTGACCGCCAACCCGCTGGCACACCGCTACGGGCCACGGCTGGCGGAGGATGCCGGCGGGGCAGCCGACTCGTCTATACCTGAGCTGCCCGAGCGCAGGCTCATTCGGCGCGCCGCCTGACCAGCCACGCCTCCGCGTCGAGATAGGCCGCCTGGGTCGACTCGCCGACGATCGAGGTAGCTTCGAAGGTGCGGACCGGAGCATCGACCTGGCCGGAACGCTCCAGCCGCTCGGTCAGGCTGGGCTCGAGGCCGCTGAGGTACAGCCTGCCGTCGGCAGCGGCCAAGGTGTCGGCGTAGTCGCTGACCACCTTGATGAAGGTCGCTCCCAGTGAGGTACGGCGGCGCAGCCGCAGCACGACTACCGGCGCCTGCGCCGGGCCAGGGTCGGGCAGGTGAGCCTGCAAGGTCCGCGCGCCGGCGTAAAGCAGGCTGCCGTATACATCCAGGATCGTGACGTGATGGCTTGTCAGTGCGGCCGGCGGCTTGCGCTCCTCGAAGCGGCCGTCGTCGCGCGGGACCAGTTCGACCACGGCGACATCCATGGCGCCCTGGTTCAGCTGCAAAAGCAGCGACAGCGCAACCCCGATCCCGACCGCGGCAGCCACCGGGAGGAACAGCGTGGCGCCGAAGGTGGTGATCACCGCGACCTGCGAGGTGTGACTGGTGCGCAGGATGCTGGCGACCTCGCCGGGCTTCATGGAGCCGACAGCAGCGAAGACGAGAACTGCTGCCAGCGTCGGAAGCGCGATCTTGGCGACCAGCCCGGAGAAGACCGCCAGGATCACGAGCATCCACACGCCGGACCAGATAGCCGACCACCGGGTCCGTCCGCCTGCGGATACGTTAAGTGCGGTCTGACCGACCGAGCCTCCCACCGGCGCGCCGCGGAAGAAGCCCGAGGCCAGGTTGCCGACCCCCTGGGCGATGATGTCCCGGTTCGGGTTCGACCGTTCATTGCCGGGGTTCGGCGCGGCCTCGGCCACGCCCGCCCCCTGGACCAGGACGATCGCTGCGATCGCGATGGCGCCCGAGATCAGGCTGAACGACAGGAACCGGAAGTCGGGCAGGTGCGGGAGCGGAATGCCGCGCGGAATGTCACCCGCGTCCCCGACCCTGGCGACGCTGGCGGCCCCGGCCAGCACGACCGCGACCGTCGGGATCACCAGGGCGCCCAGCGCACCTACCACCGCGAACCGAGTCCGGGCGAGGGCGATCAGGATTGCCAAGGCGCCGAGTCCCGCGAAGAGCGAGGGCAGGTTGACCTCGCCCGGATGGATGATCACATTGACGGCCTTGGCCAGCGGAAAGGCTCCGGTCGCTTGCGCGCCGGTCAGGTCGGCGATCTGGCCGCAGACGATGTTGACCGCAACCCCGGTGAGGAAGCCGATCATCACCGAGTAGGAGACGAACCGCGTGTACCGGCCGATGCGCAGCAGCCCTGCGGCTCCGAGCGCGACCCCGACCAGTATCACCAGCAGCGGCACTGCTTCCGGCCGCTGGGCGGCAGGCACATGCTGCAGCGCCGAGCCCGCCGCCAGCGCTGCGGCCGAGGTCGTCGTGATCACCATCAGCCGGGTACTCGACGTAAGGCCGCCCGCGACCGGCCCGGTGAAGCTGGCGTACAGGCCCTGCACGGGATTGATTCCGGCCAGGACGGCCGCCGCCATCCCGTCGGGCACGCTGGCGATCGCGCCCGGCAGCCCGGCCACCATGTCAGCTCGCAGGTTCGCTCGGTCCGGCCGGACCGAGCGAAGCCAGCGGCGCGCAGCGCGCACCGGCGGCCGCGTTACTTGCGTCATCCTTGTCTCCCTCCGGCTGCACCGCGCCGGATCACCGGAGAACTGCCGACGGATGTATCCAAATAATCCGCGCCGAGCGCGGGCGTTACCTCACCCGCCCAGGGTGGTGCTGGTGTCGCCGGATGTCCGTAAGTTCCAGGTAGGTACAGCAAGGAGGAACGCGGTGGCGACCCTTGCCGGGCAGGGCGCGGCCGGTACCAGGGCTGCGACGGCGCAGCGGCTGCGCGCCGTTGTGCTCGGGCCGCGCGGCGGGGGCACAACCCGCCGCCGTGCGTCGGACGCTTTCCGGCTCGCGTTCGCCGCCGTCGCGGTGGCAGTGTCCATCCCGGTCATGCGAGCTAACTCAGCCGTCGAGCTGCGCATCGTTCATGTCCTGAACCCGCCGCCGGGGGCGATCACATGGCTGGTCACGACCTGTTTCTGGGTTGGCTCCGCCGGGGTGATCGCCGGCCTGGCCGTGGCGGGCCTGCTAGTGCCGCGGCTGGCTGTGGTGCGGCGGATGGCTGCGGCTGCAGTCGTGACCTGGGGCGTATGCGTGGTGCTTGGTGCTGTCCTCGGCCCGGCCGCTGGCCGGCCAGCCGCCAGCGCACTCGCC
This sequence comes from uncultured Actinomycetota bacterium, assembly GCA_963719765.1. Classification (GTDB taxonomy): domain Bacteria; phylum Actinomycetota; class Actinomycetes; order Streptosporangiales; family Streptosporangiaceae; genus JAJYUU01. Next base: position 470,807 of record CAVRCW010000003.1, read on the forward strand.
GGGATCGATGTGAGCTATCCGGTCACTCAGCTGGCGGTCACCATCGCCGTGGCGGTAACTGCGCTGCCGTACCTCAGCCGCCCCTTGCACCGCACGATGTCAGTGCTCATCACCCTGGCGGTGTTCGCCGCTGTCGCGGGCGGATTCGCGCTGCCGGTCAATGCCCTCTCCAGTGTCGCGCTCGGATGGGGCGTCGCGGCCGCGGTGCATCTGGCCGTGGGGTCACCGCTCGGGTTGCCCTCAGCTCAGGAGGTGGCCGACGGCATAGCCGAGTTCGATGTGGCCGTCGAGGGCATCTCGCGCGCACCGCGTCAGGCCTGGGGTGTGGAGCGGTTTGCCGGCCGCAGCGCGGCGGGCGATGTGATCGAGATTTCCGTGTACGGCCGGGATGCCGCCGACGCGCGGGTACTCGCGAAGCTCTGGCGGTTCTGCTTCTACCGGGATTCGGGCGCGACCCTGATCCTTGACCGGATTCAGCAAGTCGAACACGAGGCGTACCTGACATTCATGGCCGGCCGGCAGGCCTGCTGGTGCCCGAGGTCCTGGCCGCGGGCAGGTTCGGTCCGAGCAGGGACGCGGCGTTCGTCACGAGCCTGCCGAGCGGCAGGGCGCTGTCGGATGCCGACCCGACTGCCGTACCGGACTCGACGATCGACGAAATCTTGCAGGCTGTGCTCCGGCTGCGGCGGGCCGACATCGCTCACGGTGCACTCGGGTCGGCGACAATCCTGCTGTCCGACCGCGGCGTCTGCATCCGCGACTTCCGCCGCGCCTCGGCATCGGCACCCGCTGGGCGCCTGGATAATGACCTTGCAGCCGTGCTTGCCGCGCTCGCCGTCCAGGTCGGTGTCGAGCGCACCGCGGCCGCGGCCGCGCGCGCACTCGATGCCGAAGCAGCGCAGGCCGCCCTGGTGCACCTCCAGCGATCAGCGCTCGACCCTGGCACGGCTGCTCTACTCCGGCGGCAGAAAGGCCTGCTCCCGCAACTGCGAACCGCGGTGGCTCAGGCAGCCGGCATCGACGTACCCAAGCTTGCCGAGGCGAAGCGGATCAGCTGGGTCAATCTCGTGTTCGGGATCGGATCGCTGGTCGGTATCTGGGCGATCGTGGGCGTCCTCGCCGACGTTGCCGGATCTCTCGACGTGATCAAGGGGGCACGGTGGGGCTGGGTGGCGCTGGCCTTTGTCTTCGCCCAGCTCCCCATCGCAAGCAACGCCCTCGCACTCGTCGGCTCGGTCACCGGTCAGCTTCCGTTCGGGCGGTGCCTCGCCCTGGAAACCTCCAACGAGTTCACCCAGTTTGTCGGCGGAGATGTAGCCGCGTTCGCCGTCCGGGTCCGCTTCTTCCAGCGCGAGGGGTACGACCCGGCATCGGCGCTCAGCTCAGGAGCCATCGCGTCAACTGCTAGCTGGGTCGCCAAGGGCCTGCTCTTCCTGATCTCGATCGGCTTCGCGGCCGGGGGCTTCGAGGCTCCTGCCAGTTCCGGCGGGCATCACACGGCCATCTGGGTGGTCGTCGGGGTGGTGCTCGCCGCGGGCGTCGCCACCGCGCTGATCACGGTGATCCCGCGGCTGCGACGCCTCGCCAGCGCCCGGATCAGGCCGCGGCTTGTGCACATCTGGGCCGACGTCAAGGCAATCGCCAGCGAGCCGAGGAAGATCGCATATGTCGTATCCGGTTCGATGCTGAGCCAGCTTTTCGTGGCCTTGGCGCTCGGGGCGGCGTTGCACGCTGTGGGGGAGAAGGCGAGCATCGCTACGCTGCTGGTCGTCATCACGGCGGCCGCCATCGTCGGCGGTGCCGTCCCGGTGCCTGGCGGTGCGGGCGTCATCGAAGCCGGCCTGATCGCCGGGCTCACCAGTGCCGGCATCCCGCAGGACCAGGCGGTCGCCGCGGTATTCATCCAGCGCCTGTGCACCGCCTACCTCCCCCCGATCTGGGGATGGGTCACGCTCACCTGGATGCGACGCCACGAATACGTGTGACCGCGTTATTGGTGCGATGTTGGGGATGGGGCAGGTGCGAGTGTGGGCGAGATCAACTGGATGGAACGGCAGGTCCGGCGCGCCGACCGGTTCCAGCAGCGCCATGCCGTGATCGGCTTTCCCTGGGCGGTCGTCCAGAAGTTCGGCAATGACCAGGCCGGGAGCAAGGCCGCGCTGATGGCTTATTACGGACTGTTCGCCCTGTTCCCCTTGCTCCTGCTGCTGACTACCGTTCTCGGCTTCGTGCTAGCCGGCAACCCGGGGCTGCATGAGCGGCTTATCGACTCGGCGCTCGGGAACTTCCCGGTCATCGGAGATCAGCTGCGTTCGAGCGTGCACCCGCTCGAGGGAAACACGGTGGCACTGGTCATCGGCATCGCCGGAACCCTGTACGGGAGCTTTGGCATCGCGATGGCCTCGCAGAACGCGATGAACACAGTCTGGAACATCCCCTACGTCCGCTGGCCCGGCTTCCTGAAGCGATATCTGCGTGCTCTGGGCATCATCGGCTTGCTCGGGCTGGCCTCGGTGTCTTCCACCGCGCTGGCCGCATTCGCCACCGCGGTGGCGCACGGCGGAGGCGCCACCGTGCTCGCCGTCGGCGCGTCACTGGTAGTGAACTTCGGGCTCTTCATGCTCGCGTTCATGGTGCTCACCGCGGAGCCGCTGCGGCCCCGTGAGGTAGCGGTCGGCGCGATCTTCGCCACGGTGTTCTGGCAGGCCCTGCAGCTCATCGGGACGTGGTACGTCACCAGGGGACTGCACCGGGCCAGCCCCACCTACGGCTTCTTTGCTGTCGTCATCACCCTGCTCTCCTGGCTCTACCTCGGCTCGCAGCTCACGCTGTGGGCAGCGGAGATCAATGTAGTGCTCCGTTACCGCCTGTGGCCCCGGTCGGTGACGCAGCCGCCGCTCACCGAGGCCGACCGGGCCGTCTACGCGCGGCTTGTGCAGACGGAGATCCGCAGGCCCGAGGTACAGGTCAGCACGTCGTTCACTGCCGCGGCTGACGAGGATCCGCTGGCGCCACAGACCCCCCCTGGCGGGTGAGGTGGCACCGCTTGGCCCACGGCAAACTCGATCCACAGAACGCGACCCGGCGGAGATTCCCGGTTAGCAGCCAACGGAAGGATCGGGCATGCGGCGTCTGACTAACGGCCTGCTCTCGCTCGCCGCGATGGTTCTGGTGGGAACCGTCGCGGCGTGCGGGCACAGCAGCGGCGGTGGGGCGCTCAGCGGTCTGTCACCCGGGGGATCGGCGCTGAGCCGAAGCGCCAAGCCAGCGGACTCAGGCCAGCCCTCGGCCACGCCCAGCACCGCGGCCCCGTCCTCGGCGACGCCAACCCGCACCACTGTGGCGCCGACGCCGACCGCCACCATCTCGGCCCCGCCTTCGACCAAGGTCACGGCGCCAGCTCAAACGCCGCACCCGAGCGTCAGCACCCCGGCCGCGACGGGTAGCGGGTCCAGTTCAACAGCCGTCTGGCTGTGGGTACTCCTCGGCGCGGTCGTGGTCATCGGCGCGGTCGTATGGATCGTAGTTGCGGGCCGGCACCGCACCGCCGCCTCCACCGCGTCAGCGACCTGGAGGTCGCGGATCATTGACGCCTACGCCAGCGGGGCGGCCTTGCATGACGCCATGAGCGTGGCAGAAGCGCCGGGCGCGCTAACCGGCGCCGACGCGGACGCGCGCTGGTTCGACATCCAGCGCCGCGCTGATGACCTGGCGCAGATGCTGTATGGACTGCGCGAGGCTGCACCTGACGACGCGCAGCGAGCGCGGGTAGCGGATGTGCTCGCGACGCTGCAGGCTGTTCGCTCAGCGATGGACGCCGAGCGAGCTCCGATGGGAGCCGGCGAGCGACAGGCAGAGGTCGTCCGCGGCCGCCTGTTCAACTTTGAAGCGTCGCTGCGTGCGTTCCGACCGTCCGACAACCAACGGCCGTAGCGAAATCACTTCGGCCAGGTACCTCAGCATCGAATCGGTCTCAGCCGAATCACCCGCCGGGGGTGGGGCGGCGCAGCCGCCGGCTTGGTGGACTGACGTCAGTTATATCGACAAGAGGAGAGAGTGAATGCCATGGCTGATCTGATTGCGATCGGATACCCCGACCAAGCCACGGCCGAAGCCGCCGCCGACGAGGCGCGGAAGCTGGCCCACGACCTCATCATCGAGCCTGACGCGATCGCGGTGATCGTGCGGGACGCCGACGGCAAGTATCATGTCCACACCCAGCACCACCTGGTCGGTGCCGGTGCGACCTGGGGAATGTTCTGGGGTCTGCTGTTCGGAGTCCTGTTCTTCGTTCCGGTCTTCGGGATCGCGATCGGGGCCGGACTCGGTGCGCTGATGGGCAAGGTCACAAAGTCGGGCATCGACCGCCAGTTCCAGGACCAGGTCAGGGACATGGTCAAGCCGGGCACCTCGGCGCTGTTCCTGATGCTGGAGAAGGTGACCCCGGACAAGGCCGTCGAGGCGATGAGCAAGTTCGGCGGCACCGTGCTGAAGACCTCGCTGTCCAAGGAGGGCGAGAAGGAACTTCAGGATGCCTTGCACGGCGGCGGCGCCGCATAGCACGCCATGCCCCCGCAGCCCCGCCGCCTTTCCCTGGTGATCGGGCGGAGGGTGTGAGGCAGGCGGAGGCTGCCAGCAGGGCAGGCCGTACCGGCCGCCGCAGTCCATACGGCCGGTACGGCCTTCTCCTGCTTCTGCTGATTTTGACCTACCTGCTCTCTGCCCTCACCAGCAGCAGGTTCGTCACGGATTTCCAGGTCGTGCTCTTCTTGGCCGTACTGATGCTCGCGCTCAGGACGGCGCGGGTGTCTCGCCGGATGGCAACGCTGGCCGGTGCCGTTGCGCTGACTGGCACGGCCGCAGCGCTGGTGGCGGACCTGACCGGTACGCAGGCAGGTTACGGTGCTGCGGCGGCATGGAAGGGCCTGCTACTATTGCTGACCGCGGTCCTCATCGTGCGCCGGGTGCTGGCTCGGCCGACGGTGACGCTGCAGAGCATCTACGGTGCCCTGAGCGCCTACATCATCCTCGGCATGATGTTCGCGGCTTTCTACGCCGCGATGGAGCATCTCAGCGCGGCAGCCTTCTTCGCTGACGGACAGCACGCCGATACCCAGACGTTCCAGTACTTCAGCTTCACCACGCTGACCACCCTGGGCTACGGCGACTTCACCGCAGCCGGAAATGCCGGCCGGGCGATCGCCGTTATGGAGGCGCTGACCGGCCAGGTGTTCCTGGCGACCCTGGTGGCTCGACTTGTCTCCGCCTTCCGAGCACCCGCCCAGCCGGCCCGGCCCGTGGTGATCCAGCGCTGGCGGCCACCGCGCACCGCCCGTCGCGGTGCCGGGTTCTCGTACCGCAGCAGGCCGGGTGGAGACGCCAGGCGGAGTGTCTCCCGCAAGCCGGGCGCGGATAACTCTGACTAAGCCGCATCCAAACCCGCTCGCTATTTGAGGATGTTGACCGCGCGCGCGATGACAAGTATTGCGACTACCAGGGAGATGGCGGCCTGTGTCATCATCATGAGCTTCGCCCACGGCCTGATGGCGGAGACGTCGGTAGGGCTGAAAGCTGTCGCGGTCGCGAACGACAGATGCAGGTAGTCGATAAACCTCGGCTGCCAGTCCTCTCCCGCGTACTGGGGATGGGCCATCTCTGGGAAGACGAAGGCGGGCGCCGGGCCGGTACCGCGGGCGCGGGCCGCTGCGCCGCCGCGGTCCAGGTCCCAGTACCACAGCCCGAATGCGATCACGTTGGAGAGCCAGATGGCCGCGCCGCTGACGAGAAGGATGTCAGCGTTGTTGCTGAAGGGTTCCGTGCGGATGATGCCGGCGATCAGCCGGACGGCGGCGGAGGCGTTGGCCAGGGAGATCAGGCCGATGAGCGTTCCGGTCATGACCCGCAGCCAGGCTGAGTCACGGTCGATGCGGCCGGGGTCGCCGACAACGAGCACGGCGAGGAGCACGACCACGACCACGACGAACAGCCAGCGGGCATCTCCGTTGCGCAGCTGCAGGGGCAGGACGGCCCGCAGCCCTCCGGCGGCGAGCACGGCCAGCGCCATCGGCCACCTGCTCTCGCCCGCCGCCCTGGCAGATCGCTGCACGTGCGGGCCTACAGCCAGCGGGCCTGACTCCACGTCATGCCGCCAGCAGATAGGCGCTCTTGCCGACTAGCCAGAAGCCCAGGAGGAGGCAGACCATGACGATGACCTGATCGCGGTGCGTGTCTAGCCAAGTGCGAAGCTGCTTCAGCCGGACGGCGGCGGCGACGGGCTTAAAGGTCGCATACAGCTCCAGGTACAGGAAGCTGGCGGTGGCCAGCACTGCGAACAGCACGAGCGTTAGGTAGCTCACAACACCGGACAGGCTGGCCTGGGCGATGGTCGCGGCACCGGCTGCCACCAGCGCCCACGGCTGGACGAACGCGGCCAGCCCGGCAGCGGCCCATAGTGAGATGTGGTCGAGTCTGGCGAGCCAGCTCGGTGGCTTGCTGGGCACGCCGCGGCGCCGCCACTTGCGCACGCCGTATAGGACTAGAGCGGTGCCCAGGGCTAGTTTGATCGCGAGCACGGCGGTGGACGGCGACGTATTCGCCGCAGGAGGAGTTCCCCCTGTTGTCAGCGCGACGGCAGCGATCACTACTGTCAGGCATATCAGCCAGCCGAGAATGAATACCAGGCCCTTCCTGGTGCCCTTCTCGGCGCTCAGCAGCAGGATGAAGGCCGTCACGGGGAACGGCTCAAGGGTGATGGCCAGGCCTATGAGCAGCAGGTCAAGTACCACCAGCGCCTCCGGTTATCGGTGCCGCGAACGGCATAACACGCCGGGCCGGAGCCGGGCGGTTCTCACAGGGCGCGCTCGGCGGTGATCCGGCCCGAGGCGACCGCATCGACGAGCGCCTGGTGGTCGCGCTCGTTCTGGTCCGCGTACGCACGGGCGAACTGGCTGATGGCCACGTCGAAGACATCGGATCCGCCCAGGTAGGCGGCGATGGCGATCCGGTCCCCTGATCGGGCGTGTGCCCTGGCCAGCGTCCAGCCGCAGAGCTCGCCGTACAGGCGCATTCCGGACGGCAGAATGTTGTCGATGTCGACGGAGAACTTCCAGTCCCGTAGCTGGCGGACGTAGAAGTCGCGCTGCTTGCCGTCGAGGCCTGCCTCGACGCGCCGCCAGCCCAGGAAGATGTCGCTGGAAGCCTGCATCAGGCGCTGGCCCGCGACCACCCGCTGGCCCTGGTTGGCGTACTTGCTTGCCCCCACGAAACGGCTGAGTACCGACTCCTCTGCCTCCTTGACCTGCAGGAACAGCGGATCAGACTCGTCCCGGCCGAGCATCAGGATTATCCAGCAGCGGGTACCGACGCTGCCGACCCCGACGACCTTGCGGGCCAGATCGGCGAATTCGAACTGCTCGAGCAGGTACCGCCGGTCGGTCTCCAGCGTGCTCCGGTACTTGCTGATAAGGCCGCCAAACTCCGCCTCGATGGCCGCGCGCTCGGTCTGCTCGGGCATCAGCTCGTCGATCGGTACAAGCAGCGGCGGGTCGGAGATGATCCGCGGCCGGCCATCCACCATCCGCGTCAGCTTGGTGAGTTCCTCCATGCTGTCCCTGGTGCGGGCCTTGGCTAGGCCCTTGTCCACCACCTTGCGCTGCCGCGGCTGCAGCTGGGCTTCGAACTGCGCGCGCATCTGGTCCATATCCATGTGCGCGTACCAGACGTCTAGGTCGGTCATCCCCGCGAACTTGCGCATGGCCTGCCGGTAGCGGGCGACGGCGGCCCTGACGATCTCACGGCGCTGCTTGCCGCCGAACCCGTTGCCCCGTGCCGCGACTTCCAGGCTGGCCGCTAGTCGCTTGACATCCCATTCCCACGGGCCGGGCAGCGTCTCGTCGAAGTCGTTCACGTCGAACATCAGGCGGCGCTCGGCTGAGCCGAAGATGCCGAAATTCGACAGGTGGGCGTCGCCGCACGCCTGCACGGGCAGGCCGGACACCGGGGTGGCGGCCAGATCGCTGGCCATCGGCAGTGCCGCGCCGCGGAAGAAAGTGAACGGGGATACCATCATCCGGCCATATCTGACCGGCACGAGTTCCGGAACCCTGGTCAGCCCCTGTGCTTCGAGCAAGCTGATCGGATCCGGCCGATCCGGCGGCGGGTCGAAGACCGCGTGGCTGTCGCGTGGTACCTCGGCCCGCGCAACCTTGCCCCGCTCGACGCGCTCGGCCACCGTCAGCCGCCCCACGGCCGAGTCAAGCTGGTACTTCGAAGTCTTAACGGGCGGAGCCGTAGTCTTCAGCGCAGTCATCGTCTGGCTCCTCTCTAGGTCCCGGCCGCCCCGCCATTTACTGGCAATCCAGCGAAAGCGGCCATCGCGTGCCAGGCATAGCGAACCGCAGCCCGCCAGGGCACCCTCCGAGTCACAGTGCCGCGCGGGCCGAGCATCCGCCTCACCCCACGCGGGTGACACGTGGCCAATACGAGCAGGGATACGCTCAGACCGCGCGAGATGGGCACACGGGCGCCGCGAGTACTGGCTGAACTCACGTCGCCGGAAGCGCACATGACGCCTGCCGAGCGCACGATCGCTTGCGAAAGGGATTGCCGCAATGGCAATCGAAGGAAATGTACCTGACCGGCCGACGGGGCTGCCCGCAGACGGCGCCCCGGTCGGCGAGGCCGCGCAATCCGGTCGTGGCGCCCGTCGGCAGTCCTGGCGAGTCAGGTTCGGGAGAGTTGTTAGCACTATCCGGGACAGTGATCAGGCGGCGGTGGACGAAGCGGTCCTCAACCTCAGCCGCTCCCGGCCGCTACTCGCGCCGCTTGCTCTTGCCGTCGGTGCCCTGGCCATGCTGCTCGACGGGGTCAGGCTACTTTTTACGAACTGGCGGCTGTCGCTGATCCAGGTACTGCCGGCGATGTGGATCTGGGCCGCCATGCTCGACCTGAAGGCTCATGTCCTGCACGGGAGATCCTTCCACGTGATCACGGGGCCGGTCGTGATCCCGGTCGTGCTCGCGGTGGCGGCTATCACCGCAGCCGGATTCTTCCTGAACGCCGTATTCGCGTTTGCGATCAGCAGGCCAGGTCGGCCAGAGATCCGTCCGGCCTTCGGCCAGGCGCGGTCTCATCTCGCCGTGGTCCTGAGCTGGGGGGCCGCCGTCGGCTGCTGCCTCGGCCTGTCCACCGTGGTATTCACCCGGTGGGGCACGTTGTGGTTCGGGTTGTCGCTGAGCATCGTCATCGGCGTGATGATGATGTGCTACGTCGCCGTGCCGGCCCGGCTGATCGGCGTGAAGACCACGTACTCCAAGCGTGACAAGCTCACCGCGTCAGCGGTGGGCGGGGCTGTCGGCGCGGTTGTCAGCACGCCGCCGTACCTGCTGGGCCGTCTCGGCCTTATCATGCTCGGATCGCACACCCTGTTCGTCCCCGGCATCGTCGTGCTGGCGGTCGGCCTGATGCTGCTGGCAAGCACGACGAGCGCGGTGAAGACGGTCAAGATGAGCGCCAAGCTTGGCCCAGGGATCCGTCGGCCTGCCGGCCGCGAGACATCATCCGGCGACAGCTCCGTTCCGGCTGGCTAGCGGGTCACCCCTGCGGGGTGATGCGCCCGCCGCCTCGCGCGGAACATGCTGGCAGCGGGCCGCGGTGGCAGCGGCTCCACCCACCGACGGCTGATCGCAGGTAAGGGCACAGCCGCGATGAAATCACCCGATCGCGAAAGGGGCAGGAATATGGCAATCGGTCCCGTGCAGCTCCTGGTACTGGGGTTCAGCCAGCCTGATTTTCACGGCGAGATCATCGCCGAGCTTGAGCGGCTCAGAGAAAGTGACACGGTGCGCGTGATCGACGCACTCGCGGTCTACAAGGACGCTGACGGCGAACTGGAGATCGAGCACCTCAGCAATCTCTCCGAGCAGGAGGCGATCGAGCTCGGCAGCGTAGTCGGCGCCCTGGTCGGCCTCGGTATCGCCGGGGAGGAAGGCGCGGAGGCTGGCGCGGAGGCTGGCGCCGAAGACGCAGCCGACGAAGGCGGCGTGAGCGTCTTTACCGACGATGAGGGCTGGGACATCCTCGAGGACATCCCGAACGACTCGGCGGCAGCGCTCGTCCTGCTCGAGCACCACTGGGCGGTGCCGCTTCGCGACGCCATCGTGCGGGCCGGCGGCTTCCGGATCAGCGATGGCTTCATCAGCCCGCTCGACCTCGTGGAGATCGGTCTGGTCACGGCGGCTGAAGCTGCAGAACTGCACGACCTCGAAACGGCGCGCGCGGCTAGCTAACGGCCAGGCCCAGCCATCACCACTATTCGGAGGCACACAATGATGGGATGTCGCAGAGTAGCCAGGCGCACGGGACGACGTACGGCCAGGCGCACGTCTCGCCGCAGGTAGCTAGCGGGCGGCTGCGCCGGTAAGCGGAGCAGCACGCGGACCTGAGGCCCCCAGATTCGGTGGTAGATCCACGCTGAGTCTGGGGGCCTTCCCTGCGCTTCAACGCGGCGATGAACCCGATAAGCCGAGGACCTTGCAAGGGCCCTGTGCGTTCGCAAGGTCCTCGGCTCCTACCGCGCGGCTCGTTACTCGCGGGCCAGCATGGCCTGGGCCTCGCGCTCTAGGTTGAGGTACGGTTCACCGCTGACGTCGACAGCGAGGCGTTTGATGGTGCCCCCTGTGAATGAGTGGGGGTGCTCGCCTGGGTAGTCGCTAGTCACTGCCTCGCCGCTGTCACGGCCTGCGCAGAGCCCTTCGCCGGCCAGGCTGAACATCCCCGGCTGGGTCCTGATCCGGCCTTCGGCTACCTTCTTGTCCCCGTGATATAGGGACAGGACGCCGGTGGCAACGCCCGGCGGATCCTCGCCGTCTTTGTCGAAAGAGGCGGACAGGATCAGATCCCGGCCGACTGGTACGTCTTGAGTGCCGTCGATCTTCTGCTCCACGAGGCCGAGGAAGTTGTACACGTAATGCAGCCGATTGTCCTTGACATAGAGGGCATGCCCGCCGAACCGGGAACCGTGCGCGAACAGGACGCCTTCCGCGCCGGGAGACGGGATATCAACAAGCGCGCCGATCGAATACGACCGGTTACGGACGTTGACCGCCTGCGCTTCCGGCACCTCGGCTGCTCCGGGGAAGTAGGTGTACCGGTTGCGTTGCACGGCAAGCTGCGGCCGCGGCGTCAGGATGATCTCTAGCGCGGAGCGATCATCGAGCGGGAACGCGCCGTTATCGCCGGCCTCGGCGAACCACAGATTGACCAGCTCGCGGACTTTCTCCGGGTGCTCGGCCGCCAGGTCGTGCAGCTCGGCCCGATCCTCATCTACGTGGTAAAGCTCCCAGGTGTCGTCGTTGAAGTGGCTCCAGCCGCTGAGCGTCGGGTGACTGGTGATGGCCTTCCAGCCGTCGTGCCAGATACCGCGTGAGCCGAGCATCGAGTAGAACTGGGTCGCGCGGGCCGACGGCGCGGACGGGTCCGCCACGCTGTAGCGCATGCTAACCCCGTCGATCCGGCTCTGCACGTGACCCTTGATCGTGGCCGGGGCCTGCACGCCGAGGGTATCCAGGATGGTCGGCACGATGTCGATCGCGTGATGGTACTGGTGCCGCAGCTCGCCCCGGCTCGCCTGTCCGGGCCAGGAGATGATGCAGGGGTCGGCGGTGCCGCCGTTGAACTCATACCGCTTCCACATCTTGAACGGCGTGTTGAAAGCCATCGCCCAGCCGTTGGGATAGTGGTTGTAGGTCTTGGTCCCGCCGAGCTCGTCGATCATCGCCAGGTTGGACGCCATGTCATCGGGCAGGCCGTTGGCGAATTTCATCTCGTTGACTGACCCGTCCGGGCCGCCCTCGCCGCTGGCGCCGTTGTCGGACACCACAATGATCATCGTGTTGTCGCGCTGCCCGGTCTCGTCCAGGTAGTCAAGCAAGCGGCCGATGTGATGGTCGGCATGCGCCAGGAATCCCGCGTACACCTCGGCCATCCGTGCGAACAAGCGCTTCTCGTCCGCGGACAGGGAGTCCCACGGCTTGGTGAAATCCAGCGGCGGGAACGGCTTGCCGTCAGGCCCGGTGCGGGTCTCCGGGGTGCCGATCGGGTTGATGGGTGGTAGCCCGGTGCTATCCGGTACGATGCCCAGCTGCTTCTGCCGGGCCAGCGTCTGCTCGCGCAGCGCCTCATACCCCATGTCGAACTGGCCGCTGAACTTGTCGGCCCATTCTTTGGCGACATGGTGTGGTGCGTGCGCGGCGCCCGGCGCGTAGTACAGGAAGAACGGCTTGTCCGGTGCGATCGTCTTCGCATCGGTGATGAACTCCAGCGCCTTGTCGGTCAGGTCCTCCGTGAGGTGATAACCCTGCTGCGGCAACTTCGGCTGGTCCACCGGATGGTTGTCATAGACCAGGTCCGGATACCACTGGTTAGTCTCGGCGCCCAGGAAGCCGTAAAAGCGCTCGAACCCCCGGCCGGTGGGCCAGTTGCGTCGGGTCGACGCCAAATTCATCTCGACGGTCGGGCACAGGTGCCACTTGCCAACGATGTAGGTGTTCCAGCCCCGATCGCCGAGGATCTCCGAGATCATCCCGTTCTCCGGCGGGATAGTCCCGGTGGCGTTCGGGAACCCGACCGCGGCCTCGGTGATGCACGCCATCGAGTTGCGGGTGTGGTTGCGCCCCGTTAGCAGGCACGAGCGGGTCGGCGAGCACAATGCCGTCGTGTGCCACTGCGTGTAGCGGATCCCGTCGGCGGCGATCCTGTCGATGTTCGGTGTCTCGATCGGCCCGCCATAGCTTGACATTGCCGAGTAGCCAACGTCGTCGAGCACGATATAGACCACGTTGGGTGCGCCATCGGGCGCTTTCGGCGGCTCGAACGGCGTCCAGTCCGGCACCGAGTCTCGGATGTCGACATTGATCTTGCCCTTGAACGGCTCGGTCATTTGTGAGCTCCTTGCGCCCTATGGGCCTAGGTGAACTGGTCTCGCGCCGGACAAAGCCGTGCCAAGTGCAGCCATGATCTGCGCTCGCCAGAGGCCCAGTGTTGAGGCTGCCAGCGACGGGCTTATCCGGGCATCACCCGTCAGGGGTGAGCGACCTGGCGTCCGTCGCCAGTTAGCACGTCTGGGGCCTCTGCTGCGGCACCAAGCGCACGCCGGAGCAGGAGCGCACCGACGACCTCGAAGATGCCCATGATGATGAACCAGATACCAAGCAGGACTGCGAGCACATTCAGGGATGAGGCTGGGGCGGTCGCGACGACAATCCCGGCGACCAGGCTAACCACGCCGAACGTGATCCACCACGCCCTTCCCTCGCGCACGTCGCTGGCGACTCCGCCGATGAGCGCGGCCAGCCCCTGAACTATCCAGGTAATGCCGATGATCAGGCCGATGAGCGCCCTGGTGAGGTGCAGATGGCGGATCAGGACGACGCCGACCACGATGAACATAAGGCCGGCTATGCCGAGCCAGACCCTGTGCACTTCCCCCGGCCCGAAGACACGGAGCAGGTGGAAGATCCCCGACAGGATCATGAGGATGCCGAGCAAGATCGCGACCGCGTTCAGTGATCCAGTCGGGTGGAAACTCACGACAATTCCGAGAATCAGCGTCAGCGCGCCCAGGATCAGCGTCGGCTGCCATGAACGTTCGAGAGCTGCTACGGTTGACGGCTGCGCAGCATATTCACCTGATGTCATCGCCGCTGCCCTTTCCCTTTCTAAATCAGGTTTCGAAGTCCTCCGATATTGCGGCCCGAGCCAAATGTTCACGCGGACGCCGCTGTCAGTGATTCTCGGTCCGCACAGCGCCACATGTCCTCACCCGTCAGGGATGACGACGACCGCGAAAGCGACCGACAGGATGTGCTAGATGATCGCCCGCGAAGGGGGCAGAGATGACCGATGCATCGATAATCCAGGGCGGCGCACTCCGGGCCGGGAGCCCGCTGCGGACCCCCCGCGCGGCTGCGGTTGCGGGGATCATATTCTGTTTGCTGCTGACCTCGGCGCTCGTGCTGCTCAGGGTCTCCGTCCCCGCGCATGCCGCTGCGCCGGGGGACTGGCTGACAGATTCGCGGCGCAGGACAGCGGTGGCGGTCGCGCTGAACCTGGTGCCGTTCGCGGGGATCGCGTTCCTGTGGTTCATCGGAGTGCTCAGGGACAGAATCGGCGAGCGCGAGGACCGGTTCTTCGCCACCGTGTTCCTGGGCAGCGGCCTGCTCTTTGTCGCGATGCTATTTGTCGCCGCGGCCCTCGGCGGCGGACTCATCGCGGATGCGAACTCCGGCTCGGCGAGCTCCGCGACTATTTTGCTGGGCCGCAACGTCTCGGCGATCCTGCTGAACGTGTACGCGATGCGAATGGCTGCGGTATTTACGCTGACTACCGTTACCATTGCCCGGCGTACCGAGATCGTGTCCAGGTGGCTCACCGTGGCCGGGCTGGTAAGCGCGCTAATCCTGCTGGTCGGGGTCGGGTTGTCGCCCTGGGTGGAACTGCTGTTTCCGGCCTGGATCCTGGCCCTGAGCATCGATGTCCTGGCAGCCGGCCTGAGGCTCTCCGCGGCCTCGGCGAAGGGGACGCACGGTTGATTGCCGGGCGCGGCTACTTCAGCGGACCGCGAAGCACCAGCCGTCAGGTACCGAGCAGCTTGCCCTTGGCAGCGGAAAACTCGTCGTCAGTCAGCGCGCCTTGCTGATGCAAGGCGGTGAGCTGGTTCAGCTGGTCAAGCATCGACTCCGCTGCCGCACCGGGAACCTCCGGCCCCGCGGCGGCAGCCTGCGGGGCGGGCGCCTGCTGCTGCTCGAGGTCGCTGATGCGTTCGTTCTGCTCGTCTTCCTGCTGTGCCTGGGCCGCTGACTTGTTCGCCATGTGGCGGCCAGCGACGTAGGCGCCGCCGCCCACCGCGGCCGCACGTAGCAACGGGCGCCGTCGGAACATCACGCACCATCCGGCAGGCTAAGGCCAAGCGCGATCATGAGCTCTGGTGCGGCCGCTACCACCTTTGGCAGGCCGACTTGCGGTGCGACGGCACGCAGCACGCCGATCAGGTCTTGCGCCGTAACGCCAGAGTCCACCGCGTTGCCTACCTGCCAGAGGTAGGAGGCTGGCGGAGCGTCGAGCGCGATCAGGACGGCGATCTTGACCAGCCCGTAGGTGCGAGGGTCCAGCCCGCTGTCCTGCTGCCAGTCTGAGCGCAGGCCGAGGGCCTTGCCAAGAAGCTCCGGATCTCCGAGCGCTAGCTCAGCCAGGGCCTCCGCCATCCCCTCGTCGATATTGCCTTTGGCCGCCATGTTCATGATCAAATCCTTTCGATTGCCGCAGCAGAGTCGCGGAGGGCCACCTGCGCCCCTTGTCAACCATCACTGCTGTGTGTAGGCACTGCCTCACCCGCAGCGGGGGAGGCCGCACTGACGTCCGGCCGGTAGCTGGCGGGACTGAGCGGCTCGCTGACACCGTTGTCCTCGCTGCGAGCGTGATCGGCACGTCTGGGCTTGGCGACCGCCGCATCGTCACGAGCGAGGAATCGGATCCTGGCAGCCCGCGCATCCCAGGCGTAGATCACCGCCGTGCCGGCGATGAGATCGTGCAGCGCACGGTGCTCGCGTTGGACGAGTATGCCGAGGAATCCCAGGCCGAGGAAGAGAAAGCTGAGCGGGAAGACCAGCGCGCGCACCGCGCCGCGCCATGGATCGAGGATCGTGCCATCCGCACGGACGACGCGCACTCCGAGCACTGCCATGCCGAAGGTCCGGCCGCTCACTGCCCACGAGTATCCGAAGTAGAAGAACTCCCAGGCAACCAAAATGACGGCGACGACGATGTCGGTCCGGCTCCAACTGACCGGATGGCCAGTCACGACCTGCGCGGCCAGGGAAGCGGCCGCCAGCCCGAGGGCGAACAGGCCACCGCTGACCGCCATATCGATGATGAACGCTAGCAATCGCGATACCGAGCCCGCATAGTGCCCGTGCGCACTCAGCCAGCCCGCGGCGCGCGTTCGGCCGGTCATGACGGTGCCTGACCATCCAGTGCGGCGGGCGGCCCAGCCGGTCCTGGGCTCTTCCGCCGCAGGGCGCGTCCTACCCACCGGTCGACGAACTGATCCAGCCCGACGGCCTGGCTGCGCGCCGCGTCGAGCGCCTCGCTCGCCGCTCCGCCGGACGAGCGGGCGATGATGGCGCCCAGGTCTGTCTGTTCGACAAGCGTGTCCATGTCGATCCGCCGCACCAGATCGTTCACATCGACGCGATCGAGGACGGCGTCCACATCGATGCGTCGCAGCAGGTCGTCGAGGTCCGCCCGCTTGACCAGTGCGTCGACGTCGGCCCGTGCCAGCAGGGCGTCGACGTCTACTCGGTCCAGCAGCGCATTTACGTCGACCCGGTCGAGTAGCTCGTTCACTTCGACTCTGTCCAGGACCGCGTTCACGTTCACCTTGCCGAGGACCGCGTCGACGTCGACCTGACTGAGGACGGCATTCAGGTCGACTCGCCGGACGAGATCATTGACGTCGAGCGCGTGCACGACCAGATCGAGTACACGCTCGGCAACCCGCTGGGCGAGCGACTCCGCCGGGTCGGTCATCCGCTTGCCTACCGACCACAGCCGGTCGAGGGGATCCACATGCCAAGCGTCGGGGGTCACCTCCGGTCGCGAATCATCCGCCAAGGGTGATGCCGGTCCATGCTCACAACTGCCAGTCGAGGGGCGCGAGCCGTTGTCAGACATGTACCGTGGTGGCGGGCCGGGCTGGCGGCCTCGCGATCAGCTCGATCAGGCCAAGAACGACCAGAAGCAAGGCGGTGATCAGGATAGCGACGAGGGGCGTGGGACGACCCCAGAAGACGAAGATCAGGGCCGCAAGTGCCACGAAGCTGATGCGAAGCACAGACCGGTGCGCGTAGGTCCAGGAGCCGACCGGGCCGGTCCGCAACCCGGCGTGTTCGGTGCTGTGGCGCACCCAGCCAAGCCCCTTGCCGAATCCGGCGCGAGTCTGGACGGCTGTCACCGATGGGCCAGTGAAGAAGGCCCCGAGCGCCACGATCAGGCCGACCACCAGGAGCACGCGCAGCCCTTCCTTGATGAACCGGACTAGCGTGTCAAACATGGCGGCAGCAGCGTCGCTCGATAGGACGTTGGCGGGCACGGTGTTCAGGTAGATGCCGCGGAAGATCGCCAGGCCCGCCCCGAGGACGAGCATGCTTGCGGCCAGGCCGAGCCCGGCTCCGACCAGGGCGCGCCGGTGCCCGCGCGCGATGTACACCCCCAGGCCCATCAGGAGCAAGGACAGAATCGGCAGCACGACCTTGAGATCGTTGATCAGTCGGTAGGCGGTCTGCGCCTGGACTAGATCGCGGGCCGAGAACAATGCCAGCGTCGGATGGATAGCCGGCAGGCTGTTGACCAGCGTGAACCCCCGCGCGCTCAGGTCCTTCTTGACGATCTCGATGAACGGGGCGAGGTCGATTGTCACCTTGCCGTTGCTCACGCTGATGGCGCCGTTGTACTGCCCGGACAGCGCGATTACCAGCTGCTGGTGCGCCACGGTGTTGACCTCTGTCCAAGCACGTGCGAACGCCGCGCTTGTGACGATCTTGTGGACCTGACCGTGGATGAACCCGTCGACCGAGCTGGCGATTGCCGGGCCGAAGGTCTTCAGCAGCGCGCCGACGCGAGGAAGACCTTTCGCCGAGAGCAGGCCCGCTGCCTGATTCGTGAGCCCGGTTACGTTGAGGTGGCTGGTGATCTCGGTCGTCACATTGTCCGTCAGGGAGTTCTGGATAGCCGGGTTGTGGATCAGCGGCTCGATGTTCGCGATGTAACGGCTTGTGTCGGAGACCTGGTTAGCGGACCAGACCGCCAGTACCGACACGGGGGCGAGCAGGCATCCGAGCACAATCAGCAAGGTGGCGACCGGCAGCCGCCAGCCGCGCCGATGTCGGCGGGTCTGGATCTGTTCGTGGCTGCGCAACTCGGCTAGCTCGGCGCGGAGGCGTTCTACCTCAGCCTGCTCGGCGCGTAGGCGTTCTACCTCAGCCCGCTCGAGCTCGACCGTTTCCGGCTTCTCGCTAGCCGGCCCTGCCTCGCTGTCGGTGTCAGACATGGTCACCTCCGCCGAGTCCATGGCACGCCGGCAGTCGTGCCAGCCACGCCGGTCGCCGGATTGCCCGACGCCGCGTGTACTCACGCTCTCGAACCCGGCATGGGCCTGCCTCACCCCGCCAGGGTGAGTTCTAGCCGTATTGCGAGCGGGAGTATGGGACTGCCCGGCCGATCGGGCATCGGCGACGCTAACGAGATGTGGGCAGCCAATGGTCATCAACGTCGGACCCGCCGAAGAAGCCGAAGCGGTATCGGAGGCTGATGCCTCGCGCCGTCTAAATGCGGCAGCGCGGACCGCGCGGGCTGCAGATCGCCAGCGCCGCGCGGCCCTGCTGGCAGCTGGGTTCGTTGCGCTGGCCCGGCTGGCGAGAGACAGGCGATTCCAGGAGGGCGTGCTCACGCTGGTGATCGGGATAGCCGCGGCGGCGGCCCTGGCGCGGGAGAACCAGGCTCGCTCGCTAGCGCGCCTGGTTGCCTGGGATCAGCGGCAGAAGGTGCGTCAGCTGCGCAAGGTAACGAAGTCTCACCGGTAATGCGGCTCGACCGAGGGCGGCAGGCCGGCCATTCTGCCTGTGACCCTCGGTGCCGCTCAGCGGCCTGGCCGCAAGCTCGACGAGCACTGCCCCACGGTTTGCCGTTACCATCGCGCCAGGAGTAACCCGCGGCGATCAAGGGGCTTGTTCGATGTCGACACAGATACCAGCCACCGCCTTGCAGTTGCGATCGCTGGTCAAGGCCGACCAGACGGTAGAGCTGTTCCTCGAGACCGTTGCCGTGCCTGAGCCAGGTCCCGGCGAGGTGGTCGTGCGGGTTGAGGCCGCGCCGATTAATCCGTCGGATCTCGGCCTGCTGCTAGCCGGCGCGGACGTGACCGCCGCGGTCGCGGGCGGGTCCGCTGACCGGCCCGTCGTCACGGCGCCGTTGCCGGACGCGGCCATGCGGGCAATGAAGGCGCGGGTGGGCATACCGATGCCCGTCGGCAATGAAGGCGCCGGAACGGTCGTGGCCGCCGGCTCGTCTGCCGCCGCCCGCGCCCTGCTCGGCAAGACGGTGGCCGTGGCCGGAGGGGCTATGTACGCCCAGTACCGCTGCGCGGACGCGTCGATGTGCCTGGAACTGCCGGATGGCACCGCGGCGGTCGACGGGGCATCGTCGTTCGTGAATCCGATGACCGTGCTCGGCATGGTGGAAACCATGCGGCTGGAGAATCACTCCGGCCTGGTGCACACGGCTGCCGCCTCCAATCTGGGCCGGATGCTCAACCGGCTGTGCATCCAGAAGCAGATCCCGCTCGTCAACATCGTGCGCAGGCCGGAGCAGGAGGAGTTGCTGAGATCAGCCGGCGCTAACTACGTCTGCAGCTCGGCGTCCCCGGCATTCACCGATGATCTGACGGCCGCCCTGCAGGCGACGTCCGCGACGCTGGCTTTCGACGCCACCGGCGGCGGCAAGCTGGCCAGTCAGATCCTTACCTGCATGGAGGCGGCAGCAACCGCCGACGCCGGAAGCTACAGCCGGTACGGATCAAACGTGCACAAGCAGGTCTACATCTACGGATCGCTCGATCGGGGACCGACGGAGCTGACACGCAACTTCGGCATGGCCTGGGCCGTAGGCGGCTGGCTGCTCACGCCGTTCCTGCAGAAAATAGGCCCGGAGGGCGTCGGGCGGCTCCGCAGCCGGGTCGCTGCGGAGCTCACGACCACCTTCGCGAGCAGCTACACCGACCAGGTGTCGCTAGCCGGGGCGCTCCAACCCGACGCGATCGCCGCATACTCCAGGCAGGCCACGGGCAGCAAGTATCTCATCATCCCTGGCCCCTAGGGTTCACCTGCTGGGCGGCACGATCACGACAGGGCATGCCGAGTGCTGTACGACCTCGGTGCTGACCGAGCCCATGAGCAGCCGGGTAAAACCGCTGATACTGCGGGGGCCGAGAACTAGCAGGTCGGCATCCTGCGAAGCATCGATCAGTTCCTTCACAACGAAGCCGTTCACTGCCCGGATATGCACCGAAGCCGGCTGGGCATCGCCCAGTTGGCTGGCTGCCTTCTTTGTCATCTCCTCGGCGGCCTGGTGCAGCTTGTCCAGCAGGTTGGCGTCGGCTGGGCCGATCACCGGGATGCCGCCCCAATAGCTCTTCGGGACCTCGTGCACGGTCATGACGGTGAGGGGCGCGTGCACAGCCGCCGCGTGTCGCATTGCCCAGTCAAGTGCCCGACCCGAGTTCGGTGAGCCGTCTACGCCCACAACGATTCCAGGCATTGCCTACTCCTTCCCCTCAGGTCACCGCACTCACGGCGACACAGGCCCACTGTATTCATGATCGGGGCGGCGCTTGGGTGATGCTGAGGATTCTTCTGCGCGGCTTAGCCGGGCGGTAATGCGACTCGGTAATGATCGCGCCGGGCGCACCGTGCCTGGTGGCCAAATGTAACGAGGTCTATTATCGACACAGGTGAGCCGGGAAGCCTGGTCGGCGCGAAGTTCGCAACACTGTCGAACTTGCGTGCCAGGAGGTTCCCGTGACTGTCGAGAACGCCCCCACCCAGAGTTCAGCCGCCACGAGCACGGCCGGCGCCGCGCGCACGGTAGCTGCGGCTACTCCGCCAAGCTGGCCTTGGCGGCGCGGTGCGATGCTGCTCGCCGGTGCGGCGCAGCTGATTACCATCTCAGCCCTTGTGGGCGCCAATCCGCCGCCCAGAACATGGTCGGCGCTGCTGCTGGCCATCGCGCCGGCGCCGCTAGCGGCGGCCGCGGCATTCCTCCCGGCGCGAGTAAACAGGCTGGCGGCGCTCGCCGGACTGGTGGTTCTGATAGCAGGCATCGCGGGTGCGATCACGCATACGGGGCTGTTCTTCGCGCCCGCGCTAGTCGTGCTGGCTATTGGCACCGTCAAACTGTGGCGCGAGCCGTCCTGAGCCCACGGGTGCCGGTCTGCCCGGCGGGGGCTGGACTGGGGACTGCAGGATCTGCTCCGCGATGCGATTCAGGAACGAACGGGTCGTTGCTGCCGCCACCCGATGCAAGATCATCTTATCAAGCCCGGCACCGAGGCCAGCGAACGGAGGACGGTATGTTCCTGCTAGCGAGAGCCGGGAGGAGTGCTCGCCGACGGGCGCCAGGGCGATCTCGGCGTCTAGGGCCGGGAACAGCCTGCCGCCAGAACCGGCAGCTTCCCATTGCAGCCTGAGCAAGACAGAGTCAGCGCCGGTCGCCAGGCTCACGCAGTGCACGTCGACCAGTGTCGACACGCCGGGCGCAGTGCCCAGCGGCCCGACCCTGGTCAGCCCGGCGAGGGCGTCGCCATAAGCCGTTTCTGAGGCCCTAACCAGCGCGCCGTAAACGAGGTCGGCGAGCCGCTCCCGAGCGACGGGGAAACTAAGGTCAAGCACGACCTCGTCCAGAACCTCCATCCACCCAGCACATCCGTCGGGTGCTGGCTCGGCTAGGGGCGTAGGTCCTCTCGCGGGTCGCCGCCAGGCTGATGTCCCGCCAGGTCGCTGATCAGGGCGCTTACCCGATTCTGGATCTCGTCGCGGATGGATCTCACCGCGGCCAGCTCGAGGCCTGCGGGGTCCGGCAGATCCCAGTCGAGGTAGCGCCTGCCAGGGTAGACGGGACATGAGTCGCCGCAGCCCATGGTGATCACGATGTCGAGAACATCCTGCCGATGGTGATCGCCGGGTTGGCGAAACTGGTGGACGAGGTGAAGAAGTACGCGGCACCGATATAGGCCCCGACGGCGCTAGCGGCCTGACGGCGGCCAGACCGAGCTTGCGCGAAGATGACCACGATGAGCCCGAGGGTGGCGATGATCTCGGACAGGAAATGAGCGGACGTGGCCCGGTGCTTGACCGAGATGCTCACGGCCGCCTGAGCGAACATCAGGTTGGCCGCGATGGCGCCGCTGATGCAGCCTGCTACCTGGGCGGGCAGGTAGGCGGCGGCGGCGCTCCAGGAGAGCCCTGCGTGTGAGGCAGATCACAGCCCTATTTAGGCGATTCAGTCGCGACTGAGATGTTTCGGGCGTGCACTATCAATGAACGATAGTCCCAGGCGTGTGATGGTTGCTCATGAGTAACACGTCGCCCTGACCCGCGGCACGTCCGCGTGCGCATGCCGATGGCGCGCACGCCGTCTTAGCCGACGGCGCTCCTGGGTCGCCGCCGAGCGCGCCCCCGCGCCTGACCCCCATAGAGACTTTGGCTTCTCATCGCCGCCAGCCGAGGCCGCGTACCCGCGGCACCCATGGCTCTCACCGCAGATCTCACCGCAGATCTCGCCGCGGACCCTCGCGGCTGACGCTGGGCGTAGCCGCGGCGACGGTGGCAGCGGTGGCCGGTGTGTCGGCGGGCGTGGCCGTCGCCGCCACGCCCAGCGGCGGCCAGCCAGGAGGCGAGGCCGGCTCAGCGCTGGCTCGCGCATCCGCGGCGGCGGCGCTGACGGACCAGGCGCCGCGGCGCAACGTCGCACCGCAAAAGCACCCCGGCGGCCAGCGCTCAGCGCCGCCATCCGGGTCTGGGCATGGTGCGGCATCCCCGCAACTCGCTCATCAGAAGGCGGCCGCGACCCGGCATCCGGAACGGCAGGTACCGGCGCAGGCCAGGAGTGACCGGCCCTACCTGATCTTCGACTCGGTCACGCCCGCCGCGATTCCGGCCGGCCACGAGATCGCGACCTACGCCGACGGGCCCTTCCCGGTCTCGTCGGCGGAGGTAGCCGGGCGGGGACCGGTCCTGTGGATCGACATCAACGGGACCGATCCCTCGGCCTCGGTTCTCGATGTCGAGCCCGGCTGCGCCACCGTGTCGGCCGCCCCTGGCTGGGTCATGCGCCGGCTAGCCGCAAACCCGCATGCGCTGGCGATCATCTACACCATGCGCTCGGAGTGGCCGGCCGCGGAAACAGCAGTCGCCGGCCTGCCGGCCCGGATGCGATCTCAGATTCGCTGGTGGATTGCCGATCCGACCGGCTACCCGCATGTGCTGCCCGGCTCCCAAGCCACCCAGTGGTACTGGGGCTCGAGCTACGACATCTCGACCGCGACCCCGGCGTTTTAGCCGGAGTTCAGGCGGGACGGCCGGCCAGTGGCGCCGGAAGTCACGGCAGCCAGCACTCAGGCGTCGAGTACGGCCGCCTCGGCACCGCCCTCCTCGCCGAGAATGGACCCGATCTGCGCGACCGAGTCCGGACGCTGAGCCCGCAGCCAGAGCAGCACGCCGACGCCGATAACCAGCCAGACCGCGGCGACGTACGGGGTCCACTTGAGGATGCCGGGCGGCGCGGGGTGAATCGACCCGTAAAGCGCGGCGCCGAACACGACGGCGCCAATGACCGGAATGCCGACGTGGACCAGCGGGTTCCAGTTCCGCGTGGCCCGGGTGTTCCAGAAGTACACGATGCCACCCAGGCAGATCATGATGTAGACGACTATGACAAGCAGCGTGCCAGTGGTGGCCCAGAAGTAATAGTTGGACAGCGGGTGGCCGAAGCTGCTGTCGGACAGCGGGTAGCCGATCAGCAGCGCCATCACCACGGCAAGCACTGTCACCGCGACGGTGGCGTTGACGGGAGTCTTGAATCTCGGGTGGGTCTTGCCGAACGCGGCGGGCAGGACGCCCTCACGGCCCATCGCGAACAGCGTGCGGGCGGCCGCGGTCGCGCAGGCCACGCACACGATGAACGCCGCGACCATGCCGCCGATTTCGGCCAGGGTTCCCAGCCACGAGCCAACGAAGGTGGTCGCGGTGGTCTTGAGCGCGACCGGATCGTCGCCCATCTTGACGCCGTTGTTGACGCCGTAGCCGATGGTAATCGAGTACGTGGTCCACAGGTACAGGACGATCGCGAACAAGGTCGCGACGATTACGGCGATCGGGATATTGCGCCGCGGGTGTGCGGTCTCCTCGCCGAAGTCGGCGGCGGTCTCGAAGCCGATGTAGGAAGTCACGCCGAAGATGATGCCGTAGAAGACCCCGTTGAAGCCCCCGGAGTTGGTGTGGCTGAAGCTGAACGCGCTCAGTGCCTGGCCGTGACTGCCGCCCTTCGCGGTGGTCACCAGATCGATCAGCACGATGATCGCGACGGTCGCGATGCCAGCGATGAGCTGTACCCGGGTAGTCACCTTGATCCGGATGACCGACATGATCACGAACAGCACCATGCCGATTACGAAGAACAAGATCCAGAGGTCCGGGCTGACGTGCAGCAGATCGGCGGCCAGGTACCCGACGCCGGACATGGTCATCGGCACGAAGCAGATGAAGCCGAAGAAGTACAGCCATCCGGCCATGAAACCGGCTTCCTTGCCCAGGCTGCGGCTGGCATAGGTATAGGCATAGCCGGCCGCAGCCATCCGGCGGGTGAATCCAATGACCACGAACGCGAGCGCCAGGCAGGCGATGCCGCCGAGCAGGAATGCCAGCGGCGTGGATCCGCCGGCCACAAATGACACGCCCGAGACATTCAGCAGCATCGCCATGCCGGGGGCGATCACCGACACCGAGATCGCGATCGCGTCCCACAGGCGCAGTGAGCCGTGCGCGAGCTCGCCGATATCGGCGCCGGCCAGGTCGGGACTGGTTTTGGCCATGACTCCGGTCCTCTCTCTCATCCGGGGTCCAACTCCGGCCAGCGGGGTCGGCTAGCCGGCTAGCCGGTCGTCGGACCGGCTGGTGACACTGCCGCGTCTGTCGACGCGGTCTGCGCTGACTCAGGCATGAGCACCGTGTGCTCATCTAGGAGGTAATCGAAGGCCAGCGGTGTGCACTCCCGTGCCGCCAGCCACTCCATGAACTCCACATGCACCGGATGAGCCCGGTAGGAGTTCATGGATTCCACGTCGGGAAACTCGGTGTACAGCAGGTAGCCGTAGCCGCGGGTCCTGGCGCCCGTCAGGTCGGTGCCCAGGCGGCACCTGGTCATCAGCCCGATCTGCGCGGGCCAGGACGCGACCATCTCCCGCATCCGGGCGGCGTCGGCGTCGCTGAGGTCGCGGGGGAAGCTGAACAACACGATGTGCTGCAAGGTCATCGCGGTTCCTTTGGGTCGGCGGGCGGATCAGTAGAACTCGAAGTACTCGCGCATTTCCCAGTCGCTGACCTCCTGTCCCTGCGGCGGCGGGTTCTCCGCGACGGCGGCGTCGTAGCGGGCGACCTCTGAGCGCTTCATCTGCAGCAGGTAGTCCACGAGGGTGTCGCCGAACGCCTTGCGGAAGAACCCGTCCTGCTCCAGCGCGCCGATGGCCTCGGCCAGCGACGCGGGCAGCGGGGCGTTCTCGGTAGCGTATGGGTCGGCCTCCACCGGCGGCGGCGGGTCCAGTCCGCGGCGGATGCCATCAAGCCCGGCGACGATGTTCGCCGCCATGTACAAATACGGGTTAGCGGCTGGCTCGCCCATCCGCATCTCGACGTGGCTGTTGGTGTCGCCGGGCGCGCCCTGGACACGGACCAGCGCGCCGCGGTTCTCCAGCGCCCAGCAGACCCGGTCGGGGGCGAATGAGTACGGCCGGAACCGTTTGTAGCCGTTGACCGTGGGCGTGGCGAACACTCCCATCGGGAGCGCATGATCCAGCAACCCGGCAACGAAGTGCCGCCCGGTTGCGGACAGGAAATCGTCCTCGCTGGCGAACGTATTGCGGCCGTCCTGCCGGGACAGCAGCGACTCGTGCAGGTGCCAGCCCGATGAGAAGAAGTTCGGCAGGGCTGGCCTGCACATGAAGGTGGCGAGCAGGCCGCGGCGCTGGCACATCTGCTTGACCGCCGACCGGAACAGCACGACGGCGTCGGCCGCGGCCAGCCCGCCGATCGGGCTGAAGCTGAACTCCATCTGGCCAGGTCCCCACTCGTCCTCCATCGAGCGGGGCGGCAGCCCAACCGCAGTCAGGCCGTCGCGGATCACCTCGAGCGTGCTGGACACGCTGTCCAGCCGCACCTCCGACAGGTACTGATAGCCGCGCTGGAACACGCTGACCGGCGGCGCGGGCGCGGTGAAGCCGGCGTTCTCCGGTGTGATGTGATCGGAATCGACCCTGACGATGTAGTACTCGACCTCGATCCCCGCCAGGTAGTCGAATCCGGCCTCGCCCAGGTCGGCAAGCGCCCGGCGCATGAGCCCGCGACCGTCCAGCGGCACCGGCTGGCCATTGGAGAAGTACACGTCGCACAGCATCCAGCCGGTCCTGTCGGCCCACGGCAGGATACGGAACGACGAGGCGTCGGGCACGAGCACGACATCAGGAAAGCCGGTGAACTCCTCGATGCCGAAGCCGCCGCCCGCCGCGAACGCGGGCACGAACACCTGGTTGCCACTGTCGAGGCTGTAGATCGCACCGGAGAAGTCGAGGCCGTTGGCCATGGCGGCGATCGCGACCTCGGCGGACAGTGCCTTGGCCCGCGGCATGCCGTGCTGGTCGACGACGATCAGCCGGACGGTGCGCAGGTCAAGTTCGCGGATCTGGCTCGCCACGGCGTCAGCCGCGCCTGCCTGCTCCGGCGTGTACAGGCCGTATCTCCCGACGAAGCCAGGCTGGCCCACGCCGCTGACATCATGCCGGCTGCCGTCCGGGCTAGTGCTAGTCACCTGGCTGTCCTCCGATCCGGTTGGGGAGTCCGGTGCCGAGGGCTCCACGCCCGCGGCCATGGCCGGGCTTGTCGCCTGCGGCTGAGCGACGGTGGCGGCTCCCGGCGGTCTGCCTATTCAGGTCTTCCTCGCGTCGCTCCGCCGCTGGCTCATCTGCTCCAGCAGCGCGGCGGCGAAATTGTCCGGTTCCACGTCGGCAAGCGACAGGAAGGTCTCGGTCCGCTGCACGCCGCTGATCTGGAAGATCTCGGCCAGCAGCAGCTCACGCAGGTGGGCGTGGTCGCGGACGCGCAGCCGGACCAACAGGTCCAGGCCGCCGGTGACCACGCTCATGTCTTGTGCCTCGGGCAGCGCCCTGATCGCGCCGATGATGTCGCTGAGGTCCATCCCCGGCCCGGCAGTCACGGCCAGGTAGACGACGACGGGGTAGCCGAGTGCCGCCCAGTCGACGTCCACCCGGTAGCCGCGGATCGCGCCGCTGCGTTCCAGCCTTGCCAGCCGGTCCGCCACGGCGGGCGGCGACATCTCGACCTGCCTGGCGAGCGAGCGCTGTGACTGCCGCGCGTCACTGGCCAAGGCACGCAGCAGGGCCAGGTCGAGGTCGTCCACCTCGACCTTCGGCGCCACCGTCGAGCAGACTTCGGTCAATCTCGCCAGCGGAGCTGAGATCGATGCCATATGCCAGCCAACCCGTCGTAGGGCCTCGTGATGTGAGCTATGCTGGGGCTCTGGTGTTACTTGTGTAAACCTGACGTGGCAGGATTCTTACATTCGTAAGATCGGCTGTCAAGAGATGGAAGCCCGCCATGACCGCAGCGGTTGACCAGAGCGACGTCGACGCCCTACGCGCCACCGGACCGGCCGCCGCCGGTGACAGCCAGAGCGAAACACGGCGCGACTGGAGTTCCGCACTCGCCAGGCGCACGCACGTCCTGGGCGGTGGCGAGATCACCGCAATCCTGGCGCTGGCCGGCGCCTCAGACGTGATTACGTTCTCCGGCGGATTCCCGGACCCGGCCACGTTCGGATCCGGTGTGCTATCGCAGATCGCGGCCAGGCTGATCACCGAAGATCCCGGCGTCGCACTGCAGTACTCGGCGACTGAGGGCCTGGCCGGCGTCCGCGACTACGTATCGGGCAGGCTGGCCGCCGTGCAGGGCGCCACCCCTGGCCCAGGCGAGCTCATGATCACCAGTGGCGGGATCGACTGCCTGGAGCTGATCGCGAAGAGCTACGTGGACTCGGGAGATGTCGTGGCAGTCGAGGCTCCCACCTATCTCGGCGCGATCATGGCGTTCCGCGGCTATGAAGCCGACGTCCGCGGCGTGCCGGTCGACGGCAGCGGAATGCGCGTCGACGTTCTGGCCGCGCAACTCGCCGGCGGCCTGCGACCGAAGATCCTCTACACCATCCCCGACTTCCAGAACCCCACCGGCCTGACGATGAGCGCGCAGCGGAGGTACGAGCTGGTAGCGCTGGCCCGGCACTATGGCTTCATGATCGTGGAAGACGTTGCCTACTCCGAGCTCGGCTTCGAGCACGCACCACCGCCCAGTCTGTGGTCGATGGCGCCCGACGTTGTGCTGCAGGCCGGGACGTTCTCCAAGATCTTCTGTCCTGGCGTCCGGATGGGCTGGGCCGCAGGCCCCGATGAGATCATCAGTCGGCTCGTGGTGGCCAAGCAGAACTCTGACCAGTGCTCGGGGGCGCTCGGCCAGCGGTTGCTGGAGGAATACGGCCGCAGCGGGCAGCTCGAGCGTCAGCTCGTCGCTTCGCGTGCCCTGTACGCCCGCCGGGCCGCGCTGATGGCCGACGCGCTGGCGACGCACATGCCTGAGGGCACGACGTGGACCAGCCCGCACGGCGGCTTTTATGTCTGGCTGACCGCACCCGCCGGGGTGGACACCGTGGCTGCGTCCGTGGCGGCCAGAGCGCGCCAGGTAGCCTACGTCCCCGGACGGCCTTTCTATCCCGGCAACGACGGGACAGCGCAGATCCGGCTGGCTTACAGCCGGGTTGCCGACGATCTCATTGATGAGGGCATCCGCCGGATCGGCGACGTTCTCAGGACAGCTCTGGAGGAACGGTGAGTGACCTGACCGGAGAGCCCGAGGGCACCGAGTCGCTCGGCGACGCGCAGAGTCATTTCACGACGCAGGCGAGCGGCGAGCCGGCCGGTCCTGGCCGGTTCGTGAACGTGGACGGCATCACGCCGGTGGAGTTCCTGCCGGGCCTGGGGTTCCGGCCGGTGCTCGGCCAGCGGGCGATGACGAACTTCGTCAGCTTCGCGCCGGGTGCGCAGGCGCCCAGGCACGTGCATGAGGAGGAGCAGATCGTCATCGTCCTGGAGGGCGAGATGGTCTTCGACCTGGACGGCGACGTGCGCACCATGCGCAAGGGCGACGTCGCAGTCATCCCCTCGTGGGTGCCGCACGGCGCCTGGACGACCGACACGCATTGCCTGGAAGTCGACGTGTTCAGCCCGCCGCGCGAGAGTCTGCTCAAGCTTGCCGCGGCGCAGGCCGCGGCGAGCGAGGCGGCGGACGGAGCATAGTGGATCTCGGGCTGGCTGGCCGCAGGGCAATCGTCACCGGCGGGTCCAAGGGCCTTGGCAAGGCCATCGCCGCCGAACTGCTGGCCGAGGGCGCTTCGGTGGTGATCTGCTCGCGTCATGCCGACGAGCTAGAGGCAGCGGCGGCGGAACTGACCAAGCAGGCTCTGAACGGCTCGGCGTCCGGCGAGGTCACCGCGATAGCGTGCGACGTGACCAGCCCCGAGCAGGTCGTGACCTTCGTGGCTGCCGCCGTGGCTGCCCTCGGCGGCCTGGACATCCTGGTCAACAATGCCGGCGGCGCCCGGCCCGGCCGGTTCGGCACCCTGACCGACGATGACTGGTACGCCGACATCGAGGTGAAGCTGTTCTCCCAGATCCGGTGCACCCGAGCAGCGCTGCCGCAACTACGGCGAAGCCCGGCGGCTAGGGTGATCAACATCAACGCCGTGTACGCGCGTTACCCGGATCCTGCGTTCCTGGCATCCTCGGTGAACCGGGCCTCATGCCTGAGCCTGTCTAAGGCACTGTCCATTGAGCTTGGAGGCGAGGGCATCCTGGTCAACAGCGTGAACATCGGCCTGGTCGAGACGCCGCAGTGGCGGAACATCCACCAGCGCCGCGCGCCGGACATTCCGGCGGAAGAGTTCTTCGGGCAGCTTGCGGCGGCCGAAGTGCCTCTCGGCAGGTTCGGCCGGCCCGACGAGGTCGCCGGATTGGTTACCTTCCTGGCCAGCGACCGGGCTAGCTACATTGCCGGTGCTTCTATCGACGTGGCCGGGGCGATGGGCAAATTCCTCTAGGGAACGGGGTCGTCATGTGCCGACTGCTCGGCTTCTGTTCGCGTGGTGATGCGTCGCTGGAGGGCCTGATCGGGGCCGATGGCCTCCGCGACTTCACCGGCTTGTGCGCACTGCACGGCGACGGCTGGGGGATGGCCTGGCACGAGGACGGCGAGCCGGTCATCCGCAAGTCGCCGCTACGTGCCGACAGCGAGCCGGAGTTCGAGAAACTGGCCCGCGAGCCGCTTGCCGAGCTCGGCCTGGTACACCTGCGCTGGGCGACACCAGGTCTTGGCGTCAACGAGCGCAACTGTCACCCGTTCCGTTATGAGCAGCATGTGTTCGCCCACAATGGCGCCATCCACCCGCAGGACCGGCTGAGCGAGATGCTGTCGCCGGACTGGGAAAGCCGCCTGGACGGCACCACGGACAGTGAGCGGTATTTCCTGCTGATCATGTCCAGGCTGGCGGCACACGCGGGGGACGTGGTCGCCGCGATCGGAGACGCGGCGGCCGACATCGACCGCAGGTTCGAGCCGAACAGCCTCAACGCGATACTGCTCACGCCGGACACGCTCTACGCGGTTAGCTGGCACCACCGCTCCAGGGTGCCGGAGGCCAAGCTGCGCCTTTACGGGTACGAGCAGCCGGACGACATCGCCGCGTACTTCGACCTGGCCTACCGGGCAACGGCCGGCGAGGTGGTCGTCGCTAGCTCCGGCTGGCCACAGCCCGGCTGGACGCCGCTGGAGAACCGGCATGTGCTGGTGGTCGACCGGGCCACGCTGGGCTGCCAGGTACTGGCGCTGTAGCAGCCGCGAGCGTCAGGTCGGCTCAGGTGGTCATAGTCGGCGGGCCCAGCGATCTCGGCGGCGCGGGCCCTGGGCCGGTGCCGGCTGGCTGGCCATCGGCGCCTGGAAGTTGGCCACCCGCGACGCCTAGCCAGGGCTGGTCTGGCCTGGCGCACTGGCGATCGCCTGGCGACCTTGCTCCAGGGTCGCGCAAACGGGGTACTTGGTCGTGAGAGAGCATGGAAAGACCAGTTCACGGGGGTGCGGCTGGCAGACGGGGGAGGTGGCCTGGCCGCGATGGTCGCTACGGTCTTGCTGGTCGAGGACGAGCGCAAGCTACGCGAGCTTGTGCGTTCCTACCTGGAACGGGCGGGGTTGACGGTATTGTCCACCGGCTCAGGCGCGGAAGCGCTCAGCCTGGCCAGTTCGGCATCGCCCGATTTGCTGGTCCTTGACCTGGGCTTGCCGGATGTCCCCGGTGAGACGGTAGCTCGTGAGCTGCGGGAGTCCGGTACGACGCCGATCCTGATGCTGACCGCCAGGAGCTCCGAGGAGGACCGTGTCCGCGGCCTGGAGCTTGGCGCCGATGACTACCTCACAAAGCCGTTCAGTCCGCGGGAGCTGGTGCTGCGGGTTCAGGCGATCCTGCGCCGGGGCGGACCGTCTGCGGATCAGGGGGTTGGCAGCTATGGCGAGGGAACCGTGGTCATCGACGAG
Source organism: uncultured Actinomycetota bacterium (assembly GCA_963719765.1). GTDB lineage: Bacteria > Actinomycetota > Actinomycetes > Streptosporangiales > Streptosporangiaceae > JAJYUU01. The sequence goes on from CAVRCW010000003.1 coordinate 502,333, forward strand.
CCTCGGCGCGTCGTCACGGTACGCGGCGACACGGTGGACCTGACCCCGACGGAATGGGGCATCCTGACCGCGCTGGCCGGCGTCCCTGGCCGGGTGTACTCGAGGTTCGAGCTCATCAACCGAGTCCGGGGCTATGAGTTCGACGGCTACGAGCGGGTCGTCGACTCGCACGTGAAGAACCTGCGCCGCAAGATCGAGCACGATCAGGGCAGCCCGGTCATCGTCCAGACCGTGCTGGGCAGCGGATACCGGCTGGGCCTTGCCCGCGATGACTGAAGCCGGCTCTGCCGCGCTTCGATGGCCCGCGCGCAGCGACACGCTTGCCGTTCGGCTGGCACTGGGGTTCCTCGGAGTGGCGATTACGGCGCTTGTCCTGCTCGCGGGGCTGACCGCGGTATTTGGCGCCCGAGATGTCTCAGACCTCGCCAACCACCAGCGGGCAGAGCTGACCACGGCGATCGCCGCCGCCGCTGCAGCTGTCTGGGACCGGACCGAGAGCTGGGAAGGCGTCGATGTCTCGCCGGCACTGGATCTAGCGGCGGAAACCGGCGCACAGGCCCAGATCCTGGACGCTAGCGGAGTCAATGTCGCCTCGTCGCCCGGTTTCGCCGCGGCGGCAGGCAGGCAGCAGTTCAGCGCTCCAGTGGTGGCGGACGACAGGCGGGTGGGCCAGGCGATCGTGCGCTTTACTGGAGCCGGGCTTGGCAGTGCCGACAGCACACTTGCCGGGACGCTGCTCCGGGCCCTTGCGACAGCGGCCGGCCTGGCGGCGCTGGTTGCACTAGTGACCGCCTTTGCAGTAGCACGGCGACTCGCTCGCCCGGTAGCCCGGATGATCTCGGTGACGAGGGCAATGGGCGGCGGCACGCGCGACGCGCGGGTCGGCCGGGTGCATGCGCCCAGTGAGCTGCGGGAACTGGCGACGGCATTCGACCAGATGGCGGACTTGCTGGCAAGGAATGAGCAACTGCGCCGCGACCTGGTGGCCGACCTCGCGCATGAACTACGAACTCCGGTGGCGGTCTTGCAGGCGGGCCACGAGGCGCTGCTCGACGGCGTCGCCGATCCGACTTCAGCCGAGCTAGCGTCACTACGGGACGAAGTGCTGCGCCTGGCTCGCATGGTCGACGCCCTGCAGACGCTGTCTGCCGCTGATGCCGCGGCTATGCAGCTGTCGCGACGCCGATGTGACCTGGCCGAGGTCGCCGCAGCCGCGGCTGACAGCCTGGCCGCGCGGTTCGAGGCAGCAGATACGGTTCTGGAGCGCGAGCTTGCCGGGGTGGATGTGCTGGCGGATGCCCGCTGGCTGCACCATCTCGTGACCAACTTGCTCACCAACGCACTGAAATTTTCGCCGGCCGGCGGCCGCGTCATCATCGGCGTCCGGCCAGTCGGTAACGATGCGGTGCTGCAGGTCACCGACTTCGGCGTCGGTATTCCCGCCGCCGACATGCCGCACATATTTGACCGATTCTGGCGTGGCAGTCATGCGTCGGAGACGTCGGGAAGCGGCATCGGCCTGGCGATAGCGTCGGAGCTGGCCAGCGCGCACGGTGGCGAGCTGACCGCCACCAGCCAGCTCGGGCAGGGCACTCAGATGACCTTGCGACTGCCGCGCGCATCACCACATAGAGCGGAACGACAAGGCCCCAAGAGGGCCAACCGGTTAGTCGCGGCCAGCAGCCGCGTAACGGCCGGCGGCCTCGGCGGCCAGCGCCTGCTGGATTCTTGTCGCGACGCTACCGGGCAGCGCGGGTGCCTGGTAGCTGGCGAGCAGCATGGTCAGGTCCTGCTCCGTAGCTGGCACGGGCTGATCCTCTCGGGCCGAGCGGCATGTTCCGCTGGTTAGTAATCCCGGGCCGCAGCGCACCAGGGCCAAATTTATTTGGCAAATGCCGACTTCGACAGGCTCTGTCCCGTATGCGGGCTATCGCACCGACCGAAAGCTCGACTCGCTGGTGTTGTGTCTCCCCCGTGGCTGCGGACCCGGAATGACATCCAACTAACCGCAGCCAGATGAAGGCCCAGCATTATCCGCATGGAGATCATGTGGAGGAATCAGGATCCGTCCTCCGACTTGGGTCTCCGGCCTAGGTTCAGCACCCGCTCCTCGAGTTCTGCCCACTTGCCGCTCCACTGTGCCAGCGGGCCGAGGATCTGCTCCAGCACGGCAAGCTGCTGGTCGAAAGCGGACAACTGGGCTTTCAGCGCCTCGATGCTGCGCCGCTGCGCGGCGATGCTGTCGGCGATCGAGCTCAGCTGTGCCGCTGACAGGGTGCCGGGCAGCGGAAGCGAACCCGGCGCAGACGGGAGGTGCTCGCCATATCTGGCCAGCCCCTCGGTTATGCCGCGAAGCTGGGCAATGAACTCCTGAGCCAGTGCCGGGATCAGACCGGATGTGCTTTGCTCGTCATCGGCCATCGGCCCGCTCCCACCTCAGCAGCCTGTTATGGCTCCTGCTTACCCAGGATCATTCCCGGTGTGGGCCAGGCAAAGCGCATCACACCCGGTCAACACCCGGCTGTAGCGGGTGGGCGCCTCCGGTCGCCGGCCCCGCAAGCAGCTGGTCAATGAGGATGTCCTTCAACCATTGCTCATACCGCTCTGGGGTCCAGCCTCGGTCTGCGACGAGCAGCCGGTATACGTCTGGGGACATGAGCGCGTGAATAATGTCGGCGGCGTCGCGCTCGCGCAGATTCGGCCGCAGCGCGCCAGCGCGAGCCAGAGACCGCGCGATCACGGCTTGCCCTTGCTGCCTTTGCCGCATCTGCTCCTCGAGTAGTGCGGCAGCGTCGGGATCAGAGCCGGCGGCGCTAACGAGGATCCGGTGCACGGGCTCCGTCCTGGACATGATGCCGCGGGTGACGGCAGCGAAGCCCGACAGCTGGTGCCGCGGATCCCGGTCCGCGAGAAGCGCACGGGCGCGGGGCCGGTCCTGGAGCGCGACGGCTTCGTCGTCGCCGGCGATTGAAGTGTCGAGCAGTGCCTTGAGGATCCCGAGCTTCGACGTGAACAGCCGGTAGATCGTGGCAGGCGGGACATCCGACCGGTCGCTGATCGCCTCGATCGTCGTTCCCGCGTAGCCGTGCTCCAGGAAGAGAGCGCGCGCGGCTTCGACGACCGCGGCGCGAGCCAGGCGGGTCCGTGCCTGGCGGCCCTTGCCGTCGCGCGAACGGTCGCGCTTGACATCACTAGCCATGAGTTGCGAGACTACTACTCTCGAAATGAGAGTGCTACTATCGAACCGGCTAACCGCCCGCGGCTGACAGCTCCGGAGGAGGCGGTGATGCGCAAGTCAACAGCGGCGATCGTGAGCGTCGCGTGGGGCGTAGCCCTCGGCGGAACCTTCGCCTGCTTGCTCCCGTATCTGCTGAACGAATGGCACTTTCACCGTCCCCTGCCGTACTGGGCGGCCGCCAGGGCTGTCGGCGGGCTGCTCATCTGCGCGGGCCTGGTCCCGATTGTTCGGTCGTTTATCGAGTTCGCCAAGGCCGACGGGACTCCGGTGCCGCTGGCATCGCCGCCACGCCTAGTCGTGAGCGGGTTCTACCGCTACGTACGCAACCCCATCTACGTGGGTTTCCTGCTCATCCTGGCAGGCCAGGCGATCCTGTTCGGCTCGCCTGGACTCCTGGAGTACGCGGCCGTGGCCTGGTGCATCGGCGCAGCGGCGGTGCGCTTCTATGAGGAACCTATCCTCGCCCGCAAGTTCGGGGCCGAGTACCGGGACTACCGGCGCGCCGTGCGTGCCTGGGTTCCCCGGCTTCATCCATGGCCGCCCCGGTGAGCCCGTCCGGTGCTCAGGCGGCCGACTGGAGCAGCCTGGCGTTCGTCGGCTCGACGGGGACAAGCCGGTTGGTCAGCACAACGCCGGTGCGGCCCGTGCTCGGACGCATGATCAGCGAGACCGATGAGCCTGGCCCGCCCCCGTTGTGGCCGGCGGCATCCATCGGGCGCCGCAGCAGCCAGCCGAGCCCGATCTCCGCGGCTGAGTCATACTGCGAGGCCTGCGGGCGCAGCGCCTGCTCGGCCAGTTCCGCGGGCAGCAGCGTCCGCCAGCCAGACCCGAAGCGAACCAGGTCCGGCCCGGTCGACCACAGCCCGCCCGCGCTCTGGAGCGCGAACATCGGCAGCGGCTCGGACACGAACGAGCCCTCGCGCTCGAGCCGATAGCCGCACGCCACGTCCGGCGAGGCCGGAGCGTGCGTCGGGAACCACGAATCGGCCATGCCGAGCGGCTCGAGGACGAGCCGGGTCGCCGCCTGTGCGAACGAAAATCCGGAGAGGTCGGCGATGAGCTGCCCGAGCACCGCGTAGCCGCCGTAGCTGAAGGCGAACTCGCCGCGCGGGCCTGAGCAGTCGGCAACCGGCCCGAGTACGTCGACGACGTCCGCCACCGAGTCGGCCCACACCGACGGCGGGCTGTCGACGCCGCCCGTGTGCGAAAGCAGCTCCCGCACGGTGACGCCGTCATCGGCCAGCTTCAGCGAACGCAGGTGCCCGTTGACCGCGTCGTCGAGCGCGACGGCGCCCACCGCGACCAGACACAGCACGGCCGTGGACGTGACGAGCTGAGTGATCCCGTGGGCCGGGAAACGGAGGTCGGGTGCCAGCGGCACATTCCGCTCGAGGTCCGCCCAGCCGCGCGAGCACGCCCATACATCGAGGCCGGGCCCGCTTTCCCAGTCACCCGCCGCCGTCAGTCCGACCAGGCCGAGTTCCGCATAGGAGCTTTCGACGATGCCAGGCACCTGCCTGGGCACCGGCCCGAAGCTCGCCGTCGGCGGCTGCCCGACCCGCATGTCGGTGACTGGGGCGCCGCCAGGGAAGACCCGCAGGCTGGTGAGCCGGTGCGGGGCCTTCGGCTCCGCGTCGGCCTCTACCAGCAGATCCGCAACCTTTGCGCGCATATGAAGGGGGCCGGTGTCGATAAGAACCAGGTCCTCGCGCAGCTTAGGCGCCAGGCCCCCCAAGGTCGCGGCCGCCGTCTTGGGCGGCACGAGGGTCAGCAGGTGTTCGGTGATGTGTTCGCTCAGCTCGGCGCGGGAGGGCGCGGCCCATCCGGGCCTGTCGGCCTCGCCGTAGCGGCCGAAGACCCAGCGCACCTGCGCGAGCGCATGACCCTGGTCGGCTTCGGCGGCGACGATGTGTTCCTTGAGCGCGGCCCAGCTGCTCATCCCGTGCTCGCGGGCGACTGTCAGCTGGGCGTCGTGCAGGGTGGTGAACTCTCCTGCGGCCAGCCGCCGCTTCGCCTCGAGCTTGAGGTGACGCAGGCTCGGACGGTCCGGGAGATCACGGAAGTCGTCGTGGGCAGCAGCCCCTGATTGATCGGACACGGCAGTCCTTCCTCGGCGCCCGTGGGTCCGCGTTCATCGGGCTGGAAAGACGTACCTACGCGTGTGATCGCTCGAACCGGTGAGCTTGAAGCTCTGCCCGCGGACCCAGGTGCGGCCGACACCGCCACCAATCAATGTACCCGGCAATCCCGCCCAAGCACGATCCGAATTCACCTAACGGGTAACCGCGCCCACCACGAGGACATACTGAGGTTACGGCTCGGCGTGGCGATGCCACCCACCATGGCGAGCTAAGGCCGTGTCCGTGAAGCAGTTGAGCGATCCAGCGGAGTGGGGGAGCAGGTGAGTGACCTGTGCATGCTCAGCGCGATCGACCAGGCGGCGATGCTACGCAGCCGAGCAGTATCGGCGCGCGAGGTCGTCTCGGCGCACATCGCTCGGATCGAAGCATTCGACCCGGCCATCAATGCGGTCGTTACCCGCTCGTTCGAGGCGGCGCTTTCGAAGGCAGCGGCCGCGGACGACGCGATGGCGCGAGGTGAGCCGCCAGGATTGCTGCACGGCTTGCCGGTCGCGCACAAGGACCTCGTCGACACCGCGGGAGTTCGGACTACCTATGGGTCGCCGCTGTTCGCCGACCATGTGCCGGATCGCGATGCGCTCGTGGTCCAGCGGATGGCGCAGGCAGGCGCGATCAGCCTCGGCAAGACCAACACGCCCGAGTTCGGCGCGGGCTCGCACACGGTCAACGCCGTCTTCGGAGCCACCCGCAACCCGTACGATCTTGGCCGCAGCGCCGGAGGCAGCAGCGGCGGTGCGGCGGCAGCGCTGGCCGCGCGGCTTATCTGCCTGGCGGACGGCAGTGACCTGGGCGGGTCACTGCGCAACCCCGCGAGCTTCTGCAACGTCGTCGGCCTCCGTCCATCGCCCGGCCGGGTGCCCGCCTGGCCGGTGGCCGACGCGGCTGATCAGCTCGGCGTAGCCGGACCCATGGCGCGGACGGTTGCCGACACCGCGCTGCTGCTGTCGGTCCTGGCTGGCCCCGATCCGCGTGTCCCGCTGGCGCTCGAGCAGCCCGCGCCCGCGCTGACCGAGCCTGGCCAGGTACGTGATCTGCTCGCCGCGGACCTGCGGGGGATGAGGATCGCATGGAGCGCGGATCTCGGCCTGCCGGTCGAGCCGGGCGTGCTCGAGGTACTGGCTCCCTCCCGGCAGGTCCTGTCGGGACTGGGCGCAACGGTCATCGATGTGGGCCCCGATCTGTCGGGTGCGGACGAGGCCTTCCGGACACTGCGGGCGTTCAGATTCGCCACGTCCTATGCGGGATTGCTGACGGCCAGGCCCGAGTTGGTCGGCCCGAACGTGACCTGGAACATCCAGCGCGGGCTGGAACTCACTGTCGCTGATCTGAGCCGGGCCACGTTGCTGCGGACCGCGGTTGCCGACAAGATCAGTGAGTTCTTTGCCACGGTTGACGTGCTGGCGTGCCCGGTCAGCCAGGTGGCGCCGTTTGACGTGACCCTGGACTGGGTGCATGACATCAACGGCCAGCCGCAGCAGACCTATCTCGACTGGATGGCATCGGCCTATCTGATCTCGCTGACAGGACTTCCCGCGGTCAGCGTGCCGGCCGGTTTCACCAGGGACGGACTGCCCGTCGGCCTGCAGCTCATCGGCAGGCGCCGCAGCGACTGGGACCTGCTCGCGGTGGCGCAGGCCTTCGAGCTGGCCACCGGCTACGCGACGACTATGCCCGCCCCGACGCCGGCCCTCGGGCTGTGATCACCCCGGCATCTCGGACGGTCCCAGGCCTGGCGAACGGCGCGCGTCGGCTGGCTCCTCCGCCGGGCGCGTCTCGGCCTCTCCAATTACCAGGTGGCTGTGGCTCAGCGTCGTCACGCCGCCGACTATGAGCGCCAGCGCCAGTGCCTCGAAGGCCAGGTCCGACGTACCCGCCTGCACGTGCTCGCCGAACAAGAACATTCCCAGCAGGCTGGCGGACAGCGGATCGAGGATGGTGAATCCAGGCTGCGACGCGGCCAGCGGCCCGGCCGCGAGCGCGTGCGAGGCCAGTACCAGGCTGGCGGCGCCAGTCGCTATCAGGACGTACAGCGACCAGTTCGAAAAGATCGCCCCGACTCCATCGTCGAGGTGCGAGCTGAACTCCTTGATCACCGCGGCCACGAAGCCCCAGGCCACCCCGGTCACTGCCCCCAGGATGGCCGCACGATTCGGTCGGGGAGCGGCGGACCGATGCTGGAGCACGAAAGCGAACGCCAGCCCCGCGATTACCACGGCGATGGTGGCCAGGCCGGCCAGTAACCACAGCGATGCGGGCGCGTGATCGCGCCCGCCCGACGGTGATGCAGCGAACAGCAGCAGCCCAAGGCCGGCTGACATGGCGGCCGCTGCCATCCAGTCGCGGCGCTTGACTCCGCGGGAGCCAAGGACCGCCATGTAGCCGAACACGAAGAGCAACTCGAGCGCCAGGATCGGCTGCACCAGCGCAAGCGGCCCGTAATGCAGCGCGGTCAGCTGGAAGACGAACCCGAGGATCATGCTGGCGATTCCGGCCAGCCAGATCGGGCGGCGGGCCAGACGGAACAGAATCCATACGTCAAGGCCACTCGTCACGCTTTCCCTGGCGCCGAGCCGCTGGCACACCGAGGACGTAGCCGTGCAGATGCTCGCGGCAACTGCGAGCAGGATTGCCTTTTCCATGTCCTCCCGCCCTAGCATCGAACGCGGGTCCTGGCCCGCTCATCCCTGCGCTGCCGAGCCTGTTGCCCCGGCATTCCACGTTCGCTGCGCACCCAAGCCGCCGGCCTTGTGCCCCGACACTGTGCAGCCGTTCGGGTATAAAGCTGGGCGGCTCCGTAAGATTCCCCGAACCGCCCTCGGCCCGGATCCGCCGCCCGACAGCCGGATAGGTCTTCAAACCGCCAGACGGCAGGAACCAGCCTACTGCGACGCCCATCACCAGCCAGGCCGCGACCGCACTGCGCAGTGTTCGACGCTAGCTGCTGAGCCAGCCGAGGATGATTTCGCCAACCTCGCGGGGCTTCTCCCGGTGCAGGAAATGGCCTGCGTCGTCGATCACGACCATGCGCGAGGACTCCGGGAGGTGGCGCTGCGCGCCGCGGACGAGGTCGGCAGCAATGCAGCCGTCGTTGGCTCCGTGCAGATACAGCACGGGCGGCTGGCTATGGTGGACCGCCAGCGCGTCGTCGGCACCGCGGCGGTCGTCCGGTCCGCGGCTGCCGGGCGCACCCGTAGCGGAGATGTCGGTCGCCCGGTAGTACCCGATCGCGGCCGCCAGGTTGGCGGGGTTGCGCAGCGAGGCCTTCACCCTGTCCAGGTGGCCATCGGCCTGGTAGCCAGGCGACCACTCCTGCCAGAGCCGGTCCAGGAGCGACAGGTCGTCGCGAGCAGCGACGGCATCGGCGAACCCGGCAGGATCCCGGAACATGAAGATGTAGAAAAACCGCTTGAGCTGCTCATAATTGCCGATCAGATCCTCATCGAGGGCCGCGGGGGGCACGCCGAGGGTCACGATCCTACGCCATCGCTGCGGGGCTGCGGCCGCGGCCACGTAGGCGGTCTCGGCTCCCCAGTCATGCCCGATGAGGACGGCGTCGGAGCCGCCGCCCAGGACCTGGTGCAGAGCTATCGCGTCGGCGGCGAGGGCGTCCAGGTGATAGGCGCCATCGTCCGGCACGGAAGTCGGAGCGTAGCCCCGCATGAACGGGGCGACCGCATGGAAGCCTGCAGCGGCCAGGGCAGGCAGCAAGTACTCCCAGGTATAGGCGTTGTCGGGAAAACCGTGCAGGCACAACGCCAGCGGCCCGTCCCCGGCTTCGAGTAGCCCGAAGTCCAGTCCGTTTGCCCGCACGGTCCGCGTCGCCCGCGCGGCCCGCGGTGGTGGCGGCAGCGAAACAGCCATAGCAACAGAAAATCCTCCTTATCCGCTGCCACATTGTCTGCCAGCCAGAACTGCTGGAACTCGTCTCGCCTGCTGTTTCCGCAGCGCCGTCTCAGAGGCCTGACCGTTCTGGGTGGCGGCAGCTGCCATTGTCAAGTGTCCGCTCCGGGCGTGCCAGACCTGGGGTTCACATGACGCAACCTTAGCGCTGGCCGCATGCAGCCACATGGCCGCTGGGCGGGACCGGTACGAGCAGCTGCTGCCCAACATGGAGCGCGTCCTGGGCATGAGGCAACCTCCACTCTGACCGCCCGCAACAACCTCGCCTACTGGACCAGGCAGGCTAATGGCGGCGCGAATTAGCTCTCTGCGGTCGTCTCATCTGACGACCGCCTAGACGCCCGTATCCCATGCGACGCTTTGATCCCGAAAATCAGAGCGGGGAGGGCATGGCGTTAGCCGACGACGTGGTGGCGCTCGCGGAGTTGGCGGGTGACACCGTGATAACAGCTGCGGCGACCGACGCCTGGGAGACAGTCAGGCGGGGGATCCCGCGATCGTTCGGCCGCCCCCCGGCTCTGGCCGAAGGCGAGCAAGGAAGGCTGAAGGTTGTCCGCTGGAGCTCAAGCCAGAACTGGTTATTCTCTGCCATACAGTGCCAACATACTTCGCATCAGCCGCTGGGCGTGTAATCGGCGTTAGGCGTGATCTCGTGAGGCGGCTGGGCCGGGGTGGCTGCTCACGGGCGGTGACAGCAGGCTGGTTGCGGGGGTCGTGTCATCGTGCCGGGGGTGCGGCCTGGCATCGCGCTTCCTGCGCGGGCCGAGGCCGCTTATGGCTCGGGTAGACGGGAGGTGTGACGGCATGAGTGCTCGATATGCCGGTTCATTCGGGCAGCACGATCGCGCGAGGCAGTCCCTGGCGGGCGGCGTCGCGACCGCGTTCCGGGCTTCGCAGGAACCGGTCCCGATCTCGTTCGCGAGCGGGGCCGGCGCTCGCATAACCGACGTTGACGGCAACGAGTACGTGGACTTCGCGCTCGGGTTCGGGCCATTGCTACTAGGTCATTCGCCCGGTCCGGTCATGGAAGCGGTCCGCGCGCAGCTCGAGCTCGGACTCGGCTACGGGGCCTCGCATCCGCTGGAGCCCGCGCTCGCTGAGGCCGTCTGCCGAACCGTACCTTCGGCGGAGTTGTGCGTCTTCTCCAGCACCGGAAGCGAGGCAGTGCACGCGGCGCTCCGCATTGCCCGTGCTGCGACCGGGCGATCACGGGTAATCAAGTTCCGCGGCCATTACGACGGCTGGTACGACCCGCTTCACATCGGTCTGCCGGGATCACCCGCGCCCGATACGCCTGGCACTCAGGGGCAGGACCCCGCCGCGTCAGCGGCCGTCACGGTATGCGCCTGGAACGACCTGCCCGCGCTGGCCGGTGAGCTCGGCAGCGATGTGGCAGCGGTGATCATGGAACCAGTCGCCGTCAACGGCGGCTGCCTGATGCCGGCGCCGGGATACCTCCAAGGCGTACGTACGATGACGTCCGCTGCTGGCGCGCTCCTCATTTTCGATGAGGTGGTCACCGGGTACCGGCTCGCTCTGGGCGGAGCGCAGGAGAGGCTGGGCGTGCTGCCCGACCTGACAGTGCTGGGCAAGGCGCTGGGAGCCGGGTTTCCGATCAGCGCGGTCTGCGGCCGCGCTGACGTGCTGGCCGAGGTCGCATCGGGCCGGGTTGCTCACGTGGGCACATTCAACGCGAATCCGGTGTGCGCGAGCGCGGCGCTCGCCGCGGTGACGGAGCTAGAGCGCCGCGCAGGCGACCTGTATCCGCAACTGGAGGACGCCGCGCAGCGGCTCGCCGGGGCACTGCGGGCTGCCGCTGCCGATGCGGGGATTCCGCTCGTAGTTAACCAGGAGGGCGCCGCCGCGCACGCCTTCGTGTGCTCGGGAACGGTGACGACCTTCGAGGACACCCTGCGGGCCGATCAGGCCGCCTACCGGCATCTTGCCGCGCTGCTGCTTGACGAAGGCGTGCATGTCATCCCCCGGGGCTTGTTGTATGTGTCCGCAGCGCACCGGGATGCGGACATGACCGCCGCAGAGCGTGCGATCACGCGGGCCATCGCACGAGCCGGCACGGAGGCAGCGGGACTGCGGTGCCGGCGCAGCCGGGCGGCGGGAGTGCGGGCGCGGCCGTAATGGCTTCCCGGCCCGCGGCGTCTGCGGTGGTCAGGAACGCCGCGAGCAGACTGGGGACACTGTCCTCGCAGTCGTGGGCGAGCTGCCGGATGGCCTCGAACGCGTCGAAGGCCACCGCAAGTGTGTCGGGCAGGCCGGCTGCCTCCCGCAGCCGCGTCATGATGCCACTCGTCACCGCGGGGACTGGCCGCGCATGAGCTACCGCTCGCTGAGCGTAGGAGCCTGTGGGCTGCGGTTATGTCGGCGTTCCGGCCGGGCTTCCAGCAGACTGTGGGTTCTGACCGGGCCGATGACCCACTAGCGGTGGTGCCCTACGACGAGTCCCGGCCGTGCCGGTACGCCGGATGGGAGGCGCGGGCTTTCGGCGCAATTGGGCAATGTTGCTGGCTGACGTGCCATCGAAGTGCGGCCGCGGGATCGCGGGGCCACTCCCTTGCACCGCACTTTCATGCCGCCAGCCGGGCCATCGCGCCAACTGCCCTCGCCCCTGGCCGGTCGCGGCCTGCCGGGCGGCATGCAGCAGGGCGAGCGCCGTTCCGATCTGATGTCAGTTCTTCCTGGCAACTCCGCCATAGGCAGACAGCCCATCGGGAGGGCTCACGTCGCCAGGATCGGGCCGCCAGGTATGCACGTACACGACGCCGGGATCAACCAGCGCAGGCCATCGAAGAATTGCGCCACCTCGGCCCGCGTCCGCAGCGTCTGCGGGGTAGCTACGCGCTCGTTGTATCGCCGCTGCGCCTCGGCCTGGGACGGGTGGGTGTCGCTGGCCGGATGTGAGATGGCCAGGTAACTGCCCGACGGCAGCCGGTCCATCAATTGCGAGACGATGTCCTGCGGACCCTCCGAGTCCTGGATCAGGTGCAGCACCCCGAGCAGCATCAGCGCGGTCGGCTGGCCGAAGTCCAAAGTGGCGCGCGCCGCGTCGAGAATGGCGGCAGGCTGCCGCAGCTCCCCTTCGATGTAGCGGGTCGCTCCCTCGGGCGCACTCGCCAGCAGGGCAGCGGCGTGAGTCAGGACTATCGGGTCGTTGTCGACGTACACGACCCTGGAGCCCGGCGCGGCAGCCTGGGCGACCTCGTGGGTGTTGTTCGCCGCGGGAATGCCCGTGCCGATGTCGAGGAACTGCCGGACCCCTGCTTCGGTTGCCAGGTACCGCACTGCTCGCATCAGGAAGGCCCGGTTCGCATGGACCCGCAGTCGCAGGTTGGGAGTGGCAGCCAGCACGCGCTCGGCTGCCTCCTGGTCGGCGGCGAAATTGCTGGTGCCGCCGAGCCAGTAGTCGTAGACCCGAGCCGGATGCGCGACCGAGGTGTCGATCCCGGCTAACCGTGCCGCCGCAGCCCGGGTGTCCTGCTGGTCTTCGGTCACTAGCGTCACATCCTCTTCAACCAGGAGTCTCACCGCATCTTGTCACGTGCTGACCGGCGATGACCCGGTGACCAGGGGCGTGTGCGGCCGGGGCTCAGATGCGCTGCTCGGTGGCTGGGTCGGCCACCGCGCCGAAGAACTGCTCGAGCACCTGTCGGAACGCCGGCTCATCCGGGCTGGCGTGGATGAACAAGGTCATGCAGGAGCGCAGCTTCTGGGCATCGGTGCCGCCGAATACCTGATCGGCCGTGCGGCCTTGCAGCCCGCCGACAACCGCTGCGCATTCTCGCAGTCGGCGGCCGAGCACTGGGTGCGCCAGGTAGGCCCTGGCCTCTTCCAGCGAGTTGATCGCGTACAACCTGGACGTCGGGCTATGCCCCAGACCCGCGATCTGCGGGAAGACGAACCACATCCAGTGGCTTACCTTGCGGCCGCGGCGCAGTTCCGCGATCGCGTGTTCGTAGGTATCCCTAGCGTCCTGGGCAGCGACGAATCGCTCCAGGTCGTAGGGGTCCTGTGCGGTCACATCCAGCTATTCTGCCGGGCCCGCGCGGTCGGTGCCTGGCCGGCTTGCGTTGAAGCGCACTTCAGCATGGATCCTGGTGTCACGCCTGTCGCGGCGAACGCCCGGCATTGTGAGCGCAAGGAGGACCCTCAGATGGCTGCCGAACCGCCGCGGACGCTGGAGCGGCGCAAGCAGGACACGCTGGCTCGCCTCCGTGATGACGTGGACGCCTGGGTCGCCTCCGCGGACCGTGATGGCAATGCATACCTGGTCCCGCTGTCGTTCCTGTGGGACGGCTCGGCGCTCACGGTGACGACAGCTGAGTCCAGCCGGACTGCCGGCAACCTGCGCTCGTCCGGCCGGGCGCGGCTGGCGATCGGTCCCACCAGGGATGTGGTGCTGGTGGACGGCCTCGTCGAGGTCTTCACGCAAGAGACGGTGCCCGAAGATCTAGCCGCCGCGTTCGCGGCGAAACTCTGGGACGCCCGCGCCGAGACGGTCCCCTATGCCTACTTCCGCATCACGCCGCAGCGCGTCCAGGCCTGGCGCGAGGTCAACGAACTGCCAGGCCGCGATCTCATGCGCGATGGCCGATGGCTAGCCTGACGGCGGACGACTAGCCGGAGGTGGGTGCGGGATGAGCAGGGACAAGGTTGCCGAGCTGCCAACGCCCGCACTCGTCGTCGACGCGGAAATGCTCGACCGCAACATCGAGATCATGCGGGCGGCGCTGCCCGGCGATCGGCTCCGCCCGCACGTCAAAGCGCACAAATGCACAAGTCTCGCGCGCCGCCAGGCCGCGGCGGGTCACCATCGCTTCACCTGCGCCACGATCCGCGAGTGCGAGGGCATGGTCGCGGCAGGCCTGGGCGCGGATCTGCTGCTGGCCAACGAGGTGCTGGACGCCAGCCGGGTAGGCGTCCTGGTCAGGGAGGGCGCGCGAGTGACGCTCGCTGTCGACTCCGCGGAGACGATCGAGGCGGCCGCACACGGTGGCGTGCGCGAGGTGGTCATCGACGTCAACGTCGGCCTGCCCCGGTGCGGCTGCCTGCCGAGTGACGCCGGGCGGCTGGCCGGCCTCGCTCGCGACCGGGGCCTTTCGGTCCGCGGAGTGATGGGTTACGAGGGTCATGTCATGATCCTCGAAGACCCGGCGGAGCGAGCAAGCCAGTGCCGGCAGTCGATGGAACTGCTGGTGGCAGCGGCCGCTGCGGTCGGAGGCGAGTTGATCTCGGCGGGCGGTACCGGCACCTTCGACTGCAACACGTGGGCAACTGAGATCCAGGCTGGCTCCTATGCGCTGATGGACGCCCAGTACGGCAGGCAGGGCCACCCGTTCGGCCAGGCGGTCTTCGTGCTGGCCAGCGTGGTTTCCAGCGCCCCGGAGTGGTCGGTAGCAGACGCCGGGCTTAAGGCGTTCGGAATGGATCACGGCAATCCGGAGCTTGACGGCTCGCAGGTGTGGTTCTGCTCCGACGAACATACGACCTTCGCTCCGCCCAGGCGCGTCGGCGACCGCGTCTGGCTGGTCCCGGCGCATGTCGACCCGACGCTGGCCTATCACGAGCGGATCTACCTGTTCGACGGCGACGAAGTGGTGGACTGCTGGCCCATCGACCTGCGCGGGTGGTAGGAACAAAGCAGGACCCGTCGAGAAGCTGAGGAATGCCCGGCGGGTACTAGCCTGAGCCCATGCTGGAAGGTCACCAGCCTGATGTGCCTGGGGTACCACAATCGCCGGTTGAGCCTCTCGCCGATGCGGCGCCCGTGGACGTGGGCGCCGTATCAGCCGCGGTTGTGTCACCGGGTCACGCCTCTGGGCGGATTCGCCGGTCTGTCAGTCATGGGCGGCGGCCGGAACTTGTGCCTGGACTGCGGCGCGGTGATCTTCTCGCTGCTAGGCATCGGCCTGGCCCGCCTGGGCCGCCGTGCGTCGCTGGAGCGGGTGCTGGTCATCGCGTGCGCGCTGGGCTCGGGCGGGATGAACGTGAGTGCCCGGTATATTCGCGCTGACAGCTAGTCGCTGGAAAGGTGCGCGATGTCGGGCGAGGCGGGGCCAGACGGCATGGCCGACGCGGAGGTATCGGCTGCCGGTAACGGCCAGGCGTTCGATACCAGCGTGGCGCACAGCGCGCGGGTGCACGACTACTGGCTCGGCGGCAAGGAGAACTACGCGGCCGACCGCGCGGCCGGCGATGCGGTGATCGCCGCGTACCCGGGGATTGTGATGTCAGTGCGCGCCAACCGGGCCTTCCTGGCCCGGGCGGTCCGCTACCTGTCCGCGGAGACCGGGATCCGGCAGTTCCTCGACATCGGAACCGGTATCCCGGCCGCGAACAACACGCACGAGGTGGCCCAGTCGGTGGCTCCGAGCTGCCGGGTCGTCTACGTCGACCACGACCCGGTTGTGCTTGCGCACGCGCGTGCCCTGCTGTCGAGTTCCAGCGAAGGTGCGACCGACTACGTGAATGCGGACCTGCGCGATACCAAGGCCGTGCTGGCGCACGCAGACCGTACCCTCGACTTTTCCCGTCCGGTCGCGGTGATGCTAATCGCCGTGATGCACCTGGTCGTCGACCGTGACGACCCCTACGGGATTGTCCGCGAGCTGATGGCCGCGGTGCCGACCGGCAGCTATCTGGCGCTCTCGCAGGTAGCATCCGACATCGAGGCCGAGCAGATGGCCGAGGCCGCCAAGCGGTACAACCGGCTGGCGCACGAGACGCAGCGGCATCGCACCCATGCCGAGGTGTCGCAGTTCTTCGACGGCCTGGATCTGGTGCCGCCCGGCGTCGTGGCGGTACAGCAATGGCGACCATCCTCGGAGCTGGAGGCGGCAGCCCGGTCAGCCATGTGGGGCGGCGTGGCCCGCAAGGGCTAGCCGGACGCGGAATGCGCCTCGCGGCGGTGGCTGGCGAGAATGTCCGCGCCGAAATCGCGGCCGGGGCGGCGCAGCACCGTGTGCGCATGGTTGCCGTCGTCGGTGGTGTTGTCGTACTCGATCAGCAGATCCTCGCCTTGCACCCGGTAATAGTGCCGCGTGCCAGCTGTTACCGGTCCCTCCCAGGCGAAGTGCAGCTCCCCGGCACCGACCCTGGCGGCTTCCCGCGCGGCCAGCTCTGCGGGGAGCCGGTCCAGATACAAGGCGACCAGCTCCGCCAGCAAGGCCCGCGGCGTAGGCGCGAGCCTCGCCGCCGCGATGCCCAGGGGCTCCAGGGCCGGCTCGGCCCGGGGCTCGGTGCCGGTGCGAATGTCGCCTGGCGGCTGGTCGGCCACAACGGCGGCGGCCCGGCCGGCCGGGCCGATCGCCTCAAGCAGTGCTCGGGCCAGGTCCTCCTCGGGGGCCAGGGGCCGCGACACCACACGTCCGGCGTGGCGCACCGACGCCGGATTGGCGCCCATGAAGATAGGTGCGGGCGATACCTGGCCGGCCAGCACAGTCATCGTCACCGACAGGTGGTGCCCCTCGAACCGCCACGACCACGGCTCGTCGAGCGCCGGAGTTCCGAAAACACTGACCCAGTAATCGCCGCTGTGCCGGCCAAACCGCCATTGCTCGATGCGGTCAAGTACCTCCTCGAGCGCGATGATGACCATCGCCTGGGCGTAGCCACTATCGCTCAGCGCCGTGGCAAGCAGCCGGTGCGCGGCTTTCCGCGCCGCCGGGCTAAGCAAAGCCAGGCACGCTCCTGGCCGGGCGAGCGGCCGGTACTCTATCCACCGCCTGGCCGCGTCATCGTCGAATGGCCGCGCCGCAAGCGCACGCTGCTCGTCGTCCAGCAGCCCCAGGAGTGCACTAGCGGCCTGCCGCATCTGCGCTGCCGCGCCATCGCCGGTCATGCTCCCGGTATATCAGGACGCATTGCTCGAACCGATAGTCACGGCTAGCGGTTCAGCAGCCCAGCGCTCCAGTCGGCGATGCTGGTCACCTCGGCCTGCCGGGGAAAGACCTTCTCCAGCAGGACGCGCTGCACGTCGGCGTCTGCGTCCAGGCAGCCGTCGGCCAGGACCGTGAGCCGGTAGTCGAGGTCGGCGGCCTGGCGAAGCGTGGACAGGACGACGCCGCTGGTGGCTATTCCTGCCAGCACCAGGCTGTCGATGCCTCCCGCGCGCAGCAGCACGTCCAGGTCGCTGCCGGCGAAGGCAGAGACGCGGCGCTTGGTGACGACCGGCTCGCCCGGCGCCGGGACGACGGCGGGGTGGATGCGCGCGCCGATGTCGGCATCGGTGAACCTGGCGGTCCCGGCGATGGCAGCGAAGCTCTTATTGCGATCGCTGATCTCCGGGTAGCCGGTCCGGAATGCGACCTTCACATAGATGACCGCTACGCCCGCGTCGCGGGCGGCAGTGATCGCGGTGCCCAGCCGGGACAGGTAACCCTGATCCCTGGCGTAGCGGTCCACGATGTCCTGCTGCACATCCATGATCAGCAACGCCGTAGATGTCATGCTGTCCCCTTTCCCGCGGCAGGGAACCACCGGTCTGCCTGTCCGTGAGCGGCCTTCCCGGCTAATGATCTACCACCGTGACTATCGCCGCCGCGACCATGCCGCGACTCACGCCCTGCGGGCCGCGCGGGTCGTGGTCAGCGCAGCCGGACCCCGCCGGCCACCACGGCCGCAGGATTGGCCAGCTGATCAGGATCCTCCCGTGGGTCGTGGCGGTAGGTGACGATGTCGGCGCGGCCAGGAGCACCGAGAAACTGGCGGGGCCAGACGCTGGCCGCAGCCAGCGCCTGCTGTGGCTGGAGTCCGGACCGCACGAGGAGTGCTACCTCCGCCGGGATCGACCCGACGACGTCGGTTCCGGCCAGCACAGGCACGCCGAGGCTGACCGCAAGGGGGAGCAGCTGGGCAAGCCGTTCGCGCAGTTCCGCTAGCTGGCGGCGGCGCGCGGGCGGGGCCGAGTCCAGCATGGCCAGGGTGGCTCCGAGCGTCGGCGTCCAGGCCGTGCCGCGCCTGGCCATCTCCCTGACGGCGTCCTCATCCAGTCCGCTGCCGTGCTCGACCGAGTCGATGCCGGCGGCCACCAGCGGCCCCGCCCCGGCGATCGTGGTATGCGCCGCTACCCTGGCGCCCGCATCGTGGACTGCCGCGGTTAGCCTGGCAACTACGTCAAGATCGTACGTCGGCTCGGCCTGAGCTGTCCCCGCGGCCAGGTTCGGGAAGTCCGCGATTACCTTCACCCACGTGGCGCCCCTGCGGATTTCCCTGAGCGCACAGGCGATCAGCTCGGCCTCCTCGACCGGCGAGCCAAGCAGCTGCGGAAAGTATCGGCCAGCCGGGGCCAGGAACCGGCCAGCGACCCGGAGCTCGGGCATGGACGGCTGGCGGCCGAGATCGAGTGAAAGACCGCCAGGCGACCCAGCGTCGCGGACCAGGGTTATCCCGGACTTCGCCCATGCGATGAGGTTTCCGCGGGCCGCGTCGATGTCGAGAGCGACCGGGCCATCTGATCCCGCGCCGACGGCCGGGTGGGCGTGCGCGTCGACGAGACCAGGGAGCACGTAGCCCCCAGGCAGCGGCTCGGCGCCAGCGATCGGGTGCTCGTGGGCATGCCCGGCCTGGTCGATCCACCATGACCGCGAATCCGCTCCGAATGGGAGCTCGACACCGCGCATCGCCCAGGAAGTCATGTCCCAACGCTATTGGGTTGCACCGGACCGGAGCCAGCCACGCGGGGCGTGATCACGGCGGCGCTGGCGGCGGCCGGTGGATACCCGTCCCGTTCCACGCAAACGATCTTTAGGTGTGTGCGAGCGCTATGGAAATAGCCATACCGATCTCACACACCTCGTCCGGTTGCGCCGTCGGCAGCAGGACGGCCTTGGCGCGGAAAACGGCAAACTGCCAAACTATGGTCAGGTCCGGCGCTCGCCGGGAGGCAGGCTGGAGGCTTGGCGTTCATGGAACCCGGTGCGTGGGTAGTGGTGGGGCTCGACAGCGGTGGCACCACGATCAACGCGACGGTACTGGACCGCGACGGCAGGTTCCTGGTCTCGCAGCTGACCGAGTCACCGAGCTGCGTCGGCGATGGCCCGGACAAGGCGATCGAGGCACTGGCCCAGTCGATGGACGCGGTCCTGGAGCAGACTGGCGTCGCGCGCAGTGCGGTCCGGGCGATCGGTCTGGACACGCCCGGCCCTGTCACCGCCGATGGTGTCATTTCATCCAGAGGCGCGACCAACTTCGCCACGCCGCAGTGGCGGGGCTTCGACGTCCGTCGGGCGCTTGAGCTTCGCCTGGGCCTGCCAGTCGTGTTCAACAACGACGCGAACGCGGCCGCCTTGTATGCCCACCATGAGCACTTCGGCCCAGCCTTCGCATACGCCCGGTCGTCCGTATCGGTCATAGTGGGCACCGGGCTCGGCGGCGGCGTCGTGGAGGCGGGGCAGGTGATCCGCGGGGCGACCGGGATGGCGGGCGAGCTTGGGCACATATGGCTGCCGATGGACGGGCTGCTCGCACCGGGCCAGCCCGTGCCAGTCTGCAACTGCGGCCTGGCCGGCGACGCCGAGAGCATCGCCTCGCTGACCGCCATAGCCAAGAACCTGCTCCCGTACTGGCTGACCCAGTTCCCTGACCATGAGCTGGCAGGCCAGCCACCCGAGGCAGCGGCCAGGCTCGTGCGCAGCTACGGCGCGGCCGGTGACCCGCTCGCACTGAAGATCTTCGAGCAGCAGGCGATGGCGATAGGCAGGCTGCTTACGATCGCAGCGAACTTCACAGACCCGCACGTCTACCTGCTCGGCGGTGGTGTCGTTGAGGCCGCGCCGCACTTCAGGGACTGGTTCGTCGACCGGGTCCGCGAGCACACGGTGCTGCGCGAGGAGCAGGCGCGGGCCTCGTCGATCGCCCTGGTGCCCGACCTGGACATGGCCGGAGCCAGGGGCTCAGCCATCGCGGCGCGGGCCGCGTTCCTGGCCGGCTCCGGCGCAGGCTGAGAAGCCCCGGTTGCCGGTGGCTGTGCACCCCTGGCATCGGCCAGGGTGGCTGGCCGTCAGGCCGCGAGCGGCTCCTCGGCCCGGCCCCGGACTTCGCGACCGACGGAGCCCTCGGCTGGGGCCTCCTCTACGGGCTGGGTCGAGGCGCTCCGTGCCGCGCTCGGACCGCGCGGCGCGGGCGACGCACAGGGATCTCGCGGCTGGCCGATGTCGGCGATCCTTCGAGCCTGAAGCTTCGCACGCAGCATGCGGCGCCCGCGATGCCGGCGTGACATGACGGTGCCGACCGGAGTGCGCATGATCTCGGCTATCTCTCGGCAGCAGTGGCCATCGATGTCGGCGAGGTAAAGCACCGTCTTGAAGCACTCCGGCAGCTCGCTGAGCGCCTGCATGATCTCCGACTCGGCGAGGTGCTCCACTGCCTCGGCTTCCGCGGATCGCATGCGCGGCACGATTCCGGCGCTCGATGCGGTCTCATGCAGGTCCGGCGTTAGCACCTCCGCCGGCCTGCGCCGCCGGGCACGGCAGCCGCTGTAGTACAGACCGAACATGATGCGGTAAAGCCATGCCCGCAGGTTCGTGCCCGGACAGAACTGGTGGAACTTCAGGTACGCCCTGGCGAGAGTTTCCTGAAGGAGATCTTCAGCATCACAGCGATCGCGCGTCAGGCGCATGGCCGAGCGATACAACTGCCCCATAAATGGAATTACTTCGGATTCGAACCTTAGCTGTCTATCTGCTGGTAGCTCCAGTGGATTACGTGCCGCATGCTCCGTTGCGTTGACGGACACGAGTCCTCCTTATCTGGCCCCGCCCCACCGGCAGCCCGCACGCTGCGGCGATCACGCAAACAGAAGCCGAAAGTTGGGACCTATTGACTGTGGGGTAACCCGGCATCAAGGCTCGCGCGCTGAGCCTGCGTTCACATCAGGCTCAGCCTGAGCTTTGGCACAAGGGGTCCTGACTTAGGCCGGGCGGGGGTGCTGAGGCAGTGCAAACCGGGCCGCGTGCGCGACCAGTTCCCTTCGTCCCGCCTTGCCGGTCTTGGCGATGAGGCTCGCGACATGCGTCTCGACCGTCTTGGGTGATATATACAGCTTGGCGGCGATATCGGAGTTGGACTGCCCGCGTGCGACGAGTAGCAAGACATCCATCTCGCGGCTGGTGATGCCGAGCCTGCGCATCTGCGCCGGGACTCGCGCGTTGCCGCGGCCCGATCGCGGGACGCGCTCGCCCGCACGGCGCAGGACGCCTCGGCAGCCCGACGCAAGCTGACCGCGGCCGGTCGCGTCGAGATCACTGGCGGCCTCCCGCATCCAGGCAGCGGGCTTGCCCCAGCCGCCGGTGAATGCGGCCTCGGCGACGAGCCGCCGGGCCAGGTGGTTCCACCAGGGCGCGAACGGCGCGAACAGCGCACTGCCCTCCTCGGCCAGCTCAGTGGCCCGCACCGCATTGCCATCGCGTCCTTCGAGCACCGCCTCCGCATACGCCAGGCAGCCCGCATTCCAGCTGGTTCCGGCGCCAGCAGCCCTGGCGTGCGCGACCGCGTCCCGGCCGTTGCCCCCGGCGACCGCCTGCAAGAGCACATGCAGCGCGAGCGCCCGCCGCGGCGACAGCATGGGTGCCTGCAGCGTCGAGTAAGCGCGGGGCCTTGCCAGTGCGTCCTGCAAATGCGAGGTGGCTGCGGCATCCGCCTTGAGCGCTCCGGGGATGTCATCGCGGAAGAGCGCGGCAAGCACGCGCGCCAGGCCCCAGGTCGTGAACAGTATGGAAGGGTCGCCTGGCAGTATGCTCTCGGCCCGCTGCGCGGCTGCCTCCGTCTGCTGCCGGTCCGCCCGGATGGCTGCGATGTTGGCCTCCAGGCATAGCGCTATTGCCTCGATCCTGGGCGCCTTGATGCTAGCCGCGGAGCGCTGGCACGCCAGGGCCGCGGCCAGGGCCTGGTCCAGGTTGATGCCCAGGCTCCAGAGATTCGCGAGCTGCAGGTCGATGACCGTGCTGATACATCGCACCCCGGCCTCGTCAGCCAGCTGCCGCACCTCCTGCAGGCGGTCGGCTGAGCCGTCTGCCAGCATGTCGATGGTGGCCAGCTCGTGCCGCGACCTGATCCGCCAGATGCCGAGGTGACCGTCACTGTCGGCTATCTGCCGGGACCGCTCGAAGGCGCTGCGCGCCGCGCCGGCGTCGCGTGCGCGCTCCCTGCGCCCCGCGACCTCGAGCGACTCAAGGGCGACCTCGGCCGCCCATCCTGATAGCCCGGCGGCCTCCGCGGCCGCCAGCGAACGCCGCGCGAGGCTGCCCGCTAGGTCCAGGTCTCCTGCCGCCAGTGCATTACGGGCCGCCCCGGCGTCGATCCTGGCTGCTAGTTCGGTATCGTGCAGCCGGTCGGCGATCTCGGCCGCCGCCGCCAGATGCTGAGCTGCCGCCTCCTGGTTGTCCTCGGGCCTCGTCCTTGCGGCCTGCAGCCGGACAAGAGCAGCCCGGCGCGGATCTGCCCCGGCCGCCTCGAGCCTGGCAATCAGGTCGTTGGCCAGCGGCGCGAGCTGCTTGGCGTCGCCCGCCTGCGCGAACGCCTCGATCAGGACTTCGTCGACCTCCAGGCAGAGCAGCGGCTCATCGATGGCGGGATCTGACAGCAGCTTGCCTGCATCATGCAGCGCCGCCTCGGCGCTGCTGACGGCGCCCTGGCGCAACCCGCGGCGCGCTGCCGTCACCAGCAGCCGGGCCGCGTCAACGGGCTGACCTGCGACGGCGCGAAGCTCCGCCACCAACTCGCACCAGGTCCCCGGCAACCCAGGATGGGCCTGCTCGATCGCGGTGGCCGCTGCCGCCGCCCGGCTGGACAGCTCTGGTGGCATCAGGTCGGACAGGATGGAGTCGCGGGTCAGGCTGTGTCGAAAACGGAAGGACCCGCTCGCTGTGCATACCGGCTCGATCAGCCGCACTTCGCACGCCTGTTCCAGTGCTTCCAGCGCCTCCGGCTCGCCGACTGCGGCGACAGCAGGGATCAGCGCCCAGTCAAACTGCCTGCCCAGTACGGCCGCCGACACGATGACGTTGCTCACCGCCGGACCGAGCGAGGCCAGGCGGCGGCGTACCGAGCCAGCAATGGAATCAGGGACACCGGTCGACACATCGCTGTTGACCTGCCAGCCCGATTCGTCTCGCACCAGTTCGCCGGACGAGACGGCCGCCGTGAGAATCTCCTCGACCGCGAACGGCAGTCCGTCGCAGTCCGCGAGCAGCCCGGTCACGGCCGGGGGGACCACGTCGACCCGCAGGCATGCCGCGGCCATCTGGCTCACGGCGGCCGGTGTCAGCCTGGGAACCTCGACGTTGGTGGCGACGCGCCTCGCCAGAGCCGTCTGCACGAGGTCGAGGCAGGCCGAGGGTACGCTGTTGCGCAGCGTTACGACGCAGAGCACCTTCGCGGCGGCAGCGTTGTCGGCGAGATATTCGACGATGGCCAGCGTCTCCGGATCGGCCCAGTGCAGGTCCTCTAGAACCAGCAAGCCGCCGCGGCTGCCAGGCCGGGCGAGCATGCGCAGCACGGCCTCGCCGACTATGACCGGGGAAACGTGGGCGCTGTCGTCGCCAGGCCGCCGCCACTCAGGGACCAGCGAGCCAAGCGCGGCACGATAATTCGATATAACCGGCATATCCGGCGTATTGGGTACAAGGCCACCACGGGCCGCGCCCAGCAGAGCCTCGGCGACCGGCCGGTAAGGTGCGGGGGTCGCAGCCCGCGTACCCCGGCCAGTCATCACATCGAAGCCCAGTGCGCTGGCCAGCGAGCACGCGTGCCTGGCTAGCATCGACTTGCCGACCCCGTCGTCGCCGGTGACGAACACAACGCCGCCACGGCCCTGGGCCGCCGCCTCCAGCGCCGCGGTCAGGGCCTTTGTCTCGGCGCTGCGACCTATTAGCTCCGGGCACAGCACGCACTCCATCCGCTCCACGTTACAAGAGCGACGGACTGCTCACTACATGTAATCAGCGCAGTTAAGATACGCTATTCAGCGCAGGCGCCGGTACGACGCTAGGCGCTCACGGCCGCACCCAGACTGCGTCAAGCACCCGGTAGACATTGTCGCCGATGACCGCGCGGATCGCGGCATCGTCGTACCCGTGCCGCACCAGCCAGGCACAGATGTTGCCGAAATTCTCCGTCGGGTTCTCCATGCCGTCGACATAGCCAACGGGCTCGAAGCTGGGCCCTCGGCTGGCGGCCAGGCTCAGCAGGTGCGCAAAGATCTTGTGCAGCTGCACGTGGTCGCCGTACAAGGTGTCGGGCCCGAATGCGACGTGCTCGAGGCCCACCAGGTCCACGCAATACTGGAAATGATCCATTACCGACTCGATGCTGTGCCTGGGATGTGCAGCTGACAGTGTCGTGTGCGGGGCAGCGGAAATGCCGATCACGCCCCCGGTCTGCGCTACCGCCCGCAGCACGTCGTCGGGCTTCATCCGCGGCGTATTCCAGATGCCGCGTGCGCCGGCGTGCGTGATGAGTACCGGCCGCTGGCTCTGCTCGCACACGTCGAGCGCGGTTCGGTCCGAGGAGTGCGACACGTCGATGGCCAGGCCGAGCCGGTTCATCCGGGTGACCGCGCGGCGGCCGAATGCGGTGAGGCCGCCGTCGATGACCTCGCTCAGGCCGCTCCCGAGCGCGTTGGCGTCGGAGTAGGCGATCCCGATCTGCCGGATGCCCAGGCCGTAGAGCACGTCGAGGCGGTCGATCTCGTTCTCGATCGGAGTGGCGGCCTCGAGCCCGAAGACCAGCCC
Source organism: uncultured Actinomycetota bacterium (assembly GCA_963719765.1). Taxonomy (GTDB): domain Bacteria; phylum Actinomycetota; class Actinomycetes; order Streptosporangiales; family Streptosporangiaceae; genus JAJYUU01. Next base: position 527,352 of record CAVRCW010000003.1, read on the forward strand.
TATCCGGCCGGAACGGTGTGCCTCGTCGATGTCGGCCACCGTGCGGACGGTCATGAAACCGCTCGCATGAGCGAGGTCGGCCTGGCGCATTCCGAGATCGGTGATGACGTCGTTCCAGCGCCACGGCGCGTTTCCTGTCACGCAGGCCGTGCCGTCCATCATGTTGTCGAACACGACGGTCAGGCCCGACGCGGCCAGTCCCGCGTACGCGGCATGCTGGCGGCCGGTGCGGTTGTACTCGGGGGTCTGCTCCATCCGCAGCGGGAACCGGACAGGATGGTCGTGCAGGCTGATCACCAGGCTGTCGCGCAGCAGGGCAAGGGACCGCTCCCGAAGCTCAGGCGGCAGGCTCGCCTGGTACGGCGGCACCCGGCCGAACTCGGGCGCGAGCTCGAACCGCGGGATGTCGCCGTCCGGCAAGTAGGAGTAAGCGGAGTACGGCATATCAGGCATCACGGCTTCCCCCGGCGGCGAGTCTGTGTGGCCCGGATGCCAGCAGCCGCCACAGCATCTCCCAGGCTCGCATTCCCTCCCGCAGCCTGCGCACCCGGAAGAACTCGTTGGGCGCGTGCAGCTTCTCGTCTGCGATGGAGAACGAGAAGAACAACGTCTTGGCGCCGAGTTCCCGCTCGAACACCTGCGTCGCCGGGAGCGTTCCGCCCATGCAGGTCAGCAGCACCGGCTGGTCAGGATAGACCTCCCGCAGGGCCGCGGTGGCCGCCGCTATTGCCGGGTGACTGGCGGCCAACGTGTAGGCGGCCACCCTCGCATCGTCGGCGCGCACCTCGGCGCGGACCCCCGGCGTGCGCTGCGCGCGCACATGGGCGGCGATGGCGGACAGGACGGCGTCGGGATCCTGGCCGGGAACGAGGCGGCACGACACATGGCCGACCGCTGCATGCGGGATGACCGTGTACTTGCCACCGCCCGCGACGCCGTTAACCTCCAGGGTCGGCCGCTCCCAGAGTCGCTCCAGCATCGTGTACTCAGGCTCACCGCGGTCGCGTGAGAGGCCGAGGTCGCGGAGGAAGCCCGTTCCGTCAAAAGGCACAGCGGAAATCTCCGCGCGGCGCTGGGGTGTGAGCGCGGGAATGCCGTCGTAGAAGCCCGCGACCGCCACCCTGCCGTCGCCATCGTGCAGGCTGGCCAGAATCTCGCTGAGCGCGTGCAGCGGATTGCCGACGACGCCGCCGTACCGGCCCGAGTGCAGGTCGCTGGTGGCACCCTCGACGACGATGTCCAGCGAGACAAGCCCTTTGGACGCCAGCGTCAGCGACGGCTCGGATGGCCGCCACATCCCGCCGTCGGCGGAGATGACCAGGTCAGCTGACAGGTCACCGGCGCTGTCCGCGACGAAGCCGGCCAGGTGCGGGCTGCCGACTTCCTCCTCGCCCTCGAACAGGAACTTCACGTTGAGCGGCAGGCCGCCCTCCTGGGCCATGAATGCCTGTGCGGTCTTGAGCACGAGGTACACGGGTCCCTTGTCGTCGGTCGTGCCCCGGCCGCGGATGACATCACCGTCGACGGTCAGGTCGAACGGGGGAGTGAGCCACTCCGACTCCGCTCCCGTGGGCTGCACGTCATAGTGCCCGTACACCAGGACCGTCGCAGCGCCATCCGCGCCGAGCCACTCGCCGCGGACGGCCGGGTGGCCGCCGGTCTCGACGACTCTGCCGCCGGCGAAGGACAGCTGCCCGGCCAGCCAGTGCGCAGCCGCCAGCATCGTGTCGCGGCTAGCGTCCCGGCTGACGCTCGGCACGGCGACGAACTCGCTGAGCTCGCGCAGGTAACCCGCGTCGCCGGAGTCGAAGACGAGCCGCGTCACAGGAATGCACTCCCGCCGTCTATCGCGATGACCTGCCCGGTCACCCAGCCGGATCGCTGCGAGGCGAAGAACTGCACGCCGTTGGCGATGTCGGCGGGCTCGCCGAGCCGCCTGGTCGCGATGCCCTCGATCAGCCGCCGCTGGCCGTCTGGGCCGTAGCCCTGCCACTGCAGCTCTGACGTGGGGTTGGATCTGATAAAGCCGGGAGCGATGCAGTTCACGGTGATGCCGGAAGGCCCGAGTTCGTGTGCCATCTGCCGGGTGAAGCCGATCACTGCCGCCTTGGCGCTGGCATACGCCTGAATGCCCGTCTTGCTGACGGTGAGCCCGGCCGCGGAGGAGATGTTGACGATGCGGCCCCAGCCACGCTCCTTCATGCCCGGCACGACGGCTCGGGTGCACAGGAACGCGGTGCCGAGGTTGGCGTCCACGACAGCGCGCCAGTCCGATTCGGTCACCTCCTCGAGCGGCTGACCGACCTGCCCGCAGACGCCCCCGGCGTTATTGACGAGGATGTCGACACCGCCCAGGCGAGCGAAAAACTCCCGCACCGCGTCAGATCTGGTCAGATCGACGGTGTCCTTGTCGACGCCATGCACCTGCGCTCCGTCTTCGCGGAGCGCAGCGGCGATCGCGGTCCCGATGCCATGGGCCGTGCCAGTGACGACCGCGCTCTTGCCTGCTAGTGCTCTCGTCATGGGCCTCCCGCCCCTTCGGTCATCCGTCGTCATCGAATGGCTAGTGGTCTACGGGCGGCGTGGTGGCGGCCCCACCGAGGCGCGTGGCACCAGGAACATCGGCTCGCGCACCATCGCATCGGCGGGCGGACGGCCCTCGATCCTGGCCACAAGGGCGTCAACCGCGGCGACGCCGAGTTCCACCAGGGGCATGCAGACACTGGTAACGGGAACATCGAGGAAGGCCAGGCACTCGTCCTCGTCAAAGCTGACCACCGATACCTCGCCGGGCACCGACACCCCCGCGGCGCGCAGCGCGGCCAGCACGCCGAAGAGCTGGTTGATGCTGCCGACTCCGCAGGCCGACGGCAGCGGTCCGCGGCTCAGCATGCGGTTAGTCGTGTCCCAGCCGCCCTCCTCGGTCGCGGGCGCATGGCGGATGGCGACCGACAGCCCGCGGGCGGCGCAGTATCGGCGGGCTGCGCTCACCCGGCGGTGTACCGTGTCGACGTCCCGCGGGCCGTCGATGAGGACAATGCTGCGGTGGCCGAGATCGGCCACGTGATCGATGAACAGCCGTACCGCCCCGGCCTCGTCCATCACGACATCGTTGCCGCGATCCGGCCCGCGCCGGTTGACGTACACATGCGGGACACCAGGCACCCCGCCGTCGTGGTCCGCCATCCGCAAGGCGGTCGCCAGCAGCAGGCCGTCAGCCCGACTCTCCTCGACCAGGTAGCGGTAGGCACCTGGCGGCTTCGGTTCTTCTGTCGGCTCCTCCATGATCATGACGACATACCCGCGCTCGCCTGCCCGGTGCAGGGCCCCGCGCTGCAGCCTGACCCAGATCGGGTTGCGCAGCAGCGGGATGACGAAGGCGAGCGCGCCGGTGCGGTCGCGCTTCAGCGCCCGCGCCAGCGCGTTGGGCCGGTAGCCCTGAGTACGAGCCGCGTCCAGGATCCGCTCGATTGTCTCTGGCCGGATCGAGAGCCCAGGATCGTCGTTGAGTACGCGTGACACGGTGGACACGTGCACGCCCACCGCGTTGGCGATGTCGACCAGCCGCGAAGCCCGGCGCGACGCGCCTTTGGCCACCGCCCGGCCGGGCGCCCCGGCCGGCGCTGCGCTGGCATCTTCCTCGCTCAGCCGGCTCATCCCGGCACCGTGTTACGGCGCAACGGCTGGCTCCGCCGCAGCGCCGCCGGCTGGCATCGGACGGCAAGCGGTACGGCCGACGCCGCTCTGCACGCCGGTGCCGCCCGCCGTCCCGGCGTCATTCGCTGTCACACTGTGTCCGCAACCGAACGCGTAAGCAGGATGGCCGCGCAGAACGAGCGATAGGTAGCGAGCCGATCAGGGCCGTGAATCCGCAGCTCGCGTGGCGCAGTCCGGTCGACTCCTCGCACCCAGCTTGCGGCCTCCGCGATATCGGTCGTGCGGACCGACACCTCCAGCACGCCGGGGTCCAGCGGCGGCGGCTGGGCCTGGCCGGCCGTCTCCACCGCCGCCTGGGCTCGATCCCGGATCAGCGCGCAGGCGCGGTCGGGGTGCATGCTGTGCGCCGCCAGCCGACTGACGTGCTCCTTGACGACGGCCTTGTGCACGCCGGGGACGAGCGCCTGCGTCTCCTCACATGCGCAGCGATCGCCAGTGACCAGGACGACCGGTACGCCGTAGTGCGCGGCAACCAGCGCGTTGATCCCTGCCTCGCCGGTCACGACCGAGTCGAGCCGTGCCTCCACCACCGCCCGCGGGTTATAGGTGTGGGACAGGCCGGCGGCCGCCCCCACCGAGCCGTGATAGGAGACGAACATGACCGCGTCGAAGCTGCCGTCAAGTCCCTGCATCATGTACAGCGGCTTGTGGCTGCCGGAGATATAGGATGCCTGCCCGGCTAGCTCGGAGGGCGGGAGGTTGCGCATGGTCGAGTGCGAGTCGTTGACCACGATCTCGGTCGCGCCGCCGGCGACCGCTCCTTCGATCGCGGCGTTGACCTCGGCGAGCAGCAGCCGGCGGCCGGCTGCGGCCTGGGGACCGTCCCCGACGCACTGCTCCCAGTCGACGACCCCCGCGGTTCCCTCCATGTCGGTGGACAGGAAAATCTTCATGGCGCCGCTCCCTCGCCGATTACCCTGCCGGTCGCGGGCAGGCTCGAGTCTGATGACTGTCGTGGCGGGCCCGTCCTGTCGCCCGGTGCGCCGTCGCGTGGTCGCGGTACCGAGGCGAAGGCGAAATGGCACGCCGCGCTGTGCGCGGGATCGCCGCTGCTCGCGAGGAGGGCGGGATCTTCCTGCGCGCAGATCGGCTGGGCGATCGGGCAGCGAGTGCGGAACCTGCAGCCGACCGGAATCCGGAGGGGGCTCGGCGGGTCGCCCTGCACCGCCGGTGCGTCGCTCTCCTCGCCGAAGGTCATGCGCGGAATAGCCGCGAGCAGTCCGGTGGTATACGGATGCCGCGGCGCCGTAAACAGCGTCTCGGTGGGTGCCACCTCGATGATCCTGCCCAGGTACATGACCGCGATCTGGTTGCACAAATGCCGCACAACGGCAAGGTTATGCGAGATGAGCAGCAGCGTCAGGCCGAGCTCGGCCCGCAGATCCTGCAGCAGGTTCAAGATCGTGGCCTGAACGCTGACGTCCAGCGCGGAGACCGGCTCATCGGCGATCAGCAGCTCCGGCCGCAGCGCCAGTGCCCTGGCGATCGCGACCCGCTGCCGCTGCCCGCCGGAGAACTGCCGCGGGTAGGCATGCAGGGCCTCCTCATCTAGGCCGACAAGGCCAAGCAGCTCCCTGCTGTAGGCGTCTACCTCGTTCCGCGGCACTATGTGGTGTACCCGCAGCAGCTCGTGCAGCATGCCGCCGACGGTCATGCGCGGGTTCAGCGAGGAATATGGATCCTGGAAGACCATCTGGATCTTCCGCTGATCAGACCGGGACCGCCTGGAAGGCAGGGCCCTGCCGTCCAGGCGGATCTGGCCGGCGTTCGCAGGCAGCAACCCGGTGAGTGCCCGGGCCAGGGTGGACTTGCCTGATCCGGACTCACCGACGAGCGCAAGCGCCTCACCCCGGCCGATCTGCAGGCTGACGCCGTCGACGGCATGCAGCACCAGCGATTCGTGCCGCAGGCGCGCGCTGAGGGCGGCACCCAGCGAGAAGCTCACCGACAGATCGCTGACCGCCAGCAGCGGCGCGCCCGGGTCCAGCGTCGGCACATTGGTGGCCTGCGCAGCCCGCGCGCTCATAGGTCTGCTCCCTCTGTCCGCAGCGCCTCCAGGCAGCGCTCGTAATGCAGGCATGCCGTGGCCCGGCCCGCCTCAAGCAGCCGCAGCGGCGGGTCGATCTCCAGGCAGTCATTCTCGGCGAACTTGCACCGCGGGTGAAAACGGCAGCCGGACGGCGGATTGACCAGGCTCGGGGGCGATCCGGGAATGGCGACCAGAGACGACTTCACGTGGTCGACGTCCGGCGCGGACCGCACGAGGCCCAGAGTGTAGGGGTGGCAGGGCTGCGTCAGGACTTCCCGCACCGTGCCGCGCTCGACTATCTGGCCCGCGTACATCACCGCGAGCTGATGACATACCTGTGCCACGACCGGCAGGTCGTGGGTGACGAAGACCAGGCTGGCTCCCGACTCGCGGCACAGCTTTGCCAGCAGCCGGAGGATCTGGTCCTGGATGGTCACGTCCAGGGCCGTGGTGGGCTCGTCGCACAGGATGAGCGAGGGCTCGCACGACAGCGCGATCGCGATCATCACCCGCTGGCGCATTCCGCCGGAGAACTCGTGCGGGTACGAGCGGAACCGCCGCTCCGGGTCGGGAATGCCGACGCGCCGCATCAGCTCGAGCGCGCGATCGGTGGCCTGCCCCCGGTTCATCCCCAGGTGGACCTGCGGACCCTCGGCGATCTGGCGGCCGACCCGCATGACGGGGTTGAGCGCGCTCATCGGCTCCTGGAAGATCATCGAGATCTTCGGCCCGCGGATCCTGTTGAGCTGCGAGGTGCTCAGCTGGACGAGGTCGACGCCGTCGAGCAGGACCTGGCCAGCCGTGACGCGCGCCTCGGGCGGCAGCACACCGAGGATCGCCCGCAGCGTCATGCTCTTGCCGGAGCCGGACTCGCCGACCAGGCCTACCGCCTCGCCCGCCGGTACCTGCAGGGACACGCCATCGACCGCGCGCACGATGCCGCGCCGACTGGCTATCTGCACATGCAGGTCGCTGACCTGCAGCAGGGGCTGAGTCACGACTGACCAGGCCGCAGCAGGTCGGCGAGGCCGTCGCCGATCAGCGACAGGCCGAGGCCGGTGACCACGACCGCCAGGCCGGGAATCGTGGTCAGCTGCCAGTGCGTGGTGAGGAAGTTCTGCCCGTCGGAAATCATGGTCCCCCAGTCCGGTGTCGGCGGCTGGATGCCCAGGCCGAGGTAACTCAGGGTCACGATGGCCAGGATGTCCTGCACGATGTCGGACATCGCGTAGATGATGGCCTGCGTGATGACGTTCGGCAGCAGGTGCCTGCCGATGATCCGCGTATTGGAAAGGCCACCCGACTGCGCGGCGAGCACGTACTCCTGGCGCTTGGCGACCAGGATCTCGCCGCGGATGATCCGCGCGTACGATACCCAGCCGACAAGCGTGATCGCCACGTAGATGCTGCGCTCGCCCGGCCCGAGCACGAACACTAGCGCGATGATCAGCACGAAGAACGGGAACGCGACGACGATGTCCACCAGTCGCATGATGACGGTGTCGACCCAGCCGCCGAAGTAACCAGCCACGCTGCCAAGGATCGTGCCCAGGCAGAACGGCAAGAGCACCGCGATGAAGGCGATCCGCAAGTCCACGCGCCCGCCGTAGAGCAGCCGGGTGAAGGTGTCGCGGCCCTCCTGGTCTGTGCCCAGCCAGTGGTGAGCGCTGATGCCCTCCAGCGTGGCGTTCAGGTTCTGGGCGTCCGGGTTGTAAGAGGTGAACAGCGGCGCGGCGATGACCACGAAGAGGATCAGGCCGACAATCACGATCCCCGCCATAAGCGCCGGCTGCCGGTACCAGCGCGCCCGCCTGGGCTGCGCCTTCTCCGCGACCGCGGCGTGCGGCGACTCGCGCGAGCCGCCCGCGCCGGTGACGGATATGGCGCTCACCGGTCGAACCTCACTCTCGGGTCCAGCGACGCGTAGGCCACGTCTGTGAGCAGGTTGACCAGCACGACCATGATGCCGAAGACCAGGGCTACAGCCTGCACGACCGGGAAGTCGCGTTCGAAGATCGACCCGATCATCAGGCTGCCGATGCCGGGTACCGCGAAAACCTGCTCGACGATGAGCGTCCCGCCGATGAGAAAGCCGATGTTGATGCCCAGCACGGTGACCGCCGGTATCACCGCGTTCCGCAGCACGTGCCGGACGAACAGGCGGCGGCCCGGCACGCCCTTCGCCCGCGCGGTCGTGATGAAGTCCGCGCCGAGCACGTTCAGCATGCTGGCCCGCAGGCTGCGGATGATGACCGGGCACAACGCGATCGCGACCGTCAGGCTCGGCAGGAACATCGCGTGCAAGTGCCCGAGGACGCCCGATCCGTAGCCGGTAACGGGGAACAGCCGGTACTTCACGGCGAACTCGGTTTGCAGGATCAGCGCCAGCCAGAACGCCGGCATGCCCAGGCCGAGCAGCGGGACCGCCCGCACGATGTGGTCGCGGAACGCGTCCTTGCGGCTAGCGGCGATCATGGCCAGCGGGACGCTGATCAGGACCCCGAGTACGCCCGCATAGATGATCAGCCACAGCGTGGCCGGCAGCCTGCTGATAATCAGGCCGGTGACTGGCACCCCGTAGTACAGGCTCTGGCCGAGATTGCCATGCGCGAGCCGGTCCATGAACAGCCAGTACTGGTCGGCCAGCGGCCTGTTCAGGCCCCACTCGCGGTGCAGGATGGCGATCGCCCTTGGGGTGGCATGGATGCCGAGTATGGTCCTGGCCGGGTCACCGGGGATCAGGTGGATCATGAAGAACGCGATGATGGTGACGCCTACCGCCGTCGGGATCAGCAGCAGCAGCCGCCTGAACACGAAGGTCATCCGGCCCACGCGTACCTCCGCCTGAATAGGGTCGCCGGTACGTGCCGGGCGCCTGTACGGGCGCCCGGCACGTCCCGCATGTTGATCACGCTGGCGGAGTTACTTGCTCATCCAGACGTCCTGCATGTGGTAGTTGCCGAGCGGCGTGACAAAGAAGCCATGCACGTTCGACGTGGTCACGTACGGGTACGGCGAGTAGTACAGGAAGGCCATGAACGCGTCCTGGGCCGCGTCGGTCTGGATGATGTTGTACAGCGCCTGCCGCGCCGCCGGAGCGGTCGTAACCTCGGCGGCATGGGTGTCTTTCACGACCGTGGGGTTGTCGTACAGGGTGAAGAAGGACTTGGCCCCGGAGTTCGGGTCGAGACCGAAGGTGGCCAGTTCGTCCGGGTCCGGGATGTCCATCGTCCACAGCGTCAGGCTCATGTCGTACTTGAGGGTCTGGAAGTTCGCGTTCGCCGTGTTCGGGTCCAGCGTCTGGACGTTGACCGTGATGCCCAGCGGCTTGAGCTCTGCCTGCAAGATCGTGGCGATGGTCGCGTAATCCGAGTTCCCGGCCGGGATCAGGATCGTCGTGGTGAATCCATGCGGCACGGTGGACTGCGCCATCTGCTGCTTGGCCGCGGCGAGGTTGTACTGGTAGCCGGGTGTCGCCGGGTCGTAGTACGGCACCTGCGGCGGGAACAGCGAGTTGGCCGGCTTGCCGTTGCCGAACAGCACCGCCTTGATGATCGCCTCCCGGTCGATCGCCAGCGAGATGGCCCGGCGCACGTGCACGTCCTGGAACGGCTTGACTCCCTCGTTGAAGGCCAGATAGTTGGTCTCCGTCGAGTTGAACAGGGTCATGGTGACACCGGGCGTGGCCTTCAGTGAGGCGACGGTGGCCCAGGACGGGAACTGGTCGATCTGGGCCTGGCCGCCCTTGATCTGCAGTTCCCTGGTGTTGTCGCTCGGGACGTCGGTCCAGGTGACGCTGTTCAGGTACGGCAGCCCCTTCTGCCAGTAGTAGGTATTGCGCACCAGCTTGAGCGCCTGGCCCTTGTGCCAGTAATCCCACTTGAACGGGCCGGTCCCGATCGGCGCCTGATAGAACTGCGCCGCGGTCTTGCCGCCGTAGTTGTTCGGAACGATGCCGTTGGCGAACAGGGACAGGTCGGCTATCAGTGGCGCCCACTTGTACTTCAGGTGCAGCACCACGGTCGACGGGGTCGGGTCGTCCACCGACTTGATCGCGGCGTCGATGTAACCCCAGCCCGCCGAAGCCGCCATCGTCTGCTCGAGCGAGAACTTCACGTCGGCCGAGGTCATCGCCTGCCCGTTCGAGAACTTCACGCCCGGCCGCAGGGTCAGGGTGTAGGTGAGCCCGTCCGCCGACACGGTGTAGCCGGTCGCCAGCCATGGCATGGTGCCCTTGCCGTTGGCTGTGACCGTGTACAGCGGCTGCGTGATCTGCTCGAGGATCCAGATCGAGTTGTTGTCGAAGACTGTGGACTCGTCCATCGACTGCGCGTCCTGCGGATTGGCAAACACCAGGTTGCCGCCGTGCACCGGACCGCCGCTGGTAGTCGAGTTGCCGGACGATGAGGAGTTTGACCCGCACGCGGCAAGCACTACCAGTGCGCTGCTGGCGATCAGGGCGTTCGTCAGAAAGGTTCGATGTCTCACTTGCAGCTCCCGGTGATATCCGGGCGACGGGTAGTCGTCGCGCTCGGCGCAGTACGAGATCGGCTGGGCGGCCAAATTCGCCCAGCCAGGACGGCACCTCCCTGTGCCGTTACGCAAACCTTTGCCTAACTAAATGTGAGGGAACGACCGGCCCGTTGTAAATAGCGGTCCGGTGCTATGCCGGCGGCTTTACAGTGTTGTAACGTTCGCGCCGTGCGTTATGTCGTTGTTGGCTGCGGAGCGATCGGCGGCACCGTGGCCGCCGGCCTGGGCAGGGACGGCCATGATGTGCTGGTCAGCGACGTGGACCCGGCTGTCGTCAGCGCGGTGAACTCGGCCGGTCTGCGGATCGAAGGCCCAGTCGAGCAGTTCACCGCACATCCGCGCGCGGTTGCGCCCGCCGACTTGCCGGACCGGATTGACGGCCCGGTGCTGCTGGCGGTGAAGGCGCATCACACCGCGGCCGCCGCGACTGCCCTGGCAGGCAGGCTGCACGGCGCGGCCTTCGTCGTCTCGCTGCAAAACGGGCTGCCGTCCGCCGCGCTGGCGGCGGCTGTCGGCCCGGAGCGCGTTGTCGAGGCAGTGGTCAACTTCGGCGCCGACGTGCTCGAGCCCGGCGTGGTCATGCGCGGGAACCGGGCCACGTTCATGATCGGCGAACTGGATGGTCGGCCGAGCGCGCGGGTGGCGTCGCTGGTGGCCGACATCGCGGACGCGCAGTCCACCGCGAACATCCTCGGCTATATCTGGGCGAAGGAAGCCTACGGCGCGACCCTGTTCGCCACCGCGGTCGGCGATCTGCCGATTCACGAGGTGTTCTCGGATCCGGCATACCGGCGGCTACTGACTGCCGTGGCGGAAGAGGTGCTAGCGCAGGCGCCGGTCCGCGCGCTGCCCCTGGACGGATTCGACCCGGCCGACCTGGACGGATCGCTGGACCGGCTGGCGGAGTTCAACCGGCGATCCGCCAAGACACACTCGGGGATCTACCGTGACCTGGCGGTGCGGCACCGTCCGACCGAGGCGGCCGCGATCCTGGGCCCGCTAGACGGATTCCTGCTGCGCCGGATTGCCGAGCTGATCGCCGCCATCGAGCAAGGCGAGCGGTCCTGCTCGCGGGCCAACCTTGACCTGCTGGCGGCCTGCGAGCGGCTGGAGCGACGTGGACGCGGGCTGAACGCGTCGGTCTGGGTGACGGCCGCGCCGGCCAGGGCAGCGGCAGGCCCGCTCGCCGGGCGGCCGGTGGCGGTCAAGGACATCATCGCGGTGGCGGGCCAGCCGACGCGCTGCGGCAGCCCGGCCAGCGATCCGGAGCCAGCGCCGGCCGATGCGGTGCTGGTGCGCAGGCTGCGCGAGGCCGGCGCCGATGTGTTCGCCGGCACGCAGTGCCTGGAGTTCGCGGCGGGCTTCGCGCATCCGGACATCGGCGATACCCGCAACCCGCGCGATCCGGCGCGGACCTCCGGCGGGTCGTCGGGCGGGTCCGCCGCTCTGGTCGCGGCCGGCGTATGTGAGCTGGCGGTCGGCACGGACACCGGCGGCTCGATCCGGATCCCGGCTGCCTACTGCGGGATCGTCGGAGTCAAGCCGACGTACGGCGTTATCCCGGTCGACGGCGTGTTCCCGCTGTCACCGGGCTGCGACCACGCAGGCACGCTCACCGCCACCGTGGCGGGGGCCGCCAGCCTGCTCAAGGTGATCGGCGACGTGGCCGCGGATATTGGGCCGGCGCCCGGACCGTGGACGGTCGGCGTGCTGTCCGCCCAGCTTGCTGACCCGTCGGTGACGGCCGATGTGCGCAGGGCCGTCGAGTCCGGACTTGGCAGGCTCGCTGCAGCCGGCTGGCAGCTGCGCGAGCTCCACGCCGCCTGGCTCGACGAACTGCCGAGGTGGGAACGGGCCCTTGCCGACATCGTCGCCCGCGATGCCTACGTGGTGCACCGGTCGCGGGACACCAGCGCGTACGCGGCCGGGACCAGGGCGCTGCTTGAGTACGGACGGTCGGTGACCCAGGCACAGTACGCGGCGGCCGCGGCCGACCGCGAAGCCCTGACGGCTGCCATGGACGCGACCCTGGACGGGGTCGACGCGCTCGCGGGCCCGACCGTCGGCTACTGCGCTCCCGAGCAGGATCCGCCGTTCGGCGTGGGCGACGACAGTGCCGAAGGTCGCTTCACCGGGCCGTACAACCTGACCGGCCACCCAGCCGTCTCGCTGCCCGTGCCCGCGGCCGGCCTGCCTGTCGGCCTCCAGCTAGCGGCCCGGCGTGGCGCTGACCTGGCGCTGCTGCGGCTGGCTGCGGCGGCCGAGCGCCTGCTGAGCAGGCCGGTGCGCGAGCTTGCGGACAGGTAAGCCGGACAGCCGGGCAGCAGGCTGCATAGCGAGGAGGGAGTAGGTATGCCCCCGACAGTGGTCCGTCGCAGTATTGAGCTGGCCGGGCTAGCCGTGCCGATGATCGAGGTCACAGGGTCAGCCGATGGGCCGCTGCTCACGGTTATCGCGGGCGTGCACGGCTGTGAGTACGCGTCGATGGCCGCCGTCCGGCGCTGGGCGGCCGAACTGGCGACCCTCGAGCTGGCCGGCCGGGTCCGTGCCGTGCCCGTGCTGAACCTGCAGGCGTTCCGGGCCCGTGCGCCGTTCGTAGTGCCTGAAGACGGTAAGAACCTGAACCGCTGCTTCCCCGGCGACGCTGCGGGGACGCTGGCCGACCGGCTGGCCTACGACACCTTCCATCAGCTGATCGAGGGGTCCGACGCGATGATCGACGCGCATTGCGGTGACCTGGTCGAGGCGCTGCAGCCATTCACGCTGTACGAGGCCGGCCCGGCCGAGAGCAGGGCGCATGAGCTGGCGACCGCATATGGCCTGCCGTACGTGATTCGCCAGGAGGTCGGCCCCGACCGGGCCGTATCCGGCACCAGTAGCGGGGCCGCCGCCGAGGCCGGGATAGCGGCCATCACGGCCGAGGCCGGAGGCTGCGGCCTGGTGGAAGAGCACGCGGTAGCGATGCACATCGCCGGCCTGCACCGGGTGCTTCAGGTGCTTGAAATGACCGACGGCCGCTCCGACGGCGCGAGCCGCGGGCAGCGGCCGGCCTATCTCGGCCGTTTTCTGTGGCTGCGCTGCCGTGCGTCCGGCTGGTGGGAGCCTGCAGTTGGCGCGGGCGACGCGGTCGCGGACGGCCAGGTGCTTGGCACGGTCAGCAGCCTGGACGGAGCCGAGCTGCTGGAGACGATCACCGCACCCGCGGCCGGCGTGGTCATCTTCCTGACCAGCTCGCCCGCGGTGGCCGACGAGGGACTGCTGCTCGGCCTGGGCGCGGCCTAGCGTGTCGTCAGGGGAGCGAGGCGATGAGCGCACGGTGCGGGGCTCCGGCGCGAGCGGGCCGGCTGACCGGTCCGTGACAGCCGAGGTAGACGTCGTCGTCGTGGGCTTCGGCATAGCGGGCGGCTGCGCCGCCGTCGAGGCGGCCGCGGCCGGCGCCTCGGTGCTGGTACTGGAGCGCGCAGCGGTCGCCGGCGGCACCAGCGCGCTGGCCGGCGGTCATTTCTACCTGGGCGGCGGCACGGTAGTGCAGCGCGCGACCGGCCACGGCGACAGCGCGGACGAGATGTACGCCTACCTGATGGCGGTAACTCCCGAGCCGGAGCCAGACAAGATCCGTGCCTACGCCGACGGGAGCGTCGAACACTGCGACTGGCTCGAAAGCCTCGGGTTCGAGTTCGAGCGCAGCTACTACCCGCACAAGGCCGTCATCCAGCCGCAGACCCAGGGCCTGATGTACACGGGCAACGAGAAAGTCTGGCCGTTTCGTGATCTCGCGGTGCCCGCACCGCGCGGTCACAAGGTTCCCGTGCCCGGTGACACGCAGGGCGCGAAGCTCGTCGTAGACCTGCTGGTGCGGCGCGCGGCGGAGCTCGCAGTGCCAGTCAGGTACGAGACCGCCGCAACCGAACTGGTCATCCAGGGCGGCCGGATCATCGGAGTACGGTGGCGTTCGCTTGACGACGCCGGCCTGATCAGGGCCCGCAGTGTCATCCTCGCCGCGGGCGGCTTCGTGATGAACGCGCAGATGGTCGCCGAGCACGTGCCGCAGCTGGCGGCCAAGCCGTTCGTCCTCGGCACCACCTACGACGACGGAACCGGGATCCGGCTCGGCATGTCTGCGGGAGCGCAGGCGCTGCACATGGACCAGGCCTTCATCACAGCGCCGTTCTACCCGCCAGGCCAGCTGCTGACCGGGATCATCGTCAACCGCGCAGGCAAGCGCTTCGTCGCCGAGGACAGTTACCACTCCCGTACCTCGGGATTCGTGCTTGACCAGCCTGGCAGCGCGGCGTTCCTCATCGTCGACAGCGCGCACCTGGAGTACCCCGAGCTTCCGCTGGTGCCCTTCATCGACGGATGGGAGACGGTCGAGGAGATGGCGGCCGGGCTAGGCATTCCGGCGGGCAGCCTGACCGCGACGTTGCGCGCCTACAACGAGGACGCGGCCCGCGGCGAGGACCGCGAGTTTCACAAGCACCCGGACTGGCTTGCCCCGCAGGACTGCGGCCCGTGGGGCGCCTTCGACCTGACCCTCGGCAAGGCGATGTACGCGGGCTTCACCCTGGGCGGCCTGCGGTGCACTGTGGACGGGCAGGTGCAGCGTCCCGACGGGTCGGTCATCGACGGGCTGTACGCGGCCGGCGCGTGTGCCTCGAATATCGCCCAGGACGGCAAGGGGTACAGCAGCGGCACACAGCTAGGCGAGGGCTCGTTCTTCGGCCGCCGGGCCGGCCGCCACGCCGCTCGACGTAGTGCTGATCGCTGTGGCCACGGGCCTCAGGCAGCCACATTGGATAAGTGAGCCGCCGGATGACGCGGCCGTGGGACGCTGGGCCGCGTGCAAGACCCGCCACTGGCCGATGCCGGCGAGTCCCGGTTCACGGCGCGCCTGCGGCTGGAACCGGTCGGCCCGGCCAACGCCGCCGACCTGTGGCTTACGCATAGCGACGACGCGGTGTGGCCTTGGTACGGCAACGAGAAGCCGAGCCTCGAGCAGGCCGAGCAGTGGGCAAGTTTCATGGGTGACTCGTGGCGTTTCCACGGCGTCCACAAGTGGATCGCGTACGACCGGGTGAGCGGCGAGGTTGTCGGTCGCGGCGGATTGTCGCGTACGCCGGTCGACGACGACTGGGGTCAGATCTACGCGTTCCTTCCGGCGGAGCCGCGGCCTGGTTGACGGGGCTGAAGGAGAGCAGGAGGACGCACCGTTCGCGGTGTGCGTGCTGCTGCGAAGAGAGCTCACCTGACCATAACCTTCCAGTTTCGTGGGTACAGACCATGACGAATTACCCCGCTGACCGCGCTGGAATCGCCAGGTTATGCGCTGGAACTGGAAGGCTGCGCGGGCCCGACCAGATCCCATTTGTTGCCGGCGATATCGAGGAATACGGCGACGCGGCCGTAGGGCTCCGATCGCGGCAGGCCGACGAACCGGACTCCTGCCGACGACATCCGCGAGCAGGCGGCGTCGAAGTCCTCCACCTCGAGGAAGAACCCGACCCGTCCGGCCGCCTGCCTGCCGACGACCGCGGATTGCTCGCCGCCGTCGGCCCGCGCCAGCAGCAGGCCCGTCGCGGCGCCAGGCGGCCGGACCACGACCCACCGCTTCTGGCGCCCGTCGTTCGTCAGCGATGGCGAATCCTCGACGAGCTCGAAGCCGAGCGCGCCGACGAAGAATTCGATCGCGGGGTCGTACTCCTCGACCACGATCGCGGCCAGGCTCAGATGCGTCACCCGGAAACCTGCGGACCGAGGTCGACGATCGCCGCTACCGGCCCGCCGCCGTCTGGCCCCTGATGGGCCGCCGACACCGAGACGAATACCGCCGGGTCACCGGTGACGGCCGCCGCGACCCCGCCTACGCATGCCTTGATCTGGCGATGCCAGTGCACGTCCGAATCGTCGAGCATCGCGTTGCGCCAGCCCCGCACGGTCCCGTCCTGGCTGGCCTCGCACTTCAGGAACACATTGACCAGGCGCCCGCCGAGGTCGGCCGGAT
Organism: uncultured Actinomycetota bacterium; assembly: GCA_963719765.1. Lineage (GTDB taxonomy): Bacteria > Actinomycetota > Actinomycetes > Streptosporangiales > Streptosporangiaceae > JAJYUU01. Next base: position 543,632 of record CAVRCW010000003.1, read on the forward strand.
GCGGCCGGTCCGGCAGCTCGAGGCCCGCGTCCCTGATCGCGGCCCAGATGCCGTCGGCGTCCAGCGCGTCCCGCATGACCGAGTGCCCGATCCGGTACCGGCCGCCGATTCCCCGCACGTTGCCAGCCACGACTACCTGGGCGCGGTCGAGCTCCACTCCTGACGAGCACGAGGCGACGGACGAGCACCGGTCGCGATCGCGCATGATGGCCTCGTCAGCAGGCATCGTGATCTCGCCGAGCGCGACGGCGATGCCCAGCGCGGCGGTCCCGTTGGATACGTCCATCGACTCGCCGGTGTTCTCGGTCCACACGCTCTGCCCGCGGCTCTTGGCGTCCCTGATGGTGTTGATCGTCAGCAGCGGCGTCTTGGTCTGCACGTAGTGCACGTCCGCCGGGTCGGCAATCCCGGCCTGCGCCATCGCCGACCGCACCGCGGAGGCGACCTTGGTCACCATGGCACCGCGGCCAATGTCCTCTGGCAGCAGCGGCTCGCTCATGGCGAAGCCGACGGACAGCCGAGGCTCGTCGCTGGCATCCGCCTGATCGGGCCTGGCCGTGGCGAACACGGTGGCGTGCGGGCTGATCACGCCATCGGTGCCGCCGGACCACACGATCGGCACGCGCGCGACCGCGTCAGCGCCGCGGCTGCCCCTGGCCGTCAGCACCTCGCGGAAAGCCCGGTCGGCCAGGATGCGGGTGTAGTCGTTGACCCCGCCGTTTCCCTCCGTCTTGCCGATGACCGCGATGACGCGGTCAGCCTCGAGCACGCCGCCGTCGATTAGCCTGGCAAGCTCACTGGCGTCAGACACGTGATGCAGCGGTATCTTGCGAACCTCGATCGGCTCGGGCACTGACCTACCTCCTAAGGACAAGCTCACTCCGGGCACGGGACAACGACAGTGCCGGCCTTCCCGGCCAGTGCATCGCCGATGTGATGCAGCGAGGTGATAATCGCCCGGCCGCCGCTCTCGGCGAACCGGCAGGCCGCTTCTACCTTCGGCCCCATGCTGCCGGCCGGGAAGTGGCTCTGGCTAGCCAGCGCGCGCATCTGCGCGACGCCGATCTCGCCGAGCGCGCGGGCCGCCGGAGTACCCCAGCCGGTCATGACGGCCGCCACGTCGGTGGCGATTACGAGCGTCGCCGCGCCGAGTTGGCGGGCCAGCACGGCCGCGGTCAGGTCCTTGTCGATAACCGCCTGCACTCCGCGCAGTCCGCCGTCAGCGTCCTGCACCACCGGCACCCCGCCGCCGCCGGCGCAGACGACCACGAAGCCGGCCGCAAGCAGCACCGCCGCAGCGGCCGCATCCAGGCACGACAGCGGCTCGGGCGAGGCGACCACCCGCCGCCAGCCGCGCGCGCCGAAATCGCGCCAGGACTGGCCATGGCTCATCAACTCAGCGGCCTGCGCCGCGGGCAGGTACCTGCCGATCGGCTTCGTCGGCTCGGCGAATCCCGGATCGTCGGCCGACACGAGGGTTCGCGACACGAGCACGGCGGTCCTGGTTCCGACGGCACGGCGGGCCAGCGCTGCGTCGAGCGCGTTCAGCAGCAGGACTCCGATGGTGGCCTGCGTCTGCGCCCCGCACCAGTCCAGCGGTACCGGCGGTACCACCGATGCCGCGATCTCGTTCTTCACCAGCAGGTTGCCCACCTGCGGGCCGTTGCCGTGGGTAAGGACGACCGCGGTCCCGGCGGCCACGATGTCAGCGATCGACTCGGCCGCGACGCCGATCGCGGCCCGCTGATCCTCCGGCCTGGCGCTGCCATCGGGGGCCGTCATGGCGTTGCCGCCAAGCGCGATCAGTACCGTCACAACCAGTCCACCTCGGCAGCTGCGGCCCCGCCCGACAGGCGCGCGTAGCCTGGGCCGCGATCGAAGAACGGCGCCGCCGCCGGCCGGTCTGCCCGCAGCCGGGTGCGCAGGCTGCCGGTCGCGGGGCCGTCGGCCACCGGGTCGTCGGCAGGACCGGTGATGACCACGCCGTAGTCAGCGGCAGCGCGGTGCCGGGACACCTTGCCCCAGCGGACATCGCGGGCCACCAGATTCGGGTCGCGTTCGAGCGGGTCGCCCCAGCCGCCGCCGCCGGTGGTGCGAATCCTGATCAGCGTCCCGGCCGGAACGAACTCCGCGTCGGCCAGCGCGTCGACTTGCCGCTCGCCGGGACCGGCCGGATCGACCGTGACACCGAACGGCTGCCCGGCCTGGCCGCCGTTGACTCCCCAGCAGGACAGGATCGAGCGATCGGCGATCGACATGAAGTACCCGTCCTCGCGCATCCTGATGACCTTCTCGTAGCCGAGCCCGCCGCGGAACTTGCCAGGCCCGCCAGAGTCCACCGCCAGCCCGAGCCGCTCCACGACCAGCGGGAACCTGGCCTCGGTGAACTCGGCGGGCAGATTCCGCGAGTCTGGCACCACGTGGATGGTGTCCTCGCCGTCGGCGTAGTACCGCCCGCCAGAGCCGCCGCCGAGAACCTCCCGCATCAGGTACGGCTCGCCCGCCGCGGTATGCCCGTACACGCCGGTGTACCTGATCGTCTCCTGGTCCGCGGGCATCTGCCCGCCCATGGCCTTGGCCAGCACCCCGGCGAAGACGCCGAGCAGCCGCAGGATCACGAACGTGCGGGCGTTGGTCGGCGCGGGGAAGATCGGGGTAAGCAGCGTGCCAGGCGGCGGGAAGCGCATCTCGATCAGCTCCACGACCCCCTCGTTGACGTCCAGTTCGGCCGCCCTTTCCGGCGTGTCCGCGAGGTTGCGCAGGATCGGCGCCAGCCACTTGGCCAGGAAGTTGCCGTCGGCGTAGTCGGCGCAGTGGTTGATCGGGCCCTTAGCCTGCGCCGAAGTCCCGGTGAAATCGAGTATCAGCCGGGCGCCGCCCGGCTCGTCCGGACCGGTCCTGGTCAGCGTGATCCGCTGCACGTGCAGCCGCGGCTCGTCCACCCCGTCGTGCTCGGCGTAGTCCTCCCAGGTCCAGGTGCCCGGCGGGATCTTCGCCAGGATCTCCTGCCGGTACGTGCGGGTCGTCGCGGCCACGATCTCGTCAAAACAGGTCTCGACTGCCGCCCGGCCGTACCGGCCGAACAGGTCCTCGAGGCGGCGGGCTCCGAGCAGGCAGGCGGAGCACTCCGCATCAAGGTCGGCCGCCAGCGAGTCGGGCATCCGCGAGTTGCGGGTCATGATCGTGAGCGCTGCCAGGTTGGGCACCCCGTGGTCCCACAGCCGGATCGGCGGCACCATCAGGCCCTCTTCGAAGACGCTGGTCGCGTGGCTCGGCATCGAGCCGGGTACCGCGCCGCCGATGTCGTCGTGGTGGCCGAATGCCTGCACGAACGCCACGACCTCGGGCTGACCGCCGCCGGAGTGGAAGACCGGCACGGTCACGCACAGGTCGGGTAGGTGGCCGATGCCGCCCTCGGACAGATACACGTCGTTGTGGAAGAACACGTCGCCAGGCCGCATCGTCGGCAGCGGGAAATCGCGCGCGACCGGATGGACCAGCGCGCTGTACGAGCGGCCGGTCAGCTTGCGCAGCAGCCGGTCGTGGATGCCGGCCCGGAAGTCATGCGCGTCCCTGATCATCGGCGACCGCGAGGTCCTGGCAATCGCGGTCTCGACCTCCTTCTCGATCGAGGCGAGGCTGCCCGCGATGATCTCCAGCAGCACCGGGTCGGCGCGAGTCCCGGTGGCCGACTGGCCGGTGAGCGTCGCGGTCGTCATCGGGCCCGCCTTGTCGCCGTGACCAGCAGGTTGCCGAGCGCGTCCAGTCGGGCCGAGAAGCCGGGGTGCACCGGCACGGTCGCTCCGTACTCCTCGATGATCGCGGGACCGGCCAGTACATCGCCGGCGGCCAGGGCAGGCCGCCAGTAGACGGCGGCCTCGGCAGCCGCCAGCGAGCGGTCGAAGATCACCGGGCGGTGGCCGGTCAGGGCACGCGATGGTTCACCATCGCCGTCGGGCAGCGCGGGCAGTGCGGGGCGGCGGATCGGCCCGATGCCGGTGACCCGCAGGTTAACCCACTCCACCTGCTGGCGCGGATCCCCGCGGAAGTCATACCCGTACAGGGCGCGGTGCGCCTGGTGGAACGCGTCCGCCGCCGCGGCAGCGACCTCGGGCCCGAACGGGCCGGGCCGCACCGGGACCCGTACCTCGAACGCCTGCCCGAAGTACCGCAGGTCCGCGGTCCTGGCGAGGCGGTGCTCGGCGGTGCCGAAGCCCTGGGCGAGCAGCGCGGCGGCCGCCTGTACCGACAGCTCCGCGAAGATCACCTCCATCAGGCCGTAATCGAGGCTGGCGTGCCTGGCCACGCAGGTGCGGACGTAGTCGGCCCGCACGTCGACGGTCAGCAGGCCGAAAGCCGAGACGTTACCGGGATTGGGCGGGACGAGCGCGCTGCGCACGCCGAGGATCTCGATCAGCGGGCACAGCAGCAGCGATCCGGACCCGCCGAAGGTGACCAGGGTGAAGTCACGGACGTCGAGCCCGCGCTTTACGGTGATCTGGCGCACTGCGTTGGCTTGGTTCCAGGCGGAGATCTCCAGGATGCCGGCCGCGCATTCGCTTACCCGCATGTCCAGGCCCGCCGCGAGCGCGGCCAGCCCGGCTTCGGCCGCGCGGGCGTCGAGCGGTATCTCCCCGCCGAGCAGGTGCGCGGGGATGCGGCCAAGTGCGAGGTGCGCGTCGGTGACCGTGACCTCACGGCCGCCCCGGCCATAGCACAGCGGTCCGGGGTCAGCCCCTGCCGACCGCGGCCCGACCTTGAGCAGGCCCTCGGCCGACACCCAGGCCACCGACCCGCCGCCCGCGCCGACCGTCGCCACGTCGACCATCGGGATCTTCGCCGGGTATGCCCCTATGGTGCCCTCGGTGGTCAGCGCGGGCTCGCCGGCGACCACGACCGCGACATCCGTCGAGGTGCCGCCGCCGTCGCAGGTAAGCACCCTGGAAAAGCCAGCAGCGTGCGCGATCATCGCCGCGCCGACGGCGCCCGCGGCCGGCCCGCTCAGTACCGTGCTAATCGGCCGTGCAATCACCTCGCCGGCCGTCGCCACCCCGCCGCTTGACGTCATGACGTGCAGCGGCAGGCCGGCCTGCAGGTCTTCAAGCCGCCGCTCGATCGAGGCCAGATACCGCGACACCCGGGGCTTGACCGCGGCGTCGACGAGCGTCGTCATCGCTCGCTCGTACTCCCGGTACTCCGGCAGCACCTGGCACGACAGCGACACCTCGGCATCCGGGTGCTCGTGCGCGAGCACTTCCGCCATCGCCAGCTCGTGCTGAGAGTTGGCGTAGGAGTGCAGGAAGCACACGCCGAGCGAGTCGACGCCGTGGTCGCGGAACCAGCGGGCCGCCGCGACCGCCTGGGCCACGTCGAACGGGCGAAGCTGCGCGCCGGTGTGGTCGAGCCGGCCGCCGACGGCCCTGACCCGGTCCGGCGGGACGATCCGGTCCGGCTTGACCCAGAAGTAGGAGTTGCCGTAACCGTCTGGCACCGACTGACGGGCGATCTCGAGCATGAGCTCGAAGCCCTCGGTAGTGATGAACCCGAGCCGGCCGATGTCGCCTTCCAGCAGCTGGTTCGTCGCGATCGTAGTGCCGTGGCTGATGGCCGCGATAGCGTCCGGGCCGACCCCGAGCAGCCCGAGCATCTTCCCCAGCCCGGCCATGAAAGCCCGCGCGGGATCGGCCGGCGTAGACGGCGTCTTGGTGACGGTCAGCTCGCCGCTGATCTCGTCCACGGCCACGACGTCGGTAAACGTTCCGCCGGTATCGATGCCTATCCGCAGTCGCGGCGCGGTGTTTGCCATCGGATCAGCTGCCAGCCGCGATCTGCCGGGGGAACGGGGTGGTCAGGCGCATCAGCGGCCCTTGCGCCCGAGCAGGCTGCCCACGGCCACCCCGGCTAGCGCGGCCGCGGCGCCGACGAGCACGCCGCGCCCGAATCCCTGGTTTGCGGTCGGCCCGGCCGACTCCGGCGGGAAGTACACGCCGGCCGGGGCGGCGGTCGTGGCCGGCTCGTAGGGGCCAGCGGCCAGCTCGGCGGCTAGCCCTCCGCGCGCCCCGTTCCCGGAAAGGACATCGTCGACGGAGGTGAAGAAGTCGTCGACCACGCGCTTGGCGACGCTGGCCAGCACGCGCTGACCCACGCCCGCCAGCAGGCCCGCTACCACCGCGTCCGCATCGTAGCTGAGCTCGGTGATCCCGTCCGCCGTCGCGGCCAGCCGGATCTGCACGCTCGTGGACGCGGTCCCTGGGCCGCCGGCCCCGCTCGCGGTCAGCACGAACGAGCTCGGCTCACGCCGGTCAGACAGCGAGATCTCGCCCGTGTAGGTGCCCTGGATCGAGGCCACGGCCGCGGTCAGGATGAACCGGTACGAGTCCGGGCCGGTCGTCTCCAGCCGCTCGCAGCCAGGGATCGCGGCGACGAGCACCGCCGGATCGTTCAGCGCGGCCCACACCCGGTCGGCCGGCGCGTGCATGGTCGCGACACCGTTGATCTTCATGGCACCCGGCCTTTCATTGGTCAGCCTCCCGGCTGTGGGCACGCCGGAGCTCGAACAGGTCCGACGGCGATATGGGCATGGACCGGATCGGGAAGCCCTCGGCGTCCTCGATGGCCGCGGCGATGACGGCGGCGCCAGGAATGACCCCGGCCTCGCCCGCGCCCTTGACCCCGAGCGGGTTCAGCGGCGACGGCGTCTGGAGATGATCGATCTCGATCTGCCTGGGCACCTCACTGACGTAGGGCATCAGGAAGTCCATGAACGAGGCGTTGAGCAGCTGGCCGGTGTCGTCGTAGACCATCCGCTCCAGCAGCGCACCCGCTACGCCCTGGGCGACTCCGCCATGAATCTGTCCCTCGACGATCCGGGGGTTTATCAGCCGGCCGCAGTCGTGCACGACGCAGTAGCGAAGGATCGTGACCTCGGCGGTATCGGGGTCGGTCTCCACGATCGCCGCGTGCATCCCCGCGGCGAACGTCGAGCGCACGGGGGAGAAGTACGCCCGCCCCTCGACGCCCGGCTCGTCGTCTGCCGCGATAGGGGGCTTGCTGATGTCGCCGCCAGCGAACTGAGTGGCGGCCTTCGCCGCGTCATCGAAGGCATACCGCAGCGGATTCGAGAGCACCGCCACCGTGCCCAGCGTAATGCCGCTGTCCGGGTCGCCCTTGACCTGGACGATCCCGCCGGAGATGACCAGGTCGTCGGCCGAGACCTCGAGCGCGTCGGCCGCCACCCGTAGCGCCTTCTCCTTTGCCTTCCGCGCGGCCAGCATGACGGCGGAACCGCTCATGACGGCGGTCCTGGACGCGAACGTGCCGACCGCGTAGCCGAACCTGCGGGTGTCGCCGGTGACGACCTCGACATCGGCGAACGGCACTCCGAGCTCGTCCGCGACTAGCTGGGCCAGCATCGTCTGATGTCCCTGCCCCTGGCTGGTCAGGCCGGTGGCGACCTTGACCTTGCCGGACGTTTCCACCAGGACGTGGCCACCCTCGTACGGCCCGACTCCGGTGCCCTCGACGTAACAGGCCAGGCCGATGCCGAGCCGCCTGCCCTCGCTGGCCGCCGCCCGCCTGACCGCGGCGAAGTCGTCCCACCCGATCAGGTCCTTCAGCATGGCGAGTAGCGCTGGGTAGTCGCCGGAGTCGTAGATCAGCGGCCGGCCATCCTGGAAGATCAGCCCCTGGTCGTACGGCATCTCCTGCGGCTGAATGAAGTTGCGCTCGCGGACTACCGCGCGGTCGAGCCGCAGCGCCGCCGCGATCGCGTCGACGGTCCGCTCCATCACGAAGCAGCCGTGCGGCCTGCCCGCGCCGCGGTAGGGCGTTACCAGCACGGTGTTGGTGTAGAGCGAGTCGAACTCGACCCGGTAAGCGGCCGGCTTGTACGGGCCGAGCAACTGCGTTGACGTGACGATCGGCACGATCAGGCCGTAAGGCACGTAGGCACCGTTGTCGTGCCAGAAGCGAACGTCCAGCCCGAGGATCCTGCCCTCGTCGTCGTAGCCGACCGTGACGTGGTGCTGCTGGGCCCGCTCATGGGCGCTCGCGATGAAGTGCTCGCGCCTGTCCTCGGTGAACTTGACCGGCCGGCCAAGCAGCCGTGCCGCCCACGGCACGAGCACTTCCTCCGGCCACGGGTGCACGATCTTGACGCCGAAGCCGCCGCCGACGTCGGGGGTGATCACGTCCACATCGGTCAGGGCCAGGCCCAGCTTGGCCGCGACGGCGGCGCGCACGCCGGTGGCGGTCTGAGTAGATGTCCACATGCGCAGCCGGCCCGCTTGCGCGTCCCAGCGGGCGAGCACTCCGCGGCCCTCGAGCGGCGTCGACGCAGACCGCTCGATCGCCAGGTCAAGCTCGAGTACGTGCGGCGCGGCCGCGATCGCGGCGGCGGTATCGCCGTGTTCCTGCACGGCGTTGGCGGCCAGGTTTCGCGGCACGTCGTCGTGCACGAGGTGCTCCGCCTTGCGGGCGCTGTCCAGGCCGACAACCGGGGGCAGTGGCTCGTAGCTGACGTCGATCAGGTCCGCGGCATCCTCGGCAAGGTAGCGGTCCCTGGCGACAACCATGGCGACGGCCTCGCCGACGTGGTTGACCTCGCCGTTGGCGAGCGGATACGGCGTCCGGCCGTGAGTGAGCGAGGGGTGCGGGATCAGCAGCGGCAGCGGCTCGGCGAGGTTGTCCGGCAGGTCCTCGTAGGTGTAGATCGCGACCAGGCCGCCGGAGTCCAGCGCCCCGCTGACGTCGATGTCGGTAATCCGAGCGTGCGCGTGCGGGCTGCGCACGAACGCAGCGGCCAGCGCGTCCTCGCCGAGGTCGTCGAGGAACGCGCCGAGGCCGCGGATCAGCCTGTCGTCTTCCACCCGCTGGACGCTGGCGCCGAACATCGAGGTCATGAACGTCCGGCCTCGCGTTCCCGCCGCAAGTCCGCTGCCCGGTGCACGGAGGCGACGATGTTCTGGTAGCCGGTGCACCGGCACAGGTTCCCGCCGACCATCTCCCGTGCCTGCTCGTCAGTTGGGTCGGGAACGGTCATCAGCCCCGCGGTAATCGTGGTCAGGAAACCCGGCGTGCAAAAGCCGCACTGCAGACCGTGGCACTCGGCGAAGGCCTGCTGCACTGGCGAGAGGGTGCCATCCGGTCCGGCCAGGCCCTCTACGGTGGTGATCTTCGCACCGTCGGCGCTGACTGCCAGCAGCAGGCATGAGCGCACCGGCAGGCCGTCGAGCAGGATCGTGCAGGCGCCGCAGACGCCATGCTCGCACCCGACATGCGTGCCCGTCAGCCGGAGGTCATGTCGGATGCAGTCGGAGAGCAGCCGCCGGGCGGGCACGCTGGCCGTGCGGGCCGCCCCGTTGACGGTCATGCGCACTTCGTGCATCTCCTCGGCACTCATGCGGATCTGCCGGTCTCGTGCGGGCCGCGTGCCGCTGCGGACCATGCGGTTCGCGCTCTGGCCTCGGCCAGTGCTTCCAGCAGGGCACGCTCGGTGAGGACGCCGGCCAGATGCCGCCGGTAGGCGGCGGTGGCATGAATGTCCGGCGTCGGCCGGACACTCTCGCGGGCCATCGCGGCCGCGGCTGGCAGCGCGGTGGCATCGGCGGGAACCCCGGCGACCGCCTCGGTCAGGTCGACCACGAGCGGGCACGGCCCGACAGCCAAGTAGGCCGCCCTCGCTCGGGCGACGGTGCCGTCATCGCCGAGCCGGACCACGGCAGCCACTCCGACTACCGCGTAGTCGCCGCGCCTTCTGCTCACCTCGGCGAACCCGGTGCCGACAGCGGGCGGCAGGACGGGGAACGCCACCTCGGTGGCCAGTTCTCCCGGCTGCACCGCGGACTCCAGTACGCCGAGGAAGAACTCGCTGGCCGGAACCGCGCGTTCGCCTGCCGCGCTGGCTACGTGCACCGTTCCGGCGAGCAGCGCGAGCACCGCGGGCATCTCGGCTGCCGGGTCCGCGTGCACGATGCTGCCCACCGTCGTACCGCGGTTGCGGACGGCCGGGTGCGCCACGAACCGAAGCGCCTTGGCCAGCAGCGGCTGAGCGCCGCGGGCCGCCTGGCTCGCCAGGACCTGCGCGTGCCGAGCCAGCGCTCCGACCCGGACCTGGCCGTCCTCGACCCGGACGTAGCTGAGCTCGGTCAGGCGGTTGATATCCACGAGGTGGCCGGGCGCGGCAAGTCGCATGGACATCAGCGGGACCAGCGACTGGCCGCCAGCCAGCACCTTACCCTCGGGCCCGAGTGTGGCCAGCGTGACCAGCGCCTGCGCCGCCGACTCCGGCCGCGAGTAGCCCACCGGCGCCGGTTTCACTGCGTACCGCCGGGCAGGTCAGTCATGGGGCGCTCGCGCTCCGGGCTGGCCCGGTGCGACCGTAACGTTCATAGCGCGACGCTACGCTGCCGAGGGCGTGACTGAAATCCTCTTCTGCTACAGGATGGCGAGATGAAGCTGTCCGGGGTCAGCGGCGCGAGTGCGGAGCACGTCGAGGCGCGGGCCGGCGCGTACGCCGACTCGGTGACGCTGATGCAGGTCAGTGCGAAGACGCGGACGGCTGACGGGGTCGACGCGGCACTGATCGCGATGGCCACCGACCTGAATCTCGGCCTGCTGGCCGAGATGGGATTCCGGGCCCCGGCCCAGGCCGGCCCGAACGACCTGGTCATCGCCATCCGGGCTAGCGACGCAGCCACGCTCCGGGCCGCAGTCGCACGAGTCGACGCGGCGCTCGCGGCGCGGCCGGCCGTGCGAGGCAGTGCGGTCGCTTCCTGGCGGCCGCGCACCATCTCCGCCGCCCTGCGCACCGGCGGCCCTGGTCTAGCGCTGATCTCGGTACCAGGGCGGTTCGCGTTCGCCGAGGCCATGGATGGGCTGGAAGCCGACTGTGACGTGATGATCTTCTCCGACAACATGCCGGTGGAACAGGAGATCGCGCTGAAGGACCTGGCCGCGCAGCGGGGCCTGATCGTGATGGGCCCCGACTGCGGCACGGCCGTCGTCGGCGGCGTCGGCCTCGGCTTCTCGCATACGCTCGCGGCCGGCCCTTTCGGGCTGGTCGCCGCCTCGGGCACGGGCGCGCAGCAGGTGCTGTGCCTGCTCGATCACGCCGGCGCCGGAGTCAGTGCGGCACTAGGCGTCGGCGGGCGCGACCTGTCCGCCGAAGTCGGCGGCCGGTCCGCCCGTGCGGCCCTGGCCGCGCTGGCCGATGACCCGGGCACCGAGTTCGTCATCGTGGTGTCAAAACCGCCCGCGCCGGAGGTGGCACAGGCTCTGCGCCGCTACGCCGCGACCCTGCAGACACCGGTGCTCTTCGCGTTCGTTGCCCCCGGCGAGCCCGACCTGACCGCAGCGACCGAGGCGGCGCTGCGTGCGGCCGGCCATCCGGTACCAGGGTGGCCGCGGTGGCCACCCGCCGATGGCACGCCTGCTGCCCGGGCCGATGGGACGCCGCGCGCAGTCCCGTCGCGGCCGGGGGCGGTGCGCGGCCTGTTCGCCGGCGGCACGCTGTGCGACGAGGCGATGGTCATCGCGAGCGAACGGCTTGGCGCGATCCGATCGAACGTCCCGCTCCGGCCCGAGTGGCGGGCCGACCCGCTGGGCAGCAGCACCGGCCACATGATGATCGACTTCGGCGACGATCAGCTGACGGCCGGCCGCGCGCATCCGATGATCGACCAGTCGCTGCGGCTCGACCGCCTCGCGGCCGAGGCGGACGACCCGGCGACGGGAGTCATCCTGCTGGACGTGGTGCTCGGGCATGGCGCGCATCCAGATCCCGCTGCCGAGCTTGGCCCGGCCATCGCCGCGGCGCGGGCCCGCTGCGGCGTGCCCGTCGTAGCGTCGCTCATCGGGGCCGGATCGGACCCGCAGGGCCTGTCCCGCCAGGCGGCCGTGCTGCAGGCAGCCGGGGCGCAGGTCTTCGCCTCCAACGCCGCGGCCGCGCGGTTCGCCTGCCAGGCGATAGCCAGCACGGGATGACCGGCCTGCTGCGGCGCGGGCCGCATGTGATCAGCGCCGGGCTCGGCCTGCTGGCCGACGCCGCCGAGCAGCAGGGGGCCAGGGTGACCAGAGTCGACTGGCGGCCGCCGATGGCAGGCGTCGAGGACGACCTGGTCACGGTCCTGCGTGATCCCCGCAGGACCGGGGCCAACGCGCTGGCGGTCGAGCGAGCACTGTCGGTCCGCGCGCACCTGGTCGACGTGCGTCCTGCGCGCGACGCGCTGGGCCTGCGAGCCGGCCAGTTCCTGCATGCGGGGCCGCCGATTAGCTGGGATCGCGCGTCCGGCCCGCTCCGGGGAGCGCTGATCGGAGCGGCGGTGTTCGAGGGGCTGGCCGCCGACCCGCAGGCCGCCGCCCGGCTGGCCGCAAGCGGCAGCATCACACTCGAGCCCTGTCACGCGCACCGCGCGGTGGGCCCGATGGCCGGCCTGGTCTCGCCGTCGATGTGGGTCTTCGTCCTCGAGGATCCCGCGACCGGGCAGCGGGCGTACTGCTCGCTGAACGAGGGCCTCGGCAAGGTCTTGCGGTACGGCGCCTACGGCCCGGACGTGATCGAGCGGTTGCGGTGGATGTCGGCTGAGCTCGGGCCGCTGCTGCAGTCGGCCGTGCGCGCGCACGGGCCGGTAGACGTCACCGCGATCCTGGCGCAGATGGTTCAGATGGGCGACGAAGCCCATAATAGGAATCGCACCGGTACCCTGATGCTGCTGCGCGACGTACTGCCGTGGCTGGTCCAGGCCCCGTTCCCGGCATCGGCTGTCGCCAGGGCGGCGGCGTTTATCGGCGGGAACGACCACTTCTTCCTGAACCTGGCCATGCCGGCCTGCAAGCTCGCGCTCGATGCGGCGCGCGGCATTCCCGGCTCGACGATGGTTGTGGCGATGGCCAGGAACGGCACCGACTTCGGCATTCAGGTCGCGGGCACCGGCAGCCAGTGGTTCACCGCGCCGGCGCTGACGCCCGACGGATTGTTCCTGGGCGGCTACGGCCCGGCGGACGCGAACCCGGACATCGGCGACTCGGCAATCACGGAAACGGCCGGACTTGGCGGCTTCGCGATGGCGGCCGCGCCCGCCATCGTGCGGCTCGTTGGCGGCTCGGTTGCCGACGCGCTCGCCACGACCGAGCGGATGTATGAGATCACGCTCGCCGAGCATCCGGTCTTTCAGGTGCCTGCCCTCGACTTCCGCGGCACCCCGGTGGGGATAGATACCACGCTCGTGGCCCGCACCGGCATCCTGCCGCAGATCAACACCGGAATGGCGGGAAAGGTGGCCGGCACCGGCCAGGTCGGCGCCGGCCTGGTCACCGCGCCAGCGGAGATCTTTCCTGCAGCGCTCGGTGCTCTGGCCAGGGCGGCTCCTGCGCGGTCCGAGTGAAATACCGGCCGGACGCTGGCGGCCGCGGCCGGTCAGGCGGGGCGGGCTGGCCGGCAGTTCACCTCGTGGAGCGCTTGCCTGGTCGTCGCCGCATTCGCAACGACGCCAGCAGCAGCGCGAGGACGAACACGACAATGCCGATAATCAGCAGATATAGCAGGCCCTTAACGACCGCGCCGACGATGCCCAGCGCGACGGCCGCGATCACTAGCAACAGGAATAGCGCGATCATTGAGTCCTCCGCTCCGCTGCGCCGGTCACCGGCGGGCCAGGCACCGCTCACCGGCAGCTCCCGGCTGGTAGGTCAGGCCGTAATGCCGGAAGACAGCCTCTTCGTCCTCGAACGGCAATTCTCCGTCGGTGCTGATGGACGGGGCACCTCTTACCTGCTTCCTGTCGTAGCTGACCCGCAGATAACCCGGCCCTACGGTGGCCTGGCCGAGGGGCACGAAGACGAGCCGGTGCCTGGTTGGCATACCCACCTTGACCGTGCCAAACGACGGCAGGTCAGTTGTGGTATCGACATACACGGCCTCTAGCTCGCCGATCTTGCGGCCGTCGGCGTCAACCACGTCGTGACCGCGCCACTCCCGGATATCGCCAGCCTCAAACACGTCGCCTGCCTCCCCCGCGGCGGGATCATGTGTACAGTCCCATCTTGACACGGCCGACGCATGCGCGCGCTTAGCCGGGGCGCCGGCCCGTGACCAGGCGGTTCCGCTACCACGGCATGTATTTCCGTGCATACCGCCAGCCATGGCCTGACCCGGCGCCGGAAAGCACCGGCTCACTCCTCGCCGCCTGATCGCGGCTAGCATCTGTTCCACTGGACAAAGGCCATTCCCGCGCCCGTTCCCGCCGGGCTCCGGTATCCGGGAACGTAATCGATAATGGTCGCCGTCAGGCCCTCCAGGGCGCCGGCCGCACTGACCCAGTTCAGTATCTCCGAGGTGCCCGAACGCAGCTGCGCCCGCGGCAGCGAGGTGAGAATGCCGGCGTCGGGCCGAGATATGCCGGACAGGACCCGGTAGTCCAGCTCTTCGTCGACGACGAAATGGCTCAGCCCGCCCGAGGCTATGACGGCCACCCGCGCGCTGCTTGGCCAGCTTTCCACCGCACGGCGAATCACCTGTCCCAGCGAATAACAACGTCCCGCGGACGGCACATTCGGGGGGTAATAGGTGTTGATGAATACCGGGACGATCGGGGTCGCGGCCGGCAGCCCAAGCCGGTATCGCGGAAAGGTGAAGGCATGGCCCAGGCTGCGGCCCGGCGGCTGCTGAGTGAACAGCGTGATATCGAACTCGGCGCAGGTCAGCTCTTCGGCGATGTGCTTGCTCAGCTCCGCGCAGACGGGGTGCGGTTCCTGGCGGTCGGCGTGCACGGCCCACGAGGCAGCCCGGATGCCCCTCGGCATCCGGTCAACGGCCTCGGCGTTAGGTGGCATGTCCATCAGCTCCTCGCCCGCGAAGAAGGCAAAAGCCGGGATGCCGTCGTCCTGAAAGAGCTCCCGCTGGTCGTCGCCGAAGATGACGGCGACGTCCGGGCGCGCCTCGCCGAGCTGGTCGGCCAGCGCCGCGATGGCCTCCTGGCAGCGCCGGTACTTCGCTTCCCAGACGGCACGGGCCAGCTCATGCCCGATGGCGGGGTCAGCGCTGGCCAGCAGCTCGTCATAGGTATGAAACTCCGCGTCCTTCCCGAGCAGCAGCGGATTCCGCCGGTCCCGCTGCGCGTGATCGGTCCACATGTCCACGCCGGAACTGAGCTGAGGCGTGTGCGACGACGCTATGCCGATGACGACCTCCGCCATTGCGGCCCTCTCTTCGAGGCTCACAGGCAGAGCCAGGTTCCGGGCCGGCCAGGATCCTGGACGGCCCGCAGACTCCCGACTTAGGTAGCGTTCAAGCTAGAAAGTGCTCCATACCCTGTCAATAACCAGCTCGCCGGAGGCCACGGATCTGTGCCTGACCGACAAACCAGCGCCGCCGAAGTTGTGACCGGGCCACGCCGCGGGCCCGGCTAGCGTGAAGCCGACCCCGTTCCCCGCCCTGGTGCTTCGTCATCGACTGCCGCCAGCCGGAAATTGCACTGGCATCGTTGCTGCCCGTTACTAGGCTCAAGGACAGCAGCTCGCCGGAAAGGAGCATGCACGTGCCGACGGTGGTACGGAACACCCCTCGGACAGATCTCGAGGTCGTCGACGGCCTGGAGCACGCCGGGGTAGCGACAGTGCACGAGGCGCAGGGGCGCACGGGGCTGCTACGCAGCGATATCCGGCCAATCTTCCGGCCCGTCCGCGTCGCAGGCAACGCGCTGACCTGCGAGGTCGCCGCAGGTGACAACTGGTCGATCCACGTTGCGGTCGAGCAGGCTCAGCCCGGCGACTTCCTCGTGGTCGCACCCACGAGCCCGTGCGACGACGGATACCTCGGCGACCTGCTGGCCGAGAGCCTGCGCGCGCACGGCGTCAGGGGCGTGGTCATCGACGCCGGAGTCCGGGACGTCGCGTCCCTGACGCGGATGGGATTCCCGGTCTGGTCCAAGGCCGTTTCCGCCCAGGGCACGGTGAAGGAGACTCCAGGAAACGTGCAGACCCCCGTGATCTGCGCCGGCGTCTACATTCGGCCCGGTGACGTAATCGTCGCCGACGACGATGGGGTTGTGAGTGTCCGGCGCGAGCAGGCTGCGACCGTACTCGAGGCGGCCATGGCCAGGGAGGCCAGCGAGACGTCGAAGCGCAAGCGGCTAGCAGCCGGCGAGCTAGGCCTCGACATCTACGACATGCGCGGCCGGCTCGCCGACAAGGGACTGCGCTACATGGACTACGCGGATCTGCCATGACCCAGACCGCCATCTCCTGCTCCGTCATGCGCGGCGGGACTTCCAAGGGCCTGGTGTTCCTGGCCGATGACCTGCCGGGCGACCAGGCGAGCCGCGACGCGGTGCTGCTCGCCGCCATGGGATCCCCTGACGAGCGGCAGATCGACGGCATGGGCGGCAGTCACCCGCTGACGTCGAAGGTCGCCATCGTGGGCCGGTCGCCGCGCGACGACGCGGACGTCGAGTACATGTTCCTGCAGGTCTGGCCCGACCGGGCGGAGGTGTCCGACAGCCAGAACTGCGGCAACATGCTTGCCGCCGTCGGACCGTTCGCGATCGAGCAGGGCCTGGTGGCTGCGCGCGATCCGGTGACGCCCGTCCGGGTCTGGATGCGCAACACCCAGACCCTCGCCATCGCGTCGGTCCAGACGCCCGGCGGCCTGGTCCGCTACGACGGATCCGCACGCATCGATGGCGTGCCTGGCAGCCACGCCCCGATCCCAATCGAGTTCGCCGACGTCGCCGGATCATCGTGCGGCGCGTTGCTGCCGACCGGGCATGTCACAGACGTCGTCGAGGGAATGCTGGTGACCTGCATCGACAACGGCATGCCGGTCGTATGCATCGCGGCCGCCGACCTGGGGCTATCCGGGCGGGAGTCGCCCGCGGAGCTCGAGGGCAATGACGAGCTGGTCAAGCGGGTGGAGGCTGTCCGGCTGGCCGCCGGTCCGATGATGAATCTCGGCGACGTCACGACTAAGTCTGTGCCGAAGATGAGCCTGGTGTCGCCTCCGGCTCGCGGCGGCGCCATCTCGACCCGGACGTTCATCCCGCACCGCGTGCATGAGGCTATCGGGGTGTTTGGCGCGGTGTCGGTCGCGACGGCATGCCTGGTGCCCGGATCGGTGCCGCACGCGATCGCGACCCTGGATGGGGCCGGCGGGCCAGTCGACATCGAGGTCGAGCACCCCACGGGGTTCTTCACCGTCACGCTCGAGGTGGAGGTCTCCGGCGGCGCGGTGACGGTCACGAGGTCGGCGCTGCTGCGCACCGCACGCCTGCTCATGCGCGGTGAGGTATTTGTGCCGTCGCAGGCAGGGGATCGGGGGACTGCGCTGTGATCATCGACTGCCACGGGCACTACACGACCGCGCCCGGTCAGCACACCGACTGGCGCGACGGCCAGCTGCTGGCGTTCCGCCAGGGTCGCCCGACACCGGATTACCCGGTCATCTCCGACGACGAGATCCGCGAGTCGATCGAGCAGAACCAGCTCCGCCTGCTGCGCGAGCGTGGCGCCGACATGACGATCTTCTCGCCGCGCGCGTCCGCCATGGCTCACCACCAGGGCGACGAACGGGTTAGCGGTGAATGGGCCCGGGCATGTAACGACCTCATCGCCCGCGTCGTCGGGCTGTTCCCCGACACGTTCGCCGGCGTATGCCAGCTGCCGCAGTCACCAGGCGCCCCGGTGAAGTCGTCCGTCGCCGAACTGGAACGCTGCGTCCTTGAGCTAGGGTTCGTCGGCTGCAACCTCAACCCGGACCCGAGCGGCGGAATGTGGACCGCTCCGCCGCTGACCGACCAGTACTGGTATCCGATCTTCGAGAAGATGGCGGAACTCGACGTGCCCGCCATGGTGCATGTCTCCAGCAGCTGCAACCCCAATTTCCACGCCACGGGCGCGCACTACATCAACGCCGACACCACGGCGTTCATGCAGTTCATCCAGGGCGATCTGTTCGCGGACTTCCCTGACCTGCGGCTGGTAATCCCGCACGGCGGCGGTGCCGTCCCCTACCACTGGGGACGTTACCGCGGGCTCGCGGACATGCTGAAGAAGCCGCCGCTGACCGAACACGTGATGAAGAACGTGTTCTTCGACTCCTGCGTCTACCACCAGGCCGGCATCGACCTGCTGTTTCAGGTCATCGACATCGACAACATCCTGTTCGGGTCGGAGATGGTGGGCGCCGTCCGCGGCATCGATCCGGAGACCGGCCACTACTTCGACGACACGAAGCTGTACGTCGACGCGCTGAACCTGTCCGAGGCCGACCGCGCGAAGGTCTACTCAGGTAACGCCCGGCGGGTATACCCGCGTCTCGACGACCTCCTGCGCGCTCGGGGACTGTAGATGACTGCCACGTTCCGGCCCGACTCCGACTGGCTCTCGTTCCACCCGAACCCGAGCAAGCCCAGCTACATCCCGCCGCCCGGCGCGGTTGACGCGCATTGCCACGTGTTCGGCCCCGGCAACGTCTTCCCCTACGCACCTGAGCGGAAGTACACCCCGACCGACGCCGGCAAGGAGCAGCTGTTCGCGCTGCGCGACTTCCTGGGCTTCGAGCGCAATGTCATCGTCCAGGCGACCTGCCACGGCGCGGACAACAGCGCCCTCGTGGACGCGATGCTCGCCGCGGACGGCCGGGCCCGCGGCGTCGCGACGGTCCGGCCAGCCGTTTCCAGAGCCGAGCTCGCCGACCTGCATGCGGCCGGTGTCCGTGCCATCCGCTTCAACTTCGTAAAGCGCCTCGTCGACCCTAAGCCCGATGACTATTACCGTGGCCTGGCCGACCTGGTGGCCGAGCTTGGCTGGCACATCGTGGTGTACTTCGAAGCCGCCGACCTGGCCGAGCGGTGGGACCTGTTCACCAGCCTGCCCACCAGGGTCGTGGTCGACCATATGGGCCGGCCCGACGTGTCGCAGCCGCTGGACGGGCCGGGCTTCACGCTGTTCACGCGTTTCCTTGCCGAGCACGAGAACGTCTGGTCGAAGGTAAGCGGCCCCGAACGGCTGTCGGTCTGCGGCCCGCCGGCCTACGACGACTTCGTCCCGTTCGCGCGCCAGGTTGTGCAGACGTTTCCCGATCGCGTCCTGTGGGGCACCGACTGGCCGCACCCGAACATGAAGAGTCACATGCCCGACGACGGCGCCCTCGTCGAGGTGATACCGCGCATCGCCCCGACTGAGGATCTGCAGCGCCGGCTGCTGATCGACAACCCCATGCGCCTGTACTGGGAGGCCTGAGGGACGTGGACAACTCCGAGCTTGATGACATCCCCGGCACCCGGGTGTTCACCGCGGAGCGCGCGAAGCGGGGCTATCAGCTGAACCAGTTCTGCATGAGCCTGATGAAGGCCGGGAACCGGGAGCGGTTCAAATCCGATCAGCGGGCCTACCTGGACGAGTGGCCGATGACGGAGGCGCAGAAGCAGGCCGTGCTCGACCGCGACTACAACGCGATGCTTGAGAGCGGCGGCAATATCTACTTCCTGGCGAAGATCTTCGCCACCGACGGGCTGAGCTATCTGCAGGCCGTGAGCACGATGACCGGCATGTCGGTCGATGACTACCAGCGGATGATGATCTCCGGGGGGCGCTCGCCCGAGGGCTGGCGGTCAGTGAAGGACGGTACCTGACATGGCCCGCATCACCGCCGGGCTCACCACCAGCCACATCCCGGCGATCGGTGCCGCGATGGATCTAGGCAAGACCGAGGAGCCGTACTGGCAGCCGGTGTTCGCCGGGTATGAGTGGACCAGGGCCTGGGCCGCCAGGGAGCCCCCGGACGTGGTGATCCTTATCTACAACGACCACATGAGCGCGTTCTCGCCTGCGATAGTCCCGACGTTCGCGCTCGGCTGCGCCGAGGAGTTCGCGCCGGCCGACGAAGGGTATGGCGCCCGCCCGGTACCGGTAGTCCGCGGTCACTCTGACCTCGCCGCGCACCTGGCGCAGTCACTCATCCTCGACGAGTTCGACCTGACCCTGTTCTACGAGCTCGACGTCGATCACGGCCTGACCGTCCCGCTGTCGCTTGTCTACGGCCAGCCGGCCGAATGGCCGGTACAGGTCATCCCGCTGGCGGTGAACGTCGTGCAATTCCCACCCCCGACCGGCAACCGCTGCTACCGCCTCGGCCAGGCCATCCGCCGCGCCGTCCAGAGCTACGAGCCGGATCTTTCCGTTCAGGTCTGGAGCACCGGCGGCATGAGCCATCAGCTGCAGGGCCCCCGCGCCGGATTCATCAACTCCAAGTTCGACAACGAGTTCATGAACCGGCTGATCGCCGATCCGGCCGAGCTCGCGACGCTGCCGCACATCGAGTACCTGCGCGAGGCAGGCTCCGAGGGCATCGAGCTTGTCGACTGGCTGATCATGCGCGGCGCACTCGGCGGCGCCGTCACCGAGCTGCACCGGCACTATCACGTGCCGGCCTCGAACACCGCGCTCGGCCACCTCGTGCTGCAGCCTTCCGACCCGCCGCGCCAGGAAGAGGATTAGCCACATGCGGATCGCACTGGCCGGGGCGGGGGCCTTCGGCATCAAGCACCTGGATGCGCTGGCCGGCATCGACGGCGTCACCGTGACCTGCGTTGTCAGCCGCAGGCTGGAACAGGCCGAGGAGGTCGCGCGCAAGTACGGCATCGGCCACGCCTGCACCGACCTGGACGAGGCGCTCGCCCGCGAGGATACGGACGCGGTGATCCTCTGCACCCCGACCCAGCTGCACGCTCAGCAGGCCATCGCCGCGATGCGAGCGGGCAAGCATGTCCAGGTCGAGATTCCGCTCGCCGACAGCTGGGCGGACGCACAACAGGTCAGTCGTGCGCAGCAGGACACCGGCCTGATCTGCATGGTCGGGCACACCCGCCGGTTCAACCCGTCGCACCAGTGGATCCACCGCCGCATCGCCGCCGCTGAGCTATCCATCCAGCAGATGGATGTGCAGACGTACTTCTTCCGCCGCACGAACATGAACGCTCTTGGCCAGCCCCGCAGCTGGACCGATCATCTGCTCTGGCACCATGCCGCGCACACGGTCGATCTGTTCCAGTACCAGACCGGCGAGGATGTCGAGATCGCCAACGCCGTCCAGGGGCCCAGGCACCCCGATCTGGGCATCGCGATGGACATGTCCATTCAGCTGCGGACGCCCGGCGGCCGTATCTGCACCCTCTCGCTGAGCTTCAACAACGACGGCCCGCTTGGCACCTTCTTCCGCTACATCTGCGATAACGGCACGTACATCGCCCGGTACGACGACCTCGTCACTGGCCGCGAGGAACCGGTCGACGTATCGGCGGTCGCCGTCTCCACCAACGGGATCGAACTGCAGGACCGGGAGTTCGTCGCGGCGATCAGCGAGGCGCGCGAGCCGAATTCCAGCGTCAGCGACGTCCTGCCCTGCTACCGCGTTCTCGGCGAGCTGGAGACACAGCTCGCGAGCCAGCTGTAGCCCGGAAGGTCCGGGCATCTGCGAGCAGAGCCTGGCGCCCTTAGCATGGGCGTATGCGGGTGCTGGTGCGATCCGGGACGGACCTCGATGGCTGACGCCGACGATGTGCGCCGCGTCGCCCTGGCCCTCCCTCAGGTGGAAGAGATCGACAGCGACGGCTTCGACTTCCGGGTGGCAGGCAAGGGCTTTGTCTGGTCATACCCGGAGCGCCTTCCGGGCAGGCCGAGGGTGATCCGCACCGATGTCGCGGTGCTGTTCGTGGGCGATGAGGCCGAGAAGCAAGCGCTGCTGCTCGGCGAGCCAGCGGTCTTCTTCACTACGCCCGGATACGACGGCTGGCCGCTGGTGATGCTGCGGCTGTCAGAGGTCGACGTCGAGCGCCTGACCGAACTGGTGACCGATGCGTGGCGGATGCGCGCCCCGGCCGTGATCGCCGCCGAGTTGGCCGAGGCCGGATCCGGCGCGGAGCTGGGCTGAGGGCAGTCGGTCAGCCTCGGGCCTGGAATGGCTCGATGAGCTGCTCGGCGAGAAGCAGCAGGGCTCGTCCGGCTGAGTCGTCCTGCTCGACCGGTACCGGTCGGCCGTCCAGGCCGGTACGCCCCACGCCAGCAGCGGGGGAGGGGAACCTCGCCCGGCCTGCCAGGACGTCCCAGACCGTCAGCGCGACGCCGAGGTTGACTCCCTGGGTGTCCGGCGCGTGGTGCAGCCGATGGTATGCAGGGCTCACGAGCACCCGGCCGACGGGGCCGAAATTCCACCGGACATTGGCGTGCTGGAGAGTACCGACGCAGACGTAGATCGTGATGAGGACCGGGGCTATCGGACGCGTTGGCATCAGGACCACGACCGGGACGGTCGCCAGGATAAACCCAGTCGTGTGCATGAGCGGGTGCGCACGGAATGAGGTCAGGACGCTTAGCTCCTCCTGGCTGTGGTGCAGGGCATGAAAGCGCCAGAGCGGGCCGAGCCGGTGATCGGCATAGTGGGCGAGCCAGTTGGCTCCGTCCATTGCCAGCACCGTCAGGGGCACGAGCAGCCAGCCAGGCCAGTCCCCGGTCGATCGCAGCTCGATCCACTGCGCATGACTGCCGATCAGCGTCGCCGCTCCGACACTGAGCAGCGTCATCAGCGGGATCACGACGATGGCGTGCAAGGCCACGAAGCACGCATCCTGCACGTGGCCCCGGGCGAGGACGGGGCGACGCTCGGCCGGCCATATCCGCTCGCAGATCGCTGTCCCGACAACGAGCGCCACAAGCAGCGGAGCGGCCAGCTCAGCCCGGCCCGCTGACAGCACAGCCTCCAGGCGCCCCTGCCTGAGCAACGCGGTGACGGCGACCCAGAGGATAACGGCCGTTAGCCCGGCCAGGCCAAGCGAGGCGAGACACAGACGGCGCCACCATGCCAGCCGCACTCCTGCCTGCCGGGGCACAGCGGTCCGGTCTTGGTCGGCAGCGACCAGCGGCAAGCGATCTTCGCTCGCTCTGGCTTGCGCAGCGGACACTAGCGCTCCCTCCACTCCTGCCGTGCCGACGCGACTCTTCAGTAGGAGATTACGTTTGCCGGCCGCGAATCGTTCACGTCCGGGCCTGGGCTGGCCGCGATTAACGCTTGCCTGGCGCTGTCGGGAATCGGGCAGGATGCCACCGTCGGAGCCGACCGGTGGACCGGCACCGACGACTACCTCGGCGCCCCATGTTCTGGGACCACGCCGACACAGCCACCTACCTGCGCTGGCTTCAAACCGCCGGGCTGGCTCCGATGTGGCACCGGTTCATCCCCGAAGGGAACTCAGGGCACACCCCTCGTCCTGGCCCGCGCTAGCTAAGAGGCCCGCGCCGTTAAGACAGTGCAACCCATTTATGCTCGCGTCATGGCACTCTTCGCTTCGACGCGCCCGCGCAACGGACCTGGCGTGCCGTTCGCTGGTTCCGGTCAGCGCTCTCGGCCGTGCTGAGCGAGCCGGGCGCCGGATGAGGCGAGCCCTTTCCCGCCTGCGCGGCAACGCCTGGCTGAGCCGAGGAGCCGGCCGCCTGCGACTGCGCATCTCCCGTCCGTGGTGGCAGCTGCGCCAGCGGCTTTCCGACATGCGGCTCCGATATCGCCGCGCCGCGGGGATCACCCGCCAGCTTGAGCAGAATCGGACCTGGCGAAGCCGACAGTGGGTCAGGGCCGCCTGGGTGCTCATGACCATCGGCTCCGTGGTCTTGACTGCGGCCGTGTCGTATGCCCTCTACGCGGTCATAGAGGCCAGACCAACACGGCTCGATGTGCTGTGTACTAGGACGCCGTACTCATGCAGCGTCCTGGCTGGCATTTTTGGCGCGTACCTCTCCCTCCTGCCGCCTGCGGCATTTATTCTGCTTCGGCTCTACGTCGTGCGAAGGTCGGCTCGACGCCGGGCGCGCGAGGAGCCGGCGCGCGTCGTCGAGACTGCGGGGAGCATGATCGGCAACGTAATTGGGCGAGACACACTGTGTCAGGCAATCATGGGGGACTTGCATCAGCGCGAAGGTCGTCCCGTGGTGGTAGTCGGTGAGGATGGGGCGGGTAAGACCGCGCTCCTGGTACGGCTAACCGAGCTGCTGGCCGATTCCGCCGCGGTGCCGGTGCCGGTCCGGCTGAATGAGGCGCAGCTCACGCTGGATTTTCGCGAGCTGGCGCTTCGCCGGTTTATCGCGGACACCGACACAGTGCTGACAGACGACGCGGAGGGAGTGAAGGTCTGGCGGCAGTTGCGCCAAAATGGCCTCGTCGTGGTGCTGGCCGACGGCCTCGAGGAAGCCCTCACCGACGGCCCTGCGGCCAGCGAACGCGATACTCTCATCCGCCTTGCCGTGCATGACGCGGGCGAGCAACGACTGCCGCTGGTCATTGCGTCTCGACCGCAGGAAGCGCTTCGAGAACTTGAGGCGACGATCGTGGAACTCGAACCGCTCAGCGGCGAAGCAGCGCTCGCATATCTGGCGCCGGGACTTCCTGGCGCCCGCGACCAGCATCTCGCCTGGATCGTGCAGACCGCCGGTGCGACTGAGACACCTTTGTATCTGGAGGTTGCCCGCCAGCTTCACCTGGCCGGGCTGCTGAGCGACGTCACGTTGCCGCCCACCGAGCGCGGGCTTGCCGACGACGACCAGGCTCAGCTGCGCCTGCAGCTGATGCAGACGTGGACGCGGGGTGTCATCGACGGATACCTCGCACCCGGCGTGCCGCTCAGCCGCGAGGACCGCGAGGCGAGCATCGAGCAGATATCGGCGCTGGCCTGTGTAGGCCTGATGCAGGACCGGCTCGAGGCTCGGTTCGACGACTTCGAGCACCTGCTGGCACAAGAACCTCCATCCTTGTTGATCACGGAGCTAAGGCGCAGGCTTGGCCTGCTCGGGCGCGGCGCCGACATCCGGCTGGCAGCCACCAGGGGCGCGCGGCTCGGGCTGGTCGAGGCACGTCGTTACGGAGTCCGGTTCCCGCACGCCACCGTGCAGGCATACCTAGGATCCAGGCTGCTCGATCAGGCGATGCGAGACGATCACTATCGCCGAGCCGCGCTTGAGCAATCCGGCCGCCAGTTCCTGCTGGCTGCGGTGCTGAGTTCAAGAGCGGCTCTCCGGCCACGCCTGCCGGACCCAGCCGTCGCTCGTCGTCGGCGCGGCAACGAAGCAGGAGCCGAGGGTGCTGGCGACGTCGGCAACGACGGCGAGGGCCTAGCGTATCCGCTGTGGCAGCAAGCCAGGCGGGTCCGCAACGTGCAGTCGCTGTACATCTTCGCGGCCGCGCTCCAGGCCGACTGCGTAGCTGGGAACCCGGTGCATGCCCAGATCGCCAACGACCTTGCCGAAGACTGGCCATTGATCTCCGCACTCGATCAGCGAACTCTGGATGAGGCCAAGCTCACAGTGCTGCGCGGGCTCGGTGCCGCGGCCAGGGCGATTTCCGCACGACGCCAGCGACAGCCGGACCGCCCGCTTGAGCCTGCCTACCGGCAGTTGTACCGCATCGTCGGTGCCGAGCCGTCTCGCGCTGTCAGGCTGCAGGGCACGCTGGAGATCGGCGCCGCTGGAGACGATGCATTCGTGCCGCTCCGCGCTGTTCTCGGCCCAAGCGTTGCGGCGGGAGAACCGCAGCGCGATTGGCGCGAAGAGAGCTCCAGCGCCTGGCTCGCCCCACTGCTCGCCGGGTCGGTAACCGGCGCCGGGCCAGACGCGAGGGACAACCTTGAGCAGTGGGTGACTCGCGTCGGTCGCCCTGACGGTGCGGACACCGATGCTGGCCTGCGACTTTCCCTTGAGGTCGCGCTAGCCCAGGGATTCAAGCTGGCCGCCAACAGAAGGCGCCGCCACCCCCACGCCAATCCGGAAGCCAGAACCTACCTGGCCGGGCAAGCTCAGCAGATGCTGGCCAGCGCACGCTTCTGGTACTCACGACTCACGCTGATACACGCGCTGTGCCTGTGGTCGCTGCCTGACGACGTGGGACAACGCGTCGGCGGCCGCCGCGGCGCCGACTCCGCGCAGGCCGGCGGCTGGCTCGGGCTTTCCGGCGCTCAGCCGGAGCATCCTTTCGTCACAGCAGCGCGCAGGCTGGCGCTCCGCACTCTGGAAACGGGCCAGCCCGAGCGTTTCATGTGGGTCGACGAGTACGTCCTGGCCGCTACGGTCGGATCCCGTGCCCGCGCGGCAGGGCGGCACCGGCAAGGCAGCCTCTGGATACCGCCCTCAGCGGGCTGGGCGGCATTGCACCCGCACGCGCAGCAGCTGGCAGCCGACGTTCTGCTGCTGCTGAATCTGGCCGAGCGCGGGCCGGAGTCCGGCGACCGGACGCATTGGCTGCAGCGCATCGACGCGAACTCGCTGCCGCCATGCATATCCTGGTATAGAGGCCCGCTCGACCCCGATGGCACCGCAGGGATTGTCCGCGCTCTCCACCCAGGATCTGGCTGCGCCGATGGCTGCACGTTCGGACTCTGCCCTTACCCGCCGAAAGGCGAGCTGGACTACCGCTTCGAGCTGTCCGAGGCGTTCTGCCGACGGCAGCTCACGCTCATAGCCCGCGGCTCGCCTGGGCGCAGGCAAGCGCCATGGCAGACAGCCAGGGCAGCTTCTCTCGCGCGATTTTGGACGGGCATGCAGAGACGGGCGCGAGCATAGGGTCATGATGCAGGAACCATCGGGATCACGCCCCTCCGCTGGCCCGCGTGCCCCGGCTGGCCGGGCTGGTCGTCAGCTCTGAGCTGTGATAAGCAGCCCTGGTCGCCAGATCTCTGCTGTAACGCGCGATGATCTGCCTGACCCGGTGAGCGGCGAGCGGGCCGAGCAGGTCATAGGTCGCTATGAACAGGTCGCGCGCGGCAGCGCGCGGCCACGCATCCGGAAGCAGCTCGGCGGGGAGATCGGGATCCCGGCCAGGGAACGCGCGCCACTCGTCCATCACGCGGGTCCGCGCGACGAGCGCCTCGACCGGAGAGATCTGGCCGGCGATAGCGCGCCTGTGCAGCTGCTCGGCAAACACGATGAAGTCGTCATACCTGGCCCGCAAGTCCTCAAGGTCCCACGCTCGCTGCGGGAGTCCGTCGGGCCCCGTGCCGGGGACCGCGGCGGCCCGAAATGTCGTAGCAGTGCTAATGCCGAGCTCGGCCAGCAAGCTGACGACCTGCGCGGACTGATCGCGCGGGGCCAGCCATAGGCCGTCGTACAGCGGCGCGAAGCCGAGCCAGCGCAGCTGCTTGCGCAGGGCGTCGCGGACGGCACGGTCTGGCTCGGGAATAGAGAAAGCCAGCAGGCTCCACATCCCGTCCCAGGGCTCGGTTGACCGGCCAAAGGAAAAGATGTGACGCGCGCCCTCATCCAGTATCTGCGCGGCGCGCTCGCTGAGCCGGACGAAGGTGCGCCGCCCGCTCCTCGAGGTGACCAGCAGCCTGTTGCGGGTCAGTCGGCTAAGCGCGGCACGGGCCGCCGAGTCGCTGACGCCGAACTCGGCCAGGAGAGCGACCAGTGCGGCCGACGGCAATGACTCCGTTCGCTGCCACCAGTAGTCGCCAAGCAACGTCAGCAACAGCCGCGGCGGCCGCTGCGCCATGCTGGAGGAACGAACCTCCTGAGCGTCGTCGCGGGACAGAACCGCCAGGTCGGCGTATGAGTGAGAGACCGCCACGCTTGTAGCGTAGCGAACGACCGCGCAGCGGGCCCGTGAGTATCGGCCGAGATTGCTGTCACTGCGGGCGGCCATAATAGATGTGGTTACTAGTCACGTCCGACGATCCGAACGCCACCTTTCCGGAAGAGCGGCGAACCGCTTATCACCTAGCATGGTTGGGCAGCACGCAGAAGGAGTGACGAGTGGGAGTTGACGAGTCCGCACTCGCGAAGATCAGGCAGAGCCTGCAGGCCGAGGATTACCGGCTGGAGGTCACGATGGCGGGGGACGGCGCACACGTTGCCATCGCGGCCGGGCCCACCGCGTGCGCAGAATGCCTGGTGCCGAAGAGCCTGATGCGCGCCATGCTCGCCCCGGCGCTGGGCGTGCGACCAGAAATGATCGAGCTGGCCTACCCCAAGGAGCACTGACAGTGGAGATCTCACTTGACGGCAAGGTAGCGCTCGTCACTGGCGTAGGACCCAACATCGGCAGCGGCGTGGCGCTGGCCCTGTCCAAGTACGGCGCCAGGGTTGCCTGCAACGACGTAGACGAGGCAGCGATCAAGGCGTGCATAGCCAGGATCGAGCGCAACGGCGGTGAGGCGATGCCGGCGCCAGGCGACGTGACCGACGAGGCCGCCGTCGAGGGGTACATCGCCGCCGTGCTGGCCCGGTGGGGCCGAATCGACATACTCGTGAACAACGCGGCGCTGCTCGGCGGCCGGGGCGTACTCGACGAGACAGCGGCCGACTTCGAGCGGGCCGTGCGCGTGTCCTCGCTCGGCTACTTCCTCAACACCAAGCACGCCGGCCGGGCCATGGCCGAGCGCGGCATCAAGGGCTCGATCGTCTGCATCTCGTCGTCCAACGCCTGGTCGGGGACCGCTGGCATCATCGCGTACGCATTCCACAAAGGCGGCGTGAACAACTTCGTGCGGGCCGCCGCGATGGACCTCGCGCCGTACGGCATCCGGGTCAACAGCTTCACCCCGACGGCTCCGAACCCCGACAACTCGGAATTGCTCGCCGAACGGGCCAAAGCCGGGCTGGGTCCCGGCGGGGTCCTGCAGGGCGGCCCTGGCGGGATCGGCGGGCCGGCCGGGGACGAGCCGTGGCGCCGGCCCAGCCGGTGGGCCGGGCCGCGGGCGCCGATGGTTCCGATGGGCACGACAGGCACCCCCACCGACATCGGACACGCAGTCGCATGGCTGTGCTCCGACTACGCCAGGCTGATAACCGGCACCGACCTGGTGGTCGACGGCGGTGCCCGGGCGAAGAACTTCGCCTACGCCCCGGCGGCGGCGCAGGACCTGGCAGGCCCGCTGCCGTTGATCGTGCTGGACGAGACGCCTGCGTAGCCGCTGGGCTCCGCCAGCGTTACTGGCGGGCGGCGTCCGCGCAACTGGCGGGCTCGGCGGGCCTTATTCCACCGCGTCGCTGAGACCGAACAGCCTGGCCGCGTTCTCTTTCATGATCAGCGGTCGGACCTCGGCCTTGATGCTCAGGTTCTCGAAGTCCTTGATCCACCGCTCAGGTGTGATGACCGGAAAGTCGGTGCCGAACAGCACCTTGTGCCGCAGCAGGCTGCCCGCGTACTGCACGAGCTGGGGCGAGAAATACTTCGGCGACCAGCCCGACAGGTCGATGTAGAAACGCGGCTTGTGGGTGGCGATCGAAAGCGCGACGTCCTGCCAGGGGAAGGACGGATGGGCCGCGATAATGTCCATGTCCGGGAAGTCGGCAGCCACGTCGTCGAGGTACAGCGGATTGGAGTACTTCAGCCGGATTCCGCCGCCGCCGCGGGTGCCCGCTCCTACACCCGTCTGGCCGGTGTGGAACAGTGCCACCAGGCCGTGCTCGGCGATTACCTCGTAGAGCGGGTACGCCGTCCGGTCGTTCGGGTAGAAGGCCTGCGTGCCGGGGTGAAACTTGAACCCCCTGACACCGAAGTCGGCGATCAGCCGCCGGGCCTGCCTTACCCCCGCAGCACCGCGGGCCGGGTCGATGCTGGCGAACGGGATTATCACGTCGGCATGCTCGGCCGCGAGCTCGGCGACCTCGAAGTTGTCCGGCACCGGCTCGTCACCGGTCTGGGAGATGCTGTCCACGGTGAACGTGACGCAAGCCATCTTGCGCTGCCGGTAGTAGGCGGCCAGCTCGGGAACCGTGTAGCGCGGCATGGTGCCGATCCGGAAGTACTCGCCCATGTCCTGCGTGCCGTCCGGCGCAGGCTCCTGATCAGCGCGGACAGAGCGGTGTACATGAGTGTGCACGTCGATCGCGGTGATGCCGCTGAGGTCTATCGTGGACACGTCACGTCCCCGTTCAGTCGTGGGAAGGATATCCTGCGGCCGCCGATACCGCCGCTCAGGATCTGCTGTCGCCGGCGTCGAGGTCGTCGACATACGGCGCGGCAGTCCGCTCCCTGACGGCCCTCGGTGAGACGCCCGGTGCGCACTCGGTCAGCCGCAACTGCCCGTCGGCCAGGTGGAAGACGGCAAGGTCGGTGTAGACCCTGGTGACCACCTGGCGCCCCGTCAGCGGGAACGTGCAGTGCTCGACGATCTTCGGCCGTCCGGCCCGGTCGACGTGCTCCATCACGACCCAGACCTGGCGCGCGCCCGCTACCAGGTCCATCGCCCCGCCGACGGCTGGGTTGCGGCCGGGCACGTACCAGTTCGCCAGGTCGCCGCGCCCGGAGACCTGCAGCGCGCCGAGTACGGTCACATCGAGATGACCACCGCGGACCACTGCGAACGACAGCGCGGAATCAACGATCGCCGCACCGGCGATCAGCGTGGCCGGCTGCTTGCCCGCGTCGGTCAGGTCTGGATCCTCCCGGTCCGGAGAGGCAGGCGGCCCGAGGCCGAGCACGCCGTTCTCCGCATGCAGGATCACCTCGACGTCCGCCGGGATGTACTGCGGGATGAGCAACGGGATGCCTACGCCCAGATTCACGACGTAGCCGTCCCGCAGGTCTGCGGCCAGCCGCGCTGCTATGGCATCCCTGCTGCGCCCGCTGATCGCCGCCTCGCCGGCCGACCGCGTCACGACGAGCGTCCTGCGATCGTGGGCTGCCTCGGCGCGAGGCTGGAGGCGATCAGAACCTCGTCGACGAAAACGCCCGGCAAGTGGATGTCGTCCGGCTTTAGCTCGCCGGTGCCCACGAGATGCTCCACCTCGGCGAAGGTGTGCCGTCCCGACATCGCGGCGAGCGGGTTGAAGTTCCGCGCGGACAGCCGGAAGCGCAGGTTTCCCTTCCTGTCGCCCTGATGTGCCTTGACGAGGGCGAAGTCCGCGACGATGCCATATTCGAGCACGTGCTCGCGACCGCCGAACTCGCGGCGCTCCCGTTCCGGCATGCGCACCGCGACCTGACCGTCGGCGTCATAGCCGAGCGGGAAGCTGCCGTCGGCCAGCATGGTGCCGGCTCCGGATGGCGTGAAGAAGGCGGGGATGCCCGCGCCGCCAGCTCGCAGCCGCTCCGCGAGCGTGCCCTGCGGGATGAGCTCAAGCTCCACCCGGCCGGCAAAGTACTCCTCGTAAAACTCTGGCAATACCGGGAACGAGGCCGTGAGCCGCCGAATGCGGCCCTCTGCCAGCAGCCGGCCCACGCCGGTGAAATCGCTGCCGACGTTGTTGACGATCACATGCAGATCGCGGCGGTCCAGGTCGCACAGCGCGTCCAGCAACGTGTCCGGCCGCCCAGAACTGCCAAAGCCCCCGACGGCCAGCGAGGCGCCCGATGGGATCGGCGCCAGCGCGGCCACGGGGTCGGCGCGGAACTTGTCGATCACGCAGTGCCTTCCGCGGGACGGGCGACCTGGTCCGGATGCCGCGGAAACTAGCACGAGGGCGGCCAGCCACGGAAGCAGGCCTTCCGCGTCGCAGAAGCTGTGGGATCGGCGGCTTTGCACGGACCACTTTCCGCCGATTCGGCCGGTAACCGACGCGGCGACTGCCAGTTCTGCGGATTCAGATATGTTCATCCCGAGGGAGTTGGGGAGATACCGGAGGCGTCATGAGCGAGACCGAGCTGGCACCACCCGGCGTGGATCCGGCTGTCCCGAGCCCGGCGAGGCTCTATGACTACTACCTCGGCGGCACGCACAATTTCCACGCCGACCGCGAGCTTGCGCAGCAGCTCAGGGCGGCCATTCCCGACATGGTGGATGCCGTGCTCGCGAACCGCGGCTTCCATGTCAGGGCCGCAGCCTGGATGACGGACCGCGGCATCCGCCAGTTCGTGGACATCGGCTCCGGCCTCCCCACTGCGAACAACACGCACGAGACGGTGCAAGCGCTTGAGCCCGCCGCCAGGGTCGTGTACGTCGACAACGATCCCATCGTCGGCGCGCATGCCAGCGAGCTGCTGGCGGCCAACGGGTCCACGGCGCTGGTCGTCGCCGACATGCGCGATCCAGACGTCGTGCTGGCCAGCCCGGTGCTGCGCGGCATGATCGATCTCGACGAGCCGGTCGGACTGCTGATGACCGCGGTGCTGCATTTCATCCCCGACGATGGCGACCCATGGGGCCTGGTCTCCAGGTACCTGGCCGCCGTCGCGCCGGGCAGCTACCTGGCGCTGTCCCATGGCACCCTGGACCGGATGCCGCCAGTCCAGGTACAGGCCGGCCGGGAAGGCTATGCGCGCTCGTCGGCCAACGTCTACCTGCGGTCGAAGGCCGACGTCAGCAGGTTCTTCGACGGACTCGAACTGCAGCCGCCCCGGCCAGGCGCCGAGCCCGACATCACGTATGCCGGCCTGTGGGGCGCCGAAGACCTCGCGGCCGCGGACAGCGACGGATCGCGGGCCATCTACTGCGGGGTCGCCCGGCGGCCCTGACCGCGAGGGTCTCAGCTCGCGGGTCTTTGTCTTCCGTGAAGTGAAAGGGGTGTGGCGCGGCCAGCCGCGCGAGCCCCATCGTGGACTAGCCACGGCGATGTCCGCCATCACGCAGCCGCCAGGTGCGCCGCCTGCTGTCCGCCCCGACCGGGAAGGGATCCACATGAGCATCACCACCCGGGCCGCGGTCTGCCGCGCGCCGGGCCGGCCCTGGGAGATTACCGAGCTCGAGCTCGACGAGCCACGGGCCAACGAGGTCCGGATCAAGTTTTACGCGGCAGGCCTGTGTCACTCCGATGATCACATCCAGAAAGGCGACGCGCCCATGCGGATGCCGGTAGTCGGCGGGCACGAGGGCGCCGGAGTCGTCGACGCGATCGGGGAGGGCGTGACCAGGGTAGCGGTAGGGGATCACGTGACCTGCTCATTCATTCCCGCCTGCGGCTCGTGCCGGTACTGCTCGACTGGTCGGCAGAACCTGTGCGATGCGGGCAAGAACGCGGGCACCGGAATGTTCGCCGATGGCACGTTCCGATTCCACCGTGACGGCGAGGATTTCGGCGGGCTGTGCGTGCTCGGAACGTTCTCGCAGTACGCCGTCGTGTCGGAGTTCTCCGCCATCTCGATCCCCAAGGAGATATCGTTCGACGTCGCCGCGCTCGTGGCCTGCGGTGTGCCGACCGGCTGGGGATCGGCGGTACGCGCGGCCGGGGTCCGACCGGGCCAGACCGTGGTTATCTACGGAGCCGGCGGCGTCGGCAGCAACGCCGTGCAGGGCGCAAGCCTGGCCGGGGCGAAGAACGTCGTCGTGGTCGACCCGGTGGCGTTCAAACGGGAGATGGCCGGCGTATTCGGAGCCACCCATACGTTCGCCACCGCCAAGGAGGCGCATGACTTTATCGACGAGACCACCTGGGGCGAGCTGGCCGACCACGCGATCATCACCGTCGGAATCCTGGACGACCAGGTCATTCACGACGCCATCCAGGCGGTCGGGAAGAGCGGCCAGGTCACGATTACGGCAGTGGGGAAGGGCTGGATCGACGAGAACCCCGGCATGCTGATCGGCTACCAGCGCCGGATCCAGGGTTCTATCTACGGTGGCTGCAGCCCGCTCGTCGACGTGCCACTGCTGATCGGGCTGTATCAGTCCGGTGACCTCAAGCTGGACGAGTTGATCACCCGCCGGTATCGGCTGGAAGAGGTCAACGAGGGCTACCAGGACATGCTGGACGGCAAGAACATCCGCGGCGTCATTATCCACGAGCACTAGCCGCCCGGACACTGGCGGCGACCAAGGAGCTGGCGATGACCATCACAGCTGCCAATCCGACCAGCCCTCTGATCATTGACAACGCGCATCTAATCGGCGACGAGTGGGTGCCCGCCTGCGGCGGCGAGACGATCGACGTCGTCAATCCCGCGACTGGCGGCCTGCTCGGCCGGGTGCCGCGCGGTGCCAGGGCGGACGTCGACCTCGCCGTAGCGGCCGCCCAGCGAGCCTTCCCGGCCTGGCGCGACACTGACGCGACGACACGCGGACGGCTGCTCTCCCGCTGGGCTGACCTGATCGACGCTAACGCCCCCGAGATCGCACGGCTTGAATGCCTCGAGGTCGGGCATCCGAGCTGGGGACCGCCGCCAATGGCCAGGATCCTGCGCTTCGTCGCCGGGCAGGCCGACAAGGTCAGCGGCCTCTCGCTGCCCACTATGTCGGCAGACGTCATCGGGCTCACCTTGCGCGAGCCATATGGCGTCGTCGGTGCGATTATCCCGTGGAACGCGCCGGGACCGATGTTCGTCACCGACGTCGGACCCGCCATCGCGGCCGGCAACACGATCGTGATCAAGCCGGCCGAGGACGCTCCGCTCACCGCGCTGGCGCTGGCGAAGCTCGCCCAGGAGGCCGGCGTCCCGGCTGGCGTCGTCAATGTGGTCACCGGCTACGGCGCTGAGGCAGGCGCCGCCATCCCGGCGCATCCGGGCATCCGCCGGATGAGCTTCACCGGCTCGCCAGCCACCGGGGCGTCCGTCATGTCGGCCTGCGCCAGGAACCTCACGCCGCTGCATCTGGAGCTCGGCGGCAAGTCCCCCCAGGTCGTCTTCGCCGATGCCGACCTAGCGGCCGCGGTACCAGCCATGGTCGCCGGCATCACGCTGAACACCGGCCAGATCTGCGCCGCGGGGTCCCGCGTGGTCGCCGATCACCGGGTGCACTCGCAGCTTGTCGAGCTGCTTGCCGCGCAGATGCAGAAGGTCCGCATCGGCGCGTGGCACGAGCAAGTCCAGATGGGGCCGCTGATCAGCGCCAGGCAGCACGTGCGGGTGCTCGACTACATGCGGCTCGGCCGCGAAGAAGGAGCCGAGCTGGTCACTGGCGGCGGCATCCCGGCCGGGCAGCAGTACGAAACCGGGTACTTCGTTGAGCCGACGCTGTTCGACCGGGTCGAGCCGGACATGCGGATCGCCCGAGAAGAGATCTTCGGCCCGGTCCTTTCTGTGCTGACCGTCGAGGACGAGGACGAGGCCGTCGAGGTGGCTAACGGAACGGACTACGGGCTAGTCGCCTCGGTCTGGACCCGGGACGTCGGGCGGGCGGTCCGGATGAGCCGCAAGCTCCAGGCCGGCCAGGTGCACGTCAACGCCGCGCTGGGCGCGGGCGTCATCGGCGGGCCGTTCGGCGGCTACAAGCACAGTGGCTTCGGCCGGACCATGGGCGCCGACGCGGTCCTCGACTATACGCAGGTAAAGACCGTGTCCATGCGCGGCACCCGGGAGGCGCAGTGACCGATCACAGCAGTGGCAGCGATCACGGTAGCGGCGCGGTCCGGCTCCGGGTCTTGCTGGAGCCGCGGCATGGCGCCAGGTACGAGGACATCCTGGCGCTGGCACGCGCCACCGAGCGCGCGGGATTCGACGCGTTCTTCCGGTCCGACCACCTGATGGGCGTCGACCCCGATGACCGTACCTACCGGCCGACCGATTCCTGGACGACGCTCGCCGGGCTCGCCCGCGACACTCGGCGGGTCCGGCTCGGAACGCTGATGACCGCAGCCACGTACCGATCACCAGGGCTGCTGGCTGCGATCGTCGCGTCGGCAGACGAGATGAGCAACGGCCGGATCGAGCTGGGCATCGGCACCGCCTGGTACGAGCGGGAACACGCCGCGTTTGGCTTACCGTTCCCGCCGATGAAGGAGCGCTTCGACCGGCTGGAGGAGCAGCTCGAGATCATCACCGGGCTATGGCTGGCGGGCTCCCGCGGCGAGAGCTTCTCCTTCGATGGCCGGTACTACCGGATCGAGGACAACCATTCGCCGCCCCAGACAACGCAGCACCCGCATCCGCCGGTCATCATCGGCGGCGGCGGGCCCAGGCGGACGCCGGCGATCGCCGCCAGGTTCGCTACCGAGTTCAACGCCGCGCTGTCCGGCGTGGACGAGGCCAGGACCAGATTCGAGCAGTTCACCCGCGCATGCGAGGCGATCGGCCGCGATCCTGGCACCGCGCGCCGGTCCGGGTTCATCCCCGTTGCGATCGGCGGCACCGTAGCCGAAGCCGAGCGCCGGGCGGCGGTAGTCGGCTCGCCCCGCATCCGCGAGTCGATGGTGATCGGACCGCCGGAGCTGCTCACCGAGCGCATCGCCAGCCTGGTCAAGGTCGGCGCGGACACGGTCTACCTGCACATCTACGACATCCACGACACCGATCACATCGCGCTCATCGGTGCCGAGGTGCTGCCTCAGCTCGTTGGTCTGCGGTAAGGAAGGAACGAAACTCGATGCAGATCACCACCCGCGCGGCCATCACCCGGGCCTACAACACCGGCTGGGAGATCGCCGACCTGCAGCTCGACGACCCCAAAGCGCATGAAGTCCGGGTGCAGATGATGGCGGCCGGGCTGTGCCACTCCGACGACCACATCACCAGAGGCGACGCCAGGGTCCGGCTGCCGGTGGTCGGCGGGCACGAAGGCGCGGGGATCGTCGAGTCGGTCGGCCCGGATGTGCGCCGGGTGAAGCCGGGGGACCGGATCATCTGCTCCTACATCCCGGCCTGCGGAGCCTGCCGGCCATGCTCGACCGGCCATCAGAACATGTGCGTCAAGGGCCTCAACGCCGGCACCGGCATGTTCGGTGACGGCACCTTCCGGTTCCATGTGGGCGAGGAGGACCTCGGCGGGTTCTGCACCCTCGGCACGTTCTCTCAGTACGCGGTTGTCTCCGAGTGGGCCTGCGTACCGCTGACCGAGGACATTCCGTGGGAGATCGCGTGCCTGGTCGGCTGCGGAGTACCGACCGGCTGGGGTTCTGCGGTGCACGCGGCAGGAGTCAGGGCCGGTGACACCGTGGTCATCTTTGGCGCCGGGGGGGTTGGCAGCAACGCGGTGCAGGGCGCAAGGTTCGCGGGCGCCAAGAACGTCATCGTCGTCGACCCCGTCGAGTTCAAGCGGCAGATGGCCACTACGGTGTTCGGCGCAACGCACGCGTTCGCCACGGCGAAGGACGCGCACGAGTTCGTCGTCGAGACGACCTGGGGTCAGCTCGCCGATCACGTCATCCTCACGCCGGGAGTAGTGACGGAAGAGATGGTCAACGCAGCGGTGCTTATGACCGGGAAGGGGGGCAAGGTCACTATTACCGCGGTCGGCCACTTCGATGAGCACGCAGTCCACCTGCCGGCCGGCCTGCTGATCAGCTACATGCGCCAGATCAGGGGCGCGCTGTTCGGTGACAGCAATCCGCTCTACGACATTCCAATGCTGCTGGGCTTGTACCGGTCCGGCGACCTGAAGCTCGACGAGCTTGTCAGCCGGAAGTACCGGCTTGACCAGGTGAACGAGGCCTATCAGGACATGACAGAAGGAAAGAACATCCGCGGCGTGATCCTGCACGAGCACTGAGCCCGGCAGATCTGCCTGCACCGGGCCGGGCACAGCACGAAGATCTGGAGGAAGTCCTGCCATGCCGAACGCAATCCTCGACCCCACGGGACGAGCCGACGTCGAAGCGACCCCGCCGACCGGCCTGGCACTCGCGCCTCGGCGGCCAGGTCCTGCTGGCCTGCGGGTGGGCCTGCTGAATAACACAAAGCACAACGCGGCGCTGCTGCTGGCAGAGATCGGCAAGCTGCTGGTCGCCGAGCACTCGGCGTCCGTGACCGTCGCCGAGACTAAGCCGAACTTCGCCGCGCCTGCCCCGGCCGACCTGATCGAGCGGTTTCGCGCCGAGTGTGATGTCGTGATCACCGGGGTCGGCGACTGCGGGTCATGCAGCGCGTCCGCGGTCGCTGACGGCATCCTGTTCGAGCGGGCCGGCCTGCCCGCGGCGGTCATCTGCAGCGATGCGTTCGTCGTCACCGCGAGCGCGATGGCGCAGATGCGCGGCGCGCCGGATTACCAGTTCATCGTGACCGAGCATCCCGTCGCTGTGCTCGACGCCGAGCAGGTGCGCCACCGCGCCAAGGGACTGGCGCCGGCGGTCGTCTCGATGCTGACGGAGCGAGTCGGCCAGTGACCGACGTCCAGGTGCTCGACCCGGATGCCGCCCAGGCGGCCATCGAGCACTGCTACGAGCAGGGCTGGTCCGATGGCCTGCCGCTGGTACCTGCGACCCAGCCACTAGTGGAGAAGTTCCTGGCCGCGACACTCCGCGATCCCGGCGAGGTGATCGGGCGACTGCCGCAGCTGGATCGCGTCGTAACCGTGCGGCTCGCTGCCATCAACGCGGTGATGGCCGGCTGCCTGCCTGAGTACTTCCCTGTCGTCCTGGCCGCCTGGGAAGCGCTGATGCGCGAGCGCGTTACCGGTGGCGGCGGCTGGCAGTCGACCAGCGGGCCTGCGCCGCTGATCGTGGTGAACGGACCGGTGCGCACCCGGCTGGGATTCAACTCCGCCGGCGGGGTCTTCGGGCCGGGGTTCCGGCCGAACGCGACGGTGCCACGGGCGATCGGGCTGATCGTGCGCAATGTCTTCGGCATCCATCCGCACGAGCTGGAGCAGGCTACCCAGGGGCTGCCAGGGCGCTGGTCGATCTGCGTGGCCGAGAACGAGGAAGAAAGTCCCTGGCCACCGCTCGCGAGTGAGGCAGGACTGCCCGCCGGAGTCTCCGCGGTGTCGGCAACGCTGCTGCGTACCTGCGAGTTCGTCGACAACCGGCATACTGGCCGCGCTGAGCAGCTGCTCGCGGACTTCGCGGACACAATAGGCCGGTCGGGGGCATGGATATTCCAGCACGCCGCAGCCGGAGTCGTGTTCTGTCCTGAGCACGCTCAGCAGCTGGCAAGCGCCGGGTTCGATCGGGCCCAGGTGCGCGCCTGGCTGGCCGAGCGCAGCGGCCGCAGCACCGCCGAGCTCGGCCACGCGGGCAAGGACGGCCTCGATGGCCGCCTGCGGCTGCCAGGCAACGGCGAGCCTGCGGCGCAGTTCCAGCGCGTGCTGTCAGGCGATGAACGCACGAACCTGCTGATCGCGGTGGCTGGCGCAAGAAACGCCGGCATCTCGATGGTCGTGCGTCTGTTCGCCGACTGGTCCGGCGCGGCGATCGCGGTAACCGGGCTGGACCCGGCGGGCCCGACGACAGACAGCCAGGAGGAGAGCCGATGACCACGATGGTGCGTGCCGCGGTCCAGATCGGACCGGGCAAGTTCGAGATGCGCGAGTTCCCGCGACCTCGGGTTGGCGCCGACGACGGCCTGCTGCGGGTGGAGGCCAACGGGATCTGCGGCAGCGACGTCGAGACCTACCGTGGCCACCTCGGCGGCCCCAGGCCGGCCTTCATTCCCGGCCATGAGCCGCTCGGGATCGTCGAGGAGATCGGGGAGCGCGCCGCCCAGCGCTGGGGCGTCCAGCCCGGCGACAGGGTCGCGCTGGAGGTGATCGTGCCGTGCCGGTCCTGCCAGGACTGCCTGACCGGGCGATATCAGTTCTGCCCCAACCGGAAGTACGGCCACGGAGTGACCGGCATCGACACCGAGCCCGCGCTGTGGGGCGGGCTGGCCGAGTACATGTACCTGTCGCCGACGTCCGTGCTGCACAAGATGGACAAAAGCCTGCCGGCCGAGCTGGCCGCCACCTACAACGCGATGGGCGCGGGCGTGCGCTGGGCCTGCCACCTCGGGCAGGTACAGCTCGGCGACACCGTGCTTGTCCTCGGCGCGGGACAGCGTGGCATCGCCGTCGTCGTCGCCGCCAGGGCGGCCGGGGCCGGGACGATCATCATCACCGGCCTGACCGCCGACGCGCACAAGCTGGCCCTGGCCCGAGAGCTTGGCGCCGACCACACCGTCGTGGTGGACGGCGACCGCGCCGAGAACGTAGTGGAGCGAGTCGAGGAGCTCACCGGCGGCGAGATGGCCGACGTGGTGCTGGAGCTGACGCCGCTGGCAGCAGGACCGATCTCGGACGCGCTGCTGGCCGCCAGGCGAGGCGGCCGGGTGGTGCTGGCCGGGCTCAAGGGCAATCGCGAGATACCGGTGCGGACCGACCTGATCATTAATCGCGCACTCACCGTCCGTGGCGCCTTCGGCGTGGACGCCGCAGGCATGGCGGACGCGATAGCGCTGATCGAGTCTCGCCGGTTCCCGCTGGAGAAGATGCATACCCATACCTTCGGGCTCGACGACGCGGAGCTGGCCATCCAGACACTCGGCGGTGACGTGCCTGGCGAGGCCGCGATCGGAGTCTCGGTCCACCCGTCCGCCTAGCTGATCCTCCGGGAGGCTGCCAGTGCTCATCGACGCCCATGCGCATTTGCTCCCGCGCGACTACCCGCCCGGCTCGCCCGCGTGCTTTCCGCAGATGGAGCCAGTCGTAGGGAGTACGGACCGGCTGCTGGTCTTCGGCGCCATGCGGTTCCGGGCCAGGGATGTCTTCTTCGAGGCCGAGCGCCGCGTCGAGGCGCAGGCGGCCGCTGGCGTAGACGCCGAGGTGCTCTCGCCGATGCCACCGCTGCTGCGCTACGACCTGCCGGTAGCTGATGGCCTGGCGCTTGCCCGGCACGTCAACGAGGTGACCGTACGGCTCTGCTCATTCGACCCTGCGCGGCTGGTCGGGCTCGGCATGGTGCCGATGCAGGATCCGGACACCGCCACAGCCGAGCTGGCCGCGCTCGGCGACCTGGGGCTGGCCGGCGTGGAGATCGCCTCGCACGTGCTGGGCGTGTCGATCGGCGACGATCGGTTCCTGCCGTTCTTCACCGAGGCCGTGCGGCTTGGCCTGGCGGTATTCGTGCACGCGATTCCAGGCGCGACTGACCGGCTGCCGCCCAGGGCGGCCGGCACCTACGTGGTAGGGCTGGAAGGCGCGATGGCGGCCGCGTCGCTCATTACCGGCGGCACCGCCGCTCAGTGCCCGGAGCTTCGGATCGCATTCAGCCACGCGGCCGGGGGCTTCCCGCTGATGCTGCCTCGCGCGCAGTACTTCT
Organism: uncultured Actinomycetota bacterium; assembly: GCA_963719765.1. GTDB lineage: Bacteria > Actinomycetota > Actinomycetes > Streptosporangiales > Streptosporangiaceae > JAJYUU01. Next base: position 584,477 of record CAVRCW010000003.1, read on the forward strand.
GGGGCGGCAGCTGGAACGAGGAGCCCAGGATCCCGGAGCGGGCGCCGATGCCAGACGACGGCCCCTCGCCGCTGGAGTTCGCCCGCCGGTTCTTCTACGACACGCTGGTGTTCGATCGGCGGGCGCTGCGCTTCCTCGTCGACTATCTCGGCCCCGACCGGCTGCTTGTCGGCTCGGACTTCCCGGCGATGCCGCGGGAGGAGCCGGCCGGACGGACGCTTCGCTCGCTGAACCTTGCGCCCGATGTACTTGAGGACATCACCTGGAACAACGCGTTCCGGTGGCTGGGGATCAAGCCGGTGCGCTAACGCGCCCCGAGATAGCCGGTGCCACCGGCGCGAATCCGGCCCGCCGGTGCGCCGACCTTGACAGCCGCTGCTCGGACTGCGTAGCCAGCCTGCGGGTGATCTCGGCGGACGCGTCGGTGAGCATTCTCGCCAGGACCTGGGGCCTGGCTCGGGCGGCCTCGACCACTACGCTGAGGGCTGCCGCCACGCCGCCGAACGGATCGCGCACGGGCACGGCCACGACCAGATCCGGCAGCGTGATCTGGCCCACCGCGACGGCGTAGCCAGACTGCCGGACCTGGGCGAGCTTTCGCCGCAACTGAGCCGGGTCGGTGACGGTCAGCGGTGTGTACCGCTCCAGCGGCCGCTGCAGCGCCTCCTCCTGCAGCTCGCGGTCCGCGAAAGCCAGCAGGACCAGGCCGGTGCCGGTGGCGTGCAACGGCCACCGGTCGCCGGCCTTACCGTTGGTCGGGTGCGTGGCGCAGGCCCTGATCGCCTCCACGTACACCACCTGCATGCCATCGCGCACGCCGAGATGAACATTGCCGCGGGTGCGGTGGTGCAGGTCATCGAGGCAGGGAAATGCCGCTTCGCGCAAGTCAAGGCCGCGCGGCGCCAGCGCGGCCAGCTCGAGCAGGCGCACGCCGATCGAGTAGCACCCGTTCGGATCGCGCTCCAGCGCACCCCAGCTCACCAGCTCGTGCACCAGCCGGTGCGCGGTGGACAGGCTCAGCCCTGACCGCCTCGATATCTCGCTGAGCGAAAGCGCTCGATTGCGGGGCCCGAAGGCGTCAAGGACGGCAAGGAGCCGGCCGGCGGCGTTCGCGCGAGGAGCCTGCGCACTGGCCTTTGCTGAGGCATCGAGCAGTTCTGGCATGCTCCACCCTCGCCCTTAGCGCGCACTACCCGAACCGACTGCTGGTCGGCTTTCCGGGCCAGTAAGGCGCTGGAAGCTATTAATACCGCCGAAATTTATGCTGGCACGCGATGCCCGATTCCGCAAGAACTAAGCGATTTGAGCAAGGTGGCACGGACCGGTCGGGAAACGTCACGTGAACGGGCCGGCTACGTGGTAATGGATCATGATTGGCGGCCGCGGCCGGCATCTCCCTTTCGCCCGGCGGAAGCGGTGTGGACGCACGCCGCGCATGTCGCGGAAGCTAGGCGCGTTATCAGTGAGGCAAAGCTCACTGCGCTGAGGTCTGCCGAACCGCACGGCCCGGGATCCGGGCAGCGCGGCATGCGCAGCCGCCTGTCCGTACTCGGAGCATCTGTGTAGCGGGAGCATTGACGTGAGACCCAATACGTGTCTAAGACGCAACGCGCGGCTGTCCGCCCTGCGGGTGTCGTCTGTCATCATCGCGACGGTGGCTGCGGTCACCCTGGCCGGCTGCGGGTCGGCGAAGACTTCACCACCGCCAGCCGCGAGCTCGGGACCGACGCACGGCGGCTCGCTCACCGTGCTTGAGGGCTCTGGCTACGCCGGCAACTGGCCGGGCCTGGACCCTGCCACCGACACCGACGGCGCGGCGAACCAGAGTTACATGGACGCCATCTACGGAGAGCTGTTCCAGTTGGAGGCCGGCGGCAAGACCGTCGGGGACCTCGCCACCGGATACAGCTTCTCCAACGGAGGCAAGACCGTGACCATCGCGCTCCGCCAGGGTGTGAAGTTTTCCGACGGGACCCCCTTCAACGCGGCCGCGGTAGTCTACAACTGGAAGCGCGACCTGGCGGCGACGTGTACCTGCAAGCCGGTCTTCCTCAGCCCGCCGACGATCACCGCGACCGGAGCGTACAGCGTCTCGCTCACGCTGTCCTACGTCGACGCGCCGTTCATCAACGCCCTGCAGGGCAACGTGTTCAACTGGATAGCCTCGCCTACCGCGATCCAGAAGATGGGCGCGAAGGCATTCGCACTCAAGCCTGTCGGGGCCGGCCCGTTCACCGTGGTCAGCGACACGCCGGACTCCGAGCTGGTGCTGAAGAAGAACCCGACCTACTGGCAGGCGGGCCTGCCCTACCTGGACAACCTGACCTTCAAGTCGGTTGCGGGCGACGAGCAGGCGCTGACAGCCATGGAGGCTGGCTCCGGCCAGGCCTATGAGGGAATGTCGACGCCGCAGCTGGTGAGCGGCTTCAAGGCGAAGTTCACGACGACTGCGCAGCCGTCCACCTCGCCTTACGACATCCAGCTCAATACGAAGATCCCCCCGTTCAACAACAAGATGGCGCGGGAGGCGATCTATTACGCCACTGATGCTGCGCTGCTGGACAAGGCCCTGTTCCAGGACACCTACCCGCCCGGTGAGTCGTTCACGGCGCCGGCTGGCCTGTTCTACGAGCAATCGGTGCCCGGCTATATCGGCTACGACCTTGCGAAGGCCAAAGCGCTGGTCAAGCAGCTAGGCGGGCTGAGCTTCAACCTAGGCACCATCAACGTGCCGACGGCCATCTCGATGAACGAGGCCATCCAGACCGAGTGGCAGCAGGCCGGCATGAAGGTCACCCTCAGTGACTACGACCTGACCGGCCTCATCGGCGCCTTTACCCAGGGCAAGTGGCAGTCGATGCTGCAGACCGCGGGCGCCTACGACCCTGGCACCGGCGTGGGCGTCGCCTTCAGGTTCGCGTCCACCTCGCCGTTCAGCGGTGTGCACGACCCGAAGCTCGACGCGATGCTGAACGCGGCGGCGTCCACGATCGACGACGCCACGCGGAACGCCGATTACGACCAGGCGGCCGCCTACATCGCCCAGAACGCCTACGGCCCGTTCCTGTTCCCGATCGCCGGCTACAACATCGCCATCAAGGGCGTGGGCGCACCCGGCCTGACCACACCCCTTCCCGTCACCGACGTCAACCCGGAGGTTCTCTGGCAGTACGCGTACAACAACAACCGATGAAGCTGAGATCGCTGCCGACATGAGCACATCGGTTACCGTTCAGCCGGCTCGCTGGCCAGGCGGCGCGCGAGCGCGCCGCCTGGCCCGTTCCCCGGCGCTGCGGGTATCCGGCCGGCGCCTGCTGGCCGCGATTCCCGTTCTCTGGGGCGTCACCTTTCTCACTTTCATCGTGCTCAATGCCCTGCCGGGCGACGCGGCCTCGGCACTGCTCGGCATCAACGCCACGCCCGCGGAGATCAAGGCCTTCAGTGTCAAGCTGCACCTTAACGAGCCGCTGTGGACCCGATACGGGCACTGGCTCGCCGGTGTGCTGCACGGCGACCTGGGCACCTCGCTGGCCAGCCCTCAGTCTGTTACGTCGATCCTGGCCCAGCGTCTTCCCGTCACGCTCGAACTGGTGGCGTACGCGCTGATCATCACGTTCATCGTGTCGATCCCGCTCGCCGTGCTCTGCGCGCAGCGGCCGCGCGGCCTGATCGATCGGCTGTGCATGGTGTTGAGCATGGGCGGCATCTCTATCGCACCGTACGTGCTCGGCCTGCTGCTGGTTCTTTTTTTCGCCGTCGACATTCCAATCTTCCCCGCGATCGGCTACCAGTCGATCGGCGCAGGGATAGCAGGAAACCTCAAGGACCTGACCCTGCCCGCCATCGTCGTCGCCGTGCCACTTGCGGCCTTCTACACCCGGTTCCTGCGGGCCGATCTGCTCGAGCAGATGCAGTCCGAGGATTACATCGTGACGGCCAGGGCCAAGGGCCTCGGCCCCTGGCGGATACTGACCCGGCACGCCTTGCGGAATTCCTTTATCGGGCTGCTGACGGTCATCGGACTCAACCTCGCCACGCTCATCGGGTCGACGGTGATCGTGGAGCAGATCTTCTCGCTGCCTGGCATCGGTTACGAGCTACTCCAGGCGATCAGCAACAGGGACGTCCCGGTCGTCGAGGGAATCGTGCTCGTCTTCGGCACCGTCGTCGTCCTTGCCAACCTCGCCACCGACCTGCTGTACGGTGTGCTCGATCCGAGGATCCGTCATGTCCGTTCCCGCAGCTGACTTCCTGACCACGCCGGCGCCGCCGGCGTCACAGGCCCAGACTGGCGGCCGGGCTTCGCGCGGCTGGCTGCGCTCGGCTGAGATCACGATTCCCGGCGCGGTACTTGCCGTCCTGCTCTTCTTCTGCTTCATCTGGCCGCTTGTCTACCCGGTACCCAAGCCAGTCGGCGGGTCGCTGCTCACCACGAACCTGCCGTTGTGGTCACCGGGTCACATCCTCGGTACCGACACGGTCGGCGACGACGTCATGTCCCGGATCCTGTACGGCGGCCGAGTCTCGTTCGAAGTCGCGGCAGCGGTCCAGGTCATCGGCCTGGTGGTCGGCGGGCTGTTTGGGATGATGGCCGCCTACCGCGGCGGCTGGACCGAGGCGGTCCTGATGCGGGTCCTCGACGTTTTCATCGCGTTCCCGTCCCTGGTGCTCGTCCTGGCGATCGCCGACAGCCTCGGGCCGAGTGAGACGCACGTAATCTGGGCACTATCCGCCTTCAGCATCCCGGCGTTCGCGAGGGTGGCCAGGGCAGCAACGCTGCGGCTGCGCGACCAGCCGTTCCTGGTAGCGGCTCGGCTGTCGGGAACCCGGGCCTGGCGCATCCAGCTCTTGCACATCGTCCCCAACATGCTGCCGCAGCTAGTGACCTTCAGCATGCTCGGCGCCGGTATCACGATCATCCTCGAGGGCGCACTCGACTTCCTTGGCTACGGCATCCCGCCGCCCGCGGCGAGCTGGGGCAACATGATCGCAACCGGGCAGGCGTTCATGTCGGTCTACCCGCGGTTCGTCATCGTGCCTAGCATCTTCCTGCTGGTGACCGTGCTCTGCCTGAATCTGCTCGGAGACGGGCTGCGGGCCCGCTGGGGAGTGCGCTGATGGCCGGACTCCCTCGGCAGAGAAGCCGGCCGACTGCAGCGGCCGTGGCCGAGTCGATTGCGGCGGTCGACGCCGTCGCGTTTTCAGACGTCCCGACAGGTCAAGGCCCGCTGCTCGATGTGTCGGACCTGCATGTCACCTTCCACACTCGTCGTGGCACGGTATACGCGGTGCAAGGAGTCAGCTTCAGGGTCGAGCCCGGCCAGACGCTGGCGCTCATCGGCGAGTCCGGCTCGGGCAAGACGGTAACTGCACAGACGATATTGGGCCTACTGCCGAGTGTCGCCGAGGTTACCGGCTCGATCCGGTTCAAGGGGGAGCAGCTTGTCGGCCGTGGTGAGGCAGACCTGCGGGACTACCGCGGCCGCAATGTCGCAATGGTCTTCCAGAACCCAGAGCGGTCCCTCAATCCGACGATGCGGATCGGAACTCAGATCGCCGAGGCGATCAGGACCCACCTGCCGATGGACCGCAAGCAGTCCCGCGAACGAGCGGTCGAGCTGCTGAGGATGGTGCGGATCCCGGTCCCGGATCGCCGCTTCCACGAGTACCCGCACCAACTCTCCGGCGGCATGCGGCAGCGCGTCGTCATCGCGATCGCCCTCGCCTGCGGGCCTGACGTGCTCATCGCCGACGAGGCGACGACGGCATTGGACGTGACGACGCAGGCGCAGATCATGGACCTGCTGCTCGACCTGCAGCAGGAAACCGGGACCGCGCTGCTGATGATCAGCCACGACATGGGCCTGGCGGCCGCCTACGCCGACGACATCGTGGTGATGTACGCAGGCAAGATCGTCGAGCGGGCTTCGGCCAAGGACCTATTCGCCGATGTCCGGATGCCGTATACCCAGGCGCTGCTCGACGCTATCCCGCGGATCGACACCGAGCCGCACGCGCTGCTCCCGGTCGTCGGCGGCCGGCCTCCCGATCTGTCCGTGATCCCCGCCGGATGCCCGTTCGCGCCGCGCTGCCCGGACGTACAGCAGGACTGCCGGGAGCAAGCTCCTCCGCTCACGCAGCATGAGGAAGGCCGCTGGTGGGCGTGCTGGCATCCATGCGGGAAGAGGGCTCCGCAGTGACAGCGACGGCGAACGCGACTGGCGCTAAGCCGACGGGCGACAGCGACGTCCTGCTTGAGGTCCGCCACCTGGTCCAGGAGTTCGTGCTCCGCGACTACGGCGGGGTGAAGGGCGGTACCCTCCAGGCCGTCTCCGACGTGTCCTTCGAGCTGCACGCCGGCGAGACGCTCGGCATCGTGGGCGAGACAGGATCGGGGAAGTCCACGCTTGCCCGGTCAGTGATCCAGGCGCCGCCGCCCAAGCGGGGTGAGGTGATCTTCCAGGGTCAGGATCTCGTGCGCCTGTCCCGCGGTGCCCTGAAGTCCGCCCGGCGCAACCTGCAGATGGTCTTCCAGGATCCCTTCACCTCCCTTGACCCGAGATGGCCGGTGTCCAGGATCGTCGAGGAGCCGCTGATCGCCTACGCCGTCGGCACCCGCCAGCAGCGCCGGGACCGCGTGCGCGAACTCCTCGACCTCGTCGGGCTCGACCCCGGCAGGTACGGCGACCGTCATCCGCACGAACTGTCCGGCGGACAGTGCCAGCGCGTGGCGGTGGCCAGAGCGCTAGCAGTCGAGCCCAAGCTGATCCTCTGTGACGAACCCGTCTCCTCTCTCGACGTGCTGGTCCAGGCCCAGGTGCTGAACCTGTTCGAGAAGCTGCGCAGCGAGCTGAGCCTGTCCTACCTGTTCATCGCGCACGACCTGGCGCTGGTGCGGCAGGTCAGCGACCGGGTCGCGGTGATGTACCTGGGCAAGCTCTGCGAGGTCGGACCGGTGCGGGCCATCTACAGCGAGCCGCTGCACCCCTACACCCTGGCGCTGCTGACCTCCATCCCGGCTCCGGACCCGGCCGGGGGCAGGCGGCAGGCCGCCAGCGTGATCAAGGGCGAGCTGCCGTCACCGCTCGACCCGCCGAGCGGCTGCCGGTTCCGTACCCGCTGCCCGCGGGCGGAGGCCCGCTGCGCGGCCGAGGCGCCGCAGTTGCGCGCGCTCGGCGACGGACATCTGGTGGCCTGCCACTTCCCGCTGTCCGGCGGCTCGCCGGCAGCAGCACACGATGAGGCGGATGCCGCAATTGCGCCCGCGGCGGCCAGCAAGGTATCGAAGACCTCCTAAGGAGAGAGTCCGCATGACAGACACGCACGGCATCGAGCAGCCCGCGGCCGGCGAAGTGCCCGCACGCGCGGCCTCGGCCGCCGGCCGGCCGCCGTTCCGCGCCGACCATGTCGGCAGCCTGCTGCGCTCGCCCGAGCTGCTGCGGGCCAGGGAGCAGTTCGCGGCCGGGCAGATCAGCGCCGGCCAGCTGCGGGATATCGAGGACGATGCCATCCGCGAGGTCGTCAGGATGCAGCAGGAAATCGGGCTGCGCGCGGCGACCGACGGGGAGCTGCGCCGCGAGTCCTGGCACATGGACTTCATCTACCAGCTTGGCGGCGTAAAGAAGGTCCAGGACGACACGATCAGGGTGGCCTTCCACAACGAGCGGAAGAGCTTTGAGTGGGCGCCGCCATCCGCGCACGTAGTGTCGCCTGTGCACCTGGAGCACGCCATCTTCGGCGAGGCGTTCTCGTTCCTGCGCGACACGGTCACGACAGCGGTGCCCAAGCTCACCATTCCCTCGCTGAGCATGGTGCACTACCGTGGCGGGCGGTCGGCGATCGATGAGTCGGTGTACCCGGACCTGGACCAGTTCTGGGCCGACCTGGCCGCGACTTATGCGGACGAGGCACGAAGGCTGTACGACCTCGGCTGCCGGTACCTGCAGCTGGACGACACGAGCCTGGCGTACATGAACGACCCGGCTCAGCGCCAGCACGTGGCCGAGATCGGCGGCGACCCCGAGCATCAGCATGAGCGCTACATCGAGAACATCAACCGCGCGCTGGCCGGCCGACCTGCCGATTTGGCGGTCACCACGCACATGTGCCGCGGCAACAATCAGAGCATGTGGGCGGCCGAGGGCGGCTACGAGTTCGTCGCGGATGCGCTGTTCAACGGGCTCGAGGTGGACGGGTTCTTCTGCGAATGGGACGACGAGCGCTCGGGCGGCTTCGAGCCGCTCAGGTTCGTGCCGAAGGGCAAGCGAGTGGTGCTCGGGCTCGTTACCACCAAGCGTGGTGAGCTGGAGAGCAAGGACGACCTGATGCGGCGGATCGAGGACGCTGCCCGGTTCATCGACGTCGATCAGCTGTGCCTGTCACCGCAATGCGGCTTCTCGTCCACGAAGGAGGGGAACGACCTGACCCCGCGGCAGCAGTGGGACAAGCTCGCGCTGATCGTCTCGACCGCGCAGGAGGTCTGGGGCGCGCTGTAAACAGTCGGCTCAGCCTGTGTTGGCTCGAACCCAACACCTGCCACCTGCGGAAACGGCCCGTGAGCTGGTAATTCTCCCGCATCACGGGTCGCGGTCCGTTGTCCCGCCGGTTCCGGCTAGTCCACGGAGACATAGCGGGCAGCGTCAGCGATCCTGAACGCCCGCTAGTCGGCTGGTACGACGCAAAGTTTGCTGACGCTGCGCGAGATCCCGGCGCATTGCCGGCCGCCTCAGGTCGCCAGCAAATGTCGCGGCCATCGGCACCGGCGAGCTGCCCGAGAGCGGCTGAGCCGCGGATTCTGACCTGACTCGTGCGACCCTCGGGGCTGGCAGTGATCGCGGGTCGTTGGCCTGCTGGCTGGCGTCGCGATTGCGGCCGCAAACTACGGCGAATTGCCCGCACAATGCGCTGGAACTGGAAGGTTACGGGCCGAAGCCGGGCGTTGTCGCAGGCGGGCCGGGATCCCCGGCCGCATGAATACGCGGATGCTCCGCCGCGGCAGCGCTTGGCCGCCGGCAGGCAGGACCGGTCAGTGCCGCGAACACCACGGCGCAGCGCTACGTCACGAACCTGCCCGCCCTGACCATTGTCTGGTGCTGGACGTGCAACGACTACCGCAGCTACTCAAGGCCTGCGAGCTAAGTCAGCAACGGGCGTCAGTTCATGGCATCGCGGGTGTACCAAGGTGTCCCGTGGGTGTCTCACGGTCGCGACGATTGGTCATCGTGAAGAACACGATCGGTGGCCAAGCAAAGAATATGAGCCAGAATAGCATAACGAACAGGATCCAACCCAGCAAAGTCAGGTTTGCGTGCGGGCTGAAGAGCAGAAACGCTGAGAGAAGATTTCCGCCAAACGCGTAGCCCAGCGACACATAATAGTATCGACGGGCACGTCGTGCCGAGCTGTTTCGGAGTTCGCGGCGTATAAGAATGATGCCGAGATAACTTCGAACACTGGTGCGTTGGCGTGCACTCTGGTTATCCTGCAAGGACTTTTCAAGCCGCTCATAAGCACTCTCAAGATTATTCCTGGCTCTCGTCGCTATAACCGAGCCAGGCTCAGCAGGCGCAACTAAGCTATAGGCTCTAATCCATGCTCCGATAGCTTCGATCTCGTCCTTTACGTCTATCAGGACACGATGACGCTCTTGTATCCGGTCATGACTGTCACGCCGTTGTTTCCACCAGAAGCCGATAGCGCCTAGCAGAGCCGGAACTATGGAAGCCAATATAGGCTCAAGCAGCGTTAATAATCCGCCAGCGTTAGACGAGGCGTCGGCCTGAATCATGGGATGCCTTCCCGTTTGGGCGCCTAATTGTGACAGACTACCATAACTAAGCTGCGACCAGCCTATGACGCAGCATATCTGCTACAATAGGAAACGTAGATGGCGGCAACCGGTAGTAGCATGGATATAACAATGGCCGCCTGACGCGCAGATGCAGGTGAGCGGTTGCCGCCAGGACTGGATACGGTGTCCTATGCAACACCTCGTCGAACTTCCCCGGCCGGGTTGATCCTCGCTATCCCGATACTCTCGACGACGATGAGATGAGTCGATGAGGGAACTGACGGCAGCGGCATCAGCTCGCGCCGACTACGTCGTATACGTCACCAAGGGCCTGGCCGACGTTGTCGAGGCCGAGCTACTGGAGATCGCTCCCCAGGTTCGGATTCGATCCCGTGACGAGCGATTCCTTATCCTCGAGGCCTCCGCAGAGGAGGTCAAGCGCCTGGGAACGCTGTCACGTCTCTCCGACGACATCCGGCTTCTGGTGAACGGACCGCGCCGGGTAGAGACCGTCGACGACCTGGCTGAGGCGTGTGGCGAGGCGGAACAACAGATGCACGCTTTGGTGGCGGACGCCGGGCACGAGTGGAGCGTGACGGTGTCCGCCCGCAACCCGTCGTGGCGGGAGCGCCCTACCTGGCAACCCGGGCCAGTCATCGCGAAACACCTGCATGGCGCGACCGTGGACGGCACCGCGCGCCGGGAGACCGATCTGCGCATCCAGATCGACGGGAAGAATGTGCACATCGCCGCCAACCTATGGCCCCAGCCCGTCGGCAAGGTCGACCCGGACGGCAGGCCCGCCCGGCCGGGGGCGCTGCGCCGACCGGTGGCCGCCGCGCTGGTTCGGGTCGTGCTGGACGGACTAGACTCGCATGTGCGCGACCGTGGGTTCTATGACCCGTTCTGCGGCACGGGCTCTCTGGTCGTAGAGGCGGCTCGTGCCGGTCTGCCGGTGTTCGCCTCCGATATCGATCCTGCGGCGGTGGAGATCACCCAGGACCGTCTGGCGTCGGTGATCGGCCGTCGACCAGACTGGCTGCCACAGCGCGTGTTCGTTCGCGACGTGCAATCGGGTCTTGACCCGCGTGTCACCGCCAAGCTGGTCGTCGGTAACCTTCCCTGGGGCAAGCAGGTTAAGGTCGACGGCCGGTTGGCGCTGTTCGGCTGGACGGCGCAGCTGGTCGCTCAAGCCGTCGGTGATCACGGGCGAGCCGCGCTGCTCACCACCCACGAAGAGCAGTTGCTGCCCCGGCTGCGGCGCAACGGACTGCGGGCTGCCAGTCGGCAGATCGGACTGCTGGGTCAGACGCCGGCGATCGTCGTGGCCGGGCCGAGCCTGCCCTCGGGCTGGGCGGCCCCGGACGTCTCGGCCTCAAAGCAAGGCCAGCGCCGAGGGTGAGACGCTGCGGCCATCCCGTCGCACCGGTTTCACCCTTTGCCTCGGGCCGCTCGTCCAGAAGCGATCGGAGCTCTTCGTGCATCGCGCTCGTGCCACGCAAATGCTGCCTGGCGGCAGCGGATCCGGGGGCATTACCCTGGCTACGGCCGTCAGGCATTCCAGCAGGTCACGATGCTAGAGACGCGCCGAGAGGTGGCGGTCTGTAAAACCGTCGGCGCAGCCTACGCAAGTTCGAACGTTGCACCTGCCACCACCTACGGGAAACGCCCCGTGAGCTGGGATTCCCGGCTATGCGGGCCGTTCTCCTTTGTCCCGTGGCGTGTCACCTTGACGCTGATCCAGGCCGTGGCCGCGAGCCGCCCGAGGTGCTGCGCGGCCGTGCCGCTGCCCGGCCTGGCTGACCGGCACGGCGGCAGACCGCTAATTTGACCTTGACCCTGGGGGAAGCCGCACAGTCTGGGCAGCCGGGCATCGGCCCGGCACGAGGGAGCCGTCCGTGGACCTGATGACCATCGGTGAGTTCGCCAGGCTGTCCCGCCTGTCGCCCAAGGCGCTGCGCCTGTATGACGAGCTGGGATTGCTGCCGCCCGCCCGGGTCGATCCGGACTCTGGCTACCGCTGGTATGCCGCCGGTCAGCTGGACAACGCCCGGCTGGTCGCGTCGCTGCGCCAGATCGGAGTGCCGCTGGCGCAGATCCAGCTGATCCTCAGCCTGGAGCCGGAGGCCGCTGCGGCGCACGTCGGCGCTTACTGGTCAGGGGCTGAGGCCGATCATGCTGCCCGCCGGGACCTGGCCGGCTACCTCGTTGACCGCCTGACTGGAAAGAGGAACGTCATGTACGAGGTCAAGGTCCGCGATATCCCCGCCCGCAGCCTGCTCTGCCTGCTGCGGCACGCCAGCAGTCAGCAGGAAGTCTGGGACATGGGCAAGGAGGTCATCGGCATGCTCAAGGCCCAGCCGGTGCCGGTGTCCCGGATCGAAGGGGTCGCCGGGGCCGCGTTCCTGATCTACTACGGGGAGGTGAACCAGGACAGCGACGGCCCGGTGGAGTTCTGCTGGCCAGTGCCGCAGGATCTGGCCGCCCAGCTCGCCGCCAGGTTCCCCGGACTCACCCTGCGCACCGAGCCCGCGCACCAGGAAGCCTACGTTCACCTGGACCAGGACGCGACGGAGGCGCAGTGGCAAGCCGCCGGAGACTCGGCCTTGGCCTGGGCGGCCGAGCAGCAGCGGCAGCCCAGTGACCTGGGCCTGCGCGTTACCCTGCTGACTACCGCCGCGCCAGTGACCGACACCAGCAAGCGCGGCGGCAGCGACTTCGCCCTCCCGCTGCGCGGCCGGGCCGGCGCCGCATGATACGCGGGGCAACTCGCAGGGACGACGGTGACGGTCAGCGGCGGTTCGTGCGCGCGGCCGGCGATCCGGACACGGAGGGGTACTTCGATGCGAGTGGTTGACATCGTGATCGGCGCGGGCTGGGTCATCTTCTGGGTGGGCTGGCTCGCCGCATCCGCCGGGGCCAAGCGGGGACAGCGGGGACGGGGCAACTGGGCGCGCTTCGCGGGCGTCCGGGTGGTGCTCATTCTCGTCCTCGTGCTCCTGGTCCGGCTGCGGGTGCTGACGGGGCATGGCGTCGGATACGTCAGAGACCCGGTCCTGTGGGGCGTCGGCCTCACCATCTGGGTCCTCGGCCTGGGACTGGCCGGCTGGGCCCGGATCTACCTCGGCCGGAACTGGGGAATGCCGACGTCCACGAAGGAAGACCCCGAGTTGGTCACATCCGGCCCGTACCGGACGATCCGGCACCCGATTTACACCGGCATCCTGCTGGCGATCATCGGCTCGGCGATCGCCGTCAGCGTCTGGTGGCTGATCGCGGTGGCACTGACCGGCGGGTACTTCATCTACAGCGCCTTCGTGGAGGAGCGCAATATGACCAGGCTCTTCCCTTCTGCCTATCCGGAGTACCAGCAGTCCACGAAAATGCTGATCCCCGTTATCTTCTGAAGACGCGCGGCGCGTGCTGGCATATGTGGCGGGATTCACATCGCCGCCATTGGCGGATCCAGGTTAGCGGCCATTCCCACGGGGGTCGGGATAGGTTGAGCCGCCTGGTGGCAGCGCACAGGGGACGCGCGGGCAGATTTGTGGCGGCGGCGGATGAGTCCGCGGCCTGGCCGCGAGACAATGATGATCATGCGATCCGAGGTCGAGTCCGTGCCCTCGCACTTCAGGCCCGCCGCTGCGCACTCCGGTGCCGCGGATCCCGTCGCGGACATCGGGCGGCTGCTGATCACGTGCCCGGACCGGCCGGGCATCGTGGCGGGCGTATCCCGCTGCCTCTACGACAATGGCGCGAACATCGTGGCGTCGCAGCAGTACTCGACTAACCCGGTCGGCGGCACGTTCTTCCTGCTCGTCGAGTTTCACCTGCCCGGCCTGGCCCGGCACATGGCCCGCCTGAACTCCGAACTGTCCGCGCTGGTCAGGTCGTTCGCCATGACCTGGCGGATGACGAGGGCCGCGGACCGCAAGCGGATGGCGATATTCGTGTCGCGGTCCGATCACGCGCTGCGAGAGCTACTCTGGCGCACGCAGTCAGGCGAACTCAACGCGGACATCGCGATGGTGATCTCGAACCACCACGCCGCGGCGGAGCTGGTGACCGGCTGGGGCATACCGTTCCACTACGTTCCCGTGCCCGCCGATGCGAGAGCCGAGGCGGAGGCAGAGCACCTCAGGCTGCTCGACGGCGAGGTTGACCTGGTAGTGCTGGCGCGCTACATGCAGATCCTCTCGCCCGCATTCCTGGCCGCATTCCGCCATCCGATCATTAACATTCACCACAGCTTCCTGCCGGCATTCGCGGGTGCGAATCCACATCAGGAGGCCGCCGACCGCGGCGTGAAGCTGATTGGTGCCACCGCGCATTACGTCACGGCCGAGCTGGATGCCGGCCCGATCATCGAGCAGGACATCGTCCGGGTAGATCACCGGTGCTCGGTTGACGACCTGCGGCGGATGGGCCGACACGTAGAGCGCTCGGTGCTCGCCCGGGCGGTGGGATGGCACGTAAATGACCGGGTCATCGTGCATCAGAATAAGACCATCGTTTTCGCCTGATCCATGGGCATCGATGCCCCGCTGGTCACTCCGCGCGGCGCACTTTCACCCAGTGAAAGGCTCATTGCCCCGTCCCTCCGGCTTGTGCGACTGTCAGCCGTGTAAAGGAAACGGCATCCGGGGAACTGGATAGGGCTTTGGCGGCCGAAGGCCACGTGCAGAGAGGGCCGGCGCATGACCGAGCCAGTCGGCGAGGGCAGCCTGCTGTGGAAGCCAAGCGCCACCCAAGTGGCGAACGCCAACCTGACAGCATTCCTGGCCTGGCTCGCTGACCGCGGCCATGGCTTCGACAGCTACGAAGCGCTGTGGCAGTGGTCGGTAGCCGATCTCGACGGTTTCTGGCAGGCGATCTGGGACTACCTGGATATTGACTGCTCGGCGCCGCCGCAGCGGGCGCTTGGCCGCCGGGAGATGCCGGGCGCCGAGTGGTTCCCCGGCGCCCGGCTCAACTACGCGCAGCACATACTGCGGCGCGAGCGGCCGGGCGAGACAGCGCTGCTTTCTGTGAGCGAGCTCGCGCCCCTGGCCAGCATGGACTGGACCGAGCTGGCCGGCCAGGTACGCATACTGGGCACTCAGCTGCGAGCGATGGGCGTGCGGCCCGGCGACCGGGTCGCGTCCTGCCTGCCGAACATTCCCCAGGCGGTCGTCGCGATGCTGGCCACCACCAGCATCGGCGCGATCTGGGCCAGCTGCTCGCCAGACTTCGGCTGGCGCGGGGTGCTCGACCGGTTCCGGCAGCTCACACCCAAGGTGCTGTTCTGCGTTGACGGCTATCAGTATGGCGGCAAGAGGTTTGACCGCACTGACGAGGTACGGCAGATCATCGACGGCCTCGACGGCCTGGAACAGGTGATATGGCTGCCGCACCTGACCCCTGGTGCTGTCGCCCCGGCTACTGCCGCACTGGCATGGGATCAGCTGCTCGCCCACCCTCCGGTGCCCGCAGCCGAGTTCGAATGTGAGCAGGTTCCGTTCGCCCACCCACTGTGGATCTTGTTTTCCTCGGGCACTACCGGGCTGCCGAAGGCGATCGTGCACAGCCACGGGGGGATCCTGATCGAGCAGCTGAAGCTCCAGACCCTGCACATGGACCTGCGGTCAGGCGACCGGATGTTCTTCTTCACCACGACCGGGTGGATGATGTGGAACTTCCTGGTCAGCTCGCTGCTGCTGGGGGTGTGCCCGGTGCTGTACGACGGCAGTCCTACCTACCCTGGCCCGGAAGTGCTCTGGCGGCTGGCGCAGGAGTGTGGCGTAGCGTTCTTCGGCGCAAGCCCCGCCTTCGTGGACCTGATGGTGCAGGCGGGCCTGGTGCCAAAGCAGCGATACCAGCTTCCTGCGCTCCGCGCGATCATGCCGGCCGGCTCGCCGGTATCGGCCGAGTGCACAGCGTGGTTTTACCGCAATGTAAAACAGGACGTCTGGGTCTGCACCGGCAGCGGCGGCACCGACGTCTGCACTGGCTTCGTCGGCGGCGTGCCGACGAAGCCGGTGTATGCCGGCGAGATCCAGGCCCGCCACCTGGGGGTCGACGCGCACGCATTCAACTCCAGCGGCGAGAGCGTGCTGGACGAGGTCGGCGAGCTGGTGGTCACCGCGCCGATGCCGTCGATGCCGGTGGGCCTGTGGGGCGACGCCGACGGCTCGCGCTACCGGGAGTCGTATTTCGCGGAGTTCCCCGGCATCTGGCGCCACGGCGACTTCTTCCGCATCAACGCCAGAGGCGGATGCTTCGTGCTTGGCCGCTCCGACGCCACGCTGAACCGGCAGGGCGTGCGCATCGGCACCGCCGAGATCTACCGCGCACTCGCGACGATCAGCGAGGTTGAGGACGCGATCATCGTGAACCTGGATCTAGCCGGCGGAAGGTTCTTCATGCCGCTGTTCGTCAAGCTCGCCGACGACCTCGTACTCGACGCCGCACTGGAGCAGAAGATCTCCGACCGGCTGCGGCGTGAGTACACGCCGCGGCACGTGCCCGACCGGATCGTGCAGGTGCCGGACATTCCGGTCACGCTGACCGGCAAGAAGATGGAAGTGCCGGTGCGCAGGATCCTGCGGGGCGTGCCGGCGGACGAGGCCGCTAACCGCAATGCGATGGCCAATCCAGACTCCCTAGACATCTACGTCAAATACGCGGCGACGCTGCAGGACTATCCGATCGGGTGACAGCCCCGCGCCGCGGTGGCGGCAACCCCCTACCTGGAGGCTCTCATGGACGGCAACGGCTTCAGCTTCCCGCTCCCCTCGCAGATCGCCGACGTGCCTGGCGCCGAGGGATGGCACTCGATGTATCAGTACTTCACCAGGTTCCAGCCAGCGGACGACAATCGCTTCTGGTTTCACAACGCCATGCACTTCCCCGAGCCGCTGCCCGCCTTCGACACGGTGACCTGCGAGATCCCCTACGGCGCGATCGGGGCGAATACCGCCAGGGTCTTCTGCTTCCCGACGACGCTCGGCATCGAGCACCGCATTCTCAACGGGCGCGTCTACATCACCGCGATCCCGGTAACCGATCCCGCGGAGATCGAGCGCAGGCTCGCGGTCTTCACCGAGCGGGCGGGCCATTACTACGAGAACTGGGACACCTTATTTGCCGCGTGGAAGACCAAGATGACCGGGCTGATCAGCGACATCGACGCGATCACGGTGCCGGAACTGCCCGAGCTCGACGACGCCTCGGTCGTCACCAATGCGACCGGGATCGCGCAGAACCACTATGTCCGCGAGAACTACCACCGCTGCCTAGACCTGTACTCGAAGATGTGGCATTACCACACCGAGTTCCTGATGCTCGGCTACGGCGCCTACGTGGTCTTCTTCGAGTTCTGTAAGAAGGCATTCCCGGAGATCGGGGACCAGGCGGTCGCGCGCATGGTGGCGGGCATCGAGGTGATCATGTACAGGCCCGACGACGAGCTCAGGCGACTGGCCAGGCTCGCCGTCGAGTGCGGCGTGGACGACGAGTTCACCGAGGATCGCTTGGCCGCGGACGTGCTGCGGGCACTGGGCGAGCGCGGCGAGGCCGGGCAGCGCTGGCTGGCGGGCTTCGAGGAGGCCAGGGAGCCGTGGTTCAACGTGTCCACCGGCGACGGCTTCTATCACCACCATCGCAGCTGGAACGACAACCTCACCGTGCCGTTCGCGGCACTGCCCCGCTACATCCGGCTGGCTCGCGAAGGTGACCCGCTGCTGCGGCCCACCGAGCAGCTCAAACGGGAGCGCGAGCGCATCGTCGCCGAGTACCGCGACCTGCTGCCGACCGAGGACGACCGCGCCGCCTTCGACCAGATGCTCGGCCTGGCCCGCCTCGTCTTTCCTTACGTGGAGGACCACAAGTTTTACTGCGAGCACTGGTTCACTACCCGGTTCTTCGCCAAGATCCGCGAGTTCGGCGCGCTGCTTGCCCGCAACGGCGTCCTCGCGGACGCCGAGGATATCTTCCAGCTGCATCACACCGAGGTCGACCAGGCGCTCTCGGACGTGATGCTGGCCTGGGCGGCCGGCTCGCACCCGCTGGGCGCCGCGCACTTCGGGCCGATCATCGCCGAGCGCAAGCGGATGCTCGAGGTGCTGGCCGGCTGGTCGCCGCCGCCGGCCATCGGCCCGGTGCCCGAGGCACTGAACGATCCGGCCGTACGCATGCTGTGGGGGGTGACAGCACAGACCCTGGCAACCTGGGCAGCGGCCGAGGGCAGCGACGGCCAGGAGATCCACGGGTACGCGGCGTCACCTGGCATAGTCGAGGGCGTCGCCAGGGTGCTGCGCAGCGTCAACGACATCGGCCAGATCCGCGACGGCGAGATCCTGGTCTGCGCGGTGACCGCGCCAAGCTGGGCGCCTGTCTTCGGGAAGATCAAGGCGGCAGTATCGGACATCGGCGGGACGATGTCGCACGCCGCGATCGTCGCACGCGAGTATGGCATGCCGGCCGTCGTCGGCACCGGGCACGCAACCAAGCTGATCAAGACCGGCCAGGTGCTGCGGGTCGATGGCGACCGCGGGATCGTCACCGTCATCGGCTGACCGGCGGGCAGAATAGTGGCAACCGACGACCTGGTCCGACGGATCGATGACGTCGGCATCGGCGACCGGCCGGTGGTGGGCGGCAAGGGCGCCAGCCTCGGCGAGCTCTGTCGGGCGGGCTTCCCGGTCCCGCCTGGCTTCATGGTCACGGTGCAGGCGTTCGAGCACGCGATGCGGGCCATCGACCCGTCCGGAGCGATCCGCCTGGAGATCCAGGGACTGCAGGCTGGCGACAGCGCCGCGGTCGGCCGGGCTACCGCGCAGATCCGGGATCGTATTGCCGCCGCTCCGCTGCCCGCCGACGTCCAGCAGGCCATCCTGGCCAGCTACGAGCGCCTCGGCGCCGGCAAGCGCAATGTGCCGGTCGCGGTCAGGTCGAGCGCGACCGGCGAGGACAGCTCGGCGGCCAGCTTCGCGGGTCTGCAGGACACCTATCTGTGGGTTCGCGGCTCGAGCGCGGTACTGGATTACGTGCCTAAGTGCTGGGCCAGCCTGTACAACGCCGAGGCGGTGAGCTACCGGCTGCGGCAGGGCATCGCCGGGCAGGCGATCGCGATGGGCGTGCTGATCCAGCGCATGGTCGACCCGCGCGCGGCGGGCGTCATGTTCACCTGCAGCCCGACCACCGGCGATCGCTCGGTTGTCGCGATCGAGGGTAGCTGGGGACTGGGCTCGGTCCTGGTCGGCGGCGAGGTCACGCCTGACTCCTTCGTTGTCAGCAAGGTGACCGGCGAGATCGTCCGCCGCGCGGTGGGCCGCAAGCTGCGGCTGCACCGGCTGGACGAGGCGGGCTCAGGGACGACTGCCGACGATGTGCCTGAGCAGCTTCGTGACCAGCCGTGCCTCGACGATGACCAGATCCGCGCGCTCGCCCGCGTGGCCCAGCGGGTGGAGCGTCACTACGGGACGCCGCAGGACATCGAGTGGGCGCTCACAGATCCGGCGGGCGACGGCGACGGGATCGTGCTGCTGCAGAGCCGACCGGAGACGGTGTGGGCGAGGCGGGCGGCCACATCGCTCGCCGTGCCGAAAGCCAGGGCGGTCGACCACGTGTTCGAGCAACTCGGCCGGGTCGTCCCTGTCGCTCGGCCGGAGCGCTGAGCTGTGGACCTGACCAGCGAAGACGTGCAGGACATCCTGTACCTGCTCGATGGCCTGCCATTCAGCGAGCTGTCGCTGGAGACCGCGAGGTTCAGGCTGTCATTGCGGCGCACCGTCACCGGTGAATGGGCGCAGGCCCTGGAAGTGCTTGCGGCTCCGAACGTGCTGCCGACGGCCACGACGCGGGACGCGTCGGCGCCGCAGGCCGCAGCGACCGCGGCCCGCGCGACGACGGCGGCCGGTCCCACCACGACGCCGGAGGCGGCCGCACCTGACCGGCCAAGCTCGCTGGGCCCGGCGGGTTCGCCAGACAGCCAGGCGGACGAGGGTCTGATCGAGGTGCGTGCGCCGCTGCTTGGCACCTTCTACCGCGCGCCCAGGCCGGGAGCGCCGCCATTCGTCACGGTAGGCAGCGTGGTCGGACCGGACACGGTCGTCTGCATCATCGAGACGATGAAGCTGATGAACTCGGTGACAGCCGGCGCCAGCGGCACGGTCGCAGAGATCCTGCTCGCCAACGCTCAGTTCGCCGAGCAGGGTGCTGTGCTGATGCGGATCAGGGCGGAGCAGTGATCAGCCGCATTCTCATTGCCAACCGCGGCGAGATCGCCGCCCGCATCCTGCGCACCTGCCACCGGCTCGGCATCGAGGCTGTGCTGGCGGTATCCGACGCCGACCTGGACTCGGTACCGGCAAGGATGGCCGATGCGGTCATCCGCATCGGACCGGCGGAGCCCGCCGCCAGTTACCTGGATGTCGCGGCCATCGTGGCCGCGGCGGTCGCGACCGGCGCCGCCGCCGTCCATCCTGGTTACGGCTTCCTGTCGGAGAACCCGCAGCTCGCCAGGGCCTGCGATGCGGCCGGGCTGATCTTCGTCGGACCGACCGCCGCGCAGCTCGAGGCGGTCGGCGACAAGGTCGCGGCCCGCCGCCACGCGGTGGCAGCCGGCCTGCCCGTCGTGCCTGGCGGGGCCGTTGCCAGCATGGCCGCGGCGACGGACCTGGCCGCCGAAATCGGCTGGCCCGTGCTGGTCAAGGCCGTCGCCGGTGGCGGCGGACGCGGCCTGCGGCTGGTGTACGAGCCTGCCCTGCTCGCCGAGACTGTGGCGGTCGCGATGGCAGAAGCAGGCGCGGCATTCGGCGATCCGCGGGTCTACCTGGAGCGGTACGTGCAGCCCGGCCGCCATGTGGAGGTACAGCTGCTCGGCGACGGGCGGCAGGTCATCCACCTGGGCGACAGGGACTGCTCGCTGCAGCGCCGCTACCAGAAGCTGGTCGAGGAAGCGCCCGCGCCGCTGCTCGCGGCTGACCTGCGCGAGCGGATGCGGCAGGCGGCGGTGGCCCTGGGCCAGCACCTGCGCTATCGGGGTCTCGGCACTGTCGAGTTCCTGGTCGACTGCGAGCTGGACACCTTCTACTTCCTGGAGATGAACGCCAGGATCCAGGTCGAGCACCCGGTCACCGAGGCCATCTGCGGCCTCGATCTGGTAGCTGAGCAGATCTGGGTGGCCGAGGGTAACTCGCTGCGGGTCGACCAGGGCAGCGTCGAGCTGGCCGGGCACGCGATCGAGTGCAGGATCAACGCCGAGGACTGGACCGACGGATTCCGGCCGAGCCCGGGAGCGGTGACGGCGGCCGCCTTCCCGGCCGGGCCCGGCATCAGGATCGACACCCACATCCAGGCTGGCTCGGCCGTGCCGCCCTGGTATGACTCACTGCTGGCAAAACTGATCGTCAGCGGCCGGGACCGGGCGCAGGCGCTGGCCAGGATGCGGGCGGCGCTCGTTCGCTGCCAGATCACCGGGGTGGCGACCACGCTCGGCATGCACGCGCAGCTGCTGGCCACCGCCGACTTCTCCGAAGGCGGCCTGGACACTACCTACCTCGATCAGTTCCTGCAGCGCCGGTCCGCGCGCGGGCGGCTGTCCGCGCTGGGGTCCGGCCATGACTGAGATCCAGCTTGTCGATGTCTCACTTCGCGACGGCAACCAGAGCCTCTGGGGTGCGACCGGCCTCACCACCGCGCACATCGTCCAGATTGCCCCGGTACTGGACAGGGCAGGCTTCCGCGCGATCGACTTCACCTCGAGCACGCACATGGGCGTTGCCGTGCGCACGCACCGGGAGGACCCGTGGGAGCGGATCCGGCTGACGCACGCCGCGATGCCGCACACGCCGCTGCAGTTCATCGGTTCTGGCCTGCGGTTCATCTCCTGGGAGCCCGTGCATCCCGACCTGATCAGGCTCGCCTACCAGCGGCTGGTCGCAGCCGGCCTGGAGCGCTTCGTGGTGCTCGACCCGATGCACGACATCGAGGCGATATTGCGGACAGCCCGCGACATCCGCGCCGCGGGCGGGACCGAGATAGTGGGTGCCCTTACGTACACGGTGAGCGCCGTGCACGACGACGAGTTCTACGCCGCGATAGCGGGCCAGATGGCGGCGTCGCCGGACTTCGACCGCGTCTACGTGAAGGACCCGGCCGGGCTGCTCACCCCCGAGCGCGCGCGCACCCTGTTCCCGGCGCTGCGCGCGCGGCTCGGCGCGCTGCCGCTTGAGCTGCACTCGCACTGCACTGTCGGGCTCTCGCCGCTGACCTACCTGGTGGCTGCCGAGCTCGGCGTGGCAGTCCTGCAGGTGGCGTGCGGGCCGCTGGCCAACGGCACGTCGCTGCCCAACGCCGAGCGCATCACCGCGAACCTCAGGGAGCTCGGATACACGGTCAACGTCGACGACCGGCTGCTCGCCCGGGCGGCTGACTACTTCAGCAGGCTGGCGCGGGCGCAGGGACTGCCGGCCGGGATCCCGCAGGAGTACGACGCGTCGTTCCTGCGGCATCAGATGGCCGGGGGAGTGGTGACGACGCTGCGCCGCCAGCTGGCCGAGCTCGGCCTGTCGGAAAAGTTCGACGCAGTCCTGGCCGAGGTCAGCCGCGTCCGCGCCGAGCTTGGCTACCCGATCATGGTCACCCCGTTCCCGCAGATGGTCTGCGGTCAGGCGCTGTACAACGTCATCGGCGCCGAGCGCTACGGCAACGTGTCTGACCAGGCCATCAACTATGTCCTCGGCAAGTTCGGCCGGCCGACCGCGCCAGTGGACCCGGACGTGCGGGACCGGATCCTGTCCCGTCCGCGCGCCCGGCAGATCCTGGCCGAGCCACCGCCAGCGTCGCCGGCTGAGCTGCGCAAGAAGCTGCCGCCCGGCATCAGTGACGAGGAGTTCCTGCTCCGCGCGACCATGCCGGCCGACGAGGTCGACGCGATGATCGCGGCCGGCCCGGCGAAGCGGCACTATAACCCCGACCTCAAGCCCGTACTCGACCTGCTCAGCGGCCTGGCCGCCAGGCCGCGGGTATCCGGACTGGTGATCGACAAGCCCGGCTTCCGGCTGCAGCTGCGGGCGGGCGAGCCGATCGGGGCGGCAGATGCCTGATCGCGGCCCCGTTCCCGGTATCGCGGCGATCAGCCGGGTGGCACCCGACGCGGCGCAGCGGCTGCGGACGGTGCGCGGCTTCGTGTTCGACATGGACGGCACGCTGGTGCTCGGGGACCGCCATAACCGCGGCCTGGTGCCGCTGCCAGGTGCGCTGGAGATCACCCGCTGGGTCAGCGGGCAGGGACTGCCGTTCGCGGTCTTCACCAACGGGACCACCAAGACGCCGCGGCAGTACGCGCAGACGCTGCGATCGATCGGCTTCGAGCTGCCGGACGACGCGGTACTGACGCCCGCCACCAGCGCGGCCCGTGTGTTTGCCCGGCGACGGCACCGCCGGGTGCTCGTCCTCGGCGAAGAGGGCCTGACCGCTCCGCTGCGCGAGGCGGGGCTGGCCGTGGTTACGGCCGACGCCGGTCCGTACGCGCAGGTGGACGCGGTGCTCGCGGGCTGGTACCCGGCCTTCAGCATGTCCGTGCTCGAGACGGCCTGCCACGCGGTCTGGGCGGGCGCCGCGCTGTACAGCTGCTCGCAGTCGGTGTTCTTCGCGACCGCAGAAGGCCGGTCGATCGGCACGTCCCGCGCTATCTCGGCGATGATCAGCAGCCTGACCGGCAGCCGGGCCCGGCTGGTCGGCAAGCCGTCGCTCGACGCCCTGCGCGCCGCGAGCGCCATGATCGGGGTCGCCGCGGCGGACCTCGCCGTGGTGGGCGACGATCCTGAGCTCGAGGTGCCGATGGCGCACCGAGGGCGCGCCCTGGCCGTGGCGGTCAGCTCAGGCCTGGCCACCGATGACTCGTTCCGGCACCTGCCGCCGGCCAGGCGGCCGCACCTGCACCTGCGCGGCGTGGACGAACTGCTGGCGATCTGCATGCGGGTGGGCCGTGCGAGCCACACGAGCGGAACGGGCTCACCGCCCGCGACAGCCGCCACCGCAGGCAGGTGACCAGTCACGGCAGGGAGGAAAGCGTGGACAGCAACCAGGCAGGCTCGTATCGGCGGATCGCCACCGAGGAGGCTTTCTCCGTCCCCGAGGTATTCGCGGCCCTGCAGGAGTGGGTGGCACAGGCCGGGCCGGACGAGCCCGACCAGGATTTCCTCAGCTTCCTGTTCGGCCAGGATCTGCCCGGGCTGCAGCGGGTTCGCCGGCAACTGCTTGACCTGACCGGCGAGCGGCTTGAGGTCATGGACCGCAACGGCGTCGACCTGCACCTGCTGTCACTGACAGCGCCGGGCGTGCAGACCCTGCCCGACGACCGGGCCATCGCGCTAGCCTCGCTGGTCAATCACCGGCTGGCAGAGGTGATCGGCAGGCATCCGGACCGGTTCGCGGGGCTGGCAGCGATCGCGCCGCAGGCGCCGGATGCCGCGGCGGCCGAGGTCGGGCGAGCGATACGCGACCTGAAGCTGAACGGCATCGTGATCAACTCGCACACCCGCAACGAGTACCTGGACGACCAGAAGTTCTGGCCGATCTTCGAGGCCGCCGCCGACCTCGGCGCGCCGATCTACATCCACCCGCGCTCACCATCGGCCCAGATGGCGCAGCCGTACAAGCGGTTCGGGCTGGAGACGGGCATCTACGGCTTCCAGGCCGAGACCGGGCTGCATGGCATCCGGCTCATCTGCAGCGGCGTATTCGACCGGTTCCCGAACCTGAAGATCGTGCTCGGCCACCTCGGCGAGGGAATCCCGTTCTGGCTGTGGCGAGTGGACTACATGCACCCGGTGCGCAGCTCGCACAACACCAGGCCAAAGCTGGAGCTCACGCCGAGCGAGTACTTCAAGCGCAACTTCATGATCACCACGAGCGGGATGAACTGGCATCCGGCCCTTCGGTTCTGCATCGAGGTGGTCGGCGCGGACAACATTATGTGGGCGATCGACTACCCCTACCAGCTCACCGAGGGGGCGGTCGAGTTCATGAACGACGCCCCGATATCCGACGACGACAAGCACAAGATCTTCCACCGGAACGCCGAGCGCGTCTTCGGCATCGCGCCGCACGACTAGTTCGGACCGCGCAGTCCTGCCTGAGCCCGGAGGTGGCCCGCCTTATCGGTGCGCTCCCAGGTGAAGGCATCCTCGTTCCGTCCGAAGTGACCATACGCGGCCGTCGCGCGGTAGATGGGGCGGGCGAGCCGCAGCTGGTCGCGCAGCGCTGCGGGCCGGAGATCGAAGTTCTGCCGGACCAGTTCGGTAATCCTGGCGCGCGGGATGTGCTCGGTTCCGAACGTCTCTATCAGCAGCGACAGCGGCCTGGCCATGCCGATCCCATACGCAACCTGCAGCTCAAGCCGGTCAGCCAGGCCGGCCGCCACGACGTTCTTGGCCACGTAGCGCGCGCCGTAGGCGGCCGCCCTGTCGACCTTGGACGGATCCTTGCCCGACAGCGCGCCGCCGCCGTGCCTGGCCGACCCGCCGTACGTGTCCACGATGATCTTTCTGCCGGTCAGGCCGGTGTCACCGCACGGGCCGCCGAGCACGAAGCGGCCTGTCGGGTTGACGTAGAACTCGCGGCGCAGCTCCGCCGGGTCGTACAGGTCCGGAGGCAGGACAGCGGTAACGACCTCGGTCCAGAGCGCGTCGGGGAGCTTGTCTTCCGCGCCGGCGCGATGCTGCGCGGAAATCAGTACCTTCTCCACCTCGGTCGGCCTGCCGTCACCGTCGTAGCGGACCGTCACCTGCGTCTTGCCGTCCGGCCGCAGGTAGGGCAGCACGCCCGTCTTCCTCACCTCGGCAAGCCGCCGGGCCAGCCGATGCGCAAGCGCGATTGGGGCCGGCATCAGCTCGGGCGTCTCGCTGGTCGCATAGCCGAACATCATTCCCTGGTCGCCCGCCCCGGTCTGGTCATAGGCGTCGCCGCGGGTACTGCCGCCGGGGGTACCGCCGGCGCGGGTCTCGTGCGAGCGCTCGACGCCCTGCGCGATATCGGGGGACTGGCGGTCCAGCGCCGTGATCACGCCGACTGCATGCCCGTCGTAGCCGAGCTCACCCGAGTCGTAGCCGATGTCGCAGATCGTGGCGCGGGCGATGTCGGCGAACTCGAGCCTGGCCTGCGTGCTGAGCTCGCCGGCGATGACGACCAGGCCGGTGGTCACCATTGTCTCCACCGCCACGCGCGAGTCCGGATCCTGATCAAGAGCAGCGTCCAGAATCGCATCCGAAATCTGGTCCGCGATCTTGTCCGGATGACCCTCGGTCACCGACTCAGAGGTGAACAGGTACCCGGCCTGGTCGGGTGCGCTCATGTGCTGGCTCCCTTGGCTGAGACACGGTCTGGCAGGCTGGCAACGTCGGCTGGCGGCTGGGTGGCGCCGATCTCGGCCCTGACCATGTCCGCCCCCGCGACCATGGCGGCCAGCTTCGCGCGCGCGACCGCGGGCGGAAGATGACGCAGCCCGCAGTCGGGATTTATGACAAGCTTCGCGGGCGCGACGAACCGCAGCGCGCGCCTGATCCGAGCGGCGACCAGGTCAGCCGATTCCACCTGATCGGTTTTCACGTCTATCACGCCAAGCCCCAGGCCGCGGTTCCACTGATGCTGCTCAAGCAGCCGCAGGTCGTCGTCCCCGGTTCTGGCAAACTCCAGTGCGAGCTGATCTACCCTGGCCGCCCCGACCGCGGGAAACAGGAAGTCGTAGTGGCCCGCCCATAGCGGCCGGGCATACCTGTTTCCGTAGCAGACGTGCAGCGTCCAGTTCACGTCCGCGCTCTCGGTCACGATGTTGACGGCCTCGACAGCGAGCTCGACGTCCTGCGGGTACCCGGCGAGGAACGGCTCGTCGATCTGGAGCATTCGGGCTCCGGCGAGCTCGAGCGCCCTCGCCTCCGCGCCGAGCACGCGGGCGAGGGCGCGCACCAGATCTGCCGGGTCGGGGTAGGCGGAGTTGCGAATCCGGCGCGACAGCGAGAACGGCCCCGTCATCGACAGCTTGACTGGCTTGCTGGTGAGCTGGCTGACAAAACCGTAGTCGGCGGCGAGCCCGAGGTTCTCCTCGCCAGCGCCAGGCAGGGGCCGGCTGATGCGCGCCTCGTAGTAGTCGAAGTAGTCCGCCTTGTCGCGGCGAGAGATCTCGACGCCAGGGATCCTGGCGAGCAGGTAGTCGATGTCGTTGTCGCGGCGTAGTTCGCCGTCTGACACGATGTCAATGCCGGCCTGCTCCTGGTCGACGATGGCCGCCTTGATCGCCATCTCGTGAATCTCGTCGAGGTATACCTCGCTGATCCGGCGCTGGTAGTAGTCATTCCTGAGCTGCCCGAGCCACTCGGGCACGGCGTACGACCCGATCACCGTCGTCGGCAGCAGCGCCGGGGACTCGCGGCCCGCGGCCGGGGACTGCCGGCCCGCGGCGTGTCCCGGCCTGCGCGCGCCGCTCATTCCCGCACCTGCGCCGTGAGGGTCTTGACGTTCGATGACGGCCGCGCCGCGAACGGCGAGATCTGCACGTCGAATCCGCTGCGACTGCCAGTGCGGTGCAGCAGCGGCCCGTTTATCCAGTTCACGACCGAGCCGTCATACTTTCCTGGGCCGAAGAATCCGGTGCGGTAGTGACGGATATCGGTCAGGAACAGGTCGTGGCATTGCAGCCTGCCGAACGGATGCAGTAGCGGCAGGGTTTCGGCAAAGCTGCTGAGCGCCCCGTTGCTCACGTGCATCCGGATATCCCCGGTGGACTCCAGCAGCGGCCGCAGAAGCTCGCCGGTCATGTCCGGGGTGACCTGGTACCGGTCGAGCCCTTCCATCGGTGCATACCGTTCCTGCAGCCGCACGGCGGCCCACGCATCCCGCCAGAAGGTAACCGCCAGGTCGACGTCACCGAAGTGCTGTGGCAGTGCTTCGCACAGCAGCTCAGGGCCCAGCCGCAGCAGCTTGCCGACAAGGTCCGGGATTCTGCCCTCCGGCGCGCCGATTCCGCGCGCTATTCGCCGCGCGTCCGCGCCAGGCAGGTACGCACGCACTTCCACCTGGTAGGTCCGGCCGCCGATGCGAGCCACCTCGTCACTGGGCAGATTGTCGTACACGTTCGAGACATAGACGAGGAACGCCTTGTCCCGCAGGAACCCGAGGCTCACCGCGGGGTGGGTCGCGTCCACGACGAAGGCGTTGACATGATCGGCGTGATGGGCTACCGCCTTGCGCGCACGCTCGAGCACATGCGGCGAGTAGTCGCCCATGAGGTACTGGAGCCGGCGGTAGTAGTCGCGGCTGTGCCCGGCGGACAGCGCCACGAACTCATCCAGCCAGGTCTTGGCCTGATTGCCGTTGCCCACGCCGAGCTCGACCACGTAGAGCTCGGCCGGTAGCGCGCCCCTGGCGTCCAGGTCATCCCAGACCTTGAACAGCTCAAGAATCAGGTCTTTGGCCGCTTCGATGTTGCGCGCGTCGCTCGCTCCGCCCGGCAGCGCCTGCTCGTACTCCTTTCCCGTCGACTGCTCCCAGCAGGACAGGGCCTGCCAGTAGAGCGCGTTGAACCGCCATATGCAGCTGTGCGCGGCAGTTCGCCACGACTCCAGCGGCACCCGGCTAGATGCCGCCGGATCCGCGTGCTCCGTCAGCAGCAGGCCGATAAGTGACGGCACGTCGGCGTCCGTGCAGCGGCGCAGGTCGAGCGCGATCTCGAGCGCGGCTTCGGCCGGCCCTTGCTCGCCGCCCTGGTCTGCATCGAAGCCGTTGCCGTCGTGATCGGCCGCGGTCCGCCAGGGCGCGGCCAGGATCGGGCGGAAGTCCGCGATTTCGCGGAAGTTGGCTCGGTACTGGATCCAGTCGCATACGACGGACAGCCGGGACAGGTCGACCGGGCCAGCGCACAGCGCGTCGAGGACCGGCTCGAGCAAGGTCATGACCGGCATCCTGTCGGCACCGCGCAGCCGACCGACCGGCTTCACGTCGACGTGCATGATCGGCTCCCAGGGCGGCCTCCAGCGGACGCGATCTGGTCGACGGGCCCTGCGGCGGCAGCAGGGACGGCACCGGGCGCCGATGTGGCCGGCCGCGCGGGCGCCTGCGGCAGACCGGCCTGCGGCACACCCGCCTGCCGCAGAATGTCTGGAATGCGCTGCTCATTGCCGACGGCCATGACGTGCACACCAGCGACACCGCGAATCTCCCTGAGCTGGCCGATGGTCTCGGCGCATAGCTTGAGTCCCTCCTCGGCGGTGCGATGCGTCGGCACGGCCAGCAGCCTGCGGGCGACGTCAGCGGGGACGCGCACGCCCGGCACCCGGTGCTGCAGATGGCTGAGCGCACGCACTGACATGACCGGACCCACTCCGGCGAGGATGTGACAGCGCTCGTGCAACCCCAGGTCGCGGACCTCCGACATCCAGCGCGCGAACACGCTCACGTCGAAGACGTACTGCGTCTGCACGAACTGCGCGCCGGCGGCGACCTTCTTGCCCAGGCGGCCGGCCCGGAACCTCTCGGGCGGCGCGAACGGGTTCTCGACTGCGCCGAGAAACCAATCCGGCGGCCGGTCGAGAACCCGGCCCGACATCAGCCTGCCCTCGTCCCGCATCGTCCTGGCGACCCACAGCAGCTGAACGCTGTCCAGGTCGAATACCGGTTTGGCCTCCGCGTGGTCGCCGAACCGAGGATGGTCGCCGGTCATGATCAGGATGTTCGGTATGCCCATTGCGGATGCCGAGAGCAGCTCGGACTGCAGCGCGATGCGGTTACGATCCCGGCAGGTCAGCTGCATGATCGGCGCTACCCCGGCGGCCAGTGCCAGCAAGCTGCCTGCCCAGCTGGACAGCCGCACGACAGCGCTCTGATTGTCGGTGATATTGACGGCGGCGACCGAGTCGCGCAGCGCCAGCACCTTGCGGGTGATCGCGTCGGCATCCGCGCCACGTGGCGGTCCGATTTCCGCAGTCACCGTAAACGCCCCGCTGTCCAACGCGGCCCGGAAGCTGCCGGGACCCGCTCCCTGCTGGCTCGCCCCCGCAGCGGACGGGTCATCTGGCTGGATCATGACCGTCGTCCGCCAGCCGCGGCTGGGCCGGCGATGCCAGGCCACAGCGGAGCTGGCGCCGCGAGGCCGTCGTCATCTGTCCACATGCCCTCGTCCCGGCCCTGCCAGTAGTTGATCCATGAGCTCTGCTCCCAGCGCCTGTGGTCGATCGGGCGCTGCAGCCGCAGCAGGTCGCCGGCCTGCCCGTGCATGTCCGCGCGCTCGAAGGCGACCACCCAAACACAGCGCATAGCCGGGAATACCTCACAGGACCCATCGCCGCCGACACCGCCGCACGGTCCGTTCCTCAGCTGCTTCGGGCAGGTCATCGGGCAGGCATAGCCGGTGACCGGAATAGCGCACTGGCCGCACATCCGGCAGCCGAACAGACCTTCCTTGACACGCTTCTCGCCGGCAGTGAACAGCCTCCTCCGCGACGGGCTCGCCGCCAGCCAGGAGGCGATCCTCCGGTAGCCGGCGTTCGGCATGAGAAAGCGGTGCAGCCGGTACATCGAGCGAGCGCTCGTCCGGGGAGTCACCGGCTCCGGTGGTCCGGCGACCCGCCCCGACGGGCCGGTCGGCTGAGTTCTTCCCTTGCTCACCCGAACTCCCTTCGCCGGCCGCCGGCCAGTGGCACGGCCGACCCGTGCATACCTGACCAGGGCGGCCGGCGGCGGGAGGCCCGCGGACTTCAGAATGCGCGGACACACGAAGCAGCAGCAAGATCCGCCTCCACAACGTCTGTGCTGACCGGTTGTGGCCCGGGTACAACGGACGGCGGCCTGCCGGTCAGGCCGGTCAGGCCAGCGCGCCCAGTAGCAGGTCCAGGCCTGCAGGGTTGTCGCGAGGCAGCGCAAGGACCGCGCCCTGTACCAGCGGCCGGGCTCGCCGGAGCAGGGCAGCGGCCAGCTCGATGCCAGTGTCGGCCGCGTGCGGCCCAGCCCGCTCCATCACGCTGAGCGCCTGCCGCGGAATGCTGATGTCTGGCACTTCATGGGCCAGGTAATCCGCCTCCTCGAAGCTGCGCAGCGGGGATACAGCTACCAGGATCGGCACCTGGTGCTCCGAGAGCGCCGCGACCACCCGGCGCAGCCGGCCAAGCTCGTAGACAGGGCGGCTGATCAGGAACCTCGCACCTGCGCGTATCTTGCTCACCGCCCTGGTGACCTCGGCGCCGAGATCTGCCGCGCTTGGATTGAATCGCGCGCCAGCCAGGAACGATGTCTTAGCCGCCAGCGGCAGCCCGTTGCAGTCGATGCCCTCGTTCAGCCCGCTGACGAGCTCGACCAGGCCGATCGAATCGACTTCCCAGACGCCGTCCACGTTGGGATAGTCGCCGGCCAGCGGCGGATTGCCGGTCTCGCAGACGATATTCCTGATGCCTAGCGCACTTGCCCCGAGCAGGTCCGCCTGCAGTGCCATGATCGCCTTGTCCCAGGTGGTCACTGTGGCGATGGGCTCGACCTCGACCCGCTGGTGCAGCTGGAAGGCAAGGTCGATCGAGCTCAGGTGGGCCCGAGGACTCTGCCTCGAGGCGATGAAGAATGTCTCGATGCCGCGTTCGCGCAGGACGGCCACCTGGTCTGCCGCCTCGTCCGCCGTCCCGCCGGGAGGCGTGGCGATCAGTGCGGCGGTGACGAACCTGCCTGCCCTCAGGTGCCCGCCGAGACCGTCGTCCCGGTCAGACAGCGTGGCCGGCGGGTCCCGGTGCGGCAGCAGCTGATCGGCGGGCGGCAGCGAGCGCACCAGGCGCAGGCCAGAGACACCGTTCGAGGCGGCCTGGATCTGGGCCAGCGTGGTACCGCAGCAGCCGCCGACGATCGCTGCCCCGGCCTCGACCAGCCGCCGGGCATACCGCGCGAAGTACGCGTCGTCCGCATGGTACTCGAATCGCCGCGCGGCAACCCGCCGCGGCAATCCGGCGTTGGGCTGAGCGCTCACGGGCAGGGCGGTAAGCGGGACAAGGGCCTCCACGACCGAGAGGACACCCTGGGGCCCGAGCGTGCAGTTGGTGCCGAGCACGGCGATCGGCAGGCCGCTCAATACGCTGGCCACCTCGCGCGGGCTCTCGCCGCCCAGTGTCCGGCCGTCGCTCGCGAACGTGGCCTGCGCGATGATCGGCACCGAGCATATCTCCGCGGCCACGGCGACGGCCTCAGCGAGTTCCTCCAGGTAACCGAAGGTCTCAAGCACGAGCGCGTCCACGCCGCCAGCGGCCAGCGCTTCGATCTGCTCTCGGAGCGCGGCGACACGCTCCGGGCGGTGCACCTGACGTCGCTGGCTGGCCGTCACGGCGGGCGAGACCGAGCCCGCCACGAATGCATGCCGCTCCGCGGTGTCTCGCGCCCGAGCCGCGAGCCGCGTGCCTGCCACGTTGATCTCGGTCACGAGCTCACCGAAGCCCTGCTCGGCCAGCCGCAGCCGGTTCGCGCCGAACGTGTTGGTCAAGATGATGTCGGCACCGGCACTGAGATAGCTGTCGTGGATCGTGCTCACCAGGCCTGGATTGGACAGGTTGAGCTCAGACAGCGCCCGGTCCAGCGAGTTGCCCGCGGCATGCAGCATCGTCCCCATCGCACCGTCGCAGATCAGGGTCCGCTGGCTGAGGGCGGTCCTCAGATCGGCGGCGGCCTGCGATGCCACGGGCATAGGCCGCAGACGCGAGGCCATGGCCGATTCACCTCCTCAGTGTGTCCGCTGTCCGTTCGCAGTGGTGAGCCCGACCGCGTGGCGCCGCGGGTACCCCACGGCCGCCCTGGCGGGAACGGGATCCAGGCGACCCTCCGTCGCGCCGATGATCTCGATCGCCACCTGCGCCATCAGCCGGTCACGATAGGTGTCGAGCCGCAGTCCGGTGATCTCCTGGATCCGCTTGATGCGGTAAGCGACGGTATTGGGATGCAGATGCAGGCTGCGTGCGGTCCGCTGCGGGCTGTTGTTCTCCCGGAAGTAGCACGCCAGCGTGGTCAGCAGTTCCGCGCCGCGCTGCCGGTCATGCCCGTCAAGCGCGCCGAGCACCTCGGCCGCGAACGACCTCAGCTCGGCCAGATCCGGAACCTGCAGCAACAAGCGGTGAATGCCGAGATCCTCGAAGGCCACGACCTGACCCTGGCGACCGAGGCGCACAATCGCATCGATAGTACGGCGGGCCTGGCCGTAGGAGCGTGCGATGTCCGCGGGGTCCTGGCAGGCTCCTCCGATGCCAATCGTGATTGTCGCCTCGGGAAACAGGTCGTGCATCCTGGCCAGGCAGGTCCAGCTCAGGCGGCTAGCCTCCGCGGCTGCCGGGCTGTGCCCATCGTGCGCGGGAATGACGATGACTACCTCACCGTCCCTGATGGAGGTGATCGCACCTGGCAGCCGGGTCGCGAAGAAGTGGTCGATCGCCGCGGCCACGCGTTTCGCTGGCCCGGCCGCGCCGCCGGAGCCGTGCGCGGCACCCCCTACCTCGAACGCGGCAGACACAATCCGGTGCTCCCTGGTGGCGTCGTAGCCGAGATGCCTCGCCCACCGGCCAACCTCGCCGGTGTCGCGGTCACCGCCAAGCAGCAGTCCTTCCACCAGGTCATCGCGGATCTGCCTGGCCGCCGCGGCTACCACTCGCTCGCGCCCCAGGATCACGCCGCAGATGGTCGCAGCGTGCTCGGTCACGAGCAGCCTCATGTCGCCGCTGTCTTGCTGATGCGGGTTGCCGAAAGTCACCAGGTAGGCGGGTACGTCGTCGCCGACCACGATGGGCGCGACCACGACGGACGCACTCGGGCCGACGTCAGGCAGCCGCAGCGAGCGCTTGGTCTGGGCGGTGCTCTTGAGCACGGCGCCAATGCGCGGGCTCGACAGGTAGTCCCTGACCCGGTCGGCCACGTCGTCACCGGGTGCGCCCGGGCCGGCAACTGCCAGCATCTCGCGGCTGCGGGTGACCACTGCCACGGTCGCGGCGGTGCGCTCGGCGACCAGCCGCAGGACCGTCGAGACGTCGGCGTCCTGCAGGGTGAGGCCGGTCAGGTGCTGGTAAACCGTGACCAGCTCGCGCAGCAATGCGTTCTCGCGTTGGACAGCATGCTCGTCTAGTACTACCGACGAATGGCGGGATACCGGCCATGTGTCCGCCATAGACATAACGCTACACCGGTGACGCCTAGATAGCATTGTTTAAAACCACAACATGATCGGCCTCTGAGTGTGCGGATGCACCTCAGCCGCATGCTGAAATACTGCTTGCCGCTGGTTTGTGAGGTCCGGCTGGCCACTGTCCTGGCATTGTGGCCGAGGACAGACCGTATCTGGCGCGCCCGATTGACGGCCGAACGGTGCTAGGAGTTATGTGTGACACTTCGGATGACACACGTGAGCAGATGTGACACTGCGGCACGCGAGTTGCTGATCGCTGCCGTGGTCCGGGCGTTGCGCCTCTGTGCGGGCCTAGACGAACAGCACCCGGCGAAGGTCACTAGTGCGCGTAGCTGCGGTTAAGCTCGTGTATCATGTTCTTTGTCGTGTTTTGCTGCGATCGAGGCTAGGACGTGATGCGTCGGCGGCGATCTGGCTCCGGGTGTGCTGCGAGTGCACCGCCGGACGCGGCTGACACATCTTTGGCTCCGTCGTCCCTCGTCCCTGGTGCGGCGCGGGGAGAGCAGCCGGGCGGGCCTGAGGTCAGGCGCAGGCGGCGACGCCGGCGCATCTTAATCGCGGCGCCCTTCCTCGTTGTGCTGTCGTGGGCGATTGTTTCGTATGCGGCCTGGATGCTGCAGCCTACGAGCATGCCATGGAACGCGCGCAGCATCGAGTGGGTCAGAAGCGAGGTACCTTTCGGCAACTGGCTGGTCGACGAGGGCGAGCACATCTACTACACCCAGAACGCGCCGAAGAAGGGCGGACCGCAGCTGAGGAGCCTGCCGGCGGTCGGGCTGAACCCACCACGAGCCAGCCCCCCGACGATCGCGAAGGCGCATTCACAGGCCGCTGCCTGGCCGCCGCCGATCAAGCCGGTCTTCTCCCGTCCGCTATCCGGCGAAGGGGTATGGAAGCCGACCGGAGCGCCAGTTGACGGTGGCCCGCCGGTGCTGGTGACGACCTTCCGCCCTGAGCTTGACTATCCTCAGCTCGTCGCCTACGTCGCCTGGTTCGACCATACGCGCACCGAGATCGGGTACTATCCGGGCCGCTACGAGCCGCCCAATGCCGCGGTACGCGGTCCGATGATGGTTCCCTACGATCAGCGCTGGCGACTGCTCGCGACCTTCAACGGCGGCTTCACCTACGCCGACGGCGATAATGGCTCGGCCGACAACGGCCGCACGAACGAGCCGCTGAAGGACGGCAACGCTACGCTCATTGGCTATCGCGACGGTCGCATCGCGATCGTGAGGTGGAGCGGTGGGCCGAATGTAGGGCCGGACGTTGCCTGGGCCCGCCAGAGCCTGGCTCCAATCGTCTGGAACGGACGACTCAACCCACAGCTGAACGACAACCCGAACAGCCCGCAGTGGGGGTACACGCTCGGCGGCCTCACCCGCGTCTGGCGTACCGGTGTGGGCATCGACCGGCGCGGCAACCTCATCTACGTCGCCGCCGACGACCAGACAGTGATCACCCTGGCGAGGATCCTCCAGCGAGTCGGCGCGGTGCGGGCGATGGAGTTCGACATCAACCCTGAATGGCACACCCTGATCACGTACACGCACGGCCGTCACGGCCTCATCCCGACGATGGTCGGGCCCAACCCGATGCAGCCGCCCACCCGCTACCTCGTCCCCGACGACCGTGACTTCTTTGCCGTCTACCAGCCCCTGCCCGGTCCGGTCACCGTCCCCTTCAGATAGGGACCCCGCCGCCTCCGGGAGCTTGGCCGGAGGAAGAGCTCGGGAGGGACGTCCTGCGCAAATGCGATCTGGACTCGGTCGGCTGGCTGAGCACGCGGCGGCACCTATGCAGCCATCCTGCTCACCGGCAGTTTTCCTGATGATTTGGCCGGTAATCAGGGCAGTAGGTACGGTCGTGAGGTGAGCGGCATTTCGGAAGACGACGCCTGGTGGGACTCGCTGTACCGCCCGGACCGCTCGGCCGCCCAGCCCCCGCCGGTTGTCGGGCAGCGGCCACCGCCCGGCAAGCACGGGAGGCGGGGCAGGAAGCGGCGAAAGCTTCCGTATGTGCTGATCGCTGCGCTGGTCGCAGCGGCTGGTGTCAGTGCGGTCTTGGTGCTGCCGGGAGGCGGGTCCACCCAAACTACGGGTTTCCTGCCGACGGGCTCATCGGCTGGCCAGGACGCGGAGCAGACAGCCCACGCCTTCCTGCGCGCCTGGGGGGCGGGTGACCTTCGGCAGGCGGCG
The DNA here is from genome assembly GCA_963719765.1 of uncultured Actinomycetota bacterium. Classification (GTDB taxonomy): domain Bacteria; phylum Actinomycetota; class Actinomycetes; order Streptosporangiales; family Streptosporangiaceae; genus JAJYUU01. The sequence goes on from CAVRCW010000003.1 coordinate 620,637, forward strand.
AACTACACCGATCATCCGGCTGCCGCCAGGGCCGCCCTCACAGCTTTCCGCACGTACCTGCACCTCAGGAAACTCACCAGTCTGGCCGGGTCGGCAACATCGATCTCGCTGGGCTCGGCGACCCCTCGGGAGAAGATCATCTACGCGGCCAGCGCCAGCGTGGCCGCGTCGGACGACGCTACGGCGGTCACCGGAACCTGGCGCTACCACGCATCGCTGGTCGCCTATCAGGCCAAGCAGTCCCAGTATTGGTACATCGCCTGGGCACCTGCCGACCTGGCTCCTAACCTCACCACGTCGACGCACCTTGATGCCGTCTCGGTCGCCCCGCGCGTCACCTCGGTCACCGATGCCAGTGGCAACGATCTGACTAGTTACGGTGACGCGGGGCTGGACAACGTCGCCGCCGGCCTGGAGACAGGCGCGCCGCCTGGGTACGGATCCCCGGGCCTGGACGTCGAGATTCAGAGCAGGACCGGCAAGCTTCTCGTGAATACCCGGGCGGTCGTGGTCGCGCCGAGAAACGTCTCTGGGCTGGCTACAACGATCGACCCTGCAGCGGAGCAGGCTGCCCGGTCTGCCGTCGACCGGCATAGCAACAGCTCGATGGTCGTCATCCAGCCATCGACCGGCAAGATCCTGGCCATCGCCAATAACGCCGGCTTCAACGATTTCGCGCTGACCGCAGCGGTGGCACCCGGCTCGACGATGAAGACCGTCACCTCGACTGCGCTGTTCACCCAGGGGGTACTTAATCCGGCCAGCCTCGTTTCATGCCCGAAAACTTTCACGATTCAGGGCATCACTTACCACAACGACCAGGGCGAATCTGAGCCGGCATCGACGCCGTTCATCACTGATTTTGCCCAGTCCTGCAACAACGCTTTCAGTACCCAGTGGGAGCATCTGACCAACGGCCGCCTAGCCGGGACAGCCAGGAAGTATTACGGCCTGGACCGGAAATGGGACATTGGCATTGGCAGGGTTTCCGCGAGTTACTTCAACGCCCCGGCGTCAGCATCTGGCTCCGAACTGGCCCAAGAAGCCTTCGGCGAAGGTTCGCTGACCGCTTCACCTCTGGCCATGGCGTCGATTGCTGCCACCATCGCCAGCGGGAGGTTCCGGCAGCCTTACCTCGCAAGGGGTGGCCCGCTGGTCACCGCGAAGCCGCTTCCAGGCGCGACCGACACCTGGCTGAAAGAGATGATGCGGGCCGTGGTCACCACCGGCACTGCCGCACCGATCGGGTTCGGCCCGGGTGTCTACGCCAAAACTGGCACCGCGGACATCGACGGCCAAGGGCAGCCCAACAGCTGGCTTATCGCCTTCGAGCCGTCGAGGGACGTAGCAGTCGCCTGCCTGGTAGTCAACGCCGGTTATGGTGCTCAGTTCGCCGGCCCCGAGGTCAAGGCCTTTCTCGACAGCTACTGATCTTTCCTCCGCGCTGACCGCTATACCTTCGGGGGAGCGGATCTTGCTGCAGAAGCTGTCGGTAACGTGTCAAGAGCTCAAGCCGAGGAGCGTGGCGAGCGGGCTGACCGCTGCGCCGTTCGCCAGCTGGGTATTCCCTTACTGTTTATATTGGCCTTCGCCGGGCCGCGTCACGCGGTGATAATCGAGGGGTGGGGGAACTGCCCGGCGGGACGATCACGATGCTCTTCAGCGACATCGAGGGGTCGACCGCGCTGCTGGACCGTCTTGGTGACCGGTATGGGGAAGCCTTGTCTGCTCAGCGGGTTCTCATGCGTGACGCCATTAACAGTTGCCGCGGTCTGGAGCTAGGAACCGAGGGCGACAGCTTCTTCGTCGTGTTCGAGTCGGCCGGCGATGCGGTTTTGTGCTGCGTGCAGGCACAGCGGGCGCTGGCCGGCCACGACTGGCCTGATGGGGTGCCGGTCCGAGTCCGGATGGGCCTGCATTCCGGGGAGCCGACCCGGCACGAGGAAGGTTATGTCGGCCTGGACGTGCACCGGGCGGCACGAATTGCGGCGACCGCGCACGGTGGCCAGGTAGTCCTCTCGGATGCGACCCGCCACCTGGCGCAGTCACGGCTGCCCGCCGGGGTGTCGGTGCGGGATCTGGGCTGGCACCGGCTTAAGGACATCGAGGCGCTGGAACGGATCTACCAGCTAGTGGTTCCCGGCCTGCCGGAGCTGTTCGCGCCCTTGAAGAGTCTGGGCGCCCAGTCCCGGCTGCCGGTGCCGCTGACGCCGCTGATCGGCCGCGAAGGCGACCTGGAGCAGGTCCGCGTCGCGCTCGCCCGGCCAGAGGTTCGGGTCGTGACCCTCACCGGCGCCGGCGGGGTCGGCAAGACGCGGCTGGCGCTCGCGGCCGCCGCATCGCTGGATCGGGCGTTCTCGCACGGCGTGTTCTTCATCCCGCTGGCGGCCGTCCGCGACGGCGAGGTGATGTGGAAAGCGATCGCCGAAAGCCTCGACGTCGGCGCCGACGGGCCGGACGCGGTGACTGGGTATCTGAGCGATCGCCGGGCACTGCTGGTGCTGGACAACCTGGAGCAGTTGCACGGTGCGGCCGAGGTAGTGGCCGGGCTGCTTGCGGCGGCCGCCGGCGTGGTGGTGCTGGCCACGTCCCGGCGGCCCCTGCACCTGGCCGGTGAGCACGAACTGCCGGTGCCGCCGCTGCGGATTCCCGCGGAGACCGGGGTGGACGAAGTGGCGGCCAGCGGTGCGGCCCGGTTGTTCGTCCAGCAGGCCGACCTGGTCCGGCCGGGCTTCGCCGTCAGTGAGGCCAACGCCGCTGATATCGCGGCCATTTGCCGGCACCTTGACGGGCTGCCGCTGGCGATTGAGCTGGCCGCGTCCCGGCTGCGGCTCCTGTCGCCCCATGCTCTGCTGGCCCGCCTGGGCCGCACCCTCGACCTAGCCGCCGCCGATACCGGCCAGCCGTCGCGGCAGCAGACACTGCGAACCACCATCGCCTGGAGCTACGACCTACTGGAGCCGGAGCTGGCCGCCGCGTTTCGCCGCGCCGGAGTGTTCGCCGGGGGCTGCGACCTGGACGCGCTGGCGGCGGTCGCAGCAGCCGGGCCCGGCGAGACGGCCGAGGCCGACCCGCTGGAGCTGGCCGCCGGACTGCTGGACGTCAGCCTGATCACGGTGACCGAGGGCGCCGACGGCGAACCGCGGGTGAGCATGCTGGAGACGATCCGCGACTACGCCCTGGAGCGCCTCCAGGAGGCCGGGGACCTGGACGACGCCCGGCACCGCCACGCCGAGTACTACGCCGGAGTCGCCGAGCGGGCGGACGAGCAGCTGCGTAGCTCGGGCCCGGCGCACATGGCGGCCCTGGACCGGCTGGAGGCCGAGCATGACAACCTGCGCGCGGCCCTGGCCTGGTCGCTGCAAACCCCGGCCGCGGGGCCGACGCCGGCCGACGGCGAGCGGGCTGCCATTGGCCTGCGGCTGGCCCTGGCGCTGGCCTATTTCTGGTACCGGCATGGTCACGCCGTCGAAGGACGGCGGTGGCTGGATCGGGCCATCGACCTGGCCGCCGAGGACGGCGCGCCGCTGGCTCAGCTCGCGCACTGGCTTGGGGTCCTGCTGCAGCAGCAGGGCGAGCCGCTGGCGGCGCGGCGGGTTCTGGAGCGCAGCCTGGCGATCTGGCGCGACCTCGGCGACCTGAACCAGCAGGCACGAGAACTCAACAGCCTCGGCATCACCCATCATCATCTCGACGACTTCGACACGGCGCGATCCATGCTGGAGGAAAGCGCCGCCATCTCGCGCCAGATCGGCAGTCACATGCGGCTCGCCGCGGCCCTGACGAACCTCGGCCAGCTGGAAAGCGACGCTGACAACTTCGACCGCGCCACGGAGGTGCTGCAGGAGGCGCTCGCGATCGACCGGAAGCAGGGGGACATGCTGGGCGTGGCGATAGACCAGCAATCGCTGGCAGGCGTCAGCCTCCGGGCGGGCCGGGCCCAGGAGGCCCGCGACCTGCTGGCTGACATGGCCGACTACGTCGTCAGCTGCGGCGACCCGGAGCTCCTGGCCACAACCCTGGAAATGTGCGCCGCCAACGCCGCACAGTTCGGCGAGGCGCTGCGGGCGGCCCGCATCGCCGGTGCCGCGGAAGCCATCCGGCAGAAGACCGGCATCCCGATCAAGCAACCCGAGATGCTCGAGGGGTTCCTCGCCAGCGCCCGCGCGGCCGTCGCACCCGCGGAGTGGGAAGCCGAGCTGGCCGCCGGCCGCGCGCTCAGCCAGCAGCAGGCGGCGACTCTCCTCGGATCATCCATCCCCGCCGCGACGCACTCGAGCGACCCGGCAGCCGGAGGCTGAGCTTGATAAGGGCGGCACGTACACAGGGAAGCGCGGCTGCCATCGTGGCACGCAGTCGCGGCCAGGGCCATCATGAGCCTATGCGACACGAAAGCTGCGTAACCGCACCGTCCTTGATCCCGCTCGGCCAGGACTGATCAGGTGCGAGTCCAGCTCTGCGGGGTCCGCGGCTCGACCTCGGCGCCCGGCGCGGATTTCGTCCGCTACGGCGGTCATACCTCCTGCGTGGCCGTTGCCCACGACCAGGATGTGGTGCCGACTCTCATCCTGGACGCTGGCAGTGGCCTGCGCCAGGTCACCCCGCTGCTGGCGGGGCGAGCGTTCAGCGGCACGATCCTGCTCACCCACCTGCACTGGGACCACGTCCACGGGCTGCCGTTCTTCCGGGCCGGAGACCGCGACGACGCCCGGGTAACCGTGCTGCTGCCGGATCAGCAGAACGGGGCCAGCGCCGAAGCGGTGCTGGAGCGCGGCATGTCCCCCCCGCACTTCCCCATCCGCCCGCGTGACCTGCTCGGCACCTGGGCGTTCGGCACTATCTCGCCAGGCCGCCTGGCGGCCGAGGCGTTCACCGTAGAGGTGCGCGAGATTCCCCACAAGGGTGGCAGGACGTTCGGTTACCGCATCAGCGACGGCCGGTCCGTTCTGGCCTACATCCCCGATCATTGCCCAACCAGCCTCGGACCTGGACCTGATGGCTGGGGCGAATACCACGACGCCGCCGTCGAACTGGCCGCCGGGGCCGACGTGCTCATGCACGATGCGCAGCTGCTGGAAGAGGAAGTCGCCGCAGAGGCGGCATACGGCCATGCCGCCGCCGCTTACGCGGCCGGCCTGGGCGCGGTGGCCGGGGCCCGGCTTGTGGTGCTGTTCCACCACAAGCCCGACCGCACCGACTACGAGCTCGACCAACTTGGCTGTCGGCTCTCCGGTGGACCCGTTCCGGTGGCCGTTGCCGCCCAGGGCGAGGTACTCATCCTGTGAACGCGACCGGCCGAAGTTAGGGGCACGACGCCTCGGCCGCCGCGAACAGGGGTCAGGAAGCCGGAATGTACTGACGGTCGGCGAGTACGCGCGCCAGCCCGAACAGGACCTCGGCAGCGCAGGCGGGATCGCTCTTCATCAGCTCGTCCACGAAATGACGGCGCAGGACCAGCACCTGGCCGTCGGACGCCGCGGTCACCGAAGCGCTGCGGCGCCCAGACGATCCGAAGAAACCGATCTCCCCGATCACGTCCCCAGGTCCTATCACCCGCAGTCGGCGGTCACCGTCGTGTACCTCGAACGCTCCGTCAAGGATGACGAAGATCTCCCGCTGGGTCAGCCCCTTCTCGGTCAGCAGCTGGCCTTCGGTAAGCTCCATCAGGAAGCCCTTGTCGGTGAGCTTACGGACCGTATCCTCGCTGAGCGCCTCGATCATTGATGAGTGCTCGGCCTGCCGAAGGCGGTTGACTCGTTCCCAGACGGTCGCCGTGTCGAACCTGACCGGTGCCGAGTCGGCGTCCAGGAGGTGGGACCAGCGCTCGACGTCGACCGGCGCGCGCTTACCTGGCCCGTAGAAGACGTCCACGAACGGCGCCACAAACGAGCCGACCTGCGCCAGGTAAGCGTGGTCGCTGGGAATCAGCAGCAGCGGCACCTCGATGCCGTCGACGGTCGGCACGAGCCGGCCCGCGTAGGTGCGGAAGCCGAGCAGCCGGTAGTGGCGCACGAGGCCGGTGGCGCAGTTGATGAACGCGGCATCCGCTGCCAGCTCGCCGGCGTACAGCTGGTACACAGCACACGACATTGAGACCAGCCCGAGCTGCCCGCGACGCCCGGGTTCGATCATCAGCCGCCCGATCTCGGCTGTGGGCATGTCGCGCAGACCGTCGAAGCTGTCCATCGAGAACGCCTCCCAGTCCTTCGGGGGCACCTCTCCTGGTTCCCACCGGCGGATGCGGACCGTGCCAGTCAGCCGGCCGGCGCCGTCGTCGGTGTAGAGCAGTGTCGTGTACGGCCTGTCGTCCTCCTCGTCCTGGACCAGCTCGCTGCTGTGGTCGGCGTTGCCGAGCTTGCGGCCGAGCTCCTTGGCGTACACCGAGTACCGGAACGAGAACACCGCCTCGCGCTCCGCCGCCGTCTCTGCGACGTAGACCGGCTCGAGCGCATCGATCAGCTCCGGCGCGGCGGCCCGCATGTCTGACGACGGCGCGATGACCCGGCTCATGACTCGTCGCTGGCTGAGGGTCGCGGTGTCTCCGTCCCGGCCCGCGCCTGCGTCCTGGCCCGGCGGCGCGCGTATTCCAGTAGGAACTTGACGCGGGCCAGCTCGACCGCGCGCGCCGTCTCATTGGCGATCCGGCGGCTACGCGGCATCACCAGGTCCGGGATCGCCACCTTGACGCGCTTGCGCACCGGTCGTCCGGCGGCGAAATCCAGCACCATCCAGGCTGCCAGCACGCCGAACTGCTCCGCGGTCGGCGCGAGCTGGGGCGCTGAGCCAGCCTGGCCCTTGATCATCGCCTCGGTATAGGCGAGCATCTCCCGCGGCACATCCAGCGGGTCCACCAGGCGCGAGAGGAACTCCAGCGCGTCGATGCCGGCCGAGGCGCCGTCGAGGCGCCCGTCGAGTGGGCGGGTGCGGCCGTCGCGGTAGTCGAAGCCGTAGACGACCTGAGTGCCGCCGAGATCGAGCCCTGAGATGACCAGGCGGCGCTGCCGCCAGGCCTCGTCATGAAGCGCCCGCTTGGCCGCGATCCCGGCCGACTCCGTCACGTCGACGCCGTCGATCACGACATCGGTGGTACCCACCAGCCAGTCGACGTTGTCCTCCGTCACCCCGTCCGGCTCCACTAGCACCTCGACGTCCGGGTTGATTGCCCTGGCCCTGGTCGCCTGTACCTCGGCTTTATTACGGCCGATGTCCCCGACGTCGGCGGCCTGCCGGTTGAGGTTGTTGAGCTCGTAGTCGCCCGGTTCACACAGGACGAAGCGCTCCGCACCCAGCCGCACGAGCGGCACGATCGTCGCCCCGCCAATGCTGCCGCAGCCCGCAACGAGAATCCGCGCAGCGCGCAGCGCGCTCTGGTCGTCCCGGCTGAGCGACGGCTGGTTGCGCCGGGTCATCTCGCGATAGTGCGCAGTCTCCGGCCGCGGGTCGTGCTGCCTGCGCCGCAGGCTCCGGCGCTCGGGCTCGCGGGTCGGCGACCCGACCCGGAAGAAGGCGATCGGCACGGTCTGCGATGCGGTACCGAAAGCCGCCAGCAGCTCGCGGCGCACCTCGGCGATGCTCGTGTGCCACTCGCTGGGCACTGACGCGTGCAGACCGTCGGGATGCGACAGCCCGACCTCGATCGCCGCGCTGTGCAGGGCCAGGGCCAGTCCGGTCTCGGTGATGTCGAGCGCGATCTCCTCGAAGCAGGCCCCTCCGCGCAGGAACGTCTCGGCGTCGAGGGAGTCAGCGTGCAGCAGGCACACGGCGGGTGCGCTGCGCAGCGGCGTCTCGTCGAGGTCACGGGCGACCATCTCGGCCATGCGGAGCGGTGCCAGCGCGCTGAGCGCGCGAGGGTGCATCGCGACGGAAGCGATCCGCGCGGTCACCGTCGGCGTGAAGAACAGCTCCAGGTCCAGGCCGTCGCGGTGGGAGGCGGCGTCCCTGGCGGTGTAGCGCGTCAGCGAGTACAGCTCCGTCTGGCTAGGCCCGTGCATCAGCTTCATCGCCGCGGCGCGCGCGGCGATTCCGGCCACCCGGTCGATATCGGCTCGGTCGGTGAGCACCGAGAGCGTGAACCCGAGCCGCCGCGCGGTGGCCTGGAGGGCGTCGATCACGGAGCCGGCGACCGGATCGGGCCGGTAGCCAGAGCGGTTCATCGCGCGGCGGCGCAACGCGCGCAGCCGACGGCTGGCTGCCTCGTCCGGTGCCGTCGAGGCGGGCAGCAACAGCACGTCGGCCGCGACATCATCGGCCGGCCGCCAGCGGACCTCGGCATCGAAGCCGAACGCCTTGGCGCCGACGCACAAGTTGGCGACAACGGCGCCGCAGGCCAGGTCGCTCTCGCGGCCGCCGGGATCGAACTCCCTCAGCACCTGATGGGCCGGGTCGCGCGAGACGCGAAAGCTGCAGCCGTCGACCTGGATGCGCCAGCCCTGCGCGTTGTGCGGCGACGGCGCGCGCGAGGCATAGTAGAGCAGGCGGTCGCGCAGCTCGGGGGTCAGCGCGGTCGGCTCGCTCGCCGCTTTTACATCGGAACGGGCTGGCGCTTCGGTGCCGCTCTCATCTGACCGGGATCGACTGCTCATCGGCACCTCCTGAGTTATGGGCACCTCGTGCCCGGAATCCTATCGGCGATGGCCCGGCTCAGGTATGCCGCCGCAGCTACGTGCTGAAGCGCTCGGCCAGCCCCGACCGCGCCAGTTCCTCGACGGCCTGCCGGTAACTGATCTCGACCAGCGCGGCCCCAGCCTTAAAGTCCAGGGCGCTGGTCGCCGGTAGCAGCGGGTGCAGCAGTAGGTCTACTCGGTCGTCGGCCAGCGCCGCACGCTTGTGGCGGACTCCGGACAAACCCGTGGACCGGGTCAGGATATCGACGATACTGGGGACCGGTCGTGGCGGCGCCAGCGGATTGAGGCGATGTCCGAGCAGCCGCCAGGCGGAAAGACCTATGTCGAATGGTGCGGACGTTACCGATTCCACGTCGGGGACTACGTCGACGGCAACGACGGATCCGCTTCCGATCCGGGCACGCATGATCTCGGCGGGCACGTTGTCCAGGGTCCCGCCGTCGACGAGCAGGTCTCCGTCGGCGTAGACGGGGGGGAAGATGCCCGGCAGAGCCAGGCTGGCTCGCACCGCATGCCAGACCACGCCCCGCTCGTGGATGACCTCCTCGGCCCGGGTCAGGTTAGCCGAAACACAGAAGAAATGACGCGGCAAGTCCTCGATGGGCGTCGATCCTATGCCCTCCACGAGGATCCGGTTCAACCTGCGGTCAGACGACAGCGCGATCAGCGGGAGGGTGGGACGGATGAATGGGCCGACGCGGGTGAAGGTGGTGACGACCCGCTCGAACTGCTCCGCGGCCGAGAGGCCTTGGGCGCACAGCGCACCCATGATCGCTCCCATGCTGGTCCCGCCGACTACGTCGACTGGCACGCCTGCCTCCTCGAGCGCCCGAAGCACGCCGAGGTGCGCGAATCCTCGTGCGCCTCCGCCGCCGAGCACCACTCCGCAGGCGGTGCCGGTGACCATCCGGGCCAGCCGAGCCACGTCTTCCGGGTGGTTACCGCGAAGGTGGTGGTGGTCCGCTACCGCCCGGCGTTCCAGCCATCGTGACGTCGCCGATGGCTGGGATGGGTGGATTAGCACAAGCTCGCAGCGCAGCGAGTGCGTGGCCAGAGCGCGGGCCTCGACCGCACCGGGCTGGGGATCTCCCTCAGCGCCGCCGGCGAGCAGCGCGACGTCGGACTGGCTCAAGCACAGGCGGCTCCACGCCGTGTCCTCGTCGTCCGTCTGATAGACGACGCAGTCGTTGCCGCGTTCCACGGCATGCAGCCAGCCGATGAGTTCGTTCCGGCCGGGGTCGTCGGGTCCGCGCTGGGCTGCCCCGGAGCCCAGATGCCGCGCGACAACGTCTGCGTCGAGCCGGAAGACCGAGCCGGTGCGGGCAAGCCGGGCCGTCAGCTCCGCTGCGACCTTGCCCGCCGGACCGGCATCCCGCCCGGCCGGGGCTACGGCGATGGTCCGGCTGCCGGCAGGCTGCAACTGCGGCCGGTCCACGGCCAGCAAGCGGTCGATGAGCAGCCGGGCCATCTGCGCAAGCAAGGCCGGAGTCTGCTCGACGAGGGTGTCGAACGAGGAAGCGCGCAGCAGCAGCAGCTCACTGTCCCGGACGGCGCGGACCGTCGCCGACCGAGGCCGTTTGCTGAGCAACGCGATCTCACCGACGATCGCCCCGTGCGACAGGTCATGGAGGACACGTTCGGTCCTGCCTGCCGCGACCGAGACCCGGAGGCGACCGCTGAGCACAAGATAGAGCCCGTCTCCAGGTTCGTCTTGGGCCATGACGACATCGCCTGCGGCGACCTGCACCGGTTCAAGCTGCTCCGCCAGCTCAAGCCGGGTTATCTCGTCGAGCGGAGCGAAGAGAGGATTGCCAGCGAGGAACTCGGCCAGTTCGAGCGCGCGATGCTCGCCGGTCATGTTTTCAGGCATGCCAGGTAACCGTAGCTGCGGTCTCGGCGAACTGTGGGCCAGCCCTGCGACGGCTGACGCTGTCCCATCACCGGCTCTTCGGCCCGATCACGCCAGACCTCCGCGAGATCAATTTGTGCAACGACAGGCTACACGGGTGGCTGCTCTCGCTGCTAGCCCTCGTCATTCGGGATGGCGCGCAGCGATGACCCCTATCTTCGGGCGCGGCCCCGGCGTACTGTCGAGGTGTTGCTCCGGACCCCGGCAGCTACAGCAGCGACACGTCGCGACTGCAGCTAGGGCCCGGAGTTTTCTTTGCCTGACCGTGTGCACACGCGGGCCATTCTTGAGGGCGGGAGCCCAAATGACAGACGTCGCCTACCTGTGCCGTAACTTCGGCAGCGCGCATGCGGTGAAGTCGACGAGTGCGGATCTGATCGGCGACCCGCCTGGCCGGGGGTGACGGCGGGATGACTCCGCAGGACACAGATCCGAGCGGCCACCACCGCGGCACATTGGAAAGTGACCAGGCGGTCGCGGTCGATGTGCGTGGCCTTGTTAAGTCGTACCAGGGCGCGCCAGCGGTCCGGGGCATCGATCTGACGATCCGCCAGGGCGAGGTGTTCGCGCTGCTCGGGCCGAACGGGGCGGGCAAGACCACCACGGTCGAGATCCTGGAGGGCTATAGGACCCGTGATAGCGGCGAGGTGACCGTTCTTGGCGTGGATCCGGGTCGTCAGCGGGCGCAGCTGAAGAGCCGTATCGGGATCGTGCTGCAGTCCACGGGCATCGACCGGTACCTCACGGTGCGCGAGACGATCGCCATGTACGCCACCTTCTACCCGCACCCGCGGCCGGTGGATGAGGTGATCGGCTTAGTCGGGCTGGAGGAGAAGCGGGGCGCCAGGGTGGGCCGGCTGTCGGGCGGGCAGCAGCGGCGGCTGGACGTCGCGATTGCTTTGGTCGGCAACCCCGATCTGCTATTCCTGGACGAGCCGACCACTGGTTTTGACCCCTCGGCCCGGCGCGAGGCCTGGGATGTCGTCAAGAACCTGGCGACGCTGGGCATGACGGTATTGCTCACCACCCACTACATGGACGAGGCCCAGTTCCTCGCTGACCGGGTCGCGGTCATCGCGGAAGGCCGGATTGTCGCCGAAGGCACACCGGCCACGCTCGGGGACCGCCAGCTGGCCCGGGCCCGGGTCCGGTACCGCGCGCCCGCCGGCGCCAGTCCGCCGGAGAGCCTGTCCGCCCCGCCAGGGCCGGACGGCTACACCGAGATCACCCCTGATGACGTCATCCAGGCACTGCACCAGCTCACCGGGTGGGCCATCGATCACAGAGCCAGTCTCGACGGGCTTGAGGTAACAAGACCGTCACTGGAGGACATCTATCTCTCCCTCACCGGCCCGCCATCCGGCGGCGATGTCGGCCAGCCGGCGCCGACCTCGGAGCGGGCAGGACACGCGACATGAAAGCGGCAAAGCTCACCTTCTCGCAACTCCGGTATGTGAATAAGGCTTACTGGCGGAGCCCGGCGCAGGCGTTCTTCGCCTTCGCCTACCCGCTTATGTTTCTGGTGATCTTCACCTCGATTTTCCGCAACTCGAATGTCGCGTTCGGCGCGGGGCGGGTAAACGAGGCCACCTTCTACGTGCCGGCCATGGCGGCGCTGGCGGTGATCACGGTCTGCTTCAACAACATCGCGGTCGCGGTCACCTTCCAGCGGGACTCAGGGGTGCTCAAGCGCCTCGGCGGGACGCCCCTGCCCAGCGGGTCGTTCATCGGCGCCCGGATCCTGCACGCGGTGCTGGTATCGGCACTGCTGGTGGTGATCACGGCGGCGTTCGGCCGGGCGTTCTACAGCGCCGACATCCCGACCGGGCTCACGCTGCTGCGGATGCTGGTAATGCTCGCCGTTGGCGCGGCCGCGTTCTGCGCGCTCGGATTCGCGATCTCTCCGGTCATCCCGAATGCCGACGCCTCACTGCCGATCGTCAACGCGATCATCCTGCCGCTGCTGTTCCTGTCCGGTGTCTTTATCCCGCTCGGCAACAACCCGCCCGCCTGGATGGCCTGGGTAGGCCGGATCTTCCCCGTCAGGCATTTCCTGTCCGGCATGCAGGCCGGGTTCCTCGGTGGCCCATTCAGCTGGACAGACGTCCTGGTGGTGGCCGCCTGGGGCGTTGCGGGCCTGCTGTTCGCAATCCGGTTCTTCCGCTGGGAGCCGCGCCCAGGCTGACACCCGAAGACACACAGGTATCCCGCCCGCCGATCATCTGAATCGGTGAGCCACGCCGTTCGTCGATGGCGCGGTGCACCCCACGCACGCGTTTTCGGGTCTGCGGAGAGATTGTTGCTGGTGACCGGGATGTGCTGTGCTGGTGACATGACCAGTGAGCCCGCCAATGACTTCAACGCGCTGCCGGCGGACTGGGCGTCCGACCAAGGCCTCCTGGCCGGCCTGACGGTGGATGACGACGACGAACATGACGATCCGGTCCTGCGCTGGCCGGACGGCCGGACGGTAGATACCTGGCGCGAGGATTACCCCTACCGCGAGCGGATGCCGCGGCATCAGTACGAGTATGAGAAGCGCCCGCTGCAGATCGAGCTCGTGAAGCTGCAGAACTGGGTGAAGGCCACCGGGCAGCGGCTCGTGATCGTGTTCGAGGGCCGCGACGCGGCCGGCAAGGGCGGCACCATAAAGCGGTTCACCGAGCATCTGAACCCCCGCGGCGCGCAGGTCGTGGCGTTGGCGAGGCCGAGCGAGCGGGAACAGACCCAGTGGTACCTGCAGCGCTACGTGCCGCACCTGCCCGCGGCAGGCGAGATCGTCATGTTCGACCGATCCTGGTACAACCGCGCTGGCGTGGAGCGGGTGATGGGCTTTTGCACGCAGCTGGAATATGAGGAGTTCATGCGAGAGGCACCGGAGTTCGAGCGCATGCTGATCCGCTCCGGGCTGGACCTGACGAAGTTCTGGTTCTCGGTGACGCGCGCCGAGCAGCGCACGCGGTTCATCATCCGCCGGATAGACCCGGTGCGTCAGTGGAAGCTGAGCCCGATGGACATCGAGTCGCTGGACAAGTGGGAGGACTACACCGAGGCGAAGGAAGCGATGTTCTTCTATACCGACACGGCTGAGGCTCCGTGGACGGTGGTCAAGAGCAACGACAAGAAGCGAGCCAGGATCGAGGCGATAAAGCACGTGCTGGCGAAGATCGACTACGCGGGCAAGGACGAGGAGGTTATCGGCAAGCCGGACCGGGCCATCATCGGGCCGCCGTCGGTGCTCTCTGAACATAACCCGGACCGCGTGTATCCGGAGCTGTAAGCCAGTCCGCGCCAGATTCCTCAGCGACCTCCCGGCCAGGGAACGCTGAGGCGGTAGCAGAGACCTTCGCAGCCGTCCTCGGTGGCATGCGACGGGGTCTCATCGCACTGCCGTGTCCCGAGCGGACGCGGGCATCGGCTGAGCGGACAGCAGTAACCGCTACCTCAGCCGGCAGCGCTGGGAGCGGTGCTAGCTGGAGGCGGATCCGCGGGATTGGGTCCGGCGTGGCGCAGCGGCCCGTGCTCCAGGTGCGGCAGCACGTACCGGGCGAACAGATCTCGCTCGACGGCGTGCGGGTAGCCAGAGAGAATGAACGCCTCCATGCCGAGCGCAGCGTAATCCCTCAGCTTCGCCAGTACCTGATCGGGATCACCGACGATAGCCGCGCCAGCGCCCGAGCGGGCCCGCCCGACTCCCGTCCACAGCTGCGGCTCGACGAACCCTTCGTCGTCGGCCAGGTCACGTAGCTCGCCCTGGCGCATCTGCCCGGCGGACGTGGGGTGCAGGGACTGGTTCCGGATGCGCTCTCCGGTCCTGGCGTCTAGCCGGGAGACCAGCCGCCTGGCCGCAGCGCGTGCCTCCTGCTCGGTCGCGCGCACGATCACGTGCACGCGGTAGCCGAATCGCAGCTCGCGGCCCTGCCTGGCCGTGCGGGCCCGCATGTCGCCGATGACGGCCTCGACTGCGGACATGGTGTCCGGCCACATCAGGTATACGTCCGCCGCCTGCGCGGCCACTTCTCTGGCCGCCTCGGACAGGCCGCCGAAGTAGAACGGCGGGCAGTTCCCGCTGACCCCGCAGATCCGTGGCGGATCCAGCGCTACCTGGATGAACTCGCCGCGCACATTCACCGGGGATCCGTTCAGCAGGTCGCGCAGCACATGCATGAATTCCAGCGTGCGGCGGTACCGTGGCGCCGATTCGAGCTGCTGGCCTGGCAGGTCGGAGGAGATGATGTTGATAGTGAGCCTGCCGCCGAGCATCTGGTCGATCGTGGCCAGCTGGCGGGCCAGCTGCGGCGGCCACATCTCACCCATCCGCACCGCAACCAGCAGCTGCATGCGCCGTAGCAGCGGGGCAATTCCGGCCGCGAAGGCGACCGAGTCTATGCCAGGTGCGTAGCCGGACGGGAGCAGCAGGTTGTCGTAGCCGGCTTCTTCCGCGCCGAGGACGATGTCCCGGCAGTGTTCCCAGCCTGACTGCAGGGCGGCGTCCGGTATGCCGAGGAAGTCATAGTCCTCGTCGCACAGCGGGCCGAACCAGGACACCTCGCAAGCCATGAGCACGTGCCTCCCGCTCCAGTTACTACCAGGCCCAGCCAGATGCTGTCGCCGCCGAAGTCATCGTAGGAGCGCGTCATCGCCCCGCTGCCGGTAGCCGCGCGGGCCCACCCCGTACCGGTCCTTGAACGCCCTGGAGAAGTGCGAGATGTCCTTGAAGCCGGCCCCGAATGCGATGCTCGTGACACTTCGGCTGGCCTGGCGCGGATCGGCCAGCAGCTGCGCCGCAAGGTCCAGTCGGCGCTCGAGGATCCAGCGGAACGGCGAGGTGCTCTCAGCCTGAAAGAGCGCGTGCAAGTAGCGGACCGACAGCCCGAGAGCCCCGGCTACCACGGACGGCGACAGGGCCGGGTCGGCGAGGTGGTCGGCGATGTACCTTCGGGCCCGCAGCAGCTGAGCCTCGCGCGGAAGGGCAGGCCGTACGCCGGTGGCGTGCTCGGACAGGGCGGTAGTCAGCAAGTCGAGCACGCTGACGGCCACCTGCTCGGCCACTTCGTCCGGCAGGCCGCTGGTGCCAGCCGGCACGTCGCGAAGCAGCGCCGAGAACAGCGAGCCGACGCCGCGATCGCCGCGGATCGCAGTCGCGGTGGCGCCGGGCGGCGGCTTGCAGCGGCTGGTGAATATGTCCCTGGGGATCTTCAGGACCACGAGGCGGAACGGGTCGTGGCACGTGATCCGGCAGGGACGCCCGCTGTCGTAGTACGTGAAATCGCCAGGACGCAGCATCGCCTCGCGCCCGTCCTGAGCCATAAGCGCGGTGCCGCGAACCGCGAGGTTCACGAAGATGTCGTCGTCGGGTGAACTGCGGATCATGGCCGGGGAGCGGACGACAGCGTGCGGCTGCGAGGTAACCGTGGCCACTCGCATGCCGCCGAGGCCGTGCACATTGACCTCGGCGCGGAACCCGGCTGTCGGCTGCGGCAGCGGCTCGACGTCCAGCCCGACGAAGGTGGCGCACACCACCTCGCGCCAGTAGCTCAGCTGGGACCGCGGCTCCACCGTTGCGGTCGAGAACCTGACTGTCGTAGTCATAGGCAGCTGCCTCGCCGGACGTAGGCATACGGCACCGCTCAGGCCGGTTCACCCACGTTCCCATCCCGGTGCATCCAGGGTCAAACATCCGTGCGCCCGCAGTCAAGCAGTACCTGAGCAGGAGCGTTAGCGTCTGGTCCGCCGGAACGTCCCGACCGCAGGAGCTGATATGAGCACGGCAGACGAGGTTCTCAGCAATTACATCCAGATCGAGTCGCGCGTGGACAAGATGCGGGACAAGTACGCGCTGAAGGAGGGCTACGTCGACGGTGCGGACTCGCCCTGGGTGCCGTTCATTCCGAACGTGTTCATCAAGCACCTCACATTCGACGTGCGCAGCAGCAGCGCCGCGAACGTGCTGTGGGTCCAGGCAGGCGGCGAGCTTGGCCGGCACCGGCACCGTGGCCCCGTTTCCGGCTACGTCATCGAGGGCTCCTGGCTGTACCGGGAGTATTCCTGGGTCGCGAAGGCCGGGGACTTCGTCAGGGAGAGCCCTGGCCGGACTCACACGCTGTACTCCGAGAAGGGCATGAAGACATTCTTCTGGCTGAACGGGCCGCTGGAGTTCCTGGACGAAGAGGACCGCGTGATGGAGACGGTCGACGTTTTCTGGTTCATCAACCATTACGAGACGTACTGCCAGGAGCAGGGCATCCCCATCGACGAGCGGCTCTACCTGTGATGCCGCCCCGGCACTAACTCGCCGGGTCACGTCGGCCTGATGACGACTTTCATGACGGCGTCCGGGCTGGTGATAGCGAAGCGGATTGCCTGCGGCGCGCTTTGCAGCGGGAACTCGTGGCTGATGAGCCGCGCCAGCAAACCGGTGTTGCGCTGGACCACCTCTATGGCCGTAACGAACTCGTCCTGGCGGCAGCAGCTCACCCCGAGCAGGTCGAGTTCCTTCTCGGTCAGGCTGCCGACCCGGATCGCCGCCTCCTCGCCCGACATGCCGACCTGCACCGCTCGTCCGGCCGACGCGACCATGTCGATCATGGCCCGCAGCGCCATCGCGGTACCGCTCGCTTCGAAGACGACCGGCGGTCCGCCCGGACCCGCCCACCGGCGGACGAACTCGATCACGTCATCGGCCCGGCTCCAGGCCAGCGTCTGCGCGCCCATCTGACCGGCCAGCTTGAGCCGGGCCGGCTGGAGGTCAATCGCAAGCACGTTCGCACCGCGCTCGCGTGCCACTAGGCAGATGCACTGCCCGATCGGGCCCGCGCCGATCACCACGGCGCGCTCGCCTGGCCGGATTGCCGCTCGGTTCACCGCGCGCACCGCGATAGACGCCGGCTCGGCCAGTGCTGCGACGGCAGGGTCGGCCACATCGATAGGGAACAGCTGCTCGTGGCCGACAGCCAGCCGCTCCTGCAAGCCGCCGTCGCAGTGGATTCCGATCAGCCGGAACTGGTCGCAGGTGTTCGGCCGCCCTACGCTGCACGGGTAGCACTGGCCGCAGGCCTGCAGCGGCCATACCGCGACGCGCTGCCCGACCTGAAGTTCGGTGCGGCAGCCGGCACCGAGCGCCACGATCGTGCCTGCCAGCTCGTGGCCCTGCACCCGAGGGAACTGCGAGCCCCCGGCCGCCGCCGACATCTCGCCAGTGAAGAAGTGGTAATCCGAGCCGCAAATCCCGACGGCCTCGGGACGCAGCAGCACCACTCCGGGCCCTGGCTCGGGTGGCTCGGCGCGATTTGCCAGCACCATGGACCGCGCACGGTCGGTGACCGCGGCCCGCATCAGCTCGTGCCCGTCACTGGCCGGGTCTCGTCCGCCGCGGGCTGGCTCAACCCCGCCTGCCCGCTCAGCCTTGCCTCCCGGCCGGGCGCAGCCTCGCTGCCGCGCAGCAGGTATGCCGACCTGAGGAGCTCTGGCTTGTTGCGAAGCTCGCCCGCCAGCCCGGAGAAACGCAGTCGGCCGCCCTCCAGGATGTAGGCGTGATTGGCCAGGCCCAGGGCGACAGCGGCGAACTGCTCGATCAGGAGCACCCCGATGCCGGCCTGTGCGACAGCACGGATGGTGGGGATCAGCCGGTTGATGACCACCGGGGCCAGGCCAAGGGAAAGCTCGTCGATGAGCAGATACCTGGGCTGCGTTATCAGGGCCTGCGCGAGTACGAGCATCTGCTGCTCGCCGCCGGAGAGCGCGCGGGCAGGTGCGGAAAGGCGCCGGGAGATCTCGGGGAACAGCTCGAGCACTCGCTCGCGCCCGGCGCGAGCCCGTTCGGGGGACAGCGAATACGCGGCGACGCGGATGTTGTCCTCGACCGACAGGTCGGAGAGCAGCCTGCGGCCTTCAGGCACGATTGCGATCCCGGCCCGCCTGATCTGCTCGGGGCGCTGGCGCGCGAAGTCCCTGCCGTCCAGCAGTACCGCCCCGGCTTGCGGCCTGAGCACGCCTCCGACCGCTAGGACCAGGGTCGACTTGCCCGCGCCGTTCGGCCCGAGCAAGGCGGTCACTTCCGCGGCCGGAATGTCTATCGTGACGTCCCTGACGACCGTGCGCCGCCCGCGCTCGACGGTAAGTCCGCGCAGGAATAGCTGGCTGGCACCGGCGTCCGGCCTGCCTGGCGGGGTGCCAGGCCCAGGTGGCGTGGCGCTCACCTGACCTCCGCCGTGCCCAGGTAGGCGCTGACCACTTGGTCGTCCCGCAGAACCTCGGCAGTCGGGCCGGAGGCGATCAGCTTGCCGAAGTCCAGCACGGCTGTCGTCTGGCAGCAGGCGGACACCAGGCTCATGTCGTGGTCGACCAGGATCGTCAGCGCCCCGGTGCGCGACGGGATCCGGCGGATTACCTCGGCCAGGTTCTGCGTCTCCTCGTCCGGCAGGCCCGCGGCGGGCTCGTCCAGGAGCACGAGCTTCGGCCGCCCGACGACCGCCCTCGCGACCTCCACCAGGCGGCGCTGGCCGGCTCCGAGAGTGCGCACCCGCGCGGCCGGATTGACGTCGAGCCCGACGAACGAGATCGCGTCCAGCACGTCCTGCCGCCGGGTCAGCCTGCCCTGCCGGGCGTGCTCATGGATGAGCGCGACATTGTCGAATACTGAGAGCTCATCGATCGCCTGCTCGGTCTGGAAGGTCCGCCGCATTCCCCACCGGGCCCGGCGGAAGTGCGTGAGCGACAGCACGTCATCGCCGAATGCCAGGACCGATCCGGCGACCGGGCGAACAAAGCCGCTCAGGACGTTGAAGAAGGTGGTCTTCCCGGCGCCGTTCGGCCCGATCAGGCCGCAGGTGCCCGGCTCGAAGGTCACGCTCATGCTGTCCAGCGAGGTGACGCCGCCGTAGCGGACTGTCAGGTCCTTGACCTCGATCACGGGGCCGCACCTCCGGACGCGCGCGAACTGCGGCGCGGCAGTCCGGCCAGCAGCCGCCCGAGCCGCGCCAGGTCCCTGGGCACCTGATCGGCAAGCCCGGCCGGCGCGGTCGTCAGCACCTGCAGCACGCCGACGCCGAACAGGATCGTTAGCCAGTCCTCGGACACGCCCCAGTTGTTGAGCAGGGCCGGCAGCAACTGCAGCAGGAGTGCGGCCACGATCGCGCCCCACAGGCTGTAGGCGCCCCCCATCAGCACCACGGCGAGCAGGATGATCGAGTCCTGGGCCGGGAAGTCGATCGAGTACAGGTAGTGCACCGCACCCGCGTACACGCCGCCCGCGACACCAGTGATAAACGAGGCGAGGGCGAAGGCCCACAGCTTGTACAGGGTGGTGTTGATGCCCGCGGCGAGCGCTGCGGGCTCGCTGTGCCTGATGGCGGCCCAGGCCCGGCCGGGCCGCGTCCTGATATGGGCGAACACCAGCAGGAACATCAGTGCGGCGGCAATAACCGAGTAGCGGAAGTAGGCCGGGTCGCTGGCCGCTATGCCGGGGCGCCGGATTGGCGGTATGTGCACCGAGCTGCCGTTATAGCCGAGGAAGCCGTGGCCGCCGTTGGGGAAGTTCGTGGTGGCGAGCACGATGGAGAACGCGCCAGCCAGCATGAGCGTGATCAGCGCCAGATACAGGCCACGGAGCCGCAGCGCCGGCAGCCCGATGAGCGTCCCCGCGGCCATCGTGATGACGCCCGCCTCGAGGAGCACGACCGGGTAGGGCTGCGCCGTGGCGAACAGCAGCCTGGCGGCCACCCAGGCGCCGATCGCGAGCACGGCGACCTGGCCAAGCGAGACCAGCCCGACCCGGCCGACCAGTACGCCGAGCCCGAGCGCGACCATCGCGTACACCGCCACCTGCGTCATGGTGTCGATGTAGTAGAGGCTCAGCAGCTGGGGGAGCGCGAACAGCACGAACAGCAGCAGCGCGGCGATGATCGCGGCCCGCAGCGCCGTCCCCGCGCTCGGCCGGCGCAGCGGCAAGCGCTGGCGTGTGCTCGCGGCCGGGTCGGTGGTGTCAAGCACTAGGTTTCCTCGCGGGAGCGGGAAATCACCTGGCGACGCGACAGCACGAGCAGCGCGACGGCGGCAAGCACGAACGGGGTCATGTCGTTGTAGTTGGACAGTGCCGGAATCGGGACCAGCATGTTCTGCACCAGGCCGATCACGATCGCCGCCACGAAGGTGTAGGCGATCGAGCGCAGTCGCGCGATCAGCGCCGCGGCCAGCGACGAGATCACCAGGAACGTGAGCGTGGTGGCGTCGAGCGCGACCATATCGGCGAGCAGCAGCCCGGCAACTCCGGCCAGGACGCCGCAGCCGAGCCAGGCGACTGCCTCGACCCGTCGCACCGGCACGCCGAGCGTGGCAGTGATCTCGCGGTCGTTGGCCATGGCGCGCATCGCCGTGCCGAGTTTGGTATACCGCAGGAACGCGGCGGTCGCAGCCGTGATCACGACGCCCACGCCCAGCCCGATGACCTGGGTCCAGCTCACCTGCACCTGGCCGACCATGAATCCACTGTTGTCAGTGGGCAGGGTGATCGAGCGCGCCTGTCCGCCGCTGGTCGTCCACAGCAGGTCCATCACCCCGAACAAGACCAGCAGTAGCCCGAGCGTTGCTGTCGCCTTGACCAGCGGTTCTCGCCTAGCCAGGGCTGGGCCGAAGACCATCCCGTAGGCGAGGGTCACGGCCGCGCTGAACATGACGCACACGAGCCACCCGATCCAGGCCGGAACGTGCGCGTTGATGAGCGACCACGCGATCAGGGCGCCCATCGCACCGACCGCGCCGAACGCGAGGTACACCACGCCGGTGGCGCGGTAGAGAACGACCAGTCCCACCCCGGAGAGGGCGTAGACCCCTCCGAGGGCGAGACCAGTCACGATGAACGGCTGAAAGTCCTGCCAGCTCGGCATCGCCAGCCTCTCCCAGACGTCCGCTCGATCTATCTGTCAGCTGCCTGCGGGCGCCAGCGCCGCCACGCCCGCGGCCTTGCGGTAAGCCGCGATCTGCGGATCGACCGACGAGATCTGGTTGCAGCCCTGGGCCGTCACCATCTTGCCGTTATCGGGAGTGACCGTGTAGTCCTCGTTGTTCGGGATATGCATCGGGTAGCTGCCGTAGGTCCACAACTGGCACAGCATCCCGGTGTTGTAGTTGGACACCGCCTTGAAGGCGGCGTTGACGCTGGCCACGGTGTACGAGCCTGTGATCGACTCCAGTGCGTGCACGGCGATCTCGGCCTCGGTGAAACCCATCTGGCTGAAGCTGCCGATGCCGCCAGAGACCGCCTTTCCGTACTGCGCGTAGATCGCCTTGTAGAGGTTCATGGTCGGCGTGCTGGTGACGTCGGGCGGGGTTAGCTCGGCGTTCACGAACAGCTTGTCATTCCACTTCGGGCCGAGCGAGCTGGCCAGGAAGTCGGTGTTGCACGGGGTCGAGCAGCCCCACAGCTTGACCTTGTCCTCAAGCCCGAGCTTCTGCGCAGCCTGCAGGATGACCAGCGCCTCCGGCGGCGTGAAGTTGAGCACGACGGCGCCGCCTGGCCCTGCGTCGTCCACCTCCGTGAGGGCCACCGAGTCGGCGTTGGTGATCGGCACGTTCTCGGTCAGCTGCACGATCGGTACCTTGGCCGCGGCCGCGAGCGCCGCAGGGCCGGCCGCTATGTAGCCGGTGCCCGGAACGTTCGACTGGTCAAATACGATCTTGCTGGCATGCTGTGCCAGTGCATACTGCACCGCGCCGTCTGAGCTGTACCGCGGGCCCATATTGACGGCCGCGCTGTTCGGAGTCGAATAGCACTCGGGCGCGATCCCGGAGTCGATGATGTAGTAGCCGAGCTTCTGCCAGTAGCTGGAGTCGATCGAGCACTCGATGATGCTCGTATTTCCGACGATCCCGAGCACATGATCAGTCTGCACAAGCTGCTTGGCGTCGGCGGCAATCTGAGCCGGGTTGGTCTGTTCGGTCTCGATGTAGTACTTGATCGGGTGGCCGTTGATGCCGCCGTTATCGTTGACGCAGGTGAAGTAGGCATTAGCCATGTTCGCGATGTCGGTGAACGACGTGCCCGGCTGGTTGGTAACGATTCCGCCCAGTGCGATCGGAGTACCAGTCGCGGTCACGCCCGGCTTCGTGCCGCATTGCGAAGTCGCGACCGTTGTACTGCCTGAGCTTGCTGGGCTGGCCGGTGAACTGCTGTTCGGCTTGCTGGCAGCCGGCGAGCTGCTGCATCCGGCCACGGTAGCAATTCCGATTATCCCGATCAGCGCAGCATTTCTCGGCCAATTCGAAAAGCGTCTGTATATTCGCACGTGGTCCCGCCTCCTGGTGGTGACGGCATAAACTCGCCTGGTTTGGGCGAGGTGAGCCGATATTAGAGCCCAGCTGACACTGGTGCAAGAGTTAATCTCACGGGGTGATCGACTGGCCTCGAGTCTTGTGGTCACCGCCAAATTCAGCCAATTAACTTTGTGTAATGCCACAAACGGGAAGGCGCGTTGGCGCGCGAATTTCGGGAATGCTGAACCTGATCCTGCTGGCCTGCTTCGTCCCGAACTGCCGCGGGCGGACGCCATACGCTGCGACTTTTACCCAGCCATTACCACGGCGATCCGTAAACGACGCAGCGCGCCTCGTCACCCGCATGCGGGCCGCGAGCTTCAACCCTGAGGAGCGGCTGTGCTGCACATCGGAGTCAATCTCGGGTTCGGCAACCTGCACGCGGATTTGTCAGATGAGCAGATGTACGCCGGCGAACTCAGGCTCGCCGAGCTCGCCGACCGGCTGGAGTTCGATAGCCTCTGGGCCGTCGAGCATCACTTTGACGACTACGCGATGTGCCCGGACAACGTCGTGCTCCTCGCCTACCTCGCGGCCCGGACGAAACGCGTGCGGCTAGGCACCGGGGCGGTCATCTTGCCGTGGAACGATCCGCTGCGCGTCGCCGAGAAAATGATCATGCTCGATATCCTCTCCGGCGGCCGCGCGATCTTTGGCATGGGTCGGGGGCTGTCCCGGCTGGAGTACGCGCCGTTCGGCATTCCGATGGGAGAGTCGCGGGCGCGATTTGACGAGGCCAGCGCGATGATCGTCGCGGCGCTTGAGACTGGTTACATCGAGGGCGACGGCGCGTACTACCCGCAAGCACGCACCAGGCTGCGTCCCGGCCCGCGTGCGTCCTTCCGCGACCGGCTCTACTGCGTGGCCGGCTCGCCCGACTCTGTCGTGTCGTGCGTGCGGCTGCGGGCATCACTCATGTCGATCGTGGTCAGGCCGGTCCAGGATCTCATGCCGGTCTTCGACTCATACCGGGACCAGTACCGGCAGATGCACGGTAGCGAGGCACCGCCGATCTCGCTCAACGTGAACATGTACTGCCACCAGGACGCCGAGGTCGCCAGGGAGCGCGCGCAGCGCCACATCGCCGCGTTCTTCGCCTCTAACGTTCGCCACTACGAGATGGCGAGCGCGCACTTCGCGCAGACCGCCGGATATGAGAGGTACGCCGAGCAGGCGGAGGCACTGCGCGAGGCCGGACTGGACAAAGCCTCGGAAGCCTTCGCCGCATCGGGGCTATGGGGCACGCCCGAGCAGATCATCAGCAAGCTCAGCGCCATCCGCGATGTCCTTGGCCGCTTCGAGCTGATAGTCCTGCCCAGCTTCGGCGGCATGCCGTATGAGCACGCCGAGGCCAGTCTCAGGCTGTTCGCCCGCGAGGTCATGCCCGCGGCCCGGCGGCTGGTCAGCAGCCAGGACGCGGACTCGCAGGAGCACGCGTGGCGAAGCTGAGCCTGGCCTGTGTCCCGATGCTCGGGGAGCACAACGCGGCTGCCCGCATGCGGGACGGCACGGTCCTGCGCGCGGACATCTTCCGGCCCGCCGAGGGCGGGCCTTCCCCGGTACTGCTGGTGCGGACCCCGTATGGCGAGCCGATGGTCCGCAGCACGCCGGTACTGCCGGCGATCGAGGCCGGTTTCGCGGTGGTGCTTCAGCATTGCCGGGGGACCGGGGCCTCCGACGGTGAGTTCACGCCATTCGCGAGCGAAGAGGACGACGGGGTCGACACGATCGAGTGGGTTGCCGCGCAGCCCTGGTGCAACGGCTGCGTCGGCATGTACGGGCCGTCCTATCTCGGGATGGTTCAGCTCGCCGCGGCGGTCAGCGCACCACCGGCGCTGAAGTGCCTGGTGCCGGTCGTCACGCCCGCCGACTACTACGCAGGCCTGGCCTACCGGCAGGGCGCACTTCAGCTAGGCCAGCTGCTCGGCTGGTACACGCTCAAGTCAGCGCAGACCCTGGCCTATCGCGGGTCGGCAGGCGACGACATCTCGGCCGACC
This sequence comes from uncultured Actinomycetota bacterium, assembly GCA_963719765.1. GTDB lineage: Bacteria > Actinomycetota > Actinomycetes > Streptosporangiales > Streptosporangiaceae > JAJYUU01. The sequence continues at coordinate 645,477 of CAVRCW010000003.1, forward strand.
TGCCAGCGCTGCAGCGGCACCTGACCAGCATGGCCGCCGCCTACAGCTACCTGCCCACGCGCGAGATGCCGGCCGTGAGCCGGATCCTGCCTGCCTGGCAGCGGTGGCTCGACCATGACGAGCAGGACGAGTTCTGGACCGACCTCAGCTATGCCTCAAGGCGCGGCCGGATTACCACTCCGGCGCTGCACGTCGGCGGCTGGTTCGACCTGTTTCTGGGCGGAACCCTGGACAACTTCCAGACGCTGAGCCGGTCCGCCGCCACCGCGCATGCCCGGCGCAATCAGGCCCTGGTCGTCGGCCCGTGGACACACGCCGACCAGACCGGCACCGCCGGCGAGATGCACTTCGGCCTGCTCGCCTCGGCCCAGGCTGTCCAGCTCGAGCAGATGCAGCTCGGCTTTCTGAGCCAGTTCGTCACCGACCGCGAGTCTGAGTGGTCTGGCCGCCGAGTCAAGCTCTTCGTCATGGGCGACAACGTGTGGCGGGACGAGGACGAGTGGCCGCTGGCTCGGTCCCGGTGGGAGCGCTGGTACCTGCACGCGGACGGCTCGCTGTCACCTGCTCCGCCGCGGCCGGCGGCTGCCGCTTCGTACTTCAGCTATGACCCGTCCAATCCGGTGCCGACCGTCGGCGGGCCCACTCTCATCAGTGGCGGGCCGGGCGGCGGGGTCGGCTGGATGGGCGGCCCGCGCGATCAGCGGGTGATCGAGGGCCGGCCAGATGTCCTCTCGTTCACGAGCCGCACCCTGGCCGACGATCTGGAGGTGACCGGTCCGCTCACGGTCACGCTGCACGCGGCAACATCCGCCGCCGATACGGACTTCACGGCCCGCCTCGTCGACGTGTGGCCAGACGGGCGCGCTATGGGTATCGCGGATGGCATCGTGCGGGCGCGGTACCGCGAAGGCAGCGGCCAGCCGGCACCGGTAACCCCTGGCGACAGCCACCAGTACATGATTGACCTGATCGCGACGAGTCAGGTGTTCAAGGCCGGCCATCGGCTACGGGTCGACATATCGAGCTCGAACTTCCCGTGCTTCGACCGCAACCCGGGCAACGGCGCGCGGGCGGCGTGCGCGACGGAGCAGGACTTCGTCGTTGCCGAGCAGGCCATCAGCCACGACGCCGGCCGTCCGTCGTATATAACGCTGCCGGTCATCCCGAGGAACTGAGCTGAGGCCGCCGCCCGGCCGAGCGTGATCGCAGCGTGGTCCCTGTGAAGATCGCCAGGCCCACCGCGACCGCGGCTGCGCCAATCGCCAGCCCCGCCGCGTAGCCCCAGTGGCTGGCCGCGACCCCGGCTATCGCGCGCCCAGCTCTGTCAGCCACGAGGCGAGCACCAGCGCGGAGCCAGCCTGGCCGCCGGTGATGAATTCGGGCATTAACTAGCGATGGCAGCGAGAGGCGGCCAGTGCGCGCGCTTCCATGCCGGGTTGGCACGCGGCATCCGATTCCCCAGTCCGCCATCAGTGCAGGTCGGCCAGATGTGCCGTGTCGTTGAAGCCCCGCACGATCCATCGGTCGGTTGTGATCACCAGCCGGGAGATCGAGGCGTTCTCCGCGCCCGCGAAGGCAAACGGCCTCGAGCTGCTGGCCAGCGCCAGGGCCGCGCCGATGACGCCGGCGTGGGTGAATGCCGCTACCCGCTCATCACGGTGACCGGCGGCAAGTCGCTCGATCACCGCACGCACCCTGGCTGTCAGCGCGGTGCTCGGCTCCGCGCCGGGAATGACATCCCACCGCTCCTCGGCGAACATCCGCTGGCTGATTGGATGGTTCTCCGCCACCATCTGGCGGAAAGTGCCACCCTCCCAGTCACCTAGGTACACCTCCCGCAGGTCGCCATCGACCCGCACGTCCAGCCCGACTTGCCGTGCGAGCGGCGCAGCGGTCTGCGCGGTGCGACGCAACGTGCTCACGTAGACAGCGTCGATGCGGGAGGCAGCCAGCCGTGCGCCGACCAGGCCGGCCTGCTGTCGGCCCTCGGCCGACAGAGGCGGATCTCCGTGGCCATCGAGCAGCGGGAACGGCCGGCCCGGTACATACGCTTCGGACTCGCCGTGCCGCACGAGGAGCAGGTCCATCGCACCGGGCGGCGGCTCGAACCGGTGCTGGCGAAACGACGGTGGCTCTGCTCCCGCATCCGCTTCTTTCGTCACAAGCCAGACAGCGTACCGGTGCGCCGCCGCCGCAGCTGCCTGGCCGTGGTCCCGGTGTGCGGGCCCAGCTCATGCCGCGATCTGCTGGACCAGACCGCCGGCGGGCTCGGCATCGCCGGCAGGCACCGTCAGGCGTGGCCGGCTCGCCGGAGCCGGCCTGTCGGTGCCAACTAGCCTGGCGCGCAGCATCTGCCGTCCGCGGTGGATCCTGGACATGACAGTCCCCAGCGGAGTTCCCATGATCTCGGCGATCTCGGCGTACTGGTAGCCCTCCACGTCGGCGAGGTAGAGCACGGTCTTGAAGACGTCTGGCAGCTCCGCGAGGGTGCGCATCACTCGCGAGCCAGCCAGGTTGTCCATGGCCTCGTCCTCGGCCGACCGCGTGGACACAACCGCGCCCGCCTGCGCGTCGATGGCGTCGTAGAGATCTCCAGCCAGCGTCTCGGCCGGCCTGCTCCGGCGCTTGCGGCAAGCGCTATAGAAGGTATGGAACATGATGCGGTGCAGCCATGCTCTGAGGTTCGTGCCTGGGTGGAATTGATGGAACTTCAGGTACGCCCTGGCGAAGGTTTCCTGGATGAGGTCCTCGGCGTCGCCCCGGTCCCGAGTCAGCCGCATGGCCGTCGGGAACATTTGCCTCATATATGGAACTGCTTCACCTTCGAACCGAGCTCGCTGGTCGTCGGCCTGAATATCCTCCTGCTTGGTCACCTTCACAGCGCCATCGACTGCCACGGGGGGCTCCTTGCCTGTCCTGGCACCCACGGTCAGCAGCCATGCGGTCATCCGGTTGACTAACCGGCTGATCTGACGGGGGCCATTACTGGGATACGGGGGGTCATGCTGGTTGGCCAACCAGTGATAAAGAATCGCGCATTGAGCATGCCGGGCACATCGGGCAGATCCTGAGCTACCGCGACCGCTGTCCTTAGTTAAGGCAAGGCCAGAATCCTGCTGTGCCGCCGCCGGTTTACGGCATTCCCGATATAACTCCGAAGACGGGCGCTAAGGAACTGGCGACGCGGGCCGCATGCGCGACAAGCTCGCGTCGGCCGGTTTTGCCGGTTTTCGTGGCAAGGCTTGCGATATGAGTCTCCACGGTCTTCGGGGAGATATACAGCTTGGCGGCGATCTCCGAGTTCGAGTGGCCCCGCGCCAGAAGCAGGAAGACATCCATCTCGCGGCTGGTGATACCGAGCCGTCGCATCTGGGCCGGCACCTGCGCGCTGCCGCGGCCCGACCGCGGCACCCGCTCGCCGGCCCGGCGCAGGACACCGCGGCAGGCGGAGGCGAGCGCATCGTGGGAGGTGGCCTCGAAGTCTGCGGCGGCCTCGCGCATCCAGGCTACGGGCTGGCCCCAGCCGTCCCGCAGGGCTGCCGGGGCGACCAGGCGGCGGGCAAGGTGATTCCACCACGACGCGAAGGGGGCGAAGTGAGCGCTGCCCTCCTCCGCAAGAGCGGTGGCCAGCGACCGGTCTCCGTCCCGGCCCGCCAGCAGCGCCTCCGCGTATGCCACGCAGCCCTCGTTCCAGCTCACCGCCACGCCCGCCGCCCTGGCCGCCTCGATGGCCGCCCTGGCTTCCCCATCGGATATCGCCTGCAGCAGGACGTAGAATCCCCAGGCCCGTCGGGGGGCGAGAACCGGGGCCTGCAGCGGTGAGTAGAAGCTCCTGGCCCGCAGCGGCGACGTACTTGCCTGCCTGGCATAGGCCATGCCGGTCAGGCTGGCCTTCACCGCCCGCGGCACATCGTCGCGAAACAAGGCGGCGTTCACTCGGACCAGGCCCCAGATCGTGAACAGGAGTTCCGGGTCGCCTGGCAGGACACGCTCGGCGCGCTGCGCGGCTCGCTCCGCCTCCTGGTACAAGGTACGAGTCCCGAAAATGTTCGCCTGCAGGCCGATCGCCATCGCCTCTATCCGGGGTACGCCCAGCTGTGCGGCGTTACGCTCGCATTGCCTGGCGGCGGCCATTGCCGGCTCCAGGTCGGTGCCGAGGCTCCACAGATTCGCGAGCTGGAGCTCAACGGTGGTCGCCGTCGACATGACTCCCGCCTGCTGAGCGAGCTCGCGTACTTTGACCAGCCGATCCGCAGATCCGTGGTCAAGCATGTCGATGGTGCCCAGCTCGTGGAGCGCCCTAATCCGCCACGCGCCCCGTTCCGCGGTATCGGCGAGCTGATAAACCCGCTCGAACGCGGCCCGCGCGGCCGACAGGTCACGCATCCGCTCGCGCCGCCCTATTACCTCCAGCGCCACCAGGGCGACCTCGGACGCCCATCCAGACAGTCCGGCCGACTCCGCGGCCGTCAGCGCGCGAAGGGCAAGGCCCTCCGCCCTGTCCAGCTCGCCGGCCGCCAGCGCGTGCCGGGCGCCCACAGCGTCTACCCGGCTCGCGAGCTCGGGCTCGTCCAGCAGCTCGGCGATGGCCTCGGCGGCCGCCAGCTTCGCAGCCGCGGCGGCGAGATTGTCCTCCGGCCGCGTACTCGCGACCCTGAGCAAGACCAGCGCCTGCCGCCGCGGATCGCCCCCGGCCGCTTCGAGGGTGGCGATCAGGCTCTCGGCGACGGGTAGGAGGTGCTCGTAATCTCCGGCCAGCGCAAGCGCCTCCACCAGGACCTCGTCGATCTCAAGGTCCAGATCGGGCTGCGGCGCTATCGAGTGCTCCAGCACCTTGCGGGCGTCGGCCAGCGCGGCCGTCGCGCTGCCGACCGCGCCCTGCAGGAGGGCCCGGCGCCCCGCTGTCAGCAACAGGCGAGCCGCCGCCTCGGCCTGGCCAGCGGCGGCATGCAGTTCGGCCGCAAGCTCGCACCAGGTCCCTGGCAGGCCAGGGTGCGCCTGCTCGATGGCCGCCGCGGCGCCGGCAGACCGGCTCGCACGATCGGGCGGCAGCAGGTTGGACACGATCGCGTCGCGGGTGAGGCTGTGCCGGAACCTGAAGATGCCGGCCTCCGCGCTAACGGGGTCGATGAGCTGCACCTCCCGTGCCCGCTGCAGGGCATCCAGCACGTCTGTCTCGGTAACGCCGGCGACCTTGGGCAGCAGTGTCCAGTCGAACTGCCTGCCGAGTATCGCCGCGGAGACGATGACGCTGGCGACTACCGGCCCGAGCGCGGCAAGCCGCCTTCGCACTGACCCGACTATCGATTCGGGAACGCCGGTGGAAATGTCGCTATCGACCTGCCAGCCACCGGACTTCCTGACGAGCTCACCCGAGGAGACCGCTGCAGCCAGGATTTCCTCCACCGCGAAGGGGAGCCCGTCGCAGTCCGCAAGCAGCCGATCGACATCCGCAGGCACCTGGCTGAGGGCCAGGCACGCGGCCGCCATTTGCCCGACCGCGCCGGGCGTGAGCCTGGGCAGGTCGATCCTGCTCGCTACTCGCCGCGCGACAGCAGAGTGCAGCAGGTCCGCGCAGCCCGAGGGCTCGCTGTCCCGGTACGTCAGGACGCACAGAACACTGGACTCGGCCACGTTGTCGGCCAGGTATTCCACGAGGGCGAGCGTCTCCGGATCGGCCCAGTGCAAGTCTTCGAGCACGAGCAGTCCGCCCCGCGCGCCGGGCAGGGTGAGTATGCGCAGCAGCGCTTCCCCGAGAATGACTGACGAGATCTCCGCGCCTTTATCGCTGGACCGGCTCCACTCCGGCACCAGCGAACCCAGCGCGGCGCGGTAGTCGGCTATCCCGGCCGAGTCAGGAACTACGCCCTCCCGCGCGGCGCCCATCAGCGCCTCGGTGACCGGCCGATAGGGCACAAGCACAGTCGACTGGGTAGCGCGGCCAGTGAGCAGGCGGAAGCCCTGAGACAAGGCCAGCGCGGACAGATCCCGCGCGAGCCTGGATTTCCCGATGCCGGCGTCACCGGTGATGAAGACTGCGCCGCCGTGCCCGTCAGCGGCCGCGTCCAGCGCGGAGGTCAGCGTGCCCAGTTCGGCCGCCCGGCCGATGAGTACTGGACAGAGCATGGACTCCATTCCCGAGATACTACAAGAGCGACCGTACGGTGACTATTAGTGACGACAGACGATCAAGCGCCCCCTCTGACGGGATCCGTCCGGCGCGGCAGCGAAGCGCAGGACGGGATGGCAGTGAGCAGCATCGTGACCAGAAGCGGGCTTGCCCGCGCCCCCGGAGGCCGATGCGGCCGACGTCGGCTAACCTTGTTGCGCCGAGGACGGACCCGGCAATTACGGCAGGGAGTGGCATTGGCCATCGTGGTGCTGATCCTGTGGATCTTCACCGCAGCAGCAGGCGTGACGATGCTGCGGGCCGGCGGGTCGGCCCGGCGGCTAGCTAGCGAGTCTGCCGGGATGAAAGTGCCGGCCGCGGCCGTCCAGGGCAGGATTGGCGCGATCCCGCTGACCGAGGACGGGCGACCGCCGCCGGGTCCACGCACGCGGGTTACGACCCCCCCTGGCGAGCATCCGCTACTTGAGTTCAGTCATCCGGCTCTCGCGGTTACCGGCCTGGCTTTCTGGACGATGTTCGTGTTCGTACGTTACCGGCCGCTGGCCTGGATAGCGGTCGCCATTCTCGCAGTCGCTATCGTGCTCGGGCTCGGCTGGCTGGCGCGCAACAGGCTGGCAGCCGGGCGCTCGGCCCGCACAGCCTGGTCGTTCCCGCCCCGCCTCATCATGGTGCACGGGATGGCTGCGGCCTGCTCGATCACTCTCACGGTGCTCGCCGCAGTGTCCGCCAGCAGGGGCTAGCACCTCGGCGGCCAATTCGAACAAGCTTACGACCAGTTTTGCGAACTGCCAGCCGGTGGCGGCCGGCCCGCAGGTATCTTTGGGGCGCGGTCAGGCCGGGTCGTCCCGCTGGCCGACGGTGTCCCGGCGGCCAGGACGGCCGACGGCTCTTCGCGGAGAATGCTTTCGTTGTAGAGGTTTCAGGTAGGGTTGCCGCCGTGCGTACCCCGATGGCACTCGCGTCGCCCGAGGCGCTTGCGGCCGTGATCCAGGCATCCGCCAGGTCACCGCACCGCGGTCCTCGCCGGGCTCGGCGCTCTCCTGGTCCCGGCCATGCTGGTACGCGACGACCTGAAGCAATACACCGCAGATGCGTGCGTGGCACTGCTGGTGCTGGCAGCAACGACCTCGCGGCTGGAACGAGAGTGGTCCCGGCGCCAGCTAGCGGCCCTCTCGGTGACCAGCCCGCGAGGCAGGCCACCACCGTGGTGCGGCAGGGCTACCTGGTCAACTTCCCCGATCAGCCCAGGATCATCGTCGCCAGGAACCGCAATCTGGCCGGGGTCACCAGCGCGCTGCGGGACGCTCTCGGCATGATCAGGCCTGGGTCCTGCGCCCGGATCTGGCTGGTCCGCAGCCACGTCATTCGCTCCGAGCAAGCGGCGTGGAAAGCCGCGCTCGCGACGGCCAGGCTGACTGCGGTCCCGGTCGGCCAGGACGGCCTGACAGTGCTGCAGCCAGGCGGACGTTCCTGCACCTGACAGGCGCCGAGGACGGGGAGTGGCATGGGTAAGAACGAGCGCGCGAAGATCGTCATGACCCCCGCCGAGGTGGCCGACTTCCTGCAGCGCAGCCGCACCGCGACGGTCGCCTCGATCGGGCCCACCGGACTGCCGCACCTGGTCGCGATGTGGTACGGCCTCATCGGCGATGCCGTGTACATCGAGACCAAGGCAAAGTCCCAGAAGGCGGTCAACCTGCGGCGCGATCCACGGATGGTCTTCATGGTGGAGGCGGGCAACAGTTATGACACGCTCCGCGGGGTCTCGCTGGAGGGCAACGCAGTGATCATCGAGGAGGCGGACGGCGAGGAGTACTGGGCTGCGGCCGTCAGCGTCTACGAGCGTTACACCGGGCCGTACACGAAGGACGCCAGGCCCATAGTCGAGTTCATGATGAACAAGCGCGTGGTGGTCAGGCTTGAGCCGCAGCGAGTCCGATCATGGGACCACCGCAAACTCGGCATGGATTCGATGAGCCCGACGGGGTCCACCGCCCCTAGCATCGGCGCCGAGTAGGCAGCCCGGCGACCACTAGCCAGCCGCCGCCACCCGCGGCAACACCTCGGCGGCCAGGCGCTCGGCCTGCTCAGCGTGCTCGAACATCGTCGTGAACAAGATCAGCCCGGCGCCGGCTCGCGCGACACTGGTCACCTCGCGGACGCAGTCGTCTGCGGTGCCCGCGATCGCAGCGGCCTCGATGTCGGGGACCCGACGCCCGTAGAGCCGCGCCATAGCGCCGTTCATTCGATCGCGGGCCCGCGCAGCGTCGGAGTCAACCGCGATGTAGACGCGCTTGGCGATCGGGAAGTCCGCAGCGGAGCGGCCAGCCTCCGCTAGTGCCTCGCGGACCGTTCGCACCTGGTCGGCGAACCTCGGCGTCGGCGACGACCCCGCGCCGAAGAAGCCGTCACCCAGCCGGACGGCACGCCGCAGCGCCGGAACCCCGTTCGCGCCGAACCAGATAGGCGGGTATGGCTTCTGGACCGGCTTGGGCTCCATCGCGGCGTCCTTCAGCTGCCAGAACTCGCCGTCGAAGGTGATCCGCGACTCGGTCCACAGCTGCTTCATCAGGGCGAGCCCCTCGGTGAACCGCGCCACGTAACGGTCCTGGCTCATGCCGAAGGCGCTGAACGGCCTGCCCTTGCCCCCGGTGCCCACCCCGACGTCTATCCGGCCGCCGCTGATCTGGTCCAGCGTGCTCAGGTTCTTGGCCAGGTGCACGGGGCTGTGCAGGGTCGACACGAACACCACGCAGCCCAGCCGCAGTCGTCGCGTGCACGCGGCGGCGTAGGTCATCACCTCGAGTGGCGCGAGCTGCGGTGACCCGCTGAGGACATTCTCCTGTGCCCACGCGCTGTCAAAGGCAAGCTCCTCTGCACGCGCGAAGTACGCGCGGAACGCGTCGGGGTCGAACTGGCCGTCACCGTAGAACTGGGGGATGGAGATCGCGAACCGCATACCCGGATCCTAGTCCGAGGCCGGCTCGCGACCCGGACGCACTGCCCGCCGCCGCCACGCGACCGGGCGGCAACGTGGCAAAAGCACCCGGCTCAGTCCGGTCGAATCATTGTGGTGAGCTGGCAGCAATAGTGCTGCCAGCTCACCACGACAATCGGCGCGGGTGGCGCGGCGGTCGGCCCTTTAATATCGACAAATCGACTTGCTGTGCCACCGAACGGCAACCCCAGATGCTGCCGACCTCGCGCGGTAGCCTGCGCCCATGACCGCAGCTGCCGCCGCCTGGGTCGTGGCCGGACCGCCGGGGGCCGGAAAGACCACGGTCGCGCGGATGCTGCTGGCATCGCTGGTGCCGACACCCGCGCTGCTCGACAAGGACACTATGTTCGGCTCGTTCGTGGAGGCGATCCTGCTGGCCTCGGGGCGCCCAATAGGGGAGCGGGAAGGTCCGTGGTACGACGAGCACATCAAGGTGCACGAGTACCGGGGGATGACCGCCGCCGCCAGACAGATCCGCAGCCACGGGTGCCCGGTGCTGCTGTCGGCTCCGTTCACCCAGCAGATCCACGACGCCGGCCACTGGCAGGTGTGGACGGCAGAGCTGGGCGGCTGGCCAGTGCACCTAGTCTGGGTGCGGTCCGACGCCGAGACCCTGCGCCAGCGCCTGACCGATCGCGGGTCCGAGCGGGACGCCGCAAAGCTCGCAGACTTCACGACCTTCGCCGCCAGCATGCGGCTCGAATCCGAGCCTGCCGCCCCGTACGCCGTGATCGACAACCGGCTCACCGCGGCGGCGAGCCTGCAGGCGCAGGTGGCCAGCCTGCTGCAGCGGCTTTCTGGCCAGCCCTGATCCGTCGGCTGGTTACGGCGCGGGTCCGGCGGATGCGACCCCGTTCCGATCCGGAAGCATCTCAGCGGGCGCGAGTCGCAGCGCAAGTGCAGGGCAGTCGGTGACCGTCCGTCGTGCGCGCCCGGCGAGGTGAGCAGGCACGGGACGGTCCGCCAGCAGTGGGTAACCCCACCGGTCGAGGGAGATGAGCTCGGGCAGCAGTTCTGCGCACAGGCCGTGGCCGGTGCAGCTGATGGGATCGATACGGAGTTGCAGCCGGCTCGGCTGCTCCTGGCCGGGATCGGCCGCCGGTCGCCGGGTCCTGACTGGCAGCTCCGCCGCATGCGGGAGCGTGCCGCGCATGGTGGCAGCGACCCGCCAGGTGCCGGCGGCAAGGACCGCGAGGATGCACGCGACCGCGAGATCGAGCAGCCGGCAGGCTCGCATGCCGGTGCCGGTGGCGATGCTGTGCGCCATCGCGGCCGGCCAGCACCCGTAGGCGAGCCAGTGCACTGCCCGCCAGGCCCGGTGGCCGATATGGCGGCGCAGCAGGCTGGTCGCGATCAGGGCGACCATCAGATCAAAGGCGACCGCGCCGAGGCCCAGCCAGAGCGAATCGTAGCCGGAGGCGAACGGGATGATCGCGGCAGCCAGCGGGATCCTGGCGTACCGGCCGAGCACCGCGGTGAGGATGTGCACCGTGACGAAGGCGACGGCGAGCAGCGAGCCGAACCGGTGCAGGCTCAGGCTGGCGAACCTGGGCAGGCCTGGCAGCCGGACGCGCCGGTTCACCAGGATGCCGAGCACCGCCACCGCCGTAAGCAGCACCAACGCGATCACGCCGGTCGCCGCGCTCACAGTGCCCGTTGTCGGCATCGGGGTCCTGCTACCCGGTGCCTGTCAGGCTGACATGGTAGATGGTCGCCTGATAGGTGCCAGAGCTGTCGGGCGGCAGCCGCGTGAACCAGAGGAGCAGATAGCGAGCACGCACTGGCTGGCGCGGATCCAGCGTGAGCGTGCCGCCCGTACCCGCCGTTCGCGAGACTGGCCGCAGGTCGGCGAGTACAGGGACGTTGCCTGCCCGCAGTTCGAGCGTACCGCCGGACGCCGGGCCGAGCACGATCCTGACGCTGCTGACGGTGACCGGCTTGCCCAAGTCGAGCAGCAGCCCTGTCCCTGCCTGAAGCCCACCGAACTTGGCCGTCGTATACCAGTTGGTCTGCCAGCCCGAACCGCCCCTGGCACCGATCGCGAGGGCCGCGAGCTGCGGATTGTCACCCTGTCCTGTGCCGCCGGGACCGAACGCCGCGGCGCTGACGGGCGTCACCGGCACGGCCCGCTGGCTCGGCTGGGTGGACGGCTGGGTGGACGGCTGAACGGAGGGCCGGACGGAGGGCCGGACGGAGCCGGATCGCGCCGTGCGGACAGTGCGGGCCGGGCGGATGCCGGTTATGGCGTGCTTCGGTGTCACGGCGGCGTGGCTCGCGCTAGGACCCGGGCCGGAGACCAGGAAGTAGATCGCCGCGATGAGCCCGGCCAGCAGGATTACTATCGCGCCAGTAATCCAGCTCAACCGGCGACCGGCAGTGCGCATGCGTAGCAGGCTCTGGACCAAGTCTGCGCCAGCCTGGCGCACGGCAGCACCGCGGAACTGCTCCGGCCACTGGTGATGGATCCGCGCGGCCGAGCGCCCGTCCGCTTCCGCGCTAACCTCCCGCGTGGCGTCGCCATGGGACCACTCCGTGACCGGCGGCACGGCGGACTGCGGCTGCGTCACCGGCGGCAGATCGCACAGCGGCTGCGCCTGCGGCTCCTGAGCCGGCAGCCCGGCGGCATGCCGCCATCCGTGCGGATCATGCCGCACGGCCGCCTGCCACCATGTCTTGGGGTCCGGGGGCGGCTGCGGCTCCTGGCTTGACCGGGCGGCGACGTTCTCGTCGTACTCGTCGATCAGCCGGACCGGATCTGTGCCGACCACCTTCGCGATCGCCCGGATATGGCCGCGTGCGTAGAAGTCCCCGCCGCACGCGGTGTAGTCGTCGCGCTCGATGTCGCTGATGATCGCGCGCCGGATACGGGTTCGCTCGCTTACATCTGCGACGGTCAGTCCGGCCTTGGTGCGCGCTTCCGCCAGCGCCGGGCCGATTTCCACAGCTAACCTCCACGTTCCAAGGGGACGTGGCCGGCCGATTTACGCTCGCGCAAGAGCCAGCCGTTTTATCTAATCATCGCCAGTATCGGGCGGGTCATGCCTGCCGCGTACGGGTGATGTGATCCACATCGCCATGAAGTCAGCTACCAAACCTCGCCACGGTGCCGCCGCGGCCCAGATCGCCCGGTTGGATACCAGCCGTCATCGGTCTCACGCCAGCCCGAGTTCGGCCAGGATCGCGCTAGTGTGCTGCCCGATCGCCGGGATAGCGCCCATCGCGGCCTCTCGTCCTGGCACGGTGACCGGCGGCAGCAACGCGCGGACCTGGCCGCCGGGGGAGTCGACCTCGCGCCATCGCCCCCGCGCGGCAAGCTGCGGATGCGCGCCGAACTCGGCCGGAGTGCGCATCCGCGCACTGGCGATGCCAGCCTCGTCCAGCAACGCTTCGACCTGGTCGGCCGGGATTCCGGCCAGCGCATTCTCGATGATCTGGGTGAGCTCATCGTCATGGGCCAGCCGGTCAGGGTTCGTGCGGAACCGCTCGTCATCGATGAGCTCGGGCTGGTGCAGCACCCGCTCACATAGCACCGCCCACTCCCGGTCGTTCTGCAGGCCGATGAAAACCTGCCCGTCGGCGGCCGCGTACGGACCGTAAGGAGAGATCGACGCGTGCCGGGCTCCGGTCCGGCGCACCGGGTGCCCGCCGTAGACGTGGTAGTAGTACGGCTGGCTCATCCACTCGCCAAGGGCGTCAAGCATGGCCACGTCGAAGCTGGACCCGTGCCCAGTCCGCTCGCGCTCGTACAGCGCGGTCAGCACCCCGCTGTAGGCATACATGCCGGCCGCGATATCGGCCACCGAGATGCCCGCCTTCGACGGCTGCTCGGGTGTACCCGTGACAGAAAGCAGCCCGGCCTCGCACTGCACCAGCAGGTCGTAAGCCTTCTTCTGGCGGTAAGGGCCGTCCGGCCCGTAGCCAGAGATCGAGCAGCTGATCAGCGTCGGGTGTCTCGCTGTCAGCTTGGCGGCGCCGCAGCCGATCCGGTCGGCCGCGCCCGGCGCGAGGTTCTGCACGAACACGTCGGCGCGGGCGACCAGCGCGGCCAGGACTGCCTGGCCATGCTCGCTCTTTGCGTCCAGCTCGAGTGACTCCTTGCCCCGGTTCAGCCAGGTGAAGTAGCTGGACTGACCGCGCACAGCGCTGTCATAACCGCGGGCGAAGTCGCCGCCAGGCCGCTCCACCTTGATTACCCTGGCGCCGAGGTCGGCGAGCTGACGGGTCGCGAACGGCGCCGCGACCGCTTGCTCCAGTGCGACGACGGTAATTCCGGTCAGCGGGCCCGTCACCCGGCACCGCCCGGCAGGAACCGGCGGAGAGTCTCGGCCGCGCTGGTCCAGTTCCAGTCGGCGGGATCGGTATCAAGCCCGCGGACACAGTCGGCGAGCTTGGCCCGCAGCTGCTCGGCCGACGGCGGGCGCGCGGGCGAACCTGGCGGGAACTGCTGGCACACCCGCGCGACAGCGCCGTCGCTCGCGTGCACCTCGGCAGTCAGTTCGCCGTCGAGCAGCCAGTTACCTCCCGGCTCGAGCTCTACCTCCACGAGGCCGGCCAGCCGGACCGCCGCGTCTCTGCGGACCGCGGCATCGGTGAAACTGGCAAAACCAGGGTAGCCGTCCAGTAGCGCGGCGGCGGCCGCATACTCCAGGCTGAATTTGCCCTCCAGGCCAGTCTGCGGCCGGTGATGAATGAGCGGCAGCACGGTCGCCTCCGGAGTGCGCAATACGATGCGGCGCACATCGGCCGGATCGATGCTGCCGCCCGCTGCCTCGGTGAGAGCGCTGATCGGGCGCTGCATCGCGTAGCAGCAGGGATAGATCTTGATAGCCAGGCCGTCGGGAACCGCCGGGCCGGTCAGGTCGATAGCGGCCGGTTCACCGCCCACCAGCCCGAGCCAGGCGTCCAGTGCCGCCGGGTCGGCGCGGGCGCCGGCTGCCGCCAGCCGGGCAGCCCGGATTCCGGCCGCTACCGCGAAGCCCACCTGCAGCGACTTGGCGTCCGTGCCGAAGGCGCGCTGAACTCCGCCCGCCGCCGGGACTGCCAGTGCCATTGCGGTCGCGATCCCGTCGGCCGGCAGCCCGAGCGCCAGCGCCGCCCCGGCGGCGCTCGCAGGTGCGCCGGCCGTGCAGGTGGCGTGCCAGCCCGCTGAGTAATGTCGCCAGCCGAGGGCCGTGCCGAGGCGGGCCATGACCCCGGCCGCCGCCAGGTAGGCGCGGGCCCCGCCGCCGGTCGCGAGCGCGGTCGGCACGCACACCGCGCTTACGTGGGTGGTCGAGGGCATGTGCAGGTCGTCGAAGTCCAGGACATGGCCGGCCACCGCCCAGCGCGCCGCCTCAGACAGGCTGGCGGCGAGCGCCGTCACCGGGTGATCACGAGCCGCCAGTGTCACAGCCACGGTGTCCAGCAGCGAGCGGTCCGCAAGCACCAAGTCGGCCGGAGTCGGCCGCAGCTCCGCGGCCCAGCCGGCCAGGGCCTGGGCAGCGGGCGTCATCGCGGCGCGTGGCGCGCGGGCGGCGAACACCGGTCCGGCCCGCCGGGCAGCCAGAGCCGATCCGGCCGGCCGGGCAGCGAACACCGGTCCGGCCGGCCGGGCAGCCAGAGCCGATCCGGCCTGCCGGGCGGCGATGCAGGGCGGTTGAATGGCACAGCCGAAGCGTACCGACCGCCGCGAGCAGACGGCACCGACCAATGCTGGCCCGAAGCCGAGTCAAGGCCCGGCCACGCCCACGAAGTCCATCCACGTGCTGGCTTAATACCGAGAAAACGGACAAACTTTCTCGCCGCAACCTCAAGCGCGCGAAGCTAGTGTCAGTACAGCGACCGGAAGGCTGGGACGCCGTGAGTGATGAGTCAGCGGGGTGGCGCAGGGATGTCATGGCTGCGAATCTGGCGAGGTTCCGCCGGATCCCGGCCGACCGGCCCGACCTCACGCCCGCGTCGGTCGCCTTGTGCGTCATGCCTGCTACGGAGGGCGACGCCGTCGGCGACACGTTGCTGATCACCAGGCGAGCACCCGGTCTGCGCACTCATGCCGGCCAGTGGGCGCTTCCCGGCGGGCGGCGCGATCCTGGCGAGTCCATCGAGACAGCCGCGCTGCGGGAACTACGCGAGGAAACGGGCGTCCAGGCCGCAGCTGGCGACATCGTGGGCGTGCTGGATGACTACGTTAGCCGGTCCGGGTACGTGATCACGCCTGTCGCCATCTGGGTGCCGGGCTCGAAGCAGGATCTGGCTGGTTCCGCCGCCGAGGTTACCCAGCTGTTCCAGATACCGCTGGCCGACCTGGACGTCGAGCCCGAGTTCGTGCATATCCCCGAGTCGGAGGCGCCCGTCATCAGGCTCCCGCTGCTCGAGCGCTACGTGCATGCGCCCACAGCGGCGATCATTTACCAGTTCTGCCAGGTAGCCCTGCATGGCAGGGAGCAGCGAGTTGGCCACTTCGAGGCGCCGGCCTTCCTGTGGCGGTAGCAGAGGGTACACACCGTGTTCCGCGCGCTTCTTCAGTGCGCTCATCCCCGCAGCGACCGACAATGTCGTGGTGACCCAAGCCCCCGAGTCCTCCGGAGATATCCACCTCGACTCGCCGCGCAAGCGCGAGTTGCTGGCCGCCGCTTACGAGTACGCCCTGACCCACGGGCTAGCCGACTTCTCGCTACGCCCGCTGGCCAGCGCCATCGGCTCCAGCCCGCGGGTGCTGCTGTTCCTGTTTGGCTCCAAGGACGGGCTGACCCGTGCATTGCTGGCGCGAGCCCGCCGCGATGAGCTCGACGCGCTGGCCACGTTGCGCGCCAGCCAGCGGGATGCCAGCCTGGCTGCTGCCGGCCGAGAGGTGTGGGCCTGGCTGGTCGCCCCGTCGCACCGCGCACTGCTATCCCTATGGCTGGAGGGATATGCGCGCTCGCTGCTTGGCGAGTGCGGGCCATGGGAACGGTTCGCGGTCGAGACCGTCGATGACTGGCTCGCACTGCTCGCTACGCGCCAGTCTGCGGGCCGCCGGCGCACCAAGGCCGGGGAGGCCGAGCGGACGCTGCTGCTCGCTGTCTTGCGCGGTGCGCTGCTGGACGTCCTTGCCACCGGCGACGCGGATCGCGTCACCCGCGCTGTCGAGAGCTACCTGGACAGCCTTCCGGCCTGACTGGCAATCCCCGCAGTTCCGGACTAAGCTCGCACTGAAACGCTCGTGTCAGTAGGAGAGCCTAATGAACGACCACGATGTCGTCATCCGCGAGGCCAGCGCACCGGGCGACCTCGGCTGGATGATCATGACGCACGGCGAGACATACGCCCGTGAGTACGGCTGGGACACGACCTTCGAGGCGCTGGTGGCACGCATTCTCGCCGACTATGCCCGCACCGAGGATCGCGACCGAGCCCAGGCGTGGGTCGCGGAGGTCGGCGGTCGCCGGGCGGGCTGCGTAATGTGCTGCGCCGAAGACGAGACCACGGCTGAGCTGCACACTCTGCTGGTGGAGCCGTGGGCGCGTGGCCGCCGCCTTGGGACCCGGCTTGTCGATCAGTGCGTGGAGTTCGCCCGCAAGGCCGGGTACGCCCGGATGAAGCTGTGGACCAACGATCCGCTGGTCGCCGCCCGGCACATCTACCTGTCGCGCGGGTTCCGGCATGTCCGGGACGAGCCGCACCGCAGCTTCGGCGCCGACATGGTCGGCCAGTACTACGAGCTTGAACTGCACTAGCCAGGCCGCGTATCAGCGAAGCTGGGCTGCCGGGAGCCGCCCCCGTTCCCTTATGTTGGCGTGTTATGAACGATGCCGAGTTCGCCGACGTGCTTGCTGCTGCCCGCCACTTTGTCCGGACCGAGGTCGTGCCCCGAGAGGAGGAGATCGAGGAGTCCGATGCGATCCCGGCTGCCATCCGGCAGGCCGCCGTCGACATGGGACTGTTCGGCTACTGCCTGCCCGAGGAATACGGGGGCCTGGGCGTCAGCCTGACCGAGGATGTGCAGCTAGCGTTCGAGTTCGGCTACACCACCCCCGCATTCCGTTCCATGTTCGGCACCAACAACGGCATCGCGGGGCAGGTGCTGGTCAACTCCGGCACCACCGAGCAGAAGCAGCACTGGCTGCCGCGGCTAGCCCAGGGAGCGGTCTCGTCGTTCGCGCTCACCGAGGCTGAAGCCGGCTCGGACCCATCCGGCCTTACCACCCTGGCGGTGCGCGACGGAGATGGCTATGTCATCTCCGGCGCCAAGCGCTTCATCACCAATGCGCCGCTTGCCGATCTCTTCGTCGTGTTCGCCCGCACCGGCCAGGAGGCCCGCGGCACCAAGGGCATCTCGGTGTTCCTGGTCGACGCACCCCGTAACGGAGTGCGGGTCGGGCCGAAAGACCGCAAGACCGGTCAGGCCGGCGCGTGGACTGCCGAGGTGTTCTTCGATCAGGTAGCGGTGCCAGGCTCCGCCCTCGTCGGAGGCACGGAGGGCGCAGGCTTCGGCGAGGCCATGAAGTCCCTGGTCCGGGGCCGGGTGCACATCGCCGCCGTGTGCGTGGGCATGGCCGAACGACTGCTCGCCGAGTCCGTCGCGCACGCCAGGGCCAGCAGGCAGGGCGGCCGGCCTATCGGGGAGTTCCAGCTCGTGCAGGCGATGCTCGCTGACATCCAGACCGGGCTGTACGCGGGCCGGGCCATGGTCATGGCGGCGGCACGCAACTACGACTCCGGTGCCGACCGCAGGATCGGACCGTCCGCGGCCAAGCTGTTCTGCTCGGAGATGGTCGGCCGCGCGGCGGACCTGGCCGTGCAGATCCACGGCGGGCTCGGCTACATGCGCGGTGTCCCGGTCGAGCGGATGTACCGCGATGCACGGCTGTTCCGCATCTACGAGGGCACCAGCGAGATCCAGCGACTCATCATCGGCCGGGCCCTGACCTCCGGTGGCAGCTGAGCCAGCCGGTGGCAGCTCACAGTTCAGCCGGTGGCTGCTCACAGTTCAGCCGGTCGGTGGCAGCTGACAGTTCAGCCGGCCGGATCGTGCCAGGTGTCCCACGGCGGCAGCAGCCCTTCGGCTTCCTTGGGTCCCCAGCTACACCTCGCGTACTTGCGCACAGGCTCCACATCGTCGAGCACCGGGTCGACTACCTGCCAGGCGGCCTCCACCGTGCTCTGCCGGGCGAATAGCCAGCGGTCGCCGGACAGTGCCGCGCCGATCAGCCGGTCGTAAGGGCGCATGTCCCCGCCCGGCTGGCCAGCGAACGCCAATTGCTCGGACTGCGGGAGCCAGCCGGCGCCTGGCTGCTTGCCGACGAGGCTCAGGCTCACCTGCGCCTCCGGATATATCCGGAATCGCATGGCATTGAACAGCGGCTCGGCGGCCAGGTCGAACACGTCATGCGGAGGTCGCCGGAACCGGAGATTGACCTCCGTCGCGGTCACCGGCATGCACTTGCCCGCCCTGATCAGAATCGGCACTCCCGCCCAGCGCCAGCTGTCTACCTCCGTGCGGAGGGCCACGTAGGTCTCCGTGGTCGAATTCGGGTCGACCCCGTCCACGTCCAGGTAGCCGTCGTACTGACCGCGTACCACGTGCTCCGCCGACAGCGGCGTCAGCGCGCCGATCACGTCTGACTTCGAGGCCTGCCATGACTGCATGCCCCGGCCGTCTGGCGGCTCCGCTAGCACGGATGCGAGCACCTGGAGCATGTGATTCTGCACGACGTCGCGGATGGCGCCTGTCTTGTCGTAGAACCGGCCGCGATCGGCGACGTCGAATGCCTCGGCCATTGTGATTTGCAGGCTGGCGACGTGCGAGCGGTTCAGCAAGGGCTCGATGACGGAGTTGGCGAACCGGACGAACAGCATGTTCTCGACTGGGTCGAGTCCGAGCCAGTGGTCTACCCGGTAGACGGCATCCTCGGGGAAGTACCGATGAATGGTCTGGTTCAGCTGCTGCGCGCTGGCCAGATCGCTGCCGAATGGCTTCTCGACCATCACCCGTGCGCCCTGCGCACGGCCCGCGTGTGAGATGCCCGTTGCGATGCGGCCAAACAGGGCCGGCGGTACCTCCAGGTAGTAAAGGATCCGCTTGCCCTCGCCGACGGCATTGGCCATGGCCTGGTACGTGCCATCCTGGTCGAGGTCGCCGTCGACGTACCGGAGCAGGCTGAGCATCTTGGCTGCTGCCGGGCTGTCCGGATCGATCTTGTTGAGTGCCAGCGAGGCGCGCGCGTAGCCGCGGAACTGATCAAGGCCCCAGCCGCTCTTGGCCACGCCGACGACCGGAACATTCAGCACGCCGCGGTCCACGAGACCCACAAGCGCCGGGAACGTCTCGAGCTTGGCCAGGTCACCGGTCGCGCCGAAGATCACTAACGCGTCTACCTGCTGCGCCGTCACTTTCCCTCCTCAGAACGCGGCTGGATCGCCCGCCCGCGTCCTAGTGGTAACACCCGATTCGTATCACATTGAGGTCATCGGCGGCGTGCGATGTCAGCGCGAACCAGGACCCGCAGGCAGCGCTGGTCCGTACCTACGCGGGCAATGAGCGGAACGAAGCTGCGCTGCGGCAGACCGCCGCGGTCCGCCGACCTGCGGCAGGCCCAGGTGCAGGCCGTCGAGGGCCAGCGGGACATCTGGCCCCGAGCTCGGTGCTGGCGCGGCCGCGCCGGGTGACCAATGCCTGCAGGCCACCCGGCTCGTGCTCGATGCCGCAGCGGCTAAGGCGGCGTCCGCCCAGCGCTCCGGCTGTGGTTGGTTGACTGATCAGGCGTGGCCGCTGTGCGCGTGCACCCCGTTGCTGGCGTGCCAGGCCTGGGCACCGGCCGTGGTCGCCGCCTTGGTCTGGCCCCACTTGTGCTTGACGACCTCGCTGGGCGGGACCTCTAGCTCACGGAACCACCGGCGGGTGCTGGCGGCGAGCGAGCCGCCGCCGACGATCATGCCGGCAAGGCCGAGCAGGGTGCCGGCCCCGACGAGCACGGCGCCAACCATCATGTGCGTGGTGTTGATCTGAATTCCGGCCGACGAGTTCTGGTTGTATGGCATGACGACCTTCCTCGAGAGATTCCTGACTGGCTATGTCTCCCGAGGGGTCGGCCCGGCGTCATCCTTAGCGGGTGATTTCGGCTGCTGCCGCCATCAACCCGGCCGTCCCGACCGGCTGACTTACTGCGCCGCGGCGGCCCTGAGCGGGCGCGCTCAGCCGGTCACCGGCCGTCCTGCCCTGACGGGCGAATCCAGGCGATATAACCTTCTGATCACCGTACTTACCAGTAGGCCGGTGGTGCGTCCATGATCAAGGCAGAACCAGGGAGGCGGCCGATGTCCGAGCTGAACACCGCGCAGGAGTCCGCGGTGCAGGACGCACTGGGACGGCTCGACTTGGAGTCCAAGGTCGCGATGTTGTCCGGCAAGGACGTCTGGTCTTTGCCGCCGCTGCCGGATATCGGCCTGGCATCGATCGTCATGTCCGACGGCCCGATCGGCGTGCGCGGCACTCAGTGGTCGGCCGACGATCCCTCTGTCGCGCTGCCGAGCCCCACCGCGCTGGCCGCGACCTGGGACCCCCAGCTAGCCCGCATGACCGGCCGGCTGCTCGGACAGGAAGCGCGCCGCAAGGGCGTCCATATCCTGCTCGCGCCGACGGTGAACCTGCACCGCAGCCCGCTCGGGGGCCGGCACTTCGAGGCCTATTCCGAGGATCCGCTGCTGACCGGCGAGATCGGTGCCGGGTACGTAGCGGGAGTTCAGGACCAGGGCGTCGCGACGACGGTCAAGCACTTTGTCGCCAACGACTTCGAGACCGAGCGCTTCACCGCGAGCACGGAGGTCAGCGAGCGGGCCCTGCGCGAGCTGTACCTGGCGCCGTTCGAGACGATCCTGATCAAGGCGGCGCCCTGGGGCGTGATGTCGGCCTACAACGCCGTCAACGGCGTATCGATGACGAACAACGAGGCTTTGCAGCGTGGCGTGCTGAAGGACGAATGGGGCTTCGACGGCGTCATCGTGTCCGACTGGCTCGCGGCCAGGGACACGATCGCCACCGCGCTCGGCGGCCTGGACATTGCCATGCCGGCCGCAGGCAGCCCGTGGGGCGACAAACTCGTCGCTGCGGTGCGCGACGGCCGGGTGCCGATGCAGGTCATCGATGAGCAGGTCCGCCGGGTGCTGCGGCTGGCAGCCAGGGTCGGAGCGCTGGCGGGCGCGCCCGAGACGGTCCCGCCGGCGGCCCGGCCCGGCGTGCTCGATGGCGAGAGCCTGGCCAGGGAACTCGCCGGGCGCTCGTTCGTGCTGGCCGCCAACTCCGGCGGCACGCTGCCGCTGGACGCGTCATCACTGTCCAGCGTCGCGGTGATCGGCGCGCTCGCGAAGGACGCCAGGGTGCTTGGCGGCGGCAGTGCCACGGTCTTCCCCGAGCATGTCGTCTCGCCGCTGCAGGGCCTGTGCGATGCACTGCCAGACTCTGTCCGGGTGTCCTACGCCTTCGGGGCGGACCCGCGCACCGGCAAGCTCGCGGCAGCCAAGGGGCCGAACTGGGCAGGCCTGCGGGCGACCTTCCGCGACGCCGACGGCACGACGCTGTACGAAACGGCGCTTGCGACCGGGCGGGGCAGGTGGATGGAAATGCCCGACGGCGTCGACCCGGTCGCGATCGCATCCGTGGAAATCTCAGGCACGCTCACCGCGGAGGCTGGCGGCCAGCACCAGCTTGGCATCCGCGGAATCGGCCAGTTCACCCTGACCGCAGGCGGGCGGACACTGTTCGACGGCCAGATACAGCCCGACTCCGATGACCTCGCGATGATCTTCCTGGCCCCGCCTGAGCATCGAGCCGCCATCTCGCTCCGGGCCGGCGAGAGCCTGGACGTTGCGCTGACCCAGCAGGTCAGCCTGGTCCCCGAGTTCGCCATCGTGTCACTGGCTCTCGGCTACGGCGCACCGATGGCCGCCCCGGAAGACCTGCTCGCCGATGCCGAGAATGCGGGTCGCGCTGCCGACGTGGCGATAGTAGTGGTCGGCACCACCGACGAGGTCGAGTCAGAGGGATTCGACCGCACCACGCTGGCTCTGCCGGGCCGCCAGGACGAGCTGGTCCGCCGGGTCGCGGCGGCCAATCCGCGTACCGTGGTCGTCGTCAACGCCGGCTCGCCAGTCGAACTGCCGTGGGCCGACGACGTCGCGGCGGTGCTGCTGGCCTGGTTCCCCGGCCAGGAAGCAGGTCGCGCCCTAGCGGACGTCCTGCTCGGCGCGGCCGAGCCTGGTGGCCGGCTACCGACTACCTGGCCGGTTAGCGAGGCCGACTGCCCGGTGCTGGCCGTAACGCCGAGCGGCGGCGTGCTCCGATACGACGAGGGCGTGTTCATCGGCTACCGCGCCTGGGAGCGTACAGCGGTGGCGCCGAGATACGCCTTCGGGCACGGCCTGGGCTACACCAGCTGGGAGTATGAGCAGCTGAGCACCGATGGCGACACGGTCACAGTTACGGTGCGGAACACGGGCAGCCGGCCAGGACGCGAGGTTGTCCAGGTCTACGCCGGCCCGGCCACGCCGGACGACACCAGGCCGCGGCGCTGGCTGGCCGGGTTCGCCAGTGTCACCGCCCAGCCAGGCGAGACGGCACAAGTCAGCATCGAGCTGCCCGAGCGCACCTGGCAGGTCTGGGAAGGCGGCTGGAAGACGGTGACCGGCGAGTACCGGATTCAGGCCGCGCACAGCCTGGCTGACGTGCGTCTGGATGCCTCCATCACCATCGCCTGACCGGCTCGCGCGGCCGGCCCTGCCTCACAGCACGGGGGACACTGTCTGATGACGGAGATGGACCTGGCCGGCGCGGCGCCAGCCGCGCCGACCGTCACGCGCGCCGGGTTCAGGCGCCTGATGGTGGGCCTGGGCGTCGCCACCGGCGGGCTGTCGGCGATGTACGCCGGGGTCGGCACGATTTTGCTGCCACTGCAGATCGAGCGCATCGATCCCGCTCACAAGGTCGTCGCGCTCAGCGTGGTGGCCGGCGTGAGCGCGTTGTTCGCCACGGTCTTCAACCCCATAGGCGGCGCGCTCTCAGACCGCACCAGGTCCAGGTTCGGCCGCCGGGCGCCGTGGCTCGTCGGCACCCTCGTGCCATTGCTGGCCTCGCTGGCCTTTCTCGGCCATGTCCGGACGGTGCTGCTGATCCTGGTCGCGTGGTGCCTGGCGCAGGCTGTCGCCAACCTGTACCAGGCGCCGCTCACCGCGGTCGTCCCTGACCGGGTCAGCGTCCGAAGGCGCGGCGTCGCCTCGTCGGTGGCAGGCGTCGCGTCGGTCCTCGGCGGGGTTGCCGGCGTGCTGCTCGCCGGGCAGCTCACCGGATATGTGGCCTGGAGCTACCTGGTGCTCGGCGCGGTGCTCGCACTGACCGCCGTGTACTTCGTGCTCAGCACGGCCGATCCGTCGACCGCCGCAATGCCGAGGCCGCCGCGAGACAGCCGTCGCCTTCGCGTCCGCCTGGCCGAGTTCCTGTCCGCGCTGCGGCACCGGGACTTCGCCCTGGTATTCGCCAGCCGGGCCGCGGCCATCCTCGGCTACTTCCTGGTGGTCAGCTACGAGCTCTACGCCCTTACCGACTACATCCGGCTGCCGACGGGCATGAAGCCGGCCCACGGGGTGCAGATCCTGGCCGCTACCAGTGCCGTGGGCGCTATCCTCGCCGCCGCCATCGCCGGACCGCTGTCAGACCGGATTAACCGCCGCAAGCCGTTCGTATTCGCTTCCTCCGCCATTGCCGGGGCCGGATGCCTGCTCCCCGTCCTCTCGCCGACTTTCGGGTCGATCGAGATCTTCGCAGCATTCGCGGGAATCGCGTTCGGGTGTTACCTGTCCGTCGACGCAGCGCTGGTCACGCTGGTGCTACCGCGCGGCGAGGACGCCGCCAGGGACCTCGGCGTGCTGAACATCGCCAGTGCCGGGCCGCAGGTGATCGCGCCGCTGTTCGCCGGTCTGATCATTTACGTGATCGGGTACCGGGCGCTGTTCATCGCCGGCGGATGCTGCGGTATCGCCGGGGCCTTCGCCGTCCTGCCAGTGCGCTCCGTGCGCTGAGCCGCCGTGCGACACTGCATCCGGACCGATGACCTGGCTGGGATCGCCAGCGTCGCCGGATGGCTGGATCTGGCCGCGGTCCAGGCTCGATTAGGCTGGCCGGGTCATGGAAGATCCCGATGCCTGGTTCGCCCGTCGCACCTCACGCTGGCAGGACTGGCCACCGGACGAGCTGCTGGCGGCGAAAAAGCGCCTGGGCCTCACCGTCAGCGTCGTCATACCGGCTCGGAACGAGCAGCGCACCGTGGCGGGCGTCGTCGCCGCCATCGCGCGCTCGCTGATCAGTAAGGTCCCGCTCGTAGACGAGCTCGTGGTGATGGACTCGGACTCAACCGACGGCACCGCGGACGCGGCCACCGCCGCAGGCGCCAAGGTTTACCGGACGAGCGAGGTGCTACCGACCGCCGGGAGTCACCCGGGCAAAGGCGAGGCACTCTGGAAGTCGCTGCACGTCACGATGGGCGACCTGGTGGTATTCATCGATGCGGACCTGACCAGCTGGGGCCCCCATTTCGTCTCCGGGCTGCTCGGCCCGCTGCTCGCCGACGAGCAGGTGCGTCTGGTCAAGGGGTTCTACACCCGGGTGCGGACGGAATCGGACGGCTCGACCTCCACCGAGGGCGGCCGGGTCACCGAGCTGGTCGCCCGGCCGCTGATCAGCCTCTGGTGGCCCGAGCTAGCGAGCGTCGTGCAGCCGCTGGCGGGGGAGTGGGCGGCCCGGCGAAGCCTGATGGAGTCGCTGCCCATCCCTGTCGGTTACGGAGTCGAGCTGGCGGTTCTCATGGATACCGCCGCCGCGCACGGGCTGGACAGCATCGCCCAGGTGGACCTGGGCAGCAGGGCGCACCGGCACCAGGCCAATCATGACCTGGCCCTCATGGCCGCCGAGCTCCTGATCGTAGCCGAGCGGCGCAGGCCGGCCGCGCGCGGCCTCGGCCGAGCTCCGCCAGTTCATCCGCGCGGCAGGCCGGGCGAGCCCGGTGGTCAGGCCCGTTCCGGTCGCAGAACGTCCGCCAGTCTCACCAGCACAGACGCAGGTGCGGCGCGGATGAGCCAGCTCCCTCCGTCTGGCCGGACCGCATTCCGCGAGCAGGGCGTGCTGATGCTCGGCAGCCGCGCGTTCCCTCCTGAGAAGCCGATCATCATGGGCATCGTCAACCGGACGCCCGACTCGTTCTACCGGCCGGCGATGACCTGGGACGAGCGCGCCGCCTTCGACCGGGTGCATGAGGTCATCGCCGAAGGCGCCGACATTGTCGACGTCGGCGGCGTGCCCGCAGCTCCCGGCGCGCAGGTGGACGCCGATGAGGAGATCAGGCGGACCGCCGGGTTCATCGCCGCCATCAGGGACAGCTACCCGGACGCGGTGATCAGCGTGGACACCTGGCGGCACGAGGCGGGACGGGCCGCCTGCGAGGCCGGGGCCGACCTGATCAACGACAGCTGGGGCGGCTTCGACCCGCGGCTCGCCGAGGTGGCGGCCGAGTTCGGGGCCGCGCTTGTCTGCGCGCACGTGGGAGGGCAGCGGCCGCGGACTCGCCCGTTCCGCGTTTCCTACCCGGATGTGATGGCAGACGTGCTCGCGCGGACCCAGCAGCTGGCGGACGCCGCGCTGCGCGCGGGGGTGGAACCGACCAGGATAGTGATCGATGCGGCGCACGATTTCGGCAAGAACACCTGGCACTCGCTGGAGATCACCAGGCGGCTGGACGAGATGACCGCGACCGGCTGGCCGGTGCTGGTATCGCTATCGAACAAGGACTTCGTCGGCGAGACGCTGGACCTGCCGACGCAGGAGCGACTGGCCGGCACGCTGGCCGCGACCGCGGTCTGCGCCTGGCAGGGCGCGCGGATCTTCCGGGTCCATCAGGTGCGAGAGTCACGGCATGTGGTGGACATGGTCGCGTCCATCCGGGGCAGCCTGCCGCCGGCTCGCGCGGTCCGCGGGATGGCGTAGCGATGCTCGTTGCCGCCGCCACCTGCCCGGCTGCGCCACTGCTGGCCCGCGAGCTCACCGGCTCCGATCCGGTGGTACCGCAGCTGCGGCAGGCATGCCTGGCTGCGGCCGCCGGGCTGGTGGCCAGCCAGCCTGACCTGGTCGCGGTTGTCGGCGTGGCGCCGGAGGCGCGGGCCTGGGACCGCGACGGCCGGCTGGATCTCGGCGTATTCGCGCCAGCCCTGCGGGCCGGTGGCGTCGCCCAGCCTGGCGCGTCGCTGCCGGTGTCTGTCGGGCTTGGCGGCATGTTCCTCGATCAGGCCGGCTTCACGGGCCGCCGGGTGCTGCGAACCGTCACCGAGGCCAGCCCCGCCGATCACTGCGCAGCCCTGGGCGAAGGGCTCGCCGCGCTGGACGAGCGGGTGGCGCTGCTGGTGATGGCCGACGGCAGCGCGCGGCGAACGCTGAAAGCGCCGGGCTACCTCGACGAGCGGAGCATCCCGTTCGATGCCGAGGTCGAGCGCGCCCTGCGGGCGGGCGATCTCAAGGAGCTCATGGCCATCGACCCGGACCTGGCCCGCGACCTGATGGCGACCGGCCGCCCCGCCTGGCAGGTCCTGGCCGGAGCCGCCCGCGACCTGATCGTGGTCAGCCAGATCCGCTATCGCGACGACCCGTTCGGCGTGTTCTACCTGGTCGTTTCGCTGGTGTGCGAATAGCGTCCGGCGCGCGGCCGCGCGGATGCGCAAAGGTGCCCCGCCCCCTCGGGGAGGGCGGGGCACCTGCTGCCGGACTGCGGTCCCCGCCCCCTCGGGGAGGGCGGGGCACCTGCTGCCGACCGCGCTCCGGGCTGTTTACAGGCTCGGCGTCGCGGTGCTGATGTCGTAGTTCGAGCCCCAGTACCACTGGGTAGCGCTCGAACCGGGGACGACGTGCGGCACGCCGGTCGGGTCGGCGATCCACCACTTCACGCTGTGCTGCATCCAGGTCGGCAGGCTGGAGACGGCTGCCTGCGCGGCCGGCCAGTCCGAGCGCATGGTGTAGATGATCGCCGGGTCGTTCGGCTCGGCCCTGAGGTGCTCCGAGGCCCACGTGGCTGCCTGCGTCGGGGTGGCGTCACCAGGCTCGACGTCCAGGGCCGAGGCCCTCGGGTCGGACCCGTTGGTGTCGATCCACAGCACCTTCTTGCCGGCTACCTGGGCCGGCGAGACGGCGAAGCCGCCGTCGGCGTAGGTGGCGATCTCGTGGTGCGCCGGGATCGCCGACGGCGTAACCGAGTCGTAGATCAGGTACGACCTGGAGTTCCTGGCCGGCATGGCGCGCTGCCGGGCCGGTGCCGCGTGTCGTGCGCCAGTTCCGCGTCCTTCGGCTCGGTGCGCTGAGGTCCTGTGCTCCGCAACCAGGTGCGCGGCCGGGGCCTGCTGCGCGACCGGGGCCTGGTGCACGGCCGAGGCCTGGTGCACGGCCGAGGCCTCGCGGGCCGCCGTGGCAACTGCCGCCTGCTGCGGACCGGCCAGCGAGTCGTACGCGGACGACGCGGAACCGGCCAGGCTGTAGTGGGCAGCGACGGACGCGGCCCCGCTGATCGCAGTCGGCTGAGAGGTGCCAACGGTGGCGGCGCTCGCGGCGCCGACACCGGTCAGCGCAGCGGCTGCGCCCACCAGAGCCAGGGCCTTGCCGCGGCCGCGCAGGGCATCGGTCAGTCGGGCAGTGCGAGGCATGGGGCGTCCTTCCTATCGGTACTTTCCGTTCGGCCGGAGCAGTTCACTCTGGCCGGTGTCACGGTGAGTAACGGGAACTTCGACGCCGCGTATCGCCAACCGGTTTCGCAATGAGACCCACCTCACTACTTGCGAGTAACTTTGCGCCGGCCGTATACGGATATACGGCCTCATGCATCAGGTCAGATCCTGGGCTCTCGCGGGGAACGCAGATGCCGCAAATCCGGTATTCCGGCGGCGCCCCGCACGCGGCGGCCCCGGCATCGGAACCGGGCATAGCGTCGGCGAGGCCACCGTCGCAAGTCGGACATCGCCGACAAGCGGCGCCTGCCTGCTTGGCCTTGTCCGGTGGCGCGGCGGCGAGCAAGCCGACTCGCGCCCGCCTGCGCTGACGCTCGAGGATCTAGTGACGCTATCGCAGCACCTAGTACTCAAACGTCGGCGAGAACCACCTTTGCCAGGTTCCTGAATCCGCTCAAACGGTGCATATCATTCCGTCTGCGACCGGACAGACGGGCGGTCTGACCTGCGCGCGCCGTCGCTCCACCCTCACTTAGGGCCGCACGCTCTAGGCCTGGGCCCGGACGTCTAGGTATCGTTGGTTACTGGCAAGTAGGCTAAGCAGTCTGCCCACCCCGTCGGCGGGCGGTCACCCTGGAGGGTCGCATGCGGGACGCAGTCATCGTCGAGGCAGTCAGGACGCCGGTCGGAAAGCGCAACGGAGGCCTCGCCGGGGTGCACCCTGGCGACCTGTCGTCGCACGTGCTGATCGCGCTCGCCGAGCGCAGCGGCATCGATCCGGCAGTGGTAGAAGACGTGGTCTGGGGCTGTGTCAGCCAGGTGGGAGAGCAGACCTTCGACATCGCCCGCACCGCGGTGGTCGGCGCCGGCTGGCCGGAGTCGGTCCCTGGCGTCACTGTCGACCGGCAGTGCGGTTCCTCTCAGCAGGCGGTCAGCTTCGCCGCCGCCAGTGTCATCGCCGGTCACTACGACGTGGTCGTGGCGGGCGGCGTGGAGTCCATGAGCCGGGTCCCGATGGGCTCGTCCGCGGCCGGCGGCGCCCACGGCTGGCCGTTCAGCGATGGCTTCCGCGCCCGGTACGGCGATACGCCGCCGAATCAGGGCATCGGTGCCGAGATGATCGTCGACCGGTGGGGCTTCAGCCGCACCCAGCTCGACGAGTTCAGCCTGGCCTCGCACGACAAGGCCGCCGCAGCGCAGGACGAGGGCCACTTCACCGGCCAGATTGCCGCGGTCACTAACCCTGACGGCACCAAGGTAGAGGCCGACGAGGGAGTGCGGCGGGGCAGCACGCTGGACAAGCTTGCCCAGCTCAAGCCGGCCTTCAGGCCAGATGGCACCATCACCGCGGGGAACAGCTCGCAGATCTCCGACGGCGCGGCCGCCCTGCTGATCATGACGAGCGAGAAGGCAGCCGAGCTCGGCCTGACGCCGATCGCCCGTGTGCACACCGCCGTGGTTACCGGCGACGACCCGATCATCATGCTCACCGGGCCGATCCCGGCAACGGCGCTCGCACTCAAGCGCAGCGGCCTGAAGATCGGCGACATCGGCGTGTTCGAGGTGAACGAGGCGTTCGCGCCGGTGCCGCTGGCCTGGCTGGCCGAGACCGGGGCGGACCCCGTTCGGCTCAACCCGAACGGCGGCGCGATCGCGCTCGGGCACCCGCTCGGAGGTAGCGGTGCCCGGATCATGACGACGATGGTGCATCACATGCGGGCCACCGGATCAAAGTACGGCCTGCAGACCATGTGCGAGGGCGGCGGCCAGGCAAACGCGACCATTCTCGAGTTGCTCTAGCCGCCAGCCGCTGACCGGCGTTGAGCTGCTCATAACGGAACGGGGTCGCGCCAGCGGTGCACCTTGGCCCGCCGCCGCATCACGATCATCCGGGCACTGGCGTCCAGGTGATCGTAACGGTCCACTTCGTCGAGGTATCGGTGCTGATGGCCGGGCCCACCAGCAGAATGCCTTCGGTCTGGGATGATCCCTGCTTGGCCCAGCAATGGCCGCTCTGACCGAACTGACGGTCGCACTGCGGCGTGGTGGTAAGACCCGAAAATCTCCGCGTGCCATCGGGCCCGAAGTTCGCCACCAGGTACTGGTTAGTGCCGGGGAGGCCGCCGTCTGCGTCGGCGCAGGCAGCTGCTGGATTGTTGCCTGTGTTACACAACGTCCACTGGGTGATCTGGTCCGAAGGGCTCGCGTCCGACCCGTTCACATAGATATACGAGGCAATGCCGGTGTTCGTGATCTTGATCGGGAAAGAGGTAGGCGAAGCGGGGGAGCCGACCCAGCAGCGCCCATTCGGGAAGCCGAGCTTGCCAGGCGTTGACGCGGTGTTGTTGCTCGCAAATCCGCCCTGGCAGTTCCCGAAGCTAGCCTTCGCCGGCGAGACGGTGACGGAACGAATCGTCGGCACCGTTGTGAGCGAGAGGCTGACGCTCGCAGGCTGACCTGGCGCCTGGCTCGGCTCGCTGGTAATGCCGCAGCCAGCGACCCCCACGAGCAGGACGGCGAGAGCCGCCCATCTCAAGCTACGCGACATGCCCGGATCCCTGTCCTTCCGACGGCTGGCCATCTGCTGGCTCGCGCACAATACGAATCCGCAGGCCGGAAGCGCGGAAGGCGTACATCGCCCCCGCGAGCAGAATCAGTCCCACGCCTGTCGGGAGCGCCCAGCCCGGCACGCTGATCCAGGGCCCGGCCACCTGTCCCGGCACGACCGTGAACTGCAGGTTCGTAGCGGCAGCGACTCCGAGATTCGCGCCTCCGGCAGACAGCTCGCCAGTGCCCCTGGCGACTACATCGCTGAAATAGATACCTGGCTTCGCGTTGTCGGGCACGGCCAGTTCCAGCGGGATGTGCGCCGCCTGGTTGTGCGACAGCCGGACGTCAGGTCCGGTGGCGTGAACCCATGACGGCGGCACGGTCCGCCCTGTCCCTGGCGATATGCGCTCTATGCGGACCGCGACAGATTCATCCTGCGTGCCGGTGTTCACGACATAGACGGGCGGCAGGGCGTAGCTGCCACCTGGGTGTGCCTGGCCCGACAGCCTGACCGGGCCGGCCTGGATGCCGATGCCCACGCTCGCATGGGCCAAGGTCGCCGGGATAGCCAGCAACATCAGCACGCCGGCTGGCAGCAGTAGCCATAACCGCGGATGCATGGCCAGACCACCGCTCCCCAACCAGCATGCCCTGCAACAGGCGTGTACCGACATCTCACAATGCGTCGGGTTGACTGTAACTGATCACGATCGAAGAGCAAAGGTTCCGCGCCGTGGCTCGCTGCGGATCGCAAACTGAACTGGCCTAGGGGTCTCGGCCGGCCCGACGTAGGCTGCTAGTTGGCACAGGAGGTCGAGGGTGAAGTTCGAGCATGTCCTGATAGAGCGGTCAGGCGAATTCGCGACCATTACCATGAACCGGCCGCAGCGGCGTAACGCGCTGTCGCTGCAGCACATGCACGAGCTGATCGCCGCCTTCACCGAAGTCGGCAGCAGTGCTGTGCTGGGCGTCGTCTTGGCCGGCAACGGCCCGGTCTTCAGCGCAGGGCATGACTTCGCGGATGTCGCCGAGGCGGACCTGTCGGCAGTCCGGTCGTTGCTGCGGACGTGCACCGAGCTCATGACCTTGATCCAGCAGGTGCCGCAGCCGGTCGTTGCCAGGGTCCATGGCCTTGCCACGGCGGCGGGCTGTCAGCTGGTAGCGAGCGCAGACCTCGCCGTCGCCAGCGAGGATGCCGGGTTCGCCGCGCCAGGCGGAAAGGGCGGCTGGTTCTGCCACACCCCGATGGTCGCGATCGCCAGGAATGTGGGCAGGAAACGGGCGGCCGAGATGGCGCTTTCAGGTGATGTCATCGATGCCAGGACAGCCCTGGACTGGGGCCTGGTCAACCGGGTGGTACCCGCTGCGCAGCTGGACTCGGCTACCGCGGATCTGCTTGAGCGCGTCACCAGGGGCAGCGCCGAGAGCAAGGGCATCGGCAAGCAGGCGCTGTATGCGCAGATCGACCTGGACCAGCCGAAGGCGTATGCCTACGCGGTCGAGGTGATGGCTGCGACCAGCCAGCTGCCGGACGCACGTGAAGGCATGCATGCGTTCCTCGACAAGCGCAAGCCGCAATGGCAGCGCGGCCGCGAGTAGTTCGAGCCCACTCTCGCGCCGGAGGCTCGTGGATGCAGGCGGTCAGAGGCGCAGGTCCTTGACCTGCCTGACGGAGGTGGTCCTGATCGCGAAGCCGGCCCGCTGATAGAGGCCGAGGGCGCCAGTAGGCGAGTCGGCGTCGACGGTGAGCGACGCGGCGGTGAAGCCCGCGGAGCGGGCATCGGCGAGCGCACGGGAGAGCAGGGCCGAGGCGATGCCGCGCTTGCGGGCCGATCTGCGAGTTGCGACCACGGCGATGTACAGATCGAGGATGCCGGTCAATTCGGTATATGCGTCGTACTCATGGCTGATGAGCACGCCTAGCGGCTCGGCGCTGTCGTAGGCGAGGTAGCTGAAGGCTGGCCTGAAGGCGTTGTAACTGAGGAAGTGAGCCCATTCGCCGGGCGTCCACTGATCCGCCTGCCAGTGATCGCGGAAGGCCTCATTGCGTACCAGGCGCGCATCCTCAGCCCGCTCTGCCGTGAACGCCACGATGTGCACCCCGGCGGGAACCGGCGCGCTGAGCCCGGCCGTTGTCAGGTCGGCGGCCATCAGGTGGAACCAGCGTGCGGGCCGGAATCCGCGCGATGCGTACAGGGCGCTCGCCCCCGAGTCGCCGGCCGAGCACCAGCCCGATATCGACAGCGGCCGACCGGGATAGCGCTCCTCGTGCAGCGGCACGGCAGCACGCTCGGCCCAGTCGAGCAGCCGGCCGCCGATGCCCTGCCCGCGGTAAGCCGGGTGGACCCCGCCATACTGGCTCATCTGATGGACCTGATCGGCGGAGCCGCTGGCGGAAAGGCAGCAGTAGCCGACCATGACGTCGCCATCATGCACGCCGGTGGAACCGCGCGGATAGTCGCGGCCGGGGTCACGGAAGGTCTCCAGGAGATCTTCCTCCCCGAAGACGTCCCCCGCCTGGTCCACTTCCTCGATCGCCGCCAGCAGCGCCGCGCAGGCCGGCACGTCCTTCGCCTCGATCGGCCGCCAGCTCAGCGTCCCCGTAAGACTCATGGCGCGAAATATAGTGAACAGGAGTAAGTCATCGCGAACCGTTTACCGGTCTGTGCGTCCAGCCTTGAACCTCCCGCCGGCCGCAAGATCCCTCACGGGAGGACGCGGAAGTCGGCGAAGTCGAATCCGGGGGCCACCACGCAGGTGACCAGCGCTGCTTCCTGTCCGGCCGGAGCGGCGCATTGCCAGACGCCGCCAGGCACGAGGATCTGCGGCCGCTGACCGGCATCCAGGTCGCCGCCGAGCATGACCGGGTCGCCGCCTTCGGGCTCCGCGCCCGTTCCGCCCAGTCGCACTGTCAGCGGGCCGCCGCCGTGCCAGCACCACAGTTCGTCCGATCGGACCACGTGCCAGCGTGATTCCTCGCCAGGATGCAGAAGATAGTAAATAGCCGTAGCCACGCTGCGCATGCCCCGATAACCAGCTGGCGAGAACGTCATCGGCGACCGCCACGTTTCGCGGAACCAGCCGCCCTCGGGATGCGGCTGAAGATCCAGTTGCTCAGCCAGCGGCGGTCTTCCCGGCATCGTGCCCTCCTCAAGCTCCTGCTCTTCGTCCACGTCGCCGCCTGCGTCCCGGCGTGCCGACGGCGCTCAGGCGCAGGGCCTGATGGCGACCGTATCGGCGAGGGCAAGCGCGGCGCTCAGGTCGGTGCGGGTACCCGTGCCGCCGGCCGCCAGCGTCGAGGCCGAGCCGACGGCACAGCCGAGGCCGGCGGCAGTGGCCAGGTCCATGCCGCGCAGCAACCCCGCGACAATGCCCGCATCACAGCAGTCACCGGCACCGGTCGCGTCGACAACCGGACCTTTCAGCCCAGTGGGCGGCTCAACCTGGTGTCGCACGTCCCCGTCGACGCTCAGCGCCCCGCGGCTGCCCTGCTTCACGACCAGCCTGGGCCCGGCAGCGGTCAGGCTGCGGACGGCCTCGAGAAGGCCGGTCGCACCGCTGATCTTCAGCGCCTCTGTCTCATTCGGAAGCAGCACGTCGGTACCGGCCAGCACAGCGCGCAGTTGTCCGTCACCCCATCGCCCGGAAGGGTCCCAATTGGTGTCAAGCGAGGTGGTCGCCCCGCTGCCGCGGGCCGCCGCGAGCAACTGCACCAGCCCTGGCCCGAGCGAGCGCTCCAGCAGGAAATACGAGCTCACGTGCACGTGCCGAGCCCTGGCTGAGAGGGTGGCGGGCACGTCCGCCGCGGTCAGCGTCGGCATGGCACCCACGGCCGTAAAGATCGCCCGGTCGTTCCCGCGCGAGAGCACGACCGTCATGGCGGTGGCCAGATCCGGCCTCACGACCATCGCTGTGGTGTCCACTCTCTCGGCGGCGAGCTGCCCGAGCATGAAATCGCCGGCCGGGTCGGCGCCGATGGCGGCCACCAGCGCCACCCGCAGGCCGAGCCTGGCCGCGGCGACCGCCATGATCGAGCCCGATCCGCCTATCACCAGCGACATGGCGTCGACCAGCTTCTCCTGCTGGCCGAAGGCGGGCATTACGTCCTCGCCCAGCACCATGACGTCCGGATTACAGTCGCCGATGACCAGCAGATCCAGGTCTTTAGCCACGGCCGAAGTGCCTCACGCCGTGATCACCTGCACGCCAGCCTCAGCGAACCTGGTCCGGTCCAGCTCGGCAACCCCGGTGTCCGTGACGAGCACGTCGACCTCGTTCGCGGCGCAAATTCGCGCGAAGGCCCGACGACCGACCTTGGAGCTGTCAGCGACTACCACCACGCGCGCGGCCCGCTGGGCCATCAGGTGGTTGATGCTGGCCTCGCCCTCGTGCTGAGCCGTCGCCCCGGCGACAGGGTCGATCCCGTCGACGCCGAGGATCGCGAGGTCGATGCTGACCCGCTCCAGCACGCCGGTTGCCAGCGGGCCTGTCAGCTCGTAAGACTGCGTCCTGGCGACGCCGCCGCTTACCACGATCTTGATGTGCTGGCGGACTGCCAGCTCCGTCGCGATGTTGAGTGCGTTGGTCACCACCGTCAGGCCAGGGGTCGTGGTGACCGAGTTCAGGTCCGACCGCATCGCCAGCGCCCTGGCGACCTCAGTCGTGGTGGTCCCGCCGTTCAGGCCGACGATGTGGCCTCGCTGGACGAGCGCGGCCGCCACCTCCGCGATCCGGCGTTTCTCCGAGGGATGCCGCTCTGACTTGTAGCGCAGCGGCAGGTCGTAGGTGACGCCCTGGGCCACCGCGCCGCCGCGGATGCGGGCAAGCATCTGCTGGCTCGCCAGCTCGTCGAAGTCCCGGCGAATAGTGGCGGCCGAGACTCCTAGCTCCTTCGCCGCGTGCTCGACCTGGAGCTGTCCCTCGGCGGCTAGCAGCTCGAGCAGCTGATTCCAGCGGCGGTAGCGGCTCACTGGC
Source organism: uncultured Actinomycetota bacterium (assembly GCA_963719765.1). GTDB lineage: Bacteria > Actinomycetota > Actinomycetes > Streptosporangiales > Streptosporangiaceae > JAJYUU01. Next base: position 680,834 of record CAVRCW010000003.1, read on the forward strand.
GCGTTCCTCCCTCGAGCACGCCCAGCAGGCGGCACACCTCGTCCGCCACCGCGGCCCGGCCCGCCCCCAGGTACCGCCGGGGATCCACGAGCACCGGGTCAGCAGCCAGGCTCTCGCGGACCGCGGCACTGAACACTTTATTTAGCTGGGTGGCTATGTTGATCTTGGTGAGCCCGGCCCGGATGGCGGCGCGGAGCGTCTCGTCCGGCACGCCCGAAGAGCCGTGCAGCACCAGCGGCACTGGCACCGCCTGCCGCAGCCGGCAGATCAGATCCAGGTCCAGCACCGCGTCCCTGGTCAGCATGGCGTGCGAGCTGCCGACCGCTACCGCCAGCGCGTCGACGTGCGTCGCGGCCACGTAGGCTGCCGCCTGCGCCGGGTCAGTCCTGGCGGCCGGATTGTGCACGCCGTCCTTCCCGCCCACCTCGCCAAGCTCAGCCTCGATCCAGACGCCCCGCTCATGGCACCATGCCGCGATGGCCGCCGTCGCCTGGACGTTGTCGGAGTAGGGCAGCTTGGACGCGTCGTACATGACCGACCCGAAACCAAGCCCGACCGCCTCCCGCACCAGGTCCTCGCTGGTCGCGTGGTCCAGGTGCACCGCGACCGGGACGGCAGCGGCGCCGGCGACGGCCAGCATCGCCGATCCGATCGGCGCAATCGCGCCGTGATAGATCACGCAGTTCTCGCTCAGCGCCAAGGTGACCGGGCTGCCCGCTGCCTGCGCCCCGGCCACAATCGCCTCGGCGTGCTCGATCCCTATCAGGTTGAAGGCAGCTGCGCCGCGCCCGGCGATCCTGGCCGGCCCGACGATATCTTTGGCGCGAGCTATGGGCATCAGGCCTGCTCCACTTCGGTTACCTGCGTGTCGTCCAGTGCCCGGGCATAGTCGTGGGGGTGGAACTCGCCGGCACCCGGTGCCGCCGCCGCGGCCGAGCCGAGCGCCGCGGCATGCCGCAGCCGCTCCGGCCAGGCCCGGCCGAGTATCAGCCCGTGGGCCAGGCCGGCGACCGTCGCGTCACCCGCGCCGGTCGGGTTTCCCGGTACCGGCCGCGGGATCGCGTGCCAGGTTCCCTGGTCAGTCACCGCCAGCAGTCCGTCGGCCGCGAGGGATACGACCACCGCCGCGGCGCCACGGTCCCGCAACTCGGCAGCGGCTGCTATCACCGCGGCCCGGTCGGTCAGCCCGGCCCACCGCAGGTCGCGGCCGGCCGCTGCGGCCAGCTCGGTCAGGTTGGGCTTGACCATCGCCGGCTCGCCGCTTGCACCGTGCAGCAGTGCGGGACCCGAAGTGTCGAGGATCGCGGGCACGCCGGCCCTTGAGGCCATCCGGGTCAGCTCGGCGTAGGTGTCAGCAGGCAGCCCGCCCGGCAGGCTGCCGGACAGGACCACCGCGGTGCAATCCGTGAGCGCCCCGGAGTAAGCGGCCAGGAACGCGCTGTACTCGGTCGCGGCAACCGGCGGGCCGGGCTCGTTGAACAGGGCCACGTCACCGCGGCCAGTATCGACGACGGTAAAAGTCCGCCGGGTCTCGGCCGCGATCTCGGTAAAGGCGGCCCGGACGCCTGACCCGCGCAGGGCCGACTGGACGGCCTCGCCGGTGCTGCCGCCGGCCAGGCCGAGCAGCAGCACATCGGCACCCAGCGCGTGCAGCGTCCTGGCTACGTTGAGGCCCTTGCCGCCTGGTGCGGTGCGTACCGCAGCGGCCCGGTTGACGCCCGACCAGTCGACGCCGTCGACGTGATGGGTAACGTCAAGCGCCGGATTGAGGGCAACTACGGCTATCACGGATCGGCCTATTCGCTACCTGGGCAGCAGGATGACTGACCGGGTAAGGTTGCGCGGCCGGTCAGGGTCAAGCCCGCGGGCCCGTGCCACCGCGGCCGCGACTCGCTGTACCCTGACCAGTTCGGCCAGCGGGGGTTCGGCCGACTGCCACGCAAAGCCGCCGGCGGCGGCCACCTCGTCCGACAGGCCCTCCGGAGCGGGCCCGAGCATCCACACGACGCTGCCAGGTCCGGTCACCGCGATCGGCCCGTGCCGGTACTCCATCGCGGGGTAGGCCTCGGTCCACATTCCGGCCGCCTCCCGCAGCTTAAGCGCGGCCTCGCTGGCTAGCCCGCAGGTCCACCCCATTCCCAGGAAGGTGAACTGCCTGGCGTCGGTCAGTTCGGGCGGCAGCTCACTGGCGATGACCCGGTCGGCCGCGGCAGCCATCGGGGCGATGTCTTCGCCAAGGTGGGCCAGCAGTAGCGCCAACTCGCTGGTGGCGAACCTGGTCTGCACCACCGACTGCTCGTCGGCAAAGTCCAGCGCGATGACCGCATCCGCGCCGGACGCGGCCGGCGTCGCGGCGTCGGCAGTGATCAGCACCGTCCGGACCGAGCCGCTCAGCCCTGCCAGCAGCCGCAGGATCTCCGTCGTCGTCCCGGACCGCGACAGCGCCAGCACCCGGTCGTACCGTCGGGTTCGCGGCATCTCCGAGGCGGCAAAGGCATCGGTCTCGCCCTGGCCAGAAGCCTCGCGGGCGGCCGCGTAGGACTGCGCCATGAACCACGACGTGCCGCAGCCGGTCACCGCGACTCGCTCGCCCGGTGCCGGCAACAGTTCGGCAACCCCGCCCGCCAGTTCGGCCGCCCGTCGCCAGCAGTCAGGTTGGGAGGCGACCTCCGCCTCGATGCTGCCACCCGCGGCGGTGTCCTGGTCGACCTGCAACCCTGTCCCCTCACTCACGTTCGCTCCGTCGCCCATGTTGCCCGCCCTTTCGCACTCGTTGCCGCGACCACAGCCGTCAGGTGCCCGCCAGCCCGGTGGCCGCGACCGACCGGACGAAGTACCGCTGGGCGAAGACGAAGATGAGCAGCATTGGCGCCAGGCTCATCACGTTGCCCGCCATCAGCAGCGTCCACTCGGTGGAGTGCTGGCTCTGGAATGTGGCCAGGCCAAGCGGCAGGGTCATCTGGTTGTTCGAGGTGATGGCGATCAGCGGCCACAGGAAGTTGTTCCACGAGTCCAGGAACGTGAGGGCCGCGAGTGTGGACAGCGCCGGGAGGGACAGCGGCAGCACGATCCGCCACAGCACCTTCAGCCTGCTCGCCCCGTCGACCCTGGCCGCCTCCTCGTACTCGATCGGCAGCGTGCGGAAGAACTGCCGGAGGAAGAACACGCCGAATGCGGTTGCCGCGTTCGGCAAGATCAGCGCCCCGATGTGGTTGATGCCGACCGACGCCAGCAGGTGGATGCCCAGCCACTTGGTGATGATGAACTGCGGGATCATCGTCACCTGGAAGGGCACCATCAGCGTCGCCATGATCAGCACGAACAGCACGCCCCGGCCAAGGAACCGGTAGCGCGCGAACGCATAGCCGGCCAGCGAGCACAGCACGAGGTTGCTGATGACGGTCGTCACCGTCACCACCGTGCTGTTGATGAAGAACCGGCCGAACGGCGCGGCCTGCAGGGCCTGCGGATAGTTGCCGAAGTCCACCTGGTGCGGGATCAGGATCGGCGGGAAATGCAGCGCCTCCGCCGGGGTTTCGATCGAGGTGATGATCAGCCAGGCGAACGGGAAGATCAGCACGATCGTGGCCGGGATGAGCACCAAGTGCCACGGGCTGAACGGCAGCTTTCGCCGACGGCGCGGCTGCTGCAGTGCGATCGCTGGCGCGGTCATGACCGGTAGTGGACGAACCGTCGGCTGGCCCAGAACTGCACGCCAGTGACTGCCATGATAATCACGAACAGGAAGTAGGCGATCGCCGAGGCGTAGCCGAAGTCACCGCTTCCCTGCTGCCCGAAGGCCACCTCGTAGAGGTAGTAGACCAGAACCGTGGTCGAGTTCAGGGGTCCGCCTGCCGTGCTCAGGTAGACCTCGTCGAATAGCTGCAGCGCGTTAATCGTCAGCCAGACCAGCAGGAATAGCGACGCCGGGCTGAGCAGCGGCCAGGTGATGCGGCGGAATATCGTCCACCGGCCGGCCCCGTCGATGGCCGCGGCTTCGGTCAGCACCTGCGGTATGCCTTGGAGCGCGGCAAGGTAGATGACCACGGCGAACCCAGTCCAGCCCCAGATCGTCATGACGACGATCACGTACAGGGCCTCGGATGTGGAGTTCAGGAACGGCTGCTGGGGGATGCCGACCAGGCTGAAGATGTAGTTCACGATGCCGTAGGACGGGTCGAACAACCAGATGAAGACGAGCGCTTCGCTGATGGTCGAAATGGCCATGGTGGCGTAGGCGGCGGTCCGGTAAAGCGAGATAAAGCGGATCTTCCTGTTCATGGCAACTGCGAGGAACAGGCCGACGATCATGGTGCCGGGCACGAACAGCGCGGTGTAGACCACGGTGTTCTGCAGCGCCTGGGCGACGACCGGGTCATGCAGCATCTCCCGATAGTTGGCCAGCCCAACAAACGGAGTGCCAGCGCTGAACAGATTGTTCCGCTGGAGCGACATGACGAATGACCAGACGATCGGCGCCACGCCGAACAGCACGATAACCGCAGCCCCGGGCGTCACGAATCCCCAGGCGGCTAGTTGCTCGCTGGCACGGGGGCGGGCCTGGCGGCCGACGGCAGGCTGCCGCGAGAGGCGTTGCGGCCGGCGCTGCCGCCGGGGGGCGATGGTTGCTCGGATCAGCACGTCAGGAGCTTGAGCCGCTCGCGATGGCCTGGTTGACCTGCTGGGCCGCACTGGCCAGCGCGGCGGCTGGCTGGCTCTTGCCGAGCAGCACCGACACGATCATGGTGCCGAGGATCTGCGAGATCTTCGGGTACGTCGCCAGCTGCGGTCTGGCCTGCTTGACGTTGTTCAGGTTCGTGACGAAGGTGTCCACGCCCGGCAGCGCCTTGTCCATCTGCTGCAGGAAGCCCGGCGAGTTCTCCACCGAGGCGCGGATCGGCAGGTCGCCCGTCTGGAGCGAGAAGTAGGTGGCCTGCGGCGTCGCCGTCAGCCAGAGCAGGAACTTCTCCGCCGCCGCGACCCTGGCCGAGCCGTTGTTGAAGATCACCCAGTTGTCCGGGCCCGAGATCGTCTGGTGCCCGCCGTCGGTGCCGGGGTACGCCGGCATGATCTGCACGCCATAGTGCACGTTCGGGAAGCCGGACAGGTCCCAAGGGCCGGTAACCAGCATCCCGATCTTGCCGGAGTTGAACAGGTTGGCGTACTCGGAGTCGGTGGGGTCCAGGTACATCGACTTGTCGGTGACGGCCATCGTGCTCAGGGTTTCCAGTGACTTCAGCCCGGCGGGCGAGTCGAAAGCAGCCTTGGTGTTGGTGGAGTTCAGGATCTGGCCGCCGGCTTCCCACAGCAGCGCCTCCCAGTGCCAGACAGTGTCCTCGCTGCCCGGCGTGACGTAGGCGGTGCCAAACTGCTTGATCGCCGGATCGGTCAGCCGCTGCGCGTCGGCCATGAACTGGTTCCAGGTCCAGTTTGGCCCCGGCGGCTGCAGGCCCGCCTTGGCGAACAGGGCCTTGTTGTAGACAACGGCAAGGTTGTCCACCAGCGCGGGAATCCCGATGACCTTGCCGTTGACGGTGGCGACGTCCCGCTCGCCGACCCAGAAGTCGGTCCAGTTCACGCCGGGCTGCTGCACGAGCTTGGTCAGGTTGACCACCTGCGGGATCTGCGCGACGTTCGGTGCCCAGGAGCCGTAGACGTAGGCGATGTCCGGCTGGCTGCCGCCGCGGACCGCGGTCAGCAGTTTCGGCAGCGAGTCGTCGTTGTCGACGTACAGGCTGGTGACTTTCTCGCTGGGGTGGGCGGCGTTCCATTCGCTCAGCAGGTGCGCGAACGCCTTGCCCTCGGCGCCGGTGTATCCCTCCCAGATCTGGAGCCCGCTGCTACTCGTGCCCCCGCCGCCCGATCCACAGGCCGCCAGGCCGAAGGCGACCAGTGCCGATGCCAGCGTCATGTACAGCCAGTGCCTTCTCATTGCTGACCTCTTAGCGACGAATAGTGCGCGGTTCCCGTATGTTTCCGACATCATCGCGCGGAGCTAACTACCGTTGTCAACCTCTTACGGATATCTGGTCCGGATTAATGTGGCCCGGCGAGCGACGCCGACTCTGCACGCTCTTGCTCATTGCGGGCCCAAATGCAACACTGTCGAGCTGTGATCAAGGTTGCGTTCATTGGCGCGGGCAGCATCGAGTTCACCAGGAATGTCGTGACCGACCTGTGCGGCTATCCGGAGCTGGCCGGAGACTTGCACCTCGCGCTGCACGACATCAGCCCGGAACGGCTGGCGTTCGCCGAGGCGCTGACCCGCCAGATAGTGGCCCAGAGCGGCGCCGGGGCGCAGGTCACCGCGTCGGCGCAGCGCGGTCCGGCGCTGGACGGAGCCCGCTACGTCATCAACGAGGTGCAGGTCGGCGGGTACCCCGCGACACTAACCGACTTCGAGATCCCGGCCAGGTACGGCGTCCGCCAGACCATCGGCGACACCCTGGGCATCGGCGGGATATTCCGCGGCCTGCGGACCATCCCGGTAGTGACCGCGCTTGCCACCGACATGCTGCGGCACAGCCCCGATGCCTACCTGCTGAACTACTCCAACCCGATGGCGATGCTGCCCTGGGCCGTGTATGCCGGGACGGCCTTCAGCAACGTGTTCGGCCTGTGCCACTCGGTTCGTGACACCCACGCTTTCCTGGCCGGACTGGTAGGCGCCGACCCCGCCGACGTGACCTTCGTGACCGCCGGCTTCAACCACCAGGCGTTCGTGCTGCGATTTGAGCGGAACGGGGAGTCGCTGTACCCGCGGCTGTCCGAGATCATCGAGCGTTCACCGCAACTGCAACGACGGGTCAGGGTCGAGCTGTTCCGCAGGTTCGGCTACTTCCCGACCGAGTCCAGTGAGCACTCAGCCGAATACGTCCCGTGGTTCATGCGGCACGACGACCAGGTAGAGCAGTACCGGATCTTCGTCGGTGACTACCTGGCCAGGTCGGAAGAGAACCTGGCCGAGCTTCAGTCACTGCAGGCGCAGCTGGCCGCCGGCACACCGCTGGACCTCGAGTCGGGCGACGAGCTCGCCTCCCAGTTCATCCACTCACTGGAGACCGGGACGGAACGCGAGATCTACGTCAATGTCCGCAACGACGGGCTGATCTCCAACCTGCCTGGCCAGTGCTGCGTCGAGGTGCCCTGCGACCTGTCGGCGGGCCTGGCCAGCCCTCGGCCGGTGGGCGCGCTGCCACCGCAGCTCGCCGCGCTAAACCGGACATTCCTCAACGTGGTTGAGCTGACCGTGCTCGCCGCGCTCGAGGGCAGCAGGGAGCGCGTGTACCAGGCCGCCCTGCTGGACCCGAACACCGCCGCTACGCTCACCACTGCGCAGACCGTATCCATGTGCGACGAGTTGCTCGACGCTCACAAGGACCTGCTGCCCGCTGGCCTATGCCGGTAACGCCCGGTCACGGGCGGTCGGCCCGAAGGAGAGTGGATGCGAAGGACGAGGCTCGCCCGTGGCACCGCGTTCCCGGCGATAATCGCGTTGACCGCGAGTGCGCTCACTTACCTGACCACGGCAAGCCCGCCGGCGCAGGCCGCCCCGGCGGCAGTCATCCACCGGCCGATCAGCACCGGCGAGCTGCGCGTCACCGGGCGGCTTCGGGACGGCGGCACCGTCACCGCCGCGGGGCTGCGCTGGCGGCCAGGCGGTCTGCCGCGCGGCGACCGGCTGCTCAGCTTCGAGGTCGCGTACAGCTGGCAGGCCTGCACCGCGGCCGGCCGCCCTGCCGGGTGCAGAACCGCAGCCGACACCACTGTCACGCCGTTCGCGGCACGGCGGTACCTGGTCGGACACGCCGACACCGGACGTCGGCTGAGGGTCACAGAAACCGCCAGCGAGGTCGTGGAGACCAACCCGGCGACGTTCGCGTTCACCGTGATCAGCTCGTCGGCCAGCGTTACCACCGCGGACGTAGTCAATGCTTACCGCGCTGGGCGTGCCCCGGTCACCGAGTTCGTCAACGGCACGCCCGAACATCGGACTGCGTCCGACGCTGAGTACTTCCAGGTGGACGCGCCGCACTACAGCGCCTCCGACGGCCCTGTCGCGCAGCGCTACCGGGTGGACCGCGGCAGCTGGCGCAAGCTGCCTCGCAGCCGTCGGTTTTACACCGGCAAGCTGGGTGTCGGCAGGCACGAGGTGCGGGTGCGGACCGCTAACGCGGCCGGCGCCACGACCATCAGTTTCGCCTGGCGGGTCGTGCCGCTGCCCGCGCCCGTAGCCTGCCGGCCCTGGCACGGCAAGGCCTGCTGGTACCCGCCGCATCTGAACGCCGCCGGCAAGCCGATGCGCTGGGACTGGCAGATCGGCCGGGTCACGCCGCTGCAGCGGACCGGCAAACGGGCCGTCGACATCTACGACATCGACGGGTTCCTGACCACCGCCGCCCAGGTGCATGCGATCCACACGCGCTGGCAGGCCGCAACGCTGCCGCACCCAAAGCTGATCTGCTACCTGGACATGGCCTGGGAGGACTACCGGCCTGACGCCAGTCCGGGCCAGGTCTTCCCTGCTAGCGCCCTCGGTGCGGTGTACTACGGGTACCCGCAGGAACGCTGGGTCGACTTCCGGCAGCTGGACGCGCTCAAGCCCATGCTGGACGAGCGAATCGCGATGTGCGCCAGGAAAGGCTTCGACGCTGTCGAGCTCGACGACATCGACAGCTTCGACCCGCCGTCGACGACCGGTTTCGATCTGACTCCGGGCGACGCGCAGAATTTCCTGGCCTACGCGTTCAACGAGATCCACCGCTTCGGCATGACCGGGCTGTGGAAGAACTCGCCGTACCTCAGCTGGTGGGGCCGCCACTACGCGGACGGGGCCATCGTCGAGGAATGCTACCTGTACCACCAGTGCCTGGCCTCCCAGCTTCGCGGCAGCAGGCAGTACGGCATCACCTGCACCGCTCTGCATGGCCGGACGCCGTGCGGCTGGGACGACTTCACGACCGACCGGACTAAGGAGCAGCCGACCGGCAAGTGGGTCGGCGAGGCGGAGTACTCCGACGACAAGTACGTCTGCAACCCAGGGCAGTCCTGCTCGTACCCGCGCAGGTTCTCCACGTTCTGCAACGTCGTGTACGCGCCTGCCTACGGCTTCGCCGCGGTCAAGTTCGACGTGGACCTAGACGGGCGGCTGTTCTTCCCGTGCCCGCGAGGAGTCTGATGGCGCGCCGTCATACCGTCCGAGGCGCGCGCCGCATGCCCGGCCGGGCGACATCTTGTTCAGCAAGTACCAGGAGAAGTAGTTCCCGTACTTGCGCTGCAGCTCGGGGCGTTGCCAGTCACGGCCGTCGATAGTGCCGCGGCACGAGGGCGTCCCGCACTCGCATTCCATCGCGCCGTAGTAGTCGTCGAACAGCGCGTAGTCGGTGGTCAGTTCCTCGCCGGAGCTGACGTCGCGCATCGCCACTAGCACGATGTTGCCCGCGAAGCCCACATTAGGCTCGCAGCTGTGGTTGATGAACAGCATGACGGGCTCGTACTCGGCCTCTTCGAGCGCGACGAGATGGAAGCCGTCGGCGATCTGCACATCGGAGTTGCGCAGCCGCTCGGGCAGCGACCGCATGGTGGCGGTGTCGACGATGTGCCCGCCCTTGATCGCAACGATCTCATCCGCGGCGATGGGCGCGACCGCGACTATGCCGCGGCCTTCGATCGTGCTTGGCAGGCCCTTGCGGGCCTTGGGCGTGATGTAGCTGGAAACGAGCATGGGCGCAGCCTTTCACCTGCTGTGGACATCAGCTGAACCGGCTGCCCGCAATGGCAGCGCCGGCTCGTCGTGCAATCAGCGGACCCCGAGGCTGGCGCCCGGACCTGCTGGTGCCCGATGCTTGGCTACGCCGCGGATGGCCCATCGGGAGGGAGCGACGTGTCTGGCCTGAAGGAGGAACTGCACCGAAATCTGCGAGCCAGCAGGGCCGCGCTGGTGTCCAGGCTCGCGGGCCTGGGCGAGTACGACCTGCGCCGCCCGATGACACCAAGCGCTACGAACCTGCTCGGCCTGGTGAAGCACCTGGCGGGCCTTGAGTACGCATACCTGGGTGCATCGTTCGGCCGCCCCGCGCCAGAGGCGCTGCCCTGGGTGGAAGACGGCTCGGTCTGGCGGAACGCCGACATGTGGGCCACGCAAGCGCAGTCCAGCGCGTACATCATCGGCCTGTACCAGCGCGCCCGTGGCCATTCGGACCTGACCATAGCCGAGCTGAGCCTGGACACCGCCGGGTCTGTGGCTCACTGGCCGGAGGGGCAGCGCGATACGACGCTAGCAGCCGCGCTAGTGCTGATGATCGCGGAGACAGCCCAGCACGCGGGCCATGCCGACATCGTCCGTGAGCTCATCGACGGCAAGGCCGGCGCTGACCAGTACGAGGTCCTCGACGAGGCCTCCTGGCGGCGTTATGTCGCCGACGTGCGCGCGGCGTCGGAAATGTTCGCGCCGGTGGCGCCCGGAGGAGGCTGATGGCAGGGAAAGAAGGCACGGAAAACCCTGCGCGGAGGGCTCCCTGGCCGTCCGGGGCGGCCTGGATCGACGGGCACTACTGCCCGATCGAGGAAGCGAAGATCTCTGTGCTCGACCTTGGCGTCACCCGCTCGGACTGCACCTACGACGTGGTTCATGTCTGGCGCGGGCAGTTTTACCGGCTGGATGACCATCTCGACCGCTTCAGCGCCAGCATGGCGCGGCTGCGGCTTGACCCTGGGCACAGCCGCGCCGACATTGAGTCTTTCGTGCACGGGTGTGTCCGCCACGCCGGCCTACGAGCGGCATATGTGTCGATGACCTGCACCCGCGGCCGAACCGCGCCAGGCAGCCGCGACCTGCGCACGGCCCGGAACACGTTCTACTGTTTCGCCGTACCGTTCGTATGGATCAGCTCGCCGGACCAGCAGGTCCCTGGCGCGAGCTTGTGGATCAGCCAGGTGACCCGCATTCCGCCGCAAAGCGTCGATCCCTCGGTCAAGAACTACCACTGGCTCGACCTGGATGTGGCCCTGCTTGAGGCATACGACCACGATGCCCAGCTGGTGGTCCTGCGTGACCTGTCCGGCGCGATCACCGAGGGGCCCGGCTTCAACGTGTTCGCTCACACCGGCGGCCGGTGGCTGACTCCGGCCGGCGGCACGCTCCTGGGAATTACGCGCCGTTCGGTGATCGAGCTCGCCAGCCGGGCGGGCGAGCCGGTCGAGGAGGGGCGGCTGACCGCCGACGATCTGCGCCGGGCGGCTGAGGTTCTGGTCACCTCAACCGCCGGCGGCATCATGCCGGTGACCCTCATCGACGGCCAGCCCGTCGGCACGGGCGCGCCGGGCCCCCGCACAGCGCAACTACGCGACAGCTACTGGGCCAGCCATGAGGATCCGCTGTACTCCACTCCCGTCCGTTACGACGAGTAAGGCGCCGCGGTACCGGGCGAAAGCGTCTTAAGTGCGGAAACGTGCCCTGGCCATGGGTTTCTCCTGGTGAGATGATGCGAGCGTGAGCGATGACAAGGACACCGAACTCGCCGACACCCTGGCTGAGGTCGGGCGGAGAGTCGGGCAGGCCGTGACCGATGCCCTGGAGCGAATCCGGCCAGCCTTCGACGCGCTCGCCGAGATAGCGAACCGGCCAGAGGTCCGGTCGGTGATCGAGCGCGCGGAGAAAGCGCTGCGGCGCAGGCCATGCCTGTGCTTCTGCTCGAGGGCCCATCCAGCCGACCATGAGATCTGCGAGATGTTCGACGCGGTCATAACTGGTCAGTACAGCTCGGACTGGCTGGGCAACGTGGACGTACCGCTGTGCGCTCCATGCGCGGCGGCCAGGGCCGCGCATCAGTTCGCCGGGTGACCTCCGTCAGCTCCGCCCGGGCTGCACAATCGTCAGGTCATCGAACTCGACCCGGAAGCCGCCGCCTTCGGGTGCCGCGCACATAGCGCCGGCCAGTACCTGCTCGCCGGGCGGCAGGTAGACGAGCGCTGCCAGCTCTCGCTGACCGCCGTCGACGCAGTAGCGGACCTCAACGGCGTCGCGGCGCCGGGTGACCAGCAGCCCCAGCTCGCAGGTACCGCCGGGCAGATCGGCCACTGCCCAGCTAGAGTGCTCAAGCGTGATGACCGTACTGAAGCGCGGTCTGCCGTCCACATACTCGATGCCGGTTTTGAGCCAACGACGCTCATCTACCCTGACCATCGCTCCGGCCTGGTCGTACTGCGTGGCGTAGGAGCCGCGGATGCGCATGGACAGATCGAAGTCGCCGTCGAGCCGCTGTCCGTACAGGTGCCCATTGTCGCGGATGTACCCATAGCCGGTCGTGCGCCAGAAATCTGTGCCAGCGTCCGCGGTGACAACGAGCGTGCTGCCCTGCTCCGACCACTGAGCCGGCTCGTTCAGCCACTGCACGAGGCCTCCCCGAATAATGCCCTCAGACCTCACAAATCTATCAACGGCCCGCGGCCGGCGCGCTGCATTGCCGCGCCGTAGGGGCGGGTCCGGCATGAGGCTCTGCCTCGATGACGATCGGCTCGACGCACGGGCCGACGGTCAGCTGGCCGACAAGATGCCGGGCCCACCGCATCCGCTCGCATGCTGCCTCGGGGTGGTCACCAAACTCCTGCGCCATCCGGTCGGCGCAGCCGTCGAGGCCGAGCTTCCGGACGGTACGGCTGATTTCCGCCGCTACCGCCTCAGCGGTCAGTTCGTCTGAGCGCTGCAGCGCCGAGGCGAACAGCGCCTCGCATCGCGCCTCGTTCATGTTGAGCCGGGACATCTAGCCTCCGTGGCAGTAAGAATGGCACCCCGATAACCACCCATTACGCCCGACGTGTGCTTGTCTGGCCAAGGCTGAGCCGTGCCTGTCGAGTCGAGCCCAGGCCAGCAGGGTGAAGTTACTTAGGAGTACGACGCGGTCACTGCATGCTGCGTTGCGTGATCTGGGTCACGGGTGGTAACCACGCCCGAAGGCGAGCGCCAACCGCCCGCCGCCCGCGCTGTCCTGGCCTCAGCAGGTCAGATTGCGGACGCCAAGCTCGTCAGCGTGAGCCAGCAGCTCGGCCGGGTCGGCGTAGACGCGATATGCGCCCGCGCGCTCGAGCTCCTCCCGCCCGTAGCCGCCCGACAGCAGTCCGACGCCGAGCGCCCCGGCTCGCCGCGCGGCCAGCAGATCCCAGACGCTGTCCCCGACGACCCAGGCATGGCGCGGATCGACTCCGATGAGCGCGGCCGCCGCCAGGAACAGGTCCGGGTCCGGCTTGGCGTGCCTGACCATCTCGCGCGTCACCATGGGCGCATCGCGGGTCAGTCCGAGCATCGGCAGTGCCCGCTCTGCCATCACCTGCCGTCCGCTGGTGGCGATCGCCCAGCCAACGCCGTAACCGGTCAGCGTGGCGAGCAGCTCGCGGGCGCCGGGCAGCGCCCGGACGGATTCCACCTGAGCGAGGTACTGCGTCGCATGATCTTGCTGCAATAGCTCGATGTCATGCTCGGACAATGAGCGGCCGGTCTCGCGCAGCAGCGCCGACACGAATAGCCCGCCGCTCATGCCAATCCGGCGATGAATCCGCCATACCGACAGGTCGATATCCAGCTTGGCGAGCGCATTACGCCAGGCGATCACGTTCTGATACACGCTGTCGATGAGTGTTCCGTCGAGATCGAACAGGAACGCCGGCGCAGGGGGCTGATCGTAGGACACCCTGTCTGTCACACCCGACACAGTAGACCTGGCGTCGCGGCCCGCCGGGCAGCGCCCGGCCGCTTGTCAATTGTCCGGCGCTACCCAGATGTCGCGCTCGTGCATCAGCTGGATCTGCCTGTCTATCACTTCGCGGCGGTAGTCCTCATGTGCGTACGGGGCGCGGTCGAGGTAGAGGTTCTTCGGGTAGATCGGCTCTTCGTAGATGAGCTGATACTGCTCAGTCGTCAGGTCCTTGATCCAGTTGTCCCACTGGGCCCTGGCCCGGAACCGGCGCAATGCACCGACGTCCACGGTCCCTGCGACCCAGGACGACCCGCCGCTGTAGTCGTGACGACCGACGATCTGACCGCGATAGTCAATGACCGCCGACCCGCCGCCGAAAGTATCGATCGGGATGCCGGAGTCGGCGTTCAGGTAGTACGTGCCTACATTGCATGCGATCAAGTAAAGGTTGTTGTCGAGCGCCCGCGCGCGATTCTGGATCTCGAACAGGCCGTTGCCGACATGCGGGTGCGGGTACGGCCCGCGATAGACGACCTCCGCCCCGTTCATGGCCAGCCCGCGCGCGTTCTCCGGATACGACCCCTCATTTGCCATCAGGAATCCCAGCCGGCCAATTTCGGTGTCGGCGACGGGATAGAAGGCGTCCAGGTTGCGGCCGTAGAGCTCGATCCACCGGTCCCAGACGTTGTGCGGCGTCACCGAGTGCTCGACCGGGAGCAGCGGCACCACCTTGTGGTGGCGGAGCACTATCTCGCCGTCCGGGCTCAGCACGAAACCCACGTTGAAGAACCGGCCGGGAAACTCCGGATGCCGGGCCTTCGCCTGGGCCATCAGGTAGGCATTCCACTGCCGGGCCAGCGCACCGAGATAGTCCGTCTCCGGGCCGGGGATGTCGATCGCGCACTCGCGCGCGAATTGCTCGTGATCGGTGTCGAGGACCTCGTCGTTGAAGCCCTGCAGCGCGCCTTCCGGAATGCAGATGAGCCGAACCGGCAAGTCCAGGCTTGACAGCCACGATGCCGCCTTGATCAGGTGGGACAGGTGCTCGAGGTTCGTCTCGATCTCATCGCGGCGCCGGATGCCGCGCATGGTAGGTACCAGGCCGAGGGCCTGATAGGGCTCGATCATGACGCGTCCCTTCGGGTCAGCCAGATGGACGGCAGGTCACCCTTGTTCTACCTGCCCGTGACAACGCGTGCCGCCCATACGCGGATCTGCCCGCATGGCTCCGGCGTTTGGGCGGACTGACCCCCAGAATCGGGCACCATCGGTGAAGTCTCGATTTACCCGCCATAGGTTGCAGTAGCGCATACCGCACCGTGATACTGAGCCCACTGCCAGCGCCGGGCGCGACGCGCGGCCGCTCGAGTGTCATGCATCGGACCGCAGAGGAGCTTCATGAGCATCCTGGGTACCCGAGTAGTGCGGACGGAGGACCCGCGGCTGCTGACAACCGGCGGGACATACGTCGACGACGTGGGCGAGCCGGCGCTGGCTCAGGCCTCGCGCGTCACGTTTGTGCGCAGCCCGATCGCGCACGCACAGATCACGGGCATCGACGTCGCCGCGGCACGCGAGGCACCCGGCGTGGTCGCGGTGCTGACCGCCGCAGACCTGGATGATCTGCCGCCGCCGCCGCCCGACGATGGCGGTGGCGGGGACAGCGGCGGCGGCGAGGCTGCTCCGGTGCCGCTGGGCGGGCCCTGGGCCGAGCCGCTGCTCGCCGTCGATCGGGTCCGGTTCGTGGGCGAGCCGGTCGCCATGGTCATCACCGATGACCGGTACCAGGGCGAGGACGCCACCGAGCTGGTCAGCGTCGACTATGAGCCGCTGCCGCCGGTGGTAGGCGCCGAAGCGGCCCTAGCGGACGGGTCGTTGCTGTTTGCGGCCGCTAAATCTAACGTCGCGGTGAACTTCGGAGCCCCGGCTGACCCGGGCGCATTCGACGGCTGCGAGGTCGTCGTAGAGCGGACCATCACCAACCAGCGGCTTGCGCCCGTTCCGATGGAGGGGCGCGCCATCGCTGCGCACTGGGCGGACGGCAAGCTGACCGTCTGGGCCAGCACGCAGAACGCGCAGATCGCGAGGTTCATCCTGGCTGGGGCGCTCGGGCTCGACCCGGCGGCGATCCGCGTCGTCGCTCCCGATGTCGGTGGCGGCTTCGGTGCCAAGATCGGCGTGGACCGGGACGCGCTGCTGGTCGCGTGGGCGGCCAAGCACACCGGCAAGTCGCTGCGATGGGCAGAGACCCGCAGCGAGAACCTGCTCGCGATGACGCACGGCCGGGCCCAGCGGCAGGTCATCAAGATCGGCGGGACCAGGGACGGGCGCATCCTGGCGTACCGGCTTGAGGTCGTTCAGGACACCGGCGCCTACCCCAGGATGGGCGGCTTCCTGCCGTTCCTGACGACTCTTATGGCGCCGGGTCCTTACGACATCGGCCGGGTCGAGACCGCATACCGCGTCGTAGTAACGAACACCACGCCGATCTCCGCGTACCGGGGCGCAGGCCGGCCGGAGGCGACAGCGGCGATCGAGCGGGCCGTCGACTTGTTCGCCGCCGAGATCGGCATGGACCCGGCGCAGGTGCGCCGGATCAACCTGGTGCCGCCAGACCGGTTTCCCTACAGTTCCCCGTGCGGTGCTGTCTATGACACTGGGGCGTATGTCGAGGCACTGGACAAGGTGCTGGCGGGTGCTGGCTACGACGAACTGCGGGCCGAGCAGGCCCGCAGGCGCGAGCGGGGCGACGTGCTGCAGCTGGGCATCGGCCTGGCCAGCTACGTGGAGATCACCGCGGCGGATGCCGCGGGCGGCGAGACCGCCCGGCTGGTCGTGCATGACGACGGCACAGCCACCGTCTACACCGGTAGCTCGGCGCATGGCCAGGGTCACCACACCGCCTGGGCCATGCTCGTGCAGGCAGAGCTGGGCATCGATATGTCCAGGGTCACGGTGGTGCACGGCGACACCGACCTCATCCCCCTGGGCGTGGGCACATACGCGTCCCGCTCGCTGCAACTCGGCGGCGTCGCTGTGCAGAGGGCCGCCGTCGACGTGAAGGAGCAGGCCCGCCGGCTCGCCGCGGAGATGCTCGAAGCGAGCGAGTCCGACCTCGAGCTAGATGTCGACCGCGGTATCTGGCAGGTACGCGGCGACCCGGAAGCCAGCAGGACCTGGGCACAGGTAGCGCAGCACGCGGGCGACGAGGGCCTGGCCGCGTCAGTGAACTACACCGAGGGCCAGCCAACCTTCCCGTTCGGGACTCATCTCGCCGTCTCGGAGGTCGATACCGAGACCGGCAAGGCCACGATGCTGCGGCACGTGACTGTCGACGACGCGGGTACCGTGCTCAACCCGGTGCTGGCCGAGGGGCAGCGCCACGGCGGCATCGCCCAGGGGGTTGCGCAGGCGCTGCTGGAGGAGATGGTCTACGACGCGGACGGGAATCCCGTCACCGGAACGCTGGTGGACTACGCGATTATCACAGCGGCGGAGCTGCCGAGCTTCGAGCTTCTGCAGAGCGAAACACCTGCGACCGTCAACCCGCTCGGCGCCAAGGGAATCGGCGAGGCCGGGACGATCGGGGCCACGCCCGCAACACAGAACGCGGTCATAGACGCGGTCGCTCACCTGGGTGTCCGCCATATCGACATGCCCGTCACGCCCGCCAGGGTCTGGGCGGCGATCAGCGAAGCGAGGGAGGCCCAGTGAAGGTCACGCTGACGGCCAACGGGAGCGACGTAGCCGCCGATGTGCCAGATCGCACGCTGCTGGTGCATTTCCTGCGCGAGCAAGCCGGTCTCAGCGCGACCAACGTCGGCTGCGACACGAGTTCCTGCGGTGCCTGCACCGTCCTGCTGGACGGGCGATCTGTGAAGTCGTGCACCGTCCTGGCGGCGCAGGCCGACGGGTGCGAGGTCACCACAGTCGAAGGGCTGGCCGCAAGCCAGGACGACATGCACCCGGTGCAGCGCGCGTTCCGCGCCGAGCACGCGCTGCAGTGCGGGTTCTGCACCCCTGGCATGGTCATGGCGACGGTCTCGCTGCTAGCGGAGAATCCCGCGCCCACCGAGGAAGAGGTCAGGACTGCCCTGGAGGGCAACCTGTGCCGGTGCACCGGATACCACAACATCGTCAGGGCAGTGCTCGCCGCCGCGAGCGAAAGGCGGACTAGTTGATCCCCGCACCTTTCACCTACAAGCGCGCGGCTGATGTCGAGGCGGCGCTCGAGCTGGCCGCCGACGGTGGCGACGACGCCAAGTTCCTGGCAGGCGGGCATTCACTGCTGCCGCTGATGAAGCTGCGCTTTGCCGTGCCCGAAGTGCTCATCGACATAGGCAGGCTCAGTACGCTCAGCTACATCCGTGACGTCGGCAGTCACATCGCGGTCGGTGCTCTGACCAGTCACGACGATGTGGCGAGGTCCGGCTTGCTCGCCGCTGAGCTGCCGCTCCTCGCGCACGCAGCCGGGCAGGTCGGCGATCCGCAGGTCCGCCACCGCGGCACGATTGGCGGCTCGCTGGCCCACGCTGATCCGGCGGCAGATCTGCCTGCGGTGATACTGGCACTGGACGCGACGATGGTGGCCCGCGGGCCAGCTGGCAGCCGCGAGATCCAGTCCGCGGACTTCTTCCGCGACCTTTTCGAGACGGCGCTGCGGCCCGGCGAGCTCCTGACGGAGGTCCGCATCCCCAAGCCGTCGGCTCGTGGCTGGTCGTTCCAGAAGTTCGCCAAGCGCGGCATCGACTGGGCGATCGTCGGCGTGGCGGTGCAAGGCGGCAGCGTGGCGCTGGTGAATATGGGCTCGACACCGCTGCGTGCCAGCGCGGTCGAGCGGGCCCTGGCATCGGGCTTGCAGCCGCGAGACGCAGCCGCGCACGCGGCCGAGGGCGCCAGCCCGCCCGAGGATCTCAACGCGGGCCGGGGCTACCGCGAGCATCTGGCCAGGGTCCTCGTGGCGCGCGCACTGGAGGAATCGCGCTCGCGGTCCTGATCGGGCTGCCTGGCAATCCGGTGCCAGCGTTAGCCTGAGGCCAATGAGCACGAGCGGGACCTGGACGCAGCGCGATCAGCCACGGTGGCAATTCCCTGCTGAGATAGCCCAGCTGCTGAGCAGCTTCCGTGCCGGGGTGGCAGCGCATTGCGACCTGGCAGGGCTGTACGTCTACGGCTCGCTCACCACCGGGGATTTCAGCCCGGCACGCAGTGATATCGACCTCGTAGCGGTCATCGAGCGCCCGCTCGACGGCGCGGCGCTCCGGCGCCTGACTCGCCTGCACACCGAGCTGGCGGGCTCCGGCGGTCCAGCGAGGCGACTGCACTGCCTGTATGTGCCGGCCGCATTCCTCGGCGACCCGGTGCGCTTGCACCATTACTGGTTCGGCAACCGCTTCACCCGGTGGCAGCTCAAAGTGATAACCCAGGCTGAGCTCGCGGCCTCCGCTCATGCATTGTGCGGCGACTGGCCTGTTCCCGGACTCGCGCCGGTCCCGGTTACGGAGCTGCAGGCCGCGGTGCGGGCGGAGGTCGGCGGCTACTGGCGCCGGATGGCCGGCAAGCGGATGCCTTGGCTGAAGGACAACTGGGTCGATTTCGGGCTTATTACCCTGTCGAGAGCAGCGGCGGTGCTATCAGTCGGCGATCTCATTACCAAGACCGAGGCGATCGGCCGCCTGGGCGCCTTTGATGTCCCCGCCGAGCTTGCCGAGCAGATCCGCCGCCGCCGTGCCGGGGAGCAGATCCGGCTGACTTTGCGACAGCGAATGCTCCGCGCCTGGCAGGTCAGGCGCATCATGACCGACGGCGTAGCGCGGCTGTGCAGCCAGGCTCCACCTACGCCCCGCTGACCAGGACGCTGCACCGCCGCGGCCGAGATCGGACTCGACCAGTGGGCCGCCGGGATCGCGCAGGCCAGTCGGCGGGGCTATTCCAGGGCTGCCGACCGTCCGCTACGGCGACCTGGCGCTCACCTCGACGCGGCCCGGCAAGGGCGGTCGCGTCCAGGTGACGCAGCGCCAGCCTGACGGTTCCTGGCTGCGAATCATCGACAGGCCTGAGATGCCTGGCAGAGTGACACCTCACCCGGAGTAGAGCAGCCGCCGCTCGTCGAAGAGGTGGTGCGCAAGTTCATGCGCGGTCGAGTCCTTTATGCGGCGGGGTCGTAGTAATGCGCGTACTGCCAGATCCCGGCTGTGATCAGCGCCTCGTCCGTCATCGGGCCGAATCTGGCGGGCGAGAGCGCGCGGATGTCGAGCCGGTCCCTGGCGCCGCAGATCCACCCGGCCAGTGCCTCGCCGATGGCCAGCGACGAGGAGAAGCCCGATCCGTTGCAGCCGCTCGCCACCCACATACCCGGCACGTCAGGCAGCGGTCCGGTCACGAACCTGCCGTCCGGGCTCATGGTGAACAGCCCGCCGCGGTGCTCGGCGACACCCGAGTCCGCCGCCAGCGGGACCTCGGTGGCGACCTGCATGGCCAGCTTGCGCAGCACGGCGAGCTCAAGTTCGACGTCATCAGTGCTGAAGGATGCCGACTCGGCCCGCGGGTCCAGCGGGAGAGGCGCTGCCTCGAATCCGCCGAACATGAGTCCGCGTCGTGCAGGCCGCAGGTACACAGCCGCGTCCACAACCCGGACGATCGGGTCCGCCGGGTCGATGTCCTCGGATGGCTCGGTGATCAGGAGCTGATGGCGGACTGGCGCTACCGCCACCCGGCCGCCTGCCAGCTCCGCTACCTGGCGCGTCCATGCGCCGGCCGCATCGACCGCCGCGGTCGTCGTGATCACCCGGCCTGTCGTCTCCACTCCTGCGACCCGGCCGCCGGACAGGGCGATCCCGGTGACTGCCTCATTCTCCAGCAGTTCGACGCCGTGCAGCTCGCACGCCGCCACGTACGCCCGGACCAGGGATGACGGCTCCTCGATGTAGATGTCCGCCGGGCACCATAGCGCCAGCTCATTGCCGTCGGACTGGTAGAAGGAGAGCCTGCCGGTCAGATCGGCAGGGCTCGCCTCGCGCACATCGGCGCCCCAGCCCAGGGACTGGCGTGCCTCAGCGCGCAGGTATTGCCTGTGTTCGGTGGTCCTGGCGATGAGGAAGCTGCCTGAGCTCGCCACCTCAAGCTGCACGCCTGCCCAGTCCCCGAAGCTGACGGCCCGCTCGATGCTGCGCCTGGCCAGCTTGGTCCGAAGCTCATCTGCCTGCACGGACTTGAACAGCCCCGCCGCCCGCCCGGAGGCCTGCGAGCCCGCGGTGTCCCGCTCGACCACTGTCACCGACCGGCCTAGCAGGGCCGCGTGCAAGGCTGTGCTCAGGCCCAGCGCGCCCGCGCCGATCACTACCAGGTCCGCGTCCATAGGCCTAAGTCTGCCGACCAGCGCGCTGGCCGGCTAGCCGGAGTCAAGCGCGCTGGCCGGCTAGCCGGCAAACTGCGTCGGGGGATCTATCGCGGCGCAGATCAGCACTGAGGCAGGTCATAGGGCGAGTCCCATGGATTCTCGTCGCCCTCGTTGACGTACGGGTCGGGAATGTGGCCGACAACCGGCTCTACGGTGTGATCCAGGATGCCGTCGTTAGGATAGGCAGATCCGACAGTGCCGTAATACCAGCAGGTAATGGACACCAGGCCGGTGATCAGTACCGGAATGCCATTGCTTCGCTGGAAGATGACAGGGTATGGCTCGGCCGCGCTGGGGACGTCCTGCACGGGAATGAGGCAATACCGCTCGGTCCCTTCGTAGGCGCAACTGCCCGGGTGTGAAGCCTGCGGGGCGGCCGCCGGAGCTGCCGAGGCTGCGAGCGTCGCGCGGCTCGCACTGGTCGTAGTGTGTACGCGAGCATGCGACGCGGGTGCCGCGACGGCTGCGGCCGTTGTCATAACGACCAGGGCGCCTGCGGCGAATAGGGCGGGAATATACCTCGATCGCATAGCATCGCCTTTCTCGTAACTCGTACTGAAGCATCGTAGTTCGAGCGAATTGGGTTGGACAGACCGATTGCACGCCCAGCCACGGCGATCGCGGCTTCAGGCTCGGGCTAGATCCCGACTACGTCGGCCAGCACCCGGTCAGGGATCCAGCTGGCCGCGCTGCGTCAGCCCGCAACTCCGCTCCGAGCTAGCCAGCTAAGCCGGTGCTACGGCCCCCGGCGCAAGCGCCCTGGTGGCGAGAGCGATCGGCGTGACAGCCTCACCGAGCACGTACGCGGTCCGGCCGTTCGGCGCGATCGCGATCGGAGTGGCGCCACGGACGTGATGACGGCCGAGCCCTCCGCCCGCAGTATCCGTCTCGAGCGCAGCGAGGCCGGCCGCTATCTCCGTGGCCTGCGGGATGCCGAGGCTGGAGGCCAGGGCATGGGCTCTTTCCAGGCACGCGCGGGCCTGGGCCGTGTCTCCTGCGTCTGCCAGCGCCTCCCCAAGCGCATGCCAGGCAGCCGTCTGCTGATACTCGTCGCGAAGCCTGCGGCTGATCTCCAGGGCGGTCCGGGCCCAGCGGATGGCCTCATCGGCTCTGCCCAGCTGCCGGTAAGAGCCGCCAGCTGGGAATGAGCGAGGCTCTCAAGGGCGAGGTTACCGGCCTGACTAAGGACGGCCAGCGCATTCTCCATCCGCCTGGCTCCCTCCCGGAGCCGCCCGACCTCGACGTAGAGCATGCCCAAGTTCATCAGGATGCTCCCCTTCTGCGCGCTGCCCAGAGAGCGGAACATGCGCTGTGCTCTTTCAAAGCTGGCAATGGCCTCGTCGTAGCGCTTGAGTTGCTTGCAGGCAATCGCCAGATGCGCGGTAATCGTCGCCTCGCACAGCTTGTCCCCGACTTCTCGGCTGAGCGGCAGTGCAGCTTCGAGGCGTGCCAGCGCGTCGTGGCTCGCGCCCTGGTACATCAGCACCACGCCGAGATAGTTGAGCAGCCATGCGCGGTCCGCATGGTCTCCTGACTCGGTCGCGCTATCGATGCCCGTTTGAAGGACACTGACCCAGCCGCCCCACGGCCTGCGCCAGTACTCCTCCCAGGCCACTGACGCGAGCTGGGCGCAGACCCTGTGCAGGCCCCAGCGGGCGGCCAGCGTGACCGCCGCGACCAGTTTTGGCCGCTCGCT
Source organism: uncultured Actinomycetota bacterium (assembly GCA_963719765.1). Lineage (GTDB taxonomy): Bacteria > Actinomycetota > Actinomycetes > Streptosporangiales > Streptosporangiaceae > JAJYUU01. The sequence continues at coordinate 703,620 of CAVRCW010000003.1, forward strand.
TTCGCCCCAGTCGGCTGCGGCGTCGTAGTCGGTGAAGGCCAGCGGGACTACTCTCGCCTCGACCGGCACAAGCTCGCGCTCGCGCTCGCGCGGCGCGAGGATCCGCTGGCCGTTGTCGGCGGTATGCAGGTACCACGTCAGAAGGCGGAGGATCGCTTGCGCGCAGGACTCCGGCGCCTCGTCCCGCGCGGCGCACTCGGCTGCGAACACGCGGACGAGGTCGTGGAAACGGTATCGCCGCGGCGCCGGGGACTCGAGCAGGTGGATGTCGACCAGCTTCTCCAGGACGCGGGCCGTCGGCCTGGTTTCCAGGCCAAGTAGCGCCGCGGTGGCCGGCAGGCTGATGTCGGGTCCCGGCCACAGGCCGAGCAGCCGGAACGCCCGCGCCGCATCCTCACTCGCCCGGCCATCAAACCCTGGCAGCGCCGAATAGCTGACCTGAAACGTGGCCCGCACAGCCAGGTCGCCAGCTTGCAGTTCCTCCAGCCGCTGCGTCTCGTCGGCGAGTTGCTCAGCGAGCGAGCGAATGTCACCGCCGGGCCGCGAGACAAGACGGGACGCGGCGATCCGGACAGCCAGCGGCAGGCCCGCGCAGGCGGCAAGCACGGCGTCGGTCGCGGCCGGCTCCGCCGCCGGTCGCGCGGCACCGCAGATGCCAGCGAACAGCTGACGCGCCTCCGAATCGTCCAGCGGCTCCAGCGCTAGCAGCCGGCTGCCTTCGAGGCCAGCTAACCAGCTGCGGCTCGTCACCAGCACCGCGCCGCTCGCCGTGCCCGGCAGCAGCGGCCGCGCGTGCGCGGCGTCGCGCGCGTCGTCCAGGATGATCAGCATCCGCCGGTCCGCGATTCGGGTTCGGTACTCGGCGGCAAGCTCTGCCTCGTCCTTGGGCATCGCCACGTCGCCTACGCCGAGGTGCCGTAAAAGCCTGGCCAGCGCCTCGGTGCTGGCCAGCGGGTTGTCGAGTGACCCCTGCAGCTCGATGAACAGTTGTCCGTCAGGGAACTCATCCCTGAGCTGATGACCGACATGAACGGCCAGCGCGGACTTCCCCAGGCCACCCGCACCAGTGACGGCGGCAATCCGCACCGACCCGCCCGGGCTGCTGCCCACCAGCAGATCGCGAAGCCAGGAGATCTGCCCTGACCGGCCGGCGAACTCAGGGATGTCTGGTGGCAGCTGGGATGGCCGGCCCCTGGCAGGCGCCACATCATCATTGGAAGGCCGCGCGAGAGAAACCGCATCTGTCCCGCCTGCGGTTCCCGCCGTGCCCGAAGGGCCACGGCCAAAGTATCCGGCCGCTAAGAACCTCGCACGCTCGGAATCGGACAGCTCCAAAGCCCCGGCAATCAACCGCACTGACCGTGAATACGGCCTGGTGATACGTCCGCGCTCCATTGAGCTTATCGTCCGGGCGCTTACGCCCGACTGGGCAGCGAGCTCCTCCTGGGTCAGCCCCGATGCCATGCGGTACCGATGCAGGAGCTTGCCCAGGCTCTCGTGATCCGCTGAGCCAGGCGGGTCCGTCGGCATGGCTCACAGTTTACATCGTTTTAGTATGTCAAGAACTAACAATTCCCCTACATGAAACCATCCCCAAAGGGAGGGAACGGCATAATTCCCGGCCCACGCCGGCAATAGCGGCGTCCAGCACGTCAGGCAGGCGTAGTCGCACCGCGACGGGCCGCAGCGGCAGCCGTGCTCAACCGTGAGACCGCAACGGGCACGGGAGCGAGGCCGAGCAGAAACGCGATCGCATGTGCCTCATCTGGGATGGCCGGCCAGCCTGTTGGCGTGTGACCAACTATCGCGAGACGGCCATTGAGGCAAGCAGCCACGAAGTTATCGCCGCCGCCCAGAACGGAGTGCCACGTAGGCAGGTCACCGTCGATGACTACGTGCGGCTGGCCGACCGGGACCGAGCCATTCGAGTCCCCGCAGCCCGCTCCGATCCGCCAAGTCTGCGTCTCGGCGACCTCGGCACTCACCCGGAAGGACACTCCCAGAACTCGTCCTTCGAGGTGCGGCCATCGCACAGCGGCCTGCTCAAGGCGCTTGGCGGCGACTATGGGTATCCAGCCATTCTGTGCGTCTTCCGAGTGCGGGCTTCTGCTTTGGTCACTATCCTGGTCCGGCATCGCAGCGGTGCTTACGAAACGCTGATGACCTGGGGGAGGAGTCCTTGATGCATTCCAGTTCTCGGTTATCAGGTCATGTCCGAGCTGAGTCAGGATACGATTCACTCTCTCCCGCATGGGCGCAGGCATCGCGCGAACCGGGACGATAGTGCCGCGGCCAAGCGAATCTGAGTGAACTCTCGTGGTGAGCCAGATTTTCTCGTCTCCTGGCCCGGGCTCATGCGCTACGCGAAAGCACGATTCTGTTATGTCCTCCTTTTCGGCCACGCCTATAAAGGCCAGGAGTTTGGTTACGGTTTCATCCGGGCGGGTGACGAGATCTTCGTATCGCACGCTATGACATCGCTCCGGATGTCGCTGCTGGAAGGCCAGTATTGCACCCGTTCGTTCGGCCCAGTAATCGCCTACCGCCGCGACCGTATTGTTCCCATGCCGCGTCGCGTACAGATTGAAGCCGAAGCCGCTAAGTCCCCACCGGGTGCTCTCGGCTGCTGAGGCTATCACGTCCATACAGTGCCTGGTCAGGCATATGAACTTTGCCTGGGGCCACATCTGGGCAAGCAGATCGACGTTAAGAACATTGTCAAGTGACTTATCGCACCAGCGCGCCTTACCCTGGCGGTGAAGATAACTCCGAACGGCCTCGTCGATGGCGCGCTTGATGGCTAGGTTCGCCTCGCCGGTACGGACCTGAAGAGAGAAGGACCCCCTTGGGTTGATTCCCTGAAGGGCTCCCCACATGTGGGCGAGCTTATCGCACGCCGAGGCGAACTCGGTTTCGGCGGCGCACGCAAGTTCAGGATGCGCATCGAGAATGAACCGAAGGAGAGTCGAGCCCGATCGGGCACAGGCGAGTATGAAGACTGGCCGGTCAAGGTCCATAGTAGGCATCCAGCGCCCGCCTCGATAGGCAATGGTCATTTCATCGGGAGGAACTTCGATTGTGTCTTCTAAGCTCATCTTGTTATCCCTCACTGCTCCATGGGCTCAGCCCTGCTCGCCATGCATGAATGGTGGTACGTATTAGTGCATGGTCGCCTGCCATGGCGTTAGACCGAGCAAGTCCCCTACCATGGCGATCCGATCGTCGACCGCCACATTGCTGGATCGGGATGACGGTATGGTCCCGGTGGCTGACTTCCCTGTGCCGCAATATCTCAGTTCGCCGTGGCGGACAGAGGTGCCCAGATCGATCTCGCCGCGAAGAACCGCGCCCCAGGCGCTCGGTTCTCCGACAACGCACCATTGATAGTCTCCATCTTCGGCATCGCTCACCGCTCCCTGTGCGACATCGATCACCCAGCCGGCCTCGTTTACAGCCAGCGGGGGCCGAGAGACACATGCGAACCTCTCACCGGAGCACGACTGCCAGCGCTGCCGGAAGGGCGTGTCAATATTGGCAGCTGCAAGGTACAGGCGTTTCTCAAGCGACAGCGACGCCCCATCTGCCGCCGGTGTTTTCGCCGCCGCCGGTGTTTTCGCCGCCGCCGCTGGCGTTCGCCGTTCGATCGGCGGCGCACTGCCAGGTACACGCGGATCCGCGGGCCCGTCAGGTGTTCCCCAGCTCGCCTCGACGCGAGCGTAGCCCAACTGATCGAGTATGGCGTTCGCATGTTCCCAGATGGGCGCGGAGACAAGACCCGGCGGAATCGACTCGCCGCGCCCAACGGAGGCAGAATTGATCTCTGACGTCCACCAGATCTTGTGATCGGATTGTCCATATCGTTCCCGCTTGACCGTGAAGCACTCCTGCGAGATGCCCGGCTGAAGCGGAACCCCGAGAAATTCGAACAACTTGCTCGCCACGAACTCTGGCGCGTCCACGAGATCCTCGTAACGCATCAGATAGCTCTGCGGAAGATAACGCCCTGCGACGGACACGATGGCATCTGTGTAGTCGATCCAATAGCGAGCCAGGGCAAGGACCATGTTGCCGGACCCGCTGGCTACATATTCGTCGAACCCGTATCCGATGGGACCCCATGGGCATGCCTCCAGGGCAGACTTGATGAAGTCCATAGGGTGCCGCACCAGGCAGATAAACTTGGCCTCGGGATACAGGCGTACCAGTAGTTCGGTGTACTTAGCTGTTCCGATGCTTTTATCGCAGAAGCGCTGCTTATCGTGTCTCGTGAGATACTGCGCCATCATCGAATCGATAACACCACGCACCTCGACAATGACGGCGTCTGGAATCTCGGTGATGTTGACGCCTCTTCGCGAGTGTGATAGCTGCGCGCCCGAGATGGTCGACCATGTGCTTGCCAGCTGGGCGCTGGTCGCCGGAATATTGGTTTCAGGTGGGCACGCAAGGTCGGCGTGGGTGTCCAGTATGAAGCGCAGCAGTGTCGACCCTGATCGGGCCGTCGAAAGGATAAATATGGGGGCCGTCAAGCCGCTGAAGCGAGTAGCTGTCGGCGATCGGTGGTCGATGGTCATTGGTGCGCTCCGAATCTCCGGATCGTGCAGTGCTGGCTGAGCCAGCGACCTACTCGATGGTTCCTTGACCGGAGAGCTATATGTGCCGTCGGTACCGTTAAACCGTGCCCGTCTGGCACCACGCGGCTGACTAGCTACCGGAGTCGAGTGGGTGGTCTATGCCCTTTATCTAGCGTTGACCAATCCGCATCTAACCCTGAGCGTGAACGTCTGGCAGCATCGCTGTCAATACAAAAGTTAGGCTTCGTCCTGCTTTCCGGCTCGTTTCCGCAACTCTGCGATAAGCCTTCCGGTCAAGGACATGGACGCGCTGGCCAGCCATCTTCATGCTGAAAATGAGCCTGCACACCAGGCGGAAGGCCGCGCGGCAATGGCGAGCACCGACAGGGAAGGAGAACCGCCGGCCGATCCAGCACGGGGCCGCCAGGACGACTAAGCGCCCTGACGGCCAGCGTCCCCAACGTCCGTCCCCTCGAGAGGAAGTCGACCGTGAGAACATCACCCACTGTACCCGTTATAGCCGTTGCAGGCCTCAGCCTGCTGGCTGTTGGCGCCGGGGCCGGAGCTGCCTCGGCAGCGCAGCGCCCGGCGATCACCAACTCGCAGCCCGAGAGCATTCGGGCGCTCATGGCAGAGCGCGGAGCCCCGCTCGTGACCGACACCAAAGGCACAGCGGCCAGCCGAAAGAGAGATCGCCGCGACGGCCCGCCGATGAGCGCCGCGGCGGTGCGGGCCAATGACATCAAGCAACAGTGGGCCAAGGCATTCCTGCGGAACGCGGCCCGCTCGGCGGGCGTGACCCCCGACACGGCCTCGTCGTTGTACCTGGCGGCAAACCGGCAGGCCCAGCAGAGATCGTACTGGTGCGGCCCGGCCGCCGCCTCGGAGGCGATGGGCCAGATGGGCTACACAAAGTCCCAGGCAACGATGGCCAGCAAGCTGGGTACTACGACGAGCGGGACCGACTGGTCCAACAGCAGCGGCTACCCGATGCCGAACGCGCTCAACGCCGAGGGAGATCGCAATTACTATGTGGCTGTCGGACTCCCCGGCAGCCCGACGAGCGGTGAGATCGCGACCTACAAGTCCAACCTGGTGGAGGACATCAACTTCAACGGGGGTGTGCCGCTCATCGGGGACGCCGTAATGGTCTTTGACGGACCCAGGCTAGCGGGCGTCCCCAACGTCAGCTACGCCATCTACCACTGGTTCGACATCCGCGGCTACGCGGGCTCGGGCGCTACGACCTACTACGAGGACTCCGCGTTCACCGCCTACGGTGACCAGAGCTCGAGCAGTGTTGCCACAATCGTGGGCAGCCGTGGCTACGACTGGTAGCGCCGCTTGGCGGGCAGTAGCCGCTTTCGGGCTACTCGGCCTGCTTGCGGCCGGGTGCGGCGGTGCGCACAGCACCGCCGCACCCGGCGGCCCGGCCTCGCCTCCGGCATCGAAGGCCCCGGCATCGAAGGTCGCGGACCCGGCGCGGACTGGGCAGCAGGCCAATACCTCGCCCACCTTCTGCGCAGCGAAGCCGACGTCCAGCCTTAGCGAGGCGCTGCAGCGGACCGTGCCACAGTCCCTGGACGCGAATGTATTCCCGTTCGGTCTGTCAGCGAACGGCCGCACGCTGTACGCGTCCATTCGGACGGCAGGATTCAAGGGAATAGCCGCGATCAACATCGCGACCTGGACCGTTCGGGTAGCTCAGGCCTTCGCCAGTGCGCATGACGGCGCATTTGAATCCGGCGACGGCCCCTGGATTGCCTGGTCTGAGTTCTACTCGGCGTATAACCAGAGCGACTTCACGGTTTACGCCTGGGATTCGGTGACCGGCCAGCTCCGCACCCTTGGCCATTCGCTGCGAGGGCCGGAAGGCTGGTGGCCCAGCCCGTGGTCGACCCCGGCTGTCAGCGGCCATTACGCGGCGTGGCCGGTGGGAGACGGGCCGGGCCCGGTCGACAAGCTCATCCTGGCCGACCTGGCGACCGGTCGGGAACGCGTGATCTATCAGGGTGATGCGCTGCAGCCGTTCTTCGACGGCGGTCTGCTGGTATGGCCGCAGTCGGCCCGGCCGGGCGGTCAGACAACCCTGCGCGCGGTCAGCGTCACCTCGGGCGAACCCGCCGTGCTGCCTGCGGCCCTGCAAGGCATGGGACTGCACGCGAGCGAAATCGCCACCAGTGGCGGGCGAACCGCCTACATCATCGGCCCCGAGTACAGCAAGCTTTATTACTCGCCGTCTCCTAGCGAGCCGGCCCGCGTCATTCTCGGACTGCCCTCTACCGAGCAGTTCTCCGCGATTGAGATGGGTCAGGGCTGGCTGGCCTGGACCACCACGACAGCTACCTACCTGGCCAGCACCCGGACCGGTTCCTACGTTCAGGTGACCCCCATGTACGGGCTCGCCGCCGGGGAAGGCTCCGGCGTCGTCGCGATCTCCGACTATGCCGGCAAAGCCGAACCCGCGCACGCGTCCCTGCACCTGCTCGACTTCGCCAGCCTCGCCTGGCCCAGCTGCTGACCAGCGGGTCACCGAGCAGCCGCAGGATCAAGTGCGGGGGAGTCGAGCAGGTGAACCAGCTGCTGGGCCAGCGTCAGCGCTGAGCCAGCGCCACCGATCCGGCGGCAGCAGGGCCAGTCGCACCCGGCTCTGGCGCTGGCGCTCGAGCAGCTCCGCCTCGGTCATGCCCGGTTCGATGCCGGGCTCGCTCATCGCCAGATGGCGGTCATGGCGGCCGGCCTGTACCTGGTCTCGCGACTGGGTGGCGGCGCGACCTTCGCCGGGCTGATGCCGGGCTTCGTGCTGTTCGGGGCCGGCGCCGGGTTGATGAACGTGCCGCTGACCAACTCGGTCCTGCACTCGATGCCGCCGGAACGGTCAGGAGTAGCCTCTGCGGTCCTCAACGCTTCGCGCGAGCTGGCTGGCCTGCTCGGCATCACAGTCATCGGCGCAGTGCTGCGGTCCCGCGAGGGAGGATCTCCGCATGCCTAGTGCTCGCCGGGTAAGCCGGCGACGATTAGGGCCAGGCGACTAGGAGGACTGCCGCGATGAAACTCGGCTCGACGGTGGGCATGCGGGACAACCAGGACTCCTTCGCCCGGCATCTTCGGGCGCTCGAGAACGCTGGCGTGGAGTACCTGTGGTCCGGGGAGGCATACACCTCCGATGCCGTCTCCACGCTGGGCTTCGTGGCGGCCGTCACAACAAAGGCACAGATCGGCTCGTCGATCCTGCCGCTGTACACCAGGACGCCGTCGCTATTGGCAATGACCGCAGTCGGCCTGGACCGGCTGTCCGGCGGCCGGTTCAATCTCGGCATCGGGGCCTCCGGGCCGCAGGTCATCGAAGGTTTCCACGGCCTGCCGTACGACGCTCCTGTGGCCAGGACAGCCGAGATCATCGACATATGCCGCTCGGTGTGGCGGCGCGACCGGCTTGAGTACTCGGGTGCGAACTACCAGATCCCGCTCGCCGAAGGACAGGGCACGGGCCTGGGCAAGCCGCTCAAGCTGATCGATCATCCGGTCCGCGAGCGCATCCCGGTCTACGTCGCCTCGCTTGGCCCGAAGAATGTGGAGATGACGGCGGCGATCGCGGAAGGCTGGCTGCCGCTGCACTTCTGGCCCGATCACGCCGCGGATGTCTGGGGCGCGCCTCTGCGGGCCGGGCTGGCACGGCGCGCGGGCGATCTCGGCCCGCTGCAGATCGTGGCCGGCGGAGCACTCGCCATCGGCGACGGCGTCGAGCACCTGCGCGAGGCAGCCCGGCCGATGCTGGCGCTGTACTTCGGCGGCATGGGCGCGCGCGGCCGGAACTTCTACAACGACGTGCTCAAGCGCTACGGCTTCGAGAAGGAGGCCGAGCAGATTCAGGACGCCTACCTGAGCGGCGAGAAGAAGGCAGCCGCCGCCATGGTCCCGGACGAACTGGTCGAGGGGATGTCGCTGGTCGGCACCGAGGGCTTCGTCCGGGACCGGATCGCCGCATACCGCGCGGCTGGCGTCACCATTCTCAACGTGCATCCCGTCGGCCCGAACGGCATCGCCGATGTCGCAACCGTCGCGGGCTGGCTGAGCTAGTCCGGGCGGGACGCGCGCCTCCGCAGTAGCCGCTCAGACCTGCTCGAGCACCTCGACAGGGACGGACTGGATCGCGGCGAGCAGCTCAGTCCAGAAGAACGCCGCGGTGAAGAACATCAGCGTGTCGCCCTTCTCCAGCATGAGCTTGCGGTACATGACCATCTTGCCGACGTCATAGCCTTCGAGCATCGCCATCCAGTCGGCGTACGAGCCCGCCAGCAGGAAGACGGCATCGGCCTCCGCGGCGGCCCGTTCCGCTACCGAGGCGGCCGTCACGGTACCGTGCTCGAAGTCGAGGACGAGGGTATCCGCGTCGGCGCCCGCGGGCATGTCCCGCACGGCGAGCGCGAGCCGGCCGGTGACGAAGGGCCGGATCATGTTGATCCAGTCCCAGAAGTCCTGCAGCTTGCCGGCCTTTCGCTCCTCGCCCGGCCAGTCGTTATAGGTGGCGCGCAGCTGCTGCGCCCATGCATCGGTCATGAACCGGGCCACGTCAGCCTCCAGCCAGGGTCGGCTTCGCCGCCGAGAGCATGTCTTCCATGTCGGCCGGCAGGGTCACGCCGACCATGGCCAGCTTGCGGTGCAACTGATTCATGAACAGCTCGGTCACCCGGTCGTCGGACCAGCCGAGCGGCTCGTAGTACACGTAGCTGGACCTGGCCGCGCTCATGGTCAGCAGGCACCGCAGGGTGTCGTGCAGGTCTTTGACGTAGGCCGGGTCCTCGTCGAGCAGTTCGCGCACGAACCGCAGCCCGCCCTGCACGTGCCGTGCCTCGTCCCGGCAGGTCGCGGTGAATCCGGTGTAAAAGCCGGGCAGCACCTTGAAGTCCCTGGCGAAGTTAAGGGTGATCTTCATGACCGACAGGGCCAGCACGCCCTCGATCCAGATCACGTAGCAGGTCGCGTACTTCATCTGCAGGTGCTTGTTGTAGGGATCCCGGCGCAGATCGTCGGTCAGGTAGGCGAGCAGGCCGAACGGCCCGACGAACGTCTCCTGGATGTAGGGCCAGGACCCGTCCAGGATGTCCATGATGCCGTCGCCCTCCAGGCCGACGACCTCCCGGTAGAACCGGTCGAAGAACACCGTGTGCCTGGCCTCGTCCTCCAGGTGGCTGGTCAGGAAGATCTTGTAGTCCTCCGGCACCCCAAACAGCAGCGGGGCCAGCTCGACAGCGACCTGCCGCTCCCCGTGATGGAAACCGGACGCGATCGCCAGGAACGAGTTGCGCGAGTCGTCGGTCATCCGCTCGTTCCAGTCCCCGACATCCGCGGAGAAGTCGAGTTCGTTCACGTTCCAGCGCTGCCGCAGGTAGCGGTCGTACAGGGCCAGATACTGCGGCAGGCGTGCCGTGGGGACGTGCACATACTCGATCACGTCATCGATATCGGCCTTGCCAATGCCGGCCAGATCGGTCAGCTCGATCCGCTCCAGCCTCTCCTCAGCGATAGTCACGCGACTCTCCCTCCGGATCCGGCAAAAGCCGAATGTCGTTCGGTCATCATGCTAGCCCGCGGCCGGCGAGGGTTCCTAGCCCGCGCGGCCGGGTTTCCCCGGCGCGGGCGGGTAGCAAATGTCCCGTTAGGGTGGTGACTGACTTTAAATCGGAACGGGCTCGGTCTCGCCTAGCCCGGTAAGGAGACCTGATGAGCGACAGCGCAGTTGCGATCACCGGCGGCCGGGTAGTCCCGATCAGCGGGGAGCCCGTGGAACACGGCACCGTCTTGGTGGCAGCCGGGAAGATCACGGCCATCGGCCCGGACGTGCGGGTGCCCGACGGCGTGCCGGTGATCGACGCCACGGGCTCGTGGGTGCTGCCCGGGTTCATCGAGGCGCACGGCCACGTCGGCGTGCACGAGGAGGCCGAGGGGTGGGCCGGGTCGGACACCAACGAGCTGACCGACCCGGTCACCGCGCAGGTGCGGGCGCTGGACGCGATCAACCCGGCCGACCTCGGGTTCCGGGACGCTATCGGCGGCGGAGTGCTCGCGGTCAACGTCAATCCGGGCTCGGGCAACCCCATCGGCGGCCAGACCTGTGCGCTCAAGTGCTGGGGCCGGACCGTGGACGAGATGGTGCTGCGCGCGCCTGCCGGGCTGAAGTCAGCACTCGGCGAGAACCCCAAGCGGGTATACGGCGAGCAGAAGAAGACCCCGAGCACCCGGCTTGGCGTCGCCGCGGTGATCCGGGGCGCCTTCGTGGAGGCGGCCAACTACCAGGCCAAGATCGACGCCGAGGCCCGCAAGCCAGAGGACGAGCGCAAGCCGGTTGACCGTGACCTGAAGCTCGAGGCGCTCGCGATGGTGCTGCGCAGGGAGATCCCGTGGCGCCAGCACTGCCACCGGGCCGACGACATTGCCACCGCGCTGCGGATCTCCGCGGAGTTCGGCTATGACCTGGTCATCGACCACGGCACCGAGGCGCACCTGGTGGCCGACCTGCTGGCCGATAGGGGCATCCCGGTCATCATCGGCCCGCTGTTCACCAGCAGGTCGAAGGTCGAGCTGCGGAACCGGTCCCTGGCCAACCCCGGCAAGCTGGCAGCCGCGGGCGTGACGATCGCGATCACCACTGACCATCCGGTGGTGCCGATTAACTTCCTGGTGCACCAGGCCTCGCTGTCGGTCAAGTACGGCCTGGACAGGGATACCGCGCTGCGGGCGCTCACCATCAACCCGGCCCGCATCATCGGCATCGACGACCGGCTCGGCTCGCTGGAGCCTGGTAAGGACGCGGACATCGTGATCTGGTCCGGGGACCCGCTGGACGTGCTCAGCCGGGTGCAGCGTGCCTTCATGGACGGCCGCGAGATCTACACCGCCACCGACGGCGAGCCCGTCTACGCCGAGCACTTCTGACGGGATTCGCAGCCAGCCTTTGACCGCCCGGTACTGACTGCCTGAAGGCCTCCTGTGGTACAGCTGGCCGCCATCGGCGCTTTCTCTGATGACGGACGTATCCAACCTGGACCGCCGAGCCCGATGCAGATTGCAGATCGACCGGCGGCCGCTGATCCGCCCGAGGCCGCGGTCACCCCGCCCGAGGCCGCGACACCGGCCGCCGATGCCTTCGAGGCATTCGTCCGGGATACCGAGCCGCGGCTGCGGCGCGCTCTGGTCGCCGCTTACGGACCCGAGCAAGGCCGCGACGCGGCTGCCGAAGCACTGGCCTACGCCTGGGAGCACTGGGACCGGCTGCGGTACATGGCCAACGCGCCCGGGTATTTGTTCCGAGTCGGCCAGACCCGCGGACGCAGGCTAAAGCGCGAGCCGATCTTGCATGAGACGCCCGGCTGGGCCGACCATCGAGTCGAACCAGGCCTGCCGGCCGCGATGGCCGCCCTGTCCCAGCGACAGCGGCTGGCCGTCGTGCTGGTGCACGGATACGGATACACGCTGCGCGAGGTGGCCGACCTGACAGGCATCAGGCGGACCTCTGTCCAGAATCACGCTGAGCGCGGACTGGCACGCCTACGTGCCGCCCTGGGCGTAACCACGGGGAGTAATGGCAATGCAGACTGACCTAGCTGACCAGATCAGGGAATACGTCGAGACCGCCGCGCCGACTATTTCGCTGGCCGAGCTGGCCGAGCGCCGCGCCGGTCTCGGGCATGTTGCCCGCAGGCATGCCGGTACCACTGCTCGTCTTTACTTCCGCACTCCGCGCGTGGTCACCGCCGGGGTGATCGCCGTCGCAGTGGCGGCAGCTGCCGCAATCACGCTCGCTGCGGGCGGTGGCGCCATACCTGGGAAGCATTCACACCTGGCGATCGGCGCACCGACGGCCAAGGCTCACGTCAGTGCCACCGGGCCAGCGACCTCGGGTGCGTCGGCTGCCGGGAGTGTCAGCCTGACGGCGAAGTTCCTGCACCACACCGCGGCCATCGTGCGCACCCAGCAAGGCACGCCGCCGGGGCCGGACCAGTATGTCTACGCGGAAACTGTGGCCAGGGGCGGCGGGCTCTACCAGATCTGGCAGTCAGCCGATGGCAACAGGCCAGGCCTGGTGGCCACGCCCAAGGGTGACGGGCAGGGTTACTTCAAACTGTCACCATGCACCGTAGCCCAGGGCGAGAAGTACCTGCAGGGCGGCTGTAGTGAGCAGGCAGGCTACCTGCCTCAGCTGCCGGTCCAGCCTGCGGCGCTGCGGACATTCCTGATTCACATCGGCATGATGCCGACGCAAGCACAGGCCGCCGCCAATGCCAGCACTCCGGGCTGGGAGGCCAACGACCTTGGCAAGAACGTGAACGCACTGATGATGAACACCTACCTGCTCCCGGCTCAGCGCGCAGCGCTGTTCGACCTAATCGCGCAGATCCCCGGATTCACCATCGTGCACAGCGTGCGCGACGTGCTGGGCCACGTCGGCGTAGGCATCCAGTGGACATACCTCGGCTTCAGCACCGACATAATCCTCAACCCAGTCACGTACGCCTATCTGGGTGAGAACTCCGGCCGGGTCGCTGACGTCAAGCCCTGGCAAGCGCTGGTCCACTTCGGCTACGTGGACTCGCTGCCAGCTCATAAGCTGGCGCACTGACCAGCAGGGCCGACTAGCGCCACCCGCGGAGGGTTAGGCCAGCTGCTCCGTAGCGGTTGAGGCATGCAGCCGCCGGTACCGCCCGTCGGGGATGGTAGCCGCCGCGTCGCGGTCCCTGATGGCCAGCGCGGCCACGATGCCCGCCAGCGCGAACACCGCGCCGACACCGAATGCCGCCCGGTAGGCGTTCAGGTCCTGGACGGGCCGGCCACCACGTGCACCGGCCCGACCGCGACGATCACCGTGGTGAGCAGCGCGACCCCGACCGCACCGGACAGCTGGCGCGCGGTGTTGAACATGGTCGACGCCGAGCTGGTGGCCGCGGGCACGATCGTGGCGAACGCGGCCGCTTGCGAAGGCACGAAGATCTGGCCCATCGAGACGCCGAGGAAGAACATGATCAGCCTCGCCCACCACAGGCTGGTGTGATCACCGAGCATGGCAAGCAGTGCCATCGAGAGCGCGGCCCCGGCGAGCCCGGCCGCGATGTGGCGACGCGGGCCCAGGGCCGGGTAAAGCACCCGGCTCGCAAGCTGGGCCCCGACCATGACGCCGAAGGCCTCGGGGAAGATGCTGAGGCCGGCCACCAGCGCGTCGAGCCCGCGACCGTCCTGGAAGTAGAGGGAGGCGACGAAAAGCGAGCCGACGAAACCGATCCCGGCTGCGGAAAGCGCCAGTGTGGTCGACCGGAACAGCCGGTCCCGCAGCAGCCGCAGTGCCACCAGCGGGCTCGGCACGCGCAGCTCGACCACGACCATGGCGACCAGCAGGAGGACGCCGGCTATCACCGTGGCAAGCACCTCGGGCCTGCCCCACCCAACGTCAGGCCCTTCCGACACCCCGTACATGAGCGCACCGAGACCGGCACCGGTGAGCAGGAACCCCGCAAGGTCGAAGCGGCCAGGGCGGCTGACCGCGGGCGGCCGGACGAACATCAGGCCGAAGACGATGGCGAGCGCACCTATGGGCACGTTCACATAGAAGACCCAGCGCCAGGACAGCTCGGTGACCAGCAAGCCGCCTAGCACCGGGCCGGTGGCGGGCGCGAGCGTGGTGGGCACGGTGAGGATGGAGGCCGCCCTGATCCGCTCCTCCAGCGGGAAGACGCGGAACAGCATGGCCAGCCCGACCGGAGCCAGCATCCCGCCGCCGGCGCCCTGCAGCACCCGGAACGCGACAAGCTCGGGCAGGCTGGCCGCCAGGCCGCATAGCGCGGATGAGACGGTGAAGACCGCGATCGCGATGAGCAGGACCCGCTTGGCACCAAAGCGGTCGCCCAGCCAGCCCGAGGCCGGGATGAAGGCGGCAAGGCTGACTAGGTAGGCGATTGCGATGCTCGCCACGGCGGTAGGCGGCGCGGCGAAGGCCCGGCCGATGGCGGGCAGCGCGACGTTCACGATCGTCGCATCCATGATTGACATGAACATCGCGGCCACGTAGACCGTACCGACGGCCACCTTCTGGCTGATCGTCACGGCTCGCAACCGCCTAGATCTTCCTTGCCGGTGGGGCCAATGAGCCGCGGCGCTGCCACCCGGAAGATTGCCGGCCGCCCATCTAGGTCGCTGCCACGCCGGGGATGGCAGACCACCAGTCGTTGCCGTAGTAACGGCGCGGGACCTGCGGGGCGTCAGGGACGGCCAGGCCGTGCCGGCTCAGCAGATCTGCGAACCAGCCGGGATCGGCGATGATCTTCGCGTACATCCAGCCGTAGTGCTTCTGCTGGCCGAGCAGCGCGGCAGCCGCCGCCGGCCCGATCAGCTCGCCAATCGCCAGGTACTCCAGCGTGCATACGGACAGGTGCAGCCAGCTTGACTGGGCGCTGTAGCCGCCCTCGGGCGGCGGCGGCGGATCGGGCCAGCGCTCGGCAACCTCGGTGGTGGCGGCGTCCAGGCCGGGGCCCTGGACCCAGTGCATCTGCTCGTGCAGGAAGGTCGTCAGCGCGTCCAGCGGCCCGCGCAGCAAGGTGGCGGGGCTGAGCGTCAGCGGGTGGCTGAAGCCGCCCTTGATCTCGCCGTTTACCCACACGGCGTCGGTGAGCAGGAACCGCCGGACGTCGTGCTCGGCGATCGCCGCGCGTAGGGCGTCAGCACCTTCCTGCTCGCGTTCGCTGCCGTGCACGATGCGAATGTCGACTCCGGTGACCGGCAGACCGGGCGGCGGGGCGGCAAGCTCGTCCGGGCTCAGCAGCTGCAGGCCGGCCTCGCCGGCGGACCCGGCCGCCAGCGCGCAGGACCGGCAGCGCGGCGCGTGCGGCAGGTAGTGGTGCTGCCACGGCCGGCCGACCGGCGTCAGGCCGTCTGAATCGCGACCGCACAGGGGCCTCTCGTCGCCGTCCAGCGCGTGCAGCAGCACCCGGCCGGTCTTCATCTCGCTCTCGCTGCCCTGGAAGATCTCCGTGGTCGTCTGCAGGTCGAAGACTTCCTCAGCTACCGAGAGGCTGGCCGCCATGGACCCGCCTGATCGCTGCACCGACTGCGCAGGCGTTGTCCGCATGGGCACCAACATATCCGGCCCTGCAGGCAGGCCTGAAGGTCATTCGGCCAGCTGCGGGAATGCCGCCGGGCGGCCCGGCATTGACGTGATCATGGGTGGGAACGAGGAGTCGCTGCCGCTGGCCGTGCTTGACTTTGTCGGCATCGAGTTCGGCGAGGAAGCGGCCGCGTCCATCGCCGGCGCCGTGGGCATCGCGCAGGCGATCGAGGCGGCGGGCTACCGGCGGTACTGGGTCTCTGAGCACCACAACATGCGCAGCCTGGCCTGCAGCTCACCGGAACTGCTGACGGCGCACGTCGGCGCGCTCACCTCGCGGATCCGGGTCGGCGCGGCGGGGATCATGCTGCCCAACCACGCGGCGCTCAAGGTTGCGGAGACGTTCAGGACGTTGCTGGCGATGTACCCGGGGCGAGTCGACCTGGCTCTCGGCCGGGCGCCAGGCACCGATCCGCTGACCGCGCACGTGCTGCGGCGCGGCATGGTAACCGACCCGGCGGCCGAGTTCCCGGCCCAGGTGGGCGAGCTGCTGGCATTCCTCGGCGACGGCTTCCCTGCCGGGCACCCGTATGCGCCGCTCATCGCGGCGCCGCTGGTAGGTCAGCGGCCAGAGCTGTTCGTGCTGGGTTCCAGCTCCTACGGCCCTCGGTTTGCCGCCGTCAACGGGATGAGCGCGGTGTTCGCTCACCACATGAGTCCCGATATCGCCTTCGACGCGCTTGTCAACTACCGGCGCAAGTTCGCGCCGCGCGAGGAGGGGGCGGAGCCTTACTCGGCGATGTCCGTGCTGGCGTTCGCCAGCGAGGACGAGGAGTCCGTCATCGACTTCGAGGCAGCGTGGACGCTCACGCGCCAGAACATCCGGCGCGGGGTGCGCGAGCCGCTACAGCCCGAGCAGGCTCGCGAGCTTGCGCAGTCCGCGGAGTTCCGGTCCGGGCGGAAGGACGACGGCAGGATGGTGACAGGCGCGCCGAAGGTCGTGGCCGAGCGGCTGCTGGAAATGCGCCAGGCCGCGCAGGCCGACGAGATAGTGGTGGTAACCCCGAGCCTGGACCGGGCGCGCCGCCGGGCCAGCTACGTCGCGCTAGCCGACGCCTGGCGGCGCACCGCGTGAGAAGGGCCCGGGTGAACCGCCGAGCGCAGCCGCTCGGGCTTGCAGCACTGGGTTGGCGATCTCTCGGGCGATCGCCTGGGCCAGCGGCAGGCTGGCCAGATCGCCCGCTTCGGCCTGATAGATCAGGGCCCAGCCGATGAACTCGGGCAGGTCCGTCCGCAGCGCGTCTCGGTACAGGCGGCGAGCGAGCGGCATGACCAGGTCTGGCTGCTGGCGCGCGGCGATCTCCAGGTGCCCGAGCGCCACGAACCCGGAGACCCAGACGTAACGGTCGGGCACCCGGTCACTGCGCCGCCGGGCATCGGTGATCCATTCATCGGCCGCTGCCGCGTCGCCTGCGTGCAGGGCCAGCAGTGCCAGGGCTCGCCCGGCCATCCCCTCCCAGCATGGGTCGCCCAGCTGGCACGCCAGCGCGAACGCTTGCTCGGCGTCATCGCGGGCCTGGTCCCACTGCCCGGCGGCGGCCAGGCAGTGCGAACGCAGCGCCTGCGGCCAGGGCAGGAAGGCGTTCCACCGGTCCTGGTGGCAGATGCCGATGCTGCGCTCGGCTGCCGCGCGGGCTTCCTCAACCTGGCCGGCGAGAAGCAGGGAGCGCGCCATAACGCCTGTTGACCAGGCCTCCTGCCGGCGACGGCCCGCCGATTCCGCGATCTGAGCGGACTCGGCGAGAAGCTGGACGGCGCTGTCATGGTGGCCCAGGTCCGCTTCGTTCATGCCGCGGATCGCCAGCACTCCCGCGCTCAGCGCCGGATCGCCAACAGCGTCGGCCTGCGCCGACGCCTCGTGCAGCGCGCGGACTGCCGACGCGTGCCGCCCGGCCTGCAGATCCACAAACGCGAGCTCGCGCAGGATGTCCGCAGCCAGGCGCTGGCTGCCCGCGGTCCTCGCTGCCGCCAGCGCGCGGTGCAGCACCACTGCTCCCTCGCCATCGAAGCCGCGGATCGAGTGCACGAGCGCGGATCCAAGGGTCCTGAGCACATCCGCATGCAGCAGCGGGTCACCGGCCCGCTCGGCTTCCTGGGCCGCACGCCGCAAGGTCTCGATGCCCGCGTCAGCCGATCCCGCGTCCAGGGCGGCCGTCCCGGCCCGCAGCAGCGACTCGGCGATCACGACAGCGCGCAACCCGGCGGCCGGTGCCGCGGGGGCGCGGGCCGCCGCGCGAAGTGCCGGGGAGGGAACGATGCCTTCCCTGGCCAGGACGGCCTCACACGACGCCAGCTGCACGGCGGCCCTGGCGGGATGACCGGCAGCGACTAGCGTGCGCAGCATCAGCTCCTGCGCGCTTTCATCCAGTGGGTCCAGGGCCGCCGCGCGCCCAGCGGACTCGGCCGCCGACTCGGCCTCACCTTCAGCCAGCAGCCGCAGCGCCGCCTGGCGAAGTTCCTCCATCGACCGGGCCGCGCACCGCCCACGGGCTAGCATCAGCCACATATCGAAGGCCGGGCAGTTGCGCGGCTCCACCCCGGCCAGCAGCTCGCCGCCGATGTCGGCGGCAGGCAGGGAGCCGTCCCACAGCGCCCAGACGTCCAGCCACAGCGAGCCAGGAGTCAGGCTCACCGGATCGCCGCGCAACAACCGGGGGTCCTCGCAGCAGCGGCGCAGGTCAGCCAGGCACCACCGCAGCGCCCCCAGCGGGTCGTCCGCTTCGCCGAACAGTTCCCCCGCAAGCTCTCCTCTGGTCAGCGGCCGGTCGGCGAGGGCGACCCGGGCTAGCAGGGCCCAGGACTTCTGTCCCCGCGGTGACTGGTGCGGCTGCCCGGCCCCGTCCTCGATACGCGGATGACCGAGCAGCCGTACCCGCAGGCTCACCGGCGGCGGGGCTCAGCCCGCCCCGGCGGTGGCCGGCTGACCCTGCCTCTGCAGAGCGTGCACATCGGCCGTCGTGAGGCCGTTGCCAGCGATACCCCAGTCCCCACTGCCAACCTCCTCGACGAGTACCCACGTGACCGGCCGCAGATTCTCGCCCTCGATCTCGACCATCGTGTCGGTGATCTTTTGGATCATCTCCTGCTTCTGCTCCCGCGTGAACACTCCCTCAATCACTTTGACCGTGACCATCGGCATCTTCGTTCTCCCTCCATGATGGATGTTCGCAACTGGACCGTCTCGTGACACCGTGTGAAACCACGTGTGACCGGAGGAGCACTTCACCCGCTAGCGCTACCACGACGCGGAAGCGAACGATGCCCAGAACCCGCGTGTTATGGGTGTCAGTCACCCCACCAACGCACCAACTGGCGCGATCCGCGGAAATGGGGTGGCATCCCCATAACCGGCTGATATGCCGGGCGGTCATAGAAGGTGCATAGGTCCTGCACCAACTAGAAACCGGGGGACACCATGCACCTTCCCGCCAACTGCCCGAAGCACCTGATCGTCGCGGCCGCCATAGCTGGCGCCGCGGCGGTGATCCCGGTGGCCGCGCTGGCCGCCACCACTGCCCAGGCACCTGCCGCCAGGACGCCCAGCTGCGCGACATCCGGGCTTGTGCTCTGGCTCAGCACCCCACCGGGCAACGGCTACGCCGGGGGCGTCGTCTACGACCTCAACTTCACCAACCTGTCCGGGCATACCTGCACGCTCCGCGGCTACCCAGGCGTTTCGGCGGTCAGCCTCGCCGGCCGCCGACTCGGCGGCCCGGCCGGCTGGGGCGGCTTTTCGAACCCGAACCTGCGCACCATACGGCTCGCCGACGGGGCCACCGCGACCGCGGTGATGGATCTGAGCTTCGCCGTCACCGGCGGCGCGGGCCCCTGCCACCCGGTCACCGCGGCGGGGCTGCGGGTCTACCCGCCCAGCCAGTTCGCGTCCAAGGTCATCCCGTTCCCGTTCAGCGCATGCTCGCACGCCGGGCCGAGCTACATGTCGGTACAGCGAGTGCAAAAGGGCCAATGAACGTTCCGCGCTTGATCTGTCAGCCTGCCTCTGCGTCGGCGGCCTGGCTGGCGGCCGCCTGCACCGTTTGGTCAAGCAGTACCGCGATGGTCATCGGCCCGACCCCTCCGGGCACCGGGGTCAGCAGGCTGGCGATCTCGGCCGCCTCGGCGAAAGCCACGTCGCCGACATTGCCGGGGTTGTAGCCAGCGTCTATGACGACAGCACCCGGCTTGATCCAGTCGCCGCGGACGAACTCGGGCTTGCCGACCGCGGCGACCAGGATGTCGGCAGTCCTGGCGATCGCCGGCAGGTCGCGGGTGCGGGAGTGACAGTAGGTGACGGTGGCATTGCGCGCGAGCAGCAGCATGCCGACGGGCTTGCCGAGGATAGGGCTGCGGCCGATGACGACCGCCTGCCTGCCACTCGGATCGACGTCGTAGGCGTCGAGCAGCCGCATAATGCCGCCCGGCGTGCAGGACGCGAACCCGGGATAGCCGAAGGCCATGGCGGCGAACGAGTGCATGGTGACGCCGTCGACGTCCTTGTGCGGCGCGATCGCCTCGAAAGCGGCTCGCTCGTCGATGTGCGCTGGTACCGGGTGCTGCAACAGGATGCCGTGCACGTGCGGGTCGGCGGACAGGCCCTCGATCACCTCGACCAGTTCACGTGTCGTCGTCTGCTCAGGCAGGCCGACGTGCCTGGAGGCGATGCCAGCGGCAGCGCTGCGGTTCTCCTTCATCCGCACATAAGTCACCGAGGCCGGGTCGTCGCCCACGATCACGGTAGCCAGGCACGGCGTGACGCCGGTCGCTGACATCAGTCCGGCCGCCCGCTTCGCGGCGTCACTGACGACCTGGCGGGCGAGCCCCGCGCCATCCATGAGCTCAGCGGGCATATAACCGTCCTTCACACTGGCCGGATCCGCCTGTCGGGCCGCGTATCCGTCCCTACCCTAGGACCTGACTTGGGCCACGATTGGGTCGTGATCGATTCTGCAGGGCGGTGACCTGCGGAATCGCCGGTTGCGGTAGCGACTCATCGGGCGGATTCCCGCTCATGGAGCGCTCATAGAATCTCCTGGTGACCTCAGGAAATGTCCAGGTGACCATTGACAGCGCTAACCCGGCGGCCCTAGCTACTTTCTGGGCCGCGGTCCTTGGTTATGCGCCGCCCGATATCGATAGCATCCACGCGGCCCTGCGGGCGCTCGGGCATCGCGAAGAGGATCTCGGCAACTGGTACCGGATCGAGGATCCGGCTGGGAAGGGGCCTCGGCTGGCCTTCCAGCGGGTCCCGGAGGCTAAGACTGTGAAGAACCGTGTTCATCTTGACGTCACTGCGCTGGGCGACGGGCCGGGTGCTCGCGCGGTCGAGGTTGCGCGGCTGGTAGCCCTTGGCGCCACTCAGGTGAGCGTGGTAACTGATGAGGCCGGTATTTTCGTTATCTTGCAGGATCCCGAGGGTAACGAGTTCTGTGTGGGCTGAGAACTGACAGGGGTTCCGGCCGCGGCCGTCAGGCGGAAGCAGACTGGTGTGCCTCAGGCGGGAGGGCCGATCGAGCACCAGACCGGCTGGTTCATCCGCAAATTCGTCAAGACCGCGCGCCGCCGCACCATCGAGATCCAGCCAGGCCCGCGCACCATCACCGCCGCCGACCCCCTTCCCGCCGACCTGCGCCAGGCCCGCGACCACATCCACGGCCGATCCGGTGCGCACTGGATCCAGCCCAACGCAGGTCATGGGGGTGACTTCGCGGTCAGGTCGCGCGCGGCGGTTCGGCTCCTGGCCCGAGATCTGCCGTTAGCCATCGCTCCGGACGCAGGTAGATCGCGACCTGCTCGCCTAGTTCCACCTTGGCGAACTCGATGTAGCCGGGGACTTTGTCTGGCGGCAGATAGCGCACTGCGATCTCCTGCAACAGTTCATCGGTCCCCGGAACGGTGCGAGTGACCGGACCCTCCACCGATACGTACCGGACAGTCGGCATGACCCGTTCGACCATCAGGGTGAAACGGCCGACTGTTTCGATGAGCTGGGCCTTCCGGGACCCGGCCTCAGTTAGCACCCACGCCGCCCCGCCCGGTGCGTACTGATACCAGATCGGGACGGTAAGCGGACCACGGCTATGACCTGCCGATACCGACAAAGCCGCGACGTGCGGCTCAGCCAGGAACAGTTCGCGATCGCGTACAGACAAGCTGGCCATAAACCCGATGTTAGACAGAGGTACTGACAATCTGGCCGTGTACTCGCCACGGCTCGGCTCGCGGGATATCGAGCACCTCGGGTCGGCCCGTTATTTCAGTTTTTGTCGGATCGCCGCCGACCAGCGACCTGAGACAAATACTCGACGTAATCCATGGTGGTCCAGCTGCGCACTTGGCCCAACTCCGGACTACTGGCCGGATCCGGCTGTCGGGCGCGTATCCGTCCCTACCCTTGGAGACCGGTGCCGGCTGCCGTCCGTCGGCACCGCCAGGCCCGCGATGCTATGTTTTATGACATCTTGTCCTTTGCCAACCCGCTCGCGACGACGGGCATTAACTTGCTGTTATCTCGCCCGCCGACCGGAGTACATTGTTCCTGGTGTCACCGCTACCCGCCACGGCCCGACGCCTGCCAAATCTTCCTACCTAAGGCAGCGTCCATGAGCAGCAAGGGTCCGAGCGAATATCTAGTCTCTTACAAGACGCTGCGGAGCTTCATCGGCGCAATTGGAATTCTGCTCATCGTGGTCCCTCTTATCTACGGGGCAACGCAGGGCCACCTCCTGCCTTCGATAAGCTACTCCTATTATTCGCCGCTCCGGAACTTCTTCATCGGGTCGCTCTGCGTCCTGGGTATGTTCCTGATCTCGTATCACGGGTACGACCGGCTCGACTCGGGGATTACGAACGTCGCCGGGGTGTGCGCGGTGGTCGTAGCGTTCTGCCCGACAAGAAGCCTGAGCACCGCTCCGCAGACCGTGGCAAATCACATCCATCCCGTAGCTGCCGGCCTAGCTTTCGCCGCGCTAGCCATCATGGCCCTTCAATTTGCGCAGGCCGGGGATAGCGAACTGCGAATGAGTGCTGTCCTGTGCAGGCTGGGCGCCGCGGCTATTTACCGGTTTCCCAAGGCCGTAGGTTCGACGCGGAACACCCGCAAATATATTTACGTCACATGCGCATGGATCATCGCGTTGTCCTTGGCGCTGGTTCCATTCGCCGTCATCTCGCTTTTCTGGCCCGAGGCCTTTATGCTGGCCGCATTCGGGCTCTCGTGGACCGTGAAGGGCGAGACTATCCTCAGAGCCCAGCGGGCAGTTAAGCGGACACTGGCGGCGCCGCAGGAGGCGCGGGTATAGGCGGCGCGGTACCTTGCGCCCATGGGAGCGCTCGCCAACTGGGCCGGGAACGTGGAGTTCCGGGCCGCAGCCCTGCACCGTCCCGCGAGCGTCGATGAGCTGCAGCGGCTCGTCGCCGGGTCGAGGCAGATCAGGGCGCTAGGCACCGGTCACTCGTTCAGCCATGTCGCTGACACCACCGGCGATCTGGTGTCCGTGGCCGGACTGCCGCCCATGGTGGAGCTTGATGCCGCCGGGTCGGCCGTTACCGTCAGCGCTGGCCTGCGCTACAGCGACGTGGCCCCTGTGCTGCACGCGGCCGGCCGCGGGCTGGCCAACCTCGCATCGCTGCCGCATATCTCGGTAGCGGGCGCGGTGGCCACCGGCACCCACGGATCGGGCGACGCCAATGCCAGCCTGGCCGCCGCCGTCTCGGCGCTGGAAATGGTCACCGCCGACGGTGATCTGATCACCGTGCGGCGGGACGGCGGCCCCGATCGCTTCGCGGGCCTGGTCGTCGCGCTCGGCGCATGCGGGGTGGTCACCAGCCTGACGCTCGACACGGTCCCGGCCTTTACCCTCCGGCAGTGGGTCTACCAGGACCTGCCGTTCGCCGAGGTGACGGCGCACTTCGACGAGATCACCTCCGCCGCGTACAGCGTGAGCATGTTCACCGACTGGCGCGCCGAGAGCATGACCCAGACGTGGCTGAAGCAAGCCGCCCCGGGTCCTGGGCAGCCACCGGCCAGTTGGCTGGGCGGGCAGCTGGCCGGCGCCGACCTGCATCCGGTGACCGGCATGCCCGCCGCCAACTGCACGCCGCAGCTCGGCAGGCCGGGGCCGTGGCACGAGCGGCTGCCGCATTTCCGGCCGGAATTCACCCCGAGCTCGGGGCACGAGCTGCAGTCTGAGTTCCTGGTGGGCCGGGAGCACGCGGTCGAGGCGCTGCACGCACTCGAGGCCCTCATGGCCGTGCTCGCTCCCGTCGTGCAGGTGTCGGAGATCCGCACCGTGGCTGCCGACAACCTCTGGCTCAGCCCGTCCTACCAGCGGGCCAGCGTCGCATTCCACTTCACCTGGGTGCCGGATGCGCACGCGGTCGCACCGGTGCTGGCAAGCGTCGAGGCGGCACTGGCTCCATTCGAGCCTCGTCCGCACTGGGGCAAGCTCAGCACTATCCGGCCCGCGGTTGTCGCCGGTCGTTACCCGCGGATGGACGACTTCCGGCTGCTGGTCGCGCAACTCGACGGTGAAGCTACGTTCCGTAATGACATGGTGAACGCCTACCTGCGGCCCGGCCGCTAACCGGCAGGTCAGCGAGCCTGCGGCAGCTTCGTTGTGCCCGGCTTGCGCGCGGCCGCGGACGGCGGCGGCACGACCGGCCCGATATCACCGTCCGGCGCATCGTCGAGGTCGACGATGACGGGGGCATGGTCGCTCGGGCCGGTGCCCTTGCGCGCTTGCCGGTCGATCCAGGCCGCGCGCACCCGCCCGGCCACTGGCCCGGACGCGAGCACCAGATCGATCCGCATGCCGAGATCCTGGTGGAACATGCCGGCCCGGTAATCCCAGTAGGAGAAAACCCGCTGGTCGGGCCAGCGCTCGCGGACGACATCGTGCAGCCCGGCCGACTGCAGGCTGGCGAGCGCGGCCCGCTCCGGTGGCGTCACGTGCGTCTGCCCGACGTAGGCCGCCGGGTCGAAGACGTCGGCGTCGGTGGGTGCGATGTTCATGTCGCCGCACACCATCGCGGCATCGGGACCCGCGCGGACTGCCCGCTCCAGCGCGGTCAGCCATTCGAGCTTGTAGTGGTAATGGTCCGAGTCGGGAGTGCGGCCGTTCGGCACGTAGACGGCGTGGACCCGGATGCCGTCGCAGGTCGCCGACACCGCGCGCGCTTCCGGTTCGGGGAAGCCCGGAGCGCCCGGCAGACCCTTGATCACGTCCTCGAGTCCCACCCTCGACAAGATCGCAACCCCGTTCCAGCGGGCCTCGCCGTGTACCGCGGCCTGGTAGCCGCGCGCCTCGATCTGCTCGCCAAGCAGCTCAGTGAACGCCTCGTCGGAGATCTTGAGCTCCTGCAGGCAGACCACGTCCGGCTGGCGCTGATCCAGCCACGGCAACAGCCGCGGCACCCGCTGCTTGACCGAGTTCACGTTCCAGGTTGCGACCCGCACCGGCCTAGATTAGCCGCACTATGCGCCCGCGCACGGCGGGACGTCCCTGCGGTCCGGATATGTCCAACCAGATACGGTAGCGCCGCGGTGATCTACGCGGTCGTCGCCGTAGCAGGCGCGGCACTGAGCCGGGTCATCGCACCCGGCGGGTGACGCCAACCGCGGCAATGGCAAGGGTGCGCGCGGTCTGCACCGCGCTTGCTATCGCATCCTCGGCAGGCAGCCCGCACAGGTCGGTGAGGGTGAACAGTGCCTCGGCGCTGACCACAACCGCGAGATCGCGCTCGAGCTGCTCAAGCCGCTCCTTGCTGACGCCGCGGAGATCCGCGGGCGGTCCGAGAGCATAATCGATCAGCCTGAATCGCTGGCCTGGCCTGGTGGCAGCAACCTGCGGCCGGGTGATCGAGGCAGAGATCATCGCGCGTACGGCGCTCTGATAGCCCTGCACGCCGCGCAGCAGCACCTCGGCCGCGGCGGCGACCCGCTCGACCGGGTCGGGGCAGTCCGCGATGTGCGCCAGTGACTCCGCCGGGCTCGGCCACATGCCCGTGAAGGCTTCCTGCAGCAGCGACACCATGTCGGGAAAGTAGCGGTAAGCGGTCGCCTCGGACACCAGAGCAGTCCGGGCGACGTCAGGCATGGTCAGCTCGCGGCCCGTGCCGATGAGCCGCCTAGTCGCGTCGATGATGGCAGTACGGGTGCGCTGCCGCTGATTTGCCCTGCCCGGCCCGGCCGAAGTTGCCATCAGCGTCATGCTGGCAGCAGCATCGGCATTAGTCAAGTTCACTCTCTTAATAAGAGCAGACTTGCATTATGCGGGCCAGGGTCCTAAGGTCACTTTATGAGAGTTCACTATCACGAACAGGCGCAGGCCACGGAGGTTCGACATGACTGAGTTCGACATGACTGAGACCGCCAAGGTCTCGATAGTTAGCCCGGATGCCGGCGAAGCCATCCAGCTCGGCCAGGTCCGGATGCGCATTCTGGAGGACGGCACCACCACACAGCACCGGCTCGGTCTCGGGGAGATCACGCTGCCGCCGCATGTGAGCGGGCCGCCGCAGCACCGGCACGCCGAGCATGACGAGGGCTTTTACGTCGTATCCGGAACCCCGCGGTTCACGGTCGGGACCCAGGAATATGACGCGACGGCCGGCACCCTGGTCATGGTTCCGCCCGGCGCGCCGCACACGTTTGCGAACCCGGCCGACGTGCCTGCGGTCATTCTCAACACCTTCACGCCCGACCTGTATGTGCAGTACTTCCGCGACATGCAGGCCATGTACAGCTCCGGTTCGCCGGTCGAACCAGACGACATCGCCGGCGCCATGCGCCGCTACGCGACCGAGCCGGCCACCGGCTTCGGGCCAGCCGGCGATGCTATGGCTGCCGGGCGGGACGGCGGGCTGGCCGCCGCGCAGGAGACCGGCACGGCCGCCGCGGCCACGCACGAGCTCACCCTCGATGGCATACCGCTGACCGTCACCGAGGTAGGCGAGGGACAGCCGGTCCTGCTGCTGCACGGCGGTGGCGGACCCCAGTCGCTCGGCGGCTTCGCCCCGCTGCTGGCCGCACGCCTGCCCGCCAGGGTGATCACGCCCACCCACCCTGGCTTCGACGGCACTCCGCGGCCAGAGTTGCTCGCCACCATCGGCGGCCTGGCCGCGCTGTACCATGACCTGCTTGACGAACTCGACCTGCATGATGTGACCGTCATCGGCAACTCGATCGGCGGCTGGATAGCGGCTGAGCTGGCGTTGCTGCACAGTCCCAGGGTCGCCAGGGTCGTGCTGTGCGACCCAGCCGGGATAGCCGTAGCCGGCCATCCGGTCGTAGACATCTTCCCGCTCGCGCTGGACGAACTCGCGCAGCTCAGCTACCACAACCCGGCACCATTCAGGTTTGATCCCGCAGCCATGACAGATGCGCAGCGGAGCATCATGGCGGGCAACCGTTCGGCGCTGCGAATCTATGGCGGCCAGCCTTCGATGTCTGATCTCGGCCTACTTGGCCGGTTGAGCCAGGTCAGCTCGCCGACCCTCGTGGTCTGGGGACAGAGCGACCAGATCGTGGACGAGGACTACGGACGCGCATATGCCGCCGCCATCCCCGGCGCCGAGTTCTTGCTCTTGCCGGAGACCGGCCACCTGCCGCAACTGGAGTCGCCGGAGCTGCTGCTTGCGGCGGTCAGGGAGTTCGCCGGCCCGCCCGCAGCTGCGTAGGCCGCAGGGCAGGAGATCAATGCCTGATCCCCTGCCCTGATCCGCCGCGATCAGATCGCTACCAGGGCGCCGCAGCGAGCCGTTCCAGGCAGACGCGGCGCTCTTCCGGGTTGTCCACGGCCTCGGCGAGCCGACGTGCCTCGTCCCGGAGCTTCTCAGCGTCGGAGCTGCCCATGCGGGATGCCACCCGCGCCACGGCCTCGGCGGCGAAGGCACGGTCCCAGTCGCCGAAGGCCGCCGGGTGCTCGGCGATCAGGTCGGCGTACCGGTCCGCATGCCGAGCGGCTGCGTCGAGCAGACCCGTGGCCACTGCGACCGTCGCGATCAGGTGCTCGCCGCGGCCGTGGTTAGCGACAGTCCCGGCCTGCATCCAGTGATACGTGGCGGCGTAGGCCGCGTACAGCGCCTGCTCCTGCTCGGCGCGCGGACTCTGTTCGGACAAGCCGTTGTCGATCAGGTCCCAGGTGCTGTTGTTGAGCTCGACGCCGAACCAGCGATTCAGGTCCCTGCCGCCGCTCTGCTGGGCGACCACCGCGGCCGCGAGGTCCCGCCAGCCGTCGAAGCCGTGCTCGCGAGCGATCACCAGCTGGGCATCCCTGAGCTGGATCTCCGCCCCGGCCGCGGGCAGAACAGCCTGCACCCGGCCGCTGGCCGCGGGGCTGCCGCCCCCATGGGCGCGCCTGAGCTCCTTGGCCTGTGCCCTCAGCTGCGCCAGGTCGGCGTTGTCGGGCAGTTTCTTGTCTTCCATGGGTTCTCCATCGCCACCCGGGTCCGCTGCGGCCGGGTGCGACAGGGGAGCCGCGCATGGCTACGCATTCTCAACGGGGATCCAGGTGCACTCGGTACTTGCCGCGGACGGGAGGCGCCCTGGTGCGCGCTGCGATCACTATAGGCAGCTGATGCCCGCCGGGCAAGCCGCCCGCCAGGGCCTCGGACGCGCCCGGAAAACCCGCGGCTTAAGGCACCCGTATCCGGGCATCGTCGGTAGGACAGCGCCAGAC
This sequence comes from uncultured Actinomycetota bacterium, assembly GCA_963719765.1. GTDB lineage: Bacteria > Actinomycetota > Actinomycetes > Streptosporangiales > Streptosporangiaceae > JAJYUU01. Next base: position 732,023 of record CAVRCW010000003.1, read on the forward strand.
TGGGCCTGTTACATGCCGTGGACGATGGAGGTAGCTGGAAATGTCGGTCGCAGAGCTGCTCGCTGACGAGTTCGGCCGGATCCGTGAGGTCGTACACGAGGTGCTTGACGGACTGAGCATCGACGACCTCTCGTTCCGCGCCGACAAGGAGGCCAACTCGATCGGCTGGCTCATCTGGCACCTGACAAGAGTGCAGGACGATCATGTCGCCGCGGCCGCTGGTCTGGATCAGGTGTGGCCCGAGGGATGGATGCAGCGAGCCGGCCTGCCGTTCGAGCCGGAGGAGATCGGCTACGGCCAGGACCCGACCGCGGTCTCCGAGGTCCGCCTCCCGGCCGAGTTCCTGGCCGGGTATCACGACGCGACTTACGCGCAGACAATCTCCTTCGTCCGTGGTCTGCGCGACAGCGACCTGAGCAGGGTCGTCGATCGGGCCTGGGATCCGCCGGTCACGCTCGGCATCCGGATGATCAGTGTCCTGTCCGACGACCTGCAGCACGCCGGTCAGGCGGCGTTCGTCCGGGGCCTGATGGAGCGGCGCTGACTAAGCACCGCCGCGAGCCACCTAAGATGACGCTACGGTAGGCACGCCAGAATAGGTACCGAGATAGGCACGGACGACAGGCACGGAACCGGGGGGCACTATCACGGAGAACGGGGCACGCCAGCCCGCTCCGCCGCTGCTGCCGGAACCCGCCCGCCGCGTCGCCGCGGTGCTGGTCAGCTGCTCCGCTCTGGTCGTCGCCGTGGGCGGGATCATCGCGGCCGGAAAATCGCAACCGAACGCGCTCGACCAGCCCATCGACTCCTGGATCATCGGCCAGCTCGGCACCCACTTGCGGGCGCTGCGGATGATCAGCAATGTCGGGCTGGCCGCCCCTTTCGTGCTGACGCCGGTCCTGGTGCTCGGCTGCCTGGCGGCCCGACGCCTCAACGGGGCGGCGCTGGCGGCGATCTCTGTACCCGTCGCGGCTGCACTTACCCAGTTCGTGCTCAAGCCGCTCGTGCACGAGCGGATCGGCGACGCCCTGACGTATCCGAGCGGCCATACGACGGGCGCATTCGCCGTGGTAGCTGTCATCGGCGTGCTGCTCCTGAACCCGCCCGGTGGCAGGCCCGCGCCCTGGCTGCGGGTCGTTGTCGTGGTCTTCGCCGCCGGGCTCGGCTGCACAGTCGGCGTGGCCATGATCGGCCTGGACTACCACTACTTCACCGACACCGTGGCGGGCCTCGGGGTCGCGACCGGGGTGGTGCTGGCCACCGCGTTCGGCCTAGACCGGCCAGCTCTGCGGACCAGGCTGGCCTGGCCCTCCCGTCCCTCCCGGCTCTCCGGGCCGTCCCGGCCGTCCCGGCCGTCCCGGCAGAGCGCGGGGGACTGACCCGTCACGCTTCCCCGGTCGCGTCCGCCCGGCTACGCAGCAGGCCGACCGGCTACGAGCCAGCGACCGCGGCCAGCCACACCAGCAGGATCGTCACCGTCGCAAGGATGCCGTGAGCGACGATCACGGCGACAAGCGACTGCCGCCGTCGCGCCGCTGCCGGGCTAACGGCAGGGCCGGGACCCGTTCCGGGGTCGGGCAGTCCAGTCAGAAGCGTGGCCATGCCCAGCCCCGCCGTGAGGCCGACAAGTCCGACCGCGATCCAGGCCACCACTTGCACGTGCGTGACCGCGAAAGCCGACAGCACCCCGACGCAGGCAACGGCCGCAGCTACGTGCGCAGTCACGATCCCGAACATCGAACCGCCCGCGCGCACCGGACGGTGACGGCCAGATCCGCGCATGCGTGCGAGACCGCGCATGCGTGCGAAGCCGCCCAGACGAGCGAGTAGGTATGAGCCAGCGGCCGCCGTGAGCAGCCAGCACGCGAGGGCATACAGGCTCACCCGGGTGCTCCCGCCTGACTGCGCGGGCTCAGTCGCCAGCGACGCCGGCGGCTCGGGCGGGATGGTAGTGACCAGGTGCGCCAGGTACTTGCTGTCCCTGACCGCGACGCGCCTCGCAGCGGCCTTCGGCAGCGGGCCGACGGCCTCTCGGATGGCGCTGGCGACGGCCTCGTTCACCTGCTCGCGGCGCAGGCCCGCGCAGGCCGGGGGAAGGGCGGTTACCGTCTGCCTGTGCTCGATCGCGAGCAATCCGAACGCGGCGCAGTTCCGCAGGCTCGGCTGTTGGGTCGCGGGTGCGCAGGCCGCGCACGCGACCGCGGCCAGAGCGAGCACTGCCGCCGCCTTAGCGGCTCTCCGCGTTCGGTCCGCTCTCGTCTGCATGGCTCATTGTCCGCTGATTAATCCCGGCCGAGCCATTGTCCACGCGGCGTGCCCAAACCGTTCTCTCGCAATTTGCGAGACATCAGTAGAGAATGTCTGGTGCTGCTTAGAAAGGCGCTGGGGAGGGCCATGATGCTGTGGGTACTGGCGGTAGCACTAGTTGGGATCGGGATCGCGTGCGCAACTGCCGTTGTCGCATGGCATCAGGTGGCGCTGGTGAGTCACAACCTGAGCCAGTACGACGCTGGCCTGCGGGAGGCTGACAGGGAGCTGAACACGCTCAAGGCTGAGCTGCAATCTCTGCGCGAGAAGCGCCTTGAGGCTGATCTCGCCTTCAAGAGGCTGACCAGGACTGTCACTGAGCTGCAGCTAACTCATGAGGCAGCCGATGCGGCCGCGGCCGAGTCTGGTGCTGAGGACGGTGGCAGGCCGGCCGAGGCTGACGAGAAGGCGACCGAGCGTGCCCGGCAGGCAGTGGCGCTCCGCAGGTGGGCGGACGGCTATTTCACGGCCGCCGCGAACGACGCCGCCCAGTCCGCCCAGGTCCTGCAGGAACTGGCCCACTACGTGGTCAGGACCCTCGAGCAAGAGGCAGTCACCGCGGCGGCCGGGTCACGGATCGTGCGTTGTGGCTTGTACGCTCAGCAGCCGTCCGTTCTCGACATCGGCCCAGCGCTGCTGGAGGAGTTCGGGGACGCGCTGAACGCGGACCTGATGTACCGGCAGTCTGATGGACCGAAAGGCATCAGGTTCTACTGGCGCTGGCCGGGCGGGCCGACACCGGGCCTGAAACTCGGCTCGATTCTCAACGAGGCGGTCAGCGGCGGCGCAATCGATGCCGCGCCTGGTGTTGAGCAGCTGAAGGCGGTGCTGAGCGCCGTGTGTGACGGCGGGCCGTCGCTGCTGCAGATCGGTCCGCTGCTGGTGGCCCGCACCAAGGCTGGGATGTCCGCGGGCTTCGTCGCGGCCAGCTGGCCTGGCTTGAACAGCGATCAGCGGGCGGCTGTCATTGCGGGAAACCGGCCTGACCTGCTGACCGAACTCGGCGCTACCGGAATCCAGGACCTGGCCGACTGGGCTGTCCCGCAGCCGGCCTGACCGTCGGCTGCCGGGTCAGAGCCCCGGCAGCCTGGTAACCCGGATGCCGTGCGGGCTGACTATGTCTAGGACCTCGATCGCCAGCGCAACCGAGGCGCAACCGGTCTCCGGATCAACGTCGATCCAGAGGCCCCCGCCGATCGACTTATCGAGTAGCACCACGACCTCGAGGCCCCGTATCGCGCGCATGCCCTGGGCCGCGGTCGCGGCAGAGTGTCTGTAGAGCTGTTCGAAGGCCTGCGTCCTGGCGTAGGACATGAGCGCGTCAATGCTGAGGTAACGATGGCCGTCGGCGATGGCGGCCGCGGGTCCCCAGATCAGCGCGGCTGTGCCGGCCGCGCTCTGGACTTCAGCCGAGCCGCCGTCGCGCGCACCGGCGGAATCTGCCTCCGCTGCCTGCGCGCCGTTCGAGTCCGCCGCGCTGGTCCGCGACTCCGGCTCGTCATCGTGATGCTCGCCATCCTCCCGGCCGGCCCCGGCGCGCGCCTCGCCGCCAGCGCCGTTAGCCCCAGCCGAGCCATTCCCGTGCTGGGAACCGGCCGCCGGACCCGGCCCGGAGGTCTCCTCGTCCTCGGCGTCGGCGGACCCGGCAGCACCGTCTGCATCGCCCCGCTCTGTGGCCGGAGAGCCCGCGCCGATCTGGCCGACTGGTTCGCATAGCTCGGGCCGGTCACCGGCGCGGACAAGCCTGGTACGCGGCTGCGGACTTCCCGCAGTCTTTGCCTCCTCGAGTGGCACGCTCACATCGAGGCTGATGCGCCCGTGCGAGATGGCGAGCGGCATCGTGAGCTGCACGTCGTCAGTTTCGCCCAGCTGGCCGGGCACCACGAGGACCCTCATCAGCTGCTCAGCCAACTGTTCCTGGCTGATCGGCGAGCCCGGATAGACGTGGTGGCGGATCACGAATGCCATCGCATTCACCAGGGTTGTCGTGATCGACTCACCGGGATCGAGGGCCAGCCGACCGCTGAGACTAGGCACCCGCAGCCGGTGCGAGAGCTCTACGAACTCAGCCAGCTGCTGGCGGAGCGCCGGCTGGGCGGCGGCCGGCAGACCTGGTCGATCCGCGACCGTGCGCTCAGCTCGCTCGCCGAGATCGCCAGCCGGCCCGCCGGCCCCGGCGGTTCGGCTTGGTCGGCCCGAGTCGCGTCCTCCGGAGTGCCGCTCTCGGAGGTCGCCTCAGCCCGCGCCTGCGCCTGCTCAGCTGCAGCGGCCTCGTCCGGCGCCTGCTCCGCTGCAGCGGCCTCGTCCGGCGCCTGCTCCGCTGCCGCCGTCTCGTCCGCCCCCCGCCCCTGGTCATCGTGGATGGCCTCGCCCGCTGCCGCTGGCATGTCGCCCGGCGCCGCGCCGTCCTCGGTCACTGCCTCGCCCGCTGCCGGTGGGATGTCGCCTGGCACCGCGCCGTCCTCGGTCACTGCCTCGCCCTGTGCGTGCGCGGCATCGGATGCGGGCTGCTGATCGGACGCGGGCTGCTGATCGTGCCGGAGCTCTGGCCACGCCGATATATTTTCGTCCACGGGCGGCCCCTCGCCTAGGCCCTGCTCCGGCGGCACGTCCCTGGCATCCTTCGACCGCGGCCAGAACGGCAAGTGGGGCCAGCGGTGCTGCTGCGGCTTGGGAGGCTCCGGTTGCATACTCATAACTGCTAATCGTTCACCGATAAGGCGTCCGGTGCAATGCTGGGCATGTGCCGCTCCGGCATTCCGGCAATGAGCTTGCCGTTCAGACGGGCAATCCGCGCAGAAATGGCGCGTGAAGGTTCGCAAATGACCTTATACCGACTTGCCATTGTCGGGCACAGACTGCCAAGGCACACTCGTTCCACCGAGTCTCGCCCCACGCAACCACGGAGCACACGTGGACTTCACCGAGAATCCAGACCACCAGCTGATACGCGAGGCGATCCGCGAAACGTGCGCTGCGTTCCCTGACGAGTACTGGGCCGACCTGGACGCCAGGCACGCCTTCGGGTGGGATTTCTACCACGCGATGGCCAGGGGTGGCTGGATCGGCATCGCAATCCCCGCCGAGTACGGCGGGGGCGGCTGCGGCATCAGCGAGGCGTCCATCGTCCTGGAGGAGGTCGCCGCCTCCGGGGCCTGCATGAACGGCGCCAGCAGCATTCACCTGTCGATCTTCGGCATGCACCCCGTGGCCAAGCACGGCTCAGCCGAGCTCAAGCAGCGCTACCTGCCGAGAGTCGCTGCCGGGGACCTGCATGTCGCATTCGGCGTCACGGAGCCGGACGCCGGCCTCGACACCACAGCGATCACGACGCGCGCGATCCGCGACGGCGACGGCTACCGCGTCACCGGCCGCAAGGTCTGGACCTCCAAGGCGCAGGAATCGGAACGGGTGCTGCTGCTTGCCCGCACCACGCCCGTCGATCAGTGCGCCCGGCGGACCGACGGGCTCACCCTGTTCGTAGCCAGCCTGCGCGACCCAGCCGTCGGGATCCGGCCGATACCCAAGCTCGGCCGCAATGCTGTCGCGTCCTGCGAGGTCACCTACGACGGGCTGTACGTCGAGGAGGCGGACCGGGTCGGCGAAGAAGGCCGCGGCTTTCACTACCTGCTGGACGGCCTCAACGCGGAGCGGGTCCTGGTCGCCGCCGAGGCGCTTGGCACTGGCCGGGCCGCGCTGCGCCGTGCAGTGTCGTATGCGCGGGAGCGAACCGTCTTCGGCCGTCCCATCGGCCAGAACCAGGGCATCGCGTTCCCGCTCGCCGGGGCCCACGCCCGGCTAGCCGCCGCGGAACTCGCCATCCGGCAGGCGTCCTGGCGGATAGACGCCGGCCTGCCGAGCGGAGAGCAAGCCAACCTGGCCAAGTTTCTCGCGGCCGAAGCCGGCTTCGAGGCTGCCGACGCCGCGATGCAGACTCATGGCGGCTTCGGCTATGCCAGCGAGTACCACGTCGAGCGCTACTGGCGGGAGGCACGTCTCATGCGCATTGCGCCGGTGCCGCAGGAGATGATCCTCAACTACCTGGCCGAGCACGTGCTCGGCCTGCCGCGTTCTTACTAGGGCAGCCGCTGATTGCGGATACCAGCGACGATGCTCGAGGCGGCCGTCAGCCTCTTCCTATGAACGGCATCTTCGTGGCGGTGATGGTCAGGAACTGCACGTTTGCGTCGAGCGGCAGGGAGGCCATGTACAGCACGGCGGCCGCGACGTGCCTGGCGTCAAAGGTGGGCTCCGCCATCACGGACCCGTCCGCTTGCAGGGCGCCGCGGCTTATGCTCTCGGTCATGTCGGTAGCGGCGTTGCCGATATCGATCTGGCCGCAGGCAATGTCGAAGTCCCGGCCGTCCAGCGAAATCGACTTCGTAAGCCCCGTGATCGCGTGCTTGGTCGCGGTATAGCCGACGCTGTTGGGCCGGGGGCTGTGCGCGGAAATCGAGCCGTTGTTGATGATCCGGCCGCCGCGAGGATCCTGCGCCTTCATCAACTGCACCGCGTGCTTGGCGCACAAGAAGGAGCCAGTCAGGTTCGTGTCGACGATCTGCCGCCACTGCTCCCAGCTGATCTGGTCCACCGCGCCCGCCGGACCGAACACGCCGGCATTGTTAACGAGCAGGTCGAGCCGTCCCCAGCGTTCGCGTACCGCCGTGAACAGTGCAGCCACGGACTCGGGCACTGTGATATCAGCCGGCACGGCAAGCGCGCAGTCGGCCGGCCAGCCGCCCGGCGCCACGGTCTCGCGCAGGGCGTCCTCGCGGCGCCCGGCCGCCGCGACTCGCCAGTCCGCGGCGAGAAGCTCGCGGGCAATGGCACGCCCGAGCCCCGAGCCGGCTCCGGTAACTATTGCCACGCCAGTAGCTGCCAACGTCCACCTGCCTTAGCGTCAGCCGCGAGCGAGTGCGCCGGGTGTCGCACCTGCCAGTCCTCGCGACGGTAGCAAATGTCCGACAGCGTGCACTCGTAGCCGCCGCGTGCGCCGTAGGTGACGGCCTGCACGGCGCACGCGGCGGCGGTCCAGGCTACTGGCCAGGTTCTCGCACTCCCCGCCAGAAAGCTGCGAGAACCTGGCCAGCCGCCATTCCCGTGGACGGGGCGGGCGGCGCAGCCCGCCCCGGCCGACGGCGGTCAGCCGGGCTGACCTGCATCGGGCCGACGCTCACCGGGGTGCCCGGCTGCTGCCGGCGCGTCATCCGATGCTCGTCAGGTCACTCTTGAACACGCCCATCCAGTCAGCTCGCTCGGTAGAGCCGGTTGAACTGCTGCGCGACGACGGGGCTGGACTGAATCCTGCTGTTCCACCCCTGCGAGGCGGTCTCCCAGCTGACCGGGTCGATGCCCTGGGACGCGGCTACCTCGGCAAGCCTTGACTGGTCGTAGTTGTAGGCGGCAATTCCCTTGGACACCGCGGCGAACTGGCCAAGCGTGACGCCGGCGACGGGCTCGAAGTCAGGACCGGCGGCGGGGAAGCCCGGCTGGGCGGCCATCTGCGGCGCTAGCTGCACCAGGCCGGGCGCGGCCTCGACCGTGTCCTTCATCGACTGAGCATTCCCATCCGGTTTAACTCCTGTTTCGTCCCATTCCGGCCGGCAAAACCACGAGGCACGCCGCGCTCAACCCTGCGCCGGCCGTTAGGCCGCGGCAATATCACTGAAGTCTCTATTTGGTACGCTGACGGTGTCGCTGTCCCGGGTAATTGGGCCGTGCATCGGGCGGACGCGGACATGTAATCGCGCGCCAGGGATGGAATATGCCAGACGAGCCGCGGCGTACGCTCGCCGCCCGGCTTGAGGACCGGGATCGCCGCCGATTCACCGGGCGGCAGGCCGAGATGGCCTTCCTCGACGAGTGCCTAGACGCTGTCGACCCGCCGGCCAGCGTGGTGCACGTATGCGGTCCAGGCGGGATCGGCAAGAGCACCCTGCTGCGCGAGGTCGGCCGGCGGGCCAGGGATCGCGGCAGAACCGTGGTGGCGCTGGACGGCCGCGAGCTCGGCCCCGCTCCCGGCGTGCTTGATCAGGCCCTGCGCGGAGTAGCTCACGATGCCCGCCCTGTCATCCTGCTGGACTCCTACGAGCAGATGGCGGCGATGGACCCGCACCTGCGGCACGAGCTGCTGCCGACCCTGCCCGACCAGTCACTGGTGATCATCGCCAGCCGGGCCGCCCCCGATCCTGGCTGGTTCACTGGTGGCTGGGAGTCGGTCACAGCGCGCATCGACCTCGGCGCCATGGCACCGGAGGAGGCGAGTGGCCTGCTCGCCGCCCACGGCGTCTTCGACGAGCGAGTCCCGGCGATCATCGACTGGGCCGCGGGCTCGCCGCTCGCCCTGGCTCTCGCCGCCGACGCCGCGTCGGCCGACGCGGGCTGGAACGCGGCCAAGTCGCCCGACCGGCCCGACATTCTCAGGTCGCTGCTGCACCGGCTGGTCGAGACCGAGCTTCAGGACATCCGGCCGTCGGCACTCAGTATCGCGGTGGTAGCGAGGTCCACCACCCCGGAGCTGCTCCGGGCCGTGCTGCCGGATGAGGACGCGGAAGCGGCGTACCGGCAGCTGTCCGGACTGACAGTCACCGAGCCGCTCGGCAACGGCATCATGATGCACGAGCTGGTCCGCAAGGTACTCCTGGCGGACCTGCGGCAGCGCAACCCCGACCTGGAGCGCGACCTGCGCCGCCGGATTGCCGACTACCTGTACCAGCGGGCCATGGCCGGCAACCCGCTGCTGATCATTGACATGGCCCACCTGGTCGAGAACCCGATGATCAAATGGGGCTTCGGCTGGGACGGCAACGTCAGCCTGAGGATCGATGCCGTCCGCCCTGGCGATGCGGAGCAAGCTCAGCACGGGCCAGGCAACGGCGCCGACCCACAGCTGTGGCCGCTGACCCTGCGGTACTTCACAGAAGCACCCGGCAGAGTGGCCATCGCCAGGGACGACAGCGATCGGATCTGCGGCTACATGGTCTGCATGAGCCTGGCGACCGCACCGAAGTTCGCCGACGCCGATCCGCTGACCGGGCCCTGGCTCGCCCATGCTCGCGCCAACGCAGCCCTGGGTGACTCGGTGCTGTGGCAGTCAGCCGTGGACTTCACCGGCGAGGGCAAGGTGCAGGCCATGCTCGGGATCGCCGGCGTGCTGCGATCAGGCGCCGTGAACCCCCGGTTCGCGTACCTGCCCATCGACTCGCGAGTCCGGGGTGCTGCCGAGTTCGCGCAGGCCATCGGCGCGGAGCACCTGCCGGAGCTCGATGCGGCCTTCGAGACGATGAAGCTTCAGTGCTACCGGCTGGACTACGGGCCCGGCGGCCTGTTCACCCTCGTCCGCAGCCAGATCTACGCCGAGCTCGGCCTGCCGCGGCCGACCCAGGCCGCCGCCGCACCGGCGCCCGTCGTAGACCTCGAGACCGTTCGCGAGGTGCTCAAGAACTTCCGGGTACCGAGAGAACTTGCGCGCAGCCCGCTGGCCCGCGGCACTTCAATATCGGAACGGGCTGAGTACGTGCGGCAGCTCGTCCTCACGGCCGCGGCCGAGGCGTTCGGGGACAGCGAGACCGAGAAGCTGCTCTACAGCGTCCTCGTCGCCGGGTACCTGGAGCCGCTGCGCAGTCATGAGGAAGCCGCGGCCAGGCTGTGCATGAGCCGGGCGGCCTACTTCCGCCGGCTCCGTACGGCGGTCGAGCGCCTGGCCGAGCAGATGGCGACCACTTCGGCCCGAGCCTGACTCTCCATCCAGTAGATCTCGAGGGCCGCCCTGGCAGATCCCAGTGATGCACAGCACCGAAATCGCCGTACAGCAGCTGCGTCCAGCGGGCGCCGGCGGCGTGCCCGAGTTGCCGCGAATTAGTCAGCACCAGATGTGCAGTTGACACTGACCGCCTGAGCCGGGTACCGCTGCGCGAAATTAAGGCAGATGATTGGGAATTGCGGCAGATGATTGAGGTGGCGGCGACGTAGATGTCTCGTGACGATGACCGTGTACAGCTCCCGGTAGTCCTCGGGCCAGTCTCGAACGGAGAGTTCCTGCCCGCGGCAGCCAGTCGTAGTGACGTTCGGCTGGCCGAGGCGGTGCTGCAGCGAGCTGCGGCGGCAGCCGACAGGTTAGGCATCGACCGCAGGCGATTCCTGCAGACCGCTGGCGGCATGGCCGCACTTCTCGGGACGCTCGACCTGACTGCCTGCTCTGGCCAGGGCCACCGCTCCGGCGGCCGTTACAGTACGCCGCCGCCGGAGGATCTGCAGGGCTGCGAGCATGCGCTCGGCAGCCGCGGCGAGTTCATCTTCGATGTGCATACCCATCACATCATGCCGAGCCTGCCGTGGCGGACGACCGCGCCAGAGACCCTCAAGCTGGTCATGTCGCTGGTGCCGGCGGATTGCACCGCGTCGAACCGGCTGACCTGCCTGGACCGCAGCGCCTACCTGCACGACATGTTCCTGGCTAGCGACACGACGATGGCCTTGCTGTCAGACCTGCCCAGCACTGGCGCGTCTACCGACGTGATCCCGTTCTCCGACGCTGAGGGCACCCTGCAGATGGCGGACGCGCTGACTCGGGGCGGGTCATCACGGCTGCTGCTGCAGAACGTGCTGGCGCCTAACTTCGGGCCGCTGGGCGCCTCGCTGGAGGAGATGACGCGCAACGCCGAGACCGGCAGGGTCTCCACCTTCAAGGTGTACACGGCCTGGGGGCCAGGCGGCCGCGGCTTTAACCTGGACGACCCTGCCATCGGCCTGCCCATCGTGCAGCACGCGAACGATCTGGGCGTCAAGATCCTCTGCGGGCACAAGGGACTACCGCTGCCCTATCTGTTTACCGACGACAGCTGGAACCAGCCGCGTGACATGGTCGCCGTCTCCCGCCAGTTCCCGGACATGCAGTTCGTCGTGTACCACGCGGGCTTCACCCCGAACCACGTCGAGGGACCCTACAATCCGCTGGATCCCGTCGGCGTGGACTCGCTGATTAAAGCCCTCGATGACTACCAGGTGCCGCCGAACGGCAACGTGTGGGCCGACGTCGCGGCGCTCTGGCGGGACCTGCTGGCCAAGCCCGATCAGGCCGCGCATGCCATCGGCAAGCTGCTCAAACGGCTGGGCACCCGCCGTCTGCTGTGGGGGACCGACAGCGTCTGGTTCGGCCCGCCGCAGACCCAGATCATGGCATTCCGTGCGTTCAGTATCTCCGCTGAGTACCAGGACCGCTACGGCTACCCCGAGCTGACCGATGCGGTGAAGACGCAAGTGCTCGGCCTGAACGCGGCCGAACTGTTCGGTCTCGACCCGGACGCCACCCGGTGCGAGCTGGCCGCGGACACTCTGACCGTCAACAGGCCCGTGCAGCGTGACATGGCAGCCGCCGGCGAGCTGCCCGTCCCATGGGTGCCACGCGGACCGGTCAGCCGCAGCCAGATACTGCGCTGGCGCGCGCACGAGGCCGGGCCGTGGATCCCTACCTGAGATCCATCCGCACCCGGCCGATCCGGCCGGACCCACGGCGCTATACGGGAGGAATCGGTCAGACTGTGTACTGGCCGTGGCGCGCCTTCGCCGTTGTCGGCCGGCGGGCAGATCGCGGCGCGCAGCCGCCTTCGACTTCAAAACTTGGCGTCGTGCTGCGCCGGCCCGATGTGCTCAGTGCCCGGCGCGCGGCCCCGCTGAGTCGAGGACCTGCGCGCCACGCCGGCGGCGTGCGACCCGGTCACCGTCGCGCTCGGCCTTATCCGGCAAATGTGCCCGTCGGTATGCCGCAGACGCCGGGCCGCACGTGGAACAAGGCGCCGGCGGCAGGCTCGGCATCGTCCGGCAGGTCCTGCCTCGCCGTCGTGATGAACAGCTCGTCGAGCTCAGGCCCGCCGAATGCGCACGCGGTGACCTGGTCGACCGGCAGTTCAACGACCGCGTCGAGTGTGCCAGCACTGTCGTAGCGCCGCACCACGCACCCGCCGTAAATCGCTACCCAGACTCCGCCCTCCACGTCCAGGGCCATGCCGTCCGGCACGTTGCCCGCGACGTCGACGTCGACCCTGACGTGCTGACGGCGCTGACTCGGGGTGCCGGTGACCGGGTCGTAGTCGAAGACATCGACTCGCCTGGTCACCGAGTCGATGTAGTACATGCGCATGCCGTCCAGGCTCCAGGCGATGCCGTTCGAGATGGTGATGCCGGCCAGCACCGAGCTGACTGTCAGATCGGGCTCCAGTCGGTACAGTGCGCCGCGAGGGCGGGACATGTCGAAGTCCATCGACCCGCAGAAGAACCTGCCCTGCCTATCCACCCCGCCGTCGTTCAGCCGCGCACCAGGATCGGAGAACGCCTCGGCTTCCGCCGTCACCTGCCCGTCGGCTTCCAGCAGCGAGAACCCGCGCTCGGTGGCCACCACCAGTCCGCCCGCTGCCCTCGGACGCAGTGCGGCCGCAACCGAGCCGACGTGCTGGCGGGTGATCTCACCGGCCGCACTCATCGCGAGAATGTCGCCGGCCAGCAGGTCGACCCAGCGCAGCAGGCCTGCTACCTCATCCCAGACCGGACCCTCGCCGAGTACCGTACAGGATTCGGTGAGCTGCTCAGCTAGCACGCAATTCTCCCTTGCGATAGCCCAATTCTCTGCTGGCCGGGGCCCTCAGTGCGAGTCGCGCGGTACCTGATGTCCCCGCCCGCCGCGCAGAAAATCCAGGTCGGCTCCATATTCCGCCTGCATGACATGCTGGTCATACAGCCACGCGTAGCCAGAGGCTGGTGCGGCAGCTGGCGGCTGCCATTGCGCCCGGCGCCGGTCCAGCTCGGCCTCGGACACCTGCAGGGTCAGGGCTCGGCCCGGTACGTCCAGCGTGATGTCGTCGCCGGTGCGCACGAGCGCGAGCGGACCGCCCACCGCCGCCTCGGGCGAGACGTGCAGGACCACGGTGCCGAAACCAGTTCCGCTCATGCGCCCATCGCAGATCCGCACCATGTCCGTCACGCCGCGAGTAAGCAGTCTGGCCGGCAGCGGCACGTTCGATACCTCCGGCATGCCGGGGTAGCCACGCGGGCCGGCACCCCGGATGACCAGCACGTCCTCGGCGGTGACGTCCAGGTCGGGCTCGTCGCAGACGGCGTGGTAGTCCTCCGGGGAGTCGAAGACGACAGCGCGACCGCGATGCGTCAGCAACTCGGGCGAGGCTGCCGACTGCTTGATGACGGCGCCGCCAGGGCACAGGTTGCCTCGCAGTACCGCAGTGCCCGATCCTGCGGGCAGCAGCGGCTCGGCCATCGTGCGGATGACCTCGCGGTTCCAGCATTCCGCTGCCGCATTGTTCGCGCCGACGCCGTCACCGGTCACGGTGACCTGCCCGGCCGCGAGCAATCCGGCCTCGTCCAGCTGCCGCAGTACAACTGGCAGTCCGCCCGCGTAGCAGAAGTCCTCCATCAGGAACCGGCCGGAGGGCATCAGGTCGACCACCGTCGGCACCGGGCGCGCCAGCTGGTCGAAGTCCGCGAGGTCTAGCTCCACCCCGACCCGGCCCGCGATCGCCAGCAGGTGAATGACGGCATTGGTGGAGCCGCCGATCGCGGCATTCGCGCGGATCGCGTTCTCGAACGCGGCGCGGGTGAGAATCTGGCTGGGCCGCAGGTCCTCGGTCACCATCGCGACGATGCGGCGGCCGGCCTGCTGCGCGATTTCCATCCTGCGGGTGTCGACGGCCGGCCAGGCAGCCGAGCCGGGCAGCTGCATGCCGAGCGCCTCGGCCATGCAGGCCATGGTCGATGCTGTGCCCATCGTCATGCAATGACCGTTCGACCGAGCCATGCAGCCCTCGGCGGCCAGGGCCTCGGCCGACGTCATCCGGCCGGCCCTGAGCTCGGTTTCGAACCGCCAGACATCCGTGCCCGAGCCGACATCCCGGCCCTGGAACTTGCCATTCAGCATTGGCCCGCCGGTGACCATGATCGACGGAAGATCGACGCTCGCCGCGGCCATCAGCAGGCCAGGCGTGGTCTTGTCACAGCCGGAGAGCAGGACCACACCGTCCAGCGGATTGGCGCGCATCAGCTCCTCGGCTTCCATCGCCAGCAGGTTGCGGTAGAACATCGCCGTCGGCCGCATGAGTGTCTCGCCGGTGCCCATGACGGGGAACTCCAGCGGGAAGCCGCCCGCCTGCCAGACTCCCCGCTTCACCGCTTCGGCCACCCGGTTCAGGTGCGCGTTGCACGGCACCAGCTCAGACCAGGTCGTCGCGATGCCGATCACCGGGCGCCCGTCGAACACCTCCGGGCCGAATCCCTCGTTGCGCAGCCAGGAACGGTAGATCATCCCCGATCTGCCGCTCGCGCCGAACCAGTGCTGGCTGCGGCTGCTGCTTGCAGAGTTCACGGCGACTCGCTTTCGTGCCAAGGGGACCTCGCTCGAGTGCGCGCACAGAGGCCGGGCAGCCGGCCTAGGCTAGCGCGGCCCGGGCACCGCCGTCACCCGCGGATGCTGCCGACAGCCCCGAGGATGACGGGCGTCGTCAGTACCCGGTCCGCTCCCGCGATCAGCTGCGGACCGTGCAGGGTCAGGGTTCCGCGCAGCCTGATGTCGGCCGCGGACGAGCCGATGCGCACGCCGATGCGACCAGGTTCCACCACCCGTTCCCCGGACGCACCGTGGTACGCGGTCCGGTCGGCGTGCAGCCTGAAGACAACCGCGCACGCCTGGCCGGGCTCCAGCGTCAGCCGGGCGAACCCGGCCAGGTACTGCACCGGCCTGACGACATTCGCCACCGGGTCGTGGAGGTACAGCTGGACAACCTCGGTGCGCGCTCGCATCCCCGAGTTCGTGACCGTGCAGCTGATGTCAGCCGCGCCATCGGTCGGGACCAGTCCGTCACCGGAGACTGCGTCGCCGAGCGCGCTGATGGACAGCTGCGAGTACTCGAAGCTGGTATAGGACAGGCCATGCCCGAACGGGAAGAGCGGCGTCGGGTCGATCGAGCTCACCTTTGTCCGGTCTGCTAGCGGCGCCCGCAGGTAGAGCGCGGGCTGGGCGCCGGGACTAGCCGGAATCTCGACGGGCAGCCTGCCGCTGGGCACGACCCTGCCGGAACAGCACGCCGGCGATCGCGCCGGCCCCTCCTGCCCGGCGAAGAACGACTGGACCGCGGCGGCAGGCCGACCCTGGGCGCCGCCGAAGGCATACGGACGGCCGCTGATCACGACCAGCACGACTGGCACGACTGGCACGCCGGTGGCGAGCACCGCGTCCAGCAGGTCCTGCTGGACTCCCGGCAGCCGGAGATCGGCCGCATCGCAGCCCTCGCCCGAGCTACCGCGCCCGAACATGCCGGCCTCGTCGCCCACTGCCACGATGGCCAGGTCCGCGGCGGCCGCGCAGGCCGCCGCCCGTCTGGTTCGGCGCGCCGCTAGCGCATCAGGACGCCGCACCCGGTTGCTGGCCGGCTGCCGCGGACGCTGCACCGCCGGCCGCCGATGCCGTACCGCCAGCCGCTGACGCGTGGCCGACAGCTCTGGCGCCGTGCGGGACAATCGTCAGCTCGTCAGAGTGACCAGTCGGCACCGGCTTGCCGACGATCCGGTAGACCTCCCTGCCGTCGACTGTCTCGGTTTCGAGCAGCAGGCTGACGAGCTCGTCGAGCTCGGCCCGATGCGCGCCGATCAAGGCGACCGCCGACTGCTCGGCTTCCCGTAGCAGCCGGGCCACCTCGGCGTCAATCGTGGCCTGGGTGGCCTCGGCGAACGGACGGCTGGAGAATCCACCCTGCCCGCCGCCGCCGAGGAACACCGAGCCGCCCTCCGGGTAGCCCACCGGGCCGATGGCGGGCGACAGCCCGAACTCCCTGACCATCTTCGTCGCGAGCTCGGTAGCTGAGGCAAGGTCGTTCGCCGCGCCTGTCGATCCCTGGTTGAGCTCGACCAGCTCGGCCGCACGCCCGCCCAGCCGGACCGCCAGCGACTCGGTCAGGTAGTCCTCGCCGTACAGGTGCCGCTCGACAAGCGGCAGCTGCTGGGTGACGCCGAGCGCCTGACCGGCAGGCAGGATCGTCACCTTGGCCACCGGATCGGCGTGCTCGGATAGCGCCGCGACCAGCGCGTGCCCGGCCTCGTGGATGGCGACCGCGTGCTTCTCCTCCGGCAGCAGCACATTCGAGCCCTCGCGCCGGCCGAGCAGGATCCGGTCGCGGGCCTCGTCGAAGTCGGCCGCCGTCAGGATGTGGCGGCCGGCCCGGACGGCGACGATCGCCGCCTCATTGGCGAGATTAGCCAGGTCGGCCCCGGAGAAGCCGGGAGTGCCGCGGGCCACCACGGTCAGGTCCACATCGGGACCGAGTTGCTTGCCCCGGCAGTGCACGGCCAGGATTGCGGACCGCTCGGACAGCGTCGGCAGCGGGATGACAATCTGCCGGTCAAACCGGCCAGGCCGCAGCAGCGCCGGATCGAGTACCTCAGGGCGGTTGGTAGCGCCGAGCACCACGATGCCCTCGGACATGTCGAAGCCGTCCATCTCCGACAGCAGCTGGTTCAGGGTCTGCTCGCGCTCGTCGTTGGCAACGAGGGCGCCTGATCCGGCCCGGCGCTGGCCGATCGCATCGATCTCGTCCACGAAGATGATGGCTGGTGCCTGCTTGCGTGCCTCGGCGAACAGGTCCCGCACGCGGGCAGCGCCGACCCCGACGAACATCTCCACGAAGCTGGAACCCGCGACCGAGAAGAACGGCACGCCGGCCTCGCCGGCCACGGCCCTGGCGATCAGTGTCTTGCCGGTACCAGGCGGCCCGATCATCAGTACGCCGCGAGGCGCCATCGCTCCCGCCTGGCGGTACCGGTCCGGGTTTTTCAGGAAGTCCACCACCTCCCTGACCTCGGCCTTCACTCCGTCGTATCCGGCCACGTCGCTGAACTTCGTCTTCGGCTGCTCGGCGTCGAAGACCTTAGCCCTGGACCGGCCCACGCCCATGACGCCCTGGAGCGAGCTTCCCGCGGTACGTGCCATCCGCCGGAAAAACCAGATCGCCAGGCCGACCGGCAGCACGATGAAGATGAGGAGTTCAAGCACCACCCCGCCGATCGAGCTCCCTGGCGCCTGGTAGGTGGTGGCCACGCCCGCCGCCTGCAGGTCCGCGGCCAGGGTGGAGCCGGGGGTGATGACCGGAACCACCGTTGAGTAGTCCTGCTTGCTCGCCAGAGTTCCGGTGGCCGTCACGTTGGCGCCGGCCGTTGCCGGGCTCGGGATGTCGATCGTCTTGACCTTGTGCGCGGCGACGTCCTTGAGGAACTGGGAGTAACTCAGGCTGACCGTGGATGTGGTGTGCACAAAGCTCGGCACGATGTAGAGGAGCGCCACCACCAGGACCAGCAGCCATACGGCGTGCCGCCATGCGGGCGGCGGCGGCGGCGCAGTCCGTACTGGTTTATCGCCGGTGGGCGGCGGAAGCGCCTGTTTGCTCATAAGCCATTCTTACGCGAACTTCGCACCTGCTCGCACGCAGGCGTGGTCACCTGGCCCGTCGGCTCCCGCGGGCAGGCTCATGCCGGGTAGCCGGGCTGGCCACGGAAGCAGCCCGTTCCGGTCTCAGACCCTACATATGCCATGCCCGCATCCAGATCTGGCCAGATATCCACCTGGCCGAAGTATGATCCGGTTAGTTGTGGCCCCAGTGGCGGGCAACATGGGTCCCATTCCGGGTGGGGGGAGTATTCGATGGGCATTCTCAATGAGGCCCGCCGCGAGTTCATCGCAGCGCCTGACAGCGCCAAGGGCCAAATCGTGTACAAGTGGCACGACATCAACATCCGCAAGTTCGCCAGGGCGATCGTCGAGCCGGACGCCGTGGCTGTTTTCATGAGCCAGGGCCAGGTCATGGGCGTGCTCCTGCCTGGCCAGCACACCCTGGACGCCAAGGAGCTTCCGTTCCTCGGCATGTTCGTGGACTGGGCTACTGGCGGCAACGCCTTCCGGGCCGAGATCTACTTCGTCGGCACCAGGGAGTTCCCGAACTTCCGCTTCGGCGGCCGGCTGGACGAGGTGCAGGATCCGGTGAGCGGCCTGATCGTCACCCTCCGCACGTTCGGCGAGTACTCGCTGCGGGTAAACGACCCCACCAAGCTCATCCTGAACCTGGTCGGCACCGTCAACGTCACCGACAACCAGGCCATCACCGGCTGGGTCACCCAGCAGCTGCTGAAGGTGGCGCGTACCGCCGTCACCACGCAGCTGATGTCTGGTGCCTGGCCGATCCTGGGCCTGTCCATGCACAGCCCGGAGATCGAGGCGCAGTCGCTCGAGGCCGCCAACCGCGAGCTGGAGACCTACGGGATCAACCTCACCAGGCTCGGCAACGTCGACATCAACCTGGATGACGACGACAACGCCCGGCTGAAGAAGCTGGCCGGTGACACTGCCTACAGCCGTCTGGCCGGCGGCTTCCTGCAGGCCGCGCAGGCCGAGGCGCTGCAGGGTGCGGGCGAGGGCATGGCCAAGGGCGGCGAGGGCGTGAGCCCGATGTTCATGGGCGTCGGCATGGGCATGGCCGGCAACATGATGCAGGCGCCAGGTCAGGCGCCGTATGCGCCACCGCCGGGAACCGGCTTCGCGGGCAGTGGCCAGGGCTACGCGCAGCAGGCCCCGCCTGTGCAGCAAGCCCCGCCTGTGCAGCAAGCCCCGCAGGCTCCCGCGCCCGAGCAGGCGCCCGCCCCGCAGGCGCCGGCTCCGGCTGCAACCACTGCCTGCGGCAACTGCCAGAGCCCTGTGCAGGTGGGCGCGAAGTTCTGCCCCGAGTGCGGCACTCCTACGCAGAAGCACTGCTCGAACTGCAATGCCAGCCTGAGCTCGGCCGCCAAGTTCTGCGCGGAGTGCGGCACGCCGACGGCGCCACCGTCGGCATAACCGGGAGCGCATGACCTGCGCTCCGATACGATCGCCCCACTATTCCCCGCCCTGTCACGCTTAAAGCCCCTCGATTAGAAAGGCCTGTCCGGATGGATAGGATCGAATGTCAGTGGTGCAAGGCCCAGAACGAGCCGGAGCGCACGAGCTGCACGACGTGCGGCGCTCCGCTGGACAAGCGGAATCTCGTCTCCGACTCGGGCTGGACAGAGGCGCCGCGGCTGCGGGACATGACGGAGTTCCGGTTCTCCAATTCCACCTGCCAGATAGAGGGCGAGATCGTGCCCGTTGCCGAGCTCGCGCTGGCGCAGGGCGATTCGGTGTTCTTCGAGCACCACGTCCTGCTGTGGAAAGAGCCGCACGTGCCGATGTCGGCGCTGAACACCCCTGGTGGCCGGCGGATGGTCGGCGGCATGCCGCACATCATCAGCGTGGCGCACGGTCCAGGCCGGGTCGCGTTGTCCAGGGATGCGACCGGCGAGGTCGTTGTGCTGCCGATACACCCCACGCACGAGATCGATGTGCGCGAGCACGCCTTCCTGGCCGGCACGCACTCGCTGAACTACTCGTTCGTGCGCATCAAGGGCCTGGCCAACGTGCTGCACGGCGGCAGCGGCATGTACATGGACCGGTTCGTCACCGGAGGCGATCAGGGCCTGCTGCTGCTGCACGGCTACGGCAACGTCTTCCAGAAGACACTGCAGCCGGGGGAGACGATCCTGGTCGAGCCGGGCGGCTTCCTGTACAAGGACTCGTCGGTCACGATGAATACCGCCCAGCAGAAGTTCAAGACCGGGATGATGGGCAGCCACAACATGTACCTGGCCGAGATGACCGGCCCGGGCCGGGTCGGCATCCAGTCCATGTACGTCCACCACGGCACCGAGTAGGGCCGCCGCTATGTCGACGCCGACCGCGAGTTACACCTGCCCGTACTGTCGGATCCCGAGTGAGGGCGGCAGCCCGACCTGCCCGCACTGCGGCGCGCCAGTAGACGTGCGGGCCCGCGTGTCCAAGTCCGGCTGGGCCGAGCAGCCCCCGATCCGGGACATGGCCCGGATCAGGTTCAACCGCTCTTCCTGCCAGATCAGCGGTACTTACGTCCCGGTGGCCGAGATGAAGCTCGACCCCGAGGACTCGGTCTTCTTCTCCCATCACGTGCTTCTGCACACCGATCCGAGCGTCCAGCTGGATGCCATGCGGATGGCTGGCGCCTGGAACAGGCGCCTCGCGGGCATGCCGCTGTTCATGATGACCGCGCGCGGCCCCGGCCATGTCGCGATCAGCGCTGACCACCCCGGCGAGACGCTCGCCGTCCCGCTGCCCGCCAACCACGCCATTGACGTGGTCGAGCATCGCTTCCTCATCGCGACGACGAACGTCGGCTACCACTGGGAGAACTCGGGGATCTGGTACACCACCCGCAACGGCGACGACCAGGAAACGCATTACCCGCTCGGCCAGACGATGGACCGGTTCACCGCACAGGGCGGTCCTGGCCTGCTGCTGCTGCACGCGCCGGGTAATACCTTCCTGCGCGACCTGCAGCCGAACGAGCGGATCCTGGTGCAGCCCGGCGGGCTCATCTGGAAGGACCGGACGGTCCGGATGTTCTTGCATTTCGAGTACCCGCACGGCAACTACTGGTTCAGCTCGGCCCGTTGGCAGGCCAAATCGATCTGGCTGACTCTGCAAGGCCCTGGCCGGGTAGCGATCCAGTCCGTCTTCGAGCAGCCAGAAACGACTGGCTCGGTCCTGAGCAGTTCCGGGGCGACCACCCAGTACTGGTAGCAGGCGAGCAGGATTCGCTTTACCTGTCCTCTTCGGTGCCCAGATCCTACGGCCAGGCCTGGCTGGCCGCCGCGAGCCGGCGGCCGCGGCTGTCCCGGTTCCGCCTTTGGCCTACGGTTGCGATATGAGCAGACTGCCGGATCTGAGGCGTGACCAGTTGAGCCCGGACGGCCAGGCCGTCTGGGACGCAATCGTGGGCACGCGGGGCGCTTCGCTTGTGACCGACCAGGGGGGACTCGCCGGGCCCTTCAACGCGTTCGTGCACGCACCGGATGTCGGCCGCGGGCTGACGGAGCTTGGCGCGACGCTGCGGTTCGGGACGTCGATCGAGCGGCGGCTGACCGAGGTCGCCATCATCGCCGTCGGCGCACGATGGAAGGCCGAGTTCGAATGGTGGGCGCATGCGCGGATGGCCCGCCGCAGCGGCGTGCCGGACGCGGTGGTGGATGCCATCGGCCAGGGCGAGGACCCCCAGTTCGAGGCCGAGGACGAGCGGATCGTGCACGCGGTCGCCAGCGAACTTGCCCGGACCGGGCAGGTGAGGCGGGACAGCTACGAGGCAGCACGCGAGCTACTCGGCGAGAAGGGCATGGTCGAGCTCGTCTCGTTGTGCGGGTACTACACGCTCATCTCGTTCCTACTGAACGCATTCACCGTGCCGATCCCGCCTGACGTCAAGCCCATGTGGACCGACGGCGCGGGAACCGGCGAATGAGCGCGCCGGACTCCTATTTGCCGCCCGAGGCGACTGGCTCGGCTCCTGGCCGAGGGCGCCTGACCGGGCGGCGCCTGCTGGTGGTCGGCGCCGGGACCAGGCCATCACCCGATCCCGACGCGCCCATCGGTAACGGGCGTGCGATCGCGGTGCTGTCGGCCCGCGAAGGCGCATCCGTCGTCTGCGCCGACCGCGATAGGAACGCCGCGGAAGTCACCGCTCGGCTCGTGCGGGCGGAAGCCGCGACAGCTGAGGTGATGATCGCCGATGTGGCGCACGCTGATGCGTGCGCGACCCTGGTGGAGGAATCCGCCGCCAGGCTTGGCGGGCTTGACGGGATAGTGCTCAATGTGGGCATTGGCCTCGGCCAGGGCATTAGCGGCACGACGGCCCGGCAATGGGACGAGACCTTTGCCGTCAACGCGCGTGCGCATTTCCTAGTGTGCGCGGCCGCCCTTCCGATCCTCGCGCCGCGCTCGTCTATCGTGTTCGTCAGCTCGGCGGCGAGCCTGCGCGCCGCGACCGGGATCCCGTCATATGACGCGTCCAAGGCAGCACTGCTCGGCATATGCCGACAGGTGGCCAGGGAGGGCATGGCCAGTTCGATCCGGGCCAACCTGGTAGTGCCAAGCCTGGTGGACACTCCGCTGGGCCGCGAGGCGTCAAGCCGGAATCCGGCCAGGACCGCGCGACGCCTTCCTTTCGGTCGCCAGGCGACTGCATGGGAGGTCGCCTATGCAGCGGTCTGGCTGCTGTCCAGCGAATCGAGCTACGTCAACGCGCACCCGCTCCTGCTGGACGGTGGTGCCCTCAGCTTCGGCTGAACCCTCGGTCCGGCTGGCGTGCTCGCCGGCGTCGCCGCATACCGATGGCCCTATCATGACCGTGCGCCCGCAGCGGGCGAGATCCTCGGCACAACCGCACGGGAGAGATCATGTCAGTTGTCGTCGTCGCGACTATCGTTCCGCTGGCCGAGCATCGCGACGAGGTGATAGCGGCCGTCCGTGCAACCATCGAGCAGGTGCACAACGAGGACGGGTGCGAGCTCTACGCGCTGCACGAGGCTCCAGACCGGCTCATCATGGTGGAGAAGTGGGCGAGCGGCGACGCCCTGGCCGTGCACAGCAGGGGACCCGCCCTCGCCGCGCTCGGACCGTCCCTGGCCGGGAAGGTCACCGGAGCGCCCGATGTCGTTATCTTGCAGCCAGTCCCGGCCGGCGATGCCGACAAGGGCACGCTCTAGCTTCGGGCTTTCGCTGGGCGCCTGAGGTGACCAGGCGATTCGGGGGACCGGTCCAGCTGGCTGGACCACGCCATGAAGTGGCCGGGTACCGAAATGCAGCATTCCGAGTGGTTCGCCGATGTCCGCGCGACGGCGCACCAAGTAGTAGCGCGCTATTTCCAGGCCGCCCTCGGCGCCCCGGGCACGGCGCCGGTACGTTGAACTACCAAAGCATCTCATACACGGAGTTGAGTTGACGTACCTGGCATTCGAGGCTGAAGACGGTCGCAGGCTCTCCTACCAGCGCCGCGGCTCCGGTCCGCCCGTCGTCTGCATCCCCGGCGGTCCCGGCATGGATCCCGAGGCGTACTTCGCCGAGCTTGAACTGCCGGGCCACCAGCTGCTGCTGTTCGCGCCGCGGGGTACCGGCGAGTCGAGCGCGCCCTCGACCAGGGGCGGGTACGGCATCGCCGGGTACGTCGACGACGTCGAGGTGCTGCGGGTGCATCTCGGCCAGCAAAAGCTAACGCTGTACGGCAACAGTCACGGCGCCTGCGTGGCGCTCGCCTACGCCGGCGCGCACCCCGGCCGGGTCGAGCGGCTGGTGCTGATGAACGGCCCGGCACGGATGGACGACGCCTTCATCGCCGCGGCCGGGCGCGCGCGCACCCACTTCGCCGAGACGCTCGCCGACGGCGCCGATCGCCTGGCGGGCCGCCGCGGATGCCGGCAACGCGCTCGACGGCGAGCTCGACGAGGCGGAGCGGCGGCGCCAGTACCGCACGCTGATGGCTGGCTATGTCGCCGAGTTCGGGCCAGCCGAGGTCGGCTACCTCGACCGCCTCTGCGCCGCCCCGACGAACTGGGAGCCATGTATTGAGATGTCCAAGGAGTTCGCCGCCGGGCTCGACCTACTTGCGAGCGCGAAAGCGGTCGTCGCCCCGGCGCTGGCTATCGGCTGCGCCTTGCGGCCCTGTGGCCCGCCCGGCCTGCGACTCACCGTCAACCCAAGATCACGAAAACCGCCGGCTAGATCCTCGGCTGACTGGCCGGAGCCCCGCCCGCCATTGACTGGCCGCCCCCGCCCTACCGCGATGACATCGGCAGGCAGGTCAGGGGAGTTCCCGCATATGCGCATAAGGTGCAGTCATGAATGCCGTAAGCGGGGCGCGGTCTGCCGCGGAACAGCAGGAGCCTGCCGCTGGGCTGGTCCGGCCAGGCGGCGGCACGATCCTGGACGCGATCGGCAACACTCCGCTGATCATGGTTGACGGAATCTGGGTCAAGCTGGAGTACCTTAACCCGTCCGGATCCATCAAGGCGCGCATCGCGAAATACATGATTGAGCGGGCGGAGCGGGAAGGGCTGCTGCGGCCGGGCGACACCATCGTGGAGGCGAGCAGCGGCAATACCGGGAACGCGATGAGCATGGTCGCGGCCGTTAAGGGCTACCGCATGCTGGTGGTCATGCCGAACGGGATGAGCGGCGAGCGGCTGGCGATCTCGCGGGCCTTCGGCGCGCAGGTGATGACGCTAGGTGACTTTCATGTCAATGACGCGCTGGCCAAGGTCGCCCAGCTCGGCTGCCAGCCGGGATACTTCGCGCCGCACCAATTCGATTCGGAGTGGAACGTAGAGGAGAACCGCACCTGGCTTGGTCCAGAGACACTCGCTCAGCTGCCGGACGGCACGGTGCCCGATGCCGTGGTCGGCGGGGTCGGCACCGGTGGCACCATCGTCGGCGTGGGTCAGTGCTTCCGCGAGCAGAACCGCTCTTGCAAGGTGGTCGCCGTCGAGCCGAACGAGTCGTGCCTGCTGATGTGCGGCGAGGTCGGCCGACACCTGATCGAGGGCATCTCTGACGGCTTCGTCCCCGGCATCTTCGCCCGGCACCGGCACCTCATCGACGAGATAGTCGCGGTGGACAGCAGCGCCGCGATCAGCGAGATGCGCCGCCTGGCCCGCGAGTTCGGGCTGTTCGTGGGCCCGAGTTCCGGCGCACACCTGCTCGCCGCCCGCGAGCTCCGCGCGCGGCACCCGGACCTACGGCACGTCGTCACGTTCTTCTGCGACGAGGGGGAGAAGTACATCAACGACTATTTCCTTGGCGCCTGATCAGCTCCTGACGGCGCCCATGCCGGAGCACGCAAACGCGGCACCCGGCCTCCCTGTAGCGAACCGTCACGATCCCGAGTACGCGCTCTTTCCGCGATGACCGTTGTCCTGCAGCCTGCGTGCAGGACAACAACTGACATTAGACTTCCTGACATGCTCTGAGGATCCGCTAACAGTGCGCCCGACCTTCTGGTCGAGCCTTTCGACACCGCTTATGACGCTAACGAGGAGACCGACAGATGCCTGGTCCTTTGCAACTGATCGCCGTGAGCTTCGGTCCCGATGCCGACTTCGAGGGCCGGGTCCTGGCCGAGGTCGACCGGCTCCAGGGCCGGGGAGTGCTGCGCCTGCTCGACTTGCTCTTCGTGGCTAAGAACGAGGACGGCACGATCGAGCGTCTGATCGTTGGCGATGACGAGGACTTCGGCGCGCTGCTGTCGAGAATCGTCCCTGTTGACAGCGCTGACCTCGTGGCACCGGCCGCGGATGACGGCTCAGCGGGCTTCGATCCGGCGGACGCGCTGGCGCTGGCAGAATCCCTGCTGCCCGGAACGGCACTGGCGTTCCTGCTCGTCGAGCACGGCTGGGCCCAGCCTCTGTTCGAGGCGATCGCCGATACCGGCGGGGAACTGCTGGGCGAGGGCTTCCTCACCGCAGACGCCGGTTTGCTTGTCGGGGCTGAGGTGGCGGCCTTGGAGGAGGCGGCTGAGGTGATCGCGGCCGCGCAATCCGCCGAAGCCAGGGCAACGCTCCGCGCCTTGGCGGCAGAGTCCGATGCTGCCGAGGCCGTCGCAGCGTCCGAGGCGATCCAGGCTGCCGCCGCCGCCGGAGCCGTCCGGGCGCTGATAGCCGCCGGCCTCGTGGAGGAAGCGGCCGCGCACGAGGCCGTTGAGGCCCTGAACGCCGCCGGTCTCCTCGTCACCGCGGCCGACGAGGCCGCAGCGGCGGCTGTCGCAGAAGACGCAGCCGAGGTCCAGGCGGCCGATGAGGTAACGGCGCAAGCTGTCGCAGAAGACGCAGCCGAGGTCCAGGCGGCCGATGAGGTAACGGCGCAAGCTGTCGCAGAAGACGCAGCCGAGGTCCAGGCGGCCGATGAGGTAACGGCGCAAGCTGTCGCAGAAGACGCAGCCACAATAAGGGCGGCGTCGATCACCGCGGCCGAAGCGCGGGTCCTGCGCTACTTGCCCACGCCGCTGACGTTCGCGCTCATCGCCGACAAGCTGGGGATCTCCCGATCGGCGGCGAAGGAGCGAGCCGAGCGCGCCTACAAGAAACTCGGAGTCCACAGCCGCGCCGACGCAGTTAGCCGGGCCCGGGCGCTCGGGCTCATCGACTAACTCCGGCGGTCCCTCAGACGGCCGCAAGGTATCGGCTCCCCGGTGGCCTTCCCAAGGCCAGGAAACGCCACCGTACCCCGCCTCGCAAGGCGCTAGCCGCAGCGGTGCCGAATGAGCGCCGGCTCGGCAACGCTATGGCTCAAGGTTGGCAGGTGGCGTGGATGTCTCGGCGAGCCGAGCGTGCAGCTGTGCGCGGATCTGGTCCGGGGTGTAGGCGCGGCGGCGGCGCTCGGCGCGTGCGATCACGACCCCGGAGGCCGCGACGCCTGCGAACCCTGCCAGGCCGAGTATCTTCCACCAGCGCATCTGCCTAGGCTACGACTGTGCCTGGAGCGCACATCGGTCTGGATGAGGCTGTCGGTCTGACCCGCACGGGTGACCTCTGGTTGTTCCGCGGCCATTCCGCGGCTGACCGGGCTATCCAGCTGGCGACCAACAGCCCGGTCAACCACGTCGGCATGTCCGTCGTCCTGGATGACTTGCCCGCGTTGATGTGGCATGCCGAGCTGGGCAGGTCGCTGCCTGACCTGTGGTCGGGCAGCCGCCACCGCGGCGCGCAGTTGCATGACCTGAGGGCGGCAGTCACGGTCTGGGCCACCAGGTATGGCCAGCGGGCGTGGCTGCGCCAGCTGGAGCCTGCGCCCAGTCGCGCGATGGAGGATGCGCTGCTGCGTACCATCGCCAGGCTGGATGGCACCCCGTTTCCGTCCGTGGCCCGGCTCGCCTCCGGGTGGCTGCGCGGCCGGGTGCCGCCGCTGCGGCGGGACGAGCGCGACGCCAGCCTGGGAACCGCCTACTGCGCCGAGATCATCGCCGTCAGCTACCAGGCCATAGGCCTGCTGCCGGCCGGCCGGCGGCCGGACTGGTATGACGCGGGCCGGTTCTGGAGCGGGGACGATCTGCGCCTGTGCGGAGAAGCCCGGCTCAGCCGAGAGATCGCCGTGCAGATCCCTGAAACGCAGCTCTCTGCGACTAGTAACTGACATCCGTCACCGGCCCCAGCAGGACTGTCCGCCTCAATCGCGATCCGTAGCCGTATAAGGCGCGCGATTCGCCGGATATCGAATACCTCGGAGAGCCCCCGCACCGAGCGCCGGCCGGCGGGCCAGCTGCCGACCTCGCGTCGAGGATGGCCACCGTCTGGATGCTTACCGGCGTGGACAGGTTCCCGCCGTCGTGATCCCGGCGCGAGAGAGTTCTGGGCCCTGACGGTCTACGCTGGCTCTCGTGATCGCCGGCCTCCAGTGTGTGGTGCTGGACTGTGCCGACGTCCTTGAGCTTTCCCGGTTCTATCTGTCCCTTCTCGGTGGCGTGGTAAACCAGCCGGACGCGCGGTGGTCGCTCGACGACGGCTGGGCGACCCTCCACACCGAATCTGGGCTCGTGCTGGCCTTCCAGCGCGTGGGAAACCATCTCCCGCCTCGTTGGCCGGACCCCGCTCGCCCACAGCAGTTCCACCTCGACCTGGGGGTAAAGGATCTCGATCAGGCCCACGAACAAGTGCTGAAGCTCGGCGCCACGCTGCTCGACATCGGCGAAGGCAAGCGCAGCTGGAGGATCTATGCAGACCCAGCAGGTCACCCGTTCTGTCTCGTCAGCGACTGACAGACCGGCTGACTTGCGGACTTGCGTGGCCGAAACGCATCTCAGGATGGGCGCTTCTGCCGATCCTGGTGCTGCGGCCGCCGCGTCGATGGCAGGTCGCCAGGTTCAGCTGCTGGCTATCGTCGATGCTGACTCGGCGACTGTCGCGGCGGTCTGCCGGCACCGGGCCGGAATGTTGAGACGGACCCTCTTGCCATCTGTGCCGGGCCCGCGATAACGGAGCTGGCTGAAGAGCCAGCCACGACGGAAGTCGGCAAACCGGGCAGCCTCCATCGGCGCCTGGGTGATCGTTTTGCGCTGCATCGGCCTGGATATCCGGCAACAGAGCACCTGTCGCTGACGGGTGATCGTAATCACCAACACTGACCTGGTCCACCACGATGCTGACAGCAAAGCACCCGCAGATCCACACAACGCCAGGTCCGCGACATACAGGCCCCGCAGTCCCAGCATGAACGGCAGTACCAGCAAAACGGCGAACACCTCGGTGGTTACCATCCACCAGTTCATCGACCAGCCTGTCAGGGCCCAGAGCCTGGCAACAATCTCGTCCTCGGGGGCGACAAGGCTCTCCAGCTGGTGAAATGCCGCCGGGTACGGCTCGGCTGTGTTTGCCATCTTTGACCTCGCAAATGCCCTGCGGCCCGCATGCCCTGCCAGAGCGTAGCCGCATGCATCCGGCGGCACCAGCGTGAGCGGTCACGCACAGCTGCGCCAGGGCCGCCGCTATCGGTCAATTGCCGTGCTCCGATCGGTGCGCGGACGCGTGCCGGGCGGGAGATGGGTGATCGTCGAGATGGGCTACTGGGCGTGGAAGAGCGATTGGGGGTTCACCACAACCCTCGCGCAGGCCGGCACTGACCGGATCGAGCGGCGGGCCGAACTGGGCGTCCTGTATGCGGCCTGTGGCCTAGGCCCGGTCAGTGCCGCCCCCGGCAGCGCTGGCACGTTGTATGTCGTCCGCAAGCGCATCGTCCAGCACGCCATGGCGCTACGCGCGCTCATCGCGCACCTTGATGATGGCGGCTCCGATGCTCTGTTCAGACACTGCAGCCGCCACGCATGCGCTCGGCCGTGACCACGCTGCGCGGCCGTGCACTGATACCTCTTCGACCGTCAGCCCTGGCCGGCCCTATGCTGGTCACTCGCGCGCACGGACAGCACGCTTTCGGCCGGACGCCGGACGCTGGCCGCAGTCTGAACGACAACCCCTAGCCTCACCACCAACTGCGGGTAATCGCCGTCGCATAGCTGCGTGCGAATCTGCTCCCGTAGCGCCGCCGTCTCCAGCGGCTGGCTATGTATCGCTGCGGCCACGCCGCAGGTGGCGCTCGTCAGCAGCAGCCGCTGCAGCGCCTGACCAGAATTGACCCAGTCGACCGGCCGATCGTGTGTCGTCGTCAGCAGGCACACGACCCCTGCCGACCGGTACGCGGCGGGCGATCCGAATCGGGGCAGCCCCCAGCCGCGACCATGGGCAAAGTCACGGCCGGGAAAATCCGGATCTGTGTGCTCGGTCCGCCTCGGATATGAGGTATGCGGCAGTCCGTCCCGCCGCATGCTGCCCGGCCGCGGTACCCACGCGGCCAGTTCCTGTACATAGTCCCTATTAAGCCGCAACGCCTCATCGCCCGCCTGGACGGCCGCTGCCAGCACGGCCCTGCTCGCAGCGTCGGGCATGATGCGGAGCCTCGCCCCATCGCGGGCGGCATCGGCTTGAAGCACGTCGAGTAGCTCATGCGCCAGCGGCAGCGTATCGAACCCGCCGCGGTGCGTACGCCGGGCGGTGACCTGACCGAACAGCTTCCTTTCGTACTCGGTCGGCGGCGCTCGGCGCGGCCACCTCAGCCGGGCTATCAGCAGCGGGTCGCCGGGAGCCGGCAGGATGTGCGTCTCGGGAATGTAGCCCAGCATCCGCAGCGCGAGCCTGGCAGTGAACAGCGCCGCGCCACAGCTGATGACCAGCTCACGTCCGCTGGCATCCGCCACAGTGAGCTGGCGACCACAGTCTGCATACAGGCTCATCCCGTCGTCATCAGCGGTAAACAACCACGGCTGCGTATTGTGCACCGACGGGGCCCATATGGCTGACCGGACAGCGTAGATCGCAACGTCAGCCGCCGAGCTCGGCTCTTCATCCGGCGCGCGTCGCGGGTCCGTCCAATGCGTCTCCACGGGTTCCTCCCCGTCAGCCGGCGATCGTCCCGTGTTAACAAGCAGACCTCGCCGACGGCTTGAGCAGAAGGTGCGGAGGTCCGGGCGCGGCAGGACCTTGGTCAGCAACGGTCTCAGCTGATGTGCCAGTTCTGGTGCGTGAGAGATCCGAATGTCGGCGCTAACACCTAGCAAAGACGCTGTTTTCGGAGTATGACTCTGATTGCGACCGAAAAGGCCCTCCGGTTCGCGACTGACTGCCGCGCGGAGTCGTTCCGCGCGCATGACTGCGCTACCGGGAGGCGACACGATTATGAGACTGTCCCTGACCAGCAAGGTTAGGTTTCTCAGCCGAGGCTTGGGCAGCCTGTTAGCAGCATCGGCCCTGGTGACAGCCGGACTTGCCGCCGCGAGCGCGGGCCCGGCAGCGGCCAGCGCCGCCGCGCCGACGGCGAAGGTACCGTCCGCCCTGTCGCTGCCGCGGCCGGCGGGCCAGCCGGGCTTCGGGCCCGACGTCTTCGTCTTTAGTCCCAGCATGCCGCTGAGTCAGATCCAGTCCACTGTCGACTCGATCGCGAGCCAGCAGGTGTCGAACCAGTTCGGCACGCAGCGCTATGCCCTGTTCTTCGAGCCAGGCACTTACGGAACTGCCGCGGATCCGCTGAACTTCCAGGTCGGCTACTACACCGAGGTCGCAGGGCTCGGTGCCGAGCCCGGCGACGTCGTTATCAACGGATCGGTGGACGTCTACAACCAGTGCTTCGGCCCCGGCAACTGCACCGCGCTCGAGAACTTCTGGCGGTCGCTGTCCAACCTGACGATCAACGTCAATAACCCGGCCGGCTGCACCAACAGCGAGTTCTGGGCAGTGTCGCAGGCCGCGCCGATGCGCCGGGTTGCGATCAACGGAAACATGACCCTGATGGACTACTGCACGGCTCCGTCCTTCGCCAGCGGCGGCTTCATCGCTGACTCGTCATTCACCGGTGGCAGCATCACCAACGGGTCCCAGCAGCAGTTCCTCGTCCGCAACAGCGACATCGACGACTGGACCAATGGCGTGTGGAACCAGGTATTCGCTGGTGATGTCGGTGCCCCGGCGACAGCCTTCAGCGCGAGCGGCGGCCAGTACACGACGCTGGCGACTAGCCCGAAGACGCAGGAGGAGCCGTTCCTGTATCAGGACGGCCAGGGCAACTTCCGAGTGTTCGTACCCGCCGTGCAGAACAACTCGGCCGGGACATCCTGGGGGAGCGGCTCTGAGGCCGGCTCGTCGCTGCCGATCAGCAAGTTCTTCATCGCCAGTCCCACGACCTCCGTCCTGCGGATTGACCTGGAACTGGCACTGGGCAAGAACCTGATCCTGACGCCGGGCGTCTACGACCTGAACGCGCCGATCGTGGTGACCAGGCCTAACACCATCGTCCTCGGGCTCGGCTTCGCCACGCTCATTCCGCAGCAGGGCAACGCGGCGATGATCGTCGCGAACGTGCCGGGGACCAAGCTGTCCGGCCTGATCTTCGACGCCGGTCCGGTGAATTCACCGGTCCTGCTGCAGGTCGGCATCCTGCCCGGTGATCTGGGAAGCAGAGCCAGCGACCCGACCCTGGTGCAGGACGTCTTCTTCCGCATCGGCGGTGCCGAGGCCGGCTCGGCGACCGACAGCCTCGTGGTGAACAGCTCCGACACGATCCTGGACGACATCTGGGCCTGGCGGGCCGACCACGGCGCCGGCGTCGGCTGGACGGACAACGTCGGCGACCATGGCCTGATTGTCAACGGCGACAACGTCATCGCGTATGGCCTGTTCGTGGAGCATTACGAGCAGGCTCAGGTCATCTGGCGCGGCCAGGGCGGCACGGAGATCTTCTTCCAGAACGAGATGCCCTATGACCCGCCGAGCCAGGCCGCGTGGATGCAGAACACGGCGACCGACGGCTACCCCGCCTTCGAGGTAGCCCGTAACGTCAGGACTTTCTCCGGGTACGGAATGGGCAGCTACTGCTTCTTCGACCTGGGCATCCCCATCGAGGCGTCAGAGGCATTCCAGGTGCCGGACACCGCCGGAGTCCAGATGCACGACCTGGTCACCATCTTCCTCAGCACGGCGGGATCGGGCGGCATCGAGTCCGTCATCAACGGCACCGGCGGGCCGGTCAGCATCGCCAATCCCGACGTACCGAGCGATGTCGTGAGCTATCCCTGATGGACAGGCCGTTCTGCTCCCGCTACAGCTCGGGGCGGGAGCAGAACGGCAGCACGACACATGCCGGATGCAGAGCGTCAGCGAAAACCTCGAACCGGCAGCGATGCGCGGTGATCGCCGTAGCGAACGGCTCCGAGGTACCGAGGTTGCGGGCATAGCGGGGAAAGGCTCCGCCGCTAACCTGAAGCCGGAGCCGGTGCCCGGCCTGCACCCGGTACGCGGTGGGGTACAGCTCCACGTCGACCGCCATGATCCCGTCATCGCCGATCTGCACGTCGGGAGCAGGCACCGTCTCCGGACGGAGCCGCCGTATGCCATCCACGACGTTGCGCGAGACGCCCTTGCCGTCGACATCGCACAGCCGCACGAACAGGTCGGCGTGCTGTCTGCTGACCCGCAGGTAGACGCGGGCGCCGACCGGCCCGATCATGTCCTGGTCGGTGGCGAATGGCGCGGACGTGTAGGTCAGCACATCGCCGCGATCCTCCAGCGCGGTGTTATCCACCTGCTTACCTGGCGGCTGCAGCACCGGTCCGCCCTTGGATGGCGTCGGATCGGACGGGTCGTACACGAAAACGGCAGGCTCGGCCTCGTCCGGCTCGGCGTCCAGCGCCAGACCGCCCGCGGCGCGTAGGTAATACGCCGTCGCGGTCGACGAAGGCGGCGGCCACTCGTCGAAGTTCAGCCACGTACCGGCCTGCTGGAGGTACAGGCGTACCGAAGCTCCGGATGGCTCCGGCCCGCCGGCCAGATAGTGCTCCAGCCACGCGACGTCCTGCTGGAGTGCCGCCTTCAGCTCGCCAGGCTCGCCGTGCAGCCAGGGGCCTACAGTGATCCTCGTCGTGACGCTGGCCGCGCGAAGCGCAGCGAAGTCACGCATCTGCTCCGGCAGGAACAGGTCCCACCATCCCGTGACCATGCTGGCGGGCGGCAGCCGGGTCAGGTCAGCCGCATCGTGATCAGCCTCGGCCCAGAACTCGTCGCCGGGCGCGGAATGGCCGACGAAGTCGCGCCAGAACGGGACCGGCGCACCGGCGACCGTCACATCCGCGGCCTGCAGCGGCATCTGCCGGAAGGCCCGCTTCATCCTGGCCAGCGCAACCGGGTTCGCAGCGACGGGCAGCCGGGTCCGTTCCTGGGTTCCGATTAGCGCTGTCCAGTTCAGCGCATTCTTCAGGCCCGGCGCGCCGTGCTCGTAGAACGCGGCCGTGATCTTGGCCGCAGTCACGTTGAGCGACACCGACGTCAGCGGCGGGTCCGCATAAGGCGCGACGGCCCACTGGGTGTGGCCCAGGTAGCTGGCACCGGTCATCGACACCTGGCCATCGCACCATGGCTGCTTGCGCAGCCACGTCACGGTGGCAAGGCCATCAGCGCGCTCGTGCAGGAACGGGCGGAACTCTCCGCCCGAGCCGAATGTACCTCGGGTGCTCTGGACAAAGACTTGGAAGCCCCGACGCGCCAGCGGGGCAGCGAAAACGGCAGCTGCCACCCCAGCCCGGCCGTAGGGCGAGCGGATCAGCACCACCGGGAGTGCCCGCTCGCTGCCCGCTGGCCGGTAGTGATCGCCCAGCAGGACGACGCCATCGGGCATCGGTACCGGAACGTCTCTCCGCACCACGTACGGCACAGTCACCGCGGAAAGTCCCAGAAGGCGGTCTATAGCCATGCCTGTGATGCGAGACAGTGGGTTCACTGGTAAGCCTCCGCGATCGACGTCCGGACAAGGCTAACCGGCACCGCCCGGCCCGGCGATCGGCAGAATGGCGATATGTGCCGATCCGATGCATGATTGCGCCCCAGGCAGGAAGGAGCAATATGGTGAAAGACGCCGCGGGTAGCCCAGACTGCGTGCTGGCCTTCGATCATGGCGCGGTTCGGGTCCTGACCCTGAACCGCCCGGCCTCCATGAACGCAATTGACCTCGAACTTCGGGAGGCGCTGGCCGAGTTGCTCGAGTCGGCGGGGGACGATGACAAGGTCCGCGTGATCGTGCTGACTGGTGCGGCCGGGACCTTCTGCTCGGGCGGCGACGTATCCACCATGCGGCGCCAGGGCGCAGAGGCCACCCGGACCCGGACGCAAGCCGCGCAGCGCATCATCAGGGCGATCTGGTACGGGCCCAAGCCGGTTCTGGCCGCCGTCGAGGGATATGCCGTCGGCGCCGGGGCAGCACTGGCGCTGGCTTGCGACCGGGTGGTGGCCGGTGCCGATTCGGTGTTCTCGATGGGCTTTACCGGCGTCGGCATCGCCGGCGACATGGGCATCTTCGCTTCGCTGCCCGCTCGGGCCGGGATCACTGTGGCCAGGCAGCTCATGCTGCTGCCGCAGCAGCTAAGTGCGCAGGACGCGCTGCAGCTCGGCCTGGCTGACAGCGTAACCCCGCCGGGGCAGGCGCTGGCGGAGGCGATCGAGGACGCGAGCGCCATTGCCCAGGGGCCACCGCTCGCGCTCGCCGGGATCAGGAGAATGCTGGCCCGCTGGCCGGCCGACCCCCGTGAAGTGCTCGAGCGCGAGGTCGACCTGCAGGCCAGGCTGATGGACACAGACGATTACGCCGAGGGCATCGCCGCATTCGCCGATCGCCGCAAGCCGGTCTTCCGCGGCCGGTGATGCTTGTACGGCCACCTGACCAGCGGGACATAGAACAGGTTCTCGTTGCCCCGGAGGCACCGTATCGTTGGCGACGGCGGGCGACGGCGAAAGGGCAAATAGCGGTGGCGCCAGAGATCAACCTCATCGACCCCGATGTCTACCAGCGCAGCGGACCCCCCTACGAGCAGTTCTCCTGGCTGCGCGAGCACGCTCCGGTGTTCTGGCACGCACAGGGCGGTGAGCCTGGATGGCCCGGCTTCTGGGCCGTCACCAAGCACGAGGACGTCGCACATATCTCCAGGCACCCGGAGATCTTCTCCTCCGCGCGGCGGCTTGCGCTGTTCGGCGAGGTCCCTGAAGAGCACATCGAGATGCAGCGGCTCATGATGCTCAACATGGATCCGCCGCAGCACACCCGGCAGCGGGCGTTCGTGAACCGCGGCTTCACCCCCCGGATGATCGGGCAGCTGGAAAAGCACGTCGTACAGATCTGCCGCCAGCTGCTCGACGAGATCCAGCATCGGAGCGAGGCAGACTTCGTCACCGATATCGCCGCGCCGCTGCCGCTGCAGGTGATCTGCGAACTCGTCGGGGCGCCGGTGGAAGACCGCGGCCGGATCTTCGAGCTGTCGAATCTGCTGATCGGCGCGGCCGACCCGGAGTTCCAGGCCGCGCCCGAGGCGCAGCAGAACGCTGCCGCTGAGGTCTATGCCTACGGAGAGGAGCTCGCTGCGCGCCGCCGGGAGCAGCCGGCCGACGACATCGTCACCAAGCTGCTCCAGCCAGACGACCACGGCGAGGCACTGACCAGTAGCGAGTTCGACTTGTTCTTCCTGCTGCTGACGGTCGCGGGCAACGAGACGACGCGGAACGCGGCCTCCGGCGGAATGCTGGCGCTCTTCGGACACCCCGAGCAGTGGCAGCGACTGTGCAGCGACCCGGCCTTGATCCCCACCGCCGCCGAGGAGATCGTCCGGTGGGTGAGCCCGGTGAACCTGTTCCGCCGGACAGCTGTCCGAGACACCAAGCTCAGCGGCCAGCCGATAGCAGCCGGCGACAAGGTCGTTGTCTTCTATGCGTCGGCCAACCGGGATGAGAGCGTCTTCGCATCCGCGCAGGAGTTCGACGTGGGCCGTGACCCCAATCCGCACGTTGGCTTCGGCGGCGGAGGTCCGCACTTCTGCCTGGGTCGGCACCTGGCCGCGCTGGAACTTCGGGTGCTGCTGCGGGCGCTGACCGAGCGGATGCCGGACATCAGGCTCGATGGCGACGCAAGCAGGCTGCGCTCGAACTTCATCAACGGGATCAAGCACATGCCGGTGCGGTTCTAGCGGGACGGCCAACGACGACGAAACTCCACAGCCCGGGATCGGCGGTCTCGTCGCGAGCACGCCACGGAGATAGCGTATTTCCGGATGCGGAATTCCTGCTCGCGCAAGATCCCCCAGCGCGGTTCCTGGAATGCCTGCCTACCGACACGACGGGAGAAAACGCATGAAGGTCAATCCGGCCGGGGCAGGACTTGACGAACGTCGGCTCGAGCGCATCACCGAGCACTTGCAGCACCGCTATATCGACGCCGGACGCATCGCCGGCTGCCAGGTCGCAGTGGCCCGCCACGGCCATGTGGGGTATTTCCGGTCACTCGGAAGCCGGGACCTTGAACGTTCGATGCCGGTCGCCGAGGACACCATATGGCGCATTTACTCGATGACCAAGCCGATCACCGGGGTCGCGCTGATGTCACTGTACGAGCGCGGGATGTTCCAGCTCAGCGACCCCGTGACGCGCTTCATCCCGCAGTGGCGCGGGCTTAAGGTCCGGGAGCGCGCGGAGGACGGCTCGGAGCGACTTGTCGACCCGGTGCGGCCAATGACCGTGCGCGACCTGCTGATGCACATGTCCGGCCTCGGCTTCGCGGGCGGCCGGACCATCCGCGAACTGTTCTCCGCCGACAGCGCCGGCGATAACCAGGGGTTTGCTCCAGGGTTGCGGCGAGGCCCGGCCGCCACACTGCAGACCATGGTGGATCACTACGCCGGCTACCCGCTGGAGTTTCATCCCGGCACGCACTGGCTCTACTCGGTATCGACGGACGTGTGCGGGCGGCTCGTCGAAATCATCTCCGGGCAGCGCTTCGACGACTATCTGCGGGAGGTGCTCTTCGAGCCCCTCGGCATGAACGACACAGGGTTCGCGGTGCCCGACGAGAAGGCGGACCGGTTCGCCGCCTGCTACCTTCGCAACGCTGCCAAGGAACTCGTCCTAGTCGACGACCCTCAGCGCAGCGGCTACCTGAAGCAGCCGTCGTTCCTGTCTGGCGGGGGCGGGCTGGTCTCCACGACAGTCGACTACCTGCGGTTTTGCCAGATGCTGCTGGACGGGGGTGAGCTGGACGGCGTGCGCATCCTCGGGCGGAAGACGGTCGAGCTGATGACCTCCAACCATCTCGCCGGGGATGCAGACCTTCAGTCGGTCGTTCTGCCCGGCGGGTACGGCGAGGTGGGGTTCGCCGGAATGGGCTTCGGTCTCACCGTCGCGGTGGCGCAGGCTCCGACCCGCACGCAGATCATCGGCTCGCCCGGCGAGTACATGTGGGGCGGCGCCGCGTCGACGATCTTCTGGGTGGATCCCGCCGAAGAGCTCATCGTGGTCTTCATGACGCAGCTCCTGCCCTCCGGCACCTTCAATTTCCGCGGGCAGCTCAAGACCCTCGTCTACCCAGCTATCACCGACTAGCTGCCCTACCGTGGGCGCTATGACTAAATTCGGCGTGCAGTTGCCCAACTTCTCGGGATTTGACCCGGCCGACTTGTTCGATCACGTAGCCGGCCTGGCGACGGCGGCA
Source organism: uncultured Actinomycetota bacterium (assembly GCA_963719765.1). Classification (GTDB taxonomy): domain Bacteria; phylum Actinomycetota; class Actinomycetes; order Streptosporangiales; family Streptosporangiaceae; genus JAJYUU01. The sequence continues at coordinate 769,794 of CAVRCW010000003.1, forward strand.
GAGGAAGCAGGGTTCGACTCGGTGTGGGTCATGGATCACTTCTTCCAGCTGCCGCCGCTTGGCGGTCCGGACCAGCCGATGCTGGAGGCCTATACCCTGCTGGGGGCGCTGGCCGCCCGCACCAGCCGCGTGCAGCTCGGCACCCTTGTCACCGGCGTGACCTACCGTAACCCCGCCATCCTGGCCAAGATCGTCACGACGCTCGATGTCATTTCTAAGGGCCGGGCCATCCTCGGCATCGGCGGCGCCTGGTACGACGTCGAGCATCAGGGCCTGGGCATCGACTATCCGGGCAACCGCGTACGCCTGGACATGCTGGAAGAGGCCGTTCAGGTCTGCCGGGCCATGTTCGCCGGCGATGACGTGAGTTTCGCGGGCGTCCACTACCGGCTCGATCACGCCCGTAACCTGCCCCGGCCGGTGCACGCCGGTGGCCCGAAAATCCTGATCGGCGGCGGTGGTGAGAAGCGGACACTTCGGCTGGTGGCCCGCTACGCGGACAAGTGCAATGTCACCGGCGATGTCGCTACCCTGGCCCGCAAGATCGACGTGCTGCGTCGCCACTGCGCCGAGGTCGGCCGAGACCCTGCTGAGGTCGATGTGACCTGGATGACCCCGCTGATCCTGACCACCTCTGAGCAGAACACCGCCGAGGTGCGGCAGATGCTGGCGGCCGCGGGCCCAGCCGACGAGACCGCCGGATTCACCGTTGGCCAGCCAGACGAGATTCCCGGCCTGGTCGCGGGTCACATCGAGGCCGGCGCCGACGAAGTGATCTTCAGCTTCGCCTTCGCCGATGCCGCAGGGATCGCCGCTGTTGGTGCGGCATTCGGGCTGGGCCAGGACTAGGTACTGGACTCGGCCGCGGTAGCGTCCGGAGCCGACGCCGGCCGTCTGGCCCTGGGGACAAGGCTGGATGCGATTCGGCCTGCCGCCAGCCGATCAGCCGTAGGCCGCCCCGGCTGACCCCGCGCCGATGATCGTGGTGAGCTGGCCGCATTATCGCTGCCAGCTCACCACAATAAACCTGCGCGCCGGAACTATGTCCGCTTTGACCGGCATCGGTCGGTGGCCGGAAGTCGCGCGCACGTCCGTGGCGGCGGCGGCTGAATGCCGACGGCCAAACCCGGCCGTCAGATCCGCCCCAGCGGGCTCGACCCAGGTATTCCGCTGCGCCGCAGCGCATGGACGCCCGCGCTGTCGAGCTTCAGCTCATCTGGGAACGTCGTTATCGCCCACGCCATGGCGTCGACTTTCTCGAGCCCGAAGATCGGCTTCTCGGCATCCCTCGATAGTTCGGCCATGGCTGAGCCGATGCCCTTGGTCGTGACGCCGAGCGCGCCTGCTACCGCCGCGATCTGCGTCCACAGCTTGCCCGCGCCGCCGAGGTCCTGTGCGGTGAAGTACAGGATGCCGGCCAGGGCGGCCGCGATTATCAGCAGGGCAAACCAGTAGTGGTAGACGATCTTCCTGATTATCCGCGCGGTGCGACTTAGGGCTGCCTCACCCGCGGCCACGAACCCTTCAGGCGTCAGCAGCCCCTGCGAGGACTCGGTGCCGACAAGCAGGTTGAGCCAGGTGTCTCCCTGCGGGAGCAGGCTGCTGCGCAGTTCGGCCGCGATAGCTAGCGCCGACGGGAGCCTGAACCTGCTCGGGAAACCCGAGTTCCGTACGAGCCACTGTGACGGCGGCCGGAACCGGCGAAGCTTGCCCGGCGTGTCCTGAACGCACACGGTCGTCACGAGGTCGCACCACCGCCCCATCGATGCGCTGACAATCGCGGCCGAGTCCGATGGCAGATACGGTGCCAGCGTGGCCAGCCACTCCTGCAGCTTGGCTACTCTCGATCGGGAAAGCTGACTCGTCAGCGCGTCCCGTGCGTCAAGCTCTCGCCGTGCCTGCGCCTCGGGCGATTCGATTTCGTCACTGGGCAGCTGATTCCCGGTTGGTCCGGTCCGCTGTCTCCCGGCGGTTATCGCCCTTGCTCGAGCCGCAATCTCTCTCTGCCGGGCGGCAAGCGGCACCGATTCCCGCCGCGAAGGATCGGCGGCCTTCGATTCGACACCGGTCAGTCCGTTCGCAGGCTCGCCCGTTCCTGGTGTGCTGCGGACCGGCGGATTGGCGGTATCCCTGAGTGAACGCCCCAGCTGATAGGCGAGACTGAACTCACGCCCGGCGCAGGCGAGCCATTCGAGGATCTCGAAATTAACCTTCTCGAGTCCGGCCCTCCATATCCGCAGGCGCGTCGCGGCGGCTGGGTCAGCATCGTCCTGCGGCTGCGTGCTCGGTCCAGTCCCCGCGGCAGCGTCGGCAGCCACCGCAGCCACGGCAATCTGCGGCACTCCTGGCTTGAGGCTCGCGCTTTCCGGCAGCAGGCCGCCTAGCTGGGCAAGCAGCGAATTGGCGCGCGCGGTCTCGAGCTGGACCCGCCGATCGGGCGCGAGCTCGTGCTCGGTCGGCAGCCGGTCGTCCAGATGGCCTAAGACGTGTTGTCGCCCGAAAAGCACGGCCATGGTCCACCCGATGTCGACGGCGACTGATACGGCTTTCATGCCGGTCGGCTTCCGCGCAGCGGCCCGCGCGGCTTTCTTGCCCGCCACGGCCGACTGGCTCTTGCCGGCCACGGCCGACTGGCTCTTGCCGGCCACGGCCGACTGGCTCTTGCCGGCCACGGCCGCCGTCTTGCTCGTCCGTTTCGGCGCGGGCTTGGGTTTGATGACAGCAATGGCCTGCGACTCCAGCCCAGTCGGCAGGCCACCCAATGCGCCGGCGTCTTCGCGGCCAGCCCTGGAGGAACCGTTCACCGTAACCTCACTCACAGATCGCCCATGCACAGCATGCCCCAAAGTCAGCGGATACCGCGTCGAACTGCGGCGCACATGCGAACGCGCTCGCGCCGGCCACCGGGCATGCGGGCTACCGATCTTCTGTGGCGAGCACCCGCGCATCGGAGATGGCTTTGAGCAGCCGCCGGTAGTCCTGCTCGTTCTGGTCGGCGTAAGCCATGGCGAAGTCGGCGACGGCCCGATCGAAGTCCTCGCTGCCGCCCAGGTATCCGGAAATCATGGCTGCGCGTCCGGTCCGAGCGTGGGCCCGAGCAAGCGCCCAGCCGCAGAGCCTGCCGTAGTAGCTGAGCTGGGGCGGGTCCATCAGGGAGACGCTCATACTGCCCTTCATGTCGCGCAGTTGCCGGACGTAGTACTCCTTGGCGGCCGGGCGCGGCCGCGCCTTAGCCGCCGTGACGCTGCTTCCGATGCCCGTCGTCCAGCCGAGGAACGGGTCGGTGGCCGCCTGCATGAGTCGCTGGCCCCTGACCACCCGCTCGCCCTGATGCTCGACCTCGCTCTTCCCGGCGAACGGGGCCAGCACGGACTCCTGCGCCTCCTTAAGCTGCAGGAACAGCGGCTCATCCTCGCGGTCTCCCAGCAGCAAGAGCACAAAGGCCTCGGTGCCAACCGAGCCGACACCGACGACCTTGCGGGCGAAATCGCCGAAATAGTAACGGCGCAGCACCTCCCGCCGGTCCGCTTCCATCGTGTCCTGGTACAGCGCGATGGCGTGTTGCAGTTCCTCCAGTGTGCCGGGGTGGCGCTCGATGGGGAAACGGACGATCACCGGATGGGCAGGCCGGATCCGGTACTGCCCGTCGACCTGGTCGCACATCTTCAGGAACGCCTTCAGACTCGTGCGGCGATGCGCCTTCCTGATGTCGCGCTGGCGGCGCCGCACCGCCGCCTTAGGCTGGAGCGCGTCGAACAGGCTGGTGACCTCGTCGACATCGACCCTGGAGTACCAGACCTCAAGGAAGCGCATCGCGGCATAGTTCGCCATCTCGGTGCGGTAGCTGCGGACCGCCGCACGTGCCGCGGTATGCGCGTCGCGGTCCCCGAACCCCCGGTCGCGGGCGGCGATGGCGAAGCTGGCCGCCAGTCGCTTGACATCCCACTCGAACGGAGCCGGGAGGGTCTCATCGAAGTCGTTGACGTCGAACACCAGCCGCCGGTCCGGCGCCGCGTACATGCCGAAGTTCAGCAGATGCGCATCACCGCAGGCCTGCACCCGGATCTCGGTCGTCGGCGTGTGGGCCAGATCCCACGCCATCGCCGCCGCCGCGCCGCGAAAGTAGGCGAACTGCGAAGCAGCCATGCGCCCGTACCGGATCGGCACCAGGTCCGTTACCCGGCTCCTCGCCTGCTCCTCGAGAACGGCGACCGGGTCCGGTCTGTCGGGCGGCGGCTGCCACTGGGCGTGGCTCGACCGAGCGACCAGCCTGCGTTGCTCACGGCCGCGACCGCGCCACTCGTCCGGCCTGAGCAACTCATGCGGCGGGGCAAGAACACCCGGCGACATTCTGGTCATCAGCTCACCGCCCCCCAATCGTGACCACTGACGGGCAGCCCGCTGCGGTCAGACAAATCACCTCAAGGCCCCGGCCGTCAGCCCTGGGGCCCCGTGATGATCAGATACTACGGTGACGGCATCGTCACCCACCGTGGCGGGGCAACCAGGCCGAAATCGGCAGGCTCGAGACCAGCGCCCCAATAAGCCCGGAGCCGGCGAGCCGGATCCGGCTGCCAGTACGCGGGCGCCACATGGCGGCCTCGGCTAGACCGGCCGGCGATGCTCTGGCATCGTGGCCGAAATGACTGATGAGTCCGCCCCGCAGCCGTCCGGGCGAACACTGCGATTCGGATTGGTCGGCACCGGCTACTGGGCCCGCACCGTGCACGCGCCCGCTCTGGCATCGGTTCTCGGCATCGAGCTCAGCGCGGTATGGGGCCGGGATCCGCTGGCCGCCGGCGAGCTGGCCAGGGCGCACCGCGCATCGGCGCACAGCGACTTCGGCACGTTCTTGGCCGATGTCGACGGCGTCGCATTCTGCGTGCCGCCAGACGTGCAGAGCGCGCTCGCGCTTCAGGCAGCTAACGCCGGCAAGCACCTGCTCCTGGAGAAGCCGGTCTCCACCAGCGAGGATAGCGCCGCCGCGCTAGCTCAGGCGGTCGACGATGCCCAGGTCGCATCCGTCGTTTTCTTCACCGCTCGGTTCCAGCACGATGTCAGGGCCTGGCTCGCCGATGTCATGACAAAGAACTGGATGGGTGCGGGCGCCACCTGGCTCGGGTCGGCGCTCGCAGCGTCCAGCCCGTTCGACACCCCGTGGCGCCGGGAGAAGGGCGGCCTCTGGGACCTCGGTCCGCACGCCGTGTCACTGCTGCGGGCCAGCCTCGGGCCGGTGGTTTCTGTCACCGCCGACACCGGCCTCGCCGACGTCTCGCACTTGATCCTGCACCACGAGAGCGGAGCGACCAGCACCGTGACCCTCACCGTCAGCGGGCCGCCGCAGACCGATGGCCTCGACCTCTACCTGTGGGGCGACTCTGGCCGGTCGGCCGCGCCGGCCCAGGACGCCGAGCCGGCCAGGGCGCTGCGGGTTGCGCTGACAGAACTCGCCGACAATGCCAGGTCTGGTCGCGTCTGGCACCCCTGCGATGTGCGGTTCGGCCACGAGGTGACGAGCGTCCTCGCGCAGGCCCAGCGGCAGATCGACGCTCGCCGCCGGTAAACCGGCAAGCCGGTAAGCCGTGCGGCTTGCGAGGCCGCAAGCAGGGCTGCACCGGGGTCAGATTCCGACTGGATGCCACACGGTCTTGATCTCCAGAGTGGACAGGAGCCGGCGGGTGCCGGGCGGCTCGTCCCATCGCTCGTGATCGGCGTAGGCACGCTTGAGGTTGCCGGCGGCCGCACGCTCGAGCGACTCCCGTTCCGCCCCGGAAGCTCCGGTCAGGTCGATCGCATTGACATCCATGTGGGCGGCCGCGACCGGAGCTAGCTCGGCAACACTGCCAGTGAGCACGTTGACCACTCCGGCCGGCACGTCCGAGGTGGCAAGCACCTCTGCCAGCACCACCGACGGCAGCGGGCGGCCCTCGCTGGCGATCACCACTGCGGTGTTGCCGGTCACGATGACCGGCGCGAGCACGCTGACCAGCCCGAGCAGGCTGGACTGCACAGGCGCGAGTATCGCTACCACGCCGGTCGGCTCCGGCACGCTGAAGTTGAAGTACGGGCCGGCCACGGGATTGGCGGCCCCAGCCACCTGCGCGATCTTGTCGCTCCAGCCTGCGTACCAGACCCAGCGGTCGATCGCGGCCGCGACGACCGCCGCCGCCTGGCCACGACGCAGCCCCTCGGCCGCGCTGACCTCCGACGCGAACTGCCCGGACCGTCCTTCCATCAGCTCCGCCACCCGGTAGAGGACCTGCCCGCGGTTATACGCGGTCGCCCCGGACCAGCCGCCGAACGCCCCGCGCGCGGCGACGACCGCGTCGCGCAGGTCCTTGCGTGACGCTTTCGCGGCGTAGGCGAGGAGCCCGCCGTGACCGTCGTGGACCGGGTAGGACCGACCTGACTCCGACCGCGGGAACGCTCCCGCCACGAACAGCTTGTAGGTCTTGCGGATGTCGAGCCGGGTGCCGGCATTGGGCTCAGGCATCGAGGTACGCGGCTAGGCCGTGCCTGCCGCCCTCCCGTCCGTATCCCGATTCCTGATACCCGCCGAACGGGCTGGCCGGGTCGAATCGGTTGTAGGTGTTGGCCCAGACGACGCCGGCCCGCATCCGCTGGGCCATCCACAAGATCCGGCTGCCCTTGTCCGTCCAGATCCCGGCCGACAGCCCGTACGGCGTGTTGTTGGCTTTCGCCACTGCCTCCTCCGGGGTCCGGAACGTCAGCACGGACAGCACCGGGCCGAATATCTCCTCGCGCGCGATCCGGTGCGACTGGCCCACGCCGGTGAACAGAGTCGGCGGGAACCAGTAGCCCCTGTCCGGCAGCCTGCAGGGGGCTGACCAGCGCTGCGCGCCCTCGGCGTCGCCCGCGGCCGACAGCTGCCGGATCTTGTCCAGCTGCTGCGGCGAGTTGATCGCGCCGATGTCGGTGTTCTTGTCCAGCGGGTCGCCAAGGCGCAACGTGGTGAGCCTGCGCCGCAGCCGGTCCACCACCATGTCAGCCATCGATTCCTGCACGAGCAGCCGCGACCCGGCACAGCACACGTGGCCCTGGTTGAAGAAGATGCCGTTGACGATTCCCTCGATGGCCTGCTCGACCGGCGCATCGTCGAAGACTATGTTCGCGGCCTTGCCGCCGAGCTCCAGCGTCACCTTCTTGCCCGTGCCGGCCGCGGTCATCGCGATCTGCTTGCCGACCTCCGTGGAGCCGGTGAACGCGATCTTGTCCACGCCGCCGTGCCTGACGAGCTCGGCGCCGGTGCCGCCGGCGCCGGTGAGCACGTTGACGACCCCGTCAGGCAGGCCGACCTGCTGGCATACCTGCGCAAGCAGCAGCGCCGTCAGCGGCGTCGTCTCGGCCGGCTTGAGCACGCAGGTGTTCCCGGCCGCCAGCGCGGGCGCGAGCTTCCAGGCCGCCATCAGCAGCGGGAAGTTCCACGGGATGACCTGAGCGGCGACGCCGAGCGGCCGCGGGTCGGGGCCGAGTCCCGCGTGCTCCAGCTTGTCGGCCCACCCCGCGTAGTAGAAGAAGTGCGCGGCGGCCAGCGGAATGTCGACGTCGCGGGACTCGCGGATCGGCTTGCCGTTGTCCAGGCTCTCGAGCACGGCGAACTCGCGGGCGCGCTCCTGCAGGACGCGCGCGATGCGGAACAGGTACTTGGCCCGCTCGCTGCCCGCCATCGGGCCCCACACCCGCTCATACGCGTCGCGCGCGGCGACTACCGCCTGGTCGACGTCGGCGGGTCCTGCCTCGGCCACGAGGGCGAGCCGCTCCTCGGTCGCCGGGTTCACGGTGGCAAGCGTGCCGCCCGCCGCGGCCGGCCGGAACTGGCCGTTCACGAACAGGCCGTACTCGGCCTCGATCGTGACGAGGTCGCGTGACTCCGGCGCAGGTGCATACTCCCAGCCTGCCGCGACCGCGTCGGCCGCAGCAGGCTCAGCCAGCCGCCCAGGCGGCCGGTCCCGGCCGGCGTGAGTCTTTGCCTTGCCAGACCCCATGAGTGCAGTTCCCGTCCTTTGCTGGCCCGCACGCCATCATCGCGGCGCGGCGGCACTGGCCGCCTGTCAGTCGATGGTGAAGTAATCGGCGCCGCCGTAGCGGCCGGTCCGCTGCTTGGTGCGCTGCATCAGCAGGTCGTTCAGCAAGGTGGACGCGCCTATCCGGAACAGCTGCGGGGTGAGCCAGGCCGGCCCCGCAATCTCGTTCACCAGGACCAGGTACCGGATCGCGTCCTTCGCCGTCCGGATGCCGCCCGCAACCTTGACGCCGACGCGTCGGCCTGCCGTCACCTCGAAGTCCCTGACCGCGGCCAGCATCACCAGCGCGACGGCGGGCGTGGCGGCCGGAGTCACCTTGCCGGTCGAGGTCTTGATGAAGTCCGCGCCCGCCATCATGGCCAGCCACGACGCGCGCGACACGTTGTCGAGAGTCGCCAGCTCGGCCGTCTCCAGGATTACCTTCAGGTGCGCGCCGCCGCATGCCTGTCTGACGGCCAGGATCTCGGCGTACACCTGGCCGTACCGGCCGGCCAGGAACGCCCCGCGGTCGATCACCATGTCCACCTCATCCGCGCCGGCACTGACGGCGTCGGCGACGTCGGCGAGCTTCACCGGCAGCGAGGCCCGGCCGGAGGGGAACGCGGTGGCCACCGAGGCCACCCGCACGCTGCTGCCCGTCAGGGCATTCCTGGCGACCGCCACCAGATCCGGGTACACGCACACCGCCGCCACCGGCGGGGCCGGCGGATCCATGAGATCGGGGTACCTGGCCTTCGCGCACATAGCGCGGACCTTGCCCGGCGTGTCGGCGCCTTCCAGGGTTGTCAGGTCGACCATCGTGATCGCCATGTCCAGCGCTTGCAGCTTGGCGTCCTTTTTGACGGAACGGGTAGCCAGCACGGCGGCCCGCTCACTGACGCCCACCTGGTCCACGCCAGGGAGCCCATGCAGTACCTGACGCAGCCCTGCATCCGACGTGGCCACGTCGGCGACGTCAAACTCGGCGCGACCGGGGGCAAGCCGGTCAAGTGATTCGATACCCACCGTCATGACGTTACCGCCGGCTAGCCGGCTTGCTCCAGCCCTGGTGGCGTCATGCCGATCCGGCCAAGCACGGGGTCAGTGGGCTCGGGCGGCTCCGGGCCGATCTCGACCACGCCTGCCAGCGCTTCCCGGGCCCGGCTGAACCTGGCCGGATCGTCGCCGCGCAGCTCGAGCACCGGCTGCCCGGCGTCGACCCGATCGCCGGGCTTCGCCAGGCAGATGACCCCGGCGGCAGCCGACACCTGGTCCTCCTTGCGCGCCCGGCCGGCGCCGAGCCGCCACGCCGCGACGCCCACCGCCCGCGCGTCCAGCCCGCGGAGCCATCCGGTCGCCGAGGCGGTCACGAGCTCGCGGTGGCGAGACTCCGGGAGCGCGGCATCGAGATCGCCGCCCTGCGCGGCGATCATGGCCCGGTAGGAGTCCATGGCCCGGCCGTCGGCGAGCGCGGCACCGGGATCGGCGCTGATCCCGGCGAGCTGCAGCATCTCGGCTGCCAGTGCCAGCGTCACCGCGACCAGGTCTGCCGGTCCCTGGCCGCGCAGCGTGGCCATCGCCTCCTCGACCTCGACGGCGTTGCCGACAGCGTGTCCCAGCGGCGCATCCATTCGCGTAAGCAGCGCGCTGGTACGGACCCCGTGGGCGTTGCCCAGGTCCACCATCGTCTGCGCAAGCAGCCGAGCCGAGGCAATGTCCGGCATGAAGGCACCGCTGCCTACCTTCACGTCCAGCACTAGCGCGCGCGTTCCTTCCGCGATCTTCTTCGACATGATCGAGCTGGCGATCAGCGGGATGGATTCCACCGTTCCGGTGACGTCCCGCAGCGCGTACAGCCGCCTGTCCGCCGGCGCGAGGCCCTCGCCGGCCGCGCAGATCACGCACCCGGTGGCGCGCAGCACCGCGACGATCTCGGTATTGGACAGCGTCGCCCGCCAGCCGGGAACCGACTCGAGCTTGTCCAGTGTGCCGCCGGTATGGCCAAGTCCCCGGCCAGATAGCTGCGGCACCGCCGCGCCGCAGCTGGCCACGAGGGGCGCCAGGATGAGCGACACCTTGTCGCCGACTCCTCCGGTCGAGTGCTTGTCGACCGTCGGGGCCGACAGGCTGCTCAGGTCAAGCCGCTCGCCGCTTCTGATCATGGCGTCGGTCCACGCCTGCAGCTCGGCCGGGTCAAGCCCCCTGAAGTAGATCGCCATCAGCAGGGCCGACATCTGCTCGTCGGCAATGTCGCCGCTGGTATACGAGCCGATCAGCCAGCCGATGTCGGCCGGCGCGAGGCGGCCGCCGTCGCGCTTAGCGCGGATCAGCTCGACTGCGTCAGGCATGGCCATTCTTGCGGTCCGCCAGCTCGCCGGCCGTAAAGGCGGCAGGCAGCATATCGCCGAGGCGCACCGGCCCGCCGTCAGCATCAAGGAGCAGGTCGGGACCCCCAGCCTCGAGCAAGAGCTGGCGGCAGCGGCCGCATGGCACGAGCGGCGCGCCGTCGCCCGCCACCACGCTCACCCCGACGAGCGGCCCCGCGCCGGCCGCCCGCTGCGCACTGACCAGCCCGCACTCGGCGCAGAGCGTCAGCCCGTAGGAGGCGTTCTCCACGTTGCATCCGACTACCACGGTGCCATCGTGGTCCCGGCCGGCCGCGCCTACCCGCAGGCCCGAATACGGCGCATGGGCACGTGCCGCCACGGCCGCCGCCGCGCCGCGCAGCGCGGGCCAGTCGATTTCCATGTAGCGGCCCTTCCTCCCCTCGGCGTCACCGTCACGCCTTGATATACGGCTTTCCGTCGGCTTTAGGCGCCCTGACTTTGCCGACCAGGCCTGCCACGGCGATGATCGTCGCCACGTACGGCGCCATGTTCATGATCGGCGCTGGCAGCACCGGGTTGACCGAGGGCAGGACCAGTGCCAGTTCCAGGGAAAAGCCGAAAAGCAGTGCCGCGCCAAGCGCGCCCAGCGGGGTCCACCGGCCGAAGATCAGCGCCGCCAGCGCGATGTAGCCGAATCCGGAGCTGATGTCCTCGTTGAACAGACCGACCGAGCCGATCGTCAGGAACGCGCCGCCGATGCCGGCCAGCAGGCCGCCGAGGATCACGTTGCGGTACCGGGTCCACAGCACGTTGATGCCGACGGTGTCGGCGGCGGTCGGGTGCTCGCCGACCGCCCGCACCCGCAGTCCCCACCGGCTGTGGAACATGGCGACCTGCACGACGATGACCGCGATGTAGGTGATGTAGAGGAAGACATTGGAGTCGAAGAAGATCGGCCCGATCACCGGGATGCTGGCGAGACCGGGGATCTTGATAGCGCCGAACGTGTTCCCGGTGTTGTAGCTGGCGTTCGTCGACATGAGCCGGTCGTATAGGTAGTCGGTCATGCCGAGGGCCAGCACGTTCAGCACGACGCCGAGAATGATCTGATCCATCAGGAATGCGATCGCGAAGACCGCGAGCATGACGCCGACCAGGCCGCCAGCCAGGGATCCGGCTACCAGGCCGACCCACAGCCCGCCGAACGCGCTGGCGACGATCGCGGCCGTGAACGCGCCGAACAGCAGCTGGCCCTCGATCGCGATGTTGATCACTCCGGACCGCTCGCACAGGCAGCCGGCCAGGGCTCCCAGGATCAGGGGGATCGACGCCGTGAAAGTCCCCTGGGCGATGATGATGACGTTGAGCGGTATCGCTCCGGCGTCGGCCCAGCACAGCAGGGCCAGCAGGAAGCACAGCAGCACGGCGGCAATCGCCAGCCGCCTGCCACGTCGGCTGAACGGCACCGTCGCGCGCAGGACACCAAGTCCGATGGCCACGGCGCCGAGCGCATAACACGCCGGCGCGGCTGGCACCCTGATCACGGGTATCTTGACGCCGGAACCTGCCTGTGACAGTTCGAAGCCAGCATCGCCATGGTGGGCCAGCAGGCCGAAGACCACGATGTTGATCAGGCCGAGCACGACGAAGGTGACAGCCGCCACGTTCCGCCGTTCCGTGGTCAGCGACGCTCTCAGCGGGGCAGCAAGGGTGGTCACCCGTTCCATCCCTTCGCGACGGCCTCCATGCCCGTCCCGGCGGTGGTCCGCAGCCGGAAGACGGCCCGGATCAGCGCGGGCGCGGCGACGAAGAGCACGACCAGTCCCTCGAGCACCTGGACGATGTCCGCCGGAACCTGGCCCAGGGTGGCTGCCTCGACGTAGGTGCCGCCCACGTGCAGCGCACCGAAGAGCAGGCCGGCGAACACCACTCCGATCGGCTTGGCCCGGCCGAGCAGCGCCACAGTAATGCCATCGGGTCCGTACGTACCGTAGCTGTTGAAGGTCAGCTGCGTGTTCGTCCCCTGGACCACCGCGGCCGCGGACAGACCGGCAAGGCCGCCGGCCAGCAGCATCACCAGGATCCAGGATCGCTCGACGTTGATGCCCGCGGTGCGAGCGGCGCTCGGGCCCGCTCCGACGGTGCGGAACTGGAATCCGATCGTGCTGCGCGACAGCAGCCACGCGACCGCTAGCGCGGCCGCTACGGCGATCAGGAAGCCGATTCCTACTTGCGGAGGCGGCCCGCCGACGTGCCCGAGGTTGGCGTCATTCGCGATGAACGGGGCGATCTGGTTCGTCTGGTCAGGCTGCTGCAGCATCGCTGGGTGCGACAGCAGGTAGGAGAGCAGGTCATACATGACGTAGTTGAGCATGATCGTTACGATCACCTCGTGCGCGCCGGTCTTGGCCTTGAGCAGGCCCACGAACCAGCCGATGACAGCACCGCCGACGAAGGCCCCGACGACGCAGACGACCACGTGGATGAACGGCGGCAGGCTCACCCCGAAGCCCAGCCACGTGGCCACGATCGCGCCGCCTACCCACTGGCCGGCGGCGCCGATGTTGAACAAGCCCGCCCGGAACGCGATCGCGACCGACAAGCCGGTGAGAATCAGCGGCGTCGCCTGGGCCGCGGTGCTCGACAGAGGATAGAAGATCGCCGCGATCGAGCCGCCGTGGAAGGCGGCACTGACGGTCGACGGGTTGAGAATCGCGCCTTCGAACATCTGCGAGTAGGCAAAGGAGATTGATTGCCAGGTCTGGGCAAGCGCATAGCCGGGATGGGCGAAGAACCCGCTCCAGGCGTGCGTCACTACCGGATCGCTGAACACGATGAAGACAGCGCCGACCACGAGCGCCAGGAAGATCGCCAGGATCGTGATCACCGTCGAGCTGCCCTGCGTGATCGCCTGGATAATGACTTCGCCAGTAAGCCGCGACCTGCGCGGCGTACCCGACTCGCCGGGCTGATCAGCCACGACGCCGGTGGTGGCTGGCACCGGGTCAGGCCCGGCGGCCGGCACGTCACTCACTGCTCGGCTCCCTGGCTTGCGGCCCGGCCCGGTCGGTCGGCAGTTCGAGTTTCTCGTCGGCGGTGAGCTGGTGCGGCCCGGCGCCGTCGTGCGGCTGGTCGGCTGTCCCGGCGCCCGCCATCATCAGGCCGAGCTCGTGCTCGGCGATGTCGGGGGAGCAGAAGCCAGCGATCTTGCCCTCGTACACGACCGCGATCCGGTCCGACAGGGCGTAAATCTCGTCCAGCTCAGATGAGACGATGACGACCGCGACCCCGCGGTCGCGCTGTTTGACGATCTCGGAGTGAACGAACTCGATCGAGCCGACATCCAGGCCGCGGGTTGGCTGACTGGCTAGCAGGAGCTTGTTTCCCCGGCTCAGTTCCCTGGCCACTACGACCTTCTGCTGGTTGCCGCCGGACAGGGTTCCGGCCGGCGTTAGCACCGATGTAGTCCTGACGTCGTACTCGTCGACCAGCCGGGTCGCCGCCCTCCTGATGGTGTCGAGCTTGAGCGCTATGCCGGAGGCATAGGGCGCGCGGTCGTATACGTCGAGGACGAGATTATCGGCGACGGAGAACACACCGACCAGGCCGTCCTCCTGCCGGTCCTCCGGGATGTAGCCGATGCCGGCCCTTAGCCGGTCCCTGGTACTCGTCGCGCTGATGTCTATTCCGTCCAGCAGCACCGAGCCGGTCGAGGGGCGCAGGCCCATCAGCGCCTCGCACAGTTCGGTCTGCCCGTTGCCCTGCACGCCGGCGATTCCGAGGATCTCGCCGGCCCGCACGTCGAAGGAGATCGACTGGACGGCCAGCGCGTCGTTTTCGCCAGGAACGGTGAGGTCGCGAACCTCGAGCACTACCCCGGCCGGGGTCGCCGCCTCCTTGCTAACCCGCAGCTGCACCGAGCGGCCCACCATGAGCGCAGCAAGCTCGGCATCGCTGGTGGTCGGCGGGCGCTCGCCCACGACCTTGCCGCGGCGGATCACGGTGATGCTGTCGGCGATCGTCTGGACCTCCTTGAGCTTGTGCGAGATGAAGACGATGGACCGGCCGCTATCGGCAAGCTGGCGCATGATCTGGAACAGGTCATCGGTCTCGCTCGGAGTCAGCACCGCGGTTGGCTCGTCCAGCACCAGGATGTTGGCATCGCGCAGCAGTGCCTTGATGATCTCCACCCGCTGCTGCACGCCGACCGGCAGATCCTCGACATAGGCATCTGGGTCGACGCGCAGCCCGAAGCGCTGCGACAGCTCCCGTACGGAGGCGCGCGCGGCGCGCCGGTCCAGCAAGCCGGGCGACGGCACGCTGATGGCCGGGACGTGCAGCCCGCCGAGATTCAGCTGTGGCAGCGTGAGTCGGCGGACCGGCTCCGCGCCGAGCGTGACGTTCTCGGCCACGGTGAAGACCGGAACAAGCATGAAGTGCTGGTGCACCATGCCCACGCCGGCGCTGATCGCGTCCTTCGGCGCCCGGACGTGCACCGGCTTGTCGTTGATGAGGATCTCGCCCTCGTCCGGCTGGACCAGGCCGTACAGGACGTTCATGAGGGTGGTCTTGCCCGCGCCATTCTCGCCGAGCAGCGCCCGGATCTCGCCGGGCTGGACAACCAGGTCGATCTGATCGTTGGCCACCAGGCTGCCGAACCGCTTAGTGATGCCGCGCAACTCAAGCTTCAACCACAGCCTCCTGGCACCAAGGCCCGGTCAGCTGCCCTGAGGCGTCCCCCCTGACAGCTGACCGGCGCGGACGATCGTGCTACCCCAAACCTCTGGCGTCCTTCCCTGGCTTACACCGGGCTCTTGGTGAACGGGTTGATCTTTCCGCTGATGATGTCCTGCTTCAGCGTGTTGATCTCGGTCTGGAGCGCGGCGGGAATCTTGCTCGCGTAGTCGTGATAGGGAGACAGGACCGCGCCGCCGTTGGCCAGCGTGCCAATGTAGGTACCGCCCGCGAACGTGCCGTTGGCCGCGGCGAGCACCGCGGTCTTAACCGCTTCGGTGATGCCCTTCGTCACGCTTGTGAGCATGTACTGGCAGTACTGCTGGGCGCTGATGCAGCCGTCGGTGTCCACCCACTCCATCGAGATGCTCTTGCCCGAGCTATCCGCGGTCTGAATCGCCTTGGCGGTACCGAGGCCGACCCCGCCGGCCACCGGGAAGATGATGTCAGCGCCCTCGCCGATGAACGTGTTGGTCAGTGCCTGCCCGGCGCCGAGGTCGGTGAAGTTGCCGATGAAGTTGCCCTTCTGGGTCTGCTCGTTCCAGCCCAGCAACTTGACGTGGGTGTGGTGCTGGGTGTTGTAGTAGTCGACGCCGTCCTGGAAGCCGTCCTCATAAATGGTGACGGTGCCGAAGTCCTCGCCGCCGTACGTCGCTACCACACCGGACTTGCTCATGCCGGCAGCCAGGTAGCCGCCGAGGAAGGCATCCTGCACGGTGTTGAACACGAGCTGGTCGATGTTGGTTTCCTTAGTGCCCGACAGGCACTCGGACGCATAGGAGCAGTCCACGATCGCGAACTTCTGGCTTGGGTTCGCCTTGGCGGCTGCCTCGGTCGCGTCGGCCATCAGGAACCCGACCGTGACGATGATCCCGCACTTCTTCGCGATGAACGTGCTGATGTTCGTCGTGTAGTCGGCCGACGTCGTGGACGGCAGGTACGTGACCTGGATCTTGCCGGGATCGGCGGCCGCGGCGGCCTGCATGCCCTCCCAGGAAGACTGGTTGAACGACTTGTCGTCGATGCCGCCGGTGTCAGTGACCATGCAGCCCAGGAACTTGGCGGTGGCCGCCGCGCCGGTACCCGACGAACCGCTACTTGCGGGTTTCCCACCCGAGCCGCAGGCGGCGGCGAGCAGCGCCAAGATGCTGAATGCGGCGACGGCCGTTACTTTTCTTCTCACGGGTACCTCCTGTGCGGGGGCGGCAGCCAGCGGTCACCCCAGATGGACCGACGGCCAGTCCTGTCAGTCCCCGCCGGCTGGGGCAAGTCGTCCCGGATGTCCCCCCCGGGATTGCCCGAAGGTTAGTCCTGGCGTCGCCGCCCGGGAAGCGTGAATCCGCTGTCCTGACTGCGATGTTGCCGAATCGAGACCTCTAGACCGCTAGATCCCCGTCGCACTCTCGCCGCCCGCGCGTTCTGGCGGCACGGCCTGGCCAGTTAAGGCTCGTAGAACGGCCGAGGTTAGCCTGATAGCCGGGGAAAGTTGTGCGGATAGCTGGAGGCCGGGTGGCAAGGAAAATCGCGCGCCTGCTCGTGATCGGTGCGGTCGCGGCGGGCCTGGCATGGGTCGACTGGGCCGGTCAGCCTACCGGCCCGGCCACCGTCATCAGCAGGGTCGACGTGATCGCGGCGGTGACGCTGCTGGTGGTGCTGCCGGAGCTTGTCAGCCGCAGATACGGGCCCGTCGGTACCTCGCGGCTGGCCAGGCTGGTACGGCTTGCCGGGTGCACTGCGGTGTTCCTGCTGGTCCTGGTGAAGGCCGCCGTTCAGCGTTCTGAATATGCGCCTATATCCGGTTCCTCACGGCTGGCGGGAGTCTGGGCAGGCGAGATCCTCTTCCTGGCCGTGCTGGCCGCCTACGTGACCGTGATTCTCGCTGCCACCGCGCGCCGGTCGCCTATCGCTCGGTCTGCGCTAGTAATAGGAATCGGCGCCGGCGCGGTGGCCGGCCTGCTGATGTACGCGCTGCCGCCACGGGGGACGGCGTTGCATATCACCACCACCTGGCTGGCATCGGTATATGCCGCCGCCAGGGTTATCGCGGTGCCGGTCGGGCTGGCAGTGGGAGTTACCGCCGGAGTGAAGGCCACCCGGCGAGCCCACCGGCAGGATGGCAAGCGCGCGCCAGCCGATAACCGCACCCGGCAGGGTGTAGCGGCGGGCGTGTTCGCGGGTGTAGCTGCGGCTATGACGGTGTCGATCCTCGGCATCGCTACGATCGCGCTCGTACCGCACGAGGCGAGCGCCCTGCAGTGGACTCTGCCGATCCAGCCTCACCTGCCTCCCGGCTCCACTTACGAGTTCGAGCTGACCCTCAGTGAAGCCGCGGCGGGCTATCTGCTGGCGCTTATCTTCTTCCCGTTGCTCGGGGCCGGCCTTGGTGCCTGGGGCGGGCTCTATGCCTCGGACCGGCCTGGCCGTCAGCCTGGTGGTGGCGGAGGCGGCGGCGGTCCTAGGAGACCTGACGTCAAGCCCCGGCCTCCGGCAGGCGGAAGGCACCCCGACGACGAGCGTCCGACGGCGGCTCCAGAGCTTGGCCGTCGTCTGCTTAACCTGCCCGAGTGGAAGGTGCCGGCCGGAACTCCCGTAGATGATCCGGTGACTCCGTCGCGCCGCGAGAAGACGCCCGCAGGCATGGCAGGCGGCGAAATCCCGTAGTCGTCGTCACAGGTGGCGCCATAGCTGGGAGCGACGCGTGGCCGGGGCTCACCGCCCGGAATGCGCTGTATGTACCCTGCGCAGCCGCCGCGTTTCATGATCGCGAAGAGTTTGCGTACTGTCCTGTCCGTACGCAAACTCTTCGCGATCATGAAAACTGCCGCTCGGGGAGCTGCTCCCGCGGCTTGGCCACGTCTAGCTCGGCTCGCTACTAACGTCAGCGGTCCAGGCCGCCGCGCGAGATCAGCTGGGCGGCGATCACGTTCCGCTGGATCTCGTTCGTGCCCTCGCCGACGATCATCAGCGGCGCATCCCTGAAGTACCGCTCGACGTCGTACTCGGTCGAGTAGCCGTATCCGCCGTGGATCCGGACCGCGTTCAGCGCGATCTCCATCGCCGCCTCCGAGGCGAACAACTTGGCCATTCCCGCCTCCATGTCGCACCGCTCGCCGGCGTCGTACCGCACGGCCGCGTACTGCACGAGCTGTCGAGCCGCCGTCAGCCTGGTCGCCATGTCTGCCAGGTAGGCGCCAACCTGCTGGTGTCTCCAGATCGGCACGCCAAAGCTCTCCCTCTGCTGCGCGTAGCTGAGCGCATCGTCGAAGGCGGCCTGCGCCACCCCCACCGCCCGCGCTGCGACCTGGATGCGACCGATCTCCAGGCCCTTCATCATCTGGCTGAAGCCGCGGCCGACGGTGCCGCCGAGCACCGAGTCCGCTGGCGCGTAGTAGCCGGTGAAGGACAGCTCGCAGCTCTCCACGCCCTTGTAGCCGAGCTTTGGCAGGTCGCGGGAGACGACCAGGCCGTCGCCGTGCTCGACCAGAAGGATGCTGATGCCGCGATGGCGTGGCTTCGCTGCCGGGTCGGTCTTGCACAGCAGCGCGATCAGCTGGGACCGGCGGGCGTTGGTGATCCACGTCTTCGTCCCGTTGACCAGGTACCCGCCGCCAGTGCGGCGGGCGGCCGTCGTCATCGCCTGCAGGTCAGATCCGCCGCCCGGCTCGGTAAGCGCCATCGTGGCGCGGACCTCGCCGGTGGCCATCCGCGGCAGATAATGCTGCTTCTGCTCGTCAGTCCCGAACTGCAGCAGCAGCTTCGACACGACCGTGTGCCCGCCCATCGCTCCGGCCAGGCTCATCCATCCCCTTGCCAGTTCGGCAGTGACCTCGGCATAACACGGCGTCGAGACCGGCGCCTCGCCGTAGGGCTCGGGGATCGCCAGCCCGAATATGCCCATGGCCTTCATCCGGCCGATCAGTTTTTCGGGATACTCGTTAGCGTGCTCGAGGTCTCTCGCCACCGGCCGGACGTCACGGTCGACGAACTCGGCCACCGTGCGGACGACATCCCGCTCTTCCGCAGAAAGACCGCTCACGACGTTGCTCCTTAGGGCCGGACCACCACGTTCCGGTTTAATATCAGTAAATGCCCTGGCCAGGACGCCCCGGCCATAGGAGCGTGACCGATGCATTCTCCGGCAGCCGAAGGGCCGTACTTCGACGACCTGGCCGTCGGACAGGAGTTTGCCAGCGCTCCCGGCATCACGCTATGGCCGGGCCTGGCCGCGGTCCACCAGGCCATCGTCGGCGACCGGCTCGCGCTTACGCTCGACGACCAGCTCTGCAGGGAAGTAACTGGCGACGGCCCGCTGGCTCCCCCCAGCCTGGTCTGGGACATCGCGATCGGGCAGTCCACGGTCGTCACGCAGCATGCCAAGGCGAATCTCTTCTATCGCGGGCTCGCCTTCCGGCGCGCGCCCCGGCACGGCGACACGCTGCGCACCAGCACCAGGGTGGTCGCGCTGCGGCAGAACCGGCAGAAACAGGGTCGCCCGCCGACCGGCCTCGTGGTGCTCCAGATCACCACGACAGATCAGGAGAGCAGGCCGGTGCTGGACTTCTGGCGCTGTGCCATGCTGCCGCTGCGCGATCAGGATGCGCAGACCGGGCACGCCGACGACCTCGAGCCGGTCGGTCAGGCCGGGGACGACGACCTCGCGGCCGCGGTGACCGGCTGGCGGCTGCACCGGTTCGCCCGCCACGTCGCCGGACCGCGGATCGCCGACCTGCGGCCAGGACAGGCTTTCCCGGCCGCAGGCGCGGACGTCGTCACCAGCGCGCCGGAGCTGGCCAGGCTCACGCTGAACATCGCGATCGTGCACCACGACAGCGCCGCGGCAGGCGGCCGGCGGCTTGTCTACGGCGGGCACGCCATCGGCCTCGCGCTCGCCCAGGCCGCGCGTGCACTCCCGTCGATCGTGACCGTCACCGGCTGGCATGGCTGCGACCACCTGGGCCCGGTGCACGAGGGCGACTCGCTGCGCAGCACAATCACGATCGAGCGCATCGACGCGCTGCCTGGCGGTGACGCCGGCCTGGTGCACCTGCGCTCCCAGGTCCGCGCCGACGCGCCCGAGCCTCGCGACGTTCTCGACTGGCGTTTCGTCGCCGTCGTGGCTTGAACGCGGACGCCGCCGACCGCGCCGGACGCTCCTTGGCAACAGCGTCTTTAAACTACGCATCGGTGACGCATTCCCGGGCAGAAGCTAGCTGGACGACCCGGTCGGCTTGCTGTGAGCGCAGACGGCCTAGCCTGGCTTGGTGCGCGTCCGCGATTCGCAACCCGCAAGCCCAGGAGGTGCGCGTGGCTACGCCAACTGTCACCAAGACGGACATTGATCTCAAGCTGGCGGGCGAGCTGGCCCAGCAGCTTCGCGTTGACTCCGTCCGGTCGAGTACTTCCGCCGGGTCGGGGCACCCTACTTCGAGCATGTCGGCCGCAGACCTGCTGGCCGTCCTCGTCGGCAGGCATCTTCGTTACGATTGGGATGATCCGGCCAATCCTGCCAACGATCACCTAATCTTCTCTAAGGGCCATGCGTCGCCGCTCCTCTATTCGGTCTACAAGGCTGTAGGGGTCGTCTCTGACGATGAGCTCATGACCGAATACCGGCGCTTCGGGTCTCGGCTGGAGGGTCATCCGACCCCGGCGCTGCCCTGGGTCGATGTGGCGACGGGCTCGCTCGGCCAGGGCCTGCCGGACGCCGTGGGGATCGCGCTGGCCGGCAAGTACCTCGAGGAGTCCCCGTTCCGGGTCTGGGTCCTGTGCGGTGACAGCGAGATGGCCGAGGGCTCGATCTGGGAAGCCCTCGACAAGGCCTCGCACTACAAGCTGTCCAACCTCATCGCCATGGTCGATGTCAACCGGCTCGGCCAGCGCGGTCCGACGGATTTGTCGTGGGACCTGGAGACCTACGGCCGCCGTATGTCGGCGTTCGGCGCCCGCGTCCTCACCATCGACGGCCACGACGTGGCCGAGATCGACCGCGCGATGGCCCACGCAGCCGACATCTCCGGCGACCAGCCGACTGTGATCTTGGCCAGGACCATTAAGGGCCGCGGCTTCTCCGAGGTCGAGGACCGGGAGGGCTGGCACGGCAAGCCGCTGCCGCCGGAGATGGCCGAGCGCGCGATCATCGAGCTCGGCGGGGAGCGCGATCTCATCGTGCGCGGGCCGAAGCCCGACCAGGCCGGGGCAGTCGCCCGTGCGGGAGAGGCCAGCGCGGAGGTCAAGCTGCCGCGCTACCCGGTCGGGGACAAGGTCGCTACGCGCAAGGCGTACGGCGACGCGCTCGTTGCTCTCGGCGCCCGCCGCGACGTGGTGGCGATGGACGGCGAGGTGAGCAACTCGACCTTCGCCGACGAGTTCGCGAGCAAGTATCCCGAGCGCTACTTCGAGATGTACATCGCCGAGCAGCAGCTGGTGGCCGCCGCCGTCGGATTCAGCGCGCGGGGCTACCGGCCGTTCGCCTCGACGTTCGCGGCATTCTTTACCCGCGCCTACGACTTCATCCGGATGGCCCCGATTTCGCAAGCCAATATCCGCCTGGTCGGCTCACATGCGGGCGTCGAGATCGGCGCCGATGGCCCGTCACAGATGGCGCTGGAGGACCTGGCCATGATGCGCGCCGTGCAGGGCTCGACGGTCCTGTACCCGAGTGACGCCACCAGTGCTGCTGCCCTCGTGGCGGCGATGGCCGACAGGGACGGCGTCGTCTACATGCGCACGACGCGCGGCGCCTATCCGGTCCTGTATGCGGCCGGGGAGGCGTTCGGAGTGGGCGGCGCCAAGGTGCTGCGCGCCAGTGACGTGGACCAGGTCACCCTGATCGGCGCCGGCGTGACCCTGCATGCCTGCCTCGCCGCTGCCGACCAGCTCGAGGCCGATGGGATCAGCGCGCGCGTCATCGACCTGTACTCCGTCAAGCCAATCGACACTGACACGCTGACCACGGCGGCCGCAGCCACCGACGGCAGGCTGGTGATCGCCGAGGACCATCACCCCGAGGGCGGCCTCGGTTCCGCTGTCGTCGACGCGCTGACCGGTGCCGGGCGTGCCGACCTCACCGTGCGCCACCTGGCAGTTTCCGAACTTCCCGGTTCGGGAACCAGCGAGGAACTGCTCGACGCGGCAGGCATCAGCGCCGAACACATCGCGGCGGCCGCACGCAGCATGGTCGGCTAGATTGCGGCCGACAGCTCGAGGTCGGTGGGGGCACGCGCCTGGACTCGCCGGCACTGGCTCAGGTCCGTTGTAGCGACAGGCGCACGGGTGCGATGCTGACCCGATGCCACCCGCCAGCGTGCTCGCCTACGCCCAGCTCCTTTGCGCCGAGGTGGTCCCGGCTGCGGGTGGGCTGCTGCGGGCGGTGTACCTGCACGGGTCGGCCGCCCTCGGCGGCTGGCAAGCCGACAGCAGCGATGTCGACATGCTGCTGATCACCGACGACGCCATCGGGACCGCGACCCTGGACGCGATCGCCAGCGCGCTCGTGGCGACCGCGTCCGCGTGCCCCGGCCGGGGCCCGGAAAGCAGCGTGGTCGCCTCCGCGCAGGCACAGGCACCCGCGGCGCCGTGGCCGTTCCTGCTTCATGTCGTCTCCTGGCCAGCAGAGCCTGGCGGAAGCAGGGCAGTACCCGGTGCCCGGCTGCCCGGAGATCGCGACCTGCTCATGCATTACGCCGTGTGCCGCAGCGCCGGCTGGGTCGTGCACGGACCGCCGCCTGCCGATCTCATCGGCGAGATACCCAGGCCGCAGGTACTCGGCTACCTGGGCGACGAGCTGGAATGGGGGCTCGCGCATGCCCCGGAAGCGTATGCCGTGCTCAACGCGTGCCGGGCCGCGGTGTACCTGTCCGAGGACCAGATCGTGTCCAAGATCGCTGGCGGCGAGGCCGCGCTGCGGCGAGGTACAGGCCCGGCTGCCGTCATCGACCGCGCGCTGGCGCAGCAGCGAGGCCAAGCGCCCGGCCAGCCGCCGCAGCCCGACGCCGCCGAGTTTGTCCTGGCCACAGCCGCCGCACTGCGCCGCGTGACGAGCGAGCTCTAGCGGTTCGCCAGCAGGCAAGTCGGCCCCGCACGTGGTCGTAGCATCGGCGCAGGCCGCCCCGCACAGGCGCATCGAGGACCCGAGCTTGAGCAAGAGATCGTTTCCTTCGTAAAGTCGAGAATCGCCAGCTTGTTACCGGCATCACCAACCGGAGGAGTAATTCATGACTACCACTCGCAGGGCCGCGATCGTCGCGCCCGTAAGGACGCCGGTGGGCACCTTCGGCGGGAGTCTTCGGAGTGTGCCGGTCGAGGAGCTCGCGGCGACCGTGATCAAGGCGGTGCTTGCCCGTTCCGGTATCGATCCCGACCGAATAGACGACGTGGCCTTCGCGCAGTCGTATGCCAGCGGCGAGACACCTTGCGTCGGGCGGTGGGCCGCGCTGCAGGCCGGACTGCCGGTCGCGGTGCCAGGGTTTCAGCTGGACCGGCGGTGCGGCGGCGGCCTGCAGGCGATCGTCACGGCGGCGATGATGGTGCAGACCGGCGCCGCGGACGTGGTGGTGGCTGGCGGCGTGGAGAGCATGAGCAATGTCGAGCACTACACCACCGCGATGCGCTGGGGAGCCCGGCAGGGGAGTCAGTTCCTGTACGACCGGCTTGACCGGGGGCGGGAGCGGTCCCAGCCGGAGTGGCGGTTCGGCAAGATCTCCGGGATGATCGAGACCGCCGAGAATCTGGCCGCCGACTTCGGCATCACCAGGGACGAAGCGGACGCTTACGCGGCTCGCAGCCACCAGCGTGCCGCGGCGGCATGGGACGCAGGCCTGTTCGAGGACGAGGTCGTGCCGGTACCGGTGCCGCAGCGGCGCGGCGAGCCCGTGGTCGTCGGCAGGGACGAGGGCGTGCGCCCGGACTCCACGCCGGAATCCCTGAGCAAGCTGCGCACGATCATGCCCGGCGGCACTGTCACCGCCGGCAACGCCAGCCAGCAGAATGACGCGGCCGCGGCCTGCCTGGTGGTCGCGGAAGATCAGCTCGAGGGGCTGGGCCTGGAGCCGCTCGGGTACCTGGCAGGCTGGGCGGCGGCCGGGTGCGAGCCTGCGACCATGGGCATAGGGCCGGTGCCCGCGGTCGCCAAGGTCTTCGCCCGTACCGGGCTGGACTGGAACGCGATCGACCTGGTGGAGCTGAACGAGGCGTTCGCGGCTCAGGTGCTGGCGGTTCTGGCCGCGTGGGGCTGGAACGACCCGGACAAGCTCAACGTCAACGGCTCCGGCATCTCGCTCGGGCACCCGATCGGGGCGACCGGCGCCCGGATCCTCGCCACCGGGCTGCGCGAGCTGCGCCGCCGGGATGGTCGTTACCTGCTGGAGACAATGTGCGTCGGCGGCGGCCAGGGCGTCGCGGCGGTGTTCGAGGCTGCCTGAGCGCCCGCCGCAGCATACTTGCTCAGCTAGACGGCGACCCGGTCGGCGTCGGCGAGTCACTCGTCGGCGTCGGTGACGGACTAATGGTGGGCGCGGGCGAACTGGACGAGTGCGAGGGCGAGGGCTTCGGGCTCGGCGGGTGGGAGATGCGGGACGGGGCCGGAGACGGAGCGTGCACCGACGACGGCTGCGGCGCTGGATGCGTGCCTCCAGCTGGCACGGTCGTCACGACCGGCGGAGTACCCTGCGCCGAATGGGTCGGGAACAGCGCCCCGATCGGTAGGTCCGCCTTGCGGCTAGCCTTCGCCTCGGCCGAGTGGGTCTGCGACGAGCCAGCCGTGGTCCCCGACGCTTTCGCCGTCGCGGCCAGGGGCGCCGTGCCATTGGTAGTGGGCGCGGAGCCGTGCGGAATCATGAGCAAGGCAGCGCCTCCGGCTAGCGGCACCAGCACAGCGGCAGCGATCTGGAGGGTGCGTGCTCGAGATCCCGGCACCGCAGGCTGGGACGGGAAGCCATTTGGCCCAAGCCGGCCCGCATGCGCGACGACCGCGTCGCGGTAGGAGCGCAGGTCCGGATCGGTCGCGGCCCTGGCAGTCCGCTTCCAGACCGTGTTGGGCATTCTTGCCACCGGCATAGCTGCCAGCAGTTTGTCCTCGGATCGATCAGGTTCCCCGTCTGCCGCGGCCGCCGTGTCCTGGATACGCTCGGCCGCAGCCCGGAACCGCCGCACCGCCGCATTCAGCACGGTGTGAGCCCGCTGGGCCGAGACGCCCAGGATGGCGGCCAGATCGGCCGGCCGGAGCCCGTGCCAGTACACCAGGTCGAGGATCTCGCGGTCACGGGGCGGGAGCGCGCTGAACGCCGTCAGCAGCTCGCGATCATCAGCCGGCAGGGCACTGAAAGCGTTGAGTACCTGCCGGGCTGCCTGCCGACGCTCCTCAGCCGGGGAGATCGCGTTGAACTCGTCGGTGTCGTCGTCGGCGAGGTTGCGGTGCGACCGTCCGCCATTGGGGGCGTCGCCCGCATCCGCACTGCCCGTGGCCGCCTCGTAGGCCAGGGCAGCGCCGGAGGCGGTCACGTCCGCCCAGGCGGCGACGGAGCCAGCCTCCTCCGCCGGGGCGAAGGTGGAGCCAGCCTCCTCCGCCGCCTGCGCGCCATCGGCCGCGTGTTGCGCCGCGCCTGCGGGTGTCTCGGCTCGCGCCGGATGCTTGCTGGTGCACTCACGCCGCGCGAGGGCGTACAGCCACGCCTCCAGCCGATTCGGATCCTGCAAGCGACCGAGCAGCGAGTGAGCCTGAATGAACGTGACCGTCGTAGCGCCGGCCGCCTCTGTCTGGTCGCCGAGAACGCCGATGCAGTAATCGAATATGTACTCCGCGTAGGCGCGGAAGATGTCCGTGAAGGTTTTCCAGTCGGTCGGCAGGCGCCGACCCTGGGCCTCGGCTGGCGGCTTCGCGGCCGCCGAACTACGCCGGGGCACCGCCGATTCGACGCTGCGCCGCGACTGCGCAGGCGCGGAACTGCGCTTGGGCTCGGCCGACACTGCACCTCCTTCACCTGCAGTCTTAGACATACCAGCCGGTGCTGTCCACATTCAGGCCAAGCATGTCCATCCCGGAGACTGCGGTGCCACCGGAAAATTTCGAACCCCAGACCAGATTCAGCCTGCTGAGCTGCGACCATCCAAGGTGCTGCGCATCTGGCCCGACCGCCACTGGCGCCCGGTGAGGAGCCATGCTGATCTCCCCCCGCCGCCTGACCCCAGGTAGAAGATAGCGCGCCAACGGCCGCCGCGGGCCCGCTCGCTGCAGGCCGCGACACCACCAGGGCCCGCCCGCGTGTACCCAGGTCCTCGACGTCATTGGCGTGCTGGCCATGGCTAGTCACTCCCCCCGCGGGCGAGGCCCGCGTGCAACCGGTCCGGCATTAGGCCCGGCCGCGATTTTGACCGCCAAATCGGAGCATCCCGTGTCACTGCCGTGATGCTAGTACTCGCCATGCTACAGCGCGTGGTGTCCGGACTTGGCCGGTCATGAACTTCGCCGGCCAAGGTCGCGCTCAGTGACGCTGACTACCGCTGCCAACCATTGCCCGGACGGCTGACACCAGCAAATCCGGACTGGTCCTGGCGAGAAGATTGGGCAATCTGCATGTCCGCGCGCGAAGATGGTCAACATGGCAACAGGCTCGTCGTGCGGAGGCAGCCGCGCTGCCGCGCGGCCCGGACGGCGATGCCTGTCGCATGCCAGACGCGGATTACGACCTCTGCCGACCCGGGACTGACGGCCGGCGGTGCGGGACTCGCCGCAGGCCCAGTCCTGGTAAGGCACCTGCGGATGGCCGCTAACTGTCGTCACAGCACAAGGAGCACAATGCCCTTCGATGTCGCCCGCGTGTTCGCGGCACGATCCGGGGAGAATTTCGCCCTGCACGAGCAGTACATGAACCGCCAGCTCGCGCGGACTCTCCGGACACTCGGGTTCGACCGTAACTACATCCGAGGCGAGGGCTGCTACCTCTACGACGATGCTGGCCAGCGCTACCTCGACTTCCTCTCCGGATTCGGCGTCTACGCGCTCGGTCGTGCCCATCCTGGCGTCAAGGCCGCCCTTCACCAGGCACTAGACCTGGACTTGCCGAACATGATCCAGATGGACTGCGCCCTGCTCCCCGGCCTGCTGGCCGAGCAGCTAGTAGCCCGCGCGCATGCAGGTATCAGCCGTGCCTTCTTCTGCAACTCCGGAGCCGAGGCCATCGAGGCCGCGATCAAGTTCGCCCGGCACGCCACTTCGCGGACGTCGATCCTCTACGCCGAGCACGCGTTTCACGGGCTGACCACCGGTGCGCTGTCCCTCAACGGTGGCGCGGAGTTCCGCCGCGGATTCGGTGCGCTGCTTCCCGAGACCGTCCCCGTTCCCTTCGGCGACCTGGATGCACTGGAACGCAGACTTCGCGGCGGCGACGTCGCGGCCTTCATCGTGGAGCCCATCCAGGGCAAGGGCGTCTACTGCGCACCGGGGGAGTACTGGCAGGCCGCCCAGGACCTGTGCCGTCGGCACGGGACTTTGCTGGTGATGGACGAGGTGCAGACTGGGCTCGGGCGGACGGGGAGGTTCTTCTGCCACGAGCACTGGGGCCTGGAGCCCGACATCATCACCATCTCCAAGGCGCTGTCCGGCGGCTTCGTCCCGATCGGCGCCATGCTGACCACCGAGAAGATCTTCGCGAGCGTGTACGACTCGATGGAGGACGCGCTCAAGCACTCGACCACGTTCGGCCGAAATCAGCTGGCCATGGTGGCGGGCCTGGCGACGCTTGCGGCGTTCGATGACGAGGATATTGTCGCCGGCGCTGAGCGGACGGGCCTCGCACTGCAGGACGGACTACGTTCGCTCGCCGACCGCTACGAACTCATTCACGATGTCCGCGGGCTCGGCCTGATGATCGGCATCGAGTTCGGCGAACCGGAGTCCAAGGGGGCCGGGCGCCGGTTCCGCGCCGTCGAGCGGCTCCGCACTGGCATGTTCTCGCAGATGGTGGTGGTCCCGCTCTTCCACCGGCACCAGATCCTGACCCAGGTGGCGGCGGACAACGTCAACATCGTCAAGCTGCTGCCGCCACTGATCGCGGGGCAGGACGAAATCGACTATTTCGTGCATGCGCTCGACGATGTGATGGCCGATGCGCAGCGCGGTTCCGGGCTCGCTTTCGAGTTCGGCAAGACGATGGCTCGTGGTGCCATCGGGCGAAAGTCACAGCGCAGCGTCGCGACCTCCGTGACGACATCCCCGGCGACCGCCGCGGCGGAGGCGAGAGGGACCACCGACGCCGCGGTGCGGGCCGTGGCGGCAGGCAGTGTGCGCGAGCGGAACTGGGATCAGCCCGAGACCGCGTCCATCGAGCCGGGTGACAAGGTGGTCATCACCGGCGCCTCCGGCTTCATCGGATCCGCGGTCGCCCGCGCCGTACAGGCCAAGGGCGCGCACGTCGTCGCCGTCGTGGAGCCCGGCGCCAACGACCGCAATCTGGCCGGCCTGGACATTGAGCGAGCCACGGCCGACATCCGCGACCCCGGCGCGATCCGGGCAGCCTGCCAGGGCGCCCGCTACGTGTTCCACCTGGCCGCGATCTATCGCTTCTGGGCCAAAGACCCGCGTATCTTCCATGCGGTCAACGTTGGCGGAACGCTGAACGTGATCGATGCGGTGCGGGCCGCGGGATGCCAGCGGCTGGTCTACACCTCTACCGTCGGCGTGCTCGGTCTCAGGGGCACCAGGCACGGCGAGCCCGCCGATGAGACCGCGTACGCCGATGTGGCACACCTGTTCGGTTACTACAAGCGGACGAAGTTCGCGGCTGAGCATGAAGTGCTCCGCGCGGCCGCGGAAGGCCTGGACGTCACGCTCGCCCTCCCGACCTTCCCGCTCGGTCCTGGTGACCGGGCTCCCACGCCGACCGGCAAGTTCGTGCTGGACTTCCTCAACGGCAAGATGCCCGCCTTCGTGGACACAGCCATGAACGTCTGCCACGTCGACGACCTGGCACTCGGCCATGTCGCCGCGCTGGAGTACGGCCAGAAGGGCCGCAGCTACATCCTCGGCGGCGAGAACCTGACCATGCGGGAGATCCTCCAGGCGCTGGCCGACTGCTCGGGGCTGAGGATGCCGCGATTCGAGGTCCCGCGCGCCCTCGTGATCACGGCCGGAGCCGCATCGAGCCTGGTGGAAGGCAGGCTGATGCGGCGGGAGCCGCGCGTGGCGCTCGAGGCAGCACGGATGTCAACCACTAAGATGATCTTCAATGACGACCGGGCACGGGCCGAGATAGGCCATAAGTCGCGGCCGGCCCGACTAGCGATCGAGGACT
Organism: uncultured Actinomycetota bacterium; assembly: GCA_963719765.1. GTDB lineage: Bacteria > Actinomycetota > Actinomycetes > Streptosporangiales > Streptosporangiaceae > JAJYUU01. Next base: position 799,164 of record CAVRCW010000003.1, read on the forward strand.
CTGCACGCTGGTTCGCTGACAACGGCTACGTGTCGCCGGAGCGGCTAGCAGCGATCCGATGGCAGCGATAGCGACCGCCGCAACTGGCCGCCGGGCTGCCGCGTCGTCGTAGTCACTAGAGGGCGTGCCGACGGTTACGTCGTAAACGCACTGCCGACAGAGACCGGCGTTGCGCGGCGCGATGGCTACCGCCGTTACCGGGACGACAGTTCCCAGCAACAGGACCAGGGCCCAGCGCTCGCTCCTTTTACTGACCGCAGGGTCTTACGCAGTTCCATTTCCGATTCCTGGCTGTCCGCACTTGCGACGATTTCGAGAAGAGGTGACAGCTAGTCGGCTACCTTAGCTGGTGACAGTCTCACAGGGCAGAAGAATTGCACTCGACATCTAGACGAGTACGTGCGCGACTTTGGAGGCGCCTTTCCGCATGCCTGGCTTGCTCATACGCCGTCACCAAGCTCATAGTCCTGTCGGTAAGCCGACTGTGATTGACGTGCTCATAAGCCCTTCGCCAGTCATGCTGAAAGATAATCCATTCCTGGCGCTGCTCTATGCCAATGCGGCGCAGTATGATATGCGGATCAGCGCGTTCTCCCGCAAAATGTTGCTGCTCAGAAGGCATGACATAGTCCACATCCACTGGCCCGAGTGGCACATCCGCTGGCGGACAATGCCCGCGGCAGCATTTGATATTGTCACGCTCTTAGGCTTACTATCGCTCGCCCGCCTTCGTGGTGCGGCGATCGTCTGGACTGGACACAACCTCGAGCCTCACGAGGTCTGCCGGCCCCGGATGTGGAGACTGTTCCAGAGGCTGTTTCTTTCACAACTTGATCTTCTGATTTCCTTCGGAATTGGCGCCACGAGCCTTTTAGTAGGTAAGTATCCTCAGCTTGCCCAGGTGCCAGTATCTATAGTTCCGCACGTCCACTACCGCAGCCACTACGCGGCGGCCGCGGACGGTGACGCCTTCCGAACTGATCTGGGATTAGATCACCGTCCCGTCCTGCTGCACTTTGGTCTGATACGACCGTATAAGGACATACCGGGGCTGATAAATGTATGGAAACAGTGGCCCATCCCGCGCCCGCAGATAGTGGTCGCCGGACGGCCGCTCACACCCGGCCTTGAGATGGCGATCAGGCGAGCGGCCGGCGATGCAAAGGACGTTCATCTGCTTTTTCGTTTCATCGAGGACGATGAAGTGCCTACCATTTTCGCGGCGGCTGACGTTATCGTTATGCCGTACTCCGCCCGGTGTGCACTCAACTCGGGAGTCGCACACCTCGCTATGTCACTGGGCAAGCCCGCGGTTCTCAATGACACGCCGGCGAATCGCGACCTGCGCCGCACCTTCGGGTCCGAGTGGGTTTGGCTCTGCGACGGAACGCCCGCAGACGCTCTTAGCGTCGCGATGCGCGCGGCTGCCGCACCAAGACCCGATGCTCCCGACGTGACCGGTCTCTCACCGGAGCGACTGGGAGCCATGACGCGGCATGCATACCTCGAAGCGATTGCAACACGGCGCTCTCGACGGCGCCTCCCGCGGGCTCTCTGTGCCCGCTTCGCCTCACCCGACCGAAGCACGGCCTCGCAGCAGCGGCAGCACTGACAGGCCGACTCCCGGCTAGGCTGCGCCGATTACAGTGACCGCTGCCTGAGCCAGTCCAGCGCTGCCTGCGCGACCTCGTGCCAGCCGCGGTCGATCGTCACCGAGTGGCCGCGAATCCGGGAACTCGACGAAGTCGGTGATGGCCGGTGACTTGTGGTAGAGCTTGCGAGTCGACATCGAGCCACGGGTCCCACGAGCTGGCATGCAGCCATAGGCCATGAACAAAAAGTGCGGGCCTGCCTGGTTGTGTCATTTCGCGCCCTCTTCCTCGCGTGGCGGCGATGTCCGCAGAGCCGGCACCTAATCAGCAGCTCTACTCCGTCCGCCCCGACCTTAAACGAGCCCTGCCGCGGCCCGGTGCGCTCGCCAGGCAGCAACGAGTCCGGCCCACTGGGGACTGCCGACTACCCAGGCGGCGTGCTTTGACTGCCGGGACACTGCTCGTCCTCCTCCCCGCCGCCCGGCTCCTTGTGGCCCCGGCGGCGGTGGGCCCAGGCCTGCAGCCAGGCGTCGTAGAACCAGCGCCCGAACAACTGGCCGGCGAAGACGACCCAGCCGACGCCAATCAGCCACGACTGCACGATCAGGACGGTGCCCAGCGCGCCGTAGCTGACCGCGTTCCTGGCGATAAGCGGCTCGAACACCAGGCCGGAGAAGGCCCGCAGGCCAGTCAGGCCTACCAACGTCGCCACCGCGCCCGGCATTGCCGCCAGATAGCTCACCCGGCCGCCGATCAGGAACCGCAGCCCCCACCAGAAGAACGCGATGCCGAGCACCACCGCCACCGCCACCCGGCCCGCCGTCTCGGCCAGCCCGCCGTTCGTCACCGACCCGACCGTGGCCGCCGCATAGATGTAGGCGATGAGGGCGGCCAGCCACACCGCCTGACGCCAGATCTTGTGCCACGGCCCCGCGAGAAGTCCCCAGATCCTCTCGAACCCGGCCTGCACGCTGGCTGCCAACGCCACCCCGGACACGCTCAGCACCAGAGCACTGAACACGCTCGTCGTACCCAGCACCCGCCCAGGCGCCGAAAAGAGCCGTGTCACCGCGGCGGCGGAGGAGCCGGTCAGGCCCATGCCGTAGACCACCCACCCGGCGAGGCCGCTATGCGGCGCAGGGCTGGCGGCGGCGACGAGGATAAGCAGCGGGATCACGGTGAGGATGGCCAGGGCAGCGAAGCCCAGAGCCCGCTGCATGAGCTCGAACTCCCTGCCGCTCCGGTAAAGGCTCTTGAACCGGAGATCGTGCCAGACCCGCCCGGCGCTGCGGAGCACCGCGCGGTGCACCGCCCGGTACGGGCTCCCGCCGATCATCGGCGGACACGCCCATCGCGCCGCCGCCCCGTCGCGCCGCCGTCTGCTGGACAGCGCCCTGCGCCGCCACGGCCGGCGCTCCAGCAACATGAGCGTCGCGTCATCACGGGTTCATTCCCCTGGTGGTCAAGGATCACCTCGATCGGCAGGCCCAGCTCCTCGGAGCGAGTTCTCCCGCCGCGATCGCCGCGGCCACAGCGCCAAGATCTTCCGTCGGCGAGCAGGCCGCTCAAGATCGGCCAGGCCGCCTCGCCTAGCGAGACCGTCAGTAGATTCCGAGCAGTATCCGGTTAATGAGTTCTTCGAGCAGCCTGCTTTCGTAGGCGTCGTCACCTCGGCGATAGCTGCCGGGATCAACACCGGATTTCGCCGATTCTTCTGGTGCGACTACAGGATGCACGACTGAGCTGGCGATGGCATCGTCCCAACGTCTATGCCGCCAGTCGGGAGGATGGAACACGGCAACTCAGTTCCCAGGCCGTCGGGAGCCTGACCGAGTTGCTGCTAGCCGGCCTGCTCACTGACGCCTCGCCGGAGCCGGGCGAGCCCTCGTGACGCTCCCGCTAAACCGGACAGCGGGAACTCTAGGTAGTGAACATCGCGAACATTACCATTCTTTTAGCCTTTTCTTACTAAAAACTTACATCTCCATTATTGACGATTTGCTGAGGCGATTGCGATCGTTGTCGGGCCCTTCATTCAAGCCGTGATTAATGATCAGGGGACCCGTCTATGCGTATGCGCCGCGTGGCTGCCGCCGTCTGTTGTGCCGCAACGTTCGCCGGTGTCTTTGCGGCAGGCGGAGGTGCCTTGGCGGCCAGCACGACCTGGACGATCCAGAAGTCGCCGAACGCTACCCTCGCTGGCGGGCGGCTTGAGGCCGTCTCCTGCTCATCTTCGGCCGCGTGCACCGCGGTCGGGCAGTACCTCAACCCGTCCGGGATCACGGTTACCCTGGCCGAGCGGTGGGATGGCACGGCCTGGCAGAAGCAGGCAACGCCCAACCCGGCCGGTGACACGACTCCGTCCGTGTCACCGGAACTGCTCGGGGTGTCGTGCCCGGCCAGCGGCTTCTGCGCGGCGGTCGGGGACTACCAGGAGCAGTTCGCCAGCGCCAGCCTGGCCGAGACGTGGAACGGCAGCCAGTGGACGCTGCAGCCGTTCCCGGTCCCGGCCGGGTCGGACTCCCCGGAACTGAGCCAGGTATCCTGCACGTCGGCCAAGTTCTGTGAAGCGGTGGGCTCCTACACTGACGACTCCGACTTCAACACGATCCCGATCGCGGCAGCGTGGAACGGCACCACCTGGACCCTCCAGTCCACGCCAACCCAGGTGAACTCGTCCGGCTTCACCGCCGGGTTCACCGCAGTGTCGTGCACCTCGCCGAGGTCTTGCGAGGCCTGGGGCAGCGGGAACCCGAACAACCCCGCTCCCGACGTCGCGGAGCGATGGAACGGGACTTCCTGGCAGCTGCAGACCGTGCCGTCCGATGCCGTCGCGGTGAACTCGATGTCCTGCACCTCCGCAGCCTTCTGCGAGGCGGTCGGCACCAGCGCGGCCTACAACTGGAACGGATCGCAGTGGACGGCGCAGACGCTGCCAAGCTCGATGAGCTCCGCAGCCATCACCGGTGCGTCCTGCGTCTCGGCCAAGCGCTGCGAGATGGTCGGCGAAGGCAACGTGAGCGGCAACGACGTCGGCCTGGCGGCGGCGTGGAACGGCTCGACGTGGAGTTCGCAGTCCACCCCGAATCCCGCCAAGGCAACCTGGGTCAACCTGAACGCAGTCTCCTGTGCCTCGGCCACGTCCTGCGAGGCGGCCGGTGACTCCGAGGTGGAGGTTACGGCCGACGCTCCGAAGGCACTCGCGGAAACCTGGAACGGAAGCGAGTGGGCGCTGCAGACCGCGGCCGCACCCGCTGGGGCTACCAACAACACGCTCAGCGACGTCTCCTGCATTTCGGCCAGCTTCTGCGCGGCAGTGGGCACGCACTTTAACGATGCGGGCAACCAGGTGAACCTGGCGGAAATCTGGAACGGGACATCGTGGGCGATCAAAGCCACTCCCGATCTCACCAGCGAGGACGGCGCCGCCGACAGCGAGCTTTATGGCGTCTCGTGTGTCTCGGCCACCTTCTGCCAGGCAGTGGGGACGGGTCCGGACGGTGCCGACGCTGCCTTGTGGAACGGCTCGTCGTGGACGATCCAGGCCGTCGCCGGCGATGCCGACGTAGACCCGCAGGAAGTGTCCTGTGCAACCGCGGACTTCTGCATGCTGGCCAACGGCTTCGGCGGCGTGGCCACCTGGAACGGCTCGTCGTGGTCGGCTGGCACGAGCGTGACGGGATTCTCTTTCGTCGGATCCGTCTCGTGCCTGTCGGCCACCTTCTGCGAAGTAGTCGGCGAAGGGCCGACCGGCGAGAACGCGGCCGCGTGGAACGGCACCTCCTGGGTGGCGCAGACCACGCCCGGATCGGTCAGCAACAGCCTCAACTCGGTCTCCTGTACCACGCCTACCTCGTGCGAGGCGGCCGGCCAGACGCCGGGCTCGAACGGCAATCCGACCCCGCTGGCCGAGGCCTGGGATGGATCCGCGTGGACCATCCAGTCGGCTCCCGCGCCCGCGAACTCCCAGAGCAGCTTGCTGGCCGCAGTGTCCTGCACCTCGGCGACTTCCTGCACCGCGGTAGGCCAGGATCAGTCGAGCGCCGTCACCAACTTCGGTATGGCCCAGACGCTGGCCGAGGTATGGGACGGGACCGCCTGGACCATCGCGACTACTCCCGACCCCAGCAGCACCGAGCAGAACCTGCTGACTGGCGTCTCATGTGGTGCCAGCAATGCATGCACGGCCGTCGGCCAGTACGAGGACCCAGGCGAAATCCCGGCCACGCTCGTCGAGGCCGGTAACTGAGGACAACCAGGCTCAGCCGGCAACTGCACCGGCCACCGCGGCCAGCCTGGCGCAGGCACATCTCACCGGTGATCACGGGCATGTACGCAACTGTCGTGTCCCCCCTCGGACACGACCCTTTCGTAGATATTCGCCCGACTTCGGCTCGCGCGGTGGCTGTCCTTAGGTCTGGGTTATAGGTAGGCCCGAGTCCCAGCTGGGCGTACAGCTCGGTTTTGTCAGCCGGGTCGGCGCTGCCTAGCAGGGAATGAACCGTGCTAGGGGCAACCGGAGGCGTGTTCGTCAGCCTCCGCCAGGCTCCTTGTCCAGGCCTCCGGCTGAGCCGGCGCGCTTAGGTGGCCGGTCCCTTGCCGTCGGGCACTGTGAACGAGGCCGCCTGGGCGATCACCGCAGCGACGTCGGGGTGTTGCTGGTAGTTGCGGGCCTGCAGCGCGGCGATCTTCTCGCCGATCTCCGGGTCATCGGAGTCGGTCACGTCGATGGCCGCGAACTTCTCCAGGAGCGGCGTGCCCTCCAGCTCCTCGCGCACGTGCGCCGGATGGCTCAGGTACGCCCAGTAGCCGTTGAGGTCCTCGAATACGTACACGGCGCCGTACTCGAACTCCCCGCCGAGCTCGGGGCCCACGACATACGACTTCACCCCGGGGTTGGCCGCCCCGGACTGACGAAGCATCTCGAGGCCCGCTTCGCGCTGCTCATCGCTCAGACCGGGCTTGATGGTGAACAGGTTCATGTGGAAGATCATGGTCTGCTCCTTCCGCTTGTGACCGGCGGGCCCTCCGGGCGCCCTGTTCTCCTGTCGGCTGGTCGTGGTAGCCATGCCCAGGCTGGGCGCTCCCTCACCGGGAGAGTCAAGCCTCTTTCGAGCCGTCATTTTTGCATCCGACGGTCGCGGCTACCTGTTCGTGGCCGCTAGCTGCGAGCCTCACGGCGGCCTGCGTGAAAAGCCATCACGCAGGTTGCGTGATGCCCTTCCGCATCCGCGCGTCGGTCGGTGCCATCCCCGCTGCTGCAGTCGCAGTTAGAGGCGCATGGACGGACGACGGTGAAGCCGTGGCTGGTCCATTCGAGCGACGAGCCGGCATTGAACGCTCCATCGAGGCGCGCCGCGGTAATGTCGGTCTGCCAGGTGGGCCAGCTGCCGAGATCGGCGTCCAGCCGCCAGACGGTGTCCAGCGGTGAGTTGATGTCGATCGCATGGCGGGCACCTGACCGGCGCATGGCCATCTATGCCGACTGGGGATGCTCATATCGCCAGCCGGGTGGGCCCTCGACGACTCGCCCATCCTGGACCTCGCCCGCATTGTGACCACCGACGTCAACCGGGTGCTGTGGGCAGTGGAGATCCCGCAGAACGTCCGCGCCTCCGGGTATGTCTACGACGTCGGCACCGGCCTGGTCACCACCATCGTCGACGCCACGAGCAGGAAAGAGCAGACCGTAAGGCGAGATCACACCCGCAGATCTGCGAGTTGCCCCCGGCTCGGGTGCCGTCCGGGCTGAACGCGGACACGCCGCGGGCACTCGCATCGCTTGCCAACCTGGACGGGATCAAGGCCCAATGCTGCTGCCCGGCCACGGCGATCCATGGACCGGCGGTGTGCCGGAAGCCATCCGGCATGCCAGGACCGCAAGACCGTCATGACCGACCGCAGCTTCGGCCTAGCGGGCGCTGCGGGCCAAGTGCGCGAGCAGGCCCAGGTCGCGTGCCCGGGCAACGGTCTCGGCCCGGGCACGCGGCCTGGCCCGACTGTGGCGCCGCTGGACACACCGCAGGTGCGAGGTAACACAAGCGATGATGGTCAGGGGTGCGAGCCAGCTCCGAACCGTCAGAGTCTGACTGCGGCCGCGGGCTGGCGTGCACGACAGACTGCGGCGTTTGGCTATCTCCGAGTTAAGGTTCTCTGACCTGCAGCGTTCGTCAACTGTGACCGAATCGGCTGTTTTATACCATCAGAAAAGCGGCACACACAAGATTCGAGGATCCACCAAATACCGGCGTTTAACCCCTAGCTTGTTGCGCCGCCTGACCTGACGTGCGTGAGGGCTTGGAGGCGGGGCGCGGCATTGACCAGGAGTAGCGGATCGCCAGCAACCGCAGCACCAGAGCAACGGCGATGGCGATCTAGCGGGCGGCTTCCGCCGGAGCACGGGCGTCAGTGAGTACCACTACGGTGGTGGCGCCTGCTGCTGCGGTGAGGGCGTAGATCTGGCCGACCAGGATAAGCGGCCGCTCCCCTGCCAAAACGTTACGAACAACTCCGCCCGCGGTGCCGGAGACCACTCCCAAAAGGACGGCGACCGGACCAGAGACGTCGGCTGCTAGAGCCAGCAGGCTGCCGGTGACGGCACAAGTGGCCAGCCCGGCAGCGTCGGCGATGAGGACGACGCGGAAAGAGTCTGGGGCGCTGCGGGGATGCCAGTATGCCTCAGCGATGATCGCAGCCGCGGTCCCCAGCGCCAGCCATACGGGCCATGGATTCTGGATCCAGCCGCCGGGGAACTTGCCCACCAGCAGGTCCGCGCAGCGTGCCGCCACCGACCGCAGCTACGACGGCCAGGACGGCCACGCCCAGCCAGTCCATCCCCGCACGAACAGCAACGGTCGCCCCGGAGACAGCGTACGCAGCCGTCCCGACGTATTCGAGAAGCCCGCGGACACGACTGCCGTTGCCTGGCAGGTCACAGACAAGATCCGCACAATGCCGAAGAGCGTGCCTAGGCTGCGTGCGTGGTTACGCGCGTAGCGGCATGCACACACGCGGTCTTGAGGTCCGGCCGTAGTTCGGGCATTCGAGTCTGTCGTGCATCGCGACGAACCAGATCACTGATTTTGCAACGTTTGCGTACGGCAGTTTGAAGTCGAAAGCGGGGGACGGAACAGCAAGCTTTGAGCGTCGCCTGCTTTAGGCCGCCTGTCCTCGTCACGTCGTCATGCCGAGTTGTGCGACCATGACGCACGGCGAGCAGTCCGTTGTCGATGCGGAATACGTCGGTCCCGGTGAAGTCGACCTGGCCGCGCGCGACGGCGGCTGCGGCCGGCGTTCCCCGGCGTACTGGCCTTGGAGGTGCGGGCGCAGATCAGGTTGCCGTGCTTGCGGCGTCGGCGGCGTCCCCCGGCAGGGCCAGACCTGCATCCGTCCGTGCTCATGGTTCTTATCAGCAGACTGCTAGGCCAAGGGACGGATCTCGGGTCTAACCGGAACTGTAATCACCGTCGGCGAGTCGGCTCCCAATGCCGCCACGAAAGCCTCCCTGACTTCTGCCTTCGATTTCGCCACGACTGCCTGACAACCGAAACCTTTGGCGATGCTTGGAATATCAAGACCGGGAAGGTCGAGAGCCGGTGCGTTCGGCGCCTCCTCAAGGACAGCGAAGTCCTTCAAGACTCCATACTCGCCGTTGCGGACAACCACGAATACCACCGGCAGCTTGTGTTGTGCGGCGGTATAGAGGCACTGGATCGAATACTGGAACGCGCCGTCGCCAATTACGGCGACCACCGGCCGCCTGGCTCCTTGGGTCTTGACAGCCAAGGCGACACCCACCGCGGCGGGAGCTCCCCAACCCAAGCCGCCCCCGGCGAACGAATAATATGACCCGGGCGCAGTAATCGGCCAGACGGTGAGCAGCTCGGTCACATTGGATGTTGTCTCGGTCACAAGAATCGTATCGGCCGACCGAGATTCAGCAAGGGCGGAGAAGACTTCGTCTGCATACAAAGGGCCTCCGTCGCCGGAAACCTTAAGGGGGGGGAGGCCCGAACTGGGCCATTCGCGCTTGGGGTTCTCCGGAACCAGATCGATCAGCGCCTCGAGAGCCAGTTGCGGATCGCCGAGCATGCTGTCGCCTACAAATGCCGTTCCTGCTTCGTTCGGATCCGAGGTGATTTGAAGCAACTCGGTTTCATCTGGAAGATACGATCCGGCCACGTAGGGGTAATAGCGGAAGACCTGTGCTCCGACGACTATCGCCAGGTCGAATCCGCACAGGCGCTCGCACGCCGCGCCGATCGCCGGCGGAAGGGATCCTTGAAACTGCGGGTGGGTAACCGGGAACGCGAGGCTTTCAGTATATGGTGAGAACAATACGGGAGCCTGAAGCTTCTCGGCAAACCTTACGCCAACGTCCCACCCACCCGCCTTTTCGAGGCCTGGCCCGTAGATCAGTACTGGATTGCGAGCACCGCTGATCTTGTCGGCGAATCTCTTTACTCGCTCGGGATCTGGAGCGACTCGAGTGCTGACGGTCCTCACGACAGCGCTTCCCACCGCAGGCTTGTCCCAATCGTCCAACGGAACCGAAAGAAAGACAGGGCCCGCCGGAGGCTGAAGCGCTACCGCGTAGGCTCTCATGATAGCGGCCGGCACGTCCTCGGCTCGCACGGGCTGATAGGACCACTTTACCCAGGGTTCAGGGAGGACGGTTCCTTCTACGTTGGTCAGGTATACATCGCCAACCAGCATTTCCCGGGTCTGGTTACCGCACAGGATGATGACCGGGGTATTGTTCATGTAAGCATTGCTAATGTTGCCCATACCATTGCCAGTACCGGCAAAGGTATGCAGATTCACCAAGGCCGGCTTCCCCGTTGCCTGGGCATATCCATCAGCCATCGCAACAGCCGAAGCTTCTTGCAAGGCCAATACATACTGGAAATCCGGCGGAAAATTCTTAAGGAAGGGCAACTCGGTCGAGCCAAGGTTCCCGAATATCGTAGTCAAACCAAGCCGCCTTAGGAGTTCGTATGTGGCTTCCTGGACGCTAAGAAAAGAGCCCTTGCTCATATTGACCTCCTGTTTCGCTGCTCACAGGCGTCCCGCCAGGCAGTTCGCTGTTCCGGGTAGTCACCGGCCACCCGATAACTACCCAGGCGGAGCGCTCGGTCCGCTCGCCTGCCAAGGTTCACCAATTGGACTCTGACCGCCAGTACCAGCACTAGATACCCCAACGGCGCCCGCGGGCACCGGCACGCGGCGCTCCACTATGGTCTTGTGATGCTGTCACGCTGGCTTGGCTCGCTCGCCGCCGCCACCGTTGCGCTGGTGGCTGGCGTCCTGCTGATCCTTGATGTGACCGACGTCGGGCTGCGGCGCTGGTGGGACGATCACGCTTTGACGACCGACACGGTCGCGGGGTTGCTCGTACTTATGATCACGGTCCTGGTCGTTGATCAGGTGGTCCGGCTCCGGCAGGGCAATAGTCGGGCCCGCGCCGTGGCGGTTCAGGCGGCCATCCTAATGACTCAGGCCAACAGCGCGGCGCAGGCAGCGTCCCGGCTGCTGGCCGGTACGGGCGACCGGGACACGGCGTACGAAGAGTTCCGGACGTACACGATGATGCTGCTGGCCATCGCGCCGATAGTGATCGACGCCAACCCGACAAGGAACTTCCTCGAGCAAGCCCAGCACCTGGAAACTGAGCTGGCCTTGGCGCTGAGCGTGCTCGCCATGCCGCCCGGCCAGGGAGACTTCCCGCCCGCCCGGCTCAACGACGCTATCGAAGCGCTCAAGTCCGCATCAACCCCGCTGCTCCAGAACCTGACTCCGGAGATGCGGTCGGTCGTTCGCCGAGAGGATCCCACCTGACCGGCCAGGAACACGCCCCAGCGCGCGCGGATCTTGTGGTCAGGCGCAGGGTCGACCGTCGACCTTCCGCTTTTCAGGCAGCGGGCCGTCAGCTAGGCCGGTCGCCGTCCCGAAGCTGTCGGAACGCCGCCCGGATCTCGGTCGCGAACAGTTCGGGCTGTTCCCAGGCGGCGAAGTGGCCGCCCAGCGGGGCCTCGTTGAAGTAGGTGAGCGTGGGGTATGACTTTTCGACCCAGGTGCGCGGGGCCTTGAAGATCTCGCCGGGGAACGTGGTGAAGCCGACCGGGAGCTTGACCTGGGGCGGAGCCTCGCCGGCCGCGTGAGATGCGGCCCGTCCGCCCTCCCAGTACGAGCGGGCTGCCGAGGCTCCGGTGCCGGTCAGCCAGTACACGGTTACGTTGTCGAGGATGTGGTCGCGGGTGAGTCCCCCGGACGGCTGCCCGTCGACGAAGGCGCGGGAGATCTTCTCGTAGGCGTCGGTGTCGTGGTCGAGCATCCAGGCGGCCAGCGCGACGGGTGAATCCAGCAGGGCGTAGCCGATCGTCTGCGGCCGCGTGGCCTGCTCCAGGAAGTAGCCGAAGCCAGTCGCCCTGAATGTCTTGGTCTGCTCGATCGCCGCGCGTTCCTGCTCTGTATCCGCCGGCATCGCGCCGCCGCCCAGCGCCGTCACGAGCAAGTTCATGTGAATGCCGGCCAGCCCTTCGGGCGCCTGGCGGCCCATCGCGTCGGTGACGGCGGCGCCCTGATCGCCGCCCTGGGCGACGTAGCGGGTGTAGCCGAGGCGGTGCATCAACTCCGCCCAGGCCCGCGCGACGCGGCCGGGGTCCCAGCCGATCTCGGCCGGCTCGCTGGAGAAGCCGTAGCCGGGCAGCGACGGCAGCACTAGGTCGAACGCGTCCTCGGCGTGCCCGCCGTGCGCGGCCGGGTCGGTGAGCGGGCCGATCACCTCGAGCAGCTCGATCACCGAGCCGGGCCAGCCGTGCGTCATGATCAGCGGTAGCGCGTCCTGCTGCGGCGACGTCACGTGGATGAAGTGGATGTCCACGCCGTCGATCTCGGTCTTGAACTGAGGCAGCGCGTTCAGTCGTGCCTCGCACGCGCGCCAATCGTAATCGCCCGCCCAGTAGCGGGCGAGCTCCTGACTCGTGGCCATCTGCACGCCCTGCGACCGGTCGGCGACGAGCTCCTTGTGCGGCCAGCGCGTCGCGGCGACACGCCGCCGAAGGTCGGCGATCGCATCGTCAGGCATCTCGACCCGGAAGGGACGAAGCTCGCTGGCGGACTCAACGGTGGTGCTCATGACAACCTCCTTGCTAACACAGTGAGCCAAACGCCTCGCGGATCCCGATCTGCTTCTCGACGCTGGCCCGAAGCTTCAGTAACGACACGCAGCTATCCGGAACCCCGAAGAACGTCAGTCGAAATTCAGCGACTGTTGCTTGGTGCGGAAAGGGCGAAGAAGCCGGCGAGCAGTTGCGTGACACGCTCAGGTTCGTCGTGATGGACCCAATGCGACGCGTCGGGCAGGCGCTCGACGCGGTCCAGGTTGGGCACGTCATCGTGGTCAGGCTCAGCTAGCTCTGGGCTGAGGTAGCGGTCGCCTTCCCCCCAGATGACCAGTGTTCGCGCCTGGATTGGGGGCAACTGGGCCTCGGCCTGCCTGGGCGATTGGCGCACTGAATTCCGATAGTAGTTGATCATCCCGGAAGCTGCGCCTGGCTGCGACCACGCCTCGATGTAGCGGTCCATGTCCTGCGGGGTGAGGGCGCCCGGGCGGGCGTCGCGCAGAAAGTGCCGGAAGAACCGCCAGTGGTCCGCGCGGACAAGGCTTTCGGGCAGGTCGGGGAGATCAAAGAAGAAGAAGTACCAGGACCTCCTCAGCTGGCCAGGGTGGTGCAGTCCCTGCGATAGCTTCCGCGGGTGCGCCGCGTTGAGGATGGCCAGCCGGTCCACGACCTCGGGGTGCTGCATGGCGGTGGCCCAGGCGACGGATCCGCCCCAGTCGTGACCGACCAGCAGCGCGGACTCGGCACCGCGTTCGTGGATCAGACCGCGGATGTCGGCGGTCAGCTGGTCAGTTGAGTAAGCGGCGACGCCGTCCGGCTTCGATGACAGGTTGTAGCCGCGCATGTCAGGCGCGACGACGCGGAATCCGGCGGCTGCGAGCGGCTTGATCTGCTGCCGCCAGCCGTACCAGAATTCGGGGAACCCGTGCAGCAGGACGATCAGCGGCCCGCTGCCGACCTCCACGTAATGCAGTAGCTGCTCGCCGATCTCGGCGTAGCCTTCACGAAGTTCGCGTAGTTCGTCCCCCATCGCGGCGGCTCCCTTGGCTAGGTTGCTGCGCTTCTGAGTCCCTGCCCGCGAGCGGCTGCTTCAACCCGCCAGCCAGGCTATCCGGGGTGACAGCTCTCAATGACCTACTGCGTGCCCAGCGGGTCAGCATCAGTCCTGACCATCAATCGGCCACCTGGTCGGCCGACGGTGATAGACCGGCTGGAAAAGGACTCGCTAGTAGTCCGGGTCGAACGGCGAGGCGCGTTCGTGCCTCTGCGGCCGGGCTCCTGGCGTCCGAACATCAAGCCACCGCTTACCAGACCCAGCCATATCCGCCGATAGGTCTCGGCGGCTCCGGGGACGCCTCTGACGGCAGGTCGCAACGGCACCTTACGCCGGCGTGATCATACCCAATGCGTACAGAGGGGCGGTTGCCATGATCGCGTCAGCATGCCTTTGCGCAGCTGATGCGAGTCAGCGCCGTTTGCGAGCGAGATAGCGCGGGAACGGCGGCAGGAGCGGCGGCCAACCAGCGACCTGCGGCGGAAGCAGAGTCGGGACAGTGATCGGGCAGCGGGTGGTCTCGAAGGGGTCACCCGGTTTCGGGGGAGGCAATATGACATCGCTGGCTGAGCGCACGCGCGACAGAAACCAGCAAATGGCTCAAGGCGCCGAGAGCCGGACTATGGCTGTCGGGGAGTTCCTGCTCCGCCGGCTTCAGGAGGCGGGCATCGGGCACATGTTCGGTGTTCCGGGTGACTTCAACCTCGAGTTGCTGCAGCAGATGGAGGACGGCGGCTACCTGAAATGGGTCGGCACGTGCAATGAGATGAACGCGTCGTACGCGGCCGATGGTTACGCCCGCCTGAACGGCATGGGCGCGCTGGCCGTGACGAACGCGGTCGGCGCCCTCGGCGCTATCAACGGGATCGCCGGCGCTTACGCGGAGCACGTCCCGGTCATTCTGATCGCCGGCTCGATACCGCTGCGGTCGATCGAGCGCGGCTTGGGAATGCACCACACGATGGGCGACGGCACGTGGGACCGCTTCCTCGGCGCCATGGCGCAGGTCACGGCCGGGCAGACCAGGCTGACCCCGTCCAACGCGGCGACAGAGATCGACCGGCTGATCCTCACCGCCTGGCGGGAGAAGCTCCCGGTGTACATGGAACTGCCCTCGGACATCGCCTATCTCGACATCGAGGTCCCGGCGGCCCCGCTCGTGCTCGCCGAGCCGCCAAGCGACCCGGAACGGCTCAAGTCGTGCGCCGCCGCGATCGCGGACCACCTGTCGCACGCCAAATCTCCGGCAATCCTGGTGGACCGGGACGTCGACCAGTACGGCGCCGCGACGGAAGTCATGGGGCTGGCCGAGAAGCTGCAGATGCCGGTGGCAGTTACCGGGCCGGCCAAGGGCGTGATCGATGAGACGTTTGCTTACTACGCGGGCGTCTACAACGGCAAAGGCAGCGCCCCGCAGACACGCGAGGCCATCGAGGGCAGCGACTGCCTGCTGTCCATCGGCTACCGGCCGATCGACGGCACCTCGGGCGACTTCACCGCATCGCTGCCCGCCGGCACGATCCGCGCCCGCGGCCACGCGGTGGATATCGGCGAGGATAACTACCAGGCGGTAACAATCAGGGAAGTCCTGCGTGCCGTCACCGACGTGGTCCCGCAAGTCACCAGCCGCGCGACCCCTAACTTCGCAATGGCGATGCCCGCCTCTCATGCGGACGGCTCGGCGAAGCTGACCCAGGCTGCCTACTGGGAAACTCTCCAGGGCTACCTGCGGCCGGGAGATGTGCTTCTCACCGACAACGGGACGTCGTATGCCATCTTCGGCTTCAAGCTCCCGCCTAAGTGCACCGTCGTCGCCTCGGTTATCTGGGGCTCGATCGGCTACAGCGTCGGGGCGCTGCTGGGCACCCTGACCGCGGCCCCTGAACGCCGTCACCTGCTGTTCGTCGGCGACGGCTCGTTCCAGGAGTCCGCCCAGGAGCTCTCGACCATGCTGCGGCACGACTGCAAGCCGGTGATCTTCCTGATCAACAACGGCGGCTACACCATCGAGCGCGGCTATATGGGCAAGACGTCGGATTACAACGACATCGCCGGCTGGGCCTACAGCAAGCTGCCGAAGGTGTTCCGGCCCGACACCAACGCGAAGTCGTTCGTAGTCAAGACAGTCGCCGACCTGGAGAAGGCGCTCAGCGCGCCGAACGACAGCCTGATCTTCGTCGAATCGATCATGGATCCGTACGACGCTCCCGCCGCGGTGATCCACAGCAGCAACAACGGCGCCGAGCTCGACTACGGACCCCGCGGCCCGCAGCACCGCGGCAACGCACAGCTCCAGCCAGAAATGTAAGACCCATGCACACAGACGGCCCCTCACGTGCGGAAACGCCGTGAGGGGCCGTCGACCTCCAAGCGTGCCACCGGTTCCGCTGTTCCTCGGGGCAAGGGACTGGCGGAGAACTTGGAAGTCATCGATCTGGAGGGTTACTGGTCGCTGTCGGGGCTGGTCGGCGGCCTACGCACAAGATCCGTCGAGAGCCGTGCTGATCTTGTCTTGGTCTGACCGCCCATGCTTCCAGCCGAAAGATCGTTATGGGCGCCGCGGAGTTCGTGTCCACTTCTCAGGAATCGTGGGCGGATCGGCGGCACGTCTCTGGCGTCCGCGCGATGACGAGCGTAAGCGACCGCGATGCGACCAAGGTGAACTGGGTAAAAGAAGAACCTGCTCGAGTCTCTGCTCGCCGCGCCGGGATCCGAATCCGCCACCCGAGCGGGTGTTAGTGACGTCGACAGTGTGGAAACACATAGTGGATCGGCCCGCCGCACGGCTGGCGGGTCAGCCGCGGATATGGGGGTATCAGGTCTGTGGCAGGTGTCGCCGCGAGTGACTGCGACGCCGTGCTAGTGCGTGCCGGCGATTACCGCCAGCATCGCGACGCAGCCGATCGTCGCGCAACTGATCCACCGATCCGCCCGCCCGGTCACGACTGCGCTCCGAGCAGCAGGTCACCGGTGATCGCGAGTATGTACGCAACTGTCGTGTCCCCCGGCGACACGAGTAACCGGCCAGGGACAATGGCTGCATGCCGACACCGCAATTCGTCCTCGACCTGCGCCGCAAGGTTGGCCAGGACCCGCTCTGGCTGGCCACCGCGATGGGCGCGGTCCTGGACGCGGACGGCAGGGTGCTGCTTGGCCGCCGGGCCGACAGCGGCAACTGGACCCTGCCCGGCGGGATTATCGACCCGGCAGAGCAGCCCGCCGATGCGGCCGTCCGGGAGATATTCGAGGAAACCGGGGTGGTGGCGGTGCCGGAGCTCCTGACCTCCATCGGGGTGTCTGAGCCGATCACCTACGCCAACGGCGATCGCGTGCAGTACCTGGAGTACTGTTTCCGCTGCCGTGCGGTGGGCGGCAGGGCTCGGGTCAACGACGGCGAGCTCGTGGAGAGCGCCTGGCATTCCGTGGACAGCCTGCCCGAGCTGGGCGCGGGCACCACGCGACTGCTCACGACCGCCCTCACCGCCGACAGCGCGGCGTTCACCTTCTCCGGGCTGGACGAGGTGCTTGGGTCCGCCCTGGCGTGATCAGCCGGAAGGGGGGACCGGCCGTGGGCACGGCCCGTTCCGGTCATAGGAGAGTTGTCACCAGGTAACAGGAAAAGCGGCTAGGCCCCGCATCAAGGTCGTGTCATGCCATCTCAGCTCGTCCTGGGGCACGGCCATCCGGAGTTCCGGGAGCCGGGAGAAGATCGTTTCCAGCGCCACCTGCAGTTCCATCCGCGCCAGGTGGGCTCCGAGGCAAAAGTGGGGTCCGTAGCCGAAAGCGACATGCGGGTTGGGGTCGCGCGCGAAGTCGAGCTCGTCAGCGCGCGCGAACACGTGCTCGTCGCGGTTGGCCGAGCTGCGGGAGCACAGCACCTGCTCGCCGGCCCGAACCAGCACATCGCCAACCGTCACATCGGCCGTCGCTATCCGGGCATTGAGGGCACTGCCGAACACAATGAACCGGAGCATTTCCTCGACCGCACTCGGCAACAGCTCCGGCCGGGCCCGGAGCTGGCGGAGCTGCGCAGGGTGGGTGAGCAGTGTGTACACCATGTTGGTGATCTGGTGCGCGGTGGTCTCATAGCCGCCCACTAGCAGCGCCATGCCGAGGAACAGCAGCTCCGCTTCGGTCAGCCGATCCTCGTTGTCGCGGGCCTGGACCAGCCAGGTGAGCAAGTCATCGCCCGGCCGCGTGCGCCGCTGCGCGAACAGGTTGCCGAGGTAGCCGGCCAGGTGCAGGTAGGTATCCTGCACCTGTTCCTGGGTGGAAGTAGTCGTCGACACGATCGCGTCGGTCCAGTGGCGGAACGTATGCCGGTCCGCGTCGGGGATGCCGAGCAGCTCGCAGATGATGATGGCGGGGAAGGCGAACGAGAAGCTCTCTACCAGGTCCGCGGGCGGACCCGCGGCGGCCAGGCCGTCGACAAGACCGACGGCGATCTGCTGGGCGCGCGGACGCAGTCGCTCGACCCGGCGGGCAGTGAACGCCCCGCCGACTAGCTGGCGGATCCTGGTGTGCGCGGGCGGATCCATGCTCATCACGCTCTCGGCCACCTGGCCCACCTCGACCGGACACTCGCGCGGGTTGTCCCGCCCGATGGTGGCGGCACGGCTGAATCGGGCATCTCCGAACACCGACTTGGTCAGGTGATAGTTGGTTACCAGCCAGGCCGGCGGGCCATAGGGCAGCTGCACACGGCAGACCGGCTCGCTGCGGCGCAGCAGCGCGTCCTGCGGATCGGGGTCCAGCCGGTTCCGGCTGAACGGGTACCGCCGGGGCTCCTTGCTTGTGAGCCCGCTGTCGTCCGCCATCTATCTTCCTTACCGCCTCCGTCCAGCGGCGGCAAGGGGGCCGCCTCGGCAGCCGCGGCCGAGCACCCCGCCCTCCGCTATGGCTCGGCCGATCACTGACCGGCGGCCACCCGGAAACGCGCCGCGCGTGTCCGCTGCTCGCGCCGTCGTTTCGAGGGTACGGTTGCGTCGTGTCGGCGACCTGGCTGAATAGCAATGACAGCGCCTCCTTAGCCGCTCGCAGGCGGCTGGCGATGCGGACAGTGGACTGCCGCGTTCGGTCGATGGCCGCAGCGGGCGCGCTGGCGGCCATGACTGGCGCGCTGGCAGGCTGCGGGGCCTCGGGCGCTGCTCCCGCGTCCTCGTCGTCGGTCCCCGGCAACGCCAGCACCCAAGCCGCCAGCACCCAAGCCGCCAGCGCGCGAGTAAGCCGGCCCGCCTCGGCTGGCGGCGGCAGAGGCGACGCGCCCGCCGACAGCCCTCGGCCGCAGACAGCCGCCGCCCAGGGGCTGCGCACGTCCTGCCGCTCCGTCGTGCATATCGGCGATTCCACCTCAGATGGCCTGGTTCTTCCCGCATACCAGCCCGATCCCCGGCTGCGGATCGCCGCGCAGTATCACCGGGTAGGGGTCGTCAGGTTCATCCCGCAGGTCTCCGGAGCTAGGTCAATCGTCGAGACCTGGCACGGCTTCCCCAACGCCTACACGGTTGCCGAGCAGATGATCCGCGGCGGATACCGCGGGTGCTGGGTGCTGGCCCTTGGCACCAACGACACCGCGGACGTCGCCGTCGGCTCGACAGTCGGCCTGACCGCCAGGATCGACGAGATGATGTCGCTGATCGGCGACTACCCCGTGCTGTGGATCAACCTCAAGACGCTGCTCTCGTCGGGACCGTACTCCGAGGCACGGATGCAGATGTGGAACCACGCGCTGCTGCACGCCTGCCTGCGCTACCCGGAAATGCGCGTCTACGACTGGGCGGCGGTTGCGCGGGCCAGCTGGTTCATTCCCGACGGCATTCACTACACGCCGCAGGGCTACGCGGAGCGCTCCCGGCTGATCGCCGACGCGCTCGCACTGGCGTTCCCCGCGACCCCGCCGCCACCAGCGCGACTGACGACGTCGGACCTGCAGGCCTGGCAGACGCTCGTCCACCAGGGCTGCCTCGTGTACTGAGCCGCGAGCAGCGGGCCCCCGCCGCGGGCAGCGGGGCCTAGCGGCGCGGATCGGGCCCCAGCCGCGGAGAACTGGGCCGCGCTCGCGCGTCGCGCTGGTCATGCCGAGCCGGCCGCGCGCAGCGCGGAGACGACCTCCGCCACCTGTTGCTGGTCCGCCCGATACGGCGTGTAGAGCGAGATCCGGCTGATCAGGTCGCCGAAGCGCGCGCGTAGTCCGACAGCCACCTGCTGGGGCGAACCGGCGACTGCGAAGGCGTCGAGTACGTCGTCGCTGATCAGCGAACCCATCTCGGACCAGGCCTGCTGCCGAGACAAAGCGTTAAGCCGCTGCGCCAGCTCGGCCCAGCCGTGCAGGTCGAGAACCGGCTTGTAGGCGGGCGTCGAGCCGTAGAAGGCAATCTGGGCCCGCACTCCAGCTTCTGCCTCGGACCGCGCCTCTTCGTCGCCGCCGAGCACCACGAAGGCTGGCAGGCTCAGCGCGAAGCCGTCCAGGTTTCCGCGCGCGGCCTGCAGCGCGGGCAAGGTGCACTCGCGGAGGTAGGCCTCGGTGGTGAAGCTGTGGCAGAGCATGCCGTCGGCGACCCGGCCGGCCACGCCGGTCATCAGCTCGCCGACCGCCGCGAGCATGACCTGAGGATTGCCGTGCGGATTCGGGCCAGGGTTGAAGAAGTCGGTCATCAGCGTGTGGTGGTAATAGGTGCCGCGGAACGCGAGCCGCTCGCCGGTGGCCCAGGCGTGCCAGATCGCCCGGATGGCGGCGATGAACTCCTCCATGCGAGCTGCCGGGTGACTCCACGGCATCGAGAACCGGCGCTCGATGTGCGGCCGTACCTGCGAGCCAAGGCCGAGCTGGAATCGCCCGGCGGAGATCAGCTGCATGTCGTTGGCCAGGACGGCCACGTTCATCGGATTCCGCGCGAAGGCGACGGCGATGCCGGACTGCAAGGTGATCGAGTGCGTCGCCCGTGCGGCGAGAGCCAGCGCGGGAAACGGGTCGTGCCTGGTCTCCGGCACTCCGAAGCCGTCGAACCCGGCCGACTCGGCGGTAACGGCCGCGGCCTCGATTTCCAGCGGCGACGCGGTTACCTGTGCTCCGGCGTCAATCTGCATGGTCCCACCTTCCTCCGGCGCGAGGCCCGGCGCGAGGCCCCGCGCGAGGGCACCCGCGAGGCCCCGCGCGGGCCGGGGTCACCGGCACCGTCCGTACTCGCCGCACGCCTTTCTGGACGTCCGGCCTGAGCCTGTGCGATCCTCCACGCAATGGCCGCAAATCAGCTCAATGAGAGGCCGCCCGATGGTGAAGATCGTAGATCACGGCACCTGGCAGCTAGCGGCCGCCGACGAGGGCCTGCACGCGCCAGGGCCGGAGCAGCTCTGGAATGAGTCGTACTACTTCGACTTCGCTGCGCCGGACGGCTCGGTCGGCGGATACGTCCGGCTTGGCCTGTATCCGAACTGGGACCGCGCCTGGTACTGGGCCTGCCTGGTCCGGCCGGGTCAGCGCCTTGTGCTGGCGGCCGACAACGCCGCGCCGCTGCCTGCGCCAGGCAGCACGCAGCTGCGGACGGGCTCTCTCACCGCAGGACAGGTCATTACCCAGCCGCTGAGCTCGGCCAGAGTCACGCTGGATGCCACCGCCGCAGTTCTGCCTGAGCCCGCCGCTGCGTACGGCGACCTGCGCGCAGCCGCGCCGGCGCAGCTTGCTCTCAACCTGGAGTGGACCACGGCTGGCGGCGTGTACCCGTACAAGGACCTGCCCCGCTATGAGATCCCATGCCAGGTAACGGGCACCGTCCGGGTTGATGGGCAGGAGCTCAGCATCTCGGGCTGGGGCGAGCGAGACCACAGCTGGGGCGAGCGTGACTGGTGGCAGATCTCCTGGCTCTGGACCTCGGGCCGGCTCGTCGACGGCATGGCGTTCCACGGCATGCAGGCGAATATCGGCTTCGCGATCGACTGGCCATCGTTCTCGGTGTCGCCCGACGAGCAGCTGAGCCACCTGACCGGATTCTGCGCGGAGACGGTCTTCGGCGCCGGCGACTTTCCCGAGCGGTCACGCCTGCAACTGCCTGGCACGCCGATGTCAGCGAGTCCGCTGGCTTTCGCGCCGGTCGCGATGACCTCGCCTGACGGCCGGGTGTCGCACTTCCCGCGGGCGCTGTGCCAGTTCACCGCGGACGACGGCCGGGTCGGGTACGGCTGGACCGAGTGGAATCAGCCGCCCGGCTGGCGTGACCATGGCTGGTCCTACCTGACCGCGGCGCAGGTGCAGAACGGCTCAGTCCACGACGACGTAGTTCAGGATCGTCACCGGTGACAGCGGCAGTCTCCGGCGGCGAAGACCTGACGGCCGGATTCCTCACTCGCGCGCTGGCCGACCGCCTCGGGGGCGCAGCCGTGGCCGCAGCGGAAATCTCGCCCGTCGGCACCGGTCAGGTATCGGACAGCTTCCGGCTGCACCTGACCTACGACGGGCCGACCACCCTGCCGCCCACGATGATTGCCAAGGTTCCCGCGGCCCATCCGGCCAGCCGGGCCGCGGCGAAGGCGTTCCGCACCTACGAGATCGAGGCGAGCTTCTACGACCAGCTTGCCCACAGCCTGCCGGTCGCGCTGGCCACCTGTTACTTCGCCGCCTATGACCCGGAGCCCGACGAGTACGTCGTGCTGCTAGAGGATCTGGCCCCGGCTCAGCCAGGCAATCAGCTCACCGGAGTAAGCGCCGCCGATGCCGCCGCGGCCATCGGCGAGCTCGCGGCTCTGCACGCGGCCGGCTGGGACAGTCAGGCGCTGGCCGCCCTGCCCTGGCTGAACCGGTCAAGCGCGGATTCCGCAGCACTGCTCGCCGCGGCTGTCACCGCCCTGTACCCCGGCTTCGCAGCACGTTTCGCCGCCCGCCTCGAGCCTGCAACGCTGCTGCTGATGGCGGACTTCCTGCCGCACGCAAGCGACTATGTCGGCGGCGCTGACGAGCCGTTCACGATCGTGCACGGCGACTTCCGCGCGGACAACCTGCTGTTCGGGCCGGACCGCCCGGTCGTGCTCGACTGGCAGACATGCAGCATCGGCGCGGGCGCGGGCGACCTTTCCTACTTTCTCGCCTCCAGCCTTCCGGTCGCCGAGCGGCAGCAGCACGAGGAGTGGCTCGTGCGCCTCTACCACACCGCGATTACGGACCGCGGGGTACGGCTGACCTGGGACGACTGCTGGCACGGCTACCGGAAGTTCGCCTTCAACGGACTTGTCATGGACATCATCGCCGCTATGGTCGTCGAGCAGACCGAACGCGGCGACGAGATGTTCGCCGCCATGGCGAACCGCCACGCCCGGCACGCGCTTGACCTCGATGCGCTGGCACTGCTGCCGTGACCGCACCGCGGGCTGACCGTCCCGACACCCATTAAGGCCGGGAACGGGGTGGTATACAGGGGGATTGTCGGCGCGCGGCGTGGGGAGGCACGGGTGGCAGATAAACAGATGGCCGATAAGAAGTGGAGCGACCTCAGCCAGGGTCAGCGCAATGCGATCAAGATCGCGGCCGTGGCGGAGCTAGCCCTCAAGATCGCCATGCTGATCGACATCGGGCGTAGGCCCGCGAGCAAGATCCGCGGTCCTAAGGGAGCCTGGCGCGCCGCAGCGGCAGTCAACACACTAGGGCCCGTCTCCTACTTCCTTTTCGGCCGTCGCAAGTAGTCACGCCCGGCGGAACACCCAGATCGTCTCCCGGCCGCCCGGCAGCCGAACCGGCACCTGCAGCCGCAGGCGCAGCGCGCCGGGGATCGCCGCTCGCGGCACGTCGGCCGTAAGCAGCACGACCGCGCCACCACCGCGGGTGACCCGGCTCATCTCGGCTAGCGCGGCTGCGAGCCAGCCAGCGCCAGGTCCGCCTGCTCGCTCCGGCGAGATCCAGGACACGCAGGCGCCGACGCAGTCGTCTGGCTCCAGGATCTCGCGCGCATCACCCTGCGTGACGCTCGCTCCGGGCGCGACCCGCGCGGCCGCGGACAGCGACGTCGCATCGATGTCGGTGCCGGCCGCCGTCCAGCCGCTGGCCAGCGCCTGCGCGAGGATGGATCCGGACCCGCAGCAGGGATCAAGCAGCAGCCCGCTCGGCTCGCCCGCGAGGTGCACCATCGCCGCCGCGACAGCCG
Source organism: uncultured Actinomycetota bacterium (assembly GCA_963719765.1). Classification (GTDB taxonomy): domain Bacteria; phylum Actinomycetota; class Actinomycetes; order Streptosporangiales; family Streptosporangiaceae; genus JAJYUU01. The sequence continues at coordinate 823,060 of CAVRCW010000003.1, forward strand.
GTGCCAGCGCCGCTGCCTCGGCAAACCCCGACCCGCGGCCGTGGGTTCTGTCCGGCTGCGGCCGTCCTGGCCTGGCCGGACGGTTGCCGCCCAGCCGCAGGCCAAGGACAAGCTCGCCGTCGCGCCACTCTGAGAGCCAGATCTCTAGCTGCGCCGGGTCGGCCTGCCTCCACCGCGGCCGACCCCCGACAATGACCTCGGCAAGCGCTGCGCGCGCACCGGCGCGCAACGACCGCGGGCCGGTCTGCAGCCGGGTCCTGACACCGAAGGTCATCCCCGTGCTCAGCGGCCTGACCTGCTCCGCCCATATCGACAAGGCCCGCTGCACCGGCTCCGGCTGCCAGCAGCGAGCCGCGAGCCGCGGCGGGTCGCTGATCCCGCCGCGAGTCGCCCGGCCCGCGTCGGCGAAAACGTTCTCTGCCAGCCGGCAGGCAACCGCGTGCGTCCGTCCCTGCCGGTCGGCGTCGAAGAGCACATAGTCGGCCTGGCCATCCGAGCCTCGGTCGCGGGCCTCGACGCCAGGAAGCGCGACCAGCTCGTCGCGCAGAATCTTGCCCAGACCCGCGGGACAGGTAGCGAAGAACGAGCTTCGACGCTGCCGCGGGCCCAGCGCCTGCCGACTCGCATGCGCGATGCCCTCGCGCCCGGCCTGATCCCGCCCGGCCTGATCCCGCCCGGCCTGATCCCGCCCGGCCTGATCCCGCGCGATGCGGTCATCACGATCTGCCATCCCGGCCGCCTCCCGAATGCAAACCCCGGCGCCCGACCATACCGAGGCCACTAGCGGCCCGGCCGGGCGGCGCCGGATGTCGGACTGACTCGCTAGCGTCGGGGCATAGCTTCCTCGATCAGCAGCCGCGGTTTAGCCGGCCTGGAGGGATCATGGAACGTCCTGTCATGACGGTGACCAGCATCGTGCTCGATGCCCCGGACGTGACCGAACTCGGCGCCTTTTATCGCAGGCTGCTTGGCTGGCAAGTGCGCTCGCAGGAGCCTGGCTGGATGACCCTGCGAGCGCCTGACGGCGGGGCCGGACTGGCGTTCCAGGAAGAGAGCCAGTACGTCCGGCCGGTCTGGCCCGCCGGGCCGGGGGACCAGCAGATGATGACCCACCTCGACATCGAGGTGGACGACCTGGAGGCAGCGGGTGCGCACGCGGTCGCTGCAGGCGCGACGCAGGCGGAGTATCAGCCGCAGGACAATGTCCGGGTCTATCTTGATCCCGCCGGGCACCCCTTCTGTCTCTGGATCGCCACGTAGCGCGTAACTACACTCGGGCGAGCTCCCGAGGCTCTGGTCACGCGCATGCAGGCAGATGAGCTGCCGACCGCTGCACTAGACGTCCGGGGCATGCAGCGCGCTGAGGATCGCGGCGTCACCAGTGCGGTATGGCCTCTTCCCATCGTGCAGGAAGACAGCGCGAGTGTTTAGGCCCCGCCGGCCCGGGCTGTCAATGCAGCCGCGAATTGCGCCGAGCTCGCCGGTGTCAGGTCTTCCATCACCCTCTGAGGACCAGGACCAGCAGGAAGCCGAAGACCACGACGGCCAGCACGCAGCCCATCACTACTACTGCGGCCTTGCTCGTCAGCACCTCTACGGCGAGCAGCGCGCCTTTCTTCGGCTCCGGGGGCGCAGCCGGCTCACCGTGATACCGGGCTATCTGCTCGAACGCGTAGAACGGGTCGTAGTACTTGCCTTGCCCACGCCCTATCTTTGCGGGCTGCATGTCTGGCCCTGATTCCCTGGGCACCACTGCACCTGCCTTTGTCCGGTCAGTCAACGTCACGGTACTCGCAGCTGGGGCGTCGTGGAAGCCTCACGGCGGGCGCATCAGTCTGGGTGCGGAGGCAGGGGGGATCTTCACGACAAGCCGGATCATGATCCGAGCCTCGACGCCTGGCCTGCCGATCTCGGTCCCTAGCCTCACCCCGATGGCGCAGCCGCGCCGGTTCCGCCGGTGCCACGGCCAGCGCCTCGCCGCGCCTGCCGAAGCGCCCACTTTCTGCGCCGGTCACGGTGGCGCCGACCACGCCCGGCTGCCATCCAACCGGCTTTCGCGGGTCAGCGAGTTGGCGGGGTTGAGCGGCTTAAGCGCTGCACTCGTCTGCGCAGCGCTACGTGCTGCACCGTTCCTGCGGAAGGTCCCGGCGGTAGTGGCGCCGGACCTTTCCCAGTAATTCCCGCGGATCCTCAGCGTCCAGCATTTCGCGCTGGCCGAACCTGGCCGCTGCCCTGTAGCGTCCATCAGCGATCGTGAACTGGTAGACATCGCCCCAGTGATACCGCAGCTGAGCCATCACCTCCTGCCGTCTCATCGCTTCGGGTTCCCGCGCGTTCCAGCCGGGGCCGGGCACGCTGATTTCATGCGCGAGCGCTTGCCGCATTTCGTCCGGGTCTCTCGTAACCACGGCGTAGGGCCGGACATGCAGGTTGCGGGCGATAGCTACATAGCGCAGCGCGCGTCGGGCATCCAGTCCGTCCACATGCACGTAGTACCGGTCGGCGAGGTCGCGGGCGAGTTCCGCCCATGCGCCGATTCTGTCAGTTCCGCCCGGCCGTGCGTCGCATGCGAGCCGGGCCAGGTCTTCGGCCGCTTCGCGAAGCTGCGCCGCCGCGCGGGCCGTCTGCAAGTCAGCTGTCATGCCGATCAGCAAACCTCGGCCCGCTGCTCGCCGGGAGTGTTGGCGGCGGGAGCAGGTGTGTGCGTGGGGGGTGTGAATCGGCCTCGATCTCCTTTGGATCGCGCTGCAATGTCAAACTGATCGTGTCCGTACTGGAGAAGGGCTCTCTCGTGCCGCCACGGCCGAAGAAGAGGCATACCTGGCAGCCCGCATGGCCCAGTGCTTCCGCGACCTCGGCGACGCTCCCAACGCGGCCCGGTACGCCAGCCGATCCCTCGACATGGACGGACGGTACGTGCGCGGACGCGCATTCAACCTATCGCTCCTGGCCAGCGCCTATGCGATGCTGCGCGAACCCGAGCAGGCCTGCCTCGTCGGACAGCACGCCCTCGACCTGACCGGCCGGCTCAGTTCCGCGCGCAGCGTCCGGTACGTCCGGGACGTTGCCCGACTGCTGTGCCCGCAGGCCAGCGTCCCGGCCGTCCGCGAGTTCAGAGCCGCGGTGGCTGAGCGCCTGCCCGCCGCAGCAGAACGTGCTGCGCCCCGATGATCGTCATCGCGCCCAGGATCTCGCCTCTGCCGATCATCGCGGGCACATCCTCGAGCGGCACCCAGCCGACCTCGGCGGCCTCGTCAGCCTCCGGCTCGCCGACACGGTCAGCGCCGTGCGCCAGGAACAAATCCTGCGGATAGTCGGCATTGCCGATCAGCGGCTGGCACGACAGGACGTACTCGATATCGCGCGGCCGCCAGCCGGTCTCCTCCACCACCTCGCGCGCCGCCGCCGCCGCCGGGTCCTCCCCGTCGTCCACGTAACCGCCCGGCAGCTCCCACACCCATCGATCCACGATGAACCGATGCCGCCGCATCAGCAGCAGCCGCTGGCCTGCGTCGTCCAGCACCACGGTCATCGCGCAGCGCCGCATCCTGAACACGTACTGCGTGAAGCGCACATGGTTCGGCAGCTCAACATCTGCGAGGCTGACGCGGATGTGAGGGGTGTCGTCGACCAGCCGCTCACTGCGGACCGCCCACTTGTGCGCGTCGCTCACGTACTGGACAGTACATGCCGCTTCGACCCCAGGACCTGGCGCAGCGCAGGAGTTACAGTCCCTAGCGCTTGCAGGGACGGATTAAGTCTGACCGTTGACCATGATTCGTATCGCCGAGGCGTGAGGCCGATGATGGGAGCGGTGGTGGGGAGCCGGCACGTTCGCACTGGGTCAGCGACAAACGAGGGAGGTTCATGCAGCTAGCTCGCGAGGAACCAGAAGCGGGGCCGTGGCGCGCCGAACTGCTGAGCACAGTCCTCCAGACGATCACCCGGCGCGAACCGGCCAATGCCACGCCCAGCCGTTCGGTCGTCTTGGCCATAGACGGCCGAAGTAACGCTGGCAAGACCACGCTGGCGGCGCGGATCTGCCGGGCTGTCCCCAGATCGGCTGTCGTTCACACCGACGACATCGCGTGGAGCCACTCCCGCTTTGGCCGGGCCAACCTGCTCATCGAGGGAATCCTGGAGCCCGTGCACCAAGGCTGGGCGGTCAGCTACCGCCCGCCGCGATGGGCCGAGTACGGCCGGGAAGGATCCATCGAGGTTCCTGCTGACTGCCCGCTGCTGATCATCGAAGGTGACGGTGCCGGGCGAAAAGAGGTGGCGCATCTGCTCGACGCCCTGATCTGGGTGCAATCCGACGAGCGCGAGGCCGAACGCCGGGTGCTTGCCCGCATCGGAAAGCCGAACGAGGCACCGACCCTCGGGCACCATCGCGAGTGGATGGCCGAGGAGAGACCCTTCAACATCGCCCAGCGAACCTGGGAACGCGCCGACGTCATTGTCTGCGGCACCCCGCAGGTCCCCTGCGACCCCGACACCGAGGTCGTTCTCGCACCCCCGCCGACGCCAGCCAGCTGACCCGAAACAAGAACCCCTAGACACCGGCCGTCCGCCAAGCCCGCGCCATGAGATCGATGCCGCTTCATCGTCGCGAAGACCTTGTGCGAGGGATGGGATCCCACTCTCCGGCGACCGCCTCGCCCGGCCTGCCGCCCGTTGGACGTTTGCCAGAGAAGCAGCGGCGGCCGGGCGTATCGCCGCCCGGCCGCCCGGCCGCCGCTGCCCTGCTAGACGTTCCCGAATATCGGTCCGACCGATGCGCAGGTCGGCTGGAAGTTCGGATTGTCGGGCCCCAGCGCATTGACCATGTCCTGGAGCGCGTTCGAGTCGTAGGCGATCGACAGATGATCGCTGGCATCCTGCGAGCACTGGTTCTGCAGCGTGATGTTCTGCACGTTAGGCGCGGCCGGGAGGAACGCATTGGTGTACGGGGTGACCACCTCGTCATCCTGAGTTTCGAGCACCACGTACTTCACGCTCGACACCGTAGGCGTCTGGTTGAGGTTGTTAAGGAACGATGATCCCTGGATCTGCTCTACGCACGCCTCACAGGTCGTCGACAGCAGCGCAGTCGCGAGCCCGAGCAGTCCGAGGTCGGCAATCAGGTTCACGATCCCGTCGAGGTTCGTGCCGTAGTTCGAGGGCGCGAACCCGACCAGCATGTTGACCTTGGATGCGCCGCCCAGGTTGTTGATGTAGTAGCGCGGCATCATGCCGCCCTGCGACCAGCCGACAAGGTCCACCTTGCTGGCACCCGTCTGTGCCAGCACCTTGCTCACCTCGGTCGCGAGCTGCGAGGCGGAGGCGGCTATCTCGCCGGTGGCATAAATGCCGGTGAGGGGGAGAGTCTGGCCATAATTGAATGCGTAGACGCAGTAGCCGTTATTGACAAGGTCCGGTGCGATCGCTCCGAACGAGTTGTACATGCTAGAGAAGGTGCCCTCCACAAGGACAACCGGGTACGGATGTGTCGCCGAGGGCGTGCAACGCACGTTAGCGCCGGGCGGCGACGCGCCATAATTCCAGAAGAACGTGGAGTTCAGGAACGCCGACGCCTCGCTCTCCAGCGGCAGCGTCGAGGCCTGGGCCGGCACGGAGGCGAGGACCAGAGCAACGGCAGTGCCCGCGACTATGGCGGACGTCCCGAAGATGCGGCTAAATCGGGGAAGTTTCATTCTCCCTCGCAGATTCGTGACTGATGATGTGGCAGCCGTGAATGACCAGTGCCGCGTCATTGCGGCTATCAGGAAAGCCCATCACCGACGACATGCAACGCGCATGCCGTCGACTACGACCTCGAGGTTACTGGCCAGTATGAGCCGAGTGATATTGGCTGTCAATGCCCCGAAAAGACAGCCTGCGACCTAATCTGCGGCCGACTGGACTCAGCCGACGACGCGACTGGCGCTGAGGCCGGCGGTGCGGCCAGAGAACAGGCACCCGCCGAGGAAGGTGCCTTCCAGCGACCGGTACCCGTGCATCCCGCCACCACCGAATCCCGCCACCTCCCCGGCTGCGTACAAGCCGGGGATCGGCTCGCCGGTTGTCCCAAGGACCTGCCCGTTCAGGTTGGTCTGCAGCCCGCCCAGGCTCTTGCGGGTAAGGACGTGCAGCCGGACCGCGATAAGCGGCCCGGCGGCGGGGTCCAGGAACCGGTGCGGCTTCGCCACCCGGATCAGCTTGTCGCCGACGTACCTGCGGGCGCCGCGTACGGCGGTCAGCTGCATGTCCTTCGTATAGGAATTGGCGACCTCGCGGTCTCGCGCCTCGACTTGCCGCTGCAGGTCAGCCAGGTCGATCAGGTCCTCGCCGGTCATCTCGTTCATCCCGGCCACCAGCGCCGGGAGCGTGCGCTCGACCACGAAGTCACTGCCATGGCGCATGAAGTCGGCGACCGGGCCAGGTGCGCCCGGTCTCACTCGCTGCAGCAGCTTGCCGATGCTCTTCCCGGTGAGGTCGGGATTCTGCTCAGAGCCTGACAGCGCGAACTCGCGCTCGATGATCTTCTGGGTGAGCACGAACCAGGTGTAGTCATAGCCGGTAGTCATGATGTGCTCAAGCGTGCCGAGGGTGTCGAAGCCGGGAAAGAGCGGCACGGGCAGCCGCCGCCCGCGCGCATCGAACCACAGCGACGACGGACCCGGCAGGATCCGGATTCCGTGCATCGGCCAGATCGGATTCCAGTTCTGGATGCCCTCGGTGTAGTGCCACATCCGGTCAGGGTTGATGACCGAGGCACCGGCCGCCTCGCTGATGGCCAGCATCCGTCCGTCGACGTAGTCAGGCACACCACACAGCATCTGCCCCGGTGGCTGCCCCATCCTGTCCGGCCAGTGCCTGCGCACCAGGTCGAAGTTGCCGCCGATGCCGCCCGAGGTGACCACCACTACCTGTGCGTGCAGCTCGAACTCACCAGTTACCTCGCGCGAGCTTGACCGGCCGCGGGCCGCCTGCGATGGCTCCAGGATGCTGCCGCGCACGCCGTCGACCGCGCCGCCGGAGACGGTCAGCTCATCCACCCGGTGCCGGAACTTGAGCGCAAGCTGGCCGGTGTGCGCAGCCGCTAGGACCTCCCGCTCGAACGGGGCGACGACGCCGGGGCCGGTGCCCCAGGTGATGTGAAACCGTGGCACCGAGTTGCCTTGACCCGTCGCGCCGTAGCCGCCCCGTTCCGCCCAACCCACCACCGGGAAGAACCGCACGCCCTTGCTGTGCAGCCATGCTCGCTTCTCGCCTGCGGCGAATCCGACATAGGCCTCAGCCCAGCGCCGCGGCCACTCATCCTCAGGCCGGTCGAACCCGGCGGTGCCCAGCCAGTCCTGCAGCGCCAGGTCGTAGCTGTCGTGAATGCCCATCCGCCGCTGCTCAGGCGAGTCCACGAAGAACAGGCCGCCGAATGACCAGAACGCCTGGCCACCGAGGTAAGGCGCGGGCTCCTGCTCCAGCAGGATGACCCGGCGGCCGAGTGCTACTAGTTCCGCGGCCGCCACTAGGCCGGCCAGCCCGGCGCCGATGACTATCGCGTCAGCGTCCTGCGTCATGCCTGGTGGTCCTCCGTCAAGCCGGGATCCGAGGAGATCAAGCCTGCCATCCCGGCACCCGGCTACTCCCGCCAGGACTGGACAAGTGCGGCCCGGCGCTCCCACTCGCGGACGCCATCGCCGCCGGGCTGCCAGAGCTCGCACCAGTCCGCCAGCTCGTGGCACCGCCGCAGGATCTCTTGCTGCCTGGCCGTCCACGCAGGCCGGCTGCCGTACGCCGCGAAGAAGTCAGTAACCGCCGCGGCAGCAGCCGGGTGGTGCATGCGCACGATGAACTCGAACCAGGCCAGGTCCTCGACCGGGTCGCCCAAGTGCGCCCATTCCCAGTCCAGCACCGCGGTGACCTCGGCTCCTGACCCGTCAAGCAGCACGTTGTTTGGCCCGAAGTCACCGTGCACGAGCACCGCACCGGACGCCCCGTTCCCGTCGGTGAGCGCAGCGGAAGTGTCAATGTCGTGCAGCCGGCGCAGCGTCCGCCCGCACGCCGCCAGTACCTGCCGGGCCAGACCAGCGTCGATGAGATCCTGCCCGTGGCTGCCCGGCATCGTCGCCGTCCGCAGCCAGCCCGGGCCGGTCGCGAGGACCGGCGGCACTGGGATGGCCCCGGCGACAACTGCCAGCATCGCGGCTTCGCGCTCACACCGGTCGAGTGCTTGCGGTCCCCGGTAGTCCTTGGTGACAGTGCCGCCCGCCCGGCTGGAGTGGTTGGTGTAGCCGTGCGGCAGCCGCTCGCAGCCGGTCATGCCTGGCGTTCGAATCCGATCTGCGTCTCCGCGTCGGCGAAGCCAACCGACCGGTAAACCCGGATCGCTACCTCATCGGGATCGGCGACGATGACCAGCGTGTCCGCGCCGCCAGCGCCCAGGCCGTGCAGCCCAGCCTGCCAGACCAGGGTGCCGGCAAGTCCCTGGCGGCGCGCCGAGGGATGCGTCTCGACGGTCTGGTACCTGGCGACGCCCGAGCCGTCGGTGATCAGGCCTAGCTGGGCGAGCAGCTTGCCGTCCAGGAACGCGCCGAACCATGAACCATGCCCGGCCTCGGTCAGCGCGCGCTCGGCAGCGATCCGCCGCGCGAGGAATTCTGGATCAGCCGACGGTCCGCCCTCGTTGACTTCCGCACGCAGCTCGGCGGCCTGCTTCCAGTCGTCGTCGCCGGCCAGGGTTCTGCAGGTCGCGGCCATGTTCGGATCCGGCGGCTCGTGCACCGCCCTGGCTGTCAAGACAGCCTCCCGCTGAACCTGGAGGCCTTCTGATACGAGTTCGCTGACGTCCACGGTCCCGGCCTCGGTCACGTCGATGCCGAGCGCAACATGCCGGGCATCGGGAAATTCAGCCGCAAAGGTCGCCAGCCATCTGCCCGCCTCCCCGGTCAGCGGCGGGGCCGACAGCAGCAGGAAGTTGCCCCACCAGTAGCTCGGGTTGCTCGGACTGCGGACGGCCAGGTAGTCGCGCCGTTCCTCGATGTGACTGCCCTCAAGTACCCGGATCATCAGATCGGTGCGGTAGCCAAGGGAGCGAACACCCACGCGCCAAGCCTATCGGGCTGCCGATGCCAGCGCTCACTGCCCGTCGGCGCGGACCGTCAGGATTTGCCGATGGTGAAGTCGGCAGGCTCGAACCGCCGCGTGCGACGGCGGAAGTCGAAGGTGAAACCGGGCCACAGCGTGAGGTTGCGGCCCTCACTATCGAGATACCAGCTGGAGCAGCCGGACCCCCACACGGTCTTCGGCAGCTTGCGCTGCAACTCGGCGTTGTAACCGGCGGCAACCTCAGCGCGGACCTCGCACGGGCCGCCACCCGTCGCCTCGATCTGCGCGACCGCGTCCACGATCAGGCTCAGCTGGCTCTCGATCATCAGCAGCATCGACGAGTGGCCGAGACCGGTGTTCGCGCCGGTGAGCTGGAAGTAGTTCGGGAAACCCGGCACGACCGTGCCAAGGTAGGTCTGGCCGAACGCTTCCGCGAGGCTCCGGCCGTCGCGTCCGGAGATCTTCCCGAACATCGGGTTGTCGGTGACGTGGAACCCGGTCGCCAGGATGACCGTGTCCACCTTGTGCTCTAGACCGTCGGCAGTGACGACAGCGTCCGGCCGGAACTCGATGATCTTCTCCGTGACCAGGCTGACATTCGGCCGGGCAATGGCCGGGTAGAAGTCGTTCGACGGGAGGACGCGCTTACAGCCCAGGTCGTAGGTCGGCGTCAGCTGCACGCGCATCGCCTCGTCGCTGACCGCGCTCTCCAGGTGCTTGCGCCACACGGCCTCCGCCCGCTTGAGGATCTTCGGATTCTTGATGAACCCGAGAGCCAGGACCTCGCGCATCCAGTAAACGGTCAGCCTCGACACCCGCTGGGTCGACGGGAAGATCCGGTACAGCGCCTTGGTGCCCGACTTCACCGGGTGATTGGTGTGCGGGACCACGAACGCGGCGGTCCGCTGGAATACGGTCAGATGCTCGACCGCAGGCTGGATCGACGGCACGATCTGGATCGCCGACGCCCCGGTGCCAACGACCGCGACCCGCCGGCCCTCGGGCCGCCAGTCGCCGTCCCACCGCGCCGAGTGCATGAGCTCCCCGGTGAACGTCTCGATACCTGGAATATCGGGCAGTGAGGGCTCGACCAGCGAGCCCACCCCGGCGATCAGGTAGCGGGCCTCGAACTCGCCTCTCGTTGTGCTGACCAGCCAGCGGCTGGTGCCCTCGTCCCAGCGTGCCGCCGTCACCTCGTGACCGAATCGCAGGTAGCGCGCCAGTCCGTGCCTGGCCGTGATCTGCCGCAGGTACTCCCAGAGTTCGGGCTGTGACGGGTAGCTCTCGGTCCAGTCCGGCTTGAGCGCGAAGGAGTAGGAGTACAGGTTGGACTGCACGTCGCACCGGCAGCCGGGGTAGGTGTTATCCCGCCAGGTGCCGCCCACGTCGTCGGCCCGTTCCAGGATGACCATGTCGCGGTGTCCGGCCTCCTGCAGCCTGATCGCGGCCCCCAGGCCAGAAAATCCTGACCCGATGATCGCGAACGAGACCTGCTCGGGTGCGCCGGCGCCCATGTCTGACCCCTTCAATGCCAATACCGACCGAATGCGGTTCTAGTTTCAGCCTAGGTGCCCGGCGGCCAGGGTGCCACAGCCAGGCTGCGTGGCCGGGCTTAACCGACACAAACCCTGTTGCGCTACATGGTCGCCCGTGATCGAGTGCCGTCGTGGACGTCAACCAGGTACGCGCGGCCTTCGATGCGCAGGTCCGGCAGAACACAACCGCCCTGGAGCCGGGCATGGCCGCCATCGAGGCTGTCCCTGGCGTGCTGCGGGAAATCGCCATCCCAGGCCAGGGATTCTCTTGCATTACGTGGTCTGAGCTGGACGAACGGAATGCGGACGCTGCCATCGCCGCTCAGCTTGAGTTCTTCGGCCGACGGGGCGAGGCGTTCGAGTGGAAACTGTTCGGCTACGACCAGCCTGCCGACCTCGGCCAGCGGCTGCTGCGTGCGGGCTTCGTGCCCGATGACGAGGAAGTCATGCTGGTAGCGGAGACCTCTCGTGTCACGAGCGGCCAGGTGGTGCTCCCGGACGGCGTGCGGCTGGTCCGGGTGACAGACCCGGCAGGCGTCGAGGCGGCGACCGACGTACATGACGAACTGAAGCCAGGAAGCGCCCGGCGGGCCCGGCATGTCAACCGGATGCTGGCCGCGCTGGCGGACGAGCGTGAGCCGATGGCGCTCGTGGTGGCGATGGTGGGGGACGAGCCGGTGAGCTCGGCAAGGATCGACTTCGGACCAGGCGCAGACTTTGCCGGCCTGTTCTCTGGAGCTACCGTGCCGACCTGGCGCGGCCGAGGGATATACCGCGCGATCGTGACCTACCGCGCCGAACTGGCAGCCGCCCGCGGGTACAAATACTTGCGGGTGGAAACGTCGCTCATGAGCCGCCCGATCCTGCGGCGGCTGGGGTTCGAGCCAGTAGCGACCACGACTCCGTATCTGTGGCGTCCGGGCGGATCAGGTTAGGCCATATCGGAGCCGCTGCAGCGGGCCGTCGTCACGGATGCCACCATGGAGCAGTGGTAGAGCTGAAGACACCAGCCGAGATCGAAGCGATGCGGCCCGCGGGCCGCGTCGTGGCGACGGCACTGCAGGAAATCCGCAAGCGCGCGGCCGTCGGCGTCAGCCTGACTGAGCTCGACCAGCTGGCCCGCGAGGTGCTGGCCGACAACGGCGCCACCTCGCCGTTTCTCGGCTATCAGCCGAGCTTCGCGCACTCCCCGTTCCCCGGCGTGATCTGCTCCTCGGTGAATGACATCGCGCTGCACGGCATCCCCGGACCGTACCGGCTCGCCGACGGGGACCTGGTCAGCATCGACTTCGGCGCGGTGCTCAATGGCTGGACTGGGGACTCGGCGATCTCCTTCCCCGTCGGCACTCCGCGAGCGCCGGATCTCCGGCTGATCGAGACCGCCGAGCAGGCGCTGGCTGCCGGGATCGCAGCGGCCCGGCCCGGCGGGCGCCTCGGCGACATCTCGGCTGCGATCGGCGCCATCGCCCGCAAGGCCGGTTACGGGCTGCACACCGACTTCGGCGGGCACGGCGTCGGACACACCATGCACGAGTCCCCTTCTGTGCCGAACGACGGCAAGTCCGGGCGGGGGATGCGGCTCGAGGCCGGTCTGGTCATCGCGATCGAGCCCTGGTTCATGGCAGGCGGCCGCGACAGCTACCGCATCGACGACGACGGCTGGACGCTGCGCAGCGGCGACGGCAGCCGGGCTGCCCACGTCGAGCACACTGTCGCCATCACCGCTGACGGCCCGGAGATCCTCACCACTCTCTGACGCGCTGACTTAGCTGCCAGAAAAACGCGTTGCCGCGCGCCGCCCGGCCTCGTGATCATGACTAGATGACGGAATCGGGCGACCCTCAGCCCCCAGCAGCGCACGGAATGCGGCTGCCCTGGACCGCGATACCGGCCGAATTGCGCGCCCAGGTGGAAGAGCATCTGGGCGGCCGGGTGGTCTGCGCTGAGTCCCAGCCCGGTGGCTTCTCGCCGGGGGTCGCTGCCAGGCTGCGCCTCGACAACCACGGCCGAGCCTTCGTAAAGGCTGTGGGCGACATTAACCCGGACTCGCCGGACATCCATCGCGCCGAGGCGCGGATCGCGGCGGCCCTGCCGGCCACGACGCCCGCTGCCCGGCTGCTCGGCTCGATCGACTCAGGCGGCTGGGTGATCCTGCTGTTTGAGGACATCGCGGGCTGGACACCCGCTATGCCCTGGCAGGCTGCGGAGCTTGACCGGGTGCTGGCCGCTATGACCGACCTGGCCAGGGAACTTACCCCTGCACCCATCGACGCACCGCCCGTGTCGACGCGGTTCAGAACCCTCGGTGCCGGATGGCATCGGCTAGCCGATGCTGGGCCGGCGGCCGACCTTCATCCCTGGGCGGCGGCGCACCTGGACGAGCTGGCCTGGCTGGAGGCGGGCTGGGCCGCTGCTGCCACCGGAACGTCACTCGTGCACGCGGACATCCGGGCCGACAACATCCTGCTGACGCAAAACCGGGTGGTCTTCGTAGACTGGCCATGGGCCAGCCACGCGGCACCGTGGTTCGACCTGATCTGCATGCTGCCGAGCGTCGAGATGCAAGGCGGGCCGCCGCCAGAGCAGATCCTCGCGCGGCACCCGCTAGCACGGGGAACCGACCCGGATGCGATAACCGCCGTGGTCGCCGCGTTGGCTGGCATGTTCGTCTGGCTCGGCGGCCTGCCCCCGCCGCCTGGCCTGCCTACCTTGCGGGCATTCCAGCAGGCGCAGGGCGATATCGCCGTGAGCTGGCTGCAGGCGCGGACCGGCTGGCGCTAACCGCGCCGCATCCGTTGCCAACCAGCAGCGCACCAGGCCACACCTCGCCCCGCCAGCGCTAGTGCAAAGCGCGCGGGGTACCTAGACTGCCCCAGGTGATGATCACCAAGTTCACCCATTCGTGCATCCGGGTCGAGGTCGCCGGCACGATCCTCGTCATCGATCCGGGCATCTGGAGCGAGCCAGCGGCGCTGAACGGATGCGACGCGGTGCTAGTCACGCACGAGCACGGCGACCACGTAGACCCGCGACATCTGGCGAGCCGCGACGTTCCGGTATTTGCGCCAGCCGGCGCGGTTATACCCGATCTCAACTTCACGGCGGTGTCACCGGGGGAGACGTTCACGGCAGCGGGAGCCACGATCCTGGCCGTCGGCGGCAAGCACGCTCCCGTCTATGGCGATGCCTCACCGTGCCCGAACGTGGGATACGTCGTCGAGGACAGCCTCTACCACCCCGGTGATGCGCTGCACATACCCGCCCGAATGGTGCATACCCTGCTCGTCCCGATGCAGGCATCCTGGCTGAAGACCGCCGAGGCGATTGCCTTCATCCGCGCAGTCAGGCCGCAGCGCTGCTTCGGCATCCACGACGGGCAGATCAACGAGCGCGGCATCGGCACTACCAACGCCTGGCTTACCCGCCGGGGCAGTGCGGCTTATCAATGGCTCGCGCCCGGAGAGAGCGCCTTACCGACGGCCGGCCATCAGGCGAACCTTGCCGCCGCCAGGGAGCGGACAGCAGCGAGCCGGGCCCGGCGGGGGGTCGGGCCCGGCTCACTGGTCAGGCTGCTCGTGCGGGCCGCCGGGGGGGTGGGCGGCCCGGCACGAGCAGCTAGCTTGCGTAGTCGAGTAGCGGCTGAGCGCGGCTCGGGTGCCGCAGCTTCGAGAGCGACTGCTTCTCTAGCTGCCTGATCCGCTCCCTGGTCAGTCCAAGCGCCTTGCCGATCTCGTCCAGCGTGTGCGGGTTGCCGTCGTAGAGGCCGAATCGCATCGACATGATGGTGGCCTCCCGCGGCGTCAGCGCATCCAGCGCATGCCGCAGCTGGTCAGCCATCAGCTGGCGGTCGACAAGCTCGCCCGCCTCGGGCGCGTCGATGTCCTCGATCAGGTCGCCGATGCTCGTCTCGCCGTCCTCGCCGATGGTCGAGTCCAGGCTGATCGGCTGCCTGCTTGTGCGCAGCAGCTCCTCGATCTGGTCCGGCGTGCGGTCGAGCTCGACAGCCAGCTCCTCGGGGGTCGGCTCCCGGCCGAGGCGCTGGTGCATGTCACGCTCGACCCGGCTCAGCTTGCTGAGCATCTCCAGCACGTGCACCGGCAGCCGGATGGTCCTGGCCGAGTCGGCGAAACCGCGCTGGATCGCCTGCCGGATCCACCACATCGCATAGGTCGAGAACTTATAGCCCTTGGTGTAGTCGAACTTCTCCACCGCCCGGATCAGGCCCAGATTGCCCTCCTGGACCACGTCGAGCAGCGATAGCCCGCGGTCGCTGTACTTCTTCGCAACCGACACCACGAGCCGCAGGTTCGCCTCGAGCATGTGCGCCTTGGCCCGCCTGCCATCCTCGGCGACCGCTTCCAGGTCGGCGCGGTACTGCTCAGACAGCGTGCTCTCGGTCTCAAGCTTGTGCTCGGCGAACAGGCCGGCCTCGATCCGCTTGGCGAGTTCGACTTCCTCCTCGGCAGTCAGCAGGCTCCGCCGGCCGATGGACTTCAGGTACGTGTGCACCGAGTCGCCCATGACCGAGGTTTGGTCGTCCAGGTCAGTCTCGGGCAGGCTGCTTGGGCTAGCCACTGGCACGCGGCCGGCCGTGACTGCGATCTCGGCCGCCTCATCGTCGTCCTCGTGGACGATCTCGGCCGCCGCCGCAGGCACGCCAGCGTCGGCACTGTCCGCGCGCTCGTTGCCGAGCTGAACGCCGGCCTCGGTCAGCTCGCGGATGATCGACTTGGCCTCCGACGGGGACACCCTGGCCTGGTCGAAGGCCTCGCGCAGCTCCGGCAGGGAGAGATGGCCCTGGCTGCGTCCGCGCTGGATAAGCTCGTCCACGTGGGTCGTGGTTTCCTCATCCTCGCGGGCTGGCGACAGGAGAGTCGCTGTCCTCGGCATGAGACACCTCACTTCGTGGGCGCATAACGGGATGCGCTAGCTTGCGCGCCTGGCCAGGCGCGTACTTCTGTCGGCGGGGACCCTCGGGACTTGGCAGCAAGCACCGGGGGCACTATCTTGTAACGCACGAGGCGGCAAAATGTTCCCGCGTGGCTACTGTGCGCCCTCGTCCGGCAGCTCGCCTCCGAGTTCCCGCAGGGCGTGCGCCAGCAGCGCTGCCCGGTCGGGCTTGCCCGAGGGCAGCAGCGGAAATACTGGCATAACAAACACCTTCTTGGGTGCCGCACGCGCAGAAAGGGCCTGCCGGGCAATTGTCCCGAGCTGGTCAAGGTCAGGCGGTGCGGCTTGATCGGCCGCCACCACGAAGGCTGCGACACACTCGCCCCACTCCGCGTCAGGCACCCCAACAACGACAACGTCGGCAACACCGGAGCTGGTTCCCAGGACCGCCTCGACCTCGCCGGGCACCACTTTCTCGCCGCCCGTATTGATCACGTTGTCGGCGCGGCCCCTGACCACCAGGCGTCCGTCGGCGGCTAGGTAGCCGAGGTCGGCAGTGCGGAATCTGCCCCCGGCCAGCGCGGCGGCGGTCATCTCTGGCTGCAGCCGGTACCCGGAGAACAGCACAGGCCCGGAAATCTCGATCCGCTCGCGCGGATCGAAGCCTATTTCGACGTCGTCAAGCGGCATGCCGTCGTAGACACAGCCGCCGCAGGTCTCGCTCATCCCGTAGGTGGTCACGACCGGCCATCCCGCCGCGCGTGCCGCCGCCAGCAGGTCGCCGGCCGCCGCGGCGCCGCCGAGCAGAACGGTCGCGATCCCGGCAGGGTCCGCGCCGTCGTCCACAAGCCGCCGCAACTGGGTCGGAACCAGAGACACGTGCGTGCACCCGCTCGTCGCGAGCACTGCTGCGTCGGCCCCCGCGGTGATGACCGGATCCGCCCCGATGAGCAGCGACCGGACCAGCACTGCGATGCCGGCGATGTGAAAGGTGGGCAGGCAGCACAGCCAGCGCTCGCCAGCACGGGCGCCGATCCGGCGCAGCGAGGCGGCCGCGGAGGCGCGCAGAGCCGTAGCGCTCAGCTCCACCCCCTTGGGTACGCCGGTGGAGCCCGAGGTGGCGATGACCACCGCAGTCTCATCGGCCACCCCGGCGCCAGAGTTGCCGAGGCGGGCGGCCCCGAGCGTCTGCGTTCCGCCGGAGGTGACAAGAGCGGACGGGGCGAACGCCGTCAGTATCCGGCTGAGCGCCGGCCGCGGCAGGGTGTGGTCGAGCGGCAGGATGGCAGGACCCGAGCCGTCCAAGGCCGCCGCCAGCGCGGCCAGCATCCTGCCGCCCTCCGCTGGGGGGAGCAGGACAGCGTGCAAGGGCCGCGACGTCACCGTCGTAAGGTTAATCCGGGCAGAGCAGGGCATCGCGGCCAGGTGCCCATCTTGGCTACCTCACTGGCCTGGGTCTTCTGTCGCCGCCGTAGGCTTGTCACCCGAACCATGACATGCCGTATTGCGCATGGTCTGAGAACTGGTAGTCCGCCTCTCCTCGGAGGTCAGGGCAGGGCAGGGAGGTCGCGCGTGGCCGACTCGCAGACGGCCGCGCCCGCCGAAACGCTGTCCGAGCTGTTGCCAACGCTCCGGGCGTTCGCCATCCCGATGCCGACCCGGTTCCGTGGCACCACGCTGCGGGAAGGCGCCCTGCTGCAGGGTCGGGCCGGCTGGGTGAGTTCTCGCCGTTCCCCGACTACGGCCCGCGGGAGTGCGCGCGCTGGCTGGCGTGCGCGCTGGAGGCTGCCGTGCGCGGCTGGCCCGCGCCACTGCGCGACAGCGTGCCGGTGAACGTGACCGTGCCCGCCGTCGGCCCTGAGCAAGCGCACGCGATCGTCGCCGCGTCCGGCTGCCGTACCGCCAAGGTCAAGGTCGCCGAGCCGGGCCAGCCCGAGTCCGCCGACATCGCCAGGGTCGAGGCGGTCAAAGACGCGATCGGCACCGGCGGCAAGGTCAGGATCGACGCCAACGGTGGCTGGGACGTCGACCAGGCAGTACGCGTCCTCACCGCGCTCGCCCGGTTTGAGCTCGAGTACGCCGAGCAGCCATGCGCCACCCTCGAGGAGCTTGCCGCGCTCAGGCGGCGGGTCTCGGTGCCGCTTGCCGCGGACGAGTCGATCCGCCGGGCCGAGGACCCGCTCAAGGTCAGGGCCGCGGGAGCGGCCGACATCGTCGTGCTCAAGGCGCAGCCCCTCGGCGGCGTCCGGTCGGCGCTGGAGATAGCCGACGCCTGCGGGCTGCCTGTCGTCGTATCCAGCGCCGTCGAGTCGTCGGTCGGGCTTGCCGCCGGGGTCGCGCTCGCCGCCGCGCTGCCCGAGTTGCGGCATGCCTGCGGCCTGGCCACGATGAGCCTGCTATCCGGCGACGTGACCGCCGACCCGCTGGCCGAGGTCGGCGGTGAGCTGCCGGTACGGTCCGCAGTCGTCGACCCAGACGCGCTCGCGAGGTTCGAGGTCGACCCCGGGCGCTGGCGAGACAGGCTGCTGGCCGCCGCGCAGTACCTGCCAGGGTCGCCGTGAATCCGTCCACGGCGCTCGCCACCGTGCTGGTGGACGAGCTAGTCAGGTGCGGCCTGCGCGAGGCGGTCGTCGCACCCGGATCGCGCAGCGCGCCGCTGGCCATGGCCCTGCACACGGCCGGCGAGGCCGGCCGGCTGCGGCTGCACGTACGGATCGACGAGCGGTCGGCCGGCTTCCTCGCGCTCGGCCTGGGCAAGGCGAGTGGCCGTCCGGCGGCAGTGGTATGCACGTCCGGCACCGCGGCCGCGCACTTCCACGCGGCGGTGATCGAGGCCGACGAGGCCGGTGTCCCGCTGCTCGTGCTTACCGCCGACCGGCCGCCCGAACTGCGCGGCACCGGCGGGAACCAGGCCATCGACCAGTTGAAGCTCTACGGCGGTTCGGTCCGCTGGTTCTGCGAGACAGGGGTGGCCGAGAACCGGCCGGGCCAGGCCGCGTACTGGCGCTCGGTCGCGTCCAGGGCCTGGGCTCTTTCTGCCGGGAACGGGGTCGTCCCGCCCGGTCCTGTCCATCTCAACCTGCCGTTCCGGGATCCCCTGGTGCCCGATCTGCCCGACCCGGGCAGTCCGGACAGCCAGCCAGGTCCGACCTGGTGCGAGTCGCTGGACGGCAGGCCCGATGGCGCGCCATGGACAATCGCCGGGCACAGCTCCGATGCCTTCGGACCTGCGGTGGCGGTGGACTGGGCCGAGCGCGGGCTTGTCGTCTGCGGCGACGGCACTCACGACCCGGAGGCCGTCGCGATGCTGGCCGCGGCGGCCGACTGGCCGCTGCTCGCCGAGCCGTCGTCAGGTGCCCGCCGCGGGCCAGTCGCCCTGAGCTCTTACCAGTACCTGCTGGACTCGCCAGCGTTCATGAACGGGCACCGGCCCGAGGTGATCATCTCGGCTGGCCGGATCGGCCTGAGCCGAGGGCAGCTCGCGCTGCTGCGCAGTGCGACCGCCGGCGCCAGGCACATCGTGCTCAGTCAAGGCCCTGGCCGATGGTCTGATCCGGCCCGAACGGCCACCGAGGTGGCCGGCCGGGTCGTGCTCCGCGGGGCCGCCGAGCGGGCGGCGAGCAACAGCCAGTCCCGCTGGCTGCGCTCCTGGCTCGCGGCCGACGCAGCGGCCCGGCGGGCAGCCGACGAGGTGCTGGCGGCGGGCGGCGGGCTGAGTGAGCCGCTGCTGGCGCGCCTGGTCGCGGCCGCCCTGCCGGCTGGAGCCCTGCTCTGGGCCGCATCCAGCATGCCCGCCAGGGATCTCGACCGGCACATGACAGCGCGCTCCGGGGTGCGAGTGCTGGCCAACAGAGGAGCCAGCGGGATCGACGGGCTGGTGTCATCGGCCATCGGCGCAGCCCTGGCCCATCAGGTCGCCGGCGGCGGGCCGGCCGTCGCCCTGCTCGGCGACCTCGCGCTTGTGCACGACGCGCCTGGCCTGATGCTGGGACCCCAGGAGCCGCGGCCCGACCTGTGCCTGGTCGTGGTCAACAACGACGGGGGAGGGATCTTCTCCGCGCTGGAGCAGGCCGCCTTCCCCGGCCCATTCGAGCGCGTCTTCGGCACACCGCATGGGACCGACATGCAGCAGCTGGCCGGCGCCGCCGGACTGCCCTATTCGCTGCTCGAGCACGCGAGCGACTTGCCCGGCGTGCTTGCCGGGACCGGCCTGCGGCTGGTCGAGGTGCGCACCGACCGGGCCGAGGGCACCAAGCTCCGCGCCGCGATCAGCGAGGCGTGCGCGGCGGCGCTCGGCCAGTGACGACCCGCGCATGGGCCGGGCCTGAGCGCGGCCGGATCTGCCGCGCGGCATAACCCGCGGCCCTTGGTGGTTGACGCGGACCATGACGAACGGAGGTACCGCGATGAAGGCGGTGCGATTCGACCAGTACGGCGACGTCGACGTGCTCAACGTGGTCGACGTGCCGGAGCCGGTGCCAGGACCAGGCGAGGTTCTCGTGCGTGTCCGGGCGGCCGGCATCAATCCGGGCGAGGCGAAGATTCGCAGCGGATTGCTGCATTCCAGGTGGCCTGCGGTGTTCCCGTCAGGACAGGGCAGCGACCTGGCCGGCACAGTAGCGGCGACCGGTCCCGGCGTGACGGGATTCGCCGACGGCGACGAGGTCATCGGCTACACGGATGCCCGGGCCAGCCAGGCCGAGTACGCCGTGGTGGAAGCCGATAATCTCACCCCGAAGCCTGCGGGTGTCCCGTGGGAGGTCGCCGGATCGCTGTTCGTGATCGGGGCGACCGCGTACGCAGCCGTTCGGGCCGTCGCGCCCAAGGCCGGGGACGTGATCGTCGTGGCTGGAGCAGCCGGCGGTGTGGGGTCGATAGCGGTTCAGCTGGCCAGGCTTGCGGATGCCACGGTCATCGGGCTGGCCAGCGAGGCCGACCATGCGTGGCTCGCCGCGCTCGGGGTGATTCCCGTCAACTACGGCGACGGGGCAGCCGACCGCATCCGGCAGGCGGCCGATCACGTAGACGCCTTCATCGACACCGTCGGGGCCGACTACGTGGACCTGGCACTCGATCTCGGCGTCGAGCCCTCGCGCATCGACACTATCGTGAACTTCGCGGCGGTCGAGCAGCACGGCGTGAAGGCCGAGGGTAACGCCGCGGGTGCAAGCGCGAAGGTGCTGGCCGAGCTGGCCGGGCTTATCGCCGAGGGCAAGCTCCAGGTTCGGATCGCGGCAGCGTACCTACTGGCCGACGTGCGTGCCGCGTACCGCGAGCTGGAGCAAGGCCACACCAGGGGCAAGATCGTCCTGCTGCCATAGGGGCTGAGCGCGCTGCCCGGGGATCGTCGGGCGGATTCGCTGGCGCAAGATCCATCGCCCGGATTTCGGCTACGGACTTGGCAGCGACCGCGGTAGCCCGAACGACGGAAGAACGCTGTTTTCGAAGCGGGTCATGGCGCAGATCCGGTCGCCGGCCAGGGTGAGAACGTAAAGGCCGATGCCATGGCCGGTGCCGTCGGAGGCACGCAGGTAGGCGCCGAACGCCGGCTGACCGTTGGCTCTCGTTGGGACGAGCACGAATCTCCGACCTGCGCGGAAGATGCTGGCGCAGAAGCGGGCCACGACGTCTCTGCCCTCGTACTCGAAGGGCATCGGCGGCATCGACATGAAGACGTCGTCGGTCAGCAGCGCCACCAGCGCGTCGAGATCGGCGGACTCCCACGCGCGGGCAAATTTGGCCACGATCGCATCTTCCGCGGCTGAGTCGCAGGCGGGCGGCGGTTCTCGGTCGTCGACCGTGTGCCGTCGCTCCTCCAGGCCGGCGCGCGCCCGTTTGAGCGCGCTTTTTACCGACTCGACACTCGAGTCCAGCATGTCGGCCACCTCGCCCGTGTTAAATCCGAGCACATCGCGCAGGATGAGCACGGCGAGCTGGCGAGGCGGCAGGATCTGAAGCGCGGTCACGAACGCCAGGGAGATGGATTCGGCCTGCTCGTACCGGGCCTCCGGGCCGAGCGGCGCGTAGGTGGCGCCCTCAAGCAGGGCGTCGGGAAATGGCTCGAGCCAGACGATTTCGCCGAGGCGAGTCGGCTCGGGCGGTTCAACATTCGGCACGTCCCACTCCCTGGCCAGGCGCCGGCTCGCCGACCGGCGCGCGTTGAGGCACCGGTTGGTGGCGATCCGGTAGAGCCAGGTGCGCAGTGACGCGCGTCCCTCGAACCCCCCGAAGCCTTGCCAGGCGGCCAGCAGGCTGTCTTGCAGGGCGTCCTCGGCGTCCTGGAACGATCCGAGCATCCGATAGCAGTGCACCTGCAGCTCCCGGCGGTGCGGCTCGGCCAGCTCCGCGAACGCGTCGGCGTCCCCGGCCCGCGCCCTGGAGATCAAGTCGGTGGCGACTTCCCCCACCTCCGGATCACCCCTCTTCCCGCATCTCTCGCGCTCTGGTACAGACACCGGCCAGGGGCAGAAAGGGGCGGCCCGCGGGCGCCACTTTTCCTGGCCTGGCGGTGTCTACATCAGTGCTAGCGCACACCACACCACAGGGAGAACCGCAATGGGGAAGATCGTCATCAGCACGAACGCATCGCTCGACGGAGTCATCCAGGACCCCGACGGTGCCGAGGGCTTCAGGCTCGGCGGCTGGTTCCAGTATGGGGGCAAGGACCTCGAAGAGTGGGGCAAGGTCGAGCACGCCGAGGCGCTGCGCGCTACGGCCCTGCTGCTGGGCCGACGCAGCGACGAGTGGTTCGCCGCGCGCTGGGCATCCCGGCCTGGTGCGTGGGCGGACAGGCTCAACAGCCTGCCCAAGTACCTCGTGTCCTCGACCCTCCAAGACCCCAGGTGGACCAACGTGACGGTCCTGACGGGCAACGCGGTCGACGAGGTCACCAGGCTGAAGCAGGAGCTGGACGGGGACATCGTCGTCTACGCCAGCTATCAGCTTGGGCGCACATTGATGCAGCACGACCTGGTCGACGAGCTGCGGCTGTTCGTCTTCCCGGTCGTGCTCGGGGCCGGCGAGCGCCTGTTCGGCGAGACCAGCGACAAGAAAGGCATGCACCTGGTCGACGCCCGGACCGTCGGTGAGAGCCTCGTCTACCTCAGCTACCGTCCCGTCAAAGACGCCTAGCTTCCGCCGGGGTTTCGCGGTGACTCAGCGGGCTAGCAGGGGGATGAGGACCTGGGCATCGGGAGTCCCCCAGCCGGTGACCGGGTCCCAGCCGGGTCCCGCCTGGTAGCCCGTGATCGTGACCGGCGGCGAGGTGAGGACCGTTGTGTTGCTGCCGGTGGTGATGTCGTGGAATGCCTTGTGGTACAGCGGGCCGCGGGCAATCCGGTAGATGGCGGGGTTGACGAAGCCGAGCGAGTGGCCGGCCTCCTGGTCGGCCAGGGCGATCAGGCCGGCCCAGAACGGCGCGGCGGCGCTGGTGCCGCCGAGCCTGATGAGCTCGTAGCCGCCGCCTGGCGCAGTGAACGCGAACGCCATGCTGGTGCCGGACGATGCGTCCCCGGCGACGTCGGGCACGCCCCGGGTGGCGCCGATGCCGGGCACGCCGTCCTGGTAGGCGGGTCGGGCGAACAGGTGGCTGAACCCGCCACCCGACCCGTTCCAGGCGGTCTCGCTGATGTAAGCGCCGGTGACCGAGTTCGCGGTCAGGCTGGTGCCGCCCGCCGCGAGCACCAGCGGATCGGAAGCGGGCAGGTTGACCTCCTCGACCGGCGTGGTCGAGCCGTTGCCGATTGCGCCATAGTCTCCCGACGCGGCGACGACGGTGACATGGCGGGCGGCGGCGTACTCCAGCGCCGAGTTCATGGTCGCCACCTCCACACTGGTCCAGGAGTCCTCACCCACGCTGAAGTGCTGACCGATGCCGCATTGGGAGATCACCTCTCCGTCGCGGGCAGCGATCCGCACGTACGTCGCGAACGCGGCGGCGAACTTCGCCGGGGTGCTTACATCCGCCGGGTCGACCAGAAGCTCACGGATGGTGGCGTCCGGGGCGACGGCGTGCACCATCTCGGTGTCCCCCACCTCCTCCGGGCCGGCCAGCCACGGCGAGGCAGACAAGCCCGCCAGGGTCGTGATGACCTGGATCCGGGCCGGGGGCAGTCCGAACCGGCGGTCGAAGTCCGCCATGTCCTGCCGGATGTCCGTGACCGCCGGGGGCAGTTCCGGTCCCGTGACCGCCGGGGGCTGCTGCTGTCCCGATTCGGCCGCCTCGGGCAGTACTACCGTGACGCCACGCCCGGTGATCCCGCGATCCAGCAGCGGCTGGATGCCGTACGCGACCCGGAGCTGCCGGGGTGCATAACACGGCGGCCGGGACGCCAGGCAGTCAGCCGCCGCGCCCGCAGGCGGGCTGGGCGTCGTCGGCGCTGTGGCGCCGCCCGTTCCCGTACTGCGGCCAGGCAGCAGGTGCTTGCAGGCGTCATAGGGCCCCGCTTTGGTGCCTGCCGGCCCGGTGGATGGAATCTTCACGGTGAAGGTTCCCCCTGGAACGGGGTCCGGGAAGTTGGGCGCACCGTGGCTGTGCATGCACTGCACGAAGGCAAGATCCGCCCGGTAGGTCACCGACCCTGCCGGGGCAGAGCGGGCGGAGAACCTGAAATGGATATGCACGCCGCAACCCGTGGCCAGCACGGCGACGGCGGCCACGACAGCCAGGGCTGCCGCACGCCACGCGCCCCGGCTCCCGCCGGTCTTGTGGTTCATCGCGGCCTCCTCTAAGCCTGGTGGGTCATTGCCTCCTGTTGTACTGAATGGGAGGTGACAGCACGGTGACCGGAAATGTCACCTGGCTGGCACCTGCGGCCTGCGATCCTGGGAAGCAGGCGGCTGACATGCCGCGGGCACACGAGGCGGCGGCAGGCGATGCGGGTTCTGGTGACCGAGGACGACGAGATCCTGGCCACCGCCGTGGCGGCCGGGCTGCGCCGGGAGGGAATGGCCGTCGACATCGCGCTCGACGGCGATGCGGCCCTGGAGCACCTGGCGGTCAACCGCTATGACGTGGTGGTGCTGGACCGGGACCTGCCCGGCGTCCACGGCGACGACGTCTGCCGGGCCCTAGTCGCGGACAGGTCAGAAACCCGGGTGCTGATGCTCACCGCGGCCAGATCGGTCAGGGAACGGGTCGAGGGCCTCGATCTTGGCGCCGACGATTACCTGCCTAAACCGTTTGATTTCGCCGAGCTGGTGGCCCGCATCCGGGCGCTCGGCCGGCGCGCCGGCACCCCGCTGCCCGCCACCCTCGAGCATGGCGACCTGAGCCTGGACCCGGCCCGCCGGGTCGCGGTCCGCGCCGGGCGGCGGCTGCCGCTCACCACCAAGGAACTGGCTGTGCTGGAATGCCTGCTCGCCGCGGACGGACGGCCGGTCCCGGCCGAGGAACTGCTCGAACGGGCCTGGGACGAAGCGGCCGACCCGTTCACCAGCACCGTGAAGACCACCATCGGCCGGCTCAGGGTCAAGCTCGGCGACCCGCCGGTGATCCAGACCGTCCGGGAAAGCGGCTACCGCATCGGAGAATCCTAATGCCGACCTCCCGCCCGCGCCCCGGTTCCCCGCGCTGGCTGCGGCTGCCCCGGCGCACCGCCCGGCTGCGCCTTACCGTCGTGTTCGGTGCGGCGTTCCTGGCGTTCCTGCCATGCGGCGCGGCCCTGCTCGCCCTTATCCTCCTGCTCTACCGGTCGCGCACGACGACGCCCCCAGTGGTCCACCTCGACTTCCCCAAGAGACTCAAAGTCCCCAGCGCCGCCGTCCGGCAGGCAACGGCGGCGATCCGTGCGTCGGGTCTCGGGCAGATCACGTTCGACAGGCACCAGCTGCTGATCGCCTCCGCCATCGCCCTGGTGGTCATCGCGGTGACCGCCGCCGCGATCGGCTGGATCATCGCCGGCCGGGTGCTGCGCCCGCTGAGCACGATCACTGCCGCCGCCCGGAGGATCTCCGCCAGCAGCCTGCACGAGCGCCTGGCCCTGTCGGGGCCCGACGACGAGCTCAAGGAACTCGGCGACACTCTCGACAACCTGTTCGCGCGTTTGGAAGCTTCCTTCGACGCGCAGCAGCGTTTCGCCGCCAACGCCTCCCACCAACTGCGCACCCCCCTGACCAGAGAACGCACCCTGCTCCAGGTCACCCTCGCCGACCCGGCCGCCACCACCGGCACCTGGCAGGCCGTCAGCCAGGAACTGCTCGCCTCCAACGCCGAGCAGGAACGCCTCATCGAAGCACTGCTTACCCTGGCCAGCAGCGAAGCCGGCCTCGGCGAGCGCGAGCCTCTCGACCTGGCCGCCATCACCAGCCAGGCCCTGGCCGCCGCCCGGCCCGCCAACAGCAGCCTTAGCCTGCACGTCCAGACCGACATCCAGCCCGCCCTGATCGACGGTGACCCGCTCCTGATCCAGCAGCTGGTGACTAACCTGATCGACAACGCCATCCAGCACAACATCGCCGGCGGGGACATCGAGATCACCACCACGACCAGCACTGTCAGCGCCGTCCTGTCGGTGATCAGCTCCGGTCAGGTCATCCCGGCCGACGATGTCGACCGCCTTTTCCAGCCCTTCCAGCGGCTAGGCCCGCGCCCCGCCCGCAGCGACGGCGGCCATGGCCTCGGCCTGTCCATCGTCCGCGCTATTGCCGCCGCCCACGCCGCCGCGATCACCGCCCGACCCCGGCCCGGCGGCGGCCTGGCCATCGAAGTCACCTTCCCCCCGTCCACCGGGTCACCGGCCTGGCCCACGTCCCGCGGCCGCGCCATCACAGCCTCATGAGGCGAGCAGGACGCGACCCGCAGTCCGGGCCCGCCGCAGCCTGGACCCTGGACACGACGCCCGCGAGTCGCGTGTCCTACCTGCGGCACGGCGATCGCGTCTCCGTCGCGCCCTGATACTCGAATTCCTAACCGTTGCCGCCGAGATGCGCGACATGATGCGAGTTACGCTGTCGCGAGGTTGAGGGCAAGTGACCTGATGACACTCTGGATCAAGCTGGCCACCGGTACCGTGGCCGCCGTCGCGGTCGCCGGCTGCGCGGCCCCCGTCGCGACCGGGGCAGAAACGACGATCCTTCGGCCGTCCGCTCCGGCCCTCGCGCCGACTGCCAAGACGCCTGCGCCCGCGGTCGTCCGCACGACAGACGGCTCAGGTGAGGCGACATCGCCGCCGCAGGCCGGGAAGGGCGTGGCCGCGTGGGCCTTCAGTGGCGTAAGCAAGGCGCTGGCGAAGTCGGGTGCCTCCTGGTATTACACCTGGGCGCCCGGCCACGCCGGCATAGCCAGCCCGCGCAAGGTGCGGTTCGTCCCGATGATCTGGGGCGCGGCCAACGTTACGGCGGCGACGCTGCGCCAGGTTAAGCGCGAAGGCCACTACCTCCTCGGCTTCAACGAGCCGGACAACAGCGGTCAGTCCAACATGACCGTCTCCCAAGCACTGGCGCTGTGGCCGCAGCTTATGGCGACCCGGATGAAGCTGGGCAGCCCGGCCGTGGCCACCGACGCGGCCACCCCCGGCGGCTGGCTTGACCAGTTCATGCATGGCGTGAAGGCCCGTGGCTACCGGGTCAACTTCATCACCGTGCATTGGTATGGCGGGGACTTCGCGACCGGCGCCGCTGTCCAGCAGTTGCGCACGTACCTGGACGCGATCCACGCTCGCTACCGGCTGCCGATCTGGCTTACCGAGTTCGCCCTGATTCGGTTCGGCGCCACGGCCACCTTCCCTTCGGCGCGACAGCAAGCGGCCTTCGTCACCGCCGCCGCCAGGATGCTCAAGCGACTGAGCTTCGTCCAGCGCTACGCCTGGTTCGCGCTGTCCGCTACATCCGGGGACGGCACCGCCGGCCTGTTCCGGACCGGAGCGGTCGCCACAGCCGCCGGCCGGGCATTCACGGCAATCCACACCTAAACGTGGGGCCAGCGCGCAGGCGGCCGGCTTAGCCAGCCTCTGCCACCGCCTTGATCCGCTCCAGCGTCGTGCGCATGCCGTTGATGTTCGTGCGCCCGCGCGTCCAGCCGAGCAGCGCCCAGTACAGGCGAAGGGCCGGCGTTCTGGCCAGCTCGAAAGACTCGGTCACATCCGTGCCATCGCCAGCGGGCTCTAGCTGGTAACGCCAGGTGTTGAGCGGCTTGTGTGGCGCTCCGACGCCAAATGCGAACTCCCTTCCCGGATCGCTGGCGATCACCGTGCAGGTCGTCCAGTAGATCGGGCCCTTGCCGTTGCGCTTCACGTGACCGCGGAACCGGGCGCCGGGCTTCGGCCCGGTGGCGCCGTCGAGCCACTGCGCCTCGAAGGTCTCGGGGCTGAAGTCGCCGATCCTGGTGACGTCTGACAGCAGTGGCCACACCCGGTCGGCGGGCGCCGCGATGTGCACAGTTACCGAGCCCCGCATCAGACCAGGATAGGACTTAGCCTCGCAGCGCAGGCCGATCAGCGGCTCGGGAAAGTGTGGCGGGTGTGGCTGAAGGCGCCTTTCCCGAACGCGAGGATCTTGGTCGGCGATACCGAGAACACCAGCGCCGCGCCGCGTCCTTGATGGAAGGCCCCGTCACGCACCTCGAACTGCCAGCGGCCGTCCCACTTGGCTGTCCACGCATCAGCCAGACGCCGGAGCAGATGATCATCGGTGACCTGGACGGCATCCCCTTCCACGACGATGTCGACTCCTTCATCCCAGCTGTTACAGCCGGTCATCACGATCACGTGCTGGTTGCCACGGAGGTTGACGGCCTTCTGCTCGGCCGCTCCGGTGCAGATATGCAGGGCGCCATCGAGCCACACCGCGACCAGCGGGGTGACATGCGGCCGCCCGTCAGCACGGACGGTGCAGATCCAGAACAGCTCCGCCGCCTCGAGCAGTTCGCGGGTAGCGTCCCACTCGGTGGCGACCGCATCAGGATCGCTGAACTGGCTGTCGATCTCGGTTACCGGCACGGTCATTCCGGCCCCTCCCTCTCTGTGTTGCCGGAGTGCGCACTGCTTACATGGCAGGATCCACGTCCTGGAGGACATGGATCACCGTCTCCACCCGCGCCGCCAGCACGGCATCCATGTCACCCGTCACTCGCACGCTGACCGGAGTGTCGCCCGGATTCTCGGCTAGCCATACGGTGAGCGCCGGCTCGCCGAGCAGCGGGTAGTCGTACCAGCCCGAGTCCTGCTCCGCGTTCGTCCCTGGCAGCGCCGCCTGCACCGCCTGCCACTCGCTGTCGTCGAACGAGTAACCGACGTAGTGAGCGATCCAGAACAGCAGGGTGTGCAGGTTTCCAGGCAGTATCCAGCCACCGACCTCGGCGCTTTCCATGCCAACGATGATGCCGCGTGGGGCAGCGTTGCGAGCCGGAACGGGGACGCTCAGGCTCAGCCTCGGCCAGCGCCAGCCGGCCGTCCAGCCTAGGTCAGCAGGGCGCGCACCTGGTCCTGGCCGGCCGCGAGCAGCAGCGTAGGCAGCCGCGGTCCGGTCTCCCGGCCGATGAGCAGCCGGTAGACGAGCGCGAAAAACGCGCGCTGGGCCACCTTCACCTCGGGGCTGGGCTTGGCATCCGCGCGCAGCCCGGCCTGCAGCTTCGGCACCGCATATACGAGCTGGGACAGCCCCTCAAGCGACCAGTTCGCGTCCAGTCCGTCCAGCAGCAGCTTCAGCGCGCCGCGCGCGGAGTCGCCGAGCGCGGCCAGCGCTTCGCGATCAGGCTCCTGACGCAGACGGGTGCGCTGGTCGGCGGCCAGCTGTGTCGCCGCCCAGGTCTCGGCTCGGTCCAGCCGCGGCCTGACCTCGTCGAGGGACAGGATCGGGTGCTCCGGATCGAGATCGCTGAGGATGCGCAGGGTCTGCCGCGGATCGCCGGTGGTGATGTCAGCCACCGAGGCGAGCGTGCGGAACGGCAGCGGGCGCTGCGTGCGAGGCAGTTCACCGGCGGCTGTACGCACCGCCCGGTCGTAGGAGGTGAAGTCCAGGTCAGAAGCGACGCCGCCGGCCACCTTGCGCTCCACGGCGTCCCACTCGTCGTAGAGCCTGTGCAGGTCCGCGTCGAACGCGACGCTAAACGACTGCTGCGGACGCCGCCGCGTGTACAGCCAGCGCAGCAGCGGCTCCTCCATGATCTCCAGCGCGTCAGCGGGCGTCGGGACACCGCCTCGCGAGCTGGACATCTTCGCCATGCCGGTGATGCCGACGAACGCGTACATCGGCCCGATTGGCTGTGTGCCGCCGAAGATCTCGCTCACCAGCTGGCCGCCCACGTCGTAGGAGGAGCCAGGCGACTGGTGGTCTACCCCGGACGGCTCGAACACGACGCCCTCGTAGGCCCATCGCATCGGCCAGTCCACCTTCCAGACCAGCTTGCCGCGGTGGAACTCAGTCAGCCGGACGGTCTCGGCGTGACCGCACGCGCAGGTATAGGACAGCTCGGTGCTTGCGTCGTCGTAGCCCGTCACCGTCGTGGTGTCGCGCTCGCACGCCGCGCAATACGGCTTGTAGGGGAAGTAACCTGCGCTGGTGCCGCCATCCTCCTCGCTGGCCGCGCCCGATCCCGCGGCTGCCAGCTGCGCGGCCTCGTCCTGCTCCGGGCCGGCTGCGGCCAGCTTCGCGCGCACCGCCTTGGTCCGGTAACGCGCCAGCACCGCGTCGATGTGCGCACGCTCCCGCATGGCCAGCAGGACCTGGTCGAGATAGGCACCGGACGTGTACTGCTCGGTCTGGCTGATGCCGCGGTAGCGCACTCCGAGGCGGTCCAGGGCTGACGCCATTGGCGCCTTGAAGTGCTCGGCCCAGTTCGGGTACCCGCTTCCTGGCGGGGCGGGCACCGATGTCAGCGGCTTGCCGATGTGCTTGGCCCAGGTCTGGTCGACGCCAACAGGGACCTTACGCAGGCGGTCGAAGTCGTCCCACGACAGGATGTGGTCACAGTCGATGCCGCGCCGGCGGATCTCGTCGGCTACCAGATGCGGCATCATCACCTCGCGCAGATTGCCCAGGTGGATCGGCCCGGACGGGCTGAGGCCCGAGGCAACGACGACGGGCTTGCCCGGTGCTCTCCTGTCTGCTTCGGCGATTACCTCGTCGGCTAGCCTGGCTACCCAGTCGGCATCGGCGCTCTGCTGCACCACGGCGGACACGTCCTTCCTTGCCAAGATCTAGCGCGCTTGGTCAGCCTTCCAGCGCCCGCCGCATCGGCCGGAACTTGGTCTCGGTCTCGGCCAGCTCGGCCTCCGGCTGAGATCCGGCGACGATGCCGCACCCGGCAAACAGGCGGACCCGGCTGCCCTCGATCTCGCCGCAGCGCAGCGCGATGCCCCACTCGCCGTTGCCGTGGTGGTCAACCCAGCCGACAGGGCCGGAGTAACGGCCGCGGTCCATTCCCTCCAGCTCACGAATCAGCTCAAGCGCGGTCTCCGTCGGAGTGCCGCAGATCGCCGCCGTCGGGTGCAGCGACGCGGCCAGGGCCAGCGCCGAGGCATCGCGGGTGAGCACTCCGGTGACCTTCGTGGCCAGGTGCTGGTAGTCAGCCATCTGCAGCAGGAACGGGACCGGGTCGACGGTAAGCCGGGCGCACAGTGGCGCGAGCAGGTCGCGCACCGAGTCGACCGAGTACTGATGCTCCTCGGCGTCCTTGGCCGACGCCAGCAACGCGGCACTGAGGGCGTCGTCGTCGGCCTGGCTGCCACCCCGGGCCATGGTCCCGGCGAGCACAAGCGAGCTGACGTCCCGGCCCTCGCGCCGGATCAGCAGCTCAGGCGTGGCGCCCACCAGGCCAGCACAAGCGAAGGTGTAGCAGTCCGGCGCCCTGGCCGCCAGCCGCGCCAGCAGGATCCTGATGTCGATCGCCGCTGAAGCGGAAGCGTACAGGTCACGAGCCAGCACGACCTTGCGCAGCTCTCCGGCCCTGATCTTGGCCACCGCGGCGGACACAGCCTGCTCCCACTGCGGCGCGGTCAGGCTGCCATCGCTCCACCGGACCTCCGCAGGAGGGTACGCCGCGGTGCTGAGATGCGGCCGGAGACCTTCGGCGGTGATAGTCGTCAGCCACGCCGCACCGGCCCGGCGGGCCACGATCGTGGTCGGAACTATCAGTACCGAGCCGTCCGAGGCGGGGTCGAACGTAAAGCTGCCAAACGCCACCGGCCCCGTACCCGGCAGGCACACCTCGTCGACGATATCCGCGGCGTCGAACAGCTCGGCGAGCCACTTCTCGCCGGCCGCGAACCGGTCGACCCCGGCCGGCAGCGTGAGCCGGGCCGCTTCACCCCAGCCGACGAGCCCGTCGCCCTGGTGAATCCATGCCGACGCGGCGGGGCCGGGCAGCCGGGTGAGCAGGTCACCGGGATTCGGCACGCTGACTGTCTTGACAGTCAGGCCGTCCGGCATCGGCCTTTCGCTGGCATCCTGCAGTGCTTCCACGGCAGTCCACTTTACGTGCGGCGGCCGGCCGGGCCGACGACGGGACTGCCCGCGGTGTCGGCCAAAGTCACAGCTGGGCCCTTGTCGCGGCATTTTGCGGCGGTCGTAATAGCGCGCCCGCAAGCTGGAAGCCGAGCCAGGCAGCGAGGACTGCTGCGGCGAGGCTGCCGATCACGTTCAGTCCGGCCTCGCCGATGGCCCCGTCGGCCAGCAGCCGGAGGGTCTCGTACCCGAATGCGGAAAAGGTCGTCAGGCCACCGCAGAATCCCGTGCCGAGCAGGACAACCGCGGAGGACGGCAGGCCCAGATGCAGCTGCGCGCCGAGCAGGAATCCAAGCAGCGCCGATCCCGCCACGTTGACCGCGAAGGTACCCCAGGGAAAGACGCTATCGTGCCTGGCCTGCACCGCCCGGTCGGCCAGGTAGCGGGTTGGCGCCCCGATCATGCCGCCGACCAGCACGAGCAGCACAGTCACGACTGGCTGCCGCCCGCGTACGTGTGCACGTGCACCTCATCGACGATGATCAATCCGCCGGTGACCAGTTCCGCGACCTCGTCGAGGAAGTCCTGAGTCCGCTCCGCGGTGTCGACGATGATGATCGCCAGCGGCAGGTCCTCGGAGAGCGACAGCAGCCTGCTTGTGTGTATCCGCGAGGAGGCCCCGAATCCCTCCAGGCCGCGGAAGACGCTCGCGCCGGCCAGGCCTCGCTGGTGCGCTCGGTGCACGATCTCGGCATACAGGGGCTTGTGGTTGTAGCGGTCGGACTCGCCAATGAAGATCGTGATTCGCCTGGCCGGTCCCTGCAGTGTCATCTGCTGCCTCCGGCGCGCCTGGACCTGCCAGGCCTGGTCGCGACGACCCGGCCCGTGCTGGTGCCTGCCCACACCGCCGCTAGTGCCGCCAGCACGCTGCTCAGAGCATAGGCGTCGGCCAGCGCGAGCGCATGGCCGGTGATCAGTGTCATGACGCCGGCCGCATAGGTCGAGAACGTCGTGTAGCCGCCGAGGATGCCGATGGCCAGGAACGGCCGGAGAAAGCGGCGAGGCGGCCAGACGTCCAGCAGGTAGATCATCAGCAAGCCCAGCAGGAAGCAGCCGGATACGTTGATGGCAAAGATTGCCCAGGGGAAGCCGTGACCAGCGGGAAAGGCCGCACTGAGCAGGTAGCGAGCGACACTCCCGAGCCCGCCGCCCGCCGCGACGGCGGCAAGGTCAGCGGCGCCCGGCCCGGACGGGCGATGCGGTCGGCCCGTGGCCGGGCGAGCAGTCGCCAAGGACTGCGGCGTGCCTGACACGGCTGCGGCCCTCCTTCCTGACGGTCGTGACAAGAGTAAAGGCCTGTGACCAGCGCACTGTGAGGCGGCGTGCTACCGTAGCGCATTATCGATTAACTCGATGGGAATCATAGGATGCTTACTTCGCGCACCCAGGCGACCGCGCCAGATCCAACTGCCAGTCAGGCGGCGGGCCGGGCCAAGCTTGCGCGTCCCGGCTGGCCGAGTCCGGTACAGCTTGGCCGCCTCGTCCGCGACGTCGTGGCTGCCGGGGAGTGGCTCGAGGAGGTCATGTTCTCCACTGACGAGCGCTGGTTCGAGCGGATGGAGCTCACCGACAATTACGAGATCTGGCTGCTGAGCTGGCTGCCCAGCCAGCACACTGGGTTCCATGATCACGGTGAGGCGGCTGGCGCATTCGCGGTGGCCCAGGGCGAACTACAGGAACGCACCGCCAGCCCTGGCAGCCGCAAGGTCAAGTACCGGACAGCGGCGCAGGGCACCGTCAGCGCGTTCGGCCCGCGCCATCTGCACGACATGGGAAACGTATCCTCGGCCCCGGCTATCAGCGTGCATGCCTACTCGCCGCCGCTCACGGCGATGCGGCGCTATCAGATGACGCCGTCGGGCCTGACACTCGTGCGCACCGAGCACGCGGAGCTTGACTGGTGAGCCGCCCGCAGGGGGCGCGCACCATCGGCGAGGTCCTGGCGGCTGCCAGGGCCCGCCTCGACCGGCTCAGCCCGGCTCAGGCCAGCGCCGCCGTCGGCACCGGGGCCGTCCTGGCCGACATTCGCCCGGCCGCCCAGCGCGCCGCGGAGGGCGAGATCCCCGGCGCGCTGATCGTGGAGCGCAACGTGCTGGAGTGGCGCTTTGATCCCGCCTGCGAGGCCCGGCTCGCGATCGCGGACTACGACCTGCACATCATCGTGGTCTGCTCTGAGGGTTACACCTCTAGCCTGGCCGCCGCCGCGCTGCACGACCTTGGCCTGCGCCATGCCACCGACCTGGCGGGCGGATTCCTGGCGTGGAAAGCGGCAGGGCTGCCCGTCGTCCACACCTCATAGCAACGACAGCTGCACCTCGCCCGGCGCGTCCTTCCCGGCGCCAGGTGACTGGCCCCGGCCGCCGCGACCGCTCACGCCGCCACGCCCTGGTCCTAGCCCATCCGGCCAGCCGGACCGCGCCGGCCGGAGGCGGCGGGCCGCGGCCGGGCTTGCCCTGCCGACGCCGTGCTTGGCGGCCAGTTCGGCCACCTGATCGGCGATCCGGCGCTGATAGCTGGCCGGGGCGTAGGCGCGACTGCCGTACAGGTCCGCGTAGGCGCCCGTGAGCTCCGGGCGGCTCGCGTGCAGCCACTCAAGGAACCACTCTCTGGCGCCTGGCCGCAGGTGCAGGACGATCGGCGTCACGTGCGCGGCGCCGGCGCTCGCGATCTCCCTGACTGCATGGTCAAGCTGTGCGGGGGAGTCGGTCAGGAACGGCAGCACCGGGCCCATCAGCACGCCGCATCGCAGGCCTCGCTGGTTGAGCTCGGCACACGCGGCCAGCCGCCGCTCCGGCGCAGGAGTGCCAGATTCGATAAGTCGAGAAAGCTCTTTATCGATAATTCCTACGGACACGTTGAGCCCGACATCGGTGACCTCGGCGGCCTGAGCCAGCAGGTCGATATCCCTCAGCACCAGGGTTCCCTTGGTCAGGATCGAGAACGGGTTGGCCGCCTGGATCAGCGCCCCGATGATGCCGGGCATCAGCTGATAGCGCCCTTCCGCACGCTGGTAGCAGTCGACGTTGGTGCCCATGGCGATGTGCTCGCCGCGCCAGCGCGGTGCGGCCAGTTCTCTGCGCAGCAGGTCCGCCGCGTTGACCTTCACTACGATCTGCGAGTCGAAGTCGCGGCCGGCGTCCATGTCGAGATAGGTGTGGGTATTGCGCGCGAAGCAGTAGCGGCAGGCATGGCTGCAGCCACGGTAGGGATTGATCGTCCACCGGAACGGCACCCTGGATGCCTCGGGGACCTTACTGATGATCGTTTTGGCGTGTACCTCGTGGAACGTCATGCCGCGGAAGCCGGGCGTGTCGAATGTCCTGGCCACCGCGGCGCGCTCGAACAAGGCCGGCCTGGCACCGCCATCGGGCCCGCCGTCACCGGCCAACCGCAGAGTGTCCCAGCGCATGACGGAGAGCCTAGAATACCTGTTCGATAAGTTCAAATACCTTTTCGAGGATGTCGGCCGGCGGTGGGCCGCCGCGCCGGGAGCAACCGCCCGCGCGAACCCGCCCGCGACGAGCGATATGCGCACTTAAAGATGATTCATAACCCCAGGCAAAGATGGTTCTCGCCGACGCTTGAGGAATAGGTGCTGTGATAGCAGCACTAGATCCACGAGCGTCCCGCATAGCGGCCGGCGAGTCGGCGAGTCGGCCTTGCGCGGGCGGTTGCCCCGGCGCGTCGGTGCGCCGACGCCGGGCCTGCGGCGCAGACGCCGGGCCTGCGGCGCCGACGCCGGGCCTGCGGCATAGCGCCAGGGCCGATCGGCGCAGCGCCTGCGCCGCACTCAGTGGCAGGCCCGGGCGGCCAAGGGACCAGGCGGCGGGGGATTTGGCAGCGACAACTGCACTTCCTCTTGCCGTCTGCAAAGGCCTAGTAAAGAATCGTTGGAAGGGGCTGGCCGGGCTAGCCGGCCCGCAGGGACGCGTCGGCGGGAGGTGGCGCTGTGGCTCTGTCGATGGATGAGCAGCGCATCCTTGACGAGATGGAGCGGAATCTCGCCGCTGACGATCCCCGCCTGGCAGCACGCCTCGGCTCGTTCGGCCAGCCGCGCCTGCCCACTGCGGTCAGGGCTCAGCACGTGCGCACCATCGGTGGCGTGCTTGCACTTGCTCTGATCGCGGCGGTCACGATCATGGTCTTCGTCATCAGCCCGTTCGCCAAGCACCAGCAGAACGGGCCCGCGCCGACACGCAGCACAGCATCGTCGGCACCGACGACTACCAGGAGCACTCAGCCGACCGGGGCCTCGTCCGTCGCTGGCACCAAGGCTCCCGCGTCGGCTGGCAATACCAAAGCGCAAGTCAAGACGAAGCCTGCGGTGAAAACCTCAGCCAAACCGGCGAAGACCTCAGTCGCACGTTTAAGCTAGGCGGCTTCCGCCGGGCGTCAGGTCAGGACTCGCGCCACAGCTGCAGCAGGTATTGTTCCATGCCCTCCAGCTGCTTGCGCGCCTGCTGGAACTCATCACTGAGCGGGTCATCGTGCTGCTGAAAAAGATCTGCGTAGCTCTGCAGCGCGGCAGTCCTGTTCCTTGTATAGATGCGGACGCCGTAATCACCGACGCCTCCCGACAGGCGCAGGCCAGCTACCGCCTGGCCGGCCGAGCCCATGTCGACTGTGAGCTGCCCGCGCAGGTACAGAACGCACTTAGCCTCGTCCTCGTAACCGTCGCTGAACGGCGGGGGAGCGTCGTCCCATTCCTCGACGGTGAGCTGCACGCCCAGATGTTCCTGCGCGCAGGCCACGATGAGCTGATCCCGCCCGGTGCTGATCAGCGCGTCGACAGGCGGCAGCGGCCCGCCAGGGGAGTCCGGATCGGCCACTGGGTCATGGACCCGGAACATCATCCGCTCCGGGAAGACCGGAATCTCCAGCCGAAGCACCCTGCGACTCACTGTCCCCCCTCAACACAGATAACGTTCCTGCCCCTACAGGATGCTCCGAACTGGCACTACTTGGGTGCTCAATTAATGATAAAGACTTTAGTATCACGCTGAGTCGCGGCCGCGTAACGTCCGGGCGAGCTATCCTCCGGACATGACCGCGGCAGCCGAGATCCCCGGCGTTACACACCGGTATGTCCAGGCCGGGGACCTGCGGATGCACGTCGCCGAGGCCGGCGAAGGCCCGCTGGTGCTACTCCTGCACGGCTTCCCGGAGAGCTGGTATTCCTGGCGGCATCAGCTCACCGCGCTCGCGCAGGCCGGCTATCACGCGGTCGCGCCGGATCAGCGCGGCTACTGCCTGACCGGCCCCCCTGATGCACCCGGCCGCCCGGCGCAGCCGGGGGACTACACCATGCTGCACCTCACCGGCGACGTGCTGGCGCTGATGGACGCGCTCGGCGAACAGGCCGCCGTGGTCGCCGGGCACGACTGGGGCGCACCAGTGGCATGGCACTGCGGGCTATTCCGTCCTGACCGGATCCGCGGCGTTATCGCGCTGAGCGTGCCATACCGCCCGCGCGGCAGCGCGCCGCCCATCGCGACCCTGCGCTCCGTATTCGGCGAGAGCTTCTACATGGTCTACTTCCAGCAGCCAGGAGTCGCGGATGCGGAGCTGAGTCGCGACCCGCACGCTACGTTCCGCAATATCCTCTACAGCTTGTCCGGCGACTCGCCAGGCATGACGCTCATACCGGCCGGGGGCGGATTCCTGGACGCGGGCGCCGAGCCGCCGAGGCTACCCGGCTGGCTCACCGAGCAGGACATCGATGCCTACGTCGCGCAATACGCGCAGTCCGGCTTCACCGGACCGCTCAACTGGTACCGCAACATGGACCGCAGCTGGGAGCTGACGAGCGCGTGGCAGCACGCGCCGGTCCGGGTGCCCGCCCTGTTCGTCGCCGGCGACCGCGACCCGGTGATCGGCTTCATCCCGGTCGACGGCCTGGCTGACGTGGCCCCGATGCTGACCGAGTCGATTATCCTTCCCGGCTGCGGTCACTGGACGCAGCAGGAGCGGCCGGAGGAAGTCAATGCCGCCATGATCCGGTTCCTGCGCGGACTGACCTGACAGCCAGCGGGTCTAGCCGCTGGCCGGCGGCGAGCGGGTCTAGCCGCTGGTCGGCGGAGCCAGCCGGGCGCGCTTGCGCGTCTCCCGCCACAGCCCGGCATACTGCAGTGCCGCCTGGCTGCGGGGCGCGAACGCGGTGACCGGAGCGCGGCGCACCGACATCTGCTCGATCAGTGACAGCGCCGAGATGGACGCGGTGGCAAAGTCGGCGCGCTGCACGGGCAGGTCGGCCGCTATCTGCTTGTGCAGCCGCTTGCGCCTGTCGATCATCGAGAAGAACGCAAGCACCGCTGGCTTATGCCCGTTGAAGCCGGCGATGAACTCGGTGAGCTGGTCGAGTGTGCGGACCGACAGCGTGGTCGGGATCAGCGGCACCAGGAGCAGATCGGCCGCATGCAGCACGCTCTCCGACAGCAGCGAGATGCTCGGCGGGCAGTCCAGGATCACGAGGTCGTAGTCCCGCTTCAGCGGCGCCAGCAGGCTGGCCAGCCGGCGGGTCGGCCGTTTGGCATCGTCCAGCAGCAGGTCGAGGTTGCGATAGGTGAAATCGGC
Source organism: uncultured Actinomycetota bacterium (assembly GCA_963719765.1). Taxonomy (GTDB): domain Bacteria; phylum Actinomycetota; class Actinomycetes; order Streptosporangiales; family Streptosporangiaceae; genus JAJYUU01. The sequence continues at coordinate 861,585 of CAVRCW010000003.1, forward strand.
CGGCAACAGGTCCAGGTTGTCGAAGTCGGTGCCCTTGATCGCGTCCTGCACCGCCCGGCGGCCCTGGATCAGCGCCTTCCCGCCGCCCTTGACCCGCGGCTTGACCCGGAACAGGAAACTCGCCGCGGCCTGCGGATCCAGGTCCCACAGCAACACCCGGTAGCCGTCCCTGGCGGCCAGGTGGCCGAGATTCACCGCGGTGGCCGTCTTGCCGACTCCGCCCTTGATGTTGTAGGTCGCCAGGATCTTCACTCGGCCGCCTTTGTCAGTGCCGCCAGCCGAGCCTGGCTAGACGGGCTCGCGAAGTCGGCGAACCTGCCGTCGAATTCGGCTCTTGCCTGCCGCTGCCGTTTCGCCAGGCCGGCCGCGATCTCGCCCATGGCCAGTAGCGTGGCAGCCGGCGAGCTGCGCTCGGCCAGCATCTGATCGGCGAAAGCGTGGATCTCGACCCGCTGCACCTCCGCATCCTGGAACTCGCCCAGGCAGTCCTGCAGCGCCTTCAGCTCCCGCAGCGCCTGCCAGCGCTGCGCCGGGTCATACAGCGAGCCGAACAGCTCCAGCAGATACCGCAGATCCTTGCAGGTCTTGCGCAGTTCGTGCAGCGCCTCCGGCGCGCTGACGGGCGTTATCTGCCCGCCGACGCGCAGCGCTCGCTGGTGCGCTACGGCGATCCGGTCCGCGGCGAACTGCTCGACCGGTGGCCGCTTGCGAGCCGGCCGCACTTCCGCCAGGACGGCACGCCACTGGGCCGTCAGCCGCCTGAACCGGGCCGAGCGCAAGCCCCGGGCAAGATCACGCTGCGCTGCCGCCCGCGTCCTGACTAGGTAGTCGTGGAACGGGACGAGCTCGTCGGCGGTGCCCGCCACCAGCCCGGCGGTCAGCGCGGGAAAGCCGAGCAGGTATACGTCGAGGTCCCTGGTCGGGGTGGTCAGGTCGCCCAGCCACCGGAACTCGGGCCTGAAGGTGGCAGCCATGCCGCCAGGCAGCGCGCGGCCCGCCAGCTTCAGCGCCGACCGGCTGCGCCGCACCGCGATCCGCAGATCGTGCAGGAATTCGGTGTCCACGTCGCGGATCGTGCCGCGGACCTGTGCCTCAACCGAGTCCAGCAGGCCGGTGAGGATCATGGCCACGGCCGTCGCAGCGGGCATCCCGACGCTGAGCTCCAGCCCTGGCCGCTTCGCCGCCGGCAGCTGATCGGCCGCGGCCAGGGCCGCATCCAGCGCGGAGACGTCGCTGCGCCTGATTCCTGGCGCGCTGCCAAGCGCTGCGCCGATCCGGCTCGCCTGGGCCTGGTATCCGCGCACGGGCGTCACTGACAGCCGCGGCGGCGCCTGCACACGGGCCGGGTAGGTGACCGCCATCCGGTCCACCACCAGGCGCGCGACCGTCTTCGCGTCCGCGTTAAGGACCCGCTGCTCGCGGACCTGGCTCACCGCGCGCGCAACCGGCGCCAGCGCCCGCACTCCGACAACAGGCTCCAGCAGCTCGCGCATTGGGCCTGGTGGCAGTGCGCCGACAAGGCTCGGCCATCGGACGCCGGCGCTGGCTTTGGCCGCTGCCAGGGTCTGGGATGCAAGCTGTGCGCCATCTCGGCCGGTCAGCACCAGCTCCCTGGTGCCCCGGTTGCCGACCTGCTCTAGGGCAAGCCCGGCCCGGTACAGCCGCCAGTCGAACGTGTCCAGCCAGGTCCGCTGCAGCCTTCTGGCTGGCCCGCCGTCGGCCAGCGCGTATGCGCCGCCTGCGCAGCGCGCGACAGCCTCCCGGACATCCGGCCTGGCTCCCGCGTCGCCTTGAATCACGAACTCGCGGAAGCCAGGTTGCACTACATAACCTCGATAAGAAAGCTGCGAGCGATCAGCGACGGGCGATAACAGGCAATTTGGACGCATTGAGTAGTTAGAACCTGTTTGCCAGCGTAGCAGCGCGGTCCCATGCTTTCCAGGATTTCGTGGTTCGGGTGGCCTGGTCAAACTCAGTACCTGGCCGGCCAGATCGCGCTGATCAGCCACGTCTCGACCGGGGTGGCTACTACTTCTGCTGATTGTCATTGAGCCGGGAACGGGCAGCGGCCAGGCCGGTCGACTCCGGCAGCCAGGCCGCCGCCCGCGGTGCGGTAGATCAGCCGGCCCCGGCCGCATCGCCATCGCCAGTATCGCGCCGCCGCGTGCCCGTGACGGCGGCCGGGCGCGCCCGGTGCCGGGCGGGACCGACGCGCCCCGTCTTTGCCAGCCGGACCCGCAGCCGCTCAGCCATGTGATCGATCGCCTCGCGCATCGTCTCGCCGGCGGCATGAGCCCTGACCGGCAGCCCGTTGACGCTTATCATGGCCCTGGCAGCGGCCGGCTGGCCGATGGCAGGGTTGGCGGCCATCGTCAGCATGACATCCACGGCAAGCACCGGCTCGCCGACATGGTGCAGTAGCGTGCTGACCTTCGCGCGGGCCAGCTCGGACATTCCCTCCGGCACCTGGCCGATGACCTGAACCTGAATCTCAGCCGCGGTAACTTGCGTGACCTTCATCGCCCACACCTCCTGAATCTCAGCTGACCAGCGAACTCGCGCCGGCGTGCCACTGACGCGAGCTGCCAGCCCGTTCCGCTCCGCACCATTTGCTCGCGAAGACCGCTTGCTAGCGAAGACCGGCAGCGACGTCGAATGGCGCCTCCCGCAGCGACATGACGTCGCCGCCGTCGTGCATGGTCTGCAGCGCCATCTCCTCCAGCAGGTCAGGTACCGCACGCGCGGCCGCTCCCCAGTCGCAGCACTCGCTGTCGGTGACGCCGAGGGTCCCGCACCGTTCGCAGCGGTATCCGGGCCGCACTCCGTCATCGGGCAGCAGCAGCAACCGGACCGCGTCCGCGTTGACCGCGGCTAGGCATGCGGTCAGGCCGACGGCGGCGCGGACGCCAGACGAGGCGGCCGTGATCTTGCCTGCCTCCTGGGACTCCCGGCGCTCGGTCCAGTTCGCGATCACCGGGGCGGCCAGCTCAGATGCCCGTGCCGGTGTCAGCGTCTGCGGGTCGGCGCCAAAGCAGCCGGCGTAGCTGTCGCGCAGTTCAGGTGACAGGTCCGCGAGCAGGCGGCTAATGCCTTCCGAGTGCCCGCCGATGACCAGCGGCTGCCGGCCGGTGTCTCGCGCGGCTCGCTGCAGGATCGCGGCGGCATCGGAGAAGAGGTGCCGGGTGAGCTCGCCCATGCGCTGCTCGGTCTGGTGCGGCTCCAGGCCGTACCAGCCGCCGGGACTATGGCGGGGTACCAGGCCGCCGGGGACGCTGGCGATGGTATCGACACGATCGTCGGCGACCGCGAGCAAGTAGGCGTGCCGCCGGTCGATGACGGCGATCCGATGATCGGGGTGCCGCTCCAGCGCTGCCAGCAGCGGTCGCACATGCGGCCGGACCGCAAGAACGGCCCGCTCCGCGAACAGCCCGGGCAGCGGGACAACCTCAAGCAGCCCGAGATCGGCACAGGCGAAGACCGCGATCGTGCGGCCAAGATGCTGGCGCGCGTGCGCCGCCACAGCACCACGGACCACCTGCTCGTCCGCAGGATCCAGCCCGCAGGGCTGGCCGTCCGGCCTGGTGCCGGATGCCGCCGTGATCAGGTCCGAGGCCCGCGCGGGCAGGCTTCGCAGTTCAGCCGGATCACGCGGGATAGACAAGTACACCGACAGCACCGACTCGGCTGGGGCGCGGATGCAGCGAAGCTTGTCAACTTCACCATAGGTAACCATCAGCGACTCCTTCCACACCCCCATTCGCCCGCGGCCAGTGCGCAGTCGCCAGGGCCGAAAGACCTCACCAGAAGGCCTAAGGACTCCGCCTGGGACCTGCGGCACCGCGACCTGCGACGCCGGCAGGGCGGGCCCTAGGTCCCATCAGACAGGGAGCTTCGGCTCTTATTGGCGCTGCCAGGCCGCGGAATGCTCGGCCTATGCCGACAAACCCCGAGCACCCAAGCTACGCAGGCCGCGCCAGCCAGCTCGCAGCCGCCGACCAGGAAGGCCGGGCCGCGGAAATCCAGTCAGCTCAGCTGCCGGATCTCGGGCCGGGCATCGACTGGCAGATTGTCCGCCAGGCCGGACGTTCCTGTTGCTGCAGCGCCGGACCGGCGGTCATCGCCATCATGCCAGCCAGCGCTGGCCGCCAGCACCCGACGGAGTTGCTGCTGTGCATGCATCACTACCGTGCGTCTCGCGAGGCCCTAGTCGCCAGCCAGGCCATGATGGTGAGTCTCAGCGGTGACCGGATCGACCTGGCCGAGCAGCAATTCGCCGTTGCCGCCAGCGGCTGATCAGCCGAACCGCCGCTCAGGTAGCGTTAGTCGTGGATCTTGCATAACTAACCGCGCTCATTCCGGTCAGGGCGCACAGGGCCGGCCAGAGGGCGAATCCGCGCGCTTACTGGGAGCATGATGGACTGGACGACCATCTCGTCGCTGGCCACCGGCTTCGGCACGCTGGTGCTGGCCATCGCCACCTTCAGCGCGGTCAAGTCGGCCAACAGGGCCGCCAGGGTGGCGGAGGAGGCGCTCATGGTCGGCCTGCGGCCGCTGCTGGTCGCATCGCGACTGGACGACGGCGCGCAGAAGATCTTCTACGCAGACGGCAAGCACGAGCTCCTGGAAGGCGGCCGCGGCGCGGCCGAGGTCGACGCCGGCAACGTATACCTGGCGATCTCACTGCGCAACGCCGGCCGCGGGATCGGGGTGCTGCACGGCTGGCGGTTCCGGGCCGGTCGCCAGCCCTCGGACGGGCACCCGGACCTGAGCGAGTTTCATCAGCACTCGCGGGATCTCTTCATCGCGCCTGGCGACATCGGCTTCTGGCAGGCCGCGTTCCGCAAGACGGATGCGGATCCGCAGTACGACGAGGCGGTAGACGCCGTGCAGTCGCTGGAGATGCTCACCATCGACGTGCTGTACGGGGACCACGAGGGCGGCCAGCGCGCGATCAGCCGGTTCACCCTGCAGGCCCGCGGGGACCAGCCGCGCTGGCTGGCCTCTGTGGTCAGGCACTGGAACCTGGACCGGCCCGACCCGCGCTAGCGCCGCGCGTCGCCAGCGGCGAGGATGTCCTTAACGCGGTTGCTTCGGGCAGGAGATCCCATGCTGCAGGTTTTCGGCTTTGATCGGATCGGCGTCGTGCTTGGCGACATTTACTTCATCGACCCGAACCCGGCCAAAGGCCAGGAGGGACCGGAACGGGGCGTCCGGCTCGAGGTCAGGATGCTGGCACCGGGTGAGCTGACTGGCTCTATTTACTCATCCAGGCCCATCACCATCGCCGAGCCGGTGTGGCGCGTCGACCTGCTGGAAAGCGCGGACGGCCCGCCCGGCAGCCTGAACCGCGCGCACCACCATCCCAAGATGAGCGACTGGGAACCGCACAAGCGCGTGTTCGACCGGGGCCTGTCCACCGATCCGGTGGGCTGGGTCGGCTCTCAGCTCGCTGACCTGGAGGGCCTGCTCGGCAATGCGGGCATCGAAGTAGACGCCGAGCTCGCGGCCGACGCGCAGAAGCTTCGCGCGAGCGTGCCCGAGGTACAGCGCGCGGTCGGGGGCATGCTGGACAAGGTGAAGGCAGGCGAGCTCGGCACCGCCCCGGTGGGTGACGACCTGACCAGCGCGCGGTTCAGCTGGCTCTAGGCCCAGGGCCGGCCAGCGCGGCTGCCGTCAGAACGGTGTGTTGGCGAGCCAGCCGGCAAACAGGCTAGCGTCCCCATGCACGGTCACCGCCGGGTCGGTGGCGGGTCGGCGCCGCACGAGTATCAGCAGCAGGCTGGCGGCAGGACCGGAGACCGCGACGGCTCCCTTGGCGTGGCCAGCCTCGACTGTGATCCCATCTGCGCCGTGCCGGATGAGCCACTCACCGGCGCCGTCAAGCCCTTCGTCCGTGGCGTGCAGGTGCATGACCGCGTCAGCTGGCAGCGGCTCGGCGCGCTGATCCCGTGGCTGGTATAGCGGTCCGCTCAGCAACGTCAGCCATTCGTCGATCGCGTCCGCCGCCAGGACAGGATCGATGTCGGGCTCGGCTTTGACCGCGAGCTGGCCGTCGACCCCGTGCACCAGCGTCTCGTGCGCCATCCGCCGCGCCCAGAAGGTGGCGGGCCTGGTAGCTCCGAATGTCCACACCGCATCGTCGCCCGCTTCGCGCACAGCCTCGACCACCCGCCGCGCGCCGGCCCGCAGCCACGGGCCCTGCTCGGCCCGATCGCTCGGGTACCGGCCATCCGGCACCTCGCGGAACGGGATGAATTCCGCTGACCGGGTGCGGGTGATCTCCGCCGCCCAGCGGTGCGTCCGGCCGAGGTGGGTCGCGAGCTGCCTCAGCGTCCAGTCCGGGCACGTCGGGATCGGCAGCGCTGGATCGTGCTCGTCGACGATGTCGGCCAGCCGGGCCGAGCTCGCCTCGATCTCGGCGTAATAGCGGTCAGGGCTGAGCTGCGGCATAACCAAATCCTCCGGCTGTCTGCTGCGGTCAGCCTAGCCGCGGCGCCGCGCACGGCTCAGCCGGTGGCGTAACCGCCGGGCATGCGGGATGCTTGGAACCATACCCGCCCCGAGCGCGTCAGCATCGTCGCGCCCGCGCCGGCCAGGGTGGAGGCTCGCCGTGAGTTCCATCGGTACCGCATCGCAATTCCAGCGCTGGACTGCCCAGCCATCAAACGCCGACAAGTGCGCGCGCTGTCAGCTGCCCAGGTCGGTGCACGGCGCCGACTGGACCTGCCCGCCAGCCCTGCCGCGCCGAGTCCCGGCGCTCTTGCTCGCCGCGGGCCTGTTTCTGACCCTGTCCGCGATCATCGCGCGGATTGTCGTCGGCTCGGCCGCGCAGCCAGTGCAGGCAACTGTGATGGCGGACGCGTTCCTGGTAGGAGTCGTGCTGGCCATAGCCGGGGTCGTCACCGGGGGCAGGCGCTAGCCGGCTAGTGGCCCGCACCATGCTCAGACCGGCACGCCGGTCCGGTCGGCCGCGGTCTTCGGCTCGTGCCGGACGTCGGCTGGCTGCCCCATGACCCGGCGCCAGCAGGCGAACTCCAGCAGGATGCCGTCCGGATCCTGGAAGTAGAACGAGCGAACGAAGACACCGGGGTGCAGTTCCCTGGCCACGCCGAGCTCGCTGTCGTCGTGATCCAGGATCGGGCTGACCCGCACGCCCTTGGCCTTGAGCTTGGCCCGGTAATCGAGGAACCGCTCCTCCGGCACATTGAACGCGATGTGGTTCATCGAGCCGACCGCGCTTGTCCACTCGCCGAGGCCAGGCACCGTCACCGGCGCGGACACGCCGGGGACAGCGTCAGGCGCATCGGGAAACCAGAAGAACGCCAGTGCGTTGCCGCCGCCCATGTCGAAGAAGAAATGCTGGCCGGAACCGGCAGGCAGCTCGATCGTCTTGATCAGTCGCATGCCGAGGACCTCGGTGTAGAACTCGACCGTCCGCTTCATGTCGGAGCAGACCAGCGCCAGGTGGTTGACGCCACCGAGGTCGAATTGCTCGTTCCGCCACTGCATGAAGCCCTCCTCGCCGAGTACCACCAAACTTAGACTCTGTTCTATTTGCGCGCCATATGCCCAGCTAGCGGATCGGAGCGGCAGTGACCGAGATCGTGAGAGAGTTCGTGGGCCTGCCGTCACCGGCGGTCGGCCGGGCTGGCGCCGGCGGCCATCCGTGTCAGGGCATCTACCACCGGCCCGCCCGGTCGCGGCCCGCCATCGCCTTCATCGCCACGCACTACAACGTGGACTTCTCCGAGCACTACCTGGCGGCGCCGCTGGCCGCACGCGGCTTCGGCTTCCTCGGCTGGAACACCAGGTTCCGCGGAAACGAGGCGCATTTCCTTCTCGATCACGCCCTCGCCGAGATCGGCGTCGGCGTGGGCTGGCTGCGCGAGCAGGCCGGCGCCGAGCAGATCGTGCTGCTCGGCAACTCCGGCGGCGGCTCGCTGATGGCGGCCTACCAGTCCCAGGCCGTCGAGCCGAACGTCACCCCGGTCCCCGGCATGCGCCCGCAGCCGGCCATCGAGCGGCTGCCGGACGGCGACGCGTTTATCGCGCTCGCCGCGCACGCCGGCCGGCCCGAGGTGCTGACGGCCTGGCTGGACCCCTCCGTTGTGGATGAGAAGGACCCGCTGACCGCCGATCCGGCGCTGGACCCCTTTGATACCCGAAACGGGCCGCCCTTCACCGAAGAGTTCCAGCGCCAGTACCGGGCGGCCCAGCGCGCGCGCAACGAGCGGATCACCGACTGGGCACTCCGCCGGCTCGACGCGCTATCGGCGACCAGGGCGAGGGACCAGTTGTTCCTGGTGCCGCGAAGCTGGGCCGACCTGCGCATGATCGACCCGTCGATCGAGCCATCTGACCGGCGGCCGAACTGGTGCTATCTCGGCGACCCGCAGAAGGCCAACTACGGCGTGTTCGGCGTTGGCACAGTCAGCACGCTGCGCAGCTGGCTGTCAATGTGGAGCCTGCGCACCTCGCAGTGCACCGCGGCGCCGCACCTGGCCAGGATTACCGTGCCGTCGCTGGTAGTGCACGCGACCGCTGACGCCTGCGTATACCACAGCGACGCCCGCGCGCTGTTCGATGCGATCGCCGCCACGGATAAGACGCTCGAGCTGATCAAGGCCGACCACTATCTGCAGGAGCCGGACGGCGCGCGGGAGCAGGCTGCCGACCTCATTGCCGCATGGGTCGCGGGCCGGGCCGGCTAGGGCAGTAGCCTCTGCTGCACGGCCCGCGGCCGCTGACCGCGTCAGCCTGGCGTCACCACCCAGCCCGGGCTGATGAACACCATGCCCTGCGGCCGGAACGACGGCCCGCTGAGCAGGACCCGGGTGAGCAGCCCGGTCCGCGGGTTGAGCGTGCCCAGGTAGTTCTGCGGGTAGCCAGGCGCCGGGCAGGTCGCCGGCGCGCTGTTCTCGTCGCACGGCGTGACGGCCGCCCAGATCGAGCCGATCCTGAACGGCCCGGTCACTACCTCGACCTCGTCCTGGCTGGTGTTGTCTCCGTAGAGTTTGCCCGCCCTGCTGCGGGCCCAGGCGGTGTCGTCGACCGAGTGCGACAGCTTCAGCACCGCCAGGTAGCGGCCGAGTGGGCGGTGATCGAGCACGAAGATCTGCTCCTCGTCGCCCTGGCTCGTCAGCATGAAGTCGCCCGCGAACCGCGGCGCGTCGAACGGAACGATCTCGTTCGAGTCGGGGTCGGTGAGGGCAAGGTTGACCGGCGCGCCGAAGTGCTTGCCGTAGTTGGCAACCACCGCGGCAGCCTCGTCAAAGAACAGCGCACGCACCGTGGCGATGCGGGTCGCCCGGTGGAAGCGCACCACGTAGACGGCAGGGTAGGTCGGCTGCGGTGCGGCCTTGCCGGTCGTGCCGGGCGCCGAAGCGCTGACGAGCACCAGCCCGTGGTAGATCGAGATCGCGTCGGTCCCGCCAAAGTGCGGCAGCGGCTTGTTGTAGCGGTAGTGCACTACCTGCTCGCCTGGCAGCGCGCCCGGCGTGATGGTGTAGATGCTGGAGTGGGCGTCCTCATTCACTGTCGCGATGAGCAAGTGAGCGGCGGTGTCGGCTGTGATGCCATCGCACTTGCCCTTGATATCCCACTTGTGCACGACATGGCCGCTGGGCGTGTACTCGACCACCGTGCTGAACGTATTGCCGTCCGTGCTCGGCTGACCCTGCGGGCCGACCCCGTTCTGGAAGCCGGTGAAAAGGTGGTGGCCAAGCACGGTGATGTCGTCGGGATCCGCCAGCGGCTCGGACCTGGCCTTGGCCGACCCTACCGGCACAAACGTGTGCCGCAGCTTGGCACCATTCAGGATTATTCGCACCCGGAAGCGTGCGAAGTGGTGGGCGTCGTGCGCAGGCGCCCCGGCGGAAGCGCCGGACAACGCCGAGGCGACGGCCGGTCCGGCGAACATCAGGCTGGCCATGGCGGCCGCGGATGCAGCAATGATCTTCGCGGTGCGGCGAACTGTCATCGGCAAAGGTCCTTCGCTCGGAAAAGCAACGACTCTTAGAACGCACTAGTCGTACTCCGGCTGCATGACGTGACGACGACCGCCAGCTAACGCCCAAGTGAATGGATGGCGCGGATCCCGGGTCGTGAGTAAGTTGCGGCTTTCGTCAGCCGGAGGGATCGTTACGACGACGCGCAAGCGTGCCGCATCGGGCGTCTCCGGGAGGGTGTGTGTCAGACATCGATGAGGCCGAGCTGCTCGGCGCTGCGCGTGCTGGCACCGTGCTCAGCGGGCCGGCCGACGGCTCCAGGCGCAGGGTCGACGCCGCGCTGCTGCGGCGGTGCTGCCTGGAGTTCAGGGGTCAGATCGACCCCCGTGGCCTGCGGATGAACAACGTAGAGGTGACCGGCCAGCTCGACCTGGCCGGGCTCGAGGTGCCATTCCGGCTGCACTTCGACGGCTGTGAGTTCGACGCTGCGCCGACAGTGGAAGGCGCGCAGCTCTTTCAGCTATCGCTGACCGACTGCCGGCTTCCTGGCCTGCTCGGCAACGGCCTGCGGCTGCGCCGCGACCTGGACCTGTCCCGCTCGCAGATCGTCGGCGCGCACTGGACCAGCGCGAGCACATCGAAACGATCGGCGATCTGGCTGTGCGAGTCCGAGATCAACGGCCGCCTGCTATGCGTCGACACGAGCATCGACGGCATGGGCGACCGCGCGGTGCAGGCAGACCGGATCCGGGTGGGCGGCGCGGTCCGGCTCATTCACGACTTCCGGGCCAGCGGCGAGATCCGGATGCTCGGCGCGCAGATAGGCGGCTCGCTCGATCTCACCGGGGCGCGGCTCGAATCGTCGCGCGAGCCGTGTATCAACCTGGCGGACGCGAGCATCGCGGGCAGCATGTTCGTGATCGAGGGACCGGGCGGGCACAGGCCGGTTATCCGCGGCCGTATGGACATCGGCAGTGCGCGCATAGACGGTCGGCTTCTGTTCAGGAATGCCGACATCGAGGCCGGCCCGGCCGACCCCGCCGCCGACAGCAGCTACGCCGAGTACGCGGCGCCGGGCACAGCCGTGCACGCGCCCCGGATAACCGTCGGGGCGGAGGTGATGATCGCCGGGCGCTGTGCGATAACGGGCGCCGTGGACCTGTCCATGGGTGACTTCAGCGTCGTGACCATCGGGGCGAACTGCGTGCTGCGCGCGCCTGGGCGCACGGCACTCGACCTGTCCAGCGCGCAGATACATAGCCTCGTCCGGCTGGATCATGACGCGACGGTGGAAGGCACGATCCGGATGGCCAGCGCGACCGTCCATGGCACGCTGGCGCTGCACGGGACCATGCGCAGGCCCGAGGACAGATCCCTGGTCGGCGGCTCAGCGCTGACGGTCGATGGCGAGGTCTACCTGGAGGGCCTGCGCACCGACGGCGGACGGGTTAACTTCCGCGGCGCTACCCTCGGCAGCCTCGATGCAACTGGCGCGCAGCTGCACAATCCTGGCGGCTACTCGGTCAGCCTCCATCAGGCAGTCGTGCAGGGATCGGTCCGGCTGGTCGACGGGTTCACCTCCACCGGGCTTGTGGTGCTGAACAGATCCAGGATCGAGGGCCGGCTGCACCTGGCGAGTGGCCGCTTCACCTGCCCGGCACCGGCGCCTCGCAACGAGAACGGCCACGCGATCGAGGCGATATCGGCGGTCGTGCGCGGCGGCATGGACCTAGGCTGGCTGGAGGTGGCGCCGAGCGTGGACTTCACCAACGCCACGACCACGTTCCTGGCCGACGATCCGTCCAGCTGGCCCGAGCACTTCGCGATCGCCGGGCTGACATATGACCGGTTCGAGATACCTCAGGGCTCGCCGCCCCGGCCGATCTGGGATCAGCAGGCGCGATGCGCCTGGCTGAGCCGCCAGTCCGTCTTCGACTCAGGCCCGTATGAGCAAGCAGCCCGCGTGTTCCGCCAGCACGGGTACGCCGACGAGGCCGAGCAGATCCTGATGGCGCAGCGCAGCCGGGCCCGGCAGGTCGGCCGGTCCGCTGCGAGCTGGCCGCGACGTGCCGCGGATGCGGCCTACGCGCTTGTCGGTTACGGGTACCGCCCACTGCGCGTGCTGTGGATGCTGGCGATACTTCTAGTCCTAGTAGCTGGCTCCCTTGCGCTGCCTGCCGGGCGTGCCGCCATGCGCGCCAGCAACGGCAACGGCCAGGTGTACTCCACCAGCGGGCCGGTGTCGCCGCCACCGCGAGCGGGGGCCGACAGTGATGCCTGCGGCGACGGCCAGGTCCGATGCTTCAACCCGGTCCTGTATGCGATGGACACCGTGGTCCCGCTGATCTCGCTCGACCAGCGGTCGACCTGGTATCCGGACCCGCACGCCCGCGACGGCGAGCTCATGCTGTGGTGGCTGAACCTTGCGACCCTGCTCGGCTGGGTGCTGTCCTCGATCCTCGTGCTGTCCCTCGCCCGGCTGTCACGCAGCGGCTGATTGCCTCGGCTCTTCCGCGCGCACCGTAAGGTCGTCAGACTGACAGCATGCAGGACTTTGAGGTGCTCGTTATCGGCTCAGGCCCCGGCGGGCAGAAGGCAGCCATCGCAGCCGCCAAGCTCGACCGGCGCGTCGCGGTGGTCGAGCGGCCGAGCATGCTGGGCGGGGTCTGCCTGAATACCGGCACGATCCCGTCGAAGACCTTGCGCGAGGCGGTCCTGTACCTGACCGGGCTGGACCAGCGGGAGATGTACGGGCAGAGCTATCACGTCAAGGATGAGATCACCATCGGTGACCTGACCGCGCGGACGCAGCACGTAGTCAGCCGCGAGGCCGACGTGGTGCGCAGTCAGCTCAGCCGCAACCGCGTCGCCATCCTGACCGGCTCGGCCCGGTTCACCGGCCCGACCGCGGTCGAGATAGACGACGCCGACGGGCGCAGCAGGCAGGTCAGTGCCGACAAGATCATTATCGCCACGGGCACCAAGCCGGCCCGGCCTGCCAGCGTCGCGTTCGACGAGCGCACCATCATCGACTCCGATGGCATCCTGCAGCTGGACCGGATACCCAGGTCCATGGTGGTGGCAGGGGCTGGGGTCATCGGGATCGAGTACGCATCCATGTTCGCCGCTCTTGGCACCAAGGTGACGGTGATCGAGCAGCGCGACCGGATGCTGGAATTCTGCGACCTGGAGGTCGTCGAGGCGCTCAAGTATCACCTGCGGGACCTGGCGGTCACCTTCCGGTTCGGCGAGACAGTCTCGGCGGTCGAGTCCAGGCCGGAGGGTGCTATCGCCGCGCTCGCCAGCGGGAAGCGCATCCCCGCCGAGACCGTGATGTACTCGGCAGGCCGCCAGGGCATGACCGACGATCTGGATCTGCCGGCCGCCGGGCTGATGGCCGATGCGCGCGGCCGGATCAGCGTCGACGAGTGCTTCCGGACCGAGGTGCCGTCGATATATGCCGTAGGCGACGTCATCGGCTTTCCCGCGCTGGCCGCGACCTCGATGGAGCAGGGTCGCCTTGCCGCCCATCACGCCTGCGGCGAGCAGGTGCACACCGCGAACCTGCTGCAGCCGATCGGGATCTACAGTCTCCCGGAGATCAGCTTCATCGGGAGGACAGAGGATCAGCTGACCAGGGAATGCATCCCATTCGAGGTCGGTGTCTCCCGGTACCGCGAGCTAGCCCGCGGCCAGATCATCGGTGACTCCTACGGCGTGCTCAAGCTGCTGGTGTCGCCGGTGGACCGCACCCTGCTCGGCGTACATGTGTTCGGCACCGGCGCGACCGAACTCGTGCACATCGGCCAGGCGGTGATGGGCTGCGGCGGCACGGTGGACTACCTGGTCGATGCCGTCTTCAACTATCCGACGCTTGCCGAGTCCTACAAGGTGGCCGCGCTCGACGCAACGAACAAGATGCGCGAGGTCGAGCGGTTCTCCGCCTAGCGGCGGCGGGAGGAGGCAGGCAGGCAGGCAGGCAGAAGGAGGGACGAGGCAGGAAGGGACAAGCCGAGCCGACAGCTCACCCGCAGCCGCAGGCCCCGCCGCAGCAGCCGCCTCCACCGCTGGCCCTGGGCTGCCCGCTAGCGCTGGCCCGCCCGCCGACCGCGACGGTGGACAGCAGCTTGACCGTGTCGTCATGCCCCTGCGGGCAGGCCGCAGGGGCAGACGCCTCACTCATCGGGCGGCTCTGCTCGAAGGTGTCTCCGCAGGCACGGCAGCGGTACTCATAACGCGGCATGCAGCAGATCTTACCCGCCGAACCGAGCCCTGTGTCAGTCGGAGATTGACGACGGTGAGCTGGCTGGCCTGGGCGCACCCTGCCGCTTGGCCCCGGCCGGCCCGCTGACGGGGCCGCCGTCGGCAAGGCCGGAAGCCGGGCCTGGGCCTGCGGAGCTGCCGTTGGCGGCCATGGCCGCGCCTGCCGCCTCGGGCTCGGTGTAATAGAACTGCTTGCCGCGCAGCAGCGAGATCAGCGCCCCGGTTACCGACATGGCGATCGCGGCGGTGAAGACGATCACCAGTCCGTGATGGAACGGGGCGGAGATGAGGCTCGGGAAGAACTGGTGGCCGGTGAGCACCGCGACATTATGCGGCGGCAGCTTCGCCAGCACGCCACTTTGGCCGAGCAACCCCCGGACCGGGTTATAGCCAAGCAGCGCGGAGAACAGAGTGCTGACCGGCGGCAGGTGAGCGACGTGGTTGGCCGCCGCGGCGGGCACGCCCTGCGCTCGCAGGCCGCTGCTCAGCGTCTTCGGCAGCGTGTTCGCCAGCCCGGCGATCATGAGCGAGAAGAAGAAGCCGATCGACAGCGACATGCCAGAGTTCATGAACACCGAGCGCATACCCGAGGCCGCGCCGCGGTACCTGGCCGGCACGCTGCTCATGATCGAGGAGGTGTTCGGCGAGGCGAACAGGCCGGAGCCGATCCCGTTGCAGAAGATGATGCAGGCGAACACCCAGTACGAGAAGTCCACCGGCAGCAGCATCAGGCCGGTGAACCCGCAGGCGGCGACCAGCAGGCCGGCGGTCGCGAACGGCCGAGATCCGTACCGGTCAGACAGGTAGCCGGAGATCGGGCCCGCGATCAGGAATCCGGCCGTCAGCGGCAGCATGTAGATGCCCGCCCATAGCGGGGTGACCGTGAAGTCGTAGCCATGCAGCGGCAGCCAGATCCCCGCCAGCCAGATGACCAGCATGAACTGCAGTCCGCCACGGGCCATCGAGCTCATCAGGCTGGCCGCGTTGCCAGCCGCGAAAGCACGGATCTTGAAAAGGCCCATCCGGAACATCGGCTCGGCGATCTTGGTCTCGACGATGCCGAAGATGATGAGCAGCACCACGCCGCCGGCTAGGCCAGTGACGACCAGGGGATTGGTCCAGCCGGTGGCGTGACCGCCGTAGGGCTGGATGCCGTAGGTGATAGCGGCAAGCAGGCTGGTAGCGCCCACCCCGAACAGGATGTTGCCGATCCAGTCGATCCTGGCCCTGTTCGTCGTGGCGATCTCGCGCAGGCTGCGGTAGGCCCAGATGGTGCCCCAGACGCCGATCGGCACGTTGACCCAGAACACTGCCCGCCAGTCCCACGCCGCTAGCAGGCCGCCGAGCAGCAGGCCGACGAACTGCCCGGAGATGCCGGCGATCTGATTGATCCCAAGGGCCATGCCGCGCTGGTTAGCGGGGAAGGCATCGGTCAGGATGGCGGCCGAGTTGGCCATCAGCATTGCCCCGCCGAATGCCTGGACGACCCGCCAGAGAATCAGCCACATTGCGCCGCTGCCGCCTGTCAGCGGATCGAGCGACAGCGCTATCGAAGCAAGGGTGAAGACCACGAAGCCGAGGTTGTAGATCTTGACCCGGCCGAACATGTCACCGAACCGGCCGAGGGTGACGACAAGCACCGCCTGCACGAGCAGGTAGCCCATGATCATCCACAGCACGTAGATGATGTTGCCGGGGCCAAGCGGGTTCAGGTGGATGCCGCGGAAGATGGCCGGCATCGCGATGATCACGATCGACCCGTCGATCGTGGCCATGGTCATGCTCAGCGTCGTGTTGGACAGGGCTACCCATTTGTAGCCGTCCGACTTCTGCTGCGCTGCCGTCAGTCCTGCTTGGCGTCCGGTTCTCAGGTCCACGTTGATCCAGCCTACAACGAAAAGGTTGCTTTACCGCAACTACCTACCTAGCGAGCTCGAGGCTGACCAGGAACATCCACCACCAGGGACGCGAAGTGGGCATCCGAGGCCCTGGCGGCAATGAAACATCGCGCAGCGGGCATCACTCCGATCCGGGGAGTCGCGGGCTTGGCCGCGAGATGCATGGTACGGGGGAGGACCGGCATGCGGCTGCGGCCACGCGAAGGCGGTAGCGCCACCGTGCTGTTCCGGCGGCCCGGAAGCCGGGAGCTGCGGGTGCTTGCCGAGGCACTGCGGGCGGAGACCGTTGGCGGCGCACTGCTGCTCGCGGCCACGGTGATCGCGCTGATCTTGGCCAACACGCCGGCCAAGAACTGGTACCACCGGCTGCAGGACTACCAGATCGGCCCGGCGGCTATCGGACTGCACCTGGGTCTGGAGACATGGGCCGCCGACGGCCTGCTGGCCATCTTTTTCTTCGTGGCCGGAGTGGAGCTCAAGCGCGAACTGGTGGAAGGGGAGATGCGGCACCTGTCGGCGGCGCTGGTGCCGGTGCTGGCCGCGATAGGCGGGATGGCGGTCCCCGCCGTCATCTACCTGCTCATCAATGCCGGCCACCCGACATCCCGTGGCTGGGCGATCCCGTGCGCGACCGACATCGCCTTCGCGCTTGCGGTGCTCGCGGTCACCGGCCGTTTCCTGCCCGCCGCGTTGCGGGCATTCCTGCTGACGCTGGCTGTCGTCGATGACATCGGTGCCATCATCGTCATCGCCGTGGCCTACACCAGCAGCATCCGGCTACTGGCGCTGGCGGGCGCGGCCGCCCTGCTGGTCGTCTTCTGGCTGCTCCAGCGATACCGGATCACCTGGTGGTGGCTGACCATTCCGCTCGCCCTAGTGATCTGGGCGCTCGTGCACGAGTCTGGGGTGCACGCGACGGTGGCGGGCGTGGCTCTCGGCCTGCTGATCCCTGTCCGCGTCCGGGGCGAGGCCACCTCGCCCGCCGAGTACCTCGAGCACGTGATCCGACCCGTCTCGGCCGGCCTGGCGGTGCCGGCTTTCGCACTATTGTCGGCCGGCCTGGTGATTTCCTCCAGCTCGCTCAGGGAGGTCTTCACCGGCCGGAGCGGGCTTGGCGTGCTGGCCGGACTGGTCGTCGGCAAGGCCGTCGGCGTGCTGGGCGGCGCCTACGTGACGGCCAGATTCACCAGGGCGCGGCTCAGCCCCGACCTGTCATGGCTGGACGTTCTCGCGGTGGCCGTTCTGTCCGGCATGGGCTTCACGGTTTCGCTGCTGATCGCTGACCTTGCCTTCGGCCAGGCGTCGGAAGGAGCCGACATAGCCAAGACCGCCGTCGTGGTGGCATCCCTGCTCGCCGGGCTGCTCGCCAGCATGCTGCTCGCGATGCGCAACAGGCATTATCGCCAGCTCCTGGCCGAGGAGGCCGCATCCGGGCCCGAGTCCGCCTGAGCGCCGCCGCGGGCGCCGGGGCACTGGGAGAGCCGGCCGCGGGTCAGGCCGGTCCGAGCTCCGGCTCGATGCTCGCCACGGTCGCGCAGTCGTCGGCAAACGTAATCGTCACGTCCATGTGCTGCCCGGCCAGCACCAGCGGCAGCCAGTACCTGGCGTCATCCCACATCAGGTCGAACGGCAGCTCGTGCTCACCAAACCAGCGCGGGCTGATCTCATCGGACTCCACCGGCACGCCGTCGTATGCCCAGGTCAGGTACACCTCAGCCGTCTGATCCCAGGACGGCCGGGCCGGGAACCGGAACTCGATGCTGGCCATGTGCTGCAGCGCGTCAGCAGGAACGGCCAGGCTCGACTCCTCCGTGACCTCGCGAACGGCCGCCATCTCCGGTTTCTCACCGTCCTCGACGTGACCGCCAAGGCCCACCCACTTGCCGGTGCCGAACCCGGTCTTTTTCAGGCCGAGCAGCACCTCGGCTCCGCCGGCTGTATGCCGTCTGATCAGGCACAGGCATGTCCGCGTCATCATCGGCACAGCCTAGCCGCAGGTCCGCGACACTCCCGGCATCTGCGCCCGCGGTGTCGCCGCGCGCCGACCGCGGGCCACTCAGGCCTGGCCGCGGGCCAGCGCGATCAGCCGGTCGAGTACGCCGCCATTGCTGACCCGCAGGCCGTCGTGCTCGTACTCGCTAGTCACCCAGCGCCGCAGGCCGCGGATGGCCACCGCGGTCTGCAGCGATAGCTCCCGCGGCACGTACATGTCGTCGAAGTAGATGGCCGCCCCGACCGGTACGTCGTTGGCCGCCAGCCGCGGCTGGTCGTAAAGCGGAGGCCACGTACCCCGCGCGGCCAGCAGCTCGGCGCACTCGGCCAGCGGCTGCAGCGCCGGGTCGAGTTCGAACGCCCACGGATACACCATCTCGCCGGTGAACAGCAGCGGCTCGTCGCCGTCGACCGCGCGCGCGGGGTCGAACATGCCGAACTCGGCGCGGATCCGCTGGGCGGACCACCTGGTGGCCGCCCGCTGGGCGTAGCACGGCTCGTGCAGCAGGGCGTAGAGCGGCGCCGAGGCGTAGCTGAGCAGGGCCTGGACCCGGTGCAGGAAGTCGTCACTGAGCTCCGTCCCGGCGAAGGGGTCCTCCAGCAGGTAGTGCAGCCCGTCGCTGCCGCTGCCCGAGCCAAGTTGGTGACCCACCGACTGGAATCGCTGCACGGTGAGCTGGCCGCCGCCGGGCAGCATCGCCGGCTTGCCGGCCAGCGAGCGCGCCACCTGCCTGGCCCGTTCCACGTCCATCGGGTAGCGCTCGTAGTGCGCCTGGTTCTTGGCCGCGACCTGCTGGTAGGTCAGCCGGTACACCTCGTCCGCGGTGGCAGTCAGGCCGGGCAGGCCGCCAGTCACGAACGCCTCACTGATTCCCGCCGGAGCCTGCGACAGGTAGGTCACGGTGCAGAAGCCACCGAAGCTCTGGCCCAGCACGGCCCAGGGCTCGCCGCCGGTAACCTGCCTGCGCACCAGTTCGGCGTCGGCCACGATCGAGTCGGCCCGGAAGTGCGCGAGGTAATCGGCCTGGGCCAGCGCGGTCGGGAACCTGGCCAGGGTCTGCCGGGTGGCCGGTGTCGACCGGCCGGTGCCCCGCTGGTCGAGCAGCAGCACCCGGAAGTCCCGCAGCGCCCGGTCCAGCCAGCCTTCGCGCCCGGCCGGCCGCTGGGCGCCGAAGCCGGGACCACCCTGCAGGAAGACAAGCCACGGCAGCCGCTGTGACGCGGACCCGGCCGCGACCACCTCACGGCCGAATACCTCGATCTGCTCGCCGGCCGGCTGTGCATGGTCCAGCGGGACGCTGAAGGTGCGGTCGGTAAGAACTGTTCCTGGCTGGCGGAAGGAGACCATGATCCGCCACGATAGCGACGCGCTCGGGGCCCGGCCACTAGGCTGGCGATCCTGGCACCGCAACGCCGCGCCCGGCGGTCGCCGAAGGAGCCTTCATGCTAGGAGTGCCGTCCGCGGGGGCCGAGCCGGATATCCCGCGCGGCCCGGCCGCGATCATGTTCGCCGCAGACCAGGCGTCTCGCGCGGTAGGGATGGAGCTCGTGCAGGCCGGGCCAGGCACCGCGGTGGTCCGGATGCGGATCGCGATGCAGATGCTGAACGGGCACGCGATCGCGCACGGCGGTTACGTCTTCATGCTGGCCGACACCGCATTCGCGTGCGCATGCAACAGCGACGGTCCGGTGACCGTGGCATCAGGTGCCGACATCAGCTTCATAACGCCAGTGCGCGAGGGCGAGGTACTGGTTGCCACCGCGACAGAGCGCGCCAGGTACGGGCGCAGCGGGATCTACGACGTGACGGTGCGCAGCGGCGATCAGATCGTGGCCGAGTTTCGCGGTCGCAGCCGCACCGTCGGCTGACCCTGGCCAGACGCGCCGTCACGAGATTTAATTCGCTGGAACGGGGAACCCCGGCGCGAATGCGGACATTTGATGAGCGTGGACCCGACTGACGCAACCGAGCCGGGCGACGTTGCCCTCTGGCGACGGGCCGCAGCCGGCCAGCATGACGCGTTCGGGCTGCTGTTCGACCGGCACTCCGGTGCCGTCTATAACTACCTGTTCCGCCGTACCGCCGACTGGTCGGCCGCCGAAGACCTCACGGCGGCCGTGTTCCTGCAGGCCTGGCGCAAGCGCAGTCAGGTCGAGTTCGACGGGGACTCGGTCTTGCCGTGGCTGCTCGGCGTCGCCAGGCAGCTGCTGCGCAATACCGTCCGCGCCCGCACCAGGTACCAGGCCGCACTCGGCCGGGCGGGCGCCGAGCCTGTCATCGTGGCCGCCGGCCTCGGTGACCCAGCCGATCTGGTAGCCGGCCGCCTTGACAGCGAGCGGCAGATGGCCGAATTGCGCCGCGCCATCGCCCAGCTGCCGCGCCACCAGCAGCAGGTGATAGAGCTGTGCGTCTTCGCCGGCCTCGGTCAGCATGCCGCAGCCATCTCGCTGGGCGTCTCCGTCGGCACCGTGAAGTCGCGCCTGCACCGGGCCAGGAAGCGGCTGGGCTCCGAGCTGCACGCGCGCGGCTTCGATGATGTGCCAGCTGCTGGCCCGCGGCACGCAGCCGGGGAAGTGAGATAGATGAACACCGGCAAGCCCATGGATACCAGCGATCTGGCGGACCTGCTGCCACCCATCCCGCAGCCGCGCGAGCTCCCGCATCTGGCAGCGCACAGGGCCGGGCTGCTCGCTGCCCTGCGGACCGAGCCGCAGGCGGCGGAGCCGACTCCGTGGCCACCTCGGCGCGGGCGCAGGGGCCGATGGCTCGTCCCGGCCGCGGCGGCTGGTGCTGTGCTGGCCATCGCGGTTGGAGTAACGCTGCCTCGGCTCGACGGAGCCGCCGGGCACGCGACTGTCCCGCGGCAGCACCGGACCGCGAAGCTGCCCGCCGAGTCCGGCAGGCGGCGGTGGCAGATACCGCTGACTGGACTGCGCTCGGTCGTCGTGCAGACAAACAGTGGCTCGGTCGCCGTCGACGCGGCCCTCGCGACCGCGGTCGCCGTGACCGCGCAGCCGAGCTACCGCGGCGCGGCACCGGCCATCTCCAGCACGGTCAGCAGGGGAGTACTGACAATCTCGGCGAGCTGCCCGAGTGACGACTCGCACTGCAACGTGTCGTTCCAGGTACGGCTGCCGCGGGCGCTACCGCTGCAGGCAAGCACGCAGCTGGGCGCGGTGCAGGTGACCGGCATGACCGGGAGCGTACAGGTCTACGACGCGCTGGGATCGGTCCAGCTGGCGAACCTGGCCGGTCCGGTCACGGCCACCGATGCGCTCGGCGACATCGACGGCACCGGGCTGAGGGGTGCGCGGGCCAGCCTGACCGCCGACCTCGGCGACATCGACGTCGCGTTCACCTCGCCGCCTACCCTGATCACCGCGAACGACCAGGACGGCGCGGTAATGATCAGGGTGCCAGGCACCGCGTCTTACGCCGTCATGGCCAGCGCCCAGCTCGGCAGCACATCAGTCACCATTCCGCGCTCGGCCAGCTCGCCGCACGTGATCATGGCCAGCTCGCAGCTCGGCGACGTGACGGTCACCAGTTAGGCGGGCCTGCCGACCCGCCGCCAGCTGTGGCTAGTGTGCGAGATATGCGACCCGTTACCGCATCCGACGCGCTCCGACCGCTGCCCACGGGCTACGCCACGCTGTACGAGAAGCTGCTGCTGACTGCCGAGGCCGACGAGAGGATCCGCGCCGTTTGGCTGAGCGGATCGCTCGGCCGCGGCGTGGCAGATGCGGGGTCCGATCTCGATGTGGTGCTCGCGGTGGACGACGCGAGCTTCGCCGGGTTCGTAGCCGGCTGGCGGGACTGGCTGGCGAAGGTCACCCCGACGGTCCTGGCCCGCCAGCTGGCGCGCACCTCCAGCATCTGGTACTGCCTCACGCCAGACTGCCTGCGGTTCGACGTGGTGGTTGAGCGGCCTGGCACTGCGACGGCACGCCAGCTCGACCACCGGCTCCTGGTGCTCGACAAGGATGGCGCGGCTGCCCGCTTCCGGGTCGAAGAAGCCGGCCCGCAGCCCGGTCCCGACCACGCGAAACTCGCCGGGCTGACCGAGGAGTTCCTGCGCCAGCAGGCGAACTTCCCTGCCGCTGTCGTGGCACGGCAGGACTGGCTGCTTGGCGTGGTAGGCGTCCAGAACGCGCACCTGATGCTGTATGAGCTGTTCATCGAGTCGAACCAGCCGCTGCCGCCGATGGGTGTCAAGCAATGGTCGGCCAAGCTCTCCACGCAGCAACTCAGGGTCTGCACGCAGCTGCCGGTCCCGGCGCCAGATCGCGACAGCGTCGTCACCGCCATGCGGGCTGCCGCTACCGCCTTCCGGCGGGCCGCCAGGCAGATCCACTCCGAGCACGCGATTGCCTGGCCCGCTGAACTCGAGACGGCAGTGCTGCGCTACCAGCAGTCCGCGCTCGGCTGGACCTGGTGATCGCTACCGGCTAGATTCACCGCGTGTCGACCCGCCAGCTTGTCTACTGCCTCTACGCTGACCGGCTCCGGCGCCGCCTGCGCGGAGCGCAGCTACCCAGGCACATCGGCCTGATCATCGATGGCAACCGGCGATGGGCTAGGCAGGAAGGCCTGGCCAGCCCGAGCGACGGCCACCGGCACGGCGCCGAGCACATCTGGGACGCGCTGTCCTGGTGCCAGGCCGCGGGCGTCCGGCACGTCACAGTGTTCGTCTGCTCGGCCGAGAACCTGGCCCGTCGCGACGACGACGAGGTCGCCACGCTGATGCAGATCGTCGAGCAGATCGTGGTCACCAGGATCGCGACCCCCGACCCTGCCTGGCAGGTTCACATTGCCGGGCTGGTCGACATGCTGCCCGACAGTACCGCGCGCGCCCTGAAGGACGCCGTCGCCGCGACCAGCAACTGCACGACCGGCGCGCATGTCACGCTGTGCGTGGGCTACGGAGGCCGGCAGGAGATCGTCGAAGCGGTGCGAGCGCTGCTTGAGGAGCATGCTGCCGCCGGCGCCAGCCTGGCGGACATCGCCGGCGCCATTCAGCCTGAGGACATCGCCAGGCACCTGGCCGGGGCCGGCCAGCCCGAACCCGACCTGATCATCAGAACCAGCGGCGAACAGCGGATATCGAACTTCCTCCTGTGGCCGGGCAAGGACGCCTACCTGCACTTCTGCGACTGCTACTGGCCGGCTTTCCGTGAGGTCGACTTCCTGCGGGCGCTGCGCGATTTCGCTGCCCGGGCCCGGCAGCGCCTGCCGGGGGACTGAGCCATGCGGGTTGCGGTGTACCTGGGCAGCTCGCCCGGCCGGCGGCCGGACTATGCCGCAGCCGCGGCGCAGACCGGCCGCCTGCTGGCGCAGGCAGGTCACGGCATCGTCTATGGCGGGGCCAGCGTCGGTCTTATGGGCACGCTGGCCGACGCCGCACTCGCCGCCGGCGGTGAGGTGATCGGCGTCATTCCGGCTGGACTGTTCGCGGTCGAGGTAGCACATCAGGACCTGACCAGGCTCGAGGTCGTCCACTCGATGCACGAGCGCAAGGCCAGGATGGCCGAGCTGGCCGAGGGCTTCGCCGTGCTGCCCGGCGGCCTCGGCACCCTCGACGAGCTGCTGGAGATCCTCACCTGGCAGCAGCTGCGGCTGCACAGCAAGCCCATCGTGCTGCTGGACGTCGGCGGGTTCTGGGACCGGCTCGTTGGCCTTATCGACGCGCTGGTTGAGGATGGCTTCGTCCCGGCCGTCAGCCGCGAGTGCCTCGACGTGGCGACCAGTCCGGCCGAGCTGGTCCGGCTGTTGCACGGCTGACCGGCCACGGGCCGGCCTGCGGCGACGGACTCGGGTGGCCGAGCGACGCCCCGTTCCGCTCATGGGGTTGATCTTTCCTGGCCGCCGATGCAACCTTTCGCGACGGCCAACTGGTCCTGATGGCAGGGCGCGGTTCAGGCGAACAGTCCGGTCAGGAGGCTCGCCTACGCCTCGGTGCAGGACGACCGCGTGGTCCGCTGGGCCGCCTACGACGCTCGCGGCCAGCAGCTCTCCGCTGGCACGGGCTTCGGCCCCTGACCGTCCCAAGAGCTGGCGATACCGTGGGCCGCCGGGACGGAGGGCGGTTGCGGTGAGACAGGTCGGTCTTCGAGCAGTTCACCGCGAGGAACTGGACTCCGGGTTCGGAGAGCTGGAGCGCGCCGTTGCCGCGAACCCGGATGAGCCGGTCCCCGCTGGCGCATCGACGCGCCTGGCCCTGGTCCGCGCCTGACTCTGGTCCGCGCCTGACTCTGGTCCGCGCCTGACTCTCAGTCCGGAGAACGCAGGCGGGCATTTGCGCGATTTGCTTGCTTAATAGCTGCAAAAGGTATATCTCAGTACCACGCTTTTGACGGGGGTGGCGTAGATGCGCTTGGGCCGGACCACGCTGATCAACCGGGACTTCGCCCGGCTGTGGTACGGACAGGCCATCTCGACGGTCGGCAATTACGTCTTCGACACAACCCTGGTCTTGTGGGTGGCCGCCGTCCTGGCCAAGGGCAAGCCGTGGGCGCCCGCAGCGGTCAGCGGGATATTGCTGGTAGCAGGCCTGGGGATCCTGGTAATCGGACCGGTTGCGGGCGTGTTCGTCGACCGGTGGGATTTCCGGACCACGATGATGTGGACCGAGGCCATCCGGGCCGGGCTTTCCGGGCTGCTGGCCATACTGGCCTTCCTGCCCGCGCACTCACTGCCGGTGTGGGCATGGCTCGCGCTGATTTACGTGGACGTGCTCGCGCTTAACGCAGTCGGGCAGTTTTTCAATCCTGCGCGATTTGCGATCGTTGGCGACGTGGTCCAGGGCGAAGCTGACCGGGCCAGGGCGGCCGGCATCACAGAAGCCACGACAGCCACCGCTGCGATCATCGGGCCGCCAGTGGCAGCACCGCTGCTATTCACCGTCGGCTTGCAGTGGGCGCTGCTGCTCAACGCGATCTCCTACGTGGTGTCCTATTTCGCGATCCGCTCGGTCCGGGTGGCCGATGCGGAGCCCGTCGGCGCCGCGGCCGCTGGCCCCGGCAGTGCCGGAGGTTTCTGGCCGCAGTTCTCGGCCGGGCTGCGGAGTTCGTAACCAACCGGTACCTGGTAGCGCTGCTCGCGATCGCGGTGATCTGCCAACTCGGGACTGGCGCACTGAACGCGCTTGACGTGTTCTTCGTGACCAGGAACCTGCACGCGCCCTATGACCTATACGGGTACCTGGGCATGGCCTTCGGCCTGGGTGCCGTCATTGGCGCGCTATGCGCAGGCCCTGTCGTACAGGCGATCGGTGCTCGGACGACCACTTGGTTCGGGCTGCTCGCGGGCGGCATATTCATCATCGCCTACTCGCGTCTTGGCCAGTTCTGGCCGGGCGTCGTCATGCTCTTCCTGGTGGCGGTCCCGGTCACGATGTTGAACACGGCAATCGCACCGATGCTGCTCGCCGCGGTGCCGCGCGAGTTCCTCGGCCGCACGATTGCCTTCCTGAACCCGGTCAATCAGCTGGCATCCATGGTGTCGGTCCTGGCCGCCGGCTGGCTGGCAAGCAGCGTGATGCGCAACTTTGCCGGCTCGATCGGCGGCCTGCATTTCGGCCCGATCGACACGATCTTCACGGTGTCCGGCCTGCTGATCGTCATCGCGGCCGGCTATGCGGTCGTAGCGCTGCCGCGGGAACACGCAGTGACTGCGGCGGCGACGGCGTGACGGGCTGACGGTCGGCAGAAACTGGCTCGACCCTGCCTCGGCGCGGCTGATACGGTCGCCGCCATGGTGCGAGTCGCCAGTTTTGCCGGGGAGTTCGCTGCACTGGCGGACTGGTCCGGCACGCCCGAGGAAGAACTGCGCGCCAGAGACGCCTACTACAGCGACGATCAGGACTGCCTCCTGGCATGGCAGGGCAGTCAGCTTGCCGGAGTGCTGAATACCTGGCAGGCGCCGGACGGGCGGCTGCGGCTGTACTTCGGCTCATGCCGTTCGGACGCCTACGCGCCGCTCGCGGCCGGTATCGGTGCCGCTTGTTACGCCACTGTCGACAAAGCCGACCTCGAAGCACTGCGGGCCCTCTCTGGCGCTGGATTCACCGAGGTGCGCCGGGAGAACGAGTACGAGATCCCGGTCTCGCGGGTGGATGCCGTCGTGCCTGACGGCATTAGCATCGTGACCGCGGACCAGACCGAGCTCGAGCCGCTGATGATGCTCGACTGCGCGATCCGCGCCGACATCCCTGGCGCCGATGGCTGGCAGCCCGACCCGGCATGGTTTCGCGCGCAGACCTACGACTCGCCTGACTTCGACCCGCAGGCGTACCGGGTCGCGCTGGACGGTGACGACTACGTCGGGCTGGCGCGCATCTGGCTCAGGTCACCGTCGCGGGTCTACCGCCGACTCGGCTGCGTCGGCGTGCTGAGGGAATACCGGCGCCGCGGACTAGCGCGTGCGCTTGTCGCTCGGGCGCTCGCGCCAGTGGCAGCAGCGGGGGAGACGGCAGTCACCGCCGAGGTGGATACCACCAATATCGCGTCGCACACGCTTCTGACCGGATTCGGCGGCCGTGTCACCGGCGGCACCGTCGAGCTCTACCGGGGTCGGCTGGGTTAGCTCGGTCGCTGCCGCTTTCAGTCCCGTGAGGTCTCCCGCGCGGCCGGCCTGTGAGCGAGGCACCGCCGTGCCGGGAACCTAGATGCGCCCTTTCGCGGCGCGACCATCCACCGACGGGCGTACCTGCTTTCTTTCTTTGGCGTTGCGCCAGTTTTCTTGGCGTTGCGGCACTGCTGGGGCCGGTTTTGTCGGTGGTGGTCGATAGTGTGTACGAGTAGCAGAACATCACGGTGGGGGAGGTGAGCAGGTGAGCGATCCAGGCGGGCCGGCGGCCACCGGGACGCTGACCCGGGAGCTGTGGGACCAGGAGCGGTGGGATGACTGGGACGCGGCCGCCGCCGACGATGATTTCAGTCCCGAGCATGACGAGGACATCGACATGGCGGGCTGGATCGCCGGGCTGCCGGCCGATGTCCGGGCCGAGTGGGCGGCCGGGCCGTGGACCGGCGCGGGCGAGGCGTTCGCGGCCGGGTTCTTCACGCTGTTGACCAGACCGCCGTGATCCAGCTGAGGTCAGGTAGGCGGGCATGCAGACCCAGCCACTGGGGAACACGCGCCAGCCCTTCTGCGTATTGCGATGGCGCCCGATCGCAGGTCAGGCCAGGCTGCCGTCATCGGCGATCGCAGGGCTGCGTATCGGGATGGCCGGCGCAAGGCCGGACTCGACTGCGGAGGACGAAGGTGCCGCGCTGGGGATCGTGTAGACCAGGCCCTCATCGCGAAGCACCATCACCGCGGCTCGGGCTGTCTTCCAGCCGATGCAGAATTGCTCCATCAGTTCGGTCTCGCTCGGAAGCCTGTCGTCGGCCGCCCTCTAGCCCTATCAGCCACAGCCGAGCTGTACGGTCCATCAGGAGGGTTTGAGAGTGATGCGCTCGAACGCGCGACATTGCCGCTCGTGCTCTCGCCTCGGTTTGATCAGGGTTCTCGAGACAATCGCGAATGCCGTCAGCGAGCGCTTCGGGGTCTGATCGGGGCACGATTCGTCCTGCGTCTCCTCCCGCGAGAGCCTCTACATTTCCCGGAACGTCGGTACATACTGCCGGAAGCCCGACTGCCATCGCCTCCAAGAGTGCGTAAGGCATTCCTTCGGCGATGCTTGAGAGCACGAAGAGATCATGATCGATGAGGAGTGGTGCCACATTTGTTTGCCATCCTCTGAGGAAGATGCGTCTGCCAAGTCCCAAACAACTGATTTGCTCGGTGAGTTCAGGCC
The DNA here is from genome assembly GCA_963719765.1 of uncultured Actinomycetota bacterium. Classification (GTDB taxonomy): domain Bacteria; phylum Actinomycetota; class Actinomycetes; order Streptosporangiales; family Streptosporangiaceae; genus JAJYUU01. Next base: position 889,485 of record CAVRCW010000003.1, read on the forward strand.
TTGCGGGGCCATCTCCATAGATATTTAGCTCACGCACGAGATCTGCAGGAATTAGGCTAATAGATGAGACAAGTGTGGCGAGCGATTTTTCGGAAGACAGCCGGGCTACCGAGATGAGACGGGCAGGTATTTGCGGCCGCAACTGTGATTTTCGGTATTGACTCATCGATGCCAGATCGACGCCATTACCGATGACGACTGAGCGCGTGCCCTCCAGGCCAACGACCATCTCCATCGTGTCTTTGTTGCCGGAAGTGACGAACACGACAGCCACGGCGTTCACATATGAAAATCCAATCTCCGCGCGATGGGCGAGCGTGAGCTGTAGCTCCTGACTTACTTGCTGTTCCGTAATCATGAACGCAATTCCGAGTTCGATTGCAATAGATCGTAGAGCGAGACATGACCTCGGCGACCCGTTAACTATATGAATGCCATCGGGATGGATGGCGGCAAGCAAAGACCGGCATGCGGCCTCGATCACCTGTCGCTTGTGCAACGTGCGGTGTAGCGGGAGTGGGACAGCTTCGATGCCACGCGCCGCCGCTGTGGCGCCTACCGGGCTGGACGAGTCTTTCTCAAAGAGGAGCATGACTTCGTGGCCGTGCCGATGTAGAGCATCGATGAGTGCCATGACGTAATTGTCCACGCCGCCTTGGGCCGTAACATCGGTGGCGACGACAATCCTCATCGCTGCTCATTTCCGCTTCGGACCACTTCAACGGCAATGTTCGTATTGATCACAGATGCCACCACACCGTTATACGTGAGCCCAAGCAGGTTATGGCGTATAGCCCTGGTGGCTGCAGGTCCTTCGGCAACGCGTGGTGGCCACTGCCTCCCAAGCGCCTCCCGCGCAGCAGAGCGACGCACCTCCGACCTGCCTTTCCACCAGGCGCGCCGTGGCAGATAGGTGAGCCGCGTCAGTCCTGGTGACACCTCGTGGAAAGCCACCGAGTCCCGGAGAAAACGCTCGTTTGCTCCGGCGGGTCGCAGTTCAACAAGGAATGTCATGGTCGTCCTCCTGACTCCAGGCCATTCCTGCGCCGATCGAAATCGTCACGGTCTCGGAGACCAGTCCGTTTAGCGAGTTCCGCGTCGACGCGCATCAAGCGTGCCTCACGTCCTCGGCTGCTCAACCGTCTGATAAGTACGAAGGCAGTGATACTGCCCTCCGGTCAGCCAGCCCGGGGAGGCGTCATCGTAATCGAGTACTCGCCACCCTGAGCCCGAAGGGATGGTCGTTGTTCTATTGCCAGCATTCCCCTTTCATCCGAGCGTGATAGAGCTCAACATACTCCGCGGCTATCTTTACGTGTCCCCACCGTGCCTCGGCCTCGGCCCTCAGCATGGTCGGCCGAGGCGCCGTCGTCAGCCATTCGCGCACTACAGTTGCGTCGAAATCAGCGCCGTAGGGAACCAGGTGGCCGACAGGTGGCACGATTTCTGCTAGACAGCCGTTCGGGGTGGCGAACACGGGTGTTCCGCTTGCTGCGGCCTCTGACACGACGGTTGCGCCAGGTTCACACCAGATGCCGCCCCAGGGGCTTACCAGCGCTTGTGAGAGGACCAGGATCGCCCTCGCCCTAGCGAGCACGTCCAGGCGCTGACGGCCGCCCACCTCTCCTAGGAATTCGGCCGATACAGAACTCATGGCCTCGATCTGCGCTCGGTAATCGGGCTCCCAAGACGGTCCCGCGATCACGAGAGGCAGACCAGCGGCCCGTGCGAATGCGGCAGCCTCGACCGTGCCTTTATGTATCGATACACGCCCTAGAAAGAGCAAAAAGTCGCTCTTCTTTTCGACTATCATGTAACGTGAAATATTCACTGGTATGGGCACAATCGGTGCTGCTGTAGTGGCCTGGGCGCTCGCGCGCTGCGCGGCCGACAAGTAAACGCAATTCTGCGCGTACTGCGGTCGCGCATTCTGATGGTTTGTCGAGAGAAAGGCGGAGTCTGGCCTAGCGTCTTCCGGTCGGACGATCCCGTTCGTATGATCATGGATGACGTCAACTGCTTCACTCCGTACCCACCTCCGCATTTCTATCGGCGTCACACCCGGGACAATCGTGAGACATGGATGGGAGGAGGTGCTGTCTGGAGCACCGAGCAGGAAGATCTCATGCCCAAGTGCAAGTAAGCCGTCGATCAGGTTGGAGACGACCCACTGGATTCCGCCGTAACCTTCGGGCGGTACGGTGATCCAGGATCCAGGCCTGGTAGGCGATGGGAACGGTGGATTGACGACAGCGACTCTAAGTGAACTCCTCATGGATCGGCTTACCTCCACCGAGCTGGGCTGGGGCGAGGATGAGTCCAGGACATGGGACGGAGAACCCGGGTATAAGCGATCTTCCGGCAGATGCTCTAAATGATACGGCCTCTCGACCAGCTCGATGTGCTGGTAGTTGCTAGTCATCGCGACTTTGAGCTGACCCGGCAGTGCCTGTTAAACCTCGCCGCATACCTCCCACACCGACACGTGCACCTGGTGACAGATCGGCTTGGTCAGGGGCGGGATCTCGTCGACTCACTTGACCTGGCCGATGTGGCCGTTATACCGGACGACGACGTGCTGTCTCGTCAAGAGATGCAGCTTCCTGGGTGGTACAAGCAGCAGATCATCAAACTTCGCGCGGATCGCATCCTTGCCGGTGACATCCTCTGCGTCCTGAGCGGAGACACGCTGTTGGCCCGGATACTTCCTATTTCCGAACTGGTGGCCCCAAGCGGGCGCCCTTATCTTTACGTCAACCGCTACTGCTACCAGTCTGACCACCTTTCATACGAGCGGCGAAGAGTCCGCGCCGTGGCGCAGCTGCTCGGAGTTACTCCTGCCATATCCTTGACTCTCGGTGACTTTATTTCCGATCTCTTTTGTTTCGAACGCACCGTGCTGGCATCTGCCATCGAGCGGCTCGACCAACGGTTTGGCGCGCCCTGGACACGTATCCTCGCAGGTTGGCACACATCACTTGCAGACAAGGAAAGGTTCGGCGAATACGCTCTATATGCGGTGACAGCCCTCGATCTACTTCGCGACCAACCACCGGTTCGTGTGTGCTGGGAGTCCCACATTCTGCAACTCCACAGCCGCCAATCGTTTGATCTCGCACGCTTCGAAGCACCTATTGTACATATAGTGGATAAAGGGATTTCCGTAGACGAAGTGGTGATGAGAGCTGCGCTTTTTGGCAAGGATATGAACCCGGCTAGAGAGCGCGATCACGAGGGGTGAGGTGACTGGAGCAAGCTCTAATCTAGATGCCTGCCCGCTCTGGCTGAGCAGGCGGCGGCATGACTGTCGCCCTGGTCTTACGCGAGGTCAGCGGTAGTTCACAAACTGGACTGCAAAGTCGAAGTCCTGTTCGCGAACCAGGCGCTGGACCGCCTGCAGATCGTCCCGGCTTTTGCTTGAGATCCGCAGTTCGTCACCCTGGATTTGCACCTTGACACCTTTCGGGCCATTGTCGCGGACAAGTTTCGAAACCTTCCTGGCGCTCTCCTGGCTTATCCCAACAACGATCTCTACGGTGATCTTGTAGATTTTGCCAGATAGCCTAGGCTCACCCGCCTGGAGGTTCTTCAGTGAGACCTGACGCCTGACTAGCTTGTCCTTGAAGAGGTCGAGAACGGCGTTCGCCCGCAAATCTGTATTGGCTTGGATCTCGATTGCATCGCCGGACCATCTGATATCGGCACCGACGTTCTTGAAGTCGAAACGTGTTGCGATTTCTTTGGCTGTCTGGTTAACGGCGTTGTCTACCTCCTGATGATCAGGCTTGTTGACGATGTCGAAGGAGGACTCTGAACTCACGTGGGCACACCCTTTCCCTGGGCGTCGCGAGACGCGTTGGCTGATGGGTTCGCAGGCGACTACACGACAGCATGGGCAGCCGCCTGCGTCGTCGGCGCAGCGACCTGGTGCCGTAAACTTCGCGAAGATCTGCATGATGGGGGCACCGAGGGCCAGGCATAGTCTAATTGGTGAGGAACACAGTGAGCATCGAACTCATTGCTCGCTCTGTGCGGGGCATCGAGTATGTGGTTGCCGACGAGATTACGGCGCTGGCGCCGATCGGCCTAACCCTGCACACCCGGGAGGTAACGTTTCAGGCCCCGCGTCCGGACCCCGGTCTCCGTGCGCTCCGAACCCCCGACGACGTCTTCCTCTCGGTCGGACGCGTCAGCGAGGTGGGTCACCGCAAGGATGCGGTGCCGTGGCTGGCCCAGCAGGCAGAACGGTGGGAGTGGCGTAAGGCGGTCGAGACCGTGGGTCAACTACGAGACCTGCCGGCCCGGGGACGGTTTGACGTCGTGGCTAGCCTGCTCGGCCGTCACAACTACTCCCGTTACGACGTCGAGGACGCGGTGGGCGCTGCGCTGTCGGCTGAGCTAGGCGCGCAGTACATCTCCCGCCGGGCCAGGGCCGACGGAATCCGGCCGGCAGCGCTCACAGTGCGGGTGTTCATTGGCAATGACACAGCGACATTTGCACTCCGGCTAGCCGACAGCCCGCTGCATCGCCGCGATTACAAGCAGGACACATCACGCGGCACACTGCATCCACCGGTCGGCGCCGCCTTGGCACGCATACTCGCACCCAGCGTCGATGAGGTTGTAGTCGACCCTTTCTGCGGTGATGGCACCATTCCTATCGAGATCGCCGCGCTCGCTCCCCGAGCTGACATCCGGGGCTCCGACTGCGACCCGCTGCGCGTCCGCAACGCTGCTGCCAACTCTGCACGGGCAGAGGCACGCATCTCATTCTCGGTCGCCGATGCCGGTCGGCTCGACTTCGCCGACAGAGCAGTGGACGTTCTTGCTACCAATCCGCCCTGGAATCTCGCAGTCGACGCTTCCGGGCTACTCGAGGGTGGTCTCGGCCCTTTCTGGGCGGAAGCTGACAGGGTGCTTTCGCCATCCGGGCGAATGGGCATCATTATGGACACGGGACTTGGCGTAGTTGATGAGCTTCGTCAGCGCGGATTCGAGATCTCTCTGGCGCAGAGAGTCCGGCTGGCCGGCCGGGTCTCCGAGATCGTCGTGTGCACGCCACCCGGCCGTCCGCACTGGGCACTCCCTCGCGGGATCTCCGAGTGGAGGCGGGAGTCACTTGCCGCAGGGCTGATCACTAGCGCTGGCTTCGAAGCCAAGGCGGCGGGACACTGACCAACGCCCGCATCACAATGGCTGCAGATTGATATTGAAGTTGATGACGATTCGCTCATCCTTGCCGTAGAAAGGCGCGACTTCATGCAAGACGTCAGCAGGCCACATCAGCAGCAGTCCCGGCTTAGGACGGATGTAGTAGCTCGTTTGCCGCACGCGGAAGCTGAACATACCTGAGTAGGGCATCGCCGGATCCGGTGTGCCGTCGTCCAAGTAGTAGGCCCCGCACCAGCGTTCCATTGGGTATGGCGGACCATAGCGCTCGTGATTGTGCAGCACCTTGTGGTCGCCGTCCTTGTAAAATTGAATCCAGCTCTCGCTTATCCACGGTTGCTCCGCAAGGATATCAGCGGTTGCTTGAAGAGCAAACCGATAACGATCTTCCACCATTGACTTCAGGCGCCGAATCGGCTCCGCCGGATTGTCCAGAAAGCTGTTAGTGGGCACGCAGTGCCATACACCTATAGCCGGAATCTGGGTTTCTGACCAGGAGTCATCGTCGAATTCGATGGTCTTTCCCATGTCGTCCTTATGCCGGACGTCGGGAACTTCGATTTCGGCTTCGGTCATCGACTCCCGGGCGATGCGGATAAGGTCGAGATGGAAACCATCGATGTCTGGGATCGATACTTCGTGGTAGATGACCGGGATGGGCGCGAGATAGTGCAAGTCTCCGTCTGCTGGCAGGAGAGCACCGGGGGTACGACCGAATGCCACCTGTGATCCTTTCCTTGGCGGGACTGTCTCCTTGCTGGATTGGGGATCGGTTTCGCGATTTATCCCTTTCCATTCCGCAGCACGACCAATACCAAAGCGTACCCTGAGTGGAGCTTGCAGGCGATACCCCCGAGGAGCGGTGTATGGGACCCGATCAGGTGCTGGCCAGCCCGGATCTCCGACTCCCAGAGGGACCTGTCCGCGTCGTCACTTCTTGCGATGCGGGATACCTCCCATATGTTGCGGTGATGGCTGCCTCGCTGGCGTCCAGTCGCACGCCGGCGACCGAGGTCGAATTGACGATCCTCCAGTCCGACGTCGGCGCTTGGGCGCGGCGGCAGCTTGCGGAGGCCACACGGGGCGTTGCGCTGAGGTGGATCGACGTTGACGCGTCGGCGTATCGTGCGGTCGGCCTCGAAGAAGAGCCCCTGATCCAGCAGCCTCACTACTTCCGTTGTCTCATCGGCACCCTCCTCCCGCCCACTGTCCGCCGATGCATTTACCTGGACGGCGACACGCTGGTCCGCGGAGATCTCCACGATCTTTGGACGACCGACCTCGACGGTGCGGTTATCGGGGCCGCACTGGACTACTTTCTGCCCCGAACGGGTGACGCGATCGCACCATGGCGCGAACTTGAGCTCGACCCGGACGCCGTGTACTTCAACTCCGGGGTGATGCTGGTAGACCTTGATGCCTGGCGCATGGCAGATGTCGGCGTACGCGTGCTTCGGACGTGCATCCGCTATCGGGCGTACTTGATGGCGCAGGGCAAGTGGCCGCAGCATGATCAGTTCGGGCTGAACGCAGTTCTCCAGACCAGGTGGCATCAGATCTCACAGGATTGGAACTATCTCTCGGAAATGCCGCCCTACCAGCCACGTGTGGTTCATTACTGCGGTGGCGGCAAGCCGGCTTCGCGCACTTGCGCGCCGCAATTTTCTGCCTGGTTCTATGACACGCTCGGCCGTACCGCCTGGCGGGATCAGCAACCCTCAGCGCCGGAGCGCGCCACTCGGTGAGGGGCACCCGAGGAGCCCTCAGAACGGCCGGACATCGATGGCGGCTCGCAGGGCTGCATCGAAGCGCCGCCGGCGCGTGACATCGGGCATTTTAGTCAGCAGCCATGCGAGACTGCGCGCGAACTCCAGCCATGCCCGGCCGATTGTGGACCGGCCACCGACGCCGTCGCCCGCCAGATCGTGACGCACCCACCCGCTGATGATCGCGAACATGTCGAACGCCTTCAGGTCGATGTCAGTAAGCAGGAAATAGTATTTGTTCCGCATCATCTGAAGCCGACGGTAAGAACTGCCACCGCCGCCTCCACCGTGGTGATAGACGCCAAATGCAGTCAGCAATGCGACTCGCCAGCCGGCGAGACGTGCCCGTCGGCAAAGGTCAGTCTCTTCATAGAATGTGTGGTAGGTCTCGTCGAAGAGTCCGATCCTCCTCAACAGGTCACCCCGCGCGAACAGCGCGGCCCCCTGGACGTAAGCATGCTCGAGGGCCTGCGGGCCGCGGGGGGTTCCAGGGTCACGTGGTGGAGCCAGGCTGGCACGGTTGGAACTCAAGGCGTGGCGCTCCCCGGCCGCAAGGGCAGCCCGCGTCCAAGCATTGGTGACCTGGATAAGCTCGGCGCCGAGCGAATACTCCCACTGCAGCGGGCCGACGATGCCGTATCCACGCCAGTCCTGCATGAACTCGGTTAGCTGACACACCAGGTCGGGTGGCGTGTAGGTGTCCGGGTTGACAAGGAACACGTAGTCTGCGCCGGCGTCGAGGGCGCGACGCATCGCGAGGTTGTTGGCGGCTGCAAAGCCGAGGTTCACCTCGTTCTCGAATACGCGAACGTGTGGATATGCGGCGCGGACGTAGGCCGAGCTACCGTCGCGTGAATTGTTGTCGACGTAGAATATGTCAAGGGTGAGGCGTGATCCTTGCCCCGCGCTGCGCTGCAGGGAGTCGAGCGCGGCGCCGATCCAGTCTCTCTCGTTCGTGCCCACGATCACGGCGGCGACAGTCGGGATTCCTCCAGCCATCAGTACTCCATGCAGCCGTCAGGAGATACCGCTCGCAGCGTAAGCGGACGTCGGGGGACCATGTCAGCGATCATCGCGAAGGGGTGACAGTCCACGCGGGCGCAGACATCGACGTCTGCTTCAAAGTCGCGCCATTGCTCGCGCCCGACGGTCCTTCCCCAGCGCTCCCAGTGAGCCCATCGGGCCGCAAGGATCTCCTGGGATGTCGCCGCAGGGTCGACGGGCACACCATCTAGCTGTCCCGCCAGGTATCGCGCGCAGGCGTAGTCCTCGGGGCCGTCCGGGTCGCTTACCACTAATAGGATCTGGCCATCTCTCACGTGAGTCAGGATCCACTGTGCAGTAGCCATCGCATTGCCCGCAGCGGCGGCCATCAGCACTGTGCAGGCTGGTGCGCCGTGCAGACTGCGGGTTCCGTTTAGTGTGAACATGACAGCCCGTCGGGCTTTGACATCGCGCATGCTGACGTCCACTGGTGAGTTGGGGACGACACCTGGAATCACCGTGTTGGCTCTGGTCTCTCCAACGATGATCGCGCCTGTGCCAATCCAGTCGGCTTCATTCCGGTTACGGACGCAGACCACCTCAGAGGCTCCTCGGGAGAACAAGACGCACGCTGTCGTGAACGCCCGAATCACGTCGATCACCACGACGACGTCGATCGTCGGTTGATCCCTGGAGCACGTCGAGACCTCGGTCATTGCTCGCCTGGCATGGTCAGCACGAGCCTGGATGTGGGTCGAGACTGCTGACGATTGCACTCAGATCAGCTTGTCCACCCAGGTAACAGGGGTGGAAGGCGTTCGAATTTCGATGTCCAGGTCGTAGCTGAAATCGGACGGGCCCTGGCGGTCTACCCAGTCAATGATGCTCTGAAGTCCGTCGCGCAGGCTCGTCTGCGTCTTGTAACCCAGCAGAATCCGAGCTTTGTCAGCGCTGCAAGTGGCCACGTGCACCTCCAGCGGACGGTTTGGCACCAAGATCGGCTCGAGGTCGAATCCAATCAGGTCCGCGATTGTTTCTGCCAAGCCGAGAATCGTTACCGTTTCCTCGTCTGGGCCGATATTGACTGTCTCGCCGATGGCGCTGTCGGAAGTGCCCATTCCCTCGAGGCAGTACACCACATCGGCTATGAAACTGAAGCAACGCTTTTGCGACCCATCCCCATAAATGATCGGCTGGATGCCCCGTAGCATGCGATTGATCATGATTGACGCGACGTTTCTGTATGGATCGTCGTACCGCTGGCGGGGGCCGATAATGTTGTGGGGGATGGCGATGGAATACGTACCGCCGTGTGTGTCGAAGATGTTTCTCACGACTAGTTCGGACGCGTGTTTGGCCAAACCGTACGGGTTAACTGGTGCAGGCGTCATGTCTTCACGGAAAGGTGCTTGTAGTCCGCCGTATCGGGCCATCGACGAGCAGTACACAAATCGCGCCACATTCGATGCGGCGGCTGCTGTGGCCACCTCCACGGTCGCTTGCGCCGTGTTCCTGTACACGTAGGCGGGCGAGAAGACGCTGAGGCCATCGTAGGCGGCGCAGGCGCAGTGGTAGACCAGATCAGTGCCACCGAGATGTCTTGCATATGAATCACGATCCAGGCAATCAGCCACGGTGAATTCGACACCGTCGGGAACATTCGACAGACGCCCGCCAACGAGATTATCGATTCCCGCCACTTCCCAGCCGAGGTTCCGGAATCGTTCGGCGACATGACTTCCAAGGAAGCCGGCCATGCCCGTGATGAATACCTTCAAGGCTTCTCCTCAACAGAGTATGCGTGAGTAATGACTTCCTGTGCAACGTCCGGGTTGGTGAGTGCTGCAGGTTTCGGCCGAAAGCCATGCCGGCAGCGCCCAGCGCGTAGCGCGTTTTCCAACCGGATCCGCTCGCTTGTGCCACGGTGATGGCAGTGGCCCTGCGTAGGCGCAAGTCCCTGTCCACTTCAGCCGTCCTTTTTAGTCAGGACGAATTCACTGGGCGCGAACTCGACGACGATGCTCCGGCGCGAAGCAGACGCGGAGTTCGGCCTGGAACCATGGACGACACGAACGTCATGCGCCAGGATGTCCCCTGGCCGCGCGGAGACAGCGCGAACAGGCCCGCTCCGCCACGCCACGTCAATGTCGGCGTCGTCGGGCAGCAGGTGCGATCCGGGCACGAATTCCAGACAGCCGTTCTCTGGCACTGATTCGTCCAGGAAGACGCTGAGATTGCATGCTGTGTGCGGCGGTACCGAGACCCGGTCCCGATGCCAGGGTACGGCAGCTGCAACGCCCGCGATCTTGACAATCATTGCGCATGCCGTCGCTCGCGCGCGTACGCCGAGGAATTCCCCAGCCAGGTCATGTAGCGGCCCGGCATCATGGAGCCCGGCCATGAACGCTGACCCTTGGCGCTCCAGGTTGTGGATCCGGTAAAGCACGGGCTCCCCGGACGCGGCGGCGTTGAAGAACCAGTAGTCGTCAGATCTGTGGCCATCGCGCGTGAACCGACCTACCAGGTGGTCTGCTTCGGCTCGCAATCCGGACAGCAGTGGCTCGCCGATCGTCGTAGCGGCGACAGCATAGCCATCGCATCGCAATCTCCTCACGGCTGCGGCGGTCACCCGTCGGTCCCGGTCCGTTGGCTCGCGGCGGTCGCGTCCGGGCGCGAGGCGGGCTGACCGTTCCGGCGTGCATGCGGTGCAGGCCGGAGGCGAGGACGATGGCGCGTTCGGCCCAAGTGACGGAGCGGCACCCGATTCCCGCGGCTCCAGGACGCCGCCGTACTCGAACTGGTTGACCCACGGCCCGATGGCGTCTGCGCGCCGTTGAGTCTCATCTGGCGTCATAGCCTTCCCCTCCTCGCCTTGATCTCCGGCCGTCAGCCTGGAAATGCGTGTCAAGGAACCTCGCGGCAGCCCTCGCCAGTCGCGTTCTGACCGCTGACACCGCCTCGCATGCGACGCCCGCGGTCACGCTGCACCCGAACGTCACGGTGAGGGCCACGCGGCGCGGGATGCAGCAACTGGAGCGCCAGTTGCGTGACCATTCCTTGCCCAGCCCTCGCCGTGCGTCGCGGCGCCGGTACTCGCTTCGGCCCTGCCAAAACGCCCGCCGCAGGAGGTAGGCGAGCTGAAGCCGGCTCGCGGGGATCCGGTGCAGGACGTGAGCGTCCTGGAGGATTTCCTGCCGGCCGCCTCTGGCCACGAGCTCGCGGACGAATGTCGTGTCCTCCCCTGAGCAGAGCGTCCGCTCCGTCCGGCCAAGCCCTTCGTCGAACTCGATGCCGAGCAGCCGGGCGCGCTCGACGTCAATGCCGAGGAAGGCACCCCAGAGCGGCGCCGGTCCCGCCGGGTCATGCGCGCCGAGGTAGTGGAGCTGGCCCGTAGTCAGGTACCAGGGCGCGCGCCTGCCCTGAAGATCCGCGGTGATGCGCGCGCCGATGACGTCCGCTCCGCGTGACAGAGCGCTCCGGGCCTTTTCGATGGCGACCTTCGTGGCATGTACATCGTCATCGATGAAGAGGACATGCCTGGTACGGCATTCCTTCATGACCCGGTTCCTGCTAGGGGCCAGCCCCCGGCATTTAACGCTCGCCAGCACGGTGACACCTCGATGCGCCGCAATGGCCGCGACGTTCGCATGCAAGATGCCCCCGCCGTCAGCGATTACGAGAATGTGGTCGGCGGGGTCGGCCAGCGCGCATGCCGCCGGGATCGCCGTCGCCAGGAGGTCCGGCCTGTTGCTGCAAATCGCGATAGTGAGAGGTAACAGTCCTGAATACGTGGTCACGTCAGCTCCAGTCGTGCGGTAAGCCAGGGCAAGGCGATGTACCTGGGCAAATACCCGGTCAGGAAGTGCTCTCGCCCTATTCGATCTGGATATCGTTCGGCGGCGACAAGGAAAGCTTCCGGCGTGCCGTCGATACTCCCGCTATCGCAGTTGATCATGACGCTCCTGGGGCCAAGACCGAGATCGCGCACGACCTGCGGGGCCGATGGCCTGGGCCTCGTTGAGGCTGGGAATCCCCACCACGATCGGCATGGCCGGTGTCCTTCGGGGCTGGAGCGGAACGGTGCCGCGGCCCCGTAGCTTGCTCCGTCATGCTGATCACCTGATCTTCCATGCAGCGGCTTCCGGGACCAAGCTGTGATCCTCGCTTCGCGCGGGCCCTGGAGGTGATACATCATGTGCCACAACCGCGAGCCGCCTTGGCGTGCAAAGCCAGAGACGGCAGGTGGGGAAACGGCGTGCGGCTGCGGCGATCAGCAACATCAGCCGCTGCCTGGCCCCGCAGGGTCATCGGGCACGACGAAGCCCGACTCGTAGGCAATCACCACGGCCTGCACCCGGTCGCGCAGCCCGAGCTTCAGCAGGATCCGGCTGACATGCGTCTTGACCGTGCTCTCCTCGACCACGAGCTCGGCGGCGATCTCGGCGTTGGTCATGCCGCGGGCGACCAGCCGCAGCACGTCCAGCTCCCGTGCCGTCAGGTCTCGCAGCTGCGCGGGCTGCAGCGCGGACGGCCGCACCGCATGCGCGAACCGGGCGATCAGCCGCCTGGTGATGGCCGGGTCTATCAGGGCGTTGCCCGCCGCCGCGCTGCGCACCGCGCCGATCAGCTGATCTGGCGGCGCATCCTTGAGCAGGAACCCGCTGGCGCCCATCCGCAGCGTCTCGTACACGTACTCGTCGGCGTCGAACGTGGTCAGGATCAGTACCCTGCTCTCGCAGCTGTCCAGCACCTGCCGGGCCGCGGCCAGCCCGTCCAGGTTCGGCATCCGGATGTCCATCAGCACGACGTCAGGGGCCAGCGCACGCGCCAGCGCCACCGCCTCCACCCCGTCTGCGGCCTCGCCGACCACGCAGATGCCGGGCTCCCCAGCCAGGATCACGCGGAACCCTGCCCGGACCAGCCGCTGATCGTCGGCGATCAGTACCGAGATCCCGCGGTCGCCGGGGACCGGATCGGCTGGGCTGGCGGTGCTGGTCGCGGACACTGGCTCGCCTCGTCCTTCGCGTTCGGCCACGGCCATCGTAACGGGGCGCCCCCGCGGCTGGCGTCCGTCCGCCGGCGAATGCCCGCCGCGCGATGTAGCCCGGCAGCCGGATGCCGGCGGCCCGCGTTCTCGCCTACCGTCGCGAAACAGGCGGCTGGCGCATAACTGGCACTGGCAGCCCGCCGGCCTGACAATGAGTGCAGCGGAGGGAGCTTCCGTGACCGGGATTAGCGGGGTGAGCTGGCTGTGGCGGCCCGTGGGGACGCTGCGCGAGATCGGCTGGGGCGACATCGGCCTGGCCGCGTTCCTGAGCATCTTTGCCATCGTGCTCGTCACGGGCGCGCTGCCGGGATCCACCGACCACGCGGGCGCGCTGGCTGCGGTCGGCGTGCTGGCCATGACACTGCCGGTGGCCTGGGAGCGCCGCGCGCCGGCTGGCGCCGCGGTGGCAGTGGCGTTGGGTGCTGTGGGGAACGCGCTGCTGATCGGCCCGCTGGTGCGGTGCGGTCCCGGCTTGCCCGCGGTGCTGCTCATCGCCTACTTCGCCGGCACCCGGCTAGACCGGCGAAGCCTGTGCATCGCGGCGGCGTTCTGCGCAGACGCGATGACGACGCAGGCGTTCTACGACCCGCAGCTTGGTCCGGGCTTCGTGGTGCTGGGTCTGCCGGTGCTGGCGGGCGCCCTCGGCGCCGGTCGGCTGATGCGCTACCGCGGCCAGGCGGCCGCTGCGTTGCGCGCCCGCAACGCAGAGCTGCGGGAGCAGCGCGAGCAGACCGCGCTGCTTGCTGTCGCCGCCGACCGGGCCCGGGTGGCCGGGGACATCGGCGACCTCCTGCGCGACCGGATCGCCTCAGTCGCAGCGGCCACCGCGTCCGGCCGGGATCTAGTCAGGACCGATCCGGCTGCCGCGCAAGCGGCACTGGCGGCGGTGGAGGCCAGCGGCCGGGAGACCCTGTCGCAGATGCGCGAGGTGGTGGGCAACCTGCGGGCGCAGGAGCGCAGCCCGCAGCCCGTGCTGGCCGAGCTCGGCGGGCTGCTAGAGCATGCCACCACCGCGGATGCGAGGCTGCAGGTCCTCGGCAGCCCGCGCGTCCTGCCGGCCGGCCTGGAGCTGTCGGCCTACCGGATCGTGGAGCATCTGCTGGAGGCGCTGCAGGACGCGCCGGAGGCGCGCATCGACGTGCTGGTCAGGTTCGCCCCGGACGCACTGGAGCTTGATGTGGCCGGGCCGGCCAGCCGCCAGGCGAACCCGTTGACGGCATTCGCCACCGCACGCGAGCGGGTGGCACTGCTCGGCGGGACCCTGCATATCGACTCGGCCGGCGGCCGGTGCACGGCGCTGGTCCGGCTGCCGGTCACCGCCGGCTATGCGCCTGCCTGAACGCGTCGCGCGGGACCTGGCCGGCTGGCGCGGCGACGCGGTGCTGGCGGCCGCGCTGATCGCCGCGGTGCTGGCGTTCGCCCGCGGCATGTACAGCAGCTGGGGCGGGCTGCTCGAATTAGGCTGCGGCGTCGGCCTGAGCGCGACCATCGTCGCGCGGCGCAGCCACCCGATCCTGGCGGCCCTGGCCGCGGCCGGCTGGCTGGCGCTCGCGAGCCCAGGACCATACCTCGGCCTGCCCAGCGCCCTGCCGGTCGTGGCGGTCATCCTGCTTGCCTACTCGCTGGGCGCAACCGCGAGGGCGGGCTGGTCCGCGCCGGCCCTGCTGGTGCTGGGCACGGGCTTGCAGGCCGTCAACGGGATCACGGTGTTCAACCCGTTCCTCGTCGTGCTGGTGGTCGGGCCATGGGCGATCGGCCTGGCGGCAGGTTCCCGGCGGCGCCTCGCCGAGCAGCTGGCCGCGCGCGGCCGCGAGCTGGAAACCGAGCGCGAGCTGTTCGCGGCCGAGGCCGTCCGCTACGAGCGGGCCAGGATCGCCCGCGAACTGCACGACGTCGTGGCGCACTGCATCAGCGTCATGGTGATCCAGGCGAGCGCGGGCCAGCGGCTGAGCGCGACTGATCCGGAGCAAGCAGCCGAGGCATTCGACGCTATCGGCGAGGTCGTGCGGCAGGCAGAGTCCGAGATAGGCCGCCTGGTCGAGCTGCTGGATCATGAGCCGCCGGGTCACGGCGCCGACGGCATCCTGCTGGTCGACGAGCTGGTGGCCCGTGCGGGGGCCGTTGGCCTGGCAGTCAGCTGCCGGATCACCGGCTCGCCAGGCAGGCTGCCCGAGCAAGCCTCCGACGCGGCTTACCGCGTCGTCCAGGAGAGCCTGACTAACGCTCTCAAGCACGCGCCTGGTGCGCCGGTGGAGGTCGTCATCGCAGGCAGCGGTGACCACATGGACATCGCCGTGGTGAACGGCACAACCCCGGTGCCAGCCTCGGCCGCGGCACCAGCCGCAGTCCCGGCGCCAGCCGCAGTCCCGGCGCCAGCCGCAGTCCCGGCGCTAGCCGCAGTCCCGGTGGCCGGCCTGCAGCGCGCTGGCGGCGGCTACGGGCTGGTCGGCATGCGCGAGCGGATAGCCGCCTGCGGCGGCGAGTTGAGCGCCGGGCCGACGGAGGGCGGCGGGTGGCAGGTGCGGGCCAGATTGCCGTGCGGTCCCGGCCGGGAGTCGGCCTGCTAGCGGGTCCGCCAGCGGACGGACCAGGTCGAGCAGGTTTCCGTCCAGCGGCCGACGCGCGCGAGACGGCACCCGCCCCACGCTGACATCACCAACTCTCAGCGGAGGAGCACACGATGAGGACCGGACTCAAATCTCTGACCGCACTGCTGGCAATCCTCGGAATCGGCGACCTGGTGATGGTCCCGTTCATGATCGGGGCGAACCACCGCACCGCCGGCACGCCGCCGATGCCCGCCATCGTCCTTGGTGCCGTGCTGGGCGTCGCGACACTGGCCAGCATCATCGCCGTCACGCAGGGACGCAGGTGGGGCTTCGTAGTGGCAACGATCACGCGGATACTCGATGCCATCTCGGCCGCGCTTGGCGTGGTTGCCGGTCCCGGCATCGGCTTCGTAGTGGTCGGCGTGTTCGGCCTCGTGCTGTCTATCATTGCGATCGTGCTGCTGGTGCGGCTTAACCCGCGCCGAGCGCTGCGCCGCGCGCCCAGCGGAGCCTGATCGCTGCCAGTGCGGACGCCCGCGGGAGGGGCTGGCTCAGCGGGGCGGGCCAGCCCTTCTGGCGCGCCTGGCCCGTGATCCTGCCATCCACGCGACCGGGCCCTAGTCAAGCAGGCCGCTGATGATGCGACCGATGATGTGCGGGTACTGATCTGGACCGGCAGGAGTAGCGGGCGTCTGTGCCAGCAGCTGGCCGAGCCGCGGATATTCACCTGAGCTGATCGCACGCTCGAGGTAGGCGGCGTTGCGCTGCTGACCAGCTGGGCTGTCAGCCTTCTCGGCCTGGACGAAAACCGCCGTGACGGCCATCAGAATGCCAAACGCCTCGAGCTTTGCCTGGTTGCCGGCCGGATGGGACTCGAGAACTTCGAGGAAGTACTGGAGCAGGGCGAGGCCGTTCGGGCCGAGCGTTGGCCGCCGGGGGACCAGGTCGGCAAGCCATGGGTGGCGCTGCATGATCGTGCGTGCCTGCTGGCCGACATCGACGACGTCGGCCAGCCAGTCGCCAGTGCGCGGGCCGAGTACATACTCGGCGCCGGCCGAGTCGCTCATCAGGTCGAGCAGGTCCTCGCGCGTATCGAGGTAGCGGTACAGCGAGGCCGCACCGGTACCGAGCTCGGCGGCGACCCGGCGCATCGACACCGCCGACAGGCCCTCACGGTCAGCGAGCGCAACTGCGGCCGCCGTGATCTCGGCTCGGCTGCGGCCCGGCGGCCGGCCTGCGGCAGCTCGTTCCGGACGCATCCAGATAGCCAGGCCATGCGGCTGCGACACCATCAGGCTGTCCTTGCGTTCTCGCCATGGAGATCCGAAGGCATGACGATATGATAGTTCGCGAACGTCGTTCGCAATTGAGGAGGTGCCATGACGAGAGGAGCGGCGGGCCGTACCCGGTACGCCCGCAACGGCGACGTCGATATCGCGTATGAGGACCTGGGTGGCGCCGGGGGAGAGCCATTGCTGCTGATGATGGGGATGGCCGTTTCGCGGTTCTGGTGGCCGCCGGGCTTCGTCCGGGAGCTGACCGAACGCGGATTTCATGTCGTGGCCTTCGACCAGCGGGACGCGGGCGAGTCCACCCACTTTCCCGATGAGCGCAGGGGCGGCCCGGTCACTGCGCTGTTCGGGCGCAGAGCGGCCGCCTACAGCGCCGAGGACATGACCGACGACGCCGTGGCGGTTCTCGACGCTGTCGGCTGGGCCTGTGCGCACGTGTTCGGGGCGTCGATGGGCGGCCTGCTGGCGCAGCGGCTAGCTCTGCGCCACCCGTCCCGGATCCTCAGCATCACGTCTATGGCCGCGCAGCCCAGCGACTCCGGACCCCTGGCGACTGCCCGCTACGTCCGCTTCGGCACCGTAGCCAGGCTGGCGCGGATGAGGTTCCCGGCCGGCCATGACGGCGATGTCGCCCTCGGACTCGCGCTCGCCCGGGCGCTAGCGTCGCCAGGCTATCCATTCGAGGAGCAAGCCGCGCGCGAGCGGATCGAGCGCGACGCCGGGAGCGGGGTGCGCGACGTCGGCGCGCAGCGCCGCCAGGCTGGGGCGAAGTGGCACGGCGGAAAGCTCGCCGAGCTGCGCAAGCCAGCCCTCATCCTGCACGGTGGCGCGGACCCGCTGCTGCGCCCGGCCGCGGGCCGGGACACCGCGGCGGCGATCGAAGGCGCTCGGCTCGTCATCCTTCCCGGTGTCGGGCACGACCTGCCTCGTGCGATGTGGCCGCAGGTAGCGGGCGAGGTGCGGGCGCTTGCCGACCGGGCGCGAGCCGCTGCCCCGCAGGCGGGCGACATGCCCCGGTCGTGACTCGGCGAAGGCCGCCGGCCGGGCCGTCCTGTCCGGCGCGACCCGCGTTAGGTCTCCCGAGCCGCAAGCCTGCGGGTAGCCATGAGCAGCGCCACCGCGCAGGCGGCCAGGCTGACCGCCAGCGACGGCACGAAGTGCGACAGATGCTGCGTCCCGCTTACCAGGTCGACCGGCGCGTTCACCAGCGCACTCGGCAGCCAGTTGGCGATGGCGTGGAACACGCTGGCTATCGGAAGTATGACCAGGATCGCCAGCGCGCTCCCGACGGTGCCTATGACGCTTCGGACGAGGGATGCCGCGAATGTGGTCACGGCCACCGCGAAGACCAGGTACACGGCACCGCAGAGCACTCCGGCGAGGACTGCGCCTGCGGGGAGCGCGCCGAGCAGCACCCGCGTCTCGTACCATGCGCCAAGCGTGCCGAGGAGGTAGGCCACCGCCGCGGCGGCCGCCGAGACGGCGAAGCGGGGGACCACAAGCTGCCACATGCTGGAAACCCTGGTACGCAGGAACGTGGAGATCCCGTGCCGGGTGTCGAAGCCGAGGGCTCCGGCCGCAAGGGTGACCACGACGATCAGGCCGACCAGGGTGATCTCGGAGACGTAGCTGTTCAGCCCGTCGGCCGGCGTTGGCGGCGGCGGCAGGGAGATCCGGGCGCCGTGACTCAGGTGGCCGATCAGGTCGTTCTCGAACCTGGTCGCAACCGGCTCGATCAGGCCGACGAACAGGAAGACCGCGCAGACGGCGATGGCCCGCGGTGTACGGGTCAGCCGCAGCCATTCAAGCCGCCACAAGTTCATCGGGCGAGGGCGGGCCACCGCGCGTACCGCGGTGGTCATTTCTCTCCCTGCGAGTCGACCCCGGTGAGGGCCAGGAACGCGGACTCCAGGTCGGCGTCGGCCGGCTCGAGCGAGACCAGCCGGGCACCGCAGGCGGCGATGACTGCGGGTATACCGCGCTCACCGGCCTCGATGCTCGTGGCCTCGATCTTGATGGTGCCGGGCTCGGCCTGCTCGACGCTGACCGCCCACGACTGACATGCCGCCGCGGCGCGGATGGGTGCCACGTCGCCTGCGATGCGGACCAGCCAGGTCGGCGTCAGGTAGGTGTCGATCAGGTCCTGGGTGCCGCCCTGGTACAGCAGCCGGCCAGCGCGCAGAATGCCCACCTGGTCAGCGATGCGCTGCACGTCGCCGAGGATGTGACTGGAGAAGATTACGGTCCGGTGGCCGCGCATCGCGGCGACCCGCGCAAGCATCTCCGCCCTGCCCGCCGGGTCGAGAGCCGACGTCGGCTCGTCCAGGATCAGCAGTTCGGGGTCGCCGACCAGGGCGCACGCCAGGCCCAGTCGCTGGACCATGCCGCGGGAGAACCCGCCGACCCGCCGGCCCGCCGAGTCGGCCAGGCCCGCGCTCGCCAGCGCCGTCTCCACCGTCCCGCTGTCGTCACCCGGTGCCACCAGCGACCTGGACAGGTCCACCGCCTCGTAGGCAGTCAGCCAGTCGTCGAAGTCAGAGACATCAGGGCAGACCGCGACCTTATGCCGTCCGATGCTCATGCTGATCGCGCCCCGGTCGGGGCGTCGGAGCCCGGACAGCAGGGACAGCAGCGTGGTCTTGCCCGCGCCGTTCATGCCGACCAGGCCGTAGACCGTGCCGCGCGGCACAAACAGATCCACATCAAACAGGCCTACACCGCCGTAATCCCTGGTCAGCCCGCTCGTAATCACGACCGGTCCGCGGTCCGACGGCTGCGGCGCCGAGTCGTCCCGCGGGACGCTGTCGTCGGCACCAGCGGCCGGCCGGCTAAGCGAACGAGCCAGCTGATCCTTCGCCGTCATCGCGGTACCGCGGCGCCACGGTCCCGGTCACGGCCGAGGAAGGCCTGGCTCCGGTCACGGCCGAGGAACAGGTAGATCAGCCCGCCCCACGGGGCACTGACCACCACGATGATGATCGCCCAGACAGCCTTGGGCAGATTGCGGACTGACTTGGCCCGGATCAGGTCGATCAGGCAGCAGACGTCGAACCCGATGGCCAGGATGGCTATCGGCAACAGCGCGAAAAACAGCTGGTGCGACCGCGCGTGGTTAACGGCGGCGCCTGCTCCGGCTGCCAGCAATACGTTCATCATGGCGTTTCCGATTCTTAGTTGCCTGAGTCGGCGACGGTCCGCTCGCCGCCTGGCCGTGCCTGTGCACCCCAGTTGCTCGCGACCCAGCCGGTGATGAGATCGAGCACCTTGGGGCTCACCGGCTGGCGGGTCGCGCGCTTGTAGCCACGCGGTCCGATCGAGCCTGGATCGGGCCTGAGCATGTGGCTAAGATCCGCGACCACATGGCCCTCGAACGGCCCCTGCACAAGCTCGCCCATAACCTCAACGTCCGACGGCGGCACCTGGACGTCTTCACCTCCAGTGATCGCGAGCACCGGTACGGCGATCCTGGCCAGGACCGGCTTGGGATCGTAGGCCGCGAAGTCGCGGACCCAGCGGGCGTTGACCCTTGAGCCCTGGACGCGCATTACGTCATCTGAGGACGTCAGGATGCGGTCCATGTTCTTGCGCTGGGCCCGGATGGCGTCGGTGCGCATCAGCCGAAGGATTACCCTGGCTGACCGCGGTAGCCGGGCGGCCATCTGCTGCGTCTGCCAGGAGAGAACCTCGGCCCCAGTGCGCGCGGGGCCAGATATCAGCACCGCCCCCGCGACATCGCCATCGGCGGCCAGTTGCGCCGCGTAGTAGGTCCCCTCGCTGTGCCCGATCGCCAGCAGCGGCAGCCCGGCAGCGGTGGCGGCAAGCCAGCCGAGCGCTGCCCGCGCGTCGGCCAGCCGCTGGGTCATGCCGATGGTCAGGTAGTCACCGCCGCTGGCGCCGACTCCTCGCTTGTCGTAGCGCAGCGCGCAGACCCGCGCCGCGACAAGCGCGTCGGAGATCTGCCGGGTTATCCCGCCGCGGAGCATCTGGTGCAAGGGCAGGTGCACGTCCGAGTCGCGGTCGGTCTGGCCGGAGCCGGGAATCAAAAGCGCCGCCGCGACCGGGCTTATGGCCTCGTCAAAGGTTGCGGCAAGAGCACATCCGCCGCTGTCGAAGGAAACTTCTCGTGCGCTCATGAGTCTTGCGTCTCCTCGTGCGTGGGAACTTCTTCCGCCGGCAGCAGCACGGACGCGATCATGCGTCGCGTCCGGCCCTTCTTCGGTGCGTTCGCACGCCGGGGCTGGAGCACCTGGTAAATCTCGAGCATCATTTCCCGGTACTCGGCGTCATCCAGCCACATGGCGTCTATGCCGTAGGCCACGCCGTCCCGCACCAGGCTGAAGCCGGGGCGCCGCAGGTACCGGTCGAAGTCCGCCAGCAGCCCGGCCGTGAAGGCCATGAACATCTGCCGGTGATCCTCGGCCGTCATCGAGGCAATCTCGTCCAGCCGGACTCGGGCGGCGGCGAGGCGCAGGACATAGGTCCGCTCCACCGCCCCGCGTACCCGGCGCTCGGCCACCACCTGCAGGACGTCGGCGTCGACGAGCCTCGCCACGTGGCGATACAGGCTGGCCGCGGGTACATCGGACAGCTCGGCGCTGAGCTGCGACGTCGTCAGTGCCCGGTCACCCAGGAATGCCTGCACTATGCGGAGCCGCACTGGGTGCAGCAGGAGGTCCGCCGAGTCGGCCATGGGCCGAGAGTACGCCACCGATCTCAGTTCTGCCAACATTCGCGGTTTAGAGATTGATTGCCCTGGGACCTGGCCTTCGGACCGGCCGCGAGCGGCACGGGGGGAGCGGAGAGCCGGGAGGCCCGCGGCGGCCCCGTTCCGTCCTATAAATGGTCTAAATGGGCACAGCCGCCGTGGCCGGCCGGAACGCGCGGCTGCGGCCAGGGCCGATGCGGTATCCTGATCACGAAGGGGAGTAGTCCCTCGTCGGCGGGCCGACATACCGGCGCACATGCGCCCGGCCACCGGGCCACGGTTAGTGGTGGACGAGACCTTCGGCTGTAGAGCTATCCGGCCGAAGTCTCTCCTGTCGGAGTCTCCGGGCCGGTCGTCCGACCGAGGGAAAGCCTTCATGCAATTCGCTGCCGTGATCGGCATCGCTTTCTTGCTGACGTTCCTGGCCGAGCTGCCGGACAAGTCGATGTTCGCCTCGCTGGTCCTCAGCACCCGGTACCGGCCGTTCTGGGTCTGGGCGGGCGCCGCGGCCGCGTTCGCGGTACACATGGCCATCGCGGTCTCGGCTGGTCAGCTCCTCACGCTGCTGCCGCACCGCGTGGTCGACTTCGTGGTCGCGGGACTGTTTCTGGCGGGCTCGGCCTACCTGTGGTGGTCGAGCCTTCGCCCTGGCGTCAATTACAACGCCGACGCGGCCCGTCAGGGCGGCCCGCCCGAGACATTCCCGCGCGTCTTCGGCACCAGCTTCGCCGTCATCTTCCTCGCCGAATGGGGCGACATCACCCAGCTCACCGCAGCGAACCTGGCCGCGAGGTACAGCCCGGCCCTGGTGTTCGCCGGTGCCACCCTTGGCCTGTGGGCGGTGGCCGCCGTGGCCGTCACCGTCGGCGCAAAGAGCCTGAGCGTGATCCCGATGACCTGGGTCCAGCGGATCACCGCCGCCATCCTGCTCGGTCTCGGCGCTTATACCCTGATCACCGCGATCACCGGATGATGCCGCGGGAGCACGTGGCAAGTCAGCGAGCGCGAGAGTTGACGCCTGCCCTGGCCAGGCTGTGCGTGACACAATGCGAGGTACACCCTTTTTGAGTGCTGAGTAATGCCTGGCTTGGAGACGTGCCAATGACCGAGGTCGGCAACGAGGCGCTGCGCCGCCGGTACGCGCAGGAGCGGGCCAAGCGGCTCAGGCCGGAAGGAAACGATCAGTACCTGCAGCTCAAGGGCCAGTTCGGGCACCTTCTTGATGACCCGTACACCGAGCGAGTCGAGCGGAGCCCGAAGCGTGATCACGTTACCGTCGCCTTTGTCGGTGCGGGCTTCGCCGGCCTGGTTACTGGTGCCCGGCTGAAGGAGGCCGGGGTTGACGATGTGCGGATCGTCGAGAAGGGCGGCGGCTTCGGTGGTACCTGGTACTGGAACCGCTACCCGGGTGCGCAATGCGACACCGCCGCGATGATCTACATGCCCTTGCTCGAAGAGACCGGCTACATGCCGTCAGAACGGTATGTGCACGCGCCGGAGATCCTCGAGCATTGCAACAGGATCGGCAAGCAGTACGGGCTGCACGACAATGCCCTGTTCCATACGGAGGTAACCGGCCTGGAGTGGGACGACTCCGGCGGCCGGTGGATAGTGCGGACGGACCGGGGAGACGAGTTCACTGCCCAGTACGTAGCGATGGGCACCGGCCCGCTGCACGTCCCGAAGCTGCCCGGCATCCACGGCATCGAGGCCTTCGGCGGCCACTCGTTCCACACCAGCCGGTGGGACTACGCCTACACCGGCGGTGACCCGGCGGGCTCGCCGATGGATCGCCTGGCCGGCCAGCGGGTCGCCATCATCGGCACCGGCGCTACGGCTGTCCAGTGCGTCCCGCATCTCGCCGAGTGCTGTGAGGAACTGTTCGTCTTCCAGCGAACTCCGTCCTCGGTGGACGTGCGCGACAACCAGCCCATCGATCCGCAATGGTTCGCCGGGATCGCCACGCCTGGCTGGCAGGAGCGCTGGCTCGAGAACTTCGTCGCTACCATGTCTGCCGGTGAATGGCCCGCCGCCGACCTGGTCAACGACGGATGGACCGACCTGGCCAAGCGCATCCGCGGCCGCATCGCGGCACCACGCTCGGGCCCGGCGAGCTTCGAGGAACTGCTTGCCGACTTCGAGAACGCCGACTTCGAGAAGATGAGCGAGATCCGCGCCAGGGTCGACGCGATCGTCGATGATGCTCCGACCGCGGAGCGGCTCAAGGCGTGGTATCGCCAGCTATGCAAACGGCCGTGCTTCCACGATAAGTACCTCGAGGCGTACAACCGGCCGAACGTGCACCTGATCGACACCGACGGCAGGGGAGTGGACCGGATAACGCCGGCCGGAGTAATGGCGGCCGGCGTCGAGTACCCAGTCGACTGCATCATCTACGCATCGGGGTTCGAGGTCGGTACCGAGCCGACCCGCCGCTTCGGATTCGACATGACCGGGCGCGACGGCACCAGGCTTTCTGACTACTGGTCGGGCGGGATGCGGACCTTGCACGGCATCCACGTGCACGGCTTCCCCAACGCCTTTCTGGTCCAGCTAGGCCAGGGCGCCAACTTCCTGCCGAACGTCCCGCACAACCTGACCGACTCGGCGAGAACGGTCGCCGCGATCGTCTCCCACATGCGCACGTGCGGCTTCGACCAGGTCGAGGTGGCCAGGGCGGCCGAGGATGCCTGGATGGAGCGGCTGACTCCTAATCCGGTGATGACCTCGTTCCTGTCGGACTGCACGCCCGGCTATTACAACAACGAGGGCCAGGATCCCGGCCCGCACTCCCGGTCCGCCGGGTACCCGCAGGGCGCTGCGGCGTATTTCCGCTACATCGAGCAGTGGCGCAGCTCTGGAGAGTTCGAGGGGCTGGAGTTCAGCCGCCTGCGGCCAGGTAGGCCGACAGTGTGACGGAAACGGTCACGGCCAGCGGATCGGCCAGGGCGCCAACTCGTTCCGCCAGCTGAGCCGGCTGCACATGGTAAGCACTCGGGCCCATGGCGACAAGATCACTCAGGTCAGGGTGGGTCAGCGCCACCGTATACTCGAGCATCCTCGAGCTGGTCTGCTCGAGGCCCGAGGTACTCGCAGCCAGGCGGTCGGCCTTCGCCGCGTCAACGGTCAGCATGCCGAGGGGCGCTATGACCTCGCCCAGATGGCGAGGCGTCGGCGTGACGACTATGAACGCGCCGCCGCGCGTCAGGACACGGTTTGTCTCGGCCGAGTTGCGGGGGCCGAACACGCTCAGCACGAGGCCGGCCGACCGGTCGGCAACGGGAAGGCCACGCCACACGTCGGCTCCGATCGCTGCCGCTCGCGGGTGCGCGGCAGCCGCGCGGCGCAGCGCGGGCTTGGACAGTTCGACGCAGACACCGATGCGGCCGGGGACTTGCCGCATTACCGCCGCCAGGTAATAGCCCGTGCCGCCGGCCAGGTCCAGAACGATGCCGCCTTCGGCCGCATCCGGTGCGAGGCTTGCGGCGAGTGAGCCGGCGGCGTCGGCGATCGGCGCGTAGTGCCCGCGATCAAGAAACCGCGCGCGGGCGGCAACCATGGCGGCGGTGTCAGGGCTCGCGCCCTGGATGCTGCCGACCGCGAAATTCACGTAACCCTGGCGCGCAACGTCAAAGGAGTGTCCGCGCCCGCAGCGCAGTTCATTACCGGCTCGCCGCAGTGGCCCCGCGCAGTGCGGGCATCGCAGCGCCGGGACAGCCGCGTCGAGCGCGGACCGTCCGCTGGATTCCTCGGTCACAAGCCCATCGGCTCCTCCTGGTTAGACGCGCAGTGTCGACCAGCCGCCGTCAGAGGTAAGGACCTGCCCTGTGATCCATTCGCTGTGCTCAGAGCACAAGAAGGCGACTAGCTCGGCGGTGTCTTCGGGCCTGCCGGTACGCCCGAGCGGGCTTTGCGTCGCGTGCCAGGCCTGAAGTTCGTCGTCCATCCATCCAGTGTCGTTCGGTCCCGGGTTGACCGCGTTGGCGGTGATCCCCATGGGCGCCAGCTCGGCGGCCGCGGAGACCGTGATCCACTCGATAGCTCCCTTGCTGGCGGCATAGGCAATCGCGCCTTTCAGCGGAAGGCCGCTGATAAACGTCACGATGCGGCCGCGTCCTTTCCGGCCCGAGAATCGGCGAGCGAACTCGGCGGCGAGGAGCATGGTGGCTCGTGCGTTGACTGCCATGGATCGGTCGAACTCGGCGGGCGTCGTCGCAAGCAGCCCGCCATCACGTTCCGACTGGTGGTTGTGGACGACAACCAAGGCAGTGACGGGGCCGAGTGCTTCGTGCGCAAAGTCGAAAACCTCAGTGATCGCGTCGACTCTGCCCAGGTCCGCAGGCAGGTACGCCACTCGTGCGCCGATGGCCGTTGCCCCGCTAACTAGCTCGGCGGCAGCTTGTGTGTCAGTGCCCCAGGACACCGTCGCGTCGTAGGACGGCCAGCCAGTGACGGCGACATCCCAGCCCGAGCCAGCCAGCTTGCGGACGACGGCGGCAGCGATACCGCGCGACCGCGATACCCCCGTCACGAGCGCGACCGGCCTGGTGCCCAGCGCGGCATCTGTCATATGCAAACCCCCTGAAGTCCATCGCCCGCAGGGTCAGGCGGTTTCGGACTGGAGTATCTCAGCTACGGCCGACGGGCGCCGATCCGGACCACGGTGTCGCCCCGGCTGTTCAAGCACTGCCCTGGGTGGGAGGGCTTTGCCCTTTGGGCCCCAGGCAGGCGACGGGGAGCGTGCCGACGGCTAGGCGCAAGTAGATCGAGTGAGACATTCTTCAGATTGTGTCTCGCTTAAGACAGGCAGCTGTTGGCCAGGAGGCCGGTGTCGGGGCGGATGCGACGCGATCCGGGCAATGGTGCCTGGTGCCTGGTGCCTCAGGCTGTGCGGCGGCGGACTAGCCAGACGGTGGCGGTGATAAAAAGCACCGACAGGGTAACTAGCCAGCCAGCCTCGATGAACTGCATGGGCCAGAACCGGCTGACCGGGATGTAGCGCCACCATTCCGTGATGCCATGCTGGGCGAACGCCTGCGCGAGCGTCTCCTTCACTTTCGGGGCGCCGTTATGGGGGAACAGCTCGAGGACGTGATTAACCACTGACTGGCTAGCCGGCTTGCCGCCGGGCCCGGTCCACCACGTGCTCAGCATCCACGGGGAGCTCGAGGAGCTGAGACCGTTGGAGTTCGAGGCGCTGAGACCGTTGAAAAGGCCGGGGTTGCTGGTGACCAGTGCCAGCGGGTAGTGCGGACGCAGGACCAGCCAGGTCAGCATGTCCAGGCCCAGGTAGACGCCGAGGGTGACGGCCATGGCGGGGAGGATCCGGCGGGTGAGCATGCCGACGAACGCGCCGATCGTGAACGCGGCCAGCGTCCAGGCGGCGAAAGCGATCCCGCGGGTGACGAACACCGACGCGCTGAGCACGGTCAGGCTCTCCCAGGCGAGGAACGGCTGGAAGAACCAGGTGGACACCAGGCTGAACGCCCCCGCCGTCGCGGTGATCGCGACCGCGAGCAGCGCGAGCTTGGCGATCGTCTGCCGCTGCCGGCCGAAGCCCTGTGTCCAGGCGTACCGGAAGGTGCCGGTCTCCAGCTCCCTGGCCAGCACGGGGGCGCCTGCGAACGCCCCGATCAGCGCCGGAGCCAGCTGCACCAGGATGAGGATGGTGTTGCCCATCGTCCAGTCGGTGCTGTTGAACGAGCTGTTCAGGGCCTGGCAGGCGCCGGATGTGAACGGGTGGCAGGCGGCCAGCGCCGCGTAGTCGTGGTGGATCTTCAGTCCCGCGATCCACAGGAACATGGCCGCCGCGCCGAGCAGCGCGGGCACGCTGATCAGCGTGGGCCGGTGCTGGCGCCAGGTGACCCAGCCCATTCTCCGCCATGGCACTGGCCGCAGGTGTTCGTCGTCTTCCGGCTTTGCCGGCACGGTCAGCGTGGTCACTTCGTCACCTCCGCCGACTCGGCGTTCCGGGCCCGGGCGGGGCCGGGCAGCGCGGCGGCGGCGGGTGCGCGCAGGTAGGCCAGCGTGAGTTCTTCCAGGCTGACCGGGTGCGCGTCCCAGCCGGGCGGCACCGGGTCGGTCGTTCCGCTGGTCCTGACCAGCAGATGGGCCAGTGCCTCGCCGCTCCGGGCATGCACCACGCACGCTCGCTCGGTGTACTGCCCGGCCCCGGCGGCCGGGCCGGTCAGCACGCGGTGGCAGGCGAGCAGGTCATCGACCTGGCCGGCCACCTGGACCCGGCCCGCAGACATCAGGATGAGATAGTCGGCCACCCGCTCAAGCTCCGCCAGTACATGCGAGGACAACAGCACCGACACGCCTTGGTCGGCGACCGCGGTCATCACCGTCGCCATGAAGTCGTGCCTGGCCAGCGGGTCGAGCATCGCCATCGGTTCATCCAGCACCAGCAGCCGCGGCCGCCGGGCCAGCGCCAGGGTCAGCGCAAGCTGCGCCTGCTGGCCACCGGACAGCTGGCCAGCCTTGCGCTTGAGCGGGATATCCAGCTCGCCCAGCCGGGCCTGGGCATAACCCTGGTCGAACCGCCGGTTCAGGTTCCTGGTCAGGTGCAGCATGTCGGCGGGGGACAGGTTCTTGTACAACGGCGTGTTCTGGGCGACGAACGCGATGCCGTCCAGCGCGGCCGGCGACCCGGCAGGACAGCCGCCGAGCACGGTGACGATGCCCTCGGTCGGCGCCGCCAGGCCGACTGCCAGGTTCAGCAGGGTGGTTTTGCCAGCGCCGTTCGGGCCGACCAGCGCGGCCACGTGCCCGGCCGGAATCGCCAGCGCGCACTCGCGCAGCGCCCAGGTGCCGCCGTAGCGCTTGCCCAGGCCGCTGGCCTCGAAGACGTTCATGCCACGCCCTTCGTGTCTGTGCCTGCGGTGCCGCGGCGGCCGCCGGAGCCGCCCCGGCGGTCACGGCTCTGCTGACCTGGGGGGACGACCCCCCGAACCCCCCGGAAGTCCCGCAGCGCGCTGGTGACCAGCGCCACGATCCCGTCCTCGTCCAGCCCGGCCGCGTCGGCCTCGGTCAGCCAGCCCAGCAGCGAGCGGCGCAGCCCGGCCAGCTCGGGCAGCGCCACAAACCTGATTACTCTCCGTGATACCTATGGCGCTAGCTTCGTAACCTCCATTGGGCAGATTCTGATGGCCGCCAACACCGCAGCCTGCTGCCGCCAAAGGACAGACAGACAGACAGACAGACAGACAGACAGACAGACAGCGCTCAGGGGAGGACCCAGAAAACCTCTACTTAACATAATGTTCATTATCGGCGCCGGCCCCGCGTTCGGCAGTCCGCGTGCCGCGGGTATATAACTGTCAGGCTAGCCACCAGCGCGACCGGCGTCGCTCGCGTGCCATCCCCGAGCCCTGCCATCCCTGCGGGCTCCAGTCAGGAAGGAACGCTTGGAATCCAGCGACCGACTGGCGGTGGCGAGCATGAACTTGCACTGCGGCGTCGGCAGCCACGGCCAGCCCTTCGATGTCGAAGTTGCCATCCGCAACCTGGACGCGCCCGTCATCGCACTGCAGGAAACCTGGTCCCCGGCCTCAGGACCAGATCCGGTAGCCGCGGCAGCCAAGGCCCTCGGCGCTCAGCTGCTCCGGGTGCCGCTGCTATCGGCGGCCGACTGGTCGACTCTCGGCATTCCGGGCGAGTCGGGACCCGGCAGCCTCGCCATGGCCGTGCTGTGCAAGCTGCCCGTTACCGGCTACGAGGTTGCCGATCTTGGCCGGATGCGCGGCGACGCGGTGAGGCGGTTCGTTCAGATCGCCTCTATCGAGCTGCCTGATCGCTCCGTCCTCCGGCTGGCCGCCACGCACCTGACCCACCGCCTGGTGAGCCCGCTCCAGCTGCTGCGGCTAATCCGGCGACTGAACGCAGAGTCGCTGCCGACCGTCATCGTCGGCGACCTCAATATGCCCAGGCTGCTGGCCGGGACGGTTCGCGGCTACTCTCCTGCGGTCCACGGCCGGACGTGGCCTGCCGAGCTGCCCGTGATGCAGCTCGATCACATCCTGACCAGCTCAGGCATCGAGCAGATCAGTGGCAGCGTGCTTGGGCCCGCTGGTTCTGACCATCTTCCGGTTCGTGCCGAGATCCGGCTGTCGGCGAGCTAGCCGGACCGTCCGCCCGCAAGCCGGCCGCCAGGCGTTCCCCGGCCGGCCAGGTGTTCCCGGCTAGGCCGATGTAGGCATATTGCCCAGGCACATCCCCTACGCCGCAGGACCGGTATTACACCAATGTAGTTCCGGGCTCGGACACAGAAGCGACAGCGGCTCCGATTAGCAGAACCGCCCCGCGAACCCGGGCTCAACATCGGCCTCGTCACGCGACCTCGGCCATCGCCTGGGCGAACTGCGCCTGGTACAGCCGGGCGTAGGCACCGCCCGCGGCCAGCAGTTCGGAGTGCGTGCCGTGCTCGACGATGTGGCCGTCCTCCATAACCAGGATGACGTCCGCATCGCGGATGGTCGACAGGCGATGCGCGATCACGAAGCTAGTCCGGCCAACCCGCAGCGTGGCCATGGCCCGCTGGATCAGCACCTCGGTCCTGGTGTCCACCGAGCTGGTTGCCTCGTCCAGGATGAGCACGGCGGGCCTGGCGAGGAACGCGCGCGCGATCGTTATCAGCTGCCGCTCCCCCATGCTTACGTTCGTGCCGTCATCGTCCAGGATGGTGTCGTATCCGCCCGGCAGCGTCCGCACGAACCGGTCGACGTACGTCGCCTTGGCCGCTTCGACCACTTGCTCGTGGGTGGCACCGGCGGCGCCGTAGGCGATGTTCTCCGCGATAGTGCCGCCGAACAGCCAGGCGTCCTGCAGCACCATGCCGGTCAGCCCGCGCAGCTCCTCGCGGCTCATCTGCGCGGTGTCGACGCCGTCGAGCAGGATCCGGCCGGAGTCGATCTCGTAGAACCGCATCAGCAGGTTGACCAGGGTCGTCTTGCCGGCCCCGGTCGGCCCGACGATCGCGACGGTCTGGCCGGGCTCGACCTTGAGCGACACGTGCTCGATCAGCGGCCGGTCCGGCACGTAGCGGAACGACACGTCATCGAATTCGACCCGTCCCTCCACGCCCGCGGGCCGCACGGGCTGCTCCGAGTCCGGAGCCTGCTCGGGCGCGTCCAGCAGCGCGAACACGCGCTCCGCCGACGCCACCGAGGACTGCAGCAGGTTGGCCATGCTGGCGACCTGCGTCAGTGGCTGGCTGAACTGCCGCGAGTACTGGATGAACGCAGTGACGGCACCCAGCGTCAGCGAGCCGCCCGCGATCAGCAGGCCGCCGACGACCGCCACCAGCACGTAGTTCAGGTTCGAGGCGAACATCATCACTGGCTGGATCGTGCCCGAGATGAACTGGGCACGGTAACTGGCCTGGTAGAGGGCCTCGTTCTGCTCGGTGAAGGTCTCCAAGGACTTCTCCCGCTGGCCGAACGCGGTGACCAGGGCGTGCCCGGAGTACATCTCCTCGATGTGGCCGTTGAGCCTGCCGGTGTACGTCCACTGGTTGATGAACTGCGGCTGGGCTCGCTTGGCGATCTTGCGCATGGCGTAGGCAGATGCAGGGACGGTGACCAGCGCGATCAGGGCCAGCTCCCAGGAGACCACGAACATCAGCGTCAGCACGCCGACG
The DNA here is from genome assembly GCA_963719765.1 of uncultured Actinomycetota bacterium. Classification (GTDB taxonomy): domain Bacteria; phylum Actinomycetota; class Actinomycetes; order Streptosporangiales; family Streptosporangiaceae; genus JAJYUU01. The sequence continues at coordinate 920,637 of CAVRCW010000003.1, forward strand.
ATCGTGAGCAGCGATGTGACCAGCTGGCTGAGGGTCTGCTGCATCGACTGCTGCAGGTTGTCGATGTCGTTGGTGACGCGGCTGAGGATCTCGCCGCGGGGCTGCCGGTCGAAGTAGGCAAGCGGCAGCCGGGACAGCTTGGCCTGCACCTGCTCGCGCAGCCGGAACACCGCCCGCTGGACCATCGTCGCGGTCAGCCGGCCCTGGAAAAGGCTGCAGATCGCAGAGGCCACGTTCAGCGCCAGCACCACGAGCAGGATCTGCGCGACGTGGTGGAAGTCGATCCCGCTGTCCGGGAGGTGCTTCACGTGCTGCGCCTCGAAACCGTCGTACACGACATTGACCGCCTCGCCGAGCAGGCGGGGGCCGAGCACCGTCAGCGTCACGGCGCTGACTGCGAACACCATGGCCAGGACCATCAGCAATCGGTGCGGGCTCAGCATGCGCAGCAGCCGCCTGCTGGAGCCCTTGAAGTCCAGCGCTTTCTCGGTCGACATACCGCCCATGAACCGGGCCGGACCTTGCATCGTGCCGGCCGGCCGGAGCTCGCGCTGCGGCGTCGCCCGCTCCCCCGTTCCCAGCCCCTGACCGGGATCGGTCTCCGGCGCGGAACCGTTCGCGGGCGCGGAGCCGTTCGCAGGCGCGGAACCGTTCGCAGGCGCGGAGCTGTTCGCAGGCGCGGAGCCGTTCGTCTCATTCCCGTTCGATCCCGCGCTCACGCCGCGGCCTCCTGCTCTGTCAGCTGGGAGAGCACGATCTCCCGGTACGTCTCACTGGAGTCCATCAGCTCGTCGTGGGTGCCTGCGGCCACCACCCGGCCAGCGTCGAGCACGAGGATCTGGTCGGCATGCCGGATCGTGCTGACCCGCTGGGCCACGATGATCATCGTCGCTCCCGTCACCTCGGTGGCCAGTGCCGCGCGCAGCCGCGCGTCGGTGGCATAGTCCAGCGCGGAGAACGAGTCGTCGAACACGTAGATCTGCGGCTTGTGCACCAGCGCCCGCGCGATCGCCAGGCGCTGGCGCTGGCCGCCGGAGACGTTCGTGCCGCCCTGCGCGATGCGCGAGTCCAGCCCGTCCGGCATCCGCTCGACGAAGTCGCGCGCCTGGGCGATCTCCAGCGCCTTCCACAGGTCCTCGTCCGTCGCCCGCTGGTTGCCGTAGCGCAGGTTTGTCGCCACCGTGCCAGAGAACAGGTACGGCTTCTGCGGAATCAGGCCGATCGCGTCCGACAGCACGGTCGGATCCAGTTCCCGCACGTCGACGCCGCCGACTAGCAGCGAGCCGCCGGTCACGTCGATCAGCCGAGCGATCAGGTTGACCAGCGTCGTCTTGCCGCAGCCTGTACCGCCGATGATGGCAGTGGTCTTGCCCGGCAGCGCGGTGAGGCTGATGTCGTGCAGCACGGGTGCCTCGGCGCCCGGGTACCGGAACTCCACGTGCCGCAGCTCGAGCTTGCCCGGCTCGCTCCCGGCGGGCAGCGGACTGGCTGCCGGGTGCAGGGCAGGCTCGGTGTCCAGCACCTCCATGATGCGGTCGGCGCTGACCTCTGCGCGCGGGACCAGCATGAACATGAAGGTGGCCATCATGACCGACGTCAGGATCTGGGCCAGGTAGGTGATGAACGCGGTCAGCGAGCCGATCTGCATGGTGCCGTCACCGATCAGGTGCCCGCCGAACCACACCACCGCCGTCGTGGACAGGTTCAGTACCAGCATGACGGAGGGAAACATGAAAGCCATCAGCTTGCCGGCCCCGAGCTGGACGCCGAACAGCTCACTACTCGCTCCCTCGAACCGGTCCCGCTCCTGCGGGTCACGGACGAAGGCGCGGATCACCCGGACGCCGGTGATCTGCTCGCGCAGCACGCGGTTGATGTTGTCCAGCCGCTCCTGCATGACCTTGAAGAGCGGCCGCATCCGGGAAATGATCAGCGTCAGGATGATGGCGAGCAGCGGAACCGCGACCACTAGCAGCGAGGACAGTTTCACGTCCTGGTTGAGGGCCAGGATGATGCCGCCAATGCACATGATCGGCGCGGATAGCAGCAGCGTGAAGGTCATGATGGCCAGCATCTGCACCTGCTGGACGTCGTTTGTGGTCCTGGTGATCAGCGTCGGCGTGCCGAAGTGGTTCACCTCGCGGTCGGAGAATCGCTGCACGCGGCTGAAGAGCCCGTGCCGCACATCCCGGCCGAGCGCCATCGCGACCTTCGCGCCGAAGTAGACCGCGAACACCGCGCACACGATCTGCACCAGCGTGATGGCCAGCATCACGCCGCCGGTCCGCAGGATGTAGTGCGTGTTGTGGGGTACCACGCCGTAGTCGATGATGTCCGCGTTCAGCGTGGGCAGGTAGAGCGTGGCCAGGGTCTGCGCCAGCTGGAGCACCAGCACCGCGCTCAGCGGCTTGCGGTAAGGGCGCAGGAACTCGCGCAGCAGTCGTATCAGCACGGGGGCTCTCTCAGATTCAGATGACTTACTTCAGGGGAACGGGGGCGCGAGGTGGCTGGCGGGGCTAGCCGGGTCTGGCTCTCGGTGGCTGGCCTGACTGCGGGAACACCTGCCGCATCCCGTCGGCAAGCTGCTGCAGCGCCATCCTGACCATGGGTGCGAGCGCGGCCGGCGGATCGGAGTGCATCCAGCGATCCATCGCGCCCTGGACCGCGGCGGTCACCGAAGCGGCCAGTATCCGGGGGAACATGCTGGCCTCCGGCCTGGTGCCGGTCCTGATCGCGATCGCCTCGGCCATCGAGTACTGCGTCATCGCCTGGACCTTGAGGTACTCCCCATGCAGCGCGGGCGTGCTGGTAACCAGGCGGATGCCTGCGATCCACTCCTCGTCCGGGGCCTGGTCGGCAGCGCCGTACTCGGACATCACCGCGTTGGTGATGGCCTCCCACAAGGCCTCGTCCGCGGGCCGCTCGCGCAGCGCCGACCCGATACGCATCGCCCGGTCGAATCCGAGCGCGCAGATGGCCTCGTACTTGCTGCTGAAGTAGTTGTTGAAGGTGCGGGTCGAGACCCCGACCGACTCGGCGATGTCCTCGACCAGGACGTTGTCCAGCCCGCGATCCATCGCTAGCCGCATCGCAGCCATGCCAAGGGCCTTGCGGGTGGCCATCTTCTTGCGCTCGCGCAACCCGGCCGGCTGCTCCTCGTCGGCAACCGGCGTCGCGGCGTGTTCTGCCGTGATCTCAGCACTCACCCAGCCAGGATAGCTGAACTTTCGCGTCGCGCAACTTTGCTGATCGCGAAATATTGGCCCCGGGCGAGGCGGGACGGCCACCGCCACTAGCGGTTTTGCGACATCATCATCGCTGCCGTGGCCTTTGCGACTGACATGTCGCGAATTCGCTAGGCTGATCGCTCCCCCATCACCGATGCTTGAAGCATGTACGAGGACAGCGAGCAGTGCGTCAGGGCGGTTCAGTCTAAGGACGCCAGGTTCGACGGATGGTTCTTTACGGCCGTGCTGACGACCGGCATCTACTGTCGGCCGAGCTGCCCGGTGGTGCCGCCCAAGCCGGAGAACATGCGCTTCTTCCCCAGCGCCGCGGCCGCCCAGCAGGCCGGGTTCCGGGCCTGCAAGCGCTGCCGGCCCGACGCGAGTCCCGGCTCGCCGGAATGGGACGTGCGCGCCGACGTCGTCGCCCGCGCGATGCGGCTGATTGCCGACGGCGTGATGGACGACGGCGGTGTGCCTGCGCTGGCCAGCCGCCTCGGCTACAGCATCAGGCAAGTGGAACGCCAGTTGCTGGCCGAGCTCGGCGCGGGACCGCTCGCCCTGGCCAGAGCGCAGCGCGCGCAAACCGCCAGGCTGCTCATCGAGACGACAGCCCTGCCGATGGGTGACGTCGCCTTCGCGGCCGGCTTCGCCAGCATCAGGACGTTCAACGACACGGTGCGCGAAGTATTCGCGCTGGCCCCGAGCCAGCTCAGGGAGCGGGCCGGCCGCGGGCTGGCGGAGCCGGCGGGGGCGCCTTGTCGCTGCGGCTGCCGTTCCGAGCTCCGCTACAGCCAGACAACCTGTTCGGGCACCTGGCCGCGACTGCCGTGCCTGGTGTCGAGGAGTGGCGGGACGGCGCGTACCGGCGGACGCTGCGCCTGCCGCACGGACACGGCATCGCGACCCTGCGACCGCAGCCCGATCATGTCAGTTGCCAGCTGAGGCTAACCGACCTGCGTGACCTGGCCAGCGCGATCAGCCGATGCAGGCGGCTGCTGGACCTCGACGCCGACCCGCAGGCCGTGACGGATCTGCTCACGGCTGACGGCGTACTCGCGCCACTGGTGCGCAAGGCGCCAGGGCGCAGAGTGCCGCGCACCGTCGATGCCGCCGAGTTCGCGCTGCGGGCCGTGCTCGGCCAGCAGGTATCGACAGCTGCGGCACGCACCCACGCGGGCCGCCTCGCCGCGACATACGGGGATGCGGTCGATGATGCGGGCGGCGGGCTAAGCAGGCTCTTCCCTGACGTCCGTGTCCTGGCCGATGCCGATCCGTCCGGCCTGGCCATGCCAAGGTCGCGGCGCGAGTCGTTCGCCGCGCTCGCCGCCGCGCTGGCGGACGGCAAGGTCGACGTCAGCGTCGGCGGCGACTGGCACGAGGCCAGGCTACGGCTGGCCGAGCTGCCCGGCATCGGCCCGTGGACCATCGAGACCATCGCGATGCGGGCGCTTGGCGACCCGGACGCCTTCATCCCCACCGACCTCGGAGTGCGCGCCGCGGCTGCAAGCCTCGGCCTGCCCGCCACCCCGTCGGCACTCAACGAGCGTGCCGCGGCATGGCGGCCATGGCGCGCCTACGCCGTCCAGTACCTGTGGGCAACCAGCGAGCACGACATTAACCGCCTTCCAGGAACAGGAGCCTGAGATGACGACCAGCACCGCAGCCGCCGACCGCACGCATGTCACCATGCCGAGCCCGGTGGGCCCCCTGACCATCGTGGCCGAGGGCGGGAAAATCGCCGGGCTGTACATGGATGCCCAGCGGCACGCGCCAAGCCAGGACGCGTTCGGGTCCCCGGCCGATCCGGCCGACGAGCCCTTTGCTGCCGCGGCCGCGCAGCTGACCGCATATTTCGCCGGCCAGCTGACGGAGTTCGACCTGCCGCTGTCGCCGGCCGGGACGGACTTCCAGCGCAAGGTGTGGGCCGGCCTGCAGGCCATCCCGTACGGCCAGACCGTGTCGTACGGCGAGCTGGCCCGCCGACTCGGCAGGCCCGCCGCGAGCCGCGCGGTCGGCCTGGCCAATGGCCGCAACCCGATAGCGATCGTGGTGCCGTGCCACCGGGTCATCGGAGCCGACGGCAGCATGACCGGATATGGCGGCGGCCTGGACCGCAAGCGCTTCCTGCTCGCACTCGAACGAGATGCTCGCAGTGCCGGAGCGTGACGGCGGCCATCACAAATGCATTACAGATACGGTCAGCTAGTCGCTTAACGGTGCGAAGTGGCCACGCTAGTGGCAACCACAGCGTTACGGTTAACCAGGCAAGACTGAGCACGGGAGGTCCGCGCCAGCAGCCAGGGGCGAGACGCGAGATCAGCGATGACGGCGCAGACGGCAGATCTGCCGGCGGAGGTGAGCAGCTTCGTCGGCCGCGCCGGTGAGGTCGCTGACCTGGCCGCTGTGCTCCGCAGGTCGCGCGCGCTCACCCTCTGCGGTGCCGGCGGCATCGGGAAGACCAGGCTGGCATTAAGGCTGCTCGCCTCGACCGCGGACGACTTTCCCGACGGGACATGGTTCGTCGAGCTCGGTGAGCTGCGCCAGCCTCAGCTCGTGGCTGCCGCCGTCGCGGCTGTCATGGGCATCAACGAGGAGCCGGGCAGGCCGCTCAGCGAGACCCTCGCCGACGCGGTCAGGCACCGCCAGGCGATCCTCGCGCTCGACAACTGCGAGCATCTCGTCGGTGCCTGTGCCGCCCTGTGCCAGCAGCTTCTGGCCAGCGCGCCCGGACTTCGCGTCATCGCCACCAGCCGGGAGCCACTGCGGGTAGCGGCAGAAACAGTCTGGCAGGTGCCTCCGCTGAGGCTGCCTCCCGCTGACGTCACCGAGCCGCAGGAGATGAGCGGCTACGATGCAGTGCGGCTATTCGCCGAGCGAGCCCGCACCGCCGCACCCGCCTTCAGCGTCGCGCCAGGCAACGCGACGACCGTAGCCACAATCTGCCGGGCACTCGACGGACTCCCGCTGGCGATCGAGCTGGCCGCCGCCTGGGTGCGAGTGCTGTCCGTCGAGCAGATCGCCGCCCGGCTGAGCGACAAATTCAAGCTGCTCACCAATGGCGGCCGCGGCGGGCGCCCGCCAGCAGACACTGCGCGCGACCATCGACTGGAGCTACGACCTGCTGGCCGGACCTGAGCAGGTGCTGCTCCGGAGGCTGTCGGTCTTCAGCGAATGGTCGCTGGAGATGGCCGAGCAGGTATGCGCCGATGATGCGCTCCCGGCCGAGGACATCCTCGATCTCACCACGGCGCTGGCTGATAAATCGCTTATCGAGATGGGGTCCGAGGTGCTTGGCCAGGCCCGGTACCGGCTGCTGGAAACGATCCGCCAGTACGCGGCCGACTGCCTGACTCTCGCCGGAGAGGCCGAGGCTTTCAGGAGCCGCCGCCGCGATTTCAGCGTCGCCGAGGCCGAGCAGTCGGTGGCAATTGGCATGGGGGTTGTGCCCGCCTCGTGGACTGCCAGGGCCGATACGTTCCGCCGCTTCGACGCCGAGGCTGGGAATGTGTACGAGGTGCTCAGCGAGTGCCTCGCGCGCGGCGATGCGGAGACCGGCCTGCGCCTGTGCCGGGCGATGGCCCCCGTGATGATTGTCCGCGGCAACCTCAGCCATGGCGCCGGGTGGATGGAAGCGTTCCTCAGGCTCGAGGCCGCCGCGACTGTGCCGGATTCGGTTCGCGGCCCCGCGCTTGTCGCCAGGGCGCAGTTGGCGCTGGCCAGCGGTTCTGGCCAGGCCGAGGAATTCGCGCTGGCCGGGCTCGACCTGTCCATGGCGGCGGGCGACCAGTTCTACGTGGCTGCGGCACTCAATCTGCTTGCCGAGATCGCGCTGCACGCGGGCCTGCCCGACGAGGCGGCCGCCAGGGCGCAAGAGGCCCTGCGGGTGGCAAGGTCGGCCGCCGATCGGTGGAGCGAGGGCTATGCGCTTGGCACCTTGGCCACGGTGGCCGGCCACCGTGGCAACCTGCGCGCCGCCGAGCGGTTCGCCGAGGAGGCGCTCGCGGCCATGCGCGCGATCGAGCACCACTGGGGCTGCGCCAGGACCCTGCTCGGACTCGGCGACCTGGCCCGGCTGCGAGGCGAGTACGACACCGCCAGGCAGCACTACCTCGAGGCGCTAGCGTTTCTGCGCCAGCTGAATTCCCGGCCGGACGTCGCCCGCTGCCTTGCCGGGCTTGGCCGGATCTCGATCGAGCAGGGGAACCTGATGGCCGCGCGCCAGGACCTGGCCGAGAGCCTGCGCCTGTGCTATGCCTCCGGCAGCCGGATTGGCCTGGCCAGGGGCCTGGAGGGGCTAGCGAGGCTGGCAGTCCTCGAGGGGTACCCGGAAACCGGCGTGCGGCTGGCCGGCGCGATCACCGCGCTGCGCGCGGAAGCGCACCTCCCGCCGATGCCCGGTGCCCGCACGCAGCGGTACCTGGACGCGGCGCGAGGCCTGGGCCAGCATGTGGTCGCCAGGCTGTGGGCGGAGGGCACGGTCATGACATCGGCGCAAGCCGTCCGGCTCGCGCTCGGCGAGACGGCTATCCAGGCCTCCACCGCGGTACCCGCCTCGCCGGGCGCGAGCCCGGAATCTCTCGGGCTGACGTCCCGCGAACGCGAGGTGGTAGCCCTGATCGCCGCGGGCAAGAGCAACCGGGACATCGGAGCTGACCTGTTCATCAGCCCCGCCACCGCCGCCAGGCACGTGGCCAACATCCTGGCCAAGCTCGGCTACACCTCGCGCAGCCAGGTGGCTGTGTGGGCGAAGTCCGCGGGTATGGCCAGCCGCGGCAGCGCCAGCATGGGCTAGCTCGCGCCGAACAGCGCGCTGACCGACTCGCCCTCATGAATGCGCCGGATTGCCTCGGCCAGCGCGGACGCGACGGAAATGACATGCACGTCCGGATCGCTCTGGGCGCCGACCGTCGGCAGCGTGTTGGTGCTGACAATCGCCCTGACCAGCGGATGTGCCCCGATCCGCTTCAGCGCGCCGTCGCTGAACAGGCCATGGGTGCAGGCGATCCTGACGGATCGGACATTGCGCTCGGTGAGCCGCTCCAGCAATTCCATGATGGTCGTCCCGCGGGCTATCTCGTCGTCGAGCACGATCACGTCCTTGCCCTCGACATCGCCGATGATGGAGCTGATCGTTACCTTCTCGTCGCTCAGCCGCTCCTTGGCGCCGGCTGCCACCGGCACGTCCAGCAATCGAGCGAGCGCGGCGGCGTTCTTGGCGTTGCCGAGGTCGGGCGAGACCACCACCGAGTTGGTCAGGTCCAGTCCGGCGAAGTGGCTGGCGAATTCGCGCAGCGCGTGCAGGTGGTCGACCGGGATGGAAAAGAACCCGTGCACCTGCGGCGAGTGCAGTGTCATCGCCAGCACCCGGCCGGCGCCGGCCGTCACCAGCAGGTCAGCCACGAGCCTGCCGCCGATGGAGACGCGCGGCATCGACTTCTTGTCCGAGCGTGCGTAGGCGTAGTACGGGAGCACAGCCGTCACCCTGGCCGCCGACGCGCCCCTGGCGGCATCAAGCATCAGCAGCAGTTCGACCAGGTTCTCCTGCACCGGCGGTCCGAGCGGCTGTATGACGAAGACATCCCTTTCCCGGCAATTGGCCTGGAGCTGAACTTCCAGGCAGTCATTCGCGAACCGGCTCAGCCGCACCGGCCGCAGTGGCACACCGAGATCCGCGCATATCTCCGCCGATAGAGCCGGGTGCGCGCTGCCACTGAAGACCACGATCTCCCGCACGAACTCAGGGTAAAGGGCGCAGCCCCACTCGTCCGCACTATCCCCTGGGCAATGGGCCTGCGACGGGGTGATTGCGGGTCACGCTGGGCACGCCGATCGCGCTGCGACACTACCTTCACCGGCCAGCGCCGCTGGCCTGCCCGGTGAGCCTGGCGATGCACTCCGCACTGCCACAGGTCCGGCCAGAGCCAAGGCGCGGGCTGCCGCACTGGCAGGCTGGCCGGATGCGCGCCAGCCAGGCGGCGTACGGGAGCAGTTCAGCGGTCCCATCCCCGCCGTCAAGGGAGACGACCTGCCGCAGCCGCCCGCCGGGCATGGCCAGCCACTCCTGCGGCCTGTCGGCCAGGGCGGCATCCGGCATCACGTCCATGACCTCGCCATCCTGCTCCGCCGCGATCCCCGGCAGCCCAGGGCCGCCGGGCGCCTGCGCCTGAGCTGGAGAAATTATAAGCGCCCAAGCTGGTGCTGATCATCCGCAGTGCGGCCATTGGCGGGCCGCGCCGGACCCAAGCCGGGTGGCGACCAGGCCGGCTAGGATTCGTCAATGGCCAAAACGGTATATATACGGCCGATAATCGAGTCCGAGCTGGAGCTGCTCGGCGCGCTCTCCCAGGATCCCGATGAGGCCTCGATCTACGGATTCTTCGGCTATGGCGACCCCGGCAGGCTCCGTCGTCAGTTCGCCGAGAACGGGTTCATCGAGCCGGACAATGGCCGGCTCGCCGTGGCGCTCGGCGGCGCGAAGGACAGCGGCGAGTTCCTCGGCGAGGTCAGCTGGCACAAGGTCGTCACCGGGCCTTCGAGCTTTAGCTGGAACATCGGAATCGGGCTGCTCGCGAAGGCTCGCGGACTCGGCTACGGCACCAGGGCTCAGCGGCTGCTCGCCGAGTACCTCTTCGCTCACACCCAGGTGAACAGGATCGTCGCGGAAACCGAGGCCGACAACGTTGCCGAGCGACGGTCGCTGGAGAAGGCCGGTTTCACCTATGAGGGAACGCTGCGCGGCTCCTGTTTCCGCAGCGGCCAGTGGCGCGACATGGCCTCCTACTCGATCGTGCGCGCCGATATGGACCTGAGCTAGGCGCCCTTGCAGCCTGCCGCCAGCTCGCGCCCGGCCGCCGCTAGCCAGCGCGCCGGGTCGTTGATGGCCGCGTCCTGCCCGCCCGCGAGCGCGGCGAGTTCCACGGTCGCGACGCCGGCTGGCGGAGCGGATGCAAATGACCCGGCCACGACGGCCACGGGCACGCCGGCCTGGGCAGCGAGCCCAAGCACCGCCCCGACGACCTTGCCCGACTGCGAGGTTGCGTCGTACTGGCCCTCGCCGGTGATCACCAGGTCAGCCGCGGCCAGCGCACGGGGCAGGCCCGCTATCGCGGCGATCTGCGCCGCACCCGGCAGCAGCCTGGCCCGCCAGGCAGTAGCCAGGCCATAGGCCGTGCCGCCTGCCGCCCCGGCCCCCGGTGCATCCGGCTGGCCGCCGAGCAGATTCGCCAGCCGGGCCAGCCCAGCCTCAAGCACCGCGATGTCGACAGGTCCTGCGCCCTTCTGCGGGCCGAACACCGCCGCTGCCCCAGTCGGCCCGAGCAGCGGCGCACGCACATCGGAAAGGCATTCGGTTCCCTCGACCGGGGGCGGCCGCAGGGCGGTCAGGTCGACATGACCGAGCCGCCTCAGCGCAGCGCCGCCGCGCGGTAGCTCGTGCCCTGCGTCGTCGAGGAACCGTGCGCCGAGGGCAGCCAGCGCGCCGCTGCCGCCGTCTGTGCACGCCGACCCGCCGAGCGCGACCACGATCCGGCGCGCCCCGGCATCGAGCGCATGGCCGATTAGCTCGCCGACGCCGTAGCTGTGCGCCTGCAGGGGTTCCGGTGGCCGGAGCTGCGTCAGGCCCGCGGCCGAGGCCAGCTCGATGACATGCCCGTTCCCCGAAAATTCCAGCCAGGCTGCGGTCACCCTAGCTGTGCCAGGACCACTGACCTCAGCGCGGTGCCAGCGGCAGCCAGGCCATGCGGCGGCCAGCACCGCGAGCGTGCCCTCGCCCCCGTCAGCCAGCGGGAGCTCGATCACGTCGTCGCCAGGCCGGGCGTCGCGCCAGCCGCCCGCGAGCGCGGCCGCCGCGTCCGCCGCGCCGATGCTGCCCTTGAACGAGTCGGGCGCCGCGACTACCCGCATCTGCCTGGCCAGCGAGTGCCGTCAGGGGGCCGCGTCATGGTCGTTGGGCGGCAGCTTGAGCGCCTTCCTGATCGCCTGCTGGACCTGCAGCTTGTCTGGCCGGGCGTCGATCGTCACGACGTACTCCTTGCGGCGGAAGAGGTCGAGCACCGGATTGGTCTTGCTGTGGTATTCGCTCAGCCGGACTGCGAGTGCTTCCTGCGTGTCGTCCTCGCGCTGCACGAGCTTGCCACCGCAGGCATCGCACCTGCCCTCGGCGTGCGGGCTGTTGTCGATCAGGTTGTAGTCCACGCCGCAGCTCTCGCAGAGCCTGCGGGCCATCACCCTGCGGCGTACCTCGCCGTCAGGCAGCTCGAGGTGGATCACCCCGTCGATGTCGTAGCTCTCCAGGAAGAACTCGGCCTGCCGCTTGTTGCGCGGGAACCCGTCGATGATGAAGCCGTAGTTCCAGTCGTGCCCGGTCAGCCGGTCGGACACCACGCCCTCGACCAGGTCATCGCTGACGAGCTCGCCCGCCGCCATGGTGCGCCGCACCTGCGCTCCGAGCTTGGTGTGGTTCTGCACGTTCCATCGGAAGATGTCCCCGACTGCGATGTGCACAAGGTCGAAGTCGGCGGCGAGCATGGCACTCTGAGTGCCTTTGCCGCTGCCCTGGACGCCCATGATGACGTACTTGCGCATGCCGTAACTGTAGGCAAGGCCGGTTTACCGCGCGCGCCCTGGCCTCCGGCTAGCCAGTAATCTCAGCGGCGAAGGGTAATGCCGGGCGCCACCGGCGAAGGGTAATGCGGGCGCCATTGGGAGCCTGGTTAGCACGCCTCGAAGACCGCTAAGCCCTGACGTGCTGCGGCCAGTCGCGGACGGCATCGGTCACGAGTGTGACGATGCGTGCCGCTGTGACGATAGCCAGACCCGCATCCGGCATGAAGGGGCGCGAGTGCGCCATCCCCAGGGGCCGGGATCGAGGAGATGAACTGGCAGAACTCGAGCCGGTAAGCCGATCCGAATCGCACGAGGCTGCAGGCAGGTAAGAATACTTCGTTCACGTGGCGGGGGCAGATCTGTGTGCCGTGCAATCTCAATACCGGGGACAAAGCCTCTTGCTGATACCTTCGTATGGGCGAGAAAGCGGCGCTGCGCCCCTTCGCGATCGTTTAGGCTGATGCCATAGGCGATTAAGCAAAATTCTGAGGCAGGAGACGAGCAGTGGCTCAGCGAACACAAATTCTGTACGTCGACGACATTGACGGCAGCAAAGCTGCCGGCACAGTCAGGTTCGGGCTCAACGGCGTCGATTATGAGATTGACCTGAGCAAGAAGCATGCCGACCAGCTTGCCAAGGCCATTCGCCCGTACGTCGAAGCGGCACGCAAGGTCCCCGCGTCTCGACGGTCAGGCCGCGCCGGGCGCACGCCCAGGCACAACCAGTCCGAGGTGCGTGCATGGGCCCGCGCCCAGGGTCTGCATGTCTCCGACCGAGGGCGCATTCCAGGGGACGTGCTGGCAAAGTACGAGTCCGCCCACTAGGCGGAGCTGACGCGACAAGTGCTCATGCAATTCTAGCCGGGCCGTGAGATTTCGTCGGCAAATACCCCGGCCAGGGGTCGCGACAAGCATTGACATTCGGCGTTGCTGGCCGCCGTCACGTAGTCGGTCAGCAACGGACGCCGCGGCAACGTGGCAGATGACCAACGCTCGCTGATCGCGCCCAGGCACGCTCCGAACAGGCGCTGACGAGCCGCTAGTCCATCGGCCACGGCACCCGGACGAGCGGCGCCAGAGACCGCGATGAAGCGCCTGCGCCAGGGCAGACATTGCACGGCTCTGCGGTGATGTATCGCGAATGGTCGGATTCATCTTACGTAGCCACGAAAAAGACATACTTAAAGCAGAAACCTGCCGATCATCAAGAAACTCCGCAGGTAGTCGCACGGTAATGCCGTTCTTGCCGTATCGCTGGCGAACAGTGTCACGGCGTGTTTAGCTGCGGTAAAGGCCAGCAGGGGGCTGGCCAGGATACGGGGCTAGTTATGATAAGCGAATATGATCAAGCCGACAAAACTGCCGAATACGGAAAGGGGCTGATCGTCGAGCCGGGCGAAGAATTGCCGCCGTTGACACCAGAAACGGCTCGCCGCCTGGCCGCGGTCCTCGCCCCGCACCTTGTGGCGATGCGGGCCGTCACAGCCGGTACGCAGTATGCAGATTCCGGGGGCGACGGCGGCGACTTCGGCGGCGGCGGCGACTTCGGCGATCACGGCGGCGGTGCCCGTCGGCCGGTGTCACCAGCTACCAAGATCTTCATTGCCGGAATGCTGCAGCGCATCCCGGCTTGACAAGCCCGCCCAGCCGCCAAGCCACGCTGCACGGGGTGCCGGTGGGATAAGGTCGTGCGATTTGCTGTCCCTTGAGCACATCGAAGAAGCGCACCGCGTCATCGAACCGGTTTTCCTGCATACCCCTCAGTTCACCGATGCCGAGTTGTCGCGCCGAGTTGGCGCGGAGATCGTGGTCAAGGTCGAGACGCTGAACCCAATCCGGTCATTTAAGGGACGCGGCGCCGATTACCTGATGCACGATCTGGCCCCGGATCGGCAGATCGTCTGCGCGTCAGCCGGCAATTTCGGTCAGGCGATGGCTTACGCCGGACGATCGCGGGGAGCGCTGGTGCGCGTGTTCGCCGCGACCAGCGCCAACCCGGCCAAGGTGGCATGCATGCGCCAGCTCGGCGCGGAAGTCATCTTGACCGGCGAAGACTTCGACGCCGCCAAGGACGCGGCCCGCGCCTACGCCACCAGACGTCCCGATTGCCTGTTCGTCGAGGACGGCCAGGAGCCGCGAATAGCCGAGGGGGCCGGCACAATTGGCGTCGAGCTGAGGCCGTCGAGGGAGTCACCGTCCATGTCGGCGGCCCGGCTGCGGCAGGCACCCGCAGGTCGTGCCACTGTCATCGGGGTCATGGAGCGCTCACCCAGGTCCTGCTCGCAAGGCGGGTCGTCGAGACAACCGGGATGCGGCCCGGCTCGTGACCGCAGCCCGGGCCAGCAGTGATCCCCGCGACCGGCTCGTCGTCGAGCTGCTGGCCCGCACCGGTATGCGGCCGGCGAGCTGGCCGACCTCGAAGCCGGCGCGTCGTGCAGATCGGCGCCGGCTGGCCGCCGATGTCCTCACTCGGTATTTTGCCGTACTAAACGCCGCGGCCCGCGAACTGAAGCGACGCCAATGAGTAGCTCACCCGGCCAACGAGAACCCTCAATCCGCGTCCACGCACAGCGCCGACCGGAGCCTTGCTTGAGGCTGCCGCTGGCGCACACGCTGACCCCGCCGCGGCGAATTGCGTATGTGTAGCCGGCTCTTATTAGATCCGTGGTGCAGCCCGCCGGTAACTCGTCTGGTAGCCAGTCGCGGGCCGCCGCCGGGGCATGCCGCTGACCTGCGGAAAGGCAGGCGTAGGTTCTTGACCTCTTGCTGGCCGCGCAATGTCTGCGATGGTGCCGCTGACCTGCGGAAACGGCGAGGGAAGACAAGTGAGAATCCATCTGAGGAGAGGCTTCCGGCACCGGCATCACGGTCAAAGAAAAGCTCTGAACCGCGGAAATGTCACACAGTGGAGCTATGGGAATTCGAACCCAGACCTCTTGCATGCCATGGGGGTGCTAACGTTCAATACCCTCAAACCGGCACACGAGAAGCCGAAGAACCCAGCGCTACAATCGCGCGGCGAACCTCTTGGGGGCTCGCCGCGCGATGATTGCTCACTTGGCCGCGGATCCGTTCTTCTTGGCCGGCGCGTCGTGCTGGACTGCCGTCACCGGCGTCATCACCTTCAGGGCGTCCTCGGCGAACTTCCGCTGGCTGGCCAGCATCTGCTCGGCGAAGTCGTAGGCGCTCGCGATCAGCTCATGCGGCTTGGGCAGTTTGTCGGTGAACGGCAAGCTCAGATCCGGCAGGTCGGGGGTGATCGACTGGACCTTGCTGGTCCAGGTCCGAATCGCCTCGATTACCGCGGCCTGGCTCTTGCGGACCGCGCTCAGGATATCCTCCTGCAGGTCACGGCCCATGGTACGGGCTTCGGTCATGACTCCTCCTCAGGGTCTATGTTGCTAACTATACCAAGCAACTGATCGACTTGTCAAGCACG
Organism: uncultured Actinomycetota bacterium; assembly: GCA_963719765.1. Lineage (GTDB taxonomy): Bacteria > Actinomycetota > Actinomycetes > Streptosporangiales > Streptosporangiaceae > JAJYUU01. The sequence continues at coordinate 935,907 of CAVRCW010000003.1, forward strand.
CAGTCACTTGGCCTGAGGAGCGAGGGTCGCGGAAAGCCCGGTGAGCAGGATGTCGAGGCCGCGTTCGAGTTCGGCGGCGCCGTCGTAGCTCGCCAGCACGGGGGCGAGACTGCGCAGGAGGGGGAACTCGCCGATCGGCAGCCGGTGCAGGCCCAGCCGGAGTAGGTCGTCGGTCTCGTCGGGGTTGTCGACGATTTCCTGGAGTTCGTTGAGTACGTGGCCGTGCAGGAAGCCGAACAGGGCCCGGTAGATGTGCAGTGCGTCCTGTCCGGTAAAGCCCGCTCGGGTGAGCAGCGCGAGGACGTCTTCGAGCGGGCGCAGCGTGCCATGAGGGCGCAACGCTAGCGGTGTGGCCAGCGGCCGCATGACCAGCAGCGGCACCACATGTGGGTGGGCGAGGGCGAGCGCCCGGTAGTTGCGCGCGACCGCGCGCAACTGGCCGACCCAGTCGGTGTCAGTCGCATCGACCGTCAGCTTGGCCAGGACTGTCTCAGCGACTCCGTCGAGGAGGGCGGCCTTGTTCGGCGCGTGCCGGTACAAGATCATTGGGTCCCGGTCAAGTGCGCGGGCGAGGCGGCGCATGGACAGGCCGTCGGCGCCGTCACGGTCGATGATGTCAAGCGCAGCGGCAAGCACTACCGCCCGGGTGATCTTCCCGTCACCGTTCGCGTTCGCGCTGGTGTCACCAGCGGCGCGGCCGGCACGCGGCGGGGTCATCGCAGCACCTTCTCTCATCTCGCTCTGATCTAGCTCAGCCTGAGAATACTACCGCAGGCATTTGATTGTAGGTCTACGACGTTGACATTTGCTAAGAGGGCGACGTACCGTAGGTCTACATCGTTAACAGCACCGACGACCTCATCGGCACCGCATCCGGCAAACCCCGCCGCCGGGTCCCCCTCACGTACCGGCCGGCCGGGACACTCACCCGGCAGGCCGGTAGTTCAGCTGCCCACCGCCCCTTGTGCGTCGCCCGCAAGTCGGCCGACCGCCATTTGCCATGCAGGCGGCAGAGATTGCCTGGAGGAGAAATGAAAGCTGCAGTCGTACGGAGGTTCGGGGAGCCGCTGGTGATGGAGGACCGTCCCATCCCGTCGCCTGGGCGCGGGCAGGTAACTGTCCGGATGGAAGCATCCGGCCTGTGCCACACCGACATTCACGCCGCCAACGGCGACTGGCCCGTCAAGCCAACCCCGCCGTTCGTGCCCGGCCACGAAGGCGTGGGCCTGGTACACGCACTCGGCGACGGCGTCACCAGCCTGCAGCTCGGGCAGCGGGTGGCCGTGCCGTGGCTGGGTTACGCGTGCGGCACCTGCAAGCACTGCCTGACCGGCTGGGAGACGCTGTGCCTGCAGCAGCTTGACACGGGCTACTCCGTCGACGGCTGCTATGCCGAGTACTTTCTGGCCGAGGCAGCCTTCGCCGCCAAGGTCCCCGATGGCATCGACCCCTTCGACGCCGCGCCGCTGAGCTGTGCGGGCGTGACCACGTACAAGGCCGTCAAGGTCGGCAACGTGCGCCCGGCCGACCTGGTCGCGATCTCCGGCGTTGGCGGCCTCGGCCATCTCGCCGTCCAGTACGCGAAGATCTTCGGCGGCACCGTCGCCGCGATCGACGTCACCGACGAGAAACTGCAGCTCGCCAAGGAGCTCGGCGCCGACATCACCATTGACGCGCGGACCGAGGACCCCGCGGCAGTCCTGCAGTCCCACGGCGGCGCGAACGTCGCCATCGGCCTGGCCGTCGACGACAAGTCTTTCGCCGGCGCCTACGCCGGCCTGCGCCGCGGCGGACGGCTCGTGCTGGTCGCGTTGCCCGCAGCCGGCACGCTCACCATCCCGGTCTTCGACACCGTGCTCAACGGGACTTCGGTGATCGGCTCGATCGTGGGCACCCGCGCCGACCTGCTGGACGTGTTCGGCTTGCATGCGGCCGGACAGACCCGGGTCATCTATGAGACCAGGCCGCTGGCCGCCGTCAACGACTCCATCCAGGAAGTCCTGCACGGCAGGGCAAAAGCACGCATCGTCATGACGCCCTAGACCAGACAACGTCGGCTAGGAGGACAGGGAGCGAAGAATGCAAGGACAGCGGGAAGACATTGTGCCGCCGCAGCAGGCACCGGCGGGCATGGTCAGCGGCCGAGTGGCCCTGGTCACCGGCGGCACTAGGGGCATCGGAGCCGCGATCTGCCGCCGCCTCGCCGCTGAGGGCGCATCGATCGCGGCTGGCTACTGGCGTCAGCATGAGGGAGCCGAGAAGTTCCAGGCGTCCATGTCGGCGGAGTTTCCAGACCAGCTCTGCACGCTGCACGAAGGCAACATCGGCCTGGCCGACGACTGCCGGCGCGTCGTACACGACGTCATTGAACAGCACGGGCGCCTCGACATCCTGGTGAATAACGCCGGCATAACCATCGACCGGACAGCCGCCAAGATGTCCGACGAGGACTGGCAGCGCGTCATCGCCGTCAACTTGTCCGGCGCCTTCTTCATCGCCCAGGCCGCTCTTGAGCACATGATCGAACGCGGCACCGGCCGGATCGTGAGCGTGTCATCGGTCATCGGCGAGACCGGCAATATCGGCCAGGCCAACTATGCCGCGTCCAAGTCTGGCCTGTTCGGCCTGACGAAATCGCTGGCCAGGGAGGCCATCTTCCAGCTGAACCGGGCGGAGCGGCCAGTGGGTGACGGCCTCGGCCTGACCGTGAACGCCGTCACCCCCGGCTTCATCGCCACGGACATGCTCGCCACCATTCCGGATCAGGTGCTCGCGCGCATCAGGGGACAGATTCCCGTCGGCCGACTCGGCCGGCCTGAGGAGATCGCGCGGGTCGTGTGCTTCCTGGCCGCCGACGAGTCCGCCTATATCACCGGACAGATCTGGGCCGTCAACGGCGGCCTGGACATGTGAGAGGGAACGTCATGAATGATCTGCCAGAAGTCGTCGTGCTGTCCGCAGTCCGGACCGCCATCGGCCGGTACGGCGGCGGGCTGGCCGGCGTCCCGCCGTGCGACCTTGCCGCGACCGTAGTTCGGGAGGCAGTGCGGCGCGCGGGGGTTGAGCCCGCCGACGTCGGTCACGCCGTCTTCGGCCACGTCATTCACACCGAGGCCAGGGACATGTACCTGAGCCGGGTCGCCGCCGTCAACGGCGGGCTGCCGGTCACCACGCCGGCCTTCACCGTCAACCGGCTCTGCGGCAGCGGACTGCAGGCGGTCGTCTCGGCCGCCCAGGCCATCCAGCTCGGTGATGCGGATGCCGCGGTCGCGGGCGGCGTCGAGTCGATGAGCCGCAGTCAGTACTGGGTGCCGGGACTGCGCTGGGGTCAGCGGATGCGCGACGGCGTGACCGTCGACGCCATGGTCGGAGCACTGACCGACCCGTTCGACGGCTGCCATATGGGCGTAACGGCAGAGAACGTCGCGCGCGAGTTCGGGATCTCGCGCGCTGATCAGGACGCCTTGGCGGTCCAGAGCCACCACCGGGCCGCGGCGGCGGCGGCAGCCGGCTATTTCACCGAGCAGATAACTCCCGTCGAGGCACCCGCGAAGAAGGGAACCGTCAGCGTGGTGGCTGACGAGCACATCCGGCCGGATGCCTCCGCGGAGGGCATGGCCCGACTGCGTCCGGCCTTCGCCGACGACGGCACGGTGACAGCCGGGAACGCCGCCGGAGTCAACGACGCGGCTGCCGCGGTCGTCCTGGCCAGCGGTGACTACGCCAGTCGCCACGGCCAGGCGCCGCTTGGCCGACTCGTCGCCTACAGTCACGCCGGCGTGGAGCCGAGGATCATGGGCATCGGCCCGGTTCCGGCCGTCAGGCTGGTGCTGGAGCGGGCAGGCCTCAAGGTGGACGAGATCGATGTCTTCGAGGTGAACGAAGCGTTTGCCGCCCAGGCACTGGCCGTGGCCCGCGAGCTTGGCCTGCCGCCGGAAAAGACCAATCCGAATGGCAGCGGCATCTCGCTCGGCCACCCGCTTGGCGCTACCGGCGCCATCCTTGTCGTCAAGGCACTGTACGAGCTCAGGCGGATAGCCGGCCGGTACGCGCTCGTCACCATGTGCATCGGTGGCGGCCAGGGCATTGCCGCGATATTCGAGCGAGCATGACCAGGCAGGAGGCGGCCTGGGAGGCTGCGGAGGCAGCTGCCGAGGCGCTGGCACCGGAGGCCGGCCAGTTCGCCTCCGTGGACCTGGCTGGCTTCGGCGAGTCACTGGCCAGCGTGCTGACGCGCGCAGCGGGGCATCCTGGCGACGTTGCCGCGGCCATGCTGCGGTACTCGGCCAGCATGGCCCGGATCGGACCGGTGGCCGCGGCGCGCTGGCTAGGGTCGCAGGCAGAGTCGCCCGTTCCCGTCGATGAGGACAAGCGGTTCGCTGACCGCGCATGGACGGACAATCCAGCGTTCTTTGCGCTCCGGCAGGCGTACCTGGCCGGTGTCCAGCTCGCGGCTGAAGTCCGCGCGGCTGGTGCCGGCGAGGCCGTAGCCGACGCGAAGGCCGGGCTCGCCGCTGACTTCGTGCTGGACGCGCTGGCGCCGACGAACTTCCTGCTCACCAACCCGGCGGCAATCAAGCGAGCGATGGAGACCGGCGGGGCCAGCCTGACGGCAGGCGCCGGGCATTTCGTCGATGACCTGCTGCGCAACGGCGGGCGCCCGCGGCAGGTGGACACGAGCCACTTCAAGATCGGCGAGAACATGGCGGCCACGCCAGGCAAGGTGGTGTTCAGGAACGAGCTCATGGAGCTCATTCAGTATGCGCCGCAGACACCCAAGGTCCGCGCGGTCCCGATGCTGGCCAGCCCGCCGTGGATCAACAAGTACTACATCATGGACCTGGCACCCGGGCGCAGTTTTATCGAGTGGGCAGTCCAGCACGAGCGCACGGTCTTCGCCATCTCCTACCGCAACCCGGACGCCTCCATGCGCGGCGTGACCCTGGACGACTACCTGATCCACGGGCCTTCGAAAGCGCTCGACGTCATCGCAGATATCACTGGCGCCCCGAGAATTGACATCACCGGGCTGTGCCTGGGCGGAGCGCTGACCGGCATGCTGGCGGCCTACCTGGCCGGAACTGGCGATGACCGGATCGGCTCCATCACGCTGCTGAACACCATGCTCGACTACAGTGAGCCGGGCGTGCTCGGGGCCTTCACCGACGAGCAGACGGTCGCGCGGCTTGAGCGCGAGATGGCGGAGAAGGGCTACCTTGACGGCAGCCAGATGGCCGGCACCTTCGACCTGCTGCGAGCGAACGACCTAATCTTCAGCTACGTCGTGTCGGGCTGGCTGATGGGCCAGGATCCCCCGGCCTTCGACCTGCTGGCCTGGAACGCCGACAGCACCCGGCTGCCGGCCGCCATGCACTCCTTCTACCTGCGGTGCCTTTATATCGGGAACGAGCTCGCCCGCGGCCAGATGGAGCTGGCCGGCCTGCCGCTGCGTCTGTCGCAGGTCAAGAACGACACGTACGTGGTCGGTGCCGTCAACGACCACATCGTGCCCTGGCATGCCTCGTACCGGGCCACCAGTCTGCTGGGAGGTGACGTCCGCTACGTCCTGTCCAGCGGCGGCCACGTCGCCGGCATCGTCAATCCGCCGGGACCGAAGGCATGGTATGAGACGGCCGAGGGCAATCCGGCCGACGGCAGCCCGGCTGATGGGCACAGCTGGCGAGCCGCGGCTGCCAGGCAGGCTGGCTCCTGGTGGGAGGACTGGACCAGGTGGTCACAGACACGCGCCGGCGACCGGGTCCGGCCGCCCAGCATGGGCAGCAGCCTGAACCCGGCCGTTAGTGACGCGCCCGGCGAGTATGTCCTCGGCTGACGCCGGCCGGTGAGAGGCGCGATATGAGGACGCGGTACGCCCGGAACGGTGAGTTGCGGATCGCCTACGAGCTCCGTGGCCAGTTGCACAGGCGGCGGCCGTGGCTAGTTCTGATCCAGGGGATGGGTTTCGACCGCCACGGATGGGACCCGGTGGCGCGGAAGCTGCGGCGCCATTTCCGGCTTGTGCTGGTGGACAACCGGGGAAGCGGGCTCAGCGACCTGCCAGCGGGCTCGTTTGGCGTCGCCGACATGGCTGGTGATGTCGTCGCCGTGCTCGACGGCGCCGGTATCCGCCGAGCCCACACGATGGGCGTGAGCCTCGGCGGCATGATGGCTCAGGAACTGGCCGTCGACCACCCGGACCGGGTCGACGGGCTCGTCCTGGTGTCCACGTTGCCCGGCTGGCCGTTCGCATTCCCCATGCCGGCCGTCTCCGTGCGGCTGTTCGCGGCAACAGGGAGCATGACTCGCGAAGCTGCGTTGCGCCGGCACGCAGAGAACGCCCTGTCGGCGTACACCATCGAGAGCCAGCCAGAAGTCGTAGACCGGCTCGTCGACGTCCAGCGCGCCCGGCCAGCCGACCCCGGAGCGGTATCGGCCCAGGCCGCCGCGGGCGCGCGCTACGCCGGCCACCGGCGGCAAACGCGCATCCGCGCCCGCACGCTGGTCGTGCAGGGCACGGCGGACACGGTGGTCAACCCGGCCAACGGCAAGCTGCTCGCGGATCGCATCCCTGGCGCCCAGCTGATGATCTTCCCTGATCTCGGCCATCTGCTGTTCTGGCAGGACCCAGACGGCTTCGCCGCCGCCGTCATATCGTTCCTGCTGAACACCGGCGGGAACGAGGGAAGCCAATCCAGCGCAGCGCCCGGCGCGAGACCTGGCGACCGTCGTACCGCAGCGCCTTATCAGTGCGTGCGTGCACCGTGAGCGGGCCCGGCAGCTTGGTGCTGGTGCTCAACTCGGGCAGTTCGTCAGTCAAGTTCGCCCTCGTGCACACGGGCAGTGGTAAGCGTCTGATGGCGGGAATGGGCGAGCGGCTTGGCACGCCCGAGGCGGTGCTGCGGGTTCAGAGGTTCCCGGCGTCAGCAGTTGACGAGAGGCTTCCCGAAGGCACCCACCGGGCGGTGGTGGCCAGGGTGCTTGAGCACGCGACCGCAGCCCTGGACGGCGGCATTCGCCTGCTGGGAGCAGGCCACCGGGTGGTGCACGGCGGAGAACAGTTCAGTTCCTCGATCCTCGTGACCGACGCGGTGATCTCCGCGTTGCGCTCGTTCAGTCACCTGGCGCCGCTGCATAACCCGGCAAATCTCGCCGGCATCGAGGCCGTCCGCGCCGTACTGCCAGACCTGCCGCAAGTCGCCGTGTTCGACACCGCGTTTCATCAGACGATGCCGCCGCACGCTTTCCGCTATGCGGTGCCCGAGGAGTGGTACACGCGGTACGCCGTGCGACGTTACGGGTTTCACGGCATTAGCCACCAGTTCGTTAGCCAGCAGGCCGCCGCACTGCTCGGCCGTCCGCCCGGCGAGCTCCGGCTGGTCACCGCCCACCTCGGCAACGGGTGCAGCGCCGCCGCCGTGCGCGACGGCATCTCGGTAGACACCACCATGGGGCTCACCCCGCTGGAAGGTCTGGTGATGGGGACCCGCTCCGGCGACGTGGATCCTGGCCTTCTCGCCTACCTCGCCGGCCGGACCGGCAGGAGCCTGGACGAGCTCACCATGGCGCTCAATACCGACAGCGGGCTGCTGGGGCTGGCCGGGTCGGGCAGCGACATGCGCACGGTCGAAGCCGCGGCGGCCGCGGGAAATGAGCGGGCGCAGCTCGCCGTCGAGGTTTTCGTGTACCGGCTGGCCAAGGCGATTGCAGGGCTGGTGGTCGGATTGCAGCGGCTCGACGCGCTGATCTTCACCGGCGGCATCGGCGAGAACAGCGCCCTCGTCCGCAGCTTGGTGCTCAGCCGCCTGAGCTTCCTCGGCCTGACCGAGGATGTCGTGGCCAACGCCGACCACGGCCGGCATACCGCGGGGCGGGTCAGCCGCGATGGTCCGGTCCTGGCGCTGGTCGTCCCAACGGACGAGGAACTCCTGATCGCCCGCGACACCGCCCGGGTGATCGCCGGCTGTCGCCGGGCTCTCGCTGATAGCTAAAGGATGGTGACCTATGGTCAGGAGCCTGCTCGTGGTGCCGACCAGCGCCGGTGTTGGCCTGGCCAGGACGTGCCTCGGACTGGTGCGGGCCCTCGACCGGCAGGGCGTGAACGTCGCCTTCGTCAAGCCGGTCGCGCAGCTGCGGGCCGACGGCGGCCTCGACCGCTCGGCGGCGCTCATCGCGGCCATAACCTCGCTGCGCCCCCCAGATCCGCTCTCCACCGCCGAGCTAGAGCAGCAGCTCGCAGAGCGTGGGCTGCACGCCGCACTGGAAAAGATCATCGCGACCCTGGAGCCTGTCCATGACCGCTCCGAGGTTGTGGTCGTCGAGGGACTCACCCCCGGCCCGGCCAGGCTGTACGCCATCGAGATCAACCAGGCGCTCGCGCGGGCGCTCGACGCCGACGTCTTCCTCGTCGCAAGCTGGCCGGCACCGGATGCCAGAAGCGGCGAGGACCACACCCATCGCACGTCAGAGCCGGGGCTAGATCCGATCGCGGCCGTCGTCGAGAACCTGGCTGAGACCCTCGCTATCACGGCGAGCGGGTACTGGTCTGGTGAGCAAGCACGCGTGATCGGCTGCGTAGTCCACGGCGTTCCTGAGGATCCGTATGCGGCGGCGCAGCTGCGCGAGATCCTGGAACAGCGCGGGCTGCGACTGCGCGCGGCGGTACCGCTTCGTCCCGAGCTGACCCGGCTGCGAGTACGCGACCTGGTCCGGGAGCTGGATCCGAAGGTTCTCAGCGAGGGGGATCTGTCCAGGCGCATCAAGGACGTGGCGGTGTTCGCCCAGGGCGTCCCCGGCGGCCTCCGCGTGCTCACCGAGGGCAGGCTCGTGGTGGTCCCTGGTGACCGCCACGACGTCGTCATGGCCGCCTGCCTGGCCGAACTGAACGGGACGCATCTGGCCGCCCTGTTGCTTACGGCCGGGATCATGCCGGACCCGCAGGTCTGGGAACTTACCCAGGCCGCGTTCGCGACTGGCCTGCCCATACTCGTCGTCGACGACGACAGCTACCAGACCGCGGCGCGGGTAGCTGACCTCGATCCCGGACTGCCGGTCGACGACCTGGAACGGATCGAGGGCGTGACGGACAGCATCGCCGATGCGCTGGATACGGCCTGGCTCGAGTCGCTTCCTGGCTCCACCCGGTCCCGCCGCCTGAGCCCGGCCGCCTTCCGGCACCGGCTGGTGGAGCTGGCTCGCGCCGCCGACGCGTGTGTCATCCTGCCCGAGGGCACCGAGCCGCGCATCGTGCAGGCCGCGGTCGCGTGCGCGGAGCGGGGCATCGCCCGCAGCGTGCTGCTGGGATCGCCAGACGAGGTCGCTAGGGTAGCCCGCAGCCTCGGGCTGCGGCTGCCCGACGGCGTCTCGGTGGTCGACCCGGAGAGCGTCGCCGAGCGCTATGTGGCCCCGCTTGCTCAGCTTCGGCAGCACCGCGGCTGGACCGAAGAGATCGCACGCGAGCACCTCGGCGATCCGATCGTGGTCGGCACGATGATGCTCCAGCAGGGCGAAGTGGACGGCATGGTGGCCGGCGCCGTCCACACCACATCAGCCACGGTCCGCCCCGCCTTGCAGATCCTGGGCACCATGCCCGGCAGCCGCCTGGTGTCGTCGGTGTTCTTCATGTGCCTGCCCGACGAGGTGGTCATCTATGGCGACTGCGCCATCAACCCGCAGCCCGGTGCCGACGATCTCGCCGACATCGCTATCCAGAGCGCGGCATCGGCACGCACCTTCGGCATCGAGCCCAGGATCGCGATGATCAGTTTCAGCACCGGTACCTCGGGCTCTGGCAGCAATGTCGACAAGGTCGCTGAGGCCACCCGGATTGTGCGCGAACGCGCGCCCGAACTGGCCGTCGACGGCCCGCTGCAGTACGACGCGGCTGCCGTCGCCTCGGTAGGGCAAACCAAGCGGCCCGGCAGCCCGGTGGCCGGGCGGGCCAACGTCTTCATCTTCCCCGATCTGGACACCGGCAACACGACGTACAAAGCCGTGCAGCGAAGCGCACAGGTAGTAAGCGTTGGCCCGATGCTGCAAGGGCTGGCCAAACCGGTGAACGATCTCAGCCGCGGTGCCCTTGTGGACGACATCATCTACACGCTGGCACTGACAGCGATCCAGTCGCGCGGCACGTAGCAGGCGTGCGCCGAGTCCGCGCACGCGTGCGGTGCCGTAGGGAGCAGGACCGGCGCCGGCCCTGCTCCCGGTAACTGCTGCGGCTTACAACTGGATGGTCACTGCCTTGACTTCGGTGTAGTTGTTCAGGACTTCATGGCCCATCTCGCGGCCCCAGCCTGACTGCTTGTATCCGCCGAACGGCAGCGCCGCGTCGAACACGTTGTAGCAGTTGATCCAGACGGTGCCGGCGCGGATCTTCTTGGCCAGGGCGTGGGCCTTGGAGATATCGCGGGTCCAGATTCCGGCGCCGAGGCCGTACTCGGAGTCGTTGGCGAGCCTGGCGATCTCATCAAGGTCGCTGAACGGCGACGCCACCAGTACCGGACCGAAGATCTCCTCGCGGACAACCTTCATATCGGGCCGAGTGTTGGTGAGCACCGTCGGCTCGATGAAGTAACCGCGATCGCCGTACCGGCCGCCGCCCGCCAGCGTGGTCGCGCCCTCGGACTTTCCTGACTCCAGGAACCCGCTCACCCGGCGGAACTGCTCGTCCGAGACCAGCGGGCCCATCTGCGTTCCCGGCTCCATGCCGGGTCCCATCTTGATCGACTTGGCGATCGCGGCGACGCCGTCGACCACCTCGTCGTACCTACTCTGCTGCACGAACAGTCGAGATCCGGCGACGCAGCACTGCCCGTGGTTGAAGAAAATCGCGTTGGCCGCTCCCTCGATCGCGGCGGGTCCGGCATCGTCGAAGACGATGTTCGGGCTCTTGCCACCCAGCTCCAGGGTTAGCTTCTTCAGGTTGCTCTTGCCGGCGGCGGCGACAATCAGCTTGCCCACCTCGGTGGAGCCAGTGAATGCGACCTTGTCCACGTCCGGATGCACGGCCAGTGCGGCGCCGGCCGTCTCGCCGAAGCCCGTCACCACGTTCACAACGCCGTCAGGCACGCCCGCCTCGGCCATCAGCCCGGCCAGCCGCAGCGCGGTCAGCGACGTCTGCTCGGCAGGCTTGAGCACCACGCAGTTACCGGTGGCCAGCGCGGGACCGAGCTTCCACGCCGCCATCAGCAGCGGGAAGTTCCACGGAATGATCTGCCCCACCACGCCCAGCGGCTCCCGCAGCGTGTAGGAGTGGAAGTTAGCTCCCGGCATGTACGGCACCGAGATGTTGATCGAGTTGCCTTCGATCTTCGTAGCCCAGCCGGCCATGTAGTGAAACAGGTCAGCGGCCAGCGGCACGTCCGCGGCCTGCGCCACAGCGAACGGCTTGCCATTGTCGAGCGACTCGAGCTGGGCGAGCTCGTTGGCATGCTCGAGGATCAGGTCACCAACGCGCCAGATGATCCTGCCGCGCTCGGATGGCGTCATCCTCGACCATGGGCCAGACTCGAAAGCCTTGCGCGCCGCTCGGACTGCGCGGTTGATGTCCTCGGCGTCGCCTTCCGCGATGTAGGCGAGGGTCTCGCCGGTCGCCGGGTTAGGGGTCTCGAAGGACTTGCCGGAAGCCGCGTCGGCCCATTTTCCGTCAATGAACAGCTGACGAGGTGCACGGGTAAAGGCCTCGACGTCTCGGTCCAGGGTCACGGTCATGAAGTCGGTCATCTCCCCTGACGGCGCGGAGCGCCCTGGCCACCGGTTGCGGCCTGGCAGCAGCTTGTGCGCTGTCTACGTTGTATGTCTACATGCGGAGTCTACACCGTTTACCTGGTGCTGGGACTCCGGCGTTCAGTGGCGGCGAAAGTAACAGCAATGCTCATCAGGCGTTGCCGAACCGCCCGCACGGAACGCTGCCGCTGTCGCACCAAGTAACGAGGTCGCTGACAGTGTTCAGCTTGCGGCGTTTGCGACCAGGGTCTGGTACTCGGCCCAGGTAATCGTGACCGGCCCCTTGATCCCGGCCGACCGGTACGCGTCGATGTTCGATACAGCCGGCTTGCCTGCGGGCGGCTGGATGTGGCTCAGGCTGCCGTCGCAAAACAACAGGAAAATCCCGGGCCAGGGCGTGCCCTTGGGGACCTGATCCACAGCCGGCTGAATCATGATCATTTCGTCGTCCTCCACAGGGTCGGGCTTCGGCAGGTATCGAGCGATCCAGGCGTCAAGCTGCGCGGGGGTCCCGTCGAAAACATCCGCGTCAACGCTGTCCACCGTGCCGTACTGCCAGAACGACCAGTCTTTCCATGGCCTGATCAACGAGGCTGGTGGCGCGGTCGGCGATGGCCACGCGAACCACAACGGCCAGTGGGTACACGACGTCAGTTTCTGGCCGACGTTATGGTTGGTATAGACCAGTACCGCGCAGTTCGGACCGGCCAGCGAAGCAACCTCCGTGCAGAACGCGTGCGTCACCGCGTCCACGTTGTCGGCCAAAACTTCGCTGTCGCAGGCCAGCATGTCGCCTGGCGCGAGCCCGGCCTTCTTAACCGCAGCGACGAAATACTTGGCCTGCGCTACCGCGTCAACTCCTGGCAGCAGGTACCAGTAGGCACCGCGATGGAGCCCGGCCTTCTTGATCTCTTTCCAGTCATGGTCGAAGGTCGGGTCGGTGCCCATTGTCGTACCGTTCGGGCCGCCCCAATCGGAGGTGCGGGTGTAGGCGAACGACAGGCCCGCAAGGTCTGCCGGGGTGACCGGCGACTGGAACGCGCTGTAATCCCGGCCCTCGGCCTTGGCCATTACGCAACCCCCTAGTAGACGGACATTAGGTTAGCCAGCGTCAGGGGTCGGTGGGGGGCGATCCGCATACAGTGACGCGAGCGCATATTGGCGGTTTCTAGGGTCCGCCGGGTACGACGCGCATTCCCAGGCCGCTGACGTGGTAAATGCGCTGGCCGTCGACCCACAGCCAGCCATCGGCGGTTGCGTGCCGGCCGCGCTCGTCTTCGCCAATGCCGGTGATCTCAAGCTCGATGGTCAGGCACCGGCTAGTCGGCATGACCTGCCCGCGGTACTTCCACGTCACCGGATTGCCGGTCATAATCGGCTCGAACCGCGCGTCACCCAGGTCGGCGGCCGTGCCGCGCTCGATGAGATACCACTGGAGCACGTGGCACATCGCCTGGATGCCAAGCGAGCCTGGCATCACCGCGTCCTGGAAGAAGTGCGCCTTGAAGAACCACTCGCCGGCGTCCACGTCTTTCTCCGTCCGCACCCGACCGAGCCCGGCCTCTCCGCCGTCCGGCCAGTAGCCGGTGATCCGGTCGACCATGATCAGCATCGGCCCTGGCAGGCGGGCGGCGCCCGCGCAGTACTGCGGCGGGCGGGCTCGCAGGTCTACGACGCGCTCGCATGGCTCGGCGAGCGACGCCAGCTCCGCGGCTGAGGCCGGCAGGCCGGGCTGGCTGGCCAGCGCCTGCGCCGGGAAGAACCCGAACACCGTCTCCAGCTCGAAGACGTCCTCGCCGTCGCTAGGTCCGCCGGCCACCGTAGTCCTGGCGCTGAAGGACTCGACGATCATGTCGCCCAGCCGGGAGATGTCTCGTATCTCGGCCCTGGTTCGAAGCAGCGTGCCCGGACCGACCTCGCGCAATACTGTGCCGGTACCGTCGAGGTTTCTGAACCGCAGGTCGACGTCGGACGTCAGGACGCTGCCGACGTAGGTGGCAAGCCAGCCGCAGGTCTGCAGTGCGGCCTCCATCAGCACGGCGAACGGCATCGACAGGCAGCCGTTCTGCTCGAAGTACCAGGCGCTGGCAGGCACGTCATACTCGGCAGTCGCCGAACTGCCCGCGCGCATGCCGCCCATCGGCCCATCGGTGGCGACGATCCTGGTCATGAAGTGGTAAGGAGGACCGGGCAGGTGCGGTATACGGCGCACACTGTCGAACCGCGCGTAACCCGGCCCGAAGGCCTGGGTCGGCCGTCCCCAGGAGCAGGCGAGCATGGCGGCGTAGTCCTGGCGCACCCCGTCGACCAGCACAGGCTGTCCGGTATGTGGCGCCCCGTCGGCCGGGGCACCCGTGCCGATGGCAGCGGGCTCGCCCACGCCAGCCAGGCCCCCCAGCACTGACAGCGGCACGAGATCGCCGGTTGACTGGACCGCCGGCAGGCCGAGTTGGCGCCAGTAATCCAGCGGCCAGTCGGGCACCAGCCGCAGCCCGGCCCGTCGGGCGTGGAAGGCCTTCACCCCGTCCACGGTTCCGAGCACGTCCGCGCGCAGCGTCGGGCATGGACCGCCGGAGAGCTCAGATACGAAGACCTCATAGACGATCTGGCGGCTGGCCGGGCTGACCTGTCGGCGGCAGCGCACCACGCAAGGCTCTTCCTGTACGGGCTCGAATCGCCAGCCGTCGCGATCGAGGGTGAATCCCAGCGCGGTCAGGTAGAACGCCATGGCCTGCAGGCCGCCCTGGAACATCAGCGTGCCTGGCATGCACGGATCGTTCTTGAAGTGTCCGGCGAAGAACCACTCGTCACCAGTCACCACTGCCTCGGCCCGCAAGTAGCCACGACCCCACGGCCCGCCAGTGGGATCGATGTCGGTCACCGGGCCGAGCAGAAGCATCGGGCCCGACTCGATCCGAGGCGTCCGCACGTGCGCCCTGGTGACAGTCCATTCCTCGCCGAAGCAATCGGCAGGCCGTCCTTCCGCGAACGCGCGTACCTCATCCGCGCCGAACTGGCGGCCCACGACGGCGACGGCTGGCTGGTCGACTGACCCGTCATCCGGCGGAACGTGCGCGGGGTCCCACGGCAGGCCGTCCGTGCCGGCCAGCTCGTCGTCGGTAAAGAACCCCGCCTGCCCGTTGCGCAGTGTTATCCGCAGCGTGTCTCCCACATAGCAGTCGTAGCGGAAGAAGAACAACCGCACGCCATCGTGCTCGGCGTGCCCGTCAATGTGGATCTCATACCGCAGCGTCTCGCCTGCCGCTGCCGGGCTCCCGTGGTAGGTGATCTCGCAGCCGAGGAGCCGGTACACGCGGTCCCCTGTGCCAAGCAAGTCGATCCCGAGCCAGCTGATGAGCAGCAGGTCCGCCTGGCCCCCCTCGGGCATCAGGCCGGCCGCGATGCGGCCAGTCACATCCAGGTACCAGCCGCCCAGCGCCACGTCGGTCTCGGTCCAGATCGTGCCGGTCCCCATCGAGCCGGGGATCGCGTCGATGCCCGTCACCCGGTCCACGAGCAGCATGGGCGGCGCGGGGAGCCGGGTCTGGCGCCGACGGTCGTCCAGCACGGCAAACCGCGGGCCGAACAGCTCGGAGACTTTCCCGTCGGCCAGCTGCTCGAGGTCACGGCGACCGAACGTCGGACCGACCGGAGCGGATTTGCCGGGCGATGTAGTCGTGGGCGCAGGTGCCGATATCGGAACGGGATCGGCCCGGGTCGGTGCGGGCATCAGCGCGCGCGGTTGCGACCTAGGCGCGGGCGGGGGCAGCGCCGACCCGCCTCGCCCTTCCATGATCACGACAAGAGCGGCTATAGCCTGCTGGCGCGCACGCAGGAACTCGGCATGCACCTGAGCCTGTTTGGCCAGGAAGTCCTGGTGCAGCGCCGTTACGTTCTGGAACTGCCTGGCGACCACTCCTGCGACTCCGGTCGGTGTCTGGGCAGGCGGCCGGCTCGGTTCGGCCGGGGCGAACCCATTCGGCTCGACCGGGGCGAACCCATTCGGCTCGACCGCGGCGAGTGCATGAGGCTCGGCGACGGAGAGATCGTCGGATGCCGGAGGCAGGCGTGGCGCCCTGGGCATGGCGGTGGTAGCAGCGGCGGACCGGTCCGGTTCGGGGAGTCGCATGGCGGGCGGATGTGCCGGAAGCCGGATCGTCTCGGCCGCGGCCCGCGCGGCGGGCGCCGCCTCGGCCAGCCGGTCGAAGAACGCCGCCGTGTCGACCGGCACGCCTGCCGCGGTCAGCTCGGCGATGGCCTGGCACAGCTGGCGCGTCGCGCGGCCCGCGGGCGCGTCAAGGGCGACGCTGAGGTGGTCCCGGTCGCCCAGGGTGCGGCGGATCCAGTTGGTGCACTGTGTCTGCGGGCCGTGCTCGACGAACACCCGGACGCCGTCGGCCCAGGCACGCTCGATCACCCGGACGAAGTCGATCGTGCCGAGCATCTGCGCCAGCAGCGCGTCCGCGGCACGATCGGCGGAGGCCCGGTATGGCTCTGCGGTCGCGCCGCTGTAGAACCTGACCCCCGGCACGTCGGTCGTCGGCCGCAGGTGCAGCTTCCGGTACTCCTGCGCGACCTCGGCCACCTCGGGGGCATGCGCGGCGATTCCGTAGTCGAGCGGGAATACGGCCGCGGCCTGCAGGCGCCGCAGCACCGCCTCGCACGCGGTCGCCTCGCCGCCGACGACGCAGGCGTCCGGCGCATTGATGGCCATCAGGTGCACGGTCACCTCGCCGGCGAGCGCGGCGCGGATCTCCTCCGCCCGGCCGTTGACCAGGTAGGTAGCCCACTTGATGCCCGGCGCGCCCAAGCGCTGCCAGACCCGGCGAACGGCGCGGAACTCGCCGGCCAGGTCAGCGGAGAACAGGTCGCTGGCCCGGAAGTCGCGGTAGGCGGCGGCCGGGTCGGTCCAAGCCCCGAGCGCGGCAAGGGCTGCTGTCTCCCCCGACGAGTACCCGATCGCGGCTGCGGGCCGGATGCCGAGCAGATCACGCGTGAGCTGCACGTGGAAGCCGCAGAGCAGCGAGGCACCCAGGATCTGGTCGACCACGCTGAGCCTGGCCTCGACGGTCGGCTGCCGATCGAGTCGCTGCCGCAATGACGCGTGACTTGCCTCAGCAGAATCCGCTATTGCCGGGAACGCGAGCGCCAGCTCGGCGCCCATGCCCTGGTACGCGGCGGACCCGTTCGTGAAGACGAAGGCGACCTCACCGCCCAGCGGCGCGTCGCGGTACGCCGCCCCCTCTGGCCGCGGTCCGCCGCTAGCCAGCCAGCTGCGTACGGCGTCGACGCGGCCGGGGTCGGCTCCGTTCTGTGTATCTATCACCGCAAGCCTGGCGGGACCCGCGGCGGACTCCCGGCCTGCCGCGAACGCCTCGAGCACCGCGCCGCGGTCAGGACCCGAATACAGCCGCAGCCGTGGAGCTGGACCGACCGCCCACGGCTGGGGCACGCCGTCCGATCGCAGTCGCAGGCTCATCCGGGCTGCGCCGAGCGGATCCACGACCACCCGCACACCGAGGTCGCCAGAGACCGGAACGGCAATCCCTCCCGGACGCGGGATAGCGCGGTGCGCCGCGGCGGTCGCGGCGGCCGCCGCCGCGACCAGGCCGTGCGCGGCGTGCGCCCGGCCGAACAGTTCGGCCGGGTCGAACCGGGCTGCGCCGTTTAGGCCTGCGCTGCCTTCGTCGTCGTCGTCGTCGCCGATCACCAGATCGGGCGTGGAACCCGCTGCGGGTGTGTCGTCGAGCAGTGCGATCACCCGGTGGCCGTCGCGGCGGGCATCCGACAAGCGCTCTAGGACGACTACCACCGCCGCGTCACCGGGCAGGTCGTCCCGGCCTAGCGCGCGCAACGCCGCCTGGTGCACCGGCTCGCAGGACAGGTCCACGGCGCCGATTACGGCGGCATCGGCCTCGCCGCACCGCAGCGCGCGCGCGCCAAGCTCGAGCGCGACCAGCCCTGACGCCTCCTCCGCGCAGACCACGTAACCGGGCCCGGCCAGGTTGAGTTGCATGTTGATCCGGTTAGCCACCAGATTCGGCATCGTGCCGAGCACCGCCGCACCGGTGAGCGGGGCGGCCGCCGCAGCCGAGCTTGCCCGCTGCAGCACCGGGTACCTGGCCACCTCAGGATCCACGCCCATGCCGACGATGACCGTGGTCCGCTCGCGCGGTAGCTGGCGCCCGCCGGCTGCTTCCCGTGCCGCCTCGAACAGCAGGACGTGCTGTGCGTGCGCTTCTTCGAGGTCGCGGGGCGGGAACCGCAGCCCGGTCAGGCCGACGTCGATCGCCGACCGCGGTCCTGGTCGGCGTTCGCCGAGCATGACCGCCTGGGTGAAGTCATCCGCGTCACCACCGTCACCGACCCTGGCGCCGATCGCGGTGATCGCAACGAGAGGGTCGAGGCGACGCCGCGGCCCGATCGCCGGCATCGCCGTCCGCGGCTCCCAGGCGTCGACGATCAGGTGCGCATTGGCCCCGCCGAAGCCGAAGGCGCTGACCGCGGCGCGGCGCGGCGCTGGCCAGTCCTCGTGGGCCGCCAGCAGCCGCAGCGGGGCGGCTTCGAATGCGTCGATCGGCTCGTCCGCGCCCAGCGATGCCGGGCGCATTCCGGCTCGCATCGCGCCGAGGACCTTGAGCAGTCCTGCGCCGCCGGCGGCGGCCAGCAAGTGCCCGACGTTCGATTTCACCGACCCGACCGGAAGGTCAGTGCTGCCGGCGAACACGTCCGCCATGCTGCGCGCCTCTACCGCGTCCCCGACGGGAGTGCCGGTCGCATGACACTCCACCAGCGACACGGTCTGCGGCGGCACGCCCGCGGCGTCGTAGGCCAGCCGCATGGCCCGCTGCTGCCCCTCTTGGGCCGGCACGAGCAGCCCGCCGGCCCGGCCGTCGTTGGACAGACCGATCGCCCGGATGACGCCGAAGATTGGCCGGCCCTGACCGCGTCATCAAGTCGCATCAGCGCGACTAGAGTGGCGCCCTCGCTGGGCGTGATCCCGTCCGCGCCGCTGTGGAAGGGGCGGCAGCGTCCGGTCGGGCTGACCGCCGCCAGCGCGGAGAAGGCGTCATGCATGAGCAGGCGATCGGGGCAGCTGACAGCTCCGGCCAGCATCAGGTCGGCGGCACCGTCGCGCAGCCGGTCGCAGCCGAGCTTGATCGCGTACAGAGCCGAAGCGCAGGCGGCGTCGAGCGCGAAGCCGCCAGCGGCCAGGCCGAGGGCACGCGCGGCGAAATGCGCCGGCAGACCCGAGGAGAACCGGTCACGCGGATCGGTGCGAGCCGACGGCTGGCCCGCTCGCCAGATCTGCTCGGCGAAGGTGACGAGGCCGACGGACGGGTAGGACAGATTGCCCAGCACGAGCCCGGCGCCAGGCAGCGGCCCGGCGGCGCAGCCAGCCTCCTGCAGTGCCTGCCGGGCCGCGTGCAGGACCCACCGGTACAACGGGTCCAGCCGCATGATCTCCTCGGCGTCGACCGCGAAGCCCAATGGATCGAAGGATGCGTCGAAATCCCTGACGAACCCGCCGCCCGGCGAGAGGCTGCACCGGCCGGCCGCGATGTTCGCCCAGAAGGTGTCCGGGTCGAATGCGTCCGGCACGACGCAACCGCGACCGACGATCGCGATTGGTTCCTGCCCCACCGTCAACACCGCCTTCGGAGTAGAGGATGCACCGGATGCGGATGCCTCAGCCGGGACGGCGCACTAGTTGCACGCCGAGCAGTTCCAGCCACGGCGACCCGCCGGCGTCGATCAGGGCGACATCGCACTCCGCGGTCGAGTCGTCGGCCCGCTGGCCCGCGACCACGCATCGCATCTCACCGTCGACGGCGCCAGGGCGGTACACCCGGCATTCGCTGATCGCCATCGGCAGCGTGGATCCTGTTCCGGCCCGCTGCGCCCACAGCACGGCGAGCTGAAGCGCGCCGTCGACAGCGGCCGGATCCACCTGCCAGGTTGTGCCCTCCCAGCCGAGGGCGCGTACCCCGGCGACGGCGCACTCGGCTCCCCCGGAGCCGACCGCGGGCTCGGCCAGGATCGCCTGGAACCTCGGCCCGTGGAACAGGGTCGCGCCGTCATACGGGCACGTCACCGGCACGAGGTCGCCCGGCGCTGCCCAGCTGCCATGCGCCGGCCTGCAGCAGACAGCCACGCTCGCGCGATACAGCGGCATGCCTGCCTCATCGCGCAGGTCCAGGTCCAGCACATCGCCGCCCTCCGTCGTGGCCTGCCGTCCGCGCAGGACGAGCCGGCGCCCGCCGTCGGCCAGCTGGGGCACCGTGATCTTGTCCAGGACCCGCAGATCTCGCAGCACGATCGGGGTCGCGCTCGGTCGCCAGGCTCGTGCCGCGCCGGCGAACCAGTCGACCACGGTCGCGACCGGCACGACGGGGACACCCCCGAGCTGGTGGTCCGCGAGGTAGGCGTAGGCCGGCTCGGCCACTGTCACCTGCGCGGCAACGGCCTCCTGCGACGCTGGCTGGTCGCCCTGCGCGCCCGCGGACAAGATGACCCGCACGTCCTGCGCCGGCCCGTCAAGCTCCGCGGCAAAGGCTTCTGCCCCCGCATCCGGATCAATCAGCGATACGCCCGCGCTGCGGAAGCGCTCAGCGAGTTCCGGGGTCACCATACCTCCGCGCCAGGGGCCCCATCCGATCGCGCGCACCAGGCAGCCGGGTCGTCTGGCCTGCTCGGCAGACAGCACGTGATTGAGCACCTCGTTGGCCATCGCGTAATCGCTTTGGCCCTGATTGCCAAAGTGGGCGGCGGCCGAGGAGAACCCGCACAGTACCTCGAGCGGATCGTCCGCCGTGGCAGCCAGCACCGCGCGCAGTCCCTCAACCTTGGTGTCGAATACGCGGATGAACTGCTCGTCTGTCTTGGCCGCGATCAAGGCGTCCGCGAGCACGCCCGCCGCGTGCACGATCCCGGTGATCGGCCCCCAGTCGGACCGCACCTCGGCCAGGGCTTCCTCTAGCGCCGTCGAGTCCCTGACGTCCAGTGCGTAGTAGCGGACGGGTGCCCCAGACCGCCCGATCGCGCTGAGCGTTTCCCGGATCTCGCGGACTGCGAGGATGCGCCGCGCGGCGGCGGCGATCACGGCAGGCGGGCCAGACTGCCGCCGAGCCAGCAACTGGATCAGCCCTAGCTCGTCGGTTGCCGCCGACAGGCCCTCGGGCTCGGTGTCCAGGGGCGTGCGGCCCAGCAGCACAAGCCGCGGCCGGTGCTGTCTTGCGAGCAGACGCAGGGCAGCCGCCGTCACTCCCCTGGCGCCGCCCGTCGCCACGATCACTGACTGCGGGCCGATCGCGGGCCGGGCCTGGCCGGCCGGCGCCGCCGCCAGTTCTGGGACGACCCTCGTCCCGTCTGCGCCCAGCCCGGCAGCGACAGCCGCGCCGCCGCTTATCAGTTCGGCCACGATCGCATCGGCTACCTCGGCAGGCGACCGCCGCGCCGTAGCGCAGTCGATGGCCTTCACGCAAGCCCGCGGCCACTCCCTAGCCGCCGTCTTCGCCAGCGCGGCGATCCCGCCCAGCCAGGCCCGCACGGGGTCGGTCCCGTCAGCGCCGGAGCCGTAGCTGGCCAGTCCGAAGTCGCCGCCGGTGTCCTGAACGGTCACGAAGACTCCGCCCTCGGACTCCATCCGGCCGGCGATGCGACAGGCAGCACGGAACACGCTGCGTTCCGTTTCCAGCGCCTCCTCAACCGATGCAACCTGCCGCATGCCGTCCAGGAGTATCGCTCCACGGGCGTCCGATGGCACCTGCGTGACGACCTCGGCGGGGATACCGCGGCGGCCGAGCCGGTCCACGACGAGCGGAGCGACGCCGACCGCGTCGTCGGTAACTGCCAGCGGTCCTTGCGTCAGCCCCAGCATCGCCAGCCCGCTGGGCGGTGTGGCGACCGCCCTGATCGCCCACCGGGCCACAGGGGCGAGACGGGCCGACGGCGTGGCCGAGGTCGGCTGGACAGCCTGCGCGGGCGGCAGGACCCGCCCGGGCGGCAGGACCTGCGCGGGCGGGGAGATTTCTGCGGGCGAGCTTAACGCCGGCCCCGGCTGGCCGACCCGCTCGGCGATCGCCCGCAGCGTGCGCAGCGTGGCCAGCGCGGCCAGATCGCCGCCGGCCACGTCGCCGACGCGTTCCCGCACCACGGACAAGATCTCTACCTTCTTGATCGAGTCGATACCGAGGTCTGTGTCCAGCTCCATGTCGACGTTGAGCATCTCCACCGGATAGCCGGTCCGCTCCGCCACCACAGACAGCAGAAGCGCACCGATGCTCTCAGCGTCCATGGGCTGCGCGCTTGCGGGCTGCACGTCTGCTGGCTGCACGTCTGCTGGCTGCGCGGCGACAGGCTGGGCGTCGACCGGCATCGCGGGGTGGTTGGCAGCCGGCTCTCCGACTCGGATCTCAGCCGGGCCGGGCGCGGCCCCGGCGGCAGGCACTGCAGGCGGGGCAGGCAACGTCGCCGGAGCCGGCAGGCGGGCCTCCGGCAGCTCGCCAGTCGCAGCCCCGAGCAGACCCGCGAACGTGGTCTCTGCCATCCGCAGGTACGTCAGATGGCTTTCCGTCATGACGCGCTGGAACTCGGCGTGGGCCTGCGCCGCCTGGCCCTGGGCTTCCTCGATGACGCGCAGCCATCCGTCCGCAGCGGCACCGGCGGATGGGAGGACTGCCCCCTGCACCGCCGGGACCGCGGCCGACGGCGCCGGAGGGATCGCTCCGGCCTGGACCGCCGCTGTCGCGCGCACTGACGCTGTCGCCGGCACTGTCGCTGTCGCGGGCACCGTCGCTGTCGCCGGTGCTGTCGCTGTCGCCGGCACCGCGCCGCCGGCGGTCCGGCCGTTGCCGGCGGGTGGCCAGGACGCTGGCTCGAAGGACGCGTCCCGGCGGGCTGCCGGTTCCTGCATGCCCGCCTGACCGTTCGCTCCGGGCACCGCCGGGAGGCTCTCGCCGGGCGGATAGGGCCTGCCGTAGTTACCGCCGTCGATCATGACTTCCGTCTTCCTGTGCTCATGCGACCGACCTTCTTCGACCGGCATGCAGCCGTCCCAGAGCCCGGCGAAGTCCATCGCAACACCACGGACTGCCAGCCGGCCGAGACCGTCCTGGAGGCTGGTGACCGAGTGCCGCCCTCTTCGGTCGAGGCTGATCGCGGTGTGCTCACGCTGGCCGAGGATCTGGCCGACCAGGCTGGTGAGCGCCGCACCGGCTCCGACCTCGACGAAGGTCCTGACACCCTGGACGTACATCGCCTCTATCACCTCGACAAACCGAACAGGTGCCGCAATCTGGGCGGCGAGACCCCGCCGCACCTCGTCAGCGTCTGCCGCGTACCTGCGCGCATCGCGACCGGCGTACGCGTCGAGCGTCGGCGCGCGCACGTCCGCTCGCTGCAGGAACTCAAGCAGCGGCTCGGCGGCGGGCGCGACCAGCGGGCTGTGGAACGCGGTCGCGGCGTTCAGCCGAGCAACGCCTATCCCCTGCTCGCCGAGCCGGGCCGCAGCCGCTTCGAGGCCCCGCGTCGTTCCCGCGAAGACCACCTGGCCGGGGGCATTGTGATTGGCGAGCCAGACGTCGGGCAGGCCCGCTACGGCGGCCTCGGCCTGTTCCCTTCCGGTCATGACTGCGAGCATCGCGCCGGGGACGGCCGAGGCGTCACGCATCAGCTCGCCTCTCCTGCGCGCCAGCCGGACGAGAGTGTCCGCGTCGAACGCGCCGGCCACGTGCAGCGCGACCAGCTCACCGAAGCTATGGCCGGCGACGCAATCGGGCGTCAGCCCGAGCTTCGCAAGCACGTCGAGCAGCGCCATGCTGTGCACGGCCAGCGCGGGCTGTGCCCATTCAGTCGCGGTCAGCCGCGCCTGCGCGTCGGCACGCTCCTGCTCGGTGAACGTCGGGGGCGGGAACACAATCCGGTGCAGGGAGGCGTCGCCGAGCTCCAGCCGCGCGGCGCGGTCCCACGCCGCCCGCGCCAGCGGCAGGTGCATCGCCAGGTCGGCGCCCATCCCGACGTACTGCGCGCCCTGGCCGGGGAACAGGAAGCCGAGAAGCCCGGCCTCGGGCCGGTCGAGGCTGAAGTGAACCTGGCCCTGGACCGTAAGTGCCTGCCCGCCTTCGATCCGCTCCGCAGCGGCGGCGAACTTTTCCGCCAGGTCGTCAGCATCACGGGCAACGATGGCAAGCCGCGCGTGGTCTTCGGGATTGAAGTTCTGCTGGGCCTGGCGGGCAACCTCGCTAAGTGGCCGGCCGAGGTCGAGTTGCCTGGCCCGCTCGAGCAGCGCAGCCGGTTCCCCGGCGCTCAGCAGAACCAGTTCGGTCGGAGCGCTCGGCAGCCGCCACCCGAGGCGGGCAGAAGATTGCGCGCCCTGGACGTACTCCTCCAGCGTGACGTGGAAGTTAGTGCCGCCGAAACCGAAGCTGGACACCGACGCGCGGCGCGGGTGACCTAGTTCCGGCGCCGCTGGCCGGATCCACGGCCGCGCCTCGGTGTTGAGATAGAAGGGGCTGGCCTCGAGCTCGAGGGCAGGGTTGGGCTGATCTACCTTGATCGTGGGTGGCAGGACCTTGTGATGGAGCGCGAGCACGGCCTTCAGCAGGCCGGACGCACCCGCGGCGGCCTTGGTGTGCCCTATCTGCGACTTAACCGACCCGAGCGCGCACCATTGCCTGTCCTGCCTGCCGCTCGCGTCGAAGACGTCCCGTAGCGCCGCGAACTCGGCAGCGTCGCCGGCGCCAGTACCCGTGCCGTGCGCCTCCACCAGTTCGACCGTTTCTGGGCCGTAACCCGCGGCCTGGTAGGCGTTACGCAGCGCGCGCATCTGGCCCGCGGGCAGCGGCGCGTAGATGGCAGTCCCCCGGCCGTCGGACGATGTGCCCACCCCGCGGATGACGGCATAGACCCGGTCTTGATCGCGCTCCGCGTCAGCGAGCCGCTTGAGTGCGAGCATGACGACGCCTTCCCCGAGCATCGTCCCGTCCGCGGCCGCCGAGAACGGCCGGCAGTCACCTGTCGGTGACAGCGCCGGCGTGCTGGAGAAGCACGTGTACATGAGAACGTCGTTCATAGTGTCCACGCCGCCGGTGATCACCAGGTCAGACCGCTGCAGCGACAGCTCAGCCACGGCGGTGTAGAGCGCGGCCAGTGAGCTGGCGCAGGCAGCGTCGGTGGTGTGGTTAGTGCCATGAAGATCGAACTTGTTCGCGATCCGGCCCGACACCACGTTGGTGAGCAGGCCAGGGAAGGTCTCCTCCTGCCAGGGCACGAACTGTGCCGCGATGCTGTCGCAGATCGCCTGCGCTTGCGGCTCGGCGACGCCGTGCTGGCGGAGCGCCCTGAGCCACGTCGGCCGGTGCAGCCGTGCCGACGCCTCGACGAGCAGCTGCAGCGAGGAGACGCCGAGCAGGACGCTGACTCGCTCCCGGTCCTCGGGAAGGCCAGCCGCGCAGTCGGCGATGACAAGGTCGGCGACCATCAGCGCAAGGAGCTGGCTCGTGTCGATCGCAGGCAGCGAGTTCGGCGGGATGCCGAAGCTGACCGGGTCGAAACCGACCTTGGGCAGGAACGCGCCGCGCCTGCCATAGGTCTTGTCAGCGGCTCGCGGCTCGGGGTCGTAGTAGTCCTCGACGAGCCACCGGTCGGCAGGCACGTCCGTCAGCAGATCCCGGCCGGTGAGCACGTTGCGCCAAAAGCCGCCGAGGTCCGTCGAGCCCGGCATGAACGCGGCGAGGCCGACAACCGCGACGGGCACCTGCCGCGGGGCCTGATCGGATGCCATGCTTCCTCCCTGAGCGCTGCTAGCCGTGCCGCCGGCCCATCAGCCGAGTCGGCGTGGGACGAAACTGAACGCCCCGGACGGCACGGGAACGCCGTAAGTGCGGGCCTGGTGCGCGCGGGTCGCCACGGCCGCGCCCTCCAGCAGGTTGAGCGCGATCTGAGTGACGGTGCGCTCGCCGGGCGCGGCCAGGAAGCTACCGGCAGTCCAGCGGTTGAACGCGCCGACCGCGGGGCCGGCCCAGAGCTGATAGTCGGTTCGCCTCGCCGAGTTGCCCTCGATCGCCCAGCGGCTGGACTTCCCCAGGTACCAGCGGAAGATCAGGGCCATCCGGTGCTTCGGGTCCTGCTCGGCGCGGGCAAGCTCGGACTGATCCCGCTGCTGCCAGTAGCTGCGTGTCTGCGACCAGATCTCGTCGAGAGTGGCGTGCAGGACATCGCGCTCGAGCGTGCCGCGCAGCTCGACCGGGATGGCCTCGATGGACGGGTGCGCGCGGTATACCTCGTAGAGCCGGCGGGCACGGGGCGCGAACATGGTTCCACGGCGCAGCACCTGAACCCGGACATCCATCTCGAACATGTCAGCGTCCGGCGCCATCGTCACGTCAGCCAGGTCGGCCTGCGCGAGCATGGCGCGGGCGTCGTCGGAGACGCCTGACTCGATTGCGAGCTGATTCACCGAACCGGTCAGCACATAGGCCGCCCCCAGCGCGAACGCGCCCGCGACCCCGCGCGGGCAGCCGAGCCCGCCGGCTGCACCGACCCTGGTCATCCGCCCGAAGCCGAACCGGGCCGCGACGGCGTCTCGCAGCGCCAGGATCGCCGGCAGCACCGCGCCGAGCGGCTGGTTGTCCGTGTGACCGCCGCTGTCAGCCTCGACGGTGACATCCTCGGCGACCGGCACCCTGGCCGCCAGCCTGGCCTCGGTCTCGCTGAGCTGGCCCCGAGCCACCAGCGCCGACAGCAGCTCGGGCGGGACCGGCGACATGAACTTCTCGGCTACCTCGGGACGCGACACTTTCGCGAATACGCGGACCGGCCGCACGATGCGGCCGCCTGGGTCCAGCCTGAGCCCGGTCGCAGCGCATCGCGCGATCGTCGGGGTGATGTCCATGTATGCCGACGCGGAGATGGTGCGGACACCACGGCGCAGTAGCAGGTCAGCGACCCGTTCTTCCAGCAGGGGCTCGCCCGGCGAGAAGATCAGGTTCACCCCCCATGCTGCCCGGTCGCCAAGCACCCCGTCGAGCTCATGCACCGCGCGCTCCACGGCTTCCAGATCCAGACCGGCGGCCCCGAAGAAGCTCAGCATCTCCGCCCGCGCCATCGCGATCACCATCCGGGTGGTGGCGATCCCGTGCGCCATCTCCCCGGCCACGTAAGGGAAGCGCACCCGGTGCGCCTCGCAGAACGCGCGGTCGCCGAGCCATTCGGGGTATAACGGCGGCAGCGTGCCGATCAGCTGGCAGTCGGCAGCGCCAGCCGCCGCGATCTCGCCGCCGCGCGCGAGGCCCAGGCCCCCATTCGGCCTGCTGACAATGTGGACCGGCTCGCGCACGTGCTGCAGGCAGGCAGCGATCTGCTTCATATCGAACACGGCCGGGTGCTCTACCGCTCGCCAGCTATGAGCCCGGCTGTGCACGACCGGCTGAGCCGCGGACGTCATCGCGCCTGCGCCGGGCAGGTCATCAGGCCGGAGTCGCGGTCCCGGCCAAGCTTCCCCCGAGCGAGCCCCGACCTCATGGGCTACATAATTACATAACTCACCATTACATAACTCACCGCTCTGTCTGAAGTTTCCTACTTCCGGTGCGCGGCAGTGTGCTGTCGATGGCCAACCTGGACAATGAGGGAGGTCAGGTAGTAGACGGGAGACGCGGTGCCGAACCTTCTCGCGGTCAGTGACCTGCACGTGGGCTTCCCGGACAACCGGGCGATCGTCGCGGACCTGCGATCCGGATCAGCCGCGGACTGGCTGCTGGTAGCCGGGGATGTCGGCGAGATGGCGGCGGACATCGAGTGGGCCTTGCGCATCCTGGCAGGCAGATTCGCGACGGTCATCTGGGTGCCGGGCAACCACGAGCTGTGGACGCATCCGCGCGACCCGGTGCGACTGCGTGGCGAGGCCCGGTACATGCACCTGGTGGACATGTGCCGGAGCCTGGGAGTGGTTACCCCGGAGGATCCCTTCCCGGTCTGGGACGGCGCCGGGGGGCCGGTGACGATCGCGCCGCTGTTCCTGCTCTATGACTACACATTCCGGCCCGCCGGCGCGGACACAAAGGCGGCTGGCCTGGCGCGAGCACTTGAATCTGGCATCGTGTCGACCGACGAGGCCATGCTGCAGCCAGACCCGTATCCGAGCCGGGAGGCCTGGTGCGAGGCGAGGCTCGCGGCGACCGCCCGGCGCCTGGCCGCACGAGATGCGGGCCTGCCAACGATCCTGGTGAACCACTTTCCGCTCACCCGCGAGCCCACCAAGGTCCTGCGGTATCCGGAGTTCGCGCAGTGGTGCGGCACCGCCGCGACCGCAGACTGGCACCTGCGCTTCAACGCCGTCGCAGTGGTCTACGGCCATCTGCACATCCCCAGAACGACCTGGCACGACGGTGTGCGGTTCGAGGAGGTCTCGTATGGCTACCCGCGGGAGTGGCGGCGGCGGGGAGCTAAGCCAGGTCCGCCACGCCAGATACTCCCGGTGCCTGGTCCGGCTGCCGAAGCTGCACAGGGTTCGGGGTGCTAGCCGAACTCCTGCCGCCGCAGGTGGCAGCCGTCGAGGCGTTCGGCGATCTGCCAGCGGCGGCGTTGTTTCCTGCCGAAGAGGCCTTCATCGGCAGGGCGATCGAAAAGCGGCGCAGGGAGTTCACGACGGCGCGAACCTGCGCCCGAGCGGCACTTGCCCGGCTCGGCCTGCCGCCCGTCGCGATAGTGCCCGGCGCGGGAGGTGCGCCGCAGTGGCCGTCAGGAATCGTGGGCAGCATGACGCACTGCGACGGATACCGGGCAGCGGCGGTAGCCAGAGACCGGGACGTGCTCACCGTCGGGCTTGACGCGGAGCCCGACGCGGCCCTGCCCGATGGAGTGCTGGACGCCATCGCCCTGGCCAGCGAGCGGGCGGGGCTGGCGGCTCTTGCGTCCGCGCTACCGGGGCCATGCTGGGATCGGCTCCTGTTCAGCGCCAAGGAGTCGGTCTACAAGGCATGGTTCCCGCTGACCGGGCGGTGGCTGGGCTTCGAGCAGGCCGCCATCACGTTCATCCCGCTGACCGGTGCGTTCAGCGCGCGCCTGCTCGTGCCCGGCCCGGTGCTCGACGGCCACCAGCTGACCGGGTTCACCGGCCGATGGCTGGCCCGCGATGGCTTGGTACTGACGGCGATCGCGGTACTGCGGCGCGGAGACTAGGGGTTGTAACCCGGCCCGCCGACGGTTATGCAGCCTGTCGCTCCTGGTCGAGTCGCTCGCCGCTGACCAGCGCATACGCGCTGGGAGGCAGGTCAGGGCGGTCGCGAACATCACTGGCCTTTCGCCAGGGCCGAGATGTCCTCCAGCGCAGCCAGGTGCTCCGCCTTGATGTCGCCGTTCAGGATCCCGAAGTAATGGCCGAGGATGCTGTTTATGTTTGCCGGCGTGGAAACATAACCGCCCGGCCTCCCTGATGCCCGGCAGTACTGGCGGTCGCTAATCCAGACGCCTTATAGCGGCCTCGCGCCATAGCTCAACTTGCGCCTGGTCGGCAATGGCGAGCGCGTGGCTGTAGTGACCTTGCGCGCCGGCGATGCCGATGTAGCGGGCGAGGTCGCCGAGGATCTGGGCCACAGGCCAGAGTGTAATCAGCATCGTGTCGGCTCCGGCTGGCCGGGCGGCGAAAGGCAGCAGCGCCTGGTAGGCGGATTCGGCGCGCTCTCGGTCGTCGAGAGCGATGGCGAGCAGGCCGCGAATGCCGGTCAGGAAGAGCCAGCGGCGGTCTCGGCGAATAGGGCGGAGGGGGGTGGCCAGTTCCCGCGCGGCGGCGTCGCGGCCGGCGGCGGCGAGCCCGAGCGCGTACAGCTCTGGGAACAGGGCGGGCATGCGCGGGTTACCGTCCAGCTCGCTCAGGATCTCCGCCATCCGGTCATTCATGATCAGCAGAGATGATCGGCCCAGGATCGCCAGCCCGCCCCCTTCCTGCCCGAGCCTGCACATCTGCTCGGCCGCCCGCTGGTAGAGCTCTGCGGCGACGGCTGAGTCGCCGTCCAGAGCTGCCCGCGTCGCGCGGTAGATGCTGACGGCGGCGGTGACCGTCGGGAGATCGTAGCGGTCGGCGATGCGGGCGGCCTGGCCGGCGTGCTGGTCCGCCGCAGCGAAGTCGGCGCTGCCGCATTTGGCCGCCATGAGCGTTATGTGGGCGAGCGCCTCGGCGGTCACCGGCTTTCCGGGCAACGCGAGCAGTTCGGCGCCGATACGCAACCGCTCATCCAGGCCGTCGTGCCAGAAGCTCAAGTTCTGGACCCGGCGGCCGCCGAGGGCCATGGTCAGCAGGAAAGGGTCGCCGAGGCGCCGGGCCATCTCCACGGCCTGGGCGGAGGCACGGTAGCCGCGCTCGGAGCCGCCATCCGCAAGTTCGAAGGCCAGCGTGGTGAGCAGGCGGCAACGCAGCGGCTGGTCGCCGGGCGGCAGCCGCGCCAGCGTCTGCTCGACCGTGCCGACCAGCGCATCATCGGTTTCGCCGTATTCGCGGAAGAACGAGGCTCTGGGCACGTCGAACGCGGTGATGACCCGGGCGAGCAGGACCGGGTCATCCAGCGGCAGCGCCGCGCGGACGGCATCCTGCCGCCAGGAGCGCGCGCGGGGCAGCTGCCCGGCCTGGGCGAGGGCGCCGACCAGGCCGAGTACCAGCTCCAGCCGATCCCGGGCTGGGGTGTCGCCGACCAGGTCGAGGCAGGCGATGGCCTGCTCCCACAACCGGGAGGCCTCGTGGTAGGCAAAGCGCTGCTCCGCCTGCGCGGCGGCCAGACGGCAGTACCGGGCCGCCTTGACCGGGTCGGTGCCCGCCTCGGCGAAATGGTAAGCCAAGGCCGCCACCTCGCCGGGCCTGCGCCGCTCGATCGCCTCTGCGGCCCGTGCGTGCAGCCGGGAACGGCGCAGCCGCGAGAGTCCGTCGTAGAGGGTGTCGTGGACCAATAGGTGGGCAAACCGGATCCGGCCTGGTCCCGGCTCGGTCACCAGGCCGGTGAGCAGCCCGGCCTCGACGGCCTCCAGCAGCACGTCCTCGTCGGCGTCGGCGACCTCGCCCAGCACGTCGACATCAGTCTCGGTGCCGAGGACCGAGGCTTGCCGCAGGATGGTCTGGGCGGTGGCCGGGAGCCTGGCGATCCGGCGCTGCAGGACCTCTCGGACTCCGGCCGGTACCTCAGTGGTTGCCGCCAGTGCGCCTTCGGAGTCGAGCAGCCGGGCGGTTTCCCGGATGAAGAATGGGTTGCCGCCGGTGCGCTCGGCGATGGCCCGCGCGGTCTGCTCGTCGACGGGGCGGGTGCAGGTCGCCTGTATCAGCTCGCCCGCCGCGGCCACGTCCAGGCCGCGCAGCGTGATCCGGGTCGGCTCGCGGGCGGCCAGCGCCGCCAGGCAGCCGGATAGCTGCTCCGTTGCCTCGGCGGGCCGGTAGGTGGCGAGCACGAGAATCCTGGCCGGCGCCAGGTCGGCGGTGAGGTCGGCGAGAATGGCCAGCGTCTCGCCGTCGGCCCGGTGCAGGTCGTCGAGCATCACCAGCAGCGGCGCGGTGTGGCTGACCTCGTCCAGGTAGCTAGCGACGGCGCGGTGCAGCCGGAACCGCGCCGCGGCTGCGTCGCCGTCTTGCTCAGGGGTGTCGGTCAGCAGCGCCGCCAGCGCTTGCGGCTCGGCCGGCGCAGCGGCAGCGGCCAGCTGCCGGAGGGCCTGGGCCCAGGCCCAGCCCGCCGGCGCGCCTTCATGCTCGGGGCATCGCCCGGCGGTCACCGCCCAGCCGTTGGCCGCCGCGTGCTCGCTGACCTGGCTTGCTAGCGCGGTCTTGCCCGCGCCTGGGTCCCCGGTCACCAGCACGATCCGCAGCCTGCCCGCAGCTGCATCTGCCGCGGCGTCCAGGGCCTGGGCCAGCTCGGCGTCCCTGCCGACAAACGGTGGCGTGGCCACCGGCGTCAGATCGCTGCCCGGTCGCGCCGGGAAGGCCGCCGCGCGTGCCCGCGGCGGGCTAGGCGCCGGGGCGGACAGATGCGCTGCCTGGGCGAGAATGCCGTCTTCCAGGTCGCGCAGCGCCGAGCCGGGATCGACGCCGAGTTCTTCGGCTAGCCGGGCACGCGCCCGGCGCAGCGCGGCGAGCGCGTCGCCTTGCCGCCCGGACTGGTACAGCGCCAGTGCGAGCAGCCGCCATGCCTCTTCCCGTAGCGGGTGCTCGGCAGTCAGCTTGTCCAAGTCCGCGACCAGCTGCGCCGCGCCGCCTAGCCGCAGCGCCGCGTCCGCGTGCATTTCTATTGCCGTTAGGCGCAGTTCGCCTAGCCGGGACGCTTCCAGGTCGGCCCATGGCAGGCCGCCGAACTCCTGGAAGGCCGGACCGCGCCAGGACGCCAGCGCCAGCGAAAGCCGCGAGCGCACGGCCGCGGGGTCATCCCGCCCAGCGGCCTGGTGCACCTCGTTCTCGAAAGCCCAGGCATCGACCATGTCATGGCCGAGCCGCAGCGCGTAGCCGGGCGGGGAGGCGGCCAGCACGCCCGCGCGGTCCCAGGCCGCGCGGCCCGGCTCAAGCGCACGACGCAGGTGCGAGATATACGACTGCACCGCGGCAAGCGCTCTTGCCGGCGCCTCATCGGCATACAGATCCTCGATCAGCCGGTCGGCGGAGACCACCTGGCCGTGTCCGGCGATCAGCCGGGCCAGCACGCACCGCTGCCTCGGGCCGCCGACGCCGGCCGGAACGCCGTCGACGGTCACCTCCAGCGGCCCGAGCACCCCGACTCTGATCACTGGAACCTCGCTGACAGAAGGAACTACAGTCAGCGTCGCAGTGCCCGCCAGTCTGCCGCAAGTTCGCGGCAAGTCAGCCACCAGTTCCCCGGCCCAGGCTGGGGATGTGACAAGCACACGGCCATTCCCGCTCCGGGTGAAGACCGCGGCGGATCCTGAGCCGGACCTCACTTCGATGGTGGTGGTCCACCGGGCGATACGCCAGGACCTGCGGCGGCTCGCCGCCTGCCTGGCCCAGATCGCCGAGCGCGGCGCACCGCCCTCGCAGGCGCGCGCCATCGGTCGTTACGCCGCGGCGCTGCTCGCCGAGATCCGCGCCCACCACGAAAGCGAGGACGAGGTTCTGTGGCCGTTGATCGCCGCCACCGCTGGGCAGGCAGTAGACCTGGCCCCGCTGACCGATGACCACCGGGCGATCGAGGCCGCGGTCGGCCGGGCCAGCCAAGCCCTGGCTTCCTTCCGCGCGGAGCCGCGCACGCTCGCGGAGCTGCCCGCATCGGTCACCGACTTGCGCGACATGCTCGATGAGCACATCGCCGACGAAGAAGACCAGATTCTCCCGGCCATGCGACGCTACCTGCCCGCCGAGACCTACCGGTGGTGCGAGAAGCAGATCGAGCGGAAAGCCTCGCGGCCCGGCATCCAGTTCACCGCGCCGTGGCTGGCACGGCACGCGCAGCCGGACGAGCTGAGCCGGCGGCTGGCCACCAGCGGCTGGCCGGCGCGGATCCTGCTGGCCGCCACCCGCCCTGGATACGCGCGGCTGGAACGCCGGGCATTCGCCGCCAGCCGCCCCGCCCATCCCCGCCACGCGCCCGATCACATATTCCGAACACCACGAGGAGAAGATCATGAGCGGCAGAACTCGCACACTCCCTGACCGGCGAGAATCGCCCGCCAGCCAGTCCCGATTGCCCGCTGAGAACGGGGCAGGTACGGTAACCGGCACCGCGACCGTCATAGGGCTGGCCGGGGTGGAGAAGACCTACCGGAGCGGGCGGATCTCGTTCCGGGCGCTGAACGGCGTGGACCTGGCCATCGCAGCGGGCGAGATGGTGGCGATCACCGGCCCGTCGGGCAGCGGCAAGACCACGATCATCAACCTGATCGCCGGCATCGACCGGCCCACGGCCGGCACGGTGACGGTGAACGGCAGCCGCCTGGACCAGATGAGCGAGGAGCAGCTCGCGGTCTGGCGCGGCCGCACCATCGGCATCGTCTTCCAGTTCTTCCAGCTGATGCCCACTCTCACCGCAATGGAGAACGCCGCACTCCCGCTGGATCTGGCCCGGCTCGGCCCGTCCCGTGAGCGCACGGCCGTGGCGAGCCGCCACCTTGCCGCGGTCGGGCTCGGCGACCGCGGCGACCGGCTGCCGCTGGAGCTGTCCGGCGGGGAGCAGCAGCGCGTCGCGATCGCCCGGGCGATGGCCTGCGAGCCGCCGGTCCTGCTCGGCGACGAGCCCACCGGCAACCTGGACACGGGCCTGGCGCGGGACATGTTCGAGCTTCTCAAGAGCCTGAACCAGAACGGGACCACGGTCGTGTACGTCACCCACGACGCGGCGCTGGCCGGACTGGCCTCCCGGATCGTCGCCGTCCGCGATGGCCTGATCGTGGATGACACGGGGCGGCGGTCATGAGCACGCTGAGCCGCAAGGCCCGGGGGGACCTGACCCGGCACCGCGCCCGCACGCTGCTGGCCGTATGTACGCTCAGCATCGCCATCGCGAGCCTGGGGTTCCTCGCGGTGCCTATGCTGCTGAACGCGGCCATGAACCGCCAGATCGCCGGCAGCCACCTGTATGACGTCGGCATAGCTACCAGCACCCTGGACCTGAGCCCGGCACAGCTCAGCGCCCTGGGCCGGCTGCCGGGCGTCGCCGCGGTCAGCCCGGCCGTGGGCTACGCCACCACGGTGACATCCGCCGCCGGCCCCCAGGACGTCGAACTGGCCGGCACCGCGCTGGCGTCCGCCCCGGTCAACACTGTGGCGCTGTTCACCGGCCGGATACCCGGACCGGGTGAGGTCCTGGCCGACGCGGGCAACGCCCGGGCCACCGGCTACGCTGTCGCCGATGGCGGCACGATCGACGTGCGGGCCGCCAGCGGCAGGCTGGTACGGCTGCGCGTCAGCGGCACCGGCCTGAACCTGGCCGCGACCCCCGGCGCGAACGGCTCGTCGAGCCCGGTCTTCTACGCACCCACGGCCACGGTGCAGGCGCTGCGCGGCGCCCGCGGTTACAACTACCTGGGGTTCCGGCTCGCCGATGACACCGCGGCGGCGCAGTCCCAGGTGGTCGCCGAGGTGCGCGCCTACCTGACCGCGCAGACCGGATCGGACCCGATCACCGCGCTGCCTGCCGTCCGGGCCCCCGGCCAGTGGCCTGGGCAGTCCGGGTTCAGCCACCTCATGGCGTTGCTGTACATCATCACGATCCTCGCGTTCGGCTCCGCCCTGTTCCTCATCGCCGCCACGATGAACACCCTCATCGCCGAGCAGGCCCGCGAGATCGCCATCCTCAAGACGCTCGGCGGCCGGCGACGGCAGATCGCCGGCATCACCGTGCGCACCGCGGTGATGCTCGGCGCGGCGGCCGCGGTGCTCGGCACCATCCTCGGCGTCGCCATCGCGGACCTGCTGGCCGGCTACTTCGCCGTAAAGCTCATCGACGTGTCGTTCGGCTTCGCCATCTCGGTCCCAGTCGTCGTCTCCAGCCTCGTGGCCGGCCCGGCGCTCGCGGTCGCCGCGTCGCTGCCCGCGCTACGGCGCGCCCTGCGCCGGCCCGTGGCCGACACCCTGGCCGGCACCCAGGCCGGCACGGGCACCAGCGCATACGGCTCCGGCCGGCTCGACCGCCTGGCCGCGCGCGGCGGCATGCTGTCCGGAACCCGGCTGCCCGGCAGCATGCGGATGGGAGTCCGCAACGTGCTGCGGCAAAAACGCCGCAGTGCGGCCACGATCGCGCAGGTTGCGCTGGCAGCCGGACTCGCGATCGGCTTTCTCGCCCTCGGCCAGTCCATTACCGCCGTCATCAGCCAGACCATCGGCACGCTGCACTTCAGCATCGGCGCCGGGGAGGCAGCCAGCAGCGGCGCGCGGCCGTTCGGCAGCCAGGCGCTCGCCATCGCCACCGCCACACCCGGAGTCACCGCAGCCCAGCCCGTCGAGACGAGTTCCGTGCAGTACAACGGCCAGGCGTATGTGGCGTGGGGCCTGGGTGCGCATCCCCTGTACTCCTACCGGCTGACCGCAGGCCACTGGTTCACCACCGCAGACACCGCCGCGGACGCCCGCACGGCCATCCCGCCGGTGGTGCTCGGCCCCGCCCTCGCGCGTGTCACCCAGGCCAGCGTCGGGCAGACCCTGACCCTCAGCGTCGCCGCAGGACCCACCCGCGTCCGCGTCATCGGGATCGACACCGTCCCCACCAACAACGGCGACACCATCTACTTCCCGCTGCCGGTACTGGAACGGCTGGACGGCGAGCCCGGCACCGCGGACTCGATCTGGCTCGCCACCGCCAGCTCCGCCCATGCCGCCATCGACCGGGCGACCGCCGCCGCCGCGAGCCGGCTGGCCGCCGCCGGGTACCCAGTCAGCACAACGGAGATCTACGTCACCCAGGCTCAGATCACCGCCGCCGATACCGCCATCCTCACCATCGTTGAGATCCTGGGCCTGGTGGTCGTGGCCATCATGCTCATGGGCCTGGTCAGCGGGCTCAGCACAAGCGTCATCGAGCGCACCCGCGAGGTCGGGATCCTGCGCTGCCTCGGTGCCAAGGCCCGCCAGATCCGGCGGGTCTTCAGCGCCGAGGCGATGATCCTGGCCGTCGCCGGCTGGGCGTTCGGAGTCCTGGTCGGCTGGCTGCTCTACGAAGGGCTGCTGGCGCTGTTGCTCCGCGATGCCGCGCTCAGCCTTCCGCAGGAATTCCCGGCGGTCATCCCGCTGATCGCCCTCGCTGGCGTCCTCGCGCTCACGCTGATCGTGATCCGCGGGCCGCTGCGCCGCGCCACCCGGATCCACCCAGGCACGGCCCTCCGGTATCAGTGATGTACCACCTGATCAGGTGGTACATCAGGAAGCTGCGGCGCCGCACAACGTCCCCGGCCGGGACGCCCGTCGCGGTGCCCGGCCGGGACGAGCCTGCCGTCCGCCCGCAGGGAGAACGCTTCGTGACCTCGGAGCGGGCCGCGGCATCCGACGTGACCAAGGGCGCCCCGGCGCTGTCCGTCCGCAATCTGGGCAAGCGCTTCGGCGACCGGATCGCGTTCGAAGATGTCTCCTTCGAGGTCGGCCACGGCGAGGTCTTCGGTTTCCTCGGGCCCAACGGCGCCGGGAAGACGACGATAGTGCGCACGCTCGGCACACTCATCGCGGCGACCTCCGGGTCAGCAACGATCGCCGGAATCCCGCTCACGCCCGAAAACGGAGTCGAGATCCGCCGCCGGATCGCGATCATGCCCGAGTCGCCGGGCCTGTACCTGCGCCTAAGCGTGACCGAGAACCTGGCCTGCTTCGCCGACCTCTATGAGGTGCCTGACACCGGCGCTCGCATTGATCGCGCCCTGCGCGCCGTCCACCTGACCGACCGGGCCCGTGATGCCTGCGGCACCCTGTCCAAGGGACTGCGCCAGCGGGTCGCGCTGGCCAGGGCACTGCTCAGCGACCCGCAGGTGCTGTTCCTGGACGAGCCAACCTCCGGCCTTGACCCGGTCGCAGCCCGCGACGTCCACGACCTGATCGACGATCTCCGCCAGCGTGGCGTCACGATCTTCCTCACCACCCACCGCCTCGAGGAGGCTGAGCGGCTCTGCGACCGCGTGGCCATCCTGAACACCACCCTGCGTACCATCGGCCGGCCATCCGAGCTGCGCGATCAGCTGTTCGCCAGGACACTCGCGGTCAAGACCCTCGTCCCGCTCACCGACCCGGACCGCGTCTTCGCCGGCCTGCCCGCCGTCGACGGCTGGCACCACGACAGGCCCGCCGGCTACGTCCTCGCCGTGTCCGACCCGGCGGTCGCAGCACCGGCCGCCACCCGAGCTCTGGTGGCAGCCGGCGCCGACGTGCTGTCGATCAGCGAGTCACGCCACTCACTCGAGGACGTCTACCTCGAGCTGATCAACCAGGACCAGGAGGCGAGCCGCAGATGAGCGTGAGCAAGAGGCGCGTCCGGGCCATCTTCGGCAAGGAACTCCGCGAATACCGGCACAACGGCAACATCATCGTTGCCATGGTCATCTTCCCGCTGATCTTCCTCATCCAGCCGCTGCTCACAGTCCTGACCCAGGCCGCGTCGGCATCCAATGGGCTCGCGCACGAGCATGTCCTGCTGTACATGCTCGCCATCCCGGCGCTAGTGCCCGCAGCGCTCGCGTCCTACTCCGTCGTCGGCGAGCGTCAGCAAGGCACCCTCGAGCCCGTGCTCGCGACGCCGATCCGCCGCGAAGAGTTCCTGCTGGGCAAAGCGCTGGCGGCGTTCGTCCCGTCGCTCGCGATCTCGTACGCGGTCCTCGCCTTCTTCCTCGCCTGCGTGGAGCTCTTCGCACAGCCGGGGATAGCGCCGGCACTCCTGCGGGCCCCGGACCTGCTCGCCCAGCTGCTCTTCACGCCCCTCCTCGCCGCATGGTCGATCTGGGTCGGCATCGCGATCTCGGCCAGATCGAGCGACCCACGCGTTGCCGGGCAGCTCAGCCTGCTCGCCAGCCTCCCGTCGGTCGCAGTGACAACGCTCATCGCGCTCAACGTGATCCATCCCACCCTCGGCCTAACCCTCGGCGCAGCGGCGGTACTCCTGGTCCTCGACGGACTCGGCTGGCGGATCACCTCGGCGGCGTTCGACCGCGAACGTCTCATCACCAGCACCCGCTGACCAGGTGCCATCGCCTCCGTGCCTCACCGACCGTCAGCCCGCCAGACCGACGGCTGTTTGCGGGAGTTGGCAGCTTGGGTTCTAACCAACGTAGGCGGAGCCGACGGTGTTAGCTGCGCGCGGACGGGCTGCCACAGCCGGCCTGCGCCGTCCTGTCGCCGTGGACCGACCTGACCGTCAGCGGCCGTGGACCGACCTGACCGTCAGCGGGCGAGCATGACCTCCAAGGTCAAGACGGCTGGCCAAGCTCGTTCCTCGATCTGGCAGAGCTGGCCAGGCGCCTCGCCGCGCAGTCCCGGCATGGCGGCCAGCCCGCCGACACCTTCACCGTCATCGTCCCGGCTCTCCCTGGCTTCCCGCTCTCCCCACGGCGGCCGACGCTGTCGCCCGCAGCGCCCACCCATGAGCTCTGGCACCGGTTGATGCACGACGAGGCCAGTCGGCTTAGTTCCGGTGGAGACGGTGCGGCTGGGGCCCGGCGCGACGGTCCGTTCGGACTGATGTTTCCGACCTGATGCTGGGCGGCACGCGGTCTTGTCTACCAGCGACACTATGGTCGATGTCAGCCAGCTGGCGGCGGCGGGCCCTGCTGCGGCGCGAAGTCCCTGCCGCGGATCGCGGCCAGCGAGATCACCGCGGACGCGAAGGCGATGATCGCAGCGACCAGCAGGATGCCGTTCAGCCCGGTGGTGAAGGCGGACCTGGTGATCAGCCCGACCAGCGCCTGCGCGCTCGGCGGCAGCCGGCTGATGACGCGCCCGATCTCGCCGGTCTGGACAGCAGTCGCGATCTGGCCGGACCGTGCCGACAGGGCAGGCACCGCCGAGACCTTGGCCAGCACGTCGTCCCGCACCTTGTTGGAGAACAGGGAGCCGAGGAGCGCGATCCCGGTGGCGATTCCGACCTGCCGGAATGTGGAGTTGATTCCCGATGCCATCCCCGCCCGCGCGGGCGGCACCACGCCGACCGCGGTCGATGCCAGCGGCGGATTGACCATCCCGACGCCGATGCCGCCAACGATCATCCCAGGGATCAGGTGCGTCCAGGTCGAGGTGGCATCGAGCCCGCGCATCAGCAGCAGCCCCACCCCGACGAGGATCAGTCCCGGGCCGATAAGCAGCCGGACCGGCACGCGGGAGGAGACGCGGCCCGCAATGGTGGCGGCGATCAGGATGCCCCCGGACAGGAACAGGACCCGGACGCCGGTGGCTAGCGCCGAGTAGCCCAGGATGTCCTGCAGGTACAGCACCAGGTAGAGGATCATCGCGAAGATCGACGCGCTCAGCCCGAACGCGGCGACGGAGCCACCGCTGAAGGTCGGCAGCCGGAACAGGTTCAGGTCGAACATCGGGTGCGACCTTCGCAGTTCTACCAGCACGAAGGCGATCACCAGCACCGCTGCCGCAGCGAAGCAGCTCAGCACCAGGCTGTTGGTAAATGACTTCTGATTCGACTCGATCAGCGCGTAGATCAGGCTCGCCAGCGCCAGCGTGAACAGAGCGAAGCCCGGCCAGTCGGGCCCGCTGGCGCGCGGCTCGCGGGACTCCGACACCTTCAGTACCGAGATAATGACGGCCGCGAGGCCGATCGGGGCGTTCACGAAGAAGATCCACCGCCAGGAGATGCCGGTGGTAAGGATGCCGCCAAGCAGCGGACCGATGGCCACGGCAAGACCCGTTATCGCGCCCCACACTCCGAACGCCACGCCGCGGTCCCGGCCGCGGAACGCGTCCGCCAGCAACGCGAGCGACACCGCGAACATGATGGCGCCGCCGACGCCCTGCAGCGCGCGCGACAACTGCAGCATGATCGTGTTGACGGCGAAGCCGCACAAAACCGATGCGCAGGTGAAAACCACCAGCCCGATCAGGTACAGCAGCCGTCGGCCGTACATGTCGGCGAGGCTGCCCGCTGTAAGCAGGAAGGCTGCCAGCGTGAGCGCGTAGGCGTCGACGATCCACTGCAGGTCGGAGAAACTCGAGTTCAGGGCTCGCTGAATGTCGGGCAAGGCGACATTGACGATAGTGATGTCCAGCAGCAGCATGAACGTGCCCAGGCACACTGCGACGAGCGTCCACCACTTGTTGCCGCGCTGGTCAGTCTCGGCTAGGCCTCCTGCGGCCTGCTGAGTACCCGCCAGATTGCCGGACGGCTGGGCTTCGGTCACGGGATCTCCCTCGACGCGGGCCTGGATTTCCTCGACGCTCGACTGGATGCTATCGATCGCGAGCGCCGCACCGGCAAGCCGCAGGGCGTTCTGGTGTGCGCGCCCGGTCAATCGCCAGCCGACGCCCGCCTTGGGCCAGCCAGGCTATCGCGGGTGACAATGCGGGGCTACCGTTGGGTCAGGCAGCATAGCTGCTCGAGCGAGGTAAGTCATGACCTTCCCGCCACCACCGCCGCGACCGCCGGATCCGCCGCCGCAACTACCACCCCAGCAACCGCCGTATCCGGGTTGGCCCGCGCCCCCGCCAGGGGCCCCGCCCGGAACTCCCGGCGGACAAGGCTGGAATCCGCCTGCACCGAGGCGGGCCAGGCGGGCGCCGCGCCGCCGACGCAGTTGCGTGGGCTGCCTTTTCAGCCTTCTGCTCTTACTGATAATCGCGGCCGTCGTCTTGTATGCGCTACGTCACTCGCACGGGTCCTATGGTCCTGGAGAGATTCTGTCGTTCGCCAGAAGCCAACTCCAGCTCGGCTACCGCGAGGGCGCACGGCTCAGCTGAGCCCCGCCCACCAGCCGCCTAGGCCTCCGCTGGGGCGGCTGCTGGCCCGCCTAGCGCGAACCTGCGCTCGCAGTAGTCACGCAGCTTCGGGTCGATGACTTCCCTGAGCTGCGGCCAGTCCTGCCGGAGCAACTGCGGATTGAGGAACCTGGCGACATCGTTGCGCTGGCCCTGCGTGAGCACTATGCCGTACATGTTCCGGCGGGTGCTTTCGTCAGTGACATCGCACTCCCGAAGGCCGGGCCAGGACAGATGCCGTGGCAGCATGATGACGCCCTTGGCGGGCCCACGTAGCTCCTCAAGCCGCGCGGGCAGCCGACGGCCATGTGAAGTGCGGCCGGAAAGCCAATCAGCGAGAGACATGGGTCCGATTATTACCGGACGGCCGCCGCGGTTGCGCAGTGACTCGCTGGAGGGGACCGGCAACACCCTGCCGGCCGACGCCGTCCGGCGCGCCGAGATCCCATTTGCGGCCACTGCCCGGTCCCGGCGAAGATCGAACAATGGATAGGCCACCCGAGCACCTCAGTCACGCCGCCGTCACGCTGCGCCGCTGGCGGGCAGACGACGCCGAGCTCAGCTTCCGGCTCGTTAGCGAGTCGCTCGAGCACCTGCGGCCCTGGATGCCGTGGGCCACGAACGACTACGCCCTGGACGACGCGCGGTACTACCTCAAGCGCTGCGAGGCTGAGTGGGCGGAAGGCACGGCGTTCCAGTACCTGGTGCTTGCCAACGGGGCCCCGGCAGGCAGCGCAGGGCTGATGGCCCGGATCGGTCCAGGGGCCATGGAGATCGGGTACTGGGTCCATCCCGCCTACACCGGTCAGGGCGTCGCGACCACGGCATCGGCCGCGCTGACCGAAGCTGCCTTCGCGCTGCCTGGCATCGACCGGGTCGAGATTCACCACGACGTGCTGAACCTGGCGAGCGAGCGGGTGCCCGCCAAGCTGGGCTTCGAACACGTCCGGACGTGCCAGTCCCGCTTCGTGCCCGCGCCCGGCGAGTCCGGCACCGCCAAGGTGTGGCGAATCACCCGCTAACCAGGTAGCCGCCAGGTCACGACGCTGTGTAGCAGCGCTAGGCTCTGACCATGCCCAGCCAGAATCCGCGCCCTCGGTGGTGGTTCCTTTTCACCCCAAGGTGGCTAAGCTGGCACGTCTTCGCGGTCCTGGCGTCCTGGGGAATGCTCTGGCTTGGTGACTGGCAGTTCCACCGAGCCGAGGGTGGAAACGCTCTGAGCTGGGCTTATACCTTTGAGTGGCCCATCTTCACGATCTTCGGCCTGGTGTTCTGGGCCAAGACGATCGTGGATGAGTGGAAGGCGCAAGGTGCAGCGCAGGGGGCGAAGGAACCGGTGGCGCCGACCGTCACAGCCGATGCGCTGCTGCTGCCCGCTACGGCCCACACGCCAGCCCTCGCCGATGACTTCGACGAGGAAGACGACCCGGAGCTCGCCGCCTACAACGCCTACCTGAGCGGCCTCAGCAAGGGCCGCCGGGCCGGCCAGTTCACCGGCGGCGGGCCGCCGCCAAGCACACAGCCTGGCCCCGCGGCCGGCTAGCAGGAGACGAGGAGGTCTTACCCGGTGAACTCACCCGAGGCGCTGAAGCTGGCCGTGCGGGCCTACCGGACCATGGCGTACGTGACCGGCACGATGCTGGTGATCTT
Organism: uncultured Actinomycetota bacterium; assembly: GCA_963719765.1. GTDB lineage: Bacteria > Actinomycetota > Actinomycetes > Streptosporangiales > Streptosporangiaceae > JAJYUU01. The sequence continues at coordinate 978,649 of CAVRCW010000003.1, forward strand.
GTGCTTCGTCTGCATCCCGCTGCAGATCCTGGGCCACAAGGAGCCGGTCGAAATCGTCGGTACCCTGCACGGGATTCTGTACATCATCTACATCGTGGTTGCCTTCGCCATGACCAGGGCCGTGCGGATGAAGGTGGCCAGCCCCGGCACGATCATCGTGCTGGCGGCAGGCACCATCCCGGTGCTGACATTCGTCGTTGAGCGCTGGGTCACTCGCACCTACATCAACCCGGCGCTCGCCGACGCCGGCATCGTGAGCAGTGGGCAGCCAGTACTTCGCTGAGCAACCGGCTTCGCCGCACCGGCCAGGTGCCGTCCACGTCGTGCTGCCCGACCTGCACCTGGAGCTCGCCACTGACTCCGGCATCTTCTCGCCCGGCCGCCTCGACCCGGGTACCAGGCTGCTTATCGAGAGCGCTCCTCCCCCGCCGCCCGAGGGCGATCTGCTGGACCTGGGCTCGGGCTATGGACCGCTGGCCCTGGTCCTGGCGGCAAGGGCGCCACGCGCGCGTATCTGGGCGGTGGACGTGAATCGCCGGGCAATCGAGCTTTGCGAGCGGAACGCGCAGCTCGCGGGCCTGGTCAACGTTCGCTGCCTCGAGCCGGACGACGCTGTGCTGCCGCGGACCTTCCAGCTGATCTGGTCGAACCCGCCGATCCGTATCGGCAAGCAGGCGCTGCACGCGATGCTGGCCGACTGGCTCGCCCGCCTCGCCGACGGCGCGGCAGCCTACCTGGTGGTACAGCGCAACCTCGGCTCGGACTCGCTGCAGCACTGGCTGACAGAGGCCGGCTGGGACGCCAGCCGGATTGCAGCCAGGGCCGGGTACCGCGTGCTGCGGGTGACCCGATGACACGCCAGCTCGGCATGACTGAGGTGAAAAGGCTGAACCGGGACTGGCGGCGGCGCACTCAGGCCGGAATAAGCCTCCTGCTGGACAGTGTGGGGCAGCCATTCAACGTCGGCTCGATCGTCAGGACCGCGGCCGCGTTCGGCGTAGAGCACGTGTGGCTGTGCGCGGACACGGCCCAGCCAGGACACCCGTCGGCCCGCAAGACGTCGCTCGGCACCGACCGCCTGCTGTCGTTCGAGTACCCGCAGACAGCTGTGCTGGGCGCCCAGGCCGCCAAGGCGGCGGGCTACCGGGTGATCGCGATAGAGCTGGCTGACGACGCGCTGCCGCTGCACGAAGCGGACTTGTCCGGCGACGTCTGCCTGGCACTCGGCAATGAGGATCACGGCTGCTCGGCCGGCCTGCTCAGCGCGGCCGACCTGGTCGCCTACATCCCGCAGGTCGGCCGGGTCGGGTCGCTGAACGTGGCGGCAGCGGCAGCGATCGCGCTGGCCGAGGCGCGCAGGCACGACTGGGCGGGCCAGCGGTCGGACCCGCATAGCGAGCCGGATGAGCGTCTGGAATCCTAGGCCCCGTGGCTTCAGGATTCCTTGATCACCCGACGCCGCTGGCATTCGCGCATCGCGGCGGGGCCAGCCACTTCCCTGAGAACTCAGTCAGGGCCTTCGAGCATGCAGTCGGGCTTGGCTATGCCTACCTGGAGACCGACGCGCACGCCACCGCGGACGGCACCGTGCTGGCGTTCCACGACAAGACCCTGGAGCGGATGACCGACGGCACGGGCGCAATCGCCGACCTGACCACCGACCAGGTCGTCTCGGCCAGGATCGCCGGCACTGAGCCGATCCCGCTGCTGGCCGACCTGCTGACAGCCTGGCCTGACCACCGGTTCAACATCGACGTGAAGGACGAGCCGGTCATCGGCCCGCTGGTCGAGGTGCTTCGCGCGACCAAGGCCTGGGACCGCGTCTGCATCACTTCGTTTTCCGGCCGGAGGCTGAACGCTACCCGGCGGCTGCTGCCCCGCCCGGTCTGCATGGCGACCGCCCCGGCCTCGATCGCGGCGATCAGGGCCGGCACGCCAGCCGGGATGCTAGCCGCACGATTCGCACGCCTGTCCGTAAAGTGCGCGCAGATCCCTGTGCGCCTGGCGACCAGTCAGTTCATCCGGCATGCGCACGCGGCCGGCCTGCAGGTGCATGTCTGGACCGTCAACGATCCTGAGGTCATGGTCAGCCTGCTCGATCTTGGCGTAGACGGAATTATGACCGATCAGACCGTGGCCCTGCGGGATGTGCTGATCTCCCGCGGCCAGTGGCACCCGCATACAGCGGACTGAAGCCCGGAAACCTCGACTGAACCGGCCTTTTCGCCCCCTGCGCGGTTGGAACCGCTGCTCGCAGGGAATCTTGACCGGGTACTTACCGTTGGCTAAGTAGTACGGCTGAGAGCCTGGGAGGCAGCATACATATGGCCGAGCGCGCACTACGCGGCACCCGACTCGGAGCCACGAGCTACGAGAACGACCGTAACACGGACCTGGCGCCCCGCCAGGAAGTGGCATTTGACTGCCCGCGGGGCCACCGGTTCACTGTGCCGTTCTCGGCCGAGGCGGAACTACCCGCTAACTGGGAATGCCGTATTTGTGGTGATCTAGCCATCACCGCCGCCGGTGACACCCCGACCCCCAAGAAGGTTAAGCCGCCGCGCAGCCACTGGGACATGCTCATGGAGCGGCGAACCATGGCCGACCTTGAGGAAGTCCTGGCCGAGCGGCTCGCGGTGATCCGCGGCCAGCGGCCGCCCGCGGAAGAGCCCGCGCCGCGCCAGAGCAGGCAGCGCAAGAGCGCGTAGCTCCTGCGCCAGGCAGCAGCTGGGTTCGTCACGTGATGATGTCGCGACGGCCCAGCCTGCTGGCTATGCCCCACTGAGTCACCCGCCAGAGCGCCTCGGCCACGATCGCGCGGCTCATCTTGCTGCTGCCGCGGCTGCGCTCGGTGAATACGATCGGGACCTCCACGACCCTCTTGCCTGCGCGCACCGCACGGAGGGTCAGGTCGATCTGGAAGCAGTACCCCTGCGACGTGACGCTGTGCAGCTCGATGTCGTGCAGCGTGGCGGCACGGTAGGCGCGGAAGCCGCCGGTCGCGTCGTGCACGGACAGGCCCAGCATGATGCGCGCGTACGCGTTGCCGCCGCGAGACAGGAACTCTCGGGACTTCGGCCAGTTCCTGACCAGGCCACCGCGGGCCCAGCGCGATCCGACCACCAGATCCGCTTCCTCCAGCGCGGCGAGCACCGAAGGCAGCGCCGCCGGATCATGCGAGCCATCCGCGTCCATCTCCACGATCGCGTCGTACCCTCGATCTAGCGCCCAGCCGAAGCCGGCCAGGTACGCGGCACCGAGCCCCTGCTTGCCCGGTCGGTGCAGGACGTATATCTGGTCGTCGTCCAGCGCCAGCTTCTCGGCGATCTTGCCCGTGCCGTCAGGGCTGTTGTCGTCGACCACGAGGACGTCCGCCGCCGGAACTGCGGAGCGCAGGCGAGCGACGATCGGCTCGAGGTTCTCGCGCTCGTTGTAGGTGGGGATGATGACGGCTACTCGTCCGGCCGGACCACGCGGTTGGCTGCTCGTTGTCACAGTCTCGTCCTGGGCTCATGACGCCGGACCGCCAGGTACGCCGGCCGAATACGTCGTCTCGCACTTCGTCCCCGGCACCCGCAGCCACGTGCCGACTGTCCCCGCCAAGACGCCACTGCCTGCCGTCAAGGAGTTTACCGGGATGCGCCAGATCACTGCCGGTCCTTGGCCCTACCCGCGGCGGCGGCCCGCCGCACTCGCGACCCCGCTGCACTCGCGACCCCGCCACTGGGAAGAGGGCCTGGGAATCCCTTCGAACCGGAGCGCGTCCCGTCGGCAGCGGGATCGCCCTCCGTTGTCTACTGGGTACCCAGGCCCCTCCCGGATCCAACCCCCCGCCCTGTCAGGGCTCAAACCGCAGACTGCGCGGTGCCGGCTCGATGACCGCCTCGCGGCGCGGCCACGGCCCGGCCAACCTCCCCGACCTGCTGGCCCGGTGCTGGACTGGGCAGAAACTTACCGTCGATCGCCGCAATGTCAACCTGTCCTGCCAGGACTGATACCGCTGCGCAACCTTTGCAGCGGTGCGGCTGACGGGCCTGTTCCCTGTTGTCCCGCAGCGTTACGATTGGGGTTCCCGTAACTTGTGGGGGCGCCCATGACAGCGTTGTCGGCAGCAGATGGCCGACACATGGGGTCGACCCCTTTCTACTAGTTCCGGCGGGGATGGCCAGTAGTGCGGCACAGCCAACGATGGCATCTTGCCCGGCGTCTAGCCGCGCGCCGATTCAGCTCCGGCTTGGAGGACAGGAATGACAGAGAATTCGGAGAATCAAGTCTCTGAGTCCCAGATCGCCGTGCACTGGCGTGAGGAAGAGTACTACCCGCCGCCGCCGGCTTTCGTGCAGCAAGCTAACGCGAGTGATCCCGCGATTCTCGAGCGTTTCACCGAGGACAAGTTTCCTGATTGCTTTACCGAGTATGCCGACCTTCTGACCTGGGATAAGCCCTGGGACACGGTCCTGGACACCAGCGAGGCGCCGTTCTGGAAGTGGTTTGGCGGCGGCAAGCTCAATGCCTCCTACAACTGCGTGGACAGGCACGCGGCCGCCAATCCTGACAAGACCGCGGTCATCTGGGTGCCCGAGCTGGAGGAAGACGAGACGATCCGCATCAGCTACGGTGAGCTGCTGCGCCGCGTCAGCGAGTTCGCCGCTCTGCTGCAGGACTTCGCTGGGCTGAAGGCGGGTGACCGGGTCACCCTGCACATGCCGATGGTGCCGGAAGCGGTCGTCACGATGCTGGCCTGCGCACGCCTGGGAGTCATTCACTCCCAGGTATTCGGCGGATTCAGCGGCAACGCTTGCGGTACCCGGATCGCCGACTCAGGCAGCAACGTGCTGATCACGATGGACGGCTATTACCGGGCAGGCTCGCTTTCCGATCACAAAGTGAAGGCCGACGAAGCTGTCGCCGAGGCACTTCGCCAGGGCCAGGGAGTGGAAAAGGTGCTGGTCTGGCGGCGGCACGCCGGGAAGTACGCGTCCCAGACGCCGATGGTCGAGGGCCGTGACTTCTTCGTCGACGACGTCATCGGAAAGTACGAGGGGCAGGAGGTTGCGCCGGTGTCGCTGCCGGCCGAGGCTCCGCTTTTCCTCATGTATACGAGCGGCACCACTGGCAGGCCCAAGGGCGCGCAGCACTCGACCGGTGGCTATATGGCCTACGTGGCCGGCACGTCGAAGTACTACCAGGACATACACCCGGACGACGTGTACTGGTGCCTGGCCGACATCGGCTGGATCACCGGGCACTCCTACATTGTCTACGGGCCGCTATCGCTCGGCACCACCACGGTGATCTACGAGGGCGTGCCTAACTATCCCGACGGCGGCCGGCCATGGCGGATCGCCGAGAAGCTCGGCGTGAACATCTTCCACACCTCGCCGACGTCGATCCGGATGCTGCGCAAGGTCGGCCCTGAAGAGCCCTTCAAGTACAACTACCACTTCAAGCACATGACGACTGTCGGGGAGCCCATCGAGCCCGAGGTCTGGCGCTGGTACTACAACTTCGTCGGCAAGAGCGAGGCCGCCATCGTCGACACCTGGTGGCAGACCGAGACCGGCGGCTTCCTCGGGAGCACGTTGCCTGGCCTGCAGCCGATGAAGCCAGGAAGCTGCGGCCCCGGCGCACTTGGCATCTTCCCCATCATCTACGACGAGGACCGGAACGAGGTCCCGGCCGGCCGGGCGGGCAACATCTGCATCCGCAACCCGTGGCCGGGCATCATGCAGACGGTCTGGGGTCAGCCCGAGCGGTTCCTGGACGTCTACTACCGCAAGTACAACACCGACCCGCATAGCAAGGACTGGCATGACTGGCCATACTTCTGCGGCGACGGCGCGGTGCAGGCGGCTGACGGCTACATCCGGATCCTCGGTCGGATCGACGACGTCATCAACGTGGCCGGTCACCGGCTCGGGACCAAGGAACTGGAGTCGGCCGCGCTGACTGTGCCTGAGGTCGCCGAGGCGGCCGCGGTCCCTGTGATCGATGACATCCGCGGCCGGATGGTGGAGATGTACGTCTCGCTCAAGCCCGGCGTCGAGCCGGACGGAATGGAAGCCAAGGTCGTCACCGCGATCGAGACCGAGATCGGCAAGATCGCCCGGCCGAAGAACGTGTGGATCGTGCCGGACATGCCCAAGACCAGGTCTGGCAAGATCATGCGCCGGGTCATCGCATCGGTGTCGAACTTCGCCGACGTCGGCGACGTGACGACGCTGGCCAACCCCGAGGTAGTCGACGGCATCCGGCATCATGTGCAGCAGGCGAAGGTCGCCAAGGGCGACACGCCACGCCAGCTGTCCGAGGTAGAACTCGCCGAGATCCAGTCCTTCGGTAACGAGTAGCGGCACTCGACGCGAGCGGCCCGCCCGCCGAAAGGCGGGCGGGCCGCTGGTCGTTCGCCTGCGGGCTGAACGCCGCGCCTGGAGCGAACTATTCGCTTGCCGACTGGGCGCGCGGCATGCCAGCCTAGGCAGCGAGCGGCCGCGCACTGCCGCCAGAGCCAATGAGGAGTGTCCCGCCCAGATGTGGATCTGACCGGCGTTCCACCGGGAACGCCACGGGCCCGCTGGCACTGCGCCAGCTTTATGCCCGGCTGGCCAACCCCAGATCCTGACGCGGCGCCAGAGCGCGCTCGCGTCCACACCGGCGAAGGACGCTTGGCTCCATGGCGCATCCTTATCTCAAGGCGCGGTCACTCAGTCATCACTACGGCGGGGAGCTACTGTTCTCCGACATCGACCTGGTGCTCAATCCTGGTGACCGGATCGGCGTTGTCGGCCCGAACGGGGCCGGCAAGACCACCCTCCTGCGCGTGCTCGCCGGGCAGCTGCGGCCTGCTGGCGGCGAGGTTGTCACGCTGACCAGCATCGGCTGGTCCGGGGCCGCCCCGGCATGCGCTACTGTGGGCGGCTTCCTGGCCGGAAGCCTCGCTGCAGTGACTGGCCTGGCCGACCGGATGCGAGAGCTGGAATCCGTGCTCGCCACTGGCGACTCTGGTGTGCTCGCCGAGTACGGCCGCATCCAGGATGAGTGGACGATGCAGCGCGGCTGGACTGCGGACAGCCGCCTCGCGACGGTGCGGGACCGGCTCGGACTGACGCACCTGGCCGACGACGCACCGTTGTCTGATGTCAGCGGCGGTGAGCTTGCCCGCCTCACGCTGGCCAGGCTGCTGCTCATCGAGCCTGACGTACTGCTGCTTGACGAGCCCACGAACCATCTCGATGCCGAGGGGGCCGAGTGGCTCGGCGAGTACATTGCCCGATTCGGTGGCGGGGTGATCCTGGCCTCGCACGACCGTGCGTTCCTCGATCGCGCCGTCAGCCATATCATCGAGCTCGACGGGATCGACCCGGCGCCGAGCTTCTACCAGGGCGGCTACACCGAGTACCGGGCGGAGAAGGCGCGCCGCTGGCAGCGACGCCTGCTGGACTTCGAAGCGCAGCAGAAGTACCGGGGCAGGCTTGAGGCGGATATCGAGGCCGTCAAGGACCAGGCACTGCAGACCGAGCTGTCGACGCGCAACGACAAGCTGCGCCGGTACGCCAAGAAGGTGGCCAGGAAGGCCAAGGCGCGCGAGCGGCGCCTGGAGCGCCAGATCCAGTCCATACGCTGGCTGGCCGAGCCGCAGACCCGGCCGCCGCTGGTACTGGCGCTGCCGCCGGAACCAGCAGTCGGGTCCGCTCCCGTCCTGTCAGCATGCGGGCTGTCGGTGCGCCTGTCCGGCCGCCAGATCCTGCACGATGTCACCCTGGAGCTGGTTCCCGGCGACCGGGTACTCATCTCCGGTCCGAATGGGGCGGGTAAGACCACCCTGCTCCGCGCGCTGACTGGACAGCTGACACCAGATGCCGGCCAGGTCCGCGGCGTGCACCCTGCGGCCGTGCTGCCGCAGCGCCACGACGACCTGCCGGCCACGATGCCGGTACTGGACTTCCTGCGGTCGCGGGTGGCCGTGTATACGGACGAGGCAGAGCAGCTGCTGGCCGCCTACCAGTTCGGCCCAGAGCAGTGGCACGCCCAGCTGCGTACGCTGTCCGACGGCGAGATGCGCCGGCTGCTGATGGCGGCCCTGGTCAACAGCGGGTCACCGGTGCTGATGCTCGACGAGCCCACGCACTACCTGGACTTTGACTCCCTCGAGGTAGTCGAGGAGGCACTGCGCGCATATCCCGGCACGCTGGTCATGGTGACCCACGACCGGTATTTCGCCGGGCGGGTCGGGTTCAGCAGGCACTGGCGGATCAGCGGCGGGGCCCTGGCGGTTTGACGATTGCCCGGTCCGCATCCGGCTCATTACATTAAAGTCTCCTCAGAGCGGGATTAATGTGCGCGGCAACGCTGCCAACGTGTACGACATGAGCATTAGCTGATGCCACAGTCGCGAGTTCGTTCGCAAGAACGGAGGATTGGTAGAGCTCAGATGCACATCCGCCGTTATCGTGCTAAACGCGTGCAGAGGCTGGGCCATCGCCAGCCGGGTAGCCGCAAGCGCATCGCCCTGATCCTGTCCGTGCCTGTTCTCAGCCTGGTGCTGCCCGCATTCGCTGTTGCATTAGCTAGTGCCGGCGGCTCCAGCCAGCTGACCAGGACAGCGGCGGACGTCGCCAGGTTCCTGCTGTACTACTCGGGCGTGTTCGCGCTGGTGGCGCTCACCGCGGCGGTAGCCGCGGGGCTACTGGCCACCGATCGGACCGTCATGTCGCCGGAGCGACGGATCCTCGCCCAGGGGCTGCACCGGACCACCTCCCTGATCGGTGTATCGGCGCTGGCCAACCACATCATGCTCGAGGTCCTTGCGCACCGGGCAAGGATCATCGACGGGTTCGTGCCGTTCATGGCGGCGCGCAGCACCTTCTACATGGGCCTCGGCACCCTAGCCTCCGACCTGTTCGTCGTCATCATCGTCACTGGCGCGCTTCGCAGGAGATTTTCCAGCGGCGCGCGGCGATGGGTATGGCGCGGGCTGCACGTAACCGCCTACGCCGCATGGCCCATGGCGATCTTGCACGGACTGCTGGCGGGTCGTCCCGCCGAGCCCTACGTCGACTGGAGCTACGGCGGCTGCCTGGCCGCGGTCCTGCTCGCCCTTATATTCAGGTATGTCGCGGCGGTTCGCGGCCGCAACACAGCGGATCCCGGACGTCTGGTCCGGCCGCACGCGATGTCGGGAGCGCAGGGGCTCGGGCCGCCGTACCGGCCGCAGCCCGGTGGCCAGCTGACGCCGCAGCCTGACCCGCGCCTTCCCGCTGCGCACATGCGCGCCCTTCCCGCTGGCACCGGCATGGCCCGCTACCGGCCAGGCCAGCCGGCCTGGGCCGAGCCCGAGCACGGCCAGGACTGGACCGCGGTCGACACCAGCGCCTGGCCCGCAGACAGTCAGGGCTGGTAATGCCGCCCGTACCGCCGGTCATCCGGATCGGCCAGGCCAGGGTCACCGCCGGGCTCGACCGGCACGCCCGGCTTGACCTGGCCGCGCACCGCGCCGAGTTCGGCGACCTGCCGGTGCTCACCGCGACGGAGCTGATCCAGATCGCAGAGCAGGTGGACCTGCGCGGCCGAGGCGGGGCAGCCTTCCCCGTCGCCCGCAAGCTGCGCGCCGTCCTGACCACGACGCGGCTAGGTAAGAGGCACGCTGTCATCGTCGTGAACGGCGCCGAGGGTGAGCCCGGCAGCGCCAAGGACAAGATGCTGCTGACCCGGTCGCCTCACCTCGTGCTGGACGGGGCCGTGCTCGCGGCGAGAGCGCTCAATGCCCGCGAGATCGTGGTCGCGGTAGCAGGAGACGGGCCGCATCTGCAGTCGGTCAACCACGCGGTGGCAGGTGACGCCGCCCTCAGGCGGTTGGCACGCGTTGTCTCGGTTCCCGACCGATTCGTGTCTGGCGAGAGCGGTGCTCTGGTCAACGCCCTGAACGGTAAGCCCGCCCTGCCGCCGGGCCAGAAGATCAGGCCAAGCGACTCCGGCGTGCGGGGCATGCCCACCCTGCTGTCAAACGCCGAGACCTTCGCCCAGCTGGCCGTGCTGGCCATGCTCGGACCGGCCGGGTTCGCCTCTGCCGGTACCGAGCACGAGCCAGGCACCGTGCTGCTCACGGTCGCCGGGTCGGTAGCACAGCCAATGGTCGTGGAGACGCCCACCGGTGTGCCGCTCGGCCACATCCTCGACATCTGCGGCGCTTACCTGCCGGTCGGCGTCCTCGTCGGTGGCTACCACGGCATGTGGCTGACACCGGAAGCCGCGTATCAGGTTCCTGTCAGCCGAGCCGGCCTGGCTGCCGCGGGCGGCAGCTTCGGCGCCGGCACCGTCCTGGTGATGGGAGCGGACAGCTGCCCGCTCGCCGAGGTGTCGCGAGTGGCCAGCTACCTTGCCATGCAGTCTTCTGGTCAGTGCGGTCCCTGCAAGCTCGGCCTGCCTGCGGTTGCCAGGTCGCTGGCGGCCATTACCGCTGGCGCCGGCAGCATGGACGAGCTCGAGGCGGTAAGGCGGGCCGCGGCGGGAGTCAGGGGCCGTGGCGCGTGCGCGCACCCCGATGGCACCGCCAACTTCGTGATGTCCGCACTCGACGCCTTCTCCGCCGACCTGAGCGAGCACATGTTCCGCGGCAGGTGCGGGCGCTCGGTTCAGGGCGTCCTGCCGCTGCCAGGGGACTCGGGCGAGCAGCGCGGCGAGCCCGAGACCCGCCTGGCGGTCGACTGGACGCGATGCCGCGGACACGGCCTGTGCGCCCGCCTCGCGCCCGAGCTGATCCAGCTCGACGAGCACGGCTATCCGGTGTTCCTCGACGTGCCGGTGCCGTTCTGGCTCGCGCGGGACGCCAGCCAGGCGGTCAACATGTGCCCGGCGCTGGCTCTGACCCTGACGACGCGGACGGCCAGCCCGGCCGGGCCGTCGCCGGCCGCCCCCGTGGCTGTCGGGCCTGGTCCGCAGGTCCGGAGCCCGCAGCTGGTCGCGCAGAAGGCGCAGCTGGCCAGAACCAAGCGCGGTCGCAGGAACGACGAACTGGCAGTGGCGTCGGCGTGGATCGCCACGATCGGGGGCCGGAAGCCTGCGGGCCCCCGCTAGCCGGCGCCGGCCTGCACCAGTACGGAGAAAGTCAGGCGGTCGTCCGCCACTTCGACGGTGACATCCTGGCCAGGTGCGATCTGCCCGTCGAGCAGCAATCGTGACAGCTCGTTGTCGACCTCCCGCTGGATGACCCGCCGCATCGGACGGGCGCCGAACTCGGGCTGGAAGCCGCGCTCGGCGATCCAGTCCACTGCGGCCGGGGTGAAATTCACGGCCACCTGCTGGTTATGCAGCCGCAGCCGGGTCTCCTCAAGCAGCAGCTCGGTAATCTGCCGCAGCTCGGTCTGGTCCAGCTGGCGGAAGATGATGATCTCGTCAATCCGGTTCAGGAACTCGGGGCGGAACGATTCCCGCAGCCGCCGCATCAGCTGATCCCGCAGGCCGGCCTGCTGGCCGTCAGCGGCATCAGCATCGATCCCCGCGAAGCCCAGCGCTCCGCCGCCGCGGGTAATCAGGTCAGAGCCCAGGTTGCTGGTCATGATCAGGACCGTGTTCTTGAAGTCCACGGTCCTGCCCTGAGCGTCGGTGAGCCGGCCGTCGTCGAGGATCTGCAACAGGACGTTGAAGACATCCGGGTGAGCCTTCTCGATCTCGTCCAGCAGCACGATCGAGTAGGGCCGTCGCCGCACCGCCTCGGTGAGCTGGCCGGCCTCCTCGTATCCGACATAGCCGGGAGGCGAGCCGACCAGGCGGCTGACCGTGTGCCGCTCCTGGTACTCGCTCATGTCCAGCCGGACCATGCGGCTCTCCGAGCCAAACAGCGCCTCGGTCAGCGCACGTGCCAGCTCTGTCTTGCCAACCCCGGTCGGGCCCAGGAACAGGAAGCTGCCCACCGGGCGCTGCGGGTCACCGAGTCCGGCGCGAGACCGGCGCACCGCTTCCGCGACGGCCGTCACGGCCTCGTCCTGCCCGACGACGCGCTCGTGCAGGTGCTGTTCGAGGGTGAGCAGCCGGTCCTTCTCCTCCTGAGTGAGCTGCTGAACCGGCACGCCAGTGCTCCGTGACACCACCTCGGCGATGTCGTTGACGGTTACCTCAGGGGTCGCGGACCGGTCAGTGGCCAGTTGCTCGGCCCGCCGCCGGGTTTCGCCGATCTCGTCGCGCAGCTGGGATGCCCGCTCGTACTGCTCGCTGGCGATCGCCTGGTCCTTGTCCCGCTGCAGCTCTTCAGCCCGCTGCTGCAGAGCCCGCACCTCCGCGCCAGGAGTCCTTGTCCGCAGCCGCACCCTGGCTCCGGCCTGGTCGATGAGGTCGATCGCCTTGTCTGGCAGGAATCGGTCGGGGATGTAGCGTTCGGACAACTCGACCGCCGCCACCAGTGCCCCGTCGGCGTAGCGGACCTGATGGTGCGCCTCGTACCGGTCGCGCAGCCCGCGCAGGATCTCGATCGTGTCGTCCACCGTGGGCTCGCGCACCAGGATCGGCTGGAACCGGCGGGCAAGCGCGGCGTCCTTCTCGATGTTCTTGCGGTACTCATCGAGCGTCGTGGCGCCGATGATGTGTAGCTCGCCGCGCGCCAGGGCCGGCTTGAGCATGTTGCCGGCATCCATCCCGCCCTCGCCGCCGGCGCCCGCCCCGACCAGGGTGTGCAGCTCGTCAATGAAGATGATCAGCTCATTCCCGTGCTCGCTGATCTCGGTGATGATCCGCCTCAGCCGCTCCTCGAAGTCACCGCGGTAACGAGTGCCCGCCACCACCCCGGAAAGATCGAGCTGGACCACGCGCTTACCGGCCAGGGTCTCTGGCACGTCCTCGTCCACGATGCGCTGGGCGATGCCCTCGACGATTGCCGTCTTGCCCACGCCGGCCTCGCCGATGAGCACGGGGTTGTTCTTGATTCTCCGCGACAGTACCTCGACCGTCTGCTCGATCTCATCGTCGCGGCCGATTACCGGATCAATCCGCCCCTCCTCGGCCAGGATCGTCAGATCACGGCCGAACTCGTCCAGAGTGGGCGTTCCCGACCGGCCGCCTCGTCCGGGCTGGACGCCCTGACCAGCCAGTGCCCGCTGCAGCGCCTCCGGGGTCACGTGCGCAGCGGACAGCATCCGCCCAGCAGCCGACTCAGGGTTCACTGCCAGGGCGAACAGAATGTGCTCGGGCCCGATGTAGGTCGAGCCGACGGCGCGGGAGATCTGGTGCGCATCCAGGAGCGCTCGCTTAGCCCCGGGCGTCAGCTGTGGCGGCTCTGCCCGGCGCTCGCGTCCTGCGGCCTCGGCCTCGATCTGGCGCGCCAGCGCGTCAGGGTCAGCTCCGGCGCGCTCGAGCAGCTGGCGGGTGGGCTCCAACCTGGCAGCGGCCCAGAGCAGGTGCTCGGTGTCCAGGTCGCTGCCGCCCCACTCGGCAACCTGGGCTGCGGCGGCGGCCAGCAGCTCACGGGCCGGCCCGCTCATCAGCCGGGTAATGTCGACCCGCTGGACCGGTCGGCGCGGACCACCAGCGCCATGGATGTGGGCGAGAAAATCGTCGAACGGGCTGGAACCGAAGTCCTCCGCCCCGTAGACATCGTTAGTCATCCCGAAATACCCCCGGTGTGCCCGGCGCCCTCCACGCCGGAACGCATCCAACCCCTACCCGACAAAGACCCCTAGCACCCCGGATCGCCAGCCGAATAGGCCACGGCGGGGACCAAAGGCTCATGAACTGCTTAAGGCGCTAGCTCATGGCTTTACGAGAAATCCCGCCAATATATTACGAATTTGGGTCGGCCGAGCACCGGCCCGCCTGCCTCGCCGGGTTACCGCAGCCGAGCCCGGCTGGCGAACCGCTTCCTATCCACCAGCGCCCGCTCCATCGTGCCTGCGCCCACCACCTCCCCCTGCTCAGCTGGAGGTGCGGCGGGCCGCCGCTGCCGGGCAATGAACCTGAACACCAGCCGTCCACCGTCCACCTCGGTGAGCTCGGCCTCAACCACGACCTCGGCCCCGACCGGGCTCGCCCGCTTGTGCTCAATGACAGCCGAGGTGCCGACCGAGGTCAGGCCCGATTCCAGGCCTGGCGCGACCGCCGCCACCGCTGCCGCTTCGGCTAAGGCAAGCAGTCGGGGTGTCGCCAGCACTGGCACATCACCACTGCCCATCGCCGTAGCAGTGTCGGTATTCGCGACGATGATCCGCACGGACGACGCCAGGCCAGGAGCAAGCCCCATTGACATTTCCTCGCTTCCTGTTTGCCCCTCGCAGCCAGGCAAGCGGTCTCATGGCCCGTGCCAGTACGAGGCTGCATAGCCAGACTCGCAGATCTCGGGCACGATGGCGTCGTGCGTACGCTGCTGGCGGCCATCCGGTGCGAGAAGGGCGATATTGCGGCCAACTTGGCCTGCCATGAGGGAGTGCTTGGCGATGCCGCCGCAGCCGGCTGTGACCTCGCCGTGTTCCCGGAGATGTCGCTCACCGGGTCGGTCGACCCTGCGGCCCACCCAGAGCGTCTGGTGTCGTTGTCGCATCCGGCGGTTTGCCGCCTGGCTCGTGCTTCGGGCGCGACTGGCGTCGGGGTCTGCTTTGGCCTGGCCGAGCGCTCGCGGGCCGGCTTGCCGCATATCACCCAGGTGTTCGCGGCAGGCGGCCGCGTCATGGGGGTACAGCGCAAGCGCCATCTCGGTGAAGGCGAGGAGTCATTCGCCGCGGTCACGGGGTCGGCGGTCTTCGAGCACGCGGGAGTCAGATTCGGGATGGTCATCTGTGCCGAGGCCGGATACGACGGGCCGTTCGAAGCGGCCGCGACGGCCGGCGCGCGCCTCGTCCTGTTCCCGGCCGCGGCCGGTCTGTACGGGCGGCGAACCAGCGAAGCCTCCTGGCGAGACGGATTCGGCTGGTGGCAAGGATGCAGCCTCGGTGATGCCCGCCGTCACGCCCGCCGCTTCGGGCTCTGGATCGCGCTGGCGGGCCAGGCCGGCTCCACGGCCGATGAGGACTTCCCCGGCCTCGCTGCGGTGGTCAGTCCAGAAGGGACCGTGACCGCCCGGCTGCCGGACTGGCGCGAGGCAACCCTGACCGCCGAAATCCCGCTATGAACCAGCGGCAGCTAACTCTAAGGTGGAGCTCTGCCGACCAGGAGGACTGGATGACGGAGAGCTCGATCACACGGCAACTGCCGTACGTCAGCTATCTCGAGCTTGGCCATGATCCGCATCTGGTGGCGCAAGAGTGCCGGTCCTGCGGCGCGCTCTTCCTGGACCGGCGCAATGCCTGCGCCAGCTGCGGCGGCGTCGAGTTCAGCGGCCGGCGGCTGTCTGATGACGGGACGCTGCGCGCGTTCACGATCGTGCACCGGGCCACGCCGGACGTGACCGTGCCGTACGTCTCGGCGATCGTCGACCTCGCCGGCGGCGGCGTCGTCAAGGCTAACCTCGTCGGCATCGAGCCGGAGCCTGACCGCATTACCCCGGGCATGCGGGTCACGCTCACCACGTTCGTCGTCGGCACCGACGCCGAGGGCACGGAGGCCGTCGGATTCGGTTACCGGCCCGTCTGATCGCCTTTCATTCCGGAACGGGGTGGGTATCGGTGCACGGTGTCTGACATGCCGGTCAGCAGCTGGGCTGACTGCGGCCTGCCCGAGCTGCTGACGCTGGAGCGGATCGAGGACAACATGTTCAGGTCCGTGGTCGTCAGCGACGAGCCGGCTGGCTTGTACGGCGGTCAGGTGGCAGCCCAGGCGCTGCGCGCGGCCGCGGCCACGGTCGCCGGGGACCGGCATCCGCACTCGCTGCACGGGTACTTCCTCAGCCGCGGCGACAAGTCACGCCGGGTGCTGCTGACCGTGCGCAGGGACCGTGACGGCGGTTCCTACTCCAACCGCCGGGTGATCGCGGTGCAGAACGGCGTGGTCATCTTCAACATGGTCGCCTCGTTCCACGTGCTCGAGGATGGCCAGGATTACCAGGCGCATCAGCCCCCGCAAGTCACTGCGCCTGAGCACCTGGCCAACAGCGACATAGCCACGAGGCTGCACGGAGTCGACATCCGCATCCCCGAGCAGCCGACGCAGGGCCAGCAGTGGCCGTCAAGGGTCTGGCTGCGAGCCAGGCACCCGCTTGCCGACGACATCATGCATGCGTGCGCCTTGACTTACGTGTCCGACATGTTCAGCGGCCTGGCGAGCGTGCCGAATCGGACCTACACCGGCCCGCTGACCAGCATCGACCATGCGGTCTGGATCTACAGGAAGGTCGCGCTCGACGACTGGGTGCTGATGGATCTCGCGCCCGAGTCGACGGCAGGCGGCCGCGGCATGTACACCGGAAGGATCTTCTCCAGAGACGGCATGCTAGCGGCCGGCATTGCCCAGGAGTCGCTGTTCCGCCCAGGGCCGCCGCGTTCCGGCCCGCTGGCTCACTAAAGGCTCAGGAAGCCACGGTTACCAGGTCGCCGATCGCCAGGTGGTTGAAGACGACATGGGCGGTCGGGATGGGTAGCTCGACGCAGCCGAGGCTCTGCGGGAACCCGTACGAGGCTCGCACGAACCCGTGCACCGCGTCGCCTCCGTTGAAGTAGTTGATCCAGTACACGATGTCGTCGTAGTGGCTGCCGTCCGGGTTGGTGCCACTCATCGTGTTCACCGTGTAGCGAACGTAGATGGGGTAAGTGCCGAGAACGGTCGGATCCA
This sequence comes from uncultured Actinomycetota bacterium, assembly GCA_963719765.1. Classification (GTDB taxonomy): domain Bacteria; phylum Actinomycetota; class Actinomycetes; order Streptosporangiales; family Streptosporangiaceae; genus JAJYUU01. The sequence goes on from CAVRCW010000003.1 coordinate 995,332, forward strand.
CGGGGATGCCGGTATTGGTCGGCGACCTGAGCACCGTCCTGCCGTTCTCCCATACGATCAGCGTCTCGGGCAGGTTCTCAGAAACGTGCACGTACGAGTATGGCTCGGGGTCCACCTTGTTGGCGGCGGCGGCGCTGAGGAGCGCCTTCCACGATGCGTCCGCAAGCTGGTTCACGGTCTGGCCGTCGGCGGTGTAGCCGTTGTAGGAGCTTTCCGTCGCGGCCAAGAAGGCCATCAGCGCACCCTTGACCACAACCGTGGGCGAGCCGGGCTGCCACTGGGCCTGGAGTGACGCCGGAGTCGACTGCCAGCGCCAGGAGAAGCTCCCCTTCAGCGGGGTGCCCAGCGTCGCCACCTCGCCGGCGAAGGTAGTCGGCGAGCGGACGCCTCGCGCCGGGGTGAAGTTAAGCGGCAGGTAGTGCAGCTGGGCAAGGATCTGCTGCAGGCGCAGCACCGAGGCTTGCGTGACGCCGAAGTGGTAGGACCCCGAAGTGGCCACGACCACCGAGACCGCCGAGGAGCCCCCCACGACCGTCACCGGACGGTCGAACGAAACCCTTACCGCCGTGCCGGGTCCGAAGCCGAGGCCACGCGGGGTGAATACCAGCGTGTCGGCATCCGGCTCGGTCCAGGTTCCCGCTGTGGCCGGCGAGATTCGCGGGCGAGCCGTACCGAGGGCGCTGGCCACCGGCTCGTCGAAGGTCAGGGTGACTGGGCTGTCGAGCCCGGCGTCCGCGCTGCCCGGAGCCGGATCCGCGGCTGCGACCGGCACACCGTCCTGCGGCGCCTCAAGCCAGTCCACCGTGGTCGACGGGGCGGCCAGACGCTCCCACGGCCATGCCGCGGCCGCCACCTGAAGCGCCCCTCCCGACTGATGCTCAGGCACGGCCAGCTCGGCCGTGGTCGAGGGCCGACTGAGCCGGATGACCCTGGCGGGCTCGTCGGCCGCTCGGTATTCGATGACGCTCACCGGGCGGTCGAAGCCAAGCGTCACCCGCCCCAGGTCCGCGGCAACGGCCACCCGTGCCGACGGCGCGGCCGATGGCGCCCGCAGCGTCGCCGACGTCGAGACCCCGGAGCCCAGCAGCCAGCGGAGCCAGGACGGCGGCGCGGCAGTGACGCGCACGTGCACCGTACTGCCCTGTGGCAGAGCGGCGACCGGCACGAAGCCCGTGCTCTGGTGGGCCAGCGCGAGCGGCCGGCCAACACTGGTCGCGCGGATGCCGGTCACCTCGGTCCCGACGCCACCCAGGTGCACCTGGACCAGCGCCTCTCCCGATGACACCGAGACTGCCGGACGCCCCAGGAGCGCTACCAGCACGGCGCCGATGCCCACTATCACGGTCGCGGCGGCCGCGCCGATGCCCGCGCGGGCCGGCCAGGTCCGATCCTTCAGCCGGCTCTTCAGCGCGGCACGCGCGCCGACGCCCGCGCGAATCAGCCAGGTCCGATTATTCTGTCCAGCCGATGGTCCCGTCATCGGGCCGCCCTCTCGAACCCGCTTCGCATTCCCACCCATTGCTTATCACGGCCGGACGAGTCCTTCGGCCACGCCCCCGCGGGGCGGCCGGTGTCCGGCCGCGGCCGCCCGACGTGGAAGCTGGATCCAGTCCGTCCGCGTCACATCTGCCGGCTGCCCGGTGTCATGAGAACGACGCCTCTGTAAGCCAGCTAATCGGAACAGGAGGTACCCCGATGGCACGCATCGACGGTGTCGCCAAGTCAGACGCCGGCCTGATGGTAAAGCTCGTGTACCGGTTCGGGCCGCGGGCGATGAGAAAGCTGACGGGCCGCGATCCGCAGACTGGCACCGGGCTCGAGCCCTTCCAGATCTGGGCCCACCAGCCGAAGATGATGACCGGCATGGGCAGGTTCAACCAGGCGGTCCGCAAGGGCGCGACCGTGAGCGAGCGGATCAGGAACCTGGTCGAGCTGAAGGGCGCGCAGATGATCGGATGCGAGTTTTGCGTCGACCTCGGCTCGCAGATATGCCGCAACTCCGGGCTGCTGGACGAGGAGCTCCTCGCCCTGCCGCGCTACCAGTCCAGCGATCTGTTCACCGATCGCGAGAAAGCGGCACTGGACTACACCGTCGCGGTGATGCGCACGCCGGTCGAGGTCACCGACGAGGTGTTCGCCCGGATGACCGCGCACTTCAGCGACAAGCAGCTCGTCGAGATCACCGCGCTGCTGACGCTGGTCAACCTGGACCGCTTCAACGCCGCGTTCGGGATCGGCTCGGCCGGCTTCAGCGCCGGCCGGGTCTGCGTCCTGCCGGACCGCCCTGGCCCTGCACCGTCAGTACCCGCGATCGCCGGTGACTCCCCGCCCGGATGACCACGCCCGCGCCACGGCAACTCGTCGGGGCGGCCCGTGGACTGAGTCGTGACGGACGACGCCGGCCCCTGGCCAGCCCGTTCCCATGTAGTTAAGTTGGAAGCCGGAAACGGGAGGTATGCGGGCATGGCTGATTCGCTGTGGGTCGTTGGCGTTGCGATGACGAGGTTCATGCGCTATCCGGACAAGGACCTGATCGACCTGGGCAGCGAGGCAGCGCTCGCGGCGCTCGCCGACGCCGGCCTGACGATCTTCGATGCCGACGTGCTCGCGGCCGGCTGCCTGTTCGAGACAAGCGGCATCGGCCAGCGGATCCAGAAGCAGATCGGGCAGACCGGCATTCCCGTCTACAACGTTGCGAACGCGTGCGCGACCGGGGCTACCGCATTCCGGGTGGCGGCCATGGCGATCAAGTCGGGCGAGGCCAGCATCGGGCTGGCGGTCGGGCTGGAGCAGATGGGCAAGCGCGGCCTGCTCGGCGCCTCGCCCGGCGGTGCGGGCGGTAAGAAATACGAGCCGGCGGGCCGCTACGGCGCGCTCGGACCGGTCGAGGGCGTGCTCGGCACCAGCCTGATGCCCGGCACGTTCGCCCAGTCCGGCATGGAGTATGCGGGGCTGTACGACGGGGTGGGCTTCGAGCAGTTCGCCAAGGTCGCGGAGAAGAACCACGCGCACTCCACGCTGAACCCGCTAGCCCAGTACCAGAAGGCGTTCTCGCTCGACCAGGTGATGAACGCCGAGATGATCGCCTACCCGAACACGCTGCTGATGTGCTGCCCGACTGGTGACGGCGCCGCGGCGGCCGTGCTGACCAGCGGCGAGCGGCTGGCGTCGATGCCGGACGAGGTGCGCAGGCGCGCGGTCAAGGTGTCCGCCTCGGTGCTTACCAGTGACCCCTATGCCGACGGCGGCTCGGTACAGTTTGACGTCAACACGCTCACCCGCAAGGCGGCCGATCAGGCCTACGAGCAGGCCGGGGTCAGCCCGCAGGACCTGGACCTGGTGGAACTGCACGACTGCTTCGCCACCGCGGAACTGCGGCACTACGACAACCTGCGGCTCTGCCCGGAGGGCAGGGCTGGGGAGTGGATCGACAGGCGCGGCCCGTGGCGGGACGGCGAGATCCCGGTCAATGTCTCTGGTGGCCTGCTGTCCAAGGGGCATCCGCTGGGTGCGACCGGCATCGCTAACATCTACGAGGTGACGACGCACCTGCGCGGCGAGGCGGGCGACCGGCAGATCGAGAATGCCAGGGTCGGGCTCACGCACGTGATCGGGCTGGGCAGCGCCTGCTCGGTCCACATCCTCGAGCGCTCGGCCGCATGAGCCAGGCCCCCGTTGCCCGGCCCATGGACGGGCCGGCACCGATGCCCGCGGGCGCTTACGATCTCGCCGCGCTCGGTTACGTCGAGGAAGAGTTCACGCTGTCCGGGGAGGCCACGTCGTACCGGCTTGCCGGTGAGCGCACGCCGTCCGGGCACTGGTCGGCGGAGCCGCACGAGACGGCGCCTTATGTGACCCGGATCCTGGTCCGGCGGCCGGCCGATGCCACGTCGTTCAGCGGCACCGTCGTGGTCGAGTGGCTCAACGTCTCCGGCGGACTGGACGCGCCGCCGATCTGGATGATGACGCATACCCACCTCATCCGGCACCGGCACGCCTGGGTCGGCGTGTCGGCGCAGAAGGCCGGCATCGACGGCGGCGGACTGGTCGACAACGGCATGCACCTGAAGAAGTTGTTCCCCGACCGGTACGGCGTGCTCTCGCATCCGGGTGACGCGTGGTCGTTCGACATGTTCAGCCAGGCGGGCCGGGCGGTCAGGAACGGGTCGGGCGTACTCGGCGGGCTTTCCGCCGAGCGGGTGATCGCCGCCGGACACTCCCAGTCGGCCGCGTTCCTGGTCAGCTACATCAACGCGGTGGACTCCCTGGCATCGGTCTACGACGGCTTCGCGGTGCACGGCAGGACCGCCGCCGGCGCATCGTTCCGGCACGGATTCATCCCGGCCCGCGGTCGGGACGCGGTCGGCGCGGCCGCGGAGGCGATCCGGCTCGACTTGCGGGTACCGGTGCTAGTGCTGCAGACCGAGACCGACGTGACGCTGCTGGGCTCCGGCCAGGTGCGGCAGCCCGACGGCGACCTGCTGCGGAACTGGGAACTGGCCGGCGCTGCACATGCCGACACCTACCTGCTGATCGCCAGCGGCCAGGACGACGGCGCGCTGCCCGCGGCTCGGCTCGCCGAGCTGATGCGTCCGACTCGGCAGGTGTTCATCGCTACTACCGACGTGCCGGTGAACAGCGGCCTGCAGCATCACTACGTCGCGTGCGCAGCGCTTGGGCACCTCGACCGCTGGGCCGCTGGCAAGGCCGCTGCGCCGACATCGCCGAGGCTCGAACCGACCGCCGACGGGCTGGACCTCAGCCGGGACGCGACCGGCGTAGCGACTGGTGGCATCCGGACGCCGTGGACCGACGTGCCGACCGCAGTCCTGTCAGGAGTCGGCCAGACCGACGCCAGCACGTTCGCGTTCCTGTTCGGCGTGACCGGGGAGTTCTCCGCTGCTGAGCTAGCGGCGCTGTATCCGGGCGGGAAGGCAGATTACCTGGCCAGGTTCGATGCATCCCTGGACGCCGCCATCACGGCCGGCTTCCTGCTCGCCGAGGATCGCGCCGAGGCGCTCGCGGTGGCCGAGGTCGCCTGGCCCGGCCGGCCGTAGTTACGCACCCTTCATCACCTCCGGCGAGATCACCTCCCACGGGTGATGTCAGCCGCCGCGGAAGAGCGCAGGGTTCGAGTTAGCACGCAGACCCTGACGTGCCGCCCAGCTGCGTGCCGGGCGTCTGCTGACGAGCGGGACATAGCGTGACCGCCTGCAAGGCTCGATGGAAGGATCGCAAAATGGGGTGGATCCTCGGGATCATCTACTTTGTGCTTATGGTCACGCTTGGCGTCCTGTCGCTTCGCAAGGGCCACTGGGTCATGTTCATAGTGGGCGTGTTTATCCCGCTCTTCTGGCTCATCGGTGCGCTGGTGCCGCGGCGAGTCGCCCGAATGTGACGCCACCGGCGTGCTCAGCCATGCCCGTGAGTCCCTGGTAGCTGGCATACGATGAAGCAGCGGCATAATGCCGCACGGCGATGGGCCCCGCCGGGGCAAGCCGCTCTCGATGAGCTAACGCCCGAGTGCCGTCCGGCTGATGGTCCCTGTTCCTGTGGGCGCTTGCGTCAGGGAGGAACAGGACAGTGTCAGCCTCAGTATCCAGGCCGCTGGCTCGGCCTCACGGTCTCGGTCGGCTGTGGTGGCTTCCCGCCAATGGCGAAGGTAACGGGCTCGACGATGGGGCGTGGGCCCCGATCGCTGATGTCGGCGTCACCCTTGTCGCGCCCTTGCTGGCCGCCTTCCGCGCACAGCGCTGGCGGAGGCTATCTGTCACATCTGGGTAGGCACGAGCGCCTACGGCCGCGGTGAGGAGGTCCTGCGCATGGCCCTGCCCCGGCTGCGACGAGAAGAAGCATGACCGGCGTGGGTTTCAGCCGAGCCCAGGTTCAGGTACCGCGGACTCCGTAGGGCATTCCTGGCTGGCCAGCGGCGATCTCGAGCAGCCGGTTGTACTTGGCGACTCGCTCGCCCCTGGCTGGCGCGCCGGTCTTAAGTTCGCCGCTGCCGCCGCCGACAGCGAGGTCGGCGATGAAGGTGTCGGTGGTCTCGCCCGAGCGGTGGGAGACGAACTGGGCGTAGCCGCCGCGCCGGCAGATCGCCATTGCCTCCAGCGTCTCGGTTACGGTGCCGATCTGATTGACCTTGATCAGGGCCGCGTTGCCGATGCCGCGGCTGATGGCGTCGGCAATGATGGCGGGGTTGGTGACGAAGATGTCGTCGCCGACAAGCTGGATCCGGTCGCCGAGCCTGGCCGTCAGCGCCGCCCAGCCGTCCCAGTCGTCCTCGGCCAGGCCGTCCTCGATGAGCCAGACAGGGAACCGATCGGCCATCTGTGCGTACCGCTCGATCATCTCGGTGCTGGACAGTGCTTGCCCGGCGACCCGGTAGCGCCCGTCCTGCCCGCGGAACTCGCTCGAAGCGGGGTCCAGCGCGATCGCCACCCCGTCCCGGCCGGCCACGTACCCGGCATTGCCGATCGCGGTGACCAGCAGGTCGAGTGCATCTTCCGGCTCGGTGATCTCCGGCGCGAAGCCGCCCTCGTCCCCCAGGCCGGTGGCGTATCCCTTGCCGGAAAGCAGATCACGCAGCGACGCGTAGACCTCCGCGCCGGCCCGGACGGCCTCGGGAAACGAGGGGGCGCCGAGCGGTGCGACCATGAATTCCTGGAAGTCGAGCGGGTTCGGCGCGTGCACGCCTCCGTTGATCACGTTGAAGTGCGGGACTGGCAGCCTGGGAGTCACACCTTCTGGGGTAAGCCAATCCCACAGCTCACGGTCGTCGATCTGGGCAAAGGCCCGGGCGCAGGCCATCGACACCCCGACAATCGCGTTCGCGCCCAGCCGCGACTTGTCCTGCGTGCCGTCCAGCTCGATCAGCGTCGTGTCAATCTCGGCCAGGTCACGCCATGCCGTGCCGTTCAGCCGGTCCGCGATCTCGCCGCGGACTGCGTCCACTGCGCCGAGCACGCCCAGTCCGCGGTACCTGGCGCTGTCCCCGTCGCGGCGCTCCACCGCCTCGCGGCTGCCGGTGGAGGCTCCGGACGGAACACCTGCCACTCCTACCGTGCCGTCCGACAGCGTGATCGTCACCTGGAGAGTGGGACGCCCGCGCGAGTCGAGGATCTCCAGAGCGCGCACTGCCGCGATCCGGGCGCTGGCGGTACTGGCCGCCGACGGTGCCGTCATTTTGCGTCTCCTTCGATGCCGGAACGGCATGCTTGGTGCCGGGCATCATCGTCGCATTCCGCTGCGGCGGCCACCATGGACTAAGGTCACGTACTGGCCAGCCGACAAGTTCGGACCCGGTCGCGCCGGTGCCCGCCTGGTCGCGGCAGCGGGGAGGCCATGTGCGCGTACTGCCAGGTGTGCAGCGAGCAGTAGCCGCCAGCCCGGGCGTGCCGTTCCTGGTCATGTTCCCTGGTGGCTAGCAGGAACTGGTGCCGGCTGAGGTGCTCGGTCAGCGTCGTCTGCATCCGACTGCAGACCACGCACTGCCCGCCGCGATCTGCGCGGTGGCGGGCGACGGCTGCGGTTGCGGCTGGCAGTCGGCGGGCGCTGCCGGGTGGTGCCCACGAGTCCAGCGATTGCAGGTAACGGGCAAGCCGGGCCGCCAGGTCGCTGAGGACTGCTAGGTCGTCGTCGTCCGGCGGCGTGCGCAGGTAATAGCGGACGCGCTCTGCCTCGGCGTTCGTCTTGCCTTCGGCTTGCGTGCGGAGCCGCTCGACCCAAAGCCGGGCGGCGTGCGTGAATGCCGCACCGGTACGTTCGGCGAGCTCCGCGGCACGCTGACCTCGGAGCGGGGCGGGTGGGTGCGGGCCAGGGCGAGCAGGTAGCGGAGTTCCTCCTTGGCGATCCACGCGGCCAGCAGCTCGCCGGTGGCCTCCTGGGCGAGGATCTGTTCCCACATCCGGTTGAACTGCTCGCTGGTGAGGCGCTCGCGGGCCCGCAGCAGCCGCCGCCGGTTCGCCCAGGCCGGATCCCTGGTCGTGCCGCGGCGGCCCAGGACCTGCCGGGTGACCCGCTGCCGGACCCTGGTCACGGCCTGGTTGGCCAGGCGCACCAGGTGGAAGTGGTCCACGACGATGACCGCGTGCGGCAGCGCCCGGGTGATCGCCGTGCGGTAGACCGCGCACGGGTCGATCGCCACGAACGTGACCTGGTTCTTCCAGTCCTGGCCGCGGTCCTCCAGCCACCCGGCGACGGCCGCGCCGGTCCGCCCGGCGACCTGGCCGAGCAGCCGCCCGTCGCCGGACAGGTCGGTGAAGTTGGTCTCGAACCGCTCGGTCCGCTGCCACGCACCGGAGTCGTCTTTCACCCACCTGGGCCGGCCGCGGCGGGTCTCATCGATGCCCAGCACCACCGGCGGCTCGGGCTCGGTCAGCAGCGCGTCCGCGTGCGCCGCGTAGTGCCGGTGGGCGACCGGCCAGCTCACCTGGTACTGCGCCGCGACCGCCGAGACGCTCCGGCCCGAGCTAACCTGGCTGGCCAGCTGGCGGCACAGCCGGCCGGTCAGCCGCGCCCGCGGCGGGACCTCGGCGATCGACTCGGTGAACGCCTTGCGCGGGCACGCCTGCTCCCGGCAGCGGTACTGCCGCTTGCGCCAGCGCACCGCCAGCGGCTCCTCGCCATAAGGCAAGTCCCGCGGCCGGGTCGTCCGCCGCTGCTTCACCGACGTCGACACCACCCCGCACTGCGGGCAGCCCGCCGCGCTCGACGCCGTGGTCACCAGGTGCACTAACCGGACCGCCGCGCCGCTGTCGTCCACGCCGCGCTCGACACGCTGCACCGCCACGCCGGGCAGCCCGAACAGAATCGAAGTACCGTTCTCCATAGCCTGTGGCTCCTCCGCCAGCTGTCCTTGATCAACAGCCAGTGTTAAGGAGTCACAGGCCTTTCACCCGCAGGCTGAGCCCGTGTCGTGCCCCCTCAAATTTGAAGAGCCGGTTATGACTGAGGTCATGGGCAGCGCGCCCATCGGCAGGTAGGCGCCGCAGTGCCGGGCGACATGCATGACTGCCCGCAGCATGTCAGCGAGGTCCAGGCGGCGCTGTTGGTACTCCCTCAGCTCATCCATGTCTCCCGCTCTCCGGCCCGCAGCGGCAGGCCGCCGGTCCCGACCAGCGCAGCACGCCTGCTGCCGCCTCAGCCGGGATGACCCGCTCCGCTTGCCGCAGCCCGGCGGCGGACCGCCAGGATCAGCGGCAGCGCCGCGAGCTGAGCCGCGACGCAGAATGCCGTCACCGCGCCCAGCGAAACGTCGAACAGCAGCCCGATCACGATGCTGCCCAGTACCCAGGCGGTGCCGTAGGCGCCAGTGAACAGGCCGTAGGCCGAGGCGCGGCGATCTGGCGAGATCATCGGCGCTACGGCGGCCGGGATGATCGATTCCTGCACGCCCATGCCCAGTCCCCACAGGGCCACGCCCGCCACCGCCGCCCACAGGCCGCCGAGGAACACCAGCGGCGCGTACGCCGCGGCGGCTACGGTCAGCGGGATCAGCACGCCGATCCCGGCCTTGTCGTACAGCCGCCCGAAGATCAGCGACCCGGTGCCGCTGACCGCCATCGCGACCGCGTAGAACACCGGCACGATCGGCGCGGACACCGTATGTGCCTGCTGGAAGTGAAACGCGATCAGCGGGAAGTCCGCGAACCCGGCCGCGACCAGCGCGGCCCCGGCCAGATAGACCCAGAACACCCGCGGGTATCCGGTCGTGGCGACCTCAGCCGGCCCGGCGGACAGGTCCTGCGGCCGGGGGAAGAACCGGCGCGCGACCAGCACCAGCGACAGCGTGATCACAGCCGGGACCGCCAGCGCGGCGAACGCGAGCTTGTAGTCGTGCTGGCTCACCGTCAAGATGAGCGCGACCAGCAGCGGGCCGAACATCGCGCCGAACTGATCCAGCGCCTCGTGCACGCCGAAGCCCCACCCGTAGCCCATCTGCTTAGCCGCATGCGACAGCATCGCGTCCCTGGGCGGGTTGCGGGTCGCCTTCCCGACTCGCTCAGCGATGATGAGCAGCGCCGCCACCTCCCAGTTGCCGGCCAGCGCCAGCAGCGGCACCGCCGCCATCTGCACCACGTAGCCGCTGATCGTGATCGGCCAGTACCGGCCGGTCCGGTCAGCGCTTCGGCCGGAGAACAGCCGCAGGCCGTAGCCGAGGAACTCGCCAAGTCCGCTGATCACGCTGATCGCCAGCGCGCCCGCCCCCAGCGTGCCCAGGTAGGGGCCGATGACCGATCGCGATCCCTCGTAGGTGAAGTCGGCGAAAAAGCTCATCACCCCGACCATCAGCACGAACTTCAACGCCGGCGACGCGCTGCGAAGAGCCGCCCAGCGCGCGGACTTCATGAAGTCCGCTCCGCCAGGCCACTATCGCGGTGTCTGAGCCTGGGCACGCGGCGCGCGGACGCTGCGTCAGGCGCCACGGTTTGGGCGACGGCACCGGACACGAGCACCTCCACCTGTCGGCAGCGTTTGGCAGGTAGAGGCCATCAGCCTGATCGGCGCAGGCGTTTCGCGAGCCTCATCGCGTGATCTCCGTCCAACGATACGGCTAGCTGCCCGGCGTTGGCAGCCTTGACCAACCCCGCTGGCAGTTGCCAGACTTACGGCCTGGCGAAGGGGCTCGCCCGGACCGCGGCAGACGCCGCTGACAGTCCCTGTATCGCGATCTAGTGGTGAGGCGACCATGCCCCGGGTGAGCGACGACGAAGTGCTCCTGCTGTGGCGGGCACTGCGGGCATACCGGTCCGGAACGAAGCCGCCGTGCGCTGCGCGAGGCCATCCGGCACGCAGCGACTGCCCCCTCTATGACCGCTGTCCCCGGTGGGACGGTCAGCCGGATGACTGGCTGGCCAGCCTGGACGAATCAGCCGAGGACATCGAGCGCAGGCGCTCGTCCTGGCCGTGCAGCAGATTGCTCGAACTACTGTCGCCAGACCTCACCAGGATCGGCTCGTGACGTTGTCACGGCCGCGGTGCGAGCAGGCCCGCTGCGACTGCGGCGCCGGCCGGGTCGGCCAGCCCGGGCGGCGCCTCCGGGCAGTCGGCTGCGGGGCGAGATTCAGCGGTCGTAGTGCGTCGGCGGATACGGATCTCGCTCGCCTTCGACCTGCAGCTCGTCCTTGTCGAACTGGCGGCGGATCTCGGCCCGCTCCTCCTGGTACTCCTCGGTCTGAGTGACGTCCCACTGCGGCGGCGCGTCGGTCGCCGGCGGTACCTCGTCCGGGTCGTAGTCCTCGATCCCGGCCTCCACCCGTTCCTCCTCGGTCAGGCGCGCAAGCCGGTCGTCATCGAGATGCTGCGCCATGCCGCCGTGCTGACGACGATCGCGGTGGAACTCATCGGCTGGCTGGTCTGAGTTCTGCTCTGTCATGACACCTCCGGCGGGTCGCGGCAAGGGCCAGGCCGCTAGGGCCATATGTGGCACGCTACGCCCCGGCCGATCCGCCGCCCTGGACCGGCTGGCAGCCGCACTGCCCAAAGGCCATCAGAACGGTCATCGCCCACCTGGGTGTGTGCCGATCGCCAAGGTCGGCCTGCCCCTTCCGCCGGGCGGTGAAGGCCACTACTAACGAGTCATAGCTAGCAGCCAGAAGGTCGCCCCAGTACCTGCGCCGTAGGCAACATGGGCGGTCAGGTCATCGGCCAGCGTCTTGGCGTCGTACTCCCAGATGGGCTTGTACAGCCCTGCGGCCGGCAGGACGACGTAGCCACTCGCCCACACCAGCGCGCCGAGAGCCACGCCGTAGCGGGCGCGCGGCCTGCGCAGGGACCCGGCCACGATGCCGTACAGCGCGCCCCACACCGACCCATAGGTCCAGTGCATGATCGTGGAGGTGGGCCAGGCCCACCGGTCGGGCAGTTCTCGCTGCGTGAAGCCCTCAATCACCCGCCTTGCGACCTGCCCAGGGTCGGGGGCTTGCTGCCACCCGTCGATATGCGCGAATTCCCAGGCAACCGGGCTTTCCTGGCCACCCGAGCGACGATGCCTGACGTATCGGACAGTGTCCATGCAGACGGTTCCCACCGCACCGGCCAGGACTCCCCCGATCACTGCCCCGAGCGGAGTAATCGCATACTTCTGATGGTGCATATCCGGTCCAATCGCCATCTCGCAGCTGTTCAGTGCACTGGGCATGGCGAGTGAGCGCCTGCACATGCCGCAGTGCCTAGTAATGTCTCCAGCCGCCAGCGGCTGACGCCTTCTCAGGGCGCCAGGCAGCCCTGGTCGCATATGCGGTGCGTCATGGCCTTGATGAATATCGTGCCCACGTCGGCGGGGCTGCTGATCCGGTAGGCAACTCCGTTAGTCGCATCGGCGATCTCGCGCAGGGCGGCGAAGTTCCCGTTGTTCCCGAACATCAGGTTCACGATCTCGATCTTGCGGCTGGGGTTGTACAGGCTTCGCAGCTTGGCCAGCAGCGTGCCCAGCGGCAAGTCGTGGCTGCCGTCGACGCCGGCGGTGAGGACGATGACAACGTTGATGTAATTGGGCTCGTAGCTATCGGTCATGCTCTGGTATGCGGCCAGGATCGCGCTGTTCAGTGACAGCTCGTGGCGGCCGGCCTGCAGGCTCGCGGTGATCTGCGATAGCTGCTCGCGCCTTGTCATCAGGCCGACCTGGGCGGAGATCGGGCCGATCGGCACCAGTTCCTCCTCCGGCCTGCCAGGCTGCAGGTCGTTCGCGATCTCCCAGAGGCCGACCAGCGTGTTGTCGGGGAACAGGCCCGCACCCACCGAGGCGGTGGCGGTCAGTTCCTGTTCCAGGGTCTGCGTGCCGTTGCCGTCCGGCTGGTTCATCGCCGCCGATACGTCGATGAGGAACAACTCCCTGGTGCCCAGCCCGAGTTGCTCCCAGCTGGCCAGGTTCGTGGCGGCCTCGCTGACCGTCGGCACCGTGGCCAGCTGGAGCAGCTGAGAGCCGAGGCGTGCGGACGGCGGCATCACGTCCGGGACGTCTGCAGGCGCGCGGAAGCCGAAGTACCTGATCACCGAGGTCGCGTAACTCTGCTGCAGGGCCTTGCCGAAGTCCAGGGCAGCCTGCGACACCTGTGCTGCCTGGGTGGTCACCACGTAGGGATAATTCAGCTCAGGGGTACCCAGCGCGGCACTGGACCCTTCCGGATACCGCGCGACGAGTTCCTGGCGGGGATCCTGCCTGTCGTAGGCGAGCACTGCCTGCTCGGATGCCACCGTAATGGCGGGGCGGTCAAGGGGCGGTCCCGTGCTGGCCACGAACGATGCCAGCGCCGAGGCCGAGTTGAAGCCCTGCGTCGACTCCGCGCTGTAGACGAAGTTGGTGAAGGCGGTCCGGGCGGCTGCGCCGTCGCCAAGCAGCCGGTTTACCTCGATGAGCGCGGCGAGGCCGGTGGCACTGTCAACGGGATCGGGTAGCTCCACCGCCAGGCCCGCGTGGGCGGCGGGACTGCCGTGCGGGGGCGGCAGCAGCAGACTCCAGCCCACCGGGCCGTCGAGCGCGGGGGTCTGCCTTGCCACCGCCCGGGTCGTGACGAGCATCAGCGGTGAGCGGGCGACATCGATGCCGGCCGGCTGCGCGACGGCCGCTCCGGTCGGGTAACTGCGGGTTAAGTCGACCCACAGACTGGAGTCCGGTATCCATGCGTCGATGGCCGGGATGCCGGGTAGCACGGCCTGTCCGTCGATCTGGGCAGCTACCGCCTCCGGATCGCCCGGAGTGACCTCGACCTCGAAGCACCGGCCGTCGGCGACATGGGTCTGGTCGTTGTAAGTCCTGGCGATCTGCTGGATGGCCGGGGCGATGTCGTTGCTTACCGCGACGTTAACGTAGAGCGGCTCACCGGTGCAGGACGCGCGGGCGATCACGGTCTGCGCGCTCAGGCCGATCATCAGGCCCACGGAGATGGCAAAAGCGGTCGCTACGAGCGCCGCGGTGCCTGCCCGGCGGCCGCGGCCACGCCGACCGGTACCCCCTCCCGCTGTGCTTCTTAACAATTCTGACGTCCCTGCGTCGTCGCCGCCCGCGGCGGACTCCGCACGGCGGGCCGATTGACAATATCGAACATCCCGCGACTAAGCAGCCGACTTGCCCGGTTTACTCAGCCGACCCGGCCCGAGCCGACCCCGCCGGGCGGTCGGCTGTCTTGATCACGACCGCGGTTCCAGGGCTCAGCAAGTGTGGCTCGTCGCGGATGGTGACTGCGAGCGGATCGCCCTCGTCGATGAGGTAACGCTCCTCGTCGGTGCCGAGCTGCACCCGGATCTGGCGGTCGCGGAATCGCAGCGAGAACGCGAGTTCCTTCCAGGATGGCGGCAGCCTCGGCGCGAAAGACAGCTGACCGTCGAAGTCGCGTACGCCGCCGAACCCGAAGACCAGTGCCGACCATACGCCGGCCGCCGAGGCAACGTGCACTCCGTCCGAGGCGTTGCCCGCGACGTTGGCCAGGTCCATGAGCAGCGCATACTCGAAGTACTCCATGGCTTTGCGGTTCTTGCCTATCTCCGCCGCGATGATGCTCTGCACGCACGCCGACAACGACGAGTCCCCGGTAGTGAGCCGGTCGTAGTACTCGAAGTTCCGCCGTTTCTGCTCCGCAGAGAACTCATTGCCGAGCAGGAACATCGCAAGCACGACATCGGATTGCTTCAGCACCTGGTACCGGTAGATCACCAGCGGGTGGTAATGCAGCAGCAGCGGGAACTTCTCGCGCGGCGTGCTACCGAGGTCCCATACCTCGCGGTCGAGGAACGTGTTGTCCTGGGGATGGATGCCGCGCTCGGCATCGAACGGCACGTGCATGGCGGCTGCCGCGCGCTCCCACGACTCCACTTCGTCCGGCCTCAGGCCCACCGCGTGGCCGAGCGCCGTGTAATCCTCCGGGCGGTCCTCGCGCAGCTTGCGGACCGTGGCAGCGGCGAAGTTCAGGTTGAGCCGGGCCATCAGGTTGGTGTAGGTGTTGTCGTTGACCACGGTGGTGTACTCGTCGGGGCCGGTGACGCCGTGGATGTGAAACCCCCCGTCGGTTCCGTAGAATCCGAGACTCTCCCACAGCCTGGCCGTCTCCACCAGGATCTGAGCGCCTATCTCGCCGAGCACCAGGCCGCTGCCTTCCACCTGGGCGTACCGCATCACCGCGTACGCGATATCGGCGTTGATGTGGTACTGGGCAGTGCCCTGCTGGAAATTGGACGATGCCTCCTGGCCGTTGATAGTGCGCCAGGGAAACAGGGCGCCGCGCTGGCTCATCTCCGTCGCCCGCTCTCGCGCCCGGCCGAGCATGCTATGCCGGAATCGCAGCAGGTTGCGGGCGATCCTCGGCTGGGTGTAGGTCAGGAACGGCAGGACGTAGATCTCCGTGTCCCAGAAATAGTGACCCTCGTATGCCTGCCCGGTCAGCCCCTTGGCGGGAATGCCAGCCCCTTCTGCCCGCCAGGATGCCTGCGCCACCTGGAACAGGTTCCACCGGATCGCCTGCTGGTGCCGCACCGGACTGTACCTGGCCTGCACGCGGACGTCGGCGCGGTCCCAGAACCGCTCGAGATTCTCCCGCTGGGTGGCCGCGATCACGTCGAAACCGTCAGCGGCGACGCGATCCAGCGTCCGGCCGCACCGCTCGACTAGCTCGGGCACGCCGATGCTGCGGGAGACCTGATAGGTCGCGAACTTCGTGATCCGCACCGGGACGCCGGGCAGCGCATCCACGGTGACGACGACCTCGCTCGAGTCCTCGCCCGCCGAGCCCGCGACGCGATAGGCGCATGCCGTCTCGACCTCATGCTCGACACCCACGCCCAAGGTCATCTTGCTGGCGCTCGTCTGGTAGCCAAGCAGGAGTCGCCGGCCTGCCAGTTCGGCTGCCTGCACGTTGAGCACGCGATTATGCAGCAAGGTAGCCAGGCGGGGGTCGGCAGGACGGATCTCCGGCATGCCGTCCGACAGGTAGGCGTCCTGGCGGTTGAGGACCATCGACGAGATCACCACCGGTGCGGCATGATCGAGCATGGTGATCTCGTAGGTCATGGCGACCACGTGGCGCTGCTCCAGCGACACGATCCGGCACGAGCGGATGCGGACGTGCTTCCCCGCGTCGGTAGCCCACATCAGATCGCGGCTCAGCGTTCCCGCCCGCATGTCCATGACGCGCGCGTACCCGTGGACCTGCGCCGTCGGCAGGTAAAGCGGCTCGTCGTCCACGTAGAGCTTGATGATCGTCGCGTCGGGCACATTGACGATCGTCTGGCCGGTCCGTGCTAGCCCGGCGGCGCCCTCCGCGTGCACGATCGGCCACGTCTCATGGAACCCGTTGATGAACGTTCCGGGGGCCAGCGCGGGGCGGCCTTCTTCGAAGCTGCCGCGGACGCCCACGAAGCCGTTGCCGAGCGAGAAGACGGTCTCCGTCCGATCGGCGAACTCATCGGAGTACTGCGCCTCGATGATGCGCCACTCATCAGGGGGGAACAGGTGCTCCGGCGGCAGCACAATCTCGCGCTTGAGCATGATCCGACCATAATCGCGCGCGGGCGAAACGGACAGGCAGCGCTCAACTTAATTAACCACAAAAAACGGGGCAGCGGCTTCAGGCCGGCCGAGCGGGCCCGTTTACCGCGGCCCGCGCAGGCCCTCAGTGCGGCCAGGTGTGCACCGGCTCGTTGGTATGCATGTGCTCGATGTAGCGCTGGGTCATCTGCCGCAGCGCTTCCTGGCGGCTAGCCCCGTCCTCGGCCAGCCTGACGGTCGCGGCTATCTGCCAGCTGGCCCCGTTCCGGCCGGTAATGCAGCGCTGCTCAATGATCTGCAGCAGACGGTCGACATGCGCGGAGCCGACGCCCCACCTCAGCAGGCCCGCGCGCGCCAGCGGCAGCAGCCGGCGCAGCACGAGCTCGGCGGCGGGCGCCTCGCCCAGCCCTGGCCAGTAAAGCTGCGCGGACAGGCCGTGCTGCGCGGCCGAGTGCAGGTTCTCGGCCGCGGTCGTGAACGACATCTGCGTCCATACCGGCCGCTCCGACTCTGCCAGCGCGCGCACCAGACCGTAGTAGAAGGCGGCGTTCGCCATGACGTCCACGACCGAGGGGCCGGCCGGGAGGACCCTGTTCTCGACCCGCAGGTGCGGTACGCCGTCCACCGCCCCGTAGACAGGCCGGTTCCACCGGTAGATCGTCCCGTTGTGCAGGCTCATCTCGGCTAGCTGAGGGCATGCGCCGCGATCAAGCGTCGCTACCGGATCCTCGTCCTCGCAGATCGGCAGCAGCGCGGGAAAGTACTGGATGTTCTCCTCGAACAGGTCGAACACCGAGGTGATCCAGCGCTCACCGAACCAGACCCTGGGCCGCACTCCCTGCCGTTTCAGCTCGTCCGGCCTGGTGTCGGTGGCCTGCTCGAACAGGGTTATCCGGGTTTCGTGCCACAGCTGCTTCCCGAACAGGAACGGGGAGTTCGCGCCGAGCGCAACCTGCACGCCCGCGATCGCCTGGGCGGCGTTCCAGTAACTAGCGAATGCGTCCGGGCTGACCTGGGCGTGCAGCTGAACGCTCGTGCACGCAGCTTCGGGCGTAATGCTGTCGGAGTGGGTGAGCAACTGCTCCGCACCGTCGATCTCGATGCGCATGTCCTCGCCGCGCGCGGCGAAGATCTGCTCGTTGAGCACCCGGAAGCGCTCGCTGGCCGACAGCGTTCCCTCGTGCACATCGGCCTTGCGCAGGGTGGGCAGGATGCCGATCATCACCAGCCGGCTGCCGGTGCTGCGGGCTGTCGCATCCCCGGCGTTGAGGCTGGCCCGCACCTGGAGTTCCAGGTCGGCGATGGCATCGCCGGCCAGCTGCCGTGGCGGTACGTTAATTTCCAGGTTGAACTGGCCTATCTCCGTCGCCCAGCCTGGATCCGCGATGGCCGCCAGCACGTCGGCGTTGTGCATCGACGGCGCCCCGTCGGCGTCGACGAGGTTCAGCTCAATCTCCTGGCCGACCTGCCATTGCTGGTCGGTGAACAGCCGCTCGTGCAGCATCCGCGCGAATGCGTCCAGCGAGCGCGCCAGCTTCGCCCGGTAGGTGCGCCGGTCCTCGCCAGTGACCTTGATGGCCTGAATTTCACGACCCATGTGGCCTCCTCACGCAGCCTGCAGCCGGGTGCTCTCGTCCCTGGCCCACATGTCGAGCAGTCCGCGCAGATGCGCGATGAACTGGTCGTGCTCGTTCGCCGGGTAGACCGATCGCACGGTCTGGATCAGCAACCGGTCGAAATCGGCTCCGGCGACCCAATCCAGCACGATCTCATCCAGGTGCGGAAGGCTGCTGGCACAGAAGTCGCGATAGCGATCGGTCTCGAAGTAGGCGTCAGCGAGGTGACGGTAGGCGGCTAGCTTCTGGTCGTAGGAGGCACCGGCATCGTCGGCGATCGCGAAGTACTGCCCGGTGTCCAGGTCGAGCCTGGGACGCCGGCCGGTCAGCAGGGCAAAGACGCACCACCTGACCAGCGCCTTGATCGCCCAGGGGAAGTAGTAGTGCAGGCTGGTCAGGGCCACGTCCGGGCACGCGTTGGCGTAGTCGATGGGATAGACCTCGGCGCCCTTAACGAGCGTCTCGCACGAGTTGAACTCCCACCGGAAGAACGCGTTGACCAGCCGCCCGATCGTGACGACCTCCGCGCCCTGCTGCGAGGGCAGGAAGCTGTGGTCGACCGCGTAGCGCAGGTGCATCGGCTGATCGGGCTGGAATCGCATCACCATCGTCTCCGCGCCGATCGTCAGCGACCTGGCGAAGACGTCGTAATCGTCGACCGCCTTCTGCAGGTGCATGAGCATCTCGCCGCTCTGGTCATAGGCGGCGTGCAGCTGTGCCGGGTTCTCTATCCTGGACACGCCGCGCCATGCCCCGCCGTCATAGGGCTTCATAAACAATGGGTAACCGATATCCCGCGCGATCGCGTCCAGATCGAACGGCTTGTTATAGCGAGCGGCCGTATATGCGTAACGGGCGTTGTCCACCGGATTCTTATATGGCACGAGCACGGTGTCCGGCACCTTCAGGCCCAGCCGCATCATCGCGCAGTAGGCCGCGTGCTTTTCCATCGACTGAAACGTGAACGGGCTGTTCAGCAGGTACACGCTGTCCATCAGCGCGACCTTCTTCAGCCATTCCCTTGGGACGTAGTACCAGTATGCGAGCCTGTCGATGACCAGGTTGTAACGTGGCCGGTCCCGCAGCCGGAACGGCTCGATGGTGATCCGCTCGCAGTCCAGCGTGTGCCTGCTGCCGTCCGAACCCGGTACCGGGCCGAGCCGTCGCAGGATCTCCTCGAAGGCCGTCGGCCAGTCCTGCTCGGTGCCGAGCAGCAGCCCGATCAGGTGCCTTCGTGATGTCATCTCGGGACTCCCATCGTCAGCACTGTCAGCATCGTCAGCAGAATCTCGGCAGGTGGCGGGCCAGCTGAGCACGCCAGGATGGCCAGTCGTGCGGCACGTCATGACCCCAGAGATCGAGCTCGTGCCTGATGCCCTTGCTGGCCAGCAGGGCTGCGAACTGCCTGGTGCTGTGCAGCGAGCCGGTGGTGTCCTCCCACTGGCCCTGGCCGCAAACCAGCAGCAGGCTGACGTGATCGCGCAGCCAGTCGAGGTGGCCGCCGCGGCAGTGCGAGACATAATCGAGCGGGTTGTTGAAGTAGGCCGCGCTCCCCCGCTCGCCCCAGCCATGCCAGGAGGACGGGTCGAAGTTGCCGGAGAAACACAGGGCCAGCGGAAACTTCTCGGCGCGCTTGAGCGCGAAGTTGGCCGCATGGAACGCGCCCAGGCTGCAGCCGAAGGTGGCAACCTCGGCCGGCCCCCCGCAGTCGGAGTCGATCCACGGCAGGACGCTGTCGTGGATCCACGACTCGTAGCTGCCGTGCCGGCGCGCTCGCTCCTCGAGCGGTATCCCGCGGTTCGACCACGAACTGGCGTCGTGGCTGTCGACGCAGTAAACCTTGACTCGCCCCGCTTTGACCAGGCCGGCTATGGCGTCCAGCATGCCGTTCGCTTCGAAGTCGCCGGCCCGGCCCTGCTCTGCGGGGAACACGAGCAGCGGCCGTCCCCAGTGCCCGTACCTGATGACGGTCCCGGCGGAGCCGATCGCGCCTGACCACAGCTGCGCCGCACGCGTGTTCATGGCGGCAGCCGCAGCAGCCGGGTCAGATATGGATCGAAGGCGTCCCGCCAGGCGGTGTAGTTGTGCATGTCCGGGACCTCGTGCAACTGAGCCGGGTACCCGCGGGTCCGCAGGGTCGCCGCCATCAGCCTGTTGTTGGCAGCGTTCTCCTCGACCGCCCCGCAGGTGAGGGTCACCGGCACCGGGGTGACAGGGTAGCCGCCGCTGTGCACCTCGGCAACGAAGCCGGTGATGCGCCGGAAGTAGGGGAACCGCCGCTCCTGCCGGTCAAGGTCCGGCCGGAAGAAGCTGCCGGACTGCAGGAACAGCGCGTCGAAGGCGTCCGGATACAGGCAGTGGGCATGCAGCATCGCGAGAGCGCCGAGGCTGGTGCCCATGCCGATGCGGCGCGTGACTGCCACCCGGCTCGCCACCCCAGGTAGCAGCGAGCGGCACAGCGCGCGGGCGTAACGCGGACTGGCGGAGTACCACCGGTCGCGTGGCCCAGGGCTGAGGAGCACTGCCCGCAGCCGCGGCAGCCAGTCTCCGCTTACCCCTGCCGCCAGGTACCTGGTCAGGCTCGCCAGCGCGGCGTACTCCGGCCCGTCGTGCACAACTAGCAGCGGCAGCGGCTCGGAGTCCCTGCTTCCGGCCGGCGACCAGATCCGGGCCGCGATGACACTGTCCAGCTCGGGCTCAAAGCCGGACGTGCGGCCGTGATCGGCCGGTGCCATAAGCCAGCTGGGCGGTGTGTAGCCGGGAAACTCCAGCACGCTCTTGCAGCCGAACGCTCCCTCGACCTGCCGCGGGTTGCCAGGGTCGGGCCCGACCTCACAGCCGCCGTCGCGGTAGCGCAACTCGAGCAGGTACTCCAGCCGGCTGACGGGCGGCCGGTCGAGCACCAGTTGCCAGCCATCGTCGACGCGATGGAAGGTCAGCAGGCCCTCCGCGATGTGCAGGTCCTGCCGCAGCCGGACGCCCGTCAGGGCGTGATCTGGATCAGCGACGCCGAACGTCACGCTAGTGCCGTCAGCCAAGGCACCATTCCCTGGCCCGGCAGTACCGACCGGCTCGGCTGGCACACTAACCCTCCGCGCGAGCAGTTATACGCCCATTACTCGCACATGGTGCCTGCTCGGGGCGGCGGTGACAATGCCCGCGGCAGCGGCGCTCCTAGCGGAGGCGGTAGGTGATCGTCACCGCTGTCCGCGTGCCGGCCCTATTCAGCGACCTGGCGACGAGCGAGCCGCTGACTCCCCTGAACTTGCCGGTCCCGCCGGTCAGCCTGCCGGTCGTTTTCGACGCTGAGACGAGGCGAAGTGTGCCGTCGATGAAGCCGCCGCGTGTATCGAAAGCGAAATGCCCCGAGCCCTTCCCGGTCCTGGGATTAAAGGTCAGGTTGAGCATGTCGAAGCCGATAACTTTCCCGGCCTTTGTCACATCGGTGTCCTGCTGCGCAATGCTTGTCGCCGACAGCGGAAGTGTGCTCTTGGTGACGCTGATGAACTTTAGCGTGTGCAGGCGGCAGCCGCACCCGCCCTGCGTGCTCGCGGTAGCGGGCACCAGAAACGCGCTGCTGCCGAGAAGCCCGGCTACGCCGGCTGCCGCGATGTAAGTGCGAACCTTCACGTCTCCTCCGTTTGCTTTCACCTTGTTGTTGGACGGCGAGCGGGTATCGGATGATGTTAGTAGCCCGAGGCAGCAATTCCGCGCTCGGACACGCATTTCATTGCTGATTTGGCTCGCAATTTATTTGTCTGCAATGGTAATTAATCGTCTAGGTCGATTCGCACCCTGGCCAACTAAGGCCGTGCCGGGCGGCATGCCGTGAATCCGGCGATCTGCGGGGATCTCCGGCAAGCGCAGGGCGGCATCACTAAGGTGATGCAGGTGCCCAGCCATCGCGCCCGGCGACGCCAGCGAGCACCGCTGCACGGGCGCCCTGCGCTCGTCGTCGGCCTCGCCGCCGTCGTCATTTTTCTGGCGGCAGGCAGCTACCTGCTGGCTGGCGGCTCAGCTCCGATCAGGACCGACGCCATCGCCGACCCGTCCGGTACGCCTTCCTGCCAGGTGCACGGCCAGCCAGGCGGCACATGCGGGTCGGCGCCGACCCCATCGCCGACCGCGGCCAGCGTGAGCGCGACGCCGACGCGGACGGCCTCGCCCCATCCGGCGCACCGCAAGCCTCGAGTGCCGACGCCGACGCCCGCTGCCTCTGTATCGCCGCCGGTGTCCGCAGCTACGAGCGCAGCCGCCGGCGTCCTCGCCCTCATCAACCAGGCGCGGGCGCAGGCCGGGCTGCCTGCTTACACGATTCTCAGCGGACTGCAGGTCAGCTCGGCCGGGCACAACCGGCTGATGGCTGACGGCTGCGGCCTGTCGCACCAGTGCCCTGGCGAGCCTGCCCTCGGCGACCGGGAGACCGCCGCCGGCGTTCACTGGACTGCCGCGGGCGAGAACATCGGCGAAGGCGGTGCGGTTGCCGACACGACTGCGGCGATCACCCAGATGGCGGACGCACTCACCCAGGACATGCTGAACGAGAAACCGCCGGACGACGGGCACCGGCTGAACCTGCTCAGCTCGACCTTCACTCACGCCGGGATCGCGATCTACCGCTCGAGTGACGGGACAGTGTGGATGACCCAGGACTTCTCGAACTAACCGGGAAAGGTAACGGACTATGCGGCGACCACGGTTCCTGCAGCCGGTTCGAGCTGTGCTGGTGGCGAGTGCCTTAAGCCTGGCCATAACAATCTGCGGATGCGGCTCACCCGCGCCGGACCGGGGGGCTGCGAGCCCTCGGCACCCCGACCCGGCGGCCGAGCCCGCGGCGTCGCGCTCGCCGGCCGGTCGCGTGACGGCCGCGTCCGCGGACCCGGCAGCAACGCTCTCGCCCAACGGAGCAAGCTCCGCGCCGGTTCCGGCTGGCGCTTCGCGCAGCCCGGCAAGCTCGGCGCCGGCTGCGGCGAGCTCCGCACCTGCCTTCTTCCATACCCTGCCGCCGGGGGCCAAGCTGCCATCAGGCGCGCAGTGCGCCACGTGGGTGCGGGCCAGGCCGATCAAGGAGAACAAGGGCGTCAACCGCCGCTTCAACCACGTCAAGGGGCAGCATGTCAGCGCCGACTTCCTGGCCGGCGACGAGCCAGCGGCAGATAAGTACATCGTGCCGCGTATCAACGGAGACTTCACCGGCACGACGGCGGAGATCCTGCGCTGGGCGGCCTGCAAGTGGGGCATCAGCCAGAACATCGTCTTCGCTCAGGCGGCAGTGGAAAGCTGGTGGCGGCAGACCACCGAGGGCGACTGGGAGACCAGCGGCTGCCCGCCAGGCCACGCCCCCGGCACCGACGGCAAGGCGGGCGTTTGCCCGCAGAGCTGGGGCATCCTGCAGAACCGGTATCCGTACGAAAGCTCAAGCTGGCCGGGGATCGAGCGGTCTACCGCGATGAATGCCGACACCGCATACGCCATCTGGCGATCGTGCTACGACGGATACGAGACCTGGCTCAACACCGTCACGCATGTCGGCACCTATCATGCCGGCGATGTCTGGGGGTGCATTGGGCGCTGGTTCGCCGGGCGCTGGCACACACCCCCGGCCCAGCAGTACATCGCCCAGGTGAAGCGCTACCTAACCGAGCGGATCTGGACAACTCCGGACTTCCAGCAGCCCTGACGGCCGCCGCCGAGGATGCCGCCTCGACGAGCGCCATCGCTGGGCTGGGCTGGGCCGTGCTGCCTTTGCCGCCGCCGCGCAGGCGTTAAGCAACAATTGTAGTATCGCTTGACTGGGTGGAGTTAAGCCTGACCAGCCCGGCCGGATCAGGGCAAATGCTCACACAGGCGCCGCTGGCTCCGGCGGTTTCGGCTGCCGATAGCACTAAAACATTGCCTATAGAGATCTCTATCGTTAGATAAATTATGAATATCAGGCAATTCGACTATCAGGTAATTAGCCAACTCATTATCGTGTGATGCAGAATACTGGCCATGACGACCCCTCCAGGCCACCCAGGCCACAGCCGTACCGCAATGATCCAGTCCCGCCGCATTCACACGGCAGATGGCAAATGGCGATACACCAACGAGCTTGAGGTCATCTGCTATGACTGCGGAGACGACCCGTCTCTCGATTCCGCCCAAGTGTCGCCCTTGCTGCGACGGATCCGCGGGCCATACCGGACATTAGAAGCCGCCCAAGCGGCTCTGGCGCGCCACAGCGGGCGAAGCACATGGCGAACACGGCATGCCTGGTAGCTCCG
This sequence comes from uncultured Actinomycetota bacterium, assembly GCA_963719765.1. Taxonomy (GTDB): domain Bacteria; phylum Actinomycetota; class Actinomycetes; order Streptosporangiales; family Streptosporangiaceae; genus JAJYUU01. The sequence continues at coordinate 1,019,694 of CAVRCW010000003.1, forward strand.
AGCCCGGCCCAGGATCCGCGGCGGGTACCCACTGCCGTCATTGGCGCCGGGCATAAGCCCCCGGCTGATCATCTGAAACACGTCAGCGTGCTGGCCGCGGCCGACGGGGCGGCCCGGCTGGCTTACGGGCCAGCAGACGCGCCGCCAGCCACCGCCACGCGGCCAGGAACTGGCCACGGCCGTCGTGGCCACCGCTGCCGGCGAAGCTACTAGGCCGTCATCGATATACAGCCCCGGCGCGGCCCTTCCCGACTCTTATCGAACTGGCCAGGGTTGCGATGGTGCGATTCCGGCCCCAACCATCCAGGCAGCCTCAGCCCGGCGGTCTAGCAGAAGATCCACCACACTTTGCGGATCAAGGCCGGTGGGATCAAGCCAGAGTCCAACGTGCGGCAGGCGATCGAGGCCCCGCTCGACGACCATCTCAAACTCGTTGACCGGCCGGCCGTCGGCTGCGGCTTGGACCCGGCCGGCGAACTCGGCGGCCTCGGGATGATCTGCCTCGCCGTAGCGGTCCGCCAGATACGCGGCTTCTTCGGGCAGCCGGTCAATCCCGCGCTGCCGTAGCACCGCTGCGGGCGGTCGGAGCACTACGAAGTTGACAGCTCGGCCGCCCAGGACCTCGGTGAGCGACTCGAACCCTTCGTCGATGATCGAGTCAGTGACGATGGCCGTGATTCCGGCATCGGCGAACGCGGCGCCGACCAGGCACGCGTTGCGGATGCGCAGCGCATACTGAACGCCCGCCTCGCCGGCCAGACGCCCGGTGCCGGGGTCTGTGTCGCTGGGCACCGCCCACCGGCAGCCAGAGAGGATCAGTCGTTGCATCTCGTCGCCCTCGACGTGCGCGGCGAGCGGGAGCCGCTGCGCGAGCAGGCGGGCGGTCGTTGTCTTGCCAGCGCACGAGTTGCCGCAGATGATCCAGATCTCGGCGCTCTTGGCTGGCTGACTGGCCGACTCGGAAGTCATCAGCCAAGTCTCGCGAAGCACAGCGGAACATACTTAGACACCCGCCGACACTATGGCCTGCGAAGACCTGGCTAGTGCGTAGAATCCACGCCCCACAAGCAAACCCGCAGGCCAGCGCCTCGCAGAGGTGGTCATCGATATGCAGCCGACGCGACCCTTCGTATCCCTGTGACCCACATCATACGGCTGATTCGGGCATTTCAGGCATAGCTGGACAGCAACCGCGCGTTCACACTCAGTAACTGATAGCACCCAGGTGCGCGACGGCTGCCCCCCAGCAATGCTCGCCTTGACCCGCGTCCCGTCAGCGTGCCCCTGCCACCCTGCCAACATCAGTCACCGGCTGGCAGCCCCCGGGTGACCGCCGAGCGCTCTTATGCGCATGCCGAAAGGCTTCCCCCTTTGCTTCCCCGATTCCAGTACCCCCAGGCCCTCTTCCGCAACACCTTCGGTCATGCTCCTCGAGCCTCGCGACGGACGCTTGGCGTCGCCGCCGCCGGTGCGGCCGCCCTCGCGAGCGTGGGTGTCGGGCTGTCAGCGGCCGCCGCCCCGGCAAACGCCGCGGTCAGCACCGCGGCCGTGCTCAGCCAGCCCGCTGCCCCGCCCATGATCGTCGTTCCGGCCGGTGGGGCGCCGTCCCTGCAGCTGCCGGCCCAGGCGGTTCCGCTATCGCATCCCAGCAGTCCGGCGGCGCATGTCCGGCTGACCTCCACCGAACGGCCACGCGGCCATGCCGCCACGCAGCACGCCCCGGCCGCGCATTCCGCTACCGCGCATCCGGCAACCGGGCGCCGCGCAACCCAGCAGGCCAGCGCCGGGCACCAGGCACCGGCGGCGCGCGCCGCCACCCAGCACGCACGGGCCGTCCACTCGGCACCGGCACGGCCGTACCTGATCTACGACTCGGTCACGCCGTCGGCGATCCCGGCCCATCACGAGATCGCGACGTACGCCACCGGCGGTTATGCCGTCGCGCCCTCGCAGGTGGCCGGCCGCCACGTGCTGTGGATCGACACGAACGGGTCCGACCCGGGCGCCGCGGCGCTGGACGTCGAGCCCGGTGACGCCACCCCGTCGATGGCGGCGACCTGGGCCTGGCACAAGCTGCACGCCGATCCGCACGGCCTCGCCATCATCTACACCATGCAGTCGGAGTGGCCGGCCGCGCAGGCAGCGGTCGGTAGTCTGCCGGCGAATATGCGCTCGCATGTGCGCTGGTGGATCGCGGACCCCACGGGCTACCCGCACATCGTGCCCGGCTCCAATGCCACCCAGTGGTACTGGGGGACGAACTACGACATCAGCATCGCGAAGCCGAACTTCTAGCGGTCCGGGTTAGCGCGCCGCGCCGGCCCCCGGCCACACCGGGGGCCGGCGCGCCCTGTGGTCGTCAGCTCTCGCCGCCGTCGGCCAGGCCGCCCAGGAAATCGACGAGGCCGCTGAAGTAGGTCTGCTGATCGTCGTACATGGCCAGATGGCTGCCATTTGGGCAGTACAGGTATCGGCCCGCCGGCAGGCGCGCGGCCATCGCCTCCATATGTGCCGGGTCCATCGTGTCGTACCTGGCGCCGATTACCAGGGCCGGCACCTCGATCGAGGACAGATCCTGGCTCCGGTCCCAGCGGAAGAGCTTCGCATCTGAGCTGATCCCGAGCTCACTCGGTCCTTGCATCGACACATAAATAGCCGGGTTGATATGGGCGAACCCACGCTGCACCGGATCGGGCCAGTCCGCGGGCGGCATGCGCAGCACGTGATGGACGTAGTGCTGCTCGGTGAGCAGTTCCATGTACCTGGGGTTCTGGATGTCACCGCTCGCCTCCAGTGACTTGATCTCGGCCAGCGCCGCCTGATCCATCTGCGGCATGAGCGCCTGCTCGGCATAGGCGTTGTAGGCAGGGACGCTCGACATCATGTTGGAGATGACCAGGCCGCGAAGATGCCGCTGATAGCGCAGCGCGTACTCAATGGCCAGGATTCCGCCCCAGGACTGGCCGTACAACACGAAGCTGTCGCGGTCCAGGTTCAGGGCCTGGCGCACCTGCTCTACCTCATCGACGAAACGGTCGACTTCCCATAGCGAGGGCATGTCTGGCTGATCGCTGAAGCCCGAGCCAAGCTGGTCATAGTAGTAATACTCGATGCCGGCCGCCGGAAGGTAGCTGTCGCAAGCCTCTAGGTACTCATGGGTGGCCCCTGGGCCGCCGTGCAGAAGCAGCAGCCTGAGCGCCGGATTGTTGCCGACTCGCTTCACCCACACCCGGTGAGTGCCCGCTGGCGTGTCGATCGGAATCATCCGTGCGCCACCGCTCAGCACGTCATCCCGGCCGGAATAGTCCAGGTAATCGCCATGCACATCCATGTGTCGCGCCCTCCATCTTCCGCGCGCGCGGCGCAGCGACCAACAGCCTAGGGCCGGCGGATAAGTCGCCGTCAACCCCGACCATTCATGCGATCATTCCCACCATGAACAGAGTGGTGACCGGTTACGAGAATGGCGAGCCCGCGATCATCTGGCAGGGCGAGCCGCCGACACTGATCCGCGCAGGCCGGTACACGACGACCGAGCTGTGGGTATCGGATCGCGGTCCGCTGACAGCGGGCGATATCGATGCCTCGACCCGCGAATGGGCCCTTGAGCCGCCCGCCGGTGGTTCCTGCTTCCGGATCGTGGAGATAGCACCGGGGGCTCTCGACGCGGATCAAGCCGACGCCGGCAGCCCGAGTGACGCCGGGCACGAGGGCTTCCAGGACGAGCACGCTACGGACACCCTGGACTACATAACGATCTTGCGGGGGGAGGTAACGCTGGTCGTGGCCGGCACCGAGATCCTGCTGCGGCCCGGCGACTCCGTAGTCCAGCAGCCCGGCGTCAGACACGACTGGCAAAACCGCTCTGCTGAGCCTGCCGTGATGGTCGGCGTCCTGCTCAGCGCCCACTAGGCGGGGTGGGCTTATCCACTCGACCCACCGGCCCGATGGCAGCGACTGACGGGTCACCGGCCGTGTTCCGGCCGGCGCGGACCAGCACGTCGATCAGCGGTGCCGCGGTGATGCCGGCCGGAACACGGCGATTGCGCCTCAGCCTGAGCTGACGGCCGGATCCGAACACCAGATCGCGGCGCAAGGTTCCGGCCGTCCTGGATCCGCCGGAGATCCGTGCCCGGATGCTCAGGTCAGTGCTTAGCCAGGCTACTTTGCACGCCTGCGCCGGGACTTGTCCTTACCCTTCGCGCCAGGGTGCTCGATGATGGCGTCCGGGCCCGGAAAGATCAGGCCGGTGTGACCGTCGTCAAAATGCACCACATAAGGTGGCTCGCCCACAGATCCGTGGACCTCCACGATTTCGCCCGTTTGTTCCGCCTGGCCCACGATCTTTCCGTGCACATGCAGGCGGTCACCGACAGCTGCTTGCATTGCGTCACCTCCTGGTCGGTGTATACCCCGCGCCACTCCGTGCCCAGCATTGTGCGCGGAACCCGACCGCGATCACGGGCGGGGCTGAAACTAGACAACCTCGCCAGACCTGTCGATTCGCGCCTCGCCCGTCCGTCGGACTCAGTGTCAGCTCGTTATCCCGGTCGCAGCCGGCCGGGCAGGCACAAGGGAGAGAGTTCGATGGCAAAGTTCGTATACGTCTACACGGGTGGCCAGATGGCCGAGACGCCCGAGGCACAGGAGCAGGCAATGCAGGCCTGGGGGGCATGGTTCGCCACTCTGGGCGACCTGGTGACCGACATGGGGAATCCGTTTGGCGACTCCGCCACGGTGACGTCGGCCGGTGTCGCAGACGGGGGCACCTCCAAGGCGGGCGGCTACTCGATCGTGTCGGCCGACTCGCTGGGTGCTGCGACAGCCAAGGCCTCGGGCTGCCCGGTACTTGCCAGCGGCGGCACTGTCGAGGTCTACGAGGCCCTCGCAATGTAGCTTGGCCGGGCCCTGGCCATTTCCATGGCCAGGGGCCCGGCCGCAGGGCCCTCGGCCGGCCTGATCAGCCGCCGTGCCTGTTGCTGACGAGGTTCTCGGCGATTGATGTCTTCTCGCCTTCCTCGGGAATGATGGCCCAAGCCACCAGGTAGGCAAGGACGCCCGTGCCTCCGGTGATCACGGCGACGGCGGCCACGATTACCCGGATCAGGGTCACATCCCAGCCGAAGTACTCGGCGGTTCCGGCGCACACCCCGGCGACCATTCGGTCCTTCCGGCTGCGTACCAGCAACTTGGTTCCGTTCCCGCTGTTCATGTGAGCCATCCCTACGGTGATCCCGGGGGCTATCTGGGGCCGCCGCCGGCGACTGCTCCCGGTGTCTGCTTCTCAGTCTACAGATGAATCTAAACACTAGCAATAAATTTCCAGAATTACGAGGTACACTGTTAGCATGCCTAGGTGGAGCTTCCTGACCAACCACGCCCGTGTGCTGCTATGCATCGCGCACGACCACGGCGTGCGACTCCGGGACGTCGCGGCCAACCTGGGCATCACCGAGCGCAGCGCCCACGCCATCGTTACCGACCTGGCTGAGGCTGGCTATGTGGTGAAGCAGAAGGACGGCCGGCGGAACAAGTACCAGATCGAGGCGGAGCGGCCGCTGTCTGAGGCCGGAGCCCAAGCGCCGGCCGTCGGCGAGATGCTAGCGCTGCTGCTGGGAGGCACCGGTTACCCGGCCGGACCGCCGGGCCCTGCTGCCCCGACCCAGCCGGCTAGCACGGATGCCGGCTCAGTCCTGGTGCCCGGGTTATGACTAGCGCGGGAAGCTCGACTCGAAAGTGAATAGTTGCATATCCACCAGACCCGAGGCGGTAACTACCATGGCGACTCCATCGATCAGCGTCGCAACTCCGCCCGCGGCTACCGGCGACGCTGAGCTGTCCCCGGCCGTGGCATGGTCGAGGCGAGTGCGGCGCATCAGCGGGCTCATCCAAGCCGCCTTCTGGCTGGCTCAGGCTTGATGACCATGCACGATAGCGAGACGACCGCATTCCGCCCGTTCTTCAACCCCGCCACCGGCGAGTGGATCCAGTACACGGCCATCGCCACGGATAGCGACGGTCAGCTGGTGCGCTTCACCTGGCGCAGCGTGCCCGGCGGCGTGATCACCGAGCACATCCATCCTCGGCAGGAGGAACGCTTTACCATCCTGACCGGCGAGGCCCATTTCACTCTTAACGGCGAGGAACGTGTGGCCAGAGCCGGCGAGACGATTGTCGTGCCCGCCGGCGTCCCGCACTCCGAAGGCAATCCTGGCCCCGGCGAGATCGAGGGCGTCGTCGAGCTTCGTCCGGCGCTGCGGGCCAAGGAACTCCATGAAGCCTTCGCTGGCATGGTCGCCGACGGCAAGACGACCTCCAGGGGAGCGCCGAAAAATCCGCTCCAGCTAGGAGCTACCTTCTGGCACTTCCGCCACGAAAGCCGCGTCACCTCACCGCCTATCTGGACGCAGAACCTCATGCTCCCGCCGCTGTGGGCGCTAGCAAAGGTCTTTGGCGTACGCGCCTACTACGACCGCTGGGACAGCCAGGTGACAGACGTGCCTGAAACCGCGCCGGATTAACACAGACCTCTGGTGACGACGGCCAGCTGAATCTGAATCTGCGCGCTGGCGGCCGGCTTCCTGCCCGGACGACTGGGTGCAACCTTTCGGGTGGGCCGGGCGTCCCCAGTGCATGGGCGTACGCGGTGGGGTTCGAGTCCGGCGCAGGCCGGTCGTGGCGGCGATCGCCGGTGCCTGGCTGGCAGTCATGTCAGCGGGATGCAGCGGCGCTTCCACCCCGACGGCCTCTCCCGCGGTAACGCCGACTCCCGCGGCGACCACTGGTGTCCTCACCACGCCGGCTGCGACAACCACGCCCCAGGGGGCCGCCGCCCAGGTCGACATCCACATCAAGGTGTATGGCAACTGCACGACGCCGACCATTGAGCCGGCGCAGATCGTGCTGGCGTGCGCCGACTACGGCGCGGTCCTGGAAAGGCTGCACTGGACCAGCTGGACAGCCGCGAGCGCGATGGCGGTCGGGACCCTCGTGTACAACGACTGCACGCCCAACTGCGCCGAGGGACATCACCACGACGTGCCCGGCACCAGCGTCACCCTTACCGTCCCCGTCCACGGCGCTGGCGGGCAGCTCGTGTGGTCGCAGGTTCAGGAACGCCCCCAACCCCCCGGATACAAGTCCGGTCCATACCACGGCGGCCCGCAGCCACTGCCTATCCGGCCGATCTGACAGCGCTGCTTCGTGACCTCTGGCACAGCGCATCTGCCTCGGCCGTCACCCCTGCCTTTGGCGAATCCTTAGCCGCCTCGATACCCCGCCTGGGGACTGGATACCCCGGCGGGGGATCAGCCGCTTGCGAATGGGGCGATGCCAGCCGCCGAGGCGCCCGCTTGGCACGGGAGGGCACCAGTCCCCGACGGGAAGCGCCATGTGCGCGAGCACTAGCGCCGGGATGCGCCGTGGCCGGGAAGGCGAGTTCGTGACCGGCTCGGGCCTAAGGTCCCGACTCCGGGTGCCCATCGGCCCCTTGTACCGGCACGGTATGGGGCGAAGCTGGTCGTGTCCGGCGTATCTTGACTAAGAGAGGAATCGACCGGCATGCATAGATTATTCAGAGCATGGATTCCCGGAGCAGCGCTGATCGCGGCGGTGGCCAGCGCTCCAGCCGCAGCGGCTGCTCCGATCAGCACGGCGAGCACGGCCGCTGTATCTCTGCCCGTACGTCCTGCGGTAGAGGTTTGCGGTGCGGGCCCGGCGCTCGTGCGACCCGGCAGCATGGTGCTGACCTGCGCCGATCACGGCATGATCGCGGAGCACCTGCACTGGTCGAGCTGGAGCGGGATAAGGGCCAACGCCACCGGGATCGTCACCTGGCGGGCCTACGCCAACCACTGGGACAGCACCACGGCGGACGTCACCTTGACCGATCCGGTACACGAGCGCGCGAGGGGGATCCTCTTCACCAGGCTGGACCTGCACGTTACCGGGCGCACGCCGTCGCGATTCATGCGCAACGTAGCGTTCAACGAGACGCCCATGCCTGCCCCGCCCAGGGCCAGAGTGCCTGCCGCGCCGCAGGCCAGTACGCCTGCGACAGCCCCTCCATTGCTGCCGTCCGCGGCGCCCAGCGGCAGCGTCAGCTATGCGAATATCGAAGGGTTCTGGGTCCACGCCGGGGGCCCGTCCGGCTCTGACGGAAGCTACACCTACCCGCAGGTCGCCGCGGCGATCACCTACTGCGAGAGCTCGTTCCTGCCGGGCATCATCCAGCCGGACGAGCCCTACAGCACCACCGGGTGGGGCCTGTGGCAGATCACTCCGGGCAACTCGGTCTCCGAGTATGGCACCGACTTCCAGATACTGGACCCGTGGAACAACGCCGAGGAGGCCGTCTACAAGTACGACGCCGCCGGCGGCTTCAGTCCCTGGACCACCTACGTCGATGGCTGCTACGCGAGCCATCTCCAGACAACCGCCCCTGACACATCGGTCACTGACCCCGGCGAGTACGTGCAGATCAACTCGGCCCCGTCCGGGACGCCGTCCTCGCCAGCTGCCGACCCCGGAAGCAAGTTCGGGCCGGCGATGCCCTTTATCTGCAACAAGTACCTGAGTGGCATGTGCCTAAAGAGCGCAGGATCAGGTAATACCGTCGATGTCACAAACGTCGGGGATCTAACGAACTTCACAGGCATTAACCCGATTACCTGGGAGGGGCACTCGAATGACGTGTATCAATATCAGCAAGACGGCACTAATCTCTGCATGGAATTCGATGCGGGCGAGATCAACGGCCATTACGACATAGTCAGAATGGCGACATGCGATACCAGCATTGCATCTCAGTACTGGTGGTACTCCGGCGACGACAATCTAGTCAATGAGTACGCGACGGGGCTATATGGCCAGCAGGCATGCATGGATATATTCAAGGACACCACATATTACGCCGATGTCGATGACTGCACGTCACCCTATGCGTCTGGATCGGATGTCTGGTCCTAGACTCTGGCTATAGGTCTCGGCTAGGGCGAAGAGCACCGGCGGCCATACCGGTGCTCTTTGTCCTTGTCAGACCTAGTGTTGCGTGTCCCCCGCCGGTCCTGGTTATCACCGTGCCGGGAGTGCTGGGGCTCTCAGCCGCCCAGACTACGGTGACTGATCGGCCGAATACCCAGCGCCTCGGAAAAGCTCGAGGAGCTGGCCTCTCGTCCAGTACGGTCTGGAGCGCAGCACGCTATGGCCATTCTGACCGGCGAGCGCCGACCAAACTCCATGGCGCGGCCGGAGCAGCGTCAGCGGCCCAGACTCACGCCCTGCCCGGCGACGTGCACCAGCACGCCCTGACCGGTGACGCTGACGGCCTGGACCGTGATGCCCGGCGGCAGGCCTGGCAGCGGCAAGGTGATGTCACCCAGCGAGCCGAGCGCAGCCAGCAGGATGCCGCCGGCCGAGATCACCGCGATGCGGATACCGCCAGGGCCGGCTGCCGTCACCCGTGCGGTAGCAGTACCCGTGATCGGCCCCAGGCCGACAGTGATCTTGACGCGGTCAGGGCCGTCGGCGGAGATCGTGAGGCCGGGCGCACCGGCCATCCCGGCCAGGCCTCCGAAGCCGATCAGAACGGTGCCCGCAAGCCGGGCGGCGGTGCTGCCGTTGTATCTGGACTTCCCCCGTATCCCGTAGAGGGTGACGTCGAGGCGCTTGACCTCTACCGGTCCTAGTTTTTTGCCGCCTGCGCTGATCACGATCTTGTTCAGACGCCTGATCGCCAGCTGGGTCAGGAACGGGAAGCCGCCAATCCGCACCCGCGGATTAGCGGCGAAGCCCCGGGCCTCGATCCGCGCGGCTACCCGGTGCTTCGCGTGGATCGCCGCGACCCGGTCAGCAACGAGCAGCACGGCAAGCAGCGCCACCAGTATCGCCACGACGAGCACACCCCAACTATGGGGCGACAGCGGTGCGTACGAGAGGGTATCTGGCACTACCGCCCGAGCATCAGGGAACGACGACCGTGCCTACCGCGGTGACGGCGACGATGGGCTCGTCAAGCACCCTGGCGGCGGACGGACCACATTCGGGCTGTGCCCGGCAGACCACCTTCGCCTCGAACCCGAGCTGACGACTGCGAGTCCCGACCCTGGTGATAATCGCGGTGACCTCGAGGACGTCCCCGGCAACTACCGGCGCGCGGAACTGCACATCCGCGTATGACGCGAACAATCCCTCGTCATTGTCGGTGCGGATGCATGCCTCGGTCGCCACGTCGCCGAACAGGCCGAGCATGTACGCGCCGTCCACCAGGTTGCCGCCGTAATGCGCGTGGCTGTACGGCACGTACCGGCGGTGCGTGACTGTCAGGCCGATCCGCGGGTCGTCGTTCACGCCGCGGCCCCCGGCTGCGCGGAGGCCGCAGACGTTTCCGCGGAAACGTCGCCGCCGCCCGGTGCCAGCGCGTAGGCCAGGTAACTCGCCACCTCGCCCGGCGTGGTGCCCTTGCCGAAGATCTTGTCGACGCCGAGTTCCGCGGCCATCGACGGGTCGAATCGCGGCCCGCCGACGACCAGCAGCGGCCGGCCGGGGCCCGCCGCGTCGAACGCAGCCGACATTTCCCGCGCGTTGGAGATGTGCGCGTCCCGCTGCGTGACCACCTGGCTGACCAGGACGGCGTCCGCGCCTTCGGCCCTGGCCCTGGCGACCAGGTCAGGCACTTCGACCTGCGAGCCGAGGTTCACGACCCGGATCTCGCGGTAATACTCAAGGCCCTTCTCGCCGGAGTGGCCCTTGACGTTCAGGATCGCGTCGATGCCTACGGTGTGCGCGTCGGTGCCAATGCACGCGCCGACGACGACGAGCTTGCGACCGAGGCCGGTGCGGATCCGCAGGTTCACCTCGGCCGAGGACAGCAGCGGGAACTCCCGCTCGGTGACTGTCACCTGGGCGAGGTCGACCAGGTGCGAAACCCGCCCGTAGACGATGAAGAACGTGTAGTCAGGTCCCATGCCCTTGGCGTGCACCACCATGGCAGGCTCCAGGCCCATCTTGGTGGCTAGCTGCATGGCCGCGCCCTCGGCCCGCGCGCGCTCGGTCGGCGTGCCGAACGGGACGGGCAGGGTAAACGACACCTGGATCCGGCCATCGCCCGTGGTGTCGCCGTAAGGCCGGACAATATTGCCGCTCACTGGGCTGCTCCGATCTGGCTCGCGGGGACATCCTCAAGGATGTCCGACGCCGGGTTGAAGTAGCCTTCGGCCCGTGCAATCACCCCGTCCAGGCCGCGGCCGCCATCTGCTGGCCGCTTGGTGATACCGAATGTGCCGTCCGCGATCGCGTTCAGCAGCCCCTCGTCGTTGATCCGCCGCAGCAGCCCGATCGACTCGGCGAGCACCTGCTTAGCCCGCTGCTCGATGACGCCGCCGGGCGCGGGGACGAAGCTCTCGCCAAGGCGCCCGGCCGCATCCCGCACGTACCGCACGTTCTCAAGCGCCAGATCGCGATCAGATAGGAACGGGGTGTGTATTCCCTCGGTCATCATCCCGATCAGAAGGATCGACTGGTCGGTCATGACCCCGCACAGATTGAAGAAGGCGTCCAGCAGGTATCCGGCGAACACGTTGCCGGTCATGTGCTTGGTCGGCGGCATGTACTTCAGCGGCGCGGCGGGAAACAGCTCGCGGACGAGTTGCGCGTGCGCGAGCTCGAGCAGGAACGAGTCGGGTACGGCCGGGTTGATCTCGAACGCGTGCCCCAGGCCGAGCTGTCCGTCGGCCAGTCCCGCCTCCTTGCCGAAGAACTCGTTCATCAGCTGACTGACCACCACGGTGTGGGCGGCGTCGACCGCGTCCGCGGTAGTCAGGTAGTTGTCCTCGCCGGTGTTGATGATGATCCCGGCCCTGGCGTGGATCTGCCGGGAGAACCGCTGGTCGATGAACGTGCGGCGGGGGTTGATGTCGCGGAAGATGATGCCGTACATGCAGTCGTTCAGCATCATGTCCAGCCGCTCCAGGCCGGCTAGCGAGGCGATCTCTGGCATGCACAGGCCGGACGCGTAGTTCGTCAGCCTGACGTAACGGCCCAGCTCGCGGGAGGTCTCGTCTAGTGCGGCCCGCATCAGCCGGAAGTTCTCCTGGGTGGCATAGGTGCCGGCGAAGCCCTCGCGGGTCGCGCCCTCCGGCACGTAGTCAAGTAGCGACTGACCGGTAGAGCGGATCACCGCGATGACGTCGGCGCCTTCCCGCGCAGCCGCCTGAGCCTGCGGGATGTCCTCGTAGATATCGCCGGTCGCGACGATCAGGTAGATCCAGGGTTTGCGCGGCTCGGAGGTCTCGCTGATAATTTCCTGGCGCCGAGCCCGGTTCGCGTCAATCTTGCCGATTCCGACGGCAAGCGCGGCGGCAGCGGCCTCCCGCGCCGACCTCGCCTCATCGCCCGCCGGGATCCGGAAGGCCACCTTGCCCTGCGCGGCTGCCTCGGCCAGCGTGACCAGATCGGGGTAGCCGCCGGCCCGCAGCGCGTCCCAGGCCGGAAGGGCAGCGCCGTGCTCCAGGCCCGTGGTCTCGCGGACCGCATCGACCAGCCGGTTCACCCACGGCATGCCGTCGGGGTCCGCGCCCTGCAGCCCGGCAAGCCGTAGCACAGCTCTTTCCACCGAGACGGTGGTATGGGTCCTGGCCATCTCCACAATCGGCTGGCCGGCCCGGCCAGCCAGTTCGCGTGCCTGGCGGACCACTGCCGGGTCGAGGTTGAGTCGGGTCTGCATTGACTTACTCCGAGTGCTCGTCGATACGGCGCTGGAAAATCCCCAGGACACCAGGTTCGGTGCGAATGAGGTCGATGGCCAACTGCGCGTGCCCGGGAACATACCCGTTGCCCACCAGCATCGTGACATCGGCGGCAACCCCCTCGGCGCCGAGCGCCGCGGCGGTGAACGAGGTCGCCATGGAGAAGAAGATCACCGTGCCACCCTGCGCGGTAGACAGGATCGCGCCGCCCTCGCAGCCGGGCACGTCCACGCACACGACCGTGACGTCGGCCTGCCCGCCAGCGTCAGCTATCGCGGTCGAGACGCCGACCGGATCGCGAGCGTCGGCAATGACGACCTTGTCGACCAGGCCCCGCTCGCCGCCGGCCGCCTTCGCCTGCCGCAGGATCTGCGCCTCGGCCTCGTGCGGGACGACACCGATGATCGAGACGGCACCGGCACGGCGAGCCGCGGCAGCAGACAGCGAGCCGCTCTTGCCCGCCGCCCCGATGATCGCCACCACCGGACCGGCCCGCTCCGGACTGGCCGCGCCTGCCTGGCTCGCCGCGGCGGCGCTCACCACCCGATGGGTCAGTGCGGGGGCGCCGCATACGTCCATGACCGACAAGGCCAGCTCGGCAGCCAAGTCGTCGGGCAGCTTCGCCGCGATCGATCGGCCGAACAAGATCGCGTGCCCATGGCACGGTACCTGCTCGGACTTGCCGTCCCAGCCGGCCAGCCCGTCGGTGATCACCAGCGGGGTCAGGCTGAGCGACACCAGCGTCGCGATCTTGTCGCCTGGCAGCAGGCCGAGCGGGGAGTCCGGGCCGACCTCCTCGACGACGCCGGTGAGCATGCCGCCGGATCCGGTCACAGGGTTCTGCATCTTGCCGCGGCTCGCCACGATCTCCAGCACTGCGGCCTTGATCTTGTCCGGATTGCCGTCGTGAGCCTCGAAAAGCTGCCGGAAGGACGCTGCGTCGAGGTTGAGCCGCAGCACCTGAACCCGGATCTCGTCCGGCCAGATCTCCGGCTTCGGATCGAGCCGCCAGGCCGCCTGCGGGAGGACTCCGGCGGGCTCCACGACCCGGTGCAGGCCAAGCGGCGAGCCTGGAGCCCGGCTGACCTGGTCGTTCAGGTCGGTCTTCGGGACCTGGCCGGGCGCCGGCGGCCGCGTATCGGGCTGTGATGGGCTCACAGGTATTCCTTCCTGCCGGTCGGCGCGGCCCGCCAAGCCGCCCGGATGCCGGACTCGCGGAGAAAAAGCAGTTTAGGCAGCGCCGCTAGGGCAGTGTTAGTATTCAATAGAATTTGTCGTCTGACACTATACAGACAGCATGATCTTGCGTAGCCTGCCGGAACCGCAGGTCATCGTTCGAACTCAGCCAGAAGTGAGAGGCAGGTGCAGTCGTGATCGACCAGCCGTATGTTTACCGGCACCGAGAGCTGGTTGAACCGGACTGGCGGCGCCTGCCCGGCTGGGCCGCGGTGACCACGCAGGAGTGGGCATCGGCACAGTGGCAGCGGGCGCACTGCGTCAAGAACATTCGTCAGCTTCGCCAGGTCATCGGCGACGGCCTGGACGAGAAGTTCTACGCTGACCTGGAGCGGGACCAAGCCGAGCGAGCCACCATGTCGATGCTGGTGCCGCCGCAGATGGTCAACACCCTCGTGCCGGGGCTCGCCCCGTCCGACCCCGGCTTCACCGACGCCTTTTACGCCGACCCGGTCCGGCGCTACATGATCCCGGTCTTCAGCGACCGCCGGTCCGACTGGCCCTCGCACCCGGAAGCGTCCAGGGACTCGCTGCACGAGGCGGAGATGTGGGCCGTCGAGGGACTGACGCATCGCTACCCCACCAAGGTCCTCGCCGAGCTGCTGCCGACCTGCCCGCAGTATTGCGGCCACTGCACCCGGATGGACCTGGTCGGCAATCCGACCCCGGTCGTGGAGAAGCACAAGTTCGAGCTCGGCCGTGATGACCGGCTCGGCGCGATGATGGAATACCTGCGGGGCAACCCCGGCGTGCGCGACGTCGTTGTCTCCGGCGGTGACGTGGCCAACCTGCCCTGGCCCCGGCTCGAGGCCTTCGTCGCCGATCTGCTGGACGTCCCCAACATCCGCGACATCAGGCTCGCCACCAAGGCTCTCATGGGCCTGCCGCAGTTCTGGCTGACCGACGAGGTCCGGGCCGGGATGGAGCGGCTGGCGACCACGGCGCGTGCGCGCGACGTCAGCATCGCCATCCACACCCACGTGAACGCTGCCCAGTCGGTCACCCCGCTGGTCGCCAAGGCCGCCAAGGCCATGCTGGAGACCGGCATCAGGGACGTCCGCAACCAGGGCGTGCTGCTGCGCGGCACCAACGACAAGGCCGATCAGCTACTCGACCTGTGCTTCGCCCTGCTCGATGACGCCAAGATCATGCCGTACTACTTCTACATGTGCGACATGATCCCTAACAGCGAGCACTGGCGGCTGTCGCTGGCCGAGGCGCAGCGGCTGCAGCACGACATCATGGGCTACCTGCCGGGCTTCGCCACGCCGCGGTTCATCTGCGACGTACCGTACGTGGGCAAACGCTGGGTGCACCAGGTGTCCAGGTACGACCGCGAGCACGGCATCTCGTACTGGACCAAGAACTACAGGACCGGGGTGGAACGCGACGACGCGTTCGCGCTGGAGCGGGAATATGAGTACTACGACCCGATCCACCTGCTGCCCGAGGCCGGTCAGGAGTACTGGCGGAGCCGGATCGTCAAGAAGGAACCGGTCATCGCAGCGAGCTGACTCACGGCGCAGCCGACTATACCGGCCGCGGTCGGCACTCCCTAGTTGTCGCTGGCTGCTACCGGCCGTCCGTGGCGCATCAGCACGAACAGTCCACCAGTCCAGGACCGATTGGCCCGGAGCATCTGCCAGTGGTCGGCCATCAGCGCAGCACCAACCATGCCGCCAACGCTGGCCAGCAGGTTGAAGACCGAGAAAAACACCAAGCCGGCGGAGATACAGCTCAGGATCAGGCCGCTGGTGGCGCCCGCGACCAAGCCGGCGAATAGTCCCTGCCGGACGAGCGCCGCTCGCGGGACCTGCGTGGTCTCGGCCTGCGCGAGCAGCCACGCAGTCGCCGCACCCGCGGCGGCAGCCGTCAGCGATATGTTCGCGGCCAAGATGGCTAGCGATGCCAGGACGTTGAATGTGCTGAGCCCGCTGAGCAGTGCGAGAAGTCCATAAGTGCTCGCGGCCAACGCTGCGCCTGTGATTGCACCGACCCGGAGTGACGCATGCGACACCCGCGAACTACGCGATGTCGCGGCCAGAATGCCGGCGATGTACAGCACCACGAATGTCTGCGCCGGCAGCACGACGAGCAGAGTGGCCGTGGCCATCGCTATGACGCACCACAACGTGCTGCTTTCTATCTGAGGCCACCTGGACCTGACGACCGGCGGGACGGTCAGCACCAGCACAAGCAGCATGAGACAGACGATCTCCTGCAGCCAGCTGAAGGTGCTGGAGCCGAAGCCGTTATGGCCTGCGTGGCTGTCGATGCGTACGATCGCAACGCCGAGTCCACACAGCAGTGCACAGCCGGTCAGTCGCATCAGCCGCGCGGTGATCGTGTTGCCCACGGGGCCGAATAGGCCGCGCCGGCGGCCTAGCCACGGCAAACCGGCCAGCGCGACCGCACCGACCAGGATGCGGAACCGGTCCGTCAGGGCCTCGCCGTCGGCGGATGGCACTGTCCGCCAGCTCTGCCAGATAACCCAGGCGGTGGTCAAGGTGATCGCCGCGATGCCTGTCCAGTAAACGATCTTGCGCAGCACATTCGCCTCCCTTAGCACGAGCCACAGTCCGCCCGCCAGCCATTGCATCCTTGGCCACCCGGCGGCCACCGAGGCGGCTTCGGCTTGCACCGCTTCCCCCCAGTGCCGCCGGCCAGACGGCAGCAGCCGGTTCGCGTTACGCAGGAGCCCGGCCAGCAACCGTGTTTGCCACTCCATCACGGGCCCTCGCGAGCAAGCCGTGGCCTGGCGGCGACCCGCTGCTGCCGCACATCCCCCGGCGCCGCGGCTAGCGCCGCAGTGGCCACCGCCAGACCGTCGCTGGTGAGCCGGTAGAGGTGGCGGCGCGGGCGTCCTGCGGGCTGTTCCGCCTCCCAGCAGGCCTCTACCACTTCACGGTCCGCGAGCCGGATCAGGCTCGGGTACAGGGTGCCCGACTTGAGCCCGGTATCGCGGGCCAGGTCATACCCATGCCGCCAGGCAGACGGCTCGGCGACGAGTGCTGCCAGTACCGCGAGAGTTTGTGCGGAGAACGCTGGCCGACGTGACATGCGGATTACTCTACCTAGGTAGAGCGAAGGCGCGAAGGATCTTTCGCGAAGTCGGACCAGGAAAGTTGCAGCGAGCCAATCCCGAAACGCCAGGTACCTGGCGCGCGGGTTTTGGATGCCGTCACGGCGGCCGTGCTCGCGGAATAGTTGGCCAGGGTGGTGCCTTAGGCACTACCCCTGCGGCCCTAGCCCGCTGCCATCTCTGGGTCCCATAGGTCGGTGCTATGGGCGGCTACCTGCTGGGCGATTTTCGCCATCGCCCCCGCTGCTGACATGGGCGGCAGTTTGGTGGCGTCCCTCAGCCGCACGGCCACCTCCCCCCCGGCAGCTTCCCTGGCGCCAATGATGGCCTGGTATGGCACGAGGCGGTTCGATCGGATGCGGGCGGCCAGGGTGCCTTGCTCCGGGCCCGCCAGGTCTGCGCGCAGGCCTTGCCCGACGGCAGCGCGGACCAGCGCCGAGGCATCTGGCAGTTGTGCCTCGGCTATCGGGAGCACGGCTAGCTGGAGCGGGGCTAGCCAGGGCGGGAAGGCTCCGTTATGGCGCTCGATGAGGTGGGCTACGGCGCGCTCCAGGCTGCCGATGACGCTGCGGTGCACCATGACCGGCCGGTGCTTGCCGCCGTCGGCGCCGATGTAACTCAGTTCGAATCGCTCGGGCTGGTAGAAGTCCACCTGCACGGTCGCTATGGAAACCTCCCGTTCCCCGCAATCGGCTATCTGCACGTCGATCTTGGGGCCATAGAACGCGGCCTCCCCCTCCTCGGCCTCGTACGGCAGCCCGGCGTGGGCCAGCGCCATGGCCAGGACGTCAGCGGCCCGGTCCCACATTTCCTGGCTGCCGACATACTTGCCGGCCTGGCTCGGCAGCGACAGCCGATACCTGACCGGCTCGACGCCCATCGCCCGGTGGGCCTGGCGGATCATCGCGACCGAGCGTGCTACCTCGTCGGCCACCTGGTCCTGGGTGCAGAAGATGTGCGCGTCGTTGAGCTGGATCGACCGCACCCTGGTCAGCCCGCCGAGCACGCCCGAGAGCTCCGAGCGGTACATTCCCCCGAGCTCGGCCATCCGCAAGGGCAGGTCACGGTAGCTGCGCGCGCGCGACCGGAAGATCAGCGCATGGTGGGGGCACAGGCTCGGGCGCAGCACCACCTGCTCTCCGCCGATCTGCATCGGCGGGTACATGCCGTCCCGGTAATGCGACCAGTGCCCGGAAATCTCGTAGAGCTCGCGCTTGCCGAGCACCGGCGAGTAGACGTGCTGGTAGCCGGCCTTCCGCTCCAGTTCGCGGACATACTCCTCGAGCGCA
This sequence comes from uncultured Actinomycetota bacterium, assembly GCA_963719765.1. Lineage (GTDB taxonomy): Bacteria > Actinomycetota > Actinomycetes > Streptosporangiales > Streptosporangiaceae > JAJYUU01. The sequence continues at coordinate 1,038,044 of CAVRCW010000003.1, forward strand.
TGCCGGATCGCGGCGCCGTCTGGCAGCCAGTACGGCAGCCCGGCGCCGATCAGCGGGTCAGTGTCAAAGAGCTCGAGCTCGCGGCCGAGCTTGCGGTGGTCCTGCATGGCGGTTCTCCTCGGTCAGTGCACGGGCGAGTGACCGCGGAACGCCGAAGCCCCGGGGCACTCGCCCCGGGGCTTCGGACAAAGACAGCTGTCAGCGCGCCGGGACGTACTCCGGCGTCGTCGTCATGCCAGCGCGCTTCATGCCAGTCATGGTAGCAACACCTGTCTTACTCGGCGGCGGACAGTTCAGTCCGGCTCGCTCTTGTCCTCGATCTCCCACAGATGATCGAGGACGTGCCACGCCATCCGCCGGGCCGCATAGCGGGGCGGCCAGCCGCTCGGCGGGATGACTAGGCTCGCCGGATCGCGCAGCGCGGCGGCGACCCGTGCCCGGAACAGGGCGATCGCATCCGCGCCCGACTCTGCCGCCTTGTCCCGCGGCACGCCCATCTTGCGCGCGTAGGCGAGCTCCGCGTCGCGGACGTGGGCCACGATCTGGTCGGTGTCACGCCCGCCGCCGCGCGGGCCCTTGCGCAATCGGGCCGGCGCGGCGGCCGCCGTCTCGCCAAAGGCTGCCCACGCGGCCTCCAGCAGGCTCGCGAGCCTGGCGCCCTCCTTCGCCGTCAGCGGCCTGCTCTCGGCGGCTGCGACCTCTCCCAGAGCACCGAAATCGGCGTTCTTGGCCACGCCGTGGTGACGTTCCGCGACGGTCAGCTCGCCCTGCGGTGGCTCAAGCCCGGCCCGCGCGACGATCGGCTCATAGCGTGGCAGGTAGGCGGCAAGGGACTCGATCGCCAGTTCCTCTGTTTTCGCCCCGCGGGCCCATCCCGGCCAGTCCAGGGCGGACGCGAAAACCCGCCGGTTACCAGCCTCGATGAAGACCGCGATGTCACCAGTCGCCGTACCCATGCTCGTAGATGATTCCACGAGCCGGGCGGCGCTACTGCTCCGAGCCCCTGGTCGCCGCCGCGGCGTCATCGTCGGCGGTGGGCGGCTCGGCGGCGTCACCGTCCCCGCCGCTGCCATCTACGGCGCCGCCATCCGCGGCCCCGTCGTCTATGGCACTGCCGCCTCCGGCCCTGGTGGCCGGCATCGGCGCCCGCTGGCACCTGGTGAACCACGCCAGCCCCACGATGGTCAGGACGGTGGCAACGTAGAAGTTCAGCCGCAGACCGAGGAATCGCTCAGAGTAGTCAATCCTGATCGTCTCCTCGAAGATCCGGAAGGCCGAATACCCGGCCACGTAGAGGGCGAACAGGCCCCACGGCCGGATCTTCCTGTGGTGACCAAGCCAGACGATGAAGGCGGCGAAGGCCAGATCCCAGATCATCTCGTACAGGAATGTCGGCTGGAAGGTGGCGTAGCCGAGGTACCCGGACGGCCGGTGCCCTACGGCGATCTCCAGCCCCCAGGGCAACGTGGTGGGCTTGCCGAACAGCTCCTGGTTGAAGTAGTTGCCTATCCGCCCGATCGCCTGGGCGACCAGCAGCGCCGGGGCTATCGCGTTCGCGAACAGGCCGGCGCTCGCACCAGCCTTGCGGACTCGCCAGATGCCCGCCGCGGCGCCGAAGACGATGCCGCCCCAGATGCCCAGGCCGCCGGACCAGATAGCGAAGACGCCCCACCAGTGGTGCGGTATCTGGTCCGGCGTCGTGACGTCGAAGTAGATCCGCGCCCCGATCAGGCCGATGGGCACGGCCCAGATGGCCACGTCGTAGACGAGGTCCGGGTTCCCGCCGACGGCCTGCCACCGGCGCCGGGTAATGATGATTGCCAGCGTGATCCCGACTACGTACATCAGGCCGTAGAAATGGATGAACAGCGGGCCCAGGCCGAATCCGTCGATCGGCGGGCTCGGGATGAAGCTGAGCAGGTGGGCATGCTTCGCCATGCAACAGAGCGTATGCCCGCCCCGGCACTGCCCCGCCGCCGAATGCGCCGGCTGTTGCTACGACGTTACGTCGTAGAGCAGCCGATAGAAGGCTATACGCCGTTCATCACGGGCAACCCCGTAGCAGGCCAGGAACTCGTCCTCCCAGCCCGCACCGAGGTTCCAGGTCACGCTCCAGCTGCCAACGGCCAGGTCCCACCAGCGGTCGGCGACGCCCAGCTCGCCCAGGTCGACGAAACCGGTGGCCACGCCGCCCGAAATGAGCACATTTGGCAGGCAGTAGTCGCCGTGGCAGACGACGAGGTCCTCGCTGTCTGGCCGGAGCCGCCGCAGCTCGGCCAGGGCCGCCGCGGGGCTCAGGTGGGCGTGCTCGTCGTGCATATCCTCGGGCGCGATCTTCCCCTCCCGCACCCGCTGGCTGACCTGCGCCAGGGCGTCAGCCAATCGGAAAGGGAACGGGCACTCCCCCGGCGGAGCCTGGTGGAATCTGCGCAGGCCGTCCGCCAGGATCCGGACCAGGGTCCGCGGATCGGCAGTAAGAACGGGATCCACCGCGTTCCGGCCTGGCAGGGCCTTGGTCAGCAGCCACTCCGTCTGGCCGGCCGCGCAGGCTGCGAGCACGATGGGCACTGGCAGGCCAGCCTCCCTGGCCCAGCGCAGCCGCATCGCCTCGGCCCGCAGCGGCACCGCGGCGTCCGCCGGGGCCGTCTTCAGGTATCGCCGCCTGTCATCCGGGCCGGTCATGAGCCAGGTTCTGGACCGCGGCCCGGACTCCCACACCAGTGACCGGCGCCAGCCTGCCAGGTACCTATCCAATTGGGCGGGGATCTGCACTCCGATAGCATGCCGGACTATGACCCGCCGCAGCGAGCAGCTCAGCCAGGAGCTGCAGGACTACCTTGCCACGCACAGCACGCAGCCCGACAAGGTGCTCAGCGAGCTGGCCGCCGAGACCGCCAGCCGGTTCCCTGACGCGGCCGGCATGCAGATCGGCTCCGATCAGGGCATGTTCATGACCCTGCTGACCAGGCTCATCGGAGCCCGCCGCGCGCTGGAGATCGGCACATTCACCGGCTATTCATCGATCTGCATAGCCCGCGGTCTGGCCAACGGAGGCAGGCTCACCTGCTGCGACGTCAGCGAGGAGTGGACATCAGTGGCCAGGACGTACTGGCGGCTGGCCGGCCTGGAGAACGTCATCGACCTGCAGCTGCGCCCGGCCGCAGAGACGCTGCGCGCGCTGCCCGCGAGCGAAACCTTCGACCTGGCCTTCATCGACGCTGACAAGACGGGTTATGTCGGCTACTGGGACGAAGTGGTGCCGCGAATCAGGCCTGGCGGCGCGATCCTGGTAGACAACACGCTGTCGCACGGCCGGGTGATCGACCCGTCAAGCACCGGCGCCTACGTGCAGGGCATCAGGGATTTCAACGATCACGCCGTCGCCGACGACCGGGTGGAACTGGTCATGCTGCCGATAGGCGACGGGCTGACGCTGGCGCGCAAGCGGTAGCGCGGGCCTAGCCGGCAAGAAAGAGCGGTAGCGCCGGCCTAGCCGATGCCAATAAAAGTCCCCGGCGCTTGCGCGGCCGGGGACCCTCGATCGACAACGGGCCACATCGTGGCCCGGCGGTTACTTACGTCCCGGATCCTGGTGCTGGCCGGAGACGGTGTCGGACGGCATGCCCGCGGCGGATAGCTTGTTGTCCGGCTCGATCTCGATTCGCTCGCGCCTGACCTCGTCCCGGTAGGTCTTGTCCTCCTCGATCCGCCTGGCGATCAGCCGAACGCGCTCGACCGGAACGGTCTCCTTCCGCATCACCGCGCGCTCCTCGTGCAGGATGATCTCCTGCTCGCCTTCGGCGATGGTGCCGCTGATGCGCTCGTCCGCGGTGATCGGAACGCGCTCTATGTCGTATTCCTCATGGAATACATGCACTGTCTGCTCGATCGGCTCGACGTCTACGTACTTGTGCAGCCGTACATGACCGGTCTCGAGCATCTCCTTGCCGACCTGCAGCCGCTCCTCCTGGCGGACGAGCCACTCTTCGTCGGTCATCGTCCGGGGCTGCGACTGGGGCTGGGGCTGGGCCGGTATGGTCAGCCCGTAGTAGCGGCTGAGCTCTTCGGCCTGCGCGGCGGACATGTGCTGCCCCGCGTCGATGTTCGGGCCGCCCATGATCTTCTGCGAGTCGAACGGGACGCTGAGGCCGTCCGAGGTGACCTGGCTGCTGGTGAGCGGGACGAAGCGGCCCGTTTTGCCAGAGCGGACGCGAGCCCACGCAGGCGTTCCGTCCACGTCGTCCCTGAATACCTGTTCGACAGTGCCTACCACCTTGCCATCGACGCCTGTTACCTGCGCGCCGAGGAGTTCTTCGGCCTGCGTTGTCATGGTGACATCTCCCCCCGAGTCGCTATCACCGGACAGTGACGGGCATCGGGCTGCAGCACCCCCGTGCTCGCGAGCAGCCACCTATGCTCCTCCACTAAGTGTAATCTACCCACTACAGCCCGTTTCAACTGCTAGGTATTCGGGCTAGGCATCGCCCTCGCCTGGCGTTCCCCGCGCCCCCTCGGCTATTTCCCTTCAGCCACTCGCGTCACGAAATAGTGGCGAGCGGGTGAAGCTGCGCGCAGAGCGTCACCTCATCACTGCCAGGTCGCTACGATGTCCCGCTATGGCGCCATTGTTCAGCCGGATCATCCCGATCTTGTTCGTAGGGGATCTGCAGGCAGAGCGGAAGTTCTACGAGAGCCTCGGCTTCCACGTTACGTACGAGGGCCCGGAGTACCCGTACTTCCTCGCGCTCGGCCACGGCAAGCTCGAGTTCGGCATCGAGTGGCGGGCTGATTTCTCCTCCAGCGGCCCGGACCGGGTTCTTACCTGGCAGTTCGGCGTAAGCGACCTCGACCTGGCGAGGAAGCGGCTCGACGAGGCCGGCGTGCGGTATCGCGAGGAGCTCATGACGCCGAGCCCGGACTGGCAGTACCGGGTTGTGCACGCCAGGACGCCCAACGGCTACCACCTCCTGCTCGAGGAAGGCAGCGACTGACGCTGGCGGCCGGCCGGGCTACTCGTCCGCCACAATCGATCCGACCCGCTCGGCCAGGCCAGGGTCGCGCCTTACCAGCCAGACCGAGTAGAGCACCGACACCACGATGATGCCCAGCGCCGCGTAAGGGAACCAGTCGAGCGGCGCCGACTGGCCGGGCTTGACGAGGTAATACATAGGCACACCGACGGCGACCATGCCGAGCACCGGCAGGATGGCGTGCTTGAGGACGCTGAACTCGGCGGGCCGGTACTTGCGGTAGTAGAACGGCAGCGCGAGATTAGCGAGGAAGTACACGACGAGTATCAGAATCGTGCCCATCGTGCCGGACTCGTCGAAGTACGTCAGCCCGTTCATGCTGCCGCCGTTGCCGCCAATCAGGTGCAGCAGCGCCCAGACCAGGATGAGCGCGCCGGCGATCCCGACGAAGGTGAAGATGGCATTGCGGGGCGTCTGCCTGCCCGGTTCGACCTTGCCGATAAATCGCGGCAGCAGGCCCTCGCGGCCGGCATTGAAGATCAGCCGAGCCTGGGAGTTGACCGCGGAGATGAGTACGCCAAGCGTCGAGGTCAGGCCGGCCAGGTACGCGAAGAAGGCGAGGCCCGCCAGGGCACTGTGGGCGACGGTGATGAACGGAACCAGATCCGAGGAGGCCGACAGCTTGGCCCCGTTGTAGCCGAAGCCGACGACGGTGGCATAGGCGAACAGGACGTAGCTGACCAGCATCAGGGCGATGGACAGGTAGACGGCCCGCGGCACGTTGCGCCGCGGGTTACCTGTCTCTTCGGCCAGTGCGGCCGAGTTCTCCCAGCCGATGAACAGGTATACCGCCAGCGGGAAGCCAGCCGCGAGGCCGGTGAAGCCGTTCGTGATGTGCTTCGGCTCGAATGGCGTGAAGTTGAGGTGGCTGCCGTTCTTGATCAGCAGCACAACTGACACCACGACCAGGACGAGCATCTCGAAGCCGAAGAAGAAGCCGGCCAGCCGGGTGGAGACGCCGACGCCGCGCAGCATCATCACCACGGCGCCACCGGTGAGCAGGGCCGACAAGATGATCCACGGGATGTTCCAGCCCAGGTAGTACGCCAGCGTGTAACTCAGGAACCAGCCGGAGACCGCGAGCACCGACGAGATCGCGATGATGTAGCCGGCCCCGCACAGCAGTGCGGTGGTCACCGCGCTGGTGCCGCCGAAGCTCTTGCCCACGAAGGTGATGAAGCCGCCGGTCGACGGGTGCGCGCGGGAGAACTGGGCCAGGGTATTGCCCAGCAGCGCGATCGCGATGCCGGCCGCGATGATCGTCAGCGGTGCCGCGATGCCGGCCGTGAAGACGATGAACCCGAAGCTGAAGAAGAAGCTGTACGCCGGGCCGATGTTCGCCATCGTCGACGCGGAGATGTCGACCAGGCTCAGCGCACCCCGGTGCAGCCGATCCGCGGACTCGGGTGCCTTGGTCTCAGAAAACGGAATGGAAGCCGACTCGCTCATGTCCACCCCTCACCTCAGCCGCCTGCATAACGGTGCTGCATGAATTGTCAGGCGCAGCGCGGTCAAGGGGAAGAGTTGCGCAAGCCGAATATCTGCGGACTCACTACAGATGTCGCGGCGCAGCGGGCCCAGTCGCCCCAGCCGTAGCGTGCCCCCCTCCGACTCGCCGGGCACGAAATGCGGCAGAAACACCGCCCGGCAGTGCGCTTCGGCAACAATGGCCTCAGTTTGGTCGAAGCTCAGGCAGCCATGCTGCCAGGACACGGGCGGGAGGTCGGCGGCTGTGGGCAGCTCCAATAGCCCGGTCTACCTGCGGGTACTCGAAGATCTCCGGATGCGCATCAGGGACGGGGTTCTCGCGCCGGGAGCCAGAGTCCCGTCCAGGAACGCGATCATCGCTCGTTACGGCGTGGGCGAGACCGCCGCCAAGCACGCGCTGCAGGTCTTAGCCACCGAGGGCCTGATCGAGGCCAGGGCAGGCTCGGGGTCGTATGTCCGCCAGGTGTCGGCCAGCAGGTACCTCGAACACGACCGGCTACATTTCCCCGGCTCGCCGTTCGGGCTCGACGAGTCTGCGCTGCCAGGTGAGCATGCGCGAAAGCTCACGTGGGAGCACCAGACCGAGCACGTCGTCCCGACGCCATCCATTGCCAGGCGGCTCGGCGCCAGTGCTGCGGCGGCACTGGTCACGGCCACCAGGTACCTGCTCACCGCCGATGGTGAGCCGGTGCAGCTGGCGACCAGCTATGAGCCGGCTGGCCTCACCGAGGGCACCGCGGTCGCGCTGCCGGAGCAGGGTCCGCTGGCTGGCCGCGGCGTGATCGAGCGGATGCGTGCCATCGGAATCGAGGTAGATCAGGTGCTGGAAGATCTGTCAGTCCGCCAGTCCCTGCTGGCCGAGGCCGATGCTCTCGCGCTGACGGCGGGCGCGCCTGTCCTGCTGGTGGAGCGCGTACATCTGAGCGAAGGCAAGCCGGTGGAAACCGCCGACATCGTGATCCCGGCCGACCGGTTCAGGCTCAGGTACTGCTTCGCTGGACCCGGTCGGCTGGCATGATCAGGCCTGCGCGGCCGGCCGACCTGCCCGCCATCTATCAGCTGATCCGCGAGCTCGCCGAGTACGAGCGGTCGCTGCCCGAGGTGACCGGTACGCAGGACCAGCTGCGCGAGTCACTGTTCGGTCCCGAGCCCGCCGTGTTCGCGCATGTCGCCGTGCACGACGGCAGGGTCGCCGGGTTCGCGCTGTGGTTTCTCAACTATTCGACCTGGCTCTGCAGCCATGGCATCTACCTGGAGGATCTGTACGTCACGCCGGAGCTGCGCGGCCAGGGTATCGGCCGGGCGCTGCTGGCCGAGCTTGCCGCCCTGTGCGTGCAGCGTGGCTACGGCCGGCTTGAGTGGTGGGTGCTGGACTGGAACGAGCCCGCGCTGCGCTTCTACCGTTCACTGGGCGCGGCCGGGATGAACGACTGGACGGTGCACAGGCTCACCGGGGCGGCGCTGACTGAGCTGGCCGCGAGCCGGGAAAAAGCCTGACGCCGCGGCCGTGCGAGCATGAGGACATGCGGATCACCAGCGCTGAATCGACTGACCTGTTCCGAGGCACCGCGGCCCGGCCGCTGCAGGTCATCCGCGTGCAACTGGCCAACGCCGGGCCGGGCTCGCTGACCGAGCAGGACACCGTCCTGGTCTCGGTACACGGCCCGGCGGTAAGCACGCCCGTGCCCGAGGTCATCACCGGCCTGGCACCCGGTGCGCAGACCACCGTCGAAGTTGGAGTCGAGGTCGCCGCCCCCGCACAACCGGGCTCGCCGCGGCAGGTGCAGGTCACGGCGTCCGGACCGAGGGGCACGACCGAGCACCCTGCGACTATCACAGCCGCTGAGCCTGGCTGGGTCATGTGGATGGTCAGCCACTTCCACTACGACCCGGTGTGGTGGAGCACGCAGGGGCAGTTCCTGCAGACCCGCCTCTTGCTGCCCGACAGCGAGGGCCAGATGCCCGAGGTCCGCACCGCCTTCGAGCTTGTCCGGCTGCACCTGGACGCGGCCAGGCGCGACCCCGACTACAAGTTCGTGCTGGCCGAGATCGACTACCTCAAGCCGCATTTTGACGCCCATCCGGAAGATCGCGGGGACCTGCTCGACCTCATCAAGGCGGGGCGGATCGAGATCGTCGGCGCCAACTACAACGAGCCCAACACGAACCTGACCTGCGCCGAATCCACCATCCGCAACGCCGTCTACGGCATCGCCTACCAGCGCGACGTGCTTGGCGGCAACCCGCGCACCTCATGGATGCTTGATGCCTTCGGCTTCGACCCCGGTTATCCCGGCCTGATGGCGGCGGCCGGGCTGACCGACTCGTCCTGGGCCCGCGGTCCGTTCCATCAATGGGGGCCAAGCCGGTCGGTGGGCGGCAACGAGCTGATGCAGTTCGCCTCCGAGTTCGAGTGGCTGTCACCAGACGGCGCCGGCCTGCTTACCAGCTACATGGCCAACCACTACTCGGCCGGCTGGCTGGCCGGCCATCACGCTAAGACACTGGCCAAAGCCGAGGCCGACGCGTACGCCCAGTTCAGTGAGCTCGCCCCGGTAGCCGCCACCCGCAACGTACTACTGCCGGTAGGCGGCGATCATGTGATCCCGTCCCGCTGGGCTACCGCCATCCACCGCGACTGGAACGCCCGCTACGTATCGCCGCGCTTTGTGACCGCAGTGCCGAGCGAATTCTTCGCCGCTGTCCGGTCCGAGGCCGCCGAGCGCGACATCTGGATCACGCCGCAGACCAGGGACATGAACCCGGTGTATACCGGCAAGGACGTCACCTACATCGACACCAAGCAAGGTCAGCGGGCGGCCGAGACGGCGGTCCTGGACGGCGAGCGACTGGCCACCCTGGCCTGGCTGGCCGGAGCGTCGTACCCGTCGGCGAGCCTGGACAAGGCATGGCGCCAGCTGGTCTTCGGCGCTCACCATGACGCCATCACCGGCACCGAGGGCGACCAGGTGTACCTCGATCTCCTGGGCGGCTGGCGGGAGGCATGGGAACGAGGCGATCGGGCTCGGCGTGATGCGATCGAGCACCTTGCCCGGCTGGCTGACACCGCAAGCCTGGGCGCCGGCGGCACCGGCGTGGGCGGCGGACCTGATGGGCTGGCCGTGGTGGTCGTCAACTCGCTGTCGGCTCCGCGTACCGCGATGGCCACCATCCGGCTGGATCTCCCCGACGGCTGGCCAGGCTGGCTGGCGCTGACGGATGACGGTGGCGCGACGGTCCCGTTCCTGGCCGAAGGGGTCACCAGGACCACCGGCGGCGGGTTGCGGGCGGTCACCGTCACCTTCCGTGCCGCGCAGGTGCCGGGCGTCGGGTATCGCGGCTATCTCGTGCGGCCATCGGTCGCCGGCGCGGCGGGCTGGGACAGCGGCCCCGCTGGCGAGCAGCCGACGATCGAGAACGACACGTTCCTAGTGCAGGCCGACCCGGCGCGCGGCGGCACGCTCAGCCGGGTGCGGGACAAGCGGTCGGGCACCGAGCTGCTACTGCCTGGCGGCGGCGGAAACGAGTTGCTGCTGCAGCCGGAGCACCCAGGCCATCCGCGCTGGGCCGAGGGCCCGTGGATCCTGTGCCCGGCGGGTCCGGCCGCAGGCAGTGCGGGCGATGCTGCCACCGTGCGAGCCGAGCGCTGCCCGGTGGGCAGCCGGCTAATCGCCGAGATGGAGTTCGGCGGCCTGGCCGTCCGGCAGGAGACGCTGCTGTGGGACGGGGCGGACCGGGTGGAGTTCCGCACGCACGTGGACGGCTCCATCGGCCAGGACAAGCTGCTGCGGGTCAGGTTCCCCGCCAACGTGCCCGGCGGCCTGCCGGTCTATCAGACGGCCATCTCGGTGATCGGCCGTCCGCCGGGTGAGGTGGACGTCGACGTCAAGGAGCATTCCTACACCTTGGACAATCCAGCCAGCGAATGGTTCGCCGTCGGCTCGACCGCCACGATTTCGCTGCCGGGACTAGGCGGCGACGCGCAGCTGCAGGCTATCGGCGTGGCCGAGGTCGTGTGCCCGCCCGCCTTGCGGGACTCGGCCCGCGACCTGCTGGCCGCGCTGGCGGCTAAGGGCGTGACAGCGACCTGCTCGGTTCCCGGCGGGCGCCGCTACGGCTACCTGGAGCTGGACTCCAACCTGCCGGACTTCCGGCTGTGCCTGGGCGGGCCCGACATCAATGAGCTGACCGAGCAGGTGCTGGCCGCCGCCGGACCGGACGCGGCGCGGGCACTGGCCAAGCAGCTGGCCGACGGTCCGGCGCGGCTCTGGCTGCCCGCCACGCGGAGCCGGGCCGCCGCCTTCGCTCCCGGCGCCGACGTGCGCGGCCTGCTCGACCTGCCCGTGCTGATCGTCGCGGCCGCGGACATGCACGCGGAGATCGCAGCGCTGGTCGGCGACCTGGCCGACGCCAGCATCGAGGTGCCGGAATCGGCCGGTGTCGGCGCCGACACCGGCGGGCCGGCCGCAGGAGGCCCGGCCACCGCCCTGGCCGGGCATACGGTGGCGGTGCTGAACCGCGGCACCCCAAGCGGCCTCGTTACTCCCGACGGCGCGCTCACCATGGCGCTGATGCGCGCCTGCAGCACCTGGCCGTGCGGCGTCTGGATCGACGGCGAGAAACGCACCACCCCGGACGGCACTAGCTTCGCCTGGCAGCACTGGAGTCACATGTTCGAGTACGCGCTGGCGGCCGGCCCCGGTGACTGGCGCAGTGCCGGTTTCGCGGCCGCGGGCCACGACTACAACCACGATCTGCTTGCCGCTGCGACGGGACTGCACCCCGGGCCGCTGCCCGCGAGCGCGGTCCTGGCCAGTATCCAGCCCGCGACCGCGCTGCTGTCGGCACTGAAGCCGTTCGGCAACCCCCTGGCGCCTTCGGGCCAGCCCGATCCGGCCCGCGGCGTAACCGTGCGGCTGCGTGACGCCGGCGGGGCCGGGCCGCAGCGGGCTTCCGTGCGACTGCATGCGGGCCTGGCCGGCGCGCGCACTGCCAGCCTGATCGAGGATGGCACGGGCGCGGAGCTGCTCGTTCAGGACGGCGCGGCAGTGCTGGACGTGCCGGCTGCCGGCCTGATCACTGCGGTGCTGACACCGGCGCCCGATGGCGGCGCGGCCGGCGATCCTGCGGTCACCGATCCAGCGGCCGGCGGTCCTGCGGCCGTGGCGGAGCTGCCCGAGCCCGCGCAGCCGGTGTTCTCGCGCTACTGGCTGCACGGAAAGGGCCCGGCTCCGGCCGGAAACATGCCCGTCGCCGTGCACCTGTCGCCAGGCCAGCTGGCGCTCGATGACGGCGCGCCCGCGCCGCTGCGGCTGACGATCGCGTGCGGGCCGCAGGCCGCGGCCGGAACCGTCGAGCTGGCCGCACCTGACGGCGTTCGCCTCGAGCCCGCGGGGCCGCTGCCCTACGACCTGCCGCCCCTTGGTCATCTGAGCTGGGACCTGACAGTGCAGGCGGCAGGCATGTCAGCCGGGCGCGGCTTCGTTACGGCGCAAATCGCCGCTCCATGCGGTCAGGTAATCGAGGACAGTGCGCTGCTCACGATCGGCCAGCCCGGCCCGCCGAGAACCGATCAGCCCCTGGCGGCGGTGGCGCACCAGCAGCAGGCGGTGGACGCGGCCTTGGTCAGCGAGCTTGAGCTCAGCCTGGCGAGCCGGCAGGTCACGCTGCGGCCGGGCGAGGCAAGCCCGATCGAGGTGCGACTAGTGAACCGGTGCGGCTCGGCGATCCGCGGTGAGGCCCAGCTGCTGTCGCCCTACGGCAGCTGGCACCAGGCCGGGCCGTGGACGACAGGCTTCAGCCTGCCCCCGGGCGCGAGCGGCTCCGTTCGCTTTGCCGTCGCGGCTCCGGCCACCGCGCGCCGCGGCGAGCGGTGGTGGGTGATCGTCAAGGTGATGTACTTCGGCCGGCTCCGGTACACCGATCCGGTGGAGGTCACGATCCATGGCGCATGACGGCCCCGGCGTGCGCCGGATACATCACCTGGGCATCACGGTGGCGCAGCTCGACCGGTCCCTTGCCTTTTATCGCGACCTGCTCGGGCTCGGCGTTCTCGGGATTAGCGCCGACGAAGACGTGGGCGCGATCGTCGGCCTGCCGGGGGCGCGCGTGCGCGTTGCCGACCTCGACGCGCAAGATGGCCAGATCATCGAGCTGCTCGAGTATCGGTCGGCGGGCGGGGACCCGAGCGCCCGCGGCCCTGACACGGTCGGGAGCTGCCATCTCTCGCTCCAGGTCGCCGACCTGCGCTCGGTGCTCGCTCGGCTGGCCGCCGCCGGCTTCATGCCGGTGGGCGAGCCGGCAAAGCTGCACGGCGGCGTCTGGCAGGACTGCACGGTTGTCTACGTCCGTGATCCGGACGGCGTGTTCGTGGAACTCATCGAGAAGGACGCCGGCGGCTACTAATGGCGTTTCTGGAGATGCCGATGCATGCGGCCGCTGAATCCGACGAGGTCCGGATAGACGACTGCCTGTCGGTTCGTGGCGGGCACCTGTGGGTCGAGGGCTGCGATGCCGTGGATCTGGCGGAGCGCTTCGGCACGCCGATCTACGTCGTATCGGAGGACCAGCTGCGAAGAAACGCCCGGCGTCTCGTCCGGGCCTTTTCCAGCCAGTGGCCTGGCCCGTTCCGCGCGCTGCCCTCGATCAAGGCGAATCACGTGCTCGCCCTCCGCCGGATACTCACTGACGAGGGCCTGGGCTGCGACACCTTCGGCGCCTCGGAACTGTGGGCCGCCCTGGCCTGCGGCGTCCCGGCCGCGCTCATTTCCGTCAACGGAACGGGCAAGTCCGCAGAGCTGATCGACAAGGCAGTGTCGGCCGGCTGCCGGATAACCCTGGACGCGCCGCGAGAGCTCGACCTCGCTGTCACAGCCGCGCGCAAGCACGGGCGCAGGGCCCTGCTTCGGTTGCGCGTGCGGCCGAGCCTGTCCGGCCTGGAGCAGGTTGCGTCCGACTTCAGTTTCGAAGGCGACTCGATTGCCGAGGTCTCGCGCCGGTACAAGGCCGGGATCCCGATGAACGAGCTGCTGCCGCTGGGCGAGCGCGCGCTTCGGTCCGAAGACGTCGAGCTCCTCGGCGTACATGCTCACTTCGCCCGGCACACCCGCCGCCTCGACGTCTGGGCGGCCATGATGCAGGCATTCGGCGATGCCGTCGCACATGTGTCGCAGGCCTGGGGAGGGTGGCAGCCCGGCGAGCTCGATGTCGGAGGCGGATTTCCCACTGGCCGCGATCCGACGGGCCGGGCCATCCCGCGCCTGGCCGCTGAGACCGGCCAGGTGCCGCCACTGGAACGGTACGCCGAGGTGATCGCGTCGAGCCTGGCTGACTCCCTGGCCGGCCATGGCATCTCGTGCTCAGACAAGACACTCGAGATCGAGCCAGGCCGGGCCTGTTACGCCGATATCGGCGTCCACCTGAGCCGGGTCATCAACATAAAGAACGAATCAGAGCCCGCGCCGCTGCGGTTTGTCGAGCTGGACACCACGGAGATGTTCCTGATCGACGCGCACCTCGAGCACAATCGCTGGTCCCACCTGGTGGCGAGCCGGGCCTCGCAGCCACCGACCATGGTGGCTGATCTCGTCGGCATGAGCTGTGGCTTCGACACGATCATTCCCGATGCCGCGCTGCCCGAGGTCGAGCCGGACGACCTGGTGGCCTTTCTCGACACGGGCGCCTACCAGGAAGCCTGCGCCAGCAACTTCAACGCCCTGCCCCGCCCGGCTACCGTGCTCGTCCAGGGCGCCGCGGCCACGGTGGCGCGGCGGGCCGAGACAATCGAGGACGTCTTCCGCCGAGACCTCGGGGCCGCGTCGAGTGACCGTCCCTGACTAGTCGAGTGGCCGTCCCTGACCAGTGGCGCGCGTCGCCTTCGCCTGGTCGCTAATCGGCGACTTGCGGCTCCTCGGCCACCGCCGTTCCGAGCAGCCCGCGCCGCAGGTTGCGCGCGCCGATGGCCCAGAACAAGACCCCGAGCAGCACCATGACGCCGAACGCGCCCAGCGTCGCCACCTCGAAGAAGGTCCGCGACACTCCCCAGCTCGCCTGCACCGAGTAGGACTGGCCGAATAGCGCGTTGATCGCGCCCGGCCACAGCAGCGTGATCGCTGTGATCACCACAAACGCCTCGGTGATGATCGCCGCGGTCCAGGCTCCGGCCATCCCGCCAGGTACGCGGTAGGGGCGGCGCGCGTCCGGGTGCTGTTTGCGCAGTCGGACAAGCGCCGGGAAGATGAAGAAGTAGCTGACCGCCGTCGTCGACACCGTCAGCGACAGCATCACCGCGAAGAAGCTGGCCAGCTTGCCGCTGGTGATCAGGAAGGCAAAGCACACGAACGCCGACGCCACGATCCCGGACATGACGTTGACCGCGATCGGCGTGCCAAAGCTGGTGAACCGCCCCATCCACTTGGGGCCCGCGCCGTCGAGCGATGCGATCGCCTGGGTCCTGTCGGCGCCCTCCAGCCACACGGCCCCGCTGCTCAGCAGCGTCACGATCAGCAAAATCGCGAATACGACGTTCAGCCCGTGCGAGTGGAAGGTGGCGGCCACCGCACTGTAGGCATCGACGAACCCGCTGACCTTGGATAGTCCCGCCTTCGGGATCACCAGGATGATGCCAAGCACCAGCGCGCCGTAGACGACCGCGCACACGATCCCGGACCGCAGGATCATCTTCGGCACGTCCCGCTGCGGGTTGTGCATCTCCTCCGCAGCGCCGTTGGACAGCTCGAATCCGACCCACAGGAACACCATCAGGCCGATCACGTACAGGAACCCGTTCAGCGACGGGCTCAGGTCCGCGGCCGGTGATGCCCCGGCCGGGCGCCCGTGCTGGACCAGGAACGTAATGAACAGGATCGTGAAGATGGCTGCCACCGCGATCTTCACGAACGTCCCGATGTTCGGCCCCCACTTGCCGATCCGGAACGCGACGATCGCGATCCCGACGGTCACCCAGATGAAGGCGAGTCCCACGATGATCTCTGCCGTTGTTCCCAGCGGCTTGGTCAGCACGAGCGCGTTGAGGGTGGCGATCGTGGCCGCGGTGAGCGTGCCGCCGATCCAGGTTGGGTTGGAGAGCCAGTACAAGATCGCGGTGATCGACCCTGGCAGCCGGCCGAACGCCATCCGGGCCCACTCGTACGGGCCGCCCTCGACCGGGAACGCGGCACCCAGCTCGGCGGTCAGCATCCCGTACGGGATCAGGAAGATGACCAGGGAGATCACCAGCCAGGTGATCGCCTGCGCGCCGGCCTGGGCCGAGGCCGCCACGGTGTCGAATCCGAGGATCGCGCAACTGGTGAACAGCACCAGATCGAGCCGCCCGAGCACCTTGCGGAGCTTGGCCTTCTCCCGCGCCTCGACGGGGTTGTCCAGGATGGGAAGAGCACTCGCTTCGGCCATATCCGGGCCTCCCGCCTGACGTGTGGGAGTCAGCTTAGACTGGTTCGTCCCTTGAGCGGCAGAGATCGGTAAGACGTTTCCGCGGAAACGTCTTACCGATCTCGCCACCGCGCGGCCGGGCGGCGTTGTGTCGTTAGCCGAACGGCGTGGCCGGCCACTTCGCGGGATCCGGCCCGAACATCTTGAGGTGTGCGAACACCACAGGTGCCGACGCGAACAGCCGCGTGCCGTAGGAATGGGATCGGACGAGGAGTCCGTCCGCGTCGCTCGCGCAGACGTCCTGAATCGGGTCGGCCCCGTAACGATCAATCCACGCGACGTCCACGTGATAGCCGTTTATTACCTCGTGGGTACCCGAGGAGATACACGCGGGCGTGGAACCGACCGGGCCGACGTCGACCTGCGCGATGTCCCGGAAGGGCACGGTCACCGGCGGGTTGAGTTTGGCGACCGGGGCGAGCGTGATCCCGCCGGCAAGCCCGCGGCCGTGCGCGAATCCGGCGCTTACGCTCTGCACCCCGACGCCTGGCCAGCTGCCGGTGAGCTGGAAAGGGTACCGGATTGCCGGTGCGTGGTCCGTGAGGTGCCGTACTACCAGCAAATCGTCCTGGCGGGTCGGGAACTGGACCTCCGCCCAGCGATCCCGCGCCCACTCGACGAACAGAGAACTGGAGGCCATCCAGTAGGCGGGGAACCCATCGATCGTGCCTGCACGGCCATCCAGCGGGCCCCAGGAAGTCTTGCCGCAGGAGAGATATGACGGCCAGAGGGACAGTGAAGAACCCATGGCCTGGCGGAGCGCGGCGAGCCCCCTGGCGGTCTGGCTCTTGACGGTGCCGGGCGAGCAGCCGAGCGCGTCGGCGGCCTGGTCGACGTTGAGGTCGCAGAAGTAGCGCAGCACCAGGACGGCCCGCTGGCGAGGAGGCAGGGCCGTCACCGCGGTCCGTAGGTCCAGGGCGCATTCCTGATCATTATCGGGCGCCACGGTCTCCATCGGCTGGTCGGTCAGCCGCACGCGTCTGGTCCAGTTAGCCCGGCGGTCATCGACGAACTGGCGGACCAGGATCGCCCGGACGTAGGCGTCGGTGTTGTCGGCCCTGGCGGCCTTTGACCAGTGCAGGTACGTCCGGGTCATCGCGGCCTGGAGCAGGTCGTCGGCCCGGCTCCAGTCTTGGCGCAGCAGCCGGGCTAGCCGTCGCAACGCGGGCATCCGGGCCGACATGTAGTCGGTGAACTCGGTGTCTCGGTCGGGCCTCACGTGCCGCCATGTCCTTTTGGCGGGGACGTCTTCATGCCACCTAGACGGGCCCGGCGACGCTTTCGGTTGCACGGGGTTTCGAGCTAGTCGCTCGGCGAGCGCGTCCTGACGTACTACGCGGGCGCGTCGGCCGCCGACGAGGCGGCGGCTGAGCCGTCGGCCGAGGTCGAAACCGGGCTCGGTGTCCCGGCCTCCATGAGCGCCACGTGACAGGCGGCGAGCTGCGATGGGGCCACCTCACCGAGGCGGGGCGTGACGTGACGGCACTCGTCGATCGCATACGGGCAGCGCGGCTCGAACCGGCATCCCGGCGCAGGGTCCACGACCCTGGGTGGCTCGGCGGCATCCGCGGTCCCGGCATCCTCGCCGGGGCTGCGGGGATCGGGCACGGCCGACAGCAGGAGCTTGGTGTAGGGATGCTTAGGCGCCGCCAGCACCTGCTCGATCGGGCCAACCTCGACCACGTGGCCCGCGTACATGACGATCACCCGGTCGGCCACGTAGCGGGCCGACGCAAGATCGTGGGTGATGTACAGGATGGAAACGCCCTCGCGGGCGCGAAGCTCGGCCATCAGGTTCAGGACGCCCACTCGGATGGAGACGTCCAGCATGGACACCGGCTCGTCGGCCAGGATGAGCCTGGGCCGAAGCGCGAGCGCCTGGGCGAAGCCGACCCGCTGTCGCTGGCCGCCGCTGAGCTCATAGGGGTACTTGGACAGCATCTCCGCAGCGGGGTTGAGGCCGACTGCTTCCATGACCCTGATGGCCTCGGCCCGCCGGCCGGATGGGCTGATGTCCGGCCGGTGCAGCTTGATGGCCCGCATGATTCCGTGTGATACGCGGTAAGCCGGGTTGATCGAGCTGTACGGGTCCTGGAAGACCATCGGCACGTGCCCGCGATAGGCGAGCCTGTCGCTCCGGCTGCGAAGGCCGCTGATCGGCTTGCCATCGAAGCGCATTTCCCCCGAGTTCGGCTTGTAGATCAGCCCGAGCAGCCTGGCGACAGTACTCTTCCCGCTGCCGCTCTCGCCGACGAGCGCGACGATCTCGCGCTGCCCGATCGTGAAGCTGACGTCATCGACGGCGTGTAGTGTCTTCCTCGACCAGAACCCGCGCAGGCCGAAGTGCTGACAGACGCCGTCGACGTCGAGCAGCGGAGCCCCAGGTTGCGCCTGCTCGTGGAGCGGCGCGACAGCCTGGGGCTGAGTTTCGATGATGGCGGCCAGGTTGTCGCCAACCCTGGCCGAACGGCCGGCCAGGCTGGCAGTCCCGGTCGGCGCATCCCGGTACAGAAGGCACCGGACGGCAGTGCCGTCCACCCGGTAGAGCGGCGGCTCGACCGTGGAGCACTCGGGCAGGGCGTCGGCACAGCGCGGCTGAAAGCGGCAGCCTGGCGGCGGTGCGGCCATGCTCGGCGGGGCACCAGCGATGCCGGTGAGAGCGGTCTTAGGGCCGCGAACAGTCGGGTACGCCTCGAGCAGGGCCCGTGAGTACGGGTGGCGGGGGGTGCTGAACAGCGTCGACGTCGCGCCGAGCTCGGCCACCTGGCCTGCGTACATCACCAGGACGCGGTCGGAGAAGCTGCGCACCAGTGATATGTCATGAGTGACGAAGAGCGTCGCGAACCCCAGCCGGTCCTGCAGTTCCTTGATCTGGCGCATCAGCGACCGCTGGGCCACCACGTCAAGAGCGGACGTCGGCTCGTCCATGATCACGAGGTCCGGCGTGAACAGCAGCGCCATGGCGATCATCGACCGCTGGCGCATCCCGCCCGACAGCTGATGCGGATAGCTGTCGAGGTGGACGGGGTCGATGGAGACGAGCCGAAGCACATCACTGGACCGCGCGCTGATCTCCTCCTTCGACATCGTCGAATGCGCCTTGCACGCGTCCCGCATCTGCGCGCCGATGGTCATCACCGGATTAAGCGCGTTCATCGCGCTCTGCATGACGACGGAATACTCCTGCCACCGCACATGCCGGAGCTGCTTGTCGCTCATTTCCGCGATCTCCCGGCCCCCGAAGGTGACGCTCCCGCCGGTGATCCCCGCGGGCGGGGTGAGCAGCTGCGCGATGGCAAGCATCAGCGTCGACTTCCCGCACCCGGACTCGCCGACCACGGCGAGGAACTCCCCCCTGTCCAGCTCGAGATCGACGTTGTCAACGGCCACTACCGGCTCGGCATCAGTTGCATAGGCGACGGAGAGCTGCCGGACCTCGAGCAGATGACCGGACGACCAGGCATTCACGTTGGTACCCTGCGCTGAACGGGGGACAGCCTCGACCGGCGCGTCGCTGGCGACGCGAGGCAGCGGGACGGCTCTACCCGGTGCGCCCGCGTCGGACCGGACGGCTGGCTTGCGAGTCAGTCGCCGCGCTGGCCGCAGTGACGGGTTGGAGATCTCGTCGAAGGCATAGTTCAGAAAAGCGAACGCCCCGCCGAGCAGGGCAATGCAGACGCCCGGCATGATCGCCCAAAGTGGCATGCCCGCGCCGAGCGCCTCGTTGTTCTGCGCCCAGTACAGCATCGTGCCCCAGCTCTGCGAGCTGGGGTCGCCGAGCCCAATAAATTGCAGGCCCGCCGCGGTCAGCACCGCGAATACGGCGGACCCGAGGAAAGTCGCCACGATCAGAGAGGTCAGCGTCGGCAGGATCTCGGCCCCGATGATATAGCTGCTGCGCTCCCCGCGGACGTTCGCCGCAGTAAGGAAGTCCCGGTTCCGCAACGAGAGCGCCTGTGCCCGTAGCTGCCTGGCGCCGTACGACCACCCGAGCGCGCCGAGGACGATGATCATGTCGGTGAGGCCGGCGCCGTGCAGGTACGCGGCGATAACGATGATCAGCGGGAGGATGGGAATCACCAGCAGCACGTCGGTGATCAGCGAGAGGATTCCGTCCCTGATCCCGCCGAGATAGGCCGCCGAGACGCCGACGAGCACCGAGATGAGGGTCGCCAGCCCGCCCGCGGCCAGCGCGATGATGAGCGACTGCCGGGTGCCCCAGATGAGCTGCGAGTAGATGTCCTGACCCTGGGAGGTCGTGCCCAGCCAGTGCGCAGCCGATGGCCCGATTGCCCGCGGGAAGCCGATATACGTCGGGCTGTATGGCGCGATCTCACCGGGAAAGATGGCGAGCACCACGAAGAACAGCAGCATGATCGCGCCAGCCGTTCCCTTCTTGCTGCGGCGCAGCGCGCGCCAGAACCTCGCGTTCTGGCGCTGGGTCGCAGACGCTCCCGGCGGAGGGTTCCCGTCCAGAGCAACGCCCGCGACTGCGATCGCGTTGTCGCGATCGCTGTTACTGTCCTTCCGGCTGGCCATCTGCAGCGCGCTAACTCGTTTCTCTGGTCCGCGGATCGATGATCGCGGTGACCATGTCAGCACCAAGCACGCTGAGCGACACCGCGACCGTGATGAGCAGGAAAAGGGCCTGCATGAGCGGGTAGTCGAGACCTTGCACCGCAGTCAGCAGCAAGGTCCCGAGCCCCGGGTAGTTGAAGACGTATTCGACGACGATGGCCCCGGAGACAACGAAGCCGAGCGACATGGCGAATCCGGTCAGGTTGGGGAGGATCGCATTCCTGCCCGCATACGCCCACATGATCCGCCACGGCTTCAGGCCTTTCGCCCGCGCCGTGCGCACGTAGTCGTCGGCCATGACCGTGATGACGTTGTTCCGCATGGTGAGGATCCAGCCGCCGATCGAGGCGATGAGGATGGTCAGGGCCGGCAGGATGGCATGCTCGAATACGTCCACGATGTAGTGCCAGGCGAACGCGGGCGTGTCGGTGAGGAAGTTATAGGCACTTCCCTCCGGGAAGACGCCGAGTCTGATGGCGAAGACATAAATGAGAATCAGCCCGACCCAGAAATACGGGAAAGCCGACGTTATGACGAAGATCGGCGGCAGCGCGCTGTCCAGCCAGCTCCCTCGGCGCCATGCGCTCACCAGGCCGATGAAGGTGCCCACGATAAAGGAGAGGATTGTCGTCACGCCGACCAGTCCGACGGTCCAGGGCAGGGCGTGCATCACCATGGTGCTCACCGAGGTACCGAAGCTCGTCGTAATCGAGATGCCGAAATTGAACGTCAGGACGTTCTTCCAGTAGTCGAGGTACTGGACGATCAGGCTCTGCTGGTAACCACCGCCGAGTAGCACCGTCAGGGAGTGAATGGCCTGCGGCCCGAGGTGCGGGTGCTGTGCCTCAAGCGCCAGCACCGGGTTGCCCGGCATGAGGCGCGGGATTACGAAGTTCAGGCTCACCGCCGCCCACAACGTGACGGCGAAGAAGCCCAGCCTCCGCAGGACGAATGGCATCCCCGCGCCTTTCTGCCCGGCCTGGTTACTTCTTGGAGTACAAGTGCAGCAGGAACACCCCCCAGTCGGGAACTGCATACTGCGCGGGCTGCGCATACGGATCGCTCTGCGTCACCCACCCGCCGATGTACTGGGTGTCGTACTGGTACCAGTCGACTGCCTCGGTGACCGGGATCACCGGCACGTCAGAAAGCATGACCTTCTGGAGCTGATCAACCACCTGGTGCTGAACGGCCGAGCTCGTCGTGGATGCGTACTGCGAGATCAGGGCGTCGGTCGAGGGGTTCGAGTAGCGCTCCCAGTTGCTCGCCGCCGCCTTCCCGACCGGCGCGCTGTTGGGCGAGTACAAGATCGCCCGCAGCTCGTAGTACGGGGTCGGCCCGCCACTGTCCCAGTCGTAGGCCAGCTGGTAGTTGCCGGTGTAGATGTCGGTATCCAGCGTCGTGTTGGACAGGTTATCCACCGTGACCTGGATGCCGACCGCCTTGAGCTCGCTCTGGATCACCTGGACCGAGGCGACCCAGTCCGAGAAGCCGCCGTTATTGATGATCGTGAACGCCAGCGGGTGGCCGTTCTTGGCGAAGATGCCGTTGCTGCCGCGCTTGTAGCCCGCCGCCGTCAGGATGGAGACTGCCTTAGCCGGGTCAAACGCGTACGCGTTCCCGTACTGGGCCGCCAGGCTCGAGTCGTACCAGCTGGAGAACGTCGGCTTCACTATGTCGGTCTGGTTCGACGCTGGTTCGTATCCGTACTCACCAGTGGTCGAAACCTGGGCCCGGTTGACCGCGTACGCCATCGCTTCCCGCACTGGCAAGGTCAGCTGCGGGTCGGTCAGGTTGAACCAGATCATCACGTTATAGACGGGCTCGAACCAGTAGTGGTAGTACTTCGGGTTCGCGTTGATATAGAACGACTTAATGTTCGGGATGAACTGCGAGCCCCACTGGTCGGTGCCGTTCTTCAGGTCAGCGTTCGCGGAGTTGTTCGAGAGGTAGGAAGGGAAGTTGACCGTCTCGATCTTCGGAAGTCCCGGTTGCCAGTAGTTGGGGTTCTTCTTGTACTGGATGTTGGCGGCGCTGCAGCTCGACATCGTGAATGGCCCGGTGCCGATCGGGGTGTGGTCAAGGTAAGTCGCCGGGTTGCTGATCGTGGACCAGATGTGCTCAGGGACGATCGGCGTCTCGTCGGCGATGTAGTAGAAGTACGGCACGGCCGCCGTCTTAAAGTTGAAGACGACCTGGTCAGATCCCTGCAGTGCGACGCTGCTCAGCACCGACCAGTCCGAGTTCAGGTCGAGCGCCGGATACTTCTTCAGCAGGTTGAAGGTGAACAGCACGTCCTTCGCACTGAAGGGCTTGCCGTCTGACCACTTGACTCCGTTACGGATCGTGAAGGTCAGCGTCTTGTCGCTGTTCGACCACGCCCACTTGGTGGCCAGCCACGGCGTCGCGGCGCCGTTCTTCAGCGAGTCCACGTAGACGAGCTCTTCGTACACCGGCCCGAAGGAGGCGAATTCGACCGAGGCGTTGTACGGGTTGAACTGGCAGTTCCACGTCACGCCGTACTCGTCGGAGATGGAGACTGTGCCTGACCCGGACGCGCCACTACTGGAATTCGTGCCGCCGCAGGCGGCGGTGCTCAAGGCGATCGCGGCACCGATGACCGTCAGCCGTCGTGCCCATGTCATACCGGTCACCGGTGTCCCCTCTCGGGTCAGATAGTCGGACAGTCCGCCCACCCTTCCACATGATGCCCAAGAGTAACTCGTGACCTATGATCTAGCACGCCTCGAAATGGTAACGGTAGGCAGAAATCAGCCGGTACGGCGTAGAACGCCACTCTGCCCGAGTCCGCCGAGATGGCGGCCCCCGCCGAGCAGATCAGCCGGCTGCATTCATCAGCCCGGTGTACGCCGCGGGAAGCTGCGCCACGAGGTGGCGGAAATCCTCCGCGCTGAATTCATCCCGCAGCGCGGCGAGCACGGCCCCGGTTCCGGCCCTGGCATCATCACTGGTCAGCGCGGTGCGCTCGCTCATCTGCCGGATGAACTCCTCGGCCGCGACCGGGTGTGCCCCCTGCCTGCGACGACGCGGCGCCTGCAACTGCCCGGCAAGCTGGTCGGGAAGATCGTCGGCCAGACGCTTGGCCTCGCCTTCGCTCAGCTGGCCAGCGAGCCCTGCCAGCACCGCACGGGTGATATCTGCTGATTCCTCGCGTGACAGCCTGGTTCGCTGTGCTACCGAATGGACGAGCCCCTTCTGGTCCATGGCCGCAGCCCCCCTTCGTCGCCTTACCGGCAAGTGTCCTGTGCCGTCGGACCTGGCCGCCATCCGGGGGTCGAGCGGGGCCGCCTGGCCAGCGAGTGCCCATGCCGCACCCGTTCGACGCGATCTCCGCCATGGCGTGGGAAGGTGACAGGGGCGGAGATCACTTTTCGGGCGAGAGGACGCGGATGAGCGATCGGGACGCCGGCTGGGTGCCGGAGCTTGTCGAGCCACTGCGGGTCAAGCCCGGCTCGAAGGTCAGGCTGCCGAGGGACTTTGGCCCTGGCGAGCGGTTCGGAGTTCGTAAGAAGAAGGACGGCGTGCTGCTGCTCAGGCGCGGCGTGGAACTTCTGGCCGAATACCAGGAACGGCTGGCCGCTCAGGACACCTACGGCGTGCTGGTCGTGCTGCAGGCAATGGACGCTGCTGGCAAGGACGGCACGATAAGGCACGTGCTGAGCGGCGTGAATCCGCAAGGGGTTCAGGTGTCCAGCTTCAAGGTGCCGTCGGCCGAGGAACTCGACCACGACTACCTCTGGCGGCACGCATGCCGCCTGCCAGCGCGGGGGGAGATCGGGATTTTCAACCGGTCGCATTACGAGGAGGTCCTTGCCACCCGGGTGCACCCGGAGAACTTGGACCGCGAGAAGCTCCCACCAGAATCGAGAGGGCGCGACGTGTGGAAGCGCCGGTTCCGGGAGATCAACGACTGGGAGCGCTACCTGACTGACAACGGGATCCGGCTGGTCAAGCTGTTCCTGAACGTATCGAAGGAGCAGCAGCGTGTCCGTTTCCTGCAGCGGATCGACCGGCCGGAGAAGAACTGGAAGTTCTCCGCGGCCGACGTCAGGGAGCGCCAGTACTGGGACGACTACCAGCACGCTTATTCTCAGGTCCTCACCCATACCAGCACCGAGTGGGCCCCCTGGTACGTCGTGCCGGCCGATCACAAGTGGTTCACCCGGATCTGTGCCGCAGCCGTCATCGCGCACACGCTGATCGAGATCGATCCGCGATACCCGGTCCCCGACGCGGCCGCCCGCCAGGGGCTGCTACGGGCCCGAGCCGAGCTTGAGGCCGAGGCACCGCCCGGAGTGCCGAAGGACCCCGTCAGGCCCTGACCCACGCCGGCCCGTGTTTGCAGGGTGTTGTTCACCGGGTGATCGAGGGTCGGCCTCAGGTCAGATCGCCACCACTTCGAGCATGTCGCTGCAGCGCAACTTGGCCGCGCCGGGCGCACGCGAGGCCGACACCGTGATGGCATAGGTGCCGGCTCGCTGGCCAGGAAGCTCCGCGCGCCACTGCCCGGCGGCTCGCTCGCACCTGAAGGTCTCGGTCCGGCCTGGCCCGGCCACTTCCACCAGCACCTCGGTGGCCTGCCGGGACGATTCCCCGAGCACCTCGGCAACCACCGGCACCGGATCGCCTGCCGGGACGACGTTGTCGACCGCCAGGCCTAGCCACGGCCGTTCTGGCTGGGCGGGCAGCGGCGGCTGCGGCGCCGCGCTGTCGCACGCGCGCAGCAGCTCGATCACGGCCGGCGTACCGGCCATCGGCAGGTGCCGCTCCGGTACCTGCCGCAGCGCCGCGCTGTCCGGCGGCAACTCGGGCGGTACCGCAGAGATCGCCGGCACCGTGCCGTCCCCACGCCAGCCTGCGTTCGGCAGCCATTCCGGATCGGCCTTGCTGATCCGGAGCTTTCCGTCAGTCAGCACAGTGCGGCTCGGTGTGGCGTGACCGCGCGCGAAGACAGCGGTCAGCGCGGGCGCGTCGCCCCTGTCGCCAAGCTCGCGCCACGCGGCCTCGATCTCGGCATGCATGTCACTCGCCACCGCCGCACGCTCAAGGAATCCGTCCGCCGCCAGGCCGCCGATGTCCAGCGGGCCGATCGCCTGCGGCGCGCTGCCCGGCTGGCCGTCCTGATCGACGGGCAGGATCGCCGGGTACCGCGGCAGCAGGTCGTACACGCCCGGCCAGTTCCGGGAGACCTCCGTCATTCTGGTCAGCTGAAGGCGGCCGATATGCACCCCGTTCACCAGCCAGTCCAGGGCCTTGGGCACCCCGCGGTGCGGCGTGGCCAGAGTAATCAGCGCCCGGCAGTCGCGCCAGCCGCCAAGCGGTCCCAGCCAGTACCTGGCCACAAGCCCGCCCATGGAGTGCCCGATGACGATGACCCGCCGATTCCTGTCCCGCCTGGCCAGCCCGCCAAGCCGGGCCTCGATCTCGGCCTGGAGCCGCAGCGCCGCGGGCCGAACGCCGTGGCGGAAATCGTAGGGAAACAGCACGATGTCCGCCCGCAGGTTTCTGGGCCTGCCAGGCAGCACCTCGTCCACCTGGACCCCGCGGAACTCATTGCGGATCTGCAGCACCAGCCGGTCGTAGCCGGGCAGCACGAACGGCGGGAAGACGGTCACCGTGCGGAGCATGCCAGCGACCGACAGATCCGGGCTGCCGGTCACGCTGAGCGGATCGGCCCAGATCATGCCCCTAGCGATATCCCCGAAGGCCGGCCCCCACCTAGGCGTTCCGTCCGCATCGCGCAGGATGCTCCCGCCGAATCCGGGAACCACTACGACCAGATGCCGGAGTGCGGCAGGTTCCATTACCCGGCCGGGATCCCGCCAGCACTATCGCCATCCAGACCGGACGCGATGCCGCCGACTATTCGGCGTACCTGCCGCGCCTGGGCGATCAGGCGCCCGCCAAAGTCCCAGAGCGAGGTATCGTCCACACTCCAGTTCTGCGACGTAGCCGAGTTGCGCTGGGATGCCAGCGCTGGCGCGGCGCCGGGCGCCGAGCCAAGCTCGGCGCACAGGTGCACGGTCATCTCGACCGTCGGGCCCGCTACCGGGGCTGTCAGCATTGGGTAAACGCCGGGCGCGAGGTCGCACATGAGCACCGCCGCACCAGGGCCGATGACGACTTCTGGTACCACGCCGACCCAGGCCAGCATCCACGGATGGGCCGCGCCGGTCAGCGGGAACGCGCCTCCGCAGGGCCGGATGTCCAGGTGCGCGCCGACGGGCAGGAACCGCCGGTCGAACTCGAAATTCGGGCACCGATCTGGCGGCAGGCTGGCGGGCGCCTCCGCGGCGAACCACTGGCCGGCTTCCTCGGACGGTTCTGCGGCGAGCGTAACGACCGCAGTCAGCACCTCGGTACCGCCCTGCGTCACCGTCACGTCGACAAGGCGCACGACCCGGCCAGGTCGCCTGGTCACCGCGATGAAGGAAAACGCGGCCGCATCGGACTGCCTGCCAAAGTGCGCGGTGATCGCCTTCACTGCGGCGCCTGGCCAGGTGGCCGCGGCGATGTCCGCGGTTAGCCCTGCGATCAGCCCGCCGTGCCTGCCCTGCCAGGAATTCCAGTCGGCGGGGATCGTCAGCGTGGTGGTGTCGCCCGACTGGCTGCGATCGGCGAACAGGTCGAGCAGCTGCAACAGGGTCCTCCCGCAGTTCGATCGGCGCAGGCCAGCGCGTCGTCTCGATGCTAATGGATTGACTGCCGATATGGCGCCAACGTTATTATTGTCGGGACTATGTGGCTATGTAGGCCGAATCCGTCTCAGAAATGGCGGGCATGACCCAAGCACGGGCCGCGCGCCGCGTCGCCGTCGTGGGCAGCGGTGTCGCCGGGCTAACCGCCGCCTACCTGCTGCGCATGACCAGCGATGTCACGCTGTTCGAAGCCGACGCGCGGCTGGGCGGGCATGCGCACACGCACCGGCTGACCGCGGACGACGGCCGGACCCACCAGGTGGACAGTGGGTTCATTGTCTATAACGTCCGCGCCTACCCGCTGCTGCGCAGGCTCCTTGCCGAACTCGCGGTGGCGACCCAGCGCACCGACATGAGCATGTCGGTGAGCTGCGGCGGATGCGGACTTGAGTACGCCGGCGGCCGCGGCCCGCGCGGACTCTCGGCCAGCATCCCGGCGCGCGGCCGGATTCCGTTCCTGCGCATGCTCGGCGAGATCCGCCGGTTCTACCGGGCCGCGCGGGCACTCGCCGCGGCGCAGCACGAACCAGCCGGCCAGGCCGCCGACGGCGACCAGACATTCGGCGACTTCCTGACCGCGGGCGGCTACTCGGCCTACTTCCTGCGCCATTTCGCCCGGCCCATCGTGTCAGCCGTCTGGTCATCTCCCCCGTCGGCCGTGTTCGACTATCCGGTCGCCTACCTGTCCGCCTTCCTCGCCAACCACGGCTTCCTGTCAGCCCGCAGGTCCTTTGCCTGGCGGACGGTGACCGGTGGCTCCGCAACGTATGTCGACGCCGTCGCCGCCCGGATCCCTGCGGTGCGCTGCGGCACGCCGGTCCGCAGCGTGCGCAGGCTCGGCGACCGCGTCGAGATCCGCGATGCGGCAGGCCGCGGATACGAGTTCGACGGCGCCGTTATCGCCGTCCATCCGGACCAGGCGCTCGCCCTGCTGGCCGAGCCCACGTCCGCGCAGCGCGCCGCACTCGGCGCGTTCCGGTACGCACGCAACGCCGCAGTCCTGCACACTGACGCCCGGCTGCTACCGCGCCATGCCGTTGCCCGCGCCTCCTGGAACTACCAGCAGGACGCGTGCGAGCCAACGGGCCCGGCCAGGATCAGCTACGACCTGACCCGGCTGCAGCGGCTGCCGGGCGCGGATACGTACCTGCTGACGCTCAATCCCACGGCCGAGATCGAGGCGGCCGCCGTGCGGGCGACGATGATCTACGAGCATCCGCTGTACACGCCTGCGTCGGTCGCCGCGCAGCGGCAGTTGCCTGCGCTCAACGACGGCAGGCTCGCTTTCGCCGGCGCGTATCACGGCTGGGGATTCCACGAGGATGGCTGCCGATCGGGTGTCGCCGCGGCCCTGTCGCTTGGCGGCTCCTGGTGACCGCCTTCGTCCCGGCCATCTACACCTGCCGTGTCCGCCATGTCCGGGGCGAACCGCTACGGCACGCGTTCAGTTACCGCACCTGGATGTGGCTCGTCGATCTCGATCACCTGCCGGAGCTGCCGTGGTTGCTGCGCCCGCTCGCCAGCTTCCAGGCGCGTGATCACCTCGGCCGGGCGTGGCTGCCGATCCGGACCAATGTCGAGCGGCTCGCGGCAGGTCACGGCATCGACCTGGCCGGAGGCCGGGTACTGATGCTGGCACACCCGCGGTCACTGGGGTTTGTCTTCAACTCGCTATCGGTCTACTGGTGCTACGGCCCGGACGGATCCATGGCCTGCGTGCTGGCCGAGATACACAACACCTACGCCGAGCGGCACTGCTACCTGTTGCGCCCGGACAGCAGCGGGCGCGCACCGGCAGCCAAGCAGATGTACGTCTCGCCGTTCTACGGCCCGGCGGGCAGCTATCGGATGCGGCTGCCCGAGCCGTCTGAGCAGCTTGCGTTGACCGTATCGATGTACCCGCCAGCCAGGCCGTTCGTGGCGACACTGCGGGGCCAGCGCCGCCCCGCCACGACCGCGGGCCTGCTGCGTGCCTGGGCGGGTCAGCCATGCCCTGCGCTCGTCGCCGCGGCGCGGATCAGGCTGCAGGCGGCAGCGCTGCGACTGCGGGGCCTGCCGGTTTCACCGCGCCCGCGGCACCAGCCTCAGGAGGGCGTGTGGTGAAGCGAATCCCGGCCACGGCAACGGCCGCCGACCCGCAACGCTGGCCGGAGGTGGCCACGGTGCCCGCGGCGGCAGTCCGGGCCGCGGCAGCCAGGGTGGCCTTCCGCCGCGCCGCCCGCAAGCTGGACCTGGCCGTCGAGACGCCTGGCGGCCTGGCCGGTGCCGCCACGGGCGCCGCCGCTCGCCGGTCGCCGGCAGCGGCACTAGTCATCCGCCGACCTGACGACTTTTTCCGCCGCCTCGGCGCGGACGGCCCGCTGGGATTCGGCGAGGCCTATATGGCCGGTGACTGGGATACCGCCGACCTGGCCGGCCTGCTTACCGCCATCGGTGCCGGATACCGCCACCTGGCACCCGCGCCACTGCGGCGGCTTGCGCCGTTGCTGATACGCCGAAGGCCAGCGAGCGAGGACCAGACAGTCGCCGGCTCGCGGCGCAACATCGAGCTGCACTACGACCTGTCACCGGAGTTGTTCGCAGCGTTCCTGGACGAAACGATGACCTATTCCTGCGCGCTGTTCGCGCCGGACGCGGCCGGCCTACTCGAGTCGGCGCCCGGCTCACTCGGGCAGGCACAGCAGCGCAAGGTCAGCGCGATCCTCGACCTCGCCGGGGTCGCGGCTGGCACCAGGCTGCTCGAGATCGGCACCGGATGGGGCGAGCTGGCGCTGGCGGCCGCGCGCCGCGGCGCCACCGTGGTCACCATCACGAACTCGCCGCAGCAGCACCGCGCGGCGAGCAGGCGCGTGCGCGAAGCCGGCGCGCAGGGCCAGGTGAGCGTCCAGCTGCTCGACTACCGCCAGGTCGCGGGCCAGTTCGACGCGGTCGTCAGCGTCGAGATGATCGAGGCAGTCGGAGACGCCTACTGGCCCGTGTACTTCGGTGCGATCGATGCCGCGCTCGCGCCCGGCGGCCGGGCCGCAATCCAGGCCATCACCTTGCCGCATGAGCGCATGCTGCAGGTCAGGCGCAGCTACAGCTGGATGGACAAGTACATCTTCCCTGGTGCGGTGATCCCGTCCCGGCGGGCCATCGAGGACACCCTGACCAGGCACACCAGCCTGCGCGTCACGAGCGTCCGGCCGATGGCGGCTCACTACGTCATGACGCTGCAGGCCTGGCAGGCCCGGTTCGATGCGCACCGGGACACGATCAGGACGCTGGGCTTCGACGAGATCTTCTGCCGGATGTGGCAGTTCTACCTCGCCTACTGCGAGGCGGGCTTCCGCACTCAGATGGTGGATGTCGGCCAGTACCTGCTTGAGCGACGAGCATGACGCCGCGGGCGGGCGCGCTGGCGCCGAGCCTGGCCGCGCTGGCGGAGCAGCTGACCGGCCGACAGCTCGCGGTGGGCATCCGGGCCTACGACGGCAGCGCGGCGGGCCCGCCGGACGCGCCGACGCTGGAGATTACCTCCCGCCTGGCCCTGCGGCGGATGGCGTGGCAGCCAGGCGAGCTCGGGATCGCCGACGCGTACGTGGCGGGCGACCTGCAGGTGCATGGCGACCTGCTGGCTGCGCTGCGGCTGCTGCGCGCCGGGGACCGCGCTGGCCTCGCCCGGCCGGGGCGGCCGCCGCTGACCGCGCTGGCCAGGGCGGCCCGGCTGGCGCTGGCGGCCGGCGCCATCGGGCCGCGACCACCCGCGCCGGAGGCCAGGGCCGCGGTGGCCGGGCGCCAGCACAGCAGATCCAGGGACAGGGCCGTGATCGCGCACCACTACGACCTGTCCAACGACTTCTACGAGCTGCTGCTCGACCCGGCGATGTGCTACTCATGCGGTTACTGGACAAGCAACGCACCGGCTTACGGGCTGGCCGATGCGCAGCGGGACAAGCTGGACCTGATATGCCGCAAGCTCAGCCTCGAGCCTGGCATGCGGCTGCTCGATGTCGGCTGTGGCTGGGGATCGCTGGTGCGCCACGCCGCAGGCCGGTTCGGCGTCCGTGTCACCGGCGTGACGCTGTCGGCCTCGCAGGCGCAGTTCGCGCGGCGGCGCATCGAGTCGGCGGGTCTGGCCGACCGCGCCGAGATCAGGCTGGCCGACTACCGCGACATCGCTGACGGGCCGTACGACGCGATCTCGGTTATCGAGATGGGTGAGCACGTCGGAGCGGCCGGCTACCCCAGATTCGCCGCCCAGCTGGCCGGCCTGCTCGGACCGGGGGCCCGGCTGCTGATCCAGCAGATGTCTCGCGGACCAGGCCTGGCCGACGGCGGCCCGTTCATCGCCTCCTACATCGCGCCTGACATGCACATGCGGCCGCTGCCGGCGACGCTGGCGCTGCTGCAGGACGCGGGACTGGAGATCGTCAGCGTCGAGGGCATGCGCGAGCACTACGTGCGCACGTTCCGCGCCTGGCGCGAGACGCTCGACGCGCGCTTCGCCGAGGTAACCGGGCTGCTCGGCCCGCAGGTTGCGAGGGTCTGGCGGCTATTTCTGGCCGGCGGCGGACTGGCATTCGAGCTGGGGACCACCGGGGTCGACCAGATAGTTGCCAGTCCGGCACCGGCCGGCGGCTAACGGCCATCGGAAAGGGCCGGCTAGCTGACCCGGCGCGCCGCCAGCCGGCCGGCGTCCGGCCAGCGAACATCCCACGCCCAGCCAAGCCGCTCCAGCGCCTGGATGACCCGCGCGCTGGAGTCCACCTGCCCGGGCAAGGCCCCGTGCCTGGCGCACGTCGGGTCGGCATGGTGCATGTTGTGCCAGGACTCACCGTTGGAGAGCAGGCAGAGCCACCACACGTTGCCTGCCCGGTCCCGCGACCGGAAGGGCTGGCTGCCAGCCACATGACAGATCGAATTGATAGACCAGGTCACGTGGTGGAATAGGCCGATCCGGACGACCGTGGCCCAGAAGAACGCGGAGACCGCGCCCGGCCAGGACATCGTCAGCAGGCCGCCCGCAAGCGGCGGCGCCAGCACGGAGAACGTCACCCACGCCGGATACAGCCGACAGGCCGCGGCGATCGGTGAGTCAGCCAGTAAGTCGGGCGCGTACTCGCGCTCGCTGGCGTGCGCAGAGTCGATTATCCAGCCGACGTGCGCGTACAGCATGCCGCGGGCCAGACCGCGCACGGACTTGCCATAGCGCCACGGTGAGTGCGGATCGCCCGGCCGATCGGAGAAGCGGTGGTGCTTGCGATGGTCGGCGACCCAGCGGATCACCCTGCCCTGCAGTGCCATGCTGCCGGCGATCGCCAGCGCCACCCGGACCGGGGCGCTGGCGCGAAACGCTCGGTGCGTGAACAGGCGGTGGTAGCCAACGGTAATGCCGTGCCCGCTGATCAGGTACATCGCCGCCGCGATCGCTGCATCGGTCCAGGACAGCCCCCAGCCCCATGCCACCGGGATGGCGGCAATCAGCGCGGCGAGCGGGATGGCGATGAACAGCGCCAGCACAGCGCGATGCAAGATGTCCCGCCTGGCCGCGGTGGCCGGCACGGCCGCGGCGGACGGGCCGGCGTCCGGTACGACGGACATGCTTTCCTCCGTAACGCGGGAGTTTCGGCCGGATGTCGCTTCTTTACTATCGTGCCCGCCGTCAGGGGTCTTGCGCCAGCCTTGCGGAGCCGCATATCGCCGTGTCTCGTCGCTGACGCCGCGCTGATGAGAGAATGCAATGACGAATGCTTGGAACTACCGAAATGAATGCTGCCATCATTACCGCTTCTGCCGCGGCCCGGCTGCCCGCAGAGCCGAACAGCTTCGTCGGCCGCGAGCGTGACCTCGCTGACCTGGCGATGCTGCTTGCCGACGTGCGGATGCTCACCCTGTGCGGGCCAGGCGGAATCGGCAAGACCCGCCTTGCCGGGCGGCTGGCCTGGCAGCTGGCAGACCGGTTCGCCGACGGCGCCCGGCTTGTCGAGCTGGCCGACACCCAGGACCGGGCCCTGATCGGACCGCTGGTCGCGACCACGCTCGGCATCAGGGAGGAACCGGACCGGCCGCTGTCCGAGACGCTCGCCGACGCACTACGCCAGCGCCACCTGCTGCTCGTGCTCGATACATGCGAGCACCTGATCGAGTCCGTCGCCGAGCTCGCGCACCGGCTGCTCGCCGACTGCCCGTCCGTGCGGATCGTGGCTACCAGCCGGGAGCCGCTGCGGGTGCGCGGTGAGACGGTCTGGCGCGTGCCGCCGCTCGCGCTGCCACCCGCTCAGCTGCCAGCCGGGCAGCCGCTGGCTGGGCTGGCGGGGCACGAGGCGGTGCGGCTGTTCCTCGACCGCGCGGCCGCGGTCAGGCCGGGGTTCGGCCTCAGCCCGCAGAACGCGGCGGCGGTTATCCGCCTGTGCCGCACGCTGGACGGGATGCCGCTGGCCATCGAGCTCGCGGCGGCCAGGATGCGGGCGCTGTCGGCCGAGCAGATCGCGGCCAGGCTCGACGACCGATTCCGGCTGCTCGCCTCCGGCGACCGGACCGCGCCGCCGCGCCAGCAGACGCTCAGGGCGGCCGTGGACTGGAGCCACGGGCTGCTGACCGACGGCGAACGGGTCCTGCTGCGCAGGCTGGCGGTGTTCTCCGGCTGGAACCTGGACATGGCCGAGCAGGTCTGCGCCGATGGTCAGGTACCTGCCGGGCAGGTGCTCGACCTGCTGGCCGGGCTCATCGACAAGTCGCTGGTCACCCTGGACGGCGAGGCGGACGGCGTAGCCCGCTATCGGCTGCTCGACACGATCAGGAAGTACGCCGCCGACCGGCTCGCCGACTCCGGCGAGGAGTCTGTCGTCCGGCTCAGCCACCTCGACCTCATGCTGCGGCTGGCCGAGGATGTGACCGACCGCGCGTTCCGGCGTGGCGACCCGCCGTGGCCGGAGCGCGTGGCCATGTACCGGCGCAGCGCGCTTGAGCTGGCCAACTACCGCATCGCGCTGACCACCGCGCTGGATCACGGCCGGGCCGAGCAAGGTTTGCGGCTGTGCTCGGCGCTGCGCGCGCCCTGGGTGGTATATGGCGACGTCAACGAAGGCATCGGCTGGTTCGAGCGGTTCCTGGGGCTGGACGGCGAGGTCGGGCCGCCGATCCGCGCCCGGGCCCTGACCCTCAGCGCAGAACTCGCCTTCGAGCAGCAGGACTACGCCAGGGCCGCGGAGTCGGCGCGGGCCGCGGCAGATATCTGCGGCGCGGAGGCGAGGCCCGGCAGCCCCGGCGCGTTCCGGCTGCTCGGTCTGGTCAGCCTGCGGGCAGGCCAGCCGGACCATGCCCTCGCCAGCGTCCAGTCCGCGATCGACGCCGCCCGCGCGGCCGGCGACGACTGGGAGGAGGGGCTGGCCCTGACCGCCAGGGCGACCGTACTCGCCAGGCTCGGCCGCCTGGATGAGGCGGCCGGAGCGTTCGAGGTCGCGCTTGAGGTGCTAGCCGACAACAACGGGTGGGGCGTGGCGCACGCCCAGTACGGATTTGGCAGCCTGGCCAGAGCGCGCAGCGACAACCAGGCCGCGCTGCGGCACTTCCGCAGCGCGCTGGCGCTGTTCGAGGAGATCGACGCGAGAATCGAGATTGCCAGGTGCCTGGCCGGGATCGGCTGGGTATCTCTCGCGGCCGGCGAATACGAGGCAGCGGCCGGCAGCCTTAGCCAGAGCCTCCAGCTGAGCATGGCGACCGGCCAGCGGCTCGGCATTGCCCGTGGCCTTGATGCTGTCGCGGCGCTGGCCGTCGCCAGCGGTGACCCGGCGACCGCAGTCCGGCTTCAGGGCGCGGCCGGGGCCCTGCGTGATCAGGTCGGCCCGGTACGGTCAGCGGCCGCTCAGGCGCGGCTGGATGAGGTCATTGCGCTAGCACGGCGGCTGGTCGGCGAGCAGAACGCCGCCCGGCTGCTGGCCGAGGGCGCGCGGCTCGGCGTACACGAGGCGGTTAACTCGGCGTTGGCCGTGGCGACGGCCGCGGCGCAGCGGAACGGCAGGCCGACCGGGCCTGGCGGGGCGACGGCTGACAGCGCGCGGGAGCGGGCCGGCGGGATAGGCGTGCGGCCGGGTGGTCCGGCCCTCACCGCGCGCGAGCGGGAGATCGCCGAGCTGATCGCACGCGGGCTGTCCAACCGCGGCATCGCAGCCGAGCTGGTGATCAGCCCGGCGACCGCGGCCCGGCACGTGGCCAACATCTTCAGCAAGCTTGGCGTAACATCGCGCGCCCAGGTGGCCGCCTGGACCGCCGAAAATCCGCCCGAAGTTCGGAACTGATTCCGCCCCAAGTTCGCAACTGATGCGGCCCGGCCTACATAGGTACCGCAGACCATACATGCACATAAGAATGCGTCGTTTTGCGCATGCCGTTCTGCCGCGCTCCTGCGTACCCTCGGCTGCGGGGCCTGGGTCTGACCCGGCGGCCGGCCATCTTTGGAGGGGGATGGCCGGCCGAAGGCCCGCCCGCGTGCAGCGTCCTCGTGCCGCGGCCTCGTGGCTGCGTGCGCCTGGACAGTGCTCCGCCTGGCCAAGCCCTTGCCGCAGCGCCGCCGTCAGGACACCGCCGCGGCCCCGCCGGCGCTCGCCGCCCAGATACATACTCGGCTACACATTCCTGACGATGCGCGCTTCCGGCCCAATACATACGGTAGGGCAGGTGACATCAGCGGACTCGCATGGCGGAGGCGGAACCGGTCACGGTCCGCCCGGCAGCCTGTCCCCGGCCGCCACCGTTACGCAGCGCCTGGTTGCGGTCGGCGCGGCATACGGCTGCCGGCCTGCGCTCGTGTCGCGCCAGTCTGAGCCGGCCTACTCGTTCGCCGACCTCATCGGTACCGTCCAGCGGGCGGCGGCAGGACTTGCCTGGCGCGGCCTCAGGCCGCGTGACGTAGTCGGCGTGTTTGTGCCGGATGCGGCCTCCTACATCCTGGCCTGTCACGCCATCAGCGCCGCCGGCGGCGTACCCTCGCCGGTGAGCGCTCAGCTGTCGACTGCCGAGATCGCCGGCCAGCTCGCGGACTGCGGAGCGCGGATGCTGCTCACCGCGCAGCCGCTGGCGGCCGAGGCGCTGGCCGCCGCAGACCGGTCCTGGGTTCGCCAGGTCATCTCGTTCGGCGAGGCCCCGGCGGCCACGCCGTTCTGCTCACTGCTCGGCATG
Organism: uncultured Actinomycetota bacterium; assembly: GCA_963719765.1. Classification (GTDB taxonomy): domain Bacteria; phylum Actinomycetota; class Actinomycetes; order Streptosporangiales; family Streptosporangiaceae; genus JAJYUU01. The sequence goes on from CAVRCW010000003.1 coordinate 1,074,468, forward strand.
GGATCGATGCGGCCTCCGAGCGCCCGCCCGCACGAACTGGCGATGCTCCCCTACGTGCGGCGCGCCGACGAGTCGCTGCACCCGGCGGGCGTCACCCATCTGGACATGGCGGCGGAACTCAGCGCACTGTCCTGCGCAGCCGATATCAGCGACAAGGACGTGGTGCTGGCAGCTCCACCGACTGGGGACGGCAGGTCGTACACCGCCTTCCTGGACCACGCGCTGCTGCATGGCGCTACCGTCGTGGCTACCAAGGCGGACGAGCTCGCCACCGCCGCCACCGAGCACCGCGGCACGGCCGCGATCATCCCGCTCGGCCTGGACGTACGGGGTACCGAGGCGCTGCGGCTTTTCGCGGTCGCGTCCTGACGCGGCCGCCGGCGCCCGGCCCGCCCGGATCAGGCTAGATCACCCGCGGCGGGCGGTTCTCGAATGCGGTGCTCAGCACGATCGTGGTGTGGGTGGAGACGTTGGCCGCGGCCCGAATCGCCTGCAGCAGGTCCTCAAGCTCGCCCGGCGATCCCACCCGGACCTTGAGTATGTAGCTCTCGTCGCCCGCGACGCTGTGACAGGCCTCGATCGCCTCCAGGTGCGCGAGCCGGTCGGGCGCGTCGTCAGGGGCGGCCGGGTCGAACGGCTTGATCGATACAAAGGCCGTGAGCGGCAGGCCTATCTCCTCCGCGCTTATCACCGCGCTGTAACCCTGGATGACGCCCCGCTGCTCGAGCCGCCGAACGCGCTGCTGAGCGGCCGAGACCGAAAGCCCGGTACGCCGCGCCAGCTCGGTGAAGCTCATTCGCCCGTCCGCGGCGAGCAGGGCAACTATCTTGCGGTTGATCTCCTCCACCCGGCAACCGTACCCGTCGCGCGCTGCTAGTGCGCCCGCCAAGGTTACAGCAAGGTCACGGCCGTTACACTCCCGCAACATAATGATCTGGCCGATAGCCGCATTAGGGCTGGCAAAGGTACGCTCCGGCCACGGGTATTGCCGGTCGTCGCTACAAGTTCTGGGCAGCGGAGGGTTCCATGGCGCAGATCATCCTGGATCAGGTTGACAAGGTCTACCCCGGCGGTGTCAAGGGCATCGACGGGCTGGACCTGAACATCGCGGATGGCGAGTTCATGGTGCTTGTCGGCCCGTCTGGCTGCGGCAAGTCCACCGCGCTGCGCTCCATCGCCGGCCTGGAGGACATCACTTCTGGGTCCATCACGATCGGCAGCAGGGTCGTCAACGACCTGCCGCCGAAGGACCGCGACATCGCGATGGTGTTTCAGAACTACGCCCTCTACCCGCACATGACGGTCGAGCAGAACCTGGCCTTCGGCCTGCAGCAGCGCAAGACGCCCAAGGACGAGATCAAGCGGCGCGTCGCCGACGTGGCCAAAATGCTCGGGCTCGAGGATTACCTGCGTCGCAAGCCCGCAGCGCTGTCCGGCGGTCAGCGCCAGCGCGTCGCCATGGGCCGCGCGATCGTCCGCGAGCCGCAGGCATTCCTGATGGACGAGCCGCTGTCAAACCTGGACGCCAAGCTCCGGGTGTCGATGCGCGCCTCGCTCTCCCAGCTGCACGGCAGGCTGGGCGTCACAACCGTGTACGTCACCCACGACCAGGTCGAGGCAATGACGCTAGGGCAGCGGGTCTGCGTGCTGCGCGACGGCAAGCTTCAGCAGGTGGACACGCCACAGACGCTCTACAACTCGCCGGTTAACCTGTTCGTGGCCGGTTTCATCGGCTCTCCCGCGATGAATTTCACCACCGCTCAGCTGGTCCGCGATGGCACCCCGGCAGTCGTCTTCGCCGGGCACCGGCTGGCTGTCACCGACGCGGTGCTGGCGGCGCGGCCCGGCCTGGAAGGCTACTTTGGCAAGGAGATTGTCCTCGGCGTCCGGCCCTCCGACTTCGAGGACGCCAGCCTGGCCGACGCCTCCTGGCCGCGCATGCCGGTCGACGTCAGCGTGACCGAGTTGCTGGGTAGCGAGATTCACGTGATCTTCACCATCGACGCGTCGCCCGTGCAGCACGCCAGCATCAGCGAGGCTCGCGCCGACGAGGGCGAAGACGAAGCCATCCCGCTCGGAGAGAACAAGACGCAGTGGACCGCACGGGTCGCATCGCGCAGCGGAATCAAGCCTGGCTCGGCCGCTCAGCTCGCCGTCGACACCTCGAACCTGCAGTTCTTTGACCCAGCGACCGGCCTGGCCATCGGCCATCCGGCCAACTAGCGGTCAGGGGCCAAGCACGACGGCTGCCGGGATGCGGTCGGTAGCGCGGGTCGTGAGCGCGCCGGCCAGCGCGGCACCGGCGACTGCCAGCACGACGGCCGCAGCCACCGTGCCAGGAGACGCCGACCTGCCCAGGCCCGCACCCAGCCCGTAGACCTTCGATACCGCGGTGATCAGCGAGCTGCTCGCCGCCCGTCCGATAGCCGCTCCGACCGTCGCCGCGACCAGCGCCAGCACCGTCGTTCGGACCACGACGGCGGTCTTCACCTGCACGGGCGTGAGACCCATCGCCCGCAGCACCTGCACGTCCCGCTGGTGGTCGCGGATGCCGACGCGCGAGGCGGTCAGCAAGCCGGTGATGGCGATCAGCGCCAGCACCGCGATCAGCGCGGCCAGTGCCGCGTGCACGATGCCGAGCTGATCGGCGGGGTTAGTCACCAGTGCAACCTCCAGCCTGCCGCCCGACCTGCGCAGCAGCCAGGCCGCAGCCGAAGCGGGACTGACGCCAGGGCGCAGGACGAGACTGTCGAAGCCGATCGGCGACGGTGCGCCCTCGTACTGCAGCGTGTCCCGGCCGTAGGCGAGCACCTCGCCGTCGTACTGCGCGTCGATGATCCGCCCGACAATGCGGAACGTGACAGGAACGCCGCCGAAGTACATCCGGACGAACTGACCGACCTGCAGGTGGAAAGCGTCGAGCAGCGCTTGCGTCGCGACCGCCTGCTCGGGGGCGTTGTACAAGTGCCCCTGCACGACCCGGAACGGGTACGGATGCGCCGACGTGCCCATGCCGAGCGTGGTGATCGTGGTGTTCTCCCCTGGCACAAGCGCCACCGCCTTGACGCAGCTGTACGCCGCCTGCACGTCCCGATCAGACCTGATCAGCCGGCTGAACTGGCCCTGACTGAGGTCGCCGGGATAGGCCGTTACGCTGGCCGCGAGGCCGATATCCGCTGGGTGCTGCTGGACCTCGTCGAGAGTGGCCCAGAACCCGAGGCCGATGGTGATCATGACCATCGGGACCGCCAGGCCGCCAATTGTCAGTGCCGCGGTCATCCGGCGCACGAACGCCGCCCTAGTCCCCAGCACCATGGCTGGCGGCATCCGTGCCACCATCGCGGTAGCGGCCAGCCGGGACAGGTGCCCGCGCGGTGGCACGGCGCGAACGGCGGCGACTGGCCACACGCGACCCGCCCGCCAGCCTGGCACCGCGGTAGCCAGCACGACGGCGGCCAGCGTGCCGCCGAGGATGAGCAGCGCCCAGCCGCCGGGCACCGTGGCGGACGCCGCGCTCACGCCGGGCACGCGGCCCAGCAGCAGTGGCGTCAGCAGTCGCGCGGCCGCCAGCCCGACGGCGACCCCAGCACAGGTCAAGATGGCGTGCTCGGCGGTCAGCATGACCATCACCTGGACCGGCGTGAAGCCGAGCGTCTGCAGCATGCCGAGCTCCGCGTGCTGCATCAGCACGCGGCCGCTGGTCACGTTGATGATGGCCAGCACCGCCGCGCCCAGCGCGACCAGACCGAACAGGGCGAGCAGCAGCCCAAGCAGCGGGTCCCGCCGCGCCATCGACTGCTCAACTTGCTGCCAGGTCGAGACGCTGCCCACGGCACTGGTGCCAAGCTGCGTTACGAGCTCCTGGACGACCGGCACGGTGGCAGCCGGATTGGCGATCCGAAGGCCCACGACCTCCTCGACATGCGCGCTGTCCGGCTCGATCCGCCGCAGCAGCGCTGGCAGCACCCAGATCAGTCCGGGCGTCTGATCGGGATAGAAGCCCTGCTCCGACGTCTCGGCCAGGCCGGTTACCCGCACCCGCAGGCCGGCCGTGCCATCCACGTTGTCCAGCACCAGCTCGGCGCCCACGCTGGCATGCACCGCCTGGGCGAACGTCGACTCCAGTACTACGCCGTTGACGTCCGATGCCTGCAGCCACCGGCCTGACACGCGCAGCGGACGGTAACTATCGGACGCGAGCACAGGGTTCATGGCTTGCAGCTCGACCCTGGTCCGCTGGCCAGGCTGCACCAGCGTCGCGGCTGTCGCCGGGTAAGGGCCGGCCACGCTGTCGACTCCCGGAACCTCTGCGCGCAGCCTGGCCATGTCGGTGCCCGGCGTCAGGTGCAGCCAGATCTGCGCGCCCCTGGTCGCGGTGAACAGCCCCTGCCAGGGATTCGTGGCGCCCTCCAGCAGCCCGGCCGACAGCAGCAGCGCGGTCACGACCCCGGCGACCACGACGGCGACGGCGAGCGCCTGCCCGGTACTCGCCCGCAGATCCGCCCGGATCCAGCGGGCCATGGCGCGCACTCGTCAGCCCCGCAGCTTCAGCACGCTCGGCAGCAGCGCCCGCGGGCGAGCGGGCGGCATAGCCGCATCGTCGACCACCGTGCCGTCGAACAGGCTGATCACCCGGTCGGCGGCGCTGGCAATCCGGGCGTCGTGCGTGACAAGCAGGATCGCCTGGCCGTCGGCATGGGCACGGCCGAGTAGCCCGAGCACAGACTGACTCGCGGCACTGTCCAGGTTGCCGGTCGGCTCGTCGGCCAGCAGCAGGCTCGGCCGGTTAGCCATAGCCCTGGCCAGCGCGACGCGCTGCTGCTCGCCGCCCGACAGCCGGGCCGGAGCCGCGTCCGCCTTCGAAGTGAGGCCGAGCGCTTCCAGCAGTTCGGTCCGCCGCTGCCTGGCCTGCTTCCTGGTCGCGCCGCCCATGAGCGCCGCCAGCTCCACGTTGTCGGCCACCGTCATGTTCGAGACCAGGTTGAAGAACTGGAACACGAACCCGATGTGCCGCCGGCGCAGCACGGCCCACCTGGCCTGCGTCAGGCCGTCGACGCGCTCCCCGTCCAGCCAGATCTCGCCGTGCGTCGGCGGCTCGAGCCCGCCCAGCATGTGCAGCAGTGTCGACTTGCCGGACCCCGACGGCCCGGTGATCGCCGCGAACTCGCCAGGGCGCAGCGCCAGGTCCACGCCGCGGACGGCGGGGACGGGGACACCGTCGCCGCGGAAGATCTTGGCCAGGCCCCTGGTCCGCAGCAGTAACCTCTCGCCGCCGTCGATCACACCAGCTCTTCCTGGCACCGCTGCAGCCAGTCAAGGTCTGCCTGCAAGTGCAGCATCGCACCCTCGATGAGCAATCGCGGTATCCGGCGGTCGGATGCTGTCGCGAGCGCCGAGAGGCTGCGCATCTGACCCAGGTAGTGCCGACGCTGCCGGTTGATCAGGCCGAGCCGGTCCGATGTACCGGTCAGCTGGCTCAGCACCAGCTTCATGAAGAAGTCATCCCGCACCCGCGGGCCCTCGCTCGGCCGGTCCATCCAGCTCACGAGGGCCTCGTGGCCGGCTTGCGTCATCTCGTAGACGCGCTTGTTCGGGCGTGTCGCCTGTACCACGTCCTGGCTGCGCACGAGCCCGTCACGCTCCAGTCGCTGCAGCGTCACGTAGATCTGGCCGATGTTGGGTGAGGGGTACGCCTCGCCGAATATCTGCTCCAGCTGCGCCTTCAGCTCATACCCGTGCGCGGGTTCCTTAGCTAGGAGCGCTAGCAGCGGCATGCGCATCGCGCACGTCCCCTCTCCAGCCTGCACAGTTCAGGACCGGCCCCGCCGGCAGGCCTGTCACCAGCAAGCCAGCCTCTGTCCCACGCCCATGGTCGCACAGCGACAGGCTCGTGCACACGGCTCACGTCCGCCATTCTGGCATCTTTAGATGAATCATTGACTAGTACCTAACACGCGTATATAACAAGCATGTACTCGCCGTCCCCGCCAGAGTACATTCCGGGTCATCCCGCATACCCTGGCTGGCCGGCAAGACTGCTGGCAGAAGGCGAGATCCAGGTGCAGCGGATCGGGCTGTGCGCGAGGGCGTGCGCAAGGCTGGCGGCCCTGCGGCTGCCAGCGCGTCTCGCCCTAGCCACTGCCTGCTCGGGCGCTCTTCTGCTGGCCGGCTGCTCGGTGATACCGACCGCCAGCGCGGCAGGCAAGGCACCGGTGGACACTGGGACCGGGCCCATCACGTTCGCGACCGGCAAGGTCGACACCGGCTACCTGCAGCACCTCATCGACGTCTGGAACAAGCAGTTCCCGGCGCAGAAGGTCACCCCGATCTACCTACCCGACGATGCCGACGACCAGTACGCCCAGCTCGTCACGAATTTGCAGGTGCGCAGCAGCATCTACGACGTGATGAGCCTGGACGTGATCTGGACAGCCGAGTTCGCGTCCAACGGCTGGATTACCCCGCTCAGCAGCAGCGACTTCCCGCTCGGCCAGTTCCTCCCGCCTGCGGTCGCCACGGCAACCTACCAGGGCCACTTGTACGCGGTGCCGTTCACGAGCAACGCCGGTCTGCTGTACTACCGCAAGGACATCCTCGACGCCGCCGGGGTCAGGCCGCCCACGACGTGGGCTCAGCTGGCGAACCTGTCCGCGACCCTGGCTCCGCGTTACCATATCGGCGGCTACGGCGGGCAGTTCCAGGCCTACGAGGGCCTGACCGTCAACTTCGCCGAGGCGGTGCAGTCCGCGGGCGGGTCGCTGCTGTCCGGCGACAACACCGCTGTGACCGTAGACTCGCCGCAAGCGAGGCAGGCGCTGGAGTTCCTGGTCAGCGGATTCCGCCAGGGCTGGATACCGCAGGCCGCACTTAACTGGAACGAAGAGGCGTCGCGGCGGGCGTTCGAGGCCGGGAAGCTGCTGTTCCTGCGGAACTGGCCGTACGTGTACGGGGATGCCAGCAGGCCAGGTCCCGGCAATGTGGTCGCCGGCAAGTTCGGTGTCACGACGCTGCCCGGCCTGCACGGGCCAGGGTCAAGCACGCTCGGCGGCGCGAACCTCGCGATCAGTGCCTACTCCCAGCATCAGGGCACCGCGCTGGCGTTCATCAAGTTCCTGACCAGCGCGGCGACCGAGCGATACATCCTGATCCACTCCGCGCTTCCGCCGGTGTGGACCAGCCTCTACAGCCAGCCCGCGCTGATCCGCCAGTTCCGGTTCCTGCCGGTGCTCAAGCAGGCCATCCTCGCCGCCAAGCCGAGACCCGCCATCGCCAACTACAACCAGTTCAGCCTCGCCATCTCCAGCGCCGTGCACCAGGCGCTCGCGCAGCGGCAGACCGTCAGCGCGACGCTCACCCAGCTCTCCGCAGAGCTCCGTCAGATCATCCGCTCCGACTAGCGGCCAGCAGGCTGGCCGAAGGAAAAATCACGACAGGAGGTGGCCACCATGAATGTGTGGCCAGCAGCAACCCACCGCAAGGCACTCGCGGCAATGGCCGCCGGAGGGCTCTTAATCGCAGGAGTCGCCGCGTGCGGCAGCAGCTCACCAAGCAGTTCCTCAGCCAGCGGCCAGGTCGCTGGCAGCGCCAAGCAGACGATCGTGTTCGCCACCCAGGGCCTGGGCAGCGAGGGCACCGCGACGAGCAGCGCGGTGGCGGCGTTCGAGAAGCTGCATCCCAACATCAAGGTGCAGATCCTCTCGCTGTCCCCCACCTCCGACGTCGCCGAACAGCAGCTCGAGCACTACTTCACCGCGGGCTCGGCCACGCCGGACCTGGTGACAACCGACGTGACCTGGCCGTCCACCTTCGCCCGGGCCGGCTGGATCGCCAACCTGGCTTCCTTCAAGCCCGACACCAGCTCGTTCTTCCCCGGCCAGATGGCCACCGGCTCCTACAACGGCGGCACCTACGCGCTCCCGTGGTTCATCAATGCCGAGGGCCTGTACTACAACACCTCCATGATCAAGACCGCGCCCACATCCGAGTCGCAGCTGGTCAGTGAGGCCAAGACCGCGGTCGCCACGAACAAGAGCCTGAAGGAGGGGCTTGCCTTCGAGGGCGCGGAGTACGAAGGCGCCGTGACCGCGTGGCAGAGCATGGGTGCCCAGATCGGCCTGTCTAACCTGAAGAACATCGACAGCCCGGCCAACACCGCGTCGCTGACCTTCATGTATGACGCGATCCACACCTACAAGATCGCGCCGTCGGCAGTGACCGGCTGGGAGGAGTCCAACGTCCAGGCGGCCTGGCTGGCCGGTCAGACCCCGTTCGCGCTCAACTGGCCCTACATCTACGCGCTGTCGGAGTCCACGGCCAACGGCAAGCCCGTCTACCCGGCGGTGTACGGCAAGACTGCCTGGGTCCCGTTCCCCAGTGCCACGCCGCAGTCCTCGCTCGGCGGTGACGACCTGGCGATCAACGCCAAGAGCACGCACCAGGCGGCGGCCTACGAGCTGATGCAGTACCTGACCAGCGTCAACGCCCAGGTCACCAGGGCGATCAGCGCGGGCGACCCGCCCTCGGTGATTTCGGCCTACAACTCGACCCTGTACAAGGCGGCCCCGTACTTCGCGAACGAGAAGGCCGTCTACGCAGTGGTCACCCCGCGCCCGGTGACTCCCGTGTACCCGGACATCTCCAGCCAGCTGCAGACCATGATCTCCTCGGTGCTCAGCGGGGAGTCCTCGGCGTCGTCGGCGCTCAGCTCCACCGCTCCCACCGTCCAGCAGCTGTACCAGACCGGCTCGTGAGCCGACTGTGACGGCTAGCCAGCAGTCCGTCGCCCCGCCCGGGATCCGCAGGTCCCGGGCGGGGCGGGGGCACGCGCAGACCCTGCTCGCCAGCGACCGGCGGTTCGGCTACCTGCTCATCGCGCCGCTGCTCATCGTGCTGCTGGTGATCACCGCCTATCCGCTGTTCATCAACATCTGGAACTCGTTCCAGCACGACAACCTGCTGTCGTTCCAGCGCGGGTTCGCCGGGCTGGCTAACTATGCCGAGCTGTTCACCAACAAGCAGTTCCTGCCCGCTCTCGTCCATACGCTCGGCTTCACCGTCGTGTCGGTCGTCCTCGAGACTGTCGTCGGGCTCGGCATAGCGCTGGCGCTGAACAAGTCGTTCCGCGGCCGCGGCCTGGTGCGGGCGGCGGTCTTGATCCCGTGGGCCGTGCCCACGGTCGTCTCCGCCGAGTTGTGGCGGACGATGTTCGACCCGCAGCAGGGCTTCGTCAATTTCCTGCTGACCAAGCTGCATCTCCCGCTGGCGGGCACGACCTGGCTGGACAGCACCTGGACGGCCTGGGCCGCGATCCTCGTCGCCGACGCCTGGCGCAATACCCCGTTTATAGCCATCGTGCTGCTGGCCGGGCTGCAGGTCATACCTTCCGACATCTACGAGGCGGCCAAGATCGACGGGGCGAATGCCTGGCAGACGTTCCGGCGGCTGACCCTGCCGCTGCTGAAGCCGGCTCTGATGGTGGCGCTGATCTTCCGCACGCTGCAGTCATTCATGATCTTCGATGTCGTCTACATCATGACCAGCGGAGGACCTGGCACCTCCACGAACGTGCTCGCCTACCTCAACTGGAAGGCGTTCTTCACCCTGTTCGACTACGGCTACGGCGGTGCGGTGTCGGTCTCGCTGGTTGTCATGGCACTCGTCATCGCCGGGATCTACCGCCGCGTGTTCCGCGTCGAGCCGACGGCATGAGGAGGAGGTCACCATGAGCGCGGCCACCGAGGTCGTCCTGCCCAGGCAGCGGCGGCGCCATGTCCGGGCGGTTACGCCGGGCAAGATGGCCAGGAAGACCGGCTTCTTCCTGCTGCTCGCGATCTTCGTGATCGTCAGCCTGTTCCCGTTCTACTGGATCGTGGACACGTCGCTGAAGACGCCACAGGAGATCAACGCGGGCACTACCAGCCTGCTGCCAGGTCACGTCACGTTCTCGAACTACATCGACGACTTCACCCAGCAGGACTTCATAAGGCCGCTGCTGAACAGCGTGCTGGTCGCCGGCTGCACCACGATCGTGACGGTCCTCCTCGCCGCACTGGCCGGCTACGCGCTGTCCCGCACGGAGATCCGGTTCAAGGGGATCTGGCTCGGCTTCATCCTGATGGCGACCTTCTTCCCCGTCATCGCGATGGTCGGCCCGCTATTCACCGTCTACCGCAAGATCGGCCTGCTGGACAGCTACCCGGGGCTCATCATCGCCGACCTGATCTACACGCTGCCGCTGGCCACCTTCCTGATGTCCAGTTACTTCTCCCAGATCCCCCGCTCGCTGGAGGAGGCGGCGCTGGTGGACGGGAGTACCCGGCTGCACACGCTGCGCAAGATAATCGTTCCGGTCGCGATGCCGGGCGTCTTCACCACCGCCATCCTCGCCTTCATGCTGACCTGGAATGACTTCATCCTCGCGCTGTCGTTCATGACCAGCCCGTCGCGCTACACCGCGACGGTAGCCATCGTGAGCCTCGGCCAGAGCCCCTACCAGACCTACTACAACCTCATTGACGCCGCGGTGGTGATCATCTCGCTGCCCATTGCGCTGCTTGTTCTGTTCGCCCAGCGCCGGATCGTTTCCGGGCTGACCGCGGGGTCGTTCCGCTAACGCGGTTGTGTCGGCCCGGCTACCGGGCCGACACGACGGTCATGGCCTGCCTTAGCCCGGTCTGGCCAGCTGCCTGCCGATCACCATCCGCTGGATCTGGTTGGTGCCCTCGACGATCTGCAGCACCTTGGCCTCACGCATAAGCCGTTCTGCGGGGAAGTCCTCGACGTAGCCGTAGCCGCCGAGCACCTGCACGGCGTCCGTGGTCACCCGCATGGCGGTGTCGGAGGCTAGCAGCTTGGCCATGGCAGCCTGCTGGCCGTAGGCCAGGCCCGCGTCCTTGCGCCGCGCGGCCGACAGGTACAGCGCCCGTGCAGCGGCCACCCCCGTGGCCATGTCAGCCAGCATGAACTGCAGGCCCTGGAAGTCGATCACCGACCGGCCGAACTGGCGGCGCTCACGCGCATATCGCACAGCGACGTCCAGCGCTGCCTGCGCCACCCCGGTGGCGCAGGCAGCGATGCCAAGGCGACCGGCGTCCAGGGCGGCAAGCGCGATCGGGAAGCCGCGGTCTCGCTCGCCGACCAGGTTGCCGGCAGGCACCCTGGCCGCCTCGAAGATCATCTGCGCGGTGACAGACGCCCGCATGCCCATCTTGTGCTCAGGCGGCGCGGCGGACACGCCAGGCGTCTGCGCGGGCACGTGCAGGCAGCTGATGCCGCTGGCCCTGTCGGGTCCGTCATGCTCGCCCGACGTCCGGGCGAACAGGGTGTAGAAATCCGCCTGGCCGCCGTGGGAGGTCCATGCCTTCACCCCGTCGATCACGTACATGTCCCCGTCGGCGACCGCACTGGTGCGCAGGCTGGCCGCATCCGAGCCGCTACCTGGCTCGGACAGGCAGTAGGCGCCGAGCAGGTCGCCGCCGAGCAGGTCAGGCAGCCAGCGCTGCTGCTGGTCCGGCGTCCCGGCAGTCGCCAGCGGGAAGCACGTCAGGGTGTGGACACTCACGCCGAGTCCCACCGCCAGCCATGCCGTCGCCAGCTCCTCGACCACCTGCAGGTAGGTCTCGTAGGGCTGGCCGCCGCCGCCGAGCTCCTCCGGGTATGGCAGCCCGAGCAGGCCAGCCCGGCCAAGCAGCCGGAATATCTCCCTGGGGAAGCGGGCGTCATGCTCGCCGCGGTCGGCCTTTGGCCGTACCTCGGCCTCGGCTAGCTCCCTGGTCAGGTCGAACAGCGCGGCAGTGGTTTCGTCCCTGGCCTCGCGCTCCACTACGGCACTCACGCGGGCACCAGCACCAGGTCACGGGTCACGTTGTTCAGCCGCTGGCAGCCGTCGTCGGTGCAGACCACGATGTCCTCGATCCTGGCCCCATGCGGACCTGGGTAGATGCCCGGCTCGATGGAGAACGCATATCCGGGCTGGAGCCGCTCACTGTTGCCGGACACGATGTAAGGATCCTCGTGCGTCTCCAGGCCGATCCCGTGACCGGTTCGGTGCACGAAATGCTCCCCATAGCCTGCCGCCGCGATCGGCTCGCGGGCGGCGGCGTCGACCGACTCGGCGGTCACGCCGGGCCTGACTGCCGCGAAGGCGGCCTGCTGCGCGTCCTGCAGCACGCGGTAGTACGCCGCGAAGTCCGCAGGCGGCTCGCCGATCACGTACGTCCTGGTGCAATCCGAGCAGTACCCGCTCGGCATGGTGCCGCCGATGTCGACTACCACCGCATCCCCGGCCCGCAGCATCCTGTCCGCCGCGGTGTGATGCGGGCTCGCGCCGTTCGGCCCTGACGCGACGATGGCGAAGTCCACCGTGGCGTGCCCCTCGGCCAGGATTGCCTCACCGATGTCGGCCGCTACCTGCTTCTCGGTCCGGCCCGGCCGCAGCCAGCCAGGTACCTGGGCATGCACCCGGTCGATGGCCTCGCCAGCAGCGAGCAGTGCCGCTACCTCGGCCGGGCTCTTGCGCGCCCGCAGGTCACGCAGCGCGGCGCTGGCCAGTACCTGCCCGGTGCCGGGCAGCACCGCGCGCAGCCGCAGCACCATGAGCGCCCACATGCGGTCAGAAAGCCCGGCCGAGCCGACCGGCCCGAGCCGACTGGCGACCAGCGCATACGGGTCATCAGTCTCGTCCCAGCCGACCAGCTCGAGCGCGAGGCGCCCGGCCGCAGAGGCCTGCGCGGCCGGCAGCTCCAGTCGCGGCACCATCAGCAGCGGATCGCCGTCAGCCGGCACCACCAGGCACGTCAGCCGCTCCGACTGATGAGCGTCGTAGCCTGTGACGTACCGCAGGTCGGGACCTGGCGTCAGCAGCAGCGCATCCAGCCCGGCCGCTGCCGCCGCGGCCCTGACCTCGCCGAGTCTGGCCTCCGGGTAGAGGTCTGTGCCGCCTGCATCGTGTGCCATGGTGTTCCTCCGGCGCTATTGCCCGCGAGAGCGTCGTTGCCCTGCCCGCGCATCATCTCATCCGCGCGCACTCCGGCCGCATCTAGACAGACTGCCGGACATGCCGCAGGCTAGGTGCACAGCCGTAGTTCACCAGAACCCATGCGGATAACCGACAGAGCGCAGGCAGCTTCAAGCCGCCCGGGCACGGCGGCTGGCTCGGCGCGCGCCGACTCGTCCGCCCTGCAGCCGGCCGCGCTCCCCGCACGCGGGCCCATCGACCCGCAGCAGCCGGCCGCGCTCCCCTCACGCGGGCCCATCGACCCGCAGCTGCCGGCCGCGCTCGTGCCGGATGGCACCAGGGCAACGCTCACTGCCGAGCTCGCTATGCACCGGCACGTCACGCTTGAGCTGCAGCGTGCCATCCTGCCGCTGCACGACGAGCCGTTCAGCCTGCCGGGCCTTCGGGCCGTGGTGCGATACCTGCCGGCCTCGAGCGCGAGCCGCGTCGGCGGCGACTGGTACATCACGGCGGAACTGCCGGACGGCCGGGTGCTGCTGGCCATCGGTGACGTCGCCGGGCACGGGCTGGCCGCCGCCGCCGCCATGGCCAGGCTGCGCGGCGCACTGGCCGGCCTGTCGATTACCGGCGCTCCGCCTGAGCAGCTTGTGTGCTGGCTCAACGACCTGGCGCTGCACGTCGGCCCCGAGCACACAGCATCGGTGGTGGCCGGCTACTTCGATCCGGCCAGCCGGATGCTCACCTGGGCGCAGGCTGGCCACCCGCCTCCTGTGCTCATCCGCGGCCCATGGGCCAAGCCGCTGCCGCAGCCTGACGGCATCCTGCTCGGCGCGGGCCACGATGGCTACGCCGCTGCCACGGTCCAGCTCCAGCCCGGCGACCTGCTCCTGCTCTACAGCGATGGCCTGGTCGAGCGCAGGGACAGGTCGATCGACGAGGGCCTAGACGTCCTGCTTCGCGCGGTGCGGCAGATCGGCGACCCGGAGCAGGTCATCACCGCGGCACTCGGCGCGCTCGGCACGACAGATCCTGAGGACGACACCTGCCTGGTCGCGCTGCAGGTGCTCGATCACGGCGAGGCGGGTGACGCGGCGCTGGCTCAGCCGGGGCCGGCCGCCAGCGCTGACAGCAGCTTGCCCGCCGACGAGCCCAGGTCGTAGCGCTGGTCGAGCTCGGCGAATCTGCTCGGCTCTGGCGGCACCGATGGCAGCCATCCGCCCTCCGGGCTGACCGGGGCGTCTGTCGCTACCTCCACGACGCGGACGCAGGCCTCCAGGTAGGGCCGGGCGGCAGCGAGCTTGGCCCGGCTGCCTGCAGGGAAGCCGCCGTGACCGGCGTCCAGGGCGGCCACGATCGCCTCCACCGACCCGAACACCCGGATCAGGGCGGCCGCCGTCTTCTCGCCTACTCCAGGCACCCCAGGCAGCCCGTCGCTAGGATCGCCGCGCAACGCCGCGAAAGCCGCATATGACCGGCCGGGGATGCCGTACTTCGCGGTCACCGCGGCCTCGTCGATGACTTCCAGATTGGCCAGGCCCCTGGCGATGTAGGCCACCCGAACCTGCCTGGCGTCGTCCACGACCTGAAACAGGTCCCGATCTCCGGTCACGACCTCGACCGGCTGGTCGGCCGCCGCCGCCAGGGTGCCGATGATGTCGTCGGCCTCGTATCCGGGCGCGCCCGCCATGATCACGCCTGCGGCGGCCAGTACCTCGAAGATCACCGGAATCTGCGCGGTGAGGGCATCCGGGATCTGCTCGGAGCCGTCCGGATTAGCGCGATGCGCCTTATAGCTCCCGATCGCGGCGACCCGGAAGGCCGGCCGCCAGTCCACGTCCAGGCAGGCGATGAGGCGGCCAGGACGTCGGGCCCTGACGAGCCTCGCGATCATGTCCATCAGGCCGCGGACCGCGTTCACCGGCATGCCATCGGGCGCGGTCATGCTCTCTGGCACGCCGTAGAAGGCCCGGAAGTACATCGAGGCCGTGTCGAGCAACATCAGCGAAGCCATGGCGGCATCCTGCCAGCCGGAACCACCCAGTCTGGCGGGTTCGGTAATTCATACCTGATCTCTATGGATCTATGAGTCATTGGCATTGGAGGCCGGCGCCGGTCTGTCCCTAGGCTGGGTAGGGTTCCCAAGATCGCGACTAGCAACGGCGGGAGGCTCGTCATGGCGGTAATCGCTCCGGTCCGCAGCCGGTGTCCGGCTGACCTGATCTCGGGCATCCGGGCTGCCACTCAGCGGCATGCCGACTGGCAGCGAACTGCCGAAATGGTCGCCAGCGAACTCGGCAGGCAGCTGCCACGGCCGCAGATCCTGACCGAGCAGGAGCGGGCCGGCGACCCGGATGGGTACCGCTGCCACGTCATGCACGTCGAGCCGGACGGCTCGTTCTCGGTGACGGCCATGGTCTGGCGTCCGGGCCAGGTCACCCCGATCCACGATCACGTCACCTGGTGCGTGTTCGGCGTCATCCAGGGCGCCGAGTACGAGGAGCTATATGCCCTGTCGGCCGATGAGAGCCACCTAAGCGAGGTAGGCCGCAGTCAGAACGACACCGGTGCGGTAAGCGGCTTCGCCCCGCCCGGCGACATCCACCGGGTCCGCAACCACGGGCAGGACGTGGCCATCTCGATCCATGTCTACGGAGCCGACATCACCAGGCTGGGTAGCAGCGTCCGCCGCGTCTACGACCTGCCAGTCGCCTAGGGCGCAGCGCGGTGGCCGGGCACTCCCGGCAGGCAAGCACCCAGCCGCCACGCGCCTGGCCTGGCTAGCGTGACTGCGCGTTACCGCGCCCAGCCGTGTCAGGTCAGGTGAGGTCATCCTAGTAATACACACAGTTAGATATAGAACCTCAGGGCTAGCCGACAGCCGAATAAGCTACGACGCCACGCCGCAGGGCGCCGACGGCCGCGCGCGCGGTCCCGGCGAGCTCGCCGTCCGCGCTGGCCACTGCCAGCTGACCGAGCAGGTCGATCAGCTGCTTGACCGCGCGGACGAAATCGCCGGCCGTCAGGTCCGGGCCGACAAGCCTGTCCAGGGGCGTGCCGCGAGCCCAGGCGTGCACAGTCCAGGCGAAGCCCAGATCGGGTTCCCGCAGGAATGACAGGTGATGCTCGGCCTCGGCTGCCTGCAGATCGCCCCAGATGCTCACCATCGATGCCAGCACCTCGCGGGCACGGCCATGCGGCAGCCGCGGCGGGCTGGCGTCGTCCGCCCGCCGCGACTCGAAGGTGAGCGCCGATACGCATGCGGCTAGGTCAGCCGGCGCGAGCCCGGCCCAGGTACCGCGGCGCAGGCACTCGGCCGCCACCAGGTCAAGCTCGGTGTAGAGGGCAGCCAGTCGCCTGCCCTCCGCCGTGACCTCATCGCCTGCCATGTAGCCGAGCTTTTCCAGCACTGCGCAGACCCGGCCGAAGGTCCTGGCCAGTACGTGCGACCGGCCGGACACGCGCTGCTCGAGCGCTTCGGCTTCCCGGTCGAGCCGGGCGCGCAGTTCCAGGTCGCGCAGGTGCAGCTGCAGGTCGGGGCAGCCATGGCAGCTGTGCTGGCGCAGCCGGCGCCGCAGCGCCGAGATCTCCGCCTCGCCGTCAGCTCGCTGCCCGCCCTTGGCCGTGGCTCGCCGCCGCCTGGGCAGTTCGACGCCTACCACCTTGTTCCGCACGGTGGAGGCCAGGTCCCGCCGGTGCGAGGGCGACCTGACGCTGAATGAGTTGGGGATCCTGATCCGCTCGATCGGCGAGACAGGCACAGGGAAGTCCGCTATCGACAGCCGTTTCACCTGACGACCAGATGTCAGGACGAGCGGCAGTGGCAGACCGTCAGAAGCCTTGCCTGCTTCCAGCACGACAGCGACGCCTGCCAGGCGTCCGGCAGGCACGCTGATGATGTCACCGCGGCGCAGCTGCTCCAGCGAGGTGATGGCCTCGGCCCGCTTAGCCGCCGACCGCTGGCGCGCCTCGTCCTTCTCCAGCTGGCCGAGTTCCCTGCGGATCTCGTCGTAGGAGGCAATGTCGCCGCTGTCACAGGCGATAGCGATGTCCTGCGCCTGCCGCCGCAGCCTGGCAGCCTGCCTGGCCAGGCCGACCACCCCGCGGTCGGCCTGGAACTGGGCGAACGAGGACTCGAGCAGCTTGGCTGCCCGCACCCGGCCGACCTGACTGACCAGATTCACCGCCATGTTGTAGGTGGGCCGGAAGCTGGAGTTCAGCGGATAGGTCCTGGTGCCCGCCAGGCCCGCCACCGCCAGCGGGTCCATGTCCGGCTGCCAGAGCACGACCGCGTGCCCTTCGACGTCGATGCCGCGCCGCCCGGCCCGGCCGGTGAGCTGGGTGTACTCCCCCGCCGTCAGGTTGGCGTGATGCTCGCCGTTCCACTTGTCCAGCTTTTCGATCACCACTGTCCTGGCCGGCATGTTGATGCCGAGCGCGAGTGTCTCTGTGGCGAACACGGCCCGGATCAGCCCGGCCTCGAACAGCTCCTCTACGACCTCCTTGAAGGTCGGCAGCAGGCCGGCATGATGTGCGGCGATTCCCCGTCGCAGTCCGAGCAGCCAGTTCGGGTAGCCGAGCACCTCCCTGTCGGCCGCATCCAGCCAGGCCGTCCTCGCGGTCGCCAGCTCGGTAATCTCCGTCGCCTCGTCCGGGTTGGTCAGGCGCAGTCCGGCGGCGAGGCACTGCTGCACCGCGGCATCGCACCCGGCCCGGCTGAAGATGAAGGTGATCGCGGGCAGCAGTCCCTCGGCATCCAGCCGCTCTATCACGTCGGAACGACGCGGCCGGCGGTTTAGCGCCGCGCGCTGGCCGCCGCGCCCTGGCCGCCTGGCGCCGCTCCTGCTTGCCTGCCAGTCCCGCTGCGCCAGACGACGGAGCTCGGGATTCACGCCCCCGTTCCGGGCAAATAGGTCGTAAAGGCGTCGGCCCGCCAGCATGTGCTGCCAGAGCGGCACCGGCCTTGTCTCGTCCACGATGACAGTGGTGCCGCCGCGCACCTGCCGCATCCAGTCGCCGAATTCCTCGGCGTTGCTCACCGTCGCCGACAGCGCGACTACCTGCACCGACTCGGGAAGCTGAATGATGACCTCTTCCCACACCGCGCCGCGCAGCTGGTCGGCGAGGTAGTGCACCTCGTCCAGCACCACGTAGCTCAGGCCGTCGAGCGTGAGCGAGCCCGCGTACAGCATGTTCCGCAGCACCTCGGTGGTCATCACCACGATCGGCGCCTCGCCGTTGATGCTGTTGTCCCCGGTGAGCAGCCCGACGGTCGCCGCGGAATAGCGGCCGACCAGGTCGTTGTACTTCTGGTTGGATAGCGCCTTGATCGGCGTGGTGTAGAAGCACTTGCGGCCCTGCTCCAGCGCCAGGTGCACGGCGAACTCGCCCACGACGGTCTTGCCCGACCCGGTCGGCGCGGCAACCAGCACACCGTGACCCGAGTCCAGCGCCCTGCATGCCCGGAGCTGGAAGTCGTCGAACTCAAACCCGTAGAGCTTCTGGAACGCGCCAAGCCTCGGCCCGTCGGCCTCCTGGCGCTGCCGGGAGGCCTGATACCGATCCGCGGGGCTGTCCGGCGAGCTCATAGAGCCAACACTAGGCGCCGGGGCGGCCAGTGGTGCGCAGCTGACGCTGGGGACTCGTCAGCTTGGCTGGATGCGCCGCCCGCTGATCCGAATCGGCGCGATGCGCACATACACGTCACGGGCGCCGCCCGCCCATGGCTCAAGGTGCGTCCCGTCTTCCAGGTGCTGCACTTCACGCTCGTCAGTGACCTTGCGTGCGTGCCCGTGCACCAGGACGCTCCAGCCTTCACGTAGCGCCTCGTCGAGGCGGTCGACCTCGAAGCTGACCTGAGCATCGGCGTGCAGAGCCAGCAGCGTGTCCGGTGCTGTCCTGAAGATAATGGTGTTAGCCGTCACGGCGAAGTTCACCGGCAGCATCATGATCCCGTCCGGCGATCCGAACCCGACGCGGCCGACGCCACCAGGTTCCAGCAGCTCAAGGCACTCGGTTGGGCTGAGCGTCCGCAGGGCGCGTTCGTGCGCGCCAAGCTCGGGGGCTTGGGTCGTTTTGTTGAGCAAGGCCTTTCGCGTGTGCTGACTCTTCGCCGGTACCCTCCCGTTCGCCGGTCCCGTCTCGGTTATCATCTAGATTCGCCTCCGCCATTCGCGGTTTGTTTCGTCTCTCGAGCCTCGTCCTGCGGCACCAGCGGGCGCTGCGGCCCGAGGTCCTGCCGGGCCGGGTCCTTCGACCCTAAGGCGACATCGGTGCGACCCGACCGGCGGCTATTTCCGGACTGACCAGTACTAATCTCGCCTGGTGCGCCGGCGTGAGTGCTTGGGTACCCGGCGCGGATGAGCCAGCTGCCGCCGGGCTAGCACAAACGAACAGCCAGCCAGCGCAACCAGCGCAACAAGGGCGGCGGCCAGAGCGGTAGGAGAGGTGCCAGTCTGCGCAGTGGCGTGCAGGGTGCCGGCCAGCTGACGGCCGGGCGGATCTGCCAGCTGAGACACGCTGCCAGCCGACGGGGCGGCCGAGGGGATGGCGATCGGCGGATGGCTCGAGCTGGCATGCGCGCCCCGGGCAACCGCCGGCACCCAGGGCGTTGTGACCGGGGCAGGACCGCTCGGATTGCGGCGCGGCGGCGGCGCGCCTTTGGTCGGCTGGGGTGTGGCGCTCGGCTTGGCCGACGGGGTCGGTGACGGCGCGGCCGACGGGGTCGGTGACGGCGCGGCCGACGGGGTCGGTGACGGCGCGGCCGACGGGGTCGGCGACGGCGCGGCCGACGGGGTCGGCGACGGCGCGGCCGACGGAGTCGGTGACGGCGTGCCACTCGGCGTCGCCGACGGCGTGGGTGACGGCGTGGCACTAGGCGTGGCGGTATCGGCAGCCGGCGACGCGCTTGCTGACACGATGACGGCGTCGGTGGACGCCGTGACTGCCTGACCCGTTCGCACGCTCGCATTCGCGGTAGTCGCCGGCAAGGTCGCCGCGGTAGCCACTCCCGCGCCGGTGCATGCGATTGCCGCTGCGGCTGTTATGGCGCCGAGGGCGACAAGGACACCCCGGTTCGGGCCGCGGGACTGGCCGCTAACAGCGTCCTGGCGTCCTGGCGGTAGGGTCCGCGTGTCTGCCGATCTCGCCACGGCCGCAGGGCATGCCGACCGCGGCCGTCCGCGCGGGCCAGCCGACATCCGTCCTCCATGCCTCGACTACCCCAGCGTACGGGGCTAAGTAAGTAAATTTATATATATTATGCGAACAAGGTGATTATCTCGACACCGTTCGCGTTCTGGACCTCGCCCTACTGGAACAGGCAAGAATCGTCGGGTGGACCTCAGACGTTTCCGCGGAAACGCCTGCCGGCTTCCGTCGGCGGTCACATCAGCCGACCGAATGCCCCTGCCCTAGGAAGAACCGCGGCTGCCAGACGAGGACCTAGCCGGTAGGCAGCCCCGCGGCGGCCCCGGTGAGCAGACGGTCCATGATGCGCACGCCCGCGTGCAGCGCGGCGACAGGGACCCGCTCGTCCACGCCGTGGAACATCGCGTAGTAGTCGTAGCCTGGCGGCAGGACGAGCGGCGTGTACCCGTAGCAGGCCATCCCGAGGCGGGCGAACTGCTTGGCGTCGGTGCCGCCGCTCATGCAGTACGGCACGACTGTCGCACCAGGGTCTTCGGCGAGCAGAGCGCCGGTCATGGCGGCCACGAGCGGGCTGTCGATCGGCGCTTGCAGCGCTGTCTCCTTGTGCGCGTACTCCCAGGCCACCGTCGGGCCGGTCAGCTCGTCCATGGCTGCGGCGAACTCGGCCTCGAAGCCGGGCAGCACCCGCCCGTCCACGTATGCGACGGCTTCGCCGGGGACCACATTGACCTTGGTCCCGGCCGTCAGCATGGTCGGGTTAGCGCTGTTGTGCACGGTGGCTGCCACCAGTGCCGCGGCCGGCCCGAGGCCCGACAGCGGCGCCGCCGCGTCAGCGCCGTCCTCGTCGGCCGACCCGACGGCACGGGCGATGGCCTCGATCGCGGCGCGCACCGCCGGGATGAGACGCACCGGCCACTCATAGGCCGCGATCCTGGTGATCGCCTCCGCCAGGTGGACCACGGCGTTGTCGGTGGTCGGTTTCGAGCCGTGCCCGGCGGTGCCACGGGCAGTCAGCTTCAGCCAGGCGGTGCCCCGTTCCGCCGATGCGATCGGGTACAGCCGAAGCCCAGGCCGGACGTGAAAGGTGAAGGCACCCGACTCGCCGATCGCCTCGCTGCAGCCTTCGAACAACGCCGGGTGCTGCTCGACCAGCCAGCGAGCGCCGTAGGCTGCTGTGTCCTCCTCATCGGCGGTGAAGGCCAGCACGATGTCACGCCGCGGTCCGCGTCCGGTGCGGGCCCAGTCCCTGGCCAGCGCGATCAGCACCGCGACCGCGTTCTTCATGTCGATGGCGCCGCGGCCCCAGAGCATGCCGTCCTTGATCTCGCCGCCGAACGGGTCCACCGACCAGGCAGCCGGATCAGCGGGCACGACGTCGAGATGACCGTGCAGCAGCAGCGCCGCCGCACCCGGCTCGGTGCCGCTGATCCTGGCCACCACATTCGCCCGCCCCGGCGCGGACTCCAGCACGGCCGGATCCAGGCCCGCATCCGCCAGCAACGCCGCCACGTACTCGGCGGCGTCCCGCTCCCGGCAATCCCCGCCACCGCGGTTAGTGGTGTCGAACCGGATCAGCTCGGCGGCAAACCGCTCAGCCTCCTGCTCGGCGGGTCCCGGCTCAGCCATAGTGGTCCTCCATAGCAGCGGAGATCATCGTGCAGACGACCTTGAAGCAGCGGATCATGTCATAAGCCGTAGAGCTGTCATACTCGAACGTCCGGTCTCCCGTCCGCCGCACGCCGGGCACGATGGCGGCTGCCTGCGCAAGCTGCGCCGCGTCCACCTCCACCTCGACCCCGAACTCGCCGTCGGCGCGCGGCTGCGACCGGCGGGCAAGTCCGGCCGCCTTTGCCGCCGCCTGCCGGATCGCGGTGGCCGTGACGGCCGGCGGCCTGCAGATGGCCGCGTACCGGGTCACGCAGTCCTTGACCGCGACGGACGGTGCGTCCGGCGCGTAGCGTGCCGCGTCAGCGCAGGTGCGGTCATCGCCGGTAATCAGCACGACAGGCACCCCGTACTGTGCCGCCACGAAGGAGTTGAGCAGGCCCTCGCTCGCGCGCTCGTCATTGACCCGCACCGCGGTGATGGAGTTAGCCAGGTAGGTGTGCGCGAGCACGCCATCGGCGCCCGCGGCGGCGTGGTAGCCGACGAACGCGACCCCGTCCACGTCGCCGTGCTGGATGCCCTCCACCATGCTCAGGTCCTTGTGCCTGCCGGTCAGCATGACGGCCCGCTCGTCGAGTTCCTCCAGCAGCAGGTTGCGCATCGTCGAGTGCGCCTCGTTGATCAGGACCTGGTCGGCGCCGCCGTCCAGAAATCCTGCTACCGCCGCGTTCACGTCGGAGGTGAACATTCGCCGGCACCGCTGCCACTGCTCGGTGCCCGGCTCCACGTCGGCGGGCCAGGTGACGCCGGTCGCGCCCTCCATGTCAGCCGAGATGAGTATCTTCATGACTGGCGTCCCTTCATTAGGGCCGGCTCGGCTGCCTCGCTGAGCTGCGTCGGCTGCCCGCCGCGCGGCTGCGCGGGCACCAGCGGCGGGTCGAGCAGCCGGAGTGTCTTGGCGTCGGCATCGAGCTCGGCCGCGATGCCGATCGGGAACGTCTGGAAGTAACCGCCATGGCCGACATTCGCCCAGGCGATCATGGGCACACCGAGATCCCCGAGGCGCTCGGCGAGTACTTCCTGTATCAGCTCCGGCTCGCCGCAGCCGACGAACGTCCCGGCCATGATCCCGGCCACGCCGCGCAGGTAGCCCGAGCGGCGCAGCTGGGTCAGCATCCTGTCCAGCCGGTACTCTTCCTCGCTTGTGTCCTCGATGAGCAGGATGCCACCGTCCGCAGGCCATGACGTGTCGGTGCCAATCGAGGAGGCAAGCAGGGTGAGGTTCCCGCCGAGAGTCCTGCCGCGCGCGGTGCCGCCCGCGATCGTGGCCGCGGCCGGATAGCTGATGTCCGTGGACCGCTCGGGCTGCATCAGGGCCCGCAGCATCGAAGTGTACGAATAGTGGCCCTTGGGACCGCCCGAGGTGACCATCGGGCTCATCAGCGATGCCCACCCGAGCCTGCGACCGACTGCCTCGAGTATGGCAGTCACGTCGGAGTAGCCGGCCAGCACCTTCGGTGCCAGGCCGGAGATGGCATCCAGGTCCATCGCTTCCAGCGTGCGCTGAGCGCCGGATCCCCCGGTGGCGAAGATAATGCCGGCGATGCTGGGATCGGTCAGCGCGGCGCGCAGGTCGGCGACCCGCATCTGGTCGTCACCGGCCAGGTAGGGGCGCATCGTTCCCTGATCACGCGCCGACGGGTAGACCACCGGGTCAAGGCCTGCGAAGCGCAGCGCGTCCAGCCCGATGGCGAGCGCGTCCTGGTCGGCGGGACTGCTGGTCGACAGCACCGCGACCCGGTCGCCTGGCCGCAGCGCCCTGGGGCGAGCGAGTGACGCAGGACGGGTGCGAACATCCGCTGGTTCCAACTACCTGAGCTCCCCTGCGATTCGGTCGTGGTGAAGGCTGCCGCGGCTGTCGGCGTGCTCGGGTTCCCTGAGCGGGAAGTGGCAAGCGGCCATGTGCGCGGCACCGAACGGCCGCATCTGCGGCTCTTGTTGCGCGCAGCGGTCACGAGCATACGGACACCTGGTGCGGAACCGGCAGCCGGACGGCGGATCGATGGCCGACGGCAGCTCGCCTTGAACTCCCTTCTCCTCCCGTTCACGCGCAAGCGCCGGATCGGCTACCGGGATCGTGTCGATCAGACCCCTGGTATAGGGGTGCACCGGGCGGTAGTAGACATGATCCGCCGGCCCGACCTCGACCAGCTTGCCCAGGTACATCACGCCGATGGCGTCCGACATGTACCTGACCACCGAGAGGTCGTGCGAGATGAACAAGTAGGCGAGGCCCAGATCGCGCTGCAGATCCTGCATCAGGTTGAGGTTCTGGGCCTGAATCGAGACGTCTAGCGCTGACACTGGCTCGTCGGCGACCAGCAGCTCAGGGCTGAGCATTAGCGATCTGGCGAGTCCGAGGCGCTGCCGCTGGCCGCCGGAGAACTCATGCGGGTATCTCTCGACGGCGACCCTGGGCAGTCCAACCTCGTCCAGCATCGCGTTGATCTTAGCCTGCTGCTCGCGCTTGCTGCCGATCCCATGGATGGCCAGCGGCTCGCGCAGGATAGGTCCTACCCGCATTCTGGGATCCATCGAGGCATAGGAATCCTGGAACATCAGCTGGATTTTCGTGCTGTGACGGCGCCGCGCACGGGGCTTCATTTTCGCGAGATCCTGGCCGTCGAGCTCGATAGAGCCCGCGGTCGCGTTTTCCAGGCCCGCGATCAGCCGGCCGATCGTAGTCTTGCCGCAGCCAGACTCGCCAACCATGCCGAACGTCTGTCCCGGCTGGATCGAGAAACTGATGTCGGCCACCGCGCTGACCTCACCGACCTTGCGCTGCAGGACGGTACCTGAGGTCACGGCGAAGTTCTTGACCAGGTGCTCTACCTTGAGCACCGGGTACCCGCCGATGGCCGCGGCCTCGCTCGACACGCGGAGTTCGCGGTCCGGCAAGGCAACAGTCAGCGCGGCCCTCAGTTCGTCATCCGGGTGCCCTACCGGAAAGAAGCAGCGGAACGCGTGCTTGCGCTCGTCTCCCGCAAGCGCAGGCTCACGGCGTCGGCATTGGTCTGTCGCATGCCGGCACCGCGCGGCGAACCTGCATCCGGGCGGCGGGCTCGTAAGGTCGGGGGGCATGCCGGGGATGCTGTACAGGCGCCCAGAGATATCGGCGGCCTTCTCCGGCAGCGCCTCGAACAAGGCCTGCGTATACGGGTGGCGCGGGTTGGCGAACAGCCGCTTCGTGGTTGTGGTCTCGGCCACCTTCCCTGCATACATGACAACCGCGCGATCCGCCCGGCCGGCGATTACGCCTAGGTCGTGCGTGACCAGGATCACCGCCATGCCCAGACGTGCGCGCAGGTCATCGATGAGTTCCAGGATCTGCTTCTGAATCGTTACGTCGAGAGCAGTAGTCGGCTCGTCGGCGATCAGCAGCTTGGGCTCGCAGGCCAACGCCATGGCGATCATTACTCGCTGGCGCATCCCGCCGGATAGCTGGTGCGGGTAGCTCTTGACCCGCTCGGCCGGCCTCGGCATGCCCACCAGGCCGAGCACCTCCACCGCCCTCGCCATGGCGGTCTTCTTGTCGACGTCGCGGTGCAGCAGAACCGTCTCGGCGA
This sequence comes from uncultured Actinomycetota bacterium, assembly GCA_963719765.1. GTDB lineage: Bacteria > Actinomycetota > Actinomycetes > Streptosporangiales > Streptosporangiaceae > JAJYUU01. The sequence goes on from CAVRCW010000003.1 coordinate 1,099,800, forward strand.
TCTGCGCGCCGACTGTCAGCGTCGGATTAAGCGAGGTCATCGGATCCTGGAAGATCATCCCGATCTCGTTGCCACGGACGCGGCGCATGCGATCATCATCGAGGCCGGAGATCTGGATGCCGTCGAGTACGATGCGGCCGCCGGTGATCGATCCGCCCGGCGGCAGCAGTTGCATGACCGACAGGGCAGTCATTGTCTTGCCGGACCCGGACTCGCCGACAATGCCGAGGCACTCACCGGCGTCGACGGTCAGGCTGACTCCGTCCAGAGCGTGCACTGTGGCGTGCCGGAGCCGGATATCGGTGTGCAGGTCCTCGACCTGGAGCAGCGGTGGCATGTGACCTCGTTACCGGTGTGGGAGCCAGCCGCGGCGGACCGGGACCGGGCCGGGTCCAGGCCACCAGCGGGCCAGCGTGATCGCCCCGAGGCGCCCGAGGATCTCGTTCCCTTCGGCCAGGGCGGTCATGGTCTTGTCTTCCAGCCGGTCAGCCGCGGCGCAGTAGGCCACCGTGGCGCCGTCACCTGGCAGGTAGAGCAGGCCGGTTTCCACCCGGCAACCGCCGACGCTGCCTGTCTTGCTGGCAATGGCCGGCCCGTCGGGGCCGGGCTCGTCGAGAGGGTCGGCAACGTCCAGGAACGACCTGGGCACAAGCGATTGCGACTGCTGGTGCCTCAGAGTGAAGAGCATCTCGGCCGACGACGCCGCGTCGACGACCTGGCCGGCCTTCAGGTCAGCAAACAGGCGGCAGAACTCGGCCGGCGTGGCCGTGCCAAGCGGGCGCCCGGAGCCAGGCGGCGTCGGGCTTGCCGGTGCCTGCGCGTCCGCCGTCACCAGCGGCGGCGGGCGATAGCCGATCTTGTGGTCGAGGCGGATGCCCGGATAGCCGAGCGCCGCGACTCCCTCGTTGACGGCGGCCACTCCGCCGAGGATGTCGATCAGCATGTTCGTCGCGGTGTTATCAGACACGACAATCATCAGCGTGCACAGGTCGGCCACGGTGCACCGCAGGCCGGGCCGCAGCACGCTGAGCACGCCAGAGCCGCCGGTCAGATCTGCAGGCGCGGTCAGGACCTCGGCGTCGAGGTCGACCTGGCCGCCAGCGCGCTGCCGCATTACCTCGGCGTAGATCGCTACCTTCACCGCGCTTGCGGTGCCGATCTTTGCGTCCGCCTTCCAGCTGAGTTCCTCGCCACTTTCCAGGTGCCTGGCGAGCAGCCCGACATGGCCGCTGGCCGCCGCGGCGACTGCCGCGACGGCCGCCGCGGCGCTGTCGCGATCCAGCCCCGTCACTATCCCCGCGGCCGTCACTTCCGCGCTCCCGGCCCGGCGAGCGCGCGGCCGGCGAGCTTGCCAGTGAAGGTGCCGCCGCGGATCGCAATCGTGCCGTTGACCAGAACCTCGCTCACTCCTGTCGACAGCTGATGCGGGGTGGCGAAGGTCGCGCGGTCGGCGACGGTCAGCGGATCGAACACGGCGATGTCGGCGAAGCAACCCGCTGCCAGCTTGCCCCGGCCGGTGAGGCCCAGCGTCGCCGCGGGCAGGCCGCTCATCCGGTGTATCGCGTCCGCGAGCGTCAGCAGCTTCTCGTCCCTGGTGTAGTGCCCGAGGACGCGAGCGAAGCTGCCATAGGACCTGGGGTGCGTCGGCGCCCGCAGGAACGCGCCCTCAGGCGCCATCGAGGCGCCGTCCGAGCCAATCGCTACCCAGCGGCGGGCCAGCGCCTTGCGCAGATTGTGCTCCGACATGGAGAAGAACGCGCATCCAACACGGGACCGGTCCGACCCGATCAGGTCCAGCGCGGTGTCGATCGGGTCCGTGCCCCGCTCGGCGGCGATGTCGGCCAGCGTGCGACCCTGACAGTGACGATTCTCGTCCCTGGTGACCTGCAGGATCAGCACGCTTTCGGCCTCAGTCACGTCACCCCAGCGACCACTGGTCTGCAGGTCAGCCCGTATCTGACCGCGGACCTTCGGGTCGGAAAGCCGGTCGAACAGGGCAGCTGCCCCGCCCTCGTGATATCGGTCAGGGATGATGCTGGTGAGGCCGGTCGAGCTGGCCGGATAGGGATAGACGTCGGCGGTGATGGGCTCGCCGGCCGTCCGTGCGCGCTCGAGCAGTTCGATCGCACCGTCCATCTTGTCCCAGTGCAGGCGCCCCGCCGCCTTCAGGTGGAACATCTCGCCGCGAACGCCTGCTGACCGGCAGATCTCCAGGAACTCCGCGACGGCGCCATGGAGATCCTCCCCCTCGCTGCGGATGTGCGATGCGTAGCAGCCGTTGTACTCCGCTACCACCTTGCACAGCTCGGTGAGCTCCGTCGTGGACGCGTAGCTGCCGGGCGGGTAGATCAGCGCGGAGGCGATTCCGAGCGCGCCATCGGCCATCTCCTCGGCGACGAGCGCCCGCATCCGCTCCAGCTCTGCCGCAGTGGCGGGCCGGTTGTCGTAGCCGACGCCGTTCGCCCTGATGGTGCCGCCGCCGATGAACGACGCGACGTTCTGCGAGCTGCCCCGGCGCTCGACGTAGTCCAGGTATTCCCGCAGCCGGGTCCAGCAGACCTCGTACGACAGGCCGTTCGCGCTGTCCGCCAGCTCGGATTTCATCCGGGCGGTCAGCGGCCCCATCGAGCTGCCCTCCCCGAACACCTCGGTCGTCACGCCCTGCGTCAGCTCCCCGAGCGATCGCGGGTCATGCAGGATCGACAGATAGGAGTGGCTCAGGATGTTGATGAAGCCCGGGCATACCGCCTTGCCGGTCGCGTCGATGACGACTGCGGCGTCCGGCCGATCGCGGCGGTCGTGCTGCCGGACTTCTACCACCTTGTCACCGGCCACGGCGACGTCCGCGCTGACCGGGTCCGCGCCCGTTCCGTCGTAGACGGCGCCGCCTGAGATGAGTACGTCAAGCAACCGGATACTCCCTTCCGTCCCCATGCCGGGGCTGCACGATTTTCGATGTGTTGCTAGCGGACTGCGAGGAACGCGGACTGCGCGCGGGTCTCGAAGACGTCACGTAGCGCGTCTCCGACCGAGTTGAAGGCCATCACCGTCAGCAAGATCGCGACTCCGGGTGGATAGATGAGCCACCAGTCGCCGGCGTATACGTAGTTGATGCCGGTGGACAGCATTCCGCCCCAGTTAGCCGCCGGCGGCGGTATGCCCAGGCCGAGGAAGCTCAGGCCGGCCAGGGCCAGGATCGCGTCGGCTACCTGGAACGTTGCGTTGACCGTGATCGTGCCGATCGTATTCGGGATGATGTGGCGCAGGATCATGCGTCGCGAGCTTCCGCCCATGACCCTGACCGCGTCCACGTACTCGCGGGTCCGCAGCGACAGCGTCTCTGCCCGCACGAGCCGGGCAGGCACCAGCCAGGCGACCAGCCCGATGATGACGATGAGCATTGCGACATTGGCCTGGTACGCAGTGAACAGGTAGATCAGCAGGAACAGGGTCGGGATGGCCAGGAGGGCGTCCACGAGCCGCATCATCAAGCCGTCGACTATGCCGCCTACGAATCCCGACACCGCTCCGTAGGCAACGCCGATGACCGTCGCCACGACCGCCGCGGCCACGCCGATCTCAAGCGAGGTCCGGCCGCCGAGCATTAGACGCCCGAGCTCGTCGTACCCTTCGTTGTCAGTGCCGAGCGGATGTGCCGAGCTCGGCGGCCGCAGCGAAGCCGGCAGGTTCGTGGTGATCTGGTTCGTGTGATAGAAGAACGGGCCGATGAAGGAGAAGATCGCCATGATGATGATCACGACTATCCCCGCGAGAGCCGCCTTGTTCGCGACGATGGTTTCGATGGCGGAACGAAGCGGGCTGGCAACCGGGCCGCGCCCGCCGGTGGCGGGCAGCTCCGGCCGGACGTCAGCATCGAGAACGGCGTCACTCACGGCTCACGCCCTTCCGTACCGGACGCGCGGATCCACGACCGCATACAACAGGTCAGCGAGCAACGACCCGGCCACGGTTGCGGTGGCCACGATGATGGTCACGCCGAGCATGACCGCGTAGTCCGATGACAACGCCGAGTTCCAGAACAGCAGGCCGATCCCCGGGTAGTTGAAGACCGTCTCGGTGATAAGCGCGCCGCTGAGGACGCCAGGCAGGGATAGCCCGATCAGAGTGATGACCGGCGCCAGCGCATTGCGGAATACGTGCCCGTACAGCACCACGTGGCGCGAGGCACCCTTCGCTCGCGCGGTCCGCACGTAGTCCTCCGCGAGATTGTCAAGCAGCGATGACCGCAGGTAGCGGCTGAACGACGCCACGCTCCCCAGCGCGAGAGTCGCGACCGGCAGCACGAGTCCGGCCGGATGGGTAAGGATCTGGCTCACGTTGCCCTGCGGCGCCGTCGGCGGGAAGAGCTTGATCTTCTCGGCGAACAGCATGATGAGCATCAGCCCGAGCCAGAACTCGGGCATCGAGTACAGCGCGAACGACACACCGGTGATGGCGTAGTCAACCGGCTTGTTTCGCCGGACCGCCTGGGTGACGGCGACCGGGACCGCGAGCGCAATCGCGGCCGCGAGTGACAGGCCAACTAGGATCACCGTAGCCGGAAGCCGCTCGCCAAGCAGCGAGGCGACACTCTGGTTGAGCTGGTAGGAAAATCCCAGATTCCCGTGGATCAGCCGGTCGGCGTAGTCCAGGTACTGGACAGGCAGCGATCGGTTGTACCCGTTCTCGATGTCGAAGGCCTGAATCTGCACCGGGCTGGCGCGGATGCCGAGGATGGCGCGCGCCGGGTTGCCGGGCATGATGTGCGCCTCGATGAACGTCAGGAACGAGACCAGCACGACCACGAACAGTCCCTGCGCGGAGCGTCGTACGCAATATCCGGTCATAGATGCGGGCGGCCGTTACTTTCCGAAATGCCATAGCTCGGGGAAAGTGTCGCTGAACGGGTTCTCCTGATCGGCGGTGAACCCGCTCAGGTCCTTCAGCACGACATTCCCGGTATAGACCTGCTCCCAGGGCAGGAAGATAGTTGGCAGTTCCTGCGCGACGTAGTTCTCGTAGCTGGAGAACACGCTGAGGCTCGGGCTGTACTCGGTCGCCCCGACCAGCTTGTTGATCTGCGGCCCTACCGGCGCAGGCATGCCGGTCGTGTCGGTGGTGAAGATCCCCAGCCCGGTGGGGTACTGGCTCATGGTCCAGCCGCCCCAGGTCCCAGCCTGCCAGCTACAGGCGGCCGTGCCCGCCTTGCAGACCGAAATCTCGGAGGTGACCTGGTTGAACTCGCCTGAATTCAGCAGCATCGAGATGCCGGCTGAGCGGGCAGCCGACTGGAGGTTTTCCATCATCGTGGCGAAGTTCGTGTCGCCGCTCGGGTAGAGCACCTTGACCGTAAACTGCTGGCCCGCCCTGATCCCGGCACCGCAGTCCGATCCTCCCGTGCCTGGCCGCGTGCAGGTGTCGGTCCCCCCGGCGTGGATCGACCAGCCGTGCGAGGCGAGCAGCTGCGTTGCCGCTCGCACGCTGAACGGGTACGGGTTCGACTTCTCGTAAGGTGTCGCGTAGGGGCTGGCCGGCGACAGCGGCACCGGACCGTAACTCGGTGTCGCCGCTCCGCCGAACGCGTACTTCACATCCTGCGGCTGGTTCACCAGGTGCTGTAGCGCCTGCCTGATGTAAAGCTGGCGGAACAGCGGGCCGTCTGCGGTGTTGTTGTAGTTGAGGTAAATGTTGTCAATGCCGTAGGTGGGCGTCGAATAGACCCGGTAGCCGTCGTTCTGCAGGGTCTGTGCCTGGTTCATATCCTGGCTCGGGATCGAGCCGGTCGTCAGCCCAGTCTGCGCGAGGAGCGCGTCGAACTCGGCCGTGCTCGACGTATACGGCCGCTCGATGAACTCGCTGAGCGACGGCTTGACGGGGCCGGAGTAGTCCTTGTTCGGGGCGAAGTCGATATCACCGCGGGTCGAGAACGACTTGAGCTTCCACGGACCGTCCACCACCTGCCACAGGGGGTTGGTGCCGTAGGTGTTCAGCTGACTGGACTGACCGAAGAGGTACTTGTAGACGGCTACCGCCCCGGCCGTGGTTTCGTCGTAGTTGCCGATGGCCCCGCTGCCCGAAGTCTTGTCCCAGGCGTGCTGCGGGAGCGGTATAAGCAGCGCGAGTTCGTTGGTGTTAAACCATAGTGGCGAGTACGACCTGGTCAGGGTGAGCTTGATCTGGTCGGGGCTGACTACCTGGAACGACTTCACGTCGTCAGGGAAGGCGCCAGCGGTGTATCCGCCGTAGTTCTTCTTGTTTGCCTTGATCAGGTCGTAGTCGAACTGCACGTCCCGCGCCGTGACTGGGGTGCCGTCGGACCACTTGTAGTTCTTCATCGTGATCGTCACGACCGTGTCGTTGTCGCTATAGACGGGCGCGTACGCCAGGCTCACCTGGCTGTACAGGCCGAATTCGTTGCCAGGCTGGCCGCCGTACCACAGCAGCGGCCGGTACATCAGCCACTCGAAGTCCTGCTGGTTGACGACGGTGTCCTGCGCGCCCGTGAAGATCGGAAAGACCTGATCCGGCGTGCTGCCTGCGGACGTCGGCACGACTGCGATTGTCTGTGCTGCGCCCGGCCCGGCGCCGTCCGCGGAAGAGCACGCCGCGAGCGCGCTGGCGGCGAGCGCGGCCAGCCCGACGACGGCAAGCGCCCTGGGCCGCATCCGGCTGATGGTGACTCGATGCATAGCGGGGTCCTTTCATCAGCCTCGGCGGCTCGGGCTGGGCGATCCTAGGCGCGAGCGCGCCGGTTATATCCCGATAGACTGAATCGCGACGATTGCATGTGCGAGTACAGCATGCTTCAAACACCTCGGTCAAGACCAGGTTTTGTAACGAGTCATTCACCAGATCGTTGAGTGTTCTGCTGGCGCCGAGCAGCCAGGCTCGCCGAACGGCGTCAAGATCCCCCGAGCACGCCTGATCGCGGCTAGCTCTCCGGCGGCAGACCCGTCTGCGGCCAGAACCTGATCCAGCGGTCGGTGATGCCCCCGAATCGCTCAAAGTGCTCGCGCGCCGCGTCACCCAGCGCTCCTGCGATCGCGGAGACCAGGGTCTCGGCGACGGCAACGGTCGGGGCGAGGCTAGGGAAGGGTGATGATCCCGTCACTACCTGAGCGGGCAGCAGCGCATCGGCGATGTCGGCAATGGGTGACAGCCACGGGTCGGTAAACAGGACGATCCTTGCCCCAGCTTCTTTCGCCGCGACCGCGAAGTCCTGGGTATCGCGCTCGTATCGACGAAAGTCAAAGGCGCAGACCACGTCTTTCCTGCCGATGTCGGCCAGCGCCGCGGCTCGCTCGGCCGGGACGGGCGGGACGAGCCGGACACCAGGCCGGATCTCCCGCAGCACGCCGACCAGGTAGCCAGCGACGAGGTGGCTGAACGAGCCGCCGACAGCGAGTACGTGGTGCCTGGCGTCCGCAAGCAACGAGGTGGCCTGGGCGAACTCGCTGAGATCCAGCCCCTGCACGCTGGCGGTAACCGACTCTCCGAGCGCCGCCCCACGGCGGTCGGCAAAATCACCTGACGCCCCGTCGAGGCGCTGCCTGCGGTACACGTCCACCGGCGAGACGACGCGATCCTCGATCTCGTCGCGGAGGGCCCGCTGGAAGTCGGCATAGTTCCTGAAGCCAAGTCGCTGGGTAACGAACCGGCTCACCGTTGGCCCGCTTACGCCGGCCTGTTCCGCCAGCCGGCCTGACGATTCCAGGCCTGCGGTCGGCGCCCCGGATAGCAGCACCCGCGCCACCGATCGCTCGGATGGAGAAAGCGCCGCAAGGTGCTGGTGGATGCGCTCAGCGATCCGCGGGGCCTCCCCGGCGGGGTCGGCCTGCCCTCGCGCGGGCAGCCGCTCAGCTGAGGCGCGGACCTCGCTCTGACTCATTTCATTCATGTTGCCATCTTGACGAGCTTCTGTGAAGAGTGCTGTACTCTAGCGCGTGTCCGGCAATAACAGCCAGCAACGCCATATCGTGCACCTTCGCGATGCGCTGGCCAGCGCGGCCGACCGGTTCGGTACGCCTATCTACGTGCTGGACATGATGTCGGTGGCGGCTGCCGCACGGCAAGTCGAGTCTGCGTTCGGACCGCGGTGGCTGCTGCACTACTCCCTCAAGGCCAACGACCTGCCCGCGCTGGCCGGTTACCTGGCCGGGCGCGGATGGGGCGGCGCTGTCGTCTCGACCGGAGAGTGGCTGCAGGCGCGGCACGGTGGCCTTGGTAACGAGGCGGTGGTATTCGAGGGAATAGGCAAGACAGACTCCCAGCTCGAATTCACGGCCGCCGAGGCCGCCGCCGGCCGGCCGCCTCGCTGGCTAGTGATCGAGTCAGCGGCTGAATTGGACTGCCTGGCTGAGCTGGGGGCGCGCTACGGTCTTGGCCGCCACGGCAGGCCGCCGCTTGATGTGCTGCTGCGGCTCAACCCTGGCGTCAGTCCGGAAACCCGCCAGGAGTTCGCGGTTGGCGCGGTGACGAGCAAGTTCGGCATGCGGCGAGACGAAGTCCGCGCGGTCGCCAAGGCTGCCGCACGCTCCGCCGCGGGCCTGCTAGTCCGCGGCATCCACGTGCATGTCGGCTCCGCGCTGACCGGCGTCAGCGCGTGGGCGCGGGCGGGGGTACGCGCGACACAGCTGCTCGCGGAGATAGCCGCAGATTGCCCATCGGCTGACACGGTTGACTTCGGCGGCGGGTTCCCGCTGGCGGGCCCCGGCCTTCCCGCTCCCGCGCAGTTCCGGCAGGCGTTGCTGGACGCGCTAGCGGCCAGCGGACTGGCGCTGCCAGCTCGCGCGGCGATCGAGCCGGGCCGGTACCTGGTCGGTGACGCCGGCTGGCTGGTGAGCTCCGTCCTGCACACCCGCGGCCTGACGGCGGGGCACGAGCCGGCTCGGGTAGTACTCGACGCGGGCATGACCGAGCTGATCAGGCCAGCACTCTACGGCAGCGAGCACCGGGTGCACGCGCTGCGGACGGGCACCCGGTCCGACGCCGTGGTCGGGCCCGTCGCTGTGGACGGTCCCGTCTGCGAGTCGACTGACTCGCTGGGCATCCACCCGCTGCCGCTGCTGACGCGCGGGGACCTGGTGGCGATCGAGCAGGCGGGTGCCTATGCGGCGTCGTTCACCTCCCGGTATAACGGTCGGCCGCACCCGCCGGAAGTCATCGTGTGGCCCGACGGCGAGCTTGAGCTATGCGACCGGCTGCCCGTTCTCCGCTCGGCCTGTGGAGTCTTGGACGGGCTCGTTGCCGGCCTCGCGTGAGCTCGTCGGATCGGCACCCGCAGCACTGCTGTCCGGGCTCCGCTCGATCGTCGGCCACCGGCACGTGCTGACCGGTGATGCGACCGAGGGCTATGCAGTGGACTGGACCGGCAGGTTCCGCGGCCACGCGGCCGCTGTCGTTCGTCCGGCCGAGACGGCGCAGGTAGCCGCGATCCTGCGGCTGTGCACGGAGACGGGCACCGAGGTCGTGCCGCAGGGCGGCAACACCGGCCTGGTCGGCGGCGGCGTGCCCCTGCACGGCGAACTCGTGCTCAGCCTGACCAGGATGGACCAGCTCGGGCCGGTGGACGCAGACGCGCGGCAGGTGACGGCCGACGCCGGAGTCACGCTAGCCCGCGTCGCGAGCGCCGGCCACTCACTGGATCTCGGCGTCCGGATCTCGAGCCAGCACAGCGCGACGGTGGGCGGTGCGATCGCCACAAACGCCGGCGGCACCCGGGTCTTGCAGCACGGGCCGATGCGAGCTCAGCTGCGCGGCATCGAGGCGGTGCTATCCGACGGCACGGTCGTAGAGCACCTGTCCGGTCCCGCGAAGGACAACACCGGCTACGACTACGCCTCGCTGCTGGCCGGCTCGGAAGGCACCCTCGCGGTAGTCACCAGAGCACGGCTGCAGCTTGTCCCCCGGCCCGCCGAGCTGTGCACGGTGCTTGTCGGCCTGGCCGACCTGACCGAGGCGCACGTACTAGCCATGCGAGCAGTGCTGGAGGTTCCCGGCCTCAGGTCGGCCGAGTTCTTCACTGACGCGGGGCTGTCCATCCTCGTCGAGAGGGCAGGGCTAGTGCCGCCCCTTCCAGCGGCCGCGGCGGTGTACCTCCTGCTGGAAGCGGGCGGCCAGGCAGCGTTCGAGCATCTGGCCGAGCTGGTTGGTGACCGCGCGGTCGCGGTCGGGGACACCGCAACACGGCGATCAAGCCTGTGGGCCTACCGGGAGCGGCTGCCCGAGGCGGCGGCGTTCCTCGGCAGGCCGATCAAGCTGGACGTCAGCGTCCCGGCCGCGCGCTGGGTCGAGCTAGCCACCAGGGCGGCCGACGTTGTCGCCGAGGCTGACCCGCAGGCCAGGGTCATCACCTTCGGCCATGTCGCGGACGGCAACGTGCACGTCAATGTGGTGCCCGGCGCGCCCGCCGACGGCCGGCACGAGGCCGCAGTGCTCTCGTTTGTCACCCAGCTCGGCGGATCGATCTCGGCCGAGCACGGCATTGGCGCGCTGCGTGCGCCATGGCTTGGCCTGGCCAGGTCGCAGGCCGAGCTAGCTCTCTTCGCGCGGATCCGGTCGGCCCTCGATCCGGCCGGCACGCTGAACCCGCACGTGCTGCCTCGCGACCCGCGGAACGCCAGCCAGATCAGCTGATGCGGTGTTCCTGGCGAGCGGTTTCGCCTGCTGATTCGGCGCGGTGTATGGCTCGCATGGCACCCAGGAACACCCGCTGCTGATTAAACGCCAGGCGCGTGGCCCGGAGCCCGGCGGTCGCCGCGATGTCGCTCAGCGGCCCGCTCGGTCTGCCGTACATCTGCCGCGCCCAGCGCGGCAGGGTTGAGAAAGCCAGAACGCTTACCGGCGGCAGACCCAGTCTCAGCGCACGGTTGCCGTCGGGTACTGGCGGGTGGAACGTCAGCTGCAGCGCCTGCCTTGCCTCGTCGCACGCGTACAGCCTCGGTCTGATCTCCTCGTAGTAGCCGCCGAGTTCGGCCATGGAAGCGGGCGCCGCCGCCCGGTCGATGCCTATCAGCTCGGCGCTTGCGCGCTGCTCCCCCACGAAGGCGTCGAGATCGGCGTCGGAGAACGGCAGTCGGCTGCGCCGGGCTACGTCGGCGCACGAGGCCACCTCGCCGCAATGCACCCACAGCAGCAACTCGGGGTCGTCCACCCGGTACCGTGTGCCGTCAGGGTCGGTTCCGGTAAGCGAATCGTGGATCTTGCGCACGCGGCGTCCGGCCCGTTCCGCCTCGGCCGTCGTCCCGAAAGTGCGCGTCTCGATGAACTTCCTGGTCCGCCTCAGCCTGGCCCAGGCATCCACCGGCTCTGTGATGGTGACGGCGTTCTGCAACGTGCCTCGTATCACCCGCGGATGCAGTGCCTGCAGGTAGAGCGCGCGGACAATCGCCACCCACATGATCCGGGTGGTCATGAGACGCCAGGTCACCGACTCGGGGCCGAACAAGCCCTGGTCTTCCCGGCCCGGATCATCCGGACTCGTATACGTGTAGGGCGTGGGGGACATCGTCTTCCCTGCCTCAGTCCGGATAGCTGCAGTCCGAGCCCGAACGCGCCTAGTCATCCGGGCCAGGGTATCGCGCAGTCCCCCGGCCAGCCACGTCTGCCGACGGCTGGACTGACTAGCCCACCGCCAGGCCAGTCCCCGACCGTCCAGGCGGAGCAGGCTGGCCAGGGACAGGCCGGCCAGGGACAGGCCGGCCAGTGCTCGTGCCGTCACGCAGGCGGCCGCCGCCTGCTCAGATACCGGATGAGGTACTCGCCGGCCAGGACGGCGGCACCAACGCCGCCGACGAAGAGGATCAGCACTCCGACGGTGTACAGGTCGGCCTCGACCAGCCCGAGTACGCCAACGACCAGCCCGAGCACGATGACCAGGGCAACCGCTCCTATGTTCTTGGTGCTCATACAGCCGGTTCACCTCTGGCCGAGCTTTGCGGGTGCTGCCACGTGTACCCGGAGCGCGGTCGCGGTACACATAGGCGAGGCAGCCGCAATCGGGGATGCGGCCAACGGGGGAGGCGCGATGAGCGCAGTGGCGCACATCCTGGCCGTGAATCCGGTGCCGGCCCGGTCGCAGATGGGGTCGTCGCTAGGCTTCCACATCATTCTCGCCTGCTTCGGCATCGCGTTCGCAGCCGTCATCATGACCGCGGAATGGATCGGTCTCAAGCGCAGCGATGCCGCGGCGCTGCTGCTGGCACGCCGCTGGTCGAAGGTCATGGCTGTGCTGGTGGCGGTCGGCGCGGTGTCGGGGACGGTGCTGTCGTATGAAATGGGCCTGCTGTGGCCGGGCCTGATGGGCAGGTTCGGTGCGGCGATCGGCTTCCCGTTCTCCCTGGAGGGAATCTTCTTCTTCCTGGAAGCGATCTTCGTCGGGGTCTACCTGTACGGGTGGCAGCGGCTACCGCCCTGGGCGCATTGGTGGAGCGGGATGCCGATCGTGGTGTTCGGGCTGCTTGGCGCGCTGTCGGTGGTCGCGGCGAACTCGTGGATGAACTCACCGGCCGGGTACACGCTCAGCCACGGCAAGATCACCAGCGTCGATCCGGTCTCGGTGTTCTTCAACGCCTCGACGCCGTATGAGACCACGCACATGGTGCTCGCCGCGTACATGGTGACCGGATTCCTCATCGCCGGCGTCTATGCGGTGGGCCTGCTGCGCGGACGCCGCGACCGCTACCACCGGCTGGGCTTCGCCATCCCGTTCACGATGGCCGGGATCGCGGCCCCGCTGCAGGTGATGATGGGCGACGTCATCGCCCGGTTCATCGCGCACAGCCAGCCGGTCAAGTTCGCCGCGATGGAATACATCCCCAAGTCCACGGGCGACGTTCCCGAGTGGATCGGCGGGATCTACATCAACGGGCACGTCTACCTGGGCGCGGCCATCCCGGCGTTTGACTCGATCTTGGTCGGGTTCTCGCCGCACACCAGGGTCGTCGGCTGGGACACCGTGCCCGCCGCGCAGCGGCCGCCGCTCGACACGCTGATCCACCTGAGCTTCGACCTGATGGTCGGTGTCGGCTTCTTCCTGCTCGCGCTGGCGGCCTGGCAGGGCTGGTGGTGGTGGTTCCATCGCCGGCTGCTGGCGACCCCGTGGTTCCTGGTGCCGTCCGCGCTCGGCGGCGTGGCGGCGGTGGCCGCGATGGAGTCGGGGTGGATCGTCACCGAGGTCGGCCGCCAGCCGTGGATCGTCTATCACGTGCTGCTGGTCAGCAATGCGGTCACCTCGGCCAGCGGGGTCCCGGTCACGCTGGCGGTGATCCTCGCCCTGTACGCCGTCCTGACCGTGGTCTCGATCGGCGTTCCGATGGTCATGTCACGGCGCTGGCGGCGGGGAGCAGCAGCCGAAGAGGAGGCCGAGCAGGTGCCATACGGGCCCTCGTCGGCCGAGGCAGGGGCGCCACCGGCCGTGCCCGCGGCATCCGCTGGCGGGCCGGACGCGGCATGAGCCCCTCGCCGCAGGCCATCGCGGTCGCCGCGATCCTTTTCGTGGTCATCGCCGCGTACGCGCTGTTCGGGGGCGCGGACTTCGGCGGCGGGATCTGGGATCTGCTGGCGGGCGGCGCCGAGCGCGGCGCAGCCCCGCGGGAACTCATCGACGAGTCCATCACCCCGGTCTGGGAAGCCAACCACGTGTGGCTGGTCTTCATCCTGGTGCTGCTGTGGACCGCGTTTCCGCCCGCGTTCGCCGCCATCATGACCGCGCTGTTCGTCCCGCTCTGCCTGTCCCTGCTGGGAATCGTCCTGCGCGGGGTCGGGTTCGCGTTCCGGCACACCGCGCAGCGGCTGCGGATGCAGCAGCTCACTGGCGCGCTGTTCGCCGCCTCGTCGCTGATCACGCCGTTCTTCATGGGCACGGTCGTCGCGGCCGTTGCCACCGGGCAGGTGCCAGCGCATCCGGCCGGCAACATCCTGGCCGCCTGGACCTCGCCTACCGCGATGCTCACCGGGTTCCTGTTCGTCGCCGCCTGCGCCTACATCAGCGCGGTGTTCCTCGTCCTAGAGGCCCGCCAGCGCGGGCACCTCGACCTGGTGCGCTACTTTTCGCAGCGCGCCACCGCGGCCGGGGTGCTCACCGGTGCGCTCGCCGGCGGCACGTTCGCAGAGCTGTCGGTCAGCGCGCCCCATGTCTTCGACCGCCTGACCGGCATCGCCCTGCCGCTGGTGGCGATTTCGATTGCCGCGGGGATCGCGGTGCTTGGCCTGCTCTGGCTGCGCTGGCACAACGCCGTCGTCCTGCGGGTGACGGCAGCGACCGCCGTGGCGACCGTGGTGTGGGGCTGGGGACTGGCCCAGTACCCGTACCTATTGCCCACCTCGCTGCCGCTGGCGACGGGCAGCGCGCCCACCGCGTCGCTGGTGGCGGAACTCGTTGTCGCGGGCCTCGCGGTACTGCTCGTGGTGCCCGCATTCGCCCTGCTCTACTTCCTGCAGCAACGGCACCTGTTGACGGCAGCCGAGACGAATGCCGACCTGCGGCTGGCCGCCCAGCTCGAACAAGCCCTTCCCGGCCAGCCCGCGACCGCCCCGGCGTCGGTCATGACCCGGACGACGACGGCGCTGGTGCTGGTGCTGGTGCTGGTGCTGGTAGCGATCAGGGCAATCAGGGACATGTTCTCACCCGCACGCCGCCGGTGACGGCGATCGCGGGGCCCGCCTGCGCCGGTGTGACCATCCAGCGTGCTGGGTACGGAAGCACGGGAGGCAGGGGGGACCGCTAGCCGGGTTCCGGCCAGCCTCGTGCCGATCACTCGCCCGACTCGGCGCCATGTACGTCGGGAGGACGGTAATGCCGGAACGGCGGCTGGGCGCCCTGGCGGCCATCCTCGCCATGACGTCGGGCGCCACAGACGCGATCAGCTTCCTCGCCCTGGGCGGTGTCTTCTCCAGCGTAATGACCGCGAACATGGTCCTGCTCGGACTGAGCGCGGGAACGCTGAACGGCGCGCTGGCGTTGCATGCTGGCGCGGCCCTGACCGGCTACGTCGTCGGCGCTATGGCCGCTAGCCTGGTCACCGCGCCATCCGGCCGATCGGCCGGCCGATTGCCTACTCCGGTCTTTGCCGTGCTGGTCGGCGAAGCCATAGTGCTCGCCGGCGTCACAGTCGGCTGGGAAATCGCGGGCGCGCATCCCAGCGGGGCGGCACAGGTCGCGTTGCTGGGCGGCGCCGCGACCGCCATGGGCAGCCAGAGTGCCGCCGTCAGGGCACTGCGAATCCCTGGAATATCTACGACATACATGACCGGAATGCTGACCGGCATTCTCGCCGACCTGGCCGCTCCCGCACGGCCGGCCGTCGGCAGCCGCCTGCGGCTGCTGGCGGCACTGATCGGCGGCGCCGTCGCCAGCGGGATCACCTACGCTCAGGAATCCCGCCTCGCGCCGCTGATCCCCCTTGCGCTGCTGGCATGTGCCATCGGTATCGCCGCCAGCACCAGGTCAGGCACGGCCGGCGCGGCGCGCGCTCGCCCAGACCGCGGCCCGCAGACAGGCTCCGCATCGTGATGCAGGATCGCCCCCGATCGACTCGCCCCCTTCGCTCGTCGCCGGCGAAGTCTGCCGGGCCCGGCGAGGCCTGGAGCTAGGCGGACCCGGACAGCACGCAGCGCGCGAGCCAGAAGTACTCAAGCTCGGTGAGCTGCAGGGCGGCCGCCCACGGAGCCAGGTCGGCGGCGAGCTGCTCGCGACTGGGGAAGTTCTTGAGCACCTCGTACTCGCGGCCGTCCAGCAGCCTGCGCTGCTGGTAAGTATCGCCGTCAGGGCTCGTCCTGGCGATGGGGTGGTTGCTGCCCGGCACACGCCGGTTGTCCAGCAGCACCAGCTCCGTTCCCGGCGCGACCCGCCGACTGACGCCCGCCAGGAAGCTGGCGATGTCGCCGCGGCGGATGTGCGACCACCAGAAGCCGCAGAAGACCAGGCCGAAGTCGCCAGGCACCTCCTCTAGCCCGTAAGCGTCCGCGGTCAGCAGCCGCACAGCTGCCTGGCCGTAATCCCTCGTGGCCGCTATCGCGAGGGTCTGCGGGTTAAGGTCTGTGGCCGTGACGCTAGCCGCGGCGGCCGCGATCACCTGGGTCCAGTACCCGGTGCCGGCTGCTATCTCCAGCACGTGCCTGCCCGCCGTCAGCGGCGGCAGTAGCCGACGGAGCGTGGCCAGGTCCTGCTGCCGTTCCGGCTTGCGGTAGACCGCGTCGTACTCGCTCGCACGCTGCTGGTAGTACTCGGCGAGATCGCCGTTTGCCATGATCGCCTCCTCGGATCCCAGGAGGTCACAAGGTCACAAGAAACCCTGAAATATGATCTTACGCTACCGGTCCGTCCCGGTCTCGAGGCCTGGCTGGCGGCGGGATCCGCGCGGCGGAGCCGGACAGCGTGCCGTCCCAGTCGACCACGGCGCGCAGTACGGCATCCGCCGCCACGACGTCGCCACGATCGAGTTGCTGGCAGAACTCCTGGTTCAGTTCGTCTATCACCGCGCCGACCGCGGTCGCGTATGCGGCCCCGGCTGCCGTCAGCTCGACCTTTAGTACCCGTGCGTCCACGGCATCCCGCTCGGTGCGGGCCAGGCCGCGCTGCTCAAGCCCGGCCGCTACCTTGCGCGCGGCCTGCCTGGTCACGCCGAGCATCGGCGCGAGCCCGCCCACCGGCGCGGGACCGGCGCGCAGCAGCCGGACCACAGCCGCATCACTACGCCGGTAGTCCTGGTAACCAAGCTCGCTGAGCCTGCGGGTCATCTGCAGCACCCAGCTCTGCCTGGCCAGCGCCAGCAGGTCCCCGAATCGGTAACTGCCAGTTGACTCCGGGCTCACGAAGGCCCATGTTACCGATATGCAAATAGGTTGCATCCTGTGGAGGCGGCCAGTGACCGTCGCCGGCCTCGTGGCGCTGAAGGGAGTTTCGCTGACGGCGTGCTAGCTGCCGGAGCCGGTGGGGGTGCCCGCGGAAGCGTCTACGCCGTCCTGCTGCGGTCGGTTGAGGCCGTACTTGGCCACTTCCTCGTCGGTAAGGCCGGGGAACTGCAGGCTGCCGAGCCTGGCTGCCTTGCGCCGGTCGTGGGCCCAGGCAAAGAGCTCCGTCGCCTCGACAAGCAGTACGCACGGCACGGCGAGCAACAGCATGCTGATCGGGTCCGGGCTCGGCGTCGCTACGGCGGCGAACACGAACACCAGGAAGATGATGCTCCGGCGCCACTTCCTGAAGCGCTCATGCGTCAGCAGCCCGGCCAGGTTGAGCAGCACGAATACCAGCGGCAGCTCGAACGCTAGGCCGAAGATCATCACCATCGCGGAGGCATAGCTCAGATAGGTATTGATCGTGATAAGCGGGATTGTGCTCGCGGGAACCATATGGAGCAGGAAATGAATGCCCCGGCTCATCGCGAAGTACGAGAGGGTCACGCCGATGGCGAACAGCGGCACCGCCGCGGCCACGAAGTAGTACGCCCAGCGCCGCTCCCGGCGATACAGGCCGGGCGCGATGAAGGCCCAGAACTGGTACATCCATATCGGCGCGGTAAGGATCACGCCGGTACCGATCGAGACCTGAATCCGCAGGAACAGAGCGTCGAACAGTCCGTTCACATACAGCTGACAGGTTTTGCCGCCGAAGACAGCCTTCGGCTGCGGGACCCGGCAGTAGGGCGTCTTGATCAAATCCCAGACGTGCGGATAGATGATCCAGCCGATCACCGCCCCGATCGCCAGTGCCACCGCAACCTTGACAACCCGGTTGCGCAGCTCGCGGATGTGCTCCATCAGCGGCATCCGGGCCTCGGGGTTGGCTCGCCTGCCAAACCCCAGGTCCCGCTGGCCGAGTTCCGGGCTTAGCCCGTCCTCTGCGACGGCCATCTCAGCAGGGAGCTAGAACGGCTGCGTGGTCTGCGAGTCGGATCGCTGCCCGCCGTTTGCGCCCGCCGACTGCCGCTGCAGGTCCTGCACCTGGCGCTGCAGGTCAGCGATCTGCTGCTGGGCAGGGTCTGCCACCGGCGGCAAGACAGCAGGCGGAGCGGCGGGCGGCGTGGTGCTTGTCGTCTGGCCAAACGGGTTAGCGGCGCTATCCTGGCCGGTCTCGTCCGGGTGCAGGCCCTGGACGGACCGCTTGAAAATGTGCATGGACTCGCCGAGCGACTTGGCCGCACCGGGCAGCCGCCTGGATCCGAAGAGCAGCACGAGCACGATAACCAGCACGATGATGTGCCACGGTTGAAGCGCATCAAAGCCCATGTCAGTCCCCATTCAGCGGAGCCCGAGCTCCTGATTAGTTGCCAAGAGTCTACACGCGTAGTCCATGCAAACGGCAGCACGCGTCGGGCCGACAGCGCGCGGGTGGCCGGCACGTTAACACGACATAGCGGTCTTCTTACCTATGCGTATTGATCTAGGGCCGCCTTAGCGTCCACCATGACCTGGGTCACCAGCTCAGGCGGCGAGATCACCTTGCCGTCCTCGCCAAGGCGCAGCGCCAGCCTGCGCACCCACTGCGTATCAGGAGTTCGCAGCCGTATCCGCAGCCTGGAGTCGTCGAGCTCTTCTATCTGCTCGCACGGATAGTACTCGGCCACCCACCGGCCAGCGGCCGACAACTCGAGCACGACGTGCACATCTTCAGGTGACGGCCGGAACAGGCCGCCGTCCACGTCGACCGGCTGCGCACCCCCCGGCACGTCCCTGGCGATGTCAAGCACCTCGATCGACAGGATCCGGTCGAGCCGGAATACCCGGACGGCGCTGGCGCTTCGGCACCAGCCCTCCAGGTAGCTGCGGCCCTCGACGACGAGCAGCCGCATCGGGTCGACTTCCCGTTCTGTGGCCTCGTCCCGGCCGGGCACATAGTACGCGATATGCACCCGTTTGCCCCGGCCGAGTGCGTCTGTCACGTGCGCGATCACCGACTGGCCGGTTACGTCGTCTACCTGGACCGCTACCTGGGCGCTCGCGCTCCCCGCGCTGCCCGCAGCCGCCTCCAGCTTGGCGATGGTTCGGCTCAGCGCAGAGCCGTCGCCGATGCTGGGCAGCTCGGCCAGCATGCGCAGGGCGACAAGCAGCGCGCAGGCCTCGTCCACCCCCAGGCGCAGTGGCCGGTCCATCGCCTCGGCCTCGCTGACCACGATCTCGCCGCCCTCGTAGGACAGATCGATCGGGCAGTACGGATCTGGGGACCTGAGCTCCACGCACCAGAGCATGTTCAGGTCGTCCACCAGCTCGCGTTCGGTGATCCCGAACGCCGCCGCGGTCTCGGCCATGCCCACCACGGTCCGGCTGACGACGTACGGGACCAGGGCCAGCAACCGCTGGAGCCGGTCCGTGGCGGTCGGGGCCCTGGCCGGACCCGATCCGGGGCGAACGGTCGCATCTGCCGTCATGCCAGGGCTCCCTTCAGCCTCCCGATCACCGCGTCGCGCAGGTCAGCGGGCTCCGTCACGATGACGTCAGCCCCGAACCAGGCGATGTGCTCGCTCCACCATCCGATCTCGCTGAAGTACACCTCGACCACATCCCAGCCAGGTTCGTCGTCCGGTGCGGAGCTGACGGCGTGCCGTCGCAGTCCGTGGCCGGCCCCGGCCCTGACCCGCAGCGTGCAGGTACGTTGCGGCGGCGCGCCGGTGTCCCAGTCCCTGACCGCGGCGCGCACGTCCGTGCCTGGCGGCACGGTGACCGAGCCAGCCGGCCCGGTGAAGGTAACCGGGCCCGCGACCCGGCTGAGCCGGAACACGCGCTGCTCGCCGCGATCACGGTCCTGCCCAACGACATACCAGTGGCCGCGCCTGTTCACCACTCCCCAGGGCTCAAGCTGACGTAGCTGAGAAGCGCTGCGACCGGCGGCCAGATAGCCGAATGAGACCGGCCGCCGGTCCCTGACTGCCTCCCAGAGCGGGCCGAATGCCGGCTCCCCCGTCTGCAGCCTGGGCTCGATGCCCGGCTGGGTCATGTCCTCCGCCTCGATGCCGGCCGCCCTGAGCTTCAGCAGAGCGCCCTCGGCGGCTCCTGCCAGCTCGGCCCGCCGCCAGACCCGCGCGGCCAAGCCGAGCACGGCGGCCTCGTCCGGCTCCAGCCGGATGTCGGGCAGCTCGTATGCCTGCCGGGAGATGCGGTACCCCGGCTCATCCTCACCGGCGGCGTTCATCCCTGTTTCTAGGGGAATACCCAGCTCGCGCAGCTCGTCCTTGTCGCGCTCGAACATTCGCTTGAACGCGTCGAACGAGTCCGGATAGCCGGGGACGGCATCCCTGATCTGGCCAGCCGTCAGGTACCTGCGTGCGGATAGCAGGCAGACGACAAGACTCAGTAGCCGCTCGGTCTTCCGCCGGGACATCGCCTTCCTTTCCCGCCACCGACGCTACCCTGCCGGAGTGATCAGGTGGCGTAGTGGCGAGGTTTCCGCGCTCGGCCAATCGTGGCCGGGAGCGATGGAGCTTGAGGTAACAGTCGGCGGCCGGACAATCAGGGCGCTGGCCTACCCCGCGCTCACCGGAGCGCCGCAGCCAGGCGACCGAGTCCTGCTGAACACCGGCGCCCTCGACCTCGGCCTCGGCACCGGCGGATACGCGCTGGTCGTAGCCGTTCCCGACCGGCTGCCGCCGGATCAGGACGGCCCTGGCCACCTGATAAAGGCCAGATACACCCCGCTGCAGGCCACCGTCCTGGGAGCCGACGAGCAGCGCAGCGAGTACCACGACACCCTGCGCGAGGCGGACGACATCGGCGGGATGCCGGTCGTGGTCGCCGACCTGCACTCGGCGCTGCCGGCAGTCCTGGCCGCCTACCTGGCGGCCAGGCCAGGCAGGCGGGCAGGCCCGGCGCCGATCGCCTACGTCATGCTGGACGGGGGCGCGCTGCCGGCCTGGTTCTCCCGCTCCGCGGCGGCGCTGGCCGAGCTCGGCTGGCTGGCCGGCACGATCACCGTCGGGCAGTCGTTCGGCGGCGACCTGGAGGCCGTGACCCTGCACAGCGGGCTACTGGCAGCCAGGCACGTACTCGGCGCGGAGCTGGCTGTCGTAGCCCAGGGTCCCGGCAACCTGGGTACCGGCACGCGCTGGGGATTCTCCGGGGTGGCTTCCGGTGAGGCCATCAACGCAGCCGCCGTACTCGGCGGCAGGCCGGTCGGCTCGCTGCGGGTCAGCCAGGCCGACCCGCGCGAGCGGCACCGCGGCATATCCCACCACAGCCTCACCGCTTACGGCCGGGTCGCACTGGCGAGGGCCGACATCGTGGTGCCCGAACTGCCCGGCGATTTCGGGGCGCGGCTGCTTGCGGCGGCCCAGCCCATGGCCAGCCGTCACAACCTGGTCCTGGTCAGCGTCGACGGCCTCGCCGACGTGCTGGCGGACTGTCCCGTCCCCCTGTCCACGATGGGCCGCGGCCTGCGGGAGGATCCGGCCTACTTCCTGGCGGCCGCGGCGGCAGGCCGACACGCGGCCGGCCTGCTCCCGAACGGCTCAGGATGACGGCGGCTGCATGCCGAGCACGTCGATGACGAACACCAGGGTGTCGTTCTTCTTGATGCCCGCACTGGCCTGACCGCCATCCGGGCCGTAACCCAGCGCCGGCGGTATGACCAGCATCACCCGGCTGCCCACCGTCACGCCCGGCAGGCCGTCGTTCCAGCCGGTGATGACCTGCCCGCCGAGCTGGAAGCTGAACGGCGCGCCGGCCGGCTGGGAGGTAGACGGCCAGGACTGGCTGAACACCTTGCCGGTCCGCCAGTTGACCCCTACGTACTGCGCCACCACTGTGTCACCGGCGGCGAGCTTCGGCCCGGTGCCCTTGATCAGGGTCGTGACCGAAAGCTTGCTTGGCGGCGAGTTCTTCGGAATGCTGACGGTCGATGCCTGGCCTGCCTTGTTGTTGACCGTCGGAAGCTGACCACCGCCGTGCGACACGAAGGCCCCGCTGGCCGATGCCGAGGGCGAGAACTGCTGCAGCAGGTCGACCACCCAGACCAGGGTGTCAGTGCCGGTCACCCCGATGCTGGAGTTGCCCTGGGTGCCGTACCCGTACTTTGGCGGCAGGACCGCGACGATCCTGCTGCCCAGCGTGCTGTCCTGCATCGCTGTGGCCAGGCCGGGAAGGCCGAGACCTGCGGGTATCAACTGCGGCCCGGTGGTGTAGGTGCTGTCCAGCAGGCTGCTCTTGGTCCCTGACCACTTGTAAATGGTCACGTTCGCGAGCGTGCTGTCGCCACTGGCGAGCTTGGCCCCTGTGCCCTTGATCGCGGTGCTGTAGCTTAGCTTGGAACTCGGCACCTCGGCCGGGATGGACACCTTGGGCGCCTTGTTGAACGTCCCGGACACCTTCACGGCCGCGTTCGCGTTGCCGCTGGCTGTGCCGGACGGGCTCGTTGACCCGCAGCCGACCAGCGCCACGCACGCGATCAGGGGTGCCAGCAGGGACGACGCGACTATGCGGCGCATGAGATTCCTCTGTGTGGGGTTCAAGACCGTCAGCCTACCCCCATGGCCTGACCAGATCGGGCTAGCGAAGGATCGCGCCGGGCTTTCGGCGCCAGCGGCCCATAGTCAGCGCATGTCGGCGAGCAGGTTCGTGTTCCAGACCAGCACCGTGTAGTCGGCCAGGAAGTACACCCTGGCGGGCTGCCCGAACTTGGTGAGCACGCCGGCTGCCGTAGGCGAGTTCGGACCGGACAGACCCAGTAGACCCTGGCCGGTACCGCGGTTCGCCAGTACCACGAAATTCGCCACGTTCGTGGCCGGGTTGTACCAGCTGGGCTCGCACTCCCACCAGTCGGGCCATACGCCGCCCGCGTTGCCCTTGAGCGGTCGCAGTGCCACCCTGCCGCCGCTATCCAGCGTGACGGAGTTAGCCAGCCAGTATCCGGCCAGGCCGTAGTAGAGCCGCCGGCTGGTCAGCCAGGCCGCAAGTGCCTGATTCTGCGCGGGCACGGCCGGATGCGCGATCACCCGCACCGCTCCGGCCAGGTAGACGGCGAGCACCAGCGTCAGGGCGGGAACCAGGCGCGCCTCGCGGAGCCTGGCCGCCAGGGTCCGGCCAGCCAGCGCCGCGCCAAAGGGCAGCACGGCCGCGAACTCCCTGTTGCTCAGAAACTCGCTGGCATTGGGCCCGAGCGCGTAGGCAGCCAGGCTGATTCCGGTCGCCGCGACCATCAGCTGCACTGCCATGTCTGAGCCTGGAAAGCGCTTCGTCGCCCCGCATAGCGCCCAGCCGACCAGGCCCACGCCGACCAGGTGCACCATCGCGATCGCGACCACATAGCCGGCCCGCTGGCCCATGAAGTCCGCGCCGAACAGCAGCAGGATGCCCTGATAGGTCTGCATCAGGTTGTGCGGCAGAGTAGCGAAGCTCGCCAGCCGGTTGCCGACTGGCCAGACCAGGAAGCCCCCGCTGGAATGGATCAGCGCGAGCGCGCGCCAGCCGACCTCGGCGCCCGCCACGCCCGATGCGGCCAGCGCAAGCTCGAACACGACCGAGCGGACCGGCGCGTGCTGCCTGATGACCGCGTGGTACGCCCGCACGAGAGCGACCAGGAGCAGCGGCAGCACCCCGGTGAGCAGCACTATCTGGTCTGCCACCAGCGCCCAGCCGAGCAGCCCGCAGCACGCTAAGGGCACGTACCAGCGCCGGCCTGCCCGGTCGATCAGCAGCCACATCAGCAAGACCGGGACGCTGCTGCCGACGTGGTCGGGTGACAGCATCAGCACGGTCACCTCGGACCGCTGCGGCGCCACCATGATGCCCGCCGCGAGGCAGCCCCGCAGCAGGCCGGCGGTCCCGGTGGCCTCGCCCTTCGCCAGCCGGGCCGCGAGCAGCACCACGAAGGCATAGGTCATGGCCGCCGCGATGTGCACCACCTCCGGGGTCAGACCGCGGGCGAGCTCGATCAGCATGTACTGCGGCAGCTCTGTGGTGTAGAAGGACACATCCGACAGCTGCCAGCCCCGCAGCAGCGGATTGCCGTGCAGCATGGCCCATGCCTGCAGCGCGTTGGAAGCCCCGTCGGAGTTCACCGGCACCGTAGCTGACATGTGCAGGAAGCAGCTGAACAGCGCCAGCCCGGCTAGCATCCAGGCAAGCACCGACGCAGTGGTCAGCAGCCACGACCTACGACGCCGCGGCGCCGCCTCGTGGTCGGATTCCGGCGGCGGCTGCGATCGCTGCGGCCGGACCAGCCGGGCCGCACCCAAATCCATCGAGCCGATCGCGGGGATGCGCGGCGCAAGCCGCCGGACCGGGCGCAGCAGCCCGGCCGGTGCCCGGCGCAGCAGCCCGGCCGGTGCCCGGCGCAGGAGCCCGGCCGGTGCCCGGCGCAGCAGGACCGGCGTCATCTGCGGTGACGGTCCGCCCGGTCCGCGCGCTGGCGCACCTGGCTGACGGTGAGGCGACGGCCGAAGCAGAACAGGTACCACCGCAGATAGCCGGGCAGCCAGCCGGCCAGCCGGAAGCTCGACTGCCCTGCGCGCCTGTCCAGCCAGATCGTCGGGATCTCGGCTACCGGCAGCCGCAGCCGCCTGGCCTTGGCAGTCAGCTCGATGCCGACCTCGAAGCCGCGCCGGGAATCGATGCCGACCCGGCGCGCAAAGGCAGCGTCGTAGGCCTTGAACGAGTTCGTCGCGTCACAGGTGCCGGGCCTGGCCAGCAGCTGAAGCGAGCGACCGGCGGCCTGAGACAGCAGCCGCTTGAGTCGCGGCCCGCCCACCTGGCTTCCGCCGGCCATGTACCGGGACGCAGCGGCAACTGCCACGCCCCGCTCCACCAGCCTGGCGAGCCCGTCAACCTGTCCCGCGTCGTCGCTGCCGTCGGCCATCATCACCACGAGGACCGGGGCGCTGGCCGCGTCCATGCCGTATCTGATCGCGTGCGCCGGACCGCCACCGTAGCTGCTTACCAGGCAGGCCAGCCGCGGTTCTTTCTCGGTGTACGACTCGACCACGCCGAAGGTGCAGTCATCGGCGCTATCCACCACCACGAGCACCTCGCAGGACATCCGCACGGTCTCGAAGAGCCGGTCAAGCACGTCGCAGATGAGCTCGCCCTCGGCCCGCGCGGGGATGACGACAGACAGCCGGGGATCAGCCGTCATATCCGCACGCCGCGGCCGGTCACGCCCCAGACATCGGCAACCGGCTTGGCGGTGTGCAAGTGCTCGTATTCCGGGTGCGGGACCGCGACTATCAGCAGGTCCGCCAGGTCCACCACCGTAGTAAGCGGCAGCAGGGCCGGATCGGACGTAACCAGCGGGTCGGTGCACAGCACTTCCCTCGTCCGGCCCGCCAGCACCTGCTTGAGCCGGTAGCCCAGGCTTGCCCTGGTGTCGTCCGAGCCGGCCTTGAAGGCCATGCCGAGTATCCCCACCCGCATGTGCGCAAGGTCATGCCGCCGCACGAGACGCCCGATCAGGTAGTCGGCCAAGCCGTCATTGGCTGCCACCGCGGCCTGGCCGATGCCGAAGGCCGCGCTCGAACCGATGAGCCCGATCGTGTCCCTGCGCAGGCACGGCCCGGCGGTCAGGCCCGCGGCTGGCAGGCCGGCGGCGCGCGGATAGTCACCGATCACGCCCTGCCGGATCCGCTCGTAGTCAAGGCCCCGATCACTGGCGATCGCGTACAGCTCGTTGGCTGCCGCGAAGCTGATGTACCGCCAGGCATTGGCGAACAGCTTGGCCAGTTCTGCTTCCTCCGGCGACATGGCCACCATGGTGGACGTGAGCCGCTCGAACAGCCTGGCAGCTCGCTCCGCGCCCTGCTCGCTGCGGCTGGCGACTATCTGCGGGAGCGTGAACAGCTCCGTCATGGCCTGCCCACCGGCCATGCGCACCGGGCAGTACGCGAGGTCGACGTCCACGCCAAGATCCGCCACCAGCTTCTCCAGCCGGGCGATGTCGCCCGGCTGGACCGTGCTGCACACGACCAGAAGCTGCCGGTCGGTGAGATACCGGGCGCAGGCGGCGAAGGTGTCCTCCACCGTGCCGTCGATGGCGACAATGACATGTTCCGCACGGCGGATGAAAGCCGGATCGGTCGTTACTGTCAGCCGCCCGGCCGCGAGCACCTCGGACAGGGCTAACTCGGCCCCAGGCTCGTAGAAAGGCAGCTGGCCGGCGCCGACGGCAGCCACCGCGGGCTTGTTGATGTCATAGCTGGCGACGGACGCGCCGGTGCTTGCTAGCGCGATGGCCAGCGGCAGCCCGACGTGGCCGCAGCCGCCTACGACGACGGCATCCCGGCAGAAGGACACTGCACTATTCGACTGCGGCACTGAGACAGACCCCCGTCTAGCCCAATTCGACCCCGTGACAGGCCTGCGCGGGCGGCGCTGCTGCTGACGACGGCATCCACCGCGATGGCCTTAACGGCCCCGAGTTTAGCAACCACCGGTAGCCGCGCGAGAGCAAGTGGCGACGACTGCCCCGAGAGATCCAGACGGCTAACCCGTCGCCGCGGCGGTCTACATGCCGGCGATCAGCTTCTCCACTCGCTCGTCGACCGAGCGGAACGGGTCCTTGCACAGCACGGTCCGCTGGGCCTGGTCGTTCAGCTTGAGGTGGACCCAGTCGACGGTGTAGTCACGGCGCCGTTCCTGCGCGCGGCGGATGAACTCGCCCCGCAGCCGCGCCCTGGTGGTCTGCGGCGGAATGTTCTTGGCGGCGAAGATGTCTAGGTCACGGCAGACGCGCTCCACCGCGCCCCGCTTTTGCAGCAGGTAGTACAGGCCGCGGCCACGGTGCACGTCGTGGTAGGCCAGATCCAGCTGCGCGACCCTCGGCGAGGCCAGCGGCAGGTCGTGCTTCGCCCGGTACCGCTCGATCAGCTGGTACTTGGTGACCCAGTCGATCTCCCTTGCCACCTGGCCGAGGTCCCCGCTCTCCACCGCGGTCAGCGTCCGCTGCCACAGGTCGAGAACCCGCGCGGTCACCGGATCGGGACCCTTCCTGGCGATGAAGTCCTGTGCCTTGGTCAGGTATTCCTGCTGGATGTCCAGCGCGCTGACCTCGCGCCCGTTGGCCAGCCGAACCTTGCGCCGCCCGCTCATGTCGTGGCTGACGTCCCTGATCGCCCGGATCGGGTTCTCCAGCGTGAGATCGCGCATCACGATGCCGGCCTCCACCATCCGCAGCACCAAGTCGGTGGCGCCAACCTTGAGCAGCATTGTGGTCTCGCTCATGTTCGAGTCGCCGACGATGACGTGCAGCCGCCGGAATCGCTCCGCATCCGCGTGCGGTTCGTCCCTGGTATTGATGATCGGACGGGAACGGGTAGTCGCCGAGGACACTCCCTCCCAGATGTGCTCGGCCCGCTGGCTCACGCAGTAGACAGCACCCCGCGGTGTCTGCAGCACCTTTCCCGCGCCGCAGATGATCTGCCTGGTAACCAGGAACGGGATGAGCACGTCCGCCAGCCTGCCGAACTCACCGTGCCGGCCGACGAGGTAGTTCTCGTGGCAGCCGTAGGAGTTGCCTGCCGAGTCGGTGTTGTTCTTGAACAGGTAGATGTCGCCGGCGATGCCTTCCTCGCGCAGCCGGGTGTCGGCATCCACGAGCAGGCCCTCCAGGATGCGCTCGCCTGCTTTGTCGTGCGTGACAAGGTCGATCAGGCTGTCGCACTCGGGCGTGGCGTACTCGGGATGGCTGCCCACATCCAGGTACAGGCGCGCGCCGTTGCGCAGGAACACGTTGCTGCTGCGGCCCCAGGACACCACCCGCCTGAACAGGTACCTGGCGACCTCGTCCGGAGACAGCCGACGCTGGCCACGGAACGTGCAGGTGACCCCATACTCGTTCTCGAGCCCGAATATTCGCCGGTCCACCGCTTCTGCCTACCAGTCCACGGCGATGTACTTGGTCTCGGTGTACTCAAGCAGTCCTTCGTGCGCGCCCTCGCGCCCGAGACCCGACTGCTTCACGCCGCCGAACGGCGCCGCCGGATCGGACACCACGCCCCGGTTTATCCCCACCATGCCCGCTTCCAATGCCTCCGCTACCGCAAGTGCCCGCCGCAGGTCAGCGCTATAGAGGTAGGACACCAGTCCGTACTCGGTGTTGTTAGCCAGCGCTATTGCCTCGTCGGCGTCGGTGAACCTGACGATCGGCGCGACCGGGCCGAAGATCTCCTCGGACAGGATCCCGGCATCGGATGGCACGCTGTCCAGCACCGTCGGCTGGTAGTAGAAGCCGGTCCGGTCTGGGGCGTGCCCGCCGGTCAGCACCTCGGCGCCGGCGCCGGTGGCGCCGGCCACCAGCTCGGCGACCTTGGACCGGGTGTCGGCGTTCACCAGCGGGCCCAGCTCGACGCCGTCTTCCAGGCCGGGCCCGACCTTCAGCGCGGCAAGCCTGGCGGTCAGCTTGGCCGAGAATTCGGCCGCGACCTTTTCGTGTACGTAGAACCGGTTCGCTGCCGTGCAGGCCTCGCCGCCGTTGCGCATCTTGGCCAGGAACGCGCCATCGACCGCCGCGTCGATGTCGGCATCGTCGAATACCAGGAACGGTGCGTTACCGCCGAGTTCCATCGAGCAGTTGATGACATAGTCGGCGGCCTGCTTGAGCAGCATCCGGCCAACCTCGGTCGATCCGGTGAACGACAGCTTGCGCACCCGCGGGTCGGCAAGCACGGCCTGCGTCATCGGTCCTGGCTTGCCGGTGGGCAGCACATTCACCACGCCGTCCGGCACGCCCGCCTCGGTCAGCAGCCCGGCTACCGCGAGCGCCGTCAGCGGGGTCTCCTTCGCGGGCTTGAGCACCACGGTGCAGCCGGCCGCCAGCGCGGGCCCGATCTTGCGGGTCGCCATCGCGGCCGGGAAGTTCCACGGAGTGATCATGTAGCTGACGCCCACCGGCTGACGGACCACCATGATGCGGTTAGCGCCGGACGGCGCGACTGACAGGTGACCGTCGATCCGCACTGCCTCCTCGGCATACCAGCGGAAGAACTCGGCGGCATACAAGATCTCGCCGCGCGCGTCCCGCAGTGCCTTGCCGTTCTCGCACACCATCAACCGTGCCAGCTGCTCTGATCGCTCGGTCATCAGCTGGTAAGCCCTGCGCAGGCACTCGGCGCGCTCACGGGGCGGCCTGGCGGCCCATAGCGGCAGCGCCTGGGCGGCGGCCCCGACGGCTTCCAGGGCGTCCTCAGGGCTCGCGTCCGCCACCTCGGTGAGGACATCCTCGGTGGCCGGGTCGATGACCGGCAGCGTCCCGGCCCGGCCCGACGACCAGTGCCCGCCGATCAGCAGGCCCGTCGGCGCGTCCATGCCGGTGATGGTCGCCAGGTCCGCTGTCACGTTGTCCTCCTGCCAGGCCGCGGGGGCCGCGCCGCCGCGATCCCCTCCTCGACAGTATCAACGCCGGGATACCCCGCCTTGATCCGATGACCCGGTGCTCGGCCGGTCTGGGCCCGGCCACGAGCAGGCCGGACGGGATGGCAGGCCGACCGGAGCTCAGCTGCTCTCGGCATCGCCGGCCGTCCCGCTGCCATCTGGCGAACCAGCTCCACCCTCGCCAGCGCCTGCCTGTCCCTCGCCAGCGCCTGCCTGTCCCTCGCCAGCGCCTGCCTGTCCCTCGTCGGCGCCTGCCTGTCCCTCCGCGTCGCTGGCGGGCGAGGCGTCCTTGCCATCGCCGCTCACGGGCAGCGCCGGGCCGGTACCGGCCGTCACGGCGGCGGCCCTGGCGTCCGCGAGCAGCGCTTCGAGCCGGGGACCGGCCAGCCGGCGGAATGCCCGGTGTGTTCGGCTTCGTTCCAGCAGTGCGGCCTCAAGCTGGTTACCGGTGATGGAATCCTCACTGCCGCCGTCGCTTTGCACGGCCAGTGCGCGGATCGCCAGGCCCATCGCGGCCGTCAGCGACATGCCAGGCTGGTACCCGGCCTTCAGCACTTCGGCCACCTGGTCGGCCTGCCCGCCCATCACGACGAAACCGCTGTGCTCCTCCGCCACCGAGCCGTCGAAAATGATCCGGTAGATCTGATCGGCGTCCGCGGTCTTGCCCACTTCGGCGACGACGATCTCCACCTCGTACGGCTTGTTGCTGTCGGTAAACAGGGCACCAAGCAGCTGGGCGTACCAGTCGGCCAGCCCGCGGGCAGTTACGTCCCGGCGGTCGTACTGGAACCCGGTCATGTCCGCGTACCGCACGCCAGCCTTGCGCAGGCTCTCGAACTCGTTGTACCTGCCGACCGCGGCGAAGGCGATCCGGTCATACAGCTCGCTGAATTTGCGCAGGGCGCGGGACGGGTTCGGGGCGACCAGCAGGATGCCGTCCTCGCAGGTGATCACCACGCCGCTGCGGATCAGCGAGATGCGCTTGCGCGCGTAATCCGCCTTGTCCTTCATCACCTGTTCTGGTGACACATAGAACGGCATCGACACCGCTAGCGTTCCTTACTCGAGTGGGTAGCTGGGAGTGTTTGCGCAGGGCGAGTGCTTGCTCAGGAAGTGATCTCTCGCATCGGTGCCGACGGGCCGTCAGGCAGCCGCATTCTTTCACTCACCACGGCCAGTGCGTACCTGCCTGCCTCGTCCTCGGATAGCCGCTGATAGCCATCCGCGGTCACGGTGGCGATGATCGGGAAGATCCGCCGGCTGACATCGGGGCCGCCGGTTGCCGAGTCATCGTCGGCGGCGTCGTATAGCGCCTGCATGCAGGCAAGCACGACATCGTCGACCGACATGCCGTCTTGGTAAAGCTTCTTGAGTGCGCCGCGAGCGAATACCGAGCCCGAGCCGATCGAGGCGAACCGCTGCTCCTCGTACCGGCCGCCCGTCGGGTCGTAACTGAAGATGCGGCCTCGCTGCGTCTCCTCGTCATACCCGGCCAGCAGCGGCACCGCGACGAAGCCCTGCATCGCGGCGCCCAGGTTGCCCCGCACCAGGCCGGCCAGCCGGTTCGTCTTGCCCTCAAGCGACAGCGACCGGCCCTCGAGCTTCTCGTAGTGCTCGAGCTCCACCTGGAACAGCCGCACCATTTCGATGCCGATGCCTGCGGCGCCTGAGATGCCCACGCAGGAGAACTCGTCGCCGCGGAATACCTTCTCGATATCGCGCTGAGCGATCATGTTGCCGGCCGTCGCGCGCCGGTCGCCTGCCATCACCACGCCATCGGCGCAGACAGCGGCGACGATCGTCGTGCCGTGCGGCACTTCCGGCCCGGCGCCGCCGGCCGCGGACCCCGCACTGCGATGTCCTGGCAGCAACTCCGGTGCCGCCATCGTCAGGAAGTCACTGAAAGACGAGGAGCCTGCGGCCAGGAACGCCGAAGCCTGCCACCGTGACTGGGGTTCAATGCCGCCCACCGCAAACGTCCTTCCGGCCTGGTACACCACACCTCGGGTCCGGGGCGTCCCCGGATGTCCATGCTCTGAACGAGATCTGCTCTGACCCTAGCCCTGGCTCGCGCCCTGAGGCGCCGGGGAGTGCTGGCGTTCGCTCAGGGCAGTGCGCGCGATTGCTCGGGGCGCGCGTTCACTCGCCGCCCTTTTGCACGTACGACCGGACGAACTCCTCGGCGTTCTCCTCGAGTACCTCGTCGATCTCATCGAGGATCGCGTCCACGTCATCGGTCAGCTTGTCCTGCCGCTCCCGGACCTCATCGGTCTCTTGCGGCGAGGTCTCCTGCTCTTCCTCAGTGCGCCTGGGCGCCTGCCGCTGGCCACCGGTGTCCTTCGTCGCCATTCCTCGAACCTCCGTGTGCTCCGCGGTGTTGCCCGCAGTCTCAAAGCTATCCTCGCCTGCTGATGCGCAGTCCAACCCTGGACCCGAGCATCGGTATCACGACGTGACAACTCGTGGCCAGAATAGACACAGCAACACGAGTCACGTCTAGACCAACTCGCGCATTTCTTCGCTTATACGACTGTTTGCGACTAGGGCGCCGCTCGCCCGCCCCGCGAGCGTTTGCTAGTCCTGCCCGGTGAGCGCGGCCACGAGCTCCGACGCCGTCTCGCACTTGTCCAGGAGGTCGCCTACATGGGCCCTGGTGCCCCGTAGCGGCTCTAGCGTCGGCACCCGCTGCAATGACTCACGGCCCGGGATATCGAATATGACAGAGTCCCAGGAGGCCGCCGCTACCGCGTCCGGGTACTTGCGCAGGCACCGGCCGCGGAAGTAGGCCCTGGTATCCGCGGGGGGCTCGTCCACCGCCCTGAGTACGTCCTGCTCGCTGACCAGCCTGGTCATCCGGCCTCGCGCGGCCAGCCGGTTGTAAAGGCCGCGGTCGGCCCGCACGTCGGAGTACTGCAGGTCGACGAGCTGAAGTCGCGGATGGCCCCAGCTCAGCCCGTCCCTGGACCGGTATCCCTCCAAGATCTCCAGTTTCGCCACCCAGTCCAGCTCGTGCGAGACCAGCATCGGGTCCTCGGCCAGCTTGTTCAGCACGATCTCCCAGCGGTGCAGTACGTCGCTGGTGACGTCGTCGACGTCCGTGCCGTACTTGTCCTCGGTGAACTTCCTGGCCAGCTCCAGGTACTCGAGCTGCAGCTGCACGGCCGTCATCTTCCGGCCGTCCCGCAGCGTCACCAGGTGCCGCAGCGACGGGTCATGGGAGATCGCCCGCAGCTCGGCTACGGGCGACTCGATGGACAGGTCCGACGCGAGGAACCGGTCCTCGATCATCGCCAGCACGAGCGCGGTCGTGCCGAGCTTCAGGTAGGTCGAGACCTCGCTCATGTTCGCGTCGCCGAGGATGACATGCAGCCGCCGGTACTTGTCCGGATCGGCGTGCGGCTCGTCGCGGGTGTTGATGATGGGCCGCTTGAGCGTGGTCTCCAGCCCGACCTCGACCTCGAAGAAGTCGGCACGCTGGCTGATCTGGAAGCCCTCGTCCCGGCCGTCCGCGCCGAGCCCCACCCGCCCGGCGCCGCAGACCACCTGCCTGGACACGAAGAACGGCGTCAGGTGCCTGACGATATCCGCAAACGGGGTGGACCGGCTCATCAGGTAGTTCTCGTGGCAGCCGTACGAAGCGCCCTTATTGTCGGTGTTGTGCTTGTACAGCTGGATCGCCGGGCCGCCGGGCATTGACGCAGCCCTGGACGCGGCCTCCGCCATGACCCGCTCGCCCGCCTTATCCCATATCACCGCATCCAGTGGGTTTGTGCACTCGGGCGCTGAGTACTCGGGATGGGCGTGGTCCACGTACAGCCGCGCGCCGTTCGTCAGGATGACGTTGGCGAGCCCCAGGTCCTCGTCGGTCAGCTGGGAGGCGTCGGCGGCCTCTGCGGCCAGGTCGAAGCCCCTGGCGTCGCGGAGCGGGTTCTCCTCCTCGAAGTCCCAGCGCGCCCGGCGGGCCCTGGCCGCCGTCGCGGCCTGGTAAGCGTTGACCACCTGCGACGAACTCACCATCGAGTTCGCACCAGGCTGACCGGGCACGGAAATACCGTACTCGGTCTCTATGCCCATGACCCGGCGCGCGCTCATGACAAAGAGCCTAATGCCGGAGCCATCGCATGCCGCACGCCCGGCCCACGTGTTGTGCGTCCGCGGGGGGTGCGGGGGGTCGTCCCCCTGGGCTAATACGTGATCGTGTGGTTCCGGGGCTTGCCCCGGAACCACGAACGATCACAGGTACTGACCCGTGTTGGACACCGTGTCGATCGACCGGCCAGCCTCGGTGCCGCTCTTGCCGGAGATCAGCGTGCGGATGTACACGATCCGCTCGCCCTTCTTACCGGAGATGCGCGCCCAGTCGTCGGGGTTCGTGGTGTTCGGCAGATCCTCGTTCTCCTTGAACTCGTCCACGCACGCGGTCAGCAGGTGCGCGACGCGCAGTCCCTTCTGGCCGGTCTCCAGGAACTCCTTGATGGCCATCTTCTTGGCCCTGTCCACGATGTTCTGGATCATCGCGCCGGAGTTGAAGTCGCGGAAGTACAGCACTTCCTTGTCGCCGTTGGCGTAGGTGACCTCGAGGAACCGGTTGTCCTCGGTCTCGGCGTACATCCGCTCCACGACCCGCTGGATCATCTCGGCGACCGTCGCGTCCGCGTGACCGCCGTGCTCGGCGAGGTCGTCGGGATGCAGCGGCAGACCAGTGAGGACGTACTTGGAGAAGATGTCCCTGGCCGCCTCGGCGTCCGGGCGCTCGATCTTGATCTTCACGTCCAGGCGGCCGGGCCGCAGGATGGCCGGATCGATCATGTCCTCGCGGTTGGAGGCGCCGATGACGATGACGTTCTCCAGGCCCTCGACGCCGTCGATCTCGCTAAGCAGCTGCGGCACGATGGTGTTCTCGACGTCGCTCGACACGCCGGACCCGCGGGTGCGGAAGATCGAGTCCATCTCGTCGAAGAACACGATCACCGGCATGCCCTCGCTGGCCTTCTCCCTCGCCCGCTGGAAGACAAGCCGGATGTGCCGCTCGGTCTCTCCTACGTACTTGTTCAGCAGCTCAGGACCCTTGATGTTGAGGAAGAAGCTCCTGCGCTCCTTGCCAGGCGCACCAGAGTCGGCCGGCTCAGGCTCGCCCGCTGCCTCCGCATCCGCAGCGGTGCGGGCCGCAACCTGCTTGGCCAGTGAGTTCGCGACCGCCTTGGCGATCAGCGTCTTGCCGCAGCCGGGCGGGCCGTAAAGCAGTACGCCCTTCGGCGGCCGCAGCTGGTGCTCGCGGAACAGGTCGGCGTGCAGGTACGGCAGCTCGATCGCGTCCCGGATCTGCTCGATCTGAGGGCCGAGGCCGCCGATCTCGCGGTAGGTGATGTCCGGAACTTCCTCGAGGATCAGTTCCTCCACCTCGGCCTTGGGGATCCGCTCGTACACGTAGCCGGATCGGGGCTCAAGCAGCAGCGAATCGCCAGAGCGGAGCGTCTCAGCCAGCAGTGGCTCGGCCAGCCGCGCGACTCGCTCCTCGTCAGCATGCGAGATCACCAGCGCACGGTCGCCGCCGTCCAGGATCTCCTTGAGCATGACGACCTCGCCGACCGTTTCGTAGCCCTGGGCTATGACCACGTTCAGCGCCTCGTTGAGTACGACCTCCTGGCCAGGCCGCAGCTCCTCCACGTCGATTCCGGGGCTGACGCTGACGCGCATCTTCCGGCCACCGGTGAACACATCGGCCGTGCCGTCCTCGGTGGCCTGCAGAAACACGCCAAAGCCGCTGGGCGGCTGAGCGAGCCTGTCCACTTCTTCCTTGAGGGCGATGATCTGGTCCCGCGCCTCGCGTAGCGTGCCGGCCAGCCGCTCGTTCTGACCCGTGACCGCGGCAATATTCGCCTCGGCCTCGCGCAGCCGCTGCTCGAGCAGATGCGTCTGCCTCGGCGAGTCGGCGAGCCGGCCTCGCAGCGCCGCGACCTCCTCCTCAAGGAAGGAGACCTGCGTGGTCAGGACCTTGACCTCGTCATCGTGCCGCCCAGTGTGAACGCTGTCGTCACGAGAGGCCATGCCCCTCACCCCCTTCCGAGAGCTCAATTACCTAGACCCTACCTATCCAAGGTCGTTCCGTAACCTGGCAGCGGGTCCCGACTCCGCATTCTGCGTTACGATCCGGAAAACTTGCTAGTCCGTTACACGTCCGGGCTGGTGATCTCGTCCTGGTCGGCGTCCGGGCTTGCTGCCAGTTCCGCCGCTTCGGCCCCTTTGGACGGCCTGCGCCTACGCGGTGGCGCGGTCACACCATCTGCCAGCCGACGTGCCGTTATGAGGAATCCGGTGTGCCCGACCATCCGGTGTTCTGGCCGCACGGCCAGCCCGTCCACGTGCCAGCCGCGCTGCATCGTCTCCCACGAGGCAGGCTCGGCGAAGTTCCCCTGTTCGCGAAGGGCAGACACAGTCCTGGCCAGCTGCGGCGTCGTCGCGACATAGCAGCAGATGAGGCCGCCGGGAACGAGCATGGCCGCCGCTGCCCGGATGTGCTCCCACGGCGCCAGCATGTCCAGCACGACACGGTCCATGTCGGCCAGCCCGGCTGGGTCAAGGTCGCCGACCACCAGCCGCCAGGCCGGATGCGGGGCGCCGAAATACCGATGCACGTTGCTGGCCGCGATCTCCGCGAAGTCCGGGCGGCGCTCGAACGACGTCAGCAGCCCTGACTCGCCTACCGCTCGCAGCAGCCAGCACGACAGCGCACCGGAGCCTGCCCCGGCCTCGACCACGCGCGCGCCGGGGAAGATGTCGGCAAGCCCGACGATCTGGGCCGCATCCTTGGGGTAGATGACAGCGGCGCCGCGCGGCATGGACACCGCGAAGTCGGCCAGCAACGGCCGCAGGGCGACGTACGCGGTGCCGCCCGCCGACAGCACGACGCTTCCTTCAGGCTGGCCGATGAGGTCGTCGTGCGCGACTGCGCCACGGTGGGTGTGGAACGACTTACCCGCGGTCAGCACGAGCCGGTGCTGACGGCCCTTCGGATCGGTCAGTTGCACCTGGTCGCCAGGCGCGAACGGGCCGCGCGGGTGCGTGATCACGGATGCCAGGCTAGCGTCGCTGCTGGCCGCCCTGCGCGTTGCCGCACCCGCCCGCCCACGCACTGGCCTCGGGGGCGCGCGTGCGCCCGGCTATGCGCGACCGAACGCGAGATCCAGGTCCGAGGTAGCAAGCACGCCGTACACCTGACCTGAGGGCTCCACCAGCAGGTACTCGGACGCGGGCGCCTTGCGTACCGCCTCGATCAGTTCCATGCCTGACAGGTCCGCGGGCAAGACCATGCCCGGATCCAAGGTCCTCGCCAGGGAACCCGCATCAACCCATGGTCTGCGCTGCTCGGGAGTCGCCATGACCGCGCCCTCGTTCACGATCGCGATCGGCTTGGCATCGTGGTCCACGACCACGAGCGCCCGCGCCTGGGCGAGATCAGCGCGCCTGATGGCCTCGGCCAGCGGCAGGCTCGACGGGATCGGGATCGCGCGCCGCGCAAGCGTCCTGGCCTGCAGGGTGGGCAGCTTCTCCCGGACCCTCGCCGTGCGCAGCGCCTGGCCCGCGCTCATCCACATGAAGACGGCGACCACGATAAGCCAAAGCCCGTACCCGCCCGACACGCTCAGGACGCCCGAGGTTGTGGGGGTCAGTGGCACCGCTACCAGCAGGATCGCGAGTATGCGTCCGGCCCAGGCCGCCTGGACCGTAGCCAAGCCTGGCTTGCCTGTCACCTTCCACAGGCCGGCCCGCAACACCCGGCCGCCATCGAGCGGCAGGCCGGGCAGCATGTTGAAGATGGCGACGACCACGTTGATGAATACGAACCGGTCCAGCAAGAGGTGCGGGATGCCGCTGGTGTGCACCAGCTCGATCAGGCCGTAACCGATTCCGGCGAGTACAAGAGACATTGCGGGGCCAGCCGCGGAGATCAGGAACTCCTGGCCCGGCGTCGGTGGCTCCTGCTCGATCTCGGAGAACCCGCCGAGCGGGAAGAGCAGGATCCGGCGAACCGGCAGCCGGAGAGCGCGAGCGACGACACTGTGGCTGAGCTCGTGGATAAGAACCGACAGGTACAGCAGGATGACGAAGCTGCCAGCCACGACATACCTCGCCACCGGTCCCTGGACGTTGCCAGGCAGCGTAGCTGGATTGGAGTAGAGCACGACGAGGACGGCGGCCACCACAAACCAGTAAGGCGATACGTAGACAGGAATGCCGAGTGGCCGGCCGATGATGATACCCAGCTGCCGGGAGGCGCGGCGCCTGGCTGCCGGGTCTGGCGCGGGATCGCCGCTGCGCTGCCCGCCATCCTGGATTGGTCCTGCCACGCCTCGATGCTACGCGGTAGACGGCGCTGCGGCGCATCTGACCAGCGGGCGATCTTGGGTGTCTGGCACGCCAAGCGGCCGCATCTACGGGCGATTGTCGGGGCTCTCCCCTAGTCTGCGGACATGAGCGACGCAATCGGCGAGGCGACCGTGACCGCCGAGCAGCCCGGCACCGAGCAGCCCGGCGGAGGCCAGCACGACCCTGGCCAGCTCGACCCAGGCCAGACGGGCGAGGACAGGCCGCATGGGCCCAGCCTGTCACCGTCGCGCGCGGCGGACTTCATGACCTGCCCGCTGCTTTACCGATTCCGCGTCGTGGACCGGCTGCCCGAGCCGCCGAGTCCTGTCGCCGCCAGAGGCACGCTCGTGCATGCCGTGCTCGAGCGCCTTTTCGACGCGCCGGCCGCCGACCGGACCGCCCAGGCAGCCAGGGGCCTGGTGGCCGGCCAGTGGGAACGGCTGCTCGCCGAGAAGCCTGAGCTGGCCGACATGTTCGATGACGACGCGCAGCGTAGCGCCTGGTTCGACAAGGCCGGCCAGATGCTGGACCGCTATTTCACGCTGGAAGACCCAACCAGGCTGGAGCCCACGCATCGGGAGATGTCGGTGCAGGCGCTGCTGGAGTCCGGCCTAACGCTCCGGGGATACATCGACCGCCTGGACGTGGCTCGCACCGGCGAGCTGCGCATCGTGGACTACAAGACCGGCACTGCTCCGCGGGAGGAGTACGAGGCCAGGGCCCTTTTCCAGATGAAGTTCTACGCCGTGGCACTGTGGCGGACCCGCGGCATCATCCCCCGGATGCTGCAGCTCATTTATTTGGGTAACGGGGAAGTTGTTCGTTATGCCCCCGATGAGGCGGATCTGGTCGCGACCGAGCGCAAGATCAATGCCCTCTGGCAGGCCATCGACCGCGCCCGCAGCACCGGCGACTGGCGCCCGCACCCGAGCCGACTCTGCGCCTGGTGCTCGCATCAGGCAATCTGTCCTGCCTTTGGTGGCACCCCGCCTCCGCTCCCCGCCGAGGAGACTGACCCCGGCGCCGCAGAGCAATTCCACCCGGCTACCGCAGATCAACCCCACCCGGCCACCGCAGATCAACCCCACGGGGCGACGCCCGCGGTCAAGATATAACTTGAGATTCGGCACGGTTCTATTCCGGGTCTGAATGGTGACCTCCGTGGCGGGGGCCGGGCGGGTGCCCGCCGGGAAAGCAGGTCAGCCCGTACCGGCGGCCGGGAACGCGCCGGGGTCGAAGTCGTAGAGCCAGCCGGTGGCCTTCTCGTAGAATCGGCCGAAGACGTGCGGCATGATCATCTCGCGCATCCGGGCGCCGATCGGGCCTGCGGTCTTGGCGTCCCGGTTGCTGGCCTCCATCCTGGCCAGCTTGCCGGCCCTGGGCTGGCGCTCGCGGTCGAAGGCGGCCAGCGCCCTGGGTATCGCCTCTGGCGCGCCTGCTGCGAGGTGCCTGGCCAGGATTACCGCGTCCTCCATCGCGATGGAGGCGCCCTGCCCGGCACCGACCGGATGCGCGGCGTCGCCAATCAGCACAGTCCGGTCGCGGTGCCGGCAGGTGACCGGCTTCAGCATGTGCCCTGGGTTCGCCGCGCGCACTGCGGTGACGGCCCGCAGCACGGCGGCTGCCTGCGCCTCGGTGCTGAACAGCCGAGCGAGTTCCGCCGGGTCGATGGCGGCCGGGTCGGGCGGCGGCTCGGGTGCCGCGACCTGGGCGGTCCACCATACGGTGCCGTCGGGGACGGGAAGGAAGATGAACACCCCGTTCCTGGCGAAGATCCAGTTGAAGCCGTCACGCGGCAGGCCGGCCGGCACGCTGCCGGAGATGCCGGAGACAGAATAGAGCCCGGCGTAGGACGGCTTTGGCGACGCCGGATCCAGGGCGCGCCGGGTCGCCGACCAGATGCCGTCGGCGCCGACGATCAGGTCGGCATCCGCCGCGCGCGGATCGGACGCTGCGTCGAGCCGCTGCCCGGTGACGATCCGGGCACCTGACTCAAGCGCCTCAGCGCGCAGCTCGCTGACCAGGTCGGCGCGCATGAGCGTGACGCTGTGCAGCGGGTCGTCGGAACGGCGGCCCCGTGCCACGTCGCCGAGCAGCCTGCCGCTACCGGACCACATCCGGTGGCGGGCGACCGGGAACCCAGCGACCTGCACCCGCGTCAGGCACGCCAGGACGTCCAGTGCGCGCAAGCCGTTGACGGCCAGGCTGACGTACGAGCCGACCGGCCCGGCCGGATCGTCATATGCCTCGTACACGGTCACGTCGGCGCCGATCCGCCGCAGCGCGATCGCGGCCGTCGAGCCGGCTACTCCGCCGCCCACCACTATTGCCCTCATGCAACGACTCCACCATGAATCTATTTTCACTGAATTTATATTCAGTGAAACTGAGTTCAGTATTCTGGTAGTGCGGACATGATGTCAAGGGATCCGGATAGTGGAAGGGACGCCATGGGAGAGCGGAAGGCCAGAGCGGCCAGGACCGAGGCGGCGCTGAAGGACGCGGCGCGGCGCCAGTTCGCCGAGCGCGGCTACCTGAATACCAAGATCACCGACATCACAGCCGCGGCAGGCCGCGCCGCCGGATCGTTCTACCAGCACTTCGCCAGCAAGGAAGGCCTGCTGCAAGCGCTGCTCGCCGACATGCACGGGCAGGCAGGCAAGGCGCTCGGTGGCGATGACCACCCGCCTCACGACCTCACCGACCCCGCCCAGCTCCGCGAGCACCTGGCGGTGGCATGGGGGGTGATGCGCGACAACCGCCCGGTAATGAACGCCCTGTTCGAGTCGGCACTGGCCAACGGGCCGGCCTCCGGAGCGCTATGGAAGCGGCTCACCGCGGACACCAGCATGCTCCGCGAGCATCTGGAATACCTCCAGGAGCAAGGACATCCCCTGCCCGGCGACCCCACGCTGATCGCCGCCGCCATGGGCGGGATGCTGTCGATGCTCGCCTACGCCCTGCTCCCCGTCGTCGCAGGCAGCACTCCGGCCTCCGGCGGACCCGGCTACCCGGACACGCAGGTCCTCGATAGCCTCACCAGCCTGCTGCTGCATGGCGTCGCCGGCGCCGCCGTCCCCCCGCCCACTGCGGCGATGTGAACCGAATGGCCGCCCGCTACGCTGCGGTGTTCTCCGGGAAGTGGCAGGCCACCTTGTGCCCGGCAACCAGCTCGGCCAGCGGGGGCTCCTGCGTCCGGCAGATGTCCTGGGCCTTCCAGCAGCGGGTGTTGAACCGGCAGGCGGGCGGCGGGTTAAGCGGGCTCGGCACGTCCCCGCTGAGCCGGATGCGCTCCCGGCGCCCGCGCACGCCGCTCAGGCTGCGAACCGGCTCGGGCACCGGCACAGCGGACATCAGCGCGACCGTGTACGGGTGCCTGGGAGTGGCGTAGAGCTGGTCGCGGCTAGCCACCTCGACGAGCTTGCCCAGGTACATGACCGCGACCGTGTCGCTAATATGTCGCACCACGGACAGGTCGTGCGCGATCACCACGTAGGTCAGTCCGAGCTCGCTCTGCAGGTCCTCCATCAGGTTGACCACCTGCGCCTGGATGGACACGTCGAGCGCGGAGACCGGCTCATCCGCGATGATCAGCCTGGGCTTGAGCGCGAGCGTCCTTGCGATTCCGATCCGCTGGCGCTGGCCGCCGGAGAACTCATGCGGGTAGCGGTTGTAGTGCTCGGGATTGAGGCCAACCAGCTCAAGCAGTTCCTGCACGGCGCGCTTGGTGCCGCCCTCGGTCTTGACCTTCTGCAGCCGGAACGGGGCGCCCACTATGGAGCCCACGGTCTGGCGCGGATTCAGCGACGAGTACGGGTCCTGGAAGATCATCTGGATGTCACGCCGCAGCGGCCGCATCTTGCCCGTCGACAGGTGGCTGATATCACGGCCCTCGAACAGGATCTGGCCCGCAGTGGGCTCGAGCAGCCTGGTCAGCAGCCGTCCGGTCGTGGTCTTGCCGCAGCCGGACTCTCCCACCAGGCCCAGGGTCTGCCCGGCGGCCACCGCGAAGTCAATGCCGTCCACGGCCTGGACCGCGCCGATCTTCCGCCGGAAGATGATGCCGCGGGTCACCGGGAAGTACTTCTGCAGGCCGACCACCCGCAGCAGCGCATCCTCGCCCGGCCCTGGCATACCTTCGGTGCTGCCGATCGCGCTCGCCGACGCGGTCACGCGCCCTCCCCAGTGCTCTTGCTGGCGGCCACCCTGACCCGCTCGGCTCTCAGCTTGTCCCGCTGCACCGCGCTCAGATGGCAGGCCACCAGATGGCCGGGGTCCACCTCGTGCAGTATCGGCACCTCGGTCTCGCTCCGGCCGTGCGTCATCGCCGCATAGTCGCAGCGCGGGTGGAACGGGCAGCCGCTTGGCACGTTGATCAGGCTCGGCGGGCTGCCCTTGATCGGTATCAGCCGCTCGGCCCTGGCCTCGTTGATCCGCGGCATCGAGCTCAGCAGGCCCCAGGTGTAGGGGTGCCCCGCCCGGCCGAAGATGTCCTCAGCCGAGCCGTACTCGGATACCCGGCCGCTGTACATCACGAGGATGTCGTCAGACAACTCGGCCACCACGCCGAGGTCGTGGGTGATGATGATGACTGCGGAGCCGAACTCCTGCTGCAGATCCGAGATCAGGTCAAGGATCTGGGCCTGCACGGTCACGTCAAGCGCGGTGGTCGGCTCGTCGGCGATGAGCAGCTCGGGGTCGCAGGACAGCGCCATCGCGATCATGGCGCGCTGGCGCATGCCGCCAGAGAACTGGTGCGGGTAGTCATCGACGCGGGCGGCCGGCTGCGGGATGCCGACCCGGCCCAGCATGTCGATGGCATGCTGCTTCGCCGCCTTCTTGCCGACCTTGTTGTGGATCAGGTAGGCCTCGCTGATCTGCGCGCCCACTGTGTAGTACGGGTGCAGCGCCGACAGCGGATCCTGGAAGATCATCGCCATCTTGCTGCCGCGCAGCTCGCGGACCCGCTCCGGGGTAGCGCTGATCAGTTCCTCACCGTCGAGCCAGATGTGGCCGGAGATGTCAGCACGAGTCCGCTGATGCAGGCCAAGAATGCCCATGCTGGTCACGCTCTTGCCGGAGCCGGACTCACCGACGATGCCCAGTGTCTTGCCGCGCTCCAGGCTGAACGACAGCCCGTCGACCGCCTTCACTATGCCGTCGTCGGTCGGGAAGAAAATTCTCAGGTCACGAACCTCGAGCATGGCGCCAGAGGTCGGCTGCTCAAGCACGCGTGCGTGCGTGTCCGGCTGGCGCCTGGTCGCCGCCGCGGCGACACTGCGAAAGCCGCGCCGCTTCGCCTCGTCGGTGCTGCCGCCGCCCGTTGCGGCCATTAGTGCCTCACCCTCGGGTCAACTACTGCGTACAGGATGTCCACCACCAGGTTCGCGATCACGATGAAGAACGCGGCCAGCAGGACGACGCCCAGGATCTCGGGGAGGTCGGAGTTGCCGATCGCCTCGATCGTGAACAGGCCGAGCCCGTGCAGGCTGAAGGTGAACTCTGTGATCACCGCACCGCCGAGCAATAGGCCCAGGTCGAGGCCGAAGATCGTCAGGATCGGGGTCAGGGCGGCACGCAGCCCGTGTTTGACGATCACCGTGCGCTCCGGCAGGCCCTTGGCCCGCGCGGTGCGGATGTAATCCTCGTTCATGGTCTCCAGCATGCCCGCTCTGGTGAGCCGCGCGTACAGGGCCGAGTACAGGAAACTCAGCGTGAGCCACGGCAGTATCAGCGCCTTGGCCCACTCGAACGGATTCTGGGTGAAGGGGACGTACTGCACGTTGAAGATCTGCCACTTGTAGCTGAACAGCAGCAGCGCGATCTGCCCGGTGAAGAAAATCGGCAGCGAGACGCCCATCAGCGCCGTTCCCATCGACAGCCGGTCGAAGAAGGTGCCCCGCCTCAGGGCCGAAAGCACGCCGATGGCCACGCCGCTCACCAGCCAGATCACCGCGGCCCCCGCGGCCAGCGAGAGCGTCACCGGGATATTGCTGGTCAGCAGCGGCCAGACCGGCTGCTGGTTGCGCCAGGAGTATCCCAGGCATGGCGGCGGGCAATAGGTCTTGCTCGAGCCGTTGATATAGGTCTCGCCGAAGACGATGCCCTTGAGGAACCTTCCGTACTGGACGGTTATCGGCTCGTTGAAGCCGAGCTTGACCTCGATGTCATGGATCTGCGACGGGATCGGATTGCGGCCGACGTACTGAGCCGCCAGGTCATAAGGAGTCTGGCCGGCCAGCCGCGGGATCAGGTAGAAGATCGCAAAGGTGATCATGCTGACCAGGATCAGCAGCAGCACGGTGGCGAACAGTCGCCTGATGATGAATGTAATCACTGTGTGCGGCGCCGGTACCCGCCCGCGCGGGCGGGTACCGGCGCTCTCACCTGCTCTCTTCTGCTACTCGGACTAATGCCTAGCCGGGCTTGCTACTTCAGGCCCAGCACCGCGTAGTTGTACATGCCGTAGTACTCGTCGAAGTACACGTTCGTGACATTCGGGTTCCGGTACAGCAGCACCT
Organism: uncultured Actinomycetota bacterium; assembly: GCA_963719765.1. Lineage (GTDB taxonomy): Bacteria > Actinomycetota > Actinomycetes > Streptosporangiales > Streptosporangiaceae > JAJYUU01. The sequence continues at coordinate 1,143,974 of CAVRCW010000003.1, forward strand.
TCTGGTAGACGTTCGGCAGGATCGCCGCCAGGCCCATGATCTTCATGTCGATCTGCGGCCAGATCGCGGCCCTGGTGGCGGCGTTGTTATCGTTCGCCGCCTGCGTGAACAGGGAGTTGACGGCCGGGTCGTTGATCTCCGAGATGTTCGCGTTACCGGCAGGCGCGATCGCGTTGCCGTTGGCGATCTCGTCCAGGAAGCCGTAGCCGTCCGGCCAGTCAGCACCCCAGCCGCCGAAGGCGATCCCCAGGTCGTGCGCGTGCACGTAGGCCGGGACGCCGGCGAAGTCGGAGTAGTACTTGCCGGACAGGTAGCCGTCCAGGGTGCCCTTGATCCCGACCAGCGCCAGCGACGCCTGCAGGGCCTGGGCCGCCGAGACTTCCTGCGGCCGGTCGGTCCGGTAGGCGATGCCGGTGGTGAAGCCGTTCGGCTTGCCGCACAGCTTGAGCTGCTGCTTGGCCGCGGCGATGTCACCGCCTGGCTGAGACAGCGCGTTGTACAGATCGAACTTCTTGTAGCCGATGATGGTCGGCGGCATCACGGTGCTGGCGATGTCACCACCGACGATGTCGCCGCCCCAGGCGTCCTGCATGCTGGTCTTGTTCGCCGCGTACTCGATGGCCTCCCGGCAGTGCAGGTTCGGGATGACCTTGAGGTTGATGTAGGCGAACCGCAGGAAGCCGTTGAGCGGGTCGTCGGAGTCCGCCTTCAGCGACGGGGTCGTCAGGATCTTGGTCCTGGCGGCCGTCTGGACTCCCGTGCCAGCCATGTCGATGTCGGCGTAGTTGGCCAGCAGGTTGTTGTCGACGGTGCTCGCGTTGACGTTCATGTTCACGACGATCTTGTCGACCAGCTGCTTGGCCTGCGGGTCAGTCGCCGGGTTCCAGTACGGGTTCCGCACGAGCGTGAGCTGCTTGTTCAGCGTGTAGCTCTGGAACTTGTACGGGCCGGTGGACTCGGGGTGCAGCTGGAAGTTCGCGCCGCCAAACGCCCCGGTGTCCCAGGCCGGCTCCACCGGCGTGCTCTGCGCGATGGCGACCACGTAGTTGAAGTCGGAGAACGGCTGAGCCAGGTGGAACTGGATGGTCGTGGAGTTCGGTGTCGTGATCGACGTCAGGCCCATGACGTTCTTGGCCCTGTCCACGTAAGGCCCCGGGTAGGTCGGGTCCTTCAGCAGCACCTGGTAGTAGGTCGGTCCGTTCGGCAGCACGCTCTTGGCGTAGCTGCGCTCGATGCCGTACTTGACGTCCTGCGAGGTTACCGTGTGGCCGTTCTCGAACTTGACGTCCGGCTGGATGTGGTAGGTCCAGGTCAGGCCATGGTCACTGATCACACCAGGCCCGGTGGCCAGGTCAGGCACCAGGGTCTCGCCGCAGGCGCCAGGGCAGGACTTGTAGGTCATGAGCTGCATGCTGTACAGCCGCACGAAGTTCCACATGAACGCGTAGTAGGTGTTCTGGTAGTCGGTCGAGTCAGGCGTGTTGCTCAGGTCGAAAGTGAGCGTCCCGCCCTTTTGACTGGAAGGGTTCACCACGCCGGTAATGGCGGCGCCGTATGAGCTAGTAGTCGAGCTGCTCGAGCTGCTCGATGGGCTGCTCCCGCCGCAAGCCGCGAGCGTGAGGGCCGCGGCGGCGGTTAGCGCGCCGAGGCCGGTTATCTTACTTCTGATCATTTGGGGAAAGCGCCTCCTGTCGTTACTGCATCTAGGTCGGAAAGATCGAGCTCCCGTGGCATTAGTGGCTCTTGGGATCCAGCGCATCGCGCAGCCCGTCGCCGAAGAGATTGAAGGCCATCACGGTGAGGAAGATGGCTAGGCCAGGAATGAACATGAACATAGGGTCGATGTAGTAGTAGCCATTGGTCACCGCCTCCGACAGCATCTCGCCCCAGCTCGGAGTCGGCGGGATGATGCCGACCCCGAGGTAGGACAAGGCCGCCTCGAACAGGATGTTGGTCGGGATCAGCAGCGTGGCGTAGACCAGGATCGGACCGACCAGGTTCGGCAGCAGCTCGCGGAACAGGATGTACGGCCCGCGGGCGCCCAGGCTCCGGGCAGCGTCGACGAACTCGCGCTCACGCAGCGACAGGGTCTGGCCACGGACGATCCGGCCCATGTAAGGCCAGCTGAAGAAGCCGATGATGAAGACCAGCAGCCATACCCGCAGGGTGTTGCCCGTCAGCCCGAAGGCGCTGCTCGGGATCACGCCGACCAGCGCGATCGCGAAGACTAGCAGTGGGAAGGCGAGGAATACGTCCATCGTCCTGGCTATGAGCTGGTCGACCCAGCCACCGAAGTAGCCGGAGATCAAGCCGAAGAACACGCCGATGATCACCGCCAGCGCGGTGGCCAGGAACGCGATGACCAGCGAGTAACGGGCACCGTTGACGACTCGGCTCAGCACATCCCGGCCGGTCTCCGGCTCGACTCCAAGCGGGTGCGCGAGGCTGATGCCGCCGAAAGCCCCATTTGGGCCGCTGAGGGTTGGGTTGATGAGATTCGGGTGATAGATATACGGACTCTGCACCAGGAACGGCCCGACGATCGCGACCAGCACGAGCAGGACTATGAAGATCGCGCTGGCGATCGCCACCTTGTCGCGGCGCAGCCGCATCCACGCGATCTGGCCGAGGGACCTGCCCTCGATCTTCTTGCCGCCCATGCCCCGCGCGACAGCCTCGGGGGTGGCATCTGCCTCGGATGGCGAAATGTCAAGTGGTGCTGCCATCAGCTGCTCACTCCCGACCGGCAACCTTCCCGCCAGCACGGTGCCGGCCGACCCGAGGGCTCACTAGCTCATGAGTTCGCTCGTCTCGGCCCGACTGCCGGGCACCAAGGCGCAGCACGAAAGCAAGCCCGGTTACTTCTTGTTGGAGGATGCCAAGTTTCCGGTATGTATCCAAGCCCAGCCAAAGGTCGTGGCTCGATTGTGACCGAATGAAGATCCTTCCGCGACAGCCCGAACCCCACGCTCTCGCGGTTGTCACCCAGGTCACTTGATTCCGCGACGCCGCAGGATGTCCTGCACGTCACTGAGGTCGTCCTCGGGCGGCACACCGGCCTGAGGCACTGTCTGCGGCTGCGACCCGCCGCTGGCGGTCGGCCCTGGCGGCTGACTCCGCCCACCGTCGCGACCGGCCTTGGCCTTTCGCGCCTGCTTCCGCTTGCCGCTCTGGAACAGCGGTATCCCGCCCGAGATCAAGAACAGCAGGACGGAGATGCCAACTAGAACGACGCCGAGCCACGCCTTCGGCGAGAAGACGAAGCTCGCGCCGAAAGCCACGATCGCGGCGCCAAGGCGTCCGACCAGCCCGATCGCGTGGGTCAGGTACATCGCTATGGGCAACAGTGACCAGGCGATGCCCCGCAGCCCGCTGCGGGCTCCTTTCACCCGCCAGGCCCACAGACTCAGGAGAAGCCCGACAATCGTCACGATTAGGCAGGTAGTTCCGGTGGCAATGCTGAGCCAGGTGCCCATTGTCGCCTCCCCCTATTGCGGCCGCCAGCAATTCGGGACGGCCCAGGCGCGCTGGCAACATAGTCGCACATTGTTGCCGACTGAGCACAGTCTGTCTTGGGTCGCGCCGGACTAGCAGTCCCTCAGCTCGGGTCCGGCGGCCCCAGTTCCGGCCGCAGCCGGGCGAAGTCGGCCCTCAGCCGCTCCAGGCTGAGGTCGCGCAGCGAGGACACCACCACCCGGCCTGGCGCGGCCGGGATATTCACCATATCGGGCACGGCTACGGCAAGGCAGCCGGCTGCCTCTGCCGCCGCCACCCCGTTCGGCGAGTCCTCCACCACCATGCACCGGCGCGGGTCGACCGACAGCTTGGCCGCCGCCAACAGGTACCCTTCCGGGTCCGGCTTGCACGCGGACACATCCTGTGCGCATACGGTCACCGGGAAGGCAGCCCCGAAGCCGGCCAGCACCGCATCCATGATCTGCGGCTCGGAGGACGTCACCAGCGCGTAGGGCAAGCCCGCGCCGGCCACCTGCGCCACTAGCTCCCGCGCGCCGGGCATGACGGGCAGCGGCCCGCTGGTGAGCATGTGCGCCATCGAGTCGACGAGCCAGCGCTCGACGTCAGCGGGCTCCGCGCTCTGCTCCGCCTTGCTGAGCAGGTAGGCCACGGTGACGGCCATCGATCCGCCGACCAGCACCTGCTGATCGCCCTGCGCCCACCTGCCGCCAAGGCGGGCCATCACGCCGCTCTCGGCCTCGAACCAGAGTGGCTCGGAGTTCACCAGGATCCCGTCCATATCGAACAGGACAGCCTGCAGCCCCTCGTTCAGCACGTCGTCACAACCGTCATTTCCGTCGAAGTCTCGCCAGGCGACGGGGTCGCGCCGAGCGCAAAGACATGATCGATCTATCCTAAGTGGCGCCCGTACAGGCGGGCCGCTGACGGGACCCAGGCGCAGCGATACCGTTGCCGGCCTGTTCCGTCCAGTCTCGCCCCGCGGCACGTAGGCTGGGCGTATCCGCCGACGGCCCGGCCCCAGGGCAGGCGGCGAGGGAGGTGGCTGACGATCGAGCTGCAGTCGGTAGGCAAGCTGAATTCGCCGGCGCTGATCGCGGCTTTCGAGGGCTGGAATGACGCCGGCGAAGCCGCGAGCGGAGCGATCGGCCATCTCATCGAATCCTGGAACGCGACCCCGGCGGGCGAGATCGACCCGGAGGACTACTACGACTTCCAGGTGACGCGTCCGGTGATGGAGGTCAGCGACGGGCAGACCGAGCGGCTGGTATGGCCGACGACCCGGCTGGCGGTGGCCAGGCCTCCCGGCATCGGCCGCGATCTGCTGCTGGTGCAGGGCATCGAGCCGAACATGCGCTGGCGCGGCTTCATCGCCGAACTGGTGGGCGCCTTCACCGAGCTGGAAGTGGAGCTTGTCATCCTGCTCGGTGCGCTCCTGGCTGACTCACCGCACACCAGGCCGGTACCAGTGTCAGCGGCCGCGTCCGACATTGCCCTGGCGGCCCAGCTGCATGTGGAGCCCGTCGACTACAAGGGACCCACCGGGATCGTCGGCGTGCTGCAGAATGGCTGCGCGGCGGCCGGCCTGTCTGCGGTGTCGCTGTGGGCCGCGGTGCCGCACTACGTCGCGCAGCCCCCGAGCCCGAAGGCCACTCTCGCCCTGCTGCACCGGGTCGAGGACATCCTGGATATCTCGCTGCCGCTGGCGGACCTGCCAGCCGAGGCGCGTGCCTGGGAGCGCGGAGTCGACGAACTCGCCGAGCAGGACGCCGAGGTCGCCGAGTACGTCAGGACGCTGGAGGAAGCCAAGGATGCCACCGACCTGCCCGAGGCCAGCGGTGACGCGATAGCCAGGGAGTTCGAGCGGTACCTGCGCCGGCGCGGCGATCGCGGCGAGTACGGCGGCCGCTAGCTCCTAGATGGGCGGCCACGGCACCGCCGGCCAGTCGGTCGGCGGGAACGGGTACACCTTGTGCTCCAGTAGCAGCGCGATCCGCTTCCTGGTGGCGTCGAGCTCATCGCCAGTCAGCCAGCGGGGCAGTTCCCTTGACAGCTCGCCGTCGGCCAGCGACTCCTGCAGCCGCCTGAGCGCGGCGACTGCCTCACCCGGCAGCCGCTTGCCACGCCATTGCCACAGCACAGTGCGCAGCTTGTACTCGGCCGCGAAGCACACTCCGTGATCGCAGCCGTACAGGTGACCATTGGGCGCGGGCAGCAGGTGCCCAATCTTGCGGTCGGCGTTGTTCACCACCGCGTCGAAGACCGCCATCCGGCGCAGGCCCGAGTGATCGCTGCGGCGCGCCAGCGCGACCAGGTCGACCGTGGTGTCCGCGTCGATCCACAGCTGGCACATGCCGGGCCCGAACGGCCCGTCCCTGTACACCGTAGGCGGCACGACGTTCCAGCCCGCGGCCCTGGACACCGCAAAGGCGGCGAGCTCCCGCCCGGCCAGGGTGCCCTCCGGGAAGTCCCAGAGCGGCCGCTCGCCTGCCACCGGCTTGTACACGCACGCAGCCGCGACCCCGTTCCCGCTGATGTCGCAGTACATCGTCGCGTTCGAGGCGTCGACCAGCCTGCCGCGGATCTCCAGCTCGCCGCAGGTCAGCAGGTCGAGGGCCGTGGCCTCGGGCAGCCCAGGCCGACCGCGCTGCCCGCCGCCCGCCCCGGGCTCGGCCCACCCGGCCCGCTCCGCGTGTCCGCCGACTGCCGGGTCAGCCACGCGGGATCCGGTGTCCGTTCTGGCGCGGGCAGATGTGGCCGGTCGGATCCAGCGGCAGGCCGCAGAGCGGGCATGGCGGCCTGCCCTGGCTTACCACCTGCAGCGCCCGACGGGAAAAGGCGCGCGCCTGCCCGGCGGTGATCCGGACCCGCAGCACCGCAGGGCCATCCTCTGGCACGTCCTCGGTTAGCGGCTCGACCGGCTCGTCGCTGTCCTCCTGGGCCTCGATGATCACTCGCTCGCCGTCGTGATCCCATGCCAGCGCGATGGCGCCGACCCGAAAGTCCTCGGTCAGCGGCAGGTCGAGGGGACCGTCGTCAGCCAGCGCGGCAGGAGCGACCGCGGGGCCGCCTGCCGTTCCCTCGGTGCGGCGGAGCACTTCGTCGAGCAATTCGTCCAGGCGCTCGGCGAGCTGGCTGACCTGGCCCTTCTCGAGGGCGACGCTAGTGGTCCTGCCGTCCCCAGAGGCCTGCAGGTAGAACGAGCGCTCGCCGGGCTGACCGACTGTGCCAGCTACGAAGCGCTCGGGCGGATCATAGGAGTAGACCGGCATGACAGTTATCCTCCCGCACCGCCACCTATGCTTGCGTCACCCTCGCTGCCGGAGGAGTCGCGAGCCGCTCGCGTCTCCGGCCTGCGCAGCACGCCGGTGTCAGTGCCAGTGTCGTTCATTCGCAGCACGAAGGGCCGGACCGGGGTGTACCTGATCACGCTCAGCGAGCAGGGATCGACCTGGATACGCTGGCACATGTCCAGGTGCATGCCCAGGCTATCGGCGAGGATCGACTTGATCACGTCGCCATGCGAGCAGACCAGGTAAACAGCATCGCGGCCCAGCCTGGCGTTCCAGTCCCTGACCGCGCCGACGGCCCGCTGCTGCATCTCGATCATGGACTCGCCATCGACGCCAGGGAACCGCACGGCGCTCGGGTGCTGCTGCACGACTCGCCATAGTGACTCCTTCGCCAGCTGCTTCAGCGGCCGGCCGGTCCAGTCGCCGTACCTGCACTCGCCAAGCCGGTCGTCGGTCTGCACGGGCAGCGGCGGTCCGCTGCTGGCCTGCGCGATAATCTCCGCGGTCTGCTGACAGCGCTCGAGCGGGCTGGAGATGATCGCGTCCAGCCTGACCCCAGCCAGCCTGTCCCCGAGCGTGCGGGCCTGCTTCTCCCCACGGTCATCAAGCGCTATGCCCGGGGTCCAGCCGGTCAGCGCCGCACCGGTAGTTGCCGTCAGGCCGTGCCGAACCACCAGGACAAGCGTCACACCTGAACTCTAGGGCGTGCGGGCAAGTCGCCGCGCCGCTGGTCAGGCCAGCCGGATCCGCGGGTCCGCGACGGTCATCGCGATATCGGCGACCAGGTTGCCCAGCACCGTCAGGGTCGCGCAGACGAGTGTGTAGGCCAGCATCACCGGATAGTCCTCGTTGCCGAGGGCGTCTTAGAACAGCAGGCCCAGGCCGGGGTAGTTCCAGACATACTCGGCTATCACGTTCCCGGCCAGCAGGGCGGGGACGGACAGGCCGATCAGGGTGATCATGGGCAGGAATGCGTTGCGCGTTAGGTGCCGCCACAGCACCAGTCGCTCCGGCAGGCCCTTCGCTCGGGCCGCGACGATGTAGTCCTGGGCGAGCGCGTCCAGGGCGGATGCCCGCATGTAGCGCGCATACCAGGCGACGGTCGGCAGCACCTGGCAGGCGATGGGCAGTGCCATCGCGTGCCAGTCCCCGACAATCGCCCACATCGCCGTGAACTGACTGGCTTCGTAGCTGAAGAGGTGCAGCGAGAAGGCGAAGATCTGGATCGCGACCAGGTAGAGGAAGTAGCTCGGCATCGCATACGTGGTGAACGTCACTGTAGTCAGCATCGCGTCGCCCGCCGTGCCGCGTCGCGCTGCCTGGTAGATACCGAGCGGGACCGAGACTCCGACCGCGATCGCCAGCGGGACCCCGACAAAGTACGCGGTGCGTGGCCATCGCTCGCCAAACAGCGCGGCCACGCTCTGGTCCTGGATCTGCGACCAGCCGAGATTGCCGTGCACCAGCTGATCCACGTACTGCAGGTACTGCTCGAACCACGGCCCATGGAATCCCTCGAACGACGGCGGTGCGTACATCAGGTGCAGCAGGAAGAAGATGACGACCGAGATTCCGGCCAGCACGACGATCGATACGCCCGCCCGGCGGACGAGATAAGCAGTCATCAGCTTGCTCCCCAGGAAGCGGGGCTAGCGCGCTGGCCCGCTTGCGTCAGGCCAGCCGGATGCGCGGATCGGAGACCGTCAGCGCGACATCTGCCAGCAGGTTGCCGAGCACCGTCAGCACCGCGCCGATTAGCGTGTAGGCCATCAGCACGTTGTAGTCGGCGTTGCCGAGGCTGTCGTAGAACAGCAGGCCAAGTCCCGGGTAGTTCCAGACCTGCTCGGCGATGATGTTGCCGGCCAGCAGCGCCGGGATGGACAGCCCGATCAGCGTCACCATCGGCAGGAACGCGTTGCGGACCAGGTGCCGCCACAGCACCAGCCGCTCCGGCAGCCCCTTCGCCCGCGCGGCCTTGATGTAGTCCTGGGCCAGCGTGTCGATCGACGACGACCGCATGTAACGGGCGTAGCCCGACACGTACAGCAGCACTAGCGACAAGATCGGCAGCGTCATCGCATGCCAGTCACCCATGATCTGCCAGATCGAGGTGGACTGGCTGGCCTCGTAGCTGAAGATCGGGAACGACAGCGCGAAGACCTGGATCACGATCAGGTACAGGAAGAAATCCGGCATCGCATAGGCGGTGAACGTCACCGACGTCAGCACCATGTCACCGACGCTGTTGCGCCGGACCGCCTGATAGATCCCGACCGGGATGGCCAGCAGCACCGCCAGCACCAGCGGCACCCCCGACAGCCACGCACTGCGCATCCACCGTTGCGCGAACAACTCGTCCACACTCTGGTTGACCTTGTAGGAATAACCCAGGTTCCCGTGCAGCAGGTCGTTGACGTAGTGCAGGTACTGCTCGAACCACGGCCGGTCGAACCCGTTCGCCTTGTTCCACGCCGCGATCGACGCCGGGTTCGTATGCACGCCGAGCACGTCGATAGCGGGTGAGGGGTAGATCAGGTGCAGCAGGCCGAAGATAACGATCGAGATGCCTACGACTACCAGGAGTGACGTTATGAGTCTGCGCCCAAGGTAGCTAGCCATCCCCGTGCGCGCCTCCCCGCTAGACTTGGCCCATCCCGGCGCTCGCGCTCGCCGTCTCCGCCGGAGCCGCGTAGCCCTGCAGCGGGAAATGGCAGGCCGCCACGTGGCCAGGTCCGAACGACCGAAGCTGCGGCTCCTCCTCGGCGCAGATGTCCTGCTTGAACGGGCAGCGGGTGCGGAACCGGCAGCCGGACGGCGGGTTCACCGGGCTGGGCAGCTCACCCTCGATGGTCTTGCGCCCGGCCAGCTTGGCCACCTCTGGATCCGGCACCGGGATCGTCGCGATCAGGCCGGCCGTGTACGGGTGCGCGGCGCGCTGGTAGATGTCATCGCCGGAGCCCAGCTCGACCATCTTGCCGAGGTACATGACGCCGATCCTGTTGGCCATGTACTTCACCACGGCCAAGTCGTGCGAGATCACGATGTAGGTAAGCCCGTGGTCGGCCTGCAGCCTCTTCATTAGGTTCAGCACCTGGGCCCGGATCGACACATCCAGCGCGCTCACCGGCTCGTCGGCCACGATCACCCGCGGGTTCAGGGTCAGCGCCCTGGCGAGTCCGATGCGCTGGCGCTGACCGCCGGAGAACTCGTGCGGGTACCGCTCCACCGAGTGCCGTGGCAGCCCGACCTCGTCCAGCAGGTCGTTGACGCGCCTCATCTGCTCGGAGCGGTTACCGACGTTCTGAATGTCCAGCGGCTCGCGGATGATCGCGCCCACCCGCATCCGCGGGTCCAGCGAGGAATACGGGTCCTGGAACATCAGCTGCAGGTCACGGCGGTGCTGTCGCAGTTCGTCGCCGCGCAGCTCGGAGAAGTTCTTGCCGCGCAATGTCACCCGGCCGGAGTTGGGCCGCTCCAGCCCGACGACGACCTTGCCGATGGTCGTCTTACCACAGCCGGACTCCCCCACCAGGCCGAACGTCTCGCCCTGGTTAACCGCGAACGAGACACCGGACACGGCGTGCACCGCGCCGACCTTACGCTGCAGGATCGCGCCCGAGGTGACAGGGAACTCCTTCACCAGGTCGACGACCTCAAGCAGCGGCCCGCCGGCGTCGTGACCGTTACCGTCCGGCACACCGGTCGGCCGCTCGGTGACAAGCAGCGGCGCGCTCGCCGGGCTGGCAGCGGCCGAACTCCCGGCGCCGTTCGCGGCCTTCAGCTCCAGCGGTCCGTCCACCGGGTGCCAGCATGAGTAGAGGTGATCCTCGGTGGGCCCGACCAGCGGCGGCTCTTCCGTCGCGCACTTGTCGGTGGCGCGGCTGCAGCGCGGCGCGAACCGGCAGCCGGCTGGCGGGTGGGACAGGTCCGGCGGCAGGCCGGGAATGTTCAGCAGCCGCGCCGCGTGATCCTGGTTCAGCCGCGGAATCGAGGCGAGCAGTGCCTGGGTGTAGGGGTGGTGCATGTGCTTGAAGAGGTTGCCGGTTTCCGTGGTCTCCACCAGCCGGCCCGCGTACATGACATTCACCCGGTCGGCGTGCCCCGCGATGACGCCCATGTCGTGGGTGATCAGCAGCATCGCCATTCCCAGCCGCGACTTCAGGTCGTCGAGCAGGTTCAGGATCTGGGCCTGGATGGTCACGTCCAGCGCCGTCGTCGGCTCGTCCGCGATGAGCAGCTTGGGCTCGCACGTCAGCGCCATCGCGATCATGACGCGCTGGCGCAGGCCGCCAGACAGCTGGTGCGGGTAGTCGCTCAGCCGCTCCTTCGGCCGGGGCAGCCCGACCAGGCCGAGCACCTCGGCGGCCCGGTCCATGGCCGCGGCCTTGGTGCCGCCGCGATGCAGCCGGAACGGCTCGCCCACCTGGTACCCGATGGTCTTTGTCGGGTCCAGCGAGGTGAGCGGGTCCTGGAAGATCATCGCGACCTCGTTGCCGCGCAGCCTCCGCAGGTCGGCCTCCGGCAGCCCGACCAGCTCCTGGCCAGCCAGCTTGATCGAGCCGCCGACGTTCCTGCCGCCCGGCGGCAGCAGGCCCATGATGGACAGCCCGGTCATCGACTTACCGCAGCCGGACTCGCCCACCAGGCCGAGCGTCTCGCCCGCCTCGATATGCATGCTGACATTACCCACGGCCTGCACGACCGACTTGGTCAGCTGAATGTGGGTCGAGAGGTTGTCGATCTCCAGGACCGGGGCCATGTGCGGGTACTCCTCATTCATCGGGTGGAAAGCTGGCTGGACCGGCAGGCGCTAGCGGCGCCGGAGCCTGACATCCAGCGAGTCGCGCAGCGCGTCGCCGATCAGGTTGCAGGCCATGACGACGAGGATGATGCAGATTCCGACCGGGTACACCAGCCACCAGTAGCCGTCCTGCATGTACGTGATGCCGGTCGACAGCATGTCGCCCCAGTCCTGGTTCGGGTAGTGCAGCCCGAAGCCCAGGTAACCGAGCGCCGCGACGGTAAGGATCGAGTCCGCCACGTTGAACGTGACGTTGACAATGATCACGCCGAACGCGTTAGGCAGGAGATGCCTGTTGATAAGTCGCCAGCGACCGGCTCCCGCTGTCCTGGCCGCTGACACGAAGTCTCTTGTCCGCAACGTCAGCACCTCACCTCGGACCAGCCGGGCGGGTACCAGCCAGGTAAAGCCACCGATGATCAGGCTGAGGCTCAAGACGGTGGCACCGTACCTGACCGCGACGATCAGGATGATGAACAGGCCGGGAATGGACAGGAACACGTCCACGATGCGCATCATCGTCGAGTCAAGCAGCCCGCCGGCCAGGCCCGCCACGGCGCCCCAGATCGCGCCGAGCCCGATCCCGATGAACGCGGCGAAGAAGCCGACCTCCAGCGCGGCCTGACCGCCCTTCATCAGCAGCGCGAGCTCGTCGAAGCCCTCGTCGGTGGTGCCCAGCGGATGCCCGGCGCCGGGCCCGAGGTCGGTGGCGTTCAGGTTGGTGTTGATGATGTCGCCGTGATACACCAACGGCCCGACGAAGCAGAACAGCACGAAGAACACCAGGATCGCCAGGCCGGCAACCGCCAGCTTGTTCTGGGCGAACTCGCGCAGCGCCAGCCGCCAGCCACTGCGGACCGGGCCGATCTCGCCGCCCTCGGGGGCGCGGGTGTGCTCGAGGAGTGTCTGGCCCGAAGACTGGCCCAGCGGGGGCTGGGGCACGTTGTATGCCATCTTGGTCTCCCGTTCCCGGCCTCAGGCCAGCCTGATGCGCGGATCGGCTACGGTCAGCGCGATGTCGGCGACCAGGTTGCCGACGACTGTTAGCAGCGCGCCGAGCAGCGTGTAGGCCATCAACACGTTGTAGTCCACGTTGCCCAGGCTGTCGAAGAACAGCAGGCCCAAGCCCGGGTAATTGAAAACCTGCTCGGTGATCAGGTTTCCGGCGAGCAGAATCGGAATGGACAGCCCGATCAGCGTCACCATTGGAAGGCTGGCGTTGCGCACCAGGTGCCGCCAGAGCACGAGCCGCTCCGGCAGGCCTTTGGCCCGCGCCGCCTTGATGTAATCCTGGGCAAGTGTATCAATAGACGTAGAACGCATATACCGGGAGTAACTGGCCACCGTGACCAGCGTAAGCGTCGCGATCGGTAGCGTCATCGCGTGCCAGTCGCCCATGATCTGCCAGATCGAGGTGTACTGGCTGCCCTCGTAGCTGAAAATCGGGAACGACAGCGCGAAGACCTGGATAAGCAGCAGTCCGAGAAAGAACGACGGCATCGCGTACGCGGTGAACGCCAGCGACGTCACCATGTTGTCACCAACGGTGTTGCGCTTGACCGCCTGGAAGATCCCGAGCGGAAACGCGATCAGCACCGCCAGTATCAGCGACGTGCCTGACAGGTACAGGCTGCGCATCCAGCGCTCCTGGAACAGCGAGGTCACGCTCTGGTTGACCTTGTAGGAGTAGCCAAGGTTGCCGTGCACGAGCCTATTCATGTAGCTGAGGTACTGCGCGAACCACGGCCGATCGAAGCCGTTCGCCTTGTTCCATGCGGCAATGGAGACCGGGTTCGCCTTGACCCCGAGGACGTCGATCGCCGGAGACGGGTAGATCACGTGCAGCATCAGGAAGATAAGGATCGAAACCCCGATGACCACAATGAGAGACGTGACTACCCTGCGTGTCAGGTAGGAGATCATCGTCCAGCCTCCTTTTTCCCCGCATCGGCGCGGGCGTGACTACGCTGGCGCTCCTGTTCTCCCGTGTATCACGGGAGAACAGGAGCGTCCAGCGTTCCGGGCCGGGGGGATCGGCTCGGCCGATCCCCCGGCTACGGGCTAGTTACTTGGTGAAGTACCAGAACTCTGGGTTGAGCTGGTACTGCGTCAGCGTCGCGAAGGACGCCGGCGGGCCGGAGATGGTCTTCTTCCAGACCACGATCAGGTCGACGTTGGGCTGGAACAGCGACGGCTGCTGCTCGGTGAGGTAGGACGCCTCATTCTTCACAGCGTCGGCGTTGGTACCCGTGGTCGATGCCTTGATCAGCGCGTCGGCCGCCGGGCTGGAGTATGAACCGATGTTGTACACGCCGGTGGTGTTGAAGATGCCATTCGTCGTCGGGTCGGTCGAGATACTGAACCCGCCGAAGTCCTCCATCGCCCACTGGTTCTCGGCCTTGGGGTTGGACGGGTTGTTGTAGGTGGCGATCATGTGGTTGAAGTTGTCGGCCTTCAGCGTGATGTTGATGCCAGCCTTGCTGGCCTGGTTCACCAGGTCGGTGATCTGCTGGCCGATGATGGCCGGGCTGGTGTTGTAGATCAGGTTGAATGCCAGCTTGGTGCCGGTCGGAATGCCGGTGCCACAGCCAGCGCTCGCGGAGCAGGTGTCGGTGCCGCCAGCCGTGACGGTCCAGCCGTGCGCCTTGAGGATCGACACGGCAGTCGAGACGCTGAACGGGTACGGGTCGGTCTTGGCGTTAGCCGGGGTGTACGGCGACGCCGGAAGCGTCGGCACCGGGCCGTAGCCCGGACTGCCAGCGCCGTGGAAGTACGCCTTGATGTAGCCGTTCTCGTCCTCCAGGTGCGCGAACGCCTGCCGGAAGTAGAGCTGACTGATGATGTTGTTGAAGTCGCCGGTCGTGTCCTTGAAGTTGTAGGCCACGTACTCGAACCCGAAGTCCGGGTAACCGTAGACGTTGTAGGTGCTCTTGATCGAATTGACCTGGGGCAGGTCGGTGAACGGCACGTAGCCGCTGTCAATCGAGCCGGCCTTGACGGCGTTGAACTCCGACGTGTCCGACGTGAACGGCACCGCGGACAGGGTCGAGACATGCGCCGCGTGCGGGCCGCTGTAGGCGGTGTTCGGCGCCATGGTGAACGCGCCGGTGGTGTTGTTGAAGGAGGTCAGGCGGTACGGACCGTCGACGACCTGCCACAGCGGGTTGGTGGCGTAGGTAGTCACCGACTTGGACTGCGCGGCCAGGAAGTTATAGATCTTCACGGCGTTCGCCATGTTGGTGAAGTTCAGGGTCGGGCCGTTCGCCGACGCCTTCGCCCACTCGGCGGCCGGCAGCGGCACGATGCCGGCGATGTCGTTGTCAAAGAACCACGTCGGGTTGACGGTCGCGTTCAGGTTGATGACCAGCGTCGTCGCGTTCGGGGTCGACATGCTGACGACCTGGTCCGGGATGCCGACGCCGGGGGTGTAGTTGCTGTAGTCAGCCGGGCTCACCTTGACCGCTGCCTTCAGCATGTCCACGTAGAACTCGGCGTCCTGCGAGGTGATGGGCTGCCCGTTCGACCACTTCCAGTTCTTCATCGTGATCGTGTAGGTCTTGTCGTTGTTGCTGACGACCGGGTCACTGGCCAGGCTCAGCGGCGTGTTTTCCTTGACCTCGTCGCCGTTGGGGAACCAGTTCAGCGGACGCCACATCTCCGCCTGGAACGAGTACGCGGTGTACACCGAGCCGTTCGCACCCGGTGTCACGGGGAAGATCCAGGTGGGCGTGGCGCCTGGCGGCTCGGCCACAGTGATCGTGCCGGCGGTGCCTGGCGCGCCTGTTTGGGCCGGGATGCTGCCGAACGCCCCGGAACCGCTAATGGTAGTCGTGGTACTCGTGCTCTTGCCGCAGGCGGCAAGAGCCGTAGCCCCGACCACAGCTAGCGCAGCTAGCTGATAAGCCGGACGGGCGATTTTCATCGATTCCCCTTGCTCTCATGGCGGTTTGGCAACGCCGGTGGACCCGCGCCGTTCCGCCTGCACTTCCCAGCGGCCGGGCTCCTTGCCCGCCGCTATGTACTGTCACCGACCGCCAGCAGCTGCGTACTGCTCGTCACCCTGGCGGAAGGTTGCCCAAGCTTAAGGGCGGCCTGATAGCAGAATCGGGCCGAAAACGTCACATGTTGGTATCGATGCTACCTCACAGTGACGACAAAGGCTGCCTATCGGCTTATCGCCGTGTTCACGGCGTTTCTGCAGGTAGGAGAGTGTAGTCGACGAACCTACTGGTCCCGCGCAGCGATCCGGCGGCGCTCGCGAGCCGCGATCCGGGGGGCAGCGCAGCGCGATCTGGCGGGCCATGCTAACGCGCCGCATCTGGCCCGGTACATGCCAGCAGCACCCGCCGCGCTACCCGCCGGCGCAGCCGATCGCGTGCACGCCGCCGTCGACGTGGACGATTTCCCCGGTGGTAGCCGGGAACCAGTCGGAAAGCAACGCGACGCAGCCGCGGGCAGCGGGCTCGGGATCGGCCAGGTCCCAGCCCAGCGGGGCCCGCTCAGTCCATACGCTCTCGAACGCCTCGAAGCCGGGAATGCTGCGGGCGGCCATCGTCTTGACCGGCCCGGCCGACATCAGGTTGACCCGGATCCCCCGAGGGCCAAGGTCACGAGCCAGGTACCTGGCTGTCGACTCCAGCGCTGCCTTGGCCACGCCCATCCAGTCGTAGGCCGGCCAGGCCACGCTGGCGTCGAAGTCCATGCCGACGATGGCGCCGCCGCTGCCCATCAGCGGCAGCGCCGCCACGGCCAGCGACTTGAGCGAGTACGCCGACACTCGCAGCGCCGTGGCCGCGTCTGGCCACGGCGTGTCGAGGAAACCGCCGCCCAGGGCGGAAGCGGGCGCGAACGCTATCCCGTGCACTACCCCGTCCAGCCCGTCCACGTGCTGCGCGACCCGGTCTGCCAGCGAGTCAAGCTGGGCCTCGTCGGTGACGTCAAGCTCCAGTACCGGCGGCGGCTGCGGTAGCCGCCTGGCGATCCGCTCGACGAGGCTGAGTCGCCCGAATCCGGTGACGACTACGGTCGCGCCCTCCTGCTGCGCGAGCCTGGCGACGTGAAAGGCAATAGAGGAGTCCGTCAGCACCCCCGTAACCAGGATGCGCTTGCCGGCCAGGATTCCCATGGCGAAGACCCGTTCCGTCGGTAAGAAGGTTTGCTAGTGGCCCATGCCCAGGCCGCCATCGACCGGCAGCACGGCACCGGTGATGTAGCCAGCGTCCGGGCCGGCCAGGAAGGCCACCGCGCCGGCCACCTCCTGCGCCGAGGCGAGTCGCCCGAGCGGCACCCCGGCGAGGATCGCCTTCTTCCTGTCCTCAGGCAGCGCCGCAGTCATGTCGGTGTCGACGAAGCCGGGAGCCACCACGTTCACCGTGATGTTCCTGGTGCCAAGCTCCCGCGCCAGCGATCGGGCGAGCCCGATCAGGCCCGCCTTGGACGCGGCGTAGTTGGCCTGACCGCCGGAGCCGAGCAGGCCGACCACCGAGGAAATCAGGATGATCCGGCCCCGGCGCATCCTGATCATCGGCCGAACCGCCCGTTTCGCCACCCGGTACGCGCCGGTCAGGTTCGTGTTGAGCACGTCGGCGAAGTCGTCCTCGCTCATCAGCGCGAGCAGCTGATCCCTGGTGATGCCGGCGTTTGCCACCAGCACCTCGACCGGCCCGTGCGCAGCCTCGGCCACCGCGAACGCCCCGTCTACCTGCGCGGCGTCCCGCACGTCGCATCCGGCCACGGTCAGGCCCGCGATCCGCTCACCAGACCTGGATGTCACCGTGACGTTGTCCCCGTCGGCCGCCAGCCGCCGGGCGATCGCCAGGCCGATGCCGCGATTGCCCCCCGTGACCATGACCGAACGTGCCATCGCGTGAATACCTCCGCCAGCTAATCCGAACGCGGGCGAGCGTATCAGCCCCGTCCATCGCGCCCGCTGCGTGCGTCGCGGCCGGGTACTGGGTAGGTTCGCTGGTCGTGGCTAGTAAACAGACAGCGACAGATCCGGGCCGGATAGATCCGGAGTTCACCGCCTACCCGCTGCAGCAGCTCGCCGACGCCGCGCTCGGCCGCGCCGCCGAGCTCGGTGCCGAGCACGCTGACTTCCGCGCCGAGCGCATCAGGGGCCAGCAGATCGGGCTGTCCGACGCCCGGCTTGAAACCTTGTTCGACTCCGATGACCTGGGCCTGGCCGTCCGGGTGGTGGTCGAAGGGACCTGGGGATTCGCGTCGGCGGTGGACATGACCGCGCAGGCAGCTGTTCGCGCGGCGACCGAGGCAGTAGATGTAGCCAGGGTCGCGGCCGCGATCAGTACCGAGCGGATAGAGCTGGCCGGCGAGCCCGGCTACGGCGACGTGACCTGGGTGTCCGGGTACGAGGTAGATCCCTTCGAGGTGAGCGTCGGGGAGAAGGTCGGCCTCCTGACGGGCTGGAGTTCCGGCCTGCTCGCTGATACCAGGATCAGCCATGTGGACGCTTCCTTGTACCAGGTCAGGGAGTGCAAGTTCTACTGCGACGGCGCGACCACCGCATTGCAGCAGCGGGTTCGGGTGCACCCGGAGGTCACCGCGGTCGCCGTCGAGCCAGGGGGCCGGTTCGAGACGATGCGGACCCTTGCCCCGCCGGCCGGGCGCGGCTACGAGTACCTGACACCGGCCGGCTGGGATTTCGCCGCGGAACTCGACGAGCTGCCCGAGCTGCTCGCGGCCAAGCTGGCCGCACCCTCGGTCAAGCCCGGCCGGTACGACCTGGTCATCGATCCTTCCAACCTGTTCCTGACCATCCACGAGTCGATCGGCCACGCCACCGAGCTGGACCGCGCTCTCGGCTACGAGGCCGCATACGCTGGGACCTCGTTCGCCACGATCGACCAGCTCGGCATCCTCCAGTACGGCTCGCCGGTGATGAATGTCACGGGCGACCGCACCGCGGAGCACGGCCTGGCCACCATCGGCTACGACGACGAGGGCGTGGCCGGCCAGTCCTTCGACCTCATCCGCGACGGCGTGCTTACCGGCTATCAGCTGGACCGGCGGATGGCCAGGCTGCAGGACCTCGGCCGGTCCAACGGCTGCGCGTTCGCCGACTCCCCCGGCCACATGCCGATCCAGCGGATGGCCAACGTGTCGCTGCAGCCTGCCCCGGACGGCCCCTCCACCGCTGAGCTGATCGCCGGGGTAACCGACGGCATCTACATCGTCGGCGACAAGAGCTGGTCGATCGACATGCAGCGGTACAACTTTCAGTTCACCGGGCAGCGATTCTTCCGGATTCGGAACGGCCAGCTCTCCGGGCAGCTGCGCGACGTCGCTTACCAGGCCACGACGACGGACTTCTGGAACTCGATGGAGGCCGTCGGCGGCCCGCAGACCTACGTGCTCGGCGGTGCGTTCAACTGCGGCAAGGGCCAGCCTGGCCAGGCCGCGCCGGTCAGCCATGGCTGCCCTGCTGTGGTCATGCGCGGCATCAGGATCCTCAACACGGTGGAAGAGGCGGGCTCATGAGCGGGCGGTCAGCGGCGTTGGCGCAATCTGTCCAGAATGCCGTGGAGCGTGGGCTCGCGGCCGCGCGCTGCGATGACTGCATCGTGATCGCGGACGAGAGCTCGGCGGCGAACCTGCGCTGGGCGGGCAACACGCTCACCACCAACGGCGTATCCCGGTCCCGGCAGCTGACCGTGATCGCGATCACGCGCAGCGGGGACGAGGCACGAGTCGGCGTGGTCTCGCGGGCAGGAGTCCGGGATGACCAGATCGCCGGCATCGTGGCAGCGGCTGAGCATGCCGCCGCGGAAGCGTCGCCCGCGAAGGACGCGCAGCCGCTTGCGACGACGACGCCGGCGCCGCCCGTCGCCGGCGCGGCCTGGGACGACCCGCCGGCCGCGACACAGATCGAGGTCTTCGGCGCCTTCGCAGGCGAGCTCGGGAATGCGTTCGCCACTGCCGCAGGCGGCGGCCGGAAGCTCTACGGCTTCGCCGAGCATCTAATGACCTCGACCTTCCTCGGCACCTCCTCGGGCCTGCGGCTGCGGCACGACCAGCCCACTGGCCGGCTTGAGCTGAACGCCAAGACGGCCGACCCTGCCAGCTCCGCCTGGGCCGGGGTGAGCACGCGCGATTTCCGCGATGTCGATGTCGCCGCGCTGGAGGCCGAGCTAGCCCAGCGCCTGCGCTGGGCGGCCCGCTCGGTCGAGCTGCCGGCCGGCCGGTACGAGACCCTGCTGCCGCCGGGCGCGCTTGCCGACCTGATGATCTACCTGTACTGGTCGGCAGGCGCCAAGGACGCGCTAGACGGCCGGACCGTGTTCAGCGAGCCCGGTGGCGGGACCAGGATCGGCGACAAGCTCTGCGGCATGCCATTGTCCCTGCGCAGCGATCCGCACGAGCCAGGCCTGCAGTGCTCCCCGTTCGTGATCGCGCACGCCTCAGGCCGCGACTCGTCAGTCTTCGACAACGGGCAGCCAGCCGGCCGAACCGACTGGATCTCCGCCGGGCGGCTCGGAGCGCTCAGGCAGACCCGGTACTCAGCCGCGCTGGCGGGCCAGGCCTATACCCCGGCTATCGACAACCTGATCATGGAGGCGGCGGGCTCGGCGGGCACGCTGCCGGAGATGATCAGTAACACCAGCCGCGGCCTGCTGCTTACCTGCCTGTGGTACATCCGCGAGGTCGACCCGCAGACCCTGCTGCTCACCGGGCTGACCAGGGACGGCGTGTACCTGGTGGAGAACGGTGAGGTCACCGGGGCGGTGAACAACTTCAGGTTCAACGAAAGCCCGGTCGGCATGCTCGGCCGCATTACCGAGGCAGGCGCCACGGCCGCCACCCTGCCGCGGGAGTGGAACGACTACTTCACCAGGACCGCGATGCCGCCGATCCGGGTAGACGGCTTCAACATGTCGTCGGTCAGCCAGGCGAGCTGAACCGGCCTGGCTGGCTGACTCAGGCGTCCTCGAGCCGGAACCCGACCTTCAGGCCTACCTGGTAGTGGGCGACCTCGCCGTCGACGATCTGGCCGCGGATCTGAGTCACCTCGAACCAGTCGAGGTGCCGCAGCGTCTGGGCCGCCCGGCGCAGCGCGCCCGTGATGGCCGGCTCGATGCCATCGGGCGACGTACCGACGATCTCGGTGACCCGGTAGGTGCGATCGGTCATTTGTTGCCCTGCCTTCCTGGTGCGCCGGCCGTCTCGCCGGTATGCCACCTTTACCACTCGCCAGCCGTGCGAACGCATGCGGCACGGGGGCAGCCCGCCGCTTTGCGCTCAAGGCCTCCCGTGGCTCTCAACCGGGCTGCGCTGGCGGCAGGTCAGCAGGCGGCATAACGTGGAGGTGTGCGAAGCGTCCAGCATTCCCGCCGTGACCAGGCCCACCTGGTCACCGAGGCGCGGCCAGGGCGGACCGCGGACATCGCCTACCGCGAGCGCCGGTACCTGATCATGATGGGCATCAGGACCGTTTGCTTCGTGACGGCCCTGCTGCTTTTCGTCAACCACGCGGGCTGGCTAACGGCCATCCCGGTCGTTGGCGCGCTGGTAATCCCGTACTTCGCGGTCATCTTCGCCAATAGCGGGCGGGAGCCGGGTACCGGCCGTGGCTTCCGCCAGTACGAGCCGAACCTGCCCGCGCGCTATGAGCCCCCTGGCCCGCTGCCTCCGGCCGACAATCCGACCGGCCCCCGCAGCGGGGGCCCGGCTGCGCCGCCGGCCTCCCCGGCCGGACATTAGCCTCTATTAGCTAGCTTTTCGGGCGCCATCGGCGCGCCTGGGCATAACGGCAGCCCGAGTCATACATCTCAAGCGGCATTGTCGGCCAAACTGGTGGGACCAGTCGGCCGGGATGATGAGACATCCTCGTAATCCGGTCTTGACGCACTAGGGGGAGGTTCGGTGTAACATGCTTAGCGGTGCTCTGGTCCCCCGCTGGAGCATCAATTGCCGGCGTTCCGGGCCCCCGTCGGAGCGCCGATGAATGCGACGCCGGGTGGTTTGCCCCCGTAGCCACCCGGCGTCGCTCTATGCTCGCCGAAGTTTCGGCTCGCCAGGGGCTCGCAGTATTTTCCCGGGGGGACACCTCCCGGAGCCCCCCAATTGGCTGGCGCCGCCCCAAGACGGACCACTTGGCTGGCCGGGCCCGCACTCCCGAAGTGAGCGGTTCTGTGACTAGTCAAGGCCTGGAGTGACTGCGGGGGCGGGGCCGGTGTCAAGTCGGCCCCGCCCCCCGGCGGCCTTTGCCGCGCCGGTCAGCTCGCCCGGTTACTCGGTCTTGCTGAACTCGGCGATGGCTATGGACATCATCACCAGCCCCATCACCGCGACAATGCCGAGCGAGAACCACAGCGGCACGATCCAGCCGCCCCAGGTGATGCTGGGCGCAAGGTGCGTGCTGATGAAGGAGGCGACGTACGGCGAGACGTTCAGATGGCTGAAGACCAGGTGCCGCATCGGGCCGACGACATAGGTCAGCGGGTCGAGTCTGGTCAGCACGGTCAGCCAGGCCGGCAGGCCGTTCAGCGGGTACAGCGCGCCCGAGAGGAAGAACAGCGGGAAAACGAGCATCTGGGTCAGGGCCATGAACGCCTGGAACTGCTTGATCCTGGCCGCCATCATCACCCCGAAAGCGGTCAGCGTGAACGAGAGCAGCAGCAGCATGCCGATCAAGCCGAGGATCAGCACCGGGTTGTAGGGCACGTGCGCGAACCAGGCCAGGGCCAGGAAGATCACGCCCTGGAAGGTGGCGATGGTGGCGCCGCCCAGGCACTTGCCGACGACGATCGCGCCCCTGCTGACCGGCGCGACCAGGATCTCCCGCAGGAAGCCGAACTCACGGTCCCAGACGATGGACCCCGCCGAGAAGATCGCCGTGAACAGCACCGACATGGCCAGCACGCCGGGATAGATGAAGGTCTTGAAGTCGAAGCTGCTGGAGTGCGGCAAGCTGCCGCCCGCCAGGGTCGACAGTCCGGTGCCGAGGATGAACAGGAACAGGAACGGCTGCACCAGCGCCGTGATGGCCCGGAGCCGGTCAGTGCGGAACCTGATCAGCTCGCGGCGCCAGACGATGCTGACCGCGCGCAGGTCGTGGCGCAGGCCACGATCGGGCACTGAGACCCTGATCCGGTCGACTACGGCACCACCCTCGGCGACCGCCACCGGCTCGCTTGTCTGGGTAGCCATCGTTACCGCCTTCCGCCTGAGCGCAGCTTCTGCATGTTGCGCATGAACTCGTTGCCGGCGCCGCCCTCGGCATCCCGGATCGTCGTTCCCGTGTAGGACATGAACACGTCGTCGAGCGATGGCCTGGATACGCTGACCGACCTGATCGGGATGCTGAACTCGCTGAACAGCCGCGGCACGAACTGCTCGCCAGAGGTGACTGAGAACGTGACCGCGCCGTCGTGCATGGCGGCCTCGATCCCGAAGGCGACCGCGAGTGCCTTGATCGCCGCTGGATCATCCGCGGTTTGGATCTGCACCCGGTCCTTGCCAATGCTGGCCTTGAGCGCCTCCGGCGTGTCGATCGCGACGATCTTGCCATGATCGATGATCGCGATCCGGTCGCAGTGCTCCGCCTCGTCCATGTAGTGCGTGGTCAGGAAGATCGTGATGTCCTCGCGCCGCTTCAGGTCGTTGATGTAGGTCCAGATCGACGACCGCGTCTGCGGGTCGAGCCCGACAGTCGGCTCGTCCAGGAACAGCACGTGCGGAGCATGCAGCAGGCCCCTGGCTATTTCCAGCCGCCGCTGCATGCCCCCCGAGAATGTGCTGACCAGGCTATCCTTGCGGTCCCACAGCCCGACCATGTCCATGACCTGCCGCATTCGCGGCATGACCGCCGCCTTCGGCACTCCGTACAGCTCGGCGTGGAACCTGAGGTTCTGCTCCGCCGTCAGGTAGGTGTCCAGCGTGGTGTCCTGGAACACCAGGCCGATATTGCGGCGGACCGCGTCCCGGCTGGTAGCCGCGTTGTATCCGGCAACCATGGCGCTGCCAGCCGTAGCGCCAGCCAGCGTGCAGAGGATCTTGATAGTGGTCGTCTTGCCCGCGCCGTTCGGCCCGAGGAAGCCAAAGGTCTCGCCCCTGGCCACCTCGAAGTCAATGCCGCGGACCGCCTCGACCTCGCCATAGCGCTTCACAAGTCCACGGACCGAGATCACGGCCTCGGACGAGGAGCTGTCACTACGCGGCCCGGCGCTCTGCTTAGCACTGGTCTGCGCTGCCACCTTCGCTGCCTCCCTGGATCGGCTATCCACGAGCCTAAACGGACATCGCTGCGGTCAGCGGTGCCGCACTACTCTGCGGCACCGCTGGTCTCGTCGCTGCCGGCCGCGCTGGTTTCATCCTCGTCGGAGGCGAGGATCCGGTACAGCGCCTTGCGTGCTTCGATCAGCACCTTGCGGGCCTCGCCGACCTGCGCGTCTGTACCAGCGCTTATCACCTGGAAAGCCGCCATCGCGACCTGGCCCATGAGGCTGCGCATCTCCACCGCCGGGCCGCCAGGCCCGCTGGCCAGGTCGTCCCACGGGGCGCGCAGCTCGTCGGCGTGCGAGTCCGCGTACGCGCGTCCCTCGTCGGTGAGCTGGTAGGCGCGACGGCCGCCGTCGGACGCCTCGGCCCGGATCAGGCCCTCGTCCTCGAGCTGCTGCAGCGCAGGGTAGATGGAGCCGGGGCTTGGCCGCCAGACTCCGTCGCTGCGCTCGCCGATCTCCTGGATGATCTGGTAGCCGTTCATCGGCTTCTCGGCGATCAGCGCGAGCGCTGCCGCCCGCACATCGCCGCGCCTGGCGCGCCCGCCGCGGCCGCCACGCCCGCCGCGGCCTTCGCGCATCCACGGGCCGAAGCCGTGCATGCCCGGCCCGCCTGGGAACGGCGGACCCGGCGGGAACGGCCCGCCCGCGAAGCCGACCGGCCCGAAATGGCGGCTCCGGCCGCGACCCCGGCCGCGCGGACCGCGCTCCTCGTCGTCCTCGTGGTGGTGCTCATGGTGGTCGTGCCACCGCCGGTTCTCGATGTCGTTTGCTGGCTCCCAGCGGCCACGGCCGCCGTGCCGCCTGCGTGATTCTTCGTATCGCATTGCTTCTTACTTCCTTTGGCTTTGGTGCTCCGCATCCCTGGTCCGGCACGTTCCGGACTATCGTCAGAGCAACTCGATAGGTCAAAGATATATCGTTACCGCGCACAAGGCAAGCCCAGGATCGCAGTTTCCTGTTGCCGGAGCGGCTACTTCCTGTTGCCGGAGCGGCTACCGCGCCCCGTCGCCCGGCGCAGGCGCTGGCGCCGGCGCCGACGCCGGCGATGGCGATGGCGATGGCGTGGGCGATGGCCAGCCGACCGCGAGCGCACGCAGCCGGTCCGCGGCGGTCGCCAGCGGCTGGCCGCCGCCCACGGCCAGACCGAGCAGGAACGCGGTCACCGGCGCGGCGGGCCGTTCCACCTGGTGCGCTGCCTCGCGAGCGAGGTCGAGGACGGTCCTGACCGCCGCATCGTCGGTGCGTACGCCCAGCTCGGCGCAGGCTGCCTCGGTCCAGCTGTGCAATGTCGTCATGACTCCCCGTTCCGGGTGGTTGTGTTCCTGGCCGCGGCACTTGTGTTCCTGGCCGCGGCATCGCGAACTCGAGTCAGCTCAGCCGGACTGTCACAGTCCTGCCACGGCGGCTGCGCATCCGCAGCCGCCGACAGAAGCACGGCCCCTAGTGGACGGAGCAACCCGCGCAGCGAGTCCCCCGAATACCCGGCCGCAGCGCTGCGCAGCCAACTGGTCTGCCAGCAGCCCGCCAGCCACTGTGGCCGACCGCCGTCGTCAGCAAGCATCGCACCCGGCTGGCCGCTGCCAACCGCGAGGTCCAGCAGGGCGGTTACCCAGTGGCCGGTGAGGAACGGCAGGTCCGCCGCGAGCAGGGCAAGCCAGGGCGCGCCGACCATGGCCAGCCCGCAGCGCAGGGCGGGCACCGGCCCGGCGCCCGAAGGTGCCTCCCTGACGGTAACCAGCCCGCGGCGCAGGCTCGATGCCACCTCGGCCAGCCCCCGCCCGACCGCGCCGCCGCGCTCCGGGCCGACCACGATCAGCTTGGCGGTGCCCGCCGCGGCCGCGGCCCGCGCCACCAGGACCAGCATCGGATCACCGCCCACATCCAGACCGGGCTTGTCCGCGCCATCCATCCTGGCGGCCATTCCGCCCGCCAGGATGACGGTATCGAAGTCAGGGACCTGGCCGCCCGTCACCATCGCTAGGTCATCAGCCCCCGATGGCGGACATCGGCCGCGTTGGTTGCAGGAAGCCGGGATCGTTGATGCCGTGCCCTGGCAGCTTGGCCTTAACGCAATCCAGCCAGCGCGCCGCGAGCTCGTCGTCGGTCGCGCCTGCCCGCAGCGGCGTGCGCAGGTCGTTCTCGTCCCTGGCGAAGAGGCAGTTGCGCAGCTGGCCGTCCGCCGTCAGTCGGATCCGGTCGCATGCGCCGCAGAACGGCCTGGTGACCGAGCCGATGATGCCGACCTTCGCGGGTCCGCCGTCGACCAAAAACTCCTCAGCGGGCGCGGACCCCCGATCTGCCGGGTCGTCCGGCGCCAGCGTGAATTCCGCGCTCAGCGAGGCCAGGATCTCGTCCGCAGTGATCATTTCCGCTCGGCGCCAGCCATGCTGGGCGTCTAGCGGCATCTGCTCGATGAACCGAAGCTGATAGCCGTGCGCCAGGCAGTAGCGCAGCAGCGGGACGGCCTCGTGATCATTCACGCCGCGCATGAGCACGGTGTTGACCTTCACCGGGGCTAGTCCGGTAGCGGCGGCCGCCTCGAGGCCAGCTAGCACGTCCGCGAGCCGGTCCCGCCGGGCGAGCTGAACGAAGACGTCGGCGCTCAGAGTGTCAAGTGAGACATTTATCCGGTCCAGGCCAGCCGCCTGCAGCGGCGCGGCCAACCGGTCCAGGCCTATGCCGTTCGTGGTGAGCGACATCTCCGGCCGCGGCCGCAGGGCCGCGACCTGCGCGACGATCCCGGCGAGGCCGCGCCGCAACAGCGGCTCCCCGCCGGTGAACCTGACCTCGGTGATGCCAAGCCTGGTCACCGCCAGCCCGATCAGGCGGACTAGCTCGGCGTCGGTGAGCAGTTCCGGCTTGGGCAGCCATTCCAGCCCCTCGGCCGGCATGCAATAGCTGCACCGCAGGTTGCACCGGTCAGTTAGCGAAACCCGCAGATCAGTGGCCGTGCGTCCGAAACCATCGGTCAGCACGGCCTCACCTCCCTGGCGCTCATCGGGGCATTTCCCGCGAGTGCGGCAAACCGCAAGCGCAACAACAGCCTACGGGTCTTAGCTGCTGCAGCAACGGCAACTGCCCGTTCCTTCCCACCGTAACGACTTTGGGAACGGGGTGTCTTCGCGGGCTACCTCGGCCCGACGGTGCGCTGCTCCCGTGGTCACCGTTTGGGGCCCGGATTGACTGGCCGGTCGCGAGATCGTCGGGCCTCGCTTACGATTGCGTCGCTGCCGCTTACGATTGCGTCGCTGCCCTGCACCTACCGATGGGCTGGCGGCCCGCTAAGGCCCGACATCGTCGGCCAGATCATCCAGGATGGTCCCATGACCGTGCACGGCCCCTACTGGCGCGACCAGCTCACCGCCGCCGAGCGCGCCATCCTGGGGCGGGCGGATGCGGACATCGCCGCCCGTCGGCCCGACATCCTGGTGGTCGGCGGCGGGATCCTCGGTGTGAGCACGGCGGCCGCCTGCGTCGAGGCGGGCCTTGGCGACGTGCTCCTGATCGAAACCGGCAGGCTGGGCGCCGGGGCCACCGGCGGCGCGACCGGGCTGCTCATTCCCGAGCCGCATCAGTGGAGCGACCCCGAGCCCTTCGTGGACCTGGAGCGGGCCAGCCTCGAACGGTGGCACGACCTGGAGAAGTCGCTGCCCGATGGAGTTGGCCTGGTGGAGCTGGACTGGATCGGGCTTGCCCCGCACGACAGCGGGTTCGCCGCGCACCAGCCGCCCGCGGTCGAGTGGCTCAATTCTGGCCAGGTGGCGGAGCTGATCCCCGGCCTGGCCCGCCCGATGGAAGGGGCGCTGATCCGCCGCCAGGCCAGGGTCAACCCGCTGCGGGCCGTGGCGAGGCTGGCGGCCGGGCTGCCTGCGGTAGCCACCGGAGTGGCCGCGACCTCAGTGACCATTCAGGGCGACAGGATCGTCAGCGTCGGAACCTCGGCCGGGCAGATCAGCCCGGGCGCGGTCGTGTTCGCCACCGGCCGGCCGCCTGTGCTTGACGGGCTGCCGCTGCATATACCCTCCGACCGGGTCAAGGGTCACCTGCTGGTGACGCAGCCAACCGACGTCCGGCTGCCGGGCATCGTGGCGCCAGTAGCCACCCAGATCGAGAACGGGCAGTTGCTGGCGGGCGGCACCTTCGACCTAGGTGACGAGAGTCCCGCGGTGCGGCCAGACGTGATCGAGTCGATACTCGACGGCCTGGCTGCCACGCTGCCCAGCCTGTCGGGAATCGGCGTCTCGCATCAGTGGTGCTGTTTCCGGCCGCGGCACCCCGACCGGCGACCAGTGATCGACATGGTGCCGGGCCTGGCTAACGCCTGGCTGACCTCCGGCCATTTCCGCACCGGCATCCTCAACGCTCCGGTGACCGCTGCCGTACTGTGCCGCTGGATTCAGGCGGGCGAACCGCCAGTCGAGGCCGGAACCTGGTCGGCGTCCAGGTTCACTGGGCACTAGCCTGGTCAAGCTGGGCTTGGTCCGACCTGGGGCTGGCCCTGATTACCCGCCGGTCGTCGGCTTGGCGCTCGGTGACCCCGGCCCGGTCAAGGAATTCCAGCAGCGGTATCGCGGTGCGCCGGGTCGTGCACAGTGCCTCGCGGGCCTGGGCGGCCGTGAACGGCTGCGGCAGCCTGGCCAGGACGGCCGCGGCCGCAGCGTCGGCCCCAGGCGCGAGCACGACCTGGTCGCTGATCCGCATCAGCTCACCGGCGCGAACGGCCGCCGCGATGGCGCGCTGATCCAGTCCGAGTTTGCGAAGCCGGTCGGCATCGGGCGAAGCGAACGGTGCGGCGGCCAGGTCAGCCCGCAGCACCTGCACTGCGGCTTGCAGCGGCTCAGGCAGTCCATGCACTGAGCTCTGGCCGACGGCCGGGGTGAGCTGCACCAGGCCGCACGACACCCGGAACGGAGCTCGCGCGAGTGCCAGCACAAGCCGCCGGTCCGGCAAGTCGAGCGCGGCCCTGGCCGCCTCCACCGGCAGGCCCGCAGATAGCGGCTCGCTCGCGGCGTGGCCGGTGACGACCTCGCCGAGCTGATGGCCGAGGGTCTGCCAGTACTCGGGGTCTGCCAGCCACTCGCCTGCCACCGCCTCTGGATGCTCGCGAATTCCCATCGCCAGCAGCGTGCTGGCTCGCAGCAAGCCATGCCGGGCTAGCAACTCGGCTGCCGTGGGCCGGTCTGGCCAGCCGCCGAGCAGCTTGGCTGCGGCAGCGGCGGCCCCGCGCCGCGCCAGCTTGGGTGGCATGACGTCGAGTACGGTCGCCCCGGCCACCGCCGGCCAGGCTCCGGCCCGGCGGCTGCCAGGATCGCGCAGCAGCAGCCTGTCCCCCACATGCAGCGGCAGCGGGTCGGCCAGGCTGAGCCGGACGAGGTTGGGCCCGATTACCCGGACGCGAGCCACGCCGCGGGCGCAGCCGGCGTGCAGGGTAACCGTCCGCGGCAGCGCGGCCGCGAGGCCGCCGGATTCCTGGCTGGTTCTACTCCACTCGCCGCCGTGCCCGTCACGCTGGTCCGCGGTGGCTCGCAGCCGTACGTCGATGTGGTCGGTCAGCGTCCAGCGCCCCGCTTGCACCAGGGCCATGCCCCGGTGCACCGCGTCCTTGCTGACGCCGCGCAGGTTCAGAGCGACCCTTGCGGTTCCGGATGCGGCCGCCACCGGCTCGCCGAGGGACTGCATCTCCCTGATGGTCACGGGTCGCATGGCCGGCGTGAGCACGAGCTCATCGCCTCGGTGCACCGTCCCGGCCGGCAGCGTGCCGGTGACCACTGTGCCGCTGCCGGTCATGCTGAACGCCCGGTCGATCCACATCCGGACCGGCGCCCCGACGTCCGGTTCCGGCAGCGTCTTGCCCAGCTGATCGAGCGCGGCCAGCAGCTCCGGCATGCCTGCGCCCGTTACCGAGCTGACGGCGACGGCCGGAACCGCGCCCAGGCTCGTCCTCGCGATGTGCTCCGCCGCGTCCGCCATCGCAGCCGCAGGATCCGCCAGGTCGCTCTTGGTGATCACGAGCAGCCCAGTGCCGATGCCAAGCGCGTCGATGACCGCCAGGTGCTCGGCGGACTGCGGCATCCAGCCCTCGTCTGCCGCCACGACGAACAGCACGGCAGGAACCGGGCCCGCGCCGGCCAGCATGTTCGGCACGAACCTCTCGTGTCCCGGCACGTCCACGAACGCCATCTGATCGCCCGACGGCAGCGTGAGCCAGGCGAAGCCGAGGTCGATGGTCATGCCGCGCCGGCGCTCCTCGGCCCACCGGTCCGGCTCCTGTCCGGTCAGCGCGCGGATCAGCGCCGACTTCCCGTGATCCACGTGCCCCGCTGTGACAACGACCTGCATGTCGCTCATCTCTATCCTGAGCCGTCAGCCCGCTGCCGCTATCACGGCGGCCCGCAGCAGCTCATCATCGGCCGGATCTACTGCACGCAAATCCAGCAGCAGCCGCCCGTCCTCAAGCCGTCCCACGACGGCCGGCATGCTCCCCCGGCGCACCGCCTCGCCCGCCCGCAGCGGGGCGGCAAGGTCGGCAGGAAGACTCACGGCCGCGCTAGCCAGCGGCTGTCCAGGCGCGCCGCCGCCGCCCACGGCTGCCTCAGACTCAAGCGCCGTCGCGTCGATGTTCGCGCTTGTCAGGCCACCGGCCAGCATCCTGGCCCGCTGGCCTAGCTGGCCCGGATCCGCTGCCAGCGCCTCGGCCACCGGCGAGCGCGGACCCGCCAGCGTGGCCTCGAGCGCAGCCACTGTCAGCTTGTCCACGCGCAGCGCCCTAGCGAGCGGGTGCCTGGCCAGCGTGGTGACCAGGTCAGCCCGGCCGAGCAGCAGTCCCGCCTGGGGACCGCCCAGAAGCTTGTCGCCGCTGGCCGTGACCAGCGCCGCGCCAGCGGCCAGCCAGCTGCTGGCATCGGGCTCGGCGGGCAGCAGCGGATGGGGCACCAGCAGGCCGGAGCCGATGTCGCCGACAACCGGCACACTCAGGCCAGCCAGGTCCGCGATGGCGGCACTGGCGGTGAAGCCCTCGATCCGGTAGTTCGACGGGTGCACCTTGAGCACGAAGCCGGTCTGCGGTCCGATGGCGGCCGCGTAGTCGGCGGCAGTGGTCCGGTTGGTCGTGCCGACCTCGCGGATCCTCGCACCAGTGGACTCGATCAGGTCAGGCAGCCGGAAGCCGTCGCCGATCTCGATGAGCTCGCCGCGGCTGACGATGATCTCCCGGCCCGCCGCGAGCGCGGTGGCCGCCAGGACCAGCGCCGCGGCGTTGTTATTCACGACGTGCACCGCCTCGGCGGCCGGCACGGCAGCGGCGAGGGCCGCCACCATGCCTGCGCCGCGCTTGCCCCTGAGCCCTGAGGTGAGTTCGAACTCCAGGTCCGTGCAGCCGGCGGCCGCCTGGACGGCAGCCCTGGCCGCAGCCGACAGCGGGGCACGGCCAAGGTTGGTGTGCAGCAGCACGCCGGTCGCGTTGATAACGGGCGTCAGCGACGCGGCCAGCGGCGGCAGGGCGGCTACCGCCGCGTCGGCCACCCCGGCAGGCTCGAGGTCACCCGACCGCGCCTGGTCCTGCGCGCGCCGAACCGCCGCCATCACGATGGCGCGCCCGAGCCTGCGCTGGGCCGCGGTCAGCCGCGGATCGGCCAGGACGGCGTCGGTGCGCGGCGTGAGCCTGCGGACGTCCACGTGCGCGACCATACCCGCCAGGTCACGCCAGCAGGGAGGGGCATGAAGCTCTCTTCTGGCCCGATTTACCAGCACTTTGCCGAAGCAAACCCACCGCCAGCCCTAGGACGTGTGCAAGTCTTGAACATCCGATTTCGCAGGGAGTGAGCAGCGATGAATAGTCAGGTCAGTATTCGGCGCAGTCGCGGGGTGGCGTGCGGGGTAGCGCTGATACTGCTCGGTCTGTGGGGCGGCCTCGCGCCGTTCGTCGGGCCGTACTTCCATTTCGGCTACACCCCCGACAAGGCGTTGGCGTATACGACCGGGCGGCTGTACTTCTCGGCGATACCCGGTGCCGCGGTGGTTCTCGGCGGCCTGCTAGTGGCGGCCACCCGGAGCCGCACGGTCGGCGTCCTCGGCGGCCTGCTCGCCGCGCTTGGCGGCATGTGGTTCCTGGTCGGCTCCGGCGTGACGTACTACCTGCTGAAGCTGCGGTCGATCACCACCGGCCTTCCCATCGGGTCCGGCGGCTCCGCGGCGACCTACACGGTCCGGATGTACGCCGAAGTCCTCGCGCTGTTCGGCGCGGTCGGGGCCCTTATCATCTTCTTCGGCGCGCTGGCCTGCGGCCGACTGTCGATGGTTACGGCCAAGGACGTCGCGGCGGCCGAGGCCGACGGCTCTTACTACGCCGAATACCCAGCGTCGCAGGGCCAGGCCAATCCCGCCGACTACCAGTCGACGACCGGGCAGTTGCCCGCCGCCACCGACTACCCTGGGCCGACGACTGGCCAGTTCCCGACCGCGGCCGGGCAGTTCCCTACCACGACCGGCCAGTTCTCCGGCGGCAGCGGCCAGTTCGCCCGGCCGTCGACATTCCGCCGCCCGCCAGAGGAGCTTTCTGGGCCACCGACCCAATTACCTGAGCCGCCGACCGATCCGACCGTATAGGTCGTATGGCTGCCGCGAGCTCAGGCGACAAGCAGGCGAGCAGCAAGCTCTGCTGCGTCGAGGGCAACGAGATTGCGGGTGCGTTCGGACCACCGACCTGAGGCGAGGTCAGGACGGAGGCTGGGCACCGCACTCTGGTCGGCATCCGGCCCGACTCGGGCCCACACCGCTATCCCGCGACGGACATGATCGTCCAGGTACGCATCGGGTCGGCGCCAGTAAGCGTAGAAGTAGCCGTCAGGACCGTCCCACGGGATAGACACCGGCTCCATCCGGGCCCGATTCGGATAGCAGGCGTTTTTCGGTTTCCCGACCTGAAGTCATGGCTGCGAGAAACACCGCTAATATCCGGCTATGCCGCCTCCGCTCGGGTCACCTGGCAGCCGCAAGTCGCGGAGCTCGGCCCAAGCCAAGGATGTTGGCTTCCTTGGCTGCATGGCGGCCTCGGGCGTCTTGGCTGTGTTGTGCTTCGGCTTCTGGGTCGTCGTGCAGTGGGCCCCAGGCGAGATCGACCGGCGTCTCAGCCGGCCATACGTCTCGGTCTACTATCTGCTGCTGTTGCTGGCCCTCGCACTCATCCGGGTCCGGCGGTATCACCAGCGAGACCAGACGATTCGCGAAGGACTGAGAGCGGACCTAGCCCAGCACCGGCACCGGAGGGAGCTGCGGCAGCGCGGCCGGCAAGCCAGGGCAGCGCTGCCATGGCTGACGGACAAGCAGCTGAACCCCACTGACTGGCCGGGCGTGGTGATCACCCCCGCACCCGAAGCTCCGGGGTACTACCGCGGCGGCTATGACGTGGTGCTCGACGCTGCAGGCGACAAAAAGGTTCAGGTGATCAGCCAGGTCCGGAACCTGACCCGCCTCCCGCTAGTGACCGCAAAGCACCTCATCGGCGACGCCCACGTGGCGGTGCTCCGGGTCCCGGACGCCGTGATGGCATCCGCGGCCAAGGCACTCCTCGAATACGCCGGTGCGACAGTGTCAATCACTGTTCCGGCAGAGTCTGCAAGATAGCCGGGTCTAGAAGCTGTCGGTGCCGCAATTAGGGCGGCGTGGCGTGGCGGGCAGGGCTCGGCAGTTGCCGGAAGACACCATCTCGGATACGGTCCCGGCCTGCGCCTGGACATCCGGCAAGGACTGCCGGAACGGCATAACAACAGGTCAGCGGAGGCGGACGGGAATCGAACCCGCCGACGACGCAGAGCGCCGTCCACCGGTTTTGAAGACCGGGGGGACCACCAGGAACCCTGACGCCTCCGGGACCTGACCCTATCGGCGCGTCATGCCACCCGCCGCGCACCGGGTCCCGGTATCGGCGTCACGTCACGGGCTGACTCGAGAGCGTGCCCGTCCGCGCACGCCAGCTGCAGCCCGACGCGGGCGCCGCAATCGCGATGCGTCAGCACGACCGATGGCCCGCCAGGTGCCGCCGCGTACTTGTCGCCCCAGGCCAGCAGGCCGGCGATGACCGGGAACAGCTCGATGCCCTTCTCCGTCAGCCGGTACTCGCTGCGGGGGCGCTGGCCGGGCTCGCGGTACGGCACCCTGCGCAGGATGCCCTCGGCCACCAGGCGCGACAGCCGGTTGCTCAGCACCTGGCGGGGCGCGGCCGTCCGCCGCTGCATGTCGTCGAATCTCCGGATGCCGTTGAACGCCTCGCGCAGCACCAGGAAGGTCCACTTCTCGCCGACGATCGACAGTGCGGCTGCGATATTGCAGTTCGCCGTGTCGTAGTCGATGGCCCAACCCTTGCTCATGCGCCAATGCTAGGTCTACTTGACAGACTTAGCAAGCCCGGGAGAGGCTGGGTCTATGAACGGAACTCTGACTCGGCAGTCAGCTCCCGGCACCTGCGTGCCAGCCGTGAGCCCGTCGCTCGATGGGGGCCGCACGCAGGCTGGTAGCTACCTCGTGCGGGCCGCAGGCCAGGACGACGCGGCCGGAATTCGCGAGTTCGTCTGCGGGCTGTCGGTCCGGACGCAGTACTTCCGGTTCTTCACCGCGGTCACGCCGCCCAGTCCCGGCCTGCTGCGCGCGCTGACGGGCGCCACCGGCCGGGCCGACATCCTGGTCGTCACCGACGCCCGCGGCGCGGTAGTTGGCCACGGCATGGCGGTCGACGCGCCGCAGGACGGCGTCCTGGCGTCGGACATCGGGCTGGTCATCGCCGACAGCTGGCAGGGGCAGGGACTCGGCACCAAGCTGCTGGCCATGCTCGCTGATCGCGCGGCCGGGCGGGGCGTCACTGCGCTGGTGCTTGACGTGCTGCCCGACAACGCCAGGATGCTGGGCATCATCAGCCGCCGCTGGCCCGATGCCGGCCGGAAACGCAACGCCGACTCGATCACCTTCACGGCCAGCATCCGGGGCGGCCGCGTCGCCTCGGACCGGCCGGCCGCCTGATAACCGGATGCGCCCGCCGCCACGCCCGGGTAGCGTGCCCGGCGTGAGCGACGATATGGACGACGTGGTGGCCCACAACCGGACGGCGTGGGACCGCGAGGTCGAGACCGGCAACCAGTGGACGGTCCCGGTGGGTCCCGAGGTCATCGCCGCGGCCAGGGCGGGCGACTGGTCGGTCGTGCTCATCGGGCACGATCCGGTCCCCCGCGACTGGTTCCCCGCGGAGCTGGCCGGCGCGGACGTACTCTGCCTGGCGAGCGGTGGCGGCCAGCAGGGTCCGGTGCTGGCCGCGGCCGGCGCGCGGGTCACCGTCTTCGACAACTCGGCGCGGCAACTCGCGCAGGACGAGCTGGTGGGGGCTCGCGACGCGCTTGGCCTCAGCACCGTGCTCGGTGACATGCGCGACCTCAGCGCGTTCGCAGACGACCGGTTCGACCTGGTTTTCCATCCGGTCTCGAACATTTTCTGCCCCGAGCTGGCCCCAGTCTGGCGCGAGGCGTTCCGGGTGCTGCGGCCCGGCGGCATTCTGCTGGCCGGCTTCATGAACCCCGACATCTTCATTTTCGACGCGGACGCCAACGAGAACCGCGGTGAGCTGATCGTCCGCCACGCGCTTCCCTACAGCGACCTGACACACCTGGACGCCGACGAGCGCGAGCGGCTATGGGGACCGCACGCTCCGCTGGAGCACAGCCACACGCTGACTGAGCAGATCGGCGGCCAGCTCGCGGCAGGCTTCCTCGTCACCGGCTTCCGTGAGATCCGCCACGAGGACGCGACCGGCGATTACATGCCGGGAATGTTCGCAACCCGCGCGATCAAGCCGAGGGCGACCTGACCGCGCTCGGGCGGGCCGCGGTGAACCTCAGCCGGCGTACAGCCCGTCGATGATGTCCGCGTACTTGGCGTGCACCACCCGGCGCTTCAGCTTCAGCGTCGGCGTCAGTTCCTCGCTCTCGGCGGTCCACTCCACCGGCAGCAGTTCCCAGTACTTGATCTGCTGCACCCTGGCCAGTTTGGCATTGGCAGCCTCCACAGCCTGGCCGACGGCCGCCAGAACCGCGGGGTGCACGGCCAGCTCCGCTAGCGACTCGGCCTCGATGCCGCGTGCCTTCGCCCAGGCCGGCGCGACGCCGCTGTCCAGCGTCAGAATCGCTACCAGGTAGGGCCGCTCGTCACCGTAGGCGAGGGCCTGCCCGATCAGCGGATGGGCGACGAGCGCGTTCTCTACCGCGGCGGGCGAGACGTTCTCCCCGCCCGCGGTGATGATGAGCTCCTTCTTCCTGTCGACCACGCGCACGAACCCGTCGGCGTCGATGGAGCCAATGTCCCCGGTATGCAGCCAGCCGTCGCCGTCGATGAGCTCGGCGGTCTGCTTAGGCAGGTTCAGGTAGCCGGGGCAGTTGAGCGGCCCGCGAGCGAGGATCTCGCCATCGCTGGCGATCCGCACCTCCATGCCGGGAGCGGGCCGCCCCACGGTGCCGAGCCTGAAAACGGACGGGGTGTTGCTCGTGAATGCGCCGGTGGTCTCGCTCATCCCGTACACGTCCAAGATCTTCACCCCGAGCCCGGCGAAGAACGAGCCAACCTCGGCCGGCAGCGGCGCAGCGCCGCTCATGACCACCTCGGCCGCGTCGAGCCCGAGCAGTGACCTGATCGGCCGCAGCACCTGCTCCTGCGCGGCGGCGAACTCGGCGGCAAGCTCGCCGGATGTCTGCTCGCCGAACTGGCAGCTGCGCACGTACCGCTCGCCGGTGTCCATGGCCGCGGCAACCGCCGTGCGCCTAGCCTCGTCCTGCTCGGCTGCCTGCAGCGCGCGGATGCCCGCCATGATCTTCTCGAAGATCCGCGGCACCCCGAAGAACGTTGTCGGCTTCGCCTCGCCCAGGGTGGCGATCAGCCCGGTGGCGGCATCGGGGCAGAAGTAGACCTGCCCTGCGCTGCAGATGGCAAGGTAGATCGAGAGCATCCGCTCCGCGATGTGCGCGTACGGCAGGTAAGAGACCCGCCGCTCGTGCAGGCGCGAGTTGCCGGTAGCCACCGCCGTCGCGACTTCGTACAGCGCGTTGGCGTGCGTGATGATGACGCCCTTCGGATTCCCCGTCGTGCCCGAGGTGTACAGCAGGGTCAGCGGATCGTCCGGCTTTATCGCCGCGACTGTCGCGGCAACCGCGGCCGGGTTTTCGGCCAGCCGCCGCGCCCCGAGGATGGCGAAGTCCGGCCAGCTGATGTACGGCGGCTGCGCCGGACAGGCCGCGGAGTCCCTGACGATGACCTTGCGCAGCGCCGGGAGCTGCGCGAGCACCGGCTGCCAGCGCGCGAGTTCGCTCGCACCGTCGATCACGGCGACCGCGGCCTCGCAGTTGGCCGCCATGTACGCGATCTGCTCGGGGGCAAGGGTGGCGTAGAAGGTGACGGGCACCGCGCCGGCATGCAGCGCGCCCTGGTCGGCGAGCACGTGCTCGAGCCGGTTGGGCAGCATCAGCGCGACTCGCTCGCCGGGCCGCAGGCCAAGATCGATGAAACCGGCCGCGAGCCGCAGCGCCTGCTCACGAGTCTGCGCCCAGGTGAGCGTATGCCACGACCCGTCGTCATCCCGATCGGAATAAGCGGGCATGTCACCGTATTGCTCCGCGGTCCTGGCAAGTGCATCGCAGACTGTCCGGCCGCGCCACACCTGCAGCATGGCCTCGCGCTCGGCGGCGATCTCGCTCATCACGGCCCACCCCTCTGCCGTCGCGCGGGCCTGCCTGCCCGCGCCGGCTAAGTACCAGTAGGCATGGCACCACGTGCGCGTCCGGTTCGCAAGACCACGACTGACTAGGGTTCTGGTATGACTTCCCAGACCGCGGTCCGGCTGACGCAGTACGCGCGCGGCGGTGGCTGCGCATGCAAGATCCCGCCAGGCGAGCTCGAGGCCGCGGTGGCGAGTCTGATCCCACCCGGCCCCGTTCCCGACCTGCTCATAGGCGTCGAACATGGTGATGATGCGGCGGTGGTGCAGATCAGCGACACCAGGGCGGTGGTGGCGACCGCCGACTTCTTCACCCCTGTGGTCGATGACGCGTACACCTTCGGCCAGATCGCGGCCGCCAACGCCCTGTCCGATGTCTATGCGGTCGGCGGCGAGCCGCTGGTGGCGCTGAACCTGCTCGGCTGGCCGCGCGAGCTGCTCAGTCCAGAACTGGCCGCCCAGGTGCTCCGCGGCGGGCTCGACGTCGCGACCGCGGCGGGCTGCCACGTCGCGGGTGGCCACAGCATCGACGACCCCGAGCCGAAGTACGGCATGGCTGTCACCGGGCTGGCCGACCCGGCGGCACTGCTGCGCATCGATGCCGGCCGGCCCGGCCAGCCGCTATCGCTGACCAAGCCGATCGGCAGCGGCGTGCTGAACTCGCGGCACAAGGCCACCGGGGAGGTATTCCCTGCCGCGATCGAGGTGATGACGACCCTCAACGCCCGCGCCAGCAGGCAGGCGCTGGCCGCAGGGCTGCGCTGCGCCACCGACGTCACCGGCTTCGGCCTGCTCGGGCACTTGTTCAAGCTGGCCAGGGCCAGCGGCGTCACGGCGGTGGTGGACAGCGCGGCAGTGCCCCTGATCGACGGCGCGCTCGAGGCCCTGCGGGCCGGATTCGTGCCCGGTGGGAGCCGCCGGAACCTGGACTGGGTGGCGCCGCATACCGACATCGGCGGGCTGCCGGAGGAACGGCTGCTGCTGCTGGCTGACGCGCAGACCTCAGGCGGCCTGCTGCTCGCAGGCGAGATTCCTGGCGCGCCGGTAATCGGCGAGCTGATCGAGCAGTCAGGTCCGTCGCTAATACTGCGCTGAGCGCCGGTCGCCGGCCGGTTCTACTGCGGGGTCGGCGTCACATCGTCGGCCTGCTCCTCCCCCGGCCTTGGCGGCGGGATCTGGGCCGCGCCCACTGCCTTCGCATCCGCCGCGACCTGGGCGAGCGCATCCGCGGCGGCCGTCGCGTCCGTTGCGAGCCTGGCCATATCCGACCCGGCAGCCGTGGCGGACTGCGATCCAGCGGCAGCCTGCCCCGGCTCAGCGGCAGCCGGCTCCGGCTCAGCGGCATTGGGCTGCGATCCAGCGGCAGCCTGCCCCGGCTCAGCGGCAGCCGGCTGCGATCCAGCGGCACTACCCGGATGCCTCAGCTGTTTCAGCCCCGCCCGCAGGGTCTGGTCGGGCACCGGCGATACCTTCTCGCGGAGCAGCGACGCCAGGACGATGGCGAGCACGCCGTTGATTGCGGATATCAGGCCGCTGCTCACGTGCGGCACGCCGAGGGCCACGAGCAGGGTGCCGATAGCCGTCACCAGGCCGGTGAACAATGCCGGCCGCTTCGGGTCTACCTTGGCCATCGCGTACAGGGCGGCAACGATCGCAAATGCCGCCTCGATCACGCCCGTCACCCAGGCAGCCGGGTGGAACAGCGCGACTACCAGCGCCACAATCGCCTGCGCTGTGCCAGCCGTGAATACCGGCTCTAGGTCCCACAGGTATTTCTTCAGGCCGGCTACCAGTTTCTGCCAAGCCGTCGGGCTCTTCCCAGCCACGGGCCCACCTTTATCCGGAAAAGGTCGCGGCGCCTCGCCCCAGCGCCGGACATGGCCTTAGTTATTGGCGCAATTAATAGCACGCCAGGCGCGGGTGCGTACATAATTCCTCAGCCGCTGCCCGTCGGCGGGCAAAGGATCAGATCGGAACGGGCCGGGTCCGTGGCCGATCACCACCGCCACCGGCTGCTCACAATCCAGGGCTAGGTGCTGGTGACACCAGCTGGTCCGGCGCGCTGCGCGGCGGTCCGCCAGATTAGCTTCGATATCTAATAGTTTTACTTCTAACTATCGCCTATCTAGGCTGTTGCTCGGGCGGGACACGCGAACAGCGCACCCCGTTCTGCGCGACCCGTTTGGCTTCACCAACCTCTGCGCCCTATCTACGCTCGAATGAGCCGATAGACCGAAAGGACTCATCATGTCCATCGAGCTGAACCACACGATCGTTGCCGCACGTGACCCGCAAGCGTCTGCCCAGTTCCTCGCCGACATCCTCGGCCTGCAGGTCGATCCGCCGTTGTCACACTTCACGCCCGTCACGCTGGCCAACCACGTCACCTTGGACTACGACCGGAGCGGTGACAGCATCAAGTCGTGCCACTACGCATTCCTGGCCAGCGACGAGGAGTTCGACGCCGCTTTCACCCGCATCCAGGCCGCCGGAGTTGCCTTCTTCGCCGACCCCGCTTGCCAGAAAGCCGGCCAGATCTATCACCACGACGGCGACGGCTGCCGGGGCATGTATTTCCGCGACCCCGACGGTCATCTCATGGAGATCCTCACTCGGCCCGCCCGTTAGCAGGCGCTGTCGCACTCGGGCGCTGCGGCCGTCCGGGTCACGGCACGGTGGGCTCGGGGTGCTGATCCAGGAAGCTCATAGCCGCGTCGTGGTCGACAAGCGAGTTATCGGCTAGCCATTCGACGGCGCGACGGCAGGCACGGGCGTCACGGAAGGCGTACCACGCGGGCAGCAGCTGCGGGTACTCCTCGTTCAGCTCGGCTTTGAACCGGCGGAAGGCGCCCTTGCCCTGGATAGCCCGCGCCAGTCTCAGCCCGGCTCTCACGTCGCCGATCTGATCGGCGAAGTCAGCCATGTCCTGGTACCAGATGTAGCTCGGCAGCGGATCGATCCAGACCAGGTCCAGCTCGTCGAGGTCTACCGGCGTCTGGCCGTCGATTCCGGTGTCGGATGTCCAGAACACGACTTCGCCAGTCTCCGGGTTGATCAGCCACCGGTGTTCGTAGTCGGTCTGGTCTGCCAGCGCGGTGGCGATCTCGTCCAGGTCAAGGCGGCTCAGATCAAGCACATAGACACCGTAGTCCCTGGCCTCGATCTGTTGCTGCGGCACCGAGCCAGGCGGGTAATGGTCGCCTGCCCGCCGGGCCCGATGGTCAAATGGCAGGACGGGCAGTGAGCCTGTCCCTCAGCTGCCGTGCCGGGGCATGCGTCCCGAGCCTGCGCGAGCTAGCCTACGAAACCCAGGCGGAGGAAGAGCAGCAGTGGAAAGCCCCGACGAAATTCGGCGCAGTGCCCCCAGGCGAGTTGACCTGATCGACGCTGGCGGGGCAGTGCTCGCCTGCCTCGCCGACGTGCACGGCAATACCGCCGCCCTGGACGCCGTCCTGGCATCA
Source organism: uncultured Actinomycetota bacterium (assembly GCA_963719765.1). Classification (GTDB taxonomy): domain Bacteria; phylum Actinomycetota; class Actinomycetes; order Streptosporangiales; family Streptosporangiaceae; genus JAJYUU01. The sequence continues at coordinate 1,184,986 of CAVRCW010000003.1, forward strand.
GAGGACTTTGCCCAGGCCGGCGCCGTGGCCTTTGTCGGTTGCACGACGACTGGCCCCGACCCTCGCGGCGTGCTCGAGCGATGCGCGGACCTGAAGATACCGGTGTTCCATCTGGCCGGGAACGGGGAGCGCTGGGTGCTGGAACTCACCAGCGGTGTCCGCCCGTATGAGCGCGAGGTCGACGAGTGGCTCGTCGCTGCGCACGGCGACGACGGGCTGGCCGCGATCGGCTCCTGGCCCGGCGGACTCAGGGTCGCCCACCCACCGGCGGGCGGACTGCGGCTGTGCCACGGTAGCCCGCGTAGTGACATCGAGCTGCTGACGAGCCTGACCGGCGAGGACCGGCTGCGGGAGGCGACCACCGAGGTTGACGAGGCGGTGGTGGTTCATGGCCACTCCCACGTGCAGTACCGCCGCGATGCGGTGGGCAAGGTGATCACCGGAGCCGGCAGCGTCGGCCTGCCCTACGCCGCGACCCCGGGAGCGCGGTGGGCGCTCATCTCCGACGAGGTGCGGCTCGTGGTGACGCCCTACGACCTGGACCGGGCTGCGGCCCTCATCGCTGCGACAGGCTACCCGGGCGACGCCTACCTGAAGACGCTGCGGCAACCTCCCAGCCCGGAAGCGAAGACGGCGGACGCCGAAAAGCTCGTGTTCTCCAACTAGTCGTCCGGTCCCCTGGTATCCGGCAGGTGGCGGGGGTGTCGAGGCAGCGGTGACAGCTCGGACTCTGCGGTGGATGGGTCCAGACGCCCCGGCTGGCCTCGATCCGATCAGGAATCGAGAAGCGCCACTGTGCCGTCGCGCCTAGCCTTTGGCAGATGGCCGGCATCATGCCGAGCCCTGAACGTCAAAAGGGAGCCCGCGAATGCCCGCGAAGAATACCAATGCCAAGTCCGACGGCTTCAGCGCTGAGGAGCGTGCCGCGATGAAAGAGCGCGCCGCCGAGCTGCGTGCCGAGGGCAAGAAGGGCGCGAAGAAGGCCGACGGGCTGCAGGAGGTCCTCGACAAGATCGCGGAGATGGCGCCTGAGGACCGTGCGCTCGCCGAGCGCGTGCACGTGACGGTGACAGCTACGGCCCCGGACCTGTCGCCAAAGACCTGGTACGGGATGCCCGCCTACGCGAACGCGGACGGCAAGGTCGTCGTCTTCTTCCAGGACTCGGCCAAGTTCAAATACCGGTACTCCACCCTGGGCTTCCAGGAGGCCGCCAACCTCGACGACGGGGACCTGTGGCCGGTGTCGTACGCGCTCCAGAATTGGAGCGCGGTGGTAGAGAGCAAGGTCATCGAGCTGGTCAAGGCTGCGGTCTCCTGACTGCTGGCGCGACCGCCGCACGTGGCGCTGCTCGATCGCTGCTCCACCTGGAGTGGATAAGGATGCCTTGCCAGCGACACCTCGTGCGGCGTGCGCGCTGTTCAGGCGAGCATGTCGGAGCACGCTGGGCGGCGGAGATCAGCGCCCGCCAGGTCGCAACTAGCGGAGGCGCAGGTTCTCCCTTCGGGACGCTGGTCACAGCGCTTCGGGTTAGCCTGAGCGGGTGACGGTCGACCTGTTTGCGGGGCTCCCGGTGAGTGATTACCGGCGTGCGCTCAGCTGGTACGAGCGGCTGCTGGGCTCCGAGCCCACGTTTCTCCCGAACGCGACCGAGGCGGTGTGGGAGATCGCCGAGCACCGGTACATCTACATCAAGGAGTTGTCCGAGCGCGCCGGCCATGCGCTGCACACTCTGTTCGTCGATGACCTGGACGAGCGAATCGAGAGCATCGGCGCCCGAGGGATCGAGCCCGCCGCACAGGAGACCTACGGGAACGGCGTGCGCAAGGTGATCTACCGCGACCCCGACGGCAACGAGATCGACTTCGGCGGCGCCCGACCTCAAGAGCCGAGCGCGTCCTGACCGAGGCGGTGGCAGGCGTAGTCGTCGTGCCCGCTAGTTAGGTGGCTTTCGGCGGCAGGGCTAGCGGATGCTGGTGAGCATGTGCCGGACGATCTCGGGGTTCTCCTTGAGTCGTCGCAGCGACCACTTGTGCGCGTCGGCGCCGAAGTTGACAGTGACTCTGACGGGATGTCCTGAGCTCACCAGGGCCGCCCGCAGCTGCTCTTCGATGCCCTTGAGCATCTGGAACTCGTAGGCGTCCGCGGAGACGCCGAGCTCTCCGGCCAGCCGCAGTACGTGGAAGATGAGGTATTCGTCGTGGGTGGCGACGCCAACGTGCACGCCCGCCTTCAGATATTGCCGGACCACGTCGAGGTAACTGTCTCTGATGACCTCCGGCCGGCGGTAGGCGTGTGTCCGCCCCTCCTTGTACGCGCCCTTGACCACCCGCACCGGAATGTGGTCGGCGACGAGCGCACGGACGTCGTCCGCCGTGCGGTAAAGCTCGGCCTGCACGACCGCCTCGACATTGGACATCGTGCGGCGTGCCGCTCGAACCGTGTCCAGCGTGCGATCGACATAGCAGGCCTGCTCCATGTCAATCTCCACGACGCAGCCGGCTGCGGCCGCGGCTTCGGCGATCGAAAACAGGTGGGTCCTGGCCAGCCGCGGATCGAACACGAGCCCTAGGCCGGTTAGCTTCACGCCTAGGCGCACGTCGAGATCGGCGCGGGCAACGGCATCGGTCACGGCCAGCAGCTGGCGCAAGTGCTGGTCCGCGTATTCCGGCGTTTGCGCGGCCTCACCCACGACCGCCAGCGTCGCAGGCATGCCCTCAGCGGCGAGCGAGCGAGCCACATCGATCGCCTCGCCGACGGTCGCGCCGCCCAGGTAACAGCGCGCCGCGCGCCGAATCACCGATGCCGGCAACACGTCCAGAACGCTGCTCATCGCACGGCCCGTTGCGATCATCGCGGCTCACCTGTACAGCAGGATCGGCAGCACCACACAACCGTAGCCGGACCACGGCGCCCGATCTAGCTACGGAACCATCGGCCACCTCCGGCGCGACAGCGAACCGATACTGCCGCAGCACCAGCTGTGCAGCGTGTTCCGGTGCGGGCTGTGCGGCTCCAAGGGTCGGCCGGGCGATCTCTCTGGCAAGCCCCGCTGCCAGTGCGCCAGAGACCCGGCCGGCCCGGCTCCCACGACCTTGTCTGAGCCTCAGCAGCGTGGCCGGTCCGCCGTGCGTGCTGCGCCACGACGGCTGCTGGCTAAGTAGCGGCAGCCTCGACGGTGAGGTGAGGTGTGCTGGCGATAGTCTGCAGCACGACGCAATAGCGCTCGGTAAGACCCAGCAGCGTCGCCAGATCTTCCCTGCTAGCGTCACTGTCGAGTTCGAACCGGACGCTGATCGCCCGGAATCCCACGGGCACCTCTTTGTCGATCGCGAGCGTTCCGCGAAAGTCGAGTTCGCCCTCGGCGGTCACCGAGCCGCCGCGCACCTCGATGCCCAGCGATGTGGCTACCGACCGCAAGGTGACACCGGCGCAGGCAGCCAGCGCTTCAAGCAGCATGTCTCCCGAGCACAGCAGCGTCCCGTCGCCGCCGGTCGATGGGTGCAAGCCTGCGGCGGCGAGCGCGCGGCCGGTCTGTACTGAGCAGGAGATGCCCTCGCCGAGAGTTCCGGTAGCCCGCAGTGTCACAACAGCCGCGCCGGGATCCTCCCGGTAGCGGTCCTTCAGCGGTGCCTGTACCGACCGGAGCTTGTCACGGCCGACACGCTCCGCCCCAATGCCAGAACTCATCGGCCCAGCATGCCAGGACCGGACCGGGTAAGGCGAACCTGACTGGAGTCAGCGTCGCGATCGGCGCTCTTGGATCCGCAGCCCGCCGACGTTCGAGTCGTAGGTGCTGCGATAGCAGCACCAATTCCTCGAGCGTCCGCGGGGGAGCGACGACAGCTCTGGGGATCAGCACCACATAGATCTCCTGATCCGAGGCCGGGTGGGCCGGGCGGCTCAGGCCGGGTGGGCCGGGCGGCTCAGGCCGGGTGGGCCGGGCGGCTCAGGCCGGGCTAAGCCGGGTCAGGTTAGGTCAGGGGTCAGGGTCAGGCCGGAGTCAGATCTGGCGCGGTGTACCCGCCGCGTCTGGACGCTGACTCGCCACCACATACTTCGGATCCGCAGCCGACTGCTTGCCAGCCCGGAGCACGGCCACCTTCGCGCAGAAGCCGCCGCCAGTCAGCAGCGCGGCCGACACCGCAGCCGCCGTCCGGCTGCGCTTGGCCGCAAGCGCCACCGCGCCGCCGCCCATCGTCAGGTACCGCGCGGCAGTCAGCATCCGGCGCCCCTCGCCAGTCCGGTACGGCTCGCCGGACAGCCCGGGCATGGTCTCCAGCCCGTACCCGGCAAAGCTTTCGACCGCGGCCCCGACCATAGCCAGCCGCCAGGCCGCGTCGAAATCCGCCCGGTCCGCGTGCAGCGCGCTGGCGGCCAGCCCGGCGGCACCCGCTGCGGTCATCGCGCCGCCGGCGAACAGCAGCGGCAGTTCCCGGTAGGCGGCGTGCCAGGCAGGCACCGCGGTGTTGGCCAGCAGAACGGCCGGGTAGGTGGCCAGCAGCGGCCCGGTCGCAGCGGACGCCGCACCGGCCAGCGCGCCGAGCCTGCCAAGCCGGCCGCTCACCTCGCTTGCGGCGGCGGCGGAGACCAGGCCGGAGTGAGCGGCCAGTATCCACGAGCCCATGCTCATCGGCGACGTCGGCTTGGCCACCCGCAGCATGTTCAGGAACCGTTCCGGTCTGCCGAGCTCGGCCGTCAGGAACGCGCCGCCGCCGAAGGCACCAGCGGCGGACGCGATCCGCGCTGTCCTGGCCAGCGAGCGCCTGCCGGTCCCGTGCGCCACCGCGCCGACCATCGCTAGCGCGCCGGACAGCTCGCCAAGGAACAGGTAGGCGGGCAGGTGCGGTTCCTTCCACCGCGTCACCTTGAGGATTGGCCTCCCGTAGTAGGACTGGAACTCGGCGGGCGGTACCTGCAATTGCTCGGTCATGGCCGCCTTCCTGTGAGCTCGGTCATGACCGCCGCCCCGAGAATGCGACGACGACTCCAGCGGCCAAGGTCACGGCCGCCGCGCCCGCCCACCGCCACATCCGCGGCAGGTCCCTGCTGGTGACCACCGGATCGGGTGGCAGCCCATACACCTCAGGCTCGTCAAGCAGCAGGAAGAACGCCCCGGCACCGCCGATCCCGTCGTCCGGGTCCTCTCCGTACAGCCGCGCTTCGGTAACCCCTTCGGCATGCAGTTCCTCCAGCCGGAACTGGGCGATCGCCCGCAGCTGGTCGAGCGGGCCGAACTGGATGGAGTCGGTCGGGCAGGCCTTGGCGCAGGCAGGTTCCAGCCCACCGCGGAGCCGGTCGTAGCACATGGTGCACTTCCAGGCCCGGCCGTCATCCTCGCGGCGGTCGATGACGCCAAAGGGGCAGGCCGACACGCAGTAGGCGCAGCCGTTGCACACGTCCGGCTGCACGATGACGGTGCCGAACTCGGTGCGCACCAGCGCGCCAGTCGGGCACACGTCCAGGCACGCGGCGTGCGTGCAGTGCTTGCACACGTCGGAGGCCATCAGCCAGCGGGTCGCGCCCCCGTCGCCGTCGGCGCGGGAATCGATCAGGGGCCGCTGCTGCTCGATGAATGCGACGTGCCGCCAGCTGTTCGAGCCGAGGGCACCGGTGTTGTCGTAGGACATACCGGTCAGGGTCAGTACGTCGCCGTCTGTCTCGGGCAGTCCATTCCACTCCTTGCAGGCCACCTCGCAGGCCTTGCAGCCGATGCAGACGCTGGTGTCGGTGAAGAAGCCAACCCGTGACGGGTGCTCGGAGTAGCCAGCGTCGCCGGACACATCAGCCAATGGACCAGACAACCGGTTACCCGTCACGACTCCTCCACGCTGCGATGACGGCCGCGAGCGCTGCCAGCCTCGGTGGGCAGAAAGTCCAGGCCGGCCCGGCGGCGGTAGGAGTTCACCAGCTCGGTCAGCGCCGGGCCGCGCGGGCGCCGTCCCGGCCGGACATCGCAGGTGGCCACCTTGCTCTCCTGAATCAGGACATTCGGATCCAGCGCGAACGGCAGCAGGTCGTTCACCACGTCGCCGGTGACCAGGCCCTCGCTGCCCCAGTGGTAGGGCAGCCCGACCTGATGCACCACGGCGCCGTCCGCCAGCCGCAGCGGTCGCATCCGTCGGGTCACCAGCACCCTGGTCTCGATCGCGGCGCGGGCGCTGATGATCGTCGCCCATCCCCCGTTCTCGAGCCCGCGCTCCGCCGCGAGCTGCGGTGATACCTCGCAGAACAGCTCCGGCTGCAGCTCGGCTAGACGGGAAAGGGTGCGGCTCATGCCACCCGCGGTGTGATGCTCGGTCAGCCGGTAGGTCGTGAAAATATATGGGAACGTGGCGGCATGGCCCGCGAGTTGTCCGCTCGTTGCGGGATCTCCCGGGTACAGCACACTGACTGGACTGGTGTCCTGCTTGTACACGTCGTTGCGCACCGGCGACTCGGCCGACTCATAGTGCGTGGGCAGCGGCCCGTCCTTCAGGCCGATCGGGGCGAACAGCGCGCCCTTGCCGTCGCGCTGCATGATGAACGGATCGGTGCCCGCCAGCGCCGCCGGGCCGATCGCGCCGTCTGGCGGAATGTAGCCCGGCGACTTGGTCTTCTCGATGTCCGGCACGTCATGTCCGGTCCACTCGCCCGCCTGCTCGTCCCACCAGATGTAGCGCTTTGCCTCGCTCCACGGCCGACCTTGGGGGTCGGCCGACGCGCGGTTGTACAACAGCCGCCGGTTGGCCGGCCAGGCCCAGCCCCACTCGGGCGCCACCCAGGACTGCTCGCCGTGCGGCTTGCGGCGCGCCGTCTGATTGACTCCGCCGGCATAACAGCCGGAGTAGATCCAGCAGCCGCACTGGGTCGAGCCGTCCGGCTTGAGCTGAGCGAACCCGGTGAGCAGCGTTCCATCGGGCCCGTGCCCGTTGATCTCCTGCAGCACTGCCTCGGCGTCCGGCTCGGCGTCCTCGCCGATCTCGGGGTAGTCCCAGGTCAGGTTGCGCAGCAACTGGTCCCTGGCGGCATCGGAGGACGCGAGTCTGGCCCGGATCCGCTTGCCCAGGTGGTAGGCGAACCACAGGTCGCTGCGGGCGTCGCCGGGCGGATCGATCGCCTTATGGTGCCACTGCAGCATCCGCTGGGTGTTGGTGAAGGTGCCGTCTTTCTCCACGTGCGAGGCGGCCGGGAGGAAAAACACCTCGGTGCCGATCTGGTCAGTAGCTAGCTCACCGGTGGCTATCTCGGGACTGTCCTGCCAGAACGCGGCGCTCTCGATGACCGCGAGGTCGCGGACCACCAGCCAGTCGAGCTTGGCCAGCGCGAGCCGCTGCAGCCTGGCGCCTGCCGATCCGACGGCCGGGTTCTGGCCCCAGATGAAGTAGCCCTTGATCTTGCCTTCGATCATGTCCAGCACGGTCCGGTAGGTGCCATGATCGCCACTGAGCCTGGGCAGCAGCGGCAGGCAGAAGTCGTTCTCGGCGGTGGCCGCGGCACCGAACCACGCCTTCAGCAGACTCACCAGGTAGGCGCGCTTGTTACCCCAAAAGCCAGTATCCGGCAGCCGGGTGAGGTAACCGTCCATGGTCTCGTCCTCGGCCCGCGGCATCGGCAGGTAGCCGGGCAGCAGGTCGAACAGGGTCGGGATGTCGGTGCAGCCCTGGATACTCGCGTGCCCGCGCAGGGCGAGGATGCCGCCGCCCGGCCGCCCCATGTTGCCGAGCAGCAGCTGCAGGATCGCGGCGGTCCTGATGTGCTGCACCCCCGTCGTGTGCTGAGTCCAGCCGACCGCATAGACCCAGGCAGTGGTCTTTTCCCGGCCGCTGCAGCGGACGAGGGTTTCGGCCAGCCGGGCGAAGTCGGCCGTGCCGATGCCGCAGACGCGCTGCACCAGGTCCGCGTCATACCGGGCGAAGTGCCGCTTGAGCACCTGGAACACGCAGCGCGGATTGGTCAGCGTGAGGTCTCGCTCGCCGGTCGGCTGCCAGCTGGAGTTGTCGTAGGTCCTGCTGACCGGGTCGTAGCCGGAGAACAGGCCGTCGCAGTCCTCGGTGTCCTCGAAATCCGGCGGCAGTATGTCGGCGGCGTTGGTGTAGGCAGCCACGTAGTCGGCGAACTCATGCCCGCCCGACAGCACGTAGTTCACTAGCGCGCCGAGCAGCACGATGTCGCCGCCAGCGCGGCTAGGCACGTGCATGTTCGCAAGCGCGCTTGTCCTGGTGAACCGCGGGTCGATGTGAATGATCGTCGCCCCGCGCGTCTTGGCCTCGACTACCCACTGGAACGCGACCGGGTGGCACTCGGCCATATTAGAGCCGCAGATCACGATGCAGTCGGAGTTGGTCAGGTCACGCGGGAACGTGGTGGCGCCGCCGCGGCCGAAGCTAGTCCCCAGACCGGGGACGGTGGCGGAGTGTCAAATCCGCGCCTGGTTCTCGATCTGGACAGCGCCGAGCGCCGTCCAGAGCTTCTTCATAAGGTAGTTCTCCTCGTTGTCCAGCGTCGCGCCGCCCAGGCTCGCTATGCCAAGGGTGCGATGCACGGGACGGCCAAGGAAGGTCTCCTGCCAGGTGGCCTGGCGAGCGGCCAGCACCCGGTCGGCGATCATGTCCATCGCCTTGTCCAGACTGAGCGGCTCCCATGCGGTGCCGAACGGCCGCCGGTACAGAACCCGCGTCTGCCGGCCTGCGCTGGTCACCAGCTGCTTGGTCGCGGCGCCCTTCGGGCACAGCCTGCCGCGGGATACCGGTGAGTCCGGATCTCCCTCGATCTGGGTCACGGTGTCCTTGCCGTTGATCGTGGACACGTAGACCTGCTGTCCGCAGCCAACCGCGCAATAGGGACAGATCGAGCCAACTACCCGATCCGCCGATGCGGTCCGCGGCGCGGCAGCCTCGGTGTGCGGGGACCGCACGGCTGCGCCGCGGCCCAGGCGGTCGCGTCCGGTCAGCTGCCGGAAGGCAGGCCACCTCGCGATCGGAGTAGGCAATTCCACGTCCTCATCCAAGCAACATCAGGCATGCGCGAGCAAGGGCGGCCGGCACCGGGCTGTGGCTCATGTACCTGACGTGGGCGGTCAGGCTGGACACCGCGCTCACGTGGACCTGGCTGAAGTAAGCGCCCGATCCCCTTCTCGCTGGCCGCCGTAGGCTAGAACGTCGGCGGCCAGCGGGGAGAGGCGAGACTGTGACAGGGCGAACTGCACGGCGGCAGGTGCTCAGAGTCTCGCTGCCCGGTGAGCCAGGTGACGGCGGCCCCGCAGCAGACGGAGCGATGACGCGGCTACGGGCCGATCTGCTCGCGGCCGAGGAGCCGCTCGGCATCCGGATCGGTGGCCAGGCAGTCAGCCTCACGATGCGCACCCCTGGCGACGACATCGACCTGGCCGCGGGCTTTTTGATCAGCGAGGGCATCATCACCTCAGCGCAGGACATCGCGTCGATCAGGATCTGCAGCGGCGAGCAATGCGGTCATCAGCACGACGACGACGATGGCGACGAGATGGGCAACATCGCCGACGTGATCCTGCGGCCAGGACTCGAGCCACAGCAGGTCCTGCGCCGGAACTTCCTCACCACGAGCGCGTGCGGCGTGTGCGGCAAGGCGAGCATCTCCGACCTCCGCGTTACGAGTGCCTACGACCTTTTCGCTGATCAGATCCGGATCACCGCGAGCGTGCTGGCGACGCTGCCCGATGCGCTGCGGGACGCCCAGCGCGTGTTCGAGCGCACCGGCGGCCTGCATGCGGCCGGACTGTTCACTGCCGACGGCCAGTTGCTGGCGGTGCGCGAGGACGTGGGCAGGCACAACGCTGTCGACAAGGTGGTCGGCTGGGCCCTGCGGGGCGGGCGGCTGCCGTTGTCAGGCTCCGTGCTGCTGGTCAGCGGCCGGGCTTCGTTCGAGCTGGTGCAAAAGGCAGTGCTGGCCGGCGTCCCGGTGCTTGCCGCCGTATCGGCGCCTTCTTCGCTTGCCGCTGACCTAGCGCAGGAGGCGGGCCTGACCCTGGTTGGCTTCCTGCGCGGCGGCTCGATGAACGTCTACACCGGCGCGCAGCGAGTCTGCTAGCCGGGCCGGCTGGCAGCTGCCCACTGATACTTGTCGCCCGCATGCAGGCTCGCGTAGATCCGATCTCGCAGTTCGTTCGCCTCGTGGTCGGTGATGCTCCTGTCGAGCCGCCTGAGCACGACGCGGACGAGCAGGTTCCGCTGCTCCGGCCGGGCGCCGAGCCGTGCGGTCGCGGCTTCAGGCAGGTCCGCACAGGCCGTCGATGACAGGATTGCCACGTCCTCGACAGCGTCAGCGTCCTGGCCGAGCGAGTCTCGTACCTTACCGCCGAGAGTCTCTTCGTCCTCGGCAACGTCCACCGCGATGGACAGGTCGCGCCGGATCGCCGGCTGGCTGGATACCGCCTGGTACGGCAGCAGATCCTGCATCTGCGCCGCGATCCGCGAGTCCGCGGACCGCAGCAGCCTTATGTCGGGTATCTGCTTGCGGAGCATCAGCAGCCGGTCGAGGCCCATGCCGAGGGCGAGGCCGGTGCGACCGCGCAGACCCGCGCCCGCGAGCACGTCGGGGTCAGCGAGACCGCATTCCCAGACCTCGACCCAGTCACCGCCCGCCGCCACCCCACCACCACCGGCTGCCACGCCGCCGCCGGCTGCCACGCCGCCGCCGCGCGCTACGTCCACCTGCCGGCCGCTGCGGGTATACGGGTGCTGCCTGGCCAGCTGCCTACTCGGCGTCCCCGGCACCAATGCGCCCAGCAATGTCGCGATCATCTCGTCGAGGTCAACCTCGGTGAGCCGATCCCTGCTGATCCGCCACAGGTCGAGCTGATGCGGAGTGCCCGTGTGCTGCCAGTCGATGGCATCTCGCCGGTAGGCGATGCCGGGGCAGGCAAGCAGGACGTCGCCGACCGGATTTGCCGCCAGCCCACGCAGCGCTGGCGGCACCATGGCCGTGGAGTGGCTGCGCAGCATCCGCTCGTCGTCCAGGTACCTGGTGTAGCGCGTTTCTCTTGTCACGTCGGCGGGGTCGTAGCCAAGCCGGTCGTAGTTATCAGCTACCGGCACGATCCTCGGCCCGCGGCACCACCGGACCTCGCACCGCGAACCCCAGGCGTTCGCCAGCGCGGCGACAGCGACCTTGGCTATCAGCTGGATGGCGTGCGGACCGTCGGCCGGATCGGACAGATCGGGTATGGCGAGATCATGCTCCAGCTGAGCACTGCTCAGCCGGGAATAGTCGTAGTGGGCAGCCATGGCGCGCTCCTGAAGATCGAGTCGGATTCCGGACGTCTCCCTGCTCCGGCGACTCGACGGCGGGCGGCCTGCGCTATGGCGCGGCTACGCCTCCCGATCGCCCGTGCCGAGCCGGGAGGCGGCTAAATCGGCGCGCTGCCATGCATTCAGGGTAACCGCTTGCCGCATCGCCGGCTAATCCTTAACGCACCGACGCGGGCCGGCCCGCCGACACTGTCTGTGCCAGACTGGCCACGGACAGCAGCGCGGGAGGTCTGGCATGGCACATGCGGTGGTGCACTTCGAGATCGGCGGCCCGGACGACCGGCAGCTGGCCGACTTCTATTCGGCCCTGCTGGGCTGGCGGACGCAGCCGGTGCCAGACATCGGTTATACCTTGATCGATACTTGCGCCGGCCAGGGCATCAATGGCGGCGTCAGCGCAGTGCCGGACGGCATCCCGACTATGACGTTCTATATCGAGGCGGACGATTTGCAGGCGGTGCTTGACAAGGTCAACTTGCTGGGCGGCAAGACCGTGGTGCCGATCACCGAACTGCCGGGCATGGCGACCTTCGCGAAGTTCGAGGATCTGGACGGCTTCGTCATCGGACTGGTGCTTGGCCCGGCGGCCGACAGCGGCGCCGCGCCGCCTGGTCGGGCGGCCGCGTCAGGCGTGCCAGTGGACTGGTTCGAGGTGCTCGCCGCCGACGCGGATCGGTGCCAGCGCTTCTACGCCGAGATCTTCGGCTGGCAGGTCAGCGGAACGGGCCAGGGCTACCGGATGGTCGATACCGGCACGGATCGCGGCATTCGCGGCGGGATCGGTGCCGGGCCGCAGGGCAGGTGGGCCACGGTGTACGCGCGCGTGCCCGACGTGGAGACCGCGCTCAGCAGAGCCGTCGAGCTCGGCGGCAGCCGAGAGTACGGCCCGCTGGCCGTCGATGACCACATGCAGACAGGGGCGCTGCGCGACCCGGCAGGCAACGTGTTCGGCGTCTACTTCCACCAGCAGCATTGAGCCAGGCCCAGCGAGCCGGGGCCCGGCTCAGCTCAGGCCACCGCAGCCGGATCCAGTAGTCCGCGCCGGTGGCGGACCGCCAGGTCAGCCTTCCTGAAAATGGTATCGACCACGATCCCGATCACGAGGATCACGATGATCACCGTGCTGGCGCCAGTGAAGTCCAGGCCCTGCTGGTCCACGCTCAGCTGCTGACCGATCGAGATCTGCCCGACGATGGCGATAAACAACTCGGCGGCCATCAGGCTGCGCCAGGCGAATGCCCAGCCCTGCTTGAGACCCGCCACGTAGGCAGGCAGCGACGCGGGCAGGATCAGGTAGCGGTACAGCGCGAACCCGCGCAGGCCCAGGGTCTTGCCGGCGCGCAACAGCAGCGGCGGAGTGTAGTCCACACCCGAGATCAGGCCGTTGGCAATCGACGGAGCGGCGCCGAGAATGACCACGAACAGGATGGCTGAGTTGTCCTCGCCGAACAGGATGATCGCGAACGGCGCCCACGCGACCGACGGCATGGTTTGCAGGCCGGTGATGATTGACCCGACCGCTGCTCGCAGCGGCTTGATGCGCGCTACCAGCAGGCCCACGACCGAGCCGATGAGCAGCGCGACGAAGTAGCCGGTGACGGCACTGCGCATGGTCCAGCCAACAGTGGACCACAGCATGCCGTGCTGCATCTGCTGCCACAGGTCGGAGAAAACCGGGCCTGGTCCCTTGAGCACGTACTTCTTCCACCCGCTGAGCGTGACCAGCTCCCAGATCGCCAGCACCAGTGCGATCGCCAGCAGCTTCGGCCAGAGCGTCGCCCACGCCTTCCGTGCCAGCCGACTCGGCTCTGGCTTGCCCTGACCGGGCGGCAGTTCCAGGCTGTCAAGTCCGCGCAGCGCCTGGTCAGTGACCATGTCGCCCCATCTCCTCGCGCAACCGGTCGGTGAGCTTGGCCGCCACTGTCGATACCTCGGGCGAGTCAATCCGGCGCTGACCTGCCCTGGGCAGCGCGTACTCGTCAATGACGCGACCGGGCCGACTGCTCAGCACGATGACGCGGTCACCGAGCCTGGCCGCTTCGCGGACATTGTGGGTGACGAACAGCACCGTCAGCGTCCGCTCGGCGCAGATCCGCTCCAGCTCGTCGTGCAGCAGGTCCCTGGTCATGGCATCAAGGGCGCCGAACGGCTCATCCATCAGCAGCACGTCGGCGTCCTGCGCCAGCGCCCTGGCCATCGCAACCCGCTGGCGCATTCCGCCGGACAGCTCGTGCGGCCGCTTGTCGCCGAAGCCACCGAGCCGGACCGTATCCAGCAGCTCCGCCGTCTGGGTCCGCCGGGCTTGGCGCGGCACTCCCCTGGCCCGCAGCGCTAGCTCGACGTTGCGGGCAGCCGTGAGCCACGGGAAGAGCGCGGGTTCCTGGAACATCAGCCCGACACGGCGGCTGCCGGTATCGATCACGCCTGCGGTCGGCCGGTCCAGCCCCGCCACCAGGTTGAGCAGCGTGCTCTTGCCGCAGCCGGAGGCGCCGATGATGCAGACGAACTCGCCGTCGGCGACTGTCAGCGAGACGTTGTCGAGGGCGAGCAGCTCGTTCCGGCCGGTCCGGTAGGCCTTGCTAACGTCGGTGATCTCGACCGCGTTGGCGCGCTCTCCAGCCAAGGCTGACGCCCCCGGCCGGACGGCCGGGGGCGTCACCTTAGTGTCGCTGACACTCACGAACTGACCTGCGGCTGGCCGTCGGCGGCCAGCAGCTTGTTCAGCGGACCGAGGTCATAGATCGCGCTGAGGTTCTTCACCGGACTGAGCAGGCCGACGTCCACGGCATGCTGGGCATCGGTCAGCAGCGAGGACGCGATCGGATCGTCGGTGAACGTGACCTGGGCGAAGGAGGCCGCGAGCGGGCCGGACTTGAGGCCCTTGCCGGTCAGACTGGTCAGCTCCGCGTTCGCGGCCGCCTCGGCCGCGGACTTGTTGGAGGCGATGAAGCTGTTCGCCTCGATCTGGCCCTTCAGCAGGTCACTGACCACGGTCGGGTGCGCGGCCAGGAACTTCTGCGTCACAACCAGGTTGGTCGTGACGAACTGGCCGTTCGGCCACAGGCTTGCCTCGTTCACCAGCACGTGCCCACCATCGGCCACCATCTCGGCGTCGTAGGGGGCCGGCTCCCAGCCGCCCGCGATCTGGCCGGCCTCGAAGGCGAGCACGGCGTCGGAGTTGGGCGTGATCGGAGTGACCGGCACATCACCGCCGCCGGTCGAGGTGGTGGTGAGGCCGTGACTCTTGAGCCAGTACCGCAGCGCTACGTCCTGGGTGTTGCCGAGCGACGGCGTCGCAAGCTTCTGCCCCTTGAGCTGACTCGGGGAGGTAATGCCCTTCTTCACGACCAGTTCGGCGCCGCCCGAGGCCGCTCCTGATATCACCTTGATCAGACTGCCGCCCGAGGTCTGCCAGGCCTTGATCGCCGGGTTCGGCCCGACGTAGGCGGCGTCGAGCTGGCCGGCCAGCAGCGCTGTCGCCTCCTCGGTGCCGGTCGAGAACCCGTACTCCTTCAGCGTGACCCCGCTGCCCAGGTTCTTGGTGAAGAAGCCCTCCTTGATGCCGATGAGGGCCGAGGCATGCGTGATGTTCTCCAGGTAGCCAAGCCGGAGCACCACATTGGCTGGCGCGTCGGCGCCTGACCCCGAACCCGACCCCGACGAACCACACCCGGCTGCCAGCGCGGCGATACTCGCCGCTGCTATCCCGGCTAGAACTCTTTTCATCGTCCACCTTTTCCGATCATTTAACTCGGGTTTAGCTGTCAGAAGTCTACAATATCTACGGAAAATAGTGGGCAAACCCCGGCGAGGAGTCCGCCCGCGACTTCGGCCCCCATGGCGTTATCGCAGGTCAGCACCTATATGAGGGGATCCAGCCCGACCCTAGATCGACCGTCGGCGCGGGCAATCAGCCGCGTCGGGGGGGCCGATCAGCCGCGTCGGCGCGGGCGATCAGCCACGTCGGCGCGGGCGATCAGCCACGTCGGCGCGGGCAATCAGCGGTGTCGGCGCGGCACTACGCGGCCTGAATGTGACTTTCGTCTCAGCCGGTCCCGAGCGAATTGTCGGCTGTCAGCTGCCCTCGTCGCCGGTGTTCTCTGGATCGACCCCGAGCACCGACTTGAACTTTCCCAGGCAGATCTGCAGCTCGGCCAGGTTGGCCGGAGTGGAGTTCGTGGTGTCGTACCGCACCCCGTACATCACGTTGAGTACCGAATTCTTGGGCGGCAGCGGAAGCGGCGGTGTGTTCTGAATATGCCCGCAGGCCGCTCGTACGTGCAGGGCATCTGCCGTCGTGGCATTAGGGCTGAAGTCCACGACCATCCACTGCTTGTCGAGCGCCGCGTCCATCTTGCCGCAGCCGGCCAGGCCAAGCAGCGCGGCCGCGGCCACCGTCCCAGCTACCGCGCCGGACGGCCGGCCGAAGCGACGCACTACCCGCTGTCGTTCTCGCACGAAAGTCACTCTACGGCCGCTGCGGCACCGTGCGTGCCTGGCCTGCTGCTCGGCCGGATTTTGGGCCACGTCGTCCAGTCCGGCGGACCGGATGCAAGCGCGGCACCCTGGTCCGTGTCAGGCTTACCTTGCGAACCCCCCCTTGCCCACCAGGCATGCGGCCGCAGCCCGGACATGGAGGTCCGAATGACCGGCCTGATTGAGGACTATGCGCTGATCGGCGACATGCAGACCGCTGCGCTTGTCGACCGCAATGGCTCGATCGACTGGCTATGCCTGCCGAGATTCGATTCTGACGCCTGCTTCGCGGCGCTGCTCGGCGACGAGCGCAACGGTAACTGGCAGATCTGCCCGACGACGGTGGACGGCCCGGTATCGCGGCGCGGCGAGGTCAGCAGGCAGTACCTGGGCGACTCGCTGATCCTCGAGACACGCTGGATGACCCTCAGCGGCGTGGTCAGGGTGCTGGACTTCATGCCGCCGCGCGACGACGGCGCTCCGGTGCTTGTCCGGATCGTCGAGGGCGTCGAGGGCAGCGTCGAGATGGAGTCCGTGCTTCGGTTCCGGTTCGGCTACGGCAAGATCGTTCCCTGGGTCATGCAGCGAGACAACGTCCTGCGCGCCATCGCCGGGCCGGACTCATGCTGCCTGCGCAGTCCGGTCCGCTCCATCGGGCGGAACCTGACCCACCAGGCCACCTTCGTCGTCAAGGCCGGTGACCGCGTGCCGTTCGTGCTGTCCTGGCAACCCTCGCACGTCGAGGTCTTGCCGCCGGTCGATCCCGAAGCGGCGCTGGAGAGCACGACCAGGTTCTGGTCGGACTGGTCGGCACAGTGCACCTATTCCGGCCCGTACCGCGAGGCTGTGCTGCGCTCGCTGATTACGCTCAAGGCGCTCACGTACGAGCCCACCGGAGGCATCGTCGCGGCACCAACGACGTCGTTGCCCGAGGACATCGGCGGGGTGCGCAACTGGGACTACCGCTACTGCTGGCTGCGGGACGCGACCATCACCCTGGAGGCGCTGCTGCGTACCGGCTATACCGCGGAGGCAGACCGATGGCGGCAGTGGCTCGGCCGGGCCGTGGCCGGCGACCCGCGTGATGTGCAGATCATGTACGGGGTGGCCGGTGAGCGACGGCTGGCGGAGTGGGAAGTCGGCTGGCTGTCAGGCTACGAGCGGTCGGCTCCGGTCCGCATCGGCAACGCGGCGGTGGATCAGCGCCAGCTTGACGTGTACGGCGAGGTCATCGACGCGCTCACGCTTGCCCGCCAGGCTGGCCTGCCGTTCGACCTGCACACCTGGAGCCTGCAGCGGCAGCTGCTGGACTTCCTGGAGAAGCACTGGGATGAGCCTGACGAGGGAATCTGGGAGGTGCGGGGGCCGCGCCGCCACTTCGTCCACTCCAAGGTGATGGCCTGGGTCGCATTCGACCGCGCCATCCACCTTGTCCAGGAGGGCGCGGCCGGCCCGGAGGAGCGCTGGCGCACGATCAGGGACGAGATCCATGCGCAGATAACTGAACAAGGCTACGACGCCGACCGCGGCACCTTCACGCAGTACTACGGCAGCGCCGAGCTCGATGCCTCGGTACTGCTGATCCCGGAGGTCGGCTTCCTGCCTGCCGACGACGAGCGGGTGGTCTCGACAGTACGGACTATCAAGCGCGAGCTCATGCGCGACGGCCTGGTGTTGCGCTACACCCAGCCGGCTAAGGCAGTAGTCTCCGGCGGCCGGGCGGACGTCGATGGCCTGCCCGGTGCCGAGGGTGCGTTCCTGGCCTGCAGCTTCTGGCTGGTCAACGCGCTGCACATGATCGGCGAGTACGACGAGGCCGTGGCCATCTTCGAGCGGCTGCTGGCACTGCGCACCGATCTCGGGCTGCTGAGCGAGGAATACGACCCCAGGTACGGCCGGCAGGTCGGCAACACCCCGCAGGCCTTCAGCCACGTGCCCCTGATCCAGGCCGCGCTCAACCTGGGTAGCCACGAAGGCGATCACTGCCGTCGGCCGGCGGGCCGCAAGACCAGAAGGCAAGCCGGACACCACGGCTGACCCGGCGCGTTCTGCCCTGGTCAGCGACCTGCGGCCGGGTCCTGACCGGGCGCAGCGAGGGCAATGTCACACTGATGGGTAGCCATGCCACCCCGCCCGCACATTCTGGTCGTTAACGGCCGTAAGGTCCGCCAGCCGGTCTTTGTGATCGGTGCCCCGCATTCGGGCGCGGACCTGCTCGGCCGCGCCCTCAAGCAATCGCCGGGATTCCACCTCACGATCGGCCAGGACGCGGTGCAGAGCGTGGTTTACGCCTTCGCCCGCAGCCCGTCCATCCAGCGTGGCCGCAGCGACGCAGCGGCCACGGTGCTGCGCGATGCCTTCGCTCAGGCCTGGCAGATCACGGCGCATTGCTGCCTGACCTGCTCGCCGGCCTGCCGGGAAGCTGGACAGGTCAACGGCGCATCCTGCTGCGTGAGCGAACGCGACATAGTTCGCTATGGCGACGCCAGCCCGGACCTGATGTACTGCGCCGACGGCCTCGTGGATGCCTTCGGTGACGCCAGGATCATCCAGATCATCAGGGATTGCCGCGACGTGGTGGCCGCCATGCTGGCCGACCCTCAGGCGCTCGCCTGGTTCAAGCCAGGCATTGCGAACGTGGAAGCCGAGTTCCCGAATCCGTTCTACGGCATCGAGACCGACCAGGACCAGGCCGCCTGGCCGCGCCTGTCGCTGGCAGCCAAATGCGCGCTGCGCTGGCGGGGCTCAGTCAGGGCGATGGCCAAGCTCCGCACCGCGATGTCAGCCGAGCAGCTCACCACGTTGCGGTACGAGAACGTCATCAAGCATCCGGCACCCACCGCGGCCGCCGTAGCGGACTTCGTCGGCAGCTCGTGCGCCCCGATTCTCCCCAGGCCGAGCCGCAGGGACAGCCGCCCTGGCTCTGAGCCAGGATCCTGGCGCAAGCTGCTCAGCCCGTCCCAGATCAGCGATATCGAGGCTGTGGTCGGAGCTGACCTGGTCCGCGTCGGCTACGGCACCTGACCGCCGCCCGCGCCGCAGCACCTGACCGCCGCCCGCGCCGCAGCAGCTCGCCGCCTCAGGCAACCGCAGGCTCCTGCCGGGCGAACTGGGTCCGGTACAGGTCGGCATACAGCCCATCGGCCGATAGCAGGTCTGCATGCTGTCCGCTCTCGATGATCCGCCCGCCGTCGACGACCAGGATCTGGTCCGCTTCCCTGATCGTGGACAGCCGGTGCGCGATAACCAGTGAGGTGCGCCCGGCCAGCGCCGTCTTCAGTGCCCGCTGGACGGCGGCCTCAGATTCTGAGTCTAGGTGCGCGGTGGCCTCGTCAAGTACCACGACCGACGGCGCCTTGAGCAGCAGCCTGGCGATCGCCAGCCGCTGCTTCTCCCCGCCCGACAGCCGGTAGCCGCGGTCGCCAACCACGGTGTCCAGCCCGTCGGCTAGCCCGGCGATCAGGTCCCAGATCTGGGCCGCCTGGCAGGCCAGGATCAGCTCATGCTCGGTAGCCTGCGGCCGGGCGTAGAGCAGGTTGGCCCGGATCGTGTCGTGGAACAGGTGCGCGTCCTGGGTGACGACGCCCACCACGTCGTGCAGCGACTCGAGGGTGACGTCCCTGATGTTCGAGCCGCCGATCCGCACCACGCCCGACGTCGGGTCGTAGAGCCTGGACACCAGGTGCGTGATCGTGGTCTTGCCGGCGCCCGACGGGCCGACCAGGGCGGTGAGCTTGCCCGCCGGGGCGCGGAAGCTGACATCGATCAGCGCTGGCTGATTCTGGCCGGTCTTCTCGGGTGCAGGCAGTGCGATCGACTCGAGCGAGGCCAGCGATACCTCCGACGCGGCCGGATACCGGAAGGTCACGTCGTCGAACTCGATGTCAGGCGCCGACCCCGGCCTGGGCGCCTCGCCATCGCGCTGCGGCGCCGGCAGCGGCGTCGCGTCCGGGCTCTGCGCGATCAGCGGCTCCAGGTCCAGGACCTCGAAGACCCGGTCAAAGCTGACGAGCGCGGTCATCACGTTGACCTGCACGTTCGATAGCGAAGTGATGGGGCCGTACAACCTGGTCAGCAGCAGGGCGAGGGCCACAAGCTCGCCGACCTTGAGGTCACCGCGGATCGACAGCCAGCCGCCGAGCCCGTACACCACGGACGTGGACAGCGTGGCGAGCAGCGACAGCCCGGTAACGAGCGCGCTGCCCCATAGCGCGGTCAGCACCCCGATGTCGCGGACCCGGCCGGCCCGCCCCTCGAAGAGGCCCTGCTCATCGGCGGGCCGCCCGTAAAGCTTCGAGAGGATGGCGCCTGCCACGTTGAATCGCTCGGTCATGGTGGAGCCAAGCTGCGCGTCCAGCTGCATCGACTCCCTGGTGAGCCGCTGCAGCCTGCGTCCCACCCGGCGGGCAGGAAGCAGGAAGATCGGGATCAGCACCAGGGCGACGACAGTGACCTGCCAGGACAGCACGAACATCGCGGCCAGCACCAGGATCAGCTGCAGCACGCTGGAAACTACCGAGGACAGCGTCGAGGTCAGCGCCTGCTGCGCCCCGATGACGTCGTTGTTCAGCCGGCTCACAAGCGAGCCGGTCTGGGCGCGGGTGAAGAACGCGATGGGCTGGCGCTGCACGTGCCCGAAGACCTGACTCCGCAGGTCGTAGATCAGGCCCTCGCCGACCCGCGAGGTGAAGTACCGCTGCAGCACGTTCAGGAGGGCATCGAAGATCGCCAGGCCCGCGACCAGGCCGGCCACGGCCAGCACGACGCGGACCCGCTTGTGCAGGATGCCGTCGTCGATGACCACCGCGAGCAGCAGCGGGTACGCGACGTTGACGACCGCGTCCAGGGCCGCGGCCAGCAGGAAGATAACCAGATCCAGCCGGTACGGCCGCGCATATCCGGCGATCCGCCGGACCGTGCCCGGCTTCAGCTTCTGCTGCGTGACCGAGGGGTCGCGGGAGAACCCGCGCATCGCGTGCCACTGGGTCTGCATGGTCATGGTCGGTGAACATTACCGCAGGCGCAGATCATCCCCGCTTTGCTCTGGGCGAACCAGAGCGGAACGGGGCGGGCCCCGGCGACTCTAGCCCTGCGCCCTCGAGCGCAGCAGCCTGGCCTGGGCCGTGCGCTCGGCGGCCGCCTGCTGCTCGAGCGTGTTGCCCGCGGCCTGGGACAGCAGTGCCTTGGTCGCGCGAGCCGCGGCGGTATCGGTCGACAGCAGGTCCTTGACCAAGCCGCTCACCTCGGCGTCCAGGTCCGCCAGCGGCACGACGGCCTCGGCGAGCCGCAGTTCCGCGGCCTGTTTCGCCTCGATCGTCCTGGCCGTCAAGCACAGTTCGATCGCGCGCGGCAGCCCGACGATGTCCACCAGCGGCTTGGTGCCGGTCAGGTCGGGTACCAGTCCGAGCGCCGGTTCCTTCATGCACAGCTTCGCGTCGTCAGCCAGCACCCGCAGGTCACAGGCAAGGGCAAGCTGGAAGCCGGCCCCGATTGCATTCCGCTGGACCGCCGCTATCGACACGAACTCCGGGCTGCGCAGCCAGGTATAGCCGGCCTGATAACTGGCAATGGCGTCCACGAATCCGGGGTCATTCGGACCTGGGCCGGGCTCCTCGCCGGGGACGCCGTCAGGACCGAACGTGCGCAGGTCTATGCCCGCGCAGAAATCGGGCCCGGCACCGCGCACGACGACAATTCTGACGTCCTCCTCGCCGCCAATCGCGCGGCCAATCTCGGCGAGGCCACGCCACATACTTGGCGTCATCGCGTTACGGCGCTCAGGCCGGTTCAGCATGACCGTCGCTACCGCGCCGGAGATGCTCAGCTCGAGGCCCGCCGCAGCAAGGCCGTCAATGTCAGCAGACATGGGTTCCCGCTCCGCCGTCCCTAGCCGGCCCGGCCTGGTACAGCCGGGACCGCTGCGCCCTGATCAGGCTTTTGACTTTGCCCTGCCCCTGGTCGCACCGCCACGGCCGCGCAAGGCTACGCCGCTCTCGCTCAGGATCCTGTGGATGAAGCCGTAGGATCGGCCGGTCGAGGCGGCGAGTGACCTGATGCTCTCGCCGGCGGTGTACCGCTTCTTCAGGTCACCCGCGAGCTTCGTCCGGTCGGCACCGGTGACGCGGGTGCCTTTCTTGAGAGTCTCGGTCACGCGTTCCTCCCGGTGAGCTTAACTGGCCGCGGCGTTACCGTATCTCGCCATGATCACCCATTAGCTCGTGATCGGCTACCCAGACAGCAGCAAAAAGATCTTTCTTTTTCTACGCGCTGGCTACGTTATGGCTCAGGCGAGTGCGACCAGGTCCGCGAGTTCCTCGCTCCAGGCATCCTCGACCCCGTCGGGCAGCAGTACCACCCGCTCCGGCGCAAGCGCGTCGACCGCGCCCTCGTCGTGCGTGACCAGCACGATCGCGCCCTGGTAGCGGCGCAGCGCGGACAGGATCTCGGCGCGGCTGCCCGGATCGAGGTTGTTCGTCGGCTCGTCAAGCAGCAGCACATTCGCTCCCGACACCACCAGCAGCGCAAGAGCCAGCCTGGTCTTCTCTCCTCCGGACAGCACCCCGGTCGGCTTGGCGACGTCGTCCCCCGAGAACAGGAACGACCCGAGGATGCTGCGGTGCTCGCTCTCGGCCAGGTCGGGCGCAGCCGACCGCATGTTCTCCAGCACGGACCTGGCATTATCCAGCGTCTCGTGCTCCTGCGCGTAATAGCCAAGGCGCAGGCCGTGACCGGGAAGTACCTCGCCGGTGTCCGGGTCCTCCACCCCCGCGAGCAGCCGCAGCAATGTGGTCTTCCCTGCTCCGTTGAGGCCGAGCACGACCACCCGCGCGCCGCGGTCCACGGCCACGTCGACATCGGTGAATACCTCGAGCGAGCCGTAGGACTTCGACAGCCGCTGCGCCGACAGCGGTGTCTTGCCGCAGTGCGCCGGCACAGGGAACCGCAGCCTGGCTACCTTGTCCGGGGCCCGGTCCGTGCTCACGCCGGCCAGCAGCCGCTCGGCCCGCTTCTGCATGTTCTGTGCCGCCTTGGCCTTGGTCGCCTTGGCTCGCATCTTGTCCGCCTGCGACTGCAGTGCGGTCGCCTGCCGCTCAGCGTTCATCCGCTCGCGACGGCGGCGGCGCGCGTCGGTTTCGCGCTGTTCCAGGTAGGCCTTCCAGCCCAGGTTGTAGATGTCCAGCGCGGCTCGGTCGGCGTCCAGGTGGAACACCTTGTTCACCACGGTGCCGAGCAACTCGGTGTTGTGGCTGATAACCACCAGGCCGCCGCGGAAGCTGCGCAGGTGGTCGCGCAGCCAGCTCACCGAGTCCGCGTCCAGGTGGTTCGTCGGCTCGTCGAGCAGCAGAGTGTCGGATCCGCTGAACAAGATCCTGGCCAGCTCGATCCGGCGCCGTTGCCCGCCAGACAGCGTGCGCAGCGGCTGCTTAAGTACCTTTTGCGGCAGCCCAAGGCTGGCAGCGAGCGAGGCGGCCTCAGACTCGGCCGCGTAGCCTCCGAGCACGGTCAGCCGCTCTTCCAGGTGCCCGTACCTGCGGACGGCAGCGTCTCGCCTGGCCGCGTTCGCGTCGGCCATCTGCAGCTCGGCCTCGCGCATGCCCGCGAGCAGCGAATCCAGGCCGCGAGCCGACAGGATTCTGTCCACTGCCAGCGCCTCGAGGTCGCCTACCCTGGTGTCCTGCGGCAGGTAGCCGACCGAGCCGCCCGACTGGACGGTGCCGGCGGCCGGCTGCCCTTCGGCCGCGAGCACGCGGGCCAGAGTCGTCTTGCCGGCCCCGTTCCTGCCTACCAGGCCAATTTTGTCGCCGGCCGATACTCCGAAGGTGGCGCCCTCCAGCAGCAGCCGCGCGCCAGCGCGCAGCTCTACATCACGTGCGGAGATCATGAGAAGCTCGCTCCAGAACCCAGATAACCAGTCATATATCGGCAGAATTCACCCCTGACACGGGGCGCTGCCTCAGGAGCGGAGCGGTTGCATGCGGCCAATTTTACCTGATCGCGGGCCCGCGCCAGCAACAGGATTTCCGGCGACCTGACGCTGTTGGACCCGGTCTACCCCCAGGACTACCTGGCTGTCTGCGCGGACGCCGAGCAGGCGTCTGCGCGGCCGCTTTACCATTTGCGCATGGGTGACGCGACGCACGGTCGCAGGAGGGAATCGGCTGCTCTCAGTGGTGATCCGTGGCCGTTGAGCGCGAGGCAGGCCGCGATCCTGTGGGAGGCGGTTGAGCCGCTCCTGCGCGATATGGAGGCGACCGGGCAACCTCAGCCGGATATCCAGGCCGAGGCACACGCGGGCCCCGGAGTCGGAGTTGTGTGCGCCTGGATTCGGGATCTTGGCAGCACCGGCCGTCAGATCACTGTCCTGTCGCCCGGGCAGCGCGGTGATCAGCTCGCCGATCTCGCGGAACAATTGCAGGACTGGGCCACCAACGCTCAGGCGGACCCGCAGCAGCCTCGGTGGCCTGACTGCCGGGCCCATCCGGGCGAGCACCGGCTTGACCCACAGGCGCTCGGGGAGACTGCGGTGTGGTCCTGCCCCCAGACCGGCCGCGTCATCGCTGAGATCGGCGCGCTCGGCTCACCACTGCGCAGCATCCCGCGGATCAGGTCCCGCAAGCATCGCTGACTCGACAGCCCTGACGTTCCTATCTCTGTCAAGCCGGGCGCAGGGGTGGCCGAGGGGCTTGTGTCCGCTCACGGACGCATCACGCAGAACTCGTTGCCATCGGGATCTTGCATCGTTATCCAGTCGTCGCGCTCGGCCTGAACCGTTGCCCCCAGCGCACATAGCCGCTTGACCTCTGCGGCTGCATCGGCCGTGCTCAAGTCGAGATGGGCCCGGTTCTTGACCCGCTTGCCCTCTGGTACCAGTTGAAAGAAGATGCGAGGCAACCTTCCGTCCCTGCCAACAAGCAGGACATTGGGGTCGTCCTCCGGGTCGTTGATACCCATGGAGCGCAGCCGAGCCAACTCCTCCTCGTCGTACGGCGCGATCTCATAATCATCCAGGACTTGCGCCCAGAATCGGGCAACCGACGCCGGATGAGGGCTGTCGAAGACGATGTCCTTGATGGATGCCACCGGACTCCTTTCAGGAACGGATGACGTCAGCGAGGTGGTTCGAGCTGCAAATGGTGAGTAACAATCAGGAACTGTAGATCAGTTGAGTCGGCTCAGGCCGCGCTGGCCTCGGGACACTCGACGAGCTGGCCGCGCTCGCGCATGCGGAGATCTTGCCGATCGCCTCGGCGACCTCGTCGGTGATGGTGAACCCCACCGAGTGGTGCAACCTGCGGCCGGGCCTGGTCAGCCAGGCCAGGAACCCGTGGGTGCCGCCGCCGGAGTCGCAGCGGATCAGCACCCGCCGCCGCGCGTCCGCCGGCGCGGCGGGGCGTGCTAGCTAATGGTCTGCGTTAGCCGGATTCTGATGGCGCGGAACGCCCGAGGTGTCGCCCGCAGGACGTTCAGCCGCGGATCAGGCACGGTCAGGAAGCGGTCAACAGCGATCGCGAAGTAGGGCCGCAGCCGAGGATCTTCGCGCACGGCAGTCATCGCCCGCTTGTCCCCGCCAAGCACGACCGCATCCAGGGCGGATGCGTGCGCAGAGAAAACTGCGAACGCGCAGTCGGCAGCGGCCGCGAGCGCCTCGTTCGCCTGCTTCTCCCGGCGGCGGGCGAACCGGTGCTGGGAGGTGCCGCCCGCGGCGCTGCGGCCATGTACCAGGCGGCTACCGACCTTTGATGCCACCAGCCGGGCATCAGGACCGCTGAAAACGCCGGCCGCGTAGCCGCCGAGCCGGACAAGCAGGACACCGACATCTCGGTCGGCGGTTGCGTGCGCCACGAGCTCGGCGCCCGAGCCGGTGGTTCCTGGCGGCAGCGGCGGGAACGGCGGATAGCACTCCGCGACCGAGCCGTCCGCGGCACGCACCGTGACCTTCTCCTGGCCAAGGTCAGTTTCTGTGTCCCCGCCGTGCCGCGCACCGAACTCCTCGAGCCATCCCTCGATCCGATCCGGGGCCACGTCAAGCCAGCGGGGGGCAGCGCTCCGCTCGTTTACCACTACTCACAGCCTCTCAGCGCTTACTATCCGTCAGGTGCGGTTAAGTCTGACGATCGAGTCCAAGGCCCGGGGAGGGCCACGGCCAGCGCAGCTTTGCTGGCCTTCAGCCGCAAGGATCCTGACATGAGCGTCGCGACCGATAGCAACACTGCCATCCCGGCCACTGGCGGCGGGCAGCAGGTAGCCGAGCAGAAACCTGCCGCCGCTCCGGCCGAGCCGACCGTGCAATCCCGGCCGGACTGGCACGTCACGGCCGTGTCACCGGCCGCGGATGCTGCGCAGGCGACGGCCGTAGAGCGCGCGCTGACGGCGGCAATCCAGGACGCGACCAGGATTGGCGACCTGCTTGACACGCTGCGAGCGTCGCGGCTCTGGCTTCCGCTGCCCGACGACGGCACGCCGGTCACCGACGGCGCCGCCGTCACCCTGCCGATCGTCACCTACCTCGGCAACGAGTTCGTGCCCGCCTACACCTCGGCGGAACTGCTGACCGTGTTAGCCGGCCCGCCGCCTGCCCTGGCCGACCGCCCTTCGGTCCCGCACGTGGTGGTCAGGGCCGCGGATCTGGCCAGGCTGATGCCGCCCGATGTGGGCATCGCGCTGAACGCCGGGGCAAGCGAGAGCGTCCCTGTCTATCCCCAGGGCGTGGCCTTCCTGGCCGCCGACGGCGCGGATCGCGACCGGATCAGTCTCGGACCGCTCCCGACCTGGCCCGAGGACCTCCTGGCCGAGATCAGCGCCGGGCTGGCGCGAATTCCGCAGGCAGCACAGGCAGTGGTTGCCTGGCTGTCGATCCAGTTCTCCGGCGAGGGCATGATCATCTCCGTCACCCTGGACGACCCGGCCGACACCGCGGTGCAAGACGCGGTCGCTGCCGCGCTCGAACGGGCAGCGCGCGACGCCCGGTATGACACCGGCTATCCGATCGACGTGACCTTCCCTGGCGAGAACGAGCCCGACTACATCGACCACTGGATCGCCACCGCCGGCCAGCCCTTCTACCAGCGCGATTAGGCTGTCCGGGGCGGCACGGTGTCCTGGGCGGCACGGTGAACCGCTACGAGACGGCGGTCAGGCGGTCAAGCTCGTCTCGGCGATATGCATCTTGATTACGGAGTCGAAATCCGGGTCTGCGGCGAGGCCCAGCCGGGTCGCCCGGCCCGCGCGGAACCGGGCGGGCCAGCCGGTCACGATCGTTGCCACCGCCGGGTCAGGAATCCATTCGATCAGCTCGCTCACCTCGGGTCCTGCCACCCGCTCCAGCGCGGCGACCATGTCGGCGACCGTCACCGTAAGCGCCGGCAGGTTAACCGCGGTCGGGTCGCCCCAGGCCTGGTCGGACGAGATGGCGGCGCGTAGCAGCCCGTTGACGGCACGGGCCGGCGAGGCAAGCGCCACCTCGGTCCGCGCGTCGACAGGGCAAACCGCACGCAGCCCGGCCAGCGGCTCCCTGATGATGCCCGACAGGAAGCCCGACGCCGCCGCGTTCGGCCGTCCCGGCCGCACGGCTACGGTCATCAGCCGGACTGCCCGGCCGCGCAGGAACCCCTTGCGGGAGTAGTCGGCAAGCAGCTGCTCGCCGATGACCTTCTGGGCGCCGTAGCTTGACTGCGGATTGGGCATGGTGTGATCGTCCACGACCGCCGGGAGCGGATGCTCGCCGGAAGCCCCGAAAACAGCCACCGAACTCGCGAACACCACGACCGGGCCAGTCCCCAGCGTCCGGCACCATGCGAGCAGTCGCTCGGTGGCCAGCAGGTTCGCCCGCAGGCCAAGGTCGAAATCGGCCTCGCATTCCGCGCTCACCGCGGCGGCCAGATGGAAGATCACGTCCGGCCCGGCGAGCCCGGCGAGCCCGGCGAGCCCGGTCCGGGCCGGGTCTAGCAGCTCGCTGATGTCGCCGCGGATCGCCGCAACCCGCTCGTCCGCGGCAAGATCCGCGGGGACCGGAGCCCGATCGACCAGGGTCAGTCGCGATAGCTGGCGGGGCCTGCCGCCTGCCACCTCGAGCGAGCCGGCCGACAGCAGCTGCCTGGCCAGCCGCGTGCCCAGGAAGCCGGCCCCGCCGGTGACCATCACGTGCGTCACTTCGCGGCCACCCGAGCCCTGCTAGCCGGCCCGGCCCATGCTGCGGGCGGCCCGGTTCAGCGCGCTGACGACCCCTTCCAGCGAAGCCCTGGTGATCGACGAGCTGATCCCGGCGCCCCACAGCACCATGCCGCCGGCCTGGATCTCCAGGTAGGCAGCGGCCTCGGCGTCCCGGCCCGCGGTGAGGGCATGCTCGGCATAGTCGAGCACCCGCACCGGTACTCCGCCCAGGCCGAGATCGATGGCCGACAGTGCGTCGCAGAACGCCGCGATCGGACCGGTGCCCGTTCCGCTCATAACGTGCTCGGCGCCTGACGCGCGCACCGTCGCGGTCACGTGCTCCGCGCCATCGTGGCTCTCGGCGGAGTAGCTGAGCAGCTCGAACGGCGCGGGATCCAGGTACTCGGCGGCGAAAATCTGCCACATCTGCGCGGCGCCGACTTCGCCGCCCTGGCTGTCGGTATGCCGCTGTATCACCTGGCTGAACTCGATCTGCAGCCGCCTGGGCAGGTCCAGGTGGTGGTCGGCCTTCATGATGTAAGCGACGCCGCCCTTGCCGGACTGCGAGTTCACCCGGATGACGGCCTCGTAGGACCGGCCGACGTCCTTCGGGTCGATCGGCAGGTAGGGCATGTGCCACGGCAGCTCGCTGGCCGGCTTGCCTGCCGCCGCGGCCTGCCGCTCCAGGTTGTCGAAGCCCTTCTTGATCGCGTCCTGATGCGAACCGGAGAACGAGGTGTAGACCAGATCGCCGGCATAGGGATGCCGCTCGTGCACGCCGATCCCGTTGCAGTACTCGACGGTGCGCCGGATCTCGTCGATGTCGCTGAAGTCGATCATCGGGTCGATGCCCTGGCTGTACAGGTTCAGGCCGAGCGTGATCAGGTCGACGTTGCCGGACCGCTCGCCGTTGCCGAACAGGCAGCCCTCGACCCGCTCCGCACCCGCGAGCACAGCCAGCTCGGCGTCGGCAGTCGCGGTGCCGCGGTCGTTGTGGGTATGCACAGAAAGCGCGATGTGCTCGCGCCGGGACAGGTTGCGGCTGATCCACTCGATCTGGTCGGCGTACACGTTCGGCGTGGATCGCTCGACCGTGCAGGGCAGGTTCAGCACGATCTCCCGGTCCTGGCCGGGCTGCCAGACGTCCATGACCGCTTCGCAGATCTCCAGCGAGAAGTCCAGCTCGGTGTCCATGAAGATCTCTGGCGAGTACTCGAAGCCGAAATCGGTCCCGGCCAGGTACTCCTCGGCGTACTTGAGCACCGCGCGGGTGCCCTCGACCGCGACTGCCTTGCATTCCTCGCGGCCGTCGCCGTCCCAGCCAAAGACGACGCTCCGGAAGATGGGCGCCGCCGCGTTGTACATGTGCACGGTGGCCTGCTTCGCGCCGACGAGGGACTGGACGGTCCGCTCGATGAGCTCCTGCCTGGCCTGGGTGAGCACAGAAATCCGCACGTCTTCGGGCACCGCGCCGCTGGAGATCAGGCCGCGGATAAAGTCGAACTCGGTCTGGCTGGCGGCCGGGAAGCCGATCTCGATCTCCTTGTAGCCCATCCGCACAAGCAGCTCGAACATGGCCTGCTTACGGGCGGCGTTCATCGGGTCGATCAGGGCCTGGTTGCCGTCACGCAGGTCGGTGGACAGCCACCGGGGTGCCGCGGTCATAGTCCTGGACGGCCACCGGCGATCTGGCAGCGTGACGGAAGGGAACGGGCTGTAGCGGTGGCAGGGCATACCGGACGGGCGCTGCTGGAACTCCGAATTGCTCATGACAGTGCTGCTCCTGGGAGAAGTTTCCGAACCAGACGGGTTTCGGTCGGCGCAGCAAAACGGCCCGCGGCGAGGGGCCGACCGGGCTGGTTACCGGGCCTCGCCGCGGCCAGGAAGAAGCAGGCCGCCAGTCATGATAGGGCCAGTTTAGCCGGCCGTGACTACCCGGTGTGATCGGTCCCGCCTAACTGCCCAGCGGCGCTGCCCAGCTGGCACTCCCCAGCTGGCCCCCGGCGGCGCGACAAGGCCATGCCGATGGCGGGCCGGAACGCACTCCTGGGCCCGCCATCGGCATCTAGTGCCGCTCGCCTAGGTCATCGCCTAGCCGGACGACGACCTAAGAACAGTCGAAATCGAGGTTCCCATCGATCTGGTCGAAGTCGCCGATGCCATTGGTCTGGCCGTTGCCACCGGACCACTGCCAGAGCATCTCGCACTTGCTCGGCGCCGAGGCATACCACACCGGGCCGACCCCATCGACGGACCAGCCGGTCGGGAACGTGGACACTGAGCCGGTCTCGTTCACATAGGTCCACTCCAGCGTGTTGCCCAGCGTCTCGCTGCTGGTGAAGATCGCGTCCCAGGAGTTGCCGCCGCCACCGCCTGCCTCGTACACCGCGGGCAGGTAGGCGCTGTCGTCCTCGACGTAATCCCAGAATCCGTTGAACGTGTCGCGGTCGATAGCGGCAGGGATCGAGCCTGCGGTCTCGGTGCCGCTGCACGGGCCACTGAAGCCCTCGTTCCAGCCCCACGCATCCGCCGCCTCGATGTCCATGAAGATGTAGGGGAAGGACACCGCCTGCTGGAAATCAGACACGGCGTTCTCCGCCTGCGAGGTACCCCAGCTCATCGCGGTGCTGGCCGAGGAGGAATAGCCGCCAGGCTCACGGCCAGGGCCTGCCATCTGGTAGTAGGTGCCGGCGCCGACGCCCACGCTGTGCTTGGTGTAGTTGCTCTGCGCGTCGAGGTAGCCGGTCTGGTTCCAGTTCACGCCGCTGGTGCAGCCCTTCCATACGTTCCACGCACCAAGTTCACCGATGTAACCGCCGTAGTCGCCGCCAGTCGGGCTGTCCGGCATCAGGTACACGCCGCCGCTGGAACTGTAGGGCACCGGCGAGTTGCTGTCGGTGCCGTACCAGAACCCAGCCGGCCCGTCACCGTCCGGGCTCACGCCGCCGCTGCTGAGCTGACTCGCCGCTGCCATCAGCTTGCCGACCTTCGGCCGGCCGGCCAGGAAGGCCAGCTCCCTGGGCATGCCGCAGGACGTGACCGGGGAGGCCAGCTTGACGGTCAGCCCGGCGCCAGTGTCCGTCAGCCCTGGATAGATGGTGGCGGTGGTGTCGACGTGGCAGATCTGCGACCCGCTGGTCTGGGTCACCAGCGCAATCGATGCTGACCCGCCACGGCTGAGCGGAAGCTCGGTCCGCACCGTGTTCGACCGGTGGTAGGCGACCAGCGAACTCCTGGTCACGCCCTTCGGCAGGCCGGGCAGGGCCTTCGCTATCTGACTGGTACCGTCCGCGCTGTGCAGCACGATGGTTGGCCATCCACTCGCCAGCGCGCAGGCACCGGAGCCGCGGCTGACGAGGCGGATTACCGCCACCGACGCGCCGTGCTCCGCGGAACCGTAGCTTGTCGCCACCCGCATGCGCTGCGAGGTGCAAGGGGCCGGTATCGCGGCCTTGCTCGTCCGGTACGGCGACGGGCTCTGCGCGACGTGCAGGTTGGTGATGGCCGTGGCCAGCGCGCTGCGCGTGTAGAACGGGGTCAGCTGGAGCCGCCCGCCCCCGCACGGACCGAAGAATTCGGCCGGCTGCTCGCCGGTTAGCGACCCGGCACGGCCTGGCAGCCTCAGCGTCAGGTCCCACTGCGCCCGGCAACCGAGGGTGTTGTTGCTCGCCTGCACGGTAACGACGGCCTGCCGGCCGACCGCCAGCGCGACGATCCGCCTGCCGACCGGGGCCAGGTTGCTGAACGACACATCCTGGCTGGTGGTCGCGACCGGCTTCGCTGCTGCCGTGACGCTCAGGCTAGGCCAGCCAGTCAGCGAGCAGCCGGCCTTGCCGTTGTTGCGCAGCAGGATGTTCCAGGCCAGCGTGCCCATCCCTTCGGTGGGATCCCCGGCTATGGCCTTGGGCACGGTCATGCTCAGCTGACTTGCGGCGCACGCGCTGTAGTGATGGGGGCTGGCTGCTGACGGCTTGGCCAGAGCCGACCCTGCGCTCATGGTCAGCGCTATCAGGGTCGCCGCGGCCGCGGCGAACGCAAGCGGGACGGCTAACTTATGTCTGGCTTTCATGTGCAAATCGCCTGCTTCTTTCTCCGGATCGTGATTCTTGGTGCTCGTCCTTTGTTGGATCTGTGCAGACCTGACCGGCGATTCCGCACGCTGCCTGACTCCGGGCAGCCCTTTTGGGTTCCTCCTGTTGCGATGAATGGCGCTGGGCTGCGGTCGTGATGGTGATCTGCTATCGCTTTCGGCGCATTGCGGGCATAGCCTGATGGAGGCGTGTGGAGTTTCCGTCACGTCTGCGTGGCGTCCGCCTCGGCGTCGAGCGATATCGGCGAGCTGTCCGGGGTCAGGATGCTGTTCGGGATCTTGGGGCCGTTACTGGTCCGAGACGGGGACGCAGTGATGGACGTGCCCGCGGCCCGCCAGCGGGTACTTTTCGCGGTTCTGCTGCTGCATGCCGGCCGCGCGGTCTCAGCAGACACGCTGGCCGAGACGGTGTGGGACGGCTCGCCGCCGTACGGCGCGGCGGCAACATTGCGGACTCATGTGATGCGGCTGCGCCGGGTACTTGGGCCACGGGCGGGAGCCCGGCTGATCACGCGTTACCCCGGTTACGTGCTCGATGCCGGGGAGCAGGAGGTGGACCTTCTGCGGTTCGCCCGCTTGTGCCGCGAAGGCGGGGCTGCGGTGCGGGCCCTCGCCTGGGCTGAGGCCTACGTGATGCTGGGCGAGGCGCTGAGACTGTGGCGTGGCGAGCCGCTGGCCGACATCCCTTCGCAGTTATTGCGCCGCGATGAGGCACCACGGCTAGAGCAGCTGCACCTGCAGGCACTGGAATGGCGGAACGACGCCGGGCTGCGGCTGAGCTGCCACGCCGAGCTGATGCCTGCACTCCAGTCCCTGGCCGCAGCGCATCCGCTGCGGGAACGATTCCAGTCCCAGCTCATGCTTGCCCTGTACCGCTGCGGCCGCCAGGCCGAGGCCCTTGCCGCCTACCAGCATGCCCGCCAAGTCCTTGTCTCCGAACTCGGCGCTGAGCCAAGCAGCGATCTGCGCGAACTGCACCAGCAGATCCTCACCGCTGATCCGGTTCTGGCACTGCCTGAGTCTGTGCTGCTGGCGGCAGGCGCCGCCGGGCCGGTCGTGCCACGGGAATTGCCTGCCACCGTGCGGCATTTCGCCGGCCGGCACGAGGAAATGGCTGAGCTGAACGCGCTGCTCGACCGGGCCGAGCAACCAGCAGGGACGGTCCTGATATCGGCCATCGGCGGGACGGCGGGCGTAGGCAAGACGGCACTAGCGGTCCATTGGGCACACCAGGTCGCGGGGCGTTTCCCTGACGGGCAGCTGTACGTGAACCTGCGCGGCTATGACCCCGCCCAGCCCGTTTCCGCCGCCGACGCACTGGCAGGGTTCCTGCGCGCCCTCGGGGTGCCCGGCCCGGACATCCCGGCCGAGGAAAGCGAGCGTGCCAGCCGGTACCGGAGCCTGCTGGCCAACAAGCAGATGCTGATCGTGCTGGACAACGCGGGGTCTGCGGAGCAAGTCCGCCCGCTGCTGCCCGGCACCTCGTCCTGCGTGGCCGTGGTGACCAGCCGTGATTCGCTGGCCGGGCTGGTTGCCAGAGACGGCGCCGCCCGCCTTAGCCTGGACGTGCTGCCGTTGCCGGATGCAGTCGCCCTGCTCCGCGCACTGATAGGCGCCAGGGCCGATGTCGATCCTGCCGCGGCAGTCGCGCTGGCTGAGCAATGCTGCAGCCTGCCGCTCGCCCTGCGGGTCGCCGCCGAGCTCGCCGCCGCTCGCCCCAATGTCATGCTCGCTGACCTGGTGGCTGAGCTGGCCGACCAGCACCAGCGGCTGGACCTGCTGGATCGCTCCGACGATCCTCACACCGCGATACGGGCGGTGTTTTCCTGGTCATGCCAGCATCTAGACACAGATACTGCCCGTGCGTTCCGGCTAGCGGGCCTGCAGCCGGGCCGTGATTTCGACCGCTACGCAGCCGCCGCGCTCACCGGCAGCAGCCCAGAGCAGGCCCGCCGTCTACTTGGCGAGCTGGCCCGCGCGCACCTGGTCCAGCCGGCCGGGCCTGGCGGCTATGGCATGCATGACCTGCTGCGCGCGTACGCCCGTCAACTCGCCGACACGCTCGACAGCCGCGACGAAAGGCGGGCCGCGCTGACCCGGCTGTTCGACCACTACCTGCACACCGCCGCAACCGCGGTGGACGTCCTGTTCCCCGACGACCGGCACCGGCGGCCCAGAATCCCGCCGCCAGCCACGCCCACCAGCCCGGTGACCGACCCCGCCGCAGCCCGGGCCTGGCTCGATGCGCAGCGGGCTAACCTGGTCGCGGTCGCCGTGCACGCCGTCGACCACGGCTGGCCGGGCCACCCGACCCAGCTGGCCGCGATCCTGGGCCGATACCTGCAGGGCGGCGGCCACTACCCCGAGGCGGTCACCATCCACACCTGTGCCCTCCGCGCCGCCCGCCACGACGGCGACCAGGCCGCCGAAGCGAGTGCGCTGACCGGCCTGAGCGAAGTGGACTTCATGCAGGGCCGATACCAGCAGGCGGCCGGCCGCTTTGAGCAGGCCCTGGCTTTGTACCGGGAGACCGGCGACCGGGCCGGTGAAGCCGCGACGCTGGGTGACCTCGGCCTGGTCGCCGTGCAGGAGGGCCGCTATCAGCAGGCCACCGGTCACCTCCAGCAGGCCCTGGCCCTGTGCCGGGAGACCGGCGACCGGGCGGCTGAAGCTTGCGCGCTGGCTGATCTCGGCGTCCTCGCCCGCCGCCAGGGCCGCTACCAGCAGGCGACCGGCCATCTCTACCAGGCTCTCGCGCTGTTCCGCCAGACCGGCGACCGCGGGGGCGAGGCCTACACCCTGTTCAGGCTTGGCGCCACCGACTTGCGGCAGGGCCGCAGCCAGCAGGCCACTGGCCACCTCCAGCAGGCCCTGGCCTTGTTCCGCGGGATCGGCAACCAGGCCGGTGCGGCCGAAGCGCTGGTCGAGCTCGGCGACGCCGAGCGGCAGCAGGGCCGCCACGAGCAAGCTACCGGCCACCTCCAGCAGGCCCTGGCTCAGTTCCGCGAGACCGGCCGCCGACTCGACGAGGCTGATGCGCTCAACATCCTCGGCGAAGTCCTCCTTGCCGCCGGCCAGCCCCACGACGCCCGCAGCCACCACGCGACTGCGCTCGGCCTGGCCGCCCAGATCGGCCATCCGGAGCAGCAGGCCCGCGCCCATAACGGCCTCGCGCACAGCTTCCACGCCTGCGACGAGCCTGGCCAGGCCCGCGACCACTGGCAGCAAGCTCTCACCCTCTACACGCAGCTGGGCGCGCCCGAGGCAGATCGAGTCAGCGCCCATCTCGCCGCGTCAGAGAATGACGAAGGCGTCAGGCAGTCGCAGGCTTGAGTCACGCCTAAGCCAGCCCGACTGATCCGGGGAGCTGGCGGGCTCCCTCCGGACCCCACCAATGGTGACCTGGCTTGGCGTCGGGCTCGGCGTCGTGGTCGGCGTCGGGCTCGGCGTCGAAGTCGGCGTCGGGCTCGGAGTTGCCGTTGACGACGGTGTCGTGCTTGGCCCGCGGAGGGCGAGCTATGGCCGTAGCCAGATGTGGGCGGGGCCACGCCAGGGCCAGTAACCGTCACGACCACCGCGGCATGGACAGAGCCGACTTGCGCGGTCACCTGTGTCACCCCGGCCGACTCGCCGACTACCTGGCCGCGCGAATTAACTGAGGCCACCGCGCGGTTCGCTACCGTCCAGACCGCGCCGGACAGATCCGCCGCGGGAGCGCTCACGCCGCTGCGCAGGCTGCCGCGCAGCCGCAGCCGGCCAGTCTGCCCGACGGCCAGCTGGAGGTCATGCGGAGTGATAGTCATCGCCTGCAGCACGCTGCTCGGCGTGATCGGCTCGATGAGCTGCCGTGCGGCTACCGTCGTGAAGGCCTGCACCAGCAGCTTCAGCCTGGACTCTGTCGCTCCGGCGGGCAGCTCACGGGCCTGGTACCCCACTACGACGTCTCCCCTGGCCGGCAGGCGCAGGTCCCACACTGCCATCCGGCTCGCTGCCAGCAATCGGGCCGCCGGCTGGAATTGCACGGCCCGCAGGCTGCCGGCGACCGCGGCCGGCACGGGCTCCTCGAGCTGCACGGTCACCGGCACGCTCGTTGCGTTGCTTGCCGTGATCGACACGTCGAGCGAAGAACCGCCGCGGCCGCCCAGCCTCCAGCGCTGCGTGATCGCCAGGCCATGCGGGTAAGCCTGTTTCCTGAACAGATAGGGCGTCGCCTGAGCCGGCGACCGAGTCAGCAGCAGCCCGCCCGCCGTGGCCGCGGCCGCCAGTACCACCGCGCCGAGGACACCGAACGCCACCTTGCGCGGTGCCGAGATCGTGCTGCGCTGGCCGGTGCTGCCCTGACCGGTGCGCCCGCTGCGGGTAACGTTCACCGTCGCGAGCGGGTCAGTCCCGCCTGACCCCCCTGTCGCGGCGTTCACCTTGTCAGTGCCGACAGCGGCCGGATTGAGCGTGACATCATCATGACCAGCGGCATCGATCTCACCGCGCTGCCCGGGGTCAAAGAGCCCGTGCGCCGCATAGGGCCGGACCCCGAGCGCGGAGCGCAGCGCGCTCGCGAAGTCGTGGCACGTCGCGTACCGGTCCGCCGGGGACTTGGCGAGCACCTTAGCGAACACGCTATCGACGGCCGGAGCAAGCTCAGTGCGCACCGATGTCGGCACTGGCGGCGGCTCGGACACGTGCGCGTACATCGCAGCCATCCAGTGCTTGCCGAAGAACGGCGGCTGCCCGCACAACAGCTCGAATGCCGAGCAGCCAAGCGCGTACTGATCGGTGCGGCCGTCAACCGGCCGGTCCTGGATCTGCTCCGGGGCGGCGTACTCCACGGTGCCGAGGAACTGGCCGCTGCTGGTCAGGCCGGCTGACCCCAGCGATGC
The DNA here is from genome assembly GCA_963719765.1 of uncultured Actinomycetota bacterium. GTDB lineage: Bacteria > Actinomycetota > Actinomycetes > Streptosporangiales > Streptosporangiaceae > JAJYUU01. The sequence continues at coordinate 1,221,844 of CAVRCW010000003.1, forward strand.
CTTGCTCACCCCGAAGTCGGACAGGTAGACGTGATCTGGCCGCCCCGGCCGCACGTCGAGCAGCATGTTGGCGGGTTTCACGTCCCGGTGCACCAGGCCGGCGGCGTGCGCGGCGTCGAGCGCCGAGGCGACCGCCGACAAGATCCACTCGGCCCTGGCCGGTGGCAGCGGCCCGTGCCGTCCCACCACCGTCTTGAGATCGCCGCCGCGTACCAGCCGCATCGCGATGAACAGCACACCGTCGGCCTCGCCGGCCTCGTAGACCGGGATGACATTGGGGTCATCGACGGCGGCGGCCGCCTGCGACTCCCTGATGAACCGCTGCCGGAAGGCCTCATCGGCTGCCGTCACCGGGGCCATTATCTTGAGCGCGACCTGGCGGTTCAGCCGCTCGTCGTGTGCCCTGAACACGACAGCCATGCCGCCCCGGCCGATCTGCTCCTCAAGCCGGTAGGCGGCGATCCGCGATCCTGGGGCAAAGCTTGAGATGGCGGGCGGCGGAGGATGCCGTTACTCACCCTTCCTCCACCTTGACGGGCTGGCCAAAAGCCCCCGAGCCGTGAATTGTTCGGACCTACTGTGCTGCGCGGCCTCTCACCAGGCGATGAATGCTGCGCGCGGTACCGACTCGTTATATATCGGAACGTGCAGGTTCCGCGGGCTCAGCTGCCCGTCGGTGACAGTCCCCTGCTCGTCAGGTCCGCATATCGCGGTCACCTGCTGGCCGGACGGGTCGGACCACAGTGCGCCGCACCAGGAGCCCATTCCTGACTCGCTGACGGCAGGCAGCACGGCCCGCACGGGCCGCCCGGTCAGCAGCGAGATCTGCACGACCTCCGCCGACGGGTTACTGCCCGACCCGTTGCTCATGGTGACGAAGACCGCCGTTCCGTCGGCGCTGACCAGCGGATCGGACAGACCGCTGTAGCCGTTGAAGCTGACCGACTGCGCAGTGATCAGCGGTGCGGGCAGCAGGGTGCCGCCAGGACCCGCGACGGGCAGCAGGTGCAGGCCCGAGGCCTGCTCGCTGCCTGCCGGCGAGCCCGCCGCAATCCAGTCGAACACCAGGTGGCGTTCGCCCGCCCAGCTGAGCGAGCTGACCTGTCCTGGCCCCGTCGAGCGCCACGTGCGCAGCGCGCCGGATGACAGCGACACCACCTCGATGGATATGTGCTGGCCGGAGGTCACCTCGACTGCCAGCTGGCGCCCGTCAGGCGATATCGCGAAGGCACTAGCGTGCGCTACCGCCGCCGCGGGAACCGCCAGCCGCGTTAGCGGCAGCGGGTGACCGCTGGTGGCGAGCCGCAGTTCGTAGAAGCCTGTCGCCTGGCCCGAACCGGGGCCGCCGTTATCCTCGAGCACGAACGTGCGGTCATCGGCGGCGGCACCCACCCCGATGAAACCCTGTGCGCCCTGTACTCCTGAGCCTTGTTCGCTGCCGAGCACCGGTGGCTGCACGGTACCGACAGTCCGTCCCGTCATCCAGTCCTGGACCACGAGGTCCGCCGGTGCCTGCTGGGACCTGATCATGATGAAGTACGGCGCGGTCGCCGGGCCGGCGCCGTCCGGCGCGGGCGGCCGCGTCCGGACGGGGGGCACACGGTGGTGCTCGCGCACCGAAGGGCGGCGGGAGTGCTGTCCCACCTGTGGCCCGGTCGTGCCGCGCTGACCTGCCCCGATGGCCAGCTCGGCCACCACGAGGCCAGCGACCGCACCGGTCACGGCCAGAGCGCCGACAAGGCCAGCGGCCCGGACCCTGCGCCGACGCCGAGCGCGCTCGCGAAGCGCGGCGATGCCCGGTACCGGCAGCCGATCGGTTGACCGCGCCCAGCTAGCAAGCTGCTCGCGTAGCTCGTCGTCAAGCATCTGCGGACTCCTCAGGCTTAGCGAGCTCAAGCTCAAGCCGACGTCGCCCGGCGGCAAGCCTGGTCTTGACCGTGCCCGGTGATAGCCCTCTGTCCAGGGCGATGGCGTCTACCGGCAGATCGGCGAGGTAGTGCAGTACCAGGACCTCGCGCTGGGGCAGCGGTACCCGCAGCAGGGCATCGGTCAGCCGGGTAGATGGCAACGGGTCAAGCGGATCGCCCGCCGGAAGGACAGGATCGCCCGCGACCCTCGCCACCAGCCGCGCCGCCCGCCGTACTCGCCGGGCCGAGTCAATGGCCAGCCGGAGGGCGACCCGGCGTACCCAGGCGTCGGGCAGGTCGTAGGACGCGATGCGCGGCCACCGGACGAGCGCACGGGAGAATGCTTCCTGGGCGACGTCCTCGGCCTCGGTCCTGCTGCCGAGCACCGCGGCGACTAATCCGGCGATTCGCCAGTAGTTGGCAACGTAGAACTCCTGGAATGAGTCCTCCACAGCCGCATCCCTGCGGTGTCCGAGCGGCCTGGATATGGCTTCGGAGTCGTGCGCTCCGCTGGACCAGGCCACTGCACCTCCCGCAGAACCCGCGGCTCCGGCAATCCAGCCGCTGCTTGCCTTCATCGGGGTGAACACGCTTGAGCAAGCACAGCAGGTTCAGTTTTCCGCCGCCAGTTCTGCTCAGTCAGCCAGAGCTGTCCGCAGCCACGACTCGATGCCAGCGATATGAATGGTGGCCCAGGACCGGGCCAGGTCGGCATCCCCGCTCGTGATCGCCCTGTAGATCGCCCTGTGCTCAGCGAGCGTGCGCTCCAGCGCCCTAGGCTCGGTCATGCCGCGCCATACCCGCGCCCGCGTCGTGGGCGCGGACATGCTGTCGACCAGCGAGGCCAGCACCGAGTTGCTGGCGCCAAGGGCAATCTGGCGATGGAACTCCAGGTCAGCGGCAACCAGTTCCTCAACCGGCGTATCCGCATCGACGCTCTCGAGTACCTTGCCGAGCTCGATCCTGTCCTCCTGGGACATCCGGGTCGCGGCCAGTGCCGTGGCAGCGGGCTCTAGGATGCGGCGGACTTCGAGGAAGTCGAGCACAGTATCGTCGCGGTGAAAGTCGACGATAAAGCTGAGCGCCTCGAGCAGCAGCGAGGGTGCCAGGCTGGTCGCGTAGGTGCCGTCTCCCTGCCGCACGTCCAGCACGTTGATCACGGTCAGCGCCTTCACTGCCTCGCGCAGCGAGTTGCGCGACAAGCCGAGCTCGGCCGCGAGGTCGGCCTCCCTGGGCAGCTTTTCCCCCGGCCGCACCCGGCCCGAGATGATCATCTGCTTTATCTTGTCGATCGCCTCGTCGGTCAGCGCCACGACCCGCCTCCACGTACTTGGTCTCCGCCACCGACACGGGCGGGTCCGTCGATCCCGTACACCCAGGCCGCGGTGGACGCGAACACCGCGGCACGCTCTGCCCCGGACAGACCAGCCACCAGGGCCTGCGCGAGGTCGACAACGCCGGCGTAGTCGCTTGCCAGCAGGCAGACCGGCCAGTCCGACCCGAACATGATCCGGCCGGGCCCGAACGCGCCCAGTATGACATCGGCGAACGGCGCGAATACCTCGGGCCTGGCACCTGGTACCGCCTCGGTAACGAGGCCGGACAGCTTGCACACGGTGTTCGGCTGGGCGGCGAACGCTCTGATCGCGGCTGCCCACGGCTCTAGGGCACCACTGGCGACGGGCGGCTTGCCCGCGTGATCGAGAACCAGCGTCAGTTCCGGCACAGCGGCCGCCGCATAGGTTGCCGCCGCGAGCTGGTACGGCAACACGATCAGGTCGTAGCACAGGCCGGCTAGGGCGACCGCCCGCAGTCCGTGGATGACGTCAGCCCGGCGCAGCCAGCCGGGGTCCGGCTCGGACTGCACCTGGTGCCTGATGCTCACCAGGTAACTGCCGCCTGGGCCGGCTGCGAGCCCGGCCAGTACATCGGCAACGGCCGGCGAGGTCAGATCGGCCCAGCCGACGACCCCCGCGACCAGCGGGTCCGCGGCCGCCAGCGCGAGCATCTCCGGTGTCTCGGCAGCGACCGTCACGGTCTGGACCAGCACGGTGGCGGACACGCCGGCCGCGCGTGCGCTCGGGCGCAGGTCGTCGATCCGGAAGCTGCGGCGGATCGCCGCCATCTCGGGGCCGGTGATCCAGTCCTGGCCGCGCACCTGCAGGTCCCAGACGTGATGGTGCGCGTCGATGATGCTCACAGCTGCCACACGACCGGCAGTGCGGCGCCCTCGCCACCCGCGGAGTAGTCCTGGACGGTCTCGAGCAGCTGTGCCATCCGCGCCTGCCAGGTCGCGTTCGCTGGGTGCTTGTCTAGGTACGCGAGAGCCGCGGCGTAATCGGCGCAGTCGATGAGATGGAACAGGTCAGTCCCGCTGCGCCAGATCGTCCAGGCGGTCACGCCCGCTGCCAGGATCGCCTCCGTCAGTTGCTCTGGCACAGCCGCGTGCGCCTGCTCGTATTCGGTGACCCGGTCCGGGCGCAGCCGGGTGTGCAGGGCGACCTTCACTGACGTGCTCCCTCCGCGATGATGACGTGCAGCCTGCGAGGTCCGTGCACGCCCTCGACCCGTTCCAGCTCGATGTCGCTGGTCGCGGACGGCCCGGAGATGAAGGTCAGCGGGCGGCGCGGGTCGAGGCGGGCGAGTGCGTCAGGCACGTCCGCCACGATCTGGTCCGCGGTCAGGACGCACAGGTGCACGTCCGGCACCAGGGTGAGCGCGCGCCGCCCCTGCCCAACCCCGGCGTCCAGCACGATCGTCCCGGTGAGGGCGATCCCGAGGGTGGCCATCGTGACCGCGGCGCTGCAGGAATCGAGCGCCTCGACCGTCAGCGGCGGCTCGTCGGACAGCCACCTCACTCCGGCGATCTCGGGCAGCCACGACGCGGGATATCCAGGTGCCACGGCGATCTCGGTCAGCCCGAGCGCACCGGCCGTGACCGCGATGGCATCGGGCACGCCGGCCGCGGGCACCCGGCTGACGACCGCACGGTAATCCGCTACTCGCTGCGCGAACAGGCCCGTCAGGTCGGCATCGGGGCCGGCGTGACTGCGCAGGTACGCTGGCGGCGAAGCCGGGTCCGGCGCCCCCTGCGCTGGCGCATCGGCGAGGGCGGCGCGGATGCGAGCCAGGATCTCCGCGCGCGCGTTCACCGCCGCGTCTCCTGCTCCTCGCGCCACCAGGCTCGGAACGTCTGCGCGGACGGGGCTGGCAAGTCCCGCGCCGTGGTCCACGCGCGGCCCGGCGGTGGCAGCCGCCTGATCACGCCGTGCCTGGCGACCAGCCGGCCAGCGCGAACGGCCAGCCACTGCACAAGCCGCAGCAGCCTGGGCGAGCAGAACACCGCGGCCGCCAGCGCCATGGCCTGCGCCTCCGGATCTGGAACTGCCCGCCTCTTCTGCTCGACCACCCTGGCCCGCAGGTGCGTAAGCACCTCCGGGATGTTGATCTTCACCGGGCAGGCGTCGTAGCACGCGCCGCACAGCGTCGAGGCGAACGGCAGCGTCGCGGCGTGCTCGACGCCCACGAGCTGCGGAGTGAGGACCGCGCCAATTGGGCCCGGGTAGACAGAGCCGTAGGCATGCCCGCCGGCCCGCTCGTACACAGGGCAGACGTTCAGGCAGGCGGAGCAGCGGATGCACGCCAGCGCCTGGCGGCCAACGGGGTCGGCAAGGGTAGCCGTGCGGCCGTTGTCGAGCAGTACCAGGTGGAACTGTTGCGGGCCGTCGCCTGGGGTCACGCCAGTCCACATCGAGGTGTACGGGTTCATCCGCTCGCCGGTCGAAGACCGCGGCAGCAGCTGCAGGAAAACTTCCAGGTCCGCGAACGACGGCAGTACTTTCTCGATGCCCATGATCGTGATCAGCGTCTGCGGCAGCGTCAGGCACATGCGGCCGTTGCCCTCGGACTCGACCACCACCACCGTGCCGGTATCGGCAATAGCGAAGTTCGCTCCCGACACGGCCACCTGCGCGGTCAGGAACTTCTCCCGCAGGTGCAGCCGGGCCGCCTCGGCCAGCGCCGCCGGGTCGTCGGTCAGGCCGTCAGGGGCAGCCCGGCCATGCGCGGCCATGTTCTGGATAAAGATGTCGCGGATTTCGCTGCGATTTCTGTGGATCGCCGGGACCAGGATGTGCGACGGGCGGTCGTCGCCGAGCTGGACGATCAGCTCGGCCAGGTCGGTCTCGTGCGCGGCGATGCCACGGGCTGCCAGCGCGGCGTTGAGGTCTATCTCCTGGGTGACCATCGACTTGACCTTGACAACCTCGCGTGCTCCGGCCGCCTCGATCAGGTCGCCAATGATCGCCGTGGCCTCGTCGGCGTCGCGCGCCCAGTGCACGACCCCGCCGGCCCTGGTCACCGATTCCTCCAGCCCGACCAGGTAGCTGTCCAGATGGCGGGCGACGTGCGCCTTGATCGCGGCTCCGGCCGCCCGCAGGTCTTCCCAGTCGCTCAGCTCGCCGGTGACCCGCAGCCGCTTGTCGCGGATGGTGGAGGTGGCCCGCCGCAAGTTGGCCCGCAGCTGGCCGTTCGCCAGTGCCTCGCGAGCTGCCTGCGGGAACGGCGGCGTGCCGAGCCAGACGACGCCCTTGCCGGTCGGGATCGTCACTGCGCCGCCAGGATGTCGGCCAGGTGCATCACCCGTACGGGCGAGCCGGCCCGCGATAGCCCGCCGCCGATCTGCATCAGGCACGAGTTGTCCAGTGCGCACAAGACGTCAGCCTGCGCCGAGCGCACGGCAGTGACCTTGTCGGCGAGCATCGCCTCGGACATCGCAGCATTCTTGATCGCGAACATGCCGCCGAATCCGCAGCAGGAGTCGGCCGCAGGCAGGTCTATCAGCTCCAGTCCCGCTACCGCCCCGAGCAGTCGCAGCGGCCTGTCCCCCACTCGGATCCCGCGCAGTGAGTGGCAGGTGGGGTGATAGCTGACCCGATGCGGGAACACCGCGCCCACGTCCACGACGCCGAGCACGTCCACGACAAATTCCGACAGCTCGTATACGGGGGCACCGGCAGGGACGCCAAGGACCGCGTACTGGTCCCTGATCATGCCCGCGCACGACGGCGATGGCGTGACCACCGCGTCGTAGCCGGCGAAATCCCGGCCGAACCTCCGTGCGAGCCGCCCGGCGGCCGACCGGTAGCCGCTGTTGAAGTGCATCTGGCCGCAGCACGTCTGTCCGTCCGGAAATCCGACGTCGCACCCGAGCCTGCGCAGCAACGTCACCACGGACCTCCCGGTGCGTGGATACACCGTGTCGTTGATGCACGTCACGAACAAGGCCACCCGCATCGGCTCAGCCTCCCACGGCCGCTAGCGCGCCCCACAGGCCCGAGGGTATGTCCGCATCACCGAGCCTGACGGCGTCGGCGATCTCCGTGCCGCTCCGCGCGCCGATCAGCACGCTCGCCACGGCAGGATGGCGCAGCGGGAATCGCGCCGCGGCGGCGCGAAGCGGCACGCCGAACTGCGCGCAGACAGCCTCGAGCTTGCGCGCTCGCGCGAGCATCGGAGCCGGAGCCACCTGGTAGTCGAAGCGCGCGTCCGCCGCGGGCGCGGCTAGCAGACCGGAGTTGAACACGCCGCCCGCGATGATGGCGACGCCCCGCTCCAGCGCAGCGGGCAGCAGTGCGTCCGCCGCGGACTGGTCAAGGAGCGTATAGCGGCCAGCGACCAGCACGATGTCGACGTCGGTATCGGTGACGAACCTGGTCAGCAGCGCGGTCTGGTTCATGCCTACGCCGATCGCGCGCACCGATCCCGCTGCCCGCAGCCGCTCCAGTGCCGGGTACGCCTCTCGCACTGCCTGCTGGCCGTGGTCGTCGGGATCATGGATGAGCACGATGTCGACCCTGTCTAGCCCGAGACGGCCGAGGCTGGCCTCCAGGCTCCGCTGGACTCCGTCGGCGCTGAAGTCGAACCTCCGCGTGTGCGATGCCGGGACGGCGAAGCCCTCGGTGTCGGGTCCGAATGGTTCCCTGGCTGGCTGCAGGATCCGGCCTACTTTGGTGCAGATCACGTACTCGTGCCGCGGCCGGTCCCGCAGTGCGTCGCCGAGCCGGCGTTCGGACAGGCCCAGGCCGTAGTGCGGCGCGGTGTCAAACGTGCGGATGCCGTCGTCCCAGGCCGCGTCGATCGCTTCCCTCGCGGTGCGCTCGTCGACCTCGGTGAACAGATTGCCGATCGCCGCGCCGCCGAGCGACAGCTCGGTAACGCACACGCCTGAGCGGCCTAGGCTGCGCATCGCCAGCGGCGCGCGGGTCACGTCCGCGGCCTTGTCCGCAGCCCAGCCATCCCGCCGTCGATCGCCAGCGCGGTGCCGGTGATCGACGCCGCCGCCGGGCTGGCCAGATAGCCGATGCCCGCCGCGACCTCATCCGCGCTGACCAGCCGACCCATCGGCTGCCGGGCCTCGAGCGCCGAGCGCTCGGCAACCGGATCGTCGGCCTGGTCGAGCAGCCTCCCTATCCATGGCGTGTCGGCCGTGCCGGGATTCACGCAGTTGACGCGGATGCCCTCGTGAATGTGGTCAGCGGCCATGGCCAGCGTCAGCGACAGCACCGCGCCCTTGGTCGCCGCATACAGCGCACGCTGCGGTAGACCCGCGGTCGCAGCGATCGAGCAGGTATTTACGATCGCGGCGTGCGCCGACCTGCGCAGGTACACAAGCGCGGCCCTGGTTACCCGGACCATGCCGAGCACGTTCACGTCGAAGACGTGATGCCACTGCTCGTCGCTGTTGTCGGCGACGGTCCCGATCGCGCCGATGCCCGCGTTGTTGACCAGAATGTCGATGCCGCCCAGGCGGCCGGCGGCCAGGTCCACCGCGAGCCGGACCGATGCATCATCGGTGACATCGGCGCGCAACGCGACGAACTCCGCGCCGGGATCCAGGTCGAGCACCGCCACCCGCGCCCCGCGGCGGGCCAGCAGCCGCGCCGTTGCCAGCCCGATCCCGGACCCGCCGCCAGTCACCACGGCCGCCAGGCCAGCCAGATCGTCGGGCATCGGTACTCCTACTCCTACTTCTCTTCGGCGGTCGACTCGCCACCGACGATCCGGGCAAGGAACAGCGCGAACAAGATCACGCCTCCGTCGATGGCCTCGATCCAGTAGTTCGATACGTTCGCCAGGTCGAGGATGTTCTGCACGAGGCCGAGCAGGATCACGCCGGAGGCAGCACCGATCATGTTGCCGCGCCCGCCCCTGAGGCTCACGCCGCCGATCACCGCGGCGGCGAACACGGAGAAGATGATGCCCTCGCCGTAGCCTTGCTGGCCCGTCACCGCCGAGACCCGGCCGGCCTCCATCAGCCCGCCGAGCGCAGCCAGCATGCTGCCGGCCACGTAGACCCCGACCTTGACCCGCTCGACCTTGATGCCGGCGGCGCGGGCAGCAGCGGGGTTGCCGCCGACCGCGTAGATCGCGCGGCCGGTCTTGTGATAGCGCAGGAACAGCCCGACCAGCACGAATATGAGCGCGGCGACCACGAACGAGACAGGCACCTGGCCGAAGTAGGCAGCGCCGAGGTACCCGAACGCCCTGGGCAGGTTGAACAGAGACTGCGCCTTGACGATGCCGTTCTGCAGGCCCGCCAGGACGATCGTCATGCCGAGGGTCACGATGAAGCCGTTCAGCCGGCCTTTCACGATGAGCAGGCCGTTGACCAGGCCCACGGCGGCGCCCACAGCGAACAGGACAAGCAGCCCGAGGAACGGGTTGAGCTGCGCGCCGCTGCCATAGGCGACGACCGGCAGGATCAGCCAGGCCGCGACCATCGGCGCCAGCCCGTACGTTCCCTCCAGCGAGAGGTCCATGCCGCCGATCATGAGGATCAGGCTCTCGCCAACGACCACGACGCCGAGCGCCGAGATCTGCTGGCCGATCCCGGCCATGTTCGAGACTGTAAGGAATACCGGGCTCACGATGGCGCCGACGACCAGGAGCAGAGCCAGCACGGGCAGCAGCGCCACCTCCCGCACGACGCTCACGTTCAGGCCACGTATCCGGGCTAGGGTCGGGCCGCTGCCCAGCACGGCAGATCCGGCACTGCGCTGCGTTAGGGGGCTGGCGGTTCCGGCCGGCCCGTCGGGCGACTCGTTCGAGATCATCGCGGTGCCTCCTCGGCGCTGCCGTGAGCCGCGGCGGAGATGCCCTCGGTCGCCACAATCAGCTGATCGCGGTCGAATGGCGGCTCGCTGAACTCGGTAAATATCTCGCCTCGGACCAAGACGATGACCCGGTCGCAGATCACCAAGTCGGAGAGCTCGTCGCTGCACAGCAGCACCCCGGCGCCTGTCTGGGTTGCCACCCCCGCTAGGGAGTCAAGCAGCAGCGCCTTGGAGGCGACGTCGACGCCGCGGGTGGGCGTGATCGCCACGATAAGCCCCGGCTCGTGGGCGAGCGTCCTGGCCACCGTGACCTTCTGCTGATTGCCGCCGGACAGTTCCTGTACCGGCTGGTTAGGACCGGAGGACACCAGCGAGAGTGCCGAGGTGATAGGCGCCGCGGTGGCTGCCCGCAGTGCGGGCCGCAGCAGCCCTAGCCTGTCGGCCAGCCGGTCGGTAATGGTCATTGTGACGTTCTCGGCCACGCCGAGGTGCGCGACGAAGCCCTCGGCCCGGCGGTCCTCGGGGATGTAGCCGATCCCGGTCTGCTGGGCCACATCGCGCCGCCCGGCCCGCACGGGCCGGCCATGCAGCACGATCTGGCCACCTTCATGCGGCTCGGCCCCGGCGATGACCCGGCCGATTGTCGCGACGCCGGCGCTCAGCAGGCCGGTCACGCCCACCACTTCACCGGGCCGCACCTGGAGTGACACGCCGGCGAGCCTGCCCGCATGAGAGCTCGCGGTGAGATTCTCGACGGTGAGAACCGCATCGGCAGGACCGGGCTGCGCCGCCCGGTCTGTCTTGCCTGCCCTGCCAGCCGGGCCGACCGGCCCGGCGCTGACCTGTGCCGTGCCTACCATGGCTGCGACCAGGTCCTCCCTGGTCAGGTCCGCGATCGGAGCGGTCAGCACAAGCTCCCCATCGCGGAGCACCGCGACGTCCTGGCAGATCTCGAAGACTTCCTCCAGGTGATGGGAGATATACAGGACGGCGACGCCGCCATCGACCAGCTGCCGCACCCGTCCGAACAGCCGCCGGATGGCGTCGCGCTCCAGCGCGGCAGTCGGCTCGTCCAGGACCACGCACCTGGCCCCGCGCGCAAGTGCCCGCGCGATCTCCACGATCTGCCGCTGCTCGACGGTGAGGTCCTGGCATAGCGCCTCGGGAGCGACGTCGTAGCCCCAGTCGCGCATGATCTCGCGAGTCCTGGCGCGCATGTCGCGCCAGCTGACGAAGCGCTCGGTGCCGCCGAGGAAGACGTTCTCCGCCACGGAAAGGCCGGGCACCACCATGGAGTGCTGGAAGACTGTCGCGATCCACTCTCGCAGCCCGGTGACGTCGCCGGCTCGCGGGGCTGGCCCGCCGGCGAAGCGTACGGCACCGGCGTCCGGCTCTACGAGGCCGGACAGAATCGAGACGACGGTCGACTTCCCGGCTCCGTTCCTGCCGACCAGGCCGAGGCACTGCCCGGCGCTGATCGACAAGTCAACGCCGCGCAGCGCCAGTGTGCTGCCAAACTGCTTCTCGATGCCGGTCATCTCGACGAGAGCCGGGTCGCTGCTGGTCAAAGGCGCGTCCGTTCGGGGAAGAGAAGGTTCGTTCCTGGGAACACTGTGGCCGACACCCGCGAGGGCGCCGGCCACAGTCGGCTAGGACGCGGCGCAGACGCCGCCGTGAGCAGCGCCGTACACGTTGCCCCACAGGGCAGAGTCGGAGACCGGGGTAGTGGTGACAGTGGCGGGCAGGCCATCCACCGGCGTGGTGACCGTGAGCGTGGCCTCCGCCTTTGTCACAAACGGCGCCACGATCGGGTCAGCCAGGTTGGAGTCGCCCTGGTAGGACACATCCTGCAGGGTCGGCGCCCCACCGCCGGGCTGGCCCGCTGCCAGCTTGACGCCCTTGGCCGCGTCGACCGCGTAGGTCAGCGCGTACTGCGCGTATAGGTTGGCGGGCTGGGACTGCGACGCGGACACTGAGCCGGCGCTGATGTCACACATCTCGAATGGCACTCCATCGTCGCTGACCAGCAGCACCGAATGCGCCGAGCCGGGGCCGAGTCCCTTGCTCTTCAGCAGCGGGATAATGCCGGTGTCCGGGCTCGACCACTGAGAGTAGATCGCCTTCAGCTTCGTGCCGTATGCGTTGACAGCATTCTGCGCGTCGGTAACGGCGGTCGCGTCCGTCCAGACTGTCGGATCCTTGAGGATCTTTACCCCTGGGTCATTCGCGGCCATGCAGGCATTGAAGGCGTTCGTGCGGTCCGCTCCATTCGACGATGTCAGGTCGCCCTCGAGATCGAGCACGTAGCCCGACTTCACCTGCGACGAGATGTACGCGCAGGCATCCTGCCCGTACAGCGTGTTCGAGGCGCGCACGACCATGTAGACCTTGCCGACGCCGACGATCGTGTCGACCGACACGAGCTGCACGTGGTGCGCGCTCGCGTAGCTAATCGCCGGGCCTAGGCTGGTGGCCGTTTCCGGGTTCACCACGATGGCCTTGGCGCCCTCATTCACAAGGTTCTCGATCTGCTGATTCTGCAGGCTCGCGTCCGCGGCTGCCAGCAGCGGGCCGAGCAGCTTGATGTGCAGCTGCTTGGCATACTGCTGCTCGTAGTTGATGTAAGCAGCCCAGAACGCCGTGTTGTTATAGGTCAGGTCGACACCGATCGTGACCGGCCCGGACTTCGATGCCGACGTCCCGCCTGATGCGCTCGATCCGCAGGCCGCTACAAGCAGGGCGGCGGTGGCGGCAGCTATCGCACCGAGCAAATGGCCCTTAACTCTCATGGTTCTCCTAACGTACCTTCTAAGCTTATGGAACAGCGGGTTCGATTAGTCATATTTCGACGTCCGATCGACCTCCTAGCTGCTGCCATACGGAGCCGTGCGGGAATTCATAGCTGCGCAGTGATTCCGGCCGGAGCCTCGCGGAAAAGCCCGGCGCGGCTGGCGCGAGGTACCGGCCGCCGGTGACGCGCACCGGGTCGGCGAAGTGCTCGTGCAGGTGATCGACGTACTCCAGGACGCGGTCCGTGGTCGTCGCGGATACCGCGACGAAGTCGAACATCGCGAGGTGCTGGACCATCTCGCACAGGCCGACGCCCCCGGCGTGCGGGCAGACGGGAATGCCGAACTTGGCCGCGAGCAGCAGGATTGCCAGGTTCTCGTTGACCCCCGCCACGCGGCACGCGTCGATCTCCAGGAAGTCCAGCGCCCCGGCCTGCAGCAGCTGCTTGAAGATCACCCGGTTGGCGACGTGCTCCCCGGCGGCGATCTTGATGGGCGCGATCGCCTTCCGGATCGCGGCGAGCCCGAGAATTTCGTCCGGGCTGGTCGGCTCCTCGACCCAGTATGGGTCCCACGGGGCCAGCGCCTCGATTGCCGCGATCGCCTGCGACACGTTCCAGCGCTGGTTCGCATCCACTGCGATCCGGATAGCCGGCCCGACAGCATCCCTGGCCAGGGCGAGCCGCCGCGAGTCATCGTCAACGTCGCCGCCGACCTTAAGCTTGATCTGGCCAAATCCATCGGCGACCGCCTGCCGGGACAGCTGGATCAGCTTCTCGTCCGGGTACCCGATCCAGCCCGGCGTCGTGGTGTAAGCCGGGTAGCCGTCGCGCTCCAGCTCGGCTATCCGCGCGTCCCTGCCCTGCCGGGCGGAGCGCAGAATCTCCAGCGCCGCGGCGGGGGTGAGGGCGTCGTCGATATAGCGGAAGTCGACGAGGCCGACGATCTGCTCCGGCGTCATGTCGGCGAGCAGCCGCCACAGCGGCTTGCCCGCGATGTTAGCGGCCAGATCCCAGGCCGCGTTTATGACGGCGCCGATTGCCATGTGCATGACGCCCTTCTCCGGGCCCAGCCAGCGAAGCTGGCTGTCATTGATGAGGCCCGCGCTGAAGCCGCCAAGGTCGCCGGCAATGTCGTGCGCGAAGCGACCCACGACGTGCGGCCTGAGCGCCTCGATGGCGGCCACGACAACGTCGTTGCCGCGCCCGATGGTGAAGCAGAGCGCGTGCCCATCCAGCCCATCGGAGTCCGTACGCAGGACGGCATAGGCGGCCGAATAGTCCGGATCGGGATTCATCGCGTCCGATCCGTCGTGCTCCAGCGAGGTAGGAAAGCGCACGTCGAAGCAGTCGAGCGCGACGATCTGCGGGTCGGACCGACCGGCGGGGGCGCGTGGCGCCGGAATCGTCGCGGAGTCTTCCGGCTGGACTTGCGTCACGGGCGCTCCCTCAAGCAGTGCGTAAACATCCGATCTATTGATCGGATGTTTACACCCGCTCTCAGCCCGGCGCAAGATGCCCACGAGTTGTTACTGACGTCGCGGGAGATCAGGTCAAACGCGCGTCATGCCAACGTCGGATGGTATTAGCCCAGGACAGTGACAGTGCCAGGTGCATCAAAGATCCGATGACCACTGAGAAGCATTGATGTAACAATTCAGATACACCCGATGTCTTCCATCCTCGCCGACGGTTTCGCCGCCGGAACGCGGGCTACCTGAGACGAGCTAGCTGCTGGCCAGAAATGGGTTATGCACCCGGACGCCACGGATGACTTGGCCGTCCGTGAGACCCTCGGTCAGTACTTGCTCGCACCCGGCCAGGTGTGCTGCCTCGATGATCAGCGCATCCCGCAGGACTGACGCGGCAACCTGCTGCTTCTCGCGTTCCTGCTCATCGAAGTCGGCTCCAGGAGCGACCACCGCTCGCAGCCTGGGCCTCGGCAGCAATCCTGAGGAAGTCCGCCATCCCCTGAGCTGCCTTCTCGTCAAGCGACAAGGTCAGATTGGTCATGCGCCTACATCCGTGCTACACGGGATAAGTGCAGCACGGATGTAGATGTAACTCGCCGGTCAGACGTTAAAGCCGAGCGCCCGAAGTTGCTCGCGGCCATCCTCGGTGATCTTGTCCGGACCCCAAGGCGGCAACCAGACCCAGTTAATTCGGAAGTCCTGCACCAGGCCGTCCAGCGCATCCCTGGTCTGGTCCTCGATGACATCGGTCAGCGGACAGGCAGCGCTGGTGAGGGTCATGTCGATGGTCGCGGTGTGGTCAGGCTCGACCGTCACCCCGTACACAAGGCCGAGATCGACCACGTTGACGCCGAGCTCGGGGTCGACGACGTCGCGCAGCGCCTCCAGCAGGTCCTCGGTCTGCGGACCGCCAGTGCCGCCTGGCTCGCCGTCGCCGGCCGCGGTCACGCCGGGCTCGGTCACGGCCCGCTCGCTCACGACATCGAATGCACGCTCTGTCATCTTTGCTCCCTGCCCCCGTCGGCCTCTGCCCGGGTATCCAGTACCGCCGCATCGGCGGACTCCGCCAGTGCTCTGGCGGTCGCGTCCTTCCACGCCATCCAGCCCAGCAGCGCGCACTTGATCCGCGCCGGGTACTTGGACACGCCCTCGAACGCGACAGCGTCGCCAAGCACGTCCTCGTCTGCGTCGGTCTCGCCGCGTGACTGCATGAGCCGCAAGAACTCGGCGCTGACATCCATCGCCTCGCGCACCGGCTTACCGATGATCAGGTCGGTCATCATCGACACGCTTGCCTGGCTGATCGAGCACCCAAGCGCCGCATAGGAGACGTCCGCCACGGCCGGCTCGCCGTCGGCTTCCTTGAGGGCGACCCGAAGTGTCACCTCGTCGCCGCAGGTCGGGTTCACGTGATGTACCTCGGCATCGAATGGCTCCCGCAGGCCCGCATGCAGGGGCCGCCGGTAGTGGTCCAGGATGATCTCCTGGTACATCGACTCGAGCTGCATCACACCCCCTGCAACGCTGCGGGCTTCGGCGATCTTCCGGCCGGGCAGTTCATCAGGCCACCCCGAAGAACTTCTGCGCCTGCCGGATCCCGTCCGCCAGGGCGTCTACCTCGTCGTGGGTGTTGTACACGTAGAAGCTCGCCCGGGTGCTCGACTGGGCGCCAAGCGCCCGGTGCAGCGGCCAGGCGCAGTGATGGCCGGTGCGCACGGCGATGCCGAGCTCGTCGAGTACCTGGCCCGCATCGTGCGGATGAACTCCATCCAGGACGAACGAGACCGCACCGCCCCGGTGCTCGGTCGTCAGCGGGCCGAGAACCCGCAGACCGCCGATCCCGGCCAGCGCCTCAAGCGCGTGCGCCGTCAGCGCCTCTTCGTGCGCCGCGATGTTGGCCATGCCGAGCCCATCCAGGTAGTCGCAGGCCGCGGCGAGACCGACCGCCTGCGCGGCAGCGGGCACGCCCGCCTCGAATCGCTCGGGCGGCGGCAGGAAGGTGGAGCCTTCCATCCGCACTACCTCGATCATCGAGCCGCCCGAGATGAACGGCGGCATCGCCTCGAGCAGCTCACGCCGGCCCCAGAGCACCCCGATGCCGGACGGTCCCAGCATCTTGTGCCCGGAGAACGCCAGGAAGTCCGCGCCAAGCTCACGCACGCGTACCTGCTGATGCGGCACCGACTGCGCCCCGTCGGCCACCACGAGGGCGCCGTGCGCGTGCGCCGCCGCCGCGATCTCGGCGACTGGCGGAACTGTCCCGGTGACATTGGACTGATGGGTGACCGCCACGAGCTTTGTCCGGTCGCTCATGAGCTCGCCGATGTCGCTCAGGTCGAGCCGACCCTCGGGCGTCACGCCGAACCAGCGCAGCGTGGCGCCGGTGCGCTCGCATAGCTGCTGCCACGGCACCAGGTTGGCGTGGTGCTCCATCTCGGTGATGAGTACCTCGTCCCCCGGCCCCAGCGCGAACCGGCGCGATTTGGGATCGGCAGCAGTTGTCGCATTGCTCATCGCGTAGGCGACCAGGTTGATCGCCTCGGTTGCGCTCTTGGTGAAGACGATCTCGTCAGCATTCCCGCCGAGGAAGTTGGCGACCCGAACCCTGGCACTCTCATAGGCATCGGTGGCTTCCTCGCCAAGCAGATGCGCGCCCCGATGCGCGGCCGCGTTGTGCGTGGTGTAGAAGTCGCGCTCGGCGTCGAGCACCGGGCGCGGCTTGTGCGAAGTCGCACCGGAGTCTAGGTACACCAGCGGATTGCCGCCGCGGACCTCGCGGCCCAGGATGGGGAAGTCCGCCCGGACCGCGTCCACGTCGAGTACTTCGCGAGTACCCGGTGTCATCGTCCTCGCCTCGCCAGCGGCGGTCATGCCGCCGCGTCACCCTTGAGGAACCGCTCGTATCCGCTCGACTCGAGCTCCTCCGCGAGCTCGGAACCGCCCTCCTCGGCGATCCGCCCGGCCACGAACACGTGCACGAAGTCGGGCTGCACGTAGCGCAGGATCCGGGTGTAGTGCGTGATCAGCAGCACGCCGTGCTCGGCGTTCTCGCGGAACCGGTTGATCCCGGCCGAGACGACCCGAAGCGCATCGATGTCGAGCCCGGAGTCGGTCTCGTCCAGGATCGCGATCTTCGGGTTGAGCAGCTCAAGCTGCAGGATCTCGTGCCGCTTCTTCTCGCCGCCGGAGAAGCCCTCGTTCAGGTTCCGCTGGGCGAACGACGGGTCCATGGCCAGCTCCTCCATGGCCGACTTCAGCTCCTTGGTGAAGACCCGCAGCTTGGGCGCCTCGCCGCGGACCGCCGTCATCGCGGTACGCAGGAAGTTGGACACCGATACCCCCGGCACTTCGACCGGGTACTGCATGGCCAGGAACAGGCCCGCCCTCGCCCGCGCGTCCACGCTCATCTTCAGCACGTCCTCGCCGTCGAGCGTGATCGAGCCCTGGGTGACGTGGTACTTGGGGTGGCCGGCGATGGCGTAAGCCAGCGTGGTCTTACCCGAGCCGTTCGGGCCCATGATGGCGTGCGTCTGGCCGGACGAGATCGTCAGGTCGACGCCGCGTAGCACCTCAAGGCTGCGTCCCGCCGTGTCCGTCACGCCCGCGTGCAGGTCACGGATCTCTAGGGTGGACATGTCATCTCTCCCGGTTTGCAGTAGCGCAGGTCTGTAGCGCGTCAGGACAGCGCGACGAGCACGTCGTCGCCGTCAATCTGGACTTGGTAGGTGGCGACTGGCTTAGTAGCTGGCGGTCCCGTGGGCTTGCCGGTGCGCAGGTCGAAGCAGGACCCGTGCAGCCAGCACTCGACGGTGTGGTCGTAGATCTCGCCTTCCGATAGCGGCACTTCCTCGTGCGAGCACACGTCACGCAGCGCGAACACCTCGCCGCCCGCACGCACCACGCAGACCGGCTGACCGCTCAGCTCGACGCCGACCGCACCCTCGTCCGGCAAGTCGGAGAGTGCGCAGGCACGCTGGAAATCGGTCATGTCAGCTCCGCCTCGATCGCGGTGGTGATCCGCTCGCGCAGCTCCGGCACCTCGATCTGGCCGATCAGCTCGCCGAAGAAGCCACGGATCACCAGCCTGCGCGCCTCCTCGAACGGGATGCCGCGGGCCATCAGGTAAAACAGGTGGTGGTCCTCAAGCCTGCCGCTCGCGCTGGCATGCCCGGCGCCGACCACCTCGCCGGTCAGGATCTCCAGGTTCGGCACTGAATCGACCCTGGTGGCGTCGGTGAGCACCAGGTTCCGGTTGTACTCGTAGGTGTCGGTGCCGGTGGCCTGCGGGCGAATGATCACGTCGCCGATCCAGACGGCGTGCGCGTCGGCGCCCTGCAGCGCGCCCTTGTAGCTCACCCTCGAGCGGCAGTTCCGCTCGGCATGATCCACGAACAGCCGGTGCTCCAGGTGCTGCCCCGCGTCCGCGAAGTACAGGCCGCGCAGCTCCGCGTCCCCGCCGGGCCCGGCGTACCGCACCGATGGCGCCACCCGCACAACCGACCCGCCGAGCGTGACCGCGGTATGGGTCAGTTTCGCGTCTCGCCCAAGCTGAGCGTGATGGTGGGTCAGGTGCACGGCATCATCGGCCCACGTTTGCAAGCTGACGACGGCAAGCGACGCGCCATCCCCCACGATCAGCTCGACGTTGTCCGCGTACGTGGCCGACCCGGTGTACTCAAGCACCACCACGGCCCGCGCATTCGCCCCGACGTTGATCACGGTATGCCCGAACGCTGATCCCTCGGCACTCTCACCATGCACCACAACGTGCGTCGGCGTATCGGACTCAGTCCCTGCTGGAACGGAGATAACTGTCGCCTCGCGGAATGAGGCGAATGCCCTTGCGCTGACCCGGTCCGCGGGCACGTAGGCGGTGCCGAGTCGCCGGTCGCCGCGTTCTGCCGTTGCCGCGGCGACCGGCGATTCGGCATCGGCTACGACGCTGACCTTGCCATCGCCGGAAGATAGATCGGCATGCAGGCCGCGAAGACGACGGAGCGGAGTGAACCGCCATTCCTCTTCCCGGCCTGTAGGCACAGGGAAGTCAGCGGGGTCGTACGACTGCTTCTCGTGCAGCCTTGAGACGGGAGCCGTCTCGACGGCCCCCTGCAGGCCCGACATCAGCCGACTGCTCCTTCCATCTGCAGCTCGATCAGCCGGTTCAGCTCGAGCGCGTACTCCATCGGCAGTTCGCGCGCGATCGGCTCGACGAAGCCGCGCACGATGGTGGCCATCGCCTCGTCCTCGGTCATCCCTCGGCTCATCAGGTAGAACAACTGGTCCTCCGAGACCTTGGAGACGGTTGCCTCGTGACCCATCTCCACGTCGTCCTCGCGGACGTCGACGTAGGGGTAGGTGTCGGACCGGCTGATGGTGTCGATCAGCAGGGCGTCGCACTTGACGGTCGACTTGGAGTGCTCAGCCCCCTCTCGGATCTCGACCAGCCCACGGTAGGAGGTCCGGCCGCCGCCCCTGGCCACCGACTTGGAGATGATCTGAGAGGACGTGTTCGGCGCGCAGTGCACCATCTTGGCGCCGGCGTCCTGGTGCTGGCTCGCGCCGGCGAACGCGACCGACAGCGTCTCGCCCCTGGCGTGCTCGCCCATCAGGTAGACGGCCGGGTACTTCATCGTGACCTTGGACCCGATGTTGCCGTCGATCCACTCCATGCTCGCGCCAGCCTGCGCGACGGCACGCTTGGTGACCAGGTTGTAGACGTTGTTCGACCAGTTCTGGATCGTGGTGTAGCGGCAGTGCGCGTCCTTCTTCACGATGATCTCGACCACCGCGGAGTGCAGCGAGTCGGAAGAGTAGATCGGCGCGGTACAGCCCTCGACATAGTGCACGCTGGCGCCCTCGTCCACGATGATCAGGGTCCGCTCGAACTGCCCCATGTTCTCGGTATTGATCCGGAAATAGGCCTGCAGCGGGATCTCGACGTGCACGCCCTTCGGCACGTAGATGAAGCTGCCGCCAGACCAGACCGCGGTGTTCAGCGCGGCGAACTTGTTGTCGCCGACCGGGATCACCGTGGCGAAGTACTCCCGGAACAGCTCGGGGTGCTCCCGCAGCGCCGTGTCGGTGTCCTGGAAGATGACACCCTTCTCCTCAAGGTCCTCGCGGATCTTGTGGTAAACGACCTCCGACTCGTACTGCGCGGCCACGCCCGCGATGAGGCGCTGTTTCTCCGCCTCGGGTATGCCGAGCCTGTCGTAGGTGTTCTTGATGTCGGCCGGCAGGTCGTCCCAGCTGGCAGCCTGCTTCTCGGTCGACCGCACGAAATACTTGATGTTTTCGAAATCGATCCCGGACAGGTCCGAGCCCCAGGTGGGCATGGGCTTGCGCCGGAACAGCTTCAGGCCCCGCAGGCGCAGTTCCAGCATCCACTCGGGTTCGTTCTTCTTCGCGGAGATATCGCGCACGACGTCCTCGTTCAGACCCCGGCGCGCTGAAATGCCGGCTGTATCCGAGTCGGACCAGCCGAACTTGTAGCGATCCAGGCCCTCAAGCTCCGGGTGTGCGGTAGTGGTCATGCGGAGATTCCTCCGGCCTCAGTAGATGTAGTCGATATATCAGCGCGGTGCTGCACAAGAGACGGCGCCGTGATGTGCGTGGTGCAGATCCCGTCGCCGTGGGCGATCGTCGCGAGCCGCTGAACGGGGGTGCCGAGCAGGCGGCCGAAGGCCTCCGTCTCGGCCTCGCACAGCTGCGGGTACTCGGCGGCGACGTGCGCCACCGGGCAGTGGTGCTGACAGAGCTGCTCGCCGCCGCCTGCGGCCGGGGCGCCGCCCGCAGAAGCCGCGTAGCCGTCGGCTGACAGCGCTTCGGCCAGTGCCTTGACCCGGTCGGCGGGCGCGGCCGCCTCGACCACGGGCCGGTAGCGGCGCTCCAGCTCGGAAATCTGCCGCCGGGCGAACTGGGCCACGGCGCCGGGACCGGCGATCTCGGCGATGTACCGCAGCGCGCTGGCGGCCAGGTCATCGTAGGCGTGCTCGAAGGCACTGCGGCCCGCGTCGGTGATCGCGAACAGCCGGGCCGGGCGGCCACGGCCGCGGTTGCCGTATGTCCGCGCGTTCCTGGCCTCGACCATGCCGTCGGCCAGCAGGTTGTCAAGGTGGCGGCGCACGGCCGCCGAGGTCAGGCCGAGCCGCGCCGACAGGCCCGCCGCGGTCACCGGGCCGTTCTCCAGGATGAGCCTGGCGATCCGGCCCCTGGTGCCGGACTCCGTGCCGCGCAGGAGCTCCTGAGCCTGGCCAGCGCTCAGCCCGGCACCACTGGTGCCGATAGCTGCCTCAGCCAGTCCCACGTATTTCACAACATCATTGTGCCGTAAATCATTCCGGGCCTGCAATCGGGTCCGCCATAGCCTGCGTCACACCTCGGGGCGGCGCACAAGGAGAGTCATCCGCCAGGATCATGCCCCGCCGCCCCCCGGCCTGAACCGGGTGCAGTATGCAGCTTGCACCACGTACTTCGCAGGTAAATAGTCCGTTATAGCGGATTAATACCTAATAGCAGACCGAGGTTGTGTAAAAGATCGCGCCGAGGTCCGGAAATTGGCCTCTATCAGCGCCGAAGCCGTGGATCCTGCTTCCAAAGCGTTATCTGGCGCCACTTTCGATGTCTACCTAAACAAAGTATAACTTCCGATAAGGAGGCCTAGATGAGACAGATTGCATCAAACTTCGTTAATCGCAGCGGCACGATCAGGCTTGGCGGTGTAGCTGTGCTGGCGGTGCTTGCGCTTGCCGCGGCTGGGTGCGGAACCTCCAGCCCGGCGGCCAAGCCAAGCACTAGCACTGCGGCCCAGTCGGGCGGCGTATTCACCATCCTGGCCAACTCGGCCTTCGGCGTGGCCGACCCGGCGCAGAATTACACACTCCAAGAGTGGCAGCTGCTGATCGACACTCATGACGGCCTCGTCGGCTTCGCGAAGGTCGGCGGCGTCGCCGGCACCAAGATCGTGCCAGACCTCGCGACCTCCATCCCGACACCTACCAACGGCGGCAAGACCTACGTGTTCAATGTCCGCCGCGGCATCAAGTTCTCTAACGGCCAGGTGCTCGAGCCGAGCGACTTCGTCACCACGCTTGAGCGGCAGTTCACGGTTCCCGGCGGCAACCCGGGTTTCTACTCCGGCATCGTCGGCGCCAGTGCCTGCAGCGTCAAGGGCTGCAACCTGAGCAAGGGCGTCGTCCCAAACGACACGAACTACACCCTGACCATCAACCTGACCTCGCCGGACCCGGAGCTGATGGACCAGCTCGCGCTGCCGTTCGCGTATGCC
Organism: uncultured Actinomycetota bacterium; assembly: GCA_963719765.1. Taxonomy (GTDB): domain Bacteria; phylum Actinomycetota; class Actinomycetes; order Streptosporangiales; family Streptosporangiaceae; genus JAJYUU01. The sequence goes on from CAVRCW010000003.1 coordinate 1,244,412, forward strand.
GTCCCGGCGAATACGTCGATGCATCTCACCGGCAACGTCGTGCCGGCCGGCACCGGCCCTTACATGTGGAAGTCCTACAACCCCAACACCGAGGCGGTGCTGGTCCGTAACCCGTACTTCAAGGTGTGGAGCAAGGTCGCCCAGCCGAACGGCTACCCCAACGAGATCATCGAGAAGTTCGGGCTGCCGGTTTCTGACGAGGTGACCGAGGTCGAGAACGGCGAGGCGAACGAGGTCTTCGACGGTGACCAGATCCCCTCGGACGACCTGGCCACGCTGAACAGCCCGACATACGCCAGCCGGGTGCACGTCAACACGCTCACCGCCGACTGGTACATGGCACTGAACACGCAGCGCCCGCCGTTCAACAACCTGATGGCCCGGCAGGCCATCAACTACGCGGCGAACCGATCGGCGTACGTGAAGATCGCCGGCGGACCATCGCTCGCAGTGCCTGCGTGCCAGATCCTGCCGCCGAACTTCCCGTCTTACGTCCCGTACTGCCCGTACACCACAGGAGCGCAGACCGTGTGGTCAGGACCGAACCTGGCCAAGGCCAAGGCTCTGGTGAAGGCATCGGGCACGCTCGGCGACAAGGTCGTGGTGAACGGTACCAACGACCAGGTGGGCACAGAACTGGCCGAGCAGATGGTCTCTGACCTTGACTCCATTGGGTACAAGGCGAGCACGCAGCTGCTGTCGGCATCCGTCCAGTACCCGTTCGTGCAGAACTCAGTGAACTGGAGCAAGTGGAATGTCGCCTGGTCAGCCTGGTACCAGGACTACCCGGCGCCATCGGACTTCCTCAACGTGCTGCTCGGCTGCACCCACATTGTCAAGAACAGCGACGCCAGCCCGAACATCGCCGCGTTCTGCCAGCCGAGCATCCAGGCTCAGATCAACAAGGCCGAATCCATCGAGGCCACCGACCCCACCGAAGCGGCGTCACTGTGGACGACCGTCGACCACGAGGACACCCTGGCGGCGCCGTGGGTCGATCTGTACAACCCGAAGCAGCTCGACTTCCTGTCCGCCAACGTGCACGGCTATGAGTGGAACCCGCAGTGGTACATCCTGATCGACCAGCTCTGGCTGTCGAAGTAAGACAGCGGATGCTGGCGGAGACCACTTCATGGCTGCTGTAGCCGAGCAGGCTACGTCCACAGGGCTGCGGCCGGCGACAGCCGGCCGCAGCCCGTGGGCGCTGGCCTGGCGCAGGCTCCGGGGTAACCGCATCGCGCTCGCGGCACTCGGGCTGTTCGTGCTGATTGTCGTTCTGAGCGTGGCGGCCCCGTGGTACGCGCACGACGTCGCCCATGTGAGCGCGCTGTCGCCCAACCTCAACGGCACGACCATCGTCGGCGGCAAGGTCGTTCCGGTCATGCAGGAGGGCGGCGGCCTCCTCAAGCTCGGCGAGACGCCCATCGGGCCCACCTGGGATGTCCACCATTACTTCCTGGGTGCCGACGGACTTGGCCGGGACGTGGCGACACTGCTGTTGTACGGCGGGCGAGCGTCGCTGCAGATCGGGATAGCCTCCGCGGTGATCTGCTGCGCGGTCGCCACCGTCGTCGCGCTCATCGCCGGCTTCTTCGGCGGGCTGACCGACACGATCTTGTCCCGGATCATGGACATCATCTGGTCGTTCCCGGTGATCCTGCTCGCGATCTGCCTCGCGACGGTGCTGCTCACCCAGCCCAACGGCGTGCGGGTCGGCTTCCTGACGATCTACGCGTCCAGCCTCTGGGTGCCGACGTTCATCATCGCGCTGATCTATGTGCCGTACGTGTACCGGCCGGTTCGCGGCCAGGTGCTGTCGGTGGTGCAGAAGGAATTCGTCGAGGCCGCGATCGCGCAGGGCGCGTCGAACTTCCGGCTGCTCTTTGCCGAGATCCTGCCCAACGTGATCTCTACCGTGATCGTTTTGCTGCCGCTGATCACGGCCACCAACATCCTGACCGAGTCGGCCCTGTCATACCTGTCGGTCGGCGTCCAGCCGCCCAACGTCAGCTGGGGCACGATCATCGCCGACGGCCAGGACCTGCTGTACACCAGGCCATGGGTCTCGCTCGCGCCCGGCATCATGATCGTGCTCACCGTGCTGGCCCTGAACGTGCTCGGCGACGGCGTCCGGGACGCACTCGACCCGCGCGCGAAGCTGAGAGTGAAGTAACCATGGGCCTGCAGGCATCGGGGGGCATCCCGTGCTGACCTTCATCATCCGCCGGACGGCCTGGACCGTTGTGGTCATGTTCGTGATCACGGTCCTGGTCTTCATCATCTTCTTCAAGACGCCCGGCGTCGACCCTGCTCGCGCCATCGCCGGACGCGATCCGACGCCGCAGACGCTGGCCGAGGTCCGCGCCCAGTTCGGGCTGAACAGACCGCTGTTCGTCCAGTACGGGCTGATGATGAAGCGGATCTTCATCAGCCGCAACCTGGTGTCCTACTCCGACCAGGGCGAGCTCGTCATACCTGAGATATTCGCGGCCGCGCCGGCCACGCTGTCCCTGGTATTCGGCGCATCGGTGATCTGGATCGTCGCCGCGATCCTCATGGGCGTGGCCGCGGCCACGCTCCGCGGCCGGATCTACGACCCGATCCTCATGATCCTCGCGCTGATCGGGGTGTCCACACCGGTCTTCTGGCTGGGCCAGGTCACCAACCTGATAACCCAGGGCGGCCTGCACAGCAGCATCTTCAGCTGGGTGCCGCCGCTGGGCTACACATCGTTTACTGTCAGCCCGGTCAGGTGGTTCACTGGGCTGCTCTTCCCGTGGATAACCCTGTCGATCCTGTACATCGGGTTCTACGCGCGCGTCCTGAGAGCCAACCTGATCGAGGTGCAGAGCGAGGATTACGTCCGGACGGCCCGCGCGAAGGGCCTATCCGAGCGCCGCGTGCTGCTCCGTCATACGCTACGCACGTCCATGATTACTTTCGTGAGCCTGTTCGGCCTGGACTTCGGCGCGCTCGTCGGCGGCGGCGCGATCCTGACCGAGGTCGTGTTCGGCATTCACGGCATCGGCTTCCTCACCTGGGAGTCGCTGATCAATCTCGACCTACCGACGATCATGGCGGTCGTTATCTACGGAGCGTTCTTTATCGTGCTAGCCAATGCCCTGGTGGACGTCGCATACGCGTGGCTCGACCCGAGAGTGCGGCCCACCTGATGGCCACTCCGCTGCTGGAGATACGCGACCTCAAGGTTTCCTTCCGCACCGACGACGGCCTCGTCCGGGCCGTCGACGGGGTATCGGCGACCGTGTATGAGGGCGAGACGCTCGGTATCGTCGGCGAGTCAGGCTCGGGCAAGAGCGTGACGATGATGTCGGTGATGCGGCTGATCAACGATCCGAACGCGCACTTCGAGGGCGAGGTCCTGTACAAGGGCACGAACCTCATGGGGATGTCGCAGGACCAGATACGGTCCATCCGCGGCGGCGGCATCAGCATGATCTTCCAGGATCCGATGACCTCGCTGAATCCGGTCTACAAGGTCGGCTGGCAGATCGAGGAGCAGATCCGCGAGCACGAGAAGATCAGCAAGCAGGCCGCCCGTGCCCGCGCCATCGAGCTGCTCACGTCCGTCGGCATCCCCAACGCGCGAGAGCGCGTCGACGCGTATCCGCACGAGTTCTCCGGCGGCATGCGGCAGCGCGTGATGATCGCGATGGCGATCTCCTGTAACCCCGACGTGCTCATCGCCGACGAGCCGACGACTGCGCTCGATGTCACGATCCAGGCCCAGATCCTGAACCTGATCAAGAAACTCAAGCGGGACTTCGGTACCGCCGTCGTGCTGATCACCCACGACATGGGAGTCGTGGCGGACATGGCCGACAGGATCGCCGTGATGTACGCAGGGAAGATCGTCGAGCACGGCACTCGGCGGGAACTCTTCTACGACCCGCAGCACCCCTACACCTGGGGACTGCTCGGCTCGATAGCCCGGCTGGACCGGCCACGGCCGCGGCGACTCGCCGCGATTCCCGGCCTGCCGCCGTCGCTGATGCGGCTGCCCCCCGGCTGCGCGTTCGCCGAGCGGTGCCCGCACGCCTTCGCCAGGTGCCAGGAGATGCCAGAGCTGCTTGACCGGACCGGCGATGGCCACCTGGACGCCTGCCACCTGACCAGGCAGCAGAAGGAAGAGATCAGGACCAAGACCATCCATCCCGAGCTAGTGGAGGAGCGGCCGTGACGCAGCATCCGGACGCGGACCTGCCGCTGCTTAACGAGGGCCTGGCCAACATCCAGGCCGGCGACGTGCTGGTGCGCGCCGAGCACATCAGGAAGTATTTCCCGATCAAGACCGGCCTGCTGATCCAGCGAGAGGTGGCCAGGGTTCACGCCGTCGACGACGTCAGCCTCGAGGTGCGCGCGGGCGATACCCTCGGCCTGGTGGGCGAGTCGGGCTGCGGCAAGTCCACCCTGGCCCGGTGCATCGCCCGGCTGCACGAGCTCACCAGCGGATCCCTGATCTTCGAGGGCGCCGACATCTCCAAGCTCTCGCGCCGCCAGCTCCGCCCGGTCAGGCGCGAGCTGCAGATGGTGTTCCAGGATCCATACGCCTCGCTCAACCCGCGCAAGCGAGTCGGCGCGATCATCGCCGATCCGCTGCGCATCCACAAGGTGGGCACCAGGCAGCAGATCAGGGACCGCGTCGTCGAGCTTCTCGAGGTCGTCGGCCTGTCGGCCGAGCACATCAACCGCTACCCGCATGAATTCTCCGGCGGTCAGCGGCAGCGGATCGGCGTCGCCAGGGCGCTCGCGCTCAAGCCCAAGCTCGTCATCGCCGACGAGCCCGTCTCCGCGCTCGACGTGTCGATCCGCGCGCAGGTCATCAACCTGCTCGACGACCTGCAGGACGAGCTGGGTCTCACCTACATCTTCATCGCGCACGACCTGGGCGTGGTACGGCACGTGTCCGACCGGATCGCCGTCATGTACCTGGGCAAGATCGTGGAGATCTCGCCTGCCGAGGAGCTGTATCAGCGCCCCGTCCACCCCTACACCGAGGCACTGCTGTCGGCGGTCCCCGTCCCAGACCCCGACTTGTCCGCCAGCCGGCAGCAGATAGTGCTGGAAGGGGACGTGCCGAGTCCGATCTCGCCGCCAACCGGCTGCCGCTTTCATCCCCGCTGCCGCTACGCGACCGAGATCTGCAAGACCGAGGAGCCGCAGTTGGTGTTGCGGGGCAGCATGGGCCACCTGGCCGCGTGCCATCACCCGCTCAGCGGCGCCGGGCCGGTCGATACGGCCAGGGCCGCTGTGCCGCTGCCGAGGGCGGCCGACGGTTCCACGCCCGGCACCGCGATGGGCTAATCGCGGCTCATCCGCGGCACCACGGCACGCGTTACCCGCCGCCAGGGATCACCTGCCGCCCATCCGGCGATTACGGCCGCCGCCGCCGCGGCGGTGGCCCACAGCCGCCAGGCTGCTGTCCACTGCCGCTGCTGTGCGCTGGTCATGTCGGTGATCGTGGCGGGCAGCAGATGCAGCGGAACGAGCGCGAGCGCGCCGACCACGAGCAGCGCGCAGACGGCCGCGACCAGGCCGGCCAGGTCGTGCCACCTGGACCGCTCGAGTCCAGCGGCCAGCGCCAGGGCGACCGCGCACCACGCGATGAGCTCGGCGGTCAGTGCCAGCCACGGCAGCGAGCCTGGCTGGCCGACCGCGCGCAGGTCCACCGCGAGCGCGCGAGCCGCCGTCAGCAGCTGGATCACGCCGCTGAGGCAGAGAACCGGTAGCGCCACGGCCACCCGCAGGGCCGACGGCAGCCAGGCCCTGGCCGGCAGCGTCCCGGTGAGCTGCCGGTACGGATCGTGCAGCAGGAACGCCAATCCCGCGATGACCGGAACGAAGCTGACCCGGACGCCGGTGCCGAGCGCCGACGGGCTCTCGATCGGCCCGGCGAAGATCCGCAATGCCACGGTCACGCCAATCCCGGCCAGACACCCGGCCAGCAGCGGCCCCCACGAGGTCATGCGGGCGACGTGCCCCGCGAGCATCACCCGTCGCCCGGCCCGCCACTGGCGGCCGGCCGCGGCGTGCGCAGGCGCCCTGCGTGCTGCCGTCACCCGCACGAGTTCGTCGGCGGGGTGTAGCTGCCGTAGCTGACGTTGCCCCTGGTGTACGGCAGCTCGGGCTTGGCCGCAGGCTCTGGCGGCAGCCGGGCTCCGAGCCCAGCGGCCAGCTCGGCCACGCTGGCCTGCGGACGCAGCCAGTACCGCCACCGGGCCGCGAGCACAGATTCGACCCGGCGCTCAGGCAGCCGGAGCATCTGCGCCGCCAGCGCCGCCTCCTGGGCGGTGGCCGTCAGGCCAGCGGATGGCCCCGAGCCCGGCTCCTGGACGGTAGCGAACCACTGCTTGCCGATCTGCGTGGCGCCTGCTGCGCCGACTTGCTCGAACGCCGACAGGGTCCCTGGCGTGGCGCTGGCGGCCAGCCACAGCGCTATAGACGCCCTGGCCTGGCCGGTCGGCACGCAGGCCAGCGTGGCGGTGCCGCTGCCGTACGAGTTGTTGTACGACACCAGCCTGCCAGTCGTGGGCAGCCCGGTAGCCCACTGCGCCGTACTCAGCGCCAGCGCGAACTGGGCCGCGCCGAGACTGGCGCCAGTGCCCCAGTTCGCGTCGGTGTACACCGGCGGCGCACTGGCGCCGGAGACGAGGCCAGGATTGGTAGACAGGGCCTGCTGGAAGTTACCGACCGCCGCTGTCAGCGGAGTCGTCGGCGAGCCATTGCTCGTCAGGCCCGTTGGGGACAGCAGTGGCGGCTGCAGGAACCACAGGTCCCAGACCTGGCGCACGGTGAGGGCGCGGCCGGTAAAGCGCGGTACGCGGGCCAGGACGGCACCGACTGGCACCGCCCATTGCCGCGCCAGCGGCGCGAATGCCGGGTAGTAGCAGTACCGGACGCCACCCAGCGCCTTGCACTGCTCCGCCTGGGCCGGCTGTGTCACCTCGCGCGCCATGGCGTCCAGCACCGTCGCCGGCACCGGCTTCGCCTCCGACCATCCGCTCCAGCAGGTCACGGCCAGCGCCGCCACCGCGAGGCCGGCAGCGAGCCGCCGACGCGTGAGCGTCCGCCAGAGCGCCGCCACTATCGCGAGCACGATGAGCCCGGCCAGCTCAGCCAGGTGTGCTGGCGGCGGGTACGGCACAGTCAGGCCGGGCAGCGCGGTCAGCAGCGAGCCCGGATCGCTCCACGGAAACAGCCAGGCAATCCCGTCCGGCAGGTGGATGGGATTCGAGATACTCAGCGCCAGGTCGATCTCGATCAATCCGACGACAAGAACGGCAAGGATCCCGGCCATCGGATGCGGCAGCCAGCTGCCGAGCGCGGTGCCCAGCGGACCGGCCAGCGCGACCAGCAGCAGCCCGGCCCCGAGCACCCACAACCGCGGGGCGCCCAGCGTGCCCTGGCTGTCCACCCAGGCCCAGGCTGCGCCGGTCGCCGCGATGGCCAGCGCCACCGGGCCGATCACGCCGAGCAGCTGCGCGCCGGTCCTTACTGCCGCGGACGCGGGGTAGCTCGCGTACAACTGCTCCATCCCGTCCCGGCGAGCCCGTCCGGCTGCCAGCTGCGCGGCCACCAGGACCGCGCCGGCCAGGGCGAGAATGCAGGCCACGATGCTGACGTCGGATCCCCACCAGACCAGCGGCTGTGGCAGGCCGTAAAACTTGTACGGAAGTGCAGGGACGTGGTTGTTGAGCCAGGTCAGCCAGGCCGTGATCGCCAGCCCGGCCAGCACCAGCGGGCTACGCGCCCGCCACAGCGCCTCACGCCGGCCTGCCAGCAGCAGGACGCGCGGCTCGATTCTCTTCATCTCGGCCATGCCGTGCCCAGCGGCAGTCTTGTCGGCGATCATCCCTGGCTGCCTGCTCATCCGGCGCCACGCCCGGCCGCGCCGGACAGTACCAGGTAGCCATCCTCGGCTGTGGGCGCGACCAGCTCGGCCCCGCTCGGCGGCTGCTCTCCGATGTGCCGCCAGCTGCCATCGCCTGACCGCCAGGAAAGCTCCGCGCTGCCGTCCCGGTCCGCCGCGAGCCATACCCGCCCGCTGGCCAGGCCGGCCAGCTCGGCCGGCGTGCCGGTGAATCGTACCCGGCCGGCCAGCAGAACCACGACGGCGGAGCAGACGGCTGTCACGTCCTCCACCTGATGGGTGGCCAGCAGCACCATCGGGTCGCCGGGAAGCTGCGAGAGCAACTCACGGAATCTCAGCCGCTGCTCGGGATCCAGGCCGGAGACTGGCTCGTCGAGCACCAGCAGGCCCGGCCGGCCGAGCAGGGCCTGCGCCAGCCCGAGGCGTCGTCGCATGCCGCCGGACAGGCTGCGGATCCGTTGCCCGGCCCTGTCCTGCAGGCCAGTCTCGGCCAGTACCCTCGCGACCTCGGCATGCCTGGTGCGGGAGTTGGTGATCTCCTTCAGGATCGCCACGTAATCAAGGAACGCTGCCACCGTGAAATGCCGGTGATAGCCGAGATCCTGCGGCAGGTAGCCGAGTCTGCGGCGGATCTCCAGCCGCCCGGCCGGGCCGGCCGGATCGTAGCCAAGCACCGACAGCCGGCCCGAGTCGGGCGCTGCCACGGTGGCCAGGATCGACAGCAAGGTGGTCTTGCCGGCTCCGTTCGGCCCGAGCAGGCCGACAATGCCGCGGTCGAGCCGCAGGCTCACGTTGTCCAGCGCGACGACGTGGCCATAGCGCCTGGTCAGTTCGTCGATTCGGATCGCGGCCGATGTCAGTGCGCTCGCGGGTGCCAGCTCCCTCACCCCATCCACCCGTAGTCGATCTTGTTACGCCGCACCGCGATCAGCGCGGCGGCAGCAGCCAGAACAGCCAGGGCGGTTAGCTGACCGCCGGCGCCGAGGGCGCTCGCAGGCCGGGCAGCGGTCCCAGTTATCTCGATCGCCAGCACCGTCCAGCCGACAGCCGCCGCGACCACCGCGATCTCGGCCCGCGTGACCGTTGCCAGCGCCAGGCCGACCGCGCAGATGGCGAGCGCAGGCAGCAGCAGCGCCATGGCCAGCCAGTGTGACCACGGCAAGGCGAGCCCGGCCAGCGCGGCGGGTACGAGCGTCGCCGCGATCACTGCCGCCGACCGGACGCACAGCAGCCAGACTTTCGACACCGGCGCGGCGCTCGCCAGCCGGCAGGCCGGGTCGAGGCGCGGACTGAAGGCCGCTGCGACCGCCGCCAGCGGCAGCAGCGGGGTGATGACCAGGAACGGGAGCAGCGCTGTCCAGCCGGGCTGGCCGACCACGCCTGGCACTGGGGCCGGCCCGCCAAACCGGGCGGCCAGCTGACTGGCGCCCACCACGATGGCCAGCACGGCAAGCACACCCGTCAGCCAGGACCTGCGCAGCGACGGCGTCGCCGCGAGCAGCACGGTGATGTGCTCAGGCACGCCGCAGCGCCGCAGGATCCGGCCCATCGGGCCCGGCTCGGACAGGCCCGCCCTAGTCATCAGCACTGCCCGGTTCCGGTCCAGGCTGCCGTCGTCGCTGCATGCGGTCAGCGTGCGCCGGCACGCCTGGCAGCCGGGCAGATGCGCCTCGACCGACCACTCCTGGGCGGGCCCGAGGCGGCCGCCGGCATAGGCCGCGACCGCGTACGCAGGCAGCACAGCGCAGCCCGCCTGGCCGGTATCGTCCGGTCTGGTCATGCCAGTGCCTCCCGCAGCAATATCCGGGCCCGGTGGCAGCGCGACTTGACCGTGCCCGCAGGAACGCCGAGCAGCCGCCCGGCTTCCGCGCAGGTCAGTCCGTCCAGCACCGTCGCCTGCATCGCGGCGCGCAGCTCAGGTGACAGCCGGGTCAGCGCCTCGCCAAGCCGCCCGTGCTCAATCCCGAGCAGCACCTCGTCCTCCGCTGAGCGCACCAGCTCGTCAGCTCGCGTATCGCGCAGCAGCAGCCGCCTGGCCCGCTCCCTGCGACCATCGGTGCGCATGGCATCGGCAAGCCGCCGGATCGCGATGCCCCACAAGAACGCGCCCACCTCACCCTGGCCCCGGTACTTGGCCGCGCCCCGCCACAGGGTGAGGAAGGCGTCCTGGAGCGCCAGGTCAACGGTGTCGGCGCAGGCACACCGGCGCCGCAGCCGTACCAGCAGCCAGCCGGCATGCCGGTCATAGAGCTCGGCCAGGGCGGCCTGGTCGCCGGCCGCGACCGCGCGCAGGAGGGCCGCGTCGGTGGCAAGGCACGCATCCGGGCTCACGTCCCTGATTGTCGCTGCCGAAGCTGCTCACGGTTCACCGTCGAGGCGGATTTCTCGGCATCGGGGCCGCAGACCGGCCGTCGGCCCGACCGGTGCCGGGTGTTACGGCCATGTAGTGATATGTCCGAAGGCCTGCGATGATGGATTCCATGAGCGACGGCGCGGCAACCGCCAGGCGGATGTGGACGCTGTTCGAGCCAGTCCACGTGGTCAGCTATTTCACCGCTGAGGCGAGGACCGCTTTCGAGCGGGCTAGCCTGCGGGGCTTCTGGCGGGGGTACTTCGCCGGCCGAGCGGCCCCGATCGGGCCCACCGGAGCCGCGCCGGTCATTGCCGCGTTCTTCTCCTTCGCCCCGGCCATGGTCAGCCGGGCCATGCCTGGCGTGTGGGACCTCGTCACTCCCGCACAGGCTCTTGCGGCCAGGCAGGACGGGGCCGTGGCCGCGATCCGCAGGCTCTTGCGCCTGCGTGCCGACGACGGCCTGCCCGCTGCCGTCGCCGCGGCGGCAGGCCAGCTCGCGGCGGCCGCACGGGACCTGGACCAGGCTGGGCGCACTCTCGCCGCCGCCAACATCGCCCTGCCAGTGCCGGACGAGCCGGTGGCGCGACTCTGGCACGCCGCCACCGTGCTTCGCGAGCACCGCGGCGACGGGCACATCGCGGCCCTGGTCGCTGCCGATCTGGACGGCACCGAGGCGCTCGCTCTGCGGGCCGGAGTGGATCGGGCCGGCCATGGCGGGCGCAGCCATGTGGTGGCTGGCTGGACGCGCGAGCAGATGCAGCCCGCGCGCGGCTGGACCGGCGCGGAATGGGATGCGGCCGACTCCAGGCTGGCCGGCCGGGGCCTGCTCGGCGCTGATGGGGCCGCGACCGCCGCGGGCCTGGCCCTGCACCGGGAAGTCGAAATCGCCACCGACCACTGCGCCGCGCGCCCCTGGGCCGCGCTCGGCCCGACCAGGTGCGCCGAGCTGGTCGGCTTGCTCGAGCCCATCGCCCGCGCGTGCGCCGCGGCGCTGCCCGTCCCCAATCCGGTCGGCGTGCCCGCGCCCTCGGGCCCGCCGGCCTCCTGATCGACACCGATCCACCGAAACGGCGGAGTACCCGATGAGCACCATGCAGCGCCCGGCGCTGGCCGACCTAGCCGACCCGGCCATCCTGCCTGACCCGTATCCGCTCCTTGCCGGGCTGCGTGCGGCGTCCCCGTTCGCCGAGTCCGGCGGCGCGTTCGTGGTTGCCGGGCGGCACGCCGACTGCTCGGCCGTCCTCCGCCACCCGAACGCGAGCAGCGAGCGTAATAAGTCCCTGATCGCCGGGGCCGCGGCGAGACGCACCAGGGACCGGCCTTCGTTCCTGTCGCTTGACCCGCCTGACCACACCCGGCTGCGGCGGCTGGTGTCCAAGGCGTTCACGCCGCGCACCGTGGCCAGGCTCGAGCCGAGGATCGATGCCATCACCGCTGAGCTCCTCACCGCGGCGTCGCGGGCCGGGGAGCTCGAACTGGTGAGCCAGCTTGCCTACCCGCTCCCGGTCCGGATCATCTCCGAGATGCTGGGCGTGCCCGTCCAGGATCACCCGCGGTTCGCAGGCTGGTCGGCCAGGCTCGCCCACTCGCTGCAGCCAGGATTCGGTCTCGACACCGACGCGGCAGCCAGCCGGGCGCAGGCGGCTCAGGCCGCCAGCGACGAGTTTGCCGACTACTTCCGCGCCCTGATCGCAGCCCGGCGGGCGCAGCCGGAGCAGGACCTGCTTTCTGACCTGATCCGGGCCGAGGACGACGGGGAGATGCTCACCGAGAACGAGCTCATCGCGACGTGCGTGCTGCTGCTCGTGGCCGGTCACGAGACGACGGTGGGCCTGATCTCCAATGCGATCCTGGCGCTGCTGCGGCATCCCGATCAGCTTGCCGCGATCCGCGCGGATCCCGGCCTCGCGGCCGGCGCGGTGGAAGAGACATTGCGCTACGACGCGCCCGTACAGATGACGGCGCGAGTCGCGCGTGGCGGCCTGCAGGTCGGCGCCGTCGACGCGCCGGACGGTGCGCTGGTGCTGCTGCTGCTCGCGGCCACGGGCAGGGATCCAGAAGTGTTCGACGATCCTGACCGGTTCGACATCCGGCGCGGCGCGACCGGACATCTGGCCTTCGCGGCCGGCCCGCACTTCTGTCTCGGCGCGCCGCTGGCCAGGCTCGAGGCGACGATCGCCGTCCGGGCCTTCGCGACGAGGATCAGCCGACCCGAGCTGGATCGCGATTCGCTCGCCTACAAGCCGAATCTCAACCTGCGCGGACCAGAGCAGATGGTCGTGCGCTTCGCGGCGGGTCCCGGCTAGTCAGCCCAGGAAGCCCCGCAGCAGCGCCGCGGTGCCCTCCAGGTGCTCGGCCACCGCTGCCCTGGCGCCCTCGGTGTCGCCCGCCTCGATCGCCTGCACGATGGCCTGGTGCTGTCCAGCTGTGTGGTCGATGTTGCGCTGCAGCACCGGAATGGCGTTGAGCAGGTCGTTCAGCCGCCACCGCGCATCGGCGCAGGCGGCAGCGAGCAGGCTCGAGCCCGCCAGCTCGGCAATGCTGAGGTGAAAGAGCGTGTCAAGCCGCCGGTAGTCCTGCGGACTGGCGCCGTTGACGTCGGCCAGCCGGTCGAACAGCGCCCGGCGGACCGCCGGGTCGGCGTTGTGCGCGAGCTGGCTGGCCAGCGCCTCGGCTGCGCCGGCCTCGACCGCCAGCCGGAACGTCAGCGCGTCGGTCAGTTTGTCGCCCTCTTGCCGCGCCAGCCGCCGCAGCTCGGCCCGGTCCGGCGCTGGCCTGGTGTAGGTGACAAACGTGCCGCCGAACCTGCCGCGGCGCGAGCTTACGTAGCCGGCCTCGTGCAGCTCGCGGATGGCCTCGCGCAGGGTCAGCCTGCTGATCCCCAGCTGCGCGGCCAGCTCACGCTCGGCTGGAAACCGGTCCCCGGGCGCGACCATGCCTAGCTTGATGACCGTCAGCAGTCGCTCCACGGTCTCCTCGAAGGCATTGCCCTGGCGCACCGGCCGCAGCACACCGCCCAGGTCGATGCCGGGTGCCGACCGGGCAGCCGGGCCCGATGACTCACCCTCGCGCAACTCGGCCACGATGCTCCTGCCGTCGGCCCACATCCCGATGTCCGACCCTAAACCCGCGACACGCCCCGGCCCGCGACACCTCCGGCCCTCGGCCCCCTTCCCGCGTGCCGGTACTGATGGTGCGCAAGTGATGAATATTGGCGCTAGGTCTTGACAACGCCGCCGTCGTCCTCGTCAATGGTCTGATATTAGACCATTGAACTCCACCCCCGCTAGCTCCGAACAAGGTCGTTTCGCTACAAACCCCCCGGCATCAGGACCACCCCAAGGAGCACGTCGTGTCGGTCAATGAGCAAGCGCTCACCAGCGACGAAGAGACCCTGCACCGTCTCGGCTACGCACAGGAACTGCGCAGGCGGATGTCGGGCTTTTCTAACTTCGCTGTCTCGTTCACCATCATCTCGATCCTGTCCGGCTGCCTCACCCTCTACTACTTCGGCATGGAGGAAGGCGGCCCGGCTGTCATCGTCTGGGGCTGGCCCATCGTCGGCATCATGACCCTGCTCGTCGGACTGTCCATGGCCGAGGTCTGCTCGAGCTACCCGACGGCCGGCGGCCTGTACTACTGGGCGGCCAAGCTGGCGCCACGCAACGGCCCGGCCTGGTCCTGGTTTACCGGCTGGTTCAACTTCCTCGGCCAGGTGGCGATAACCGCGGGCATCGACTTCGGCGCCGCGCTGTTCATCAACTTCCTGCTCAGCTTGTGGTTCAACTTCAGCGTTACCACGCACTGGCACACGGTCGTGATATATGCGTGCGTGCTGCTGCTGCATGGCCTGCTCAACCAGTTCGGCATCCGGCTGGTGGCGCTGCTCAACAACGTCAGCGTCTGGTGGCACATTACCGGCGTGCTGATCATCGTCGGCGCGGTGACCTTCGGCCTCAAGGCGGGCGCGCACCACGCCCCGGCCAAGTTCGTGTTCACCGACCTGCAGAATCTGTCCGGGTTCCACATCGGCTGGTGGTACATCTTGCCGGTAGGACTGCTGCTAGCCCAGTACACGTTCACCGGGTACGACGCGTCGGCGCACATGACCGAGGAGACGCACAACGCCTCCAGGTCGGGCCCGCGCGGCATCGTGCTTTCGATCCTGATCTCACTGATCGCCGGCTGGATACTCCTCATCGGCATCACGTTCGCGATCCAGCAGAACAACTACGTGGGCGAGGCGACCGCGATCGTGGCCCCGGCGCAGATCTGGATCGACTCCATCGGCCGCACCGGTGCGGAGCTGCTGCTGCTCGTCGCGATCGGTGCGCAGCTGTTCTGCGGGATGTCCTCGGTCACGGCGAACTCCCGGATGATCTACGCGTTCTCGCGTGACGGCGCACTGCCCGGATCCGCGTTCTGGCACAAGGTGAACCACCGGACGAGGACGCCGACCAACGCGATCTGGCTGGCCGCGACCGGAGCGCTCATCCTCGGCCTGCCTTATCTGTGGAACGGGGCCGCCTACGGCGCCGTGACCTCCATCGCGACCATCGGCCTGTACATCGCCTACGTTGCCCCGACGTTCTTGCGGCTGCGTCAGCGGGACAACTTCCAGCGCGGGCCCTGGCACCTCGGCCGCTGGAGCTACCTGATCGGATGGACGGCCGTGGTGTGGGTTGTCTTCATCGCGATCCTGTTCATGCTGCCGCAGTTCGGCCCGATTCACTGGAGCACGTTCAACTACGCGGTGGTCGCCGTGGTCGTGGTCATCGGCTTCGCCGGGATCTACTGGCTGGTCTCGGCGCGCAAGTGGTTCACCGGACCGCGAATTCAGGGCACGCCAGAGGAACTGGCCGCCATCGAGCAAGAGCTGTCGGTCTGAGCATGACCTCTTCGCACGCGGGCGCAGCTCGGCCGGGGATGCTGTCCCTGGAAGAGCTGCGCCTGGCCGTCAGCGGCGGCGATATCGACACGGTGATCCTCGCCCTCACCGACATGCAGGGCCGCCTGCAGGGAAAGCGGCTGTCCGCAGAGTTCTTCCTCGAGGAGGTGGCACACGAGTTCTCCGAGGGCTGTAACTACCTGCTCGCGGTCGACGTGGACATGAATACCGTCGACGGCTACCAGATCTCGTCCTGGGAGCGCGGTTACGGCGACTTCGTGCTGCGGCCCGACATGGCCACGCTGCGAAGGATCCCCTGGCATCCGGCCACGGCGCTGGTGCTGGCCGACCTTGTCTGGCTGGACGGCGAGCCAGTGCTGGAATCGCCGCGGCAGATCCTGCGCAAGCAGATCGCCAGGCTGGCCGAGCGGGACCTGATCGCGATGGCAGGGACCGAGCTTGAGTTCATCGTCTTCGCCGACAGCTACGAGCAGGCGGCGGCCAAGAACTATCAGGACCTCGTCCCCGCCAACGGCTACAACGTGGACTACTCGATCCTCGGCACCTCCAGGGTCGAGCCGTTGCTGCGCCGCATTCGCAACGGCATGTCAGGCGCCGGCATGTACGTGGAGTCGGCCAAGGGCGAGTGCAACCTCGGTCAGCACGAGATCGCGTTCCGGTATGCCGAAGCCGTCACCATGAGCGACAACCACTCGATCTACAAGACCGGCGCGAAGGAGATCGCCGCGCAGGACGGCATGAGCATCACGTTCATGGCCAAGCCGAATGCCCGCGAGGGCAACTCCTGCCACATCCACCTGTCACTGCGCGGATCCGACGGCACGCCGGTGCTTGCGGGCCCTGGCCCGCACGGCCTGTCGAAGCTCGGCGAGCACTTCGTGGCCGGCCAGCTGGCCGCGATGCGCGAGCTGACCCTGCTCTACGCACCGAACATCAATTCCTACAAGCGGTACGTGCCCGGCAGCTTCGCGCCGACCTCCGTCCGCTGGGGCGTGGACAACCGGACCTGCGCGATCCGCCTGGTCGGGCACGGCCACTCGCTGCGGGCGGAGAACCGAACGCCTGGTGGCGACGTGAACCCGTACCTCGCGCTGGCCGGAATGATCGCCGCCGGGCTGGACGGCATCGACAGCGAGCTGCCGCTCGAGCCGGCGTTCGAGGGCAACGCCTATGCCGATACCAGCCGGCGGGTTCCCCATACGCTGCGGGATGCGCTGGAGTTGTGGCAGACGAGCGAGCTAGCCGCGCGGGCATTCGGCCCCGAGGTGCGCGATCACTACGCGAACTACGCGCGAGTCGAGCTGGCGGCATACGACGCTGCCGTCACCGACTGGGAGCTGCGCCGCAGCTTCGAACGCCTCTGAGTCAGCGACGACCGGAAGGCTGGTACATGACGCAGTACACGGTGATCAACCCCGCGACCGAGCAGCCCGTTGCTGCCGTCACGCAGGCCACCGCGCAGGAGACCGACGCGGCGATCGAGCGGGCCGCCGCTGCGCAGCTGGCCTGGCGCGACGTCGCACCGTCGGACCGGGCCCGGCTGCTGCGGCGGTTCGCCGCCGAGGTGGACGCGCACATCGACGAGCTGGCGGCGCTGGAGACCTCCGGCTCTGGTCACCCGGTCGGCGCGGCGACCTGGGAAGCCGGCCAGGTCCGCGACGTGCTCATGTATTACTCGGCCGCGCCTGAGCGGCTGATCGGCAAGCAGATACCGGTGGCGGGCGGGCTGGACGTGACGTTCGCCGAGCCGCTGGGCGTGGTGGGCCTGATAGTTCCGTGGAACTTCCCGATGCCGATACTGTCCTGGGGGATGGCGCCCGCGCTCGCGGCGGGTAACACGGTGGTCGCCAAGCCGGCCGAGATGACCCCGCTGACCGCCATCAGGATCGGCGAGCTTGCGCTGGCAGCCGGGCTGCCGGAGAACGTGCTGCAGGTGCTGCCCGGCAAGGGCAGCGTGGTCGGGCAGCGGCTGGTCGATCACCCGCTGGTGCGCAAGATCGTCTTCACCGGCTCGACCGAGGTCGGCCAGCAGATCATGGCCGGCTGCGCCCGCCAGGTGAAGCGGGTCACCCTGGAGCTTGGCGGCAAGAGCGCGAACATCGTGTTCGCCGACGCCGACATCGAGAAGGCGGCCGCGACCGCGCCGTACGCGGTCTTCGACAACGCCGGCCAGGACTGTTGTGCCCGATCCAGGATCCTCGTCCAGGACAGCGTGCTGGATGCGTTCATGGAGCTGCTCGAGCCCGCGGTCAAGGGCGTGCGGGTTGGCGACCCGGCCGCGGACAGCACCGAGATGGGCCCGCTGATCTCGGCCGCACACCGGGAGCACGTGGCCAGCTACGTACCCGACACCGCGCGTGTCGCCTTCCGCGGCGCTGCCCCGGCCGGCCGCGGCTTCTGGTACCCGCCCACGGTGCTCGCACCAGTCGGCAGGGACGACAGGGCTTACACCGATGAGATATTCGGCCCGGTCGTGACCGTCACCCCGTTCGTGGACGAGGCCGAGGCCATAGCCCTCGCCAACGACACCCCCTACGGACTGTCCGGCTCAATCTGGACCGGTAATGTCGGCCGGGCCATCAGGGTGGCGCGCGGCGTGGAGACCGGCAACCTGTCGGTTAACTCGCACTCCTCGGTGCGGTACTGGACGCCGTTTGGTGGCTTCAAGCAGTCCGGCCTCGGCCGCGAGCTTGGACCTGATGCCCTCGACTCGTTCACCGAGACCAAGAACGTCTTCATCTCGACGCAGGACTGACGCGACCGGCCGGGCGGGCAGCAGTCATGCGGACCCAGCCCGTTCCCCGAAGACCCTGATGGAAGGAACGGAGCAGTTTATGCAGCGCCTGCAGGATCGGGTAGCCGTGGTTACCGGGGCCGGAAGCGGCATCGGGCTGGCGAGCGCACGACGAATGGCGGCCGAGGGCGCCACGGTCATCTGCGTCGACATCGACGAGCCAGCGGGAAAGACCGCCGCGGCCGAGGTCGATGGCGTTTTCCTGGCGGTAGACGTGGCCGACGAGGACCAGGTTCGCGAGATGTTCGACAGCGTGGCCGCCCGGTTCGGCCGGATCGATGTCGCGTTCAACAACGCCGGCATCTCCCCGCCCGATGACGACTCGATCCTGACCACCGGGCTGGACGCCTGGAAGCGCGTCCAGGAGATCAACCTGACGTCCGTCTACCTGTGCTGCAAGTACGTCCTGCCGCACATGCAGGCGGCCGGGCGGGGTTCCATCATCAATACCGCGTCGTTCGTGGCGATACTCGGGGCCGCGACCTCGCAGATTTCCTACACCGCGTCCAAGGGCGGCGTGCTGGCGATGAGCCGGGAGCTTGGCGTGCAGTTCGCCCGCGAGGGCATCAGGGTCAACGCGCTGTGTCCGGGTCCCGTGAACACGCCGCTTTTGCGGGAACTGTTCGCCAAGCATCCTGACCGCGCCGCGCGGCGGCTGGTGCACGTCCCGATGGGCAGGTTCGCCGAGCCGGAGGAGATCGCCGCGGCGGTCGCCTTCCTGGCCAGCGACGACTCCTCGTTCATCACCGCGTCCTCATTCGTCGTCGACGGCGGCATCGCCGGTGCATATGTGACCCCTCTGTAGCCTGTAGCCGTGACTAACGTTGCGCACTCCGGCAGTCCGGTCATCGGCATCAGCTGCTACTCCCAGCCTGCCAGCTGGGGTAGCTGGGAGCATGTCCAGGCGAACCTGCTGCCGGCCAGGTATGCCGACAGCGTGGCGCGGGCAGGCGGCGTGCCGGTGCTGCTGCCGCCGCTACCTGGCATCAGCGACGTGCTCGACCGGCTGGATGGCCTCCTGCTGTCCGGCGGCGGCGACATCGACCCGGCCTGCTACGACGCGCCGCGCGATGACGCCACCGGGCCGGCCAACGCCGCCAGGGACAGCGCGGAGTTTGCGCTCTGCACCGCGGCCATCGCCACGGGCCTGCCATTGCTCGGGATCTGCCGCGGCCTGCAGGTCATCAACGTGGCACTGGGGGGCACGCTGCACCAGCACCTGCCGGCGATTGTCGGCCATGACGAGCACTCGCCGGAGCCGAGTGGTTACGGAGCCCACGAGGTGACGGTGGCGCCTGACACCCGGCTGGCCGAGGTCCTCGGCCGGACGGAGGTGACCGTTCCGACCCATCACCACCAGGCGGCCGACAAGCTGGGAGCAGGACTGGTCGCGACCGGCTGGGCGACGGACGGGATCATCGAGGCGGCGGAGTTCGGCCCGGCGGCTGGCAGCCAGCATTTCATGATCGCCGTGCAGTGGCACCCCGAGGTGGGCGACGATCTCAGCCTGTTCGAGGGGCTGGTCCGAGCTGCGGCCGACCGCCAGCGCCAGCCGGCCCCCGCTTGAGCCAAGGGGTACTCCGGGCGGGTTTGGGTCAGTTGAGTAGCCCGCGTCGGGGGCGACGGCTCGCGGTCGCGGTCGCGCTCGCGGTCGCGGTCGCGGTCGCGGTCGCGGTCGCGCTCGCGGTCGCGCAGGGCCGGCTCGCTGGCCGCTACGCGGGACGCTCGTGGATCTAGTGCTGCTATAGCGTCACTAGATCCACGAGCGTCCCCGCGAGTCATCTTCGCAGTGGTTCTGAATCATCTCTAACTGCGCATATCGCTCGGCGTGGGTGGGGTTTGCGCGGGCGGTTGCTGCCGGCGCGGGCGGTTGCTGCCGGCGCGGGCGGTTGCTGCCGGCGCGGGCGGTTGCTGCCGGCGCGGGCGGTTGCTGCCGGCGCGGGCGGTTGCCCCGGCGCGGGCCCGGCCGTTCGCGAAGACCTGATGGCCCGCCGGTCTGCTGGCGCCCCCAGCATGTGAGATGTAATGTTGTAATCCCGTGGAGAACAGCATGACATCCGACTCGCCACTCGACGCGTACTCCCGTGTCGTGGCCGGCGTCGCGGCCGACCTGACACCCAGGGTTGCCAGCCTGCGAGTGCCACATCCCGCAGGCCGGTACCGCGGTGAGGGTCTTGGCTCCGCCGTCACATACACCCCGGACGGATTCCTGCTCACCAACGCTCATGTGGTCGGGCACGCCGAGCACGGCACCGCGCTGTTCTCCGACGGCACCAGCGCCGCATTCCGCGTGGTAGGGGCCGACCCGCTGTCCGACCTGGCGGTGGTGCGCGCCGACACCGCGACACCCAGTCCGGCCGTGCTCGGCGAGGCGGACGAGCTTGTGGTCGGCCAGCTAGTGGTGGCGGTCGGCAGCCCGCACGGGCTGACCGGCTCGGTGACGGCAGGCGTGGTCAGCGCGCTCGGCCGCTCGCTGCCCACCAGCATGGGGGGCAGGCCAGGCCTGGTGGAGGACGTCATCCAGACCGACGCGGCGCTCAACCCCGGCAATTCAGGCGGCGCGCTGGCCGACTCGCGGGCCAGGGTCATCGGCATCAACACGGCGGTCGCCGGGGTCGGGCTTGGGCTCGCGGTGCCGATCAACGCGACCACTCGCAAGATCATCGCGGCGCTCATGCGGGACGGCCGGGTCAGGCGCGCTTACCTCGGCATCGTCAGCGTGCCGATCCCGCTGCCGGAGAAGCTGCAGGAACGCTTCGGGCGTACTAGCGGGCTGCGAGTCTCCGAGGTGGTGCCGGCAGGACCTGCGGCGCGGGCCGGCCTGCGGCCTGGCGACCTGCTACTGACCGCTGGCGGCCAGCCCGTTGCCAGGGCCCAGGACCTGCAGAAGCTCATGTTCAGCGATGCGATCGGGCGCCCGCTGGCGATCACCGTCATGCGCAATGGCGCGCTCGTCGACGTCATCGCCCAGCCCTCCGAACTCGTCGCGGCCTGACCGGGGCCTGGTCGCGGCCTGGATGGGGACCCGCGACCCCGTCAGCCAAGAAGGTGCTGCCGGTCCAGGACGCACAGCAGCTCCGCCGACTGTCCGTCGTTGGTTGTGATCTCGCGAACCCGGCGGAAGCCGGCCTTCTCCAGCGCCCGCACCGACCGGACATTAGCCACGTCGGGGCTGGCCACTACCAGCCGGGCGGCAGGATGCGCGGGCAGCACGATCTGCCGAACGAACTGCCAGATCAGCTGCGGGCCCAGGCCACGCCCGGTTAGGTCCTCGATGCCGATGGCGTAGTCGATCGCGACGGCCGCGGGCTCGCCGGTGGCCGCGGCGTACTCCGGGTAGTCGCCGACCCGGTAGTGCTGGCTGAACCCGCAGGCCCGGCCGTCGGCGAGCACGACGTGCACCCTCGTGGCAGAGCTGCCCTCTATCCGCGGCCCGTACTTGCGCTCCGCGGCGGCGAGGTCCAGCCGCTCGGGGAACCAGCGGGCAGCGTGTGGCGCCTGCAGCCAGCGAACAAGGTCGGGCAGGTCGGCCTGCCGCAGCGGCCGGAAAGCGAGCCGGGCATGGGCGGTGGCGGCTGCCCGCCGCAGGTTCGCCTGTACTACGGCTGGACGGCACCGGCCAACCGCGTCGGACAGGCTCACCCACTCAAAGCGGTCGTGCTCGGGGTCCAGCCGGACCGTCGCGGCCGCGGGCACGTCAAGCGCGAAGACCACCCACCGGCCGCGCAGATCGATCGCCCGCAGGTCCGCCGGGTCGGCCATGATCCCGGTCTCCTCGGCCAGCTCCCTCAGCGCGGCGGCCAGCACCGGCTCCCCCGGCTGGCGGGAGCCGGACGGCGGCGTCCAGGCCCAGTCGCCTTCGTAGCCAGGACCGTGATGAGCGCGGTGCAGGATGAGGTACTCGGGCTCGCCGCCCGGTGGCACCGGACGCCGGACTACTATCGCGGCCCCGTGCGGTTCCTCCGGCGCTATCGGAAGGCCGTCCCAGGTGAAACCCGGGGTTTGCGTCACGAGGCCGAGTATCCCGGGTCGAGCAACCGCGACAAATCCGACTAGTCTTCTGCCATGACGCAGACTCCCGAGGACCAGCACAAGCCAGCCAGCGCCGAGCCGGACGCCGCGGCGGACACCGAGCAGAAGGACGCCGTGACCAAGGACTCCGTGACGAAGGACACAGAGCCGGTCGACGACTTCGTGACCACGCACCACTCGATCACGATCGACGGCGCCCAGCTGCCGTACACGGCCACCACGGGCCGTCTTGTGCTGCGTTTGGAGGGCCACACGGACGAGAAGTTCGACGGCCCGCAACCCAAGGCTGAGGTATACCTCACCGCCTACACCGCCGACGGGGCCGACCCTGGCACCCGCCCGGTGACCTTCGCCTTCAACGGCGGGCCTGGCTCCTCCAGCGTCTGGCTGCATATGGGCCTGCTCGGGCCGCGCCGGGTCGTCATGGGTGACGTCGGTGAGCTGCTGCCGCCGCCGTACGGGCTCACCGACAACGAGCAGACCCTGCTGCGCCACAGCGACCTGGTCTTTATCGACCCGGTGTCCACCGGGTACTCCCGCGCGGTCAAGGGCGAGAAGTCCGCGGACTTCCACGGCTACGGGGGCGACATCGAGTCGGTCGGCGAGGTCATCCGGCTATGGACAACCCGCAACGGGCGCTGGATGTCGCCCAAGTACCTGTGCGGCGAGTCGTACGGGACGACGCGCGCGGCTGGCCTGTCCCGGCACCTGCAGGAGCGTTACGGCCTGTACCTCAACGGCCTGATGCTGATCTCGGCCGTGCTGGATTTCGGCACCGCCCGGTTCGCCGGTGCCAACGACGACCCGTACGCCCTGTATCTGCCGACGTACGCGGCGGTCGCGCACTACCACGGCAAGCACGGCGACCGGCCACTGCCCGAGGTGCTGGCCGACGCCGAGGCATACGCCGCGCGCGACTACCTGTGGGCACTGGCCCGAGGGTCCCGGCTGACCGCCGACGAGCGCGCCGCCGCCGCCAGCCGGGTCGCCGAGCTGACCGGGCTGTCCGCCGACTACGTGGACCGGGTGAACCTGCGCCCCGAGCACGTGCGGTTCCTCACCGAACTGCTGCGCGACCGGCGGCTCGTGGTGGGCAGGATCGACGGCAGGTTCACCGGCTGGGACTCCGACTACGGCCGGGAGACCTGGACGAGTGACCCGTCCATAGACGCGATCGTCGGCCCGTATACCGCGGCGCTGAACCACTACGTCCGGGCCGAGCTCGGCTACTCCAACGACCTGCCGTACGAGATCCTCACCGACAGGGTACGGCCCTGGTCGTACAAGGAGTTCGAGGGCGTGCACGTGCACGTGCTTGAGAAGCTATCGGCGGCCATGCGCACCAATCCGCACATGCGCGTGCACGTGGACTGCGGCTACCACGACCTGGCCACGCCGTACTTCGCGGCCGAGCACTCGTTCGCCCATCTCGCGATCCCGCCCGAGCTGGCGGCCAACATCGACTACAGCTACTACAAGGCCGGCCACATGATGTACCTGCACGAGCCGAGCCGGGTAGCTCAGTCCGAGCAGCTGGCCAGGTTCGTCCAGCAGTAAGGTCCCCAGCGACGCCGGCGGGAGGCCGGCGCGCCATAGACTCGCGAGCGTGAACACCGTGCCGGCCGTGGCGATTGAGGATCTGGTCAAGCGCTACCGTGGCACGACCGCGGTGGCGGGCCTATCACTGCGCGCGGAGCGGGCTCAGGTGACGGCCATTCTGGGCCCGAACGGGGCAGGCAAGACCACGACCATCGAGACCTGCGAGGGATACCGCAGGCCGGATGGCGGCGCCGTCCGGGTCTTCGGGCTTGATCCCATCGCCGACGCACGCGAGCTGCGGCCCAGGGTCGGCGTCATGCTGCAGTCGGGCGGCGTGCCCACCACCGTCCGGGCCGCGGAGTACCTGCGGGTCATGGCCAGCTTCTATGCTCAGCCGCTTGACCCCGCGGTGCTCCTGGACAAGCTTGGGCTTGCCGGGTCCGCGCGGACTGCATATAAGCACCTGTCCGGTGGCCAGCAGCAGCGGCTCTCGCTTGCCGCCGCCGTCATCGGCCGGCCCGAGCTGGTGTTCCTGGACGAGCCGACCGCAGGACTTGACCCGCAGGCCAGGCACGCGACCTGGGAGCTGATCGAGAGCCTGCGGACGGCGGGCACCGCGGTCATCCTGGCGACGCACTACATGGAGGAAGCCGAGCGGCTGGCTGACCAGGTGGCGATCGTAGATCACGGTCAGCTGGTGGCGAGCGGCTCGCCGGCCGAGCTGACCGGGTCGGCCGGACAGCTCAGGTTCCGCGCCCAGCCGGGTCTGGATACCGACGGCCTGCTGGCTGCCCTGCCCGCCGGGGCGGCCGCGAAGGAGTCACCCGCCGGGCACTACCTGGTCGAGCGACCTGATGGGGTCGACCCGCAGCTGATCGCTGCCGTCACCGCCTGGTGCGCTGAGCACGGGGTGCTGGCAGCCGGCCTGCAGATCGAGAGCCGCACGCTGGAGGACGTCTTCCTGGAGCTCACCGGGCGGGAGCTGCGCTCATGACCGAGCTGAGCCAGGCCTGGCCGGCCCCCGCACCCGGTGCGGCCCCGCTGCGCCGGATGGTCGGCGCCCAGGCGTCGCTTGAGCTGCGCACCCTGGCGCGCAACGGCGAGCAGTTGGTGCTGACCGTGATCATCCCCGTGCTGCTGCTCCTTGCGTTCGGGCACGAGGCGCTAGTCAATGTCGGGCCAGGTCCCCGGATCGACTTCATCGTTCCTGGCATCCTGGCGCTCGCCGTTCTGTCCACCGCGTTCACCAGCCTGGCCATCGGGACCGGATTCGAGCGCCGGTACGGCGTGCTCAAGCGGCTCGGTGCCTCGCCGCTGTCGCGGCGGGGCCTGATCGCGGCCAAGACGGCGACCGTGCTCACCGTCGAGCTGGCTCAGGCGATCCTCATCCTGGCCGTCGGGGCCCTGCTCGGCTGGTCTCCGCACGCGAGCGCAGCAGCCGCGGTCTGGGTTCCGGCGCTGCTACTGGCCGGGACCGCCGCGTTCGCCGGCCTGGCCCTGCTGATGGCGGGCACGATGCGGGCCGAGGGTACGCTTGCCGCCGCGAACCTGCTCTACCTCGTCATGCTGGGCCTGGGCGGGGTGCTCTTCCCGCTGACGAAGTTCCCGGCAGGCGCGCAGCCGGTACTGAAGTTGCTGCCCGAGGGCGCGCTGTGCGACGGACTCCGCTCGCTGCTCGCCCACTCAAGCGG
Source organism: uncultured Actinomycetota bacterium (assembly GCA_963719765.1). Lineage (GTDB taxonomy): Bacteria > Actinomycetota > Actinomycetes > Streptosporangiales > Streptosporangiaceae > JAJYUU01. The sequence goes on from CAVRCW010000003.1 coordinate 1,269,621, forward strand.
GCTGCCAGTCCAGGACCTGCTTGTGCTGTGCGTGTGGGCGGCTGCCGCAATCACCCTGGCGGCCCGCACGTTCCGCTGGGAGTGATGGTTTCCGGCCGCCCACGCCGAACCAGGTCGCCGCTGGCCGCGGCACCACCGTCGGTCATCGTATGCGCCGGAATCATCTCCGTGCAGCTGGGTGCGGGGCTGGCCGCGCGCATGTTCAGCGCGGTAGGCCCGGCCGGAGTGACCGGCCTGCGGCTGTGGTGGTCGGCGCTGATCATGGCAGTACTCGGCGGCCGCGGGCTGGCTCGCGTCGTGCGTGACCTCGCCGCTGGCCGCGGCCGGACCGACCTGGCGATCCCGGTCGTCTTCGGGATCGTGCTCGGCGCGATGAACTTCGCGATCTATCAGTCATTCGCCCGGATCCCGCTTGGCGTCGCCGTCACTATCGAGTTCCTCGGTCCCCTCGCCGTCGCCGTCGCTTCGTCCCGGCGGCCGCGTGACATCCTGTGGATCATCATGGCGGCAGCCGGAGTGCTGCTGCTCACGCGTGGGGGCACCACCCTGGCCAGCAGCGCGGTAGCGCATTCCGGCGGCATTGCCGGCCTGAGCACCCAGGCCACGGGCATCGGGTTCGCGCTGATTGCCGCCGCTGGCTGGGCCGCCTACATCATGCTCAGCCGTGCTACCGGGCGGCGGTTCCGCGACTCGTCCGGACTGACCATCGCGATGATCGTGGCGGCCCTCGTGGTCACCGGGCCCTCAGTGGCGCAGTCAGGGGGCGCGCTGGCGCACCCGGCGGTCGTGGCCGAGGGCCTGGCTATCGGGCTGCTGTCCTCGGTGATCCCGTACCGGCTAGAACTGGAGGCCCTGCGCCGGGTGCCGGCCGGCGTCTTCGGGATCTGGATGAGCCTCGAGCCTGCGGTCGCCGCCCTCATCGGCCTGCTCCTGCTTAGCGAGGCACTGGCCGCCCGCCAGTGGCTGGCCATCGGGCTGGTGATCACTGCCTGTGCTGGCGCGGCCAGGTCGGCGACGCCCCCCGGCCCGGCAGATGGCGGGCCTGGCGACCGCGAGCCACTACCGCCTCCCCCGGCCGGCTAACGACCGGACGGGCTGCCAGTTTCCTACGCTGCGTAGGAGACCGGTTCCGGTGAACGTGCGATGCCTTCTAACATGGAGTCCGTGTCAGCGCCCCCAGCGATCCCGGAGATGCCAGCGACAAGCCAGGCGACTGCGAGATCACGGGCCGCCTCCTGGTCCGGCGTCCTGCTGGCGCCCTCACCCACGGCACTGCGCAGGTGGGCTCTGGCGGGCGTCATCGCCTCGGCACTGATCATCTGGACCGGGGCGGCGGTCCGGCTCAGCCAATCCGGCCTCGGCTGCCCGGACTGGCCGGCCTGCACGGCGCACAGCATCGCGGCGAGCGGCGCTACCGGCGACACGCTGATTCACCGCTGGGTCGAGTTCGGCAACAGGCTCGTGACCGCCTCCATCTTCGTGGTCGCGGTCGGCGTCTTCGTCGCCACGTGGCAGTTCCGCCAGGCCGACGGCAGCCGCCGCAGGGACCTGCTCTGGCTGGCGGCCGCGCAGCCTGGCGCGATCGTCCTCCAGGCAGTGCTCGGCGGGCTTGTGGTCCTTACCAAGCTCAACCCGGCCCTGGTGTCCTTGCACTTCATGGCGTCGGTAGCGCTGGTAGCGGCGACCGTCGCGCTGTACGTGCGCTGCCAGGAAGCCCCGGGCGCAGGCACGCCGCTAGTCCCCCGGCTGGTCCAGCTCAGTGCCTTCGGCGTGGTCGGCGCCATCGCCGTGATGATGATCGCCGGCACGGTCGTGACCGGGACCGGGCCGCTGGCGGGCGCGGCGGACGTGGCGCGTTACCACCTGCCGCTCGAGGGCGTGACTCAGCTTCATGCCGACATCGGCTGGCTGCTCGCCGGCCTGATGGTCGCGCTGCTGCTCGGGCTCAGGCTGACCTCGGCGCCGCGCCGAGCGGTCCGCCTCGGCTGGCTGCTACTCGGGCTGATCGGCTGGCAGGGCGTCGTCGGCTACACGCAGTACTTCACCGGCCTGCCCGCCGGACTGGTGTGGGTGCACGTGGCAGGCTCTGTCGTCATCTGGATCACCGCGCTGCTGATTCCCTACTCACTGCGGGACCGCGGACGGCAGGGGTCCTACCAGCCCGGTTGAGTTTTGTGATGACATATCACTTGTTAGCTTCTCCAGACGCGAAAGGCGACAAGTGACCGAGACGACGCAGACTCCGGCTCCCATGACACCACAGGACATCTGGAGGCTCCGCCAGATCTCCGATCCGCAGGTATCCCCCACGGGGGCAGCGGTCGCCTTCACGGTCAGCGATCCTGACCCGGAATCCAACACCTACCGTCGCCAGATCTGGCTGAGCCCGATCGATCAGGCCGACGGCCCGCCATACCCGTTTACCGGCCAGGGGGCAGAGCAGATGCCCAGGTGGTCTCCGGACGGGCGGCGGTTGGCCTTCGTTAGTGCCGTCCCCGGTGCCGGACGGTCGCAGATCTGCGTTCTGCCGGTCGCCAGCGGCGGCGAGCGAATGGTGGTGTGCGCCGTCGACGGGCCGGTGACCGAGCTTGCCTGGGCGCCGGACGGCAGTCAGCTCGGATTCGTCGCGCGCGACCCGGACGCCGGGCAATACGGTAGCCACGGCGAGCGGCGCGATGCCAAGGACATGCCGCCGCGCCGGGTGACGCGGCTCATCTACCGCCTCAACGGGGCGGGCTGGACGATCGACCGGCCGACCAGGGTGTTCGTGGTCCCCGCCGATGGCTGCACCGCCGCCCGCGCGCTGACTGCCGGGCCATTCCAGGCAGAAGGACTCGCGTGGTCGCCTGACAGTACTCAGATCGCCTTCGCGGCCGCCTGCCACGACAGCTGGGATCTCGATCTCGCGTTCGACCTGTGGACTGTGCGAGCCGACGGCAGCTCGCAGGCGCAGCGCCTGACGCAAACCGGCCCTGGCTACTCGCGACCCTCGTGGTCCCCGGACGGCACCCGACTGGCCTATTACGTCAATCCCACGCCACTGCAGAGCCCTCGTCACCGGCAGGTCGGCGTGCTCGATGTGGCCACGAGGCAGGCGGCGGACCTGACCGCGAGCCTGGACAGAAACTGCGCGCCGTTCGGCATTGCCTTCGGGCCGCACTGGATCGGCGACCGCCTGCTGTTCGGGGCCGAGGACGGCGGCAACATTCACCTGTACCTGGTAGCTGCCGACGGGGCCTCGCCGCCCGAGCTCGTCGCCGGGGGCGAGCGGTGGATAGCCGAGTGGAACTGGGCGGGCGGAGTCCTGGCCTTCGTGGCCGCCACCCCGACCAGTCAGGGCGAACTGGTGGTCAGGCCGCTGGACGCCGAGAAGCCCGCCACCGCCGACGAGCACGCGGAAGCCGCCCTCACCAGCTTGACCCAGCCCTTCGCCCAAGCCGTCGCCCTGGCCAGTCCGCACCGGTTTGTGGCCAGGTCTGCGGACGGCAGCGAGGTGGAGTGCTGGGCCATACCTCCGGTCGGCGCTGCACCGGGCACGCGCTACCCGACACTGCTGAACGTGCACGGCGGACCGTTCACCCAGTACGGCAACCGGTTCGTGGACGACTTCCAGTTGCAGGCCGCGAACGGCTTCGGGGTCTTGTACTGCAATCCGCGCGGCAGCGCAGGCTACAGCGAACAGTGGGGCCGGGCGATCCGCTGGCCGGAGTGCGAGAGCGACCCGGGCTCGGGATGGGGCACGGTCGACTACGAGGACGTCATCGCCTGCGTCGATGAGGCCTGTCAGCGTTTCGACTGGGTCGACCCGCAGCGGCTAGGCATCCTCGGGGGATCTTATGGCGGGTTCATGACCTCCTGGGTGATCGGCCACACGGACAAATTCAAGGCGGCCTGCTCAGAACGCGCCTGCAACAACCTGACGACCATGGAGCACACCGCCGACATCGCCGGCTTCCTGCGCAGCTACGTGGGGCGAGATCACCTGTCCGACCCCGCTGCCTACGCCAGGCACTCGCCCGTCAGCTACGTCAGCGCGATGACGGCTCCGGTGCTGATCATCCACTCGGAAGACGACCTGCGCTGCCCGATAAGCCAGGCCGAGGAGCTGTTTGTCGCGTTGCGGCTACTGGGCCGCGAGCCGGTCATGGTGCGGTTCCCCGGCGAGAATCACGAGCTCAGCCGGGCCGGGTCGCCCGCGCACCGGGTGACCCGCGCGGAGCTGATCCTGGACTGGTTCCGCGAGCACCTATAGCCGACATGTCCTCGCCGCGATAACTTGTCGGCCATGGCGACAGCATCCGTGAACGGCATCACCGTGTCCTACACCGATAGTGGCGGCGACGGCCCTGCGGTGGTCCTCAGCCACGGCTACCTAATGGACTCGTCCATGTTCGACCCGCAGGTGGCCGCGCTGGCGCCAGAGTTTCGCGTCATCACCTGGGACCAGCGCGGCTTCGGCGGCACCCGCGCGACCGGGCCGTTCAGCTACTGGGACTCGGCCAAGGACCTGCTCGGCCTGCTCGACCACCTGGGGATCGAGCGGGCGGTGCTCGGCGGCATGTCGCAGGGCGGCTTCATCAGCCTGCGCGCGGCGCTGACGGCGCCAGCCGCGGTACGCGGGCTGATCCTCATCGACAGCCAGGCCGGTCTTGAAGATCCGCAGGCCGCGCCAGCTTACGAGCAGATGGAGCAGATCTGGCTTGAGCAGGGTCCCGTGCCGGTCCAGGATGTCGTCGCGTCGATCATCCTGGGCCCGCCGGACGGCTCCGTCGACTACGCGCCGTGGTTCGCCAAGTGGGCGGCCATCGACCGGGAAGATACGCAGTTCGCCTTCCGCTGCCTGATGGATCGCGATGACATCACCGGCCGGCTTGGCGAGATCGGCTCCCCCGCCCTGATCGTGCACGGCACCGCAGACGCGGCCATCCCGATGGAGCGTGCGGAGGTGGTACAGGCGGGCCTGGCCGGGCCGGCCACTCTGGTGCAGGTCGACGGCGGAACGCACGCGTCGAACCTAAGTCATCCAGATCAGGTTAATACCGCCATATTGGGCTTCCTCCGGTCACTCGCCGCCTGAATCGGCTCACTGCACGCGCCGGGGATAGGGTCGTCCCGTAACGGCGTCTGCATCGAGAGGGGCCTGAGGCAACGGTGAGCGGCGATGCGCATGCAGCGCTTGAATGGTCAAAGACGGACGCGCGGACGGTAGACCTGATCCGCGTCCTCGCAATGGACGCGGTGCAGCAGGCCGGCTCGGCCACCCTGGCACCGCGATGAGCCTGGCCCCGGCCGCCTACCTGCTGTTCCAGCGGATCATGCGGCACGACCCGGCCGATCCGAACTGGCTCGGCCGGGACCGGTTCGTGCTGTCCTGCGGGCACTCCAGCCTGACGCTGTACATCCAGCTCTACCTCTCAGGTTACGGGCTGACCTTGCGCGACCTGGAGCGTTACCGCACCTGGGGCAGCCTTACCCCCGGCCACCCCGAGCACGGCCTGACCGCCGGCGTCGAGACGACCACCGGCCCGCTCGGTCAGGGCATTGCAAATGCCGTCGGCATGGCGATGGCTTCTCGCCGGGAACGGGGTCTGCTCGACCCGGCCACGCCCGCAGGCCAGAGCCCGTTCGACCACCATGTCTACTGCATCATGTCCGACGGCGACATTGAGGAAGGCATCAGCCACGAGGCGTCCTCGCTCGCCGCGCACCAGCAGCTCGGCAACCTGATCGTGATCTACGACGACAACACGATCTCGATCGAGGACGACACCAACATCGCCAAATCCGAGGACGTCGCCGCCAGGTACGAGGCGTACGGCTGGCACGTACAGCGGGTCAGCTGGCGACAGCCTGGCGGGTATCACGAGGACGTGCAGGCGCTGTACGACGCGCTGCTGACGGCGCGCGACGTCACGGCGGCGCCGTCGCTGATCTCGCTGCGCACGATCATCGGCTGGCCCGCCCCGACGAAGCAGAACACCGGCGCGGCGCACGGCTCGGCGCTCGGCGCGGACGAGGTCGCGGCCACCAAGCAGATCCTCGGTTTCGACCCGGCGGTGAGCTTTCCGGCCGAGGACGATGCCGTCGCGCACGCCCGGCAGGTCGGCGACCGCGGCAAGCTGGCGAGGGTCGCCTGGGATGAGACGTTTGCCTCCTGGGAGGCGGCGAACCCGGCAGGCAGCGAACTGCTCGATCGGCTGCGCGCACGGCAGCTGCCGACCGGCTGGGCCGGCGCCCTGCCGGAGTTCCCTGCCGATGCTGGTGGCATCGCCACCAGGTCGGCGTCCGGGCAGGTGCTGAACTCGCTGGCTCCGGTGCTGCCCGAGCTCTGGGGCGGCTCGGCCGACCTGGCCGGCAGCAACGACACCACGATGAAGGGCGAGCCGTCCTTCATACCCGCCGAACATCAGACCAAGATGTTCCCTGGTAATCCCTTCGGCCGGATACTGCACTTCGGCATCCGTGAGCACGCCATGGGCGGGATCCTGAACGGCATCGCGCTGCATGGCCTGACCCGGCCGTACGGCGGTACGTTCCTGGTGTTCAGCGATTACATGCGGGGGTCGGTCCGGCTGGCGGCGCTGATGAAGGTGCCGGTTACCTACGTCTGGACGCATGACTCGATCGGCCTGGGCGAGGACGGCCCGACGCACCAGCCGGTCGAGCACCTATGGGCGCTGCGAGCGATTCCCGGCCTGGATGTCGTCAGGCCCGGCGATGCCAACGAGACCACGGCCTGCTGGCGGGCCATCCTGGAGCACACCGACCGCCCCGCCGCCCTGTGCCTGACCCGGCAGAAGCTGCCAGTGCTCGACCGGTCCGCGAGCGGAGGAGGCCTGGCCAGTGCCGAGGGGGCCGCCCGCGGCGGGTACATCCTGGCCGAGGCGGCCGGCGGCACCCCCGAGGTCATCCTGATCGCCACCGGCAGCGAGGTGCAGATCGCGCTGGACGCGCGCGACGAGCTGCAGGGCGACGGGGTCGCCGCGCGAGTGGTATCGATGCCGTGCACCGAGTGGTTCGCCGCGCAGGACGCCGCCTACCGCGAGCAGGTCCTGCCGGCCACGGTCGCGGCCAGGGTCAGCGTCGAGGCCGGCATCGCGCTGGGCTGGCGGTCGTTCGTCGGCGATCTCGGCGAGAGCATCAGCCTGGAGCATTTCGGCGCGTCGGCGGACTATAAGAAGTTGTATGCGGAATTCGGGATTACCGCTGCACGCACGGCGGCTGCAGCCAGGGAGAGCCTGGCCAGGGTCAGGTCAGCCGCAGACAGGTGACGCAGCACCGCTGCGGCAGTGAAACGAGGCGAGGAGCGCGATTGTCATGACTTCGGAAGACACGCTGGCCGAGCTGGCCGACATGGGCGTAGCCATCTGGCTCGACGACATAAGCAGGGACCGGCTTAGCACCGGCAATCTCGCGAGCCTGATCCGGGATATGCACGTCAGCGGGGTGACGTCCAACCCGACGATCTTCGCGAAGGCGTTGTCCTCCGGCTCGTCCTACGCCGATCAGGTCGCCGACCTCGGCATCCGGGGGGTCAGCGTGGACGAGGCGGCACGGGCCATCACGACCTACGACATTCGCTGGGCCTGTGATGTGCTCCGCCCGGTGTACGACCAGACAGACGGACTGAACGGCCGGGTGTCGATCGAGGTCGACCCGCGGCTCGCCAGGGAGACCGAGAAATCCATCGCCGAGGCGCGCGCGCTGTGGTGGCAAGTGGACCGGCCGAACCTGTTCATCAAGATCCCGGCCACCGCGGAGGGACTGCCAGCGATCACGCAGTGCCTGTCCGAGGGCATCAGCGTCAACGTCACGCTGATCTTCTCGCTGGAGCGGTACGGCGAGGTCGTCGATGCCTATATGGCCGGCCTGGAGAAGGCATCAGGGCGCGACCTGTCCAAGATCGCGTCAGTCGCGTCGTTCTTCGTGAGCCGCGTCGACACCGAGGTCGACGAGCGGCTGGACAAGATCGGGACTCCAGAAGCGCGCGAGCTGCGCGGCAAGGCGGCGCTGGCGAACGCACGGCTGGCCTACGAGATGTTCGAGCAGAGGTTCGGCGCGGACTCCGCGCGGTGGACCGCCCTGCACACCAGAGGCGCGCGGCTGCAGCGGCCGCTGTGGGCCTCGACAAGTGTCAAGGACCCCGCGTTCGCCGACACGCTGTACGTGACCGAGCTGGCCGCGCCGCAGACAGTCAACACGATGCCGGAGGCGACCATGCACGCCACTGCCGCGCACGGCAAGCTGCACGGCGACGCGATCACCGGCACCTACGACGAGTCGCGCAAGGTGTTCGAGCAGCTGGAAGTGCTCGGCATCGGCTACGACGATGTGGTTCAGGTGCTTGAGGACCAGGGAGTGGAGAAGTTCGCGGCCTCCTGGAAGGAGCTTCTGGACACGATCGGCAAGGAGATGGCAGCGGGCGGCAGCACTACATGACCGGCAATCCGCTACGCGATCCGCGGGATCGGCGGATCCCGCGGCTGGCCGGCCCGTGCGTGCTCGTGCTGTTCGGCGTCACCGGCGACCTGGCCAGCAAGAAGCTGCTGCCGGCCATCTATGACCTGGCCAACCGGGGGCTGCTGCCGCCTGGCTTCTCGCTGGTCGGTTTCGCCCGCAGGGACTGGGCGGACGTGGACTTCGCCCAGATCACCCACGATGCGGTCAAGGCGCATGCGCGCACCCCGTTCCGCGAGGAGGTCTGGCTGCAGCTGAGCGAGGGCATCAGGTTCGTGCCAGGCGAGTTCGCCGACGACGCCGCGTTCGACCGGCTCGCCGAGACCGTCAGGCGGCTCGACATCGAGCGCGGCACCGGCGGCAACTACGCGTTCTACCTGTCCGTCCCGCCCAACGCCTTCCCGGTCGTGGTGGCGCAGCTGAAGCGCTCAGGCTTGTCCGATCCGGCCGAAGCTATCGACGGCCGGCAGCCGTGGCGGCGGGTGGTGATCGAGAAGCCGTTCGGCCATGACCTGGCCAGCGCGCAGGAACTCAACGCGATGCTGGACGCTGTCTTCCCGCCGTCGTCGGTGTTCAGGATCGATCACTACCTCGGCAAGGAAACTGTCCAGAATCTCCTGGCCATACGCTTTTCTAACACCCTGTTCGAGCCGATCTGGAACCGCAGCTACGTGGACCACGTCCAGATCACGATGGCCGAGGATATCGGCATCGGCGGCCGGGCCGGCTACTACGACGGCATCGGCGCGGCCAGGGACGTGATCCAGAATCACCTGCTGCAACTGCTCGCGCTGACCGCGATGGAAGAGCCGCTCTCGTTCGCCGCGGAGTCGCTGCGGGCGGAGAAGGAAAAGGCGCTTGCGGCCGTCCAGATTCCCGACGATCTCGCGGCCGGGACCGCGCGCGGGCAGTACGCGGCCGGCTGGCAGGGCGGCATTCCGGTGCGGGGTTTCCTGGAGGAAGATGGCATCCCGCCGGACTCGACCACCGAAACCTACGCCGCCGTGCGGCTCACCATCGACAACAGGCGCTGGGCTGGCGTGCCTTTCTACCTGCGGACCGGCAAGCGGCTGCCCACCCGCATGACCGAGATCGCGGTCATGTTCCAGCGCGCGCCGCACCTGCCCTTCGATGCCACCGACACCCAGGAGCTAGGCCAGAACGCGCTGGTCATCCGGGTGCAGCCGGACGAGGGCGTGACGCTGCGATTCGGCTCCAAGGTGCCAGGGTCGGCGATGGAAGTCAGGGATGTGAACATGGACTTCGCTTACGGCGAGTCCTTCACCGAGTCCAGCCCGGAAGCCTACGAGCGGCTACTGCTTGACGTCCTGATCGGCGATCCGCCGCTGTTCCCGCGCCAGGAGGAGGTGGAGCTGTCGTGGAAGATCCTGGACCCGATCGAGGACTTCTGGGCCAGCCACGACAAGCCCGAGCAGTACCCGGCCGGCACCAGCGGCCCGGCGAGCGCCGACCGGATGCTCGCCCTCGACGGCCGATACTGGCGGCGGCTGTAGTGCGGAAGGGAACTCACCCGACATGCTTACCGACCTGACCGACACCACCACGGCCGACATCCGAGCCGCCCTGGCCAGGACCAGGGACCAGATGGGCGGGCCGGCTACCGGAGTGGTGCTGAACCTGATCATCATGACCGACGAGTCCGGCCAGCACGACGCGGTCCGCGCCGCCAGCCAGGCGGGCCGGGAGCACCCATGCCGGGTCCTCGCGGTCATCGCCCGTGAGTCTCGCGCGCCATCCCGGCTTGATGCCGAGATAAGGTCCGGCGACGGGCTGCCTGGCCAGACCGTGCTACTGCGGCTCTACGGGCCGATGAGCGAGCACGCTGACTCGGTGATCATGCCGCTGCTGGTGCCCGATACGCCCGTGGTCACCTGGTGGTACGGCCTGCTGCCGGCCATGCCGGCCAGCCAGCCGCTCGGCCTGCTCGCGCAGCGTCGGGTGACGGACGCCGCCAGGGCCAGGGAGCCGGCGAAGGCGCTGGCGAAGCTGGCGGTCGGCTACCGGCCTGGGGATACCGACCTCAGCTGGACCCGGGCCACACCGTGGCGCTCGCTGCTCGCCGCCACTGTCGACCTGGAGGAGCCAGACGCGATTACCGGCGGCCTGGTAAGCGCGGAAGAGCAGAACCCGACAGCCGACCTGCTGGCCGCCTGGCTCGGCAGCAGGCTGCACGTGCCGTTCCTGCGCGAGATCTCCGGCGGCCCCGGCATCACCGAGGTCCGGCTGGGCACGGCGGCCGGCGACATCACGATCAGCCGACCCGACGGCCGGGTGGCCACGCTCAGCCGACCTGGCCAGCCCGACCGGCACGTGGCGCTGCAGCGGCGCGAGATCGCCGACCTGCTGGCCGAGGAACTTCGCAGGCTGGACCCCGACGAGATCTACGGAGAGGCACTGGCGGCCGTGGCCAGCGTGCAGGAACTTGCTCAATGATCGCGTGACCCGGCCTGCGTCGGCTGCGTTGCTTGTAGCGTTTTGGAATGGCTTAGACCGCTAAGATCGCGTCGTGAGACGGCCATCCGGTCCGCCGGAACTCAGTGATCACGTCATTATCTGCGGCGCGAATGCGCTTGCTTCCCGGATGACCGAGGAACTCACTGCCAGGTACGGGCTGTCGGTTACCGCCATCGTCGCCTCAGCGGCCAGCGGTCATGGCATGCGGATGGCCGCGATGCCCGGCGTGCGGGTGCTCGAGCGGGCCGAGCTGACCACCGACACGTTCGTTGCGGCCGGCCTGCCTGACGCCCGCGGCCTGGCCATCCTGCACCAGGATGATCTCGGTAACTTCCACGCCGCCCTGCGGGCCCAGGAGCTCAGCCCGCAGATCCGCCTGGTCATCGCCATCTTCAATGCCGGGCTCGGGGAACGCATCCGCACGTTCTTCGCCGACTGCGCGGTGCTGTCGGAGTCCCAGATGGCAGCACCGTCGCTGGTCGCATCGGCACTCGGAGAGCCCGCGCCGAACCATGTCCGGATGGCGAGCCGGACGATGTACGTAGCCAGGCGCGAGGATGTCGGTGCCGACCACATCATCTGCGGACTGGCCGCGAGCAGTGACGCGGAAGCCCCGAATCTGCTGCCACCGGATGATCCGGCGGCCGGGCTTGTGCTGGCCATCGCGGACGGCACGCCACGCAATCCGCTGTCCAGGCAGCGCCGCCGGCGGCTAACCGCGCCGCCGCGGATGCTGCGCAGTTTCATCGCGACCAAGATGGGGCTGGCCTTTGCCGCGCTGATCGTAGTTCTTGGCATCGGCTTCGCGCTGCTGGCCGCGGTCGTCGGCTTCTCCCCGATGAACGCGCTCTACCTCACCTTCCTCGACGGCGCCGGTGCGGCAGTCACCGACCCGAGCCTCAGCGCGCCGGAAAAGTGGGCGCAGTTCCTGCTCACCTTCGATGGCATGGCGTTCTTGCCGCTGGTGACCGCGGCGGTCGTCGGCGCCCGGCTTCCCGGCGCGGTGAAGACCGCGCAGCCGCCGCTGAGCGGGCACGTCATCGTTGCGGGCCTCGGGAGCGTCGGCACCAGGGTCGTCGGCCAGCTGCACGACCTCGGCGTCGATGTCGTCGGCGTCGACAAGAGCGCGGACGCCGCCGGCATGGCGATGGCGCAGCGCCTGGGCGTCCGGGTCGTGGTCGGCGAGACGCACAGCGAGGAAACGCTCCGCGCGGCCTGCATCGACACCTGCCAGGCCATCGTGTCCGTCACCGACAGCGACATCGTGAACCTGGAGACGGCGCTGAACGCCAGGGCCCTGGCGGCGCAGCCGCGGATCGTCGTGCGACTGTACGACGACGACCTCGCCGAGCGCATCCAGCGCACCATCGGCGGCACGGTGTCCAGGTCTACCTCGTACCTGGCGGCGCCGGCCTTCGCGGCGGCCATGCTCGACCATCAGGTACTGCGCACGATCGCCGTCGGCCGGCACGTGCTGATGCTCGCCGAGGTGGCCGCGGGCGACGACACCGGCCTCGTCGGGCAGCGGCTCGCCAGCGTGCACCAGCCGGGCGCGCTGCGGGTCATCGCGCTCCGGCGGCCTGACAGCCCAGGCCCGGACTGGTCTCCGGATGCTGGCTACGAGATCCGGCCAGGTGACAGGCTTGTCGTGCTCGCTACCAGGGCAGGCTTGTCAAGGGCGCTGCGGCCAGACGGGCGGGCCTGACGTTACTGGCACTTGGCGCATATGGCGCTCTAGGCCAGAAAATGGGTCTCCCTAAAATGCCTCAGCGGCGTTACGCTCAGGACAGATCTTTCACTTGGTTCTGGTGAGCCATGTGTGAGACACAGAAAGGTCAGCGATTGGCCATGTGCGTACCGGAATGTACGGATTACGGCACCCTCGCTGCCGGGTTTGCTCACCCGGCGGCAGTCGCGCATGGCTTCGGACGTCGCTCGCACCACCATCCATCACGCCTGCCTTGCCCTCGCAGCGTGCTAGTGGTCAGGCAGGCAAGCCCTCAGGAGGAATCAGTTGAGCACCACAGATGATGCTCCCGCAGTTGCGACGCCGGCCGTTGCCGCGCCGGCCATCGCCGACCCGGCGCCGCTCGGGCTGGCAGCGTTCGCGCTGACCACGTTCTTGCTCTCCGTGATCAACGCGGGCTGGGCGAAGACCAGTACCGGCTTCGACTGGTGGGGTTACGCGATCGCCTACGGCGGCCTGTGCCAGCTACTGGCCGGGATGTGGGAATTCAGGAACAAGAACGTCTTCGGCGCGACGGCGTTCTCCACCTACGGCGGGTTCTGGATCGGCGTCGGCCTGTGGCTGCACTTCATAGCCCCGACCGCGACGAACCCGGTCTCGCTGAACCGCGACCTTGGCTGGATCCTGCTCGCGTTCGCCATCTTCAACCTCTATATGCTGATCATCAGCACGCAGGTGAACATGGCCGTGTTCCTGGTCTTCCTGACCCTGGAACTGACCGAGATCTTCCTGTTCCTCGGGAACTTCACCACGAAGGTGGCTGCGCTGCCGCCGTTCGCGACCCACAACACGACCCTTATCCAGATAGGCGGCATCATCGGTGTCGTCACAGCGCTTGTGGCCTGGTACACATCGGCCGCTGGCGTCATGAACGGCCACAAGGGCCGGCAGGTCTTCCCGGTGGGCAAGCCGCTGTTCGACCTGTAGTACCCAGGTCGAACGCCGACTATCGCGTGCGCCCGGCGGGCTCGTCCCCCGGGCGCACGCGTGTCTGCCGCCCGCTAGCGTAGAGGCGTGGATCTACAGGAACGACGCCAACTGGACATGGCCGCACGGGTGCAGAAAGTACGCTCGAGGGCCAGGCCGTGGCGCGCCATCTTTTCCCTGCTGGTCGCTCTGGTCGCGGCCGGAGTGGCTCTGCACTACGGCAATCAGCTTGGGCATCTGCACGATCAGCAGAGCGCCACGACCGCGAAGGCCATCACCTACGGCTGCGCCGCGGCGTTCTTCGTCTTCGGGCTGGCCGCCGCCTTCGGCCTGGCCGGCAAGGCCAGGGCCAGCCTGCAGCCGGTGATTGGGCAGGCTCACGCTGGCGTGCTCCGGTATGCCGCCGTGCTGGTCAGCCTGTTCATTTTGCTGGTGGCGACGCTCGAACTGGTCGGGGTTTCACCACGGCAGCTTGTCGTCGGCGGCGCGGTCACCGGAGTGCTGCTCGGCATCGCCGCGCAGCAGTCGCTGGCGAACCTGTTCGCCGGACTTGTTCTCTTGTTCGCCCGGCCGTTCCGGGTCGGCGACTTCGTGCGGCTCAGGGCGGGCGCACTGTCGGGTCAGATCGACGGCAGGGTGGTTGACGTGAGCCTGACGTACGTCCGCCTGGAGACCGAGGACGGCGCTGTCATGGTGCCCAACGCTCAGGCGCTGGCGGCGGCCGTGGTGCTGCTCAAGCAGCCGCCAGGCGACGCCAGTCACGCCGGGTTAGCCGCGTCGCTGCAGGCGAGCCAGGGGCCGCTACCAGGCAGCAGCGGGCCAGCACCGTCAGGCGCGGGCCCGCTGCCGGAGCTGAGATCGGCTAGTGATTCGCCTCATACTTCGCTATGACGTTGGCCGGAATGCGGCCGCGATCGCTTACTTCCATGCCGCTGCGCTTTGCCCACGCCCGGATATCGGCGCTGCGCTGACGATGGGCCGTGGTCCTCCGCTTGGGCCTTCCCACCCGCCCGGTGACCTTGCGCGCCTTGTCGGCAAACCTCTGCAGCGCCTCGTCGAACTTCTGGCTGTGCTTCTCGCATAGGTCGATCTCATAGTCCCGACCATCGAGGCTGAACGCTCGCGTCATGTGCTCGCCGTCTGGAATCTCTTTTGAGTCGTAGTCACACGCGAACGTGACCGAGATCTTCTGTGCCACTTGTATTCCCCCTTCCCCCCGCCGCGCATGTATTCCCCCCTCCAACACGTATGTAACGGCCGCGGGGCTATCTTCTTCCTGGCGCGATTTCGCCACCTTCCAAACACGCTACCAGCATGTTCGGGTAACCAGTACGTCACAGTGGCCGCCAGGCGCCACCCTGAGCGGCCCGAGATTGGTACCGACTGCCGTTAGCGGTAAAGCAGTTCCTTGCGCACCTTCTTAGCGCGTCCCGCCCGCCGGGTAATCGCGGGTCGCCGCATCAATCCGGTGCGGCCACTCATCGCCGCTACCGCGGCTGGCACGACGCTCGCGGGTCAGGCGATAACCAGCCTGCTCGTCCTCAGAATGCGAAGCTACATGCCCGTCGAGTGGCCCGCTATCGCTTACCGGTAAGCGGTATCGCTGGCCATCGGAATAGTCAGCAGGAGCCCACTGAGGTTCGGAATATTCGTCGGCGTCGGATCGGCTGCCCGACGGCTCATCGCGATAGGCGCCGCGCGCGGGGCCGGCCTGTCGTCGGCCTGGCCCGGAATGTCAGTCACGTATTCACTGGCCGGACTGGGCACATAGGGCGGCACAAACCGTTCCTGGCCGAAGCTCGCGGCCATGGTTTCGGCACTCTGATCACGGCCATGACCTGCATGTCCGCCCTCCGCGGGGCGCCGTGACTGGTAGCCGGGGTACGGCCCGTCGGTGACGGCGTCCCGGCCGTAGCCAGGCGGCTCGGGCCCGGCAGGCGGGTCCGGCCGGTAACCGGCCTGGCGCGCCTGGGCCAGGTCGTCCTGCTCGTATCCGCGGCGCAGCGAGCCCGGCGGCCCGTCCTGACCGTAACCACTCGCCAGCGGATCCAGGTAAGGCTCGCGACCATGCCCGCCATACCGCGGCTCGCCGGGATGCCGGCTGTCTGACCCTGGCCGTAGCATGCTGCCCGTCGGGAAGTCCTGCTGGCCCGAGAACGCAGGGCGCGGCTCACCCTGGCCGGGGCCGGGCTCGGCAGCGGCGTGACCCCGGCCCTGCGGGCCGCGCTGCAGGATCTCCACCATTCTCGGCAGATCGCCGATAGGCAGCCTGAACGTGCCGGTGCACATTCCGCCCTGCCAGATGCTGAAGACCGCCACTCCGGTGTCGGCATACCAGCTGAGCCGCATGCTCCGGGAACTGCCCCTGACGTCGAAAAAGACCTCGCCGAGACGAGGCAGCGGTGCTGCGTCGGACGCGGACATGAAGCTATGGTGGCCCGCAACCACAGGATCTGTCCAGTTAACGATCACTTAGCGCTAACCTGCGCACTGAGTCATGTGCCCGCCGAGCCTGGCCTCGGCGGGGATACCCGGTAGCGCGCCTGTCCGGTAAATGGTCGGTTGGTGTGACCCGCACCACAGGACGGGCCGGCGCACATTCTCGATCCCGGCTGCGCAGCGACGGGTCGTAGTGGCATGATTGTCCGCGGTCCGCGCGTTCGGGCTAGCGTCTGATGCCAAAGTCGCGGCCGTGCTTGAGCCGTGCGGGAACACTTAGCCGGTGCGGCGCGTTGCATCATGCGACGGGGCAATTGCCACACTGCGCGAGAAATCCTTCCGGCCGGCGCGCCCGGCGCGCGGGACGGACCGCTAGCACTGAATGTACATGCATTACCGGAACTTGTTGCAACTGACGAACCGCGGTCACGTGACGGCCGCGGACACCAGGTTGAGGAGAGCTATCCATGTCTGAGGTACGCCGTCAAGCCGCCCTGATGCAACGGCCGAACTGGGGCTGGCAGGATGAGGCAGCGTGCCGCGGCCGTGAGGTCGTGCTCTTTTTCGGGCCCGACGGGGAGCGGCAGCCCGAGCGTGAGATTCGTGAGCGCAAGGCCAAGGCCGTTTGCGGAGCCTGCCCTGTGCGCGCCGAGTGCCTCACCTACGCGGTCAGCAGGCCGGAGAAGTACGGCACGTGGGGCGGCCTGAACGAGGACGAGCGCTCTTCCGAGCGGCGCCGCCGGATGCGCCGGGCCAACGCGGCCTGACGCAGCTCCTGGGGCGAAAGTGGTATGTCCTAGCTGCCGGGCCCGCGCGCATGCGCAGTGCCCAGGCGGGACGTGGTGCGACTGCCAGCACAAGCCGCCAGCGCAGCCAGCCCAGCCTGACCGGGACTAGCCGGTCAGGCCAGGTGACTGCGGCCTCAGGCGACGATCCCGCAGGCCCGCGCTACCGCGTTTGCGGCTCCCTCGCGGTTGTATGCGGCGGGCAGCCCCGGACGCTCAAAGTCGTTCATGTAGATGTCAGCGGCCTGCGTGGGGCTAGTGGCGGCATTCAGTGCCGGGATGAACTCAGCCCACTGGTCGTTGAACGCCAGCAACGCTGACAACTGAGTCTGCAGGTCGGCGGCCACATTGCCGGTGACGAATCCTGAAGGCAGCGGCGTCCAGCCGATTAGGCCTCCGCCGCCGGTACCTACCGACTCCGGATTGCCCTGCGACTCCTGGTAAATGTTCCCGGCGACTCCGGCCGCGGCCATCGGCGTGTACCCATGCGCGGTGAGGAACGTCATGATGGCGCCGTAGTTAGCGGGCAGCATTCCGACGGTCCCCCTGGCAGTCGAGCCCGGCACGTGGCCTGGGCGCCGCCGGCTGCCGCCCGGACCGGGCCTGGTGCCCCGCCTGGCGCTCACGGGCTGCCGCAGCAATCACCTGCTGCCGGACAACGGCCGTCACGACTGCGCTGGGACCGGGCCCGGGCCGATCGGTAGTCTGCAGCAAGGGCACGCGCAGGGGTCCGGTCAGGAAGGAGTCGAACTGACCGACCATACGATCCGGCGCGCGGACGGGCTGTCGCTGGTGCGACACGGTCCCAGCCATAGCCGAGGCCGGCGCCGAGGGCCCGAATTGCCAGGCCGAGACCGCGCCTATCACTACCAATGCGGGGGCGATCACGCCCAGCCGCCTTGCGGACTTCTGCGCCTGCCATGGCCGGGAATGCCTCCCGGATTTCTTCAGCTTTCTTGTCTTACGACCCGCAGAAGTGACGGACCTCACAACCTGCCTAACGTTGATTCCGCGTCCAGCTACGCAGCGACAAACCTCCGCCTCTCGCCAGACCTGCATACTTCGGACATAGTCTGCCAGCACGAATAACCGGATTCGGACCTGGAAATAGCGAATAGCCCGCTAAGGCTATTTAAAGCATTAGGTATCCGCGCAGCCGCGCTCCGGTCAGAACGCAAGCAGCCTTCGGTGATCCCGGCGCTGGCCGCAAGGTTGCCCGGCCGCCCTAGAACCACGGCAGAACCATCCGAAATGACTACTCGGCCCGATCAGCCTGCTAGCCGAGGGCCGGAATCCGACGTCAGAGGCGAGGCGGACGACCATCCGAGCCACCCGCACCCTGGATGCGGAATCGGCACACCGCTCCCTCGCGTTGAACTCGGTAAGCGAGCCGCGATGAATGCTCGAATAAGCATGGAACAGCCTCCCGGCCGGTCAGGTGCGACGAGACCCGGCTAATCCACGGCACATGCGGCCTTGAATCATCTGACACCGAAACGGAGACTAATCATGCGTTCCGCACGCATTAGTTTCGCCGACAAACTATCTCAATCCCGAGGCCGCGCCGTGATCGTGCTGGGCATAGCCGCCATCCTGGTCCTGTCTGTTATCGGAGCCGTTGCGGCCGGTGCGTTCGCGAGCACCGCCAAGCACGCCGGGCCGTCAAGCACAGCCGGGCGGTCAAGCACAGCCAGGCCGTCTAGCACCGTCGAGGCGGGCACCCGAGAGCGGACCGCAGCCCGCCACCGGCCAGCCACCACTTCCTGCACGACCGTCGGGCACATCGGTGACTCCACTTCGGTCGGGATGGTCTCCCCGCAGTACCTGCCTGATCCCGCCCAGCGGCTTGCGGCCCAGTACGCCGACGTTGGCGTCAAGCACCTGTGGGTGGACGCATCGGGCGGCCGCTCCATCGTGGAGGTCCTGCCCGGTCAGGTCAACGGCTACAACGTCGCAAGGACCTGGAACAGCGAGGGCTTCCTGGGCTGCTGGGTCTTCGCGCTCGGGACCAACGACACCGCCAACGTTTCGGTCGGCTCCAACGTCAGCCGGATGGCCAGGATCGAGCAGATGATGGCCGTCGCGCACGGGCAGCCGGTCATGTGGGTTAACACGCATACGCTGCTTTCCACCGGGCCGTGGTCGGAGGCCAACATGCGGATCTGGAATGACGACCTGGTTAAGGCGTGTGCCAGGTACCCGAACATGCGGGTGTTCAACTGGGCCGGAATGGACCAGCCGGGCTGGCACATCTCCGACGGTATTCACTACACCTCGGCCGGCTATGCCATCCGCGCCGCGGCAATCGCGCACGCGCTCGCCATGGCGTTTCCGAGGGACGGGCACAGCAGCTGCGTCGTGGGCTAGCCGGCCCAGCTCCGCGCCGGCCAGCGGCATTCCTTGTTCCAACAATGGCCGTGGCAATACGTAGTCGTTAAACGACGGAGGGTAGTTGACCCTGCGTAACTTGCCGCAGCAAAAGGAACACGATGCCGAAGCCGACGCGCTCTGACCAGCGCTACATGCCCGGCCTGGACGGGCTCCGCGCACTCGCCGTACTCGCGGTCATCGCATTTCACGTGCAATTGGGGTGGGCCCCTGGTGGCCTGCTGGGAGTCGGAGTCTTCTTTACCCTGAGCGGCTACCTCATTACTGATTTGCTGCTTGGCCAGTGGCGCGCCAGCGGGAAGGTTCAGCTGGCCGACTTCTGGCTGCGCCGCGCGCGCCGCCTGCTACCGGCTCTGTTCGTCATGCTCGCGGTCGTGACTGCCTGGGTCACTATCGCCGATCGCGTCCGGCTCAGCAACCTGCGCGGTGCGGTAGCTGCCGCGGCCACCTACTCAAGCAACTGGTACCTGATCGTCACGCACTCGTCGTACTTCGCCAGGTTCGCGCCGCCCCAGCCGCTTGACCATCTCTGGTCGCTGGCCGTCGAGGAGCAGTTCTACCTGCTGTGGCCGTGGCTGCTGCTGGCCGGCCTGATGCTGATCCGCCGTCGCCCGACTGCCCTGAAGTGGCTGGCGGTGCCGACTCTCGGGCTCGCGGCAGTGTCCGCGGTGGCCATGTCCGTCCTCTACCAGCCCGGCTACGACCCGACGAGGATCTACGAGGGCACCGACACCAGGATGTCTGGCCTGCTGATCGGGGCCGCGCTCGCGATGATCTGGCCGAGCAGCAGGGCCGCGAAGGCCGGCCGGACCGCCCGCATCGCACTGGACGGGCCGGCCACGGCCGGCCTCGTCGTCATCGCGCTCCTGATCTGGCGCACCTCCCAGTACTCGCCGTTCCTGTACCGCGGCGGCCTGGTTGTGCTGTCAGTCGCCACCGCAGCTGTGGTGGCCGCCGCCGCGGTGCCCGGCTCTGCGGTCGGCGCGGCACTGAGCTGGCGGCCGCTGCGCTGGCTGGGGGTCCGGTCCTATGGCATCTATCTGTGGCACTACCCGGTCATCGTCTTGACCTCGCCAGCCAACGCAACGCTGGATCTGCCGAGGGCAGCTGCCCAGGTGGCGGTCAGCATCGCCCTGGCCGCGCTGTCCTGGCGCTTTGTCGAGGAGCCGGTGCGCCGCGGCGCCCTTGGCCGACTGTGGACGCGCGTCCGGACCGGCACGCCGAGCCTGCGCTGGCCGGCGCTAGCCGCCGCAGGCGGCGCGACCGGCGTCGTGGTCCTGGCGTGCGCCGGGCTGGCCGGGGCACTCGGTGTCCCGGCCGCGGCAGCCGGCAGCGTGCAGGCACTTGGCGGCTCCTCGCTGGCGGCGAGCAACTCCGTAACCCGTACCTCGCATGCACCCAAGCCTGCCGGGGGCAAGCCGGCCGATGGCAAGCCGGCCGATGGCAAGTCGGCCGGGACTAAGCCGGCCGCCGCGTCGTTGACCGGCCCGCCGCGTACGTCCTGCCGCTCGGTGGCGCACATCGGCGACTCGACCTCTGAGGGGTTGGTGTCGCCCGACTACCTGCCCCGCGCGTCGGACCGAATCCAGGCGCGCTACGAGGCAGTCGGCGTGCAGACGGTCTACACCAACATCACCGGCGCGCGGTCGGTCGTGGAGGTGCTGCCGGGCACGACGAACGGCTACCAAGCCGCCCAAGGTCTCATCCGGCAGGGCTTCGACGGCTGCTGGGTACTCGCGCTCGGCACCAATGACACCGCGGATGTCGCCGTCGGATCGCAGGTCGGGCTGATGACAAGAATTCAGCGGATGATGTCGGTAACGCGCGGCGAGCCCGTCATGTGGGTCAACGTCATCTCGCTGCTCTCATCCGGCCCGTACTCCGAGGCCAACATGCAGCGCTGGGACAACACCCTGCTGCGGGCCTGCGCCAGGTACCCGAACATGCGCGTCTTCGACTGGGCATCGCTGGCCAGGCGGAGCTGGTTCATCTCCGACGGCATTCATTACACCTCGGCCGGCTATCAGGCCAGGGCCAGGCTCATCGCGGACGCGCTCGCGAAGGCGTTTCCGCAGGACGCCCAGAGCTCAGGCTGCGTGATCCAGTGAGGCGCTGGTAGCAACGTGAGGACGACCAGGCGGCGGACGACGCCGCTCAAGTTCCTGCGCGCCATCTGCGGCGTCGCTGTGCTGTCGGTGCTGGCCGGCCTTGTCGTCAGCGGGATAGCCGCTCCGATCGCGGGCCTGGCGGGAATCGCGACCAGGGACGCCGCGCAGACATTCGACGCCCTGCCGGTACCCCAGCTCGGCCAGTTGCCTTCGCGGTCGGAGATCCTCGCTGCGAACGGCCATGTCATCGCCTATTACTACCCGAACTACATCTACCGCGTACCGGTGACATACCAGCAGATCTCGCCGAGCATGCGGGATGCCACGGTGGCCATCGAGGACTCCAGGTACTACCAGCACGGCGCCATTGACATCCGCGGAACCATGCGTGCCCTGGTCAGCGACGTCACCGGCGGCCAGGTGCAAGGCGGCTCGAGCATCGCGCAGCAGTACGTCAAGAACGCGCTGATCCTGACCGCGTCGAACAACGAGGAGCGCCAGGCCGCGATCGCGGAAGACCCGGCCCGCAAGATCGTCGAGCTGCGGATCGCGGCCGGCGTCGAGCACGAGCTGACCCTGAACCAGTTGCTCGCCGCCTACCTGAACGTCGCCTACTTCGAGAACGAGGCGTACGGCGTGCAGGTCGCCGCCGAGCGCTACTTCGCCACCTCGGCCGCGCACCTGACCCTCACGCAGTCAGCCCTGCTTGCCGGGCTGGTGCAAAACCCCGCGCTGTTCGACCCGGTCACGAACCCGGCCGCCGCGCTCGGCAGGCGCAATGTCGTGCTCGCCAGAATGGCCAGCCTCGGCTACATCACCCGGGCCGCGGCCGCCGCGGCCAGCAAGGCGCCGCTCGGCGTGCACTACTCCCCGCAATCCACGCAGCAAGGGTGCTACAGCGCCGCCGCGCAGCTATCGGCCTGGTTCTGCGACTACGCGCTGGCCGAGTTGCGCACCAATCCCGCGTACCGCCAGGCGTACACCGACCTCAACAGCGTGGGCGGCCTGCGGATCCAGACCACGATGAGCCTGGCGGACCAGCGCGCGGCGCAGAACGCTGTGAGCTATATGCTGCCCGCCCCGCCGTCGGGCTTCAACCCTGGCCAGAATGCCGCCGCCGAGGTGCTAATCCAGCCCGGCACGGGCAGCATCCGCGCGATCGCCGTGGACCGCCCCTACGGCACCAGCAGCTCGAGGAACCAGGACAGCATCGACTACGCGGCGGACACGGCGCAAAACGGCGGTATCGGGGTGCAGACCGGGTCGTCGTCCAAGCTGTTCACCCTGATCACCGCGCTCAAGCAGAACATCCCGTTCGGCTTCAGCATGAGCATCACGTCGCCAAACGTTGTCGGCCCGTACTACAACTGCCAGGGCCAGCTCACCGGCGAGTTCCCGGTCACCAATGCCGAGGGCGCGGGCAAGGGTACCTATACGCTCTACACGGCGACCACCCAGTCGATCAACGTCTTCTTCGCCGAGCTCGAGCGGCGCGTCGGCTTGTGCAACGTGGTGCGAACCGCGGTCAGCATGGGCTTGCACCGGGCCGACGGCGGGTCCCTGCTCCGCAGCGCCGGGAAGCCGGGTACGGCCGGATATCAGTTGCCGGCCGACGACCTGCCGTCCTTTACCCTCGGGTCGGTCAACGTGTCACCGATGTCGATGGCCGACGCCTACGCCACGGTCGCGGCCGGCGGCATCTACTGCAAGCCGCTGGCCATCAGCCAGATCCTCGACAGCGGCGGCCACCAGCTTCCCGTCGAG
Source organism: uncultured Actinomycetota bacterium (assembly GCA_963719765.1). Lineage (GTDB taxonomy): Bacteria > Actinomycetota > Actinomycetes > Streptosporangiales > Streptosporangiaceae > JAJYUU01. Next base: position 1,292,711 of record CAVRCW010000003.1, read on the forward strand.
TCCCCGGATTGTCACCGGGTGATCTCCGCCGCGGTCGCCGCTGCGGCCACCTACATCCTGCGCGGCGTCCTGACCTCAGGGACCGCGAAGGGCGACGGCGTCGTGCGGGATGGCGCGCTCATACCGCAGGCCGGGAAGACCGGTACCGCGAACAGCTTCCAGTTCGCCGCGTTCGGTGGCTACACGCCTCGGCTGGCGGGTTACGTGTCGATGTTCAACCCGACCGATCCGATCACGCACCCGATGACGGGTTACTCGTCGTGCTACCGCTCCGCTGGCGGCGGCCTGGACTGCCCTGGCTCGGTGTTCGGCGCAAACGCCGGTCAGATATGGCAGCTGACGTTCGAGAACGCCGACCTTGGTAACACAGTCGCGCACTTCACCCCGCCGCCGGCGGGCAGCACGTGGTTCAGGGAGGGCACGGGCATGCGCTCCCCCAAGCACGCCGGGAGCTCGCACTGACCGAGACCGGAAACCGAGACCGGAAACCGGCGGCGGAATAGGCCGGGGCCGGCTGCGGTTGCGGACGGTGGCAGCCGGGTAGCCCACTTCAGGACGGCCCGGTAATCGTGATTCTCCGGACGGTCGTGATTGTTGTGACTTACGCGACAGAGGGTGCGGTTACCAGCTATAGGCCCTACTGTGGATGGGAAGGCTTTCGGCCGTGGCAGCCGGAGAGTCGCGTATGGCCTAGGTACGATGCCAGGACTGACTGACGCCGCGAGGAGGAGCCCAGCGACATGGAGAGGCTAGCCGCGGAAGCGGCTGATGCTCTTGCCGGAGCGTCGGCGCAGGACGTTATAGCCTGGGCCGCCGGCACGTTCGGATCGCGGATCTGCATCACCTCGTCGATGAGTGACGCTGTGCTCGTGAGCCTCGTCTCCAAGCAGCTTCCGGGCATTGACGTGCTCTTCCTTGATACCGGGTACCACTTCCCCGAGACCATCGGCACCAGGGACGCGGTCTCGGCCGTGTACCCGGTGAACGTCGTTAACGTGACGCCGCCGACCACGGTGGCCGAGCAGGACGCCGAGCTCGGCCCCCGGCTCTACAGCCGGAACCCCGACCTGTGCTGCTACCTGCGCAAGGTCGTCCCGCTCGAGCAGGCGCTCGGCCCCTACGATGCCTGGTTCACCGGCGTCCGGCGGGAGGAGACCGAGGCCCGCAGCGACACCAGGGTCGTGTCCTGGGATGCCCGCCGCGAGATGGTGAAGGTCAACCCGATTGTCGACTGGACCCAGCAGCAGGTCGACGACTACATCGCCGCCGAGGGCGTGCTCGTCAACCCGCTCGTCTACGACGGTTATCCGTCGATCGGCTGCCGAACCTGCACCTCCAGGGTCGCTGACGGGGCCGACCCGCGCAGCGGGCGGTGGGCGGGCACGGCCAAGACCGAGTGCGGCATTCACATCTGAGCACTCACGAGGTAATCAACCAGGTACCGCCGCTCGCCGGACACGACGTGGCGGCCGATCCGGCTCTGCTGGCGGCCCTGCACCGGGAGGGCGGCGGCTGGGCCACCGATGAGCTGCACGAGCTCGGGACACTGGCCGGCGCGGCAAGCACGCAGGAGCAGGCCAGGCTTGCGAACGTCTACAAGCCGGTGCTGCGCACCCATGACGCCCGCGGCAACCGGATCGACGAGGTCGACTTCCACCCGGCCTGGCACGAGCTGATGGGCACCGCGGTTAGCCACGGCCTGCACGCCGCGCCCTGGGCCGACGGCAGGCCAGGAGCGCACGTGGCCAGAGCGGCCAAGTTCATGGTCTGGACTCAGGCCGAGGCCGGGCATGGCTGCCCGATCTCCATGACCTATGCGTGCATCCCCGCGCTGCGGCACGCGCCCGACCTGGCCGCCAGCTACGAGCCGCTGCTGGCCTCGGCCGTCTACGATCCCGGCCTGCGCGTGCCTGGCGGCAAGGCCGGCCTGCTGACCGGAATGGCGATGACCGAGAAGCAGGGCGGCTCTGACGTGCGCGCCAACACCACCCGCGCCGAGCAGGCCGGCGACGGTAGCTACCTGCTGACCGGCCACAAGTGGTTCTGCTCCGCGCCGATGTGTGACCTGTTCCTAGTCCTGGCCCAGGCGCCAGCGGGCCTCACCTGCTTCCTGTTGCCCAGGGTGCTGCCCGACGGCAGCAGGAACGCGATGCACATCCAGCGGCTCAAGGACAAGCTGGGGAACAGCTCCAATGCATCCTGTGAGGTCGAGTACTCCCGCGCCGTCGCCTGGCCGGTTGGCCAGCCTGGCCGCGGCATCGCGACCATCCTCGACATGGTCAGCGCCACCCGGCTGGACTGCGTGCTTGGCAGTGCCGCCGCCGTCAGGCAGGCCTGCGTAACCGCGGCGCACCACGCCAGGTGCCGCAGCGCCTTTGGCGCACCGCTCATCAGCCAGCCCGCCATGGCGGCGGTCCTGGCCGACCTCACGCTGGAGTCCGAAGCCGCGACCACGCTGGCCATCCGGCTAGCCGGGGCGGCCGACCGCGCCGCCAGGGGCGATGCCGCCGAGGCGGCCCTGCTCAGGCTGGCGCTGCCGGCCTCGAAGTACTGGGTATGCAAGCGGACCCCGGTGATCATCGCCGAGGCGCTGGAGTGCCTGGGCGGCAACGGCTACGTCGAGGAGTCGGTCATGCCGCGGCTGCTGCGGGACGCGCCGCTGAACTCGATCTGGGAGGGCTCGGGCAACGTAACCGCCCTGGACGTGCTCAGGGCGCTGGTCCGCACCCCGGACTCGGCCGACGCGCTGCTCGCCGAGATCGACCAGGCCGCCGGCGATCCGCTGGTCGCCGCCGCCGCGAGCAGGCTGCGGGCCGCGGTCAAGGAGGCAGCAGGTGCGGGCGCGGCGGCCCAGCCGCACGCCCGCCGACTGGCTGGCCAGATCGCCGTAACCCTGCAGGCGTCGCTGCTCAGCAGGTTCGCACCGGAAGCCGTCGCGACCGGCTACTGCCGTTCCAGGCTCGAATCCGGTCCGGCCGCCGGGCCGGGAACCCCATTCGGCAGCCTGCCCGACGGGCTGGACCTTGCGGCCATCCTGGAGCGTTCCAGCGCGGCCGCGGTCAGCTAGGGCGGGTAAGGTCTGCGGATGCAAGTCTGGCCTGGCACTGCCTATCCCCTCGGGGCTACCTGGGACGGGTCCGGCACCAACTTCGCCCTCTTCTCCGAGGTGGCCGAGCGGGTCGAGCTGTGCCTGTTCGACAAGTCCGGGGCGGAGACGCGGATCACGCTGACCGAGGTAGACGGATTCGTCTGGCATTGCTACCTGCCAGCGGTGGGACCTGGCCAGCGCTATGGCTACCGCGTTACCGGCCCGTACGAGCCACCTAAGGGCCTGCGCTGCAACCCGGCCAAGCTGCTGCTCGACCCCTACGGCAAGGCCGTAGACGGCAGCCTGCGGTGGGACAACGCGCTCTTCGGCTACCAGATCGGCGATCCGGATATGGTCAGCGACGCCGACAGCGCCCCGTTCATGCCGCGCAACGTCGTGATCAACCCCTACTTCGACTGGGCGGGCGACAGGCCGCTGCGCACGCCCTACCACCAGACAGTCATCTACGAGGCGCACGTACGCGGCCTGACCATGCGCCATCCTGACGTGCCGCCGGAGCTGCGGGGCAGCTACTCGGGCCTGGCAACCGCCCCGGTCGTCGACCACCTGACCCGGCTCGGAGTCACCGCGATCGAGCTGATGCCTGTGCACCAGTCGGTGCCGGAGCGGCAGCTGGCTGACCGCGGCCTGACGAACTACTGGGGCTACAACACGATCGGCTTCCTCGCACCGCACAACGGCTACTCGGCCTCCGGCCAGCTGGGCGAGCAGGCCGCCGAGTTCAAGTCCATGGTCAAGGCGCTGCACGCAGCCGGCATCGAGGTGATCCTCGATGTCGTCTACAACCACACCGCGGAGGGCGGCGCGCTCGGCCCCACGCTGTCCTTCCGCGGCATCGACAACGCCGCCTACTACCGGCTCGACGATGCCGACCCTTCGATCTACCTGGACTACACCGGCTGCGGCAACAGCCTGAACGTGCGGCACCCGCACGCCCTGCAGCTGATCATGGACTCGCTCCGGTACTGGGTCCTTGACATGCACGTCGACGGGTTCCGGTTCGACCTGGCCTCCGCGCTGGCGCGCGAGCTGCACGAGGTGGACCGGCTGTCCGCCTTCTTCGAGCTGGTCCAGCAGGACCCGGTGGTCTCGCAAGTCAAGCTCATCGCCGAGCCGTGGGACGTCGGCGACGGCGGCTACCAGGTTGGCAAGTTCCCGCCGCTGTGGAGCGAGTGGAACGGCAAGTACCGGGACACGGTCCGTGATTACTGGCGCGGCAGGCCCGCCACGCTGCCCGAGTTCGCCTCCAGGCTCAGCGGGTCGAGCGATCTGTACGAGACCAGCGCTCGCCGCCCCGTCGCGTCGGTGAACTTCGTCACCTGCCATGACGGCTTCACCCTCGCCGACCTGGTCAGCTACAACGACAAGCACAACGAGGCGAACGGGGATAACAACACCGACGGTACCGACGACAACCGGTCCTGGAACTGCGGTACCGAGGGGCCGACCGATGACCCGGCGATCACCGAGCTGCGCGCCAGGCAGGTCCGCAATTTCCTGGTCACCCTGTTCTGCTCGCAGGGCGTGCCGATGCTGCTGGCCGGCGACGAGCTCGGTCGCACCCAGCTCGGCAACAACAACGCCTACTGCCAGGACAACGAGATCTCCTGGGTCGACTGGGCCGCGGCCACCGAGCACGCGGACCTGGCTGGGTTCACCAGCGCGCTCTCCGCGCTGCGGCGTGAGCACCCGGTATTCCGGCGGCGCAGGTTCTTCAGCGGCCTGCCGTCAGGGCCGGACGGCGCAGCGCTGCGCGACATCATCTGGCTCACTCCGGCCGGGACCGACATGACCGTAGGCGACTGGCGATCCGCCGACGCCAGGGCGCTCGGAGTGTTCCTGAACGGCAGCGCGATCACCGAGCCGGGGCCGCGCGGCGAACAGATCACCGACAGCCACTTCCTGCTGCTGTTCAACGCTCACAGCGGGCCGGTCGCCTTCACGCTGCCCGACCAGGACCTGGCCGCGCGCTGGCAGATCGTGGTCGACACCGCCCGGCCGCAAATAGCCGAACCGCTAACCACCGATGCGGGCAGCACCCTAGTGGTGTCCGACCGCGCGATTGTGGTGCTGCGGGCAGCCCTGCCTTATCCAGCCGACCTGGCGTAGGTCTCCGCCGTGGCCGTGTCCAGCGGCTCGAAGCCGGCTCGCAGGTACAGGCCACGATCGCTGCTGACCTTGAGCCGGTCGCAGCCGTGCGCCGCAAGTCGCTCCAGCCCCACGCTCAGGAGGTGGCTGGCGATCCCGCGGCGCTGGTGTGGCTCCTCCGTTCTCATCGGCTCGACGAGCCCGACCCTGGTGACTGGGTCGGCCCAGAACAGGCCGTACCCGGCTATCTGCCCGTCAGCCGCCTCGACCGCCAGGTCCAGCTCCGGCCGGTACAGCGAGCACCGCGCCAGCCGTGCGGCCACCTCGGCGCCATTGCGGGCCGCCATCGGATGCGGCCGGCCGGGCGCGTCGGCACGGGACACCAGGCGATAGCCGGCTGGCAGGGCCGAGATCGGGGGCCTGCGCTCGGCCGCCAGCCAACTCGAGACCACCGGCTCGCCGGTGGGCCGGTAACCGGCACCGGTGAGCGCGGCGATCCCGGCCGCGTCGTCCGCCCTGACCACGAACTCGGCCGCCCGCGCGGTCTGGGCGGCCACCCGGCTTAGGGCGTCCGGCCAGACCGCGCGCTCGTACTCATGGTCGCCGGCCAGCACAAGCACGTCGCATCCGACGGTGTCCTCCCAGTCGGTGAGGATGACGGCGGCCATCGGCTCACCGCGCCGATCCAGCCAGAAGAGCTGGCCGCCGGGATCCGTCGGCCGCTCCCGGCGGGACCACCATTGCACGTCGGCCGCTTCCCAGACTCCGCCGGTCGCAGACCTCGCGCGCATCCGCTGCAGCAGCCTCGTGGCCAGCGACAGGTATGCGCCGCCAGTTACCACGACTGCGGCGGTCGACTGGCTCGGCACGGTCCCAGGGTCCCACAGTCCCACTGCCCCGGCCAACCTGTTTGCGGGCCCGTGCCGCCTGCCCGCTCGTCAGTGTCTGTGCGTCGCTAACGTGGCCGCGATCAGAACCAGGGCGAAGGTGGTTAAGCCAACCGCGCCGTGCATGGCCACGACCCTGGCCGGGAAGTGCTGTTCGGCTCCCTTAGCGTGCCGTCCGCCCCGGCCGACCAGCCAGCGGGTAAGCATCAGGAAGCCCAGCATCGCCGAAGCGCTCAGCACCCCGAAACCGATCCAGGCAAAGGGCAAATGGTGGCTGACCAGGAACAGGACCCAGAAGGTGAGTCCGGTCGTGGCCAGGGTGGGGTGCGCGAAGATGAGTGCGGCCGGGAACACTGTGATCCTGGTGGCCTGCTGCCGCAGCCCGCCGTGCGAGAGCCAGACGAACAGCAGGTAGAGCCCGAAGCAGGCAGTGCCAGCCCAGATGACCGTGGCGACTAACTCCAGCTTCGACACCGGCTTCCTCTCGTGAAATCTCATGTGCACTGTGCAAACTTCATCTGCAATTCACATACTGCACCACTTATGGCCCGCGCACTACCCGGCCTCGCGAGCAGGAATCGCCAGCCAATCTGATTGACTGCTGGCCGTGCGCCAGATCTTCCCAGTCGCCGGGCCTGAGCTCGAGCTCATCCCCGCCGCTCATGCCGGTCCGCTACCGGCGGCGATCAGCCAGGTAGCTGCCTATTACCGGAACGGGGCCCTCCGGCGCGGCGCCGACCGTCCGTGGCTGCGGGCCAACATGATCTCCAGCGCCGACGGCGCAGCGACCCTGGGCGGCCGCTCGGGCACGCTCGGCGGTCCGGCCGACCGCATGGTCTTCCTCGTACTGCGAAGCATCGCGGACGTGATCCTGGTCGGCGCGGGGACGGCCAGGACCGAGCGTTACCGGCCGGTCAGCCCGGCTGGTATATGGGCCGGCCTGCGCACCGGCCAGGCGGCGGTGCCTGCCATTGCCGTCGTCTCCGGCCGCCTCGACCTCGACGGCTGCCAGGACCTGCTCGACCCGACAGGGGGGCAGCCGCAAACGATCGTGATCACGACGGCCAGGGCGGCCGCTGGCCGCGGGACCTGGTTGGCCAGCCGGGCCCGGGTGCTGGTGGCCGGGGAGGACCGGGTCGACATCAGGCAGGCGGTCGCCGCCCTGGCCGGCCTCGGCTACCGGCAGATACTGACCGAGGGCGGGCCGCACCTGCTAGGCCAGCTGGCCGATGCCGACCTGGTCGACGAGCTCTGCCTCACGATCAGCCCGGCGCTCGCGGCGGGTCCTGGCGGCCGGATCGTGACCTCACCGGCCAGCGGCTCATGCCCCGAGCACGTCACCACGCTAGAACTCGCTCACGTCCTGACCGACGCGGGCTTCCTGTTCAATCGCTATGTCCGCCCGGCCGGCTGAGGCCGGAATCTCAAGGAGGATCACATGCCCCTGCACGCCAAGGTCGACGAGACCCACGGCCCCGCGGTACTCACGTGCAATCCGGTTTACTGCCAGGACGTGGCCCCGGTCCCCCGCCACCAGATCCCCGCGGAGTCGATGCCCGCGGACACCGCGCTCCAGATGATCTCCGACGAGCTGATCCTGGACGGCAACGCCCGGCTCAACCTGGCCACCTTCGTCACCACCTGGATGGAGCCGCAGGCCGAGGAGCTGATGGCCCACTGCCTCAGCAAGAACATGATCGACAAGGACGAGTACCCGCAGACGGCCGAGTTGGAGCACCGCTGCGTCAACATCCTGGCGAATCTGTGGCACGCGCCAACAGCGCAAAGCGAGCACACATCCGGGTCCGCGACCGGCTGCTCCACCACCGGATCGAGCGAGGCGTGCATGCTCGGCGGGCTGGCACTGCTGTGGCGCTGGCGGGCCAGGCGGAAGGCGGCAGGAAACACTTTGCCCGAGAAGCCCAATCTGGTGATGGGCGCCAACGTCCAGGTCTGCTGGGACAAGTTCTGCCGGTACTGGCAGGTCGAGCCGAGGCTCGTCCCGATGGAGCCAGGCCGGCTGCACCTGACCGGCCCGGAGGCCGCCGCGCGGTGCGACGAGAACACCATCGGCGTCGTCGCCGTACTCGGCTCCACCATGGACGGCAGCTACGAGCCCGTCGCCGAGATAGCCGCCGACCTCGATGAGCTACAGCGGCGGACCGGGCTGGACATTCCGGTGCACGTCGATGGCGCGTCTGGCGGCTTCGTCGCACCGTTCCTGGTGCCCGACCTCGAGTGGGACTTCCGGCTGCCGCGGGTCGCGTCCATCAACGCCTCCGGGCACAAGTACGGCCTGGTCTACCCGGGCGTCGGCTGGGTCATCTGGCGCGACGCCGCCGCGCTGCCCGAGGACCTGATCTTCAAGGTGAACTACCTGGGCGGCGAGATGCCGACATTCGCGCTGAACTTCTCCAGGCCAGGCGCGCAGGTAGCGGCGCAGTATTACAACTTCCTGAGACTTGGGTTCGAGGGCTATCGCGAGGTCCAGCTTGAGTGCCAGCAGGTAGCCAGGTACATCGCGGCGCAGGTAGCGGCGATGGGTCCGTTCGAGCTGCTCTCCGACGGCTCTGACCTGCCCGTGCTCGCCTTCCGGCTGGCCGACCCGGCGGCCGCCACGTATTCCGTCTTCGACGTGTCCGAGCGGCTCCGGCAGCGCGGCTGGCTAGTGCCCGCTTACACGTTCCCGCAGAACTTGCAGGACGTCGCGGTGCTGCGGATCGTGGTGCGCAACGGGTTCAGCCGGGACATGGCCGAACTGCTGGTCCACGACCTGCGAGTGCAAGTCGATGCGCTCGAGGCGGCGCCGCAGCGGCCGGTGCCGCTACTACCCGAGGGCCAGCGCAGCGCATTCGCCCACTAAGCGCCCTTGCGGAGCCTGTCGAGTGCCTCGGCCAGGATCGCGGCGCCGTCGGTGTCGTTGCGCCGCTCCTTCACGTACGCCAGGTGCGTCTTGTAGGGCTCGGCATGCGGCGGCGCCGGCGGGTTGGCCTCGTCCTGGCCGGCGGGCAGGCCGCACCTCGGGCAGTCCCAGAACTCGGGGACCGCCGCGTCACAGGCGAAGCTGGGTATGGTCTCGTGCCGGTTGCAGCACCAGAAGGACACCCGCACGCGCGGTGCGGCCTCGCCGCGCTCTGCCTCACCCATCGGGCCGGCCCCGACCCGGCTGCCACGTATGGCGTTGCCACTGCTCACTGCTCACCCCTTGCTCAAGACGATCATGCGCGCAGCCAGCCGCACCGGCTGCGGGTCAAGCCGCTTACCTGTCCAGGATTCCCAGCGCCACGATTGACAGGAACCAGACGATCCCGGTGAAGACCGTGATCCGGTCCAGGTTCCGCTCGACCACCGAGGAGGAGCCGAGGGAGGACGAGATCCCGCCGCCGAACAGGTCAGAAAGGCCACCGCCCTTGCCCTTGTGCAGCAGCACCAGCAGGATCATCAGCAAGCTCGTGACGATGAGGATCACGGAAAACGCGACATTCACTGCAAGCTCTCGTCTCTCCGGCGGTCTCTACCTTCTTACCTCAGGCACTTCTTACCTCAGGCGACCGTACTCTGATCACGATACCGGCAGATTCCGACGAACTCACCGGGATCGAGGCTGGCGCCCCCGACCAGTGCTCCGTCGATATCCGGCTCGGCCATGATCGCGGGCATATTGTCGGGCTTAACTGACCCGCCATACAGGATACGCGTACTGACGCCCGTCACGTCCCCGTGAACGGCGGAAATGCGGCTCCGGATGGCCAGGCAGACCTCCTGCGCGTCCGCCGGGGTGGCTACCTCGCCGGTGCCGATCGCCCAGACCGGCTCGTACGCGATAACCAGGCCGGCCACCTGCTCGCTAGTCAGGCCGTCCAGCCCGCCGTCCAGCTGGCTGAGCGTGTGCTCCAGCTGGCCGCCCGCCTGCCGCACCTCGAGCGACTCGCCGACGCACAGCACCGGGGTCATCGCCCGCTGCAAGATCATCTTGACCTTGGCATTGACCAGCGCGTCATCCTCGTGGTGGTACTGCCGGCGCTCGGAGTGCCCGGCCAGCACGAACTGGCAGCCCAGCTTGGCCAGCATCCGGGCCGAGACCTCGCCGGTGTAGGCGCCGTCGGAGTGCGCAGAGACGTCCTGCGCCCCCCACAGGAACCGCAGCTTGTCCCCCTCGATCAGCGTCTGCACGCTGCGCAGGTCGGTGAACGGCGGCAGCAGTGCGACATCGACCGCGACAAAGTCCTTATCGGTCAGCGTGAAGGCCAGCCTCTGGGTGAGCGCGATCGCCTCGAAGTGGTTGTTATGCATCTTCCAGTTGCCTGCGATCAGCGGCTTCCTGGCGCCCCTCGCGGTCACTCCAGCGCCGCCAGCCCGGGCAGCGTCGCACCCTCCAGATACTCCAGGCTGGCACCGCCGCCGGTGGAGATGTGGCTGAACCTATCCTCGGGCACGCCCAGCTTGCGCACGGCCGCGGCCGAGTCGCCGCCGCCGACCACGGTGAGCCCCGGCAGGGCGGCGATAGCCTCGGCGACCGCCCTGGTGCCAGCCGAGAAGGCCGGGAACTCGAACACCCCGACCGGCCCGTTCCAGAACACGGTGGCAGCATCGGCAAGCTTGGCGCGATAGAGCTCGCGGGTGGCCGGGCCCATGTCCACGCCTTCGCGGTCGGCAGGGAAGCCCGTCACCGGGTACACGTCGTGCTCGGCGTCCGGGGCGAAGTCTGCGGCGCCGACCAGATCGACAGGCAGCACAAGGTCCACCCCGCGCTCGGCGGCCTCGGCCATCACCTTGCTGACCTCGCCGATCTTGTCGGCTTCCAGCAGCGACTTGCCGACCTCGTAGCCCTTGGCCTTCAGGAACGTATAGGACATGCCGCCGCCGATCAGGATCCGGTCGGCCTTGTCGAGCAGGTTCCTGATCACCCCGAGCTTGTCCGACGGCTTCGAACCGCCGAGCACGACCACGTACGGCCTGGCCGGATCCTCGGTCAGCCGGCGAAGCACCGCCACTTCTGCCACGACCAGCTCGCCTGCCGCGTGCGGCAGCAGCGCGGGCACGTCATACACGCTCGCGTGCTTGCGGTGCAGCGCGCCGAAGCCGTCGCCCACGTAGACGTCGGCCAGGCCGGCCAGCCGGGCGGCCAGGCCGGCCCGGACAGCGTCGTCCTTGCTGGTCTCGGCGGGCTCGAACCTGACGTTCTCCAGCATCGCCACGTCGCCGTCGGCCAGGCCGCCGGCAAGCGCCCGCGCGGATTCCCCGGCCACGTCCTTGGCCAGCGGCACCGGCTTGCCGAGCAGCTCGCCAAGGCGCGCCGCGACCGGTGCCAGGGACGGGCCGCCCGCCGCCCGGTCGTCGTAACTCGCCCCTGACGGCCTGCCCAGGTGGGCCACGATCAGTACCCGCGCGCCCCGTTCCGAAAGCTTGACGATTGTCGGAAGGCTGGCCCGAATCCGGCCGTCGTCGGTGATGGTGGCGCCGTCGAGCGGCACGTTCAAGTCGGATCGAAGCAGGACGATCTTGCCCGCTACCGGCAGCGATTCGATGCCCTTCATGCGGGCAGGCTCGCGCCGACCAGCGCGGCCAGGTCGACCAGCCGGTTGGAGTAGCCCCATTCGTTGTCGTACCAGCCGATGACCTTGACCTGGTCGCCGTTGGCCATGGTCAGCAGCGAGTCGAAGGTGCACGAGTGGGGAGTGCCGACGATGTCCGACGACACGATCGGGTCGCTGGTGTAGTGCAGGATGCCCTTCAGCGGTCCGTCCGCGGCCGCCCGGTAGGCCGAGTTGACCTCCGCCACCGTGGCCTCGCGCTCCAGGTTCACCACCAGGTCGGTGACCGAGCCGTCCATCACGGGTACCCGCATGGAAAGGCCATCGAGCTTGCCCTTCAGCTCGGGCAGCACCAGCGAGGTAGCCTTCGCGGCGCCCGTCGTGGTCGGGATGATGTTCTGCGCCGCGGCCCGCGCCCGGCGCAGGTCCTTGTGCGGGAAGTCCAGGATGACCTGGTCGTTGGTGTAGGCGTGGATGGTCGTCATCAGGCCCTTGCGGATACCGAAGGCCTCGTGCAGCACCTTGGCCATCGGCGCCACGCAGTTCGTGGTGCAGGACGCGTTCGAGATGATGTTGTGCCGCGCCGGGTCGTAGGAGTCGTCGTTGACGCCCAGCACGATCGTGATGTCCTCGCCAGTGGCCGGGGCCGAGATGATCACCTTCTTCGCGCCGCCGGCCAGGTGCTTGGCGGCATCGGCGGCCTTGGTGAACCGTCCGGTGGACTCGATCACCACGTCCACGCCAAGATCGCCCCACCGCAGCGTGGCCGGGTCGCGCTCGGCCAGCATCTTGATCTCGTGCTGCCCGGCCCGGATCACGTCGCCGTCGGCGGTCACGTCGAGATCGAGTGTGCCGAGCAGAGTGTCGTACTTGAGCAGGTGCGCGCAGGTGGCGAGGTCACCCAGGTCGTTCGCGGCCACGATCTCGATGTCGGCAGCGTTGGCGTGCACCGCCCGCCAGAAGTTGCGCCCGATCCGGCCAAAACCGTTGATCCCCACCCGGACTGTCACTGCCACGCTCCTTCAAAGTCTCGTGAACACTGCTCGGCGGCGCATACTCCTGCAGTCAGAAACCCTATCCGAATCTCGGGGACTTCCCAGCACCCGTGCCCCTATGCTGGGCCAGGCCTATTTGCCGGTTAAGAGGGTGATCCGCATGATTTTCGCAGGCCTCGGCCGCATTCGGATGAAGCCCGGCCAGCGGCAAAGCACGCTGGCCGCGCTCGGCGCATCGGCTGGCATCGCGCTGGCCGGAGCAGTGGTATGGGGCCTGGTGGCGCTGCTGTTCCATATCCAGCTGTCCCTGATCGGCCTGCTCATCGGCGCCGGGGTGGGTCTGGCGGTGGCCAGGTTCCGGCCTGGTCACATGCCGACCATCGCGACGGGCGCGGTTATCGCAGTGGCCGGCTGCGCCCTCGGCACGTTGCTTGCCATGGTCTTCATTGCCCTGAACCAGCAGGTCGGCATTTCGTTCATCCTCGACCACCTGAGCCTGCTGCTGCATGACTACCCGAGCAACGTCGGCGGCCTCGGCCTGTTGTTCTATGCCGTCGCCGCCTATGCGGCGATCCGGGTCCCGCTGCGAGCCCGTCGCCGCGCGCAGCCGCCGCCACCACCGCCACAGTAAAGCGAGCTAAGGGACCAGCATGTCCGCGGTGAGGGTCGCCTCGGTGTTGGGCACTCCTAGTTCGGTGGCCCGGCGGTCGGCGAGGGCCAGCAGCCGCCTGATCCGGCCGGCGATCGCGTCCTTGGTCAGCGCCGGCTCGGCCAGCTGGCCGAGCTCCTCCAGGCTCGCCTGGCGGTGCTTGATGCGCAGTTCCCCGGCGACGATCAGGTGCTCGGGTGCCTCAGGGCCAAGGATCTCGAGCGCGCGCTCGACTCGAGCGCCAGCAGCCACGGCGGCGCGCGCGCTGCGGCGCAGGTTCGCGTCGTCGAAGTTGGCGAGCCGGTTCGCGGTCGCCCGGACCTCGCGCCTGATCCGGCGCTCCTCCCAGGCGAGCACGCTGTCATGGGCGCCCAGCCTGGTCAGCAGCGCGCTGATCGCGTCGCCGTCGCGGACAACTACGCGGTCGACCCCGCGCACGTCGCGCGCCTTCGCGTGAATCTTGAGCCTGCGGGCCGCGCCGACCATCGCCAGCGCGGCCTCTGGTCCAGGGCAGGTAACTTCAAGCGACATCGACCGGCCCGGCTCGGTCAGGCAGCCGTGCGCAAGGAACGCGCCGCGCCAGGCCGCCTCGCAGTCGCAGGTGGTGCCGGACACCACCTGCCGCGGCAGGCCGCGCACCGGCCGCCCGTGGTTGTCGACCAGGCCGGACTGCCTGGCGAGGCTCTCGCCATCGCTGGTGACGCGGACCACGTACCGGTTTCCCTTCCGCAGCCCGCCAGGTGCGAGCACGATCAGGTCGGACGCATGGCCGAACACCTCGGCAATGTCCTTGCGCAGCCGCCGCGCGGCCGCGCCGGTGTCCAGCTCTGCCTCCACCACGATCCGCCCGGCAGCCAGGTGCAGACCGCCCGCGAATCGCAGCACGGTAGACACCTCGGCCTTACGGCAGCATGGCTTGAGCACACTGACCCGGCTGAGTTCGTCCTTGACCAAGCCGGTCAGCGCCATGGGCCTCACTCCCCCTCAAATATCTGTGCGAACGCGCCCGCCAGGCGCCTCGGGTCGTGCCGTGGTGACCCGTCCCCCATCGCCAGGTCCGCGAGCACGAGCCGGGCGCCAAGAAGCCCCGCGGCCTTCTCCAGCTCTGCTGTCGCGCCGCGGGTGGCCTCGCGGTCGGCGAGCACGACATCGATCGAGAGGGCCGGCGCGTGATCCGCAAGAACCTCCAGATGGGCGTGCGGCGAGAACCCTTCGGTCTCGCCAGGTTGCGGCGCCAGATTCAGCGCTACCAGCCTCCGCGCGCGAGTGCCTACGAGTGCCGCCGCCAGTTCCGGTACCAGCAGGTGCGGCAGCACGCTGGTAAACCACGAACCGGGCCCGAGCACTACCCAGTCCGCCTCCCCTATCGCCTGCACCGCATCCGGACAGGCTGGCGGGTCGGCGGGTATCAGTGATACTGACCGTACCCGGCCAGTCGTCGTCGCGCAGGCCACCTGGCCTCTTACTGTGCTCAGCTCGTCCGGCCTGTCCGGATCTGCCCCCTCAACTTCCGCGACAAGGTCAAGCGGGACCGACGCCATCGGCAGCACCCGGCCGTGCGCGCCCAGCAATCTGGCCACCCAGTCGAGGCCAAGGACCGTGTCTCCGAGCAGTTCCCAGAGCGCCACGATCAGGACGTTTCCGACGGCGTGCCCACCGATGCCCTCGTCACCGGTGAACCGGTGCTGGATAACCCGGCTCCAGGTCGTGCCCCATTCGTCGTCGCCGCACAGCGCGGCCAGCGCCATCCGCAAGTCACCAGGCGGCAGCACGCCGAACTCGCGCCGCAGCCTGCCGCTCGAGCCGCCGTCGTCGGCGACCGTGACGATCGCGGTGAGGTTCCTGGATACCCTGCGCAGTCCAGACAGCGAGGCATACAGGCCATGGCCGCCGCCGAGCGCCACCACGCGCCGACTCAGCGGCCGCTCCCCTTCTGTCATCTGCTACTCACGCTGTCATCTGCTACTCACGGCCGAGATCCCGGTGCGTTACCTGGATGCCCGGCCAGGTCTGCGACAGTCGCGCCGCCATCTCGTCCGCCATGGCCACGCTGCGATGCTTGCCGCCGGTACAGCCGACCGCGATCAGCACGAAGTGGCGGCCCGACTTGCCGTAGCCGTCCAGCACGATCTGGACGGCCCGCACGAATGCGTCAAGGAAATCGTCGGCGCCCGCCTGACCGAGCACGTAGTCGATCACCGGCCGGTCCCTGCCTGTCAGCGGCGCCAGGTCGGGAATCCAGTGCGGGTTCGGCAGGAACCTGCAGTCCGCCACCATGTCGGCGTCCACCGGCAGGCCGTACTTATAACCAAACGACACCACGCTGACCTTGAGGGTGTTCTCCGCCTCCGTGGCGAACGCGTCCCGCATCCGAGCCCGCAGTTCGTGCACGTTCAGCAGGGTTGTGTCCAGCACCAGGTCGGCCTCGGCCCGCATGGCCTGAAGCAGCTCGCGCTCGGCCGCGATCCCATCCACGATCCGGCCACCCTCTTGCAGCGGGTGCGGGCGGGAGACGCTGTCGAACCTGCGCACGAGGGTCTCGTCGGCTGCCTCGAGGAAGACGACGAAGGGACGTACGCCCCGTGCGTTCAGCTCGCTGATGGCCGACTTCAGGTCGGTCGAGAACGCGCGGCTGCGGATGTCCACCACGGCGGCTAGCCGCGGTATCGTCCCGCCCGCGCGCCGGGCCAGGTCGGCCATCGTGGGCAGCAGCCCGGCCGGCATGTTGTCGGCCACGAACCAGTCAAGGTCCTCGAGCGACTTAGCCGCCGTACTCCGCCCGGCACCTGACAGGCCGGTGATGATGACGATCTCCTGCGCGCTGCCGTCACCGTTCATGCGCTGCCCCCCGATTGATCTGCCGCGCCGTCTGGATGCAGCGCCGCATAGACAGCCTCGGCTGTCACCCGCCCGAATCCTGGCGTCGCTTCGATCTCCTGCACCGTCGCCGCGGTCAGCTTCCGCAGCGAGCCGAATTGCCGCAGCAAGGTAGCCCGTCGCGCCTGGCCCAGGCCGGGAACGGTGTCCAGCTCGCTGGACGTCAGCGCGGCTGCCCTCCTGGCCCGGTGGTAGGTGATCGCGAACCGGTGCGCCTCGTCTCGTACTCGCTGCAGCAGGTACAGCCCCTCGCTGCTGCGCGGCAGGATCACCGGCCCGTCCTCGCCTGGCAGCCAGACCTCCTCCAGCCGCTTGGCCAGCCCGCAGACCGCGACATCCAGCACGCCAAGCTCGTCGAGCGCCCGTACCGCCGCGGCCACCTGGGCCGGGCCCCCGTCGATCACCAGCAGGTTCGGCGGGTAGGCGAACTTCCGCCTAGCTTCAGGCACGCCGATCGCGTCGGAGTCGGAGTCGGCGTCGGCCGGCTCGGCTGCCTCGTCGGCCGGGTCCGGCGGGACCGCGGCCCGCTCGTCCAGGTACCGCCGGAACCTCCTGCTGATCACCTCGTAGATCGCCGCGACATCGTCGGAGCCATCGAAGCCCTTGATCGCGAACCTGCGATACTCCGACTTCCTGGCCAGGCCGTCCTCGAACACCACCATCGACGCGACGACGTGCGTGCCCTGCAGGTTCGAGACGTCGTAGCTCTCGATCCGTAGCGGCGCCTCGTCCAGGCTGAGTGCCTCCTGGATCTCGTGCATCGCCATGCTGCGCGTGGTCAGGTCGCTCGCCCGCCGCGTCTTGTGCAATGCCAGTGACTCGGTGGCGTTCCGCGCCACGGTCTCCAGCAGGGCCTTCTTGTCGCCGCGCTGCGGCACCCGGATGCTGACCCGGCTGCCGCGCCGGTCCGCCAGCCATTCCTCCAGCGCCTGCGCATCCGGCGGCAATTCGGGCACGAGGACCTCGCGCGGGATCGCCGCGCGCCGCTCCGAGTCGCTGGTCTCGCCGCGTCGGGCCGCTCCCGCGCGGCCGTCGTCGGAGTTGATGCGGTCGGCGGCCACCGGGTCGTCACCATAGACCTGGCCGAGGAAGTGCTCGACGAGCTCGCCGGTGCTTACGTCCTCGACCTTGTCCACGACCCAGCCCCGCTGACCGCGAACCCGGCCGCCGCGAACGTAGAAAACCTGGACCGCCGCCTCCAGCTGATCCTCGGCAAGCGCTATGACGTCGCAGTCGGTTCCGTCCGGGAGCACGACCGCCTGCTTCTCCATCGCGCGCTGCAGCGCCTGGATGTCGTCGCGGAGCCGGGCCGCTCGCTCGTACTCTTCGGCAGCGGACGCCGCGCGCATCTGCGTCTCGAGCCTTTTGATGAACCTGCCCGTCTGCCCGGCCATGAAGTCACAGAACTCCTCGGCCAGCTGACGGTGCGCGGCGGCGTCGATCCGGCCCACACACGGCGCCGAGCACTTGCCGATGTAGCCGAGCAGGCACGGCCGGCCGATCTGGCCGGCGCGCTTGAAGACACCGGCAGAGCAGGTTCGGACAGGGAAGACTCGCAGCAGCGTGTCGACGGTGTCCCTGATGGCCCACGCGTGCGAGTACGGCCCGAAGTACCGAACTCCGCGCCGCTTGGCGCCGCGCATGACCTGCACGCGCGGATACTCCTCGTCCATGAGCACCGCGAGGTACGGATAGCTCTTGTCGTCCCGGTACCGGACGTTGAACCGCGGATCGAACTCCTTGATCCAGGAGTACTCAAGCTGGAGCGCCTCGACCTCGGTGGTGACGATCGTCCAGTCCACCCTGGCCGCTGCACGCAGCATCGACTGCGTGCGCGGGTGCAGGCTGGCGAAGTCGGCGAAGTACGAATTCAGCCGAGATCGCAGATTCTTAGCTTTCCCGACATATACTACCCGGCCGCGCTCATCGCGGAACCGGTAGACGCCTGGCGATTCTGGGATCGATCCGGGCGCCGGTCGGTAGCTCGCCGGATCTGCCACAGGGTAACTCTATGCACTCCCGGCGACAGCGACGCCGATCCTGCCCATCGGCTCACGCCTGCGGCGCGCGGGACTCCTCCGCGGGGGCGAAGAACACCAGCAGCGCCAGGTCCTCGGTGATTGCGGTGAAGCGGTGCACCTCAGCGGCGGGCACGTAGATGACCGAGCCGGGGCCGACCTCGGCTCGGTCACCGCCGGACTCGAGCGTGGCCCGGCCCGCCATCACGACGTAGATCTCGTCCTCGGTGTGCGGTGACTGGTCGTCCATGCCGCCCGCCGCGATGGAGTAGGTGCCCACGCTCAGATCGGCTACCCGTAGCTGCTCGGCCCAGTGCGCCTGCTCACCGCTTGCGGGCCGGGTGAATAGGCCGGCCCCGCCGATCACCTTCACTGGCCGGCCCTCGCGGTGTCCGGATCGCGCCACATCAGCCACAGCGAGGGGCCGCCGCCGGGGATTCTCAGCTCGCGGGTCACGGCAAACCCGTGCCTTTCGTAGAACGGAACGTTGCGCTCCTTGCTCGACTCCAGATAGGCCGCCATACCTTCGGCATCGCACCGGATCAGCCGGGACCGCATCAGCGCGGTGCCGATGCCGGTGCCCTGCAGCGGCGGATCTGTCCCGATGCCGGCGAGGTACCAGTGCGGTCTGACCGGGTGCGCGCTCAGCATCGCGCCGTAGGTCGCGCTAGCCACGGGCAGCCGCGAGCCGAGTGTCCAGGCATAGCCAGCAAGCCCGACAAGCTGCTGCCAGAAGGACGGCAGCCAGCTTCCCGAGGGCAGCCAGGTAGCGCACCCGGCGATTTCACCGTTGGCGATCAGCAGTTCGGTGCCCTCGTGCCGCAGCGCGGTGCCGTGCATCGATGCGGCAAAAAACCGGGCCAGCCGCCGACGCCGCATCCGCTCATCAGGGAAAATCCACCGCATCACCGGATCGTCGTCGAAGGCCCTGGCCATCATCGCGCTTGTCTGCTTCAGGTCGGCCGGCGAGAAAGCCCGAACGATCCGCGTCACATCGCTCGTTTGAGCCACATTCGCATGGTAACAACGAGCGGGACCGGCTCGGCGAACAGCGGGAGGCTGCGGTAATAGCTATCTGCGCACTAACGACAGCGGCCGGGCTGGCCTGGGCCTATCTGCTGGCCCTGCACGGCGGGTACTGGCGCACGAGCCACCGGCTGCCGCCGGCCCGGCAGGCTCCGGCAGATCTGCCCGCTGTCACGGCGGTGATCCCGGCCAGGAACGAGGCCGACATGCTGCCGGCCTGCCTGCCAAGCCTGCTGAGCCAGGACTACCCGGCCAAGCTCACCGTCATCGTCGTCGACGACGACAGCACAGACAGTACGGCGAAGACCGCGGCCGCGATCGGCGCGCAGGCGGGATGGGAGGTCGCCGCGGAGCCACCTGAGCCGGCCAGGCCTAGCGACCGGGAGCTTGTCATTGTCGGCGCCCGTCCGGGGCCGGGCGGCTGGGCCGGCAAGGTGTGGGCGATGGCCGAGGGCGTCCGCGCGGTCGGCGCCGGCACCGAGTACATCCTGTTCACCGACGCGGACATCGGCTACCGGCCCGGCGCGCTCGCCGCGCTGGCCCGCGCCGCGGTCGACGGCCAATTCGCGATGGTTTCGCAGATGGCACTGCTGCGCACTGCCAACCGCTGGGAGAAGCTGCTGATCCCCGCCTTCGTCTACTTCTTCGCCCAGCTGTATCCGTTTGCGCGGGTCAGCCGGCCCCGGGCCAGGACTGCGGCCGCGGCCGGCGGCTGCATGCTGGTCCGGGCCGACGCACTGGCCGCGGCCGGCGGCCTCGCCGCCATCCGCGGGGCGCGGATCGACGACGTCGCGCTCGGCAGGCTGCTCAAGCGCTCTGGCGGCCGCTGCTGGCTAGGCCTCAGCGCGGATGTGGTGAGCCTGCGGCCCTACGAGCGGCTGGCCGACATCTGGGACATGGTCGCACGCAGCGCCTACACCCAGCTTCGCTACTCGCTGGCGGCAACCGCCGGCGCCGTGGCCGGGCTGGCCTGGCTGTACCTGCTGCCGCCGGTCGCGGCGATCGCCGGCCTGGTCCTGCTCGCCACCGGAGCCAGCCCCGCCACCGCGGCCTGGCTCGCCGCCGCCGGGCTGGCCGGCTGGCTCGGCATGAGCCTGACGTACCTGCCCATGCTGCGCCTGTATCGGCTGTCTCCAGCCCGCGCGCCCATGCTGCCCCTCATCGCGGCGATCTACGCGGCCATGACCGCCGACTCGGCCCGCCGCCACTACCGCGGCCGCGGCGGCGAGTGGAAGGGCCGCCTCATCCCGCCCGCCAGCGAATAACGCCGGCCATTGCGTCGGCCAAACCTTCCGGCTGCCGACGACTAACCGCGCCACTGCCGCGGGCTTGAAGATCGTTTGCACGACGTTTGAGGAATTGGTGCCGGCCGAGCAGCACTGATTCCACGAACGTCATGCAAATCGATCACTAAGCCAGCCGGGATCGCCCCGGGGAACGCGCCGCCAGCGCGCAGTGATCGGCCGGGCCTGCTCCGCCAGCTCGCAGTGATCAGCCCGGACCTAGCTCTCGAAGGCCTCCGGCGGCGGGCAGGCACACATCAGGTTCCGGTCGCCATACGCCTGGTCGATCCGGCGCACCGGCGGCCAGTACTTGGCTCGTCGGTCTCCGCCCGCCGGGTAGGCCGCGGTCTCCCGGTCGTAGGCGTGCTTCCAGTCACCGCTGATCAGCATGCTCGCCGTATGCGGCGAGTTCTTGAGCGGGTTGTCCGCCGCGTCGTACTCGCCGGAGGCCACCAGCGCGATCTCCTGCCGGATGGCGATCATCGCGTCGCAGAAGCGGTCCAGCTCCGCCAGGTCCTCGCTCTCGGTCGGCTCGAACATCAGCGTGCCGGCCACGGGGAACGACATCGTCGGCGCGTGGAAGCCGTAGTCGATGAGGCGCTTGGCCACGTCCTCGGCCGTGATGCCCGTCTGCGCCGTGATCGGCCGCAGGTCCAGGATGCACTCGTGGGCCACCAGGCCGCCCTGTCCGGTGTACAGCACAGGGAAATACTCGTTCAGCCGCGTGGCCACGTAGTTCGCGGACAGGATGGCCACCTGGGTAGCGCTGCGCAGCCCGGCGGCGCCCATCAGCTTGATGTAGGCCCAGGAGATCGGCAGGATCCCGGCCGACCCGTACGGCGCGGCCGCGACCGGCCCGGCCAGCGCGTCGCCGATCCCGGCCTCGGCCAGCGCCGGATGACCCGGCAGGAACGAGGCGAGGTGCGCCCGCGCGGCCACCGGCCCCACGCCAGGTCCGCCGCCACCGTGCGGGATGCAGAAGGTCTTGTGCAGGTTGAGGTGCGAGACGTCCGCGCCGAACCTGCCGGGCCTGGCCAGCCCGACCAGCGCGTTCAGGTTGGCGCCGTCCACGTAAACCTGGCCGCCCGCGTCGTGCACCGCCGCGCAGACCTCGGCGATGGTCGGCTCGAAGACGCCGTTCGTGGACGGGTAGGTCACCATGATCGCGGCCACCGAAGATCCGTGCGCCGCCAGCTTGGCCCGCAGGTCCCCCAGGTCGATCGCGCCGTCAGACCCGCACTTGACCACCACGACCCGCAGCCCGGCCAGCACCGCGCTGGCCGCGTTCGTGCCGTGCGCGGACTCGGGGATCAGGCAGACGGTCCGCTCCGGCTGGCCCACCGAGCGGTGGTACGCACGGATGGCCAGCAGGCCGGCCAGCTCGCCCTGAGATCCGGCGTTCGGCTGCAGGCTCACCGCGTCGTATCCGGTGATCTCGGCCAGCGCGGCCGCCAGGTCCTCGATCAGCTGCCGGTACCCGCGTGCCTGCGCGGCCGGGGCGAACGGGTGCAGCCCCGCGAACTCCGGCCACGTGATGGCCTCCATCTCGGCGGCCGCGTTGAGCTTCATCGTGCACGAGCCGAGCGGGATCATCGAGCGGTCAAGCGCGATGTCGCGGTCGGCCAGCCGGCGCAGGTACCGCAGCATTGCCGTCTCGCTGTGGTAGCTGCCAAAGACCTTATGGACCAGGAACGGGGTCGTCCGTGCCAGCTGCGCAGGGATAGCGTCCGCGGCCTGGGCTGGCAGTTCGACGTCTGTGCCGGCCAGCGCGCTGGCCACCGCGCGCAGCTGGGCGTCGGTAGTGGTCTCGTCGCAGGACACCTGCACCACGTCCGGCGAGGCCAGGTACACGTTGTAGCCTGCGGCCTGCGCCCTGGCCGCGGCCTGTCCGGCGGTGCCGGGCATCAGGATGGCAACGGTGTCGAAGAAGTGAGACGACCCCGTTCCGTATCCAAGGGTTTTAAACGCCTCAGCCAGGACCGCTGCCTTGGCGTGCACGCGGCGGGCAATCGCGCTCAGCCCTTCAGGTCCGTGGTAGGCGGCGAACATGGCGGCGATCACGGCCAGCAGGACCTGTGCCGTGCAGATGTTGCTGGTCGCCTTCTCCCGGCGAATGTGCTGCTCACGAGCCTGCAGCGCGAGCCGGTAGGCCGGATGGCCGTCGGCGTCCACCGAGACGCCGACGAGACGGCCTGGCAGCTGCCGCTTCAGAGCGTCGGCGACGCAGATGAAGCCGGCCTGCGGGCCGCCGTAGCCCATCGGCACGCCGAACCGCTGGGTGCTGCCGATCGCGATGTCGGCGCCAAGCTCGCCTGGCGGACAGAGCAGCGTCAGCGCGAGCAGGTCAGCGGCCACGACGGCCAGCGCGCCGCGGGCCTTGGCAGCGGCGATGGCCGGGCGCAGATCGCGAACCGCGCCGCTCGCACCCGGGTACTGCAGCAGGACGCCGAACAGCGCGCCGTCGGTCTGCGCCTCGATCAGCTCCGGGGTGATGTCCGCGACGATCAACTCGATGCCGAGCGGTTCCGCCCTGGTCGCGAGCACGGCCAGCGTCTGCGGCAGGCAGTCCG
Organism: uncultured Actinomycetota bacterium; assembly: GCA_963719765.1. Classification (GTDB taxonomy): domain Bacteria; phylum Actinomycetota; class Actinomycetes; order Streptosporangiales; family Streptosporangiaceae; genus JAJYUU01. Next base: position 1,315,747 of record CAVRCW010000003.1, read on the forward strand.
CGTCCGCCAGGAACACCGTGCCCTGGCCGCGGGCCCGCCGCGCCAGGGTCATGGCCTCGGCCGCGGCGCATGCCTCGTCCAGCATGGAGGCGCCCGCCACCGGCAGCGCGGTCAGGTCCTCGACCATCGTCTGGAAGTTGAGCAGCGCCTCCAGCCTGCCCTGCGATATCTCTGGCTGGTACGGCGTGTAGGCCGTGTACCAGGCCGGGTTCTCCAGCAGGTTCCGCCTGATGACCGCGGGCGTGCTTGTGCCGTAATAGCCGAGCCCGATCATCGAGGTGGCCACGGTGTTCTGGCTGGCCAGCCGGCGTAGCTCGGCTAGCACCTCATCCTCGGACAGCGCGGCAGGCAGGTTCAGCGCACGGTCGGCGATACCGGGCGGCAGGGCGGCGGCGGTCAGCTCGTCGAGCGAGGCATAGCCGACCGCAGCCAGCATCCTGTCCTGGTCGGCGCCTGCCGGGCCGATGTGACGGTCAGCGAATTTCATGGGAGCCTCCCAGACGAGACCGGCGAGCCCGGAACGGGCCGCGGGCGTGCGGTGACGTGCTCCCCCTCTGTCGACCCGCCGCTGCGGACTCCAGAGATGTAAACGCCTGGCCGGTCCTGGTGCCTGAGAGGTTCCGGGGAGGTTGCCCCTTCGGCGCCCCGCCTGGCTCTGCGAGGTCTCTCCCGGCTGGCGTGTTTCAGGCCTCTGAGCTTACCCGGTGTCTCAGCAGCTCGAGGCGATAGCAGTTGGTCTCCCGCAGGGTAAACCCAAGCGACTGGTACCGGCGGTTGGCCGCCTGCCGGGACGGGCGGGTCGTCAGCTCCACGCACCGTACGTCGTCAGCCTCGTCGGCCCCAAGAACAGCGATCTGTGGTTGGCCCATCAGGTCATTCTGGCCGTTCGGCAGTGGGCCGAACACACTCCCGCGGCCCGCAAAATACCAAAAACCAGTCAAATTATCAAGGTTGAGTGCCTAGGTGTGTGGCGTTGGCATGGCTATATATCCATGACAACTCCCCACACCCTGCACGGCGCGACGAGATCCGCTTGGCTTGGAGGCACGACAGCAGCAACTCGCGGCGTCCGAAGCCGCCTACACCGCGTCCCAGCGGAACACCCGCACGGAGATCGCGGTCAGCACCGCGGCCAGGCCAAGCAGCACCCCGATCGCCGGCAGCGCCGAGGCCGGGCCCTCCCCGCGGGCCATCACGTTCTGCATGCCGATCACCAGGTACCGCAGCGGCATCGCGTATGACACGGTGTTGATCCAGGCCGGGGCGTAGTTGAGCGGAATGAACGCGCCGCCGAGGAACGCCATCGGCAGGATTATCACGTTGGCCACGGCCGTAGCCGCCTGCTGAGTCCTGGCGAACGAGCCCACCAGCAGCCCGATCGACATGAAGGCCAGGGTCCCGCAGGCCACCACCGGTATCGCCATCCACCAGTCGGCGGAGAGCTTGAGCCCGAAGTACGGCAGGGTGGCGATCCCGATAAACACCGCGAGCTGGATCATCGCCACCATGAGGCTCACCCCGACTCGGGCCAGCACGACCGACCCGGTGCTGACCGGCGCCAGCCGGAGCCTGCGCAGCAGCTTGGTCTCCCGCCAGTTCACCAGCGTGATGGCCGCGCCGAAAGCGCCGCCGGATGCGATCGCCCAGCCGAGCAGGCCGGGTGCCAGGTACTGGATCGGCTTGAGCGACTTGTCTTCCACCTGCGCGGCCGTCAGGGAGTACGCACCCCGGCGGCCGGCTGCCTGCGCGTCGGCCTGCTGCACGATGGAGCCGAAGAGCCCCTGCACGAAGCCGGCCGTAGTCTGGTCCGCGATCGAGTAGTGCAGCACCAGCGCATGGCCATTTTGCTGCACTGCCGCATCGTAGGTGCCCTTGCGCACGTCGTCCAGCGCACCCTGCACGCTGGTCGAATGGGCGATCGTCATCACCTTGCCGAGCTGGGCGGGAGCCGCCGCCTCAGCCTGGTCGAGCAGCGCGACCCTGCCGATCTCCACGACGCTGATCTTCGCCGCGTTCGTGTTCTTGTACAGCGAGCCGAACAGCACCAGGAAAAGCACCGGGATCAAGATCGTGAACACAAGCGCGGCACGGTCTCTGACGAACCCGCGCAGCATCGCCCGGGACAGGCTGCGCAGTGCGGTCGTGTTCAACCCCGGTACTCCCGTCCGGTCAGCTTCAGGAACACATCCTCGAGCGTGGCCCCCTGCACCCGCAGGCCCACCAGCGCATTACGGTCAGCCAGGCCGGCCAGGACGCCGGCAGGCTGACGGGTCGCGAACGTCAGGGTGACGCCGTCGTCGGTGACCTCGCCCGGACCGCCCGCGACGGCAGCCACCGCAGCCGCATCCCCGGCGGACAGCAGGCCGGACTCGACGCTGATCCGGACCGGGTGGTCGATCTCGCGCACCAGCGCAGCCGGCGACCCGAGTTCGAGCACCTTCCCGTGATCCATGATCGCGACCCGATCGCACAGGATCTCTGCCTCGTCCATGTGATGGGTGGTCAGCACCACAGTCCGGCCGTCAGCATTGATCTGGCGTAGTAGGTCCCAGAGGTTACGGCGGGCCTGCGGGTCCAGCGCGCCGGTCGGCTCGTCCATGAACACAAGTTCCGGGTCGTGCACGAGCGCGCACGCGATCGACAGCCGCTGCGACTGGCCCCCGGACAGCTTCTCTGTCCTGACATCGGCCTGCTCGTCCAGCCCGACCACGCCGAGCATCTCGTCGGCACGTCGCGCAGGCACGCCGTACAGGGCGGCGAACGTGCCGATCTGCTCGCGCGCGGTCAGTCGCTCGAAAAATGACGAGGACTGCAGCTGGACGCCCATCCGCGGCAGCAGCGCGGGATTGCGCGGCCAGGCTGGCAGCCCCAGCACGGTCAGCGTGCCGCTGTCTGGCTGGCGCAGGCCCTCGAGCATCTCCAGGGTCGTTGTCTTGCCGGCCCCGTTCGGTCCGAGTATGCCGAAGAACTCGCCGTGGTCGACCTCGAAACTGACGCCGTCCACGGCCGCCAGGCTGCCGTAGGACTTGCGCAGGTTCTGTACCGTAATGGTCGCCGACACGCCCAGCACCATAACACGACATAACTCGAGAGGTCATCCCGCGCGTTCGCGCTACCGCGATCGTTACTAACTAGGTATCTGATCGCGAAACGGGCAAACCGGAGCTCAGCCGGTCCTGCGCACCCGGCGACGCGCCAGTTCGTCCGCCGCGGCATCGGACGTCGCGTCGCCAGAAGACGACTCAGAAGGCAGCTCGGCAAGAGTCCCCTCGACCTCCTGCCAGACCCGCCCGAGCGCGATGCCGAACACGCCCTGGCCGCCCTGGAGCAAGTCGACTACCTCATCCGGCGACGTGCACTCGTAGACGCTCACACCATCGCTCATCAAGGTCACCTCGGCCAGATCGGCCGAGCCGCGCTGCCGCAGGTGGGTGACGGCAGCCCTGATCTGCTGCAGGGAAATGCCCGTGTCCAGCAGTCGCTTAACAACCTTAAGAACCAGAATGTCCCGGAAGCCATACAGTCGCTGCGACCCCGAACCGCTGGCAGAACGCACGCTCGGCTCGACCAGCCCGGTCCGGGCCCAGTAGTCAAGCTGACGGTAGGTGATGCCCGCGGCGGCGCACGCCGTCGGGCCCCGATAGCCGACATCGTCCGGCAGCACATGGCCCGCGGCCTGGGCTGGGTCATCGCCGAACAGCAGCTGCTGCTCGTCGCCCTTGTGGCCGCGGCCAGCGGCTTCGCGCGTCGAGGCCGCCGGGCCACCGCCCTTGGTTACCGCCACGCCCACCTCCGGCCCAGGGCGCCGGGTGCCTGGGTATACCTCTCGCACGTTAGGCCGGCGGACGTGGCCACGTCAACGATCCCGGACGGCGCGTCGCGCTCCTCATCAGGCAACATATCGGCAGTCATCGGGGCCGGGTCCGCTCAGGTGGACCGGCCGAAATCCTCGGGCGTGATGGTGTCAAGGAACTCCCGAAACCGCTCGACCTCGTCCTCGGGGTCCTCCTGCTCGTCCGGTATCGCCACCCCGGCCTCGTCGAGAATTTCCTCGCTCACGAAGATGACAGCTCCGGTCCTTAGGGCCAGCGCAATGGAATCGGACGGTCGCGCGCTAACTTCCCTTCCGTTGGAAAAAATGAGGTCTGCGAAGAAAATCCCGTCTCGCAGGGCTGTGATGTTTACTGTCGTCAGCCGGATCTCAAGGGCCTCAAGCACATCGCGCATCAGGTCATGCGTCAGCGGCCGCTGCGGCACCATTCCCTGCTGTGCGAAGGCGATCGCTGTCGCCTCGTTCGGGCCGATCCAGATCGGAAGGTAACGCTCCCCATCGGTCTCCTTCAGCAGGACGATGGGGTTGTTCGTGGGCATCTCCACCCGGACGCCGACGACCTCCATCTGCCTCACGGCGGCTCCGTCCTCATCCGCGCCTGCGCGCTGCTGTCACTAGCGGATCTGCCTAGTGGCATTCCCGTTGTTCCGGCAGGCATTCCCTTTGTCAACGTACACCCGCAATCACGGTTGGCAGCCCCCCGGATTGCCCTGGCCGCCCCTCGACGGCGGTCATGCTGTCGCGCCTTCGGCCCCGCGGGCCTGCTGATGTCTGGCGTCGCCGCGGGTCAGCTCGTCGGCGGCAGGCACGGACGCCGCACCAGGGCTCGCGGCAGCGGCCAGCCCGGCCTCGGCGAGCGATCCCTCGACCAGGGCGCCGTGCAGGCGGAGCACTAGCACCGCACAGTCTTGGGCGGTGCTGCTGGCGAGCTCGCGCGCGCCCGCGCCTCGCTGCCGCAAGATCGGCGCGACGAGACTCTCGATCATGGTGGTCTCGCGCTCGGCCGCCGCGCGGACCGCACGCAGGTGCCTCGCCTCCACCCCGAAGGAGGTCAGCGCGACCGCGGTCCTGGCCACCTCGAGCGCCTCAGGACCGTACTGCCTGCCCACCCGCCGCAGCAGCCCGAAGGTTTCCAGCTCCGTCAGCAGCGCATCGCTCAGGCCGGCCGCCTCCACCAGCTCGCGCCGGTTCAGCAGCCGCCCGTGCCCTGGCGGGTCGGCAGCCGGATGACCGGGAGCCGCCTGCCAGCTGGCGCTGGCAGCAGGACTTGCGTATCCGGCGCCCGGCTGCCCGCCCGCGGCCAGGCTGCCGGCGGCCTGGCTGCCGCCTGCCTGCCTGAGGTCGGCCTGCCTGAGGTCGGCCTGCCTGAGGTCGGCCTGCCTGCCGTCGGCCTGGTCCGCGGCCTGCTGATCGAACCGGGCGAGCCGCTCCCTGATCACCCGTAGCGGCAGGTACTGATCACGCTGCGCGGTCAGGATGAACCGGAGCCGATCCAGGTCTTGCCCGCAGAACCGGCGATAGCCGGCCGGTGAGCGCGCGGGCGCGATGAGGCCCTCGGTCTCCAGGAACCTGATCTTGGATACGCTCACGTCAGGAAAGTCCGGCCGGAGCTCGGCGAGTACCTCGCTGATGCCAAGGTATCCGCGGGCAGGCTGACCGCTCATCCCCCTACCTGCGAGCCTCCGCCGAACTCGGGCCGCGCGCCCGGACCCAGCAGGAAGACGAGCCTGAACTTGCCCACCTGCACCTCATCACCCTCGTTCAGCTGGGCTTCCTCGATCCGCTCCCGGTTGACGTATGTGCCGTTGAGGCTGCCAACGTCCCGGACGGTGAACCGGCCGCCTAGCCGGTAAAACTCCGCGTGCCGACGGGATACTGTCACGTCGTCCAGGAATATGTCGCTGTCGGGATGGCGGCCGACCAGTGTGAGGTCACTGTCGAGCAGGAACTGGCTGCCAGCGTTGGGACCTCGCCGCACTGCGAGCAGCGCGGTGCCTGGCGGCAGCGCCGCGACCGCGGCCGAGTCCGCCCCGGTTTCCTCGCTGGCATCGTCAAAGTCACTGCCAAGCGAGATCGTCGACGTCGTATCCGCCACCCGCTCCCCCGGCCGGCGGACGAGCGGGGTGCCGCACTGCGAGCAGAAGCGCGCGCCGTCCGGATTCGCCTCACCGCACCCCGTGCAATAGACGCTGGGCATCAGATCGCCGAGCCTCCCAGTAGTCGGATAAGCGACGGGTGCGGGCGCCAGGCCCGCAGCGGAAGAGTGCCGCGCGAGGTCCGGTGGTGTCGTCAACGCTACCCGCGCCGACCCTGAGCGGTCCATGCGCCACGCGAGCCTGCCGCTTCCTGACCGTCGCCGACCGAGTACGGACCGCGACCCCGATCCCCCGGCGCCGCCACCAGCGGTGTCCGGCCGCCCGGAGCCACGCTGGGCCGCATCGCGACGTCGTCGCCGTCGCCACATTTAGGCCACACCTCCGACATGCCGTCATCACTCGAGCGATCCGGCGATTGTCTCATGGCCGGGCGCATCCTCGCCGCCAGTCAGCAGGCTCCGCAGCCCGCTCCTGGCCTGGAGTTGCAACGCTAGCCGGCCTGCTGAAGTGCCGCTTCCGGCTGAAGTGCCGCTTCCGGCCGAAGTGCCGCTTCCGCCCGGGCCAGGGCACCCGAGGCAGCCGAGTCAGCGGCCGGCTCGCTCCACTACCGCCGCCCACTCGTCAAGCAGTGCCTGGGCGGTGTCGGCGTCGGCGCCCTCCGCCCACAGGTGAGTGACGGCATCGGATGGATCGGGCAGCACCAGGATCCAGCCGCGGCCGGGCTCGATCACCCGCACGCCGTCAGTTGTGTCGATCTCGCGGTCACCCGCGGCCTCCACGACGGTGCGCATCACCATGCCCTTGGCCGCCCACGGAGTCGGCAGCGACCGCTTCAGCAGGTTCGCCTCCGGGATACGGGCCTTGATCTGACTCAGTGTCATCCGGGTCCGCGCCACCAGGCCGAGCAGCTGGACGAAGGCTGCGATGCCGTCGATGGACCTGGAGAACCCCGGCACCACGAAGCCGCCCTTGCCGTCGGCCCCGAAGATGACGTCCTTGCCCGAGGTGGCCTCATACAGCCCGTACAGCGACGTCGGCGTCCAGTCCACCGCCACGCCGTGGTAGCGGCAGACGTCCTCTGCGACCCTGGTCGTCGTTACCGGCAATGCCACCCGACCGCTGCGGCGCTCGGCCGCTATCAGGTCGAGGACTACCAGCAGCGCGCGGTCGTCGGTGACCATCGAGCCCTTGTCATCGACCAGCGCGATCCGCTCGCCGACCGGGTCGAACCGAACGCCGAAAGCCGCGCCGGACGACGACACCAGCTCGCCAAGCCGGTGCAGGTCGGCGCGCACCGCGGCCAGCGACTGCGTGGGCGAGGTCTCGTCCAGGCGGTTGTTCACCGTCAGCACGTCGACGCCGATCTTGCCAAGTAGTCCTGGCAGCACAAGCGACGTGGTACCGCCAGCGCAGTCCACGACCACGCGCAGCCCCGCGCCGAGGACTCCGGTCATGTCGATGCAGCGCAGCAGCTCGTGCGTGTACGCCTCGACCACGCGCGGCGGATAGGTCAGCTCGGCTATCTCGCCGGGGAACGCCCGCCTGTACTCCTGCCGGGAGAAGACCCGCTCGAGCTTCCGCTGCGCCGACAGCGACAGGTCGGCGCCGTCGGCGTCCATGAAGATGATGTCGATGGACTGCGGGTCACCCGGCGTCGTCTGCAGCGCGATCCCGCCGACGCAGTCGCTGCGCGCGGTCTCGAACCTGGCCAGCGGCATCGGCTGGGCCTCCAGGTCGACCACGTTGATGGCGCTGGCATTGAGCGCCCCGTGCACCGCACGCTTGAGCGCCCGCGCCGCCCTGGAGGAATCCCTGGAGGTCGTGACCACGGCGCCTTTCTTCAGCGTGGTCGCGTACGCGCTGGCCAGCCGGACGCACAGCTCCGGCGTGATCTCGACGTTGACCAGCCCGGACACGCCGCGCTGGCCGAACAGGGTGCGCTGGCCGCGCGACTCCCAGATCACGCTGGTGTTGACGACCGCGCCGGCCTCTATGGTCTTGAACGGGTAGACCTTTACGCCAGCCGAGATGTAGCTGTCGGGCTCGATGACGCACTCGTCACCGACGACGGCGCCCTCCTCGATCCTGGCCTGGCTCATCACGTCGGTGTTCTTGCCGACGACACAGCCGCGCAGGGTCACGCCGCGGCCTACGTACACGTTGTTGTGCACGACCGCACGGTGCAGGAAAGCGCCCTCCTTGACGATCACGTTGTTGCCGACCACGGTGAACTCGCGCAGCTGGGCCCCGGCCTCGATCTTGGCGTAGTCACCGATGCACAGCGGCCCGTTCAGCACCGCCTCCGGGTCGACCTCGGCACCTTCGGCCTGCCAGACGCCGTGGGATACCTCGAAGCCGTCGATCTCGACATTCACCCGGCCAGACAGCACGTCGGCCTGGGCCTTCAGGTAGCTCTCGTGCGAGCCAATGTCCTCCCAGTAGCCGTCGGCGATCCAGCCGAACAGTGGCGCGCCGCGTTCCAGCAGCTTCGGGAAGACATCGCTGGACCAGTCCACGACCTCGCCCGCCGACACCTCGGCGAGCACCTCGGGCTCCATGACGTAGATGCCTGTGTTAACAGTGTCGGAGAAGACCTGCCCCCAGGTCGGCTTCTCCAGGAAGCGCTGGATCCGGCCATCGTCATCGACGATCACGATGCCGAACTCCAGCGGGTCGGGCACCCTGGCCAGCGCGACCGTGACGAGCGCCTGGTTGTCCTTGTGGAATGAGATCAGATCAGAAAGGTCTATATCGGTCAGCGCGTCGCCGGAGATGACCAGGAACGGCTCGTCTCGCAGCGCATCCTCGGCGTTCTTCACGCTGCCAGCGGTGCCAAGCGGCGTCTCCTCCGTGGCGTACTGCAGGCTCATCCCGAAATCCTCGCCGTCGCCGAAGTAGTTGCGCACGATCGAGGCGAGGAACTGCACGGTCACCACGGTCTCGGTCAGGCCGTGCCTGCGCAGCAGCCGCAGCACGTGCTCCATGATCGGACGATTGACCACAGGCAGCATCGGCTTTGGCTGGTTAGCAGTCATCGGGCGCAGCCTGGTGCCCTCGCCACCCGCCATCACAACCGCCTTCACGGCAGCCAGGTCTCCTTCCAGCTTCTGGGACTCACGTCACTGGCCCGGCCGTGGTCCAGCCAAGAGCTGCCTCGCCTGCGCGATATACAGGCTGGCGGCCCACCAGTACAGGGCACTTCCCCATATAACGAAGGTCCAACCGATGATCCGCGTCACCTCCGCATAGCTCGCGACATGCGAGCCGAGGAACAGCAGCGGGAACGCGTACAGCAAGCACAGCGTGGCGCTCTTGCCGGCGAAGCTGACCTGCAGGGTGCCCCAGCCTCGCCTGCGCAGCACCGCCAGCACGATGCCCATAACCAGTTCCCTGGCCGCCAGCACCGCGACCAGCCACCAGGGGATGATGGCCCGCACCGCGAGCGCGATTATGGTGGCAACGATGTAGAGCCGGTCAGCGGCCGGGTCGAGCAGCTGACCGAGCCTGCTCTGCTGGTTCAGGGCGCGGGCGATCTTGCCGTCCAGCCAGTCGGACAGCCCGGCCGCCGCCAGCAGGCCGACAGCCCACCAGTCGCCCGTGTCGGTCTGCACGCCGAGCACCAGCCAGAGGAATACCGGCACGCCGAGCAGCCGGGCGAAACTGATGATGTTCGGGATGGTGAGCACCTGCTCGCCGGGATCGGGCCCGTCGGTCTGCGCCACCGCGGTGCTGGACCTGGCAATGGCGCTGCCGCCACCCGGCATATCGGGCCCGGCCGCCGGGACGGGAACTCCGCCACCCTGATCGTCCTGGTTTGTCATTACCCCTCAGCTGCAGGTCACCGGCACCGCCGACCTTACCCCTGACTCGCGCCCGGCGGTGCAGCCCGGCTGCGCCCGCAAGGTGCAGACTGGCCGCATGATGCCTATGCGCCGTGGGCTCGCCGCGCTCGGCGCGCTCGCGGCGGTCCTCGCCGCCGGGTGCAGCTCCGGCAGCCACGAACCCTCCGCGCCGCGGACCTCCGGGCCCGCGACGGCGCGGGCGTCAGCGACCGGCCAGCCCTCGGCGACCGTCCAGCCGTCGGCGCCTGCCGGTTCCGCACCGGCCGGGGCGGCGACCGACTGGCCCACCTATCACCAGAACCCGCAGCGAACCGGCGTGGCGACTGGCTTGCCGGCCGCCGGAGCGCTCTCGCTGGCGTGGACGGCACCGCTCGACGGCGAGGTCGCGGGCCAGCCGCTGATCGTCGGCAGCACGGTCGTGGCCGCGACCGAGGCCGACACGGTGTACGGGCTCAGCCGGACCACCGGCAAGGTGGCATGGCAGACAACAGTAGGCAGCCCGTTGCCGCTGGCCGATCAGCCTTGCGGCAACCTCAACCCACTCGGCATCACCAGCACGCCGGTCTATGACCCGGCAGACAATCTCGTCTACGTCGTCGCCCAGGACGGCAAGACCGGGCACGTGCTGGTCGGGCTCCGGCTATCGGACGGCAAGGTCATCGTCCGCCGCGACATCCCCGCTCCCGACCATCAGCCGGCCTACGACCAGCAGCGTGGCGCGCTTGCCCTGACCGACGGCCACGTCTACGTCGTCTTCGGCGGACATTTCGGCGACTGCGGGCCCTACATCGGCTCGGTCGTGGCAGTGCCGGCGTCCGGCCGCGGGCCCACCTGGTCGTATCTCGTGCCAACGCCGAAGCAGGGCGGGATATGGGCGGCGGCCGGCCCGGTAGTGACTCGTTCCGGCACGATCTACGTCTCTTCCGGGAACGGGGGCAGGTTCTCACCGCCGTTCGATGGCAGCGACTCGGTCATCGAGCTGACGCCGGAACTGCACCGCACCGGGGTCTTCGCGCCAGTCAACTGGGCCACCCTCAGCGCCGACGACCTGGACCTCGGCTCGATGTCCCCGGCGCTGACGAGCGACGGCCAGATTCTGCAGGTCGGCAAGAGTGGCGTCGGCTACCTGCTGAACGCCGCGCACCTCGGCGGGGTGGGCGGCCAGGTTGCCAGCCGCCCGCTGTGCGTCGCGTTCGGCGGCGCCGCGGTCAGCGGCACCACCGTGTACGTTCCCTGCTATGGCGGCGCCCTGACCGCGGTAAACACCGCCGGAGGCCGGATCGCCGTGCAGTGGCGAAGCGCTCGCGCGTGGGGCTCGCCGGTCATCGGCGGCGGCGCGGTCTGGGTCGCCCAGCCCGACAACGGCACCTTGTACGAGCTCGCACCGGCTACCGGCAAGATAACCAGCGAGCTCAACCTCGGCAGCCGGCTGCCGGACTTCGTATCGCCGAGCCTGTCGGGTCGGCTGGTCCTGATCGGCACCATGACCGGCATAACCGCCGTGTCCGGAGCGTGAGCTCAGCCGGGTTGCTCGGCGGGCAGCACGTGCACTTCCGCGTCACGGGCCAGCCTGACCAGCTCACGCAGCACCGGATGCCGGCCAGCCGGATTCGGCTTGGGCCTGGCCAGCACCATCTCGGTCACCCGGTGCTCGCTGGCGTAGTGCTCGAGCGCAGAAGCCGCGGCCGGGCCTGCCAGCACCGCGAACTCGCCGCCAAGCTGCTCCGTCAGCGTCGCGTAGCCGGCCAGCAGCCCCGCCTCGTCGGCGCCCGGCTCGGGCCGCCGCACCGCGGCGGCCCTGAACGCGCCGTCCACCTGTGCCGCCAGCGCGGCCGAGCGCCTGATGAGCGGCTCCATCCCCGGCCGCGGTGAGACGCAGGCCAAGATGGCTGGCCATTCCTGAGCCGACACGCCGGGAAGCTGCCCGTCGCCGGCGTAGGCGGCCAGCTGCCGTTCGCCATGCTCGGCGACGATCAGGAAGGCTCGTTCCCGCTCCGCGCTCAGGGCCTGCGGGGCATACGTCGTCCGCAGGGCCTGCTCGACCTGGTCGGGCGGGACTATCTCGCCCCGCCGTACCCGCTCGATCAGTATCGAAGGTGGCACGTCCACCAGTTCGATCTCGTCCGCCAGCGCGAGCAGCGTCCGCTCGTCCAGGACCGCGGCGGGCTGCTGCGCCGTCTGCGGCCCGCCGCCCAGCCTGCCCAGCTGGACCGTGCCGACAACGGTGATGCCGGCATCGGCCAGCCGTCTGGCCGCGACGAACCTGCGCTCGGCGGACACCGTGCCCGCCGTGAGCTCGTCCACGCAGACAACCTCGGGGCGGCGCGCCAGCACTGCCTCGACGTCCAGGCTGGTCCCGTCGCCGATTAGCTCAAGACCCTCCAGGGCCGCGGCCACCTCCTCCCGGTCACGGCCGTCCACCGCCCCGACGACCACGTCGGTGCCACGTGACCGGCGCCGTGCCGCCTCGTCGAGCATTGCCGTCGTCGTACCGCAGCCGGGCGCGTAACCGAAGTACACCCTTATCGCGCCGCGCTGCCCCGGCGGCGATTGCGGGCTTGCGCCGTCGCGCTCGGCTGCGGCACTGGTCCCGCCGTCCTCGTCCGGCCCGGTCGCAGTAGGCAGGATGTGCAGGTGCACGTCTGGAAGCTGATCGGCAAGCCGCTCCACCAGCGTGAGGCGCCATCGTTCAAGTAGCCCGGCGGCCGGCACCGCGAGCACCAGGTGCCTGGCGCTGGTCTCCTGGACCGCGGAGACGATGGCCGCGGCCGCGTCGCGGCTCGCCCGGACCAGCACCGACGCACCCGCCGCCGCGGCCTCGGCCCGCTGCGTCAGCGCTTCCGACGGCTGACCGGGCTGGCTCAGCGCCAGCACACAGCAGTCGGCTCCCCGCCGTCTGGCCAGCCGCACGCCGCGCAGGACGAGCGAATCGGCCTGGTCCGGCCGCGAGACGACGACAAGCACGTCCTGCGGTTCGCGCCGCCTGGCGGCCTCGGACCGCTGCACGCTCTGCGCCACCAGCCCGAGCCCGATCTCGCGCAGCGCCGCGAGCCTGGCTGGCTGGAATTCGGTCCACAGCGCGTGCTGCACCCGGTCCGGCGGGTAGATGTTGCCATGCCCGAGCCGCTTGCGCAGCGCCTCAGGCGAGCTGTCCACGAACTGCAGCGCGTCGATGTCGGCCAGCAGATCGTCTGCGATGGTCGCCGCCGACGGCTGGCCGGTGACCGCCTGCACCTCCGCGGCTGTCCGCTGGACGTCCGCTACGTCCGCCGTGCTGATGACGTCGATACCGCTATCGCGCAGGGTCTGGATGCCCGCCGCGTGCAGGCCAAGGTCGTCCACGAGCGCCACCGCGGGCTTGCGGGCCAGCACCGCGCGCAGATCCATCTCCTCGCTGACGTCCTCGGTGTGCGGGTCGACCACCTGCCGGGGCGGCACGATCTCCAGCCCGCCCACGGCCTCCTGCGTGTGCCGCCGGCCGCGCGTGTCGGCAAAGCCGATGACGACATCCTCGCCCTGGGCCCGCAGCCGACGGCCCTCCTTGAGCATGGTGAACGTCTTGCCCGAGCCTGGCGCCGCGCCGAGGTACACGGTCAGCGAGCCTGCGCGGACTCGCTCGGGCGCCTCCGCGATCGTCGCCCCGATCCCCTGCTCCTCCCTGATGATCTGACCGCGGGCGGCGTCGTAGTCGTACAGCTCGGCGTACCTGCCCCAGTTGACGGCCACGTCGAGCTGCCTGGCCGCCTCCTCCTCACCGAAGCTGGTGCGCAGGATGTCGGTGAAGAAGCCGGACGGCAGCGTGCCGTCCATGCTGCCGCGCAGCCCGCGGTAGATGGTCCGGACCAGCGGCGCCCGGTCAAGCGACGCCCTGGCGAAGATCTCCTTGCTGTCCTGGATGCTGGCGCCCGCGAAGACCTGCCCGTTCCCTGACAGCTCAAGCCGGTCGTCGTGCAGGTCGGCGAACCCGAGCATGACCAGCGCGTCCACCAGCGGCAGCAGGTCGTCGACCTCCAGGCCCAGGCTGTCAGCCAGGTCAGCCAGGTCGGCGGCACCGCCGTGCCGGGCGAGCAGGATCTCGGCCAGCCCGGAGAGCCCGTCGACGGTTGCCTGCGGCAACGGGGCGTCGCTGATCGTGCCCTGCCCGTTACCGCCGGGCGCGGCCGGAGCAGCGGCGACGGCGGCCTCGCGCTGCGTCATCATCCGGTAGATGTGGTCGACTAGCTCGTCGAAGTCGGGCGTGCGGCGGCGGCGCGGACGCGGCAGCGGGTTGACCATGTCGGCCCGGATCCGGCCGGGGTTCGTGCCGAGCACGAGGATCCGGTCGGCAAGCAGCACCGCCTCCTCGATGTTGTGCGTGACCATCACGATGGTCTTGGTGGGGAACTTCTGCCCTTCCCACAGCTCAAGTAGCTCGCCGCGGAGGTTTTCTGAGGTCAGCACGTCCAGGGCGCTGAACGGCTCGTCCATCAGCAGCGCGGCGGGTTCCACTACCAGCGCCCTGGCGAAGCCGACGCGCTGTCGCATGCCGCCGGACAGCTCCTTGGGGAACGCGCTCTCGTAGCCGTCAAGCCCGACGATGTCGATGGCACGAAGCGCTCGCTCGTTCCGCTCCTCGGCGCCGATGCCGCGGGCCTCCAGGCCAAGCTCGACATTCTGCTGTACGGTCAGCCACGGCATCAGCGCGAAGGACTGGAAGACCATCGAGGTCTCCCGGTTCGTGCCGGTCAGAGGCTTGCCGCGGAACAGCACCTCGCCCTCGGTCGGCGCCATCAGCCCGGCGACGCAGCGCAGCAGGGTGGACTTGCCGCTGCCGCTGCGGCCGAGCAGCGCGACGAACTCGCCCTCACCCACGTCCAGCGTGATGTCTTCGAGCACCGGCAGCGGCCGCCCGCCGGGACCGGAGAACGATTTGCTCAGCGAGCGCACGCTGATCAGCGGAGTGGCTGAGACCGCCTTCGCGGGCATCGGCTGCGAGGTCAGCGAGCTGCTCATGCGAGTGCGTACTTCGTCTCGGCCAGCTTGTACAGGCGGCGCCAGAGCAGCGCGTTGAGCCCGGTCACGTAGAACGACATCACGAGCAGCCCCGCGAACAGCTCGGGGAGATGGATGGTGTTCTCCGCGATGAAGCTGCCCAGGCCGCTCGCTGTCAGCGTGTGATGGTTGTAATAGACGATCTCGGCCACGATCGTCGCATTCCAGGCGCCGCCCGCGGCCGTGATCGCGCCGGTCACGTAGGCGGGAAATATGCCGGGCAGGATCAGCCGCCGCCACCGGTCCAGGCCCCGCACGCCCAGGTTGTCCATCGCTTCCTTCAGGTCCGACGGCACGGCGCTCGCGCCGGCGATCACATTGAACAGCACGTACCACTGGCTGCCGAGCAGCATCAGCAGGATCGCACCGTAATCGAGGCTGATGTGCAAGTCGAGGAAGACAACGATGGCGAACGGGAAGATGAAATTCGCCGGAAAGCCGGCCAGCACCTGCACCACCGGCTGCATGAACTGCGCCACCCGCGGATTGAACCCGATCCACACCCCGACCGGCACCCAGACGATCGAGGAAACCGCCACCACGACCACCACCCGCAGGAAGGTCAGGAAGCCGAGATAGAAGGCTTCCCCGAAAACCCCGAGTCCTTGCTGGCCAGTGGCGACGAACGCCAGCATGCTGTACAGGCCGTAACCGAGGGCGATCGTCACCACGACCGTGAACGCGACATCGCCGGCCCGGCGACGGGCGGCGTGGCTGGCCAGGCTCAGTTCGTCGATGCCGGTCGCCAGGCCCATGAGCCGGTTGACAGGGCTGGCGACGGCACGCTTGCCGCGGCCGAGCGTGGCAGGCCAGTTCGATCTGCGCAGCGCGCTGAGCACGAGTGAGCGAGGCTTCAGCGCGGACTCGGTCTGCTCGACCCGGAACTTCTCCACGTAGGCGACCAGCGGCCGCCAGAAGAAGAAATTGACCACCAGGATTATGATGATCATGGTCAGGATGCCGTACACGACGTCGCCGAGCTTGCCCTCGCGCTCGGCCACGCCGACGTAGGAGCCGATGCCGGGCAGCGTGTAGCTGCGATTACCCGGCTGAATCGTGATCAGCTCGGACGCGGTGAGGAAGAACCAGCTGCCGCCGAAGCTCATCATCCCGTTCCAGACCAGGCCGATCGCGCCGCCAGGTACATCGATCGTCCAGAACCGCTTCCACCGCGACAGTCCCATCAGCTTGCTGGCCTCATCAAACTCGGCCGGCTGGCTGATCAGCGAGTGGTAGAACGAAAACGTGATATTCCACGCCTGTGACGTAAAGACCGCGAATATCGCCGCGCACTCGAGACCGAGTTCTGAGCCGGGGAACAGCCTGACGAAGAACGTCACAGTGATGGCCAGGAAGCCGAGCACCGGCACCGATTGCAGGATGTCCAGCGCCGGGATCAGTACCCGGCGGGCCCGCCTGTTCCGCGCTGCGACGTAGGCATATCCAAGGCTGAACGCGTAGGAGAAGAACAGCGCGATGAACATCCGCAGCAGGCTGCGGGCCGCGTAGTACGGCAGGTCGGCGGGCGAGGTACTGACAGTCAGCGCATGGTGCACCGGCGCACGAGCGCCGGCCCCGACCCGCACGACTGCGTAGATGAGCAGCAGGACGCCAATCCCGATGCTGACGTCCAGCGGCCGGAACCTGAGCCTGTCCAAGCTGTCGCGGCTAGGAAATGTCCGCGTGACCGCCACTTGGGCACCCCCGTCCGGCCGTCAGCACGGGCCAGTCAGCACTGACACCAGACCAATGATGCAGGTAGGGCCGCGCCATGGCCATCGCGACCCCTCGGCTGGGGATGCCCTGGGAAGACACTCAGCGAAAACCCAGCTAAGTCCTATGAATTCGGCCCTCAAGTGCCAGGGAGCATCTCTAAGTTTGCGAACTGCCTCCCGCAGCTGCGGCAGGCTCAACGAGCGAGGAACGCGAGGATCAAAAGATGCTCTCGAAGTCAAAGCTGGTCGCGGCGGCCGCCGCAGCGGGCGCGGTCTGCGCATTCGCTGCGTCCGGCGCGGCCGTCGCGGCACCCACACCGCAGTGGACCAAGAACAACCCGGCCGTCCCTAACGCTTACACCAACACCACGCCTGGCCTGTCGCAGATCTCGGTGAAGGGCGTGTTCGGCACCTTCGTTACCTGGAAGGGCCGCTACGACAACAACGTGCACTACAAGTTCAGGGTCGGCGGCAAGTGGTCAGCGAGCGCGGAGATCCCCGGCGCCCACACCAACACCTCGCCGGCCGCGGCCTTCTACACCGATCTCAAGGGCAAGGCCTCGGAGCTGGTCGTCTGGAAGCAGCTGAAGGGCACCAAGATCTTCTACGCCCAGGGCGTGATCAGCGGAACGAAGATCGGCTGGACCAAGGTCTCGACCCTGCCCGGCGGCTTCTACTCAAGCACGACGGCCTCGCCGTCAGTGCTGTTCCCGATCAACGCCATCCACCCGCGCGTCATCATCGCCTTCCGCGGGCCTTTCGACCACGTCAGGTACATCATCGGCACCGAGAGCGGCAAGAACGGCCGCGGCTTCTACTTCGGCAAGAAGCCCAAGTCGTCCTGGATTGGCGCCGGCACCAAGACCGACCCGACCACGACCGGAGCCACCCCTGAGCTGACGGAGATACTGTCCGGCCCCGGCGACACTGTCGGCACCGTGTACGTGTTCTGGAAGGGCGACAAGACCACCGCCCCGATCGACTACGCCAGCACGCCGGACAACGCCGGCAGCGGCCTTGAGGGCGGCAAGTCGATCCCGTGGACGCTGCTCGGCTCGGTCCCGACCGGCGCCAAGACCCTGGCCGCGACCACCGGCTCCCCGGCCGTGTCGTCAGCGAGCCCGAACAACAACGGCCCGCTGCTGCTCGCCTACAAGGGCCCGAGCGGCTTCAACATCCGCTTCCAGACCCTGACCGGGACCACCTGGAGCGAGCCCTACGCCTTCGTCAACGGCAACAACAACACCACGGCCGTCGGCCCGGCGCTGGTCAACGGCACCCTGGCGAATGTCAGCCGGACCACCGGCCGGATCTACCTGCACCACTACGTGGGCTAACAAGCCAGTTCTCCCCCTGGGACCGGTGGCCCGGCAACTTGCCGGGCCACCGGCCTTTTTGCGCGAGTAGGCCGGCCGCGCAGCGGGCATCCTGCATGGATTGCCGCAGACGGCGGCGGGGCAGCGGAGGCGGCTAGGCGGCGCGCACCAGTGAACGAGCACACCCTGGAGTCGCTGCTCGCGGTCGTGCTGGTGGCCGCCCTCGCGCCCGTGCTGGTCGCTGCCCTGCCCAGGCTGAGGATCCCGCAGGTCGTGATCCTGATCTTCGCTGGAGTCCTGATCGGCCCGCATGGCCTGGGGCTGGCCGATACCACCAGCATCCAGCTGCTGTCCAACATCGGGCTTGGCTTCCTGTTCCTGCTGGCGGGCTACGAGCTGGACCCGAGACTGCTGCGGGAGCGATCAGGCCGACTCGCGATGGTCGGCTGGGGAGTGAGCGCCCTGCTCTCCGTCGGCGCGGTAGCCGGCCTGGCGAGCTTCCACTACGTCCGCGACTTCGTGCCGATCGGCCTCGCGCTGACCACCACCGCGCTCGGCACGCTGCTGCCGATCCTGCAGGACAACGACATGCTGAGTGGCAAGTTCGGCCGGTACGTCCTTGCCGCCGGGGCCGTCGGCGAGCTGTTTCCGATCGTCGCGATCTCGCTGTTCCTGACCAAGCGGAACCAGTTCGTTGCGATCGGCTCACTGCTGGCGGTGGGGGCAGCGACGCTGCTGCTCACCGCCGCACCGCGAATCGTCGGCAAGCAGCGGCTGCGGGTCCTGATCCAGCAGGGCCAGAAGGCCACCGCGCAGACCACCCTCCGCTGGTCGATCGTGCTGCTGGTGCTGCTGCTGGTCTTCACCGAGCACTTCGGCCTTGACGTGGTCCTCGGCGCGATGCTGGCCGGCATGGTGCTGCGCAGCTGGACCCGCAGGATGGAGATGGACGTGCACTCGCTGGAAGACAAGCTGGACGCCGTCGGCTACGGCATATTCATCCCGGTGTTCTTCGTCGCCTCCGGCATGACGATCGACGTGCACGCGATCGTGTCTGACCCGCTCCGCCTGCTGGTGTTCACCGGCTTGCTACTGATCGTCCGCGGGCTGCCGTCACTGCTGGTCTACCGGCTAGTGCTGCCGCCCATCCAGCGGGTGGAAATTACGTTCATCACCGCGACCACCTTGCCGCTGCTGATCGCGCTGGCCGAGATCGGTCTGCACGACGGGGTCATGCTGCCTTCCAACGCGGCCGCGATCGTCGGGGCCGGCGCGCTCTCCGTGCTGATCTTTCCGGCCGTCGCCGCCGGGCTGCACAAGCGCGGACGGGCCGCCCGGCAGCGCCGGGGACAGGCGGGCAGCGGCCCTGACCCAGCCGAGCCGCGGACCGGCCAGCCCGGCCGCGCGGCGTAACGGCGCCTAGCCGGATCGCTCGGCGATGAACGCTGCCAGCGTGCCGAGGGTCTCAAGCGCGTCCAGGTTCATGTCCTCGGCCGCCACGTCCACCCCGAACTCGCGCTCGACGCGGCGCAGCAGCAGCGTTCCGGCTAGCGAGTCCAGGCCGACGCCCGCGCCGAACAGCGCGGTCCCGGCAGCCAGGTCCGCGAGGTCGGCCCGGCCGGTTATCGCCACCAGGATCTGCCGGAGCTGCCCGGTGATCACGGCCTGCGAGCCGGTCGAGCCGGTCGAGCCGGTCATGCCGGCTCATCCCAGGCCGACACCCAATCGGGCAGGTCGGGCAGCTGGCCAAGGAGCGACCGGGTGAAGACCGCCCGCCCGTCGGCCGATACCGCACCGGGCGCCGCGCGCAGGCCCGCCGCGGCCAGGGCCAGTCGCATCGGCACGTTCCGCTGCGTAATCAGGCAGGGCACCGCCAGCTCATCGGCCCCTCCTCTGGCCGCCGCCCGGCACATCCAGGCCAGGAGCGCATCGAGCACGCCGCGGCCGAGCGCCCGGCACGACATCATGACGACGGGCGCCAGCCACGGACCAGGCCCGTTCCGTTCCAGAACGGCGCCGCCCACGAGCCCGTCGTCGCCGAAATCGTCCGCCAGCGCCACGGTCACGACCTGCCTGCCGGCCGAGCCGATCAGCGCGCGCAGGTCGCCCTCGGCCAGCGCGGTGCCGACCGAGTTGAGCTGGTGTGTGCGCACCGACAATTCGTGCAGCCTGGGCACGTCGGTCAGCGCGGCCGGGCCGATCGAGATGCGCGTGCCGACGTGCCGGAGGAACTGGTCCCTGCTGCCGCCGAACGACGCGGCCTCGGCCTGCCGGCGCTGCCTGGCCGCGTACATCTCGCTGCGCCGCAGGGCCTCGGCGGTGATCACCGGCGGGCTGAAGTCCGGCCAGGCCGCAGCCTGCGCCGCGTCTTCCGGAGTCAGCACCAGCACGGCGGGCAGTGCCGCGGCCACCTCGGCCCGTTCCAGCATGTCGTCGTCGACGAACGCGAGTGCGTCGGCGCCGATCCCGAGACTGGCCGCGATCCGCGCGATAGCGTCGGCCTTGCTGTCCCAGCCGCACTCGGCCGCCGCGAACTGCACACCGGTGGCCTGCCGCACGTACTGTGCCGCCTCCGGCGGGTTCCGGCTCGCCAGCGCGTGCAGGATGCCGCGTCCGGCCAGTTCGCGCAGCACGCCGACCAGTTCGGCGTCGGGCGGCGGCGGCTCGCCTGGTGACTCCAGGTAGACACCGTTCAGCAGCGTGTTGTCGATGTCCCAGATCACGCACTTGATCACGGCTGGCTGCCTACGCTCCACCGGTGGCCTTCCGCTCCATCGTCAGGTGCGTCGCGGTGAAGCCGAACTTCCGGTACAGCGCCCGCATGCCCAGGTTGCCCGCGTGCACCTTGCCGGTCAGCTGCGTCAGCCCGGCATCGTCCGCGGCCCGCAGCACCTCGGCCAGCAGCAACTCGCCGATCAGGCTCCTGTCGGGCCCATCGGACACCGCTAGCGAGCGGAAGTTGCCGTACCGCTCGCCGGTCAGCGAGTTGGTCCGCGCCGACAGCCAGGCCCAGCCGAGCGGTAGGTCCGGCCGCTGCCGCGCCGCGGCGACCAGGGTGATCTCGCCTGGCTTGCCGAGCGAGCCGCTGACCCGTTTGCGATGCAGGGCCGGGTCGGTGATGGCCTCAACGCCGAACGACACGACAGCGATCTCAATCTCGAACCCGACGATAGCCTCGAGATCGCCCGGCCTGGCCGCGCGGACCAGGTACGCCGCGGCGGTCCCGGCGGCTGGCCCGGCGGCTGGCCCGGTCTGCGGCCCGTTCACCGCTGCACCAGCGGCATCGGGCGGAACACGGTGCCGCCGCAATCCGGGCAGCCCGCTGCCTGCAGGGCGGCGATGCGCGGCCACTGGCTGGCCGGGCCCACGTCATGCACGGCTGCGCAGCCAGCGCACCGGTACGGCCTGGTCGCCGTCAGCCGGTTATCCGCGGTGTACAGCGGGCCGTCGTAGTCGCCTTCGATCAGCGGCGCGGCGGCGGCTGTGCTGCGCAGGTGATACAGGTTGCTGGTGCCGCCGAGCACGCCGGCCCCGAGGTACTCGTTGAACCCGGCCGACAGCGACCTGACGGCCAGCCCCATGGCCGCGATGGCCTGCTGCACGGCGACGGTCTCGTCCGGCCGTCGCGCGCCGAAGGAGAAGAACACGTGCCTGCCCGGCTCGGGTGCCAGCGCGTGCACCGCACGGGACAGGAACAGCTCGGCTCCGGCGACGGTGTACGGCGGGTCGGTGACCACGACGTCGAAGCGGCCAGCCAGGCTGTCCGGCAGCGGGCGGCGCAGGTCATGCCGCACCATCTCGGCCGCCACCCCGGTGCTCGCCACCTGGCGGCCCGCCCAGTCCAGGACGTCGGCGTCGGTATCGACAACCGTGAGCCTGCGGATGACCGCCGGGCTGCCCATCCAGGCAGCGAACTCGGCAATTGCCACCGATATCAGGTCATCGTCTCCCAGCAGCAGGATCCGCTGCCCGGCCAGCGCGCGTGCCTCGTGCAGTCGGAGCACTCTGTTGATCTTGGTGGCCACCGTGCAGTGACTCTGATCAAGCTCGCTCCGCGCGCCGGGCGCACCGTCGGCCGCCCGCTGCAGCGCCGATGTCAGCTCCGCCAGCGCGGCCGGGATGATCACGCCGCGCCCGCCACAGGCCGTGCAGCCGGACTGCAGCGCCACTCCCCCGGTGGCCGCCGCAACCGCATCCCTGCCGCCCGCGGTGAACCTCACCGGCCGCTGCGTATCCACGATGCCGCGCTTGCGCAACTCGTTGCAGGCGGCCGCGACGATGGGAACGGGGAGCTCCGACAGCCTGGCCACTTCGCGCACCGGAGCCGGCTCTTCGGCAAGGATTGCTGCCAGTATGTCGCGGATGCCCGCTTCACCCTCGGCCAGTCCCACGGCCGCAGCAACCTCGGTCACTGCTGAATCCACGTCCATGGCCGTACGGTATCCTCCCACATCATGCCGGGTATCGAAGCGGCGAGCAGCTACACCGACCTGCGGCGGCAGGAAGCGGTCTCGGCGAAGCTCCTGTACGCCGTAGACGCCATGTGCACGGCTGACTCTCCGGTCACCGAAGTGGATCGGCTCACCGAACTGGCCATGGATGCCGTCGCGGCGGGCGGCGGGCACGTCCTGGATACCAGCAATGTCGTATTCCCCAACGGCGCGATCACGCTGGTGCTGATTCTGGCCGAGTCGCACCTGAGCGTGCATACCTGGCCCGAGGAGAACCTGATCGCGATTGACCTGTTCAGCTGCGGCGCCATCGACGGCCAGCTGGTGACCGAGCGGCTGTGCGAGGCTCTCGCGCTTACCGACATTTCGGTCCGCCAGATGGCCAGGGGCACGGCCGCTACCTGACCGGGCGGGCCGGAGGACTACCGCAGCTGGCGCGTGCTTCTGTCGTCAGCGAGGACCTCGTTATAGATCGACTCGACCAGCCTGACCTTGCTGTCCCACAGGCCAATCTGGCTCACCCGCCGCCTGGCGCCGTCCCCTAGCGACCGGCGCAACTGCGGGTCTGTCGCCAGGCGGCGCAGCGCGGCCGCGAGATCGCGCGCGTACTGCGCAGGCGACACCGGATGAATCCGCAGGCCGCATGTCTCATCCACTGCGTTGCCCGGCCCGCCCACATCGCTGACCACCATCGGCAGCCCGTGACTCATCGCCTCGAAGATGACGTTGCCGCCAGGCTCGCGGTAGCTGGGAAACACGAACAGGTCCGCGGACCGGTACAGCTTCTCCACCTGCTCTCGCGTCACCCACCCGTGGAAGCGGACGCGCCCGGCGACGCCGAGTTCGCTGGCCAGGGACTCGCATGCCCGGCGATCGAATCCGTCGCCGGCGATATCGAGGCTGACGGGAAGGTCACGAATGAGGCCGAGGGCGCGGATAGCGTCTCTGGCGCCCTTCGTCCGGATCAGCCTGCCGACGAAAAGCATTCGCACTTCGTCCCCGCACGCGGCGCGGTCCACGCGTTCTGGCAACTCGAGCAGGCCCGTCTCGCTGACGACCTCGAACCGCCGGACTGGGATCCCCTCGAGCAGGCCGCTGACATATGGGGCGATGCCGATGACGCAATCGGCCTTCCGGTACGTGAGCCTGAGCAGCGGATCACGGCGCAGCCGCAACTGGTCAAACCGTCGCAGCCCCACATACCACGCAGAAGTTCCCTCCTCCCGCCGGAAGTCGCGCGGAGACGGCAGTCCGCCGCCGACCGGGCCCACTACGAAAGGTATCCCGAGCTGGGCAACCGGCGACGGATACCGCAGCGCGACGGGGATCAGTTGGTGAGCGAGGTCGAAGCGCTCCCCGCGTGCCAGCGCATCCCTGATCCACCGTCGGGCGCGGAAATAGAACGGCACATAAGCCGGCTTCATCAAGCTATTCAGCCGTTCTGCTCGTCCGATTCCGGGAGGTTCGGCCCATTCGATCGTCCGCACCGATGGAATCTGATGAGATAACGGGGTACGACCGTGCTTGTAATATGTCAGGACCGTTAGATCGTGGCGTGCGGCAAGGCAGCGCACCCACTGATAACCGACCCACGCCTCACCCACGTCCTGCCCGTCGCACGCGGGAGCGATCAGAAGTAGCTTCAGCATGCGCACACATTATCCGCGCCTGAATTTGCCGGGCGCGGACTTTGCCAATCGCCTCGAAGTATTGTTGCCACATGGCACCTGACCTCGATATCGTAATTGTGACATACAATAGCGCGCACGTTATAGGCGATCTCCTCGACTCCATTCCTTCTGCCCTCGACGGCCTGATATGCGATGTCGTTGTCGTCGACAACGGCTCGGCCGACAAGACCGTAGACGTCGTCACCGCGCGCGGCGGATGCCGCGTCATCAAGTCCGAGAATCTCGGCTATGCGGCAGGCATCAACGTCGGCGTGCGCGCGGCCGATCCGGCGCAGGCGATCCTCATACTTAATCCGGACGTTCGCCTAGCCGCCAAGTCGATACCGCCGCTCATGGCCGCGCTTGCCCGCCCATCGGTAGGCATTGTGGCGCCGCAGGTAAGATCGGCCGCGGGGGCGCTGGAATTGTCGCTGCGGCGCGAGCCATCGTTGCTGCGCACTCTTGGCCTGGCAAGATTTGGCCTGTCCTTCTTGTCGGAGTATGTCACCAAGCCAGCCGCCTACGCTGAGCCGAATATTGCGGATTGGGCGGTGGGTGCCGCCCTGCTGATGTCCCGCGAGTGCTACGACGCGGTAGGCGGATGGGACGAGTCGTACTTCCTCTACTCCGAGGAAACTGACCTGTGCCTGCGCGCTCGCGACAAGGGCCTGCTCACCCGTTATGAGCCGAGCGCGGTGGCGGTCCACCTAGGCGGGCAGTCAGGCCGTGACTCCCGGACGCACGCAATGCAGATAATGAACAGGATCAGGCTATACCGTCGCCGTCACGGCAGCCTGGCTTCATGGGGCTATTACTTGATTACGATTGCCAGTCAGGCTTTCTGGCTAGTACGCGGTCACCAGGAATGTAAGTCCGCGATCAAGGCCATATTGCGCCCCTCGGCCCGACCGCATGAGATCTGCTGCGGCGATCACCTGATGCCTAGATGAATAGAAGAATAGATCTGCACCCGCACGCACGCTCGAGTCCGCAGCCGCACGCAAGTCCACAGTCGCAGCCAAGCCCGCACTGCCATTAGACAATCCCCGCAGCGAGAGCCGCGGTTACTTATAGGCTCAACAGATGACTGCCAATAACGGTTCCAGCGGGCTTATCACGGCGGGCCTTGATACTCCGTATCAGGCTAGTACGGCGCGCCGTGTCGGCGTTTGCCTGGCTCTGACGATCTATGTGGCCCTGCTGATGTTCATTCCGTCAGATGAGGTCTGGTCACCTCTCGGCGGCGCCGGCGGCCCCGCGAACATCCTGGCGTTCTGCCTGATGGGCTGGTATCTATTTCTGTGGTTAGGGTCGTCGGCGCGGCTGGACAGAGGGATTCAGCCGATCAGGCTGGCGGCCGTACTCCTGGGCTGCACCGTGCTCATCTCATACGTGTCCGCAAACCTCACTACGATGCCGACCCTGGAGCGCAACGCCGCAGATCGCGGCCTCATCTCCATGGCCGGATGGCTTGGAATACTTCTGCTGGCGGCCGACTGCATCGATCACTGGGACAGCCTGCGGACCCTTCTTCGCAGAATAGTGGCGTTCGCTACCATCGTCGCCTCTATCGCGATACTGCAGTTCATCACCGGCATCAACCTTGCGACTTACATCGTGATACCAGGGCTGATCACCAAGGTGCAGCTATCCGATCTTCTGGTTCGTGATGGATTCAACCGGCCGTCCGCGACGGCCGCGCACCCGCTGGAACTAGCCGCGGTGCTGGCCATGTGCCTGCCCTTTGCTTTGCACGAGGCCCGGTTCGCGGCGGGCGGCGCACGGCCGCTGCGCTGGCTGCAGGCATCCGTCATTGCCGCCGCCATCCCCATGACTATCTCTCGGTCCGCCGTGCTCGGGCTCACCGCTGTCGCGGTCGTACTGATTCCGACCTGGCCCGGGCGTCAGCGCAGGGCCGCATATTCGGTGCTGCTAAGCGCGGTCGGCCTGCTCTGGCTCGCGGAGCCGAAGCTGCTGACCGTCTTCCTCAAGCTGTTCGGCCAGGTCGGCGCGGATCCGAGCTCCACCTCCAGGATCTCGGCATATGCGTCAGCTGTTCCGTTTATCGAGGCTCATCCGTGGTTCGGACAGGGCTTCCTTACGTTCCTGCCGCAAACGTACTTCTTCGTCGACAATCAGTACCTGACCTCGCTCCTCGAGACCGGGGTGCTGGGCTTGCTGGGCTTGGTCGCCATATTCGTCACCGGCTGGCACGCCGCCCGGAGCAGCAGGCGGCTGCAGGCAGACCCGCGCTCGCGTGACCTGATGCAGTGCCTCGCCGCGTCAATACTCGCCGCCGCGGTGTCATTCGCGACCTTCGATGCCATGTCGTTCTCGATCGCGGCGGCCCTGACGTTCCTGCTACTGGGATGTGTCGGCGCGGCCTGGCGACTTACGCGGCGACCAGCGGCGGACTCGGGAAACGGTGATCGTCGGCGCTGAGACGTGCGGACGCCGACCCGAGGCAGCCGGGATGGCTCCGTCCTGCGCCGCGGATACGGGCTGCGGCAGCCTGCCAGGCTTGCGGCCGCGAAAGGAGAGGTACACCCGCATGATGCCGGCGGCCGGTACGAGCAGGAGCACAAGCACGACGGCCAGCGAGCGCGCCAGGGCGGCCACGCTGAGGCGGGCCTGGTGATTCATCGAGACGGTCAGGGCCCTGATCCGGTCGTATGGCTTCTCCCCTGCCTGCAGAGCGGCAAGACTACTGCCGACCTGGTCTGTCACGCCCTGCAGGCTGTGTTCGGCACTTGCGCTGCTCCTGCCGCTAACGGTCACGAGCAGCACAGAACTGGTAGTCGTCGAGCTGTAGGTCGCCAGGGTGACCGTGTAGGAACCGGTGAATCCGCGCGCGGCAAGCGACTGGGCTGTGCTCGGAGCCATGAGCTTGGTACTCACGAGCTCGGCGGCGAGCGTTAACGACGCGGTGAAGCTCAGATACGGATTGCCGCCATTCACCTTAGATGTCGCCGGCGACGCCAGCAGCACCACCGACGACGCCGACTGATACGTGCGGGGCAGCCTCGCCAGCGCGACAACGGCCGCGGCTGCCACCAGCAAGACGAGTGTGCTGGCCATAACCCACGGCCCAAAGTTGCCATGCGGCCGCAGGATTATTCGACGTCTCATCTGTCCGATCCTCACCCATATTTACCGTCATGGAAGCAGTGCACTTTCCCCGCAGTGAGGGACTCATGCAGCTTTTGATATCCCGAATTCGATGCGACTGTAGCGCTAATGCATGGCACGGGCAGTGCGCTTGGCGGATTAATGCCCGAACTCTCATTCCGCATACAGGTTGCCCTGGTACGTTAGGGCACTGCATTCGGACGCATCGGCATAGCCAGCGCACCTGCTTTATCGCACCTCTGTACAACTCAGGGAGTTTAGCGTGATCGGATCGCTTGTCCGGCGTCACTGGTTACTTGTAGCGGCAGTGACGCTCGTCGCATTGTGCGTCGGGTACAACCTCAAGAGCAGTGCTCTCCGATACTCCGAGAGCGGCACAATACTCTTCACCGTCGGCAGCTCCGCGCAGAATGCTACCACGCTTCACGCCAGCTATCGCAACCCCATAATTGCCACCGAGGTAATGATGACGGAGCAGATGACTAGTCAACCAGAAAGGGGTCTGATTCGCGCCGCCGGCGGTACCGCGCAGTTCGAACTTACGCCTTTCAATCTGTATGACCTGCAGTACCCGGACTATGCCGAGCCCATTGCCACTCTCACCGCGACATCGCCGACATGGCCGGACGCCGTCCGCACATTTCACCTCGCGTTTCGCAATCTGTCGGAACTGCTGGCGACGATACAGGCCAGGGCGGGCGTCTCCCGGCCGGATCGCATCCGGGCACTGCTAACCGACGAGGACGGACCGATCAAACAGTCCGGATCGCGCATTCGGGTGCTGGCCGCCGTTGCCCTGCTCGCCATCGTTGCCTCGTTCACCGTCGGCAACTTCATGGATCGCCGCCGCGCGGCAATTACCGATCTAGTGCGTCGCCCGTAGCCGCGGTCCAGGCCAGGGTCGGCGGCCCAGGGCGTCTAGACAATAGAACGTCTAGACGCACATCGTTGTTCATTCGGCAGGACGAATCCGGTCGCTGAGGAGACCCTTTCCGTGTGCAATACCGACGCCAGCTGTCCCGTTTAGTATGCCCACGTCTCAGCCTGGTTTGCCCGGCTTGAGGTTCCGAGATGCGACTGACGGTTATCGGCGCAGGTTATCTGGGTCTCACTCATGCGGTCTGCATGGCAGATCTCGGGCACCATGTGCTCGCGCTCGATGTAGACGCGGAAAAGGTTGCGAGAGCGGCGCGCGCGGAGACGCCATTCTTCGAGCCCGGGCTCCAGCCGCTACTCCGCAAGAACCTTGACGCAGGCCGGCTGCGTTTCACCGGATCCTGGCAGCAGGTCGCACGTTTCGGCAAGGTCCATTTCGTCTGCGTGGGCACTCCGTCAGGCGTCAACGGAGCAGCCGACCTGAGTTACGTGCACGCTGCCGTGAATGCACTGGCTCCCATGCTTACCGGCCGATGTCTAGTCGTCGGCAAGTCGACGGTCCCCGTCGGCACGGCCAGGCAGCTACTGGCCAGGTTACGGGCAGCGACCCCGGCCGGGCCCAAGGTGGAACTGGCCTGGAATCCGGAGTTCTTGTCCGAGGGGGAGGCAGTGCAGGGCAGCCTGGCTCCCGATCGCGTGGTCCTAGGAGTCACATCGGACTGGGCCGCGGACCTACTCAAGCGGGTCTACGCACCACTGCTGGCCGCCAACGTACCTGCGCTGGTCATGGACCTAGAGACGGCCGAGTTGGTCAAAATCTCGGCGAACGCGTTCCTGGCTACCAAGATTTCCTTTATCAACGCGATGGCCGAAGTCTGCGAGGCCGTCGGCGCGGACGTCCTGCAACTGGCGAAGCGCTCCGTCACGACGAGCGGATCGGCGCCCGGTATCTTTCGCCCGGCCTCGGCTTTGGCGGAGGATGCCTGCCCAAGGACATCCGCGCGTTCGGGGCCAGCGCAAAGGACTGGGGACTCGCTTCGGTCACCGAGTTGCTGCGCTGCGTCGACGCCATCAACCTCAGCCGTAGGGCACGGGTTGTGGAGCTCGCCAGAGACCTGGCCGGCGGGTCGCTGACCGGCGTCCGGATAGCCGCCCTCGGAGTCGCGTTCAAGCCTGGCAGCGACGACGTCCGTGACTCACCTAGCCTGGATGTCTGCAGCCGTCTGGTTTCCGAAGGGGCGCAGGTATCGGTACACGACCCGGCGGCGATGCCCACCGCGGCTAAGGTCAGGCCCGGCCTGCGCTACGCCCGGTCGTTACCGGACGCGGCCGCGGGCGCTGATCTTGTCATGCTTCTCACGGACTGGGCCGACTACCGGATGATAGACCCCGATGTCCTCAAGGATTTGGTCGCCAGGCCGCGCATTGTCGACGCCAGGTGCGTGCTCGACTGTCGCCTCTGGAAGGCCGCCGGATGGGCGGTGCGAGTGCCTGGCCAGGGGCTGACGGCGCAATGGCTCGGGGCCCACGGACGAATGTGAAGTGAATAATTGCCGGGCGCCGGGCCAGGTCAGTTCCGCCGCGATCTCAGCCGGCGTGGGTGTGATCGGGTGCGACCGTCGGCACGCCACTGGGCCCGTCGTGAATTGGCGCCAGCCCGATGGCCGCGGCGATCGCGTCCGCCCGGCGCGCCCAGGTGTGGCGGCCGGCGAACGACCGGCACATGTCTGCGTACAGTTCCGATAGCGATGCGGCTACCGGACGCGGGCGTCCAGGTTCGCCCGCGATATCACGCACTGCCTTGATGAATCCGGCCGTATCGTCGGCCAGGGCCAGGATTCGGTCCGCCGAGCCGCTGAGATCGCTCTGCGCAAGGTCTTCGCTCAGCCAGAGCGCGGCCGGCAGCGATGTGGCGACCACGGGCAGGCCTGCGCTCAGGTAGTCGAGCGTCTTGAGCGGAAATGACGCGCGGTTGAATCGGCTGTTCAGGTACGGCGTGATGCCGATGTCGGCCGCTGAGATGTATGCCGGTCCGTCTTCCTGAGGGACGCGGCCGACGTAGCGCACGTTCGAGCGAGCAATCAACGCTGCGAACCGGCGGGCTTCCCACTGCGGCTGATGCGGGCCGACGATAAGCAGCGAGTAGCCGGCCTGTGCGATGGCCTCGACGACCTGCAGGTCGATCCTCGCGTTCAGGCGGCCGATGAGCCCGACGATCGGCCGAGGCAGATCCCTGATGGCATCCGGCGGGCAGCCGATGCTTGTCGCCACCGGCGTGCAGCCGTTGGGTATTACCGGCACGGGGATGCCGCGAAGCGCGGACCACCGTTCTGCCAGCGGCAAGGAGAGCGCGGTGACGACGTCGGCATTCGCGACAGCCCGCCGTTCCTGTGCCAGCAGCTGCCGCACCGGCAGCCGCATCAGCTTGGCGCCCGCCACATAGTCGTCCGTCCCGTGCAGCGCGCTGACGGTAGATGGCCCCCAGCGGCCTTGCAGGTCCCGCAGGGTGGTGGCGACCACGGCGAAGGGCTGGATGCCGGTCCGGCGCAGCGCCCAGCGCACCTGAGCCCGCACCAGCGGGTCAGTCGTGCTACGGATTCCGATCCGGTGCATGCCTGGCACGGCCGTCGGGGTGAGTCGGGTCACGTGATCATCCACCAGCGTCAGGATCGGACGGACAGTCCTGGCGGCACGGTGCCGGCCCCGCGACGACGTGGCCAGGGTCACCGGCGGGTCAACCCACAATATGTCTGCGTGCCGCGTCAGCTCCGCGACTATGCGCCGGTCGGCGCCGGGTTCCTCCCACAGCTTGTTGGCCACCCATACGACGTATCGGCCGTCGGCGTTCAAGATGCCTCCTTGCCCTGGCTGCCCTGGCGGATCTTCGCGGGCAACTGTCTGACGACCTGGCACGGCTCGTTCCCGGCACTGACTGGTTCCGACGGCCGATAGGCCGCCCCCGCCGGGTCCCAGCCAAGAGCCGTCACCGTCAGCCTGTACAGCGGGGATGTCATGTCCAGGTCCGGCCACGGCGGCGGATATCCGGGGACGTCATGGTGGACCGGTATCAGCTCGCCGCCGTCCTGAGCCGGTGACAGCCAGCCGGCCGCCCCAGGCTGCAGGCAAGGCGATGCGGCCTGCGCCATAGGGTTCAGCGCAGGAGGTGCAGCGAGGTCGCCGGGTCCAGCGGCGGCTGGCTCCCGGCGAGCCTTCAGCGCCGTCAGCACGTGCCGCATGCGGTAGGCAAGCGTGCCCGTCAGGCAGAGGGCGATGATGCTGCTGACCGCCAGCGCGATGAGATTGCCGGGAGCGAGCTTCGCCATCTCCGCGGCGGCCAGGCCCGTTACGGCTGCGCATGCGATCGGCCGCCATAGCTGTGCGCCCAGAGCAGCAGCGCGGATTCCCGCCTTGCGAAGTCCGGCCACATAGCAGGGCAGGATGCATACCACGGCGACCGCAAGCTCCGCCAAGCTGGCGCCAGAGATGCCGGCTATCCGGCTGCCTGCAATGAGCGCCGGGATCAAAACGGCAAGCCACAAAAGTTGCGTCGTCAGCAAGAACCGTGAGCGCGCGAGCACTACGAAGAAGTCGTACGCCAGCACCAAGAAGACCTGAATTGCGGCCAGCAGAGCCAGCCACATCAGCGGTCCTGCCGCGGGCAGCCAGCGTCCCCCATAGATCAGGGTGATCAACGGCCGGGCGCATCCCGCTATCAGTGCGCACGCCGGCACGGCAACCGTGCACAACACCGCCATCGCTGACAGGAACGTGGCGCGCATGGTCGAGCGATCGTGCTGTAGGCGTGCGAACACCGCAGGGCCGACCGACCGAACCGGCTGCGAGAACAAGGTGATAGGCCAGCTCGAGACATTCAGGGCGAGCACGTAGAAGCCGAGGTCGACGGTGCCCAGAACGTGTCCGACAACCAGCTGATCAGCGGTGCCGACGGCGAAGCTGACAAGGTTAGCTCCGGCCAGCGGCAGCCCGAACCGCAGCAGGGCGCGAGCCCGGCTCGGATCGAAGCCAAGGCGCAGGGCCTCGGGCGCAAATGCCAGCAGGAGTATCGCACCGGCAGCGCAGCCGACAACGCGGCCGATTGCCAGGCTCATGGGCCCGAAGCCGTCCCAGGCCAGTGCGATCGTCACGCCGGTACCGAGCCACACGTTCACCTGGTCGGCGATTACCCGCCTACCTTGCTTGAACGTTCGCTGCAGCAAAGCCGCGGGCGTGTTAGTAAAGGCATCAGAAAGCACCGCGATCGCGAGGACCCTGATAACGCTCGTCGCGCCCGGCGCCCCCATCGCCGCAGCGTAGGCAGGTGCGCCGATATAGCAGCAGGCGTATATGACCGCGGAGACGACCAGCGAGATGGTCGTGACAGTGCCCACGACCTCGGCCGGATCGCCAGGCCAGCGGACAATCGCGAGGCTCACTCCCAGTTCGTTGAAGTTGAGCATGGCCGTCAGCGCGACATAGGCGACAGCGTAGGTGCCGAAGGCATGCGGACCCAGAATGCGGGCGAGCATGATCCCGATGCCGAACAAGCTGATCTTGTTCAGCAGAATGCTCCCGAAGCTCCACCCGAGAGCACGCGATGCCCGGCCCCTGAGGGTGCTCCCGTCCAGCAGCGACGGCGCCGACCGATGCTGCGCGGGTCGCCGCCTGCCACGGCCAGCCCGATGTCGGCCGCCCCGCTCCGGCACCTGTTCCTCCGGCCGACGACCCGCGTCAGCGTCCGCGATGCCGGCCGGTCCCATTCCTTCTCGCGCCGGGTCGTCATACGACCCGGCAGCAGGCGCGCCGCTATCTCCCCGCACTAGTCCAGCCAGCCAGCAGGCTCTTGTCCGAGCCTTGGCGACCGGGGCGATCGAGCCCGCCGGGCGCGATTCCTGACGGCGCGCTCGTACGCAGCAAGCAGTGCCGGTACCTGCAGGTCCCAGCTCAGCGCGGTCATGAGTCGCTGCTTGCCGAACTGTCCCATCCGCTCCCGCGCCGCGCTGTCGTCGATGAGCTCGACGATGCAGCTGGCAAACGATCTGCAGTCGTTGCGGGCGGCGTACAGGCTCGCCTCGTCGGCAGAGATCCGTCCCTCGCGTAGGTCGAACTGCACGATCGGCCGGCCAAGTGCCATGTATTCCAGCACCTTGTTCATGGTGGAGATATCGTTCATGCGGTTAGCCTCGTCCGGATTGACGCACACGTCTGCCGTCGCCAGAACGGTCCCGAGTTCGGTGTCCGGGAGCCTGCCGGTGAGCAGGACCTGCTCGCCCAGACCGAGCGTTTGCACACGCTCGCAAATCCGCCGGTACTCGGGACCGGCTCCGACAAGGACGAACTGAATGTCCTGGCGCTGCCAGTCGCGAATAATCACCCTGGCCGCCTCAATCAGGTAATCGAGGCCATCCTGCAGCGCCATGACTCCGACGTATCCGACGAGATAAGCGCGCCCGCGTCGCCACCTGTCGTCTGGTGACACGCCCGCGAACCGCTCGCAGTCCGGGGCCGAGCGGACAACAAAGACATCATCTCCCGACATCCGCCCGCGGCTTAACGCAATATTCCGATAGCTTTCATTTGTCTCGACAGAGACATTGCAAAATCGATAGGTGAGTCGCTCAAGTACCTTGGCGATCCTGACTTGCACGCCATTTTCCGCATGTCCCTTGGCAACCATCAACTCCGGACACGCATCATGATGGTCGTAAACTAAGCACGACCCCAGCAGGACCAGCGGCAGCGCCACGAGGAACAGCAGGTCCGGAGGATTACAGATATGCGTGACCGCAACGCTATGCCGCCTGCGGATCCCCACCGCGATGCGGAACTGGGCCGCGAGTGCGATCAGATACTCCACGATATATCCGGCGAATCGCCGGGCTTCAGGACCTGCCCAGTACCGGTAGATGCTGATTCCGTCCAGGGTCTCCCGGCGGGCCGGGTATTCCGATGTGGCTGGGCAGATGACATGCACCTTGTACCCGGCCGCGGACAGCGCGACGGACTCCTGCCACACGCGCCGGTCGAATGGTACCGGCAGGTTCTGAACCAGGATCACCACGTGCGGCGGGCCAGAGCGGGTGCGGCCTTTCCTTACCACCCGAGGCCCCGGTAGTTCGCAGCGTGGCTGCCGGTCCGGGCGACGCCCGACAGGTCAAGCACCGGACGGTCCGTAACTGTCTCACAGATTGTCTCATATGCCGGATTTGCCTGCGCGACGACGATCATGTCGGCGCCCTTTAGCGCCACCTCAAGGTTGTCGGTGAGCAGCGTCACGATGTGCGGATGCCGGGCCTCGAGGTGCTCGCGATTGGCCCCCACGAGGCGGTCGAGATTTACATATTCGTCATGAATGGCGAGCTCATAGCCCCTGCCTAGCAGCCTCTCCGCCAGTTCCAGCATCGCGCTCTCGCGCAGGTCATCCGTCCTCGGCTTGAACGCGACGCCGAGCATGGCTATCCGGCGTACGTTGTATGCCTCTATGGCCGCGAGCGCCGTCTCGATCTGCACTCGGTTGCTCGGCAGGATAGCTTCCATGACGGGAATCTCCACGCCCAGCTGGCGAGCCCGATATACAACCGTGCGGAGGTCCTTGGGCAGGCAGGAGCCGCCGAAGGCGTACCCGGGAGTGAGATAAGCAGTGGAGATATTCAACCGGGTGTCCGCTTTGAATATGTCCATTACCGCATGGCTATCAACACCAAGCGATGCGCAGAACCGGCCGATTTCATTGCCAAACGAAATTTTTAGCGCGTGCCATGCGTTATCTGTTAGCTTTACCATCTCTGCTATGGCGAGCGTCGTTGAGGTGATGCTCTGGGTGAATGGCTTGAAGATTGCCCCGGCGCACGCGAACGCGAGTGGATCGGTGGAGCCCACTACGGTTCTCGTCGGGTTCCTATAGTCATGAATCGCCGAGCCTTCCCGCAGGAACTCCGGTGAGAAGGCGACGCCGAAATCTTGGCCACATCTCTTGCCGGAGAAGGCTTCGAGCTGCGGAATCACCCGCTGCCCGGTCGTCCCTGGCGGCACAGTTGAGGTCAGCATGATGAGCTTCCACGAGTCCGATAGCCTCAGCTCGCGGCCAATTTGTTCGACCACGCGGTCCAGGTCGGCCAGCCATACATCGCCGTAACTGCTACTCGGCGTCCCGACGCAGATGATGACCGCGGTACTCGCATGCAGGGCGACGGACATGTCGCTGGTGGCGCTGAGCCGGCCGCTGGCCACGTTGGCTGCGATGAGCTCAGCGAGGCCCGGCTCCATGATCGGGCTGTCGCCCGCGTTGAGCTGCGCGACTTTCGCCTGGTTTATTTCGGCTATCGTTACCTTGTTACCCTTATCGGCCAGGCAGGCCGCGGCCACGGCACCCACGTATCCGAGCCCAAGAACAGCGATGTTCATTAGATCCCCCATAGCTCTCTTGCCTTTTACCTTGCCATCTACAGCATCTTGCTTAATGGTCTAGTCGACTAAACAGGGCCCCTTGTCTAGTCAATTAAACAAACTCGCTGTTATTAACCGGCTGGAGTGAGTGAAATAGTAGCCGTCCGCGCATTCCCATGTCGGGGTTTTAGAATCTCCCAGCCAGTGACTGATAGCGCGTGCCCGTCATAGGCTCAGAAGCGCGGGAAAGGCTCCCGAAGGCGCGACGTAGGGCCTCAGGACAGGATCTGAACTCTGCTCTGGTCGCCCAAAATGAGGCGGTGTGCGCGTGGCGCCTTCGTCGCGGGCGTTACCTCGACGTTGTGGCCAATCAGAGACGATTCAATCCGTCGGACCCCGCGCACGGATGCGCCGCCCAGCAGGATTGAGTATTCGATCTCGCTGTCGATAATGGCGCAATCATGAGCCACCGACGTGAACGGCCCGATATAAGCGCGATGCACCTGGGTTCCGGATCCGATAATGGCCGGCCCGACAATTCGAGACTGGCTGACAATCGCCCCTTCTTCGATGACAACCCGGCCGATGATCTCGGTCGCCTCGTCCACCGTGCCCCGTTGCCCTGACTCCAGGCCCTCCAGCACCATGCGGTTTACCTCAAGCATGTCCGCGACGTTGCCGGTGTCCTTCCAGTACCCGGAGATGATCGTAGAGCTGACCTTGCGGCCCTGGTCGATGAGCCACTGAATGGCCGCTGTGATTTCGAGCTCGCCCCGCCCGGACGGTCGGAGCTGGCGTACCGCGTCGTGCACGGCCGGAGAGAACATATAGACACCCACGAGCGCGAGGTCACTCTTGGGTCGGCGCGGCTTTTCCTCCAGACCGATCAGATCACCGGCGTCTCCGAGCTCGGCCACGCCGAACTGCCGCGGGTCCGGCACCTTAGTCAGCATGATCTGGGCGTCCGGCCGGGCAGCTCGGAACTCCTCGACGAGCCACGTGACACCACCGAAGACGAGGTTGTCGCCGAGGTACATGACGAAATCATCATCGCCGAGGTACCTGCGGGCGACTAGCACCGCATGCGCCAGGCCTAGCGGCGCGTGCTGCCTGATGTAGGTGACATGGAGCCCGAACCTGCTGCCGTCGCCGACAGCCGCCCGGATCGATGGCGCCGTCCCGCCCACCACGATCCCGACATCGGCGATGCCGGCGTCTCGGATAGCCTCCAGGCCGTAGAAGAGCACCGGCTTGTTGGCCACCGGAAGCAGCTGCTTGGCGGAGGTGTGGGTGATCGGCCGGAGCCGGCTGCCTGAGCCGCCCGATAGAACAAGGGCCTTCATGCTCGAGAAACTATCGCCGCCACTTGCGTTCGTCCTGGATATCGCAATTAAACCTGCGACGAATAACATAGTCCTATAGACAATTCCTGCCTGCGCCAGATGCGGAACAGCAAGACGGGGTGTGCGCGTCGGCCTATATGCTTTGGTGCCTCCTACTTGCCTTGCGGTCGCCAGCGCAAGTGCTGTTAATCATCAGAGAGGGTTGGATTAATGCACAAGTTTCCGGCACAAAGGGAGGCGTATGCATACGCGGTTTTAGCCGCTGGCCTCGTGCTTGTCGCGGTCACGGCACCTTCCGCGACTCTCATGAGCCGCGCGCTGGCCAGTGCGACTTTCGGCCGGAGGCCGGCCGGAGTCACTGGTCTTAGCATCAGCATCAGCGACGGCCGGCAGGCAGTGAAGCCCGGCGACAGGCTTACGTACGTCATCAGGGTCAAGAACGGCGGCTCCCAGAATGAGCCTCATCTCAAGATCACACAGACCCTGCCCGACGGGCTGAAGTTCATCTCAGCCAGCCACCGCGGCCGGCCGCGAGCCGGACAGGTCAGCTGGCAAGCCGCATTGCCGGCGGGCAGTACCGATATTTTCACAGTCGACGCGATCGTGACGCGAACCCCGCCCCGGCTGCTCCGGCTGGCCACTGTCGCGTGCGCCGAGGCCACAGGCGGCACACGGGTCATGATCTGCGCGGCTCACCTAGACCGGCTACCTGCGGCAACCGTCATGAGTTCGGATGCGAGCGGTCGCAGCGCTG
Source organism: uncultured Actinomycetota bacterium (assembly GCA_963719765.1). GTDB lineage: Bacteria > Actinomycetota > Actinomycetes > Streptosporangiales > Streptosporangiaceae > JAJYUU01. Next base: position 1,353,185 of record CAVRCW010000003.1, read on the forward strand.
GCCCGCGCGGAGGTCCGTCAGGGATTGCGCCGCTGTACTACGCACTCTGCGCGCTGGCGGTCCTGGCGGTGCTGGCGGCGTGCTCGCTCTGGCTAGGAAGCCGGCGGTCCCGAGGACGACCAGGGCCGCGCCGCTCGACCTGAACGGTCCGGGGCGATTACGTAATCAGGGCAGCCGGATCTGGGCTCGCTGGTGCCGCGCAGCGCGGCAGAGCGCGGTACCCAGTCGCGGCGTTACCCGGCCCCGGCATGACGACCTGACCCGGCACCTCCTGGGCAATGTCAGCCGGATCCGCGCGGCTATCTCCCGCGAAGTTCTTTCCATAGCCAAGAGCCCCCCGTACCCGCTTAGGCGATTGATCTGGGTCGGCACCACCGCCCGCCGGTGGGCACTCATATTAGCGCGGTTCTCCTGGCGCGATTGCTGCTTCTGGTCGATGCGCAATTTGGTGAGCCGAGGCACTTGGTCAGCTGACAATAAGGCTAGATGACTGCACCGGCAAGAGAATGAATCGCGCATCAATTGTTAGCGCGCCTGCGGCGGCATTAACGCCTGTCATGAGTACCATCAGCCCAGCGGAGCCGGATCCGGCTCGGCTGGCAGGTCGGCCTTCCAGGCTATGAACTAGGAGGAGCACGATGCGCCGCCGTCTGCTCAGCATGCTGCTACTAGTGACCGCAGCCGGGACCCTGAGCCCGGCCGCTACCGCTCTAGCCCTGCCGGTGCCCGGCCCGGCATTCGGCGTCCGGCTCTACGACATCCCGGTCATCGACGCGCACAACCCTCGCGGCCTGCGCTACATCATCGACTTCCTGCATCCGGGAATGGTCATTCACCGCCGGATCCTGATCCTCAACCAGGAACCTCAGACGACGAGATTCTCGGTCTATCCGGGCGCCGCTCGTATCGCCCGCGGGGCGTTCGTCGGCGACGCCGGGGCGACCCGGAGCGAGCTGACCGGATGGATTAGCGTCCAGCACCCCGCGGTCAGGCTCGCGCCGCAAGCCAGCACGCTGGATATGGTCACGATCCGGGTGCCGCGCCTTGCCACCAGGGGCGAGCACTACGGCGTCATCTGGGTTCAGCAGGCGGCACTTGTGCGCTCGGCCGCCGGAACCGAGATCAGAGAGGTGGCCAGGGTCGGCATCCGCATCTACCTGTTCGTCGGCCATGGCGGTTTGCCGCCGACGAAGTTCGTCATTACCTCCCTGACCGGGCACCGCTCCCCCCGCGGCCAGCCGTACCTCGTCGCGAAGGTTCACAACACCGGTCAGCGCGCGGTCGACCTCAGCGGCGAGTTGCGCCTGACGGATGGCCCTAGCGGGATCACCGCAGGCCCGTTCCAGGAGCAGCAGGTCGTCACGCTCGCGCCCGGCCAGGACGGGAGCCTGATTTTCGTAGCGAGCAAGTCGCTTCCTGACGGTTCCTGGCGCGCCGCGGTCTCCCTCGTCAGCGGGCTGAACACGAGTGCTGCCCAGTCCACCGTTCAGTTCGGCGGCCAGAGTACCTCGTCCGTGGCCCGGTTCTCCTGGCTGATCTGGGCATTCGGCATCCTCGTCGTTCTTGTCGCGATCGCCCTCATGATGCGCGGCCGACGGGCTCGCCCACCAGCTCACACGCGCGAGGCGGTAGCAGGAGGCGCTTCTGCCGCGGCGAATCTCAAGTAGACAAAGTGTCATGGTTGCGATCGATCGAGGCTGTTCCATTCCTCGCGGATAAAACATCGATTAGCCGCGAGGCTGCGCAAGCTTATCATGATTTATCTATTCTTCAGCGTTGACATTTATCTCGCACCTCTACAGCCACTGGACAACGACGCCGTCTCCGGTCGATCACGGAATTACGGTAACGCGGCTGCCCGTAGTCGCACGGCAACAATAGTCGACAGTTTAAATAAACGGCTAAATATACGGCCCTAGGATCGTCCTGTTGTACACACGGCTAGTCCTCTGTCCTTATCTGCGGTGGCATGCCGGGCGACTAGATATTGCCACGATGAGCGTGTGTCAAGAGCAGCGCGGCCGCTTCTGAGACCAGTAAAAGCGAGCCAATCATTCATCGAATAGATGACCCGACGAGCTTCCTCGTCGTAGGCTCGCATACGCGGATGCGACGTGACGCACTCGGTATAAAACCAGTTCTTAAGACTTGAGGTGCCCGACAGTGAAGATAACAGGCGCGCCGTGTGATCTAGGCGCTTGGCCGCATCGCCAGGTTCCTGGATCGGCCACCGCACCTAATGCAGGACCCTCAGTTTCGCCATTGCGGTCGCGATCAGGAGTCTTATCCAGGTCGGCTGGTGAGCTCGCCACCGTGCGCGCCAGCGCCATCGCCGTCTCCCTGGGCCGCGCGAGCGGTCGCTTATGCCAGCACGGACATGGGCCGGGCGGCGTGATTCAACGACGGGAAGGCTAATGAACAGACCAGTCCACATAAGCATCCGAGATGACTTGCGAATACGCCTCACGACTGGTGAGTGGAGTGCCGGGCAGCGACTGCCATCCGAGGCCGAGCTCGCCAGCTGGTACGGCGTCGCTCGCATGACGGTCAGGCAGGCCATCGGCGCTCTTGCGTCGGAGGGAATCCTCGTGCGCCGCCAGGGTCTTGGCACGTTCGCCGCCGAGCGATTGCCTGCCAGACACGCGGGCTGGTTACAGAGCTACACGGAGGAGATGCGCGAACAAGGCCATGACGTTCAGACGACACTCGTGAGCGCGTCTGTTGTACAGCCGCCAGTACCTGCGCGGGAAGCACTGCAACTCGGCGAAGGCGCGGCAACGATTCTGGTTCGGCGCGTTCGGACGGTTGATGACCGCCCAATAGTCCTTCAGGCTTCCTGGCTGCCGCACGCCCGGTTTGCTGGCCTCGATGGCGCTCCGCTCCTGGACGGCTCGCTTTATGCGATGCTTGAAGGCCCTTACGGGGTCCGGATCGTCCGGGCGAGGCAGGTATTTGCCGCCGCGGTGGTCGACGAGTCCGACGCGCAGCTGCTCGGGTTGCGGGCTCATGATCCGGTACTTCGGATCGTGCGGACCACCTACGACTCCTCAAACCTGCCTATCGAGTATGCGGTGAGCTCTACCCGACCCGGCTACCCGATCGAGACGATCATGGAGCGAAAGCCGCTGCCGGCGCGGCTAGGGTCTCCCGTCGGCTCGCAGGAACACTAATCGGGGGTCAACGACGGCTGCTGTCGTCCCTCAGCCAGGTCGAGAAGTCTCCTCGCGCGACGATGCGGCTCGCCCTGAGCCTCGCTAGCAGCGCGACAGCGAGGAAGACCACCACATGCGGTGCAAGACGCGGCTCAGCGCGCACGATCGCGCGCAGGTCGGACGCGCTCGTGCGCTGCGCTAGCTCATGACCGCCGCGCTGGTCCTGAAGCTGGGCTATCGCGGTAGCCGCGCGAACCCGCCGACGCAGCAGATCGGTGACGGTTCGGGGTGTGTGGATAAGGACACGTGCGTCGGGAACGATAACCCGCTCGGACGGCGCGAACGACAGCGAGGCCGCCAGGTCGTCTCCGAGCATCGGTGGCAAGCTGGCGATCCGCCTTTGCCCGGTCTCAGTGACCGCGACAACGCCGCGCCCCCACAGGCTGGTCTTCGCCTCGGGCAGCCGGCTCCATATGTCGTAATACCAGCGGACTGGCCACGGCCTGCCCGTCACGACCAGCGCGCGCTCCGGCCCGGCAGCGTGGATCCCCGGCCTGCGCAGGGCGGCCGCTAGCGCGCTGGCATCCACGTCAGCAAATTCGACATCGGCGTCCACATAAATGCGCGGGAAGTCCGACAGGACGGCGTCGGCCGCAACTAGCGCCGCGTGCTTGGAAGCAACGGGGATGGCCAGTACCTGGATGCAGGGAGCATATGAGGCCGCGACCTGCGCCGTGTCATCACTGCAGCCGTTGGCGACCACAATCACGTTCAACTGCGGTGAAAGCGGAGCTGGCACCAGTTGCCGGAGCAGCCGAGTTATTACGGCGCTCTCGTTGTGCGCTGGGATCACTACTGTTGTCACGGCATTGTATTATCGCGGGTGAGGTCGGCGTCGCGCTGATATTCGGGTGCAATGACGGATCCCCAGGGCGACTTCTGGCTTATTTTCGTGACAACACTCCGCGCACGGATCTGCATCTCCGCTGCTCAGGCCGATGCAGTGTCCTGCCACAAGCCCATTCCATGGCGGCCTCAGCCAGCGATCGAGGCGCTTGTTCGCCCAGCCGAGCGAGGGCACTGGTCGCACCCGTGATATGCCCGGGCGCCATTGCACGCTCCAACAGAGTATTGGTCGTCCGCACGGGGTCTTGTTCAATCTTCTAGACATATGGAGAATGATTTGATAAAGCTCAGGGTTCATCGAGGATTAATTTACTAGAGTGCTTAGCGAGTTCCTGGTCCGCGGCGCTCGGTTGGCGAACTCGGTCAATCTCGGAGGTTTGGATGTCAGACGACATTGTGGGAGTCCAGGGATGACTTCAGCCACACTGCGCAGCGGCGCGGCCCTCTTGGGCAATAGCGGCCGGGGCATGGTGCGCCGCCTCCCTCCGCCGCTGCGCACTAGACTGCGCGGCCTAGTCGCGTGGGTCGCCCGGCAGCGCCGGGCACCGGCGGTCGAGGACTGGGCGAGCCCGCTCGTACGAACACTTCCCGACTCGGAGGCGCGCTACAGCGCGCCTAGCTGGGCGACCGCGTCCGTGCCAGCTGCCGTTCTGATCGATCCCGCGCGGTCAGCAACCTTGGAGGGAGCGGGCAGTGATGGCATCGATCGCCTGCGTTGCCTGCTCGTGACCGACGCGCTGGACGTCGGCGGCATGGACGAGGTGGTGGCCTTCCTGGCCAGCCGCTTGCCCGCAGAGCGATTCCGGACCGCCGTGCTACACGCGCCGTCCCGCCCGGCTGCCACCGGGAGACCGCTCGGTCGCCTTGGGCGCGTGCTCGCGGCCGGCGGCATCGAGGTGCATGAATGCGGCGCGGACGACGGACCGGCCTGGATCGGGCAGTGGCGTCCAGATGTCATCAGTGCGCATTGCGCGCCAGACTGGGTGCTGGCTGCTGCCCATCGCCTCGGCGTGCCCTATGTCGACACCTTGCACGGGATGGGCCACATGTATGGCTCGGTCCCGCAGGCAGAGGCGGAGCGGGGCACCAAGTTAGCGGCGGTAGCAGCCGTCAGCGAAGTCGTGCGGCGGAAGTATCTCGCAGGTAACCCCGGCTTTCCGCCCGCCAAGATTGTCACGATTCCCAACGGAGTCGACGACCAGCGACGCTCCGGCGGCGATCGGGCCGCCGCCCGCTACCACCTCGGGCTCACCAGCGAGTACGTGTTCGTCTCCCTCGCTCGACACCACGTGGCCAAGAACACCTACGGGCTGGTGACCGCGTTCGCGGATCTGGCCCGGCGCCGTCCGGAGGTGCACCTGGTAATCGCCGGGCGCGCCGATCACCTCCGCTATTACCGGCAGGTCCTGCGGCTGCGCGATAGCCTGCCCTGCGCGGACCGTATCCACCTGCGCGATCACGTCGCGTCGCCCGCTGACCTGCTCGTCGCCGCCGACGGCTTCGTCATGGACTCCTTCTACGAGGGCGGACCACTCGCGTCGATGGAAGCCCTGTTCGCGGGGGTGCCGGTTGTGCTGAGCGACGTAGGCGACGCGCGTGAGCAGATTGGCGCTGACCCCAGCCGCGGCCATCTAGTCGCAAACCCGATCGGATGCGATCCGCTCTACGTGGACTGGGAATCCATCGGCGCGGCCCGGTATCGCTCCCAGGCCAACCGCGACGAGCTCGTCGTGGCCATGGAACACCTCGTCGCCGATCGAGATTCCTACCTGCACGATCGCAAGCTACTCGCGGCCGAGTCAGCGGAGCGATTCAGCGCGGAAGTCTGCGTCAGCCGCCACGCCGCGCTGCTCCGCGCGGTCGTCGCGTCTTCGGATCTGTCACTGGTGTGACCGCCTCCGGCCCGGCGGTGACTTTGGCGTCGAGGGTGAAGTAGAACGATGCGCCCTCGCCGACGGCGCCATGAGCCCAGGTGCGGCCGCCGTGGCGGCTAACGATCCGCCGCACGCTCGCTAGGCCGATGCCGGTACCGGGGAAGTCGGTAGCCGCGTGCAGCCGCTGGAATGGCTGGAACAGCTTGCCATCAAAGGCGGGATCGAAACCCGCTCCGTTGTCGCGCACGTAGCAGCAGATTCCGGCACCCTCGGCCTCTATAGTGCCGAACGCTATGGTGGCGTCGTCGCGGCGCGCGGTGAACTTCCAGGCGTTCTCGAGGAGATTCTGCAGCACGGTGCGGATCAGCGTACGGTCGGCAGTTGCCCGGACGCCGTCCTCGACGGAGAAGGCCACCCGGCGGCCTGGTTCGCGGGACTGTAGTTCGGCGGCGATCTCGGCGGCCTCGGCGCTGAGATCGACCGACCTGAGGTTCATCTCGGCGCGCGACACCCTGGATAGCTGCAGCAGGTCGTCGATCAAAGTCGCCATCCGCTCGCTCGCCGCCTGGATCCGCCCGATATACCCGCGGGCGGTGTCATCGAGCTGCTCGGCGTACTCCTCGACCAGCGCTTGGCTGAACCCGCTCAGCGATCGCAGCGGGGCCCGCAGGTCATGGGAGACCGAGTAGCTGAACGCCTCCAGGTTTTCGTTCACTCGCTCCAGCTCAGCCGTGCGCTGCGCGACGCGGGCTTCGAGATCGGTGTTGAGAGCCCGGACCTCAGCTTCGGCCTGGCGCTGTGCGCTGATATCGCGCACCACCCCAACGACCAGTTTCGGGCTGCCGTCGGGTTCACGGACCGCCGCGCGGTTCACCTCAGCCCACACGACGCCGCCGTCTTTTCGTATGTACCGCTTCTCCATCGAATGGGTGTCGATCTGCCCGGCGAGCAGACGCTGCATGCCGGCGACATCAGCCTCGATATCGTCGGGATGGATGAGGTCCGAGATCCGCATTGACTCCAGCTCGCCGGCGGTGTAGCCGGTGATCTCGCACATCCTGGGGTTGACCCGGATGAGGTTGCCATTGACCGAGATATCATCGATGCCGACCGGCGCATGGTCGATGGTGGCGCTGAGCCGCTCCCCTGACTCGCGCAGTGCCTGCTGCGCCTGCCGGATCTGCGTGACGTCGCGTGCAGCGGCGAACACCCCGAGCACGCGCCCGTCTGCGTCGTGGTAGAGCGACGCGTTGTACAGCACGGATGTGGCGTGCCCATCGCGATGGCGCAATTCCAGCGGGTAATCGCGCACGCTGCCGTCTCGGAAGGCCTGCTGGTAACCGGCCCTGGCCAGGCCTGGCTCGGTGAAGTACTCGCTGAATTCGGTGCCGATCAGCTCGGTCCGGATGTTGCCCGTCATCAGCTCGGCTGCGGTGTTGACATCGGTGATCGCGCCGTCCGTGCCGATGGTCACGAGTGGGTCGAGGCTGGCCTCGATCAGGCTCCGGTTGTAAGCGGCCGCAGCGCGGTTCTCATCCTCGATCCGCTTCCAGTCGGTGATGTCCCGGCAGATCCCCAGCAGCACCTTCGCCGCGCCGGCGTCGTCCCGTTCCACATCCGCGCTCAGCTCTAGCCATCGGACCGAGCCGTCTGGCCGGATGATCCGGTGCTCGATGCGGAACGCGCCGCGGCGGTCCAGCGCTGCGGTAATCGCGGCGGTGACTCTCGAGAGATCGTCGGGATGCACGAGACGGTAATAGGTCTCGACCTTCCCGTCGAACGCGTCCGGTGTCACCCCGAAGATCTGGTGAGCCCGTGCGGACCAGGCAAGCTCACCGTTGGGGGCCGGGTCCGCTTTCCACCACCCGAGCCCCGCCGACGCCTGAGCCTGCTCAAGGAAGGCGTTCTGCTCTCGAAGTGCCGCATGTGCCTCGGCCGCCCGAGCCTCCGCGGCACGCTGCACGCTGAGATCGGTCAGGACCAAGCACCGCAGCAGCATCCCGTCGAGGTCGAAGCCGCTGACCGCGAGCAGCACGGGAACGGTCGTGCCACCCGGACCAGCTAGCTCCAAGTCGCCACGACTGCTGTCGCCGACGCCGACCTCCAGCAGGCGCCCGGCTGTGCCGCAGCAGGCGTCAGCGACCAAGTCAAGCAGTGCGGTGCCGATCAGCTTGGCCGAATCCTGGCCCGTCATCGAGGCGAACCGCGGGTTGGCATCGAGGATGACTCCGCGCGGGGAGATTGTAGCCGCGCCTTCGTTCATCGCCTCGATGATGAGCCGATAGGACCGGTCGGCACTGGTCAGGGCGTAGACCTGCTCCTGTCCGGGCGGGCCGATGACCAGCGAGTCGACGCCACCGCTACGGATCGCCTCGATGGTCGCCTGTGCCTCGCGCAACTCCGCCCGCAGCTCGGCCAGCTCGTCATCTATCGGGCGGCTCTCCCCCGGAGTTACCCCGGCCCTGCGGCCTGGACCGGACGCACCGGGCAGCTGAGATCGGCTCACTGTCCTACCCGTCCGGTTCTGGGTGCTCGGCGCTCTCAGTGATCGGGCCTAGGCCGAGCCCGAGGCGCAGCCTGGCGGGGTCGGACAGGCCCCCGACTACCAGGCGTACGGGCCCGGGAAGTCGTCGGACCAGGGTCGGCACGGCCACGATCTGGTCGCGCGCGGCCAGTTCAGGCTGCCTGCGCACGTCGATGACCTCCAGGTCGGCGCAACCGCGGAGTTCCTCGTCGCAGACGCGGCGCACCGTCTCCAAGGCCTGGATGGAGCTAGCCGCGGCGCCATCGACATAGAGGGTCAGTGCCCACTGCTCAGCCGTTGCGCTACCGGTCATCAAGCTGGCTCCGTGCGGGTCGAAGCTGCAGTCCGACGAGGACGCGGTCGGTGTCGGAGAGGTCACCGACGAGCTTGCGGATCGGCGCAGGGAGCCTTCGGACCACCGTGGGCACCGCCAGGATCTGGTCGTCGGCCGCGAGGCGCGGGTTCTCGAGCAGGTCCACCACCTTGATCTGGTAGCGGCCAGCCAGGTGCTCCTCGCAGACGCGTTCCAGGTTCTCGATCGCCCGTACGCACTTGGGCGACCGGTCCGTCACGTACAGATGCAGAACCCACTGCTCGCCGGAGTCGGCGCCGGTCTCGTTATTCGTACGGCGCTGCTCGCTCATCGCTGCTTCCCGGCGCGAGGCGCCTCGTCAGCCCAGCGCCGCGTCGCCATCGTTGATCGGTCCGCTTCGGCGTCGGCCACCTGGTGGCCCTCGCGCAGGTCGATCCGGGCGATTTCCGTCTGCTCGGCGTCGAGCTGGTCCCGCACGGCCGCCAGGTGGGCCTCGCGCTCGATCACGTTGCGGTGCAGTTCACGCCGACGCTGGCCAAGCTCCTCGGCTACCCGCAGCTCCCTGTCGCGCTCGGCGGCTTGCTGTGTGACCCGGGCGGACCCGGCCAGGACTCCGGCTGCGCCAACATACACATCGACCAGTTCGACCCCGTGCTCGGTGAGCACGAACTCTCGTACCTGATTCGAATGGGACGTGCCCCGCGACTTCAGCACGAACAGCAGCCGGTTGCGCTCACCGTTGGTCTCGACATTGCGCAGCAGGAGCCAGGTGTCCACCATCGATGAGACGCTAAGCGTGCCCTCCTCTTCCCCGTGGCCGAGGGCCGTCGCCAGGACCGTTATGCCCCGTGCCTTGAACAGGTCGATTTTGCGGGCCACCATTGAGTTCGCCTCCAGACTAGAGGCACTATCGCCCAGGCTGGCGATCCCGTCGAGCACAGCTACCGAAGGCGTCAGGTCCTCGACCATCTGGGCCAGGGCGGACAGATGTGCCTCGAGCCCGGCCGCGGACGGCCGCGCCGCCCACATATGCAGCAGACCCTCGTCGCGCCACGGCCGCAGGTCGAGGCCGATCGACCGCATGTTGCGCAGGACCTGCTCGGGTGACTCTTCGAACAGGACCCACAGCGCTCGCTCGCCCCGCCGGCAGGCCGAGTCCATCAGGTGCGCGCCGAGCGATGTCTTTCCCGTGCCGGCCGTCCCGCTCACCAGGACAGTCGACCCGCGGAACAGGCCGCCGCCGAGCATATGGTCGAGGCGATCCACGCCGGTAGAGATCCGCTTGTCGGGGGCGCCGTAATCCAGCGTGATCGACGTTATCGGCAATACGACGAAACCCTTGGCGGAGATCAGGAACGGGAACTCGTTGGTGCCATGGGCGGACCCGCGGTACTTGACCACCCGGAGGCGGCGGGTCGAGATCTCATCACGTACCCGGTGGTCGAGCACGATCACGCAGTCGGACACGTACTCCTCTATTCCGTGCCGCGTGATGCTGCGCTCGCCCCGCTCTCCGGTCACGATCGCGGTAACGCCCCGGTCCTCCAGCCAGCGCGCCAGCCGGCCGAGTTCCGACCGCACGATCGAGTCGTCGCCGAGCGTGCCGAACAGCACCTCGACCGTGTCCAGCACAACCCGTTTGGCGCCCACGCGATCGATCGCATCGGCAAGGGTCACGAAGATCGGTTCGAGATCGAAGTCCCCGGCCGCCACGACATCGTCTGGCTCCAGGCGGAATGAGAGCATTACGAGTTTCCCGTCCCGCTGCATCTCGTCGAGGTCGAAGCCGAGCGAACGCACGTTGGCCGCGACCTTGGCCGCCGACTCCTCGAAGGTCAGCAGCACACCGGGCTCGCCGAACTCGCGTGCACCGGACACCAGGAACTGCAGGCCGAGCAGCGTCTTGCCGGCGCCTGCGCTACCCGCTACGAGCGTCACCCGGCCGGAGGGCAGCCCGCCCCCGGTGATCTGGTCGAGTCCGGAGATCCCGGTGGAGGTCTTCTCCAGCCCAGGCCCTATCGCAGAGTCGGCCAGGCCCGTCAGCACCGCGCTATCCATATGCGCCCCCGAGTCGCGTCCTGGTCAGCCTCGCGTGCACGAAGCTAGGCAGCCGACATACCCGGTTCGCCAGAGCGCTAAAAGCTTCAAAGTCAATTAAGCGACTAGCCGCGAGTAGGACCCTAATTGGATTCCAGAGTCACGCCGGTATTCCGACCGGCGGCTAGTTATCTATACGGGGACGTGCAATGCCATCGCGGCGGCATCGTCTTTTATAAGGTCGCTCACTCTCGGCCGCTGGGGGGTGGCTTAGAAAATTAGCGTGCGCCGGCGACGGGCGCGCCGGGCCCGTCATTTCCCTGCGGGACTTGCGTTCGCAGCGCGCTCCATCCGAGCCGCCCGCTCACCCGGTCGAGCGCGTCCCCGATTACCAGGCCGTGATCGCCGATAAGAGCGCTGTGGAGGGCCATCGAGTGTGCCCTGCTGCGCATCTTGGCGACGTACACTGCCCGGCCTATCTGCGATCCGTCTTCGATATACCGCAGGTCAATGACGTTATCGAAGAGGAAGAGCAACTCCTCTAGCGAGTTGCCGGGTAGTCCGTGGGTGCTGGTTTCGCTCGTGATGAGCAGGGAACTGCCAGCCGCCCTGACGAGCCCGACCAGACTGCGCATGTACGCGGGGAAACGTGCTTCCTCGCGGGCGGCGAATGCCAGCTCTGACAAGCTGTCGATGACGATCCGGCCGATCGGGCGCTGCGCGGTTTCTGAGCGCACGGATGTGGCCAGGACGTCGAGATCCAGATCGCCCATCGAGACGTAGGAGATCGCCAGCTGCCCCGAGTCCAGGTGCGGCTCCAGGCCCCAGCCGAAGCTGGCGCCCACGCTGACGAGCTGAGCGGCAGTGTCCTGGAACGTGACGTACAGGCAGTTCTCCGCTCGCTCCATTCCCTGGACGAGCCAGCGAAGCCCGAAGATCGTCTTGCCGACGCCAGAGGGCCCGGTGAGCAGGCTGGCATCGCTCTGCCTCGCCCCGCCGCCCATCAGGTCGTCCAGGCCCGCGATCCCGCTGGGGACCTGACCCGCGAGCGGCGGCTCCTCCTGCGGGACCAGTGTCTCGATCCGGGGGAATACCTCGATGCCTGCCGGACCAATATGGAATGTGTGCTTGCCCGAGCGGTGGCTTCGGCCGCGCATCTTGGCGATCCGCAGGCACCGCCGGTCGATTGGCTCACGCATATCGTAGTCAAGCTGGATGATGCCGTCGGCCAGCGAGAACACGACCTCGCTCCGCACCTCCTCTGGCGTGTACTCGCCCACCAGCAGCAGCACCGTCCCGGTCCGGGACAGCCGCCCAGTCAGGTCGTACAGGGCGCGCCGCAGCCCGCGCCCGTCAGTGAAATCGCCCAGCATCTTGGCACTGTCGACCACCACGATCGCCGGCTCCTCATCCAGAGTCTTGCGGACGATCTCCGATATGAGTGGCTCTAGCCCTTCCTGCCGCCCAGTCGCCAGGAAGTCACTCATGTTGATGTACTCGACCTTCGGCCCGAGGGCCTGCGGAGCGAAGAAGGAGAACTGCTCCAGGTTCCTGACGAGCTTGGCGTGCGGCTCGGACATCGTTGTGTAGTACACCGACTTCTGCCCAGCCGCGGCTTTCGCGAAGCATAGCTGCTGTGCGAGGATCGTCTTCCCGCTACCAGGTGCACCCGCCACCACAACGACAGTGCCAGGCTCCAGTCCGCCATTAAGCACCAGGTCCAGGCCGGCTATGCCGGTAGGCATGTGCTTCACGGTCCACTACATCCTTTCTCGAGCAACGCACGCGCGATCTCGACGAGTCGGTTGTCGTCGTATGGTTTGGTCAGGACTGCGTCAGCGGACGCCGCCAAGTGGGTGTCCCCGCTCGCCACGAGGATCGGGATGGCCGCCGTAGCGGGATCACCCCGGAGCCGGCGGATAAGCTCGGTGCCATCCATGACCGGCATCATGATGTCGGTCACCACCAGGTCCGGCGACCACGCAAGCAGTACCTCGAGCGCCGCGGCACCATCGCCCGCCACGGCAACCTCGTGCCCCTCGCGCCTGAAGACCCTGCCCACCAGGAACCGCTCGTCCGGCTCGTCATCGACCACGAGAATCCTGGCCATGTCGGCTTACGGCCCTCCCAGCTTGCAATTCTCCGTGGCGACCAACATACCCCTAGCTTCCACCCGCGAAATGCGCGGAAGAGAATTAGTTGGGAGGTATGAACATCTAGGCACATGCAGATAACGCTGCAGTTATTACACCGGCAGCCAGATGCATTGGAAAAGTGCCAGGCGCCGACAAGAATATCAACTGCGGCGGCTCGAAGAATTCCAATGCGCTTACGCACATGCCGACGCTGAATCGTACGGCCGAGGGCGCCGACGCGCTGATGCCTGGGCTTGCGCGCGAGGGGCCGTAAGGCCTGGGCCGAACGGACCGGGCCCAAGATCCGGGCACTTCTGCCCACCCAGCGCAGGGAAACCGCCTCTTGGGGAGCCGACTGCGGACGCAAAGACTGGCCATGACATGAAGAAACCTCTAGAAACAGGGGGACGTCATGACCGCCACGAACACCTCCCCTACCGGAAATCCGGAGAGGCCAGCCACACCGCATGGCCACAAGCACAGGTGGCTCATCGTCGCCCTGGCTTTTACCGTCGCGATTGTCGGCGGCGCGATCTACCTGGTGACCTCACACGCTCCTAGCAAGGCATCGACGCTAACCAACTGCGCGGCCCTACCTAGCAAGTGCGGCTTCCCGGACGCGACCAACACCGGCGTGCCGACGGGCACAGCGCTTAAGACGGTCGGCACTGGACCCGGCGATGTATCGTCCGGCCCTGGCTGGTACTTCGACCCCCGCGGCTGGGTCCAGGTCGACGGCACCGGCGCCACCGTGAGCGACCTGTATGTCCCGTACAACCTCAACGTCGCCGCCAACAACGTCACCATCAAGGACGACCAGGTCGTCACCAACGGCGCTACCTCATTCGGCATCACTCTCCGCCACACCAGCGGCGTCACCGTCGAGGACAACACCATCAGCGGCGTCAACAGCGGCTCTGGCCGGCTGCTGGCCGGGCTCAAGGACAGTTACAACGACTCCACCGGCCTGCAAGTCCTGGATAACAACATCTACGACGTCAGCGCCGGCGTGCAGATCGAGTCGGGGCTCATCCAGGGCAACTACATCCACAACATGGGTCTCATTCCCGGCGACCACATCGACGGCACCAACTCCGACGGCGGCGTCACCGGCCTGCTCACCATCGAGCACAACACCATCTTCGACCAGTACAACCAAACCGACGCCGTCGGCCTGTTCGAGGACTTCGGCGTGCAGTCCAACCGTCTGGTCACCGATAACCTGCTGGCCGGCGGGAGCTACACCATCTACGCCGGGCAGAACAACGGCGGCGCCACCACCAGCAACATCACCATTACCAACAACCGCATCAGCAACCTGTACTTCCCCCAGGGCGGCCAGTACGGACCCGTCGCCGACTTCAACGCCAAGACCACCACCTGGAGCGGCAACGTATGGGACGCGACCGGCGCCACCATCCCCGCCCCATAACGTTTACCTCATCCACGCAGATCGGCGCCGCCCGCCACTTCGCCCGAGGCGGCGCCGGTTCCTGCGTATCAAGAGGTAAGACCGCTACGCCAGAATCAAAACCGCTTCGCAACACCCGGTAGTAGTCTGATCACGAACTGTAGCAAGGCTCGGGCCCGCATAGCGGTTGCGCAGGGCCGCGCTTGAGATCGCGACGCAGCGAGGTTCCCCTGAAAGCACGAACTGCCATCGCTCTTGTCGCCGTCGTGCTGGTCATAGCCACGACGGCTGTAGTCATCATTCGTACCACCGTGCACACGCCCACGGCGGGTCCGCCAAGACCAGGCAAAGCTCCATCGGCTACCCCATCCAGCTCGCCGGCGCGCACAGGGTGCGCGGCTGCGCCCAGCAAATGCGGCTTCCCGGACGCGACCAACACCGGCGTGCCGACGGGCACGGCGCTTAAGACGGTCGGAACCGGACCAGGTGACGTATCGTCCGGCCCTGGCTGGTACTTCGACCCCGGCGGCTGGGTCCAGGTCGACGGTAGCGGCGCCACCATCAGCGGCCTATACATCCGCTACAACCTCGACATCGCCGCCAGCAACGTCACCGTCAAGGACGACCGCATCGTCACCAGCGGCGCTACCTCCTTCGGCATTAGCGTCCGCCACACCAGCGGCGTCACCGTCGAGGACAACACCATCAGCGGCCTCAACGCCGGCGCTGGCCGGCTGCTGGCCGGGCTCAAGGACATGTACAACGACTCCCGCGGCCTGCGAGTGCTGGATAACAACATCTACGATGTCAGCGCCGGCGTGCAGATCGAGTCCGGGCTCATCGAGGGCAACTACATCCACGAGATGGGATACGTCTCCGGCGACCACATCGACGGCACCAACTCCGACGGCGGCGTCACCGGCCTGCTCACCATCGAGCACAACACCATCTTCGACCAGTACAACCAGACGACCGCCGTCGGCCTGTTCGAGGACTTCGGCGTGCAGTCCAACCGTCTGGTCACCGATAACCTGCTGGCCGGCGGCGGCTACACCATCTATGCCGGGCAGAACAACGGCGGCCCTACCACCAGCCACATCACCATTACCAACAACCGCATCAGCAACCTGTACTACCCCCAGGGCGGCCAGTACGGGCCCGTCGCCGACTTCAACGCCAAGACCACCACCTGGACCGGCAACATCTGGGACGCCACCGGCCGGACCATCCCCTCCCCCTGACCAGCCCACTCACACGAGTCAGGCGCCCTGTGCACCATGCTGTCCGGACGCTCCGTGCTGATCGGACTGGATCTCGCGCAGCTTGCGCATCAAAGCGGCCTCAGAGAAAGGTTTCTCGATGAGGTTGACGCCGGGCTCGAGAACACCTTGCGGCCCCAGAAGGCCCTGGGTATAACCGGACATGAAGAGCACGCTGATGCTGGGCCGCAGGGCCCGGATTCGCTCCGCGACTTCTTTGCCCAGCATGTGCGGCATCACGACGTCGGTAACCATCAAGTCAATGCGCCCCTCGTGACCCGCAACCAAGTCGACCGCGTCGCCCCCGCTGGCGACCGCCAGCACCTCGTAGCCGTTACGGGCCAGCAGTCGACGTGTCACCTCCCGCATCGGCGCCTCGTCCTCGACGACCAGCACCACCTGGCCCTCGCCACCGCCGTGGTCAGGCTGCCGCGACTCGGCTGACCGGACCGGGCAGGCCGTGATTGGCAGGAGGACAGTCACCGTTGTGCCAAGTCCCGGCTCGGAGTAGACCCGCAGATTTCCGCCGGCTTGGTGGACGATCCCGTGCGCAGTCGCTAGCCCCAGGCCTGTCCCCTGACCCTTAGGCTTGGTAGTGAAGAAGGGCTCAAATACCCGATCAATGACCTCTTTCGACATACCCGTTCCGGTATCGCAGACCTTAATGCACACGTACCCTCCCGCCGCGAGACCGACATGGCTAGCAGCGGCTATCTCATCCACATCCGTGTTCGCCGTCTCGATAGCGAGCGTCCCGCCGGTCGGCATGGCATCTCTCGCATTGACAGCGAGGTTCACTAGCACCTGCTCGATCTGGCCGCGGTCCGCGTATACGCCACGGACGTCATCCTCCAGCGTCGTGACTAGCTCCACGTGCTCGCCAAGGGTGCGAACGAGCAACTGCCTCAGATCGACGATCAGGTCGTTGACGTTGAACACGCGCGGCTGCAGCACCTCGCGGCGAGCGAAAGCCAGCAGCTGCCGGGTCAAGCCGGCAGCTCGCTCAGCAGCCCTCTCGACCTGCTCAATGTCGTTGCGCACGTCCTGCCACCGAATCTCCGCCGGAGCCTTGATTACTTCCTCATGGACGAAGGCCGAGTAGTTCGTGATGACACCAAGGAGGTTATTGAAATCATGGGCAACGCCGCCGGCCAGCTGGCCCAGGCTTTCCAGCCGCTGCGCTTGCTGCAGCTTGAGTTCCATCCGCTCCCGGAATGCCTCGGTCTTGAGCCGTTCACGCTCAGCCTGGTCCCTGAGCCTGTCAGTGACATCCCGCACCGCCGCCGTGATGAGTATGCCCTCGTCAGTGCTGATCGCCGAGAGGGAAATCTCGGCCGGGAACTCACTGCCGTCCCTGCGCCGTCCGGCAAGCTCCATGCCTGCTCCCATCGGCCGCGGCCGCGGATCGGCGGCGTACCCGGCCCGGTGCTGCGGATGTACACCCCGCGCCGCCTCCGGGACCAGTACCTCGATTGGATAGCCGACGAGGTCTTCCCTTCGGTACCCGAACAGCTTCTCGACCTGCGCGTTGACCAGCGCAATACGCCCGTCGGCCCGCACGCAGATCATAGCGTCAGGCGCGGCTTCCAGCAGCGCGACGAATTTGTCGTCCGCAACTCGTTTCATAGGGTCACCTCGGCAGGTCAAACCCGACAAACCATCGATTATCACCGAGCTCGCTGTACGCGCTGAGCTGTAGCGAGTCGGATAGCTCCGCGACTGCCAGACGGGCCGTCACCGTGTCGCCAAGTATCTGGTCGTCTTCCGCAGGCGCGATGCTCAGCTCGGTCTGGATGAGATGCTCTCCGGTCCGCACCGCGATGTCGGCACGCGCAAATCCGTCGGCCAGGGCCATCTCGATAAGCAAAAGCTCCACGACGTCAGCGATCTTCAGTACCTCGGCCACGTCAAGGGCTACCGACGGCATATCAGCGCGGACCGTCGCAGGTGCCGCCAGCAGCCAAGCGGTCCGCCGCTCCAGGGCATTGACCACTCCGCGTTCGTGCGGAAGCCAAGGCCAAGGTCCATCAACGAGCCAGCGCAGTGAGCTCGCAGCTCCAGCTATCCGCTCCCGGATCGCCTCGACCTGCGAATCCGGCCAGGGAGGTTCGCAGCCGCGGACCAGATGCAGGTCGAGAACGGCAGCCGTGAGCTCCTGGATGGGGCCGTCATGCAGGAAGTTGGCCAGTTCCCGCCAGTCATTTGCGCGGCGACGCCGGAAAGTGGCCAGCAGCTGCCCGTTGGCGGCGGGACGCCTGGCCGGGCCGACCGCCGGCCGCCGCACCGCCAGATCGCGAAGGGCCTCATGCTGCCGGGTGGTGGCCACCTGGGGAGCCGGGCTCGGCAACGCCCTTACTGCCTCGAGCAGCTCAGCCGCCAGGAACGGCTTCGCGAGGCTCGCGACTCCGCGGGGAAGTCCGTCCAGCGACCCGCCAGTGATCACCAGGCAACGGCTGGCCAGATCGGGATCAGCCGACCGGAGCCCTTCAACTAGGTCGGTGCCTCGCTCCGAGCCAAGGTGCTCATCTACAAGCACCGCATCGTACTCGCGCGGATGCAATGCCCGCGCTTCCGCAAGCGTCGATGCTACATCAACTACATATCCGCCAGCGCAGAGCACGCGCTGGATGAGTACCAATATCTCATCGGAGTCATCCACGACAAGTACACGCCTGGCAACCATGATTTCTCCAACTCCTAGGGCTGTCGACAGGCACAGTGCCTCGAATTTGCCTGGCGGCAATGCGGTCGGGCCCGCTCTGGCAACACCCGACCAACTAACTACCCATGCGGGGCTGGCTAACTACGTAGTGCTAATTTAGCACGAACAACTGAAGAGGCCCTTTGGACTGCCCGACAGGTACGAATGCAGGCATTCACCAAGGAGGCAAGATGAAAGAAATCGACGCAAGCCAGCCAGGTGCTAGCCAGAAGATCAGCGTGTTCCTACTCGACGACCACGAGATCGTCAGGCGGGGATTGCGGAATCTATTGATCGCGGAGCCCGACATCGAGGTTGTAGGCGAAGCCGGCACCGCGGAGTCGGCGTTGTGCAGGATCCCGATCCTGCTCCCGCGGGTGGCCGTGCTAGACGTCAGGCTGCCCGATGGCGACGGCGTCTCAGTCTGCCGTGACATCCGTTCGTCATATCCAGAGACCGCCTGCCTGATGCTCACGTCATACGGCGATGACCAGGCACTTCTCGGCGCCATCATGGCCGGTGCAGCTGGTTACGTTCTCAAGCAGACCTGCGGGCCTGACCTGGTCAGCGCCGTGCGCGACGTGGCCGCCGGGAGGTCAACGCTCGACGCGCATGCAGCTCAGCGAGTGATGGCGCGACTGCGCGAGCGAACGGTCAGCGTCGACCGACTCTCGGCGCTCTCCGATCAGGAGCGGCGTGTCCTTGACCTGGTCGCCGAGGGCCTTACCAATCGGGAGATCGCCGAGCGCATGTTCCTGGCGGAAAAGACTGCCAAGAACTACGTGTCCTCCATCCTGGCTAAACTCGGAATGCACACTCGCGCCCAGATGGCCGCCTATGCGGCCCGACTTACTGCCGACCAAGACGACTAGAACTTGGTACCCAGTGCTCACCTTCAGCTTAATGCGTAATAGGGTCTCGCTGTGGAATCGAAGCGGTCTGGCGCCAACACCTCCTTTATGCTGTCACTGCATTTCTAATTACCTAGACGACTAGCTTAGTGTTCTTTTTTTCAACGCCGGTACCGCTTACGAGACAGTGTTCAGAAGGGGACATTCATGGGCGCCGATCAGCTGCACAGCGTGCCGGAATCCGGTGAACCAGACACAACCACTCATCCCCGCTCGGCCAGCATTGCTGCTGGCGGACTGGAGGACTCACCCGGCCACAGGATACGCATTCTCATTCTCGAGGATGAGCCCGCGGATGCTGAGCTTGCGCAGCGTCTGCTGACCAGTTCGGGCCTTCGCTACGTAGCCTCCGTAGTGGATGCCAGGCCGACTTTCCTAGCGCAACTGGCCGCCTTCCGGCCAGATGTGATCATTTCCGATTTCTCGCTGCCAGGATTTTCGGGCGCAAGCGCCCTCGAGATCGCGCAGGCGCAGTGCCCGAACGTACCGTTCATCTTCTGGTCCGGGGTGCTCGGAGACGAAGCGGCGGTTGAACTTATGAAACAAGGGGCAACGGATTACATCCTCAAGGACCGGCCTGCCCGCCTGCCGGCCGCCGTCCAGCAGGCTCTCGCCGCAGCCGAGCACCGGGCGCAGCTCGCACAGCTTGAAGGCCAGCTTGGCCAGGCGCAGCGGCTCGCAAGTCTTGGCCAGCTGGCCGCCGCAGAGCAGGCGATGAGCAGGACCCGCCAGCAGATCGAGGCCGCGCGTCAACAGGCGGCGACGGAAACCTCATCCAGACCAGCGTCCTGAGCGTTACTACCCGCCGGAGGCTGCGGTCTCATTCAGGAGCAGCCAGAACAGGCCCAGAGTGCGGACCGCCTCAGCGAACTCGGAGAACCTCACCGGTTTCCGGACGTAGGCGTTGGCGCCGAGGTTGTAGCTGGCGAGAACGTCCTCCTGCTCCTTAGAACTGGTGAGCACGACAACGGGGACGACTTTGGTCCGCTCGTCCGCCCTTATCCGCCGCAGCACTTCCAGCCCGTCAACCTTGGGAAGTTTCAGGTCAAGCAATATGAGGCCTGGGATCCAGACCTGGCCACCATCGGGGAAGAGGTGTTCCAGGGCCTCCATGCCATCGTGTGCCACGGTGACCTGATTCAGGATGTTGTGTTTTTTCAGCGAACGGAGCGTTAGATCTTCGTCGTCAGGGTTATCCTCTACCAGGAGGATGGGGCGGTCTGTCATTCGGATTTCCTTTCCGCCGAGACCTGAGAAAATGCCGCTGCCCGATGCCACGCTTAGCAGCTATACCCAGCGGGCGGGCATGTAGAATCAATCTTCAATGACCCTTCCGGGCTAGTGCTCTAGCTCTCTAGGAGGATGGAGTTGAATGGCTTCAACGAAGCGGCCCCGCGGTCAGAACGAGGATGACGATCGTGATTATGAGAAGGACAATCGTCACGGTCACCCAGTGCTCGACCCGACGCAGCCACATCTTCGCGCGGGTTTCCGCCTCGACCGCTTGGCCGGCCGCTACCCACGATGACTGCGCCGAGCGGACCGCGGCCTCGGCTGCCTCCCCGGCCCCGTCACGCAATACTTCCTGCGCCCGAAGGGCGGCGGCGATATCTGCTTCTACCTTGGCGGCCGCTGCCTCAATCCGGTCGAGCGTGGCAACTCCCGCCGCCGCCGCCCGCCACGCTGCCGACTCGGCGCTCTCGCCCCTCGCGGCCGCGTCGGCGCCTTGCGGCCCAGCGTCTTGCGCCACCGCAACACCTGCGATAGCAGGTTCGGGCGGCGTGGCGGCCGGCGCGGGACTCGTGGCGTCCTGGTCCAGCGTGCCCATTGATGCCTCACGCAAGTACGTGACCACGGCCTTCCTTGCTACGGCGCCCATGTCGGGTCTGCGGCCCGTCGAGCGCGAAGAAGGACGCCGCTGGCGGCCATGGTGGCGACCGCCGTCGTCCGATGCCGAGCCGCCGCGCCGCGGGCGCGGGTGCGGGATGCCATCAAGCAGCCGGGAGCGCGAGCCCGGCGCATCACCGCTGCCAGGTGTCGCAGACGCTTCGGGCGGTATTCTCGCGGCCATTGCGTCTCCTCACGGCCATCGGATTTGCCTCTTGTCCCACCACTATCCGTAACTCGGGGCGCTAATCCCAGGGCACGATGCATTCTCTTCGCCAGGTCCATCGGCCCGGGCCATCCGACCGGTCTGCAATTCGATGCCAGTCGCCCTGCACCTCGCAAAGTCTAGTCGTCCAGCTTCTGGCTATTCGTGGCTCGCTCTTTACTAACAGTAGTAAGGTCGCTTGTTACATCATCTCCGCCAGCGGCCATAATCGACACCGGAGGCCGCCCTAGTACCGCGGGCGAGCTAACCTGCGGGCACGGCGCAGGCGCGGCAGCACTCATGCGCGATTAAGCCGTTCCATTACTGAAGTATCAGGTCAGGTAGTCAATCAGTAACGACAACTGCGCCCAGCCGGTTAGTCGCTGCGCGAGGAAGGGAAGGCAGTCATGTCAGGCGGGATAATGACGGTGCGGCCGACGGCTCTGCGGTGGCAGGTCGTCCCCGCGGTGCTCATCTCGGTAACCGCTGCCCTCGGCTCGCCCATAACCCCGCATCACTCTGCAGTGGCGGAACACAAATTGACCCCCTCGATCGCGGCGGGAAACGCCCACACGTGCGTTATCGACAGCGGCCGAGCCTACTGCTGGGGAGAAAATGACTACGGTCAACTCGGCGATGGCAGCACCACCGACTCCGCGGTCCCGGTGGCCGTCGACACCAGTGGCGTACTGGCCGGCAAGACTCTTACTCAGATTAGCGCTGGCGGTGGCGGCGGCCTGGATACGTGCGCGCTCGACAGTACCGGGGCGGCCTACTGCTGGGGCGCCAACTCCGATGGGGCGCTGGGCGACGGCGATAACTCCAGCGGCTACTCCGACGTTCCGGTACGCGTCGACTCCAGCGGCGCTCTGGCTGGCAAGACCCTGACCCAGATAGCAGCCGGCAGCGATGGCGGATGTGTCCTGGACAGCCTCGGCACGGCCTTCTGCTGGGGCGACAACGACTTCGGCGAACTCGGCGACGGCAGCACGAACAGTTCCAGCGTGCCGGTAGCGGTAGAGACTAGCGGGGATTTGGCGGGGAAGAGGCTTACCCAGATCAGCGCGGGCTTCGAGGACACCTGCGGACTCGACAGCGCAGGCGTCGCCTTCTGCTGGGGTGACAACTCCTTCCTGGAGCTTGGCGACGGTAGCGGCGGAGACACCGATGATTTCTCGAGCGTCCCTGTGGCTGTGGATACCCACGGCGCGCTGGCGGACAAGACCCTTGCCGAGATCTCGGCCGGGTGGTGGTATGAGTGCGCGCTCGATACCGCGGGAGCGGCCTACTGCTGGGGCACCGCCGCGCTTGGCGACAACCAGGCGAGCTCCAACGTGCCTGTCCCGGTAGACACTAGTGGCGTGCTGGCCGGCCAGACCCTGACGCAAGTCTCGGCGGGTTACGGCGCCACGTGTGCGCTCGACACGAGGGGCGCATCGTTTTGCTGGGGCGACAACACTTACGGCGAACTTGGCGACGGGAGCACCGTGAGCTCCAACGTCCCGGTGGCCGTCGATGTCAGCAGAGTACTCGCCGGCAAGGCCCTGACCCAGATCACCGCGGGTGCCTACCACGTGTGTGCGCAGGATAGCGCCGATGCTGCCTATTGCTGGGGCGACAACAACCAGGGCGATCTGGGCAACGGCAGCACAACCCAGAGTGACGTGCCTGTGCTTGCCGGGCCGCAAGCGCCCGAAGACGTCGCGGTCAAGCCTGGCGACACCACGGCTGCCGTTTCCTGGTTGGCCCCGGCAAGCCTGGACGGCGGCACGCTGACCGGCTACACCGCCTCGGTGTCACCTGGCGGCCGCGCCTGCATGACCAGCCGGGCGACCGGCTGCACCATTGCCGGCCTTACCGATGACGTGACCTACCGCATCACCGTCGTAGCGCACACCACCGCGGGTAACTCGGGTGCCAGCGCGCCCGTTACAGTGACACCGGAGCCGCCAGGAACTCTCGCTGGTCCAATCCTCTCCGGCTACCGTAAGACGGCTTGCGTCGACGACAGCGGTAACTCCAGCGCGAACGGCACGAAGATAGTGATGTGGGGCTGCGACGGCAGCGCCCAGCAAACATGGGCCATCTGGACCGACCGCACTATCCGCATCAACGGCAAATGCCTCGACATTTACCGGTACAAGTCAGCGAACAGAACCCCCGTCGAGCTGTGGGCCTGCACAGGCGGCACCAACCAGCTGTGGCAGGCACGCAATGGTAGCCTCGTGAACCCGGCATCAGGCAAATGCCTGGACGATCCGAGGTTCAACACCTCTGCTGGCACTCAGGTGCAGATCTACGCCTGTAACGGCGGTCGAAACCAGAAATGGCAACTGCCCTGACCTTCCGCCCCGGACGAGCACGCATTTCGCGTCCCGCTCAGCGTAGACCGGTAAGCCCGCATCTCTGAGTTGTGGGGAATGCGGCGACGCGCCTGGCCGGCTGCATTTCCGTTCAACTCGCAAACGTCTGTGACGCTTAACCCGACCCCCTAGTTCGCTGCTGCATCACGGCGTAATAAGCTCCGTCGACATGGAGCATCGATGACCGCTGATGAGCGAAACGCGGCAATCTCGGGCCGCCTTCAACATCCGAGATATCGCATTAGTTCCCGGTCAGCAGGCCATCTAGATAACTAGTCTCGCGCTTTCGTCAATCCTTCGGGAAAATTAGCAGTAAGCGATTAGCCGCGATTTGCAGGAGAGGCAACATTGTCTGTCAACACTGTCTTGCTCGTCGCAGACGAGCTCAACCGGAAACTGGTGCATGCACTCCTAGCCAGGTCCGCGGACCCGTCGCTGCGCGACGTGCGCCTGCTGGAGGCAGTCGACCTGGCGCAGGCCCGTGCCGTCCTCGCGGCCGGTCCCGTTGACGCCGTTCTGCTGGACATGAACCTGCCCGACGGCGGCGGCTACGTGCTGGCTGAGGAACTTCGCCTGCTGCCAGGGCCGCCAGCCACGATTATCGCCATGACCGGCGCAGGGGACCAGTGGCGCGCCGCTGCGCTGGCCGCGGGCTACGCCGCGGTCCTCAGCAAGCCTTATGACGCGACGGAGTTCTGCGACGTGCTGGCCGCACATCTGACTGGAAAGACGTCGCAGAGCCGGTCCGTCGAGGTGCCAGACCGAAGGGAGTCAGCGCCAGCCCAGGGCACAAGCGACGCCGTGAGCACGGACCCGGCCGACCGCGGGCCGGTGGATCCGGCACTGGACTTTCGCGCGATGTTCGAGTCGGTGGCGGGCTCATACCTGGTGCTGGGGCCAGATCTCGTCATCACCGCCGCGAGCGATGCCTACCTGCGAGATACCCGGTCGGTGCGGACTGACTTCGTCGGCCGGAGCGTTCTCGAGGCATTTCCGGCGGGCATCGGCCGCAACGGCCATAACGCGGCCGCCGAATTGCACGCGTCCCTCGATCGAGTACGTCGCGACAAGACGGCTGACGTCATGCCGGTGGAAAGCTATCCGGGTCAGCTCATGCGGTCGCAAGGCGGTGGCTTCGAGGTGCGCTACCGGAGCGCGGTGAACACCCCGGTAATCGGGCCCGACGGTCAGCTCACCGGCATCGTGCACCAGTTGCGAGACGTCACCGAGTACGTGCGCCTGAATCAGATGCAGCAAGCCGACCTGGAACAACGCCTGCGCCAGATGGAGGCCGATGCCGATGCGCCGGCCTCGACCGGTGATGTCCCGACGAGCGACTTCGTCGAGCGCCTTGGGCATGAGCTGCGAACTCCGCTCAACACGATTGTCGGCTTCGGCGAGCTACTTGACCTCGGCAGCGCAACTGCCGAGCAGCGCGAGTGGATCGCCATGGTGCTTGCAGCGGCCCGTCGTCTCGGGCAGATCCTGGACGAGAGTCGCGATGTCTCGCGTATCGGGGCCAGCACGCTGTCGATGTCGATGGAAGCCGTACCCGTCCGCCTGATCATCGCGGACGCGATCGATGACATCCGCCCGCTCGCCTTGTCTCGCGGCGTGTTCCTAGATCCGGCGCCCGAGGTTACCGCCACCCAGTACGTCTACGCCGACGGGCCGCGACTGCGACAGGTGCTGCTCAACCTGCTGTCCAACGCGGTCAAGTTCAATCATCCGGCCGGCAAGGTCACCGTCACGGTCGAGCCGCGTGACGGCGACAGGCTGCGCGTTAACGTTTTCGATACCGGCCGCGGCATCGCCCGCCACGACATCGACAAGCTTTTCCGGCCCTTTGAGCGACTTGACGCTGGACAGCTGGGAGTCGGCGGAACCGGGCTTGGGCTTGCGCTGTCCCGCGATCTCATCGATGCGATGGGCGGGACTGCGGGCGTCACCAGCACTCCAGGCGCCGGCAGCGTCTTCTGGGTCGAACTGCCGACAACGGAGCCCGTTGCCGTGTCCCAGCTCGCCATCCAGGACACGGCAATCGTCACCACACGGGAGTACAGCACTCGAAAGACGATCCTGTACGTCGAGGACATGGTCGAGAACCTGCGCCTGGTGGAGCAGATTCTCCGATTCCGGCCCTCAGTCACCCTCATTCCGGCCATGCTCGCCGGGGTCGCTCTCGACCTGGCGCGCCAGCATCATCCGGACCTGATCCTGCTCGACGTTCTCCTGCCTGACCTGCCGGGCGAGGAGATGCTATCGCAGCTGCACGCCGACCCCGCTGTAGCCGACATCCCGGTTGCGATCCTGACTGCGGCGGCATCGCGCCCGCTAGCAGGCGAACTCGCCGGTCAAGGCGTGGCCGCGTACCTGACCAAGCCAGTCAACGTCCGGTCACTACTTGAGACCGTCGATCGACTGCTCGGCGAAAGCCCGGCGGTGCCGCCAGCCGACAGGGCACTGGCCGAAACCGCGGCCGACGCCCTGAGCGACGGCACACCGAGCCCCGCGGCCGACGATGCGACCGACTGAGCCCGATCGCTGCGATCGCGGACTCTAGCTGCTATTGCGATATCTGTTCTCTTCCGAGTCAATTGAATATCTAGATGTTTACCGCCTCCTTAATTTAGCGAGCCACCGAGGGCGGCGCATCTCGACGGCATGCAGAACTAATATCTAGACAAGTGGAGCTGGCCAGCGCAGCAATGGCTCTACAACTTCAAGTCTGCACGGTATTTGCGTGATGCGCTCTAGACGACTGAGCGCAGTCAGTCGTCTAGATATTCGATGGTATCTCGCCGGGTTCGGCCCGGATCTGAACAGGCCGACCTTAGAGAATGCGGTCCTCGAAGTTGTTAGTCTTTCGCCGCCACTAAAGGTGGAGCAGCCGCGCTAAAGGAGACTGCATGCACGCGACCGGGGGCACCGTCGCCACTGACCGCCACATCACGCAAGCCCACCCAACTCCCCAGACCATCCCCGCATGGACAAATTCATACGTATTCCGGCAGGCCGTCGGCGATTGGATCTGCGCCCTCATAGCCGGAGCATTGGCAATTCGCCTGCGATTCGCAGGCCATGGATACCTTCCACTGCCGTACGTCATCTTTACCTGCGGTCTCCCGGTATTGTGGGGGATGTCGCTAGCGTTGACCGGCGGTTATGATTCGCGATTCATCGGACTGGGCTCGGAAGAGTTCCGCCGAGTCGTGAACGCGGCACTGAGTCTCGCGGCCGCACTCGCGATTATCTCTTACGCCGCCAAGCTGAATTTCGCCCGCGGCTATATGTTCGTTGCTCTTCCGGTCATGGTCATGCTGGACCTGACAGCCAGGTTTCTCCTCCGCAAGAATCTGCACAGACGGCGCGGCCGGGGTGCGTGTATCCGGCGGGTGATCGCGGTCGGGCATGGGGCAGCAGTCGCCGAGCTAGTGACCACGCTGCGCCGGGAATCCGCGCACGGACTGGCTGTCGTCGCCGCGTGTGTCGCCGACGCGTGCGGACCGGCCGAGGTCAAAGGGATACCAGTCGCAGGCGATCTAGACGATGTCGCATCGGCGGTCGGCCGGTTCGGCGCCGACACGGTTGCCGTGCTGACCTGCCCCGAGATCGACGGAACCCGGCTGCGCGAACTGGCCTGGGAGCTGGAGAAGACCAGGACCGATCTGTGTGTCGCGCCGGCCCTGCTCGATGTCGCCGGGCCGCGCACCACAATCAGGCCGGTCGCGGGCGTGCCACTGCTGCACGTGGATCACGCCGAGCTCTCGGGCGGCAAGCAGATCATCAAGGGGCTCATCGACAGAATGCTGGCCAGCCTGGTGCTCGTTGCTCTCGCGCCGTTGCTGGTGGCCGTAGCCCTGGCCATCCGGTGCACGGACTCAGGTCCAGCCCTCTTCCGGCAAACCAGGGTGGGCAAAGGAGGGCGCACATTCACGCTCTACAAGTTCCGGACCATGGTCGTGGACGCGGAGCAGCTAAAGGCACTGCTTGCGACCAGCAACGAGGCTGACGGAGCGCTGTTCAAGATTCGCCGCGACCCGCGGATAACAAGGACCGGAGCTATCTTGCGGCGCTGGTCTCTTGACGAGCTTCCGCAGCTACTCAACGTGGTTCGCGGAGACATGTCCTTAGTAGGGCCGAGGCCCGCACTGCCGAACGAAACCGAGCGCTACGGGACGCACATGCGGCGCAGGCTAGCCGTCAAGCCAGGCATCACCGGGCTGTGGCAGGTAAATGGCCGTTCCGACCTGTCCTGGGACGAGGCTGTCAGGCTCGACGTTCGATATGTGGAGAACTGGTCCTTCGGTCTCGACCTGCACATCCTGCTGAAGACCGGCTCCGCCGTCCTGCACGGGTCAGGGGCCTACTAGCTAGCCGGGCTCCGGCCGTCCGGGCCGCGATAGGAGTAGGTAGCCACCCGGATCGCGGCCGCGCAGGCGGCTATCGCCGGATGGCTGGCCGCGCCGCTGCGGCAGGCGATGAGCGTGCGCCGGCGGGCCGCCAGCGCGGTCAGCACCACTTCGGGTGGCCGGTCCGCCAGCGCCAGCTCGGGTACCAGCGCCACGCCCTGGCCCGCGGCCACCAGGGCGAGGACGGTGGCGAAGTCGTCCGCTTGGTGGCGGATCCTGGGGCTGAACCCGGCAGCCTGGCAAAGCCGCACCGTCATCAGATGACAGAGCGTCTCAGGGCTGGCGGCAATCCAGGGCACCGCGGCGCACCGCCGAATCGGATCTCCACTGCCGCCGGCCAGGCCATCGGCCGAGGCGAGGAAGATCGTCTCCGCCAGCAGCGGCTCGGTGTCGAGCGCAGGGTCCGGCGCCGTCGGCACGTAGTCGTACTCGTGCACGAGCGCGATGTCCAGCGCGCCCGTTCGCAGCGCATCCGGCACGGCCGCCGGGTCGAGCTCGGTCACCTGCAGCTCCAGTCGCGGGTGGTCGCGGCCGAGCATCACCAGCGCGGCCGGAAGCAGCGATCGGACCGCCGTCGGGAACGCTCCGATCCTCAGTTCTCCGGCGAGTTCCGACCTGCATGAGGCCAGCGCGGCCGCCGCCTCTTCCAGCAGGGCCAGCACGCCTTCGGTCCTCGCGGCCAGGTCGGCGCCGGCCGGAGTCAGCGCGACCCGGCGGCCGACATGCCGGATCAACGGCACTCCTGCCTCCCGTTCCAGCGCGCTGAGCTGCTGGGATACCGCGGACGGCGTATATGAGAAGGCCCTCGCAACAGCGGCGATGGTGCCGGCCCGAGCCAGCTCTCGTAGCAGGCGCAGCCTGCGCACGTCAAGCATTAGCTCAGCTTATGTGTATAAGCAGAAAGGTGAACTGGACCTGGACAGCGGTGCTTAGCCATGATCATTGTCATGAGGACATCAGCAGCGACCAGCACTTCGGTCGAGCCGCTGAGCGGACTCTTCGTCCCGCTCATCACGCCCTTCACTAGCGACTTCGAGCTAGATACGCGAACCCTGGAGGGGCTGGCGCACCGGGTACTGGACGCCGGGGCCACAGGGATTGTGGCGCTTGGCACCACCGGCGAGGCCCCGACCCTGACCGCGGCCGAGCGCGCCGCGGTCCTGGACGTGTGCGCCCGAGTGTGCCGAGAGCGGTCGGTGCCACTTGTCGCCGGAGCTGGCTCTAACGACACCAGGCAGTCCGCACGAGCGCTCAGCGACCTCGCCGCCTGGCCCGATATCCGCGCGGCGCTGGTCGTGGTGCCCTATTACAACCGTCCAGGCCAGGAGGGAGTGCTCGCGCACTTCCGGGTGCTGGCGCAGGCCAGCCCCGTTCCGCTGGTTATCTACAACATCCCCTACCGCACTGGTCAGCAGCTCGGCTGGCAGGCCATGCGGCACCTGGCCGCATTGCCGGGCATAGCCGGGGTCAAGCACGCGGTCGGCGGCATCGACTCAGAGACCGTGGCCATGATGGCGGGCGCGCCGCCCGGCTTCGCCGTGCTCGCCGGGGATGACCCGTACGCGCCCGCACTGCTGGCACTGGGCGCGGACGGCGCGATCATGGCCTCGGCGCACGTCTGCACGGCCCAGTTCGCCGAGCTAGTCGGCGCATGGCGGGCCAGCGATGTCGCCACGGCCCGCCCGCTCGGACATCGGCTGGCAATGCTGGCGCAGGCGTTGTTCTCCGAGCCAAACCCCGTGGTCATCAAGGCCGTGCTGCGTCGGCTCGGCGATATTCCGAGCGAGGCGGTGCGGCTGCCGCTGCTGGCGGCTCGGCCCGAGTCAGCCGAGGCGGCCCTGGCTGCCGCGGCCGAGCTGATCACGGTACCCGGCTGAGCCCTCTGCCCCCGGTGGCACACCGACCGCACCGGCCCGATAGCCTGCCCGGCCCTGTAGGTTAAGAGCCGCGACCACGGGCAGAGGGAGGCATCGCATGAGCGGCGGAGTCGAGCATCTGGTGCTCGCCGGGCCCGTGCTGCTCGCCATCCCTGTTGCGGCCGCAGCCGGCGCAGTCACATTCCTGTCCCCGTGCTGCCTGCCGCTCGTGCCCGGCTACCTGTCCTACGTGACTGGCATGTCCGGGTCGGCGGTGAGCGCGCCAGCCGCTGCCGCCGTGACCGAACCTGGAGCCTCAGAAGCCGGGGCCGCCGCGGCGGGCGGGACGGCAACGATCACCATCGCCCCGCCCGCCGTGCAGCCACGCAGCCGAGTCATGCTCGGCACGCTGCTGTTCGTCCTCGGCTTCTCCGCGCTGTTTGCCCTCGAGGGCATAACGGTCAGCAGCATCGGAGACTCGCTCGCCAGTCACGCCGCCGGGCTGTCGCAGATCCTCGGTGCCTTCATCATCCTGCTCGGGCTGATGTTCATGGGCGTGTTCGAACGGTTCTGGATCGCCGGGCGGATCTTCCGGCCGTCCTTCCGGCCCCGTGCCGGGCTGGCCGGGGCGCCGCTGCTCGGCGTGCTCTTCGGCCTGAGCTGGACGCCATGCATCGGGCCCACGCTGACCGCGGTCTTGCTGCTCGGCGAGAACAGCGGCACAGCACTGCGCGGCGGCTTGCTGGCGTTCGTGTACGGCCTCGGGATCGGCATCCCGTTCCTGATCATGGCGTTCGCCTTCCAGCGCGGAGTGAGCGTCTTCGGCTTCGCCCGGCGGCACGCCCGACTGATCACCGGGATCGGTGGCCTGATGCTTATCACGGTCGGGGTGCTGGAGGTCACCGGAGCGTGGGCCAGCGCGATCATCTGGCTCAAGGTGCACTGGCTCAGCAACTACACGGCACCGATCTGACCGCAGCCGCCGCCGGCCGGGCAGCCAGGGCCAGCACACCGTTCCCTGCGGCCGAGTGTGCGGACTAGTGCCCCGACCGTGGCGGCAATGCCGGGCGGGCACGGGACGGCCGCGCGGACCGGTCCGGCGGGCTGGCCGACGGCCGCTCCTGCAGTGCTGCCAGCGCCATCGACACTGCCGTTTCCAGCTGCGTGTCCCGGCCGGCGGCCCAGTCGTCGGGCGAGATGAGCACCTCGACATCCGGGTCGACGCCGTAGTTCTCCACGCCCCAGCCGAGGCCGCCGAACCAGAACGAGTACTTCGGGATGGTCATCACGGTTCCGTCGACCAGCTCGTCGCCGTCATCGATGCCGATGACGCCGCCCCAGGTGCGGGCGCCCACGACTGGACCGATATTCCTGAGCTTGATCGCGGCCGTGATGATGTCACCGTCCGACCCGGCGAATTCATCGCTCAGGGCCACGATGGGCCCGCGCGGGGCATCCGTCGGGTAGCTCGACGGCTGCATTCCCCTCGCCAGATCCCAGCCGATGATCTGCCGGGCCAGCTTCTCGAGCACGAGCTCCGAGGTGTGCCCGCCGCGGTTGCCGCGCACGTCCAGGATGAGACCGTCCCGGCGCATCTCGCTGCGCAGGTCCCGGTGGAAGTCGGCCCAGCCGCCGCTGACCATGTCCGGCACATGCAGGTAACCGAGCCGCCCGCCGCTGCGCTCGCGAACCTCGGCTCGCCTCCCGGCCACCCAGTCCTGGTAACGCAGCCGGTACTCGCTGCCGAGCGGCGTCACCACGACCCGGCGCCGCTCGTCGCCGGTGCCCGCTGCCACCGTGAGCTCGACCGGCTTGCCCACGGTACCCACCAGCAGCGGGCCAGGCCCGGCCGGGCCTACCTGCTGACCATCGATCGCGACGAGCCGGTCGCCCGCGTGCAGCCGCGCGCCCGGCCCCGACAGCGGTGAGCGTGCCAGCGGGTCAGACGACTCGCCAGGCACAACCCTGGCGATCCGCCAGCTGCCGTCCGCGCCGCGCTCCAGGTCAGCTCCGAGCTGCCCGAGCGGCGTGTTGCCGTTGCCGTTGCCGCCGCGAGCGGCGGTCACGTAGGCATGCGAGGTACCGAGCTCGCCAAAGGTCTCCCATAGCAGGTCCGCGAAGTCGCTCGGGCTGGCTACCTGCTCGACGATCGGCCGGTACTCGGCCAGCGTCGCGGCCCAGTCCACGCCCGCCATATCCTGCACCCAGAAGCCCTGGGCCATAATCCGGCCGGCCTCGTCGAAGGCGTGCCGCCACAGCTCGACCGGGTCGGCCAGGAACCTGGCCCGCGAACCATCCACGCGTACCTGGTCATCCGGGTTGTCGGGGTCTGCCTTGTGATCGGCGGGCAGCAGAGTCAGCTTGCCGTGATCGCTGACAACCACCCGGCTGCCGTCGCCGCTCGCGGCGAACCAGTCGGCTTCATCCTGCAGCACCGTGACCTTCTGCCGGTGAATGTCGAAGCGCTCAAGCACCGGCCGCGGCGCGTCGTCAGTCAGCCGCGCGCCGCTCTGGCCGAGGTTGCCGGCCAAGGGCTCGCGCAGCCAGGCAAGGCCGCCCTTGACCGCGCGCAGCGCCGCGTACCGCGACTCAGGGACCGGCACGGGCACCACCCGCGAGGCGATACCCGCCACGTCGATGGTGACCGCGGGTGGCCTCCCCGCGTCCTCGCCGGGCTCGGAGGTGCTTGGGTCCTTCCGGGCTGCCGGGGCCTCGCCAATGCGCCGGCCGCCGGTCTGGGGCGCAAACGGCGAGGGCGTCGCCGCTTCGAGCGGCAGCAGGTAGGGCCGGGACCCGAGCGGGAACGAGAGGTCGAAGAAGTGCGCGTCGTAGACCGGGTCGAAACTTCGCTTCGATAGGAACGCCAGGTACTTGCCGTCGGCCGTGAACGCCGGGTCGGTATCGACGAACCTGCCCTCGGTCACGTCGTGGACCTGACCGTCCGCCACGCTGGCCACCCGGATCAGGCGAAGCGGCTGCAGCCGTGGCTCCGACCAGGCGAGCCAGGCGGAGTCCGGCGACCAGCACAGGCCCCTGATCTCCCCGTCGTCCGAGTGGGCCAGCTCGGTCACGGCACCTGAGGCCACGTCCACCAGTCGCAGCATCCCGTCCCTGTCAGCAACCGCCACCTTGCTGCCGTCCGGGGCCGCGGCCAGCTGCGACGCCATGCCGATAGCGCCGGCCGCCAGCCTTCGCGGCGAAACTACCTGGCCATCGCTCTCGCCGCCGATCTCCAGCGCGTGTACGCCGCCAGCGTCGGTGACCCAGGCCACCAGGCCGCCGGAGCCCAGCACCTGCGGCAGCCGGGCCCGGACGCCCGGCGTGACCGCCAGCGCGCGGGCGGGTCCGTCCCTGTGCGTGAGCCAGTGAATCGTGCCGCGCACCTCGACCGCGCTTGCCTGCCCGCCCTCATCGCACGACAGGCCGCCGACGTGATCGTCGGCCGAGATCAAGCGCGGCGCGCGGCCCGCTGCCGCCGACGCCAGCACGACCTCCAGCGGATGCGGCGCTGCCGCGTCCAGGCTGTCAAGCAGCCATAGTTGGCCGCGGCACATGTACACGATGCGCTGGCCGTCGGTGCTGGCCTGGCGGGCATAGGCGCCGTCGTGGTCGGTGTGGCGCCGCAGGTCGTTGCCGTCAAGGTCCACCGAGTAGACGTTGCCGGTGCCCTCGTGGTCGGACAGGAAGGCAAACCTGCCGCCGACGAGCATGGGGCTAGCGAAATGCCCGGCCACGTCGGCCACCATCCGCCGGAACCGGCCGTCCGCTCCATCCGGGCCGGTCGTGCGCAGCCAGAGCCTGCCCGCAGTCCCGCCGCGGTATCGCTTGCGCCAGGCCGGGTCGTTATATCCCCCTGTCAGTACCGCCGCGGCGGCCGGCTCGACCGCCACATCCGATACCTGGCCGAAGGGCAGCTGCCGGGAGCCAGGCGCGCTGGCGTCGGCACTGATGGCGTACGCGACCGAGCGGAACGAGTACGGCTGTGCCGCCGTGCTGATGGCAAGCACCTCGCCGTCCGGACTCCAGCCAGCCAGCTTGCCCCGCGTCTCACCGCCCCAGTACGTCAGCTGCCGGCTTGCCCCGCCGCGGACGTCGGCGAGGTAGACCTCCGTAGCGCCGTCTCGCAGGCCGGTCCAGGCGACCCTGCTGCCATCGCGGGACAGTCGCGGCCAGGAGGCCTGCGCATCATCCGCGGACAGCCGCCAGGCTCGGCCGCCGTCGGCCCCGGCCAGCCAGACGTCGTCTTCGGCGGCGAACGTCAGTAGATCGTGCTGAATATGCGGAAAGCGCAGATAATCGGATGAAGTCATTCGTCGATCATATGAGGCTCCCGCGCGGCGGGCACAGGCTATTTCGCTGCTGGCGAGCCTCCTCGCTGCTGCCTGCCGCCGCCGGGTACCAGTTATCTGCCGGGGACCAGTTATTGAGTTGCCGGCCGGCCACAGGGTGCCCAGACTGGCGCGGTGGGCAGTTTCGACGAGCTTGTCGCTGAGGGTGCCGCCGAACCGGTCGACGGCTGGGACTTTTCCTGGTTCGAAGGTCGCGCCACGGAGGAACGACCCCCTTGGGGGTATGCCAGGATGCTCGGCGAGCGGATGGCCGCGCTGGCCGGCGTGCCAGGCGCCGCGGCCCTCGACCTGCAAACCGGCGGAGGAGAGGTGCTCGCCGCCATCCCGGCAGGTCCGCCGGTCCTTATCTGCACCGAATCGTGGCCGCCGAACGTCGACGTCGCCCGCCGTAACCTAGCCGCGCTCGGCGCCCGCGTGGTAGCCCTCCCTGACGAGCTCAGCGACCTGCCGTTTGCGGACGCTAGCTTCGACCTGGTCGTCAGCCGACACCCGGTCGGGCTGCGGTGGGACGAGATCGCCCGCGTGCTCAGGCCGGGTGGCACCTATTTCTCCCAGGACGTCGGGGACGGATCGGCCCGCGAGCTCACCGAGTTCATGATGGGCCCGCTGCCTGCGGACGACGGCCCGACCAGGGACCCGAAGTGGTCCGTGCGGTGGGCGCAGGAGGCCGGACTGCAGGTCGTCGATCTGCGCCAGTTCCGCGGCCGGATGGA
This sequence comes from uncultured Actinomycetota bacterium, assembly GCA_963719765.1. Taxonomy (GTDB): domain Bacteria; phylum Actinomycetota; class Actinomycetes; order Streptosporangiales; family Streptosporangiaceae; genus JAJYUU01. The sequence goes on from CAVRCW010000003.1 coordinate 1,388,193, forward strand.
GTTCGGCGACATCGCTGCGGTCGCAGTTTTCCTGCGCAAGGTTGTCTGGATCGTGCCGGGCTTCACAGTGGCTGGTTATCTCGACCGGCTGCGGGCGCTGCACGATCAAATCGAGGCGACCGGGCCGTTCGTGGCCACGAGCGTCAGGTTCCTGCTCGAGGCCCGCAAGCCAGCCGGCTGGTCCGCCCGGCCGCGGGCTAATCGAGCAGCGCGAGGGCCTGGCCCGGCGTGAGCAGGATCGTATCCGCCGGCTCGGCCGGGTCGTACATGTGTCCCCACGCTGCGGCTGCGCCGTGGCTGCCCGCCGCCCTCGCGGCGCCCATGTCCGCCGGCGAGTCGCCGATATAGGCAATGTCCGCTGGCCGGACGCCAAGCAGGTCGGCCGCCCGCAGCAGGCCATCCGCGGCCGGCTTGGGGCGCGCTACCTCGTCGCCGCCGACGAGTGCGTCCGCGGCGATGCCGGCCGCTGCCAGCAACACGTCAGCTGCCCGCCTGCTCGCGCCCGTGAAGACGGCGATCGGATGACTGCGGGCGCGCAGGTCGGCGAGCGCTTCGGCAACGCCCGGATAGGGCAGGACGGCACAGTTATCGAGTTCCGTGTAGTACTCCTCCATGTCCTGGCTCGTGACATCGCGTCCGGCCAGGTGCGCCATGATGGCCTCCGCCGTGCCCAGCGGGTACGCGGCGATCACCTGGACCGCATCGACGGTCGGGCCGCCGATGCGCCGCAGCGCCGCGGCGAACGCGGCCGGGACGGCGACGCTGGAGTCAAGCAGCGTGCCGTCCATGTCCCAGACCACTGCCCGCGCGGCCATGTGCGAACCTCCAGCCTGTGGCGATGATCACGCCCCGTAACTGCCCGAACCTACCGCTGCGCAATTGCGCATTTCGACTGTCCGTTCAGTAATCGCAAGAGAAAATCCCTAGCAGAGGTAATAATCGCGGCAGCTACGAGTCGTCATCGTAGCTCCCGCCGAACATGCATCCGTGACCGTGCGTACTGGATGGCGGTGCTTGGCAGAAATGGGTTGTATGCATCAGGTGGGGATGCGAGACTTCGCCTTGTGGCAATCGCACTCGGCGGCGGATTCCCAGAATCGGGTTCGGATGGACTAGCAGGCCATTCTGGCCGGACTCGCAGCGGTGGCCGGGCCGGGCTCCTTGCCGCGCGGCCCGCACCGTTAATGAATCCATATGAGGGTCCCGACACTCCATCTAATGACTGGGGAATTCCAGACAGGATAGCCAGGACAGAAAGCTCGGCGCCGCAGGAAGCGAAACAATCGTTTGCAATGACCGCCGACTTTGACGCCGGAGCCGTGCAGGAGTCGTTCGCGGGCCTGACCGGCGCGGGCCCGGACGTCATGGAGTACTTCTACGCACGGCTATTTGCCCTCAGCCCCGACACCAGGCCCCTGTTCCCTGTAAGCCTGAGCCGCCAGCGTAAGCGCATGTTCGCTGCCCTGACCGAGCTGGTCCGGAGCCTGGACGCCGAGGCAGGATGCGCGGAGTTGCTCGGGCGGCTTGGCCGGGAGCATCGAAAGTTCGGGGTCACCGACCGGCACTACGACGCGTTCTTCGCCGCCCTGCGCGATACCATCCAGCACTTCACCGCCGGCGGCTGGCAGCCGGAGGTGGCAACCGCCTGGCAGGGTGCGCTCGACTACATGTCCGCGGTCATGCTCGCGGCCGTCGCCGCCGACTCGGCCTCCCCGCCCTGGTGGGTCGCCGAGATCGTGGCGCACGAGCTTCGCTCGCCCGGCGTCGCGGTACTGAAGCTCGCGCCAAGCATGCCGCTGCCCTACCTGGCGGGGCAGTACGTGCCAGTGCAGGTCACCCGCTGGCCGCGGGTCTGGCGGCCGTTCTCGATCGCGAACGCGCCCAGGCCGGGTGGGCCGATCTGCTTGCACGTACGGGCCGTGCCTGGCGGGCTAGTGAGCAACTCCCTTGTGCACCACTGCGTGACGGGGGACACGGTGCTCCTCGGGGCCGCGGGCGGCGGCATGACTCTGGCCGCCGGCGACAAGGATCTGCTGTGCGTGGCTGGCGGCACCGGGCTCGCACCGATCAAGGCGCTCATCGAGCAGGCGATCGCGGCCGCGCTGGTCGGCCGCAAGCGGAAGATCACCCTGTTCGTGGGAGCGCGCCAGCGGTTCGACCTCTACGACCTGCAGGACCTGCAGCTGCTTGAGTCCGCCTACCCGGCTCTTCGCGTCATCACCGTGCTGTCGGACGACCCGAGCTACGGCGGACTGACCGGGCTGCTGCCCGACGTAGTGCACGCGCACGGGAGCAGCATGTTCTCCAATACCGAGGCATACATCTGCGGACCGGCCCCGATGGTCAGCCAAACCGCCGCCGTCCTGGCCGCCAGCATCCCGCCGGGCCAGATCCACCACGATCCGCTGCCGTAGCGCGCCGACTGAGCGCCACAGCGCGCCAACGAGCGCCACACAAGCAGACCGCGAGCCCTCAGTCGGCGCTCAGGTGGGTCTCGAAGAACCCGAAGATGCGCTGCCACGCATCCGCAGCGTCCTCGGGCTGGAAGCTCATCTTGCCCAGCTTGGCAAGCACGGCCTTCGCACCGGATGTCTGGGTCATGAACCGGTGTCCAGCGCCGGGGTAGACCTTCACGTCGTGCGGCACTTCAAGCACCGCGAGCGCGCGCTGCAGCCGCTCTGGATGCTTAGTACCCATCGGGTCGCGCCCACCGAAGCTGCCCACGATCGGGCACGCGCCCGTCAGCGCTTCCTCGGCGTTCTTGGGCACCTCTCCGTAGTTCACGGCAGCTGCCGCGAAGCCGTCTCTCGGCGCGCACAGCAGCGCGAAGCCGCCACCCATGCAAAAGCCGATGACCCCGGTCTTGCCCATGCAGTCCGGGCGCCCGGCCAGGAACGACCGGGCCGCGTCGAGCGCCGTGAAGGCCGGGCCCCGGCCGGCCCTGAGCTGACCAAATGCGCTGCGAATGCACTTGACCCAGGATTTGCCATCGAAAAGGTCCGGCGCCAGGGCCAGGTAGCCGCGGGCAGCGAACTCGTCGGCCTTCTTGCGGATGTCATCGTTGAGGCCCAATACCTCATGGATCACCACCACGCCCGGCCACGGACCAGGCGTGGCAGCGGGAATGGCGAGGTAACCGGGACAGGTTCCGCCGGCGACCGGGTAGCTAATGTCGGGCATGCGGAAAACACTGCCATATCTGCGCGCCCCGCGGGAGCCGGCCGCCTTCTCGTCTTTTCGGGAAGTGCGCACTCTCCGCGCTGGGTCGATTACCTGTTGTAACATCAGCGTAGGCGGCCATCAGTCGCAGCTAAGGCAGCGGCTACGGGGGGATCCGGGCTGCGTCCCGAACGTGCTGGAAATACGTCAGATAAGCCATCCGCTAATGGGGGATAAATGTCTCTGGCTCACTTCAGGAGAATCGGCCTTCCGCTTGTGGCGGCTATCGCCGTATCTACGGCAGCCGCACCCGCGGTAGCGTCGCCAGGTGCCACGGCCGGCATCGGCATGTTCAGCACCTGGCCAAAAGCCCAGCAGGAAGCGCGATTCACGCTCATGAAGCCGGGAAACATCTACGGGCTGCACAATGTCGGCGGCATTCTGGTCACCTCGTGCCTGGCCGAGCCGCACAAACGCGATGTCGTCGCCAGCTACGGCTCGATTCTGCACAAGAGCCTGGCTCTCGAGCAGGACAACGCCGGCCAGCCCTGCCACAGCGGCTACTCGGGCACCGCCCTGGGCACGTACACCATTCACCGCCACAAGGCGCACCTGTACGGGTACTGCGGCTTCGGCGCTGCGCCGGCGTGCAGCAGCACCGACATCGAGCTCTGGCTCACCTGGAAGGTCAGCAGCAACTACTACGTTGCCTCCTCGCACGACGAGTCGCGCAAGAACCTGGTGGGCTTCGCCGACGTGCTGAAGAAGGTCTGACTCAGGCCGCCCTTCCGGCCGGACGCCGTTCCCGGCATAGCCGCAGCACATTAGCCACGATCTGGTGGCCGGCGCCGCCGGCTGTCGTCAGGATGGACTCGGGGTGGAATTGCACGCCCCACCGGCCGCGACCGGAATCCTCGATGGCCATCACCACGCCGTCAGGGGTCACCGCGGTCACCTCGAATCCGCCCGTTACCTGCTCGGGCCGGGCGTGCAGGGAGTGGTAGCGGGCCGCGGTGAACTCGGCTGGCAGGCCGGCCAGCAGCGATCCGCCGAGTACCAGGACCTGACCCGGCTTGCCGTGCACGGGCGTGGCCAGCAACCCGAGCGAGCCGCCGCCATGCTCCACCATCGCCTGCAGGCCCAGGCACACGCCGAAGACGGGCAGCTCCCGCTCGTCGAGCGCGGCGAGCAGCTTGTCGCAGCCGAAATCGGCGGGCCGGCCGGGACCTGGCGATAGCACGACCAGGTCGGGGCCGTACTCGTCGAGCAGGGCCACGTCGAAGCCTGCCCGCAGCGTCGTGACCGTCGCGCCCTGCTCCCGGAAGTAGCCGGCCAGCGTGTGCACGAACGAGTCCTGATGGTCCACGAGCAGCACCCGCAGCCCGTTGCCCGGCAGTTTTTCCGCCGTCTCGCCGCCGGGCTCGCGGCCGGCCTCGCCGACGGCGAGCGCCACGGGCCCGCCCCGTTCCCGGCGGAACCCCGCGTCCGCCACCGCCGCCTCGGCCAGCGTCTCGAGCAGCGCGCGCGCCTTCAGGATCGTCTCCCGCTCCTCTTGGACCGGATCGGAATCGAACAGCAGCGTCGCCCCGGTGCGGACCGCCGCAACCCCGCCGACGATGTGCGCGGTACGCAGCGTCAGCCCGGTGTTCATGCCGCCGTCGAAGCCGACCATCCCGACCGCGCCGCCGTACCAGCGCCGCGGCGCCCCCTCGTGGTCCTCGATAAACTGCATGGCCCAGTTCTTCGGCGCACCGGTGACGGTCACCGCCCACATGTGGGTGAGGAATGCGTCCAGCGCGTCGAAGCCGGGCCGCAGCCGTCCCTCGACGTGGTCGACGGTGTGGATGAGCCGGCTGTAGATCTCGATCTGCCGCCTGCCGATCACCTGCACGCTGCCAGGCACGCAGATCCGCGACTTGTCGTTGCGGTCCACGTCCGTGCACATGGTCAGTTCTGACTCCTCCTTGAGCGAGGTCAGCAGCGTGCGGATCGCCTCGGCGTCCTCGAGCGGGCTGGCGCCGCGAGCGATCGTGCCGGCTATCGGGCAGGTCTCCACCCGGTCGCCGGTGACCCGCACGTACATCTCCGGCGACGCGCCGACCAGGTACTCGTCCTCGCCGAGGTTGAGGAAGAACTCATACGGAGCCGGGTTGCGCTCGCGCAGCCGCTCGTAGAAAGCGGCCGGGGCGGCGCACGGCGCGTAGAAGGTGTGGCTCGGCACCACCTCGAACAGGTCACCGCGGGCGAATTTGTCCCGCGCCTTCTCGACGACGCGCGCATAGCTTCCCGGCTCCGGGTCGGCTGGCGTTTCCAGGACGGGAACGGGGTGGCTCGTGCCGCCGTCGCCCGCTCCGCCGGTCTCGTCCCTGGGCATTCCGCTCGTGGTAGCAGTCTCGGTATCGAAGTCGTAGCTGAACGCGGTGGCGGTCTCCCGCTTGCGGTCCAGCACGTAGAGCCGGTCCGGGATGTGCAGGACCAGGTCGCGACAGGAGTCGTCGCGCCGCTCCCGCAACCTGACCGGCTCGAACTGGAACGCCAGGTCATATCCGAACGCCCCGTACAGGCCCAGGTGCTCGTCCGGCCCGGCGAACGCGGCGATGATCTCGCGGACCGCGGAGAACACAGTCGGCCTGCGGCTACGGTCCTCCTCGGCGAAGGTCAGCTCCGGATCGCCGATGAGGACCTCGACCTGGCGGGTCGGCTCGGCGCCGGGCACGGGCGTTCCGGCCCTGAGCATGGCCGCGGCCACGACCGGCAGCAGGACCTGACCGCGGGCGTTCAGCGCTGTCGCGCAGATCCTCCGGCCACGCGCGACCAGCTCAAGCGGCGGGTCCACGTAGGCCAGGTGCCAGCGGCTGTACCGGCCCGGGTACTCCATGCCGGAGCTCAGCACGCCGCCGGGCCGCTCCTGCACCTGCCGGGTGATGTCGGCAAGCAGGCCGGGGTCGAACGGCGCGGCGCGGCGATGGACGCGCACGCCGCCGCCGGTCAGGTAACTGCTGGTCTCGTCCATTCCGACCTCGCGGGTGTTGTCCCCGGCACCCCGCGGCCACGACAAAGGCGACCGCCGGGTACCGAGCGGTCGCCTGTTATCTGGTCTGCTGAGCGCGCGAACCTGGCACCGCCTAGAGGCGGCGCCACCAGCTAGCCTCAGGGCGCGGGCGCATGGCCGGTAGCTTAGCCTGGCCAGGCCGCCGGCGCCAGCCAGGCCAGCGGCCAGCGGCCAGGCGGCCAGCGGCCGGCAGCGGTCAGGCCGCATAGACCACGGTGATCGAGACCGACAGCTGCTGGGTGCCCGGCGAGACGGGCACCGATTTCGTGGCCGCGGCGCCGTTCGCGAAGGGAAGCGGAACCTGCGTCGACTGCTGCACAGGGCTGACGCTGATGGCGGGCCCGAGCGGCTCGCGCAGCGCACTGGCGAACTGCTGTGCCTGCGCCTTCGCGTTAGCCACCGCGCTCGCCCTGGCCCTTGCCATCAGCGGGCCAGTGCTGGTGAGGTTCAGCGACACGTCGTCGACGGTCACCGCGTTCCCGCCCGCGCGGACAGCGGCTTCGATCTGCGCGCCGGCCAGCCTGAGGTTGTTGAGCGTGGCGGTCAGCGACTCGGAAACGCCGTAGCCGGTGATGGTGCCGCTGTTGTCGTAGCTGGGCGAGATGTTCAAGCCGGAGGTCTGGATGTCAGCCTGGGCAACGCCGCGGTCGCGCAGCGCCGTCGTTACCTGGCGCACGCCGAGGTTGGCCTGGCTCAGCGCCGAGGTGACGGAGTACCCGGTAACCTGCACGCTCATCGACAGGATCAGCTGGTTCGGGACGCCAGTCACGGTGCCCGTGCCGGTCACGGTGATGCGCCCGGCCGATTGCGCGGCCGAGACAGTGGCGGCATCCGCCGCGGGCCCGCGCAGCGCCGTGCCGCCGCCCCTGCTGGTACCGAGAACGAACGCGCCGATGACGAGTGCTGCGGCAGCAATGCCGACGGCTGCCGCCCGATACGTGGGTGAGGTGCTGATGGCCATGGAAACTCCTGCTCCGCGGGATGCTGCTTCCCCTCGGACGCCGCAGACACGATCCCGGTTCCGTCAGAAGTCGATCCAGGTGCCGGCCCTGGTCTGGGCGGCCTTCTCGTACGCACGGCGGGCCGCGGCCAGGTCCTCGATCGCCAGCCCGAGCGACTCGAAGATCGTGATCTCGTCATCGCTGACCCGGCCCGCCGCCTGGCCGGCCAGGATCTCGCCCAGCTCCGCCCGGACATGCGCCGCGGTCACGGCACCTTCCGCGGCGGCAAGCAGATAGTCGCCAGACTCGGCCAGCAGCGACTCGATGCTGTCGGCGAACAGCGCGCCCCCGGCAACCGTCGCGGTGTCGAGTTCGCGCATCGCGGGCAGGCAGGCACCCACGGCGTTGATATGCGTGCCGGGCGCCAGCCACGCTGCCCGAACGACAGGCTCGGCCGAGCTGGTCACGGTCACGACGATCCCGGCCCCGTCGACAGCCTCCCTGGCCGACGCGCTGGCCCGGATCGGAGTCCGGACCTGCCCGCGCAGGCTTACCGCCAGCTGCTCGGCCCTGGCCTGATCCCGGCCGGCCAGCCGGATCTCGCGCAGCGGCCTGGCCTCGTCCAGTGCCAGCACGTGGGCCCGAGCCTGTACGCCATTGCCGATCACGGCCAGCACGTCGGCGTCCGGGCGCGCCAGCAGGTCGGTCGCCACTACCGAGACGGCCGCGGTCCGTATCTCGGTGACCGCGGACGCATTGAGCATGGCTAGCGGCTCGCCAGTCGCGCCGCTGGACAGCAGTACCACGCCCTGGTGCGTGTCCAGCCCCGCGGCCGGATTAGCCGGGGTAATGCAGATGGCCTTGAGCCCGTAGGCCGGGCCGCCGACAAGACCGGTGCCCTCCAGGTAGGCCGGCATGAGCGCGACCAGGCCGGCCGCTCCCCGTGGCCTGATGACCGAGCGAAGCGACTGCTGTGCCTGGCCGTTCTGGAGCGCGGTCAGGGCCGTGCGCATGACATCGGCGCACTCGCCGTAGCCGAGCAGCGCGTGCACGTCGCTGCCGGAGAGCACAAGTAGGCGCATGGCGCTCCATCCAGTCCTGTCAGCCGAATCTATGCGTGCCGCTAGGCGGGAGCGGGCCCATCCTTGGCACCGGTTGGCCGCCCGGCTGCGGCCGGCCCGCCGACGGCGGCCAGGATCTGGTTCACCGTCTGCTGAATCGCCTGCTGCCTGCCTGGCATGTCCTTGCTGGCAAAGTTGTGCAGGATGTCCAGGACACTGTCCTGCTGATGCAAGATATCGAGCTGCTGCGTGCCCATCGCGTGCAGGGCAATCAGCGTCTCGTGGTCGGCGATCGCCCGCTTGTCGCTCGCCGCCTGCGCCCTGTTCGCGCTGACCTGCAGGGAGACCATGATCGACAGCTGCGGCAGGTTGAGGATCGTGAGCAGCAGCGGCCAGGGCGTCTTGTCGAAGCCGACGATGTTGCCGAGGAACAGCCAGGCGACGATGCCGATGGTGATGGCCAGGAACACCCACATGGATCCGCAGATCCGGTTCACCACGTCGGCGATCTTGTCCAGCAGGTTGTTGCCCCGGACATGCTCGGAGGTGACAAGCTTCGGCTTGTGGTCCTGCGGGTGCTGCCTGATCTCAAGCGCTCGCTGACGAATCCTGTGCAGCTCCGAGTCGATCTCGCGGACGGCCGCGGCGTCACTGGCCGGCTTGTGGTAATGGAACCGGACATGCGCCTCAGGCGCCGCCTCTGCAGTCTCGGTCATAGATGTCCCTCCGTATTCACCGGGCCACGATCAGCCTGCCGGTGGTGGCGCTGATTGTGGCACAACCCGACACTTCGGGACCTCTTATCCTGCTGCCAGGATGGTAAAGAGACTGCCGCCAGGAATGAGGCTCGCTGACCGATGTCACTCACGATCATTGTCAACGGAACCTGGCACGAGTGGGACGGGCGATCCGGCCTTAGCCTGCTCGAACTGCTGCGGGACGAGCTCGGGGTGACCGGGCCGAAACTCGGCTGCGGCGAGGGCGTATGCGGTGCCTGCACCGTCCTGATCGGCAGCCGGCCCGCGCAGGCCTGCCAGCTGGCCGCCGACGCCGCCGCCGGTCAGCGGATCACGACCGTGGAGGGTCTGGCGGCCGATGGCCTGCTGCACCCGGTGCAGCAGGCCTGGCTCGAGGCCGGAGCCATGCAGTGCGGCTTCTGCACGCCAGGCTGGCTGACCGCGACCGCGGGACTGCTGGCCAGAACGCCTCATCCCGACGACGCGCGGATCGCGGCTGAGCTGGCCGGGCATGCCTGCCGGTGCTGCGTCTATCCGCGGATCCGCCGGGCTGTGCACCGGGCCGCCGAGCTGATGGAGCAACCCGAGCTGCTCGAGCCGGTGCCCCGGGCCGGGCAGGACGGCCAGCGGCCCGCCAGCCAGTCTGCGGAGATCGCCCCGGAGGTGCCATGGGACCTGGCCGGACGGCAGCCGGACTCGTTCGCGGCGGCGATGCCCGAGGGCCTCATGACCGTGGTGGCCGGGCCGGGCGACAGCAGCGGCTGGGGCGCGCCGGACGAGGCCTGGGTGCACGTGGCCGGTGACGGCATGGTGACGGCCTTCACCGGCAAGGTCGAGGCCGGCCAGGGCACCAGGACGGCGCTCACTGCGCTGGTGGCAGCCGAGCTCGCGATTCCGGCCAGCTCGGTGGCGCTGACCATGGCGAGCACCGACATCTCGCCGTTTGACCTGGGTACCTTCGGCAGCCGCTCGATGCCGCACGCGGCCCCGCCGCTGCGCGCCGCCGCGGCCGGGGCCTTCCGGCTGCTCAGGGAGTCAGCGGCGGCCAGGTTCGGGCTGCCCGCCGAGGCACTGACCGCGGCGGACGGCGTCTTCGCCGGGCCGGATGGGGCGCCGAGCGCCAGCTACGGGCAGCTCGTCGCGGGCCAGCGGCGGGTCGAGCTCGTGCCCGCGGACGGCCAGGCACGGGCGGCCGCCGAGTGGGGCGCAGCCGGCCTGCCCGCGCGGCGGGCGCGGCGGACGTCGTCACCGGGGCGAAGAAGTTTCCCTCTGACTTGCGATTCGACGGCATGCTGCACGGTTGCGTACTGCACCCGCCGTCGGCCGGGGCGGAGCTGATCAGCGCCGACACCCGCGCGGCCGAGGCGATGACCGGGGTCACGGTGGTGCGGGCCGGCGCCATCGTCGGCGTGCTGGCGGCCGACCAGCACGCGGCCAGGACGGCGCTCGGCGCGATCAGCGCGGACTGGCGGGAGAGACCGGGCCCGGAGGCTGGTGACCTCGAGTCCTATCTGCGCGAGCATGCGGCGGGCGGGGATGGCAGGTGGGGCCCGTTCCGGCATGAAGACGGCGATCCGGATGCGGCCCTCAGCGCCGGACCAGTCCGCGTGGACGGGCATTACCAGGCTGCCTACGTGGCCCATGTGCCGCTCGAGCCGCGCGCCGCGCTGGCCCGCTGGAGCGGCGAACGGCTCGAGGTATGGGCCGCGACGTCGACGCCGTTCCGGGCCAGGGGCGAGCTAGCGGCGGCGCTCGGTGTGGCCGAGTCCGCGGTGCGCGTGGTCGTGCCGGATTTCGGCGGCGGTTTCGGCGGCAAGCACGGGTCCGCGGTGGCGCTAGAGGCCGCTACGCTGGCGAGGGCCGCGAGACGGCCGGTCAAGGTGGCTTGGAGCCGTCAGGACGAGTTCAGCTCGGGGTACCTGCGGCCGGCCGCTTTCATCGACGTCGCAGGGAGCGTAGGCGCGGCGGGCCAGCTGACCGGGTGGTCTTTCACCAACATCAACTCCGGCGCAGCCGGAATCATGACGCCGTACCGCATTCCTGGCCAGCGCATCGCTTACCAGCCTGCCGACGGGCCGCTCGCGCAGGGCTCATACCGGGCGCTCGCCGCCACCGCGAACAACTTCGCGCGTGAGTCGCACATGGATGAGCTAGCCAGTGCCATCGGCGCCGATCCCGTGCAGTTCCGGCTCCGGCACCTCGATGACCACAGGCTGGCCGCCGTGCTGACGACCGCGGCCGCCGAGATCGGCTGGGACGACGCCGGGCCGTCCCAGCCGGGCGGCGCGCGGACAGGCACGGGCATCGCCCTCGGCCGGGAGAAGGACGGCCGGGTGGCCACCTCGGCCAGGGTGCGGGTCGGCGACGACGGCACCGTGCGGGTACTGGCGCTCGTCACGGCGGTAGATTGCGGTGCCGTGGTGTTTCCTGACGGACTCGCCAATCAGGTCGAGGGCGCGGTGATGATGGGCCTGGGGCCAGCACTGTTCGAGCAGATCGAGTTCTCTGGTCGGCGCATCCTGAACGGCTCGATGGCGCAGTACCGGGTGCCCAGGCTGGCTGACCTGCCAGCCGACGTGCGGGTGGTGCTTGTCGACCAGCCCGACCAGCCGTCTGCCGGGGGCGGCGAGGCGCCGATCATGGCTGTCGCCCCGGCCATCGCCAACGCCATCTTCCGGGCCTGCGGCGTCCGGCTGCGCTCGATGCCGCTGATTCCTGACGGCCGGGTGCCGGGCGCACCGCCGGCCTGACGGCCCCAGCTCAGATCCGGCTCAGATCCCTTTGCCGGGGTTCAGGATCCCGGCCGGGTCGAGCGCCTTCTTGATCGCCTGGTGCACGGCCATCGACTCGGAGCCGAGCTCGTCCGCAAGCCAGCGGCGCTTGATGATGCCTACGCCGTGCTCGCCGGTCAGCGTGCCGCCCAGCTCGAGTGCGGCGCCGAACACCTCGTCCGCCGCGGACCAGACCGCCGCTGGCACCGCCGGCAGACCGCGGTCGAACACGAACACGGGATGCAGGTTTCCGTCCCCCGCATGGGCCACAGTCGCGATGAAGACGCCATGGCGCTGGCCAGCGCGCTCGATCCGCTCGACCATCTCCGGCAGCCGGGTCCGCGGCACGCAGACGTCCTCGACAAGGGCCACACCGAGCCGCTCCACCGCCGGATAAGACAGCCTGCGCAGGTCAAGCAGCTGCCTGGACTCATCATCCGAGGCCGAGACCTCGGCCATCAAGGCGCCCTGCGCCACGCACAGCTCGCGCATCTGCTCCGCGCCGCGGTCGGCCGTGTCACTGTCGTCCTGTGCGATCAGCAATGCCCGCACGTCGGCGCCGAATCCGGTGTGCTTCCAGTCGTCGATCGCCTGGAGGGTCGCGGAGTCCATCAGCTCCAGCAGGCTCGGCCCGATCCGGGCGGCGACGATGGCAGCCGCCGCCCTGGCGGCCGCCGCGAAGCCGTCGAACCCGGCTGCCACCGTGCGCGGGTATCCGGCCGGCCTCGGCCGTAGCCGCAGCGTCGCGGACGTGATCACGCCGAGCGTTCCCTCCGAGCCCACAAAGAGGCTGGTGAGGTCGTAGCCGGTGACGCCCTTCATGGTGCGACGGCCGGTCCGCAGGATTCGCCCGCCAGCCAGGACCACCTCAAGGCCGAGCACCGAGTCGCGAGTGACCCCGTACTTGACGCAGCGGAGCCCGCCCGCGTTCGTCGCCAGGTTCCCGCCGATGGTGGAGATCTCGTAGCTGGACGGGTCAGGCGAGTACATCAGCCCGTGCCTGGCTGCGGCGCGGTCCAGGTCAGCATTGAGCACGCCGGCCTCGGCCACCGCGATCTCGTTGCCGGGGTCGACCTCTGCGATTGCGGTCATCCGCGCGGTGGACAGCACCACGCACCCGTCGGTCGCGGCCGCCCCGCCCGCCAGGCTCGTGCCGCCACCGCGCGGCACCACCGGCACCGCGTGCCGCTGGGCCCAGGCCAGTGTCGCGGCCACGTCCGCGGTGCTGCTGGCCTGCACCACGCACAGCGGCCGGCCCGGGGTGATCACCGGTGTCTGATCCCGTCGGTAGCTTTCCATCACGTCCGGGTCGGTGATGACCTGCGTGGCCGGGATGGCGCCCCGCAACTCGTCGAGCACATCGCTCATCGCTGGTTCCCCTGCCACGTCGACTGTGCTCATTATCGGCGAGATCTGGCGAGCGGCGCGGGCCGCCAGGCGCCCTGACCGCGGTCACGCCATCGCGGCGCGGGCGGTTCGGCTTCACGCAGATTTCGCCCCGGTGTCACCTTCGTTGACCGCATTAGTCGAACTGAGCGCTCAGCGTGGCCAGACGTGAACCCTCACCGCCGGCCACGTCGCCGCCAGTTGACCTGCCCTTCCCGGTGCCACCGGCGGTCAACGAGCCGCTGCCGAGCCAGTAGCGCGCGCTCACCCGGCATGCGGGGCGTGCGGGCGGGCCAGGTCCGCGCTCGCCCGCACGGACCGCGACCACCATCGCCGCGTCAGCAGCGCGGAGGCCAGCAGCCGCTCGCCGTCGAGCAGCCACAAGACCGGGCCGGCGCTGCCTGCGCCGGTCGCCAGCCTTACCGCGGTGCCTGGCAGGATCGGCCGGTGGTACTCCATCTCGGCCCGTACCGGCAGCCAGCCGGCATCAGCCAGTACATCTTCCACTACGGCCCAGTGAACGGCGTTGTTGACGTGGCCGGCAGTATCGAAATCGGCTGCCCGCAGCTGCCAGGTACGACCTGGAGCGGTCGCGGCAGGCCGCGGATGCGATAGCCGCGCCGAGGTGACCCGGCCCCGCGCGGCTTCGCCGTATATTCGCAGGAACTCCTCGCCCGGAGGTACCGGCCGGCCGGTTGCCCGGTCGACGGCCGCCCAGACCGCGGTGGCCTGCAGCAGGTCCCCGGCCGGACCGGCCAGCGTGGTGGTCCGCTCCGCCCAGCGCGCTCCGGTGCCCGAGCAGAAAGTCCGCAGCGTTACCCGCTCGCCCATCTGCGGGAAGCCGCGGACGGCGATCGCACACCGCCGGACTAGCCAGACCGCCGGGCCCAGCAGGCCGGAGTCAGCAAGATCGTCCTCGGCAGCTGCCTGCAGGTACCTGGCCAGCGCGTCCAGCCGGAGCCTGCCCGACTGCGTGACGTCAGTGCTGCGCACGAGCCGCCTGACGGTATAGACGCGACCGCCGACGGGGTCGGGCCGAAAGCCGGTCGCGCTGGAGTCCATCCAGGCATTGTGCCGGACCGCCAGCGGGCCAGCCGACCTCGCCCTGCGGCCGACCCGCAGCGGGCTACCTGTTCACGATGCCGGTGTCTGGGACCCCTGACTGCAGCGACTCGTGCTCGGGCCGGGGATTCTGACCCCGATCGGCCGGCTCGCGAGCCTGCACCGAGGGCGTGCCTCGCCGCCTGCCGTAGCTGGCCATGGCCGCCTCCGCCGCGATGAGCGCCCAGATGGTCATGTCGGCGTACAGCAGCAGCTGGGCGAAGATAGTCGTCCGGTCCACGCTTGATGTCAGCCACCACTGAATGCGATACCCGCCGAACACGTAGGTGGCGAAGATGGCCGCCAGCGAGCCCACCCACACGATCCACAGCCACGCCGGATTCCCGAGTCCTGCCCGCCGCCGGTCCGTGCGCAGGAAGCATGCTCCGGCCAGGAGCACGGCGAGGGCCACTGGCACGATGTTGAGGTAATGGGTCATGACACGCATGGTGAGGTCGGCCCGCAGGCTCAGCGGTTCGGCGGCCGAAGTGCTGAAGAACCCGTCGTGAATGCCGAAATGGCGAATTGTTGCGGCCCAGGCAAGTCCGGGCAGGGCTGGCACCACCGCGAGCGTGGCCCGCTCGATCCACGGGCGCGCGAACTGCCAGATCGCCTGCCGGCTGATTCCGCCGCCCAGGCTCCGGCCATGGCGGGCAGACCCCGGACGCCGCAGTGGCACGTACCGGATGGCGATCAGCACGAACACGATAAGGGCCGTGGTCAGCCCCTCGTTCTTGCTCAGGCTGGCGACGGCGGCGCAGATCCAGGCGACCAGCAGTGCCTGGGCGCTGCGCGGCAGAATCAGTCCCCAGACGACCGCAGCCGCTGCGGCGCCAGCCCACAGCAGGTCGACGTGGCCATCAATGCCAGCCCTGCCTGCGACCGTGAACCCGACGAGGCAGATGGCTGCGCCGCCAGCGACGGCGATGGCGCGCATCAGGTGCCGGCTGTTGTCCGCGACCGCGGCGATGCCCGCGCCCAGCGCCCCGAGAGCGCATGCGGTCAGGAGCTCTGTCATGGCGGTCGCGTGGTACAGGTCGCCTAGGCCGAGGAACTTCAGCGTCAGCGCGCCGGCGGCTGGCACCAGCGGTGGGTAATCCGGGTTCGAGAACTGGTAGGCCGGGTTCTGCAGTCCGGTGAGCAGCGCATGGTGGCCCCCGAACACCATCAGGGTGTGGGTCAGCCAGATTGAGTTAGCGTCCCGCCCCATGATCTGCACCCGCAGGACGGTCAGGGGATAGATCAGGACGCCCACCAGAGTGACCGCAGTGCCGATGGACCAGCCCAACGGCGGGCTAGGCCATCGCCGGAACCGCCCGGCTATCACCCACCACGCGACGGTCCCGACGTT
Organism: uncultured Actinomycetota bacterium; assembly: GCA_963719765.1. Taxonomy (GTDB): domain Bacteria; phylum Actinomycetota; class Actinomycetes; order Streptosporangiales; family Streptosporangiaceae; genus JAJYUU01. The sequence continues at coordinate 1,403,752 of CAVRCW010000003.1, forward strand.
GACGATCACCGCCACGATCGCATACCACCTAATAAGCGAGCCGCCCACGCCGAGCTCAAACCCGGCTGCGGTTGCCGCCATGCCCGCACCGATCAGCGGGGCAAGGAAGATCAGCACCGGGGAGCGGCGGGCCACGGCCAGGGCCGGCAGTAGGCCAGGACCGCCGAGTGCCACCACCAGTACCAGTAGCGGGTTCATATCCGCCGTACCTCCACAGTCACCCCGTAGCAGTCTCCGCGCTTAATCGAGACCAGGTACCTCGCGGTCGCGCGATTCTGCTGCGGAACGGCCCACAGGGTCGACAGCTCAGCCAGCCGCTGGGTGAAAGCGGCATCCGGACTGCTGACGTAGATGCGGGCGCCCTCCGGCAGCTTCTGCCGGATCTCATCGTAAATGCACGTCTGCTGGCGATGCTCGTGAGCCGCGTAGTGAATCGACGCCGGAGTGAGGAAGTTATCGGTCGTCTGGATGTCATAGTTGGTCTTGATTCCAATTGGTACGGCGACACCGCAGAAGATCACCGCGCAGGCGATGCGCTTGCCGATCTTCCTGCGCCCGGACAGGGCGCCCGCGCCGCCGCCGGCTGCGCGACCGGGCGCCCGACTAGAGCGCATCCCGCATCCATCTCACCCCGTTCGCCCGCCAGCGCGGACCACATCTGCGACCTGCCCAGGGCCGAACAAGACCGTCCCAGCGCCGGAAAACCCAAGTGAGCGTGCCAATAGCCTGACCGGCCGTCCGGACTCGCCAACCCGCACGGGCAGGCTCTCTCATGATCTTCTTCGGGCCGTCCCCGTGACACTACTGCTGCAGCCAGCGGCACCCGCTGCTGCCCGTGGCCGTCATAAGCCACCATGATGTTAGATGATATATTTGTCCGCTCATGGTAAGCGCTTCACGAAGGGACGCACTCACGGTGCACCCTTTAGCATGCGCAAAATGGGCGGGAATTTTACGCTGCCGGCCAGCTAGTGCAGTCGGCTCCTAACTATCCCATGCGAGCCGGGTCAGGCGACCCGCGGCACCCGTCGCGGCCGGGCGGTTCATCTCCATGACGCAGAACTCGGTGAAACGTTCGGCTATCTGCCCTCCGCGATGACCCCGATGCCCACGGAGTTGTCCGTGCGGAGGTGCCTGACGGCCTGGTACTCCGGCGACTCGTACCAGGCCTGCGCCGCGGGTTTCGTGGCAAACCTCAGCACGACGGTGACCTGGCCTGCTGATCCTTCAAGCAGCTCGGAGTCGCGGTCTACGACGACGATCTCGGCCTCGTGCGCCTCCAGGATGGACCCGACTGCCGCAAGGTACTCCTTGTACTCGGCCTGGTTCGTGATCGTGTAGTTCGCAACGAAGTACCCAGCCATGACGCCTCCGGTCCGGACAGCCTCAGACGATTCGAGACCACAGATTGCCAAGCTACTGCGGTGTGCGCGAGACCAGCCACGCGGGTGGCTGATCGCCCTCCCGTCGCTTATCGCCGTGGCTCGCATTGCGCGAATGCCTTTACGCGCCTGCGATCCCAAAACACGCCGTTATTTTTGGCCGCGGGCGAGCTCCGGTCGAAAAGGCCCGGGCGTTGGTTCGGCATGCGTAAATTTTGCGAGCCGATCTTCTAAGACGCACTGAGCCGACGTGGATGCCGCCGGCCGGGCAGTGCCAAAACGACCCGCCTGTGCCTTCTCGTACTCTGCGGCCCGTTCGGCGTTGTTTATGTGACTGAAGCCATCAGCGTCATGCACTTTAACTCTGTCATACGGTAAGTATTAGTACATCGCTAAAGCAGCCTGACAGGCATCAGAGAAACGTCAAACGGCAGGTGAGCATCGACCTGACGCGCGGTCGCGTGAGCGCCGCGGTGGACTCGGTGATGAGCACGCTCAACGTCGGGTCACCGCTGCTCATCCTGCTGCTCGGCACCTTGCAGGTCGTCGATGGGGGTCTCTCGCTCGGCACCATGTTCGCGGCCAGCGCCCTCGCGGCCGGGTTCCTTAGCCCGCTCGGCACCCTGGTGAGCAGCGGGCTGCAGCTGCAGCTGCTCGCCAGCTATATGGAGCGCATCAACGATGTGCTCGACACGCCGCGCGAGCAGGCCGGAGAGCCGCTGCGGGAGGCCACGAAGCTGGCCGGCTCGCTGCAGGCCAGGGGTGTGTCGTTCCGCTACGGCACACTCTCGCCTGCGGTGGTCAGAAACGTCTCGCTAGACATCTTTCCTGGCCAGCATGTCGGTGTCGTCGGCAGGTCAGGATCGGGGAAGTCGACTCTCGCGCACCTGCTACTCGGGCTGTACCGCCCGACAGACGGCCAGATCCTCTTCGACGGCCAGGATCTCGCCGAGCTCGACGCCAGGTCGATCCGGCGGCAGCTCGGCATCGTGACCCAGCACCCCTACGTCTTCGGCTCTTCGATCAGGCACAACATCGCGCTGACGGACCCCGACCTGCCGATGGAGGCGATCGCGGAGGCGGCCAGGCTCGCCTGCATCGACACCGACATCGAAGCCATGCCGCTGAGGTACGAGACCCCGCTCCACGATGGCGGCTCTTCATTGTCGGGGGGCCAGCGACAACGGATTGCGCTAGCTCGCGCGCTCGTCAGCAGGCCAGCGATCCTGCTGCTTGACGAGGCCACGAGCGAGCTCGATACGGTCACCGAGGAATCGGTCTACCGTAACCTCGCCGCCATCCGCTCCACGACGATCGTGATCGCGCACCGGCTGAGTACCATCCGCAACGCCGACCTGATAATCGTGATGGACGACGGTAGGGTGGCGGAGTCCGGAAACCATGACGAGCTACTTGCCCTGGGCGGGGTGTCCTCAGCGCTGGCGCATGCTCAGTCCTCGATGACCGGTGGCGTGCCGATCGCGCGGTCGGCGGTCGATGATGCAGTGCACGCACCACTGACTGGATGACTCCGCGGACGTGCCCTGGGAAGGTGGACGTCCTGCGATGAAGACACCCCCGATCGTGTCAACTCAGGAGTGGGAAGCCGCGCGCCAGCGGCTGCTGGTGAAGGAGAAGGAGGTGACCCGCGCCCGTGACGCACTGGCCGCCGAGCGTCGGCGGATGCCATGGCTGGCCGTGGAGAAGGAGTACGAGTTCGACGGGCCCGAAGGCAAGGTGGGCTTGCTGGACCTGTTCGAAGGCCGCCGTCAGCTGATCGTCTACCGTGCCTTCTTCGAACCCGGCGTGTTCGGCTGGCCCGGCCATGCCTGCCCTGGCTGCTCGCTGGTGGCCGACCAGGTCGCCCACGTCGCCCATCTGAACGCCCGCGGCACCACCCTCGCCTTCGCCTCGCGTGCGCCGCAGCCAGACATCGAGCGCGTGCAGGCCCGGATGGGCTGGAACATTCCGTGGTACACCATGACCGACGGCTTCGACGCCGACTTCGGTGTGGACGAATGGCACGGCACGAACGCATTTATCCGCGACGGTGACAGCGTGTTCCGTACCTACTTCGTCAACAACCGTGGCGACGAAGCGATGGGAAGCACCTGGAGCTACCTCGACCTGACCGCGCTCGGACGCCAGGAGGAGTGGGAGGACTCGCCAGAGGGCTACCCCCAGACCCCGCCATACGCGTGGTGGAAATGGCACGACGCATACGAGGACGCCTAGCCGTCGGAGCGGTGGAGCGGTGGAGCGGGCAGTAGAGAAGTCGCCGCTGCTGCCCGATCTGCAGGACGATCTTGCCCCGTGTGTGCACCAGCGTGGGACGCATGCCCCACCCCCTACCCACCTCCGGCCAGGCCTACAACGCGGGGAGCTGTCTCCGCAAGGCGATGGTTATCAGAGTTTGCAGAGCTCCGCCCAAGTTCACTGGCGCTCGAACCTGGTGCAGTCCGCGAGCCAGACGTACGGTCGGATTACTGGCCGGCGGCCGAAGGGACGTTGGCATGACTCTCGTGCTCTGAGCGAGTCTGAGGCGCTTGGATGCTGGCCTTGCATACGAGGAGTAGCTCGAATGACCGTCGAGAGCAGCCCGGTCAAGTTCACGCCCACTCTCCCTGGTCAGCCCGTTCCGGAGGTCAGGGGACTGAGCGACGGCCGACCACCGGTTTTCCGGGCGGAGCTACCGGACGGCCGCATTGTCTGGCTGGTCAGCGGTTACGAGAACGTCCGCCAGATGATCACAGACGCGCGCTTCTCCAGGGCGCGGGCGGTTGCGCCCGACCGCGCTCAGCAGGGCTTCGAGATGTTCGCCGCAAGCTCCATCAACGGAATGGACCCGCCGGAGCATACGAGGCTGCGCAAATTGGTGGCGAGCGCGTTCACCGCTCGGAGGGTGGAGGCGATGCGGCCGAGGGTGGCGAGCATCGTCGACGAGTTGCTCGACGCGCTGCTTAGCCGGCCCCAGCCAGCAGACTTGGTCAGTGGCTTCTCGCTGCCCTTGCCGGCGCAGGTGATCTGCGAGATGCTCGGCGTGCCTGCAGAGGACACCGAGCGCTTCCATGCTTGGTCGGACATCGTGATGGGCGACTGGCAACGCGATTCTGATGAGATCATGGAGGCGCTAATCGAGCTGTTTGGCTACCTCGGCCGTCTCATTGCGCTAAAGCGCTCCCAGCCGACGAATGATCTGACGGGCGCGCTCATCACCGCTCGCGATGATGCCGACCGGCTGTCAGAGGACGAACTGACCGTGCTGTGCTGCACCCTGCTGATCGGCGGGCACGAGACCACTGCCAACCAGATCAACCTGTCACTGCTACTGCTCCTCGACCACCCTGCCGAGCTGGCCAAGCTGCGCACTGATCCGTCATTGATCCCCGGCGCGGTCGAGGAGCTGTTGCGATTCTGCCGGCTGGGCGGGCTCGCGCCGGCCCGGGTGACCACCGAGGATGTGCACATCGGCGGCATAACGATCCCGGTTGGCGAGGAAGCGATACCGCTGTACGCCAGTGCCAACCGGGATCCGTCGGTCTTCAGCGACCCGGACCGCTTCGACGTCAGCCGCGAGGCCGCCAATCACTTGTCGTTCGGCGCGGGCGCACATCATTGTGTCGGCGCCCAGCTCGCGCGAGTGGAGCTACAGGAGGCATTCCGCGGCCTGCTTAGCCGGCTGCCCGAGCTGCGGCTTGCGGTGCCTGCGAGCGAGCTGCAGTTCAAGCCGGGAATGGCGATCCACAGCCTGCGTGAGCTGCCGGTCCGCTGGGACGACCCGGACGGTCGAGGCCCGAACCGGGGATAGCGACTCCGCAGCGGCATGGCCTGGCCAGCCTTTCGCAGCCGGTCCGATCCCGACAGCGCCATTGCCCACTCCCGGCGCACAGAAATCTGCGGCGGACGTGGCCGCAGGCAACTCCGCTGTCCGGGAGTTCGCGGCGCTAGGCACACCCAGAGCTGGTGACCGGCCGCAACGATCCGCGCAGGCCGCACTCCGGCGTCATGGTCAGATCGCCGTTCCGGGTGGGGATTTGAGCAGCGGCGTCGCCTCGGCAGGGTAACCACCTTGCCCGTTTCGTAGCGCACTCGCCGCCACGCGAATGAGATCAATGTTGACCCCAGCAGCACCACTGGGGTCATGCACCTTCAGCTTCACGTCGAGGCTCACCGCCGTCTCGCCCCAGCCCTGCGCCTCAAGGTTAAGGTGCGCCACCTTCTGCGATTTCAGGTGCGACAGGTACCCGAGCGGAGCCATCTCAACATTGGCAGTCGCCGATACGGCGTTGAGCTTGGACTGCTTCTTGGTATTGGGGTTCTCGACTAGGTTACGGAAGTCTTCGGTACCGCCCAGATTGACCTGATAGGAACTGACCAAATTCAGACCCCGCTGCTCGAGCAACCGCAGCAGCGCGTTATGCACCACCGAAGTGCCAAACTGACTGGCCAGGTCATCACCGAGCAGCGGCAAGCCGGCCGCCTCGAACTGATCCATCGACATCTGATCGCGGGCTACTGCGTCGGACGTGGTGTTGATGAAGGCGACACCCGCCTTGCAGGCGGCCTCGGCATAAGCCTGGGCCGTCTCCGGCCGACCACTCGGCGCCGAGTAGAGCAGCACCTCGGCCCCCGCCAGCTCCGCTGCCACCCGATGCACCTCAGTCCTGTCGACAAGGCCCTTGGTCACCGGGACATCCGCCTTGGCAAGATCGGAGTTGAGACGAGGGAAGTTGTTGGGCGGCATGAAGATTGCCTCGGTGAGATCCTTGCCGACCTTTTCCTCGGAGATGGCGAAAGCCGCTACGAACTCGATGTCACCCACCCCGAGACCATCGATTGTCGGCCTGTGTATACCCACCAGGCTGCCGGTCTGGCGGTAGAAAGCGATTCCCTGCACCAACGCGGACGTGTTGTTGCCGACACCCGCGACCGCAGCTCTTACCCGTTTGACGGTGGACACGAGGGTATGTTAGCGGTCACGAAAAACGCCCCGGTATGCGGCCGGCTAGCTCCTGCTGTCTGCGACGATCGCGACGTCCGGCACCAGCGATGTCACTGGCCCGGCTGCTGGCAAGAGACGCGGGCGACGTCGGCGACTCGGCGGCTGGCTGAACCGGCCGGTGACCAGCTGGCTGGCCGTTCTGCCTGGCCACCTGGCTGAGAGCCGGCGGCTTGGCTGACGGTCTGGGCCACTCCCCCGGCGCCCAGCCGCAGTGATCAGGATGTCAGTCCAGTCGCGAGCGGCCTGAACCGGTTCGGCCCGGCCTTGGTTGACTCCGGCCTGGCTCCGCGAGCCGATCATGCAGCTGCAACCTGGACCAAGCCGCTGCCGCAGTCGGCGACGAATTACTCACGTGCAAGCCGGAGGCGGAAAGGCAAGGGTGGCCCCATGATCGGGCTCGTGCTCGTCGGACTGGTCGCGGGCCTGCTGGCCGGCATCTCGCCGTGCATCTTGCCGGTCTTGCCAGTCGTGCTGGTCGTCGGGGCGACCCGCTCCGGCGCAGCAGCGCAGGATCCTGCGGACGAGGGTGCGCCGAGCGCGGGCGTCGCCCGCTCGGTGGCCGTCGTGGTAGGCCTGGCGCTGAGCTTCAGCGTGCTGATCCTGGCCGGGTCGGAGATCATCTCGCTTCTGCACCTGCCGCAGGCTGCCCTCAGGGACGCCGGGATCGCGTTGCTGATCCTGGTCGGCCTCGGTTACCTGATCCCGCCTCTCGGAGCGCTGCTCGAGCGTCCTTTTGCCAGGGTCAGGGCTCGGCGACCGAGCGGTCGCGGCGGCGGCTTCGTCCTCGGGCTGGCACTGGGAGTGCTGTACGTACCGTGCGCAGGACCGGTGCTGGCCGCCATTACCGTCGTCGGGGCGACGCACCGGGTGGGGCTGACCGCAGTGTTCGTCACGGCCGCGTTCGCCGTCGGAACCGCCGTACCGCTGCTAGCTGTTGCGCTGGCAGGCGGACAGCTGTCCCGGCGCGTCAGCGCGCTGCGCCGCCACGCGCCGCAAGTCCGGCTCGCGGGTGGTGCCGTGCTGATTGTGATGGCCGTGGCGATCGCGTTGAATACCTTCCAGGGCCTGGAGCGGGACGTGCCGAGCTACTCCACCGCGCTGCAGGGCTCGGCCAAGGTGCGAAGTCAGCTCAACGGCCTGACCGGGGTGCGCGCCACGTCGCTGACCAAGTGCAACCCCGACGCCACAACATTGGTGGACTGCGGTCAGGCACCGAACTTCAAGGGCATTACCGCGTGGCTGAACACTCCTGGCGGCAAGCCGCTGACGATGGCAGAGCTGCGCGGCAAAGTCGTGCTTGTCGACTTCTGGACATACTCCTGCATCAACTGCCAGCGGACGCTGCCGCATGTCGAGGCCTGGTACCGCGACTACGCCAAAGACGGGTTCGTCGTGGTCGGCGTTCATACTCCCGAGTTCGCGTTCGAGCACGTCGTATCGAACGTCAGGACCGAGGCGGCAGGCTTCGGCGTGCGTTACCCGGTCGCGATCGACGACGACTACGCCACCTGGAACGCCTACGACAACGAGTACTGGCCCGCTGACTACCTGATCGACGCCCAGGGCAACGTGCGGCACGTGCACTTCGGCGAGGGCGACTACACGACAACCGAGCAGTTCATCCGCGAACTGCTGACCGACGCCCATCCTGGCGTCGCGCTCCCGCCTCCGACCAACGTGCCCGACCTCACGCCGGCCGGCGAAATGAACCCGGAGACCTATGTCGGCTACGACCGGCTGCAGTACCTGGTCGGAACAACCAGCGTCGCCCAGAACGCACCCGCGACCTACCACTTCCCGAAGACGCTCCCGCTCGGCGGCATGGGCCTGTCAGGAACCTGGACCGAGCATGCGCAGGAGGCCACCGCCGGCCGGGGCGCCGAGCTGGAGCTCGGCTTCCTGGCCAAGGATGTCTACCTGGTGCTCGGCGGCAGTGGCACCGTCGACGAGAGCATCAATGGCCACCCCACGGCGCCGATCAAAGTGGGCGGCGTGCCGCGGCTTTACACGCTTTACCAGGCAAGCTCGACGGGCTCCGGCAAGCTCGTACTGCAGGTTTCGCCGGGCGTTCAGGCATACGACTTCACCTTCGGATAGCGCGGTCGCGCGCCGCCAGCGGTCGGCCACTGCGGTAACCGGGCCAAGCCCCGGCCAGACTCGCTCCCGAGATCAACGCCCACCGGCGCGGGGATTCCGGTTCCGCCCGGCTTGCGCAGTAGGCACACAAGATATATCGTCGCGATGTATCAATTCGATACATCGGGCTGACAGGTCGCCACGTGATCTGCCGCCGGAGATAGTAGCTGTTGCCTGGATTGCAGGGCGCGAACCCGGCCGTATCCCGGCGCAGTCTGATCAAGCTCTGCTGGCGCTAGCGCGTGAGCGCGGCATCATCCTGGAGGCTAGAGATTTCGTGGAGACATCCAAGCACCACATCGAGCCTGCCGCCGGCCGGCTGGGCGTCCTGACAGTGGGGCTCGGCGCCGTGTCGTCGACCGTTGTCGCGGGCGTCGAGCTGATCAGGCGCGGCCTCGCCGAGCCCATCGGTTCGCTCACTCAGATGGGCACCATTCGCCTCGGCAAACGGACTGAGGACCGAGTGCCGCTCATTCGCGACTTCGTGCCGCTGGCCGGCATTGATCAGCTGGTCTTCGGGGCCTGGGATCCGATCTCGGACACGGCCTACGAAGCCGCGGTCAAGTGCGGCGTGCTCGACCGGGCCGCCCATATCGAACCGATCGCGGCCGAACTGAAGGAGATCGAGTCCATGCCGGCCGTATTCGACCGGAACTACGTCCGGCGGCTCGACGGCGCCAATGTCAAGCCCGCAGCGAGCAAGCGGGACCTTGCCGAGGCCGTCCGCCAGGACATCCGCGATTTCAAGGCGGCACACTCCTGCGACCGGATGGTGGTGATCTGGTGCGCGTCCACCGAGATCTTCCTCGAGCCCGGCCCGGCCCACCGGGACCTGGACGCGCTCGAAGCCGCGATGGATGCGAACGACAAGAGCGTCCCGCCCTCGATGCTCTACGCGTACGCGGCTCTCAAGGAGGGCGTGCCCTTCATCAACGGAGCGCCTAATCTGACCCTCGACGTGCCGGCGATGGTGGAGCTCGCCCACGCGGCCGGCGTTCCCGTCGCCGGCAAGGACTTCAAGTCAGGGCAGACCCTGTTGAAGACCGTGCTGGCGCCGATGCTGAAGGCCCGCATGCTGGGGCTCAAGGGCTGGTACTCGACCAACATCCTCGGCAACCGCGACGGCGAGGTGCTGGACGACCCTGACAGCTTCCGCACCAAGGAGGAGAGCAAGCTCGGCGTGCTCGACCACATTCTCCAGCCGGGCCTGTATCCCCAGCTCTACGGCGACTTCCACCACAAGGTGCGCATCAACTACTACCCGCCCCGCGGTGACAGCAAGGAGGGCTGGGACAACATCGACATCTTCGGCTGGCTCGGCTATCCGATGCAGATCAAGGTCGACTTCCTGTGCCGTGACTCGATCCTGGCAGCGCCCCTGGTACTCGACCTGGTGCTCTTCACCGACCTGGCCCACCGAGCGGGGCTCAACGGCGTGCAAGAGTGGCTGTCGCTCTACTTCAAGAGCCCGCAGCACGCTCCCAGCGTCTATCCCGAGCACGACCTGTTCATCCAGCAGACCAAGCTTAAGAACACGCTCCGCTGGCTGATGGGCGAGGAGCAGATCACCCACCTGGGAATGGAGTACTACCAGGACTGAATCGTCAGCTCGTTCTCTACAGCGTGATTCGCGGGACAATGAAGCGTGTCGTTAGCTCCTGCTCTGGCGCTGCGTGAGGGTGACCGCAAGCGGCTGGGTGATCTCGCCAGGCTGCCGAGCGTGCCGCCGGGCTGGCGAAGCGAGCCCGGATCGTGCTGCTGGCAGCGGACGGAGCGCCGAACGCGCAGATCCCACCAGCCGTCAGCGGAGACCTCACCAGCTGGCGGCGGCACGATCTAGAACCAGGACTCACCACGTCCAGCGCCAGCCAGTGCTCACCCGCCAGCGGGCTCAGCGACCATCCTCGCCGCACACCACCGCCGAGGACCACGATCCCCTATTAGCGCCTCCACTCCTGCCTGAGCAGCCCGTACAGCACGATGTCGGAGAAGCCGTCGCCGTCGTAGGCCTGCTCGCGCTGGATGCCTTCGAGCACGAAGCCACAGCTTTCGGCAAGTTTCCGCATCGCGGCGTTGGTGGCGAGCGTCTCCAGCTCGATCCGGTGCAGGTTGCGGAAGCGGAAGCCGTAGTGGCAGAGCAGCTCCATCATTTCCCGGCCGTACCCCTGCGTGCGTGCGGCCGGGAGCAGTGAGATACCGATGTGGCCGAACTGGTTGAAAGCATCGAGGCCCCACAGGCTGCACGTCCCGATCACGGTGCCATCGGCGATCGTCTCGGCGGTGAACCTGGCGGTATGGGCGTCCGGTTCGGCCAGTGACTTCTCCAGCCTGGCCCGGCGGGCCGCGAGCGACTCAATCAGCATCGGGCTGTCATCGGTGATCATGTGGTGTTCGGGGTCGGACCACATTTCGTACAGCACGGTGGCGTCGTCAGGGACCATCGGTCGCAGGCGCACGCGCTCGGAGGCAAACATCCCGCGAATCTAGCTCACGCGCCGCGCACGCGCCTTCCAATAAAACGCGGGACTTCGGCAACCAGACTCATGAGCCTCTCGCCCCGCCCGAAGATGGCGGGTGCTGCGATCAGGACCGCCGCCATGGAATTCCAGCCGCTTTCCGCCCCCCGCCTGAACTCTCAATTCCGCCAGAGGCGGATGTCCCTCGCCTTTCATCTGAATACCCTCAGTCACTGACCGCGAGTCCGAGATACTGGCCGATTCGGTGACGAAGGCCCCGATAGTCTCGGTGAATTGGCTAACAGTGCGGATCCGTTCAGCGGAGGCGAGGCGAATGGGTTGGACCGAATCGGGCCAGGCCTGGGGTGCGCGGGCCAGGGACTGGGCGTACCTGATCGAGCCGTATGCGCGGCCGGCCAACGACGCGCTGTTTGACCGGGCTGGCGTGGGGCCGGGGACGCGGCTGCTGGACATCGCCTGCGGTTCCGGGTACGCGGCGAGCGTCGCGGCAGGCCGCAGGGCAGAGGTCGCCGGACTCGATGCATCCGAGGCGCTGATCGCGATCGCCAGGGCGCGCACACCTGGCGCGGACTTCCGGGTCGGCGACATGTTCGCGCTGCCGTTCGACGCTGACTGCTTCGACGTGGCGACGAGTTTCAACGGGATCTGGCAGGGATGCGAGGACGCGCTGCGCGAGGCCTGCCGGGTGGTACGCCCGGGCGGCCTGGTGGGGTTCAGCTTCTGGGGATCGCCCAAGCGGCTAGGCCTGCTGCCGTTCTTCGCCGCGCTGCTGGAGCTCTCGCCGCCCAGCCATGTCGATGCCACCCTCAATCAGGGTGGCACCGGGCGGCCCGGCGTGGCCGAGCAGATGCTCGCCGACACAGGCCTGGAATTCGTTGACCGGGGCACAGCGAAGGTCGTCAACGAGTGGCCCGACCTCGACCTTGCGGCCCGGGCGCTCGCCTCCACCGGCCCGTCCTGGCCGGCCCTGGAGGCGGTTGGCTTCGACCGGTTCGCCGAGGCGATCCAGGAGGCCTTCCGGCCGCTCTACACCGAAGGTCTTGGCGTCCGGATCACCTCCGAATTCGGCTGGATAGTGGGACGGGTCCCCAGCGCCTGAAGGCTGCGCGCCGACACTCGGGGCGGTCAGGTCAGGCGCGTATCTGCCCGATCATCCGCCGATGGACGAGTTGCTAAGCGCGCCGGTCACTGGCGCGGCGATGGGCGCGGGAAAGAAGTCCGCGAGCGCCTCCGCCATCTGCGCGCGCACCGGCGCCCCGGAGATGACGACGCCGACCATGGTCAGCGAGGTGTGAATGTGTCCGCGGGCGCGGACGAGGCGGACGGTCGAGCCGGCCGCCTCCAGTGCCCGTGCGTAGGCGACGCCCTCGTCCCGCAGCGGGTCGAAGTCCGCGGTGACGATGCAGGCAGGCGGCAGATCTTCCAGGCTGGCGCGCAGCGGTGCGGCGCGGGGGTCGCCGCGGTCGGCCGGGTCGGCGTAGTGATCCCAGAACCACCGCATTAGCGCGGTGGTGAGCATGTACTCATCACCATTCTCCGTATAGGACTGCCGCGTCATTTCCGAGTCCACGACTGGGCATATCAGCAGCTGCCCCGATATGTGCGGACCGCCGGTGTCGCGGGCCAGCTGGCATGCGACGGTCGCGATGTTGGCGCCGGCGCTCCACCCTGCGACGGCGAGCTGGCCAGGGATGCCGCCCAGCTTGGCGGCGTTGGCGCCCACCCATCGCACGGCCGCGAAGGCATCCTGCGCGGCGGCGGGAAAGCGGGCCTCGGGGGCATGGCGGTAATTCACCGACACAACCACCGCGCCCGAGCGGGCGCAGAGGTCCCGGCACAGCGGGTCGTCCGAATCCAGGTCGCCGAGCACCCAGCCGCCGCCGTGGAAGTACACCACGATCGGCCGCGGGCCGTCGGGTGGCGCCGCCGGGCGATACAGCCGGTACGGCAGGTCCCCGGCCGGGCCGGGCATCACTCCGTTGGTGACCTCACCGACCTCGGGGCTCGGCGGGCGGATGGCATGAGAGGCCGCCATGAGTGCACGCGCGTCGCTGACCGGCAGGGTTTCCAGGGGTGGCAGGCCCATCTCGGCCATGACATCCAGGACCAGGGCGACATCGGGTTGCATGCGGCGGATCACCCCGTCCTGGCACCGTTCCCCACCGGGACCGGTCAGCCGGAATCCGAGGTAGCCCTGCGCGGCCACGTCGTCGCACGCCTGCCGGTACGCATCCACCCCGCCGATATAGGGAAGGAAGACGCGCGGCTTGCCGGGCACATTGGCGCCCATGTACCAGGAGCTGGCGGTGGGATACAACGTGATGGCGGCGCAGTCCCTGACGTGCTGATCCCATCCGGACTCGGCCAGCACGGTCGGCTCGATCGTCTCGAATCCGTCGTCGCGCGTGTCCTTGAGGCAGTCGGCGACCCAGTCGACATGCTGCTCGATAGAGACGGTCATGTTCGAAAGCACGGAAGGGCTGCCGGGGCCGGTGATCATGAAGAAGTTCGGGAATCCGACGGTCATCAGGCCCAGGTAGGTGGAGGGCCCGTCCGCCCACTTTTTCTTCAGGGTCAGGCCGTCCCGGCCAACCACATCCACCGCCACCAACGGGCCAGTCATCGCGTCAAAGCCAGTCGCGAACACGATGGCGTCGAAGTCGAATGACTCGTCGGCCGTCTCGATACCCGTCTCGGTGATGCTGGTGATCGGCTGCTCGCGCAGGTCGACCAGCCCGACGTGCGGGAGGTTGTAGGTCTCGAAGTAGCCGGTGTCCAGGCACGGCCGCTTCGTGCCGAAGTAGTGGTCCTTCGGGCAGAGCGCCTCGGCGGTATCGGCATCTGCCACGGCCGCGCGGATTTTCTCGCGGATCAGCTCGGCCACGATGTCGTTCGAAGCCGGGTTCACTCCCTGGTCGGCGAAGACGCCGAGGATGCCGAACAGCTCGCCCTGCTCCCAGGCCGCCTCGAAGCGTTCCCGGCGGACCTGCTCGCTGGCGGTGATGCCGAGGACGTCGGTCGGCTCAGCTGGTATCCCGCCTCGGGACCACCGGGCGGCGTGCCGGTACCCGTCGCGGTCCTCGGCCAGCCGCTCCAGCCGGTCAGCTGGGGCGGGACCGTTGTGGGCGGGGATGGAGAAGTTCGGGGTGCGCTGAAAGACGGTCAGCTGGCTCGCCTGGCGGGCGATGAGCGGTATGCACTGGATGCCCGACGAGCCGGTGCCGATGACTGCGACCCGCCGGCCGGTGAAGTCAGCGCCCTCGTGCGGCCAGCGGCTGGTGAAATAGACCTCGCCGGCGAAACGGCCGGCGCTGGCGATCTCAGGTGGCTTGGGCATCGAAAGGCAGCCGCTAGCCATGATGCAGTACCGGGACCGTACCTCGTTGCCGCGGTCGGTCGTGATGGTCCATCGCTGCGCCTGCTCGTTCCAGCGGGCGGAGGTGACCGTGGTGGAGAATTCGATATCAGTGCGCAGCCCGAGGCGGTCGGCCACGAACCGGAGGTAGTCCAGGATCTCCGGCTGCGTGGCGTACTTCTCCGACCAGGTCCACTCCTTCTCCAGGTCCGGGTCGAAGCTGTAGGCGTAGTCCGTTGTCGGGATGTCGCACCTGGCCCCTGGGTAGCGGTTCCAGTACCACGTCCCGCCGACATCGCCGGCCGAGTCGAAGACCCGCGCAGAAAAACCGAGCCGGCGCAGCCGGTAGAGCATGAACAGGCCGGAGAAGCCGGCCCCCACAATCACCGCATCGAATTCGTCCGGGACAGTAACTGGCTTGTTCACGAGATGTTCCCTGGTAGCACCGGAATTGCGGAATGGCAGGCTCGCCGTCGCCGAGGGCTAACCTCTGCAGCGGCCTGTGGGGCGGCCGCACGATGCCTGCCGGGCCGTCGCCGCGGGTACACGACGTCCGTGGCGTTTCGAGCGATGCCGGCCAGCCACGCCGCCGGCGGTCCGCCTCGTTTCGCGTCGGGGCTGGCGGGCGCCCTCGGCCTCGCGGAGATCGACGTCGCAGTTTCCGGGCTGATCGTCCCGTGCGTCGTCGGCTGCGGCGCCATCCCGCCCGGTTTCATGAGATCCATGGTCGCAGATCATGGGAGATTGTCCACGCAGCGTGGCATCTCTCCGTCGGCCGCGAGAGATGGCGCCGGGCAGTCTCGCGTGCAGTCATCGGCCACTCCTGCGTTCCCGATTTCAGGAGATTTTGTCGACGGATCAACCTGGCCGGACGCTAGGAGTCTGCCAGCCATAGACCACGCGGGGTTGTGAACAGGTTCACGAGGCTGTGCCCCTTCGGCGCTGCGGGCATCTTGCGAGCGGGCCGACGGCTCGTAGGGACGCTCCCGGCCCTGCTTCCTCGGCCCGCGGCTGGGCACTTGCCCTGGTCGCAGGCGGTCGTCGATTTCGGACTGCGCTGTTCGCGTGGGAGGTGAGAGGCGGATACTTTGGTCGGCCTCTTAACCGATCGCGGCACAGCCGTCGCCGTCGCCCGAGTAAACGGAGACGTAAAATGGGTCGAATCGTTGTCATGAACCACGTGACGCTTGACGGCGTGATGCAGGGGCCTGGCCGCGCAGACGAGGACACCCGAGGCGGGTTCACGCAGGGTGGCTGGGGCCATCGGTCCGCAAGGCCTGACGACGCCGCGGGCAAGGCGATGGGCGAGAGGATGGCGGCCGGGGGCGGGCTGGCCGGATGGCTGTTTGGGCGGCGCACTTACGAGGAGCTGCTGGCCACCTGGAATGCCCGGGGCGGCCCGTTCAAGGACGCGCTGAACAACTCGCCCAAGTACGTCGCGTCGACCACTCTCGACGAACCCCTGCCGTGGCCCAATTCGACGTTGCTGCGCGGCGATATCGTTGACGCCGTGCGGGCGCTCAAGGCGCAATCCGGCGGCGTTCTGGCGATCATGGGCAGCGGCGTGCTGATTGGCTCGCTGATGGCTGCGAACCTGATCGACGAGTACTTGCTGATGATCCACCCGCTAGTGCTCGGCACTGGACGACGGCTGTTCCCAGGGGGCGTCCAGGCGTCGCTGCGGCTTACCGGCAGCGTCGCAACGGCCGCCGGCGTGGTGATCGCCACCTACGAGCCGGCCGGGGACTAACGCGAACGAGCCTCACCGGCCAGGCTTCGGCGAGGATTCGCACTGCGTGCCTGGCCAGTCGTTCGCGGCACAGCATCGCCGAAGTGTGAGCTCCAGGCGATACAGCCCCTGTGCGCCTGCAATCGCACCGTCCGAAACGATCTTCTAAACAACGGATCGCCCCTCGCTGGCGGATCGGGTTCTCGCGGCACGGTGACCGTATGTTATGGGTATGACCGATGCACACCAGGTAGTGGCGACCTACTGGGCGGCAGCCGAGAGCAGGGACTGGGAGACGTTCGGGGATCTGTTAGCCGAGCAGGTCGTTTACGAGGCACCACAGACGCGAGAGCGGGTTCGCGGGCGCACTGCACACCTGCGATTCAACGTTGAGGGCTTCCCCAGCGACTGGCACCTCACGGTCGAACGGATCCTTGGAGAAGGGCGCCACGGGGCGAGCTGGATCGAGTTCTCCGATGCCGGTGACCGCTACCCGGGAGTATGCTTCTTCGACCTCGATGATGACGGGCGGATCGCCCGGATTACCGACTTCTGGCCCACGCCCACCGACCTTCCGGACAGCCGTGCCCACCTGGTCGAGCGTTACTGATCACTCCAGCGCGGCTGATCACTCCGGCGCGGCTGATCACTCCGGCGCGGCTGATCACTCCGGCGCGGCATCGAGACCCCGCAGGGCTCAAACGGGCGCCCGAAACGATACAACGCGTCCAAGGCTTGCCGGCGGCCCATCGTCACCGGCAGCGACAGTCGCGTGGGGGCCACTACCTTCGTAGTCAGGTTCTCCACGTTAACGGTTAGGCCTGGAAGGCCTTCATGAAAGTGCTCATAGTCGGCGCGGGCGTGATCGGAACCGTGTACGGAGCGCACCTCGCCGCGGCCGGACATAACGTCTTCGTGCTGAGCCACGGCCCGAGAACCGCCGAGGTAACCGCGGGAGGCCTTTCCGCTTGCGATGTGCACAGCGGGCAGCGGGCCGAAGCCGAAGCCGCCGTGGTGGCGGAGGCCGGCGGACAGTACGACATCGTCCTTGTGACAGTCCGGCACGACCAGCTGACGTCAGCATGCACAGCGCTCACGGTCCTGGTCGGCCGGCCCGCCATCGTCTTCTTCGGCAACAACCCGGCAGGCCTGGCCATCACCGGCGACATACCCGGAGATGTCTACCTCGGGTTCCCTGGCGTCGGCGGCGTCATGACGAGCGGGACCGCCGAGTACGTCTGCATCGGACAGCAACCCACGGCCCTGCAGGAGGCATCCGACCCTCGCCTAGCGGACCTGGAAACGGCCCTGACCAGCCGCGGGTTCACTGTCCAGCGCGTAGCAGACATGGACGGATGGCTTACCTACCATGCCGCGTTCATCGCCTGCATCGCAGCGGCCCTCTACCGCTGCGGAACGGACCCCGCCCGCCTCGCCGCCGACCGTCCGACCCTCAGGCTCATGTGCCAGGCCATCACCGAGGCATTCGCGGCCCTGCGCGCCGACGACACGGCAGGCCTCCCGCGAAATCTTGCCGTCCTGCACGCCCGGCCGCTGAGGCCGGTCGCCATCCGCTACTGGGCACGGATCATGCGCTCGCCAGAGGGGGAACTGTGGTTTGCCGCGCATTGCCGGCACGCCGAGGCCGAGATGCGGGCCCTGGGAAACGAGATGGCAGCCCGGATCACAGACTCACCCGCCCTGGCCAAGTTGCTCAACGACCGGTCTGCACATTCAAGGGACCGCTCGTGACGATGGCCGGGCCGCCAGGTCAGCGCACATGGCATGTCACGCGCCGGTCGAGCTATCCACCGCATGCAATGCAAACGTCAGCGCCCGAGTGCGGCTCGTTGAGAACGTGAGCGGCGCGGCCATGGCCTGGTGCATATCGAGGCAGGTGAGAAGGGGCAGATCATTTCCTGTGCCTTCCTGCTGAGCCGGTCGCCGCCCGGTGACCGCTGACTGGCTTCCCGGGGTGAATGTCGATCGCTGGTGCATGCTCAGCCGCACCCCGGGCTGGGCGGCAGCATGGTACCCAAACTTGGCGCGCTTCATATGTCTGATCTGTGCTCGATACTCCCACCATGAGCCACTTAAGGACGGCAGCAAATATGGCGGGCGCGGCACACGACCGCGATATGCGGGAGGCGCAGTCGATGAGCGCGGCGATCACGGGCCGTCGAGCCTGCGCCAGCATAGGGGTGCCGCGAGCCGGGACATGCTGATGCGGCCCGCAGGGGCGGGCCGCATCAGGAGTGGCGTGGCCGAGGAAGCGGACCGCTTACGCAGCCGTCTTGACCGCGGGAACGGTCCCGGTCACGCCGGTCTGGGTGGTCAGGGCAGCGTCGTGCCGTCCCTGGTGGCGCTGCCCGTAGCTGGCGATCAGCCCGTCGATCCCGATCCAGCTGGAGGTCCGCCACATGGTCACGATCACGATCGCGCCCAGGGCGTAGAACGCGCACACGCTGGCGGTGCCCGACATCACGTAGGTGAACAGCAGGGCCAGGCTGCCCAGCGCCGCGATGCGAGTGAACAACCCTGCCACCAGAGCGACGCCGATGCTGAACTCCGCCACCGCGACCAGGACGCCGATCCAGCCGGCGTTCGGGACAACGAAGCTGTGCAAGAAGCTGCCCCACCAGCTGTAGGCAGGAACTCCGTGCGCGGCGAAACCGGCCACGCCAGCACCGTTATTGTGCAAGAAGTAGTCCCCTCTGGCCAGTACGAACGGCACCAGCCCGGTAGACCAGGTGCGGCGGGCGCCTGCTGCAACGCGGCTGCCAATCGGTCCCGCCGCGGCCCGGCCCGGCCAGCCAGACAGGATGGGCGGTACAGGTCCTCGGCCGATCGACGATGCCCCGGCAACCTGGCGCCAGGTCGTGTGATGCCCCGGCGCGTCGCACCTGCCTGGCGCCGGGGTGACTTCGCGATGAGCACCGGGCACTGCGGCACCACCACGACGGCATCGCGGTGAGCGCGCGAGCGGACGCATCGGAACTTGCGGTCCTCGCGGTGACCTGAGCCCGGGCCGCCTGATTCGCCGGAGCCCGGTCGCGCAGCTTGGTCGGCCACGGCGAATGACCCCGGCAGGCTGGGATGTCGCTGTCCCGCACTAGCAGGCTCAATCGCAGCGCCTGCGCGGATGATTCAGCCGGCCACTACTGGACAAGTGGCTGAAGTCCTGCCGCTACAGGTCGTTCGGCCTGCCCCGAGCCCGATCTGGCGGATTATCGTTCAGCCATGAGGGCCCGCGGGCCCCGCGGCGACCGCTGCTCGACACCTGGGGCTGTCAGGAGCGTGCAGTCATGAGCCCAAGCAGCGTGCTGCAGGTCACCGATTCACGGACTGGCCGCAGCTACGAACTTCCGATAACCGACGGCGCTATCCGGGCGATCGACCTGCGCCAGATCAAGGCATCCGAGGACGACTTCGGGCTGCTGTCCTATGACCCGGCGTTCCTCAACACCGCCAGCTGCCGCAGCGCCATCACCTTCATCGACGGCGACAAGGGAATCCTCCGCTACCGCGGCTACCCGATCGAGCAACTGGCCGGCCGCTCTTCGTTCCTCGACGTGGCCTACCTGCTCCTGCACGCCGAGCTGCCCGGCAAGGAAGCGTCCGAGGCGTGGACACGCGAGATCACTAACCACACTTACGTGCACGAGAACGTCAAGAAGTTCATCGACGGCTTCCACCACGATGCTCACCCGATGGGGATCCTGGTGAGCACCGTCGCCGCGCTGTCCACCTTCTACCCCGAGGCGAAAGCCGTCGCTGACCAGGCCAGCCAGCGTGAGCAGGTGGCGCGGCTCATTGCCAAGATGCCCACCCTGGCGGCGTTCGCCTACCGGCACGCGATGGGACTGCCGTACGCCTACCCTGACGACGAGCTGTCCTACGCCGGCAATCTCCTCAACATGATGTGGAAGATGACCGAGCCCAGGTACAGCCCGGATCCGGTGCTGGAGCACGCCCTCGACGTGCTGTTCATCTTGCACGCCGACCACGAGCAGAACTGCTCTACCAGCGCCATGCGGGTGGTCGGCAGCTCCAGGGTCGACCCGTACTCGGCCGCAGCAGCAGCCGCGGCGGCGCTGTACGGCCCGCTGCACGGGGGCGCGAACGAGCAGGTGCTGCGGATGCTCGCGGAAATAGGGTCGGTGGCCAACATCCCCGCCTACATCGCCCGGGTGAAGCGCGGCGAGCTGCGGCTGATGGGGTTTGGCCACCGGGTCTACAAGAACTTCGACCCGCGGGCCACCATCATCAAGGAGATTGCGGACGCGGTGTTCGCGGTGACCGGGCGCAGCCCCCTGCTCGACATCGCGCTCGAACTCGAGCGGATCGCGCTCGCCGACGAATACTTCATGGAACACAAGCTCTACCCGAACGTGGACTTCTACTCGGGCATCATTTACCAGGCGATGGGCTTCCCGGTCAGCATGTTCCCCGTGCTCTTCGCGATCGGGCGCATGCCCGGCTGGCTGGCCCAGTGGCAGGAAAGCTCCGGCGACCCGGAACAGAAGATCGCCCGCCCGCGGCAAATATATGTCGGCGAAGGACTGCGTCACCTCAACGGCACCGTCAGCTGAACTGCGGCGGCGGGCCGCTGGCCGCCAGCACGGCGTCGCGACCGGCACGCTCACCCGCTTCCAGCGCCACGATGGTTGCCGCGTCGGCGGCAACGTTCACGCTGATTCCGCGGCGAGACGAGCCGACCGCCCGCAACTTCCTCGGCCCGATGCTGGCGGGAGACAGGCTGACCGCGTGTCTCCCGGCGGCTCACAGCAGGGTGGTGACTGCCTTGACCTCGGTGTAGTTGTTCAGGACCTCGTGACCCATCTCGCGGCCCCAGCCGGACTGCTTGTACCCGCCGAACGGCAGCGCGGCATCGAACACGTTGTAGCAGTTAATCCACACAGTGCCGGCCCGGAGCTTCTTCGCCAGCGCGTGCGCCTTGGAGATGTCCTTGGTCCAGATGCCGGCGCCGAGGCCGTACTCGGTGTTGTTGGCCTCCGCGGCGATCTCGTCCAGGTCGCTGAACGGCGCGGCTACGACCACCGGCCCGAAGATCTCCTCGCGTACCACCTTCATGTTTCCGTTGGTGTTGATCAGCACGGTGGGCTCGATAAAGAAGCCCCGGTCGCCGAACCGGCCGCCGCCAGCGAGCGCCGTGGCGCCCTCGGACTTGCCGGACTCGAGGTAGCCGCTCACCCGCTGGAACTGCTCTTCGGATACCAGCGGGCCCATCTGGGTTCCGAGTTCCATGCCGGAGCCGAGCTTGATGGACTTGGCGATCTCGGCGACGCCGTCGACCACCTCGTCGAAGCGGCTCTGGTGTACGTACAGCCGGGATCCGGCCACACAGCACTGTCCGTGATTGAAGAAGATCGCGTTGGCCGCGCCCTCGACCGCGCCGTCCACGGCGTCATCGAAGACGATGTTGGGGCTCTTGCCGCCCAGCTCCAGGGTGAGCTTCTTGAGGTTGCTTGCCCCGGCCGCCGCGACGATCAGCTTGCCCACCTCGGTCGACCCGGTGAACGCGACCTTGTCGACCTCTGCATGCGCGGCGAGTGCGGCGCCCGCGGTCTCGCCGAAGCCGGGCACGACGTTCACCACACCGTCGGGTACTCCGGCCTCCGCTATCAGCTCGGCCAGCCGCAGCGCGGTCAGCGGCGTCTGCTCGGCTGGCTTCAGCACGACCGTGCAGCCGGTGGCAAGGGCGGGACCGAGCTTCCATGCCGCCATCAGCAGCGGGAAGTTCCACGGGATGATCTGACCGACGACGCCGATGGGCTCCCGCAGCGTGTAGGAGTGGAAGTTCGCGCCGGGCATGTAAGGCACCGAGATGCTGATCGTGTTGCCCTCGATCTTGGTGGCCCAGCCGGCCATGTAGTGGAACAGGTCCGCGGCCAGCGGCACGTCAGCAGCTTGTGCCACCGCGAACGGCTTGCCGTTGTCGAGGGACTCGAGCTGCGCGAGCTCGTCTACATGCTCGAGGATCAGGTCGCCGATCCGCCAGATGATGCGCCCGCGCTCAGACGGGGACTTCGGGTCCATGGCCCGCTGTCGAACGCCGCGCGGGCCGCGTGGACGGCTCGGTTGATGTCCTCGGCGTCGCCTTCAGCGACGCGAGCCAGGGTATCCCCGGTCGCGGGATTCGGGGTCTCGAACGTCTTGCCAGACGCGGCATCTCCCCATTGCCCGTTAATGAACAGCTGGCGCGGGGTGCCGATGAAGGCCTCGACATTGCGGTCCAGGGTCACCGTCATGGGAAATCATCTCCTCGGCTGCGCGGTGCAGGCGGCCCGGTGGCAGCCATCAAGTACTGATCCGCGCAACGCGGCTCACCATGCTCGCCTTAAGTCCCGCCCGCCAGAGGCAGAGGTCCCGCCGCACGCAGTAACGGAGGTCCCGGCCAGCGGGGACCTCCGTTACTGCAATCCGCGGGTCGTCCGTGGCTAGGTAAGAAAATGGAAGCAGATGCAAGCGTTCTTACGCCGGATCTGCGGCGCGACGCCGGCCGGGCGCCGCTGACTGGGGCGGAGGTCGCGGCATACGTTGTCGGAGCGGCCGTATGGGCGCCTTCTGTCCACAACACGCAGCCATGGTGGTTCGCTGCGGACGGCACCGGGATCGCCTTGTATGCGGACTGCGGCAGGCAGCTGAGCGTAGCCGATCCGAGCGGTCGCGAGATGATGATCAGCTGCGGCGCCGCCTTGTTCACGGCGAAGCTCGCTCTGCGGTCACTCGGCTTTGTCGTCGAGACCCGCGTGCTGCCCGAGGAGGCCAACCCGTTGCTGGTCGCCCGGCTGCGCTGGCGGCGGCGGGCAGCGCCCGCCGGGTTCGAACTGCGGCTGTTCAGGCAGGTGACAAGGCGGCGGACGCACCGGGGCGGGTTTGAGCCGCTGCCGCTGATGCCAGGACTTCTCGCCGCCCTGCGCCAGGGCGCTGAGCGAGACGGCGCCGCGCTGCGCGTGGCCGCTGACGAGGGCACCACCGCAGCGCTCGCCGCCGTCGTCGAGATGGCCGAGCGCGTACAGCGGTCCGACAGTGGCTATGCGCGGGAACTGGCCGCGTGGGCTCCGCCACCAGGCAGCCTGCGACTGGATGGCGTATCGCCGTCGTCCTATCCGGCACGTCCGGACCGGACCAGCCCGTATTTCCCCGGCCGGGACTTCGCCCGCGGCCACGGCTGGGGCCTGCCAGCTTCCAGCCCGGCTGGAACGGCCCGGTTCACGGGAGTTGTATGCCTGCTGACCACGCCGGCCGATACCCCGGCCGACTGGGTGCACGCGGGCCACGCGCTGCAGCGGATACTGCTGACATCGGCTAGTTACGGCGCGGCGGCGGCGCTCTACAGCCAGCCAGTGGAGGTCGGCTGGCTGCGCGAGATGATCCGGGTCCAGCTCGGCGATGGCAGCTACCCGCAGCTGGTGCTCCGGCTGGGAACCGTCATCCAGAACGCGGTTAGCGTGCGACGCCCGCCGGGCAGCGTCCTGGTAGCGAAAATGACGACCAGCGCGGCCCGATCGCAGCCCGGTCCCAGGTCCAGCAGCCAGTCATCCGGCGACGGTTAGCAGCGATCCTGGCGCAGGCGGCCGCGACCGTCACAGCAAGGCGAGACCAGCCAGAGCAACCGCGCCCGCGAGCGCTTCAGCTCGTTCCCGGTCGAATCCAGGTGATGCGCCCGGCTCTGGCGGCAGCCGGGATCAAGCCGCTCCGCGGCTGGCGGTCCGCAACTGACGGGAACTGGGGATCCTGGCCGCGGCGAATAAGCTCCGGGTGCGTCGGGACGGCGCCGTGCGTGTCAGGCTGCTGTCATGACCGACGACATCGGGTCTGCCGACTGGGCGAGCCCGGTCGCAGTGGTTGCCGCCCCTGAGAATCTCGACGCCTCGGCCGCCGCTGGCATAAGCGATCAGATCCGGGCAGCGCTCCGCGATGGCGCTGCGGTGCTGGTCGCGGATATGTCAGCAACGTCATGGTGTGATCGTGCTGGCCTGGACGCGCTGACCCGCGCCTACCAGCTGGCGGCCGTCAGCCAGGCGGAACTGCGCCTGGTCGTGACCGGTGCTGCGGTAGGCCGCCTGGTCGCCGAGGCAGGCCTGGACCGGCTGGTGCCGGTATTCGGCTCGGTCGAGGCGGCGGTGGCAGCTCCCGGCCCGGACGGGAACGCTGTACCCGACGGCGCGGCACTGCAGGCTGCTGTTCTGCCGGCGCCCGCCCGCCCACAGGCGGGGCAGGCCAGCGAGTCGCAGCTCGCCGCGCCCAGCGGTGCTCTTTTGCGGCAGCTGATCGACACGCTCGATGACGGGATCATGCTGGCCGAGGACGACATGATCGTGCTGGCGAGCAGGCGGCTGACGGCAATGTTCGGCTACCAGTACGGTGAGCTAGCCGGCCAGCTGGTGGAGACGCTGGTACCGGTCGAGCGAAGGGACGAGCATCGCAAGGACCGGGCCGCTTATTCGCGGGCACCGGTGTCCCGCCCGATGGGCGGCCGGGCCCGGCTGGCGGGGGTCCTCAAGAAAGGGGGGACCCTGCCGGTGACGATTACTCTCAGCCCGGTACCAACGGTGGGCGGGCACTTCGTTCTCGCGGTGGTCAGGGATGCGACCCGCCTGCAGCGCTGGGGCGACCTGGCGAGCCTGGTCGGGGCTGCGGCGGCCGACCGCGAGCAGCGCAGCGACGCACTGCTCGATCGGGTTTCGACCAGCCTGCTGCATGTAGGTCTGAGTCTGCAGGCTGCCGCTGACCAGCCTGCTGACGTCGCCCGGCAGCGGATCACCGATGCGCTGGGACGGCTGGACGACGTCATCCACGAGATCCGTACTCACCTCTTCCGTTCGCGGCGTTGAGGCGGTGGCGGTGACGTGCCGTGAGGTAGCCGATCTCGCTGTCCCCATGGGTTGAGGCTGTCGGGCGTGCGGAAAGGGGCGATGCGGGCGAGCCCCGGCCCGGGCTTCTCGCGGATCGCGGGATCGGGCGCGAAGCCTGGCGGTGTCATGGTGAGTCCGGTATACGGCGTTCCAGCGTGAACGGCGCATGGCTGCGGGCCGGGTCCGGCACGGGATCGGCGATCGCCTCCGCTATGCGATTGAGAAGCGAGCGGGCGGTCGCGGCCGCGACCCGGTGCAGCAAGGCGCGGTCCAGCACGGCTCCGAGGCCGCCTCCCGGCGGGCCGTAGACGGCGTCGAGGCCGAGCAAGGTACCGGTCTCGCCGTGCGGCACCAGCGTGATGTCGGCGTCCAGTACCGGGAACAGGCCGCCGGCCGCGCCGGCGGCCTGCCATCGGAGCGTCAGCACGGCCACGCCGCCGCGGCGCGCAAGCTCCCGGAACTGGACGTGCACTAGCTTCGACAGGCCCGGAACGGGACCGGCCGGGCCTACTCTCGCTAGCCCCTCGCCCCATGCACCGTGCGACGCGCGGACCAGCGCGGTACCGTCCATCAAGGCCGACAGCCGCCGGCACGCGACCGCAAAGCTCGCGTCCACGCCGACCTCGTCGCTGACGAACATTCCTGCAGGACAGCACGAGAAGAAGCTGGCTGGGTAAGGCCGTTGGTCCCGATCATCCGTGCCGTGCGTCCTGCGCGTCGGCGAATGCCGACTTGGCGGCGTCGTTTGACCCTTTTGGGCTATGCCGGATGCTACGCCTGCGTCCCTGACAACGTGCTGCGCGGGCGCGATCGCGACTGCCGCCGGGCGCTGGCGAGCGGGCCGCTGCGACGCACCCGGTCGCGCCGGGAACGCGCGCTGCTGGACGCTTTTTCAGGTGACGGAACCTCCGGAGTGAGGACCGGGCTGCGGCGGTGCGGCGCATGGGCCATCTGAACCCGGCGGCAGGCAGTGCCCGGCCCGGCTACGGCCAGCAGCGCGTCGGCCGATCCACTCGACCTGCCCGTTTCAGGTCAGAGGTCGCGCGACTGACCCGACGGCGCATCGTCTCAGAGTCCCTGCCCAGCCCATGACCTGCGACTATCACCGCACATTCAGCCCGGTGACGGCCCTTCCGATGATCATGCGCTGGATCTCCGACCTGGCCTCGAAAATGGTGAAGTTCGTGGACGTGCAGGCAGTTTCCATAGGTAGATGGCCTGTCGGCCGTAACGATGTCAGCACGACCTCAGCACGAATGTTGCGGCCCGTCGGACCCGTCCGCTGGTGCCTGCTCGGTGCTGGTGAGCTTCTCGTGGTCTGTTGGTGGCCGATCATCTCGTTGCGGATCTGCGGCTTGTCGTGCGAGCGGAGCGGCCTGCTGCCGGGACTGGAGGCGGTCGCTGGCCGACGATTCCCGCCGTCGGCGTCCTATATCTGGGGTTCCGGGCTCGGAATCTGGGGCCGTCAGACGATAACTAGATATGAGCCGTGGTCGCGACCAGGTACTGGCGACATACCGCCAGGCGCTGCCACGCGTGTACGGCTACCTGCTCCCACGCTGCGGGGACACCGCGCTCGCCGAGGACCTCACCGCGGAGACCTTCCTGGCCGCAGTGACGGCTGCCGATCAGCCCGATTCGCCCGAGGTAACTGTCGCCTGGCTAGTCGGCGTGGCGCGGCACAAACTCCTCGACCACTGGCGTCAGGCCGGCCGTGAACAGCGTGCGCTAGCCGCAAGCGACCTCGCCGATAAGGCGATCGACGATCCATGGGATGCGGTCGTCGATGCCAGCGCCGCCTATGCCGCACTGACCCGCCTGCCCGGCCAGCAACGGGCCGCGTTGACCCTGCGCTACCTCGATGACCTGCCCGTTGCCGAGGTGGCCGCGCACCTGGGCCGGACCCTGCACGCGACTGAGACCCTGCTGGTGCGCGCCCGGGCCGCGCTTCGCCGCGTCTATCAGGAGGAGGGTGACGATGGCTGACCCGCTCCGCGCCCTACGGCTCCCGGTCGCACCAGTCCAGCCGCGACAGGAATTTGCCTCGGCGCTACGCCGCCGCCTAGAGCACCGCACCGGCCAGTTCACGCCGGGCGCGGCCACGGCTCGGTATTTCGTCGCCGACCTAGATGCTGCCGTCAGCTTCTACACCCAGCAGCTCGGCTTCGCCGAGGAGCTTCGGGCCTCTTCCGCGTTCGCAATGCTCTACCGCGGTGACCTGCGGCTGCTGCTCAGCGTGCCCGGCCAGCCCGGCGCCTGGCACTCGGCTGCCGGGAAGGCCGGCCCAGCTGAGGAGGCGGAGGAACGGCCGGTACCCGGCGGGTCAAACCGGATCGTGCTGGGCGTACCAGACCTGAGTGCGACCGTCAGCCGGCTGCGGGCCAGCGGCGCGCGGTTCCGCACTGGGATCACAACCGGCATCACTGTTCGCCAGGCCGTCCTCGAAGACCCATCCGGAAATCTCGTCGAGCTGTTCGAGCCCCTCACGGGCTATCACGAAAGACAAGGAGCCATCAGATGAGCACGGTTAGCGTCCGCTACATCGTCGACGACGTCGACGCGGCGATCGCCTTCTATGTCAACCAACTCGGTTTCACCGAACTGATGCACCCAGACCCCGCGTTCGCGATGCTGACGCTCGGCGATCTGCGGCTAGTGCTCGTATCACCGGTCCCAGCCAACCACCCCGGCGGCGGCTCGCGGCCAATGCCGGACGGAACCTTGCAGCAGCCGGGCGGGTGGAACCGATTCATGATCGAGGTCACCGACCTCGCCGACACGGTCGGCACGCTCAGGGCCGCCGGAGCCCACTTCCGAAACGAACTCGTGACCGGCATCGGCACCAAGCAGATCCTGCTCGAAGATCCGTCCGGGAACGTCGTTGAGCTGTTCGAGCCAGTGCGGGACGAGGCGCGGCTGACCGCTGGCGCACCGGCCACAGCCGCGTCTCCAGCTCCCGGACCTGGCGCTTGACTCTCATCGGCGCAGCGGCCAGGACGGGCACGACCAGCCGCATGCCATCGCCGCCGTTCCGCGAACCCACCGACCGCATCCTTTGGCGTCGGCCAGGTGCGTGCGATGTGGCTTGCCATCCGGCGCACCTGGCTGTCCCTTAATGCAACGGGTTCACCCAGCTGATCTGCGGAAACCTCGCAAAGTCAGAGTCCGCCGAGCAGACCCCTACTCCGTGCTCGATCGCAAGCGCCGCCAGGTGGGCATCGGTGACCAGATTGCCGCGCAGGTCGCCCGCCACAATGAGGTCACGAAGGATCTCCGCGTGTCGCTCGCCAGGGACCGGCACCCATGTCGCGTCGGCATCGAGCCAGTCGGCCACGAATGACCAGGCCTGGCTCGGGCTAAGCGGGCTGACGGAGGCGCGCGGATGGGTCGAGATGCGCTGGAATGCCAGCAGCGACGCCCACGGCAGCCCGACACGGGCTGGCTCGTTGAGAGAACTCTCTAGCCAGTCCTTGGCCGACTGGTGAAAAGGGCTGCTGGTGTCCACCGCGTACAGCAGCATGTTCGCATCGACGATCATCTACGGATGCTCTGCGCCATCAAGCAGCTCGAGTGCGTCCGCCACATTTGACACGTCGACCCGCACCCCCAGCTCGGCTGTGCGCTGCTGGAAGGGTCGCGGCTTTGACCGTCCAGGTTGCAGCCCGGCGCGAACGAGCCGGTTGACTGCTTCGCCGAGGCCGATGTGCTCTTCGCGGCTGAGGCGCTGCGCAGCGGCTGCGACGTCGTCGTCAAGTCGGATGGTGGTACGCATGAATCAAGATTAGCATCAACGATGCAGCTATTGGGCATCACAGAGTCAAGGCCCGCATAAGCGCCATGACCTGCGGCTATTTGAGAGCGTGGTCGGTCGCGGCTGCTCGCGGTGACCTCGTGCGCGGAGATGCTGACCAGCGACGTTCGCGCGGCCATCCACGCCGCGTTCGGTGTGGCCCCGATCGACATGTTCGCCTCGACCGAGGGACTCGCCGGTCACACCGGACCTTGCGGCGAGGTTTTCACTTTCGCCACCGACACCTGCGGCGGGCCCGTCCGCTGCGGCCTTCTACGTGCTGGCGAGCTGCTGAGGAAGCCGTGCAGGTGAGCGGCCAGGGCCTCGGTGTCGGCGGCTGCGCCGTGGATATAGGTGGAGGCGCGGGTGCGGAGTACTGGCATGCCAAGAAGGTAGAGTCCGGGGGCACCGCTGACTACACCTCCGTCGTGGCGGATGTGGCCGGTGCGGTCACGCACGGCGATGTCGAGCCAGGAGTGGTCGGGCCGGAATCCCGTCGCCCACAGCACCGTGGTGATTTCCCCCGTCAAGAGATCCAGCTCCAGTGGAGACCGTGGGTCGACGCGCGTAGGTGCGAAGCGGTGTGGTGGCGGGAGCTCGTTGTCGAGGCCTGAGGCTATGGCCCACTCGTCGGCCCGATTCAGGAACCGGTTCATCTTCAGGTCGGCGAGGGTGCAGGTATTGGCGAGCGACCCGGAGAACTGGGCCACGCCATCGGTGATGCGGCCAAGCCGGCCGACTATGCGGACGCCTTGCGCCGCGAGCGTATTCAGGTCAGTCAACACGGCTCGGGTGGTGCCGGTGAGCTGGGGGGAGGGCAGGTGGCGGGCCCGGGTTAGGTCATCGATCTCGTTGTACCGCTCGGCCAGCATGCCCGTTGCCTCCAGCCACCAGAAGATGTCGCGGTCGCGGTAGGTGCGGGGCAGCCGGACATGTTCGCCGACCGCGATGGTCACCGGGCGGCCCGACCGGTGGATCTCACCGGCGAGCTGGACGCCGGTTGCTGAAGCACCAACGATGAGGACCCCGCCGTCGGGAAGCTGACCCGGATCGCGGTAGGTGAGCGGGGTCAGCGACGTGATCGAAGCCGGGATGGCATCGGCGACGGCCGGGATCGCGGGCAGGGCGCACGCCCCGGTCGCGAGTACCACGGCCCGGGCGCGGAGAAGGTCGTCGCTAGCGTGGATCTCGAAGCCCCGCGGAACAACGCTCACCGTGCGCACTGTCGTTCCGGTGCGGACCGGTGCGCCGACGTGACGGGCGTAACGGGTGAGGGTGGCCACCACGTCGGCGACCGGCATGAAGCCGCCCGGGTCATCGCCGGCGTAGTCGTAGCCAGGAAGTCGGGTCTGCCAGTTCGGGGTGAGCAGCCGCAGGCTCGGCCAGCGCTGGGTGCGCCAGGAGTTCGCCACCTCACCGCGCTCGAGGACGACGTGGTCGATCGAGCGGTCGGTGAGACGGCGGCTCATGGTGAGGCCGGCATGCCCGGCACCGATGACGACTGCTGTGGTCTGCATCACGCGCGCCCGGGCCGTGGCTGTCAGGCCAGCTCGACCAGCACTTTGGTCGGGTTGGTCACGATATCGAAGACAGCCGAGCGCTTCTGGGACTGTGCGATCAGCGCCTGTAGGTCGTCGCGGGAGGCGTCGGCGTCGATCGCAAACCGGACCGTGACGGCTTCGAAGCCGTTGCGGACGCCGGGATCGGCGCCGAGGATGCCCAGGACGTCCATCTCGCCGTCGATCGTGGCGGTGACCGAGCGGAGCTGGATGCCCCGGTGCTGGGCGACCGCGGCGACACCCGCGGTCAGGCACCCGACGAGGCCGACCAGCACGATCTCCACCGGCGTAGCCCCGTTGTCCTCGGACGCGAAGCACTCCGGGTGGTCGACGTCGAACTCATAGGTGCTGCGGTGCTGTTGCTCGGCGCCGAGGCCGGTGAAGCCGCTAACGGTCGAGTGGCTGTGGGTGCCGTTGCGCCAGGTGCAGCTGGCCCGCCAGGTGAACTGGGCCGCTTCCGGTGCGGCGGATAGCGCCTCGCGGGCCCCGAGCAGGGCGGCGACGTTGACGCCGTTGTCGACGGGACTGTCGGTGATGGTCATCGGTATCTCCTAGGGTTTTGATGGATCGGAGGGTTGTTCAGTCCTGACCTCGGCCGGGGCCGAGGACGACGGGGAGTGAGGCGAGACCGCGCAGGACGAGACCGTCGCCATGAGTCCAGGCGAGGGCGTCACGACCGACGCAGAGCCGCATGCACGGGTGACGGCCGAGCAATGCTTCGAAGGCGACACGGGCTTCGAGCCGGGCCAGCGGCGCCCCCAGGCAGTAATGGATCCCGTGGCCGAAGCCGAGGTTCGAGCCGTTGCGGCGGGCGAGGTCGAGTACGTCTGCCGCTGGGAAGTGAGCAGGATCGCGGTTGGCTGAGCCGAGGCACACTAGCACCTGTTCGTGGCCGGGGATTTCGACGCCGTCGACAGTCACCGGCTGGGCGGTCACCCGGAATGTGGCGTGCGGGACCGGGGCGGTGAACCGGATGAGCTCGTCGATCGCGGCGGGAAGCTGCCCGATGTCGGTCAGCAGTGCCTGAAGCTTGCCCGGGTGATCAAGCAGGGCGACCACCCCGTTGCCGATGAGGCTGGCCGTGGTGTCGTGGCCGGCGACTATGAGCTGGAACAGGGTCGAGAGCAGCTCCTGCGTGGTGAGCCTGTCGTCTTCGGCGGCAACCAGGACGCTGACGAGGTCGTCGGCCGGGCTGTGCCGCTTCGTCGCGACCAGTTCGCGCAGGTAGCCTATGATGCCGTCCGATGCCTCGACCGCCTCTGGGGGCGGGTCACCGGCCCACCCGGTCAGCAGCACCTGGAACCAGGCGTGCAGGCGCGGCCGATCGGCTGTGGGGATGCCCAGCAGCTCACCGATCACCCGGAACGGCAGCGGGTGGGCATATCCCTCGATGAGGTCGACGGTGGCGCCTGGGCCAGCGGCGTCCAGTTCGTCGAGAAGGTTGCCGGCGATGGCTCGGATGGCTGGCTCGAGCGCGGCGATCCGGGGCGGCGCGAATGCCCGGGACACAAGCCGCCTTAGCCGGGTGTGGTCTGGCGGGTCGACGTTGAGCATGTGCCGGGAGAACTCAGGGCCGGGCAGCCCTTCAGCCACCACGTCGCCGTTGTCCTGCAGCGCGGCGAGCATGTCCTTCGAGATGCCGGGGTCATTGAGCGCCTGGCGGGCGGCGTCATACCCGAGCACGATCCAGGCTGAGTGACCGTCCGCGAGGCGCGCCTTCTGCACCGGGCACTCGGCCCTGGCCTCGGCGAAATGACCGAACGGGTCGTCGCGGATCGCTGGCTCCCAGCCGCCCCACGCGGCGAGATTGTCAGCCATTGGAGTTCTCAGGCCGGTAGCCGGTGCAGAGCAGGTCGAGCCGGCCGATGTGGCCGCCGACGGCAGCGTCGGCGTAGGCCTGCTGTTCCACGGTAAACCAGCCGGAGCCGAGCCGCTCGGCCTGGAGCCGGAGCCGCCAGTGCAGGTGCAGGCGGCCACCGACCTCGCCAACAGTGGCCTCGAGGAGTTCGAAGTCCTCAGTGTCGCCGAACCATGTCGCGAACGCGCCAGCGATCGTCTCGGCCCCGGTCCACTCCCTGAGGCCTCCGGGCAGTAGCGCGCGGAGCCGGCCGTCGGCGGTGAGCGCATTCCCGATCCCGGCGAAGTCCTGTGCCGCGAGGCATTCAAGGAACGACCCGGCGAGGACGAACTGGGGCACCTTGCGGCTCATGGCCCGCTCCTTTCGATCAGCGATTGCAGGGCTCACTTCCGGGTCGGCTCACAGCTCATCCACCGCTTCGACGTCCAGGTTGCGGAAAGTCGGCGGGCTGTCACACAGTTCGGCGAGGCGCTCAGCAAAGTCGGCAGTCTCGGACAGCGCCGAGTTGGCCATGGCAGCTTCGTAGGAGGGAAACTCGACGATCAGGATGTATGTGTCGGGCCGGTCCCGGTCGTGGGTGACCGTAGAGCAGCGCGCAGTGCGGCGGCCCTCGGTGCGGGACCGCCATCGTTCGACAAGCGCGTCCATCTCGTCCCGGCGGGTGGTAGTGGTCTCGATGAGCTGTATGAATGTCATGCCTGGTCTCCGATATTTCGCGGGCTGTGTCTCACTGCATGTGACCGACGACTCTTAGACGATGGCCTGCCGCGGGCGGTCAGCGCATGGGGCAGCTGCCCCATCTTTCAGCTGGAGGTCAGGTGCGGACCGCGAGCGCCATCCTGGGCTGCGGCGGTAACCGGATGCCCGGCCAGTACTGCCCGATCAGCTGTATGAGTCGCCGATCAGCCCGTGGCTGGCTGCGAACAAGCTGGCCAGCGCCCGGTTGGAGGTGCCTGTTTTGGCGTAGATGTGCTCGACATGGTGACTGGCCGTTTTGCGCGAGATGACCAGGTGCTCGGCGATTTCCTTGTTCGACATTCCACTGGCCAGCAGCCGCAGAACTTCCACCTCACGGCTGGTCAGGCCGGCCGCCCTGGCTGGCCGGCGGGCGGTCCGGTGCCCGGCGGCGGACAGCACGGCGGTCGCGGCGTCGCCGTCTATCCGGCCCGCCCGCGCCGCAGTCCGCAACTGCGCTGCCGCCTCCGCGGGAGTGCTGGCGGGGCGGTGTGGGCGCGGCTCAGTCCGCGAATGGTAGAAATCGGCAGCGGCCAGCACCCGGCCCTCGGGGCTGACGGCCGTCCCCGACAGCCCGCGGGGGTAGCCAGAGCCGTCCAGGCGCTCATGATGCTGGACCGCGATGGCGGCCAGCGGGGCGAGCGCGGGTGAGTAGGCTAGCATGCGCTCGGTCAGATACGGATGAAGGCGAATCCGCTCGGTCTCCGTGTGGCTGAGCCTGCCGTGCTTGTCCCAGATCGTGTTTGGCACGCCTAGGCGCCCGAGGTCATGAACCAACCCGGCCCGGCGGACCAGCGTCGCGGCCTGGCCGCCCAGCCCGAAGACACCGGCGGCCTCCCCCGCCAGGTCGGCCACACCACGCGAATGGCCCATGGTGTAAGGCGACTTAACGTCGGCGAAGTCAGCAATCGCCTCAAGTGCAGCGTCGAACTCCGCATCGGTCAGGTGCATCCCCAGCGCTGGCTCTGCCGCGATCACGGCGTCCCAGCTACTGACCTCGTCAAGGCCTGCGAACAAGACTTCAGCCTGGCCGGTGAAGACGTCCACGACGTGCGGGTCGAATTGCGTCCCGCGTCGCTGCCGGGCAACTGCGATCGCGGCGTCCGTGCCGCCGGCGCGGTGAAAGACCTCGACCACGTCGGCGAGCGTGACCAGCCGGGACGTAACGAGGATCTCCTCCTCTTTGGCCCCCTTCGGGACGCCTTTGCCATCCCAGCGTTCGAAGGTCTGCTCCACGCAGTCGCGAACGCCTTGGGCCAGGCCCAGCTGCGCCATCAGGTCGTCAACCGCCCGCCAGTGAGTTTCCGGCATCGACATCGCCTCACGGCGACCGTCGCCGGCAAAGGCAATCCCGAGAAGGACCCGCTCCAGCAGCGGCCTGCCAGCGCCAAGGTGACGGAGCATGAAAATCGGCCCCGCTGCCGCGGTGTGAAAATCGGTGCGGCGCATGTCGGCTTTGAGCGCCATGTCGTCGCCGAACCACTTCGCCTGCTCATAGGCATCCACATGGCAGCCCACCCAGGCAAGCAGGGCCGCGTAGTACACCACCTCGCGGTCGGCCCCATCCAGGCCCAAGCGCTAGGCCAGCCGCAGGGAAATCAGGCACTGGCGCAGCACATGCTCCATCGGCTGGCCCATACCGAGGTCACTCGCCAGCGACAACACCGCGGACCAGTGGGCCACCACGTCGAAGGTTGGCTGTGGAGGATGTGCGATCACGCCTCGCCGGTGTCGTGCCGGTAGGCGAAGACGGCAAGTGGAACGAGCGCGGCGGTCCAGCAGGCGAGGACGATCCATCCCTCCGCCGGCCAATCACCGTGGACGAGCGCGGCCTCGCCGGCATGCACGAGCCAGTAGGAGGGCAGCAGCTTGACGACGGTCAGCATCGCCCCGTTGTTGAACAAACTCCCGAAGGCGCCACCAAAGAGGGCGAAGAAG
Source organism: uncultured Actinomycetota bacterium (assembly GCA_963719765.1). Classification (GTDB taxonomy): domain Bacteria; phylum Actinomycetota; class Actinomycetes; order Streptosporangiales; family Streptosporangiaceae; genus JAJYUU01. Next base: position 1,438,595 of record CAVRCW010000003.1, read on the forward strand.
ACGACGAGCCAGCCCATAACCGGCACGAGGGCATCCGTCGCGATGAGGTGACCCAGGATGAGGCCCATCAAGACGAACGGCACCAATCCAATAAGGAGCAGGCCAGTCATCTCAAACCACTGCGCCGCGTCGAGCCGCACGCCGAGCGTTACGCCGGCCAGAAACACCAAGACGAGCGCGGGCAGCGCCACGAGGTAGGCGGCGAGCATCTTCGCGAGGTAGTCGGTACGAACCCGCAGGGGCGTGATCCGCAGCTGGCGGGTCCAGCCTCGAGCACGGTCGCGCGCGAGACGGGCACCGGGTCCGATCGCGGCGAACATCGCGCCATACGCGGCCATACCGGTCATGAAGTAGAGAGGGAAGGAGACGCCGGCGGCGTAGACGAATACATGGCGGTTGCCCGACGTGACCGCGTAGTAGACGACGAGCGGCAGCACTACGGCGAGCGCCCACGTCAGGCGGTTGCGGAAGGAGCGAAGGAGCTCATAGTGCACGTGGGTGACGGCGCTCATGCGGCAGCGCCGCCTGAGCGAGGGTTGTCGTTCGCAGCCGTCAGCTCCAGGAACGCTTCCTCGAGGCTTCCGCCAGCCGCTTCGACGTCTCGGACCTCGGGGAACCTCGCGAACAGCGCCGGGAGCGCAACGTCGGCGTCCGAGCACGCCAGGATCACTGCGTCGCCGTGGCGCTCGACGTTCGTCACGCCTGGCAGAGCGCCAAGCGACGGGAGATCGACCCCAGGGAGGGTCGCTCGGACCGATCGGGACCCTACCTTCGCCTTGATCTCGGTTGCCGGTCCGTCGGCGACGATGCGGCCGTGGGCAATGAGGACGATCCGATCTGCAAAGGCGTCTGCCTCTTCGATGTAATGGGTCGCGAACACGATGGTCTTGCCCTTCGAGGCGAGTTCGCGCATGACCCGCCAGAACTCGCGGCGACCCTCGACGTCGATGCCCGCGGTCGGCTCGTCGAGCACCAGGATATCGGAGTTAGCGACGAGTGCCGTGGCGAAGCGCACCAGCTGGGCTTGCCCGCCGGACAGCTTCGTCGTCCGACGTTCCGCGAGGTCGCCCAGCCCCGTAAGTGCCAGTACCTCATCGACCGGAAGCGGGCGCGGATAGTAAGAGGCGACCAGCGAGACCAGCTCGCGCACGCGCAGAAAGTCGGGCAGCGACCCCGTCTGGAGCATCCCACCGACCAAGCCCAACCTGACGGCGGAAGCTGGAGCGAGACCGCAGACGGTGACAACTCCGGCGTCGGGGCGACGAAGGCCGAGGATCATGTCAATCGTCGTCGTCTTGCCCGCTCCGTTCGGACCGAGCAGGGCGACCGTTTCGCCCGGCGCGATCTCGAGGTTGACTTCGCGAACCGCCTGGACCGAGTCGTAGGACTTGGTCAAGCCACTCGCGCTGATCCCGGCGGACCCGACGCCGACAATGGGCATGGATCCGGCGCCCTCGACGGCTGGACCGATCGTCATGCTCGCACTATCACTGACCAGTCGCCGGCTAAGCAGAGGCTTTGGTCACTAGTCATCGAGGCAACCTGCCCGAACAGGTTGGCCGGCAGCCAAAGGGACGCGGCTTGTCCGTTCCAACGACGCCGCGCATCGGGCCGTGCCTCTCTTGCTCGGGCCTCGCGTCGCGGTGCCAGCGCTCCACCGGGTACTCGCGCGTGCAGCCGTTCCCGCCGAGGATCTGGATCGCCTGCTCGGTGACCCGGACCGCGGTCTCCCCCGCCAGCCCGGCGGTCATCGGCCCGACCTGATCGGGCATACCTACAGCCAGCCGCGCTGCGCGGCTTTCAGCCCCGCCTCGAACCGGCTAGTCGCATTCAGCCGCTCCATCAGGGCTGCCATCTGCCGTCGCACTGTCCGCGCGGAGATGCCGAGCCTATGGCCGGCGGCGTCGTCGGTCATGCCGGCCGATAGCAACTTAAGCAGTTCCTGATCGAGTCGCGTCAGGCCCGTCTCGATATCGGAGGCCACCTGAGCCCCGAATGGCACGGCGGCACTCCACGCCTGCTCGAAGACGGCCAGCATCGAGCTCACGATGCCCGGCTCCCTGCTGGACAGCGCGCCTAGCTTCGTGTTCGACGCGTCGATGGGGATGACCGCGACCTGCCGGTCGAAGATCAGCATTCTCGGCGGCAGGACGGGAGCGGTCCGCACCTGCCCGCCGAGATCAGTTAGCCAGCGCGCATGAGCGCGCGTGGCCGGGTCGTGGCGTGCACTGTCCTGGAACAGGACCATCATTACTAGGCCGCGTGCCAGTGCGTCCGCGTCCAACGGCTGGGCGTGATCGAGGTTGTCTTGTGACTGGGCGCCCCCCGGCTGGACGGACAGGCACTCGTACGTCATCTCCCGGGTCAGGATCTCCAGCTCCGCCTGGATGGCATCCAACCCGACCAGCCGTCGCGTCGCCTCGGAAGTGCGGTTGTCCGTAGGGCCTAGATGCTCGGCTATCATCTCGGCTACCTGGGTCCTGGCGTTGGCCAGCTCCCCCTGCTGCACGGCCAGACGCTCCTCGTGGCGCCGCAGCAACGTCTCCAGGCCAACTTCGGGCCGGACAGGCCGCAGACCTCCGGGCGAATCACGCGAGTGTCGCATCAAGGCAACAGTGACGAGCTCATCGAGAGCCGCACGGATCTCCAGATCGGCGAGGCCGAGGCGGTCGGCGAGGTCGGCAACACCAAGCTGCGGCTCGGTGAGCATTAGCCGGTAGACCATCTCGGAGTGCGGCTTGAGCCCGAGTATCTCCAGCATGTTCATATTTACCTATATATAAAGTGTTACCCCATCCCTATACCGTTGAATAACACCTTTCCGGCACGGCCGCAAGGCGACAGCTGTGTAGCCATCGCCTGTGCGGTAAGCGGTCGCTGGACGTCAGCCGCCATGTTGCGGTCAGCTCGGCTTGTCCACCGTCAGCCCTCTGAGCGGCGGCCCGCCTATGCGGTCAGCCCGAGGCGGTAGGCCATGGCGACGGCCTCCGCCCGGTGCCGGGCTCCGAGCTTGCGATAGATGTTCGACGCATGGAACCTGACGGTCCGCACGTCGATGCCGAGATCGTCGGCCACCTGGGTGTTATCCGCACCGCAGGCGATAGACCGGAGGACGAGGAGTTCGCGCGCGGTCAGGCTGCCGCTTTCCGACGCCTCCATGCGCGACCGGCCGGCGAGGTGGTCCGCCACGATCTTCGCCAGGCAGGGAGCGAGCCAGCCCGTTCCGGCCGCGATCGCGTCCACCGCGTGCGGAAGCTCGTCCAGGTGGCAGCCCAGGCACGTAAGCCCGGCAGCGCCCGATCGCAGCGACGACACCGCGGCAGTCGCCGTGACATCGCGCAGGACAACAAGCGTCTTCGCTCCGGCGACCCCCGAGATTGGACTGAAGCCGCAGCCGACCCAGACCACGACATCGGCACCATGGTGCGCCGCTCTCGCGAGCCGATCGTGCTGGGCGGATCGGACGCAGACCCCGAACCTGTCCTGTCTGGAAAGGATCGACTCCACCGCGATCCGCTCGACTGCCGTCGGCGCATAGATCACGACCCGTGCCACGCCCGTGACCACCGCGTGGGTCACTGTCATGATAGTTCGCCTCGATTCTCTGTGGTTTCGCGCCATTGACTCATAACGTGTGAGTGGCGGGCCGTAATCCGAAGCAGCATCTGTGCCTGCTCCTCCGGATTTTCCGCCAGGTGATTCAGAAAAATTGCGACGCCTATTCCAGCTGGTAGCACGGTTACCGATATGTGCTCGATGCAGGAAAAGCCGCTGCTGTGCCTCCAGAGCGCATCGCGAATGAGCTGGGCGTCTGCGCCGCTGGCGGCACGGCCTGGCGGTCCCACCAGGTTGGTTACGAACACGCGCAACCTGGTTCACTCCCAACCGATGCCGGCCGGGCCGCTGACTGCATCGGCCAGGGCCAGATGGCTGGCGGCGCGCAACCCCGCGCCGGACCGGTGGAGCTGGTGTGCCAGGTCGCCGGCGGCGCGGCCGGATTGCGCCGAGACGGCAGGCGGGGTCTCGCCCTTCCAGACTGTCGACGCGGGCGCTAATAGCGCCGCGAGCATCACAGTCGCGGCCGCGAGCGGGACAGCGACCATGCGCAGATAAATAGGCATGACAGAATCCTTCCCTTTGTTTCCTGGCGGACAATCTTCTTATGCCGTCGCGCAGTGAGAAACATTGCGTGCGACGAATGACACTTCGGAATATGCCCGCAGGAATAATCGACGGGAAGACATCTGAATTGGCCGCAATAGGCATGGCCGCAATGGGACACGACGGGAAGCGGTGTGCAGCACATGGCCAGCCGGCCAGGTTCCTGGCTGTCAGCTGCGCCACCACGCCGGTGGCCCGACGGCCGTGCCCAGCGGTGGGGTGCCGGACGCAGCATCAAAGTCGCGAGCCGGGATCACCGACGCGGCCCGCCCACCGATGTAGTCAGCAACCCAGGGAGAACAGATGTCCAGAAAATCACGCCGAGCCCTCGCGGCGCTCATCGCCGGCCTGGCCGTCCCGGTGGGCATGCTCGGCACCGGCGCGGCCGCGAACGCGGCGCCACAGCACCAGTCAGCGACGCGGACGGCAGTCGAGGACTGCGGGGCGGGCCGGGCGCTCGTCCGCCCGCACAGCCTGATCCTGGCCTGTGCCGACAGCGGCGAGCTGGCCACGCACCTGCACTGGTCCAGCTGGACCAGGGAACGGGCAACCGCCCGCGGGTACGTCACCTGGCGGGAAGGATCCGCCGCGGTCCCCAGCAGCAGGCAATGGCGGAGCGCGCGCGCGCAGTTCAGCCTCTCCAACCCGGTGTCCGAGCCAGGCGGCAAGGTCCTGTTCACGCGGCTGCACATGCACGTGACCGGATCGACCCCGCGCGGATTCCTGCGCAACCTCACCTTCCGGGAGAACCCGCAGGCAGCGCTCGCGCCGTCCCAGTCCCATCAGGCACTGGGCCGGTCAGTGCCAGAAAACTCGCCCAGCGGGACCCTTTCCTACAACAAGATCGAGGACTTCTGGATCGTTGCGGGCGGGCCCGGCGGGGTTAATGGCTCCGAGACCGCAGCGGCCATTACCGGCGCGGAAAGCTCGTTCCTCCCTGGCATCATCCAGCCGGACCAGCCTTACTCCACGACCGGCTGGGGCCTATGGCAGATCACGCCAGGAGACTCCGAGTCGGCAGACGGCAAGGACTTCCAGCTGCTGGACCCATGGAACAATGCGGAGGCGGCAGTCGCCAAGTACGAGGGAGCCGGCGACAGCTTCACCCCCTGGACCACCTACAACGACGGCGCCTACCAGCAGTTCATGGAGGGGGTCGACCACGCCACTGGTCTCACCGACCCCGGCGAGTACCAGCAAATCAACTCGGCGCCGTCCGGAACTCACAACAGCTCCGATCCCGGCAGCACCTACGGCCCAGTGATGTGCGCGCCGTTCAGTCTGTGCTTCTACACCGGCGGCACCTACACCGGAACCTCCACGTATTTCAGCGCGGGTGACTTCACCGTCGGCACTGTCTACGACCTGCGGAACGTGACCCCCGACAGCGGCCCAAACTTTGCCACTCCCTGGGGAAGCGTCATCAACGACATGACCGCGCACGCCGTTTACATCTACGACGCAGACGAGCCCTCGATCCACCAGTGCCTGACGGCGGGCGAGCCGAACAAGAGCCCCGGCTCCCTCGACAGCGCCGCCCACCTGATCCTGCAGCCTGGCAGTAGCAGTTGCCCGGACACGCCATAACTCACGCGATGCCTGGCGGCGCAGGCGCCACTGCCCGCTGATGCCGCCGCGATAGCGAGCGCCCGGCCGCTGGCCACTTCCTACTGGCCAGCGGCCGGGTCTTTGGGCGGCCGGCTGCCGTTGGCTGGCCATTCCCGGCCGCGAGGCCGGGCTCCGGGCTGTCCCCCGCGCCACTGTGCCGGTGGCCCAGCGGCCGTACCCAGTCACGGGGACCCGGGCCAATGATCGGGAATCGCAGGCCGGGTCACTACCGGGCCCGGCGACCGAACCAAGATCCCACACTCAGGAGAAGCACATGTCCACACGCTCACGCCGCGCTGTCGCGGCACTCATCGCCGCCATGGCCGTTCCCGCGGGCATCCTCGCCGCCAGCGCGGCGGCCAGCGCGACGCCACGGCACCAGTCCACTTCGCCCTCGGTGACGAACGCGCGGCTCGTGCCGTGGTCGGCGGCCGCTCGAGTAAGCGCCGGGGAGGGCGAGGTCCTGACGAGGCTCTACGCCAGGTACCGCCACATTCCCGCGACTGATATCGCCAGGACCTCCCCCGGCGCGCTCATCGCTCAACTGCGAGGCGGCGTGGAATGGGCGATAGTTGGCTTCGACGCATCTGACCGCGCGCCCGCGAAGGTCCAGGTCGGCTTTCAAGATGGCGTCCGGTACGGCGTATTCCACAAGACAGCTCGCGGCCGCTGGCAGATTGCCGGTCTTGGCGGCGAGCCTCTGGGCTGCGGCACCGCGCTGCCGGCTTCGGTGCGTCGTGACTGGCACCTGGCCGGCTGCGTCGCGACGGGCCGGTCGGCCGCGGCGGCCGAGGGCCCGAAGCTGGGAATCACCGGCACTGTCGGGGACCTGATCGCCGTCGCCACGGCCAACGTCGGTGTCAGTGACACGCCCGCAAGCACCAACTGGAACCTGGACTGCAACCCGTATACAGCGCTGGAGGCCTCGGCCTCGTCCTCTGGCTGCGGAGACAACTCGAAGTTCAACATCCTCAACGAGAACGAACTGTGGTGCGCGGACTTCGCGAAGTACGTATGGAGCCAGGCCGGGGTCAGCAGCGACCTGGGCACCCTGAGTCCGGCGGCCTCGTCTTTCGTCCGGTGGGCGTACCAGCAGGGGGACACCATTTCCTTCGGCGGCACTCCCACAACCGGGGACGCGGTGGTGTTCTTCCCCGCAGGCACATCACTCAGCGCGCTGAAGACCACAAACGCGAACGGCTACCCGGCTGCCGACCACGTAGGCATCGATGTCGGCACGACAAGCGGCAATCCCGACCTGGTCAACGGTGACTTCATGGGCTCCAGCAACATCTCTGTCCAGCGGGACAACGATATCGATCTGAGTTCCTGGTCGGCCGACATCTGGGGATCGGGCGAGAAGTGGGTCAACGTCAGCTCAGGACTGCCGACCTACTGCTCGAACTACTCCGTGTGCTTCTTCACCGGAGCGAACTTCGGCGGCAGCGGTACTGCCTTCAGTGCCGGCGACTTCACCGTCAATTCCGACTACGACCTGCGGAACGTGACCCCGGACAGCGGCGTGGCCTTTGCCACTCCCTGGGGGAGCGTCATCAACAACATGACCACGCACGCCGTGTACATCTACGACGCGCAAGACCCCTCGGTCAACGACTGCCTGACCGAGGGTGGCCGGGACGGAAGCCCCGGCAGCCTTATCAACGCGGCCCACATGATCCTGGAATCGGGCAACACCTGCTCCACGACGTGACGGCGCTCCACCGGACGGCTCGGCAGTCTGACATCCAGGCGCTGGCCCGTTACAAGTGAGCGGCCCCCCGGAGCCGGCCAGCGCACGCTGGCCAGCATCCGGGGGCCGACTGTTCACCCAGTCGCACAAGCTCACCGGGTGCCCGTCCGCGAACATCACCACACTGATGGCCGACCTCGACGTAAGGCATATATTACCCGATTTGGGTCCCGCCACATGATCGCGAGCGGCAGAACGGGCACCCGGCCGACCGCCAGACACCGGAGTTCACGGACCCTGTAAGGTCTGCAACAGCCCCCATGACCTGCGGTTATTAGCGCACGTTCAGCCCGGTGACGGCCCGGCCGATGATCATGCGCTGGATCTCCGACGTGCCCTCGAAAATGGTGAAGCTCCTGGAGGTGCACGCAGTTTCCGCAGGTAGATAGCGTGCTGGACGGGCGCTTGTCAGCACCAACTCAGCACCGGTCCACGCCCTGATCTGGCGCTTGAAACTGGCTCATCGCATTCCAGGGTGTAGCTGAGGTCGGAAGCCGCCGGTTTCGAGTAGGGATCGGGCGATGTAGTTGGTGAGGTTGCGGAAGCCGAGGGCGGATCCGCGGAGGTGGTCGAGGCAGCCGTTGATCGCTTCGATCGGTTCGTTGCTGGTGCCGGGCCGGTCGAAGTAGGCCAGCACGTCGACTGCAGGCTTGGTCAGGGTCCGTCCGAGCCCACCGCCGGATCACGGTGTCGCGTGCGAGGCCTTGCAGCCGCAGCGGACCGGCGACAGTTAGCGAAGCGCGTTCAGCTCGTCGAGGGCGCGATGGCCGCGCTTGACCACCCCTGGAACGGCATCGTGGCGCCCGAGACGGATGGGCCACTCGAGCTGCAGGAGGATCTGTGTCGCTGCGAGCACCGCCGCCCCGTCCCAGCCGGCCAGGGCGAGGATTCTCGTCCACAGCCGCCTTCGGACACCGTCCAGCGGATCGGCGAAGGTGTGCCACTGGAGGGTGGTGAGATCAGTCGCCCGCGTGCCGCTACCTGCGTTCCCGATGTCCACGACCGCCACCACCGCTCCGTCACGGACCAGGACATTGCCCGGGATGAGATCGGCATGGACCATGTCAGGTGCTTCTCGTGGTGGCGGGGCGTCGGCACACACGAGCCGCAGGCGCTCGACCAAGGCCGACACCACGGAGGAATACCCCGAGAGCTTGGCCACGGACTGGCGGAGAAGCGACTGCTCGGGCGTCTCGTTGAAATCCAGCCCGGCGACAGCCGATTCCTGGCCGGTGGCGACCCGCCAGGCGTACGACCAGTGGTTGTAGGGCTCGGAGGCTTGGCCAGCCTGGAGTTCGATGATCTCCATCAGCTGCTCGACGATGGACGGGGTCAGCTCTGGCGCGGGAGCCGCGTCCACGAAGTCCATCAGATGCCATACATGAGTGGCTGTGGCCCCCACTCCGAGCCAGGCCGGGGTGGGATAGCCGCGCTTACGCATGTGCTCGACCACTCTCTGGGCTCGCAACGTCTCGTCCAGGTGGTTGGGGTGTGCCCGGGGCACTGCTTTGAGCACTGCATTTGCCCTTCCGGCCAACTGGACGCGCATGGCACCCACATGGTCGCCTCCGGGTAGGCGACTGAGAAGAGTGACCTCTGCCCCGACCACGCTAACCACGTCGTCCAGGACCTCGGCCGGCAGCTCTTCGGGACGGGTGCCCTGGTTCATGCTGTCCTCCCAAATCCGGCCTGTCAGCGTATTCGAGCTGCTGGTCTTGTCGTCAGTTGAGGCCAGTCGGGTCTGCGGCCAATCCGTCGAGCCCATCTCTGAAGAGCCGTTGGAGTGCCGCTACCTCGTCTAAGCCGCGTTGTAACGCTTCCCTGTCTGCTGTTCCAGGACTGATTCCAGCGCCGCAAGTTCTTCGGCCTTCCGTACGGATACGGCTGCAGGTAAGCCAGGTTCTTCACCGCCTGCGCAGTGACCTCTTGAAGCGCACTTGCCGAAATCAGCTTCGCCGAGTCGAACGCCTTCGCATGGATTGCCACGACGCGCCTGCGTGTCCGATCTAGACCAAGGAAGTCGGCAATCTCAGTGCCCATGTCGTCGCAGACCAGGACGTCGAACTGCATGTCACCGGCCAGAGTGCTGCCAGCGCCGCACGAGTCAATGAAGGCGAACAGGCTGCCCGCGTCCCACCCCGTCCCGGTTGCAGAGTTATCCGGACCCTTCTCGGACGCGAGGCTTCCGAGCTCTTGCACACCCTCGAAGAGGCGCAGCAAGTCAGGGTTGTCCGACGACGTAGGCCCGAGCGGCAGTCGCGGCTGGTAGAACCTACGGCTCGTGTAGATGCAGCAGCCGGTGCCCTTACCGAGGGCTGGGATGACTCGGAAGGCTTGTTCCCGGTTGAGCTGGCTCACGAGATTGACCGCCTGTGGGCCAGTGCTCGTCGTCGGAATGCTGAACCTGTCATCCAGGTCGTGGCACTTTAGAAGGTAGCGGCCCGTTGTCTCATCCCATGCAATGGCGACTTCGTAGGACTCGTCGTTGGCAACGAGCGTGACGAACCCGTTCGTTACGTCACGGCACAGGTCGTCTATGCGCAGCACGCCGTTCGGGGAGCCCGCGCGGCTGTCGACATACTGCGACGGGTCGAAGTCCAAGAGGATGTTGCGAGGGGTCACATCAAGAGGCCTCGCTATGACGTCGGCATATCGATCGAATACCTGCAACGCCTTGACGGTCTTGTCATCCAGAGCCAGCGCCAGCTCCGTCAGCCACTCGTTGAAGTCGTCGAATTCGACCATTCCGCGGTCGCTGACGCGTGAGCGGCTGAACCCCACGTACCGGGAGACATACTTCGGCATGCCTGCAGGGTCGGTAGTTTCGAAGGTTCCGGTAACCGTGGTGGCAAGTTGCGCGTGATCAGACAGGTCAGGTGCCAGGTCGCCGATCGACCGAGCGTGTATCGTCCTGCGCCGCGCGCTGAACTGCCCCATGTCGGTGTTACTCAGCGAGATGGACCCGAGGCGGACGCTGGCACCCTTATAGAGACGGCGCAGCGACGACGTCTCCGCGGGCGTCAGGGCCGCCAGCGACTCCGGATGCTGGCCTTCAGTGTCGAGATAGAAGAGGTAGTTGCCGATCCTCCGGTAGTAGGTGAAGCCGAACTTGCTCTGGAAGAACGCCGCCCGTGCAAGTAGCGGAGAGTTAGAGATCACCAAGTAGGGATGCAGGCGGGCGTCGGCCTGTGGAGTCACGACGCGGCGCATCAAGCACCGACAGCCAGAACCGCTGCGGATCATGTTCATCCCGGTCCACCGGGGGCGCCGACACCACGATGACCCGTGCCGCCTCATCCAGCTGGCGATACAGCTCTGAACGGGGCACGCAGCAACACGCATCCTGGTGATCGCGCTGTAGGCCGTCACCGCTTCGGCGCTGTTGTACGCACGCCTCGGCTGGACACCCCCGCTGCCCGCCGCATGCTGCCTGTGCGCGGCCGGACCCCCGCTAGCCGCGGCCGGCCTGACCGAGCATCGCCTCCCCGACAAGCTCACGCTGCCCGCCATCGCAGTAACCGCTGTGCTGCTGACTGCGGCAAGTTGGCACCTCGACGACTCAGCAGCGCTGGCGCGGGCGGCGATCGCGGCACTTGCCGCAGGCGGCTTCTTCCTGGCGCTCGCCCTGATCACCCACCAAGTCGGTGTCCGTGGCCATGAGAAAGTCCCCGTGTGTGGCCAGGTATAGGTCCCCGCTGGTGGCCGGTTAAAAGTCCCCATCCCTCGTTCGTCGTGTCGTCCCGGAGGTTGAGGCCCGGGCGGTGACGGTGGCGGTGTCAGCCAGTCACCGCACCGCCCGGGGAGCTTCCATTGAAGTCTGCGAGGGAACGGATGGACATCATTTCGGCCTACCGCGAGGCGGGCACGTACCGCGGCGCCGCTGTTATCAGCGGCACGACGCACAAGACCGTGAGGCGGGTGATCGCCCGGCACGAAGCCGGCGGCGGCGTGCCGGAGCGCGCTTCGCGGGCCCGGAACTATGACGTCGTGGCGGGTCTGGTGGCCGCGCGGGTGAAGGCGACGGCGGGGCGGATCTCGGCGAAGCGGCTGCTGCCGGCCGCCCGCGCCGCCGGGTATGCGGGGTCGGCGCGGAACTTCCGGCGGCTGGTCGCGGCGTGCAAGCAGGCGTGGCGCGAGGAGCATCACCGGGGCCGCCGTCCTGCGGTGTGGTCGCCGGGTGAGCATCTGGTGATCGACTGGGGTGCCGAGGGCGGGCTGCACGTGTTCTGCGCGGTGCTGGCGTGGTCGCGGGTCCGGTTCGTGCGGTTCGCCGCGGACGAGCGGTCCGGCACGACGCTGGCGATGCTGGCCGAGTGCTTCGAGGTCCTGGGCGGGGTGCCGGGCAAGGTCCTCGCGGACCGGATGGGCTGCCTGAAGGGCGGCGTGGTCGCCAACGTCGTGGTGCCCACCGCGGAGTACGTCCGGTTCGCCGGCCATTACGGGTTCCGGCCTGATTTCTGCGAGGCCGCCGACCCCGAATCGAAAGGGATTGTCGAGAACCTGGTCGGCTATGCCAAGGCCGACCTGATGGTGGCGCAGGCACCGTTCGCCGGCCTGGCCGCGGCGAACTCCGCCGCGGCGGCGTGGTGCGCCGAGGTCAACGGGGTCGTGCACAGCGAGATCTGCGCGGTCCCGGCCGAGCGGATGGTGACCGAACGGGAACTGCTGGGCCCGCTGCCGTCGCTGCGGGCCGGCATCGGCAAGATGACCACCCGCAAGGTCGACCGGCTGTCCTGCGTCCGGTTCGCATCGGCCCGCTACTCCGTCCCGACCCGGCTGATCGGCACCGAGGTCAGGCTGCGGACCGGCGACGGGCGGCTGCTGGCGATCATCGCTGCCACCGGCGAGGTGGTCGCTGAGCATGCCCTGGTCGCGCCGGGCGAGGCCTCGGTCCGGGATGAGCATTACGGCGGCCCGCGGCCCGATACCCCGCGCCGGGCGGTCCGGCCGAAGACCGCGGCCGAGAAACAGTTCTGCGCCCTCGGGCCGGTCGCCGAGGCGTTCATCACCGGCGCGGCCGCGTCCGGTGCCACCCGGCTGCCCGCCGAGCTGGCGGAGCTCAGCACGCTGCGCGCCGCCCACGGCGACCAGGAGTTCCTGGCCGCCCTGGACCGGGCGGTCGCGTTCTGCCGGTGGCGGGCCGCCGACATCCGCTCCATCCTGGCCGCCGGGGCCGGCGTGCCCGGCCCGGCGGTCCCGGCCGGTGACGCACTCCCGCCCGGCCTGCCTGCCGTGCCGGTCCGGCCGCTGGCCGACTACGCGATCGGAGCGCGGTCATGACCGCGCCGGCGCCGCCGCTGGCACCCGACCTCGCTGCCGGGCTGCGGCGGCTCAAGCTCGCCGCCATGCGCCAGCTCGCCCCCGAGCTGCTGATCACCGCGAAGACCCAGCGGTGGGCACCCGAGGAACTACTGCGGACCCTGATCGAGGCGGAGATCACCGCCCGCGACGCATCCAATGCCGCGACCCGGATGCGCAACGCATCGTTCCCCGTCATCAAGACCCTCGACGAGCTGGACCGGTCCGCATGCTCGATTCCCGGTCCCACCCTGGACTACCTGGCCACCCTGGAATGGATCACCGCCCGGGACAATCTCTGCCTGGTCGGGCCGGCCGGCACCGGCAAGAGCCACGTCCTGGTGGCCCTCGGCATCAGCGCCGTCCACGCCGGGCACAAGGTCCGCTACTTCACCGCCGCTGACCTGGTCGACACCCTCTACCGCGGCCTGGCCGACAACTCCGTCGGGAAAGTGATCGAGAACCTGCTCCGCAACGACCTGATCCTGGTCGACGAAGTCGGGTTCGCTCCGCTCGATGACACCGGCGCGCAGCTGCTGTTCCGGCTTGTCTCAGCCGCCTACGAGCGGCGGGCGCTCGGCCTGGCAAGCCACTGGCCGTTCGAGTCCTGGGGCCGGTTCCTGCCCGAGCACACCACCGCGGTCAGCCTCCTGGACCGCCTGCTGCATCACGCCAGCGTCGTCGTCACAGCCGGCGATTCCTACCGCATGCGCCAGGCCCGAGCACGAGGAGCAACCACCCTGAACAAGCAATGATCAACCCGAGGGGTGGGGACTTTTAACTGGCCACCAGCGGGGACCGCAACCTGGCCGTTGACAAAGTCGGGCGCGGCGACATCAAGCTCGCCGCGCTCACCGGCATGCTGCCCAGATGGCTCGGCTGGAACCACTACGTGCTCGCACTGCTATCCGGGCTACTGCTCGCCGCTCTAACCGCCGCAGTCCTGATCGCGGCCCGTCGTATCTCGCGGCGCGACCCGCTGCCACTAGGCCCGTTCCTCCTCGCCGGAGCCCGGCTCGGCGCAGTCGAGACCATGCAGATCGCCCGCCGCCTCTATGCCAGCGGGCAGGCTGACTCAACCAGCAGCCTGCCGGGTTGCGGCGCTCGCGAACCATGGCGGGCTCGGCCTTGGTCGTCGGGCACGCAAAGCGTAAGCGCCAGTTCTCGGGGAGAGCGGTCTGCCTTGCTCACGCTAGCTCGCGTGCACACGCTTGCCTCGGCCGTTGCCGTCATCGTGGGCAGTACTAGCGGCTGCTGTCGATCCCCAGCACCTTCCAGGCATCCCGGCCTGTTAGCGACCTATCCCCCAACGGTTTAGGGGTCAGCACCAACTCAGCACGCCGCGCGACCAGCTCGGCTTGACTGCGCCCGCTGCTCGCGTCTGCGGATTGGATTACCGCAGACGCGTTCAGTTATCGGTTGCTCGAGGGCGGCTTACCCTCCGACGCGACTGCAGTGTCATGAAGGAGAGCGAAGCCTGTAGGCCGTCTGATGTCCGTGACCGCCAGGTTCCCCAGTGGGGGTAACGTGCCACGTCGGCGGGACTGGCAGGCGCAAAGATCACCGAAGTCGCCTGTCGTGAAGAACCGCAGGGTCGGGCGCGGTCTCCATCCGCATCCCGGGGCGCAGCTCGTTGACACGACGCGGGCGGCAGCAGTGTACTGCCGTGCATGACGGACACGAACAGTACGGCCGGCACCCCGGAGTCCGCGGCTGCTGCTTTTCCTGTGACTACTGCGTTCGAGCTGCCGGGCACGGTGGTGGAACGGAATCTCGGCATCACGTTTGGTCTGGTGGTACGGGCGATGGGGTTCAGCAGTACCGTCGCCGGCGGGATTTCGTCGCTGCGCCAGGGCGAGGTTTCGCAGTTCACCGGGGTGCTCGAAGACGCCCGCAGGCACGCGGTCGACCGGATGATCGACAACGCCAGGCTGCTCGGCGCCAACGCGGTGATCGCGATGCGCTTCGACTCCTCCGAGATCGGCAAGGCACGCGCCGAAGTGGTCGCCTACGGCACCGCCGTAGTCGTCGCACCGCCGGGATGAGCGAGGCCGGGGGTGGTGCGCAGGTCGGGCGGCGCTTGCTGCTCGGGGACGCCGACCGCGAGCGTCTGGTCGCACTGCTGCGCGAGCACTACGCCGTGGGCCGGCTGGACCTGGACGATCTGCGCCACCGGGTCGGTGTGGTGCTGGCTGCCGCCTATGCCGAGCAGGCTGCGGCGGCCCTGGCCGGCCTCCCGCCCGCCGGTGTCCCCGGTACGCCTGGCGCCGGGCGCCGCAGGTCTCCCCGCAGGCGGCACGCTCAGGCGCGCGAACCCGAGCCGGGCTGGATGCCGACGGCCGAGCGGTTCCGCGATCCGTCCAGCGGCGTGATCATGCGGGTCTGGATCGACCCGTCAGACGAGAGCCGCCACTACGTGCCAGACGACATCCCTGCACCTTGGTGAGCTAGGCGCGATTATCCGCCTTATGTGCCCGCCCGGCGCTCGCGGAGACGGTGGCCTCCGTTCAGATCACGTCATAGGAGTGCGGGCTCGGCGCAGGGTTCGTGGGGGCTGGGGTTCGCCGTCATGGACGTGCCCAGCGGCGGCTACCAGCCGTGCCGCAGCGGGGGGTGCGGTTAGGGTGACCGCTATGGAGCGGTCTGCGGTGGCCGGCGCGGCGGAAGTGATGCACGGGTTTCCGGCTGCGCTGACTAGCTTCGTCGGCCGGGCCGGGGTGGTGGATGAGATCGCCGGCCTTGTGGGTAAGTGCCGACTGGTGACGTTGACCGGGCCAGGCGGGGTCGGAAAGACGCGGCTGGCCGGCCAGGTGGCCAGAGTCGTGGCTGGCTCGTTCGCTGACGGGGTGTGGCTGGCGGAGCTGGCGGCGGTGCGGGACCCGGCGCAGGTGGCGGCCGTGGTGGCGGCGGCACTGGGGATCCGGGAGCTGCCATCAGTCGCGGCGGCCGACGCCCTGGCGAGCGCACTGGCCCGGCGGCAGCTGCTGCTTGTCCTGGATAACTGTGAGCAGGTGATCGGCGCGGCGGCGGAGCTGTGCGGCAGGCTGCTGCTCGGCGCCGACGACGTGCGGGTGCTGGCGACGAGCCGGGAGCCGCTGCGGATAGCCAGCGAATCACGGTACCGGCTGGGACCGCTGACGCTGCCCGGCCCGGATAATCCAGCGGATGCTGACGGGTCGGAGGCGGTGGCGCTGTTCGCGGACCGGGCCCGCCGGGCCGACGCCAGCTTCGCACTGGACGGGGAGACCACACCGGTGGTGGCGCGGCTGGTGGCGCGGCTGGACGGGATGCCCCTGGCGATCGAGCTGGCGGCGGCGCGGACCGAGGCGCTGGGCGTGTCGCAGTTGCTGGACCGGATCGATGACCGGTTCGCGCTGCTGGAGGCAGGGGACCGGCTCGCGGCCGCCCGGCAACGCTCGCTGGCAGCCACCGTGGAGTGGAGTTACCGGCTGCTGGATGAACGGGAACGGTGGGTGTTCCGCGCGGTGTCGGTGTTCCCTGGGCCGTTCACGCTCGAGGGGGCCGAGGCCGTAGCGGGGGCTGGCGCCGGGCCGGCGGTGCTGCACCTGGTGGACTGCTCGCTGCTGGTCCCGCCGCGGACCGGCGCCGATGGCCGGTCCCGGTACGTCATGCTGGAGACCCTGCGGGCTTACGGGGCTGGGCTGCTGGCCGAGGCCGGCGACGCTGGCGCGGTTGTTGCCGCGGTGGCCGGGTACGCGGTGCGGGTCGCCGAGGAAGCAATGGCAGTGCTGACCGCGGGCACCGGAGAGGTCGCCGCCGCCGGCTGGCTGGATGCCGAGGAGGCCACCATGCGCCTGGTGCTGGACTGGGCCCTGGAACACGACGGGCTCCTGCGTCATGACGCCGCCGTCGCACCGAGGCTGGCGGCCGCGCTGGCGTGGTGGTGGCAGATCCGTGGCCGGCTGGCGAGCCAGGTGCCGCTGCTGCGCGCCGCTGTCGACCGCGCCGCCGTGGGCAGCGAGCAGTGGTGCGCCGGTCACACCTGGCTCGGTCAGGCGTCGCTGGATTCGGCCGATCCCGCCGGTGCACTGCGCCACTTCACCGCAGCCCGCGACGCCATCGGCGACCGCGGCCCGGTCGCGCTGCTGGCCAGGTGCCTGACCGGCCGGTCGGCGACGCTGCTCGGCATGGGAAGGATCGCCGAGGCGGCCGGCGATGCCCGCCGATCCCTGGCCCTTGCCAGGGAAAGCGAGCACCCTGATGCCGAGGCACTGGCCCTGGCGGTCCTCAGCCAAGTCGGCTGCGCCGGCGGCGACCGCATCGGCGCCAGCCAGCTGGCCAGGCAGGCGGAGCGCATCCTGGCGGGCCTGCACGGCCCCACGGCCAGGGCGTGCGACCACACCCTGACCACCGTACTGATAGAAACCGGCGACCTGACCGCCGCCGAACGCACTTGCGCCGCCGGGCTGGCCAGCGCCCGGGACACGGGTGACCAGTGGAGCCTGGGAAACCTGCTGGAGAAGATGGTGGTGCTCGACCTCGCCTCAGGCCGTCACACCGACGCCGCCTCGCACCTGCGGGAAGCCCTCCAGACCGCCCTGCAGGCCGGCGTGCGCAGAAAGCTGATCGAGGACCTGGACTGCTGCGGGTACCTGTGCGCCCGGACCGGGCGCACCGCCGAGGCCGTCACGATATGGGCCGCGGTGGCCGCGCCAGAGCGCGAAGGTTTCTCGGCCCCCTCGCATCCGGATCTGCCCGAGGGCTGGTACCAGCGGCAGCAAGCCCTGCGCGAAGCCCGGCAGGGGCTCGGACCGGCAAAGACGCAGACGGCCGAGGAACGCGGCGCGGCGATGAGCCTGGCCACCGCGGCCGAGTACGCCCTGATGCTCACCGCCGCGGCGCCACAGCCGGCCGCCGCTGCACCGGGCGCGGAAGCGCTCAGCCCGCGGGAGCGGGAACTGGTCACCCTGGTCGCCCAGGGCCACACCGACGCGCAGATCGCCGCGCAGATGTACATCAGCGTGCGCACGGTGAGCTCTCACCTGGACCGCATCCGCGACAAGACCGGATGCCGGCGCCGCGCCGACCTCACCCGCCTGGCCCTCAGCGCCGGCCTGGTCTAACCCAGCCCTGATTGTGCTCAGCCCGCCTGGCCGGGTAGCCGCTTGGCACGCGGCGGCGTGGCTCACGCCGCCACCGGCCACGACCGGGCGGCAAGAGGGGTGAAACGACCCCTGCCGCCGGCCCGGCGGTGCGCGCGAGCCTAGCGGTGAGGGCCGGAAGACCGGCCAGTTCTCAGCAGATAAGACAAGGCCTCAGCCGACAGGAGACACCCCGATGAACGCAAGCAACGACGGCATACGTGGCTGGCGGAAGGTACTCGACTACACGCCGTTCCCCGACCTGCCCGACATCGCAAAGAAAGGCCCACGCGGCTGGTGGCGATCCCTGCCCAAGCGAACAGGCATGCAACGCTTGATCCCACCATGGGCGTACCGCCACCTCCGCTTCTACGGGGTCGGTCATATTGCCGGCGGCAGCGTCCTGGCCGCAGCGGGCTTCATCTGCCTCTCCTACGGCGTCTACGGCTGGGCAGCCTTCTTCCTGGCTCTCGGAGCGCTCAATCTCGCAGGCGGCTTCTGGTACCTCACTGTCGCCCGCTCCGCAGCTGTCCGAACCTGAACCCGGGCAGACGCCCGCCAAAGGTCGGCCACGCCTATGTGCGCGGATCTTCCGGCAGATGGTCGCCGGGACATGCTGACCTGGAACCCGCCGATGCCGGAGGTGGTGGCCGTCCGTTCGTTGTCCGGCAAGCTCGAGCGGTGGTGACCGGCCGGGGTCGGCCGTCGGCCGCGAGCTTGTCCGCCAGCTTGGGGCGCGAGCGAGGATCGCAGCGTCGCCCGGTCGCCGGTTGCCGGCCCAAGACTTCGAAGGTGATGTCCTGAGGGACGCCGAATTGGCGGAGCACGTCGGGCAAGGGCCCGGCAGGCAAGGAGGCGCTGGCGATGAAGATGAGCTCTGGACAGGCAATTAAGGCCGCCGCGCAGCTGCATGCGATCGTCGTGCAGATGCAGGCGCCCGCAGGGCGGGTCGGGTGGTTTAGTTATGGCGGCGCGGCCAGGGTGGCGCTGGCTGTGGTGCTCGTGGTTGTTGCAACGGGGGTAGCCGGGGTCGGGCTTCGGCTGCGTTTTCCGATGCGACTGCCCAGTCCCGGCCAGACAGTCAGGACGGTCATGCTGGCGGCCTGGGGGACGGCGGTCGTGGCATTCCTGGTTTGCCTCGGCATCTATGTGCACCCGCTCCTACAGCAGCACCTGATCCATTCCAGGCCACCGCAGCCGGTGTTCCCGATCACCGCCGCGTGCGTGGTCGCACTCTTCATCGGCATCCTGTATCTGGGTCGCTCGCTCAGCAAGGAGGCCGACGCGGCCGGACGGTGGCTCGGCAGCGCCTTCATCGGCGCGATAGCCGCGCCCATGATCTTCGAGCTTCCTTTCGACCTCATCGTCATGACCCGGACCTACCCCGCCGTTGCTCCCCATCCGGCTGCGTACCGGGTGCTGTTCTTCGCACCCTTGTTCCTCGCCGAAGTCACCACGCTGGCGCTGCTTTCGCTGTCTCCGCTGGTGCGGCTGTCCCGGATGACCTTCCTCGCCTTCGCGCTGATGCTGCTGATCTTCGCGGTCTGGGCGCTCTTCGGGCTCGGCTACCCCTCCGCGCCGCTTCCCTTCGCGTTCAACGCAGTGTCGAAGGTCGTGGCCTTCGTCGTCGCGCTCAGCCTCTTCCTCCCCCCGCGAGGCCAGCCCAGAGCGCCGGAGCCAACAGCGGCGGACGACTCGCGGTACCCAGGGCAAGGCGATCCGTCCGGCGATCGCGTCGTGCAATGAGCCGGCAGACCAGAACTACGAACCAGTGGCCCGTTTCGGTCGTCCCATTGACCCAGACTCGGGTGTGCCTGGCTCGCACGCGACTTCCGATGCGCGCTGCACCGGTCATAGCGAACCCCGCGGGCCAGCGAGCTACAAAGATGAGCAGGGCCAGATCGTGGCCGAAGACAGGTCTCACGCAGGCTGCCTGGCCGGGCAGCCGTTCGCCTGCGCGGCGGTGTGGGTGATTCCACCCCGGCCATGGCTGGGCGGCAAGAGGGGCGAAACGACCCCTGCCGCAGACCTGGCCGGGCGGGCGAACCTGTCGCTGAGGGCCGGGGAACCGGCCAGCCCCAGCAGACAGGACAAGGCAATGACCGCACTACTGACCAGCGAGGGAACTCAGGCCCCGTCGACAGAGCCGGCCAGCCCGGCCAGCCGCGGGCGCATCCGGAAAGCCTTCCACCGGATCCACCTGACCATTGAGGAGATGAACTACGCGTGCCGGCGCATCGTTGAGCTGCAGGCACCGTGGATCGTTGACGACCAAAGGCACCGCAGGTGACGATCATGGGCATGGACTCGTTCGCCTGCAAGCTGGCGGTGGTAACCGGCGGCGGCTCGGGCATCGGCCGCGAGCTGGTCCGCCAGCTAGCCGCGGCGGGCTGCTCGGTCGCCGCCTGCGACCTGAACCCTGACACGATAGCGGTGACCGCGGCCACGGCGTGGGCGGCCGCCCCGCCCGGCGTCAAGGTCACCGGCCACCAGTGCGATGTTTCCGATGAGGCACAGGTCCAGCGGTTCCGCGACGAGCTGCTCGTGCAGCACGCCGCCGATCACGTCGACCTGGTCTTCGCCAACGCGGGCATCAGCGGCGGCGGGAGCTTCGTCAAGGACCCCCGCCAGGAGTGGGAGCGCACCTTCGCCATCAACTGGTTCGGCGTGTACTACTGCGCCCGGGTGTTCCTGCCGCTGCTGATCGAAAGCGGCGACGGGGTGCTGGTCAACACCGGCAGCGTCGCCGGCTTCTGGGCCACGGCAGGGGCTGGCGCGCCGATCACCGCCTACGCCACGTCGGAGTTCGCCATCAAGGGCTTCTCCGAAGCGCTCGTCGAGGACCTGCGCGCCAACGCCCCGCAGGTCCGGGTCGTCGTGGCCATGCCGGGAACCGTGAACACCAACATCTACGAGAACTCCCGCCGCGCCCTCGGCCATCCAGCGTGGGACCAGCTGAGCGACGCCGAGCTGCTGGAACTGCTCGGCCAGAACACCCGGGCCACTCTCATCGAAATGGGCCTACTGGCCGAAGACTTCACCGCCGATGACCTGCGCCGGGTGATCGCGCAACAAAAACCCGAACTGCAGGATCAGGGGTTCACCGCGCCGCGGGCCGCGGCCATCATCCTGGACGGGGTGCGATCCGGAGCGCGGCGGATCCTTGTCGGCGAGGAAGCCAGGATGCTCGACGAGCAGGTCCGCGCCAACCCAGAGGCCCCCTTCAACTACGACAACTACGCGGAAATGTACGGCCCGCTGATAGCACAAGCACAGGCGGAAGCGTCAGGAACGCCAAAGCCCTAGCGCAGCGGCTCTGACGACCCGACATCCGTGCCGGGACGACAGGCCCGGCACGGCCTGCGGAGCGATGGTCCCGCATACGGTCCGGCGGTGGCCTGCTGGCGCCAGGGGCGCCCGGGTCGATCGTGGCCTGCGTTGCCGCGTGCGCGCCGATGCTCTGGCCATCACACGCGTGCGACCCGGGCTGCGGTTCTTAAACCCGGAGGACTCCAGCCGCACTGCGATATCACCGAGCCGATCACGCACCCGGAACGCAGCGAGGGATCTGGCGCCCTTCCCCCTTTCCGGCATCGCCGCACCACGCACGTGCCATTCGCCGCTTACCACATGTCCGCGCGGCGCGCCGGACTAGCGCTACGGCCCTGCCAGGGCATGCCGCGGCTGACCCCTGACCGGCGCCCCCGGTGGTCAGGAGATGGGGTTCGAGGTGGCCTGATCCGGCGGCAGAACGCAGAATTCGTTGCCCTCAGGGTCGGTCAGCGTGATCCAGCCCCTGCCGTCGGGCCGCCGGAAGTCGCCGGCCTGCGACGCGCCCAGCGCGAGCAGCCGTTCCACCTCCTGGTCGCGCGTGCCGTCCACCGGGCGCAGGTCGAAGTGCAGGCGGTTCTTCAGCTTCTTCTGGCCGTCAGGGACCCTGATGAACAGCAGGACCTGGCTGCGGTCACGCGACATGATCGGGCACAGCTCGTGGCCGGGCTTGTTCGGGTCGTCGGGATCCTCGATGAAGTCCAGCACCCTGGACCACCAGATCGACTGCGCGTAGGCGTCAATGGCGTCAACCGTCGTGTGCGATATGCGGCTGGTCATGGCGAGGATCTTGTGGCTGAACGGTGCCCTCGTCAACCCGTTTCGCCGGGTGTCTCCGCCCGGTCATGACGCGCGACGCGGCACTTCTCGCCGTCCTCGACGAACTCCGGGCCGCAACCTCGACCCACCGCACCAGCCGGCCCGGTGAGCCAGCCGGGCCACTGCGGCGCCTGCGAAGCCATCCGGCCCCGCGACGCACGAAGAAGCTTCCTCGGATTGCTTGTCAAGCTCGAACACCGCGAAGATGAAGTTGCCTGCTCACGGCCGTGGGTATCCGCGTCCGTCTACGGCCGGTCTATGACAGGTATATGAAAGGTCCATCGGAGGTCGACGGCAGGCTTATCAGGGGGTCACTGCGTTGCTACCGTCGAGGGCTCTCGGCCGATCAGCGGCACCGCCCTAACCGTTAGAGGGGTCAGCACCAACTCAGCACGCTATCGGGAACGGACAGGAGCCAACCGGGTATAACGGGCAAACGGCCAACCGTCAGAGACGGGAGTTCACCGGTCCTTTCAAGATCCGCACCAGCGCCCTGACCTGCGGTTATTACCGCACGTCAAGCCCGGTGACGGCCCTACCGATGATCATGCGCTGGATCTCCGACGTGCCCTCGAAAATCGTGAAGTTCGTGGAGGTGCACGCAGTTTCCGCAGGTGCGCGGCCAGAGAACAGCCCGGGACACCGCGAGGTCGACGCGATCCTCCGGCCCCTCACATGGAGCGACACGCCCGGAGATCAGCCCTGAGGCCGGCCTGCGCGCCTACTCAGGCAACAGGTCGCGCTGCCGGCCGGGATCAGCGTCGACTACTGCTCCCGCCTCGAGCGCGCAACGCACGCGGGGCCGCCGACAGTCTCCTGGAATCGCCGGCCCGCTGCAGGCAATCGGGCTCTGGCGGGTCACGGTTGACGTCGACGCTGCACAGGCCCCGAAATTGAGAGTCAGAAATGCACCTGCGCGCACTAGGCACCAGCGGCCTGAAAGTTTCGGCGACGTTGCTGCCTGCGCCACGTGCCCTGATGCAGGCGGCCGGTCCGGAGGAGTCACGTCGCCGATGCGGGCGGTTCGGTCAGTGCGGCGATGCATGCAGTGAGCAGGCGCCGCATCTGATCCTGTTCGCTGACATCCAGATTGGCCAGCATGTCTTGTTCGACGCGGCGAACCGCGGTGCTGGCCACCTTGAGCTGACGGCGCCCGCGGGCGGTCAGCTCGGTCGGCAGGGCCCTGCCGACGGGTGCCTGTGCTGGGCGGACAACGAGTCCTTGGCGTTCGAGGGCCTGCAGGAGCACATTCATCGACTGCCGGGTGACGAAGGCGCCGCGGGCAAGCTCGGAGTTCGACAGACCCGGTCGCTGGGCAAGCAGCTCCAGGCAGGCGTAGTGGGTGATCGTCATGCCGAGCGGCCTCAGCACGGCCTCTAGGGCGGAGTGCAGGGCGCTCGCGGCCGCCTTCAGCATGTACCCCAGCGATGTGTCCAGCTTGATTCCTGGCTCGCCTTGACTCATGTCAGTAGTCTGACATACATTGTGGTGTGTCAGAAGACTGACATAACATGAGGAGGTAAGGATCGTGGCCGTTACCGGACCCGACTTCATTTCACTGCAGGTGCGCGACCTGGAGCGTTCCGCCGCTTTCTACCAGCAGTACCTGGGGCTGAAGCGCTCCGACGCAGGACCGCCGCACGCCGTCGTGTTCGACACCAAGCCGATCGCGTTCGCCGTCCGCGACGTCGTCGCGGGCGTCGACCTGGACGCGATCGCGCAGCCGGGCCAGGGAATGGCGCTGTGGCTGCACGCCCCCGACGCGCAGGACATCCACGACGCCCTCACCGCCGCCGGCACGACGATCGTCTCAGCGCCCGTCGACGGGCCGTTCGGCCGCACTTTCACATTCGCGGACCCCGACGGCTACCAGGTGACCCTCCACGACCGCGGCTGAGCCGGGCGTCCTGGTCTTCGGCGCGGCAGCGCCCGCCCTTGTCGATCAGCGCCACCCGGTCGCAGAGGCGTCCGGCCTCTTCCATGAAGTGGCGTCCGCCTGTGCGCATCAATCCCCAGCATCACCATGGACCTGTCGCCTTATCCCGAAGGTGATCAGGACCGGCTGGCCGGCCACAGGGCCTCGGAGCGACCGCGGCCAGCCGGTTCGAGTCGCACGTGATCATGAACGACCCTGAGGGCAACGTATTCCGCGTCGAACTCGGCCCGGACGACGCCTGAACCGAACTCTGGGTAGCCAGTGGTGTGGGCGGAGTCATCCTCCAGAACGACGCGGCCGCCTGATGCTCTGGTTAGCTTAGCTGCGTGACTACAGATCGTCTCGCTCGGAGCCCTGGGGTGGCGGGCAGGCGCTGGTTCCCCGCCGGGGCTGTGGAGAGCCAGTTGCCGGCCACCATCCTGCTCGCCGCCGCCGCCGGGGGCCTCCTGCTCACGGTGATGACCCGGTGGGCGGGTCCAGGAGGAGGCGGACGACCGCTCCTCCCGCTTCTGCTGGCCTGCGCCCCGGTCGTTTTCCTGCGGCGCTGGCCGCTGCCGGTGCTCGGAGTGCTGACCACCCTGGCCGGTATCGTAACGGCCTGGGGCGGTGCCTCGTTCCCGCTCGGCGTCCTGCTCGGGCTCGCGCTCTATTTCTCGGTCCTGGCACTGCCCAGGCGCAGGTCAATGCTCCTCGCCCTGGCGGTCGCGGTGGTGCTGGGGGCGACGGTGACGTACTCGGCGATCGCGGTCGTGCACCCACCGCTCGCGAGCGAGGCCGTGGAGAACTTCGTGCCGCTGGCGGGAGCCTGGTTCATCGCTGACAGCGTCGCCGCGCGGCGGCGTTATCAGGCCGGCCTGGCTGCACAGGCGGAGCGCGAGCGGGCCGGTCAGGTCCGGGCGGAGCGACTGCGTATCGCCCGCGAGATGCATGACGTCGTAGCGCACGCGCTCGCGGTGATCACGGTCCAGGCCGGGGTCGGCAGGTGCCTTGCGGACAAGCGCCCGGAGGAGGCGAGCTCCGCGCTGCAATCGATCGAGACGATCGGCCGGACTGCCCAGGACGAACTGCGGGTCGTGCTGGGGCTGCTGCGCGATGGGGAGGACGCCGCGCCGCTGGCGCCTGCGCCACGGCTGGTTGACGTTAAGGAGCTGGCCGACACGGTGCGGGCATCCGGGATCGCGGTAAAACTGCGGATGGAGGATACCGATCGGCAGCTCTCTCCCGCGCTTGAACTGTCGATCTACCGCGTGATGCAGGAGGCGCTGACCAACATCGT
The DNA here is from genome assembly GCA_963719765.1 of uncultured Actinomycetota bacterium. Classification (GTDB taxonomy): domain Bacteria; phylum Actinomycetota; class Actinomycetes; order Streptosporangiales; family Streptosporangiaceae; genus JAJYUU01. Next base: position 1,463,875 of record CAVRCW010000003.1, read on the forward strand.
CAAGCACGCGCCCGGCGCCCGGGCAGCAGCTGAGCTGGCGGTCTCGGCCGGGAAGGTCCGTCTCGATGTCCGCGACGACGGCGGGCCGGGCGCGGCCCAAGCGTCACGGACGGCCCCGGCCGCGGGCCACGGGATCGTCGGGATGCGGGAGCGGATCGGTGCGTTCGGCGGGTGGCTTGTCGCCGGTCCCGCCGCCGGGGGCGGCTTCCGGGTGACTGCCGAGATCCCGATCGAGGGCACCCCGAGTTGATCAAGGTACTCGTCGCCGATGACGAGGCCCTGCTGCGGTCCGCCTTCTCCTCGCTGATCGAGTCGCAGGACGACCTGGAGGTCGTCGGTACAGCGGCCGACGGCAGGCAGGCGGTCGAGCTCGTGGCAAGCCTGGCACCTGACGTCGTCGTGATGGATGTCCGGATGCCGGTGATGGACGGGATCGAGGCGACCAGGCATATCACGCGCAGCCTCGCCCGGTCCCGGGTGCTGATGCTCACCACGTTCGACCTAGACGAGTATGTCTTCGAGGCGCTGCGGGCTGGGGCGAGCGGTTTCGCGCTCAAGAGCCGTCCCCCGGAAGAACTGCTGAGCGGCATTCGCACGCTCGCGGCCGGCGAGGCCCTGCTTGCGCCAAGCGTGACGCGGCGCCTCATCGCGCACTTCACCGCACGCACCCAGGCGAAGGCCAGGGCACCCTGGGGCCTGGACGAGCTCACCGACCGCGAGCGCGAGGTGCTGGTACTGGTTGCCCGTGGGCTGTCCAACGCCGAGCTGGCCGCGACCCTGCACGTGACGCTGGCCACGGCCAAGACGCACGTGGGCCGGCTCCTCACCAAGCTTGGCGCCCGCGATCGAACTCAGCTCGTCATCCTGGCCTACGAGTGGGGCGTAGTCCCCCGCTGAGCGGACGCCCGTCAGCCTGAGGGATGACGCGGACTGTGATGCTCGCGCACGATGACGGCCCGACCGTCACCCGGCCACGATTGTCTGCCATGAACGTTGTCCATACGCAAGCCATCTCGCCTGCCCCCGGCGCGGGCCGGTGGGCGACCGCCTTCGGCGGACCACCCGGCGGAGGCTTTCACAACTTCGGGATCATCCTGCTCGCGCTTCTCGTGATCGGCGGGCTGTCCTACAGTGTGACCCGCAGTCGCCGGGGCCGCCACGGCGCACAGCACGACGATCAGTGGAGCCGGCAGGAGCCGCCCCCGACAGTGCTGCCGTCGTCGCCGCCGCCGTCAACGCCGTCCGAGCCGCCCACCGGCACGACCCTCTCGACCGCCAACACGGCTATCGCGCCGACCCGTGCGCCGCGCGCCGCCGCCCCAGCCGAGCGCCCGGCCGGCGGGTGGGCGGTGGAGGCCAGCGGTCTGATGAAGCGCTTCGGGAGCACTGTTGCGGTCGACGGTGTGGACTTGCGGGTCCCGCGCGGATCCGCATTCGGCTACCTAGGCCCGAACGGTGCCGGCAAGACCACGCTGATCCGCACCTTGCTCGGCCTGACCCGGGCCGACGGCGGCACGATGTCGCTGCTCGGGTGGCCCGTCCCGGCGCAGCGGAAGCAGGCACTGGCCGGGGTCGGCGCGATCGTCGACGAGCCCCGGTTCCACTTGCACCTGACCGGCCGGGACAATCTCCGCCTGCTGGCCGCCGCCAGAGGGGGCGATGCCAGCCAGCGCATCGACGCGTCGCTCGACCGAGTCGGCCTGGCCCAGCGCGCCGGCGACAAGGTCGCCTCGTACTCCATGGGCATGCGCCAGCGTCTTGGCGTGGCCGCCTGTCTGCTCGGCGACCCGGAGCTGCTGATCCTGGACGAGCCGATGAACGGGCTCGACCCGGCAGGCATGCACGAGATGCGAGCGATGATCACGAGCCTGGTCGACGAGGGGCGGACGGTGGTGCTGTCGTCGCACTTGCTCGATGAGGTAGAGCGCACCTGCGACGCGGTGGCGATCGTCGATCGCGGCAGGGTGATCCGCCAGGGCGCCATCGACGAGCTGACCCGAGGCGCGGGCGCAGTGGTCGTGCAGGTCGACTGCGCAGAACCCACCCGGGCGGGTCAGCTCATCGACCAGGCGGGCATCGCCGTGGTCACCGCGCTGGCCGATGACGGGCTGACGATCACCCTGCCTTCGGGAACATCGCGCGAGCTTGTCGCCGACATCAACCGGCGGCTAGTCGCCGCGGGCATCTCGGTCTACGGCCTCCGCGAGATCCAGACGTCGCTGGAGGACTGGTTCCTGTCCGTAACGAGCCGGCGAGGAGAGAAGTCGTGACCACGGTCGAGCCCACGCTGTCCGAGGGACGCCCGGAGACGCCTCAGACGCAGCGGCGCACGGCGCCGACCATTGGCGCCTGGCTGCCCACCTGGAATCTCATCACCACGAAGCACCTGGAGATCCGCAAGCGCCGCGGTCTCATCATCACCATCGCGGTGCTAATCGTCGCGCCGACGGTCCTCATCTACGGCTTCCGGCTGCTGTTCCACGCGGTCGACCCGCACAGCTACGGCCTGGCTGGCGACCCCGGCATTTTCAGTCAGCTGAGCAACCTGATGGCCGAGTTCGGGTTCATCGGCGCCGCGGCGCTCGGCGCGGCGGTCGGGACGACCGACCTGACTGACGGCATGTTCCGCCACCTGGTCATCACCGGCAGGTCCCGGCTCGCCCTTTACCTGGCGCGCATCCCGGCTGGCCTGGCTATCACCATTCCGCTCGTGGCCCTGGGCTTCGCGATGAACTGCCTGGTCACGAGTTACGAAAGCCCTCCGCCACCAACGGCGGTCGCCTTGTACGGTCTCAACGCCCCGGAGCATCTCGACCGGGCCGGACTGCAGATGTGGCTGCTGGAGCACCCGAGCCTTGCCGCCAACAACCTGCCCGGTCCGGCCTGCCCTGGGGCAACCCCTGCTCAGATCCGATCGGAGATCGACGCGAACATCGGGAACCTTTACGGCACCTACGCCACCGATGAGATCGCCGACTCGAATCCAGCAGACAATGAGATGGCCAAAATCGGGCTGTGGCTCGAACTCGAGATCGGCATCGGGTTCCTGGTAGGCCTCGGCCTCGGATCGCTCACCGGGCAGCGGACGACCACGACCATCGTGCTGATCGCGCTGGAGATCATCGTGACTCCGCTGCTGGCCCGCGTGCAGATCCCGTACTTCATCGATGGCCAGCGGCTAGTCGTCGGCGTCGCGATGGACCAGTTGCGCCCCGCCGCGCTGGCGTCAGGCACTCAGGGTGGCGGCGGCCCTGGCCAGCTGCTGTTCGGTGGCCACGGAGCTCTCGGCATCCCGCCCATGCCGACCTGGGCGATGATCTCGGTGATCGTTGGCTGGATGGTCGGCTGGTCGGTGATCGGCGCCTGGCGGATGATGAGCCGGGACGCCTGACGGAGTGCGGCCAGGGCCGGCTGCGGTCGACCGCCCGCTCGACGTGCTCCGCTGGAGGGAGGCGCAGTTTCCGCAGGTAGATGGCTGTCGACGGCCGCTCTGTCAGCACGAACTCAGCACCGCATTTGTCGCTGCATCCGTTCAGGGATGGCTGCGGCAAGACAAGACAGTAGGCCATCATCGGACTGAACCGCCGTGGGGTTTTCGTGGAGCCTGCATCAGATCCAGGGCGGTTCACAGAACTGAACGAAGGAAGGCCTGGTATGGACACTCGTGAGGCCGCCCGACGCTGGCGCAGCACTTGGGTGGACGGATGGCCACACGGTGACGTCGATGTTGTCGCTGCCCTCTACGCGCCGACGTGCCAGTACCGTGCGCTCGGCTTCCGGCAGGCAGAAGAGGGCGAGGTCGGCGCGCGGCGCTATCTGCACGCCAACTTCACTGCCGAAGAAGGGGTGACCTGCAGGTTCAACGAGCCGCTCGTCGGCGAGAGCCGCGCCGCGGTCGAGTGGTGGGCATCGTGGAGCGAGGAGGGCAGGGCGTTGACGATGGCAGGCGTCGCACTCCTCTCCTTCGACGAAGAGGGCTTTGTTCTCGACCAACGGGATTACTGGAACGACGTCGATGGGCGCCGTGAGCCATATCCAGGCTGGTGAGCTGCGCTCCGTCGCACGATTCGCCTCAACTTGCGTTTCGATCATTCAGCTACCGAAACAGACACCGTGCGCGCAAAAGGCCGCAGCTCGACGCACCGATTCTGACACCAGCTCAGGCTGTGGGTATCGCTGATCAAGTGCGATCAGGTGTGGTAGCATTGATGGCAAGAGGTGGTAGCAGTGGCGGCGCTAAACATCCGCAACCTTGATGAGACGGTGAAGCGGCGCCTCCAGATCCGCGCGGCTCGTCACGGCAGATCAATGGAGGCAGAGGCACGCGAGATCCTCGCGGAGGCTGTTCGCGAGCCCGCGGACTCTGCCGGGCTGTTCACGGCGCTCCTCGACCGGTTCGGCACGCTCGGCGGAGTTGACCTGCACCTACCCGGACGCGATGAGCTGGCGCGCGCCGCGGACTTCTCCACGTGATCATCCTCGACACGAACGTGGTCTCCGAGCTAATGCGGCCCGAGCCCGCGCCTCAAGTCGCGAGCTGGGTCCGTGACCGGGATAGGCGCGAACTGCGCACAACCACTATCACGCTCGCTGAGGTCCGGTACGGCATTGCCCGGCTGCCGGACGGGCGCAGGAAGCAGGTGCTCCTCGCCGCAGCCGACGATATCTTCTCGACCTTCGAAGACCAGGTCCTACCGGTCGATGCCGCAGCTGCGGAACACTATGCGGCCATTGCCAGCAGGCGCGAACGAGCAGGGAAACCAATCGCCAGTTTCGACGCGTTGATCGCGGCCGTCTGCCACTGTCGGAGCGCCGCACTGGCGACCCGCAGCGTGTCCGACTTCGACGGAACCGGAATCCAGGTCATAGATCCTTGGCTTCAGTCACCAGGCTGAGATAGCCATTGCGGATGCCAGCCCCGCTCGACGCTTGCACCCCAGCCGCCGACCGCCCCCGGCCGCACCGTCCGGCCGCGCCCCGATCGTGAGGGCGTGGTCGGTAACCGGCACGGACAACGCACCACATCATCGCTCCCGCGGCGCTAGACGGCCGAGCGAGCAGTGCGGTCAGCGCAACTCGGTAGCGGCGCGCGGTCGTAGCCACCTCAGCGCTGAGCTTCCCTAGGCCTCGGATCAGCTGTGTCCGGCGCGGGTGGGCGCGGCGGCCAGCTTGAAGGCCAGCTGCTCGCCGCAACGACGAGCGCGGTTCTCTTCGCCGGGCCGCTATGCTCCCCGTGACAAGGAAGCTCTGGGGCCGGGCGAAAACAAAGAAGCCGTACGATCGCAGCTGCCTGCTGATGGCGTGTGACACCTGGCCAGTAACCGCCGTCAGGCTCTCCAGCCGCGTGTCGAAGGCGGCGGCAGGCCGGCTGAGGCAAACCCTTCGCGCAAGCCCGTGCCCCGTGCGTCAGCGTCGAGCGCGACCTTGCGCGCTGTTCGCCGCGCGGCGCATGAAGTTGCGCGTCGCCAAGCTGGTGTCACGGCGCAACGCGCGCCGAACCGGACGCTCAGCCCTGGGCATTTGATGCAGTGGCGCGTCCAGTTCCCGCACAAGCGCCATGACTTCCGGCACCTACATGCTTGCCAGCTTCTCAAGGAGGTTGGCCACACGGTCCTTGATCTCGTCGCGGATCGGGCGGATCTCCTCGAGTGTCTTGCCGGCCGGGTCCTCGAGTTCCCAGTCCTCGTAGTGCTTGCCGGGCAGCAGCGGGCACGCGTCGCCGCAGCCCATCGTGATGACTACGTCGGCGGCCAGGACGAACTCCTCGGTCCAGCGCTTGGAGAACTCGCGGGAGATGTCGATGCCGACCTCGGCCATGGCCTCGAGCACGCCGAGATTGATGCCGGAGACCGGTTCGGAGCCGCCAGACCAGGCGATGGCCCGGTCACCTGCCAGGTGATTGAACCAGCCGAGGGCGATCTGCGAGCGGCCCGCGTTGTGCACGCACAGGAACAGCACCGCCGGCCGCTTGTCGGTTGCCGTGCTCTCGGCGTGGGCCAGGGCTTGGAGGCGCTGGCGGGCGAACCGCTCGGCGCCGATGACCAGCCACCGGGCGACGGTGGCGGTTGAGGCCAGTTCGTCGTAGCTGTCGAACAGCAGCGACTCGATAGTCTCGGTGCCGAAGATGCCGCGGAACTGGGTGTGCAGGTCGCGGGCTGCGCCCTGCAGGCACATCCGCTCCGCCTGCGTCATGACGTGGCGGGCCATACGGGCACTCTCCTTTATCTATACAGCGATGAAGTCTCCCGGTCCCAGGCTTGGGTGCCCATCTGGACTGCTTCCCACGGGCTGCCCAGCGGGGGCGTGTAGGACAGGTCGAGGTCGCTGACATCCCCGACCGTCATGTCGCTGTAGATCGCGGTGGCGGCGATGTCGATCCGCTTGGCGATCTCGGCGTGCTTGTGGCCGAACAGCTGCATGCCCAGCAGCCGCCCAGTGCGGCGGTCACCGGTGACGCGCATCGTGATGCGGTGGCTTCCCGGGTAGTAGGCCTTGTGGTCGTCGGCCTCGGACCGCACGGTGACCGGGTCGAATCCGGCTGCCGCGGCCTCGTCATGGCGCAGCCCGGTCCGGGCGGCGGCATGGTCGAAGATCTTGACGACCTGGGTGCCGAGGCTGCCGGCGAATTGCCGGCTGCCGCCGAGCGCGTTCTCGCCGGCGACCCTGCCCTGCTTGTGCGCGGTCGTGCCGAGCGGCAGGTACGTCTCGCCCAGCAGCCGGTGATGGGTGATAACGCAGTCGCCCGCGGCCAGGATGTCGGGCAGGCCGGTCTGCATGGCGCGGTCGACCTGAATTGCGCCCCTGACGCCCAGGGTCGCACCCGCGGCTGCCGCCAGCTCGGTATCGGGACGGACTCCCGTGACGACCAGGACCAGGTCGGCCGTCCGCTCGACCGCCTCGCCGTCAGCGGTCCGCCCCTCGACTTGCAGTCGTCCCTTGCCGTTCGGTGACGCTTTGCTGATCTGCCGGGCTGTGGTGCGCGTCAGTACCTCGACGCCGCGGACTGCTAGCTCGGCGTGCGCCAGCGCGCCCAGTTCTGCGTCGACCGTTGCCAGCACTTCGGGCAGCTGCTCGATCTGGGTGACGGCCAGGCCACGCGAGATCAGCGCGTCGGCCATCTCCAGGCCGACATAACCGGCGCCGACGATGACCGCGCTCGTGGCGGACGTTTCCTCAAGAGTGCGCATGACAGCGAAGGTGTCGCCCATGGTGTGCAGGACGTGCACGCCGTCGTCGGGCCCGAGAGCGCCGCCTCCCGCGAGGCCGGCGATCGGGGGGCGGACCGGGACGGCGCCGGTGCCGATGACCAGCTTGTCGTAGGCGATGATCTCGTCCCGGCCGGCGGGTCCGGTGACATGAAGCTGGCGGCCCGTGACGTCGATCCGGCGGGCGGTGGTGTCCAGCCGCAGGACCATGCCGGTGGCTTCCAGGTCGGCGGCGGTGCGGTGGGCCAGGTTGCGCCAGTGGGTTACCTCGCCGGACACGTAGTAGGGGATGCCGCAGATGGAGAAGTTCGGGTAGGCGTCGGCGACCACGACGGTGACATCTTCCGAGGGGTCGAGCTCGCGGGCGCGCAGGGCGGCGCTGATGCCTGCGTCGCTGCCGCCGATCATGACCAGGTGCATGCACCGCTCCTATGGGTTGCCGGTCCGGCCGGCGGAACTGGCAGCCGGAGCCGCTGCGCCATCTCGCGCCGCGCCTGCGGCATGCGGGACGACGACGTCCGCGGCTTCGGCCGGCGTGATGTCCGGGTAGAGGACCCTGACGACGACGACAGCCACCACGCCGCCGGCAATCTGGGCGCCGATGAAAGACGGAGCCGAGGCGGGCGCGATGCCCGCGAAGGTGTTGGAGAACATCCGCCCGATGGTGATCGCCGGGTTGGCGAAGCTGGCCGAGGAGGTGAAGAAGTACGCCGCGCCGATGTAGGCGCCGACCGCAGCCGGGGTGACCCGGCTCCTGCCGGACCGGGCGAGCGCGAAGATCACCAGGATGAGGCCCAGCGTGGCGATGATCTCCGACAGGAAATGGGCCGGAGTGGCCCGGCCCTTAGCGGAGATCGTCACCGCCGGCAGCGCGAACATCAGGTTGGCGGCGACCGCGCCCGCGATGCACCCGCCCACCTGCGCGGGCAGGTAGGCCGCGGCGTCACGCCAGGACACCCCGCGGAACGCGGCGTCGACGAACGACACGACGGGGTTGAAGTGTCCGCCGGACACGGGGCCGAACATCAGGATGATCGCGAACAGCCCGGCCGCCGTCGCGGCTGCGTTCTCCAGCAGCTCTAGGCCAGTGTCACCAGGGGAAAGCCGCTGCGCGGCGATGCCGGAGCCGATCACCAGCGCGGCCAGGAACGCGCTTCCCAGGAACTCGGCGGTCAGCCGCCGCCACAGCGCAACCTCGCCCACAGGCAGACTCCGCAGATTCTTAATAGACAGTCATCGATACAAGGCCAGCTTGTCATCCTGCATCGATTCTCGTCAACATAGAGGCATGTCAATCCAGAACGCGCCAGACGAACTCGCGATCATCGCCGTGACCGGTCCTGGCGCCTGCGCGCAGCCGGCCCTGGTCAGCGAGCCCATCGACGAAGCCTCGGCGGCCGGGCTGGCGCAGGTGTTCAAGGCGCTCGGCGACCCGGTCCGGCTCAGGCTGGTGTCACTGATCGGCGCCCGGGCAGGGGGTGAGGTCTGCGTGTGCGACCTCACCAGCGCGTTCGACCTGACCCAGCCCACTATCAGCCACCACCTGAAAGTGCTGCGCGAGGCCGGGCTCATCGACAGCGAGCGGCGCGGCACCTGGGTCTACTACCGCCTGGTGCCGGCCGCGCTGGAGCGGATGGCCGCCGTGCTGGCGGCCCCGGCCGGCTAGCGGTCTTGCTGGCGGGCGAGGATGCCGCCGCGGAGCGTGTCCTCGACGCTGGCGAAGGCGTGCGCGGTCAGCCACAGCCGCAGCAGGTGACGGCGCTCGGCCGGGTCGCCGAAGTCGGTGTAGGCCTCCCGGGCGTGCAAGATCTTCGCGTTGCTGAGCAGCTGGACGTCGCCGGGCCGGAACTCCATCTGCAGGGAGAACGAGGGGTCGTTGCCGATCCCCTCCAACAGCTCCAGCGCATCTAGCTGCTCGGCGGTCAGCCGCGGCGCCTGCTCGTGCCGCTGGGCATCGCGGATGTACCAGCCGACGAAGAAGATCCGCGGTGCCCGCCGATGTCGAAGATCACCGGCAGGCTGAAGAACGGGTCCTCGCCCGGTGACTGCTCGTCGTTGTGGTCCCACGCGAACGGCTGCCGGAGGACCTCGACCAGGTCGGAACGGCGGGCCAGCATCTCGTTCTACACCGCCATCGAGGACACGATCTTGCTCTCCCCGCCCCCTGGGCGGGGAGAGGCACAGCAGGCCGACTAAGTCCGATCCGTCGCAGTGAAAGTCCTGCCGCTGGCTCGTCGCGTAAGCCGGACGGCCGGGCTGTCCCGGACCACACCGGTGTCACGGACATGGCCCAGCAGGTCCCCGGCGGCGTTCTGCCCGGGGAAGTCCAGGCCGGGCATGCTGCTCTAGGCGACCGGGAGAACAGGGTCAGGCTGTCGTAGTAGTGCGGCCACGATCGGGACGGCTCGGGCCCGGCCTCCAGCACGACCGGGCTGATGCCCCGGGCCTGCAGCGCGCGGGTCGCTGCCAGGCCGGACTGGCCGGCACCGATCACGACGACATCTGTTATCCAAGTCACGACAGCGCTCCTTTGCGCGTGATCCTCGAGGTTGCCGGCCTGCTAGCAGGCCGGCTTCGGCGAGCCGGTGGTCTCGCCTTCCTGGCCGGTGCCACCGCAGCACGCATCGGTGCCGGATGCTGGCTGGCTGGCGTTCAGCGCGGCCTCGGCCGCGTCCCAGCTCTGGCTGCCGTCCTGGCCCCAGAAGGTCTGGCTGTCCTCCAGGACGGTGTAGATCTCCCATCGCTCCCCGTTCGGGGCGCCCTCGACCCAGAACTTGTTCTGCCGGGCGTAGCAGCAGGTGGTGTCGCGCTCGTCGACCGAGGCGAGGCCGACCTCGGCGAGGCGGGTCTGCTCGGCGTCAACGGTGTCGGTGTCGGCGACCTCGACGCCCAGGTGGTTGAGGCTGCCGCCATGCCCGCGTTTTTCCAGCAGGACGAGCTTGAGCGGCGGGTCGGCGATGGCGAAGTTGGCGTAGCCGGGCCGGACCTTGGCGGGCTCGGCGCCGAAGAGCTTGCTGTAGAAGCCGATGGACTCGTCCAGGTCGTCGACGTTGATGGCGAGCTGTACGCGGCCGGTCATGAGAACCTCCAAAGATATCGATAACCGTCTATGTCTTGACGGGCTTGAGCTTGCCACAACGCATAGGCGCCTGTCAATATAGACGTATGTCGAAGTCTCTGATCGTGCTGGACCCGGTCGGCACGGCCGCGTGCTGCCCGCCGCTGACCGCCCAGCCGCTGTCCCAGGCCCAGGCTGACCAGATCGCCCCGCTGCTCAAGGCGCTCGCCGACCCGGTGCGGCTGCGGCTGATGTCGCTGGTTGCCTCCCACCCTGGTGGCGAGGCATGTGTCTGCGACCTGAGCGACGCCTTCGACCTGTCCCAGCCCACGATCAGCCACCACCTGAAGGTGCTGCATGACGCCGGGCTGCTGGACCGCGACAAGCGCGGCGTCTGGGTGTACTACCGGGTCAGGACCGAGGCGCTCGCCAGCGTCGGCGCCCTCATCGCCTCCGCGCCTGCCACCGTCTGACCCGGCTCCCCCAGGTTCCGCGCGGCCTTGCAAGTTCTCACAAGATCCTGGACGAGGGCCAGGCTGGCGACAATTCATCGTTTATCGTCGATGGACGATGAATGAGCAAGGATCGGGTGCTGTGCTGGTCGAGCCGATGACCGACGCTCACGCCGGCGCCGTGCTTGCCATCTACCAGTCGGGCATCGACGAGGGCAACGCGACCTTCGAAAACCCAGCCGCCAGCGTGGCAGGCTTTCTCCGCAGCCCGGCTTCCCGACCACCGTTTCGTCGCCACTGAGCGCAATCTCGTTGTCGGCTGGGTGGCTGCTGCGACGGTGTCGCACCGGCGCGTCTACGCGGGTGTCGTCGAGCACTCCGTCTATGTCGACCCGCGAGCCCGAGGCCACGGCGTCGGCCGGAAGCTGCTCGACGCCTTGATCGCCTCCACCGAGTCGGCCGGGATCTGGACCATCGAGTCGGGCATCTTCCCGGAGAACATTGCCAGTCTCTGGCTGCACTGGTCGGCAGGATTCCGGCAGATCGGGGTGCGCGAGCGCATCGCGCAGCACCGCGGGCGGTGGCGTGATGTCGTCCTCATCGAGCGGCGAAGCCCCGCGATATGAACAGCGCCGCAGAACAGCCCCTGGACCGGGCGACCGCCGCGGAGTTCGCCAGCTGGTTCAAGGCGCTCGCGGACGCTACCAGGATCCAGATCGTGTACCTGCTCGCCCGCCGCGGCACCCCGGTGAGCGTCGGCGAGATCGTCGCCGCGGTCGACGTCGGCCAGTCCACCGTCTCGGCTCACCTGAAGGTGCTGGCCGAGGTGCGGTTCGTGCTCGCCGACCGCCGGGGCACGGCCACCTACTACCGGATCAACGACGCATGCGTCGAGTGCTTCCCCAACGCCGCCGACATCGTCATGGGCAATCCAGCCCCGGTGCCGCCTGTCCCGGCCACCTCATAGTGAAGGAGCACAGCATGACAGCCGCAGAGACAGATCCGATCATCAGCAGGTACTCCCAGCTCGCGCGCACGGCGCTGCGCGGAGACGCCATCTGCGACGGCGACGGCACCTCCGAGGAGGGCTGCTTCGGCGCCGCCGCGTACGCTGACCGCACCCTGGCACCGGAAGCGGCTTACCGGGCGAGCCTGGGCTGCGGCAATCCGCTCATGGTCGCAGAGCTCCGGCCCGGCGAAACCGTCTGGACCTCGGCTCCGGCGGCGGCCTCGACGTGCTTCTAACAGCCCGTCGGGTCGCGCCGCATGGCGTCGCCTACGGCCTAGACGCCAGCACCGACATGCTCGCCCTCGCCCGCGCCAACGCCGAGAAGGCGCGCGCCGCCGCTGGGAACGGGCCCGCCATGACTTCCGGCAGGCGGCACTCGCTGCCGAGATGACCGGGCAACTGGAGCGCCGGCGCCTGGCAGCGGAGATCGACCAGTACCTCGCCGGACTCCGCGCCGTCCTCCAGTACGCCGGCGCGCAGCAGCCAGCCGGAGCACCCGAGTGGACCGACTGGATCGCCAGCTACCGGCAGGAGATCGACCCGCTCCGCCACCCGCCGGTCATGCCAACCGTGCTAGGCATCAGATTCGTCCCCTGGAGCCCGCCAGGGGGTCAGCACCAATTCAGCATGCTATCGGGAACCGACGGGAACCAACCAGGAATAACGGGCAACCGGCCGGCCGCCAGAAACCGGAGTTCACGGGCCCTTTCAAGATCCGCACCGGCGCGCCATGACCTGCGGTTATTACCGCACGTTCAGCCCGGTGACGGCCCTGCCGATGATCATGCGCTGGATCTCCGACGTGCCCTCGAAAATCGTGAAGCTCGTGGACGTGCGGGCAGTTTCCGCAGGTAGATGGCCTGATCGCCAAACGCTTGTCAGCACCAACTCAGCACGCCGCGCGACCAGTGCTGCGCGATGAAGCCCGGTTCGCGAAGTTGTAGCGCAGCAGATCCTCGTAATACGGCTTTGTAAAGCCGGAGCACTGCAGTCGCGGGCCTCGACTTCGCGGCAATTAGGGCCGGACTGAGCGTCGCGCACGGTGTCAGCGAGCACTTGCGCCAGCTGAAGTTGCGGACCGCCGGTCACTACCGCGACACGGCGTGCCGCGGATGCGGGCCGTCAGAGCCCGGTGGCGAGCGATGTGCGGGTGATGTCGGGCTGCAGCCCGCCACGTCGGGAACATCCGCGCGTCTTCAAGGAGTGCAGTCATGTCTGCAGCACAGTTCGATCCGCCGCCATCGCCGGCGGGGGCGTAGCGCCATGGTGGCTGCGGCGCCCGGGTCCGCGAAAGAAACGACAGATAACCATCTGCGCCGGTGCCGGCGCCGCGAGCGCTGCCACGGCGCCAGGCGACGAGCGTCTGCGCTGGCCCGCCGTCCGGTGGCGATCCTGGTCGGCGCGGTGATCGCGGCGGGTGGCATTGCCGCTGCGGTGCCGCTGCTGCCTGCCGCGGCGGCGCACGCCGGTACCCAGACGGGTGGCGGCCTGGCCGGGTACAACGTGAAGCTGACCGGCTGGCCGGGCGACGAGGCCGGGATGTCGGTCGCGAACAGCGTGCCGCCTCACTGCAATAGCAGGACCGCCTGGCCGTTGAGCCTTTGCAGTTCCGCGACCACCCCGAGAAACTTCCCAGTCAGGAAGTCGAACGCGACGACATGGTCACGGCCGACACAGTAGAGCTGCCCCCCAGGCCCGAACCGCAGTCCGCGGGGCCTGGTGAACTTCACGGCCGGGTCGGGCCTCAGCACACGCACCAGCCTGCCAGTGGACGGGTCGTATACGCGGATGGTGGCGCTCGCGCTGGGTGACCCGAACGGCCACTCGCTGGAGACCACCAAGTTGCCGCCGGGAGCGATCGCCAGGTCGAGAGGGCTTAGCTCGGCGTCATTGACCAGCCGGGCATTGCGGAGCCGGCCGTCGCGGTCAAAACTCGTGACGGTGTTGTCGCCTTCGCCGGAGGGACCGATTCCCGACGACAGGTACAGCTGGCCGTCCTGCCCGAAGCCGAATCCGCGTGGGAACAGAACGGCGCCGTCCGGCAAAAGCGGCTCGCCATCGGCGTCGAGCTGAGGGGGCAGGGCCAGTATGGTGCCGCGGCGCCTGAGGGTGAGGCAGTAACGGCCGTCCGGCGCGAACGTACCGCCGCCGCCGTCCAGGCCTTCCTTCCGGCCCGAGTCCAGAGCCACACTGCCGTTCTTGTCGAGTGCGAGCACCCGGTCATCTCCGCTTGTGACGTACACCAGGTCACCGGCCGGGCTCAAGCTCATGCCGCGCGGATCAGTGATCCGCGGGTCGTCGCTGAACGGCCCGGCCAGAACCCCGCCGGCGGAGAAGCTCAGGACTGTTCCGTATCCGTCGCCGTTCGCGCCGCTGGCGCTCGTGACCAGAATCCGCCTCATGGCTGGCCTTCCTGTCTGGTGGGGTCAAAGACCCGGTGGCTCAGCGTGGAGGCTCGGCAGCGCCGGATCTGGGCGAACTCCGGGGGCTACCGTCGCTGTGCCGCGGCCTGGGGCGCGCTTGACGACTTCTAGGTGCCTTGCGCCAGTGGCTGGACGGTGAAGCCGAGCTTGCTGAGCACCCCGGACAGCGCCGGCCTTGCCGCCCTCAAAGTCACCGGGCGCGAGGCGCAGCCCGGTGGCGATCTCGTAGGCGGTGCCGAGAATGGCCTTGTGCGGGTAGTGGCGCTCGTCCCAGATCAGCTCATAGGTCCGGCTGGGGCCGTAGCCATGCTGGGAGAAGAACTGCTCGGCACCCAGCCGGTCATACTCTCGCAGCGCGGTCAGTACGTCTTCGCGGCTGACCTGATCCCACGCGACCAATGTGTGCACCTCTCTTTCGTCCGGATCTGCTTTCGGCGAGCTGCCAGGGTCACTGCCCAGGTCCGGGGTTGTACTTACCGATCAGCTGGTCGGCGATCTCGTCGAGGTTGCTGCCGAGGTAGTCCGGCTGCGGGCCGACTCCCAGCGGGGCGTTGCCCTGGCGGAGGATCAGGCCAGCCTGCCAGCCGGCCGACTGGGCTCCGATGGTGTCCCAGACATGACAGGCAATCAGGCAGATGTCCCCTGGGTCGAGCTCGAGGGCGGCCGCGACGGACTGGTAGGCCTGGGGTGCCGGCTTGTGTCGCCGGACGGTCTCATCGACGCTGAACCGGCGCTCGAACTCGCCGATGACGCCTGCGTTCTCTAGTTGCCGTCCTGATATCGCCAGGGTGTTGTCGGTGAGCGTGAAGAGGCGGAATCCGTGTTTGCGCAGCCGCCGGAGCGCGGCGGGTACCTCCGGGTGCGGGGGCATGGTGGCCAAGCGATCGGTCAGCTCGGCGGCATCCTCGTCCCTGATCGTAATCTCGCGCGTCGCGGCTAGCATCCGCAGCACTGCAGCACCGATATCGGTGAACGGGACGTACGCACCCGCGAGGTCAGTGCTTCTGAGTAGGTGATCAGGTGCGCGAACCATAGCCGCAGCGCGGCCGGGTCGCCGAAGACGCGGTCCAGCGTCGGATGCAGCGCATCGAGATCGAGCAGGGTCTCGTTCACGTCGAAGACGATGACTGGCTGCTTAGGCATGTCACCCTTTCCTGTGCGTCAGCAGCCCGGCGCTGATTGCCAAGATCGGCCGCGCGGGGGGCCGCCTGACTGCCCGGGTGGCGTGCTGCCCGATGGCCGCTGCTCACTGCCTAAGCCTGCTGAAGGTAAGCGAGGTTCGCCGCGGTGACGCCCTCGAGGGCCATCCCGGTGAGCATCCCCTCGGCCAGGCGCCGGCTGATGCGCTGACGGAAGACCACGGCCATGTACTTGTTGGTCAGCTGCGGCCGCTGGGTCATCTGCTCGGCGATTTCCTGGGCGCGCGACAGTACCTGGCCGAGAGGCACGACCTCGGCCACTGCACCCCACTTCAGGGCCTGCTGCGCGGTGAATGAGCCCTGGGTGATGACCAGGTGCCGCGCCCGGTTGAGTCCGAGGGTTTCCTCCCACACTACGACCAGGCCGTCGCCCGGGGCGATGCCGAACGCGAGATGGGGCATGTCGGAGAACACGGTGGTGTCGCTGGCGAGAACCACGTCAGCCAGCAGGGCGTACTCGCTGTGCACCGGTGCGGGGCCGTTGACAGCGGCGACGATCGGGATCTCCAGATCGACAAGGCGCTGGACTCCTCGCCGGCCCTCGGTGTACATGACGTCGAAGCCCATGGGCTTGGTCAGGTCGCCCAGGCTTGGCCCGTCGATGCTCGGGATGAAACTGTCACCCGTGCCAGTAAGGACCAACACCCGGTTGGTGGAGTCGAAGGCGATGTCCTCCAGCAGGCGCGGCAGGTCGTGATGAGTGGTGCCGTCGAAGACATGCGGCCCGCCGTCGGTGTGGAAGCGGAGGGTCAGCACACCGCTGGCAGACCTGCTCAGGGCGAAATTCTTGTACCTGGTGAAGTACTCCGGTTGCCCGCCTGGGCTGGAAGTGCTGCTCATGCCTGCGTCCTTTGCTCGCGAGTCGACGTGCCTTGTCTGGTCCGTTGCCGGGGGAGCTGACGTTTCCTCTCGGTATGCGCCCCGGACTTGCAGGTGCGCGTCAGCCGGCTGGGCGGTCGGGGCTAGCCCGGCGGCGGCTCGGCGACGTGCTCGCGGAGCCCCAGCATGTCCGCGAGCGCCGGGAGGTCGTCGTGCCCAGTGGGGGCAAGGTGCGGAAACTCGGGTACCACCGGGTGCGGCGAGGCCGTGAAGCCGAGCGGATGGCCGGCTATCAGCGATACGGTCGCTCCGAACGCGTCGTCGTGCAGGCCACGGCCGTTTCCGGTGCCGGGCGCGAACTGGGCCGGCTGGCCGGGCCGGTATCGCAGTTGGTCGGGCAGGAATGCAGCCGCGACCGTGGCCGCGTGCTGAGCGGGGTTGGCGGCCTGGCTGAGCCGCGCTACCCGCAGTGCGGCCTGCCGCATCATGTCGCCGTAGGAGGCGACGTCGTCGGCTGGCGACGCCGCGTTGAGTGCCTCGGTGGCCGGGCCGGGCTGCGGGAAGAAGAATGACCGCAGGAGCGGATGGGCGGCCCGGCTGACCTGGCGCTGGTGGGTGTGACCGTACAGGCTGATCCTGGCCCACACCGCGACCTCGGTGCCGCCGAATGTGTCGTCGGGGATCTGCAGGGCGATGGCGGTGACGTTCCGCCCGGCCAGCAGGTTGCCCGGGGTAGCGCTGAACAACTCCGGACGGTACTGGTTCTCGGCCAGGGCGTGGTTAAAAGCGAATAGGGCGACGGCGTCGCCCCAGAACGGGTCCTGGGCCAGGCCGAACCATGCTGTGCTGCCGTTGCTCAGCGCGAACGTCTCCCCGTTGCGGCCGGCGCCAAGCTCGGTGCCGCCCGTGCCGGGCAGGCTCGACGGGCCGTGTGCGTAGCGGACCTGCATTTCCTGGTTTCCGTCGGCGTCGGGCTCGCCGAAGCTCATCCGGAACGCCCGGTCCTCGCGCGTGCCGCCGTCGCTGGCGATAGCGAACTCGTACAGGGCATCGGGCCGGAAAGTGGTCGGGTTGGACCTCCCGGCGTCGGGGTTCGCGGTAACTACCAGCGTCGATCGGCCTGGCGAGTCCGGGAACGCGTACAGGTCGCCCAGGTTAAGCCGGCCGTCCTCGATCGCCGTGGGGGTGTCGAAATGGTGTGACATGGCGTCTCCTCATCAACGTGGCGGCGGCCGGCAGCGCCGACCGCCAGCCACACGGTGCTGGCGGCCTGGCGCTGCACGGAGCCGGCGACGCGGTGGTCAGGACGCGGCGATGCCCTCGCCGCCGACCGCGCCGGGAACGGTCACCGAGCCGGTCTCGGTCAGGGAGCCGCCGGGGCCGATGCGGTAGGCGTCGACATTGCCCGGGCCGCCGGCCTGCACGTACAGGTACTGGCCGTCAGAAGACACCGCCGCGTCCGTGGTGCCAGCGTCGGTTGGTGTCGTGCCGAGCTGAGCGATCGCGCCGTCCGGCTCCGTGGCGAGGACGGACTCGGTGGCGCTGCCGGCGTTCGACGCGTACAGAGTGCCCTCTGGCGCCGCCGATATCCAGCAGGTCGCGGCCTGACCGGTGGCAACGCTGCCGAGCTGCGTGAGCGTGCCGTCGGACGCGATGGAGAAAGTGGCAACGGCGCCCGCGCCCGTCTCATCGAGCGCGAGGTGCCCGTACTGGTCGAATGTGAACCCGAACGGGATGGTGCCGGGCAGCGAGGTCACGGTCGGCTGGGCGGCCGGGCCGAACAGGCCGTCGGCGAACACATCCACGGTGTTGGCGGCGTTCTTGGTCGTGACCACGAGCTGCGACCCGTCGGGGGTCAATCCGATCTGGCCCGGAGTTCCGGTGAATATGGTGGAGGAACTCGTGCCCAGACCCAGATCGCGGGTCCAGCCCGGGACCGGGATCAGGTAGCCGCCTACCTGCAGGAAGCCGGCGATCGAGGCGCCGCCCCATGCGTTGAGGACGAACACCTGGTTGCCATGGAACGTGATGCTGACGGGGAACTGGCCGCCGGAGCTGATCACCTGGCTGCGGAACAGCTGGTCGCCGAGGACCCTGAACACGGTGATCGTGTTGCTGCCGGCGTTGACGGCGTACAGCAGTCCTGCCGACCGGTCATAGGCCAGCGATCCTTCCGAAGACAGGTGGTCGACAACCGACCCGTTCGTTGCCCCGCC
Organism: uncultured Actinomycetota bacterium; assembly: GCA_963719765.1. Taxonomy (GTDB): domain Bacteria; phylum Actinomycetota; class Actinomycetes; order Streptosporangiales; family Streptosporangiaceae; genus JAJYUU01. Next base: position 1,482,256 of record CAVRCW010000003.1, read on the forward strand.
GTTCCCGCCGGTCGGGTAGCCGCCGGCCTGCTGCAGCCCGCCCGAGGCGGTCCGCGTGTAGGCGACGATGGTGTTGCCGGCGGTGTTGTCGGTCTGCACGAACACCGCGCCGGCACGGCCTGGCCAGCCCTGCGCGGTGGATGCGCTGGCCGGCAAGGCGGACAGCGCGGCAGCTGCCGCCCCTGCGATGGTGACCGCGGCTACCTTCGAGATGGGTTTCATGACTCTCCTTCTGTGGTGTCAGTTGCGTCCGGCCATGACGCCGCCGTCGACGTCCCAGATGGCGCCGGTGACCCAGCTGGTGGCGGGAGACAGCAGGAACGTGATGATGTTGGCCATGTCGCGGACGGTGCCGGTCCGGCCGAGCGGGTGGAAGCCGTCGAAGCTGTGCAGGGTCTCCTCGAGCTTGTCCTTGGGCACGAACCGCTCGTAGATCGGCGTCGCGACGACGGCCGGGGCGACCGCGTTGACCCGGATCTGGTGCGGCGCGAGCTCGAGGGCGACGTTTCGGGTGAGCGCGTGCAGCCCGCCCTTGGCGAGCGAGTATGCCGACGACGGTGTGGCGCCGATGGCCTGATGGGCCCACATGCTGCCGATGGTGACGATGGAGCCGCCGCGGCCCTGGCTCACCATGCCGCGGGCCACCGTCTGGGTGATGAAGAAGATGGCCCGGTCCAGTTCCAGGTAGGAGTCGTAGTCAGGACCGTCGTGGTCCAGGAACGGCTTGGGGATGAACTGCCCGGCCGCATTGACGAGCAGGGTGGCTTCCGCGTGCTCGTCCGCCAGCTGCTGCCGGACGCGCTCCACCTCCATCCGGTCGGTCAGGTCCGCCGCGATGCCGTAGGCCTTGCCGATCTCACTGAGTTCCCTGACTGTGTCATTCACGCGCCCCTCATTCAGGCCGATCAACACGGCGCTGCCGCCGCCGGCGACGACGTCGGCGGCTGTCTGGCGGCCCATGCCGCTGCTGCCGCCGACGACTACGAGCTTCTGCCCGGCGAAGACGGGCATCGCCATCGGGCTGCCCATCCGCTCGGCCATCGGGCTGCCCATCTCCGGGCTGCCCATCTGCTCGGCCATCGGGTTGCTCCTCTCCGGGCGACCCATCTGCCCGGTCATGGGCTCGGCCATCGGCGGGGGCATGCCCTCAAGCCAGTTCATGCTCATGCGGTTCTCCTTCCGGTGAGCGGCATGCAGCCGGGATGTGCCGCGTGCTCATGGGTAGCGTCGCCGTCCCGCTGCGCCTGCACATCGTCAAGACAGACAGTGAGAAGAGGGCATTTTGTAATCTGTCGACTCGCGGAACAGGCCCGCAATGGCTGGTGAGTCAGGCACTTGCAACGCTTCGAGGCCGCTCAGGTCCACGCAGTTCAGTCCGCGAACCCGGGAGATGACCATGAGCACGCTCGTGCAGCTGCGGCAGCGGACGACCGTTCCCGGCCCGCGGAGGTAGACCATGGTGTCGGCGACCGGGCGGACCGCTCCGCATGTCGCGCAGGTAGCCTCGGCGCTGGTCATCTCGGCGGCGAAGATCTCCAGGAGCAGGCCGCCGATGGCGTTGCCGTCCAGTGCCATGTCAGGCTCCTCCGAAGCGCTCGGTCTTGACCCGGCTCTCGGGGTAATGGCGGGCAACGAGCAGCTCAGCCACCGCCTCCACGAAGGGAGTGGGTCCGCAGATGAAGGCCAGCGGGCGCTGGCTGGCAGGCCAGGCGATGCGGGCGAGCATGGCGTCGTCAACGCGGCCGGCGAATCCGCCCCAGCCCGGCGGCTGACGGCGGGTCAGCGTGTACCACACCTCGGCATTTCCCCGGTACTGGTCCAGCTCGTTCCGGTAGATGACGTCCTGGATGGAGCGTGAGGAGTACAGGAGCCGGGCTGGCACGCTGCTGCCGCTGCGCTGGCGGTGCCGCAGAATGGCCCGCAGTGGCACCACGCCCGAGCCGCCGGCGATCAGCAGCAGCGGCCCGCCGTCGTGCGGTCCCCAGGTGAACCAGTTCCCGATCGGTCCCCGTACTTCCATCTGGTCACCTGGGCGCAGCTCCCGGGTCAGGTAGGGCGAAACCTCGCCGTCGTCCAGCCGCTCCACCGTGATGGCGACGGGCTCCCCGTTGGCCGAGGCGATCGAGTACGACCGTTCCGCGCTGTAACCGTCCTCGGCTGTGAGACGGATGTCCAGATGCTGGCCGGCCTGGTGACCGGGCCAGTCCGGCAGGTCCAGCGCGATCGTGCGGACCGAGTCTGTTTCGTCGGCAGTGGTGGCGACAGTGGCGACCTGCCAGGTCAGTCGCCCGCGTACCGCTGTTCCCGCCATGGATCCCCGTAGTTGTTGTAGCCGTAGTTCTCCCAGAAGCCGGGCTGGTCGTGATCGAGCAGATCCAGGCCGCGCACCCACTTGGCGCTCTTCCAGAAGTACAGATGCGGTACGAGCAGCCGCGCCGGTCCGCCGTGCTCGGGCGGCAGCGGCTGCCCGTCGTAGCCGAAGGCCACCCACGCCTGCCCGCCGGTGACATCGCTAGCAGGCAGGTTCGTGGTGTAGCCGCCGTCGCTGAAGGCGAGCACGTAGGGCGCGTCGTGCGCGACCTGGTCGAGGAGCGCCGACACCGGAACCCCGCGCCAGACCGTCCCCAGCTTCGACCACCGCGTGACGCAGTGGATGTCGACAGTGACCGTCTCGGCCCGCAGGTCCATGAACTCTGGCCAGGTCCAGCTCCTGAGGGTCTTCCCGGCACGGCGGATAGAGAAGCTCCACTCGTCCAGCGGCGTATGCGGCGCCGGGCCTGCCGACAGCACGGGGAAATCGGACGTCGTGTGCTGGCCGGGCGGGAGCTTCCCGGCTTGGGCGTCCCCGGGTTGTCTCAGGCGGTGGAAGCCCCGCGAGACCGGGCTCGTCATGACTAGTCGATCCCTTTCGTGGCAGGAGCACGCCTAAATCATGCGGTGAGGCCCAACTATGCGGTCGCCAAGCAGGCCGCGACATCGTCAAGATGGCTAATTTCTCAGCGGCGCGCGCCAGCCCGGCCCCCTCGATCGCGATGTCGGCTGGCTGCCGGTGTGCCGCTCAGTCACGGCGCGGAGGGCTGCCGGCATCGCGGCACACGGGCCCCCGAGGCAGCCGGATCCGCGTTGAGACGGGAACGCAGCTGTTAGCGGATCTGACGATGTGGGCCGCGGACATTACCGCTGATGCTGAGCGTCGGGTGGCACGGGCCTGGAGGGGTGAAGATTGTCGACCGCATCCGAAGACGGCGCAGTCCTAGGCATGCCCCGGCATTCACCCCTGGACTGCGAGCAGGCTCCTCAGCATGATGAGGCCGGCGGGTGCATTGCCGTGGGATTGGTCCCGCCGAGGTCGGCGACGGTAATGGGCAGTCGCGTAGATGACGAGCGGTAGCGCGCTTTACGAGATCCGGGTGAGGGGGCACCTGGGCCAGACGATGCGCATCGCGTTCCCTGAACTGCGCGTCCGGGTCGAAGGCGGCGACACCGTGCTCAGCGGCGCGCTGCCAGATCAGGCCGCCGTTTACGGAGTGCTAGCGGCGATCGAGTCGCTGGGCCTGGAGCTGGTCGCGGTCCGCCGGGTCGCAGCTGGCTGAGACACCAGCGTCGTGGCGCCACGCAACGAGGATCATACGGATCGGACGAAGCGCGACAGGCCCGGCGACCAGCATGCTCGGATCATGGCAGCAAGCACGCCCTGCCGAGTTAGAGCGTCAAACGAAGACGCCAGCGACTGCCAGCCAGGGGCTGCAGCCGGATGGCGGTTTCCCGGTCTGAGCGACGTGCCGACGTGATGACCGCCGTCGGTGCTGAGGTGCCCCGGCAGCGCAGCAGTGTCAGCCATTCTGGTGTGCATCCCGACCGGACAGCACTGCGCGGCCGTGATTCCGAGCGATCGGTGATCCGGGAACTGCTGGGACAGGCGGAACGGGGAGCCGACGACGTCGTGCTGATCGAGGGTGAGCCGGGCATCGGCAAGTCCCGGCTGCTCCGAGATGCCTGCCAGCAGGCGGCGGATCGCGGCTTCTCACTCGTCGCCGGGGCAGCCGACCCGCTCGCCCATGTGACTCCGCTTTTCACGCTGCGCGCGGCCTTGCGCGAGCCGCTTACCGGGCTGGCTGCCAGTCACGATTGCCCTGACGAGCCGAGTGCGGCTTGCGAGCTTGCCAGGATCCGCAGCCGTCTGGAACAGCGGGCCGCGGCTGCTCCGCTACTGATTTGCCTCGACGACCTCCACTGCGAGGGCGAGAGAACCCTGGCCGCACTCCGGTGCCTGCGGCGGGACCTCTGCGGGCAGCCGCTGGCCTGGCTGCTGGCCCGCTCGAACACTGTTCGCGGCGGCGCGGACGATCTGTTTGCCCTGCTTGAACGCGACGGGGCCGTGCGGATCACGCTCGGACCGCTGGCCCATGACGCAGCGGAGATGATGCTAGCTGACGCCTTTGGCGCGCCCCCTGACCCGCGCCTGACTGCGCTGGCCAGGGATGCGGCGGGTAATCCGGCACTGCTGACTGAGCTGATCGGCAGCCTCCGCGAGAACCAGGCTGTCGAGGTCAGCGGCGGGCGCTCTGTCCTGGCATCTCAGCATCCGCCGCCGCCGTTCCGCCAGGTCGCGCAGCGCCGGCTTGGACAGGTCAGCAGGCAAACCCGGCACCTTCTGGTCACGGCGGCAGTTCTGGGGCCGGCCTTCCGGCTTGAGGACGCCGCGGAGATGCTGGGTGTGCCCCCGGCCTCGCTCCTGCCTGCAATGGAGGAGGCACTTGATGCCGCGCTGGTGAGTACGGCGGAGCACGGTTTTTCCTTCCGGAGTGAGCTGTTGCGCCGTGCTGCCGGCGGCATGATCCCGGCGCCCGCCCGCGCGGCCCTGCATCAGCAGTACGCCGAGATCCTGCTACGCCGCGGCGCCCCCGCGACTGATGCGGCCAGTCACCTCCTGCAGGCGGCCCGTCCTGGTGATCCTGCGTCCCTGCCGGGCCTGGACCGTGCGGTAGCCCGGACGATCCGATCTTCTCCGCAAGTCGCAGCCGACCTTGCAGTGCGTGCGCTAAGGCTCACCCGGCCAGGTGATCCGGCCGAGCTGGCGCGTTCCGTGACTGCCGCTGAGGCGCTGGCTGCTGCGGGCCGGCTTGAGCAGGCCCAGAGTATTGCCGAACTGACACGGGCCAAGCCGCTTCCGCAAATGGCCGAGTTCCGGCTCCGGTGCGTCATGTCATCGGTCCTGTGCACGCGCGGGCGGCCGTCCGACGCAGCCGCGGAGGTAGCAGTGGTGCTGACTGCCGCGCAGCTCCCGCGTGACCTCCGGGGGCGAGCCCGGGCAGCAAGCCTGCAGGCGCTGACAGGCCTGCCTGCCGAGCATTCTGCTTGCGCTGGCCTCCCGCCTGACGTCCGGCGGAGCTCCGGCGCTGCCGCAGCCGCGCTGATCCTCCGGGCCAGCCGCTGCTGGGACAGCGGGCAGGTTCGCGAGAGCCTTGAGCTCGTGCGTGACGCCGCGCGCGGTTCGAGTATCTCGCCGGATGCCCGGGATGCCCAGCCTTTGCTCGTCCTGGCGGCCACGCTCGCGGACGTGCGCGAGCTGGATGACGCAGGGGCCATCCTGGACGCCGCGGCCGCTTCGGACGTGAGCGCCGTGCCCGCTGGCGCGGCCGTAGCGCTGCTGCGCAGCCGCGTGCACCTGGCAGCGGGAAGGCTGGACGCGGCCGGCAGGGAGGCTGCGACTGCGCTGGCTCGCGCCCGGGCCCTGGGCGCCGACTCGTACGTCGCGGCAGCGCGCAGCGTTCTTGCTGTCATTGAGCTGCGACTAGGTCACGTCGCTGCGGCGGCGAGTCATATCAGCAGCCGTCCGGTCAGCGGCTTGCACTCCGCATGCATTTATGCCCGCTCTGAGAGCAGCCTCGCTCAAGCCCAGGTCGTTGAAGCCAGCGATGGCCCCGCTGCAGCGCTCGGCTGCCTTGCCGCCTTTTGCGCCGAGCTTCCCGGCCTGCCCGGGCCCCTCCTGGCAGACCCGGCACTTCCCGCGTGGCTCGCGCGCGCAGCGCTGACCGCGGGCGAGGAGAAACTTGCGGCAGTTGCTGCGGAGGCTGCCGCGAGCGTGGCGGCCGCTAACCCTGAGTTCATGGCGTATTCCGCGGCGGCGGCACATGCGCTGGGCCTTCTCCAACGGGACCCGGGCTCGCTGGCAAGGGCCGCCCGAGAGCACGCAGACCCCTGGGCAGGGGCGTCGGCTGCGGAGGACCTTGGCGTGCTGCAGGAACTGCGAGGTGAACGCGAGGAAGCGGTCGATTGCCTTACGTCGGCGCTCGCGCAGTACGAGCAGGTGGCGGCGTGCCGGGATGAGGCACGCGTCCGCTCACGACTGCGCCAGCTAGGCGTCCGCCGCCGCCACTGGCGTGCTGACAGTGGCGAAAGGGCCCTTGCCGGCTGGCACAGCCTGACGGCTACAGAGCAGGCCGTCGCATGCCTTGTCGCCGAGGGACTGAACAACAACCAGGTCGCAGCGCGGATGTACATTAGCACCCACACCGTTGCCCATCATCTGCGTCAGGCCTTCCGCCGGCTTGGCATCAGCTCGAGGGTTGAGCTCGCCCGCATCGTGATCGAGCAGGCCGCCAACGGCATGCCGACGGGTAGCTAGCCGCCTTGGCGAAGCCGGAGGCCGACGAACCGGAGTGCTGTGAGGGGCCGCGATCAGCTTCGGCGGAAGGCCGGCGGCAGTCGCGCCCGTCAGGCCGGCCCGGCTGGGGCTGAGGGTGCGAGCAGACCGAGGCTGCGCGCCGACTCGACTGCCTCGGTGCGGCTGTGAACGCCAAGCTTGGCGTAGAGGTTGCGCATGTGAGTCTTCACGGTGCTCGTCGATACGTGTAGCTCCGCACCGATCTCCGGGGCCGACAGATGGGTAGGCAGGTACCGCAGGACGCGGATCTCGGTTGGTGTCAGCGGCTGCACGGCCAACCGCTGACTAGCGGCCGGCGAGCCCGGGGCAGCGCGCGCGAGCTGGTCGAGGATCCGGGCCACAAGCACGGGATGCGCGGTCTGACGGGCGCTGGTTTCCAGCAGTTCCCTGGCGGGATGCATTAGGAACCACAGGACTGTCCCGTCAGGTTCGGCCAGGTCCAGTGCCCGCTCCAGAGAGCGCCAGGCCGCCGGCAGGTCGCCGAGTGCGCCCCGGGCGATGGCCTCCAGCAAGAATGCCTCGATCATCCACGAGGGCCAGCCGGCAGCGGCAGAGCGTTCGAGGACCGGCGCGAGCACTACCGTGGCGGCGCGCGGGTCGTCCTGGGCGAGCCGCAGCGCCGCAGTGGCGACGCGCATCTCGCCGCGGTTACGGTCGAGGTCGCTGAGACCAGCCAGGATGTGCTCGGCGTCGTCTTTCTGGCCGAGCTGCGCGAGGGTGTGCACCAGCCAGGCTCGCAGTGGACGCGCCAGCGGATGCAGGCCGGCCAGGCGTTCGGCGGCGCGGAACGCGGCAAGGGCATCGGCGGCCCGGCCGCGGCCGATCTCCAGCTGACCGCGGACATACTGGCCGCCCATCGCCGCGGCGGGGTTTGCTTCCCTGCGGAAGATACGCTCAGCGCGGCCTACCCAGGCATCCGCGTCGTCCATCCGTCCCTGCCAGGCCAGTGCGCCGCCGAGCGTCATGGCGGCGAACCCGGCGAACAGGTCGTCGGTCCAGCCGTGCCGCTCGGCCAGGCCGGTGGCCTGCCTGCTGAGTTCCTCTGCCCGCGGAAAGCACCGGTTGAGCTCGATCTCGGCCCGGTACACCAGGGCCATGAACTCGACATAGGGCCGGCCGATCCGGCGTCCCAGCGCGATGGCCATGTCCAGGTGCGACTCGGCCAGGTCGAGCCGGCCGGCCCAGGTCTCGCTGTCGCCGATCTCGGCCAGGGCGAACGCGCGCAGCTCCTCACTCAGGCCGGGCCGGGCAGCATCGGAGACTGCGGCAGCCGCCGCCGCAAAACGCTGCGCGTGCGCGGCCCGCCCGTGCTGGTCTCCGCTGCGGCCGGCATGCATCATCTGAACAACTCCGAGCAGGGATAGCGCCTGATCGCGCCGGCCCTCCGGTACCAGTGGCAGGCCGCGCTCGGCCAGGCCCAGGAGCTGTTCCGCTTTAGCCAGTGAACCTTGCGCCAGCTCGCCGGCTGCGGCCACTGCCGCCAGCTCGGCATCGCCCGCGGCCGTCCCGGCCGGGAAGGCACCCACCAGCGCGTGCACCGTCGCCTCCTGCCCGTCCAGGTACAGGCCCGGCCAGTGGTCAGCCAGCAGCCGGGACGCCAGGTCCCAGTCACCGGCGGCCTGGGCATGCCGGACGGCCTCGACCGGGTAACAGTGGCCGGCCAGCCACCCGGCCGCCCGGATGTGCAGCGCACTCACCTGGTCCGGCCGTGTACGTCGCAGCTCCAGCTGCAGCAGCTGGGCGAACAGGTGGTGGTAACGGAACCAGGACCGTGCCGCGTCCAGCGAGACCACGAACGCGTTGGCCTCCTCCAGATCTTGCAGCATTCGCTCGCTGCCGGTGCCCCCAGTGAGCAGGTCGGCCAGCTCGCCGGTGACGCGGTCGAGCCCGCTGGTGTACAGCAGCAGCTGCCGCATCTCCGCGGGCTGGCGCGCCAGCACCTCGGCCAGCAGGTACTCGGCCACGCTCCGCTCGGTCCCGGAGAACTCCGCCGCGAACCGCTCCGGGTCCGGGTGCCCGGTCAGCGACAGCGCCGCCATGCGCAGTCCGGCTGCCCATCCCTCTGTCTGCTCGTGCAGTGTCGCCAGTGCCTTGGCACTTAGTTGCACTCGGGCTGCCTGGAAGAGCTCAGATGCCTCCGCAGGGCTGAACCGCAGCTTGTCGGCGCGGATCTCGGTCAGAGCGCTTTCGAGTCGCAGCCGGTGCAAGCCCAGCCGAAGGTCATGCCGGGTGGCCAAGACGATCCGCAGCTGCGGCGGAGCGCGCAACACCAGGAGCTCGACCTGCTTGCGGGCTTCCTCGGACCGCAGCTCGTGGACGTCGTCCAGCACCAGCCACAGGCGGTCCTGTAGCGGTGCAAGGTCCGCGAGTAGTCGCTCGACGATCGCCCAGCCGTCAAGATCAGGAGACGCCGTTAGCTCCCGTACCAGCCTGGATCCGGGTGTAGTCTCGCGCAGGGCGGTCAGCACCGAGAGCCAGAATCGCTGCGGGTCTCGTTCGTCCCGCATGACTTGCACGAATGCCGAGCTGTCGGCCAGCTTCGCCTGATCGATCCAGGACGCCAGGAGTACCGTCTTGCCGCTGCCAGCAGGTGCGGACACGACTGTCACCCGTGCCGACGCGTCCAGCTGCTGCCACAAGGTCGGGCGGGCGACTGTCTGTGAGACTGGCAGCACTGCGGAGTCTGCGGTCGTCATCTGGGCGCAAACTCTCGCCTGCGCCCAGTCATATCCGCGCCGCCGGCAGCGACGGGACCTGAGCGGCGTGAAGTCCGCCGGGTGTCGGCTGCGCCAGCAATCGGTCTGGAGGCCGGGGCGGCCGCGCGAGCGCACGACCAGAAGCGACACTTGGCCGGCCAGGGTGCCTGCGCCTTTCGGGCGGCCGGGCTGCGCCTGGTTGCCAGCATGATCTGAGCAAAGGACTCCCCCTTCGGCGGGCGGCGTAGCCTGCCTGGTCGCGGCGAAGCACGGGGCCTGCCCGCTCCGCCTGGCGCAGGCCGTGAAGTGGTTCCATGCCGGGCCCGGCGGCGAGGCCGTCTGGCGTGTTATCCGAGGGTCTGGGCGACTGCTTGCAGCACCTGATCTGGCTCAGTCCGGGTCGTGTAGTCAGCGTGGACGTCGATCCAGCGGATGACGCCGGTCGAGTCGACGATGATGACCGTCGGCATAGGCAGCGTTGTTGTACCGTCGGCGTTGACCTTCGTCAGGTCCAGGCCGAGCTGCAGCTGAGCTGCGCGTGCGCCGTCGCTGGGAGCGGTGAGAATGCCGAGCTGACCGGCGATCTGGTTGCCGGGATCAGACACGACCGTGAACGTCAGTTCCTTGGTCTCCCGGGTGGACAGTGACCCGTCTGGAGTCTGCGGGCTGATGGCGACCAGCGGAACCCCCTGCTCCGCCAGCGCGGGCACGAGCTGGGCCTGATAGGCCCGCAGGGCGATGTTGCAGTACGGACACCACCCGCCGCGGTAGAAGACGATGACTGCCGGGCTGGAGCGGAGGGTTGCGGCGAGCGTTGTCGGCTGCCCCGCCACGTCGAGCAGGTCGCCGTCTGGCATGCGGTCGCCCGCCGCAGCTTTTGCAGCGGGCCTGTTAGCTGCGGAAAGTCCGCGCTGCTCCGCTGCGAACGCGTCAGCGACATCGGCGGGAAGCTGCCCGGCTGAAGCGCGGTGATGCTCAGCCACTTGCTGCGCGATGGTCATGGTCACCGTTACCTCCTGGACTCACTGGCTCGTGCGGTCCACAATTGCAGCCCCAAAATGGAATGTCGAATCCAGAAACGCTAGGCTGGCGTTATGTCCAGTGCCGCACCGGTCACTAAGCCGGCTCCCGGGCTTACCCGCAAGGGTCAGCAGACCCGGCAGCGGATCGTTGCCGCTGCCGCCGACATCATCCTGCAGCAGGGAGTAGCTCGCACCACGCTCGACGACGTGCGCGCCGAGGCGGGCGTCAGCAGCTCGCAGATCTATCACTACTTCGCCGACAAGGAAGCACTCGTCCGGGCCGTCGTCGACTACAGGGCGCAGACAGTAGTCGGCGAGATCCACGAGCCCGCGCTGGCCGGCATCGAGGGTATCGAGGGCTTTCGGGCATGGCGGGACATGATCGTCTCGATCCAGGCCGCCGCGGACTGCCGTGGCGGGTGCCCGCTCGGCTCGCTCGGCAGCGAGCTTGCCGAACTCGACCACGCTGTCCGCTGCGACGTCGCCGCGGGTTACGCCCGGTGGGAAGCCGCGATCTCGGCATGCCTGGCCGGCATGCGCGACCGCGGTCAGCTGAGCGCAGCCGCCGACCCGGCCAGACTTGCCACCGCAGTCCTCGCCGTATTGCAGGGCGGCCTGCTGCTTGCCAAGGTCGAACGGGATGTCCGCCCGCTGGCCACGGCTCTGGACGTCATGATCTCGCTAATAGCATCACTAACTCCCGCGGGATCGGATGATCACGTGGGAGCTGAGGCGTTGCCATACGGTCGTACCGCTCCGGTCTCACGTGGCGGTCCGGCCGCCATCTACGGGGAGAGTGGCACCGTTGACGTAGCTGGCGTCGTCCGACGCCAGGTAGGTGATAGCTGCGGTGATCTCCTCGGCTGACGCGGCTCGCCCTGCGGACGCGCGTGCCGCAAGCTCGTCTTGGATGGCGCTGATGGCCGCAGTTCCCTCAGTATGCGTCGGTCACGCGTTCGCCGATTTCACGCGCACTCCGCAGGGGCCGAACTTCGTGCCCAGGCTCTGGTCAGCTGGTTCAGGGCAGCTTTGCTCGCCCCGTATAGCGCCAATCCGGCGAGCCCAAACTCCGCAGCCATGCTTCCGACAGCGACGATCGCACCTCTTCCGCGCTTCGCCATCCCAGGGGCAAGTTCGGCGACCGGGACGAAGGCACCTTGACGTTGAGTGCGAGCGCTATGTCGATGTGAGCCTCGGGCCTGCACGGCGTCGGCCCCGCGGGAGCTATCCCGGCGCTGTTGATCAGTATGTCGAAGTGCCCTCGGCGGGCGTCGACTGCCCGGCGGGCCAGCGCTCGAGCAGACTCGGCAGTACGCAGATCGGACAGGAAATCCGCAGTGCCGCCACCGCCGCGGATAGCTGCCACGACAGCATCACCGCGCGATGCGTCGGCGTCGGCCGGTCACTCGTACCGGCCGTCAAAACGGTCTCCTGTCTCTTCGTGAATGAAGCTGAGCCCGGTAACAGCGCCTTCTTCAACAATCCAGCGGAGAGCGTAGGTCGCACGGTAGCTGGGCGGCCAGAAGGATGAGAACTCCCCGTCGTCCATGATTGACCACTCCCCGTGCGAGGACCCGCCCTGCTCGACGTATGTCGTCTTTCCATCCGTGGTGAATACCTGTCTGGCGCCGTCCCGGAAGTGCAGGGTAGCTGCGGTCAGAGCGTCCGGCATGTCTTTCGCTAGCACCAGGTCACCGTCCGCCACATTGAGGTCATCGAACCGACTCGACATCGTCTTCTCCCTGTCGCGGTCACTGCACAGTGCAGCCCGTATTTTCCCGATCGGCTGCAGCCACTATTCCGGCTCGGGGCACCGGCTGACATCGCCAAGGTGGCTAATTTCAACCGGCAGCCACAAGCCGAGCGGATCCCAGGTAGCCAACTAGTCCACTGCGTCCAGGACGTATCGGCTGCGCCATCCTGCAATCGCAAGGCGCAGAACCAAGCCCGAGCGGCCGAAACCACGACGGCTAGCCGTTAGGCGGTCAGCACCAACTCAGCACGCTAACCAGAAAATCACCTACCTGAGCCGGCGCGCGGCAGCGAACCGGAGCCGGTGATCGCCGGTCCGTTTTGCTGCCGGTCGGCTTGTTCAGGCGGCCGGGGCGAGGGTGACAGTGAACCCGAGTGCTTCGAGCTGGCGGATGTGGTTGCGGGTCTTCTTGTCGGTGTCGATCCGGCTGGCGTAGTAGCCGGCGCCCCCACCTCAAGCCCGGCGATCAGCTCCCGCGGTCCACCGGGTGCGCCCCCGGGATGGGCTCCGATGCGGTTCAATACCTGCGCCGCCTCGGCGGAATCTGGCGGGGTACCCCCGCAGCACGGCCGCCACGGCGTTCTCGTGCGCCCGGCCAAGCAAGTCCTGCGGCCATCCCTGGCATCGACTTGCCTGCCAAGTCCATCACCCGCCGCATGCGCTGCCGACGCGAAGCCTTCCGAAGCGATCATCCAGAACTGGTGGCGGCAGGGAATGATGGGCGGGGCGAAGGCACACTACGACGGCATCGTTGCCTTCTCCCAGACCGATTTCACCGAGGACCTCAAGAAGATCACGTGCCGGTCCTGGTGACGCACGGCGACGACGACCAGATCGCCTCCTACGCCGACTCCGGGCCGCTGTCCGCGCGGCTCGTGCGGAACGGGACGCTGAAGACCTACAAGGAGTTCCCGCACGCGATGCCGACCACCGGCGGTGAGCCTGCAGCTCGGCCTGATTGACAATTCCGCCAGGGGCTGCGGTGTTGCCGTAGCGTTCGGTGCCTGGTGGGCTGGCTCTCGCACTGGCGGCGGTGATTAACGTCGGGGACTTGCGGAAGCCGTTGTCCCGGTTCTGCTCATGATGATCAGAGTGACCGCTGGCTGAGCCAGTCCAGCGCGGCCTGAGCGACGTCGCGCCAGCCGTGGTCGATCGTCAGCGAGTGGCCGCGATCGGGGAATTCGATGAAGTCGGTGATGGCCGGTGACTTGTGGTACAGCTTGCGGGTCGAGGTGGTGATGCCCGCCGGCACGGTGTGATCCTTTCCCCCGGCCGTCAGCAGGAGCGGCCCGCGGGTCTTGTTTCCGGTATTCACCTTCGCGGGGGACCGCGGGGTGAAGTTCGCCAGGGCGGCTTCGAACAGTGGCCTGGCCGGCGAGGGCACCGTCCAGCGGTCGTAGAGCTCTGCTGATTCCTGCTCGGGCAGCGCGTTCCCGAACCCGTACCGGAACTGGTCCGGCGTGAGCGATATCGCCAGGTTGCGATTGGCTGGCTTGCGCAGCGCGATGGAGGCGACTCTCAGCGCGGATACAGGCAGGTTGAGCACGCCCTTGATGGGCGCGGCGTCGATCGCCACGGCAGCAGCGGCCAGATCCTGGCCGAGCAGCCGCTGCGCGATGAGGCCGCCGAAAGAGTGGCCGATGACCACCGGAGGGGCCGCAAGGCCGCGGATGATCCGGGCGTAATGTTCTACGACATCGTCGATGCCCTTGCCTGCTACCTGGCCCGGAGCCCGGCGGGCTTCCTCCACCGTGTCCGGGTCTCCTGGCCAGCCCGGTGCTGCCGCCGTGTAGCCCGCCTCCTGGAACAGCTCGAGCCACGGGTCCCACGAGCTGGCATGCAGCCACAGGCCATGAATGAAAACTGCTGGCCTGCCTGGTTGCGTCATTTCGCGCTCTCTTCCTCGGCGTGGCCGCGATGCTCGAAGAGCCGATACTCAACACCCAGTTTTACTCCGTCCTCCACGACCTTAAACGAGCACCCGGCACCCCGGTGCGCGGGCAAGGCAGCGACCATCCGGAAAGCCGGGACCATGCCGTGGAGGAGGGCGCCGCTCCGCGTCACGCGCGGAATGAGGAACGGCACTACCCAGAGGAAGGGATAGCGGCTCGCGATGTCGCATTCGCGACAGGTTTGGGGCAGGCGCAGCGGAAGATGGGACCTCAGGCCGCCAGCGAAACCGCGGCTGCTGCAAGTGGCGAACTCGGCTGCGGTTGTTGCGAGGAAGCCAGCCAGTCAGGCGGCGCGGCCCCGAAATGGTCGTTCTGTGTCTCACCCTGCCGCCGCAACCTTGTCGTCCAGCTGGCAATACCTGGTCGGCGTTCGGAGAAGGCCGCCAACGGCGACAGTCGGGTCCGGGAGCGAGGTCAGGACGGGCCGGCCGCCATGGCCTCCAGGTAGGCCTGGTCCAGGGCCGTGCGCGCGCGGTCCCAGGCGCTGGGCATCAGGTGCCGGTAGATGCGGTAAGTGACTTCGATGCTGCGGTGGCCGAGCCACTGGGAGACGTCGGTGATCGGGATGCCGCGGGCCAGCGCGGTAGAGGCGAAGTAGTGCCGAAGCGAGTGCGGGATGAACTGCGGCGGCAGGCCGGCCTTGCGGGCGGCGCGGGCAAAGTCGTCCTGGTAGGTACGGCGCACGACGAGCTTCTGCCGGCGGCCGCGGAACAAGGTACCCGTCGGGGTGGTGCCATAGTCGGCCAGGTGCTTGTCGATGGCGTCAGAGACGTACTGCGGCAGCGGAGTGTCGCGGTAGTCGCCGGCGGCACGGAATTTCAGCGGCCGCAGCTGGCCTTGCGGGTTGACCTGCTCGCAGACCCGCAGGACGGTCCCGTCGCTGATGATGCACCGCTCGCTGACCGCGAGAGCCTCGCCGACGCGCAGGCCGCAGCCGTGCATGAGCCAGACGGTGGCGGCCCAGTCGCCGGGCAGCCCGGCGGCCAGCCCGTCGGTGTCCGGACGGGCTGCGGCAGCGGCACAACGTCAGGCGATCGTCCCGTTGCGCGCATTCCCGCTGTTATGGCCGACCGGACTTCGACCAGCAGATATCCGCTGGTCACCGCGCTTTCCCCTGTTGTGGGCGCCCCGCTAACGACCTCGGCCCGCGCACGATTTACCCCGCGATCGTGGCCTGACAGCTCAGCGGCCGGACCAAACCCGCAGGTCAGCGGCATGAAAGCCAGTCTCGGATTGCTCTTCGCGGCCGCGCAGGTTGGTGCCCTGGGTGCCGGCCGACCGCGTCGCAGGATGCGCAGCGAGCCGACGCCGAGGGTGAACGTTCTGACGCCCGCCCAGCCCGCCGCAAAGCCTCGAAGCCACCCAGAACAGCGAGCAGGGCGCCGCCCGCGCCGCATGCGATGCCTGGCGCGCCCAGCCCGCCTCCCGCCGCAACCTCGGCGCGCGCTGCCCTGTGCGAAATCGCTTCGTTTCTGCCCTTGTCCTCGGGAGTACCAGGGACGCGCCGAATTGATCTTGTAACTCGCCGGGTCTCATCCGCATCGCGGCTGTGATCTGCGCTGGTTCAGGAATCTCCGGATGAGGACTTCGATGCTTCACCCCTGGCGCGCTCGTGGAATTGAGTCGCCGTCCAGCTGGTCAGGAAGCCCAGTTGCTCTTGCGCCGGGCTGTCGGCTGGCGCGGTGTAGGTGATCAGTATCAGGTCTTCGCCGGGCAGCTCCAGGGCGTCGCCGGTGAGCGTGAGGTCACCAACGACTGGGTTATGGATCTGTTTTGCGGAGGTCCTGTGATGGCGGACGTTGTGCCGTGCCCAGCGTGTCCGGAAGGCGTCGCTGCGAGTTGCGAGCTCGCCGACGAGGTCGCTGAGCTTGCGGTCGAGGGGGTTGCGCCCGGCCTCGATTCGCAGCGCGGCGACAGTGTCGTCCGCAACCGCGTCCCAGTCGAGGTACACCTCTTCAGCGCGGCGGTCGAGGAACATGAACCGGGCCAGGTTCATCGGCAGGCTCTCGGGCGTAAGGACGTCCGCGTAGAGCGCGAAGCACAGCTGGTTGGCGGCCAGGATGTCGAAGCGGCGGTTGCGCAGGTACGCCGGTGCGCTCAGGGCATCGAGGATCCGGTAGATGCTCGGCCGCACGGCGCGGCTGCCGGTGCGCCGGGGCGTCCGCGCCGAGGTGCTCGCCGCTCGTGCGAGGTCGAAGAGGTGTTCCCGTTCGGCGTCGTCCAGGCTGAGCGCTCTGGCGAGGGAATCGAGGACGGGCTCGGAGACACCGGCGAGGTTCCCGCGCTCCAGCCGGGTGTAGTACTCGATGCTCATCCCGGCGAGCTGAGCCACCTCGGTCCGGCGCAGGCCGGGCACTCTGCGCTGCTCCCCGTACGTCGGCAGGCCTGCCGCCTCGGGGGTGATCCGGGCACGGCGGGTGGTCAGGAAGTCCCGGACCTCGGCGCGGTTGTCCACAGATCCACGGTAGAGCGCGACCGGCGGGCGGGGGGGGTACTGGCGTTACCCCTCACGGCAGTGACTCCCGGATCCGGCCGGCCTGGCGGGAGGCTCAGTACGACACCGAGGGCAGCGGAGAAGGCCGACATGAGCATGACACTCAAGCCCGGCAGACCGTCTCAGGTAACGCGTGCGGTCACCGGCGACGTCCGGCGCCAGAAGCGGGCCGCATTGGGGCTGGCGATGCTGGGCTTTGCGGTCGTGGCACTGGATGCGCAGATCACCAATGTTGCGCTTCCTGCGATTCACCGGAGCCTCGGCGGCGGCCTGGCGGGCCTGCAGTGGATCGTGACCGGTTACGCGCTGATGTTCTCCGCGCTGCTGCTGTTCGGCGGGAGCATGGCCGACCGGGTGGGAAGCAAGACGGCCTACCGCAACGGGATGGTGTTGTTCGTCGCCGCGTCGGCAGCGTGCGGTCTCGCGCCGTCGCTGCGATTCCTCGTTGTTGCACGGATTGTGCAGGGCACCGGCGCCGCCCTGGTCACCCCGACGTCGCTGTCGCTTATCCGCGAGGCGTTCGAGGACAGCAGGGAGCGGGCGCGTGCGATCGCGTTGTGGGCCATGGGCGGATCCGTGGCGGCCGCAGCCGGCCCTGTCCTTGGCGGGCTGCTGACTCAGGTCGGCTGGCGCCTGATCTTCTTCGTGAACCTTCCGGTCGGCCTGGCGGCGATCGGCTTGCTCGCGCGGGCGGCGCCATCGCCCCGGCGCGCTGTGCGGTTCGACTGGACAGGCCAGGTGTCCGCGGTCCTGGCGCTGGGAGCCCTGACCTATGCGCTTATCGAAGGCGGGAGGTCGGGCTTCGGCTCTAGCCGCATTATCGTGGCCTGCCTGGTTTCGGCTACGTCGTTCGCGGTGTTCCTGGTCGCCGAGCACCGGGGGCGGCATCCGATGGTCCCGCTCACCGTGTTCAGGTCCCGCACGGTCGCCATCACGCTGTCGGTGGCGTTCCTCACGATGGCCGGCTTCTACGGGACGGTGTTCCTGCAGAGCCTGTATTTCCAGGAGCAGCGCGGATACTCGGCCCTGGCCACCGGGCTGCTGTTCCTCCCGATGACGGGCCTGGTCGCCCTGACCAACCCGCTGGTCAGCAAGATCGCCCAGCGATTCGGCCGGATCCTGCCGATCATCGCCGGGCAGGCCGGCATGGCCACCGGCCTGCTGCTGCTCGCGCTCCTCCCCCGGCACGTGCCAGTGCTGGCGGTAGCGGCCGTCATGGTCCTGGTCGGCGTCGGCGGCGCGTTCACCGTCCCCCCGATCGCCTCGCTGATCCTCGACAGTGTGCCCGGCCAGCTCGGCGGTACGGCCAGCGGCGTGCTCAACACATTCCGCCAGATGGGCGGTTCCCTGGGCGTCGCGGTCTTCGGCGCGGTCGTGGACGCCAGCTCCGTCTTCGAGCACGGATTGCGGGTGAGCTTCGCGGGCACCGCGGTCCTCGTCGCGATCGCCGCCGCCGGCTCGCTCGCGCTCCGCACGTCAGCCCGCTAGCGCTCACCAAATCAAATAGAAAGCGAGAATCACCATGAGCAGCAACATTCCAGCTGTCACCCTCAGCAACGGCGTCGAGATGCCGGTGCTCGGCTATGGCGTCTTCCAGATCCCCGCCGACGACACCGAACAGGCCGTACTCGATGCTCTTGCCACCGGCTACCGCCTGCTCGACACCGCCGCGAGCTACCAGAACGAACAGGCAGTCGGCCGCGCGATCCGCGGCAGCGGCATACCCCGCGGCGACCTGTTCGTCACGACCAAGCTCTTCATCCAGTCCAACGGCGAGAAGACCACCCGGAAGGCGTTCGAGACCTCGCTGAGCCGCCTCGGCCTTGATTACGTCGACCTGTACCTCATCCACCAGCCGTTCGGCGACTACTACGGCGAGTGGCGCGTCATGGAAGAACTCCACGCCCAGGGCCTTGCCAGGGCGATCGGCGTCGCCAACTTCTACCCGGACCGCCTCGCCGACCTCATCCTCCACAACCAGATCGTGCCGGCGGTCAACCAGATCGAGACACACCCGTTCTTCCAGCGCCAGGCCGACCAGGACTTCATGACCGAACGCGGCGTCCAGATCGAGTCATGGGGACCGTTCGCCGAAGGCCGCAACAACCTGTTCAGCGACGCCACCCTCACCGGGATCGCCAGCGCCCACGGCAAGTCCGTCCCCCAGGTCGTGCTCCGCTGGCTCACCCAGCGCGGCGTCATCGTCATCCCGAAATCAGTCCGCAAGGACCGGATGGCCCAGAACATGGCCATCTTCGACTTCGAACTCACACCCGACCAGATGGCGGCCATCGCCAAGATGGACACCGGCGCCTCGCTGTTCTTCGACCACCGCGACCCCGACGCCGCCATCCGCCTCGGAAGCCGGACCGTCGACTAAGGTTCGGAGCACCGCACGATGAACGATGCCGACCTGCAAGCACGCGTACGCCAGGCGCAGGACCGCACCGACATCATGGCCTTTCCACCATCGACCAGGACGGCGGGCCATGGACCAGCCCCGTCCAGTACCAGTCGGATAGCCAGCTCAACCTGTACTTCGCATCGATGCCCGACGCCCGGCACGTCCGCAATATTCAGCGTGATGCCCGCGTCGCAGTCGCGATCTACAACACGCCCGGCCCCCCAGGCGGCAACCTCGGCCTGCAGGTACGCGGTCTCGCCGCCCCAAGTGCCGCCTGGCAGCAGGCACGACGGCTGGAAGCAGTTCAAGATCGCACCAACCGAGGTCTGGTGCTTCGACTCGCGCACCGGCCGACATCGCCACCAGGTCGACCTGCCTGACCTCGACCTCGCCACGCAATCAGCGCCGATAGGAAGCCCGACGGTCGATCGCCGTACCGAGTGACGCCCCTCGCCGGGCGGGTCGAACCGGACGGTATCCGCGCACGTCGCGGACGCTGGCGGACAAGACCCACGGACGGATACCGATCCTGCGGGGGACCTAGGCATATGGCGGGTTCAAAGGCGCTGTGGACGTCGCCGGGCCGGGCCCGGCAGCGGTGACCGCGCTTCGACCAGCAGATAGCCGCTGGTCAGCGCGCTTCCCCCTGTTGCGGGTGCCCCGCTCAGAACTCGAACCTGCGCACGGAACTCAACGAAGCGGTGCGGCACGGCGGGACCTCGAAGATGAAGCCGTGTGATCACGGACTTCGGTATCCGCATCCAGGTACACAGCCGGTCTGTATCCGGTACATGAAAGGTCCATCCGAGGTCGATGGCAGGCTCAACCGGCGCGGTCACTGCTTTGCCTGCCGGGTTGCGACACGCTCGCCAACCATGACAGGCGTGGCAATGGCCGTCGGGCCACCATGTCGTTGCCGTCATCGGAGCCAGTACTACAGGCCGTGGATCCCCAGCACCTTCGAGGCCTCTCGGCCTATCAGCGAAGCCACCCTAACGGTTAGGGGGTCAGCACCAACTCAGCACGCTATTGGGAACTGACGGGAACCAACCAGGAATAACGGGCAACCGGCCGGCCGCCAGAAACCGGAGTTCACGGGCCCTTTCAAGATCCGCACCGGCGCGCCATGACCTGCGGTTATTACCGCACGTCAAGCCCGGTGACGGCCCGATGATCATGCGCTGGATCTCCGACGTGCCCTCGAAAATCGTGAAGCTCGTGGAGGTACTGGCAGTTTCCGCAGGTAGATGCCCTGCCGGCCGTCGTATTGTCAGCACGAACTCAGCACCACTCTCCTGGCCTGGATGAAGCGAGCTCTCCTGGACTGCGACCAGCGGCGCATCACGTGCTCGGTGACGCCTCGCGGCCCGCCGAGGATGACGTCGCGCCTGGGTGGGCTTGCTATCGTGCCGGGTCGAGCGAATCCGCGTGAAGTACTCATGCAGCACTGCATCGAGCGGGTGGCACAGCGACGAGTCGGCGCCCCGCGCCCGACTTCAGCGCTGGCCGGCTCCGCGGACATTTCAGCGCCAATACGCGCCGGAAGGCGTCACAGATGACCCAGGTCGGTTGCTCCGGCCCGGCCTGCCGTCCTACCCAGCTGTGCTGGCAAAGTTTCAAACGCGCGGGTCTGGTACCGGACCGTGGCGGCGTGCGGCGTTCAGCTGCGCCCGACCGTTGCGAATTCCGTAGGCGTCGCGGTAGCTGACGGGTGACAACCCGGTGGCCCGCTTGAAGATTCTCGTCAAGTTCCCGCAGGAGGGCGTGCCGGAATGTCAGGAGGCCCGACAGGTGCCAGGTGCGGCGAGCCATCGTGATCCGCAGGTCGGGCTGGCAGCCGTCGCCGCGCTGCGCCAGATGGTGGACCAGCTCGAGGCACTGCAGGTCAAGGCAGCCCGGGAAGACGGCTGGACCTGGGAACGGATCGCCGCCGCGCTCGGCGTCACCCGCCAGTCGGTGCACCGTAAGTACGCCAGCCGGCGATTCCCCGGCCGGAGGGTCACATGACACGCCCGACTGGGCCCGGCCGCGACCCGATCACGTCACGGCTGATGGCCGTCGCCGGCCAGGAGGCCGAGCGGGCCCGGCACGGCTACATCGGCTGCGAGCACCTGCTGCTCGCGCTGCTTGCCGACAAGGACCCGACTGCGCGGGACATCCTGGCCGACCAGAAGATCACCTTGGCAGCCGCCCGGGCCGCCGTCGCCGACGTCATCTCCTCAGGCCGCGGCGACGGGCCGCGCTGGAACGCTGCCGACCTGCTCGCCACCCTGGGTGTGGACTTGCCGACCATCCAGCGCCAGATGCGCGCCGACTACGGCCCGCATGCCATCGACGAGCTGTACCGCAGCCCCGTCGGACGCCGCCTGCCCTGGGGTCCGCTGTGCGGGCCACGTATGGCACCGGGGCTGAAGAAAGCACTGTTCACCGAACAGGGACGCGCGGGCTTCCGCAGCAGCGGGCATGCGCTGCTGTCACTGATCGATGCCGGCAGCAGCGGTCTCGGCGCCGTCCTGGCCGCGCTCGGCTCCAGCTCCGACCGGCTGCGCCTAGCAGTGACAGAACGGCTTCACCCCGCCCAATAGCTCTGCAGCGACGAACATGACAGCCGACCGAGGCTGCCCGAACGTAGATGCCGGACTGACCGTTTCTGGAGGCATGCCGGCGATCGGCGTGCGCACCTCGTGCGAGGCATTGGAATCGTTGCGTCCAGCGGAGGCCCGGCGCATCGCGCTGGCCTCCGCGATCGCCACCGGCCCGGTCAGCACCAGCAGGACCGTGCGTTCGCCGTGGCGCGGCGTCCGCGCCCAGCGGATCGTGGCGTGCAACAGCTCGAGGATTCCTGTCGACGACGCTCGTCTTCTAAGAAGCCCTCGGCCCCAGTCCGCGTCCGGGGTTGTTCCTTGGAAGCGCCCCGGCCGCGCCTGAGCGTGAACCGCTTTGCGCCGACCGCCTGGGACCTGCTACTCTCTCATTCAACTAAGCCCTTAATAGAATGAGAGATTGATGATCGAGTTCCAGCTCGACGAAGCGTCGGGTGTCGCCACCTACCTGCAACTCGTACAGCAGGTCCACCAGTTCCTGCGGATGGGGATGCTGGAGCCGGGCGACCGGCTGCCGACCGCGCAGCAGGTCGTGGCCCAGCTCGCCATCAACCCGAACACGGTGCACAAGGCCTACCGGGAGCTGGAGCGGGAGGGACTCGTACGCGCCCGGCCCGGACTCGGCACGTTCGTCACCCGCGCGCCGTCCGGACCCGGCCCGACCATCCATGCCCGGTACCTCGCCACGATGAGCGACTGGCTCCGCTCGGCGAGCGCGGCGGGCCTGGGCCCCGATGACATCGACGCGATCTACCACACCGCCATCCGCAAGTGCTTCGCCGAGGGAGTCGCGTGAACGCCGCCATCCAGGCCAGTGAGCTTGGCAAGCAGTACGGGCGGAAGTGGGCGCTGCGCGACTGCACGCTAGACATCCCCCAGGGCGTTGTCGCCGGACTCGTCGGCCCCAACGGCGCGGGCAAGACCACGCTGCTGAAGCTGGCCACCGGGATGCTCACGCCGACGCAAGGCACAATTACCGTCCTCGGCCAGCGCCCAGCGGCCGGACCCGCGCAACTGGCCCGGGTCAGCTTCGTCGCCCAGGGCACCCCCGTCTACTCCCAGATGACGGTCGCCGACCATCTCCGGCTCGGCGCCTGGCTCAACCCTGGCTGGGACGACCACCTGGCCCGGCAGCGGATCAGCCAGCTCACCCTGAACCCGAAGCAACGCGCCGGGTCGCTGTCCGGCGGTCAGCGCGCCCAGCTCGCCCTCACCCTGGCGATGGCCAAGCGGCCAGAACTGCTCATCCTCGACGAGCCGGTCGCCAGCCTGGACCCGCTGGCCCGGCGGGAGTTCCTGCAGGGCCTGATGGAAGCCGTCGCCGGGCAGAGCCTCAGCGTTCTGCTGTCCTCCCACCTGGTCGCCGACCTGGAACGGGTCTGCGACTACCTGGTAGTTCTGGTCACCTCCCAGGTCCAGGTCGCCGGGGAAGTCAGCGACCTGCTCGCCTCGCACCGCCGCCTGTCCGGGCCGCGTCGCGACCCCGCCGCCTTGCCCGCGGATCAGGAAATCATCACCCAGAGCCACACCGACAAGCAGACCAGCCTGCTGGTCCGCACGGACGGGCCGGTCCTCGATCCGGCCTGGACCGTGAAGCCAGCCAGTCTGGAGGACGTGGTGCTGGCCTACATGAGCCGGACCGCCGGCGACAACGGGCCGGCCAGCCCGCAACAACTGAAAGTGGCGTCATGATCCGGCTCAGCATGCTTCAATTCCGTGTCCAGGCCATCACCGCGGCCGTGGCCCTGATCGCGTTCGCGGTCCTGCTCGCGGTCACCGAGGCGCAGCTGGGCAGCTTGTACACCGCCAGCGGCCTTAGTGGCTGCCACCCCGCCAGCTGCGGCCAGCTCGCCAGCAGCTTCCTCGCGCAGGTGAATTCCAGCGGCGCCTACGGGCCGGTGTACACGTTCAGCACCATCCTCATCGTCATCACGCCCGCCGTCACCGGCCTGTTCTGGGGAGCGCCGCTGCTCGCCCGCGAGATGGAGGCTGGCACCCTCGCTCTGGCCTGGAGCCAGTCCGTCACCCGTACCCGGTGGCTAGCGGTCAAGCTAACCGTTGGCGGCCTGGCCGCCATGGCCGTCACCGAGGCACTAAGCCTGCTACTCGACTGGTGGGCGGCACCGCTCGGCCGTGCTACTGGACTGGGCGGCAGCGGAGGCCTCGCTAGGAATCAGTTCAACCTGCTCGCCTTCGCCACCCACGGCATCACCCCGCTAGGCTACGCAGCATTCGCCTTCACCCTCGGCGTCACCGCCGGGGCGCTGATCCGGCGCACCCTCCCGGCCATGGCCGTAACCCTGGCCATCTTCGCCGCCGTCCAGATCGCCATGCCGCTCTGGATACGCCCTAACGTGTTGCCGGCCAGTCACACGACCATGACGATCTCCAGCGACGCGCTGGAAGCCGTCACCAGCGACTCGCCGCACACCGCCAATTTCGTTCTCGGTGCTTCGGTAGATTCCATGGACCTCGGTCACGCCGGCTTGGCCGGCCCGCAGGAGGCGTGGATCCTGGCCATCGGCGCCGCCGACACGGCCGGGCATCCCGTTAGCACAGTCGTTCCAGCGGCTTGCGTGCCAATAGCGAACAGTTTTACCGAAAGCGACTCCGCACTGGTGGACTGTCTGAACCGCCAGGGCATCCGGGAGACCGTCACCTACCAGCCCGCCAGCCGGTACTGGCCCTTGCAGTGGACCGAAACCGGCATCTACCTCGTGCTGTCCGCCGGCCTCGCCGGGTACTGCTTCCGGCGGCTCCGCCGCCTCTCCTGAAAGACGACAGGCGGTCAGGCCCGAAGCCCTACTCCCAGCGGAAGTACCGAACCGCGACGAACCGAACACGCAGGTGTAGCCGACCGGGGTGAGCAGTGTCACCAGCGGAGGTGCCGCATTGAACACCGAGTAGAGCAGGGCCCGTGCCGCCCGGCGAGTACCACATGATGTCCCGCAACGGCACGCCGGCTTGCACCGCTGGATCCACAACCCTGACAGGAACAGCAGCACGAAGAACAGCACCCCGGCCCATCGCGCTGGCCGCGGTCTGGTTCGGAGCCAGGGCTACGACCACGAGACCAACCGAGAAGATCTCGGCAATCGCCAGCACGATGGAGAGGATGAAATAGCCGATGATCGCCGTGCGGCGTCGTCGCGGGTCAGCCAACCTGGTGCGGATCGCCAGCACCGTTCGAAGCCATTCGGCTGATCAGAACCTGTTGAGCATTAAGGATGCCAGCAAGGCTCTCGGCATCAGCTACAGCACGCTGTACCAGATGACGGCCCAGGGCGACATTGAGTGGGTCATGATTGGGTCGCGGAAGTACATCGCACGGGAGTCCCTGATGGACTTCATCAAGACGAACACGCACAAGGGCTACTACGTGGCACGGTGAGCAGAGCGCACCGCAGCTCAGGGCAAGCTCAGCCCCTCTCTGGTGGGAGTTGTTGGCCGACGGTCACTGGCGTTCTGGGCGTCTCCTGATCGGCTCCGGCAGCGGTGACCGGCTTCGACAAGCAGGTATCCGCTGGTCAGCGCGGCTTCCGTAGCTGTGGGTGCCCCGCTTGGGAATCGAACCTGCGCAAAGCCCTATGGAGGCCGTTCAGCACATGACGGTCGGCCATCCACGAAGGTGCCGTGCACCGTCGCGGTCATGAGCATCCAGATGCCGTCGCCGCCCTTCCCAATCCCGGCTCGCCCTGGCGCTGGTTACCCTCTGTAACCACGATCGGCCAGTTGGCGGCGGCCGACCCGGCCCAGGGGTCAGCACAGATCCAGCACCATGTTGGGAATCGGCGGGAACCAACGGGAAATAACGGGCAAACAATCAGCCGCCAGACTCCCCCGCTCAGCCCGCCAAACCAAACCCGCATCAGCGCCATGACCAGCGGTTATTACCGCACGTCCAGCCCGGTGACGGCCCTACCGATGATCATGCGCTGGATCTCGGACGTGCCCTCGAAAATCGTGAAGATCTTCGCGTCCCGGTGCCAGCGCTCGACCGGATAGTCCCTGGTGTATCCGTTCCCGCCGAGGATCTGGATCGCCTGCTCGGTGACTCGCACCGCGGTCTCCCCGGCGACCAGCTTGGACATCGAGCCCTCGGCCCGCTCGAACTGGTGCCCGTTCCTGGCCATCCAGGCGGCCCGCCAGGTCAGCAGCCGGGCTGCGTCCACCGACGCGTGCATGTCGGCCAGCATGAACGCGATCGCCTGGTTCTGCCCGATGGGCCGGCCGAACTGCTCGCGCTGGGTGGCGTACTCGGTGGCGTACTCGGTCGCGGCCCTTGCGATCCCGACCGCCATCGCGGCGACCGATGGCCGCGACTTCTCGAACGTGCGCATCGCGGCCTGCTCGCCGGCGCTGCGGCCCTCGGCGATCCTGGCCAGCCGGGCATCGAGTCGGTCCTTGCCACCCACCAGGCAGTTGCCGGGCACCCGCACGTCGTCGAGCACTACTTCGGCCGTGTGCGAGGCGCGGATGCCATGCTTTCGGAACTTCTGTCCCTGCGACAGGCCCGCGGTACCTGGCGGCACGATGAAACTTGCCTGCCCCCTGCTGCCCAGGGCCGGGTCCACCGACGCGACAACCACGTGCACGTCCGCGATGCCGCCGTTGGTTGCCCAGGTCTTGGTGCCGTTCAGCACCCACTCGTCCTTGGCCTGGTCGTAGACGGCCCGGGTCCGGATGGCGCCGACGTCGCTGCCGGCGTCCGGCTCGGACGAGCAGAACGCGCCCAGCTTCACGTCGCCAGGACTGCCGAACATCTGCGGCAGCCACTCACCGATCTGCTCGTCCGTCCCGTTGCTCGCCACCGCAACCGCCGCCAGCCCGGACCCGGCGAGCGCGAGGCCGATACCCGCATCGCCCCAGAACAGTTCTTCGAAGGCCACGACCATGCCCAGCCCGCTCGGCTCCATCCACTGCGAGCCGAAGAAGTCCAGCGAGTACAGGCCGATCTTCGCCGCCTCCTCGATGATCGGCCAGGGCGTCTCCTCGCGCTCGTCCCACTCGCTGGCGGCGGGCCTGATCACGTCCCTGGCGAACTCGTGCAGCCACTGGCGCATCTCAAGGACATCAGCCGACGGTTCAGGGCAGAACACGGTCGGCGGCTGATCGGGACGGCTCATGTCGCTCCTTGCAACTGGTACGCGGCCGGTCAACCGATCGTAACGGCGTGCGGGACAGCGTAAGTTACTCAAAGGTAACAGGATATGCCGTCGGATGGCGCGGCGCCACTGCAGACCGCCTGGCCCAGTCCTAGCTGTCACCCGCCACGGCAGGCCGCACCCGGAGCACCTGCTGCTGCCGGTAGGTCATGCCGAGTTGCGTATACAAGCCGACCGCCGCCGCATTCCAGTCCCACACCATCAGCGCGGCCCGCCCGTGCGCGCCGAGCAGGGCCTCGAGCATGAAGACGCAGACGTCCCGGCCATGGCCGGCTCGCCTGGCCTGGGGCAGGACGGCAAGGCCGGCGATGAACCCGAGACCGGGAACGCTCCACGCGTCGGCCACGGTGCAGGTGAGGCCGCCACGCGTATCGCTAATGCCAGCCCACCGCCGCACTCCCGGCTGCCAGGGCCGCGCGTAGGAAACGGGCGACGCCGCGCGAATCAGCTCGTCGGCGGCCTGCCACTCGCGCCGAGCCAGCCAGCGGGCGGGGTGCGCGGGCCGGTACCGCGGTCGTCTCGTACCGTCCATCCAGCCGAAGTAGTGGCCATGCTGCAGCCAGTCGATCCGCTCAAGCACGCCGGCCGTCACGGGCGGATCGCCAATTACCTCGAAGCTCGGACCCAGGGCACCGATCGCCTCCCGCGCCAGCGCCGCGGCCGCGTCCGCCGAACCGCGCACGACAATCCGGTCCCGGCCGCACAGCGCACTGCACCCCACCGCAACGCCGCCGGCATGCTCCCACGCCATCCCGCCGCGCCGCAGGCCCTGCGCTACCCACGTGCACTGCGGGTCGCCGCCGGACGCGGCTACGACATCGGCAATGGTGCTGAGTTGCTGCATAGTGAACCGGCCGCCTATTGGACATCTTCCGGCATCGGAACGGGGTGAAAATTGGCCCGACTGTTATTCCGCCCGCCAATCTACTCGCGGCGGCAGAACGGCGTCCATGCCGGACAGCCCCGTTCCCTGCCTGAAGATTCGCAGGCAATAGTGCCGCAGCCCATGTGCTATTGCATTCCGCGCAAGTGCGTCCGTTAGTGCAGGCCGGACGGCCCGCTCCGGGCCTGCGGGACGTGCCTGCCGCGCGCTCGGGAAGTATTGCCGCCCATTGCCAAACGCAAAATGCGGGCCGACGGTTCGGCGGATCTAGGCGCGCGGTCAAGAAAAGCGCAGGCAATAAATCTGTCCGGGAACCGTGCCTTTATTCTGGCATAGTTACTGGCGATATGCCACGGTAGCTGGTTATTGGCACCGCCCGGCCGGGTCAGCGCGTCGTGGTCTGGCCTGCCAGGATGTCGGCATCGGCGGCCGCGGCCGGCATCAGATCGAGAGGACACAGACTCGCATGGACCTGGCTCGTTACCAGCATCTCAAGCTCGAGCGGCGGCATGGCGGCGTGCTGCTCATCACCCTCAACCGGCCGGAGGTGCTGAACGCCGCGCACGAGGAGATGCACTCTGAGCTTGCCGCCATCTGGGCCGACGTCAGCAAAGACGAGGAGACCAGAGTGGCCGTGATCACCGGCGCGGGCCGGGCGTTCTCCGCGGGCGGCGATCTGGGCATGGTCGAGCGCCAGATCGGTGACTATGGACGGGTCACGGCCATGCTGACCGAGATGAGCGACCTGGTCTACAACATGGTCAACTGCGAGAAGCCGATCGTGTCGGCCATCAACGGCGTGGCCGTCGGAGCCGGGCTAGTGGTGGCACTGCTTGCGGACATCAGCATCTGCGCGGCCGACGCGCGCCTTGGCGACGGGCATGTCCGGCTCGGCGTCGCCGCCGGCGATCACGCCGCGATCATCTGGCCGCTGCTGTGTGGCCTGGCCAGATCCAAGTACTACCTGATGACTGGCGAGATGGTCACCGGCGAGGAAGCCGAGCGGATCGGGCTCGTATCTAAGGCACTGCCAGCGGATCAGGTGCTGGCCGAGGCGTTCCGCGTTGCTGACCAGCTCGCGAGCGGCCCGCAGCTGGCGATCCGGCTGACCAAGCGCGCGCTGAATGGCTGGATTCGCAACGCCGGACCCATCTTCGACCAGTCGGCCGCCTACGAGATGCTCACGTTCATGGGCGACGACATCCGCGAGGGACTGGCTTCACTGCGAGAGAGGCGAGCCCCGGATTTCGGCAGTGCCGGAGCTTCAGGCTGACGCGTGCCGGTCGAGGAACTCGAAGACGTCGGACTCGTCCACGCCGGGAAAGCTGCCAGACGGCAGCGCCAGCAGGACATGCGAGTGCGCCCGTGCCGATGGCCACGCCATGCCCTCCCACCGGGCCGCCAGCGCGGCGGGCGGCCGCTGGCAGCAATCGCCGGACGGGCAGCCGGACGACGTCCGCAGCGTGGTCTCCCGGCCGCGAAACCAGCGGGAGTGCTCGTACGGGACACCGAGCGTGACGGCGAAGCCCCGTTCCCGCCCCGAATCCACCAGTGCCGTGCACCAGTAGGTGCCGGACGGCGTGTCAGAGTACTGGAAGTACGGGCTGAACCGGTCGGAGGCGGAGAAGACCTGGCGGCCCGACCACTGGCGGCACATCCGCTGCCCCTCGATGGCTCCGGTCGGATCGGCGGGGAAGATAACGCCGTCGTTCTCATATGCCTTGTAGATGATGCCGCCCTCGTCGTTCTTGACGAAGTGACACGGCAGGCCGAGGTGGTGCGTGGCCAGGTTCGTGAACCGGTGCGCGGCCATCTCGTACGACACGGAGAACACGTCGCGCAGGTCTTCCACCGCCAGGTCCCTGGCGTCCTTCGCGGCGCGCAGGAACTGGGCGGCGGCCTGCTCGGGCACGAGCACGGCAGCGGCGAAGTAGTTCGCCTCGATTCGCTGCCGAAGGAAGTCACCGAAGTCGGCAGGCGCCGAGTGGCCCAGCACGAAATGGCCGAGCGTCTGCAGCAGCACGGCCCGTGGCGTATGCATGCCGAGCGGTTCCTGCCTTAGGTAGATGCGCCTGTTGCGCAGGTCGGTGACCGACCTGGCGGACCGCGGCAGGTCCTGTACATACCGGACGGCGAAGCCGTGGTGGCTGACCACCGAGAGCAGCATGCCCTGGGACAGCGCACCGCCGGAATAGCCGACCGGCGCCAGGGCCTGCGCCGCTGCCGCCTCGATCTCGGCGAAGTAGTTACCCCGCTCGCTCATCAGAGACCGCAAGTCCGAGTTCGCGGCCCTTGCCTCCTCGGGCGTGGCCGTCGGCCGCGTGCGCTGGCGCCGCAACTCCGCATGCAGTGCCGCCAGGTGCTCAAGAACGTCATTCGGCACGCGCGCGCCGACCCGCAGCGGCGGCAGGCCAAGCTCGCCATAGGCCGGATCTCGCTGCGCCTCCGCGACTGCGATCTCCAGCTGCGCCCGGCGGCTTGGCGGCTGCATGCGCATCAGCTCCGACGCGGGCACAGAAAGCGCGGCGGCCAGCGCCTCGATCAGCGACAGCTTCGGCTCACGCCTGCCGTTCTCCAGCAGCGACAAGACCGAAGGAGCCCGGCCGACCCGCTCGCCCAGCTCGGCCAGAGTCAGCCCCCTGGCGCGGCGGGCGTGGCGCAGCCGCTGCCCGAACATGCTGAGGTCGAGGCCGACTGGCGGCAAGGATCGAGGTTCTTGCCTCGTCAAAGACTGCATTTCTTCACTCTAGCCGAAGATGGTCAGTTTTTCAGGACCAAGGACCCTAGTTTTTTGCCGGTCTTGAGGGCAGCCTGGGGTTACACCTGCGCAGGGTCGACATAGCTGGAGGTCCACAATGAACGATCGTCGCCCTGAGGGCACGCTTAACGGCTCAGCCCACAGCCAAGCCAACGGCCACCCCGTGGCCAGCACGATAGAGCGCCAGGCAGCCAGCTTGCAGAACGCCTGGGCAGCAGATCCGCGCTGGTCCGGCATCGAGCGGACGTACAGCGCGGCCGATGTCGTCAGGCTGCGGGGCTCGGTGCAGGAGGAGCACACGCTGGCCCGGCTCGGTGCCGAGCGGCTCTGGGCGCTGCTGCAGGAAGACGGCTATGTAAACGCCCTCGGCGCCCTCACCGGCAACCAGGCGGTGCAGCAGGTCAAGGCTGGCCTGCGGGCGATCTACCTGTCCGGCTGGCAGGTTGCCGCGGACGCGAACCTGGCCGGCCAGACCTACCCGGATCAGAGCCTGTACCCGGCCAACTCGGTCCCGGCCGTGGTGCGCCGGATCAACAATGCCCTGATCCGCGCTGACCAGATCTCCTGGGCCGAGTCGCAGAACGACGGCGCACCGCACTGGCTGGCGCCGATCGTGGCCGACGCAGAAGCCGGATTCGGCGGCGCGCTGAACGCGTTTGAGCTGATGAAGTCCATGATCGCGGCTGGCGCGGCCGGCGTGCACTGGGAGGACCAGCTCGCGTCCGAGAAGAAGTGCGGTCACCTCGGCGGCAAGGTGCTGATTCCGACCGGGCAGCACATCAAGACGCTGAACGCGGCCAGGCTCGCGGCCGATGTATGCGGCGTGCCGAGCCTGATCGTGGCTCGCACCGACGCGCAGGCGGCCACCCTGATCACCAGCGACGTCGACGATCGCGACCAGCGCTTCGTGACCGGCGAGCGCACCGCCGAGGGCTTCTACCGGGTGCGCAACGGGATCGAGTCCTGCATCGCCCGCGGCCTGGCCTACGCACCGCACTCCGAGCTGCTGTGGATGGAGACCTCGACCCCGGACCTGGAGGTCGCCCGCCGGTTCGCCGAGGCAATCAAGGACGTGTTCCCCGACCAGATGCTGGCCTACAACTGCTCGCCGTCGTTCAACTGGCGCGCGCATCTGGACGAGGCCACGATTGCCAAGTTCCAGCGCGAGCTTGGCGCGATGGGGTACAAGTTCCAGTTCATCACGCTGGCCGGATTCCATGCTCTGAACGAGTCGATGTTCACCCTGGCCCGCGGCTACGCCGAGCGCGGCATGTCAGCCTACGTGGAGCTGCAGGACGCTGAGTTCGCTGCCGAAGCAGACGGCTACACCGCTACCCGGCACCAGCGGGAAGTCGGCACCGGCTACTTCGACCAGGTCACCTCGGCCATCAGCCCGAACGCATCCACGACCGCGCTGGCCGGATCGACAGAGAGCGCTCAGTTCGCGCACGCCCACTGAGTCCGTGCCCGGGTCTGCCTGGTTGGTCCGGGCACGGTAGGTCTCCGGTTGCGGTGACCGCGTCGAACCTCCAGCCGACGTGGTGGCCGCAACCGGGATCGGCCGTCAGCCTGCGGCACCGTCAGCCCACGCGGGCAGCTCCTGCAGCGACCAGCTGTTGCCGTCCGGATCGCTGAAGCTGACGAACGAGCCCCACGGCTGGACATCGATCTCGGACGCGTCCACGCCACGGCCCACGAGCTGGTCCCTGGCCGCCTTGACGTCCGGAACGACGATCATCCCGCCCCGCTGCGAGCCTGGCTCCATGTCCGTGAGGCCCTGCCCGAACGCGATCGAGCAAGCCGATCCAGGCGGCGTCAGCTGCACGAACCGCAGTTGCTCGTTCACCTGAAAGTCGTGATCTGGGTGGAAGCCGACCTGGTCGACATAGAACGACTTGGCCCGGTCGACGTCGGTCACCGGGACGAACACCACTTCAATCTTCCAGTCCATAGACCGAGGCTAGCGAAGGCCTCTGACAGCCAGCGGCGTCGCGTAACTTTGCCCTGTGACCCACTACAGCAGGCTGTCGGTGATCGTGATCGACGCGCCGCCGGAGCGGCATGACGCCGAGCTGGCGTTCTGGCAGGGCGCCACCGGCAAGCAGCTGACGCGGTACGAGCGGCATCCGGAGTACCACGGCGGCGAGCTGCATGGCGAGCACCTGGGCCTGCTCGTGCAGCGACTCGGCGACGGACCGGCCAGGGTCCACCTCGACATCCACACCGACGACGTCGAAGCCGAGGTAGCCAGGCTCGAAGCGCTTGGCGCCGAGGAGGTCCAGCGGGTGGACTTCTGGTGCGTGCTGCGCGATCCGGCCGGCCTGATGTTCTGCGTCGTGCCCGAGCCGCCTGGCTCGGTGGACGCCAGCAACGCGCAGCGCTGGGACTGATCGCCGCTCGTCGCATACTGCGCGAAGTACGCCTGACGGCGCAGATCGAAGTGCCGGCGAGCGACCATGACTGCCTGTCGGTCACGGGGTGATGACGCCGTTAATAGGACGCGGCGAGGAAGGCTCTGCGCATCACCGCTCGTCGAACAAGTCTTCCAGGATCATCCTCGCCCGGTCGGGGACTGGTCGCACCCCCGATTACATAGATGTCGGCCACGACACCGCGGCGTGCCAGGCGGTCACCCAGTCGGCGGAATGCCTCCTGGATGGCCCCGCGATCAAGCAGAGGATCGGGCTCGCTCATGCGACGTTCAGTTCCTCGGGCGCCACATAGACCCCACGGCGCCTGAACGCCGCAGGCGCGTGAACGAGCGCATCGACACGGGCTGCACGCGTGTTGAATGGGAACCACAGTTGCCGCAGCGAGCGCTGATCAGCCCAGACCGGGGCAGCGCGGCCATCTATCCCGGCAAGATGCTCGGCGAGCGCGGCAAGGAAGACATCCCAGCGCTCGTCACCCGTACCGCGTGGCTCCTCTGCAAGCAGCGCGAATCGAGTGCCGACCGGTTCGTGCCGGTAGTCCTCTAGGAACTCCGCGACCAGCCGCCACCGCCGGGACTGGTCAGCCCCGGACATCAGTTTGCCCAGCCGCGCCACAGTCAGTGCCAGATACGCAGGGCGAGGGGCGTGACCAGTCATGATTGTCATCGTAACGTCGCGCCGAAGAGAGCGCCCGGCGCAGTGAGCCAACAAGGTGCAGCACGGAACAATTCAAGGTTCGGACTCGGGATCCCACCCTGGCGTGGGCCTTTGTCGAGGGGCGACGCGCTCCAGAGATGGCCTGACATCACGCGAGGCCCGGCCCTGGTTCGCGGACACGCCGAATCCAGCACCCGCTGGGGAAGCGACAGCAACCACAATCAGGGTCGGGCCCTGGCGGCTTCGACGCCACTCAGCAGGTCCCTTCGGCTGAGGTTGGCGTCTGCTCCTGCGTCAACGCACAGTTGGGCTGATCGAAGGTAGCGAGCCTCGTCAACGTCGCCTTCATGAATTCCGACGAGCATCCTCTGCAAGCAGGTCGCTGCGCCCGCCTGCTACTTACGCCATTTCGTGGATCGCGGCGCGCCGAGTCTCCCCCGACAGAGGCTGACGGGCGTATCGGGCCGCTGTTCCAGCCAATCGACTCTCCTACCGAACGCTGGCCCGACAACCGGATGTCGTGGTACAGCGTGGTACGCTGGGTTAATGGCGCTCGATCAGCCGACGTATGTCAGCATTCGCCAGCTCGTCGCGGACTCGGGGTCGGTCACGCGTGGCCTCCGGCAGGGGCGTACCTACACACTGACCCTGAACGGAGAACCACTGGCGAGGATGGTGCCCATACGTCGGCGCCGGGCGGTTCCCAGGGATGAGGTTCTCGCGATCTTCGCCACGGCCCCGGTGCTCGATGTGGACGATCTGCGCGCCGATCTGGACGAGGCTGTCGGTCAGGACGCGCGTGACCCGTACGAAGGTACTGGGCTGTGACCGTCCACGATGTCGCGGTCGTCGACACCAGCATCATCGCGGCGATCAAGCTCTACGACCCGGCGGAGCTGCCCGACACCTTGCTGGTCACGGCGGTCACGCTGGGCGAGTTGTCGTTCGGCCCGCATGCTACTGACGATCCGGTGAAGCGTGCCGGGCGGGTCGCGGTGCTGCAGCACGTGGAGGCTACCTTCGACCCCCTTCCGTACGACCAGAGCGCGGCACGCCTCTACGGTCAGATCTGCGCGGCAGTTCGCACGGTAGGACGTCAGCCGCGACGTAGAGCATCGGATTTGATGATCGCCGCAACCGCGGCGAGCAACGAGCTGCCTCTCTATACGGCCAACCCGGACGATTTCAAGGGGGCAGAAGGGCTTGTCGAGCTGGTCGCCGTTCACGGCCGGCCGAACAACTTCTGAGCTCTGACTACGGCTGGGACGAGCACGCAGCGGGACGGCGGGGCCGGGAAAGAGCCGGGGTGTCCTGCCCAGGGTGCTCGCGGCGCCACTGCGCCACCAGTTAAGGGATGTGCGGCATCTTCGCGCCGAGGATGAACGACAGCCCGGCGCCTCGATCGCTTTCTGGCTAGCCTCGCTCACCATCCCGGCGTCCGCGACCACGGTCACGTCGGGCAGCTGGTGGGCGGCCATGAACGACTCGATGACCGGGAGCATCGTCCAGGCCGGTGTGCAGGCAGATGGCGATCTGCGGTTCCAGCCGGCTCTCATTACTTGTCGGGTTTCCCGCCGAATAGAAACGCGAGGTTGTTGCGCCGCAAGAAGCATCCCGAGACTCAGCTAGCGAGAACCGCGCCGCGTAATACGATGCTCTATTCGGACTATCTTGTTGTCATT
Organism: uncultured Actinomycetota bacterium; assembly: GCA_963719765.1. GTDB lineage: Bacteria > Actinomycetota > Actinomycetes > Streptosporangiales > Streptosporangiaceae > JAJYUU01. The sequence goes on from CAVRCW010000003.1 coordinate 1,517,424, forward strand.
TCTCTCGAGGAGTAGCGTAGCGGTGCGCATTGCACACCGCTGGTGGCGAAGCGTAACGAGAGTCGGCCTCGAGGCCTGGCTATGACCAGGAGGAGCGATCAGCGTGGCCAAGTTAAGGATTTCCCCCGAACAGGAAGCGGCCCGAGCCCTGGACCAAGGCCTTCCACGATCGGGTCTGAGCAGGCATGCCCAGCCTGCTTACGACCGGCTCAGCAGAGAGCGTGCCGCGACCGAACGAGTCATCAGTGAGCGGCGGAAAATGGCGTCATTGTCTGCCCAGTCATCGATCTGCAGTGATTGTGGCGCAGAACTTCCGCATGACGCTCGGTTCTGCGCGTCGTGCGGAACGCCCGCCAACGTGGGTACTCAAGGCACAGACTGCACTCAGTGCGGTTCGGAACTTACAAGCCAGGCAATCCAACAGTCCTTCAGCTAGGTCAATATATCCGAAAGCTAACTCGGTAAAGCCGCGTTGGCGCGTGGCAGCGCCCGAGGCGGGCCGCTTTCAGCAGCTGCAGCCACCCATCGTTATGCGCCGACCCGAGGTGCTCGATGTCGCGCGAGCCGCGCCGCGGCGAGTGCACAATCTGCCCCACCGTCGCGCCCCACGACGTCTTCGCCGTCCGCAGAGACGGGCACACCGCCCACAATATGACCGCGGCTAGTGCGCAACCGCCGAGAAGACGGCCTGTGCAGCACCGGGAGCGCCCGGAGTTCCGGCTACGTTTGCGGGCCGCGGGCTCGCTGCCGGATCGCTCGTCGGGCGGCGACCCTGGCCTGGTTCAGCGGCTCGAGCAGCGAGTACGCCCGGTAGGCGCCGCGGTCGACCAGCCGGAGCTTGGCGCCGCGCGCGCCGCCTGGATGCTTGTATGACGGCGGCCGGTAGCGCCGGAAGTCGGCGTGCATGCGCGCGAAGAACTGCTGCCGTTCCGCGCGCGGCACCAGGCCGGGGCGCCCGAACCTGCCGACGCCGAATCCGGTCGTCTGCAGCACTGTCGAGTAGTGCCAGATCGCCCGTTCGAAGATCGCAGCCTGCACTGCGTCGCTCACCGGCTGCCCGGCGGCGGCCCGCCTGGCTAGCAGCTCAAACACCTGACGGTAGGCATCGAAAACCGCTGCCTGGCCCGTACTGGTAGTTGCCATCGCCGAGCCAGGCCGGTCCCGCCGGTAGCGGTAGCACACCTGCTGCACTGCACCTATGACATCCGCGGTGAGTAGCGCGGCGCAGGTCACGACGATGTCCTCGTGAATGCCGGCCGCGAAGCTGACGCCAAGGCCAAGCAGGAACTCCCGGCGGAACAGCTTGCTCCAGGACGTCATGGTCAGGTTGATCAGCTGCGGCTGCTCGGCCAGGGTGCATCCGTCATGCGGAACGCTGGCCAGCAGGGCGCTGCCGGGGTTCGGCTCGGTGCGGCCCGGATAGCTGCTCAGCCAGTCGATCAGGAGCACATCGAACTTGCCGACCGCGAGCGCTGCGGTGATGGCCGCCAGGGCCCCGTCGGCCACCAGGTCATCGGCATCCACGAACCAGACGTAGTCGCCGCCCGCCCGCTGCAGTGCGAGGTTGCGGGCGTTGCCCTGGCCCCGGTTGCGGTCCAGGTGCAGCACCTGCAGCCGTGGATCTGCCGCCGCCCGCGCATCCAGGATCTGGCCGCAGTCGTCCGGGGAGGCGTCGTCGACCGCGATGACCTCGATCGCAGCTCCCGGCTGGCCCAGGACCGAGTCCAGGCAGGCGGGCAGGTAGTCAGCGACGCCGTGGACGGGCAGGATGACCGAGATGCCCGGCGGCGCTGGCATGCCGGCCGCCAGGCTAGTGCAGCTCGCCGGTTGCGGCGCCCGCGACCGCCTGCGGGCCGCCCAGCCCGGCCAGGGACGGGTCTTCCGGCTCGTCCATGCGCAGCTTGGACGGCCACCAGTTCCACCGGCCGAGCAGCACCACGGTCGAGGGCACCAGCAGCGTGCGGACCAGGAAGGTGTCCATCAGGATGCCGAGCGCGAGCCCGAGGCCGATGTCGCGGACCTGGCTCCCGCCTGATCCGCCTCCTGCGGCAACCGTGAGCACGATGAACGTCCCGGCCAGCACGAGTCCGGCCGAGGTAACCGTGGTACCGGTAATCCCGACTGCCTTCGCAACCGCTTGCCGTAGCGGCAATCGGTGTGCCTCTTCCCTGATCCTGGTCATCACCAGGATGTTGTAGTCCTCACCGAGCGCGAGCAGGAAGATGAACATCAGGAACGGCATGAAGAACACCAGGCCGCCGCTCCCGCCAAGCTTGATGAAAATGATCACAGACAGGCCGAGAGCGGCCAGGTACGAGATGCCGACCGAGGCGATCAGGTATAGCGGCGCGACCAGGCTGCGCAGGACCAGCGCAAGCAGAATGCCAATCGCCAGGATCGCGATCGGGATGATGTGCTTCAGGTCATTGTTCGAGATGTTGCTGATGTCGTAGAAGACCGGTGCCTGGCCGTACACGCCCGAGGCGGTCGCGCCGACGGACTGCTGCACCCTAGTCGTCATCGCCCGGATGGCGGGTATTGCGTTCAGCGCCGGGGTACTGCCTGGATCGCCGGCCCGCAGTGCGGTGGCGAACAGGACGGTGCGCCCGTCCGGGCTGACGAAGTTGGCGGTAGCGCGGTAAAGCTCATACGCAGTGGCCGGGATCTTGCCGCCGTCTATCGGGCCCGACGGTGTGGGGGGTAGCTTCCCGGCTGGGCCAAGCACCGAGTAAAGCCCCGAGAACTGGGCCGGCGTCAGCGTGAAGCCGACGGGATTGAGCGGCCCGGTGACCTTGGTGAACTCGCCACTGGCCTTCAGCTCACCGCTGGCCTTCGTCACGGGCGCGGGGTCATTCCAGATCGGCGTCGCGAATTTGAAGATCACTTCAGTCGGGTTGGCCGATGACTGCGGGAAATGCTTGGCCAGCAGGGCCGTGCCGGCGGCGGAGTCGCTGCCCGGCGGCGGGGTGATGTTCCCGCCGAATCCGCCTGCGGTGTAGCCGAGCACGCCGAAGGCGAGACCACCGAAGAAGACGAGTCCGGCCATCAGCGTCGGAATCGGGTGCTGCACGATGCGTCCGGCGACCCTCCCCCATATGCCGGCCCCGCCCGACCCCTGGATGCTCCGTCGCGCCAGCTTCGTCCTGGCACCGGCCTTGAACAGCCCGCCACGAGTAATCCCCGACATATGGGCCCGGCTAAATCTGGCCATCCAGCCGGTCCAGACCATAAACAGCGAGCGCTTCACCGCCAGCAGCGACAGCCGGATGGACAGCAGGGCTGGAAGGAGCGTCAGCCCGGCCACCAGGATGACCCCGACGGCGATGGCGAACGGCCAGGCCAGGTCGGAGTAGAACGAGAAGCTAGCCAGCAGCAGTGACAGCACGGCCGCGATGACGGTGGCGGCCGATGCGCTGATGGACTCACCGACGCGGGTGACGGACTTGACTATCGCATCCCGCGCAGCGGGCCGGGGATGCACCAGGTCGGCCAGCATGCTGCTGCGCAGCCTGTTCTTGCCGGGGAAGTTCGCGCCTGCGGATTCGTGCTGGTACGCGCGCAGTTCCTCGCGAACACGGAAGACCAGGAACAGCCCGTAGTCCGTGCCCGCACCGATCACCAGCACGTATAGCAGGAGCTGAGCGATCGGCGATACCTGCAGTCCGTGCTTGGCGGCCTCGGCCACCAGCGGGCCAGCTATAGCTACCGATAGGCCCGCGGGCAGTACCGTCGTGAGGGCGAGCGAGAACGATCTGAAGATCAGCACCAGCAGCACGATGACGAACAGCAGCGACAGGGCCTGCACCTTGGCGGCGGTGTTACCTGACGCCGCCTGCTGGTCCACCTGGGCGGCTAGGTCGCCGGCTAGGTGCACCTGCAGGCCGGCGGGCACGGGGGTGCTGGTGACCTGCGCCCTGACCGCGTCGATCAGGTTCTTCGCGTAGCTCGGACTGCCGCCGCCGCCGAACCCGGCCAGCGCGGTCAGCTGCTCGGCCTGGCCGTCGGCGGACCGCCCTTCGTTGATCACCTTCGTAATGCCAGCGACCGTGCCCAGCTTGTGCTGCAGCACGCCGACGGCCGCCGTGTCCGCCGGAGTCAGCTCTCCGCTCGTGGTGGCCGCCACGACAGTTATTGGCTGCCCGTTCGCGGTGCCGAACGGGGCCACGAGCACAGCCGCATGCGAGCTCGGCGCGCTGGCTGGCAGGAACTTTTGGTTGTTGCCCTGGGTAACGTTCGACAGCGAGGGTAGCTGAGTACTAGCGCCGATCGCGGCGAGGATCCAGACGAGAAGAATTAGCCACCGAAAGCGAACACTGAATCGCCCGATCGCCCCGTAGACCGCGTCGACGTGCATGCCTCGGAATCCTACGGGACCGAGACGACTAGATCGTGTCCGGCCCTGGCCCGGACAAACCCGGCGCCGCGCTCACGACCTTGAGAACATGGCCTACCGCGCGCTATTCGCAGGCCTGATTATCGGTGTTAGGCATGCCTGCACGCCGCAGGCTGAATACCCTGCCGAACAGTACTGGCCACGGGGAACGGCCTGACCGAACTGGGTGCGATGCCTGGATAGTGCGGGACATGCCGGGCGAGGTACTGGCCTAGCCCGGTTAATGCCGGCAGACTCGTCTAAGGCTGGGCTGGTCCGGGCTCCGCCCCGCGCGGCCGGGCAGCCGCAGGAGGGACAGCGATGCAGGAACTGCGCCTTGTCGCAGTCAGCGAGGACGGGAGTTACGCGATCCTCGCGGTGCCAGGGCGAAGTGGCCGGTTCCTGCTCCCGATCGATGACCGGCTGAGGACGGTGGCCAAGGGTCAGTTCTCCCGGCTCGCCCAGTACGAGATCGAAGTGGAGAATCCGTTGCGACCCAAGGAGATCCAGGACCGCATCCGGGCGGGCGAGACGGCCGACGAGATCGCCGACGCGGCGGGCATACCGCCCGACCGGGTCCGCAGGTTCGAGGGTCCGGTGCTTGCCGAGCGCCAGTACCGGGCTCAGGAGGCCCAGCGGGCCACCATCCGCGGGCACAGCGACTCAGGGCCAGGTCCGCGACTCGGCGACGTCGTGGCTGAGCGGCTGACCAGGGCGGGCGCGAGCCCCGAGAACGCAGAGTGGGACTCCCGCAAGCTGTCAGACGGCAACTGGCAGGTACAGCTGCAGTTCAGCGTCGGCGGGCGGGCCGGGCGGGCGGAGTGGATCTACGATCCGCGCCGCAGGCACGTGATACCGGACGACGATCAGGCTGTCCGGCTGTGCCTGCCTCAGTCCGAGTGGGCCGGGATTCAGTTCTCCGAGCGCGGCCAGGCAGCTACCGTCACCCCCATCGGCTCGCGCCACGCCGCCCAGCATGCCGACATCGGCCGCGAGCAGGACCGGCTCGCGCCGCCTGCCGCGGTTGCGATGGATGGCGCCGCCGCAATGGCCGCCGCCGGGGGCAGGGACGGCGCGACTCGACCCGGCGGGAGCGCGCAGGATGGTGCCGCCGGGACCGCGGCGGACGAAGCACTCGCAGCCGACCGCGCCGAGGCCGTCGCCCATACGGAGCCGGACGCCGCACCCCGGCCTGGCCGGAGGGCCGCGGGCGGCCGGGCTCGCCGCGCGTCAGTACCGTCGTGGGACGAGATAATGTTCGGGACGTCCAGGCAGCCTGACTAGCTCCGCACCGCGGTCGGTACGGCTTCGGCCACCGGCTTCGGCGGGAACGGCAGGCAGCCTGGTGGCATGCGGTCGGCACGGCAGCGCCGGTACGGGCGACTCGGGCCCGCTGTCCGGCGTGACTCGCCTGCAGGCGCGGTGCCGGGCAGAGCATGCGCTGACCAGACGGCCATAATGACGACCAGAGGACGGGGATGGCGCGCCGCGGTGACCAACGCATCCGCAGCCGGGCAGCCGCAGCAATGCTGCTGGCCGGCAGCCTGCTGCTGAGCGGCTGCGGCCTGCTCAGCGGACCGCAGCCGCTGAGCGAGGACGCTCCGCTCATCATGCAGGTGAGCAGCCCGGTCGTGGCAGGGAACAGCGTCCTGCCGCGAGAGTTCACCTGTCATGGGGCGGGTCAGAGCCCGCCGGTCTACTGGTCAGGCGCTCCCCCGCACACCAAGTCCTTTGCCCTGGTGATGGACGACGCCGCCGCGCCCATCACGCCGTACGTTTACTGGCTGGTTGTGGACATCAACCCGGCCAGTACCGACGTCCAGAACGGCATCCGTCCGCCAGCGCCGGCCAGGACAGCTGATAACAGCACCGGGCATGCCGAATACGATCCGCCGTGCCCGATCGGAGCCCCGCACAAGTACCGGATCACGGTCTATGCCCTGAACGCCATGCTCGGCCCGCCACCTCTTGGCGGCCCTCAGCTACTGCCGACCTGGACGGCGATAGCGCCGCATGTGCTTGCCCGAGGCACCATGACGGTGATCGCCTGCCCGGCTCCCGGTACCGTCACTTCGGTTCGTGCATGCAATGCGCATGATTCCGATTCCGGAGAGTAACCTCATGTGCGCGGCGGGTCGACACACCTGGTTAAACTTCTCGAATTGCGTGACAAGGCCCATAGCCTCCGACACAATCACTGTTCAGGCGCATAAAGCCTTCGCAACAAAATATGGTGCTTGCATGTTCGGGGGAGGCTTCGCGTTGTTGGCCGCGCGGGCCTGGCTGGCACTGCCCCCTAGGCCTATTCATGGGATGGTGTGATGATCAAGACGATCCTTATCTGCCTTGTGGCCGTGGTCGTGATCATCATCGTCATTGGCGTGCTCTTCCGGCTGTTCTTGCGCGCGGATGACTCCGACGGGTTCGATGCCCTGCCGGACGAGCCCCGCCGACCGACCCGCCGCGATCCTGATGACACCCGGCTGCGTGAGCCCGCGCTCCGCGAGCCTGTCGGCCGCGAGCTGGCTGCCACCGCCGCCCGCAGGCAGCAGCCTCGCCAGGCCGCGTCCGGCGACCAGTCCTGGGCTGGCGATCGAGCTCCCCGCAGCGCAGACGATCGCAGGCAGCCAGGTAACCGTGACCGTGACCGTGGCCCTCAGGACCGCCCGCAAGGCCCGGATCGGCGCAACAGCCGCGACGGTGGCCCCGGCCGCCCGGCACCCGCCGGAACCCGGCCCGCCAAGCCATCCAGGCCGGCCGAGGCCGCGAGCCCGTCCACCAAGTGGGACAAGATGTCGGACGTGGACTACTGGGCCGAACTCGCCTCCGAGAAGCCACTGACCGCTACCGGATCACCAGCGGAATCCACCGCTGCCCCGTCTCGCCGCCGGACGCCAGAGCCAGTTGCCGACGCGCGCCCGGCGGGCCGCGGCGAGCCGGCCCCGCATCTGCCGGTCCGCCAGCGGTCCGGTCGCGCCGCTGCGACATCGGGCTCCCGGCCGACTGACTACGGCCAGCCGCCCGCCACCGGCCCGCGGCCTGCGCACGCCCCCGGCCGGTACGCAGGCGGGAACGAGCCCGCCACGCAGAGCATCGCCGCGCTGGCCAGGCTCGGCAGCCAGCCACCCGTGCTGCCGCCAGCCGCCCAGCCGGCACCTTCCCAGTCGCGGCAAAAGGCCCGCCCAGTGCAGCCCCAGCCGCTAGACGACGATCCGCTCACGAGCCCCTCGTTCCCGGCAATTAACGCGTCAGACAGCCGGTCCTACCGGACGAGCAGGCCCGACACCCAGCCTGGGGGCATTCCCGCGGCCGCGGCCTACAGCGAGCCGACGCAGCAGTTCGGCACCTACCAGGCGGCAAGTGACAGGTCGGCCAGCCCGCCTAACGGCTACCCGCTCCAGTCGTCGGCACCAGCCGGTAACCCGTACGGCAGCTTCGTCAGCCAGCCGGCCGACAGTTATCAGCCGGCCCCGGTCGGCGGCGACATGGATCCCGGCTACCGCAGTCAGGATCCCGGCTACGGCCAGCCGGCCCTCGGCGACAGCGGCTGGTACGGCGCCAGCGCCCACGGCGCGAGCGCCGCGCAGGTACCGATGCCAGCGTTCAGCACGGCGCCGCCCGGCTACCTCAACGGCGGCCAGCCCGCCCCCAGCCATGACCCCAGCTACCAAGTGGGCTACCAGGCAGGCCAGCCAGAAACGGTCAACTATCCCCAGCCCGGGTACGCAGGCGCTCAGTACGACCAGCGCGGGTACGGCCCGCAGGAGGCCGGCTACAGCGCGGACGGGTACCAGGGCTACCCCGGCTACGGGACTGGCGGGTACTAGCGACACGCTCGCCAGAGCGGCGTCGGCGCGCGTCGGTCTTGACAACACCCCGCGGACAGCGCCCACAATGTGCGGACCCGGCAAGGCAGGTGACATGCAGGACGGCGTCCGCGACCACGCGCGAAGTTATCACCTGCACCGGCTGGCGACCGCGCTGGATACCGAGGGCTTCCACGCCACGGTAAAGACGTCCTACCCTGCGGCCCTGCATGTCTTCATGCCAGGCGCTGCCATGCTCGCCGAGAGCATCGACTGCGTACCAGGAACCGATGCCGACGGCCGGCTGCACTGGTACTACCGCTGGTCATGGGGCGAAGTCCTGCACGACACCGCCGACCCTCCCGGCGCAGCGGCTAAGATCGCCGAGGTGCTCGCGGCCCGCTGAGCCATCTTGGCCTGCAGGTCAGCGAGTCGCCCGCCGCACGCTCGTGGCGCAACCGCGCACGGTAGTGTGCCGGAACGGCGCCGTCAGCAGAGCGGAGGACTCCAGGTGCAGGTGACTCAGGCGAGCAGGCTCAGGAACGTCACATACGACATCCGCGGACCAGTGCTGCGCCGGGCCAGGCAGCTTGAGGCCGAGGGCCACCGCATCATCAAGCTGAACCTGGGGAACCCGGCCCCTTTTGGACTGGACGCTCCGCAGGACGTTCTGCGTGACGTGATCCAGCACCTTCCCGATGCCCAGGGTTACAGCGACGCGCGCGGCATCCAGACCGGACGGCTTGCCGTCGCCCAGTCCTTTGAGCGCCGCGGCGTGCCCGACGTCGGCCCGGACGACGTGTTCCTCGGGAACGGGGTATCCGAGCTAATCGTCATGTCCCTGCAGGCGCTACTGGACACTGGCGACGAGGTGCTCGTGCCGAGCCCCGACTATCCGCTCTGGACTGGTGCCGTCAACCTGTGCGGCGGCCGTGCGGTGCACTACCGGTGCGTGGAGGAGGAGGGCTGGGAGCCCGACCTCGAGCATGTGGCCAGCCAGATCAGCGAGCGCACCAAGGCCCTGGTGATCATCAACCCGAACAACCCGACGGGCGCGGTCTACTCACGGCAGACCCTGCTCGGCCTGCTCGACCTGGCCAGGCGGCATAGCCTGCTGGTGCTGACCGACGAGATCTACGACCAGATCCTCTATGACGACGCGGTGCACGAGAGTTGCGCGGCGCTGGCCCCCGACTTGCTCGTGCTCACCCTCGGCGGGCTGTCCAAGACCTACCGGCTGGCCGGGTTCAGGTCGGGCTGGCTCGTGGTGTCCGGGCCACGCCAGCACGCGGCCGACTACCTGGACGGGCTGGAACTGCTGGCCAACATGCGGCTGTGCCCGAATGTGCCTGCCCAGCACGCCATCCAGACCGCGCTCGGCGGCAAGATCGACATCACGCACCTGCTGCAGCCAGGCGGCCGGCTGCGCGACCAGCGTGATCATGCCTGGCGGCAGATGACCGCGATCCCCGGAGTAACCTGCGTGCGGCCGGCCGGCGCACTGTACCTGTTTCCCCGGCTCGACCCGGAGGTCTACAAGATCTCCGACGACGAGCAGATGATGATGGACTTCCTCGAGCAGCAGTACGTGCTGCTGTCCCACGGCAGCGGCTTCAACCTGCCGACTACCGATCACTTGCGGCTGGTGTTCCTCGCCCCGGTGGAGGTGCTCGACGACGCCATCGGCAGGCTCGCCGCCTTCCTCGCCGACTATCACCAGTAACGACAGCCGCGCGGGTTCCCTCTGCCTGTACCGCCGCGTTACGGCGTGGGGTCAACGCGGCGAGCGCCAGCGTCTCGCCGAGTTGCTTGCGACCGGACAGCAGCAGGGCGTGCCCGGCCATTCGCTACGGTTACCAGCACGCTGGCCCGGCCATCCGGGTCGAGTTCCGCCGCCAGGGCATCGGCACGCGGAAATGGTAGTCAATGAGTCGTTAGCCCGCGGGCGCCGCGCCGTCACCCACGGCATACAGCGCTTCCCCAAGGCTGGCCATCGCCCTGAACCCGCGCGTCTCGACCGTCTCAGCACTGATCTGCAGCGTCTGCGCAGTCTCGAGCACTGACAGGTCAGCGTAGTACCGCAGCATAATCACCTGCTGCTGGCGCCATGGGAGCTGCCGCAGCGCGTCCATCACGCCGGCGTTCCTTACCCTCGTCAGCACCGGCTCCTCAGGTCCTGCCAGCTCGGCGGGCGAATCAGGTGCGTGCCGCAGCGCCGCCTGCTGCCGCCGCAGTGCGCTGCGCGCTAGGTTCATAACCGTAATCCGCAGGTAATCAGCAGCCCTATCCGAATCGCGGATCCTCGAACCCGAGCCACACACCCGGATGAAGGCCTCCTGGACGATATCCTCGGCAGCCGCGTTCCCGCCGAGGATCAGCTGCGCGAGCCCGACCAGCCGACAGTAATGCGCCACGTAGAGCGCCTCAAGCTGGACTCCGCCGAAGCGCTCCTTCCGGCTCGCAGCAGGCGCGCTATGCCCGGATCGCGGCGGCCCGAGGTCACCGGCGTCAACGCCATTCATCCTGACCCATCCAGCTATCGCTGAAATCTGCTGCGCCGCGGCCACTAACCGCGACCTCGATACCGCTGTCACCGCGCGCATGATCGCCGCCTTAAGATCGATGAGCCTCCCGGCGTCGGCAGGACGCAACAACGACGGTAAGCCAGCTGACTGAGACATCCGCGTGCCCGCCCTGAGACTTACCCGGGTATTTCCTGAGTCCACGCGGCGGCCGACAGACCCGGCGCGCATTCCGGCCGTTGCGCACGCCTAGCGGCAACCGGGAGGTATCCCCAATCGCCGGGCGTGCAGTTGCGGTTACCTCCAGTCCAATACCCGAACCGCAGCAGCTCGCTGATACCGACGGCCGTTCTGCGACGCTGCCGACCCGGTCGCGACGCATCGGTCGGCGGCATGAGGACCGTAACGCGGCGTGTGTCAAGTCGGGCGGGTGCTCCGCCTTCTCCTCGTGCTCTGTCTAGCTTTCAATCGGGTTGTTCCCGACAACCGGTTATTCTCGCGGAAGCTCAGGTGCGTGAACCGAGCGGCCATGACCGAGGTTGTTGGGCAGTGCCGTCCGCGCCGACCGCGGTCAGCCCGGCGATGCCGCGCCCTCACCAGAGTCCAGTCCAGCAGCTCGCCCAGCCCCCACGCCCGGGCATTTACCCGGCGGCGCCAGACCCTGGGCCCTGGCCCATCCGACATGGTGATCGGGCTGATCGCGGTAAGCGGTGCCAGGCCGTCCTAACCACACCGGGCGGCGCGACGACCTGGCCGCGTCGAAGGCACGACCCGACATAGCGGCTCCCATATCTTGGCTACGAGCAGCGTCCGCTGTCATTTCTGTCTGGCGGCAATATCGCGCTCGAATGGTCTGGGGGGCACCGGCCGGACGGTCTGATGCAGGTCACTGGGCGTGGTGCTGACCCAGGGGGAAGCGCGCTCAACGGCCGGTGCCTTGCTTCGGATCGTCATCCGGACGCCGTCCGCTGTCAATCGCTGCCGCGAGAAATCGCATCCAGAAATGGCGGCGTCTGCGACATCGCGAGCATCAACCACGGACCGCTGGCCATGGGCCTGCTTGCCGGGTATCACACCTTCCCGCGGCTGCCCGCCGGGAACGTGCGCGGGCCGGAGAGCCATCCTGGATGGAGTACTTCATCGATGGGAGCGCTTGCTCGCCGCCCGCCGCGCCGACGTCCGCCGGAGCAGATCGCCCATGGCCAAGCGTAATCACCAAAAGCCGGCGGACCGTCCTGCGGCACGGTCCGGCGGCACCGTCATGCGGTGCCGCGAGCGGGCACCGGACGGAAATGCAGGTCCAGCTCGTTGGCGTAGTGACGGCCGAGCTCCGGTCCGTGCTCACGCACCCAGTCGGTGAAGGCAATGCGGCCGGTGGTCGGCGCGTCAGAATCGGCCAGGCCCGCCGCCATCGCACGGTACTCATCGGCGGTAAGCAGGGTGTCCCGCAGCACGGTGTTCAAGACGGCGGCCATGGGCGGGATGAGCGCACCAGGTACCGGCAGGATGACCGTCCGGCTGCCCACCGCGTCCTTGATGGATTCGACGATCTCGCGGAACGGGAGCGACTGCGGGCCAACCGCGTCCACGACTGTGATGTCCGTGCGCTCCCCCAGGTCCGCGAGCAGCCGGGCCAGGTCGTCCACGTGAATAGCGCGGATCCGGTAGGTTCCGCCGCCACCGACGGCGAACACAGGCAGCCTTCGCAGCAGCCAGGCAATGTTGTTGACCAGCACCCCGTTGCCGCCAAACAGCACGGCGGGTCGGGCGATGGCGTGCGGTAGGCCACTGACCGCGAGCGCCTGCTCGACTTCGGCCTTGCCGCGGAAGTACGAGTCCGGCGAGGTCAGGCTGGGGTTGGTAATCGACACGTGCACGATGCGCTGCACGCCTGCCTCGGCCGCCGCGCTGAACAGGATCCGGTTATTGCGTACCGCCACTTCGTGCGTGAGCTGGCCATGGGCGAACCGCACCCAGTAAGTGTTGTAGAGCGTGTGCGCGCCCTGCAGGGATCGGGTGAGCTCGCCCTGGTCACTGAAATTCAGCGGCCTGATCTCCACCGGGGTGTCCGCCGGAGCACGGCCGGGGTGACCGGTCAGCGTCCTGACGCGGTGTCCCCGGCGCAGCAGCTCCTGGCTGACAGCGGCGCCGGAGTAGCTGAAGGCTCCGGTCACCACGTCGAGCTGGCTCTCCGCCATCATGACTCGTCTCCTCTCGCCGACGGCAGCCGCATGCCGCCCGTCATGTCCAGCAGTCGCGCTAGAGATCTCGCGCGGTCGAAAAGGGCCAGCGCCGCGGACCGGTCGCCGTCCAGGCTCGCCAGCAGCTCCAGGCCGAGGAAGCCTGCCACCACCGCGTGCGCGGTCTCAGGCGGGGACAGCAGCTTGCCGAGCGGCGAACGGCCTAGCGCCTGGCGTATCGCGGTCTCGGCGAATTCCCGCCACGGGGCCAGCCTGAAAGTCACCTGCGCTCCGAGCCCTGGTACGGACTGGGCCGCGGTGATCATCTCTACCAGCACCCGCACGTGCCCGGAGTCCAGGTCGGCCAGGAAGATCGACCGAGCCGAGTTCACCAGGCCGGAGACGGAGCTGGCCTGGTCAAGCACACTCCGGTAGGCCTCCATCCGGATCGCGCTGACCTCGTCGAGCGCGGCCAGCAGCAGGTCGGCGACCGAGCCGAAGTGGTAAAAGACCAGCGCCTGGCTGCAGCCCGCCCGGCTGGCGATCTCCCTGGCACTGGCGCCGGCGAACCCGACTTCTCGCAGGGCATCGATTGCCGCTGTTACCAGGGACTGCCGCACCTCCGCTGACTTCCGCCGCTGGCCTGCCTGACCAACTGCGAGTCTCGGTCCGGCCTTCGCCACCGTTCTCCTCCCCCGCCCGGCGGTCGCCTCTGGATCCTTCCCGTGACCGGCCGGCTGGCGACTCCGCCCGGCTCTGGGCCCCACCCCGCTCCGCCCATCCGCGCTTACTGACCCAATAGTCTGAGCAATTGCTCAGTATTTTACTCCTGGCGGGGTTTGCAGTCCAGCACTGGCCACGCCGCTGGAGGTCCGCCCAGGCCGGGCAGCAAGCCGCGATGCGCTACGGTTGACCGCTACGGCGCGTGTGCCCGCCCGGCAGCGGTACTGTCGGAGGCAGCTGAGCACGTTCTTAGTGTCGTTTCGGGTCCGACGGTTTGGTGTGGGGGTTTCCAGGATCTGCGGTGTCGGCTGCCCGATGCACGAGTAGCCCGCGAACTCGGCCACCGTCACGACGTCGTCGACCTGCAGTTCCATCTAGCCGGAAATCATTTCGATATGACCATGCATCCGAGCGAAGGTTCGGCTGAAGATCGACTGCGGGATATGCAGCTGATCGCCGACGCTGAGCTGTCCCGCCTGGATGACCCTGAGCTGCTGGCCGTGCTGCTCGAGCGGACCAGGGACATCCTGCAGGCCGACACCGCGGCGGTGTTGCTGCTCGACTTCACGTCCGGGCAGCTAGTCGCGACTGCGGCCGCGGGCTTGGAGGAGGAAGTACGGCAGGGCGTGCGGATCCCTGTCGGCCGTGGTTTCGCCGGGCGCATTGCCGCCGAGCACAAGCCGGTCATCCTCGACCGCGTCGATCACACGACGGTGCTCAACCCGATCCTGCTCGACAAGGGCATCCAGTCCCTGATGGGCGTGCCGCTGATTGCCGGCGGCCGGGTCATCGGCGTACTGCACGTCGGCTCGCTGACCAGCCGCAAGTTCACCGATCATGACGCCAGCCTGCTGCAACTGGCCGCCGACCGGGCTGCTGCGGCGGTTCAGTCGATGACGGCACGGGCCGACCGCACGGCGGCCCTCGCGCTGCAGCGCAGCCTGCTGCCGTTCGCACTTCCGACCGTGCCCGGAGCGGCGCTGGCTGCGCGGTTCATTCCCGGCCAGGGCGGCGTCGGCGGCGACTGGTATGACGTGTTCACCCTGCCCTCGGGTGAGCTGGGCCTGGTGATCGGCGACGTGGCCGGCTCCGGACTGCACGCGGCCGTCATCATGGGCCGGATGCGCAGTGTGCTGCGCGCCTACGCACTGGAAACCAGCAACCCGGCCGAAGTCCTGTCCCGGCTAGACCGGAAGATGCAGCACTTCGAGCCCGACGCGATGGCCACCGTCCTGTATGCCGTCATCGAGCCCGGCCTGGCCCGGGTCCGGATGTCCTCGGCCGGCCACCTCCCGCCCGCCATCGCAGTACCTGACCAGCCCGCCCGGCTGGCGGACATACCGCACGGCGTGATGATCGGCGTGGCACCAGGAAGAACGGGCCGGCAGATGACCACGATGGAAATCCCGCCAGGCGCGCTGCTGTGCATGTATACCGACGGGCTCATCGAACGCAGGAACCAGCCGATAGACGCCGGCCTGAGTCGGCTCTGCCAGGCGCTGAAACCGGAGCCGCCCGAGGCCGCATGCTCCAGCGTCATGGCAGCCCTGGTCGGCTCCGAGTCGGTCCGCGACGATATCGCGCTGCTTGTATTCCAGCGGCAGGCACGATCCGTGCGTGACAGATAGAGCGCCGTCTGCTGCTTGCGCCAGCCGACTTCCTTTGCACCGTCGATACGCCGTGCCCGGCGATGCGGGTGCTGCGCGCTCGACGGCTTGGTTAGGCCGCGCGGCCGCCCGATGCGATCTGGCCGGAACCGGCCCGGATGACGAAGGTCGCGGCACCAAAGGAGACGAAGTCGCCGGGTACCACCGGCGTGGGCGCACTCACCCGCCAGCCATTGACCCTGGTGCCATTTGTAGAGCCAAGGTCGGCCAGCAGCCAGCTTCCGTCGGCCTGCACCAGGCTTGCATGCCAGCGGGAGACGGTCGTGTCTGCAAGCGTCATGTCGCATGCCAGCTCGCGTCCGATGGTGAACCGCCGCTGCGGCCCGGCCGGCAGCATCAACGGCGCCGGCGACTTGCGCGTCCAGCGATCAGCCGCCCTGAGCGCGCGCCGGCACGGGGCGGTTGCCGCCGCCCACAACGCCGCACCGAACCGCCGTGACCTGGGCAGATCTGCGACCAGACTGTGCAGCTCGCCCCTGACCCGCGCCTGCAGTGCGGCGTCCACCCTGGCCGCGAAGGTCTCATGGGTGAGCCGGCCTTCTACGAACCGGTCGCTGAGCTCCCCGATGACGTGTTCCCGCTCGGCATCCGAGGCGCGCACCGAGTCTGCCTGCATCGCAAACCCCTCATCAGGCGCCACCACACCAGGATTATCAGACTCGCCAGCGCCGTGGACAAGTACCGGCATTTCACGCCGCGCCAAAGTGAGCGCCGGCGCGCCGCGGCTGCGACTGCCTGCGGCTGCGGACGCCGGCGTTTCCGCGGAAACGTTCGGTTGCGCCGCGTGGGAAGCTGCTGGGATGTCATCGAACGGAACGGACGCGTACGCGGGAGCGCGTGACCTGCCGCCGCTTGTCGAGATGGCCGTGAAAATCGCCCGGCAGGCGGGATTCAGGAAATCGTGTCTGCCGTCGCATGGCCGGCTTCTCCAGTTGCTGGCAGCCGGAGTCTCGGCAGGCCTGATCGGTGAGACAGGGACCGGATGCGGCGTCGGTCTAGCCTGGCTGGCCAGTGGCGCCGGGCCCGGCGTGCGGCTCGTCAGCGCCGAGCGGGACCCGCGGCTCGCGGCGATCGCGCGCCACGTATTCGCGTCGACGCCGACCGTGACCGTGCTCGACGGCGACTACGCCGACCTGCGCGGCGCGGGCCCGTTCGCGCTGCTGTCCCTGGACGGAGGTGGCCAGGGCAAGGGCGAAGAGCCACCCGTCGACCCGGCCGAGTGGCTGGTGCCGCGCGGCGTCCTCGTAATGGATGACTTCACCCCGCTGGACGCCTGGCCACCCATGTACGACGGCAGGCCGGACACCGCTCGCCTGCACTGGCTGGAGCATCCGCGCCTGCTAGCTACCGAGATCTCCACCCAGCCCGGTGCCGCCTCCATCGTGGCCAAGGCCAGGGCCTGATCAGCTCGGCTCGCGCCGGCGTGGCGCGAGAGTGATCGCTCGGCGGCTGCGGGTCGAGGCGGCCGACCGATGGTCGCGCGTGCAGGTGCGCAGTCTTTCCTTACCTCAGTTAACCTGGCTTTTGTGTCGACTGCCGGAGAGTCCATAGCCAGCCGCGCGGCGGCTACCGCCGCGCGGACGGTGGCGGCGGGCACGGCCCGAGTATTTGCCGGTTGGTCCATGGGCTCACCGCTGCCGGTGGCTGCGGACCGGCGCTGCGAAGGTGTGGCCGACCTCGCCGCCCGCCGCGCCAGAGTGCTGCAGTCGCTGTTCTTCACCGAAGGCGTCACGGCCAAAATCATCGAAGACAGCCACGGCGATCCCGGCCTGCGCGAGCGCCTCGAGCAAACTGAGATGATCTACGACGGGGCGAACGCCTACAACCGGGTGGCCGACAGATGGACGGGCTTCTTCCTCGTCGATCCCAGCGGTCCCCGTAGCATAAATGACCCGCTGTGGCCCTTGGACGCCATGTTCGGTGCCAGCGACGATGCGGTGCAGATCGGATCGGAGGCCGTGCGTGGCGTTCCTGTGACGCGCTGCCAGCTCACCGTCGATCTGGCGCGAGCGGACGCGGCGTTGCCGGCCGGCGTGAGCGTGCCTTCTGGGCCGTATCGTTCGCTGGGCACGCTGCCCGCCGAGGTGTGGCTGGACGTGGCCGGCCTAGCCCGCCGCATCTCGGTGTGTTCTGAGCCGAAGGACGCCGCGGACAAGCAGGTCTGGTCGATCGTCGAATTGTGGGACTTCGGTGTGGAAGCCGATATCACGCCGCCACGCCCGGACGAGGTCCTGCCGCCCGCCGAGGCCTATCGCCTGGCCGACGAGCAGACGAATGGAGGCGAGCAAGCCGGCCCGTAGGCTGCCTGCTCACCGGCCATGCGCGGCTGGCGCTCAGTCCCAGCCGGTGAAACTTTTGGCGGCGATGCAGAATTCGTTGCCTTCCGGATCCTGCAGCACGGTCCAGGGATGTCCCGGCAGCTCCTTGTGATCTTCAACGACCGTGGCGCCAAGCCGGACGAGTTCGTCGATGGCTGACGCGTCCGGGTTCACCAGATCGATGTGAACACGGTTCTTGGCCTGTTTTGACTCGGGCACCCTCTGGAAGTACCAGGCAGCCTCTTGCCGGGTGCCGTCTGCTCCGCCGATCGAGGCGAACACCTCGCTGCTGCCCTTGTCGATCGGGCGCTCGAGCACCGCCGACCAGAAGTCCGCCATCTTCAGCACGTCGTCGCAGTCGAAGGCGATGTTCCCGACCCTTGCTGGCATGGCAATCCTTCCTTGGTGCCTGGTGGTGTCGGTGCGTGGTGAGCATCGTCGCACCGGCGCCAGATGCCCGCAAACTGGCTCGCGGGGACCCGGCATGGGATGTTTGCTCACCCGGTCGGGCACGTACCGGCCGACGTCGGCGAAACGCCGTACCGTGACCAAAGCCGCCAAGCTGAAGCGCGACTTCCCGCAGAAGCGGGGCGTTAATCCTGAGGTCGGCGCGGAATCTTCGATGCTCAGCGCACGGCATCCCCTGCTGCCGGCCACGACGTGTCTCGGCCGCATGCACCGAGCGTGGTGAGGATGAAACCAAAGCCGTTTTGAAGAAGCGGCGACGGCGTGTCGCGAAATAATGAACGCATGGCACAAACCAAGAAGTCCGGCGCCGAATCCACGGCCGAAGAGCGCGCCGCCGCGCGTCAGCGGGCCAAGGAACTCAAAGCGCAGGAGGCCGCCGCAGCGGCGTTGAAGTCGGTACTCGACAAGATCGCCTCGCTGGACGAGCCGGACAAGACGAACGCTGAGCGCATTCACGCGATCGTCACGGGGGTCGCACCGTCGCTGGCGCCGAAGCTGCTCTATGGCAGCCCCGCCTATGCCAACGCCGACGGCAAGCCCGTGCTGTTCTACCAGGAGCGCGCGAGGTTCAAGGGTCGCTTCGGCAACCTCGCGTTCTTCGGGCCGGCACAGCTCGACGACGGCACGATGTGGCCCATGTCCTACGCCATCACCGAGCTCTCATCGGCCGACGAGAAGGTCATCGCGGAGCTTGTCCGCAAGGCGATCGGCGATTGAGGCGCCTGGCGGCACTAATTCGCGCAGCGTCGAAGGGCGAGTACGTACTTGCGCTATCGCAAGATCGCTGTCGACCAGGGTCTTGGCGCCCGTAGTGGCGTAACAGAGCCGGAACCAGAGCGCCTCATGACCAGAGACCAGCAGGTCCGAGCCGCAGGCGGCGGGCGAGTCGGCCTGTAGGCCGGGTTCTGTGCACCCGCTCGCGCGGGCCGGCGGCCATCCATCTAGGACTGCCGTTGCCGACAGCCTCATGCGGTCTACCCGCGAGCATCGGGCGGGCAGCCCTCGATCGCTCGCGCAGGAACCGCGCCCAATGGCGCGGTGTCCCTCTTGACCTTGCTCCGGGTGGGGTTTACCTAGCCGCTCGGGTCACCCCGAGCGCTGGTGGTCTCTTACACCACCGTTTCACCCTTACCTCCAGACGAATCCGGAGGCGGTCTGTTTTCTGTGGCACTATCCCGCGGGTCACCCCGGGTCGGCGTTACCGACCACCCTGCCCTGCGGAGCCCGGACCTTCCTCGGCGCACCAGGCGGACCTGACGCGACGCGGCCGCCCGGCCAACTCGCCCGCCGCTTGCACCAAGACTATGGTGCCGGGTGCTGGCTGGCCAATGCGCCGCCGGGCCAGAGCCGCCCGAAAGCGGACGGCGCTGGCACTTGGGCCAGACGCCGCCCGCCTTCACGCGAACAGCTCCGTCCGGATTACCGGATCAGACTGCCCAGCAGGCTGCCGTAACTCTCGCCGTTGCTCTGCTTCGGCGGAGTCGCCAGCGTCAGGGGCGGCATCGGCCGCCTGCTGGCTGGCGTACGGCTTGCCCCCGAGCGGCTCGTCGACCGGCGCACGGACGGGCGAGCCGACTTCGGCGTCGCCGTGCGCGGCCTGGACACTGTCGACTTCGGCTTGGCGGTCGTTGCCTTGGGCTTAGCCGTCGTTGCCTTGGCCTGGACGCTGGTCGAGGCCTTGACAGTGCTCCGCTTGGCGGTGGTCCGCGGCCTGGCCGCAGCCCTCGGCTTGGCCGTGGTGCTCTTGGCTGCCGTGGTCCGCGTGCCGGTGGTCCTCGACTTCGAAGCCGTCCTCGGCTTGCTCGTCTTGGGCCTGGTTGTCGAAGCCCTCGGCTTCGAGGTCCTCGACCTGGCTGTTGACTTCCGCGCGGTCGACGACCTGGTGGCCGCCGGGCGGCGAGATGTCGTGGCGGCCGGCTTGGCCGTGGACATGGTTTTAGCCGCAACCGTCAGCGCCTTCGCTGCCGCCGTCATGGACTTGGTCGCGGTGTTCATGGCCCGCATCGCTGACGACATCGTCTTGGCGGACGAGGTTGCCTTTGTTGCCGCGGCAGTCATCTTGGTCGCGGCGGACGTCACCTTGGTCGCAGCGGACGAGACGGTCCGTGCGGCCACTGCGGGCGTTGCTCCACTCCTCGATGAGGTGCTGCGGGTCGAGCGCGACGCGGTACGCCGCGCCCCGGTGCTGCGGGTCGACCCCGCAGCGGTCCTGCGGGTCGACCGTGAAGAGGTGGTGCGGGTCGAGCGCGATGCGGGCTTCCGGGTTGTAGATGAAGCCGTCCCGGCCGGCTTGGCCGCCATGCTGCGCGTCGCCATCGGCTTCGCGCGGCTCACGGTCCCTGCCTTGGTTTTCGGCCGGCTCGCAGTGCCAGACGCACTGCGGCTCACCGACCTGCTGCGGGCGGTACTCGCCGAACTACGGCGGCTGGCCGCACGGGTCGTGGTCTGAACAGGCACTGATTTCCCCCCGTCTTGATCAATTACGGGAGTGCTATTCCACCGACAGCCGGGATTTACACACCTACCGAGCTGTTACGTCAGAACATTGACCCCAAGCCACCTGAAAAGGGTGGCCACATGGCACTCAACGGCCGGCTGGACTCGATCTCCGCGCAGGTCGCAGGCCATCCGCGCGCAGATGCGCAGTGTCGTTGAGCGACCGAAGCAATGCCGGGCCATCCGCGAACCAGTCAACTTCCGACAGCGAAGCGACATCGAGATGAATGCGGAACAGCGCTGCCGGGGGCGCAAGCAGCGCGCGACACACAATTGTCTTGATTGGCGTCACATGGCTGACCACAACCACGGTCTTCCGGCCATGCTCAGCGAGGAGGCGGTCCAGCGCCGACAGCGCCCGTCGCGCCGCACCGGCAAGGCTCTCGCCGCCAGGCGGTGCCACCTCCGCGCTTTCCATCCAGGCACGCATCTCCTCTGGCCACCTAGACATCACCTCGGCGAAGGTCATGCCCTCCCAGTCGCCGAAATCGGTCTCCGCCAGGTCATCGTCCACCAGCAGGCCAGCCCCGGTGGCATCGGCTACGGCCTCCGCGGTCCGCCTGGCTCTGGCCAGGGGCGAGGAGGCGACCAGGTCAATGCCGCCGCGGGCAGCCAGCCGAGCCGCGGCGGCCGCTGCCTGCTGGCGGCCGACGTCGGTCAGCGGCACGTCACCCCGCCCGGCGAACCGGCGCTCCACCGACAGCGCAGTCTGACCGTGGCGCAGCAGCAGCGTGGTCGTGGCCTTGCCCTGCGGCGGGCCCCAGCCGCTCGCCGGCGCACCGGCGGCCCCCTGCCCACCCGCGGGACCGCGCCGACCAGCGGGGCCCCTGCCGTCCGGTACGGCAGCGTCGCCCGCGTCGGCTGCACCATCAGGTGCGCGATCCATCGCCTCGTTTGCCAGCTTGTCGGCCCGGCTGTTTCGGGCTCGCGGCACCCAGGTGTAGGTGACGGTTCCCAGCTGGTCGCTCGCCTGCCTGGCTGCTTCCGCAAGGGAACGTAGCGTTCCGTCCTTGATCTTCCAACGCCCGCTCATCTGCTCCACGACGAGCCTGGAATCCATCTGGACCTCGACGTCGGCACCGGGCGCGAGCCTGGCGGCCGCGGCCAGGCCGGCGACCAGACCCGAATACTCCGCCACATTGTTGGTAGCAGTGCCCAGCGCTTGGGCTAGCTCGGCCAGCACGTCCGCGGTGCTGGCATCGACGACCAGCGCACCATAGCCCGCAGGTCCCGGATTGCCGCGCGATCCGCCGTCGGCCTCGACGATTAGCTTGCGGGTCACAGCCCGGACTCAGCGGTGCGCACCAGGATCCTGCGGCACTCCTCGCACCGCAGTACCTCGTCCGCGTCGGCCGCGCGGATCGCGTTCAGATCCACAGTGTTGAGGCTGAGGTGACAGCCCTGGCACTGGCCGCGCCGCAGCGCAGCCGCGCCCACGCCGCCATGCTGGACACGGAGCTTCTCGTACAGGTCGAGCAGGTCGGCTGGCTCCTCGGCGCTGACTGCGGCCCGGCGACCGGAAGCCTTTGCGTGCTGCTCATCGAGCTCCGCGAGGATCTCGTCCCGGCGCGCGGTAACCGACTGGATGTCGGTAGCTGCGGCCGCCCTCTCGGCCGCGACCTCCGACAGCCTGCTCTGCGTTGCCTCGCGCCGCTCCATGACCTCAAGCTCGACATCTTCGAGGTCGGACTGCCTGCGCAGGAGCGACTCGATCTCGGACTGGAGATTCTCCAGCTCACGCGGCGAGGAGACCTGACCAGCGTCCAGCCGGGCACGGTCGCGGCCGATCCGGCTGCGGACCTGCTCGACGTCGGCCTCGGCCTTGGCCTGCTCACGCTTCAGATCGCCCTCCCGCGCCTCGAGGGTGGCCGCCTCGTCGCGGAGGTCGCGGTCGCGCTGTTCAAGTTGGCTCAGTTCGGCGTGCTCGGGCAGGCCCCGCCTGCGATGCTCAAGCCGACCGAGCTCAGCGTCAAGGTCGGCAAGGTCGAGCAGACGCAGCTGCGCTTCGGGGGATGCTTTCACGACCGCCACGTTAGCCTGCCGGACCGGCGTATGTCGCCTGGGTGCTGCTGCACCGTCCAGGTTGGCTCAGATCCCTAGGCCGACCAGCACGATGGGGCTCGAAGTCGGCTGCCGCGCGCCGGCCGCAGGCTCGACGGTAAGGCCGAGCTGGTCGCCTGGCGCCAGGCCGCTAACCACCATCGGACCGGACATGCCGCCGTGAGCTGGCGGCAGCATGCCTGCGGCAATGGCGCCAGATGGGCCCATGAGCCAGAGCTCATATGCCCTGGATGGGGGCAGCGCGGACAACTTGCTCGCCGTGAACACCAGTTCCTTGACGTGGTGCGACATGACGACTGTGGCGGTGCCGCCGGTGCGCACCTGCGCTGTCAGCCTAGTTGCGTCCGGTGCCGTGAGCACCGCCGCAATGGCATGGTCACGCGCTTGCATCGCCGACAGCCGGTGCTGCATCGACGACAGGTGCAGCCCGAGCCCGATCACGGCGACCGCACAGACAACGGCGGCTGCGGCGGCGATCATGGCCAGCCACCGATGGCCCTCTCTGGTCGGTCCTGACCAGCCTTTCCGCGGCGCCAGCCGACCGGCCAGGCTCCGGGTCCTCTGTTGCGCAACCAGCGGCGGAAGCTGGCGCAGACGGCCGGCGGCCAGCAACGTATGCTGCCGCAACTCGGCCCGCGGCTCGATCGCAGCGGCCATGGCCATCCGTGCGGTAGTCTCGCGCAGCCCTCGCACCTCCTCGCGGCACTGCTCGCAGCCCGTCAGGTGCCGCTCAAAGGCCGCCCGGTCGGTTTCTGGCACCGCATCAAGCACATAGGCGCCAACGAGTGTGTGCAGTCCAGCACCGCTCCTGCGCATCACTCCACCCCCAGGCAGTCTCGGAGCCTGATCAGGCCATCGCGCATCCGGGTCTTGACGGTGCCGACGGCCACGCCCAGCAACTGGGCGACCTCCGGGTAGCTGTATCCGCCGTAATACGCAAGCGTCACCGACTCGCGCTGCAGGTCGGTCAGTGCAGCCAGGCAGCGCCGAACCCGCTCGTGTTCCAGGCGTGCCTCGACGGCGTCTATCACCTCGTCGTAGGCGACACTTGCCCTGGCCGCCCGCAGCTCGCGCTCCGCCGCCTTCTGCTCCGACCTGACCCGGTCGACAGCCCTGCGGTGGGCGAGCGTCATGATCCACGCCGCGGCCGTGCCGGCCGATGGGTCAAAGCGAGCCGCCGTTCGCCAGACCTCCAGCAAGACCTCCTGCATAACCTCTTCGGACTGCGCGGGATCCCGCAGCACTCGCCGGACGGTTCCCAGCACCCCGGCGGCTGCCTGCTCATATACGGCCGTGAACGCGTTCTGGTCACCGCGGGCCACGGCACTGATGGCCAGCTCCAGGCCGTCAGCACCAAGCTCCTGCCACCCCGCACCTGCCGACTCCGCCGGCCCAGACGGTCCGGATGGACCGGATGGACCGGCCGGTCCCGCGGGCCCGGCTGAATCCCCGGGCCCGGCCGAATCCCCTGACCGGGCCGAACCGGCTCGTCCGCCCGCCCCGTAGCGCGGACCGTGCCTGGCCCCGGCATCTGCTGGCAGGTCTGGCACGTTCATATCCTGGTATTCGTTGCCGACGGTTGCGCGGCTTGGCCGCAGGGCAGCGCCGATCGCCGCCATGTGGCAAAGATCCTGGCCGGCCGCGCCAATCCGGCCGCTGGGCTGATACGAATTATCAGTGTGTCCGCCCAGCCACCGCAACCCAGGAGCCCGCGGCGCAGTTCGATGGTAGGCACCCGGCCGGGCGTGACGGCAGCACTCGGCGCGGTGCTCGGGGTTGCGACGGCCCTGCTTGCCCTCGGCACTGCCCAGCTGGTCGCCGCGTTGTTCAACTCCCAGGTTGGAGGGCCCGTCGACGCGGTCGGCGAGCTGTCCATTGACCATACGCCGCCGGCCGTGAAGAACTTCGCCATCAGGACGTTCGGCTCTAGCGACAAGACAGCGCTGATCACCGGCATCTGGATAGTGCTGCTCATCTTTGCGGTGATCATCGGCGTGCTCGCACTGCACAGGCTATGGCTTGGCATTGCCGGGCTGGCGGTCTTCGCGGTCATCGGGATCGTCGCGTCCGAGAGCCAGCCGACGTCGAAGGTTACCGACATACTGCCGACCCTGATCGGCGCGCTGGCGGGAGCGCTGCTCATGCGCTACGTCGTCGGCCTGGCAGGCTGGCGTCGAGGGTTGCGCCCAGTCCAGCAGAGCGCGGCACCTCTGGGCTGGCAGCCTAACCAGCGCCCGCTACCCGAAAGCGAGCCGCGGCCAGGCCAGGCCGGGCCATCCGCGCAGCAGCCGGCTGAGCCGGATTGGGCTGAGCCGGATAGGGCTGAGCCGGACTGGGCCGAGCCGGACACCCCGGATGCCTCCGCCCCCCAGGCCGGCGCTGGCGGGATGCCGGACGGGCCAGTCGGCCCTTACGTACCCCCTGACTACGCTCGGCCGGCTCCGGCCAGCCAGCGCCCGGCTGGCGGCGGGCCCGGCGGGCCCGGCGGCTTGCCGCCGCAGCACTGGGTTCAGCCTCAGCCGTCCCCCCGGTCGTATACCGCAGCCAGCCCGAACCGGCGCAGGTTCCTGGCTGTCAGCACCGCCGCTGCCGCAGGCGGGCTGGTCGTCTACAAGGCGGGCTCGTGGATCTCCCATAACAGGGACGTATCGGCAGCCCAGCAGTCGATCAGGCTCCCTGTGGCCGCTACTCCGGCGCCGCCGCTCCCGGCTGGCTACGACCTCAAGATCCCCGGCCTGAGCCCGTTCATCACGCCGAACGCGAGCTTCTACCGGGTGGACACAGCCATCGTGCTTCCGGAGATCCTGCCCGCGAGCTGGTCGCTCAGGATCCACGGCATGGTGGCGCGGGAACTCACGGTGAGCTTCGACGACCTGATCAGGCGACAGCTGATCGAGGACTACATCACGCTGTGCTGCGTCTCCAACCCGGTCGGCGGACCGTATATCGGGAACGCGAAGTGGCTGGGCGCGAGCCTGCGCAGCCTGCTACAGAGGGCCGGTATCAAGGCCGGCGCCGACCAGCTGCTCTGCACCTCCTCGGATGGCTTCACCTCGGGCACGCCGGTGCAGACGGCGATGGACGGCCGAGATGCCCTGCTGGCCGTCGCCATGAACGACACGGCGCTGCCCGTGGAGCACGGGTTTCCCGTCAGGCTCGTGATTCCCGGCCTATACGGCTACGTGTCGGCATGTAAGTGGATCACCGATATCGAGGTCACCACATATGCGGCGAACACCTCCTACTGGGCGCAGCGGGGCTGGTCGGCGCAGGCTCCGATCAAGACCGAGTCACGTATCGACGTGCCTGCGGCGGGCGCGAGCATCAAGGCAGGCAAGCAGACCGCGATTGCTGGCGAGGCCTGGGCCCAGCACAAGGGCATCGAGGCCGTCGAGGTGCGCATCAACAACGGCCCGTGGCTGCAGGCTCAGCTCGCCACGGTCCCCGACATCGATACCTGGCGGCAGTGGGTCTACTACTGGGACGCAGCTGTGCCGCCGGGCAACTACCTGATCGAGGCCCGTGCGACCGACAAGACCGGCTATACCCAGACCTCGCTTGTCGAGCCGCCGGAGCCGAACGGCGCCTCTGGCTACCCCTCAGTCCTGGCCAGCGTTACCCACTGAGGCGGCTGCGTCGTCGCCAGCCCCGACCGCGATCCGCACCAGCGCGTCACAGCAGGTGATCGCGGACCTGGCCGTACATGTACGCGCCGAGCCACCGGCCGAGCTCGTCGAAAAACTGACCACGGTCCGCACCGTCCGGCAAGCCGTCCGCACCCCCCGGCAGCCCATCCGGCAGCCCGTCCGCGCACCCGGGCAGCCGCAGCCAGGTCACGTGCCCGCCAAGATGCAGGCCGCCGTGGTCTGGCCGGGCGGTCTTGCGCTGGCGCCTTCCTGGCCAGCCGAGTCCCCGCGGCGCGTGCGCCTGCCCGTCCTGCTCCGCGAGCACCAGCACCGGGCAGCCGATGTCGAGGCTCAGCCTGACACCGGGCGGCAGTAGCGGATCATGCAGGATCATCGCGTCGGCTGCCGATGCCCGCACGTCCTGCCACAGCGCCGCCGCGATCGCCCCGCGGCCGCTTGCGGTGATGATGATGCTGGCCATCCCGTCGGCCTCGCGCAGGTGCGCACCCGCGGCGTCGAGGTCCGCGAACGCTGTGCCCAGATACCGGGCCGCCGGCCGGGCACCGACTGGCGCCAGGCCAGGCAACCGCAGGCCGGCCAGATAGAAGTGGAAGGCCCGCTCTGTGTACCAGGCAGCGACGTCCGGCGGTACTGGCGGATCCCCGGCGGCCTGCACATGCAGTACGGCACGCCTGCTTGGCTGCGCGGACCTGCGGCGGAACATCGCCGTCTCCCCGCGAGCGGCCACCGGCCGACTCGGCACCCCGACCGGCTCGTAGCCGTCGAGGGCACTGCTGCCTGCACTGCTCACATGCTCCCCCGCCCCGGCGCGGCAGGAATGGCTCGCCGGCCCGGCGGGCGCTGGTCCGGCGACCGCTGGCCTGTACCCGTTGAGGCTGTCCCCCGAGAGAGCCGACCGGCATCCGGTCCCCAGGTACTGGGCGCTAGCCGCGCCAGATACCCCGGAATGCCCACCGCCAGCTCCCTGCCGCACTGTCGTT
This sequence comes from uncultured Actinomycetota bacterium, assembly GCA_963719765.1. Taxonomy (GTDB): domain Bacteria; phylum Actinomycetota; class Actinomycetes; order Streptosporangiales; family Streptosporangiaceae; genus JAJYUU01. Next base: position 1,544,664 of record CAVRCW010000003.1, read on the forward strand.
CCCGCCCATGCCGGGCCAGCGAGCCCCGATGCCCAGCAGCGCCGGAAAGCACGGAACGTCACACATTAGTGTCGCACCGTAACCGCGACGGCGGGCGCCAAACACGCGGCTGCGAGCGCCATTCCGCTAGCCGCGAATCGCGCTGAGGACCAGCTCTGGTCGGCTATAGCGCAACCGATTATTACCATTTAGCATCGGTAACGCGCTTTGTCAGTGGCCGGTCAGGTTTGGCGGCCGGTCGGGCCGGGAAGCACCCCTGCGAGGCGGGCCCTTCGGGCTGGCCGCGCACAGTGACGAGGCCCCTCCATGTATGAGATGGAGGGGCCTCGCCTGGCCCCGGTACCCTGGTCAGCCGATTGCTCGGCCGCCGCTGGCCTCGTGGCCACCACCGGTGTCAGAACCCCGCCGTCCGTGCCAGTCGCCCAGCCTTCCGGCGTTCCCTAGGTTGCCCTGGGGGCGGATCCGTCTTCAGTGGTGAGAGATTTCTACTGCCATCACAGCGCGCAGCACAAGGCCTTTCGGCGACATCTTCAAGATTCTTTTTTCATCCACAGGACATCCGTTGTTTATCCCCCGTGCATAACTGGTTTCCACCGCGCCGTCCACAGCTTTATCCACAGCCTGGGCGAAACTACGGCCAAGGTGCGCGGCCGGCCGGCAGCTACCGCCGGCCCGCGGCCTCGCCGGACGACTCCGCCGAACTGTCGCTGCCGCGCGCCGGACCATGCCAGGACCGCCACAGCGCGGCATACGCCCCGTCGGCCCCGACCAGGTCGCGGTGGGAGCCCGTCTCGCGGATCTGCCCGTCCTCCATCACGATGACCCGGTCGGCGTCGTGACCAGCGTGCAGGCGGTGCGCGATCGACACGACGGTGCGGCCGTCTAGCACCGCGGCCATCGACCGCTCGAGCCGCCGCGCGGACCTGGTGTCGAGCAGCGAGGTCGCCTCGTCCAGGATCAGCGTGTGCGGGTCCGCGAGGATTAGCCGCGCCAGCGCGACCTGCTGTGCCTGCGCCGCGCTCAGTGCCACTCCGCCGGACCCGACCACGCAGTCCAGGCCGCCGGGCAGCGCCTGCGCCCACCCCGCCGCGTCCACGGCGGCCAGCGCGGACCCCACCTGATCAGCCGTGGCACCGGGCTGTCCGAGCGTCAGGTTGTCTCGCAGGGTGCCGCGGAAGATGTGATGCTCCTGCGTCACGAGCGCGACGCTGTTGCGGAGCTGCTCCAGTGGCAGCCGGGTCAGGTCGACTCCGCCGAGAAGCACTCGCCCGGCTGACGGCGCGGCGATGCCGGCCAGCAGTCGCGCGAGCGTGGACTTGCCTGCTCCGCTCGGGCCGACGATGGCGATGCGCTCGCCCGGTCGCACTGACGCGCGCTTTTTGACAGCCGACGAGCCAGCCGAGGTATCGCCACGGCGAGGTTATGTTCGGCGTGCCTGGATCACTGACCGGCAGGACACGCATGGCAGCCGAGCGTACCTGCTGGTCACGAGCCCAAGCATCAGATTTTCTGGCCCATCCGGCGGCCACCGGTCAGAGCCGGCCCGCGGCGCGCACAGAGCATCCGCAGAAGTTCGCCGGTCATGCTGACCGTGGTGGCGCCAGCCGGTCCGCGCTGACGGCACGCGGAAGCTCCGCCGACCCGAACGCAGCTGACCGAAAGGACGGGACATGGCCGTAGATACAAGCGCGGATGGTGGACAGCTCAGCCGGACCCGCCAGGCTGCAGTCGCCGCCAGGAACCGCAACCAGTCCCGGCTGCGCGCCATGACCGCGGCCGCGGGACTGGCAGGCGTGGTGGCCGCGGCCGGAATCAGCTACACCCTCCCGGCCTCCGCCCATGCCTCGACAGCGCAGCACTCGTCGGGCTCCGGCCGGACTAGCTCCGGCTCGTCATCTGGCTCCGGCTCGTCATCTGGCTCGTCGTCCCGCAGTTCGAGCAAATCCGGTGGGCTGAGCTCCGCTACCGCCCCGTCGTCGAGCTCCGGGTCTGGCCAGGTGACCTCGGGCGGGTCCTGACCAGACCGGGTGGCCCGGTCAGCGGCCGCACGGCCCACACTCGGCATACGATGTCGAATTACGTCCCACCTTGGAGCTCGTCGGGAGATTTGTTCATGACGGAGCACGAGCACGCGGCTGCACCTCCCGAGCTCGCGGTCGAGCTCGGGTACGACTACGTGGCCACCGCGGAGATCAACCGGCCCCCGAGCAATTTCTTCAGCCTGGGCCTGATCGCCCGGCTGGCCGACGCGTGCGCCGATCTTGCCGCCAGCGGCAACTGCCGCGCCATCGTGCTGTGCAGCACCGGCCGGGTATTCTGCGCCGGGGCTGACTTCACCGCCGATTCCGGGCTATCCGACTACGGCCTGCACCTGTATGACGTCGCGGCGCGGCTGTTCGAGCAGCCGCTGCCGATGGTCGCCGCGATCCAGGGGGCTGCCGTCGGCGGCGGTCTCGGCTTGGCCATGGCCGCGGATTTCCGGATCGCATCACCACAGGCCAGGTTCGCGGCGAACTTCGCATTGCTCGGCATCCACCAGGGGTTTGCGCTGAGCGTCACACTGCCAGCGGCGATTGGTCAGCAGGCGGCGCTGGAGATGCTCTACACCGGCCGTCGGGTGCGCGGTGAAGAGGCCCTCGCACTCGGGCTGGCAGATGAGCTCGCCGAGCCGGACCAGCTGCGTGCCGCAGCGCACGCCCGCGCGGCCCGGATCGCCGCTTCCGCCCCGCTAGCGGTCCGCTCGATCAGGCAGACGATGCGCGCCCCGCTGATCGCTCAGGCTCGGGCGGCTATGGCACGGGAGCGGGCAGAGCAGGAGCGACTGATGCAGACTTCCGACTGGCACGAGGGGCTGGCCGCAGTGCGGGACCGGCGGACCGCGCGCTTCACCGGCCAGTGACACCCGACGCAGGAAAGTAGGCGCCCATGCCCACGCTCGCGCGACCGTGCGGCGACATCAGTTATCACGTGACCGGGGCCGGACAGCCGGTGCTGCTCAGTCACGGGTACGGCGCCACGTCCGCCATGTTCGGCCAGAACCTGCCCGCGCTGTCGGCCCGCCATCAGGTGCTGACCTGGGACCTGCGCGGCCACGGTGACAGCCAGTCCCCTGCCGATCCGGCCTGTTACTCGGCGGCGAACGCGCTCGCCGACATGGCCGCGCTGCTAGATGAGGCGGGCATTGACCGGGCTGTGCTTGGCGGCCACTCGCTCGGCGGCTACCTGTCGCTGGACTTCGCGCTGGCCTTCCCCGATCGGGTAGCCGGCCTGATCCTCATCGGCACCGGGCCGGGGTTCCGCAACGAGGAGGCCAGGGCCGGCTGGAACCGGCGGGCCGGGGCGACCGCGGCCAGGCTGGCCGGGCAGGGCGTCGCGGCTCTCGGCAGCAGCGCCGAACTGCATGCGGGCGGGCATCAGGACGTCGAGGGCCTGATCCTCGCGGCCAAGGGCACGCTCACACAGCACGACGGGCGCGTGCTCGAGGGACTGCCGTCGATCGGCGTGCCGGCGCTCGTCGTGGTCGGGGCGGAGGACAAGAACTTCCTGGCCGCCGCCGACTACATGACCGCCAAGATCCCGGCCGCCCGCAAGGTAGTCATCGCCGAGGCCGGCCACGCCCCCAACATTGACCGGCCGGACGAGTTCGACTCCGTGGTGACCCCGTTCCTGGATGAAATCGCCGCCGGTACGGACGCCGCGTGATGGCGGAGCTCACCGCCGCGGACATCCGGGCCGAGCTGACCTCCTGGGTGGCGCAGCACTGGGATCCGGACATGCCGCTGCGCGAGTGGCGTGAGCTGCTGGCCCACTCCGGCTGGGGCGCCCCGTCCTGGCCCGAGCGCTGGCACGGACGCGGCTGGCCTGCCTGGACAGACGACCTGGTGGCCGCGGAGATTGTCGCGCTCGGGGCGGTCGGTCCGCCCGTGGGTCTCGGCATGACGCTGGCCGCGCCGACGCTGCTGGCACATGGCAGCGATGCGCTGAACGAGCGGCTGCTCGGCCCGATCCTCACCGGCGAGCAGACCTGGTGCCAGCTGTTCAGCGAGCCTGGCGCCGGGTCGGATCTGGCCGGCCTGGCCACGTCCGCGGCGCTGGACGGCGAGCAGTGGGTGGTCAGCGGGCAGAAGGTGTGGAACACCAGCGCGCACCACGCGGACTTCGGGCTGCTGCTCGCCCGCAGCGACAGTCAGGTGCCCAAGCACCGCGGGCTCACCTATTTCGCGCTCCCGATGCACCAGCCGGGCGTGGAGGTCAGGCCGCTGCGGCAGATGAACTTCCACGCCTCGTTCAACGAGGTCTTCCTGACCGGCGCCAAGGTGCCGCAGCAGAACGTGGTCGGGCAGGTCGGCGCGGGCTGGGCCGTGGCGCTGACCACGCTTGCCTACGAGCGGCGGTTCGGCGCGATGCGGCCGCCACGCTATGACCCCCGGCCCGGCCGCGCGCTTGACGAGGCACGAGCCGAGTCCGACGCGCACTTCGCCGTCTACTCCTGGTATCCGCAGCGGGCCGGCCGGGCCGATCTGGTCATCGAGCACGCACGGGCAGCAGGAGTCGCGGACGACCCGGTCATCCGGCAGGCGATAGCCCGGCTGATCACGCTGCAGCGGGTCAGTGCCTGGACAGCCGAAAGAGCCAGGGTCGCGCGGGCCAGCGGCGGCCGGCCCGGCGCGGAAGGCTCGATCGGCAAGCTGGCCCTGAGCAACATCGCCAGGGATTCGGCGCGCGTGCACTCCATGATCGCTGGCGCCGGCGCGCTGCTGACCGGGCCGGACTCGCCGATGGGCGGCGTGATCGCCGAGGTGCTGCTGTCGGTGCCGGCCCAGTCCATCGCCGGCGGCACCGACGAGATCCAGAAGAACATCCTGGCGGAGAAGATGCTCGGCCTGCCGCCGGAGATCCGCACGGATAAGGATGTGCCGTTCAGCCAGGTCCGCTCCCGCGGCTGAGGCCCGACCCCCTTTTGTGCCTCCTGGGTACGGCTATAGGCGTAGCAGATCGGCACAAACATTACCGGGGCGGGCGACGCCCGGCAAAACGGCGCGCCACGGTTCAGATGAAGCACAGAGGTCATCCAGATCGGCCGCTGCGGGGTGCAGCCGATGCTAAGGGCGTGAGGCAGCGGCAGCCGGCCGCCTGCCGCCGCCGATGTGGAGGCCGCCCGTGGCAGGCACGGCGAGCACCGCGCTCTGGTACGCCAGCCGGTCGACCGGGATCGTTGCCCTGGTCCTGCTGACCATCGTTATCGCCCTGGGCATCCTGGTCAGCCGGCAGCGCAGCCTGCCAGGCCTGCCGAGGTTCGCGACCACGAGCCTGCACCGGAGCCTGTCCCTGCTTGCCGTCGCGTTCGTCGCCGTGCACGTCGCCACGGCCATCGCCGACCCCTACGTGACGATCGGCATCGCGGCGGCAATCATCCCGTTCGCCTCGGCTTACAAGACTTTGTGGCTCGGCCTCGGCGCGGTCTCGATCGACCTGGTCGTGGCGCTGGTCGCGACCAGCCTGCTGCGGGCCCGGATCGGCCGCCGGACCTGGCGCGCCGTGCACTGGCTCGGCTATGCGGTCTGGCCGGTAGCACTGGCGCACAGCTTCGGCTCGAGCACCGACCTCCGGCACGGCTACCTGCTCTGGCTCGCCATCGGATGTGCCGGCCTGGTGCTGACCGCCGCCTGCTGGCGGCTGGCTGGCGCAGTCGCCGCAGCACGGCGGCAGGCACTCCCCGCCCGCGTCCTCGCCGAAGCCGAGCAGGCCAGGGCCGAGCAGGCCAGAGCCGGGCAGGCCAGGGCCGGGCACCGCAGCACAGCCGGCGTGGGTGCCCGGTGAGGCCGCCGATGACTACGGCTACGGCGGCACCGACTTCCGCTACCGCGACACCGGCAGCGGACGGCATCCGCCCGCCCGCGGCGGGCCTGCCCAGGCTGCTGGCCACCGCCGCGTCGGATGACGGCCCAGATCTGGCCGAGCACCTGCGCGCGCACGGGCCGCTGCCGCTCCCCCGCAGCCAGGCTGCGCTGATCGAGGAAGTCGGCGCGGCAGGCCTGACCGGCCGGGGCGGTGCCGCGTTCCCCGCCGCACGCAAGATTGCCGCGGTGTCGGCTGGCGGCCGGGACGCCGTCGTTGTCGGGAACGGCGCGGAGGGTGAACCCGCGAGCCGCAAGGACGTGACTCTGCTCTGGCATGCTCCGCACCTGGTCCTTGACGGTCTGCAGCTGGCCGCTGCGGCGTGCGGGGCCAGCGCAGCCGCGCTGTACATCCACGGCAGGAAGCCTGGCCTGTACCGTCGCCTGCGGTCTGTCATCGCGGCGCGGCAGTCCGCGGGTCTCGACCGGCTGGACATCCAGTTGATCGAGGCGCCGCCTAGATTCCTGGCGGGCCAGGAGACCGCGCTGGTCGCGCACGTCAATGGCGGCGCGGCTAGGCCGGCCTTCAGGCAGCACCGCGTGTTCGAGCGCGGCGTGGGCGGACGGCCCACCCTGGTGCAGAACGTCGAGACCCTGGCCCACCTGGCGCTGATAGCGCGGCACGGCGCTGCCTGGTTCCGCGGTCTGGGCATAGCCGGCGAACATGGCTCGACGCTTTGCACCGTCACCCAGGTCGATGGCGCCAGCCGCGTCCTTGAGGTCGCGCTCGGAACGCCACTCGGCCAGTTGCTGGCGCTCGACGACGGGGTGCAGGCGGTGCTGGCCGGGGGCTATCACGGCGGCTGGCTGCCCGCGGCCGCGGCCGGGCGGCTCCGGCTGTGCAATGCCGACCTGCGGCAGGCCGGCGCGTTCGTCGGCGCCGGGGTCCTTGCCGCGCTGCCCGCGGACCGCTGCGGCCTGGTCGAGACGGCGGGCGTGGCGCGTTACCTGGCACTCGAGTCGGCGGGCCAGTGCGGGCCGTGCCTAAACGGCCTGCCCAGGATCGCCGCGGCGCTCGCGGTCGTGGCCAGGCCTGGCTCTGCCCGCCCCGAGCTTGCGAGCCTGCGGCGATGGGCCGGCCTCGTGACCGGCCGCGGTGCCTGCCACCACCCGGACGGCACCGCGGCATTCGTGGCCAGCGCCCTTCAGGTGTTCGCCGCCGAGATCGCCGAGCACGACCGCGGCCGATGCACCGCCACGCGGACTACCCCGTTCCTGCCCGCACCTGCCGCGGCCGACTAGGACTGGAGCTGACCATGCCGGACACCAGGACGTTGCGCGTCAATCCCATCGCCTGCAGCGGTCACGGGCTCTGCGCAGAACTGCTGCCCGAGCTCGTCGCGCTGGACGAATGGGGCTATCCGCTGCTCGCAGCCGCGGCGGCGGCCGTGCCCGGCCCGCTGCTGCCTGCCGCCCGCCGCGCGGTGGCCTTCTGCCCGGCCCTGGCGCTATCGCTTTCCTCCCGCTGACCTGCGGCGCGAGGACCTCAGAGGATACTCAGAAGAAGCGCAGACGCTAGCCAAAACCGCGGCAGCGATGCTGAGGAAATGATGACAGTGATGGAAGAGCCACTGGCCCGCCAGAGCGGCTCAGGACCGAGCCTCCAGCGCGCGGACGGAAGCCCGGTGCGAGTGCTGGTCGTAGACGACGAGCCGAGCCTGGCCGAACTGCTGTCCAGCGTGCTGCGGTACGAGGGCTGGGAGATCCGCACCGCGGCCGACGGCAGCAGCGCGGTGCGCACCGCGCGCGAGTTCCAGCCGGATGCGATCGTGCTCGACATCATGCTGCCCGACTTCGACGGGCTCGAGGTACTGCGCCGGGTCCGTACCGCGCTGCCGCACGTATGCGTGCTGTTCCTGACTGCCAGGGACTCCGTGCAGGACCGCATCAGCGGCATCACCGCCGGCGGAGACGACTACGTCACCAAGCCATTCAGCCTGGAGGAGGTCCTAGCCCGGCTGCGCGGACTGCTCCGGCGGGCCGGGATGACCAGAGCCAGCAACGGCACCGAGCTGACGGTCGCCGACCTGACCATGGACGAGGACGCCAGGGAGGTCCGCCGGGGCGGCGACCTGATCGAGCTGACCGCGACCGAGTTCGAACTGCTGCGCTTCATGATGCGCAACCCGCGCCGGGTGCTGTCGAAGGCGCAGATACTCGACAGGGTGTGGAATTACGATTTCGGCGGCCAGGCTCATGTCGTCGAGCTGTACATCAGCTACCTGCGCAAGAAGGTCGACACCGGCCGTGAGCCAATGATCCACACGGTCCGCGGCGTCGGGTACGTGCTGAAGCCGCCGGCCTGACCATGACAGCACAGGGGCCAGCGCAGCATCTCTCCGGGCCCGGCCGGTGGCTGGCGAGGCGGACGCTCAGGGACCGCCTGATCGCCGGGCTGCTCGGCCTGCTCGCGCTGGCCTGCGCGACGGTCGGCATCGTCACCTACACCCACCTGCACAGCGTCCTGATCAGCGAGCTCGACACGGAGCTCACAACCGCCAGCGTGCGTTACAGCAGTTGCGTCTCGCCGCCGGGACCACCCCCTGGCCAGGGCGGTGGCGGCAGTGCGCCCGACAACGACAGCCACCAGCCGTCGTACTGCGCGCAGCGGCAGGCCGTTGCCGTGTTCACGGCCGTGGTCAAGCATGACGGCACGATCAGCGATCCGTACCTGGCGGGCAGCACCGACACATGCCATCTCAACGAGGCTGAGCGCGCCGCGATCGCTAATGTGCCGACCGACCGGCCGGTCACAGTGGACCTGCCGGTCTACGGCAGCTATCAGATGATCGCGGAACACATGCAGGACGGGTCGACGATCGTTACCGGGCTTCCGCTTAGCCCGGTCACCCACACGCTGCACCAGGTCGCAGCGGCCGAGATCGCGGTGTTCCTGGCCGCGCTGATCATCGCCGGCGTAATCGGCACGGCCTGGGTGCGCGTCTCGCTGCGGCCGCTGCGCCGCGTTGCGGCAACTGCGACCAGAGTGACGCAGCTGCCGCTGGCCAGTGGCGAGGTCAGCCTGCCCGAGCGAGTGCCAGACGCCGACCCGCGCACCGAGGTCGGACAGGTCGGCGCGGCCTTCAACCGGATGCTCGGGCACGTCGAGTCCGCGCTAGCCAGGCGAGAGGCAAGCGAGGCACGACTGCGCAGCTTTGCCGCCGACGCCAGCCACGAGCTGCGCACGCCGCTGGCCGCCATCCGCGGCTACGCCGAGCTGGCCCGGCGTGGCCCGGACGTACTGCCACCCGACATCGCGCACGCGCTCGGCCGGGTCGAATCGGAGTCCGCGCGGATGAGCATGCTCGTGGACGAGCTGCTGCTGCTCGCGCAGCTCGACGCCGGCCGGCCGCTGGCCACCGAGCCTGTCGACCTCACCAGGCTTGCCATTGACGTCTCCAGTGACGCGCGGGTCGCCGCGCCTGGTCATCGCTGGCAGCTGGAGCTGCCGGACGAGCCTGTCATGGTGCGCGGAGACGAGCAGCGGCTGCATCAGGTCCTGGCCAACCTGCTGAGCAACGCAGCGCGGCACACCCCGGCGGGGACCGCCGTGACCGTCGCAGTTTCAGCACTCGGCGACACGGCGCTGGTCAGCGTCACCGACAACGGGCCGGGCATTCCGGCCGAGCTTCAGCCCGACGTTTTCGAACGGTTCGTCCGGGGCGACAGCTCGCGGTCCAGGGCGGCCGGCAGCAGCGGGCTTGGCCTGGCCATCGTGCAGGCCGTCACCGCCGCCCACGGCGGTCACGCCGCGGTGACCAGCCGGCCAGGCGAGACCAGGTTCACTATTACGCTGCCAATTCTGACCGATCGGCCCGCAAACTGACCAAGCTGGCGGACCGGCAGCAACGAATACCCGATGTGCATACTGGCGGAGGGTGTGCACGCGGGCCGGGCGTGCATGCGGCGGACCACATGCACGCCCGGCTGGGTCAAGCCCAGTCAGTCGGCGCTGGAGTCGGCCCAGATGTTCAGGCCGGCCTCGACGGCCTGCTCGTCGATGGCGGCGAGCTCCCCGGCGGTGAACGACGACCGGCCCGCCGCAGCCAGGTTCTCCTCCAGCTGGTCCACGCTGCTCGCGCCGATGAGTGCGGACGTTACCCGCGGATCACGCAGCACCCACGACAGCGCCAGCTGGGCGAGGGACTGGCCACGGGCGAGGGCAATGTCGTTGAGCGCCCGGACGTGAGCCAGGTTCTGCTCGCTTAGCTGATCGGCCGACAGCGAGCCGTCCCGGCTGGCACGCGAACCGGCCGGGACGCCGCCGAGGTACTTGCCGGTCAGCACGCCCTGGGCGAGCGGCGAGAACGCGATGCATCCGATCCCCTCGCGGCCGAGCACATCCAGCAGGCCGTCCTCGATCCAGCGGTTCAGCATCGAGTAAGACGGCTGGTGGATCAGCAGCGGGGTACCCATCGCGCGCAAGATTGCCGCCGCCTCGGCGGTGCGTTCCGCCGAGTACGAGGAGATCCCGGCGTACAGCGCCCTGCCGGACGTGACCGCGGTGTGCAGCGCGCCCATCGTCTCCTCCAGCGGCGTGTCCGGGTCAAACCGGTGGCTGTAGAAGATGTCGACGTACTCAAGGCCCATCCTGGCCAGCGACTGATCCAGGCTGGCCAGCAAGTACTTGCGGGACCCCCACTCGCCGTAGGGGCCTGGCCACATGTCATAGCCCGCCTTGGTCGAGATGACGAGCTCGTCCCGGTAGCGGCCCAGGTCGGTGCGCAAGATCTGGCCGAAATTGGTCTCCGCGCTGCCGTACGGCGGGCCGGACTCGAGTCTTCCGAGCGGATCATCGGAGGTGAGCAGGACGTTGCCACCGTAGTTGTTCGCCAGGTCAAAGTGCGTGACGCCGAGGTCGAACGCGCGCAGGATGATCGCCCGCTGCAGGTCCGTCGGCCGGTCCGAGCCGAAGTTCTGCCACAGGCCAAGCGAGATCTCTGGCAGCTTGAGTCCGCTGCGCCCGCACCGCCGGTACGGGATCTGCTCATAACGGTCCGCTGCAGGCACGTAGGTCATGCGCAGCAGTCTGCCACGGTGCCAGCGGCGCGACCGTTGCGGCTCAGGCCCGCCGATCCTGGTAGTTCTTCTCGCTGCCGCAGGCGGGGCAGGTACGCGCCACTCTCGTCGTCTCAAGCTGCTGGTCGAGCGCGCGACCTGACTGTCATCCCGTCAGCCGGCGACGGCGAGGAACTCGATGCCGACCTGGACCTGAGTGAGTCCGGTGAGATCGGCCGAGGTCGCGTCGTCGAGCGCGAACGTCCACGTCGTCGCCGGGCTCCGGCCGTAGAACGTCGGCAGGCTCGCGTCGGTCGTGGCCGTGGTCGTACTGGTGGTGGTAGTGGCGGGCACAGTCGCGGCGGCGGTGGCCGCCGGCGGCGGCACGACCGGGGAGACGTCGGGTGGCACCGCCCCACTGGCCAGGCCGACCGAGGCGAAGCTGGTCATCGGCTGAGAACCCAGTAGCAATGTTGCCCCGTCGGAGCGCAGCGCCTGTGCGTACCCGGCATGTGTGAGCGTCCCGCTGAGGCTGGGAACGGTGGCCGTGGCGCCGAGCAGGTTCACCCACATCTGCGTGATCTTCAGCTCGTAGCTGTTAGCAGGCAGGTCCGCCAGGGTGATCTGGAAGGAGGTACTACCGGTCGTGGCCAGGGTGCTGACCACGGCCGGATCGGTGACCGCCACCCAGAAACTGCCGGGACTGAGGGCCTGCGCTAGGGCTGTGCCCTGGTCGTTGTATGTCATCCACTGCGTGGTCTGCGACCAGTTCTCGGCCAAGGTGGCCGTTAGGTTGATCGCGGCAGTGGCCGAGCCCTGCTGCAGCTCCAGCAGCGCGTCCGCCAGCGTGTCCGGCGCGACGACGCCGAAATCCATGGCGAGCTGGTAGACGTTGCACATGGGCTGAGCCGCGGCGCCCGCTGGTGCGACCACAACGCCGTCGTCGAAGGAGAAGATGTCCAGTGCCCTGGCGGCCAGGAAGACGTACTTCAGCACGTACTCGCTCATCCGTGCGATCGTGGCCATCAGCTGGCCGACCAGACTAGCGATCTCGGCCATGCCACTGGTCACGGCGTTATTCGCCGCAGTTATGGCGTTCACGTCTGCGATGCAGGCGTTGATATGCGCCTGGACGGCGGCGGCGTTCATCTGGGCCTCGGTCAGCTGGTCCTGCTGCCTGAGGATCTGGAACTTCAGGTTGAGCACCTGCGCGGTCAGCTGCTGAATGGCCTGCTGGTCGTTGGTGATCGCGGTGTCAGTGTTCTCGGTCAGGGTCTGGAACAGGCCGACAACCTGAGACGACTTGCCGACCAGGGCGCTGAGACCACCTGCTGCGGCCTGAAGCGGGCTCTGCTGGCCCTTGCCAGACATGCCCTGACTGCTGGTCGAGGACGGGTCAAGCGTCGACCAGCTAGGTATGACGACGCCCGCCAGCCCGAGTACTGGTCCGACGGCGGGCAGCAAGCTGAACGCCGCCTGCACGACAGCCGCCCCCATTGTCCAGCCTTCGGTTTGCGTGAACTCGTATTGGTCCTCGTTCAGCTGCTGCTGCATGTCACCGATCTGGACATTCAACGCTGTCATCTGCTGATTGAGTCCGCCTAGCAGGCCTTGGTCATCGGTCACGACCTGATTCGCCGCGGCGAGGTCGGCCTGCAGTGCGGCCTGCTCGTTAGTCGCGTCGGCAAGCATCGCGGACAGCACAGGCTTGACGCTGCTGTCGGTGTTCGCATTCGTGACCAGCGCGTTGACCTCATCGAGATCTTCCTGGAGGGTCGGCAGATACCCGACGTAGACCTGCTCGAAGGAGTCGAAGTCTGGCTTGACCCAGATGTCATAGGGAAGCCCGAGGGCATTGAGGTTGTTGTCGACCCAGCTCGCGAGCTGGGTTGCCTGAGCCGTCTGCGCTGCCGTGGCTGCCACACCTAGGGACTGCACCGCAAGGAATTCGTTGTATGCGGTAAGCAGGTCGCCGGAGTGAGCCGGATCGGAAGCGTCGAAGGTTCGGTAGAAGTACGTGCCCACGGTTAGCCGGTAGCTGACCCAGGCCTGGAGGTTGGCTGGCGTGAGTATCGCCATCGCGGCGGCCCAGTACTCGGACTCGGTGACCTCCGACACCGTCTGATGACCGCCTGCGCCGGCCGGACCGGCCACTCCTGGTGACCCAGCTGGTGCCGCTTTCTCGAGGAACACGCCTCCGCCCGCTCCGCCCGCTCCGGCGGCCCCGCCTGCTCCGCCGGCCACCGCGGCCGCCGCTACCTGCGGTGTCCCGCCTGGTCCGGCTGTTACGTACTGAACAGCAATGGTCCCGCCCGTCGCACCTTGGCCGCCGTTGCCGCCGTTGCCGCCCGCGCCGCCAGGGGCGCCGGGAGAATACTTCGGGTTGGTTGGACTGTTGATCCTCATGGGTGGAGCGGGCGCGCCGCCCTTACCTCCGGCGCCTCCCGGCCCGCCGACGCCGCCCGTCGCGGTCAGCGGGACCGGATCAAGGGTTCCCGCGATAATCGTGATAGTGCCAACTGGCGCGGCGCCCGCACCACCAAGCCCGCCAGGGGCGCCGGGCCCGCCCGGTGTCGCCGGGATTCCAGCGGACCCGTCGCGGCCGGCAGCGCCAGTCTGGCCGGCGAGTCCGGTCGCGCCACTCAGGTTGATCCCGCCTGGTCCGGAGCCGCTGCCGGTCAGATAGCTGTCCGCGATAACCACGACATTGAATGGCAGCGGTACTATCGGCCCGGATGCGGGGAAGTAGCTGCCATCCCATACGAACGTCGGGTCCTGCGTGCACTGCCTGGCGGCGAATACGACGGTATCACCGGTACTCAGGCCGCCGGATGTGGCTGACAGCTGAGCCTGCCCCGCCACTATGCCAGCCAGGCCGGAATTGATCGTTATCTGGTCACGGGCGTAGAGCCACTGATTGGCCACTGCAATGCTCCTTGGCGTGTGGCGCCGCTGGATCGGGGCGCTGGGCTGGAACCGGAGGTTGATTTTGCTAGCCGGTACGGGACCGGGAACGCCGCGATCACTGCGTGACCGTGAGGTCAACGAAGTTGCTGGTCTCCCCTCGCAGCGCCGCGACGAGCTGCACGGCATCCGGCGGCGGCCACGCAGCGCCCGCGCTTGTCGGGTCAGCATCGGGCACCGTGAACTCGATGGCGCTGGCTGACCAGCTGGTGAACGGGATCGCAGTACCGTTCAGTTGCAGCGCTCCGCCCGGCGCCGGTCCCAGGCTGGCGCCCGTCAGCGTGACAGTAGTGCCGGCTGGCGCCGTGGGCGGGATCGCCGCATACAGGGCCGGTGGTGAGAAGGTAACTAGTTTCTTGCCGAGGTAACCACCGCTACTGATCCCCATCAGAACCAGCAGGGATGAATCTAGGTTCGGCAAGCTAGAGATGACCGGATTGCTGGCGATCTGGTGGGCGAGCGTGACGAGAAAGATAATTAGCGCGATCAGGGTAAACCCCATGACCTGGATCTTCGCCAGCTCGGGGGCGCCACTGTCGTCCGACAGGATCCCGCCTGCAGTCACATTATTCTTCGCCACCCGGCTGGTCTGAACGTAGCCGCTGGTGATGCCTTTCGCCGCGGCAGCGGTGCCGGTACTGAAGCCGAGAACCGTCAGAAGGTTAACGGGCACCTCGCTGATCGCCGCGTAGTTGCCCTGCTCCGCCCGCAAGACCCACAGCACGGTGTAGGCATAGGCGACAACCACGATCCACAGAAGCCACTGGAACTTCGAGGTGCTGAGTCGGCCGTCGGCGCCCTTAAATAATTCGCGCGGGTCCCATTTCCCGCCGCTTGTGACTGCCGTCGCTACATAGAGGACAGCGAGCAAGCCGAGACCGCTCAGCACTGCCAGCGATTTCCAGCCTGGCGAGAGCGCCCCGGCCGCCGCTAGCTGCGTGGCATTGTCCATCCAGATCGCCTCCCCTTACTAAGGAGCGGTTTGGTCTGATTGCAGCACTGCGCCAGGGTTCAGGTACCCGTCGATCCACGCGTGCAGAGCAGGCACGGTCCCGTTGAAGGCATCCTGCAGACCGCCGCCCGCTCCCTCGGACCCCCACTGCCAGAACTGCCACGTCTCCCACGGCGCCACCTGGGCGTTGGTAGGTGCGATGCTGCCCGGGTGAGCGATCCATAGCTGGTACTTGTGACAGTCGCCCAGGTACTGCAGGGCATCCAGGTACGTGTAGACGATCCGCGGATTGTGCGGGTGCGCAACGTTGTGCAAGGTCTCCAGGAACGTCCTCGTCGCGGATCCGACCGACACCGAGCTGTCAAGCGTCGTGGCAAACGCCAGGTCCGGACCCATACCGCTGCCCGGGCTGCCTGACGTCAGGACACCGCCCGATCCAGGGAATGTTTCGGAATCGACCACGAGCATGTCGCCCGGCTCCAGGCCGTTGGCTTGCACAACAGAGAGGAAGAAATGAGCCTGGGCCACTGCGTTCAGTTCGGGATGGAAGAAGTGGTAAGCGCCGCGGCGAATCCCGGCAGCCTTTAGCGCGGCCCAGTTCGCGGCGAACGTCTGGCCTATCCAGCCCAGCCCCTCGGTCGCCTTGGCAAACCCGAAGCTGTCACCGGTCCAGGGTCCGACCGCCTGATAATCCGACCTGTCCTCCCCCTGCGCGCTCTGCACCTGACTGCCAGGAGCGCCCAGAGCGCCCGGCGCGTTCGCTGTCGGCTGTGTCATGTGTCCTCCCGTGAAATCGCCGTTGCGCGCTCGTGGCCAGTCACGGGGTAGCGAGCCGGCCCGTGCTGGCCCTGCGCTCAGCCGCATGGTGCATTGCCGGGCCCGGCCCCGGATACTAGGGATTGCCCCTAGTCGCGCAGACTAGGGTCGGGCGGCGAGCCGGAGTTGGGCGCCCGCGGCGCCCGCTGCAGCTCATCCTCCAGCGCGCGAATCAGCCGCAACCAGCCGGTGAAGGCACGTACCTCGCCAGAACCGGTCCTGAGCCAGCCGACTGGCTGCTCATCTGGCCCGCGGGCGAGGCTGATCAGGATCTCGGTCATAAGGGGCTCCCACGTTGCCCCGCTCCGCGAGCAGAATACGCGGGCCACCCCGACAGGCCCAGCCGGCGCTTAGAACTAGGGCATAACCACGATGGCGAAATGGCCCGCGCCGGGTTACTTTCGGCATGAGCGCGCCGTAAGGCCGGCTTCGCAGGGACTAGTGCCCCAGGGAGCTGAGGGGGAGGGACGGGGCTGTGCACGAGCCATTTGTGGGTCGGACCACCGAGTTATCCGAGCTGAACCGCCAGTTTGCGCTGGCAGCGGGCGGGCAGGGGCGCGCCGTCCTGCTGGCCGGGCCCGCTGGCATCGGCAAGACCGCGGTGATCAGGCAGGCCATGTCGGGCTGGACCCTGCGGGCCACGGCGGTGTTAGCCTCCGGCGATCCGGAGGAAGCGGCCATGCCCGGCGGGCTTCTTGGCCAGCTGGCGCGCTCAGGCTCCGCGACCGCGGCAGACATGGCCACGGTACTGGCGAGCGGCCGCGGGGACCCGCTGCGGGCCGGATCGGCCCTGCTGGCCCTCGTGCATGAACTCGCGTCTGCGCACCCGCTCCTCATCGTCATCGACGATGCGCAGTGGGGCGACGAGCTCTCGCTCAAATCGCTCAGCTTCGCCGTGCGCAGGCTGAACGCCGACCCCGTGCTGTACCTAATCGCAGTCCGCTCCGACGACCTGCTCCGGCTGCCAGCGGGCATCACCAAGACGGCCGACGAGCATGGCGCGCGGCTGGATCTCGACGGCCTGGACCCCACGGAGGTCGCCGCGTTGGCAGAGCTGGCCGGCGCAGGCAGGCTGCCAGGCCGGGCCGCACGGCGGCTGCGCGACCACACCGCGGGCAATCCGTTGCACGTCAGGGAACTCCTGCACGACCTGCCAGGAGAGCTGCTGCGGACGCCAGATATCAGACTGGCCGCGCCGCGCTCGCTCGAGACGCTCGTGCTGTCCAGGCTTGCTGCCTGCGCGCTGGAGACCGAGCGGCTCGTGGTTGCTGCCGCCGTGCTCGGCACTGACTGCGAACTGGCGGACGCTGCGGCGCTTGCCGGGCTTGCCGATCCGCTGCCCGCCTGGCAGGAGGCCATTGAGCAGCGCCTGCTCAGCGAGCCGGAGACGACCGGGCAGCGGCGATGCGCATTCCCGCATGTGCTGATCCGGACTGCGATATACCGCGACGTTGGCGTCAGCCGACGGGCAGCACTGCACCGGCTGGCCGCGGACCTTACCAGCGGCTGCGCCGCGCTCGCGCACCGCACGGCGGGCTGCCGTGGCTCAGACCCGCAGCTGGCGGCGGATCTGGCCAGCCAGGCGGCCGCCGAGCAGTCAGCCAGCCAACTCGCCGACGCAGCCGAGCACCTGCTGATGGCCGCCCGGGCCGCCAGCCGTGGACCCGACGCCGGCCAGTACCTGCTGACAGCCGTCGAGATGCTGATCGACCTGGGGGATGCGGCACGGGCGCGTGCATACGCCGACGAGGTTCGCAAGCTGATGCCATCGGCTCTGCGCAGCCTGCTGCTCGGGCGGCTGGCTATGGCTGCCGGTGACTACGTGACAGCTGAGCGGTGGATTACTGATGCCTGGGCCGCGCTGCGGACCGAGACGTCAGCCGGCCAGGAGCAAACGCGGGAAAGCGCATCCAGGGCGGCTTGCCAGCTTGCGCTGATGCTGATCGGCCAGGACCGGGTGGACGACGCCGCGGCCTGGGCGGAGCGCTCCGCCGACGTCGCCGCCTCCGGATTCAGCCGCGCCTGCCCCGGCACGGTACGCGCCGGCGCCCTGGCCGCCTGCGGGCAGGCCGGCCGGGCCAGGGCGTTACTGGACGCCGAGCTACGTCAGCACGAAGACGGGCCCGGCCGTGCGCTGCTTGAAGCCGCGATGGGTGGCGTCCTGCTGTTTGCCGATGAGGTACGGGCCGCGTTACGTCACCTGGACGCAGCTGTCGTGGCCGACGGTAACGCCAGCATGCCGATGACCCATCGGCTGGAGGCCGCGCTGCTGCGAGTGCACGCGCTGTACCGCTGCGGAGAGTGGGACCTGGCTGCCGCGGAGGGCGAGCGACTTGTGACCCTGGTCGATGATCTCGATCAGGGCTGGCTGCTCGCCTGGGCTCACCTGGCGGCGGTGTATGTCGCCGCGGGCCGCGGCAACTGGCTGACGGCGACTAGTCATGCCGAGGCGGCCGCACGGCAGTTACCAGCACGAGGCAGGGCCGGCACCATCGCGCTGGCCGACGCGCGGGTAGCCATCGCGGTTGCTCGCGATGACACCGAAGGCATCCTGGCTGCCGTCGGGCGCTCGGCGTCTGAGCTTGGCTCGCTGAGTCAGCTCGAGCCAGGAAAGCTCACCTTCCTAGCGGCGTGCGCTCAGGCACTGGCTCGCACCGGCAGGCACGAGCAGGCCAGCATTGTCCTGCGCTGGTACGAGGAGCGCGCTCAGGCCTGCGGCCGCCGGTCCGCCATGGCTGCGGCGTGCCGGGCTAGGGGCATCATCGAGGCCACGCGGAACTGCCCGGAACACGCTCTCGCCGCGCTCGACGCCAGCATGGATCATTTGAACGGCCTGGGCATGCCGCTGGAGGAAGCACTCACCAGGCTGGAGCGCGGCCGAATGCTGCGGCGCCTTGGCCAGCGGCGGTCCGCGGCGCGGGAGATCGGCGCGGCGCGAACGCTGTTCGCCGGGATGGATGCCCAGCCGTATGTATTGCGCTGCAACAGCGAGCTCTTCGCCGATCCGGAGGCTGTCACGGGCGCGGCCCGGCCTCCGCTGACCCCGAGGCAGCTTTCGGTTGCACGGGCAGCAGCCAAGGGCAAATCCAACCGGGCGATCGCAGCCGAGCTCTACATCAGCGTCAAGACCGTGGAGTTCCATATCGCCCAGATCCTGGCCAGGCTGGGACTGGACTCGCGCACCCAGATAGCGACGGTGCTAGCAGCCGACGGCATCGCCAGTCCTGCCGGGGTGCAGAGCCTGGCCGTGGATACCCGGATCCGCGCGGATCTCCCCGCGTAGCCACCCTGAGCTGGCAGGACGCCATTCGCACTCATAGCCCCGACCGCCGCAGGTGGAGATGCCGCTAGTGCGCTCCGGCCAGTTCAAGCAGGTCGTCGATAATGCGATCGAACGGCATCGACAGATGGCCGGTACCGGCCATCAGGTGCGGCCGGGCCGCCGGAATGTGCCTGGCCAGCCACTCGCCATGGGCGAGCGGCACCATATGGTCCTGGTCGCCTTGCCAGATTGCGACCGGTGCCGCATCGCCCGCCGCCACCGGGGAGAACCCCCAGTCGCGCACGAACGCGAGGTCGTCGTCGCGCCAGCCTGCGCTGCCGTTGCGAAGGCCGGCCCGGAATGAGCTCGCGACATACTCGGCCAGCTCGCCCCGTAACGCGTCCTTGTCGGCGGGTGAGGCGAGGTCGCCCATCGCCTCGGCCAGCTGGTCGGCGGTCATGTCACGCAGCGCCGGCGCGAAGGTGTCGAGTAAGTCCGTCAGCTCCGGCGCGCCCGCCATCGCGGCGGTGAACTCGCTGACGTTGTCCTGCGCCATGCCTGCCAGCCAGTCCAGACCCGCGACGGGGTACGGCGCGGGACCGGCCAGCGAGGCCGCTGCCATGCACCGGCGCTGCAGCAGCCGTGAGCAGGCCAGGGCATGCGGCCCGCCGCCGGACCAGCCCGCGGTGATGAAGCGAACTGCGCCAAGCTCGTCCAGCACGGCGCCGACATCGCCAGCCGCGTCACAGACCATCCGGCCCGGCTGCGGCGTCGAGTCGCCATAACCCGGCCGCCCGTACAGCACCAGCCGAAGACCATGCGCGGCCGCGGCCGCGGCCATCGGCGGGTATACCGCCACGCCGCCGGGCGTGCCGTGATGAAACACGAGCGGCAGGCCATCGCCTGGTCCGGTAACGAGCGCCTCCAGGCTGCGGCCGTCGGCGGTGCGCACGGTCAGCCGATCGGTTCTGCTGGTTCCTGCCACGTCCCGATGTCCTTTGCTGACATGAATTATCTGGTTAGGCGCTTACACCCATCTCTCGTTGACACGGCTATTACCCGCACGTTAACTTCCGTGTAGCAAGGCGTCATATGGTTCCATGCACTGATTTTGCCGTACGAGTAAATCGCCAATACCGGGCCGAATGACTGCACTTATTTTAACCTTGCGCCGCCCGGCCTGCGGTAGCGGGCGAGCCTCACGGCGGCTGACAGCGGAGGTGGGCGCATGTCCTCGAATCGCGTGACCAGACGGCTGACAGCGGTCGGCGTGACCGCGCTGCTCGCCGCGTCCGGCGCTGTAGTTCCCGCCGCCGCTGCTACCGCGCATGCGGCCGGGACCATGCCCGCTGGCCAGCATGTCGGTGCTGGCACCCAGGCGGCTGTCATCGCGCGCGACCGGTACGGAGTGCCAAGCGTCTACGCACGTAGCACGGCCGGGATGTGGTTCGGAGATGGCTGGGCCCAGGCTCAGGACCGGCTGGTACAGCTGGAACTGACCCGCAGGTCGGTAGAGGGAACGCTGTCGGCCATCTTCGGTTCCGGCGAGATTAGCCAGGACGAGACGGCCAGGACGTTCTTCTACACCCCGGCCGAGCTGGTAGCACAGTTCCGCTCGCTGCCGGCCGCGACCCGCAGCGCGCTCGTCGCGTTCTCGGCCGGCATCAATGCCTACGAGGCGTATGCCTACAGCGACCCCGGCAGCCGGGTGCCCTATGAGTTCTTCGCGCTCGGGCAGGCTCTTGGCCTTGGCGCGGGCACGCCCTACAAGCCCGCGGCCTGGACGCCGGAGGACACGGTAGCCGTCGGGAATTACCTGGCCAGGGAATTCGGCGGCGGTGGCGGCAGTGAACTGCAGAACCTGAGCTTCCTTGACTACCTGGTCGCGGAGCGGACGGCCAAGGGCGACGTCAACGCGGTGTCGGACGCGACGGCTATTTTCAACGACGCGCGCTGGCTGAATGACCCGACCGCGCCGACCACGGTGCCGGGCTCAGGCCCGGCCGCAGCGGCTACGCCGCGGACGACCGCCGCCGTCAGCGCCCCGGCATCCGTCGCGACGGCCAAGACGCTGGCCAGCCTCTCGGCCATCAGCACGTCCGCGCTCGGGGCCGCCAAGTCCAGGCTGGCCGCCGACCGGGCATCCATCCTCAAGACCGGCATCTCGCTGCGGGTGCTCTCGCACGGCGGAAGCAACGCGATCGCGGTCGCGCCGTGGCGGTCAGCCGATCATCACGCGCTGCTGTGGGGAGCCCCGCAGGAGGGCTTCGGCACGCCAAGCGTCGACTGGGAGGTCTACCTGCGCGGCCCCGGTTACGATGCCGGCGGCATGGCCATCACCGGCGAGCCATTCGTGCTGATCGGCCGCAACGCCGATATCGCCTGGACCACCACCAGCGAGGAAACGGTGGACCAGCGCATTTACGTGGAGACCGTCAACTTCGCGACCAGTCCGCCCAGCTACCGCTGGGATGGCAGGTGGATCCCGATGCAGGCCATTAACGAGCCGATCCAGGTCGCCGGCCAGGCCGCGCAAGCGTTCACCGTGTACCGGACCAAGGACGGCCCGGTCTTCGATACCGACCCGGCCGAGCACATCGCCTTCTCCATCCGGTTCGCGTCCTGGAACCGTGAGACCGGCTCGCTGGCCGGCTTCTCCCAGCTCGGCGGCGACACCGACCTCAGCCAGTTCCGGCACTCGATGAGCCTGATCACGACGCTGCACAACTTCCTGTACGCCGACAGGCGCGGCAATATCGCGTACTTCGGCGACGGGCTGGTGCCGATCGAGCCGTCGTTCAGCAAGGTCGACCCCAGACTGCCCGCGCTTGGTAACGGCACCGAGCAGTGGAAAGGCTTCGTTCCCTTCAAGGACATGCCGCACAGCGTGAACCCAGCGCAGGGGTACCTGGACAACTGGAACACCAAGCCGTCGCAGTCCGCGTACTACCAGCAGAACGAGGGCGACGAGTACTGGGGCACGATCTTCCGCTCGTCGCTGATCAGCCAGCTGGTCAGGGCCAGCCGGCACATCACAATCGGATACCTGGAAGGCATCGAGCACGCTATCGGCACGATCGACAACGAGGACAACACCAGGCCGGCCGCGCCGTACTTCATCCCGTACCTGGTTGCTGCCTATAACCGGCTGCGGGCCGAAGGCAGCCCGCTCACCAGGCCGGCGACCCACCCGGACCTCGCGGCGGCCATCGCCGCGCTGAAGAAGTGGAACGGGGTCGCCACGCTCGGCAGCCCGGCCATGTCCATCTTCATGAACTTCCTTGAGGCCTACGAGCGGAACGTATTCGAGGGCGGTGTCTTCGCGCATGAGCAGTACACCGGCACCGTGAACTTCAGCGACGCGTCGCTGGGCCTGGGCACTTACGGCGGCCTCGGCGGGATGGGTACCTACAACCTGCTGTACCACATCCTGGCGCACACCCGCGGGATCGATCCGTGCGGGACGCTGTGCTACCAGGGCGGGTACTTCGGCGTGCACCGGCAGCAACTGCTGGTCGAGAGCCTGAACGATGCCATCACGATCCTGTCAGGCACCGGTACCCAGCTGGGCCAGGATGTGCCGGGGTTCGGCACCACCGACATCGCGAAGTGGGGCTACGAGCCGGCTCAGGACCAGAACTGGGACATCCTCGACCCGCTCGCGGTCGGCGTGACCACCCACTGCGGCACGAGCGCCAGCCAGAACCGCAGCACGTTCATGATGGCCGTCGACGTCGGCCCGCACCGGGTGACCGGCCGGGACGAGCTGCCGCCCGGTGAGAGCGCCTTCATCTCCGCCGCCGGGACGCCGAGCCCGCACCTGTGCGACCAGGTCGGGCTGTTCAACGATTTCCGGTACAAGGCCATGCCGCCGTCCTGACCCTCCTCGCCGCCGCAGCAGGCGGGCGCGGGACCCGGCGTGGCCGGGTCCCGTGGTCCGTGCTTGCGTGCGGTGCTGGCGCGTCAGGTACTACTGCGGCCAGCGCGCCCGCCAGAGCTCGCGCTTTGTGGCGCTGTATGCGACGCCCAGCGCCAGCACGGCTACTAGCACCAGCATCGCGGTCTGTGCGGGCAGCCACTGCAGCAGCAGGCCGGTCCCGGCCATGCCGAGCGGCATGCCGACGCTGATGACCATCATCACCGCGGCGACGACCCGGCCCCGCTGCTCGTCCGGCGTCTGCCGGAAAATGAGCACGTCAACTAGGACCCGGAGGGCTGGCACGGTCAGCATGCCGGCGAACATTAGGCCCGCGACCCACCACGGTCCGAACGGCACGGCTAGCAGGGCGAAGACCGGGATCCACATCAGGCCCGTCCCCAGGAGCAGAATGCCCGGCGGCAGCCGGTGCAAGACCTTCACTAGCGGCGCACCGGCGAGCCCCCCAGCCGCGCCAGCTCCCAGCGCCAGCCCGATGGTGCCCGAGGAGACGTGCTGCTGGCGCAGGATGACGATTACCGCAAGGTCCAGCCCGACTCCGACCGTGTTGCCGATCGTGATCAGGAACAGTGCGGCGCGCAGGACCGGGGCAGCCCATAGGACCCGCAAGCCGGCGAGCATGTCGGACTCCCCGGTTTGCAGGTCACGGCCGGGCCCGGCATCGGCGGGCAGGCCAGCCGGGGCTTCCTGCGCCCCGCCGGGCATTACCTTCATCGCGACCGCCGCCAGCATCGAGAACACGAAGGCGGCGGCAGTGCAGAGAAATGGGACCGCGTGCGACAGCGCTCGGATCGCGTAAAGCGCGCCGGCCAGCGGCGGGCCGGCCAGCGCAGCACCGTTCTGCCGCACCTCGTCCTGGACGAGCGCGGATGTGAGCTGCTCGGGGGCTACGACCGAGCGCACCAGCGGCAGCCGCGCGGCACCGGCGATCGCTTGCCCGGCTCCCAGCACGGCACCCGCTGCGAGCAGCAGCGGCAGTGACAGCCAGCCGAGAATCAGGCCGATGGCGACTATCGCGGTCACGACCGCACGGACCAGTTCGGCGACTATGACGATGGTCCGCCGGTCATGCCGGTCGGCCAGCTGGCCGCCGGGCAGGGCCCCAGCCAGCATGCCGACCGTCAGCACCGCCGCGAACAGCCCAGCCCTGGCCGGCGACCCCGTCAGGGTGAGGATGACGAGCGGATACGCCACTTCGGCCACGCTCACCCCGAGCGACGAGGCAGCCAGGCCGGTCCAGAGTGTCTGGAACTGCATGTTCCGCCACAGCGGGACATGCTGCCCGGCCGGGATGCCGGCCCGGTCCAGGTCGGCGGGCGACGCCTGAGTAACCATTTGCCAACTCCTCAATGTTCTCGATGACGCAAGCATTCATGATTAGATGAATGATGGCACGTCCGTGAACATGTGGCAAGATAGAGGAGTGGAAGAGGAGCAGCACCCAGCCGGCGACGCGCCGCTAGCGACAAGGACCGTGGCTGACGTTGACAGCCTGCGGGCCATGGCCGACCCGACCAGGATGGCCATCCTGGGCGCACTGATGGACGCGAGTCAGGGCGACCTGCCGGTGATGTCCGTGAAAGAGCTGGCTGCTCACCTCGGCCAGCCGCAGACCAAGCTATACCGCCATGTGAAGCAGCTTGAGACGGCGGGCCTGATCAGGGTCGCGGCTACCCGGCTCGTGTCTGGCATCGTCGAGCAGCGGTATCAGGCCTGCCAGCGAGATCTTGGGTTTGACGGCGGATTCATGCGCGAGCACGCGGACGAGTCCGAGGCCGCCATTCGGGCGCTGCTGGACAGCTTCCGGGAAGAGTACTTCACGGCATTCAGGGACAAGCGGCTGGCGCCGGACGCGGTCCCTGAGGCGGAGCCCTACCGCAGGCCGACGATGTTCTTCTCGGAAGCCAGGGTCAGCCCGTCCAGAGCCGCGGAGATTAAGGCCAGGCTGCAAGAGCTCATGACCTGGCTCAGCGACGATGACGCCGCGGATCCGGGCGGCGTCCTGGTGGACGTCCTCATCGGCTATTACGCTCCCGTGCCGCGCGACCAGGCATGAGCGGCTCAGCTCAGGTGACAATACCGGCTAATGGCGATTTCCTGCCTGAATCGATGATGCTCATGTCTGCCATGATCGAGACCGGCGCTGACATCCTGACGGTTGCCGTCGCTCAACCGGGCGGTTTGCGTTGTTTGTCCCGACGGGAACCGTCAGGATGTCGGGAAGCCGCGCCGAAATACCCTAGTTGGGCCGCGCGGCGATCATCGAGCAGCGCGTACAGCGCTCGGTACCCCCAGCCCGGACGAACCGCTCGGTGGCCCGGCGGCCATGGCCGCCGGGCCACCTATTTAATAGACCGTCCGCACTGGCGTCTGGCTAGCTAGCGCGGATCCAGGTGTTGCTGAACCCGCCGCCGCTGCTGATCGCGCTGGTGGAGTCCTTGTCGGCGCCACTGTTGTCGATCATGATGATCTCGGTCGGGCTCTGCGAGCCGAGCGATGTGCCGTTGGCGGTCGAGCTGCCGTAGCTTACGGTGCCGAAGTCGGCCAGCGGCAGCACGCCGCTGCTCGACGACGGAGCCTCGGTGATCACCTCGGCCGACGATCGATCCAGGCCCGTCTCGTTCTTGGTGATCGTCTGAGTCCAGCCCTGAGTGTTGTCCTTCAGGACCAGCGTGTAGGTCTCGGTCCCGCTGAAGGTCACCGAGGCGCTGAAGGAGTCTCCGGGCTTGACTGTGTTGGTGAAGTACACCGGGTCGGCGGGGTACATCTCATACCAGCCGTAGTAGTCCGGCGTGGTGCCATCGCAGTCCGAGTCCGTGCCGGTCTGCTCAACGGAATCGCTGCTATACCCATCGAGGCCAACCCAGAACGCGGCGTACTGGTCGGAGCCGCCACGACCGCGGCGGCCAGTGCTGGTGCAGGTGGCGGTGGGCTCGGTCCAGCTGGCCGACACGCTGTTGTAAGCGCCGTTCGCGCCCGTAACGGCGTATCCGGACCAGTTGGTGCTCTCGGCAGTGGTGTTGCGGCCACCACGCGCCGAGGTGTGCCGTCCGCCGACCCAGTGCATAACGCCGCCCGGCTTGAAGGCGTGCACCTGCGCTACGGCGCCGGGGCGGACATTAGTCACGTGGCTCACGTGCACTGACGATGCCTGCGCGACTCCCATGGAGAGAGCCAAGCCGAACGCCAGCGTTGCGGACAGAACGGGTATGCTCCAGCGACGTGCCATTGATCTCCTTTTGGCCGTTGGATGCATGCTCGATGCTTTTCTACCGATGTATGTTTCGTGCCAGGGCAGCCTCAAGAGAACTTCAATCCGCTCGTCACTCACCGTGTTCGCGATTGATCAAGCAGTGCGAGGTATCGCCATGAATTTTCATACAACGGATCGTTAAAGCACCGAACTTGCGGGGACGTGCCGTGAACGTACAGTGATCGATAGTCACAGTTAAACCAAGAGAGTGTAAAGAGTTGGTATAGCAAAGGCTTTGTCGTGATCACTTCCGTTTCGGTCCTCCGGGCCCTCAGACCGAGCTCGCTTAGGGCTTAAGGACCTTAAGGCTTCTATACCTATAAACATTAGGATTTAATAGAAATAATAACTTTTATATCGGTTTACATAGACTCGGTGTGACCGGGCGGCGCTAGGTTCCCCGCCTGCTATTGCGCGCACGACCAAGTCCTGGCGTACGGTGAATCCGGACCCCGAGGAGGCGCCGTGCTCGTTCCCCCGCCGGATCGCAGGAACAGCTTCGCGCAGCGACTGTTCGCGCCGCTCCCCGCCCGCTACGACAGGCTGGCCGAGCTGCTCTCGTTCGGCCAGAACGGGCGCTGGCGGCGCGCGATGGTGGGACACATGGCGTCGTCGGACGGCAAGCTGATCCTCGACGTAGCCGCGGGCACCGCGGGCATATCGCTCCAGCTGGCGCGGCGGCTGGGCGCCAGGGTCGTCGGAGTGGACCTGACCGAGCAGATGCTCAGGCAGGGCGAGCGCAACATCGCAGCGGCTGGCGCCTCCGACCGCGTGGCACTGGTGACCGGCCGGGCCGAGCAGCTGCCGTTCCCCGACGCGTCCTTCGACGGGCTGACATTCAGCTACCTGCTCAGGTATGTCGCCGACCCGCAAGCGACGCTGGCCGAGCTGGCTCGGGTAGTCCGGCCGGGCGGCACGATCGCGAGCCTGGAGTTCCTGCTGCCACCGAGCAGATTCTGGCGGTTCTGGTGGCACGCCTACACCAGCACCCTGCTCCCGCTGGGCGGCCTGATCACCGGCGGTCGGGAGTGGTACGACGTAGGCCGGTTCCTTGGTCCGAGCATCAGCGGCCACTACCGCGCGTACCCGGTCAGCTGGACGGTCGAGGCATGGCAGCGGGCGGGCATGACGGACGTCGGCTGCTCGGTGATGAGCCTCGGTGGCGGGCTGGTCATGTGGGGAACCAGGGCGGGTGGCTGAGCCGCCGCCGGGCGCCGCGCCTGGCCAGCAGGCCGCCGCAGCGGAGGCCGGGCTGCCGTCCCGGCCGGCCTACTACGCGGCGGCCCAGGGCGGCTGGCGCGACTGGTGGACGTTACTGCACCCGCCCTATACGGCGTGGCATCTGTCCTATGTCGTCATTGGCGCCGCGCTGGCGCCGCACATGCAGCTCAGTGCGCTGCTTGCCACTCTCATCGCGTTCTTCCTTGCGGTAGGCCTGGCCGCGCACGCTCTCGACGAACTGCACGGCCGGCCATTGCGAACCCGGATACCCAGCGCCGTCCTGACTGCCACCGCGGCCGTCGGACTGGCCGGCGCCGTCGGCCTGGGCGTGGCCGGAGTACTGCGAGTCGGCTGGCCCCTTATCCCGTTCATGGTGGCCGGACCGTTCCTTGTCATCGCCTACAACGCCGAGTTGTTCGGCGGGATCGTGCACACCGACGCCGGCTTCGCCGCCGCCTGGGGTGCCTTCCCGCTTCTCACCGCTTACGTCGCCCAGACCGGCAGGGTGTCACTCGGATCCGTGCTCGCGGCCGGCGGCGCGTTCTGCCTGTCCGCCGCACAGCGGAGCCTGAGCACCCCCGCCCGGATGCTGCGCCGCCGTACTTCGGTCGTCACCGGCGGCATCACGCTCGCGGACGGGGACGTCATCACGCTCGACAGCGCCCGCATGCTGCAACCGCTCGAGCAGGCCCTGCGGTCGATGTCCTGGAGCATCGTCCTGATAGCCGCCGCGCTCGCCGTGGCGCGCCTCCGATAGCCGCCTAGGGCCCGGCTACCCTCCCGCGTCAGCAGGCAGCCTCAGATCGCATTGTGCCGCTGCAGGTAGTTGAGCGCGCCCCAGCCGACGGGCACCGGAAGCCAGAAGGTCAGCAGGCGGAACAGCAGCACCGCGCTGACGGCGGTGGCGCCCGGCAGGCCGGCCAACTTGAGGCCGGCTGTCAGCGCCGCCTCGACCGCGCCTATGCCGCCGGGAGTCGGCACGAAAGAGCCGATCGCGTTGCCGGTCAGGTACACCACCCCGATGCTGACCAGCGAGGCGTGTCCGCCGACGGCCAGCACCGACGCTGCCAGGCACAGGATGTAGGAAGCAGTCAGCAGGAACGCGCCGCCACTGCCCTCGGCTAGCTTGCCCGGCTTCTGGGATATGTCCAGCAGCCGGGGTATGACCTGACCGAGCGCCGGTGCCACCCGTGATCTCGCGGCCCGCCGCCCGGCCGGGAAGGCAAGCACCACGAGCACAGCCGCGGCAAGCACGCCGACGGCGATGTAGACCCAGCCGGACGGCCGCAGCGACGTGTGCCGTGCGGTTCCGGCCAGGGCGGCGAGGATGACCAGCAGGACTATGTGCAGGGAGAAGGCGATGACCTGCGAGACGCCCACGCTGGCGGCGGCGTCGGCCGGTTCGACACCCGCCTTGCGCAGATACCGCAGGTTGAGCGCGACGCCGCCGACGGCGGCAGGCGTCACGAGGGTAACGAATGATCCAGCCAGCTGGGCGAGCAGCGTGCGCAACATGCTGAGTCGCTCGAGCACAAACCCCGACAGCGACCAGGTAGCCCCCATGTAGGTCGCGGCCGACAGTGCGAACCCCACGACGATCCAGTGCCAGTCCGAGTGCTTGAGCACATGCCCGAAGCTCACCCGGCCGAACTGGCCGATCACGATGTATGCGGCGAAGATGCTGGCCACCAGCGTCAGCACCGTGCGTGGCCGGAACCGTTCCAGCTGCTCGGGTGGCAGCTCAGCGTCATGCGTGCTGACCAGCCGCTTGCGCAGCGCGGGCAGCACGTCCTTGTGTCGCCGCAGCGCCGCTCGCGTCGAGCGTTGCAGCGCGACCGGCTGGAGCAGCGGCACCAGGCTAGCCACCTCGGGCGTGCCAATCTTTGCCCGTGCCACCTCCGCGGCTCGCTCCGGCCCGACCAGCAGCGCCAGTGATGCGGTTAGCTGGGCCAGGTCCAGTCGCAGCTGCAGGTCGCTGGCCGCCACGTCACCCTCGCCCGGATCCAGCAGCATGACCCCATCGGCCTGCGAGCCGGTCAGCATGATGTGATCGGTGGTGAGAGCCCGGTGCGTGACCCGGTGCTTGTGCAGCCTGAGCACCGCGTCAAAGACATCGTCGAGTTGCTGGTCCGAGGGGGCCTGCGGCAGGTCCGCCAGGGTGACGCCCGGATGATGGTCGGTTGCGAACACGGCCGCCTCGGGCCCGACGCGCAGCAGCGCACGCAGCCGCGGCGTTGCGACCCCCGCGTCCTCCACCGCGTAGGTCAGCAGGGCCCGGCGCTCGATCGCGCGCTCCACCGTGAGCGGCGTGGCTCGCGACACCTGACTGCGCAACCGCAGTCCGCGGTAGATCCGGTAAACGGCATCGGCGGCCTGCTGGTCGCGGTCGAACACGGTCACGTCCAGCATTCCGCCGTCCCGCCGCAGCGCCGCATACCTACGGTTGTCGGTAGTGGGATCGGGAATCCGCCGGATCTCCGTCACCGGCCCGGCCGCCGTACTGAGGGCGGCGGCGATCTGCTCGGCGGTCGGGCGCTCCGACGTCGTGCCCACCGCATACCGCAGCCCGGCACCGGCCGCCTGCCCCACCAGCAGGGTTATCAGCAGCGCCAGGACCGTGGTCGAGCCGTTCGAGGAGGCCACGCTGGCGAGGCAGTAGAAGCCGATGGCCAGCAAGAACGCGGTCCGCCAGCGCGCTCGGCCGGACAGCCCGATCACCGTGATGTAGGCCACCAGCCCGGCAAGGTAGGCATCCAGTGGTGATCCCACCCCACGCCCGCGCTGCGTGGCCAGCGCACGCGACAGCTCCGCCATGAGGGACAGATGCAGGAGCCAGTCGCAGCCGAGCGCTATCCCGGCGGCGATCAGCCCGATGACGGCAGCTTCCGCCAGCCGGCGGAGCTGGCCGCGGATGACTAGGCGGACGGCCAGGACGAGCGGCAGCACCAGCAACGCCACAGACGCGAGAAAGAACAGCGGCGTGGTAATCCCGGTGGCGAGCTTGCGGCTGGCGTGGACTAGGTCGAACTCGACGCCGGACGCCGTTGCCTTGGCAAGCAGCGCCAGGCCGACGAGCAGCCCGATCTCGATACAGGCAGTAACGCACCGGATGATGTCGGCGGGCAGCCGGACTCGCGGCTCAAGCCGGTCCTCCACCAGGACGGCGGCCGCCAGCCCGGCCGAGTGCCCAACGGCAGCCGGCGGAGGGCTCTGCTGGGCCGCCTCCGGCGGCCGTCGTCGGGACAGCCTCACCAGCAGATAGTGTCATCTGCCTGGGCCACAGTCCGACACGGACCCGCCACCGCCAGGACCTTATACTCCGTTACCAGGGGCGATGAGTAGGACATTACGGGATTTTATGGGCAACGGATTGTTTGGCATTCTATTCGACGATGCGTCGCCGGCCATCTGCGCGATTAGCGGAACGTGCTCGTGGTCGGCATGACTCTTGACGCGACAGCTGATGCGTTCCGCGCCGAGGCGTCGGCGCTCTGCGCCGTAGTCGCGGGGCTGACCGACGCCGACCTTGGCAGGCCGAGCCCGTGCCCGCCGTGGACGATCGCCGGCCTGCTATGCCACGTGATCATCGCAACTGACAGGGTCAGGCCGGCGATCGAGGCCGCCGGGCGCGCGCACGGCGACGTGGTGACCGCAGCCGGTTACTACCGGCCGGACGAGCGGTTCTCGGCCACCGTCAACGCCGACCGGATAGATGTCGCCGCTGCCCTCGCCGCCCGGCTCGGCACGGTCGCGGCGATCCGCGCCGAGCTGACGGCCGCCACGGAGCGGACCCTCGCGATCCTGGCGGCGGGCCCGGCCGACCAGCTAGTGCGCACCCGCCACGGCGACCCGATGCTGCTGTCGGAGTTCGCCGTGACCCGCGTTGTCGAGCTCGGGGTGCACGGGCTGGACCTGGCGGCCGGGCTTGACCGTCAGCCGTGGCTCACGAGCGAGGCCACGGTCGTGCTCATTGACTTGCTGGTTCCCGGCGGCGCGAGCACGGCGCAGGCACTGTGCGCCAGGCTGGAATGTGACCGCACGGGTCTGGTCGCCAGGCTGACCGGCAGGGTCCCGTTGTCTGCTACCGACTCAGCGGTGCTCGCCGAGTACGGGCTGACCAGGCTGGCCCTCGGCTAAGCCCGGCAACCTGAGGCGAGAGGTTGTTGTCGATCAAGAACTTCCCGCCGAGTGCCGAAGCGGCAGCTCCCGCTCCCGCACTGCCTCGGCAGCGTAGAGCAGGGCCTCCCTGACGTCCTCGCGCGTCAGATCAGGATGCTCTGCCAGAATCTGCTCGACCGTCATCCCATCGGCGACCATCGCGACCACCGTAGCCACGGGGAATCGCAAGCCCCTGATACACGGCAGGCCACCCAAGACATCAGGGTTAGTCGTGATCCGCTCGAACGTCACACTGCGATGCTAGGCGCACAGGGTGCCTCCTACCGGCATGCCACGTGGACGGGACAGGCAATACCCCGCTCTGACGGATCGCGCATCGTCGAAGTCAGTGGCGGTGTGCGCGCGACGGCGGCCGAGGGCGGAACGGCCTCGTTCCCGCTCCTATCACCGTTGTTATCCGGCTGGCGGCAGATCCGGCGCCCGCGCGCCGCTCGCGTGGAATGCTTGACCAGTGCAGCTGGAACTCGACCAGGACGACGAGGCTGGATTCGGCCGGGTCCGGAGCCAGCTCCTGGACGGATTCGGCGGATGGCTGAGGACGCAGCCCAGGCTCGATGAAGCGGCGGCGCATGATGCCGCCGTCGACGCAGGCATCGCGCTGGACTGGAAGTTCGGTTACGGTGACGGTCACCTCGGCCGCTGGACCACCGGCGACGTTGCTGAGTTCCTGCTCAGCTGGTGCCCGCGCAAGCTCAGCGTGTCGGCGGCGGACAGCGTGTCCATCCCTGGCAGTATCGCCGCTTTCACCGACTACCTGGCGGCTGAGGGTCTCCTAGCGTCGGGATCGGCGTCTCCGGCGCGGCTGCGTGCCGCCGCTACCGGGGCGGCCGACGAGTTCCTCACGGCGATGAGTGACCCGGCCAACTTCGGCATGGCCAAATCCATCTTCTCGGCCGCGGTCGCGGCCGGGGCCGACCCCAGCGATCCGGCGCAGCTGGAGGACTGGATGACCAGATTCAACTCCCTTAGCTACGAGGAGCGGAAGGCGATCCTGCCCGACACCGCCTTCGGTACCGGCGGCGCCGCGGACGGGAGCGCGCCGTACTCGATGGCGCTGCCTCCGGTGCCACTGCCGCCACCAGAGGCGGTCCAGGCGTCCGAGGCGGCTGCCCCGGTCCTGATGATGTTCGCAGAGCTGGCCAGGTTCGCCGGTACCGGTCGCGGGCTGACACAGCGGGGGAACCTCACCCTGGCCGACGCCCGATCCCTGGTCCCCCTGCTCGGTACCGGCGACGTGCTGGACGAGCGCATCGGCAACCGCATTTTCAGGACGCGCAGCTCGGCCGAGCTGCCCGTGCTGCATCTGATCTTCACCTGGGCAAAGAAGGCCGGCATACTGCGCGTCCGGCACGGCAAGGTGCTCGCGACCAAGCGGGGCCTGGCCCTCGCCGGGAATCTGGCCGCGGAGTTCGACCGGGTCCTGGATGCGCTGCTGGCTGCCGGGCCGCTGACTGCCCAGCGCGTTCCCGGATCCTGGATGGACTGGCCGGACGTCGACCAGCTGCTGGACAGCATCGTGCTGCACCTGCTCGTTACGCCCTACGCAGCCCGGCAGCCGGTGCCTATCGTGAAGCTGGCCGAAATAGCCACCGACGCGGTGCACGCCACGTTTGTTTTCGACCGGCTCGCTGACGAGCACGTTGCCGGGCGGATCGGCTGGGACGTGGCCAGAATCGCGGACGCGCTCCAGCTGGCCGGCGTGCTGCGCCGCAGCGGCATGGCCGAGCGGGAACCCGAGGTGGGACACCCGCTCCGGGCAGGCGGTGATGTCGAGCTCACCCCGGCCGGCGTAGCCGCCATGCAGAAGCGGCTGCCCGCACTCGGGTATGACGTCCCGGTGTCCGGCCTGCTCGCGAGGGCCACCGCCGCCGAGCTGGTGGCCGGCCTAGATGCGGCGGACTCCGGTGCGCTGACCGCTGAGATCGATGCCTGGCTCGACCGCCGCACCGCTGAGCAGGCTGCCGCCGAGCTGGCCGCAGCCGTGACGGAGCTGGCCGAGCCGGCGCAGCAGTACCTCGCGCTGGCGATGCTCACCGACCTCGGGCCCGACCTGGCCGCACCGCAGGTACGGCAGCTCGCCGAGAACCCGGCGTCGCGTGGCTTCGCGCAATGCTGGCTCGCCGACAACGGGATGCTCGACGTTTCTGCGCTGTACGATCCGCACGACCCGGACAGCTTCGCGCAGGTGCTGTACTACCGGCTCGTCACGACTGAGCCAGCAGGGATGCTAGAGACTCTGGCGCTGGCCGGAGACGACGACCGCCAGGCGGGGCTGGCCGCCGAGATCGGCCGGTCGCCTGCGCCGTCAGCCGAGTCCGTGCTGGACGCGATCGGCACCCACCACCCCGTCAAGACGGTTGCCAAAGCGGCGCGCAAGGCCCTGTTCCTGCAGCGCTCCCGGGCCGCCGCCCACGATCGGTGACGCCGTTCGCTGGCCTGCTGCGTCGATGCGGGCGCAGCAGGTCTAGCGACCGCATTGCTCAGGCGAGTTGGCGGCGGCCCCGGCCTGCCAGCAACCCGCGCCGCCGTGTGAACATGATGAGCCCCGCGATGCCGATGCCACCGACGCCAATCATGGCTGACGTGCGGATCCACGGCCGGCCAGGCACGTGTCCGGAGAAGTCGACGGTGGCCGATGCGGTCACCTTATTGAGCCCGCTCACCGCGGTGACCGTGGCCAGCCACGGCCCGTCTGGCAGCCGCTTTCCGGCCAGGAAGATCAGGGTGCCGGACTGGCCAGGGGCCAGGGTAACGACCGTCCGCGAAGGGAACGGTCCGCCACTGGTGCCACCGGGACCGTTTGTCAGGCTGACGGTGCCGGACAGGTTGACCGCGCGACCGCCGGTATTGCTGATGCGGGCGGTGAGGACCGGCTGCCCCTGCGGTGACCGGTGCCCGGCTATCGCCGTGATGGCATATTTGGTAGGCAGCGCGCCGTGACTGACGGCCAGGTAGATCGGGATTCCGACCCGGTTGACCTCGGTGACGGCCACGCCATGGCCGCCCTTGGCGCGCGCCGACTGCTGAACCCAGATCACGCCGTAGTGCTCGCCGCGGGTGGCCACCCGCGGCACCCGGATCGTGACCAGGTCCATGACAGTCTTGTCCGGGCCCAGAGTGACGCGGCCATGCTGGATGCTGATCCAGGTGGTTAACTCATTGCGGGTCTCCCCGGCGTCGCCGGTGAACGACCCGTTCCTGATCCGGGCGCCATCTGGGTAGACCGCGAAGTGCGATGTCTGGGGCTCATTATTCGCGATCAGGATCCGGCGACGGATGACCGTCCCTGGCCTTAGGTCGTCGATGATGGCCTGCAGGGCCCGCGGGTTGTGGGCCTCGGACACCGGGACGTCGACCAGGCGCGTGCCGAAACTTGGCGGCGCGACGATGGCGTTCGCCACGGCACCGCCGACCGCAGCCGGGATGATGATCCCGGCAACGGCCGTTGCTGCGAACATGCTAAGCAGGCGGCGCACAGCTTCTCCTTAGTTCTCGGGGTAGGCCGGAGCCGCCCGCCCGCGTGTTCGGCCCGGGGCGGCGGTCGGCCGCTTCAGGACTTGCGGTCGGCTAGGTTGAGGGCACGGGCAGCATCGAGTGGGTGATCGTGCCGGTGTACGTGCCGGCGACCGCCGTGCCGGGCACTTCGACCGTGATCACGGGGTTCCAGCTGGCCTGATTGTCACCGTCGATACCGGTGGCGGAGACGACCGTCGCCGGCGTGTCGGACAGGCCGGGGCCGGTGGGATTGGTGGTGCTGGTGGCGAGGATTGGAGTCCCGGCAAGGGTGACCGTCCCGAAAAGTGTGGTGAGCGTACCCGGGTCGTAGCCGACATCGGAGGCCGGGATTGTCTCATTCGTACTCCCACCGGGAGTAGTGAAATCGGTCGAAGACACCTGCGCGGTCCAGGTTGCGCCCGTCAGGGACCGCAGGTCCGTGACCGTCACCGTGCCCAGGTTGGCGGTGATCGTGGCGCCCGGAAGGACGGGCGTGAGGACGCCGGTGGTCGGGTCGGTGGTCAGGTCGACACTGATCGGCGCGCTGACCTGGAGTACCCCGCTGGGCCCGACAACGAACGTTGTGCTCGTGTCACCATTAGGCGACGCCGGCGGCGTCGGCTGGGCAGGGGCGGCCAGTGCCACGCCCGGCGCGAGTGCGGTCAGCGCGACCGCGGCGGCGCCGATAGCGACGCCCCATGACTTTCTCATGTATCCCCCCGATAAGGGCTGGCGCATAGCCAGCCTCCTTTTCGTGATGGGCGCTAGCCGCCCATTCCAATCTGACGATTACGCAGAGTACACAGGGGTAAACCTTTAGTAGTCATGACAGGTGCGCAACACGCCGAAGAATTTGCCTAGCGCTGCGTTCCACTAGAGAAACGCCCGTGAGGCCAACCTATAGCTATATAGATGATTAGGCTCCGAGGCCGAAACATTCCACCCGTTGAGCGGGTGATATCAGAGTTCCAGCGCACGAGGAAATCAGCCATTGGGCCGACCCTTAACGCCAGAGCCGGGATTCCATACCAGGTACGCACCGCCTGGCACCGGACGTCGAACCGCTACCGTGGTTCGGCCCGCGGTAATTATCGAGCCTGTTGGCAAGGTGGATGCGAAGGCTGCGCCGTGAATAGTCCGGCGGCGGCTAGCGCGATCGCCACCGCGTGGAATCTCGGTGGCGACAATATGGCACCGTCCTTTTCGATCGTGGATTGTGTCAAGCTCGCCTGCGCACCAGATAGCTAATGAAGCTTGCAATTCTGTGAGATCGCCAGTTTTCGCTAGCTTCTCGGGGGATATAGATGGGCCGGTCTGCTAACACCGTGCTCCGGCAATCGCGGCCGCGTCCGAATCATCGCTATGCGTTTGCTAGCTAGCCCCCATCGACAACGCCGGCCCTGCGCGCGGGCGCTCAGCCCGCCAGGCGGCGCCCGGCGTCGACGGGATCGGACATCGAGCCGACCCCTCGCGTCATGCTTGGTACTCCGGGCCGTATCAGCGGCGCCGAGGCGGGCCGTGCTGTCCGGCGCTCCAAGTCGTGGTCGCACCGCGCCCGCGGTCGAGGCGGGCCGTGCTCCGGTGCCCGCCGTCGAGGCGGCCCTACGGCGGTGATCGGCGAGCGCCTGGCCATCCTGGGCCGCGCGTCGTGCTCGGTGCTGCGGGTTGTCGAGCTGTCCTGGGCCCGCGCCCTCCGGGTTGGCGTTTGCGAGAGCCCCTATTTGTTACTGGCCCCTCTCCTGCTGGAAGGGCCTCTGCTGAGCGCGCGCAACTCGTGGTAGGAGGCCTGGAACGGGGCGAACCACCCGTGCGGGTCGGCCACTGTGATTGTCCGGGCGAGCTGCCGCGCGGACTCGGTCCGCAGTGCGGCTGCGGACGTTTCCTGCCATCCTCCGGTCTTGAAACCCTGCTCCTGGTATTCGACGGCCTGGATGAGGGTCTCGAGCTTGTCGGCGTCCCGGGCAACCTTCGCCTCAAGTGTTTCCGCGGCCTCGAATTCCGCGGTGAGATCCTGAAGGATCTTGGCGGGCCCGTCGGGCATGGCCGAGGTCTGATGCGCCGTGACTGCCTCCGGGGTGGCGGTGGTGACGTACGCGCGGCCGACAGAGGGGACGTCGCCGATCCTCGTTTCGTGCGCGTCGTGGAGCAGGCACAGGGCGGCGGTGCGGCCGGTGTCGGCGCCTTCAAGCGCCGCCAAGACAACACCGATGAGGCCCGCACGGAATGAGTGCTCTGCCACGGTCTCGGGCTGCGGGATGCCAAGCAGCAGCCAGCCGGCGCGAGTGAGCTGCTTGAGGTGACCCATCTCGAACAGAAAGGCCGCCGTGCCGGCGAGTGGCTGGTCTTCGTCGTCGGGCATAGGCAGGCTGGCCTCGTCGCGGACGTATACGCCACTGCCTGCCTGGCTGCGGACGAACCCCTCGTCGCTGAGCGTCCGGATCGCCGACTGCACAGTCATTCGAGATACGCCGAAGAACTTCGCGAGTTCGTGACCGGAGGGGAGCTGGGTACCTGGGGTGAGCTCGCCTGTGAGGATCGCGGCCCGGATCGACGCGGCGATCTGGACGTTGGGGTGCCGCTTGTCTTCAGGATCGATGGGCTGCATAGCCATTGATGCTACCTGCCTAGGCCGCCGATTCAGCGGCGGTTTTGTTTCCATTGCCCACATGCATAGGCTAAACTGCAATCTGGCCTAGATAAGTCGCCATCGCTGACTAGGACAGTGCTAGATGGACGCCTTGATGCAATCAGACCTGAACGACCTGCTGTTCCACTGGTCTGAGGTCTACGACATCCGATACGACGAGGCGGACGGACGCTGGTTAGCCCGCTACAAGACAGCTGGCGACGAGCTAGACGCCGGCTGCTGCGACGAGCTGCGGCGAGCGATCCGGACCGACTATCCTGCGCGGCGCCTAGCGGAGCAGCGGGCACTGGCCCAGTTGCATGAGCGCTCCTCCACATGAGTCCTCCAACACCCAGGCCAGCTGGCGGTCGCCGAGTACTGCCCGCCTCGACGCCCCGGGACGCCGCCGGCCCCCGTCTTCACGCGCCTCTTGCGCGCGGCCTTGGAACGGCTAGTACACGTATCTTACACGCAAGGTGTATGATCGGTGTATGATCGGTGTATGAGCCGGGTGCGCACCAACATCGAGATCGAAGACACCTACCTGCAGGCGGTCATGGACCGCTATGGCCTGCGGACCAAGACCGAGGCAGTGGACCTCGCCCTGCGGCATCTTGCCGGGCAGCCGATGACTCGGGAGGAGGCCATCGGGATGAGGGGCGCGCACGCCATCGGAGACCTTCCCCGTGACAACCCGCCACGGGGAGCGGCATGATCCTCGCTGACACCTCGGCCTGGGTCGAATACGACCGGGCCACCGGCAGCAGCGTCGATCTGCGCCTGTCGGAGCTGATCGCGTCCGACGGCCCCATCGCGGTCACCGAGCCGGTCATCATGGAAGTGCTGGCAGGCGCGCGCAGCGATGCCCG
This sequence comes from uncultured Actinomycetota bacterium, assembly GCA_963719765.1. GTDB lineage: Bacteria > Actinomycetota > Actinomycetes > Streptosporangiales > Streptosporangiaceae > JAJYUU01. Next base: position 1,583,133 of record CAVRCW010000003.1, read on the forward strand.
AGAGGCGGATCTGCGTCGCCTTCTGCAGCGGTTCCACCTGTGCCAGTTCGACGCGACCGCTGATTTCGACGGGGCAGCGCGCATCTACCGGCGCTGCCGTCAAGCCGGGATCACGCCGCGAGGACTGCTCGACTGCATGATCGCCGCAGTCGCTCATAGGCACGAGGCCGCTCTTCTGGCCTGCGACAGCGACCTGGAACGCGTCGCCCGTGTCATCGGCATCGACATGGACGGGGCCACCCGCAGCTAGCAGCCACAATCCGATCACCGCGTGCGGCTACCCGCTGAGCCGCCGACCGGCGGATTACCGGGTGCCGCGGCTGCGATTAGCGGCCTGGAGGTAAGCGGAGGTGGCCTTCTGCCAGAGCAGCGTCACGGCGGCGAGGCCGACGAGCCAGACCAGCATCCCGGTCAGCAGATCGTAGGCGGAGTGCGGTCGCGCGAAGGTCGCTAGCAGGGCCAGCGTGCTGATGCCGAATAGCACCGTCGCGACGACGCGAGCCCAGCTTTGTCCCGCGCCGTTCGCGCGTGCCATCCAGATCCACAGGCCGACGGCCAGCAGCCCTATTACGACACTGCCGCCGACAGTCACGAGCTCGAGCCGTTGGATCTGGCAGGTCGTCGGCCGAGGGCAGGCCGCCCGCCCAGACCGGATGGAGCCCCTCCGGCCAGTCGGCCAGCAGTGTCAGCGGGACCCGCCGGCGGCGAACTCGGTGCACGTTGAGCACGATCCCGCCCAGCCAGCCAGCGAACCGGTCCGGGTCGCGCAGCCGGTCCAGCGCCACGAAAGCCTGCAGGAACGACTCCTGAACGATGTCGTCCGCATCGTGCCGATCTGAACACAGCGAGGATGCCCGGGCACGCGCCATCGGCAGGTGCCGCTCGACCAGCAGCCGGAACCCGGCCGGGTCGCCGACGCGGGCCAGCCGGACCAGATCGCCATCGGAGACATCCACACCCATTAGTGTCAGCCGCTGCTTCTGGTGTTACCCGAACTGCGAGCACGTTTGAAACGTCTTCCCGCAGCGCGGGCAGCATCCGGCTAGCCGGGGTCGTCCTCGTCGTCAAGGCCGACCAACGGGATGTCCGTCTGGCGGAAGCGCGGCCCTGACCCGTAGCTGGTGCTGGCGCTCGTGCTGGCCAGTCATCCGGCCGCGCGAACCGCTTCCAGGTGCTCGTGTATCACGCGCGCGTGTGCTCTCTCCGCACATATGAGCGTCCGGCGCCAGGCCGCTCACCAGGTCCCCGTGCTACGTCACAAAGGACGTTTGATGTCTGACCAGTTATCCGATATCAGCCAGATCACAGCTGAGCAACGCGATTGGATCCGGCGCCAGGTGAACGCCGAATCTAGCAAACCGCTGTCGGTAGCCATAATGGGTCAAACCGGGGTAGGCAAGTCCTCACTGCTCAATGCGCTGTTCGGAACGGATCTGCAAGTCGGGGACGTCCGCCCGACAACGAAGATTCCAGAGCCCGTCACCGTTAACGGATCTACCGGACATCCGATTATTTTCTGGGATATGCCGGGGATCGGAGAGTCGCCTGATGCCGACGAATCCTACCTGTCGATGTACCGGCAGAAACTCGTCGACTCAGACGTGGTCATGTGGGCGATACACGCGGACAACCGATCCACTGCGTTCGATGCCTCAGCCCTGAAGCAGATCCTCGCAACGTCGCCGCCCGAAGACCGGGGAGCGCTCGCCGCGAAAATCAGTTTCGTCCTGACCAAGGCCGATCTCTTGGTGCCGCCACCGTGGGTTTACTACCGCGATGGCGACACCGGCAGCTTCGCGCCCAGTCGACAGATTAGGGAGCGAATGGAAGAGAAAGCGACGTACTACCAAGAGATACTGGTGAGACCTTACGGGGGCTTGGGCGCCGCCGAGACATACAACGTCGAGAACTTCAAGGTCGACGATCCGCAATTTTCATGGGACGAGAACCACATCCGATATTCAGGATTCATGAGCGAAGTCTCGCTAGATCGGCTGAAGCAGAAGTATCCGCACTTCGAGGCAGCCTTCGAACGGATCGCCGATAATCAGCGCGTAATACCTTGCTCAGCTCAGTTCCGCTACAACCTCATCCGACTGATGGTAATCATCGTAAACAAACTGGGCGAGAGCGCCATCGGACGATTCCAGCAGCTGATAGGAGATACCAGTACGCTTGACGTCGTTCCGGTCAGCGCGATGCGCAAGTTCGGGAACATTGTTATCTGGGACAAAGACCAGGGGCGAGTCACATTCGACCTAGACGAGATCCAACTGTAGGAAGGTGGAGCATGCCGACTTTATCAGAAGACGACATCCTTGACGCTGTACGCCGCAAGATGCGAAGCGATACTGAGTTCCGCAAGAATCTTGGGATCGCGGTCGAGAAAAAGAACGACAGCTGGGTTCAGCGACTGATCCAGATAGCCGTCGGCACGCTCGTGGAAATAGGACGCGCCGTGCTCGCAGCCGTCGTTGGATGGTTCATCGGATGACTTAGGCTGCCCGACTGCGCGCCCAGCCTCACTCGCCAATGTCAGCGTGTCCCGGCCAGCGCGAGCCGGGCGCGCCCGATCGCGGCGGTCGCTCGCACGGCCACGACCACGGCGACGGTCATGACCAGCAATCCGGCGGCGTCGATCAGGCCCGGCCTGAACGCGGCCGCCTGGCCGGGACCTCGGGCCAGCACCCAGCATCCCGCGCCCACCACGAAGCCGAGTGCCACCACGGTGACCGCGCCGGTCAGCTTCGCGAAATACGTCTGCAGGCCGGACGGCATGTCGAGCCGCCGCGCGACGCTGACCACTCCGGTCAGCACCCCGGCCCAGGCGAGGGGGCTCAGCATCATCCAGGCGAGCTCGGGCGCGGGGAAGTGTCCCCACAATGCCGGATGGGCCCAGTACGCCGACACCGACAGGGTCGATGCCCAGCCGAATGCCGCTATGCCGGCCGGCACCAGGCCGTGCTCGGCACCGGTACCGCCAGTACCTGGCCAGCCGTTCTGGAAATGCAGCGTCCCTGCGACCAGTACTCCGACGCACCCGAGCGCCAGGGCGATGGCCGTTGCAAGCCGGGCATCGCGCTGGCCCGCGGCGGCCCGCACCGCTTGCCAGCCCGCGGGCAGGGCCGCGGCAAGTGCGATCAGCCCCAGGCAGCCGGCCGCCGCCGCCATGATCAGCGTGCCCGCGACGGCTGGGCCGTAGGCCGCGTCAGACCACTGCCAGCCGGTCGCAAGCTGCGCGAGCATGAAGACCCCGAGAGTGCCGGTCGCTGCGACGGCACAGCACAGCGTGCCGAGGCAGGCCCGGATCTGCTCGGCGGGCGGCAGCTCGTGGCTGGTAATGCCTGCCGCGGTGCATCGGGCCAGCAGCCCGCTGCGAGCGACATTGACGGTGCGCCGCGGGCTCCTGGGCTGCTCGGCCAGCTCGGCGCGCAGCAGTTCGGCGAACTCTTCCCCGTACCGGTTCCGCCAGCAGCGTGGATACCAGCGCAGTAGGCGGCGGATCCGGCGGTCATCCTGGTGCGTCACGCCGAGCCCCAGCTGCGCGCCAGCCTGCCGAGGCCGATGTCGGCCACCCTGCGCTGAGCGGCAAGGTGTGCGCGGAGCGCCTGCGCCCCGGCCGCGGTCAGCTGATAGGGCCGGCGCCTGTCCTGCGCGGCCAGCGCCTCGATCAGGCCCTGACCCTCAAGGCGGCTGAGTGCCTCATATAGCGTGCCTGGCGCTAGCCGGACCCCGGCGAACTCCTCGATGTCCTTGGTGAGCGCATAACCGTGCTTCGCGCACTCGGCCAGGCTGGACAGTATGAGCGTGGCCGGGCCCGCGTACCGGCCGAAGGTCACCAGCGGGCCGGACTGGTCCGCGGCGGCGTCAGGCGGTGTTTTTGCCACCCGGTCATCGTATATCGTCAGCCGATGGATCGGCAGGCGGTTCACTGCCCGGTTCCGGCCGCGGGGATCAGGAATGGCAGCCGCGCGCTCAGGAACGCTCGCGGGAACTGCTCGCGCATCCGCCACAGCCCCGCGTCGACGACGAAGTGTGCCATGACGGTACCGACGAAGATCCCGTACAGGATGCGGGCGGCCCCGTGGCGGGTCAGGCCGTCGGACGCGAGCGAAAGCAGCGATCCGCCGATCAGGGCGATGTTGCCCAGGGTCGCCAGCCGCACGGCACGGTGCGAGCGGTTCCGGTCGCCGGCCGCGATCAAGCCCATCAGCAGCAGGTACTGCAGGCCGTGCGCGATCGTGAGGCCGGCCACGGACGCATACGGCGAGGAAAAGACAAAGACCGGCAGGCCGAACCCCAGCGCCGTCAGGTACGCGACGCAGAAGGGCGCCGGGCGCTCCGCGCGCGGGCGACGAGCCAGCATTGCGATGCCGGCCGCCACGCAGATGGCGAATACGGCCGGCGGCCCCGCCTGCAAGCCCCCGTGCAGCACCGGCGGTATCGGCAGCTGAAGGCGGCCGGGCCGGGTAACCAGGCCCGCGATGCAGGCGAGTCCGGACGCGACGAGAGCCCGGCGTTCCGCCGTGGAGAGCCGTGCGACCCGGCGTGCGGACGCGGCAAGCGCGGTGATGCCGAGATTCTGCTTGTGAAAGTGGTGGAACTGCCAGCCGAAATAAGGCAGGAGCAGCCAGTACAGGATCACTCGTGGTGTGAGCAAGGCGATTGCGCCGGCCCCGGCGATCAGCGCGAGCGGGCACCACATATACCTGGCCATGTGCAGCCGCATGTGGGCGCGCACTTGCGGGACTGTGTAGAACCACCCGCTCGATGCGACGTGCACCGATGATCCGACGAACAGCAGGAATGCCAGTCCCTCCGGCGGCGGCGCAGTGCCTGCGGGCGCGAGCGCGATCGCGGTGGCGGCCGCCCCGATCGTCAGCCCGATTGTCGCGGTCAGCCACCGCCGGGCAGCCCGGTCGCGCGCGGTGCGGGCCGCCGGCCTGATGGCGAGGTCAGCCGCCACCGCAGCCCCCCGTGGCCGAGGCCGCGCTGGCCGCCATCGCGCACACCACGATGGCGGCGACCGACAGGGCGAGCGTCAGCAGGGCGAAGGTCACGGCCCTGAGGCGGGCGCTTGGGCTCTCGGCGGCGGCGGGTGTCGGGTCCTGGCCGGGGTTCGCTGGGTGTGAAGGAGTCATGAGCGAGACCATAGTTCGGATCCCGGTATATCGTCAAGCGGTACACCGGTGGCCGGATTAATGGTGCAGGGCCTGGGGCGCGCGCCAGGCCGGGCGCGCGATGATGGCCGCATGATCGATCTGCTCCTGCGCAACGCCCGGATCGCCGGGCAGGACGCGCTGACCGACATCAGCATCGACGCGGGCCGCATCGTGGCCGCGGTCGACGGCTACCAGGACGCCGCCGAGGTCATCGAGCTGGGCGGCCGGCTGGTCACGCCGCCGCTGGTCGAGCCGCACATCCACCTCGACGCGGTGCTGACCGTCGGCCAGCCGCGGCCCAACGTGTCGGGCTCGCTGTTCGAGGGGATCGCGGTCTGGGCCGACCGGGTGGCCGACCTGACCTATGAGGACGTGCAGGCCAGGGCCCGGCAGGTGCTGCGCTGGCAGCTTGCCTGCGGGGTCCAGCACGTCCGCAGCCATGTCGACGTCTGTGATCCGCAGCTGCGGGCGCTGCGGGCGCTGGTCGATCTGCGGAAAGAGGTACGCGGCCTGATCGACCTGCAGCTCGTGGCATTCCCGCAGCAGGGCATCCTTGCCTTCGACGGCGGCAAGGACCTGATGCGCGAGGCCGTCGAGCTGGGCGCGGACGTGGTCGGCGGCATCCCGCACTATGAACTCACCCGCGAGGACGGCGTGGCGTCTGTCATGTTCGCGATGGCGCTCGCCGACGAGCGCGGCCTGCGCGTCGACATCCACTGCGACGAGACAGACGATGAGCACTCTCGCTTCGTCGAGGTGATGGCGGCAGAAACCATCCGCCGGGGCATGTCCGGCCGGGTCACGGCGAGCCACACGACGGCCATGCACTCCTACAACAGCGCTTATGCATACCGGCTGATCCGCAACATCGCCAGGGCCGGCCTGCACATGGTCACCAACCCGCTGGACAACTCGGTGCTGCAGGGCCGGTTCGACACCGGACCCATCCGGCGCGGCCACACTAGGGTCAAGCAGCTGCAGGAGGCCGGCGTCAACGTCTGCATCGGGCACGACTCGGTCATGGATCCGTGGTACCCGCTGGGCTATGGCGACCCGCTGCAGGCCGCCTTCGTGCTGGTGCATCTCGGGCAGATGTCGGGCGACCAGGAACTGCGCCGCCTCATCGAGATGATCACCACGGGCCCGGCCCAGGCCCTCGGGATTCCCGACTACGGACTGCGCGTCGGCGGCCCGGCCGACCTGGTCGTGTTCGACGCCCCCTCCGAGGCGGACGCGCTGCGGCTAGTCGCGCCGCGCACGCTCGTGCTGCGGCGGGGCCAGGTGGTCGCGCGCTGCACGCCGGCCCAGCACACGGTCACCTGGCTGGGGAACGAGGCGCCGGTGAGCTTTCTGCGGCAATGATCGTCCGCGCCCGCCGGGCGGACCCGGATAGGCAACCGGCTCGGCCCGTTCCGCTAAATAGCGGCTGCAGGCACGGTCTCGCCCGGGATCTCCAGGCGCTCGGACACCTTGCTCTCCCCCTGCAGCTTGAAGAAGAGCGCATACAGCAGCGCCGCGAGCACGAAGCCCACCTCGAACGTCAGGTCGCCAAACGCCGGGTAGCGCCTGGGCACCACGCCGATGTAGTCGGTCTGGTTAGCGAACAGCCAGATCGACAGCCCGATAGAGACCGCCATCGCGACGAATCCCGCCCACGGGTTGTGCTTGCGGTCGAACAGCAGGCCGTCGACCCGCTTGCCGCGGCGCAGGAACTGGTCCGCGAAGAAGACGCCCAGCCACGGCCCGATCCAGTAGGCGATGACCAGCAGGAAGTTGTTGTACTTGGTGCCGGCGTCACTGAGGCCAGACAGTGCCAGGAAGAGGCCCGCTATCCCGAACACGATGGCCACGATCGCGCGGCGCAGCGTCAGCGGCAGCTTGATGCCGAGGGCAAGGAAGGACATCGAGCCTGAGTAGACGTTGAGCGCGTTCGCGCACACCGCGCCGAGGGCGATTGCCAGCAGGGTGACGTCTCCGATCCAGGTCGGCAGGTGGCTGACGAAGCCGGCCGTGGGGTTGCTGGCGTACTTGTCGATGCTGGTGATCGTGGCGGCCGCGGCGCCGACGATCTCGAGCACGACGCAGGAGATGAAGACGCCGAGGCCCGCCCACAAGCCCGTGGCCCTGCGGTTGGTCTTCTTCGGCAGGTACCTGGTGTAGTCGCTGGCGTACGGATTCCAGCCTGCCGCGTAGCCGAAAGCGGCGCCGAAGGTGATCAGGAATCCGCCGGGAACGCCCGCGATGTGCGCGCCGGGGTGTGACTTGCCCACGATCACGACCGACGCGATCAGGAAAATCACCACGAGCACCGGGAAGGCCCAGCGCTCGAAGGCGTGCACCAGGTTGTGGCCGAAGAACGCCACCGCGAGCTGGACGACCACGATGATCAGCAGGCAGAGCTTGGTATTCCAGCCGAGCAGCGCGTTCAGCGCGAACGCGCCGCTGACGCTGTTGACCGCGAACCAGCCGACGCCGGCGACCAGAGCGTTGATGCCGGCCGGCAGGATGTTGCCCAGGAAGCCGAATCCGATCCGGGACAGCACCATCTGCGGGACGCCGAACAGGGGCCCGCGGGCCGCGAGCGCGCCCATCGACAGGGAGCCCAGTGCCGTCCCGGCCACGATCGCGAGCGTGGCCATCCAGAACGACTGGCCGAAGAACCAGACTCCGATGATGCCGACGAAGATCGTCGCGAACTCCATGTTCGGCGAGACCCAGGTCCACAGCTGCTGCAGCGGCTGGCCGTGCCGCTCGCTGAGGGGGATGTACTCGGCGCCGCCCGGCTCTATCGCCGCTACCTTGTCGCCGTATGAGCCTTCACGTACCTCGGCCTCGATCACCGCGGTGCTGCCCGCGCTTGTGGTCTCGGTCACTTCCTGTACACCCCTGATTCGGTTACGCGCCAGCGTGACGAGTGTGGCTGGCGGCCAGTTAGTGGAGCTTTCGATGGGAACGATCCAGTTGTCCCTCCGTGCCGGATTGGCCGGGGCAACCTGGGGCTTAGTGTGGCCCACCATTGTTTTCAACGCGTGTCGGGCAGGGACCGATTCCGTATGCTCCCTGGCCGCGCCGCCTGTATCTTTCTTCGAACGCCGCCACCCGTGGGGGCTGGGGGCGACACCGGGAGGCCCATGTCAGCGCAACTTCCGCGGGAAGAGTTGGGCGCCCTGCTGGACGCGGCGACCGATTGCTACCTGCGCCTGGGCGTGACGAAAACCACAGCCGCCGATATCGCCAGGGCGGCCGGAATATCGAGGGCGACGCTCTACCGCCGGTTCGGCAACCAGGAGGCGATCTTCCTGGCTGTGCTTGAGCGCGAGTCAGAGTCCATGGTCGTGGAGGGGCGGGCGCACCTGGGAGCCCTGCCTGACCCCGCGGAGCGCCTCATCGAGTCGATCATGTTCAGCATTGCCCAGATCCGCAAGCGACCCGTGCACGCCGCGATCTTCATCGGCGAATCCGCGGCTTGGGCTACCCGGCAGGCCATCCGGATGGACGCGCTGCGGAATATCGGCGAGCGCGGGTTACGTCAGCTTCTGAGTACGGTGGCCGATCCGGTGCCTGACCGCGCGGCGCTGTCCGACGAGCAGCTAACCGACCTGGCCGACTGGATCCTCCGCATACTGATGTCCTACGCGGTGGTGCCCGGTCCCGGCGACCGTGAGCCAGCCGAGATCCGCAGGCAGCTCACATCGTGGTTTCTGCCCGCCGTCCGGCCGTTCCTGCGACCGTAGGCCGACCGTTCCTGCGACCGCCGTCCGGTCGCGCGGCCGTGAGCCGGCCGGTCGCGCGGCCGTGGGCCGGGCTATCGACGGCGATCCGGATACCGGATCGTAGTCACAATGATACGAGGCGTCCTTTTGCGAGTCGGCTTGAGACGCTAGATTGACTTTGTCTCACGGCTGGTTTCACCGAGCCCGGTCGCCTGCCGGGCTGGAACGGCTCGTCGACAGGGGAAGCCTCATGAAGGCTTTGCAGGTGACTAGGAGCGGGTCACCCGAAGAGGTACCGCAGGTCGTCGACATCGACATCCCCGAGCCCGGACCTCGTGATGTGCGCATCAAGGTCAATGCGGCAGCACCGAACTTCCACGATATCGACAGGTGCCGGGGCAAGCTCGTCTCCGTTCCTACGGCGGTAGTCCCGGGCAGGCGCCGTTTCGGTTCTATCCTCTCTGGCGGGACGCCGCCGGTGCGATCCATGGCGGCCTGCTCCGGCGGGCCGCGGACGGCAAGATCCGTCCGGGAGTCGGAAGGCGGGTGCCCATGCGGGCGGCGGGCAAGGCACTGGAGGGCACGACGCACACCGCACGATCGGCCACCGTGGTGATGGTGGCGCGGTGACCACTCTCGAATACACCTGGCGGGATTCGGAGCTGCGCAGCATCCGGCTGCGGGCCTTCAATGCCATCGGCGCAGGGCTGAACCGGCTCGGAATAGACCGGCCCGCGCTGATCTGCGAGTCGGTGATCGCGTCCGCGGTCAGGGCCGCAGGCAGTGACGATTTCGGCAGCGACAGCTACCACGAGCCGTTGGATGTCTTCATCGGCGCCTGCCTAGACGAGGCCGAGCTCACTACCTTCGGGCGTTTGCACATCGCCAAGATTCTGCAGCGCGCGCTGACCAACCGGCTCTCGCTCCAGCGCTGGGCTGCCGATCACCCGGAGGTCCGGACGGAGGCTATCGCGAGCCCCTGGGTGATCGTGGGGCTGCCGCGCACCGGGACGAGCATCCTGTCCATGCTGCTCAGCCTCGACCCGCACACCCGGCCGCTGCTGCAGTGGGAGGCGGCGCATCCGATCCCGCCCACGACCCTGGCCGAAGCTGACGTGGACCCTCGGATCGCGCAGACGGCGAAGGAGCTAGACGCGCTGATGAAGCTCAACCCGCCGCTGCGGGTCATGCAGCCTTTCGGCGCGACGCTGGCAGAGGAGTGCGCGGGCCTGCTCATGTACGACCTGCGGACGCTCGCGCTGGAAACCCGGGCGCACGTGCCCAGCTATGCCAGGTGGCTGGAGAAGGCCGACATGGCCCCCGCCTACGCCCAGCACCGGCTGGCGCTGCAGACCTTGCAGTCCCGACGCCCGGCCGAGCGGTGGATCCTGAAGACGCCCAACCATCTGTGGCACCTGGACGCGCTGCTCGCCGCCTATCCGGATGCGCGGATTATCTGGACGCACCGTGATCCTGGGCCCGTCATCACCTCGCTGGCGAGCCTGGCGAACGCGGGCCAGCGGCCCCTGACCAGGAGGCGAGATCCCCGGCCTACGGCCAGCGAGTGGCGGCGCAAGTGCGCCTTCGCACTGCGCTCGGCCATGAGCCACGACGACAAGGCAGCCCCCGGCTGGTGTCGCCATGTGCACTACGACCGGCTGCTATCCGACCCGGTGACGACCGTCAGGGACCTGTACCAGAGCTTCGGGGACGAGGTGACCGGCGAGCATGCCCGGCTGATGGCCGCCCTGCTGGCAGAAAGGCCGAAGGGCGCCTTCGGCCGCCACCGCTACGATCCCGCCGACTTCGGCTGGAGCTATGCCGAGATCAACGACCATTTCGCCGACTACACGGCCCGCTACGCCGTGCAAGCGGAGCAGCCGGGAACTCCAGACGAGGTGGCCTTCGCGGCCTGATCACGGCGCTCATGCGAAGTGCCGGACGAGCAGGATCCGGGGCGAGGAGCAGCTGCTCGTCTTGTCAGGCCGGCAGCGACCTGGCCCGCAATGCCTTCTCCACAACGTCGCGGCACTCCGTCACGGTGCGGGCCAGGCCGGGCTCGAGTGCAGGCCCGGCCAGGAACTGCTCGATCTGGCTGAGCAGTTCGGGCGAGGCCGCGGCGTAGGGGAACAGCGCCTTGCCGAGCAGGGCCCCGACAGCGTGGCCGCGAGCGGCCCAGATCGCCGGCATCCGGGCAAAGTACTCGACGGCGTGCGGCGCGAGCAGGCGGGCATGATCACCCTGGCTGAATCCCGGGCATATCACCATCAGGTCATCGATGCCAAGCTCGTCCGATTCGGCCAGCAGCCGCCAGGCCTCGGCCTTGTGCGCCGGGTCCGGGATCGCAGCCCGGCACGCCAGTGCCTGCCTGCGGCCCTGATCGCAGGGATCCAGTTCCAGCTCCGCGTCGATCCGGGCGTCGCCCGCCCGGCCGGTGCTGGCGAGCCGCAGCAACAGCGCCCAGCGCAGCTCGGTGTCGACCGCCAGACCGGGTATCTCGGCGGTGCCGTCCAGTATCCCGGTCAGCAGATCCAGCTGCCCTGGGTTGTCCGAAGGCGGGCGGCTGGCTGCGGCATTACCGGGCGGTGAGATCACCGGTACCGGAGAGCAGTTCAGCCAATGTCCCGGCCCGGCTACAGTAATCGGAATGCGGGCGACTGGCAGAACCAATCGAGGGCTAGCAGTCGAGGCGGCCGCGTTCGGGTTGGGTTACACCTGCGTGCTGTGCTGGGCAAGCACGTGCCTGGTAGCCATCTTCGGCGGGGCGTCGTTGGCCAGCCCATACTGGCCGGTGCTCCCGTGGCTGCGCACGGACACCACTGGCGTAATCACGTTCGCGCTCGCAGCCGTCAGCCTGGTGGTTAGCAAGTACCTGCGCCTGCGGCGGAGCGGGGCCGGCGCCATCGCTCAGAACCCCGTCAACCGGCCCGCGTGGGTGCAAGCCGTCCAGGCGGTCGCCGAGACGGCCGCGGTTCTGGCCACTGCTCTCGTGGCGTACCTGTCGCTGAACGTCGTGACGCACAGTGCGACCCTCCGCCTGCAGCTGACCCATCTGTGGCCGTGGCCGAGCGAGGGTACCGTCCGGGTGATCGCTCTCGGGATCTGCATCGCGTCAGTGACCGCCACGCGGTACTTGCGATCCGCGGCTAGCTCCAGCGCCAGTGACCAGCTGCCGGTCAGCGACCGCGTCGGCACGGCCGCATGAGCCGCAGATCACCAAGGCCACAGGCGCGCATTGCGGCGGCGTGGCATGTAAACGTGGCTATCACGGAGTGTGATTGCGCCGCAGCCGAGCCTAGGGCACGACTATGACGGGTACCGGGGCGTGGCGGGCGAGGCTGACGGCAACGGAGCCGACGACGCGGTGCGCGACGAGAGACGAGCTGCCGACCACGATGACCACGGTTGCGTCAGGGTGGGCTGCGCCAAGGTCCCTGCTGGCCGCGATCAGTTCTTCTGCGATGAGGCCCTGGCGACGGAGGAGCTCCCAGCGCTCCTCGCGGCCGCGTAGCTGCTCGGCGGCCATTGTGCGGAGTTCCTGCTCGACGTCGTCGAAGTCTGCTTCCAGTTCGGCGACGGCGCCGGGCGACAGCGCGGCCATGCTGGGCATGTGCGCCACATATACCACTTCGATCTGGCCGGCGCGGCCCTGGAGCAGGTTGACCGCAGCGTCGAGTGCGCGGCTGGCCGGAGGCGATCCGTCGTAGCCGACGACAAGACGCAGATCCTTCGCGGGCGGCGTAGTAGTGCTCATCGACGGAGAATAACCCCTGTGCCCGCGCCCAGGCGCAGGGGCTGGCACCTTCTGATGCCTGGGCTGGGCGGTGACACTGGCGGACCCCGGAGGCCGGTTCTAGCGGACCGGCGTGGCCGCCGAGCCTGGCACTGCGGTCACTACTGGCGAGCAGCTGCACAGGGCGACGGGAATCGCCTCGAACCCCGGCTGCGAGGCGGCGGCGAAAGGCGACGGGGCCGCGGCGGCCACCGTGGCGGCAGCCGACGTGGCAGCGGCCGGCATGGAGGCGGCCGGCATGGGGGCGGCAGCCGGGACGGCGGCAGCCCTGAGTTCTGTAAGCCGGCGCTTGGACGGGAGCAGGACGATCGCGAGAATGAAGCCGAGCCCGAGCAGCCCTGCGGACACGCCGAAGGCGACGGTGTAGCCGTGGGTGGCCGCGATCGCCGGCGCGAGCGGGCTGGTGTGGTGGGTGACCAGGTAGCTGGCCGCTACGCTGAGCGCGATCGTGCTGAGAGCCGATGTGCCGATCGAGCCGCCGACTTGCTGCATCGTGTTGACCAGTGCGGAGGCGACGCCGGAGTCTCGGCGGGCGACGCCGAAGGTGGCGGTGTTGATGGCTGGCGCGAAGATCATGCCGAAGCCCAGGCCGAGGATCAGCAGGGCGGGTAGCACGCCGCTGGCGTAGCTGGAGGTCACGCTCACCTGGGTCAGGTACGCCATCCCGCCTGCGCCCAGCAGCATGCCGGTTGCGATCAGGACCCGCGGCCCGAGCCGGGCCAGGCCGACGATGCTGGACAGGTTGGAGCTGATCAGAATGCAGCCGATCATCGGCAGGAACAGCAACCCTGTGGCCAGCGGGCTTTCTGCTTTGATCACTTGCAGGTAGTACGTGAGGAACAGGAACGTTGCGAAGATCGCGATTCCCGATATGAAGACGGCGGCGTACGAACCGCCGCGGGCCCGGTCGAGGATCACCCGCATCGGCAGCAGCGGGTGGCTCGACCGCTCCTCGGCGACAACAAACCCGGCGAGCAGCACCACGCCCGCCGCCAGCGAGCCGATCGTCTCCGGGGCTGTCCAGCCGGCGGTTCCGGCACGGGAGAAGCCGAAAACGATCAGGAACAGGCCGACGCACGCGAGCACGGCGCCGGGCCAGTCCATCCGGGGCCTGACGTCCGGGCGGCCGGTCCGGATCCACGCCAGTGCCCCGGCCACGGCGATTGCAGCGAACACCAGGTTGACGTACAGCGTCCAGCGCCACGACACGTACTGCGTCAGCAGCCCGCCGAGGATCAGGCCCACGGCACCGCCGCCGGCGGCGACCGAGCCGAAGACGCCAAAGGCCCTGCCCCGCTCCCGTGGTTCGCGGAACGTGCTGACCAGCGTGCCGAGTGCGGAGGGCGCGAGGACGGCGCCGAAGGCGCCCTGCAGGGCCCGGGCTGCTACCAGCATCGTGAACGAGACGGAGGCACCGCCGATGGCCGAGGCAACGGCGAATCCGATCAAGCCGGTGATGAACACCCGCTTGCGGCTGAACATGTCTCCGAGGCGGCCGCCCACCAGCAGCAGGCTGCCGAAGGCCAATGCGTACGCGGTCACCACCCACTGCCGGTCACTATTCGGGAACCCCAGCGTGCGCTGCGCCGACGGCAGCGCGATGTTCACGATCGTGGAGTCCAGGGTCACCATTAGCTGAGCCACGGCGACCACGATCAGGATCAGCCAGCGCCGGTCACCGGGCGCGGCCAGGCGTGCTCCGGTTACTGGCGGCGTCGCAGAAGACATGAACCTAATACTGCTCGCCCCGCCGAAGGGGATAGGGCGCCGGTGCGGTGACCTACCCGGCGGTGCGCTCGTTCTCGGGGATAGGGTGCACGCACTCGACGACGTGAAGCAGCCCCGGCCCGTCCGGGGAGCAGCCGACCCCGGCCCGTCCGGGGAGCAGCCGACCCCGGCCCGTCCGGGGAGCAGCCGACCCCGGCCCGTCCGGAGCGCAGCCACGGCACTCCGGACGGAAGAGAGCCTAAGTCGCTAACCCGGCTGCACCGTGCAGACGGCGCCGGTGTCGGCGCCGGAGACGAGCGCCGCGCACTTGGCCAGCGCGCCGCTGGTGTAGTTCGGCTCGGGCCGCTTCCAGGCTAACCGGCGGCGCTCCAGCTCCGCCTCGTCGACCTGTAGCTCCAGCCGGCGCTCCGGCACGTCGAGCACGATCGGATCGCCGGCGCCTAAGAGCGCGATCGGACGCCTCCGGCGCGACGTGCGCGACGGACGCACCGAACGTGGCCCCGGAGAACCGGCCGTCGGTCAGCAGCATCACGTCCTTGCCCAGGCCCGCGCCCTTGAACCGGACGGAGACCATCGCGAGCCCCTGGGTGATCCTGGGGCTGCCCCGCACCGGCACGAGCATCCTGTCCAAGCTGCTCGGCATCGACCCGCACACCCGGCCGCTGCTGCAGTGGGAGGCAGCGCATCCGATCCCGCCCACGACCCTGGCCGAAGCCGACGTGGACCCTCGGATCGCGCAGACAGCCAAAGAACTAGCCGCGCTAATGAAGCTCAACCCGCCGCTGCGGGTGATGCATCCTTTCGGCGCGACGCTGGCAGAGGAGTGCGTGTCAGTTCGCCGACTACTCCGACCGCTGCGCCGTGCAATCTGAGCAGACGGGCACGCCAGAAGACGTAGCTTCGGCGGCTTGATCACGACCGCAGGCGACGCAGATCACGATGCTCAGGGCGAAGTGCTGCCTGATCTGGCCGGACCGGGAGCGGTCGCGCTCGGCCCGCCACTCGTGACCGTGGCAGCGCTGGCGCAGCTTGATTCCGGCTGCTACCTGATAGATTGACCGGACGTAGGTGACGGGATTGGCCGGGAACAATGGACAAGACAGCGCCGAAGACAGCCTCAAAGAAAAAGCGGAAAAAGAAGTCATTCAAGTGGAAAGTGGTCGCCTACGTCGGCACAATCGCCGGGCTGGCCATCGGCGGCTTTGTTTCCAACTTCTTCGGCGTGCTCGGCAGCCATGCGGCCTCGGAGTCCATTAGTCCAGGCCAGCCATCCGGCCCCCCGGTGCAGGTGGTCGTCGGCAACGTGTCGACCGCTGGCAGCTCGGAGGTACTCGCCCAGCCGGTTGCGCTTACCTCGGCGCAGCTCAGTGCCTTAAACAACGAGGTCGGAGCGCCCAACTCGGATGAAGCGAAGTGGTTTGCCAGCAGGCGGGCCGCGTTCCTTAACGGCGTCGAGATCGAGCTGGTGGTGCAGGGCAACCGGCGGAACCCGGTCCGGATCATCAATATCAGCCCGGTCGAGACCTGCAGGGCTCCGCTGGACGGCACGATGTTCTATGCGCCTTCGGCCGGCGTGGAGGGCGGCTCCTACCTGACACTGAGTACCGATAATCCGCTGGCCCCGGCTGACTTTCAGCCTGGCCTGGGCAGCCCGACAGTGTCCAATTTCTTCGGGCATTACAGCGTCTCGCTCCGGTACGGCGAGCAGTATACCTTCCATATTGATGTCACCGGACACAAGCATTACTGTCAGTTCGCTTTCGATCTGACGGTTCTTGATGGCAGCGGGACCGTTGTTGAGTCCGTTAACGACCACGGTCAGCCGTTCCGCCTCACCGGGCCCTCTTCCGTATCTTCGACTGCGGCGCCGTTCTCTGGATACCAGGACCTGTACTACGGCGGCGTGCAGAGCACCAAATCTAACAAGTTCGGCGCAGGAGAGTGGATCCGAGCCGATCCCAGGACCTACAACCTGACTAGTCCGGCTGGCTAAGCGCGCATGGCCCGTGGCACCTGCCCTGTTGTCAGCAGCAGGTAGCGTCGTGCGGCGTTCGTACTGTTCACCGGCCGTCCCAGCTGCGCTGCTGCGCAGCCTGCTGCCGCGCGATGGCCTGCTGCTGCTTTTGCTGCATGTCGTAGCCCATAGCCGCTGCCGCCTGCCTCTGCTCGTCCGTGAGCGGCGGCCCGACTGAAGGCGACATACGCTTGCGGCGACGGTTCCGCGAGACCGCTATCCTCAACAGGACGAACCCGACGATGACAATGGCAAGCCCGCCATATGCCACGGTCCTGTGGGTCGCGATCAGTTGATTGTGCCGGGCGACGGTCCCGTAGCGTATGAGCGTCCCGCCCACAATGACCATCAGTGTGGCGAAGCTGCGGGTACGAAGAAATCGGTGCAGTGAACGCAGCAGCGTCATCGCCATCCCCCTCAATAAAACGCTGTTGCGAGCATTCTCGCAGCACAGCACACGCCGTCAAGCGGCTGCTACTTGAGCCGCTCCAGGCAATCCGCCAGGCAGGTTGAACTCGCAGCTGACCGGAGGTGGCGGGGCGGTGAGATCACCGCTACTAGAGAACAGGTCAGCCGATGTCCCGGCCGTTCACGGTCAGCTTCACGTCGATGTTCCCCCGGGTGGCATTGGAGTACGGGCACACCTGATGGGCGGCAGCAACGATCCGCGCCGCCTGCTCAGGGTCCTGAACCTGCGGCAGGGTTACGTCGAGTTCCACGGCGAGCTTGAAACCACGCTCCTCGGTGGGCAGCAGCCTCACACGGCTGTCGATCAAGACATCGCCCACCTCGGCGCGTTCACGACGGCCGACCACGCCCAGGGCACTCTCGAAGCAGGCCGCATAGCCCACGGCAAAGAGCTGCTCAGGGTTCGTGCCGCCGCCCTCGCCGCCCATCTCCAGCGGCGCGCGCAGCTGCACATCGAGGGCTCCGTCACTCGTGTGCCCGTGACCGCTTGCCCGGCCGCCTGTGACCTTTGCCTCTGCCGTGTAAAGAACTCGCGCCATCTCGGCTCCGTCTTCGGGATCTGCAGATCGCCCGGCTCACGGCCGGGCCGGTCAGTACCTAATACTGATCATGGGTGACTAGTCCGGCGGATTACCGCTCCAATCTGACGGTCAGGCTGACGACAAGGTCTCTGCACCGATCCGATCGAGCGGCATCCAGTTCATCGAGGCTTATCCCGTCTCGCCCGGAGGCCTTGTGCGCCGCTAGCGCCGCGCCATCCTCAAGGTCCGCGAGGTCATCTATGTTGATCAGAGCGGCCACCGGCTTGCCGTCCTCGCTGATGGTGACCGGACGGTAGCTTTGCCGTGCGTCGGCGACGAGTTCACCCAGGTCCGTCTGAGCCGCAGCCAGCGGATAGGCCATGCATTGACGGTAACACCGTGCAGTAGCCATTGCCTGGCTGAAGCACGCACCACCGGACCAGCTGACCTGTACGTGGGCGCCCCTATAACGCGGCCAACCGCAGGAACTCGACCCGACGCCAGTCCGATCAGCGAAGCCGCCCGGAGATCGGCGCCTTGGCGGCACCCCGGACGGATGAGAGCCTAAGTCGCTAACCCGGCTGCACCGTGCAGACGGCGCCGGTGTCCGCGCCGGAGACGAGCGCCGCGTACTTGGCCAGCGCGCCACTGGTGTAGTTCGGCTCGGGCCGCTTCCAGGCTGACCGGCGGCGCTCCAGCTCCGCCTCGTCGACCTGCAGCTCCAGCCGGCGCTCCGGCACGTCGAGCACGATCGGATCGCCGTCGGCCACGAGCGCGATCGGGCCGCCATCGAACGCCTCCGGCGCGACGTGCGCGACGGACGCACCGAACGTGGCCCCGGAGAACCGGCCGTCGGTCAGCAGCATGACGTCCTTGCCCAGGCCCGCGCCCTTGATCGCCGCGGTAACCGCCAGCATCTCCCGCATGCCGGGCCCGCCCTTGGGACCCTCGTACCTGATCACGAGGACGTCGCCCGCGCGGACCCGGCCCGCCGTGACTGCCTCGAAGCAGTCCTCCTCGCGCTCGAACACCCGCGCGCGGCCGGAGAATCGCAGCGTCTCGATACCCGGCGTCTTCACCACCGCGCCCTTCGGGGCCAGCGAGCCGCGCAGCACCGCCAGGCCGCCGTCCGGCTTGAACGGGTCCTTCACCGGCCGCACCACGCTGCCATCCGGCGAGAACGCGTCGGCCACGTTCTCCCCGAGGGTCCGGCCGTTGATGGTCATCGCGTCGCCATCGATCAGGCCGGCCGACAGCAGCTCGCGCAGGATGACGGGAACGCCGCCCACCTGGTCGAGCTCGCTCATGATGTACAGGCCGGACGGGCGCATCGAGGCGATCACCGGCGTGCGCCGCGACACCGCGTCGAAGTCGTCCATGGTCAGAGCGACACCGGCCTCGTGCGCGATGGCCAGCAGATGCAGCACGGCATTGGTCGACCCGGCGGTGGCCATGACGACCGCCGCCGCGTTGAGGAACGCGTTCCTGGTCATGACCTGCCGCGGCCGGAGCCCGTTGGCCAGCGCCTGCACGACGGCGAAGCCGGTGCGCCGGGCCAGATCGGTACGCTCGGCCGATACCGCGGGCGCGGTGGCCTCCCCCGGCAGCGTCATGCCGAGCGCCTCGGCGCAGGCGGACATGGTGTTCGCCGTGTACATGCCGGCGCAGAGCCGGCCCCTGGGCACGCCGCACGCTCGACAACAAGCAGGTCCTCATCGGACATCGTGCCGGCCGAATGCTCGCCGACCGCCTCGAACACATCCTGGATCGTCAGCGACCTGCCGTGGGCATGGCCCGGCAGGATCGTGCCGCCGTACAGGAACGCGGCCGGAATATCGAGCCGGGCGCAGGCCATCAGCATGCCGGGCAGCGACTTGTCGCAGCCGGCGATCGTGACGAGCGCGTCGAACTGCTCAGCGTTGACCATCAGCTCGACCGAGTCCGCGATGATCTCCCGGCTGACCAGCGAGGACTTCATGCCCTCCGTGCCCATGGAGATGCCATCGGACACCGCGATCGTGCCGAACTCCAGCGGCACAGCGCCCGCCTGGCGGACGCCCTCCTTGGCCGCCGCGGCGAGCCCGTTGAGGTGCACGTTGCAGGGGGTTACCTCGTTCCAGGACGAGGCGACGGCTACCTGCGGGCGGTGCAGATCGTCCTCGGACAGGCCGACGGCGCGCAGCATCGCCCGCGCGGGCGCACGGGACGGCCCGGTCGTGAGCGGGCCGGACCTCGGCCGCGGCAGGGGGTCAAACGGCGAGCGGCCTGCAGGGTAGGACATTAAACAGCCTCCGAAATCTCGGGCTCGGCGGCCCCCACGGGCGTACCGGGCTGGGCAAGCTCATCACTGCACAGTGCATCCACGCCGGCCCGCAGCAGGCCGTATACGACTCCGTCGGTGAGCGCCTCCCACGAGGCGGTAACGATGTCGTCAGACACGCCCACCGTGGTCCACTCGCCGTCGTCATCGGCGGAAGTCAGCATCACCCTGGTGACCGCGCTGGTGGCCGCGCGGCCGTCCAGGATGCGCACCTTGTAGTCGACCAGGTGGATGCCTGCAAGCTCCGGGTAGACCTCCGCGAGTCCGCGGCGCAGCGCCTGATCGAGTGCGTGCACGGGCCCGACACCCTCGCCGACCGCCACCACCCGGCCGGCACCGAGCCGCAGCCGCACGATCGCCTCGCTGCGATCGGCATCACCCGCGCGCTCGATGACAACACGGTAGCCCTCGAGCTCGAACCAGGCGGGCAGAACGCCTGCGCTCCTGCGCACCAGCAGCTCGAACGAGGCATCCGCGGCCTCGAACGCGTAGCCGCGGTGCTCTGCCTCCTTGACCTGATCGAGTACCTGGCCGGCCAGCGCCGGCTCGGACGACAAGTCGAGCCCGAGCTCCGCCGCCTTGGCCAGGACATTGCTGCGCCCGGCGAGCTCGCTGACGAGCACCTGCGCCTCGTTCCCGACCGTGGCCGGGTCGACGTGCGAGTACGCATCCGGCCGGCGGGCGATCGCCGAGGCGTGCAGCCCGGCCTTGGTGGCGAACGCCGACGAGCCGACGTACGGCTGGCGGCTCTCGAACGGCAGGTTCGCCACGTCCGCGATGGTCCGCGCCGTCGAGGCGAGTGCGGCCAGCCGGCCAGCAGGCAGCAGCGAGTGCCCGCGCTTGAGCTCAAGGCTGGCAATGACCGAGAACAGGTCGGCGTTGCCGCACCGCTCGCCATAGCCGTTGGCCGCGCCCTGCACGTGCAGCCCGCCGGCCGCCACCGCGACGACCGAGTTAGCTACCGCGCAGGAGGCGTCGTTGTGGAAGTGCACGCCGATCGCGGTGCGAGAGCGGTCGGACACCTCGGCGACGATCCGGCCGACGTCGTCGGGCAGCGTGCCGCCGTTGGTGTCGCACAGCACCAGGGTGTCTGCGCCGGCGTCGGCGGCCGCGGCCAGTACCTCCAGGGCGTAGCCGCGGTCGGCCTGGTAGCCGTCGAAGAAGTGCTCGGCGTCGAAAACCACCCGCCGCCCGGCAGCCGCCATGTAGGCAACGGACTCCGCGACCATCGCAAGGTTCTCGGCCCTGGTGGTGCGCAGCGCCTCGTCCACGTGCAGCGTCCAGGCCTTTCCGACCAGCGTGACGATCGGCGTGTCCGCCGCCAGCAGCGCCGCGAGCGAGGCGTCGTCCTCGACCAGCCGCCCCGGCAGCCGGGTCGCGCCGAACGCGGCCAGCGTGGCGTGGCTGAGCTCCATGTGCTTGGCGCGCTCGAAGAACTCCGCGTCCTTCGGGTTGGAACCGGGCCAGCCGCCCTCGATCACGTCCACGCCGAGGCCGTCGAGCGCCTGGGCCACCCGCAGCTTGTCGGCGACCGTCAGGTCCAGGCCGACCTGCTGCGAGCCGTCCCGCAGCGTGGTGTCGTAGATCTCTACCTTGTGCTCGGTCATCGCGATCCCCCATCCGCGCGCCCGGCCGGACCGGCCGCCTCGCCAAGTCGACCCGGTCGAGCCAGCCCAGCCCAGCCAGCCCAGCCGGCCCAGCCAGTCGAGCCAGCCCAGCCAGCAGCGCCTTCTCCCACTCCCCCGTGCTGGCCGGAGCGCCGGATGCCAGCACCGAGTCCACCGCGGCATCAAGGTCGGCACCGGCGGCGTGCTCGCCCAGGTGATCGAGCATGAGCGCGGCCGACAGCACCGCGCCCGCCGGGTTGGCCAGCCCCTTGCCGGCGATGTCCGGCGCGGAGCCGTGCACCGGCTCGAACACCGAGGGCCCGGTCCTGTCCGGGTTCAGGTTGCCGCTCGGCGCGTAGCCAAGGCCGCCGGTCAGCGCGGCGCCAAGGTCGGAAATGATGTCGCCGAACAGGTTGTCGGTGACGATCACGTCGAACCGGCCTGGGTCGTCCACCATCCACAGGCACGCCGCGTCCACGTGCGCGTAGCTCAGCTCGACGCCTTCCTGCGCCGCCACCTCGCGAGCGAGACGGTTCCACAGGTCGCCCGCATGCGTCAGCACGTTGGTCTTGTGCACCAGCGTCAGCCGCCCGGACCGGCGGGCGGCAAGCTGCGCCGCGTACCGGACGCACCGCCGGACCCCGGCCCAGGTGTTCAGCGACTCCTCGGTCGCGGTCTCGAACTCGGTGCCCCGGTGCACGGTGCCGCCCGCGCCCGCGTACAGGCCCTCGGTGTTCTCCCGCACGATCACGAAATCCAGGTCCTGCAGCCGGTGTGAGGCCACGGCGCCGCCGACGCCTGCCCGCAGCTTGGACGGCCGCAGGTTGATGTACAGGTCGAGTTCGAACCGCAGCCGCAGCAGCAGCCCGCGCTCGAGGACGCCCGGCGGCACCTCCGGAGTGCCGACCGCGCCCAGCAGGATCGCGTCGGACTTACGCAGCTCGGCCAGCACGGCGTCCGGCAGCACCTCGCCGGTGCTCAGGTAATGGCGGCCGCCGAGCCCGCACGAGCGCCATTCGACCGCGAAGCCGTGGCGCGCGGAAACCGCATCGACGCAGGCGCGCGCCACCTCGGTGACCTCGGGCCCCACTCCGTCGCCGGGCAGGTGCGTGATGACGTGCGTCCGGGCCTTCCCGTCGGCTACCTCGCCTTGCGATACATCGCCGGCCATCACTCGTCCATCTCGTTCGCGGCCGAGTTGAGCCAGCTCATCATCTTGCGCAGCGGCTTGCCGGTCTGCTCGATCTGAGCGGTCTTCGCCTCGGCCCGCAGCCGCTCGAAGTTCGGCCGGCCTGCGTCGTCCTCCGCCACCCACTCGCGGGCGAACTCGCCGGACTGAATGTCGGCCAGCAGCTTCTTCATCGCCGCCCGGGTCGGCTCGGCAATAACCCGCGGCCCGCGGGTCAGGTCGCCGTACTCGGCGGTGTCGCTGACCGAGTACCGCATCCAGCTCTCACCGCCCTCGTACATGAGGTCGACGATGAGCTTGAGCTCGTGCAGGCACTCGAAGTAGGCGACTTCCGGCTGGTAGCCGGCCTCGACTAGGGTCTCGAATCCGGCGTTCACCAGCGCGGTAACGCCGCCGCAGAGCACTGCCTGCTCACCGAAGAGGTCGCTCTCGGTTTCCTCCTGGAACGTGGTGACCAGGGCGCCGGCCTTGGTCCCGCCGATCGCGGCCGCATAGGACTTAGCCAGGTCCCAGGCCTTGCCGGTGGCGTCCTGTGCCACCGCGACCAGCACCGGCGTGCCGTGACCCTCCTCGTACTGCCGCCGGACCAGGTGACCTGGGGCCTTGGGCGCGACCATCGCCACGTCCACCGAGTCCGGCGGTGTGACGTAGCCGAAGTGAATGTTGAAGCCGTGCGCGAAGAACAGCGCGTCGCCCGGCTTGAGGTGCGGCTCGATCGCCTCCGCGTACAGCTTGCGCTGGGTCGTGTCGGGCGTGAGCACCATGATCACGTCGGCCCACGCGCTGGCCTGCTCCGGCGTGCTCACCTCTAGGCCCGCGGCTTCCGCGCGCTTGCGAGACCTGGACCCCTCGGGCAGGCCGACGCGTACCTCGCAGCCGGAGTCGCGCAGGCTGAGCGCATGGGCGTGCCCCTGCGAGCCGTAGCCAAGAACGGCAATCTTGCGGCCCTGGATCAGGCTGAGGTCGGCGTCGCTGTCGTAGTACACGGTGGCCATCTGGGACCAGTCCTCTCGGTTAATTCGGATGGGAACGGGGTTGTCAGGCGGCAGACTCGGCCGGCTCGCGGACTGCGGTCAGGGCGGCAGGGGGCTCGTCCGTGATGACTCCCGCACCGCGAGCCAGCGCGATCCGGCCGGTACGGACAAGCTCGCAGGTGCCGTAGGCCTCCAGCATCAGGAGCAGGGAGTCCAGCTTGGACGGGCTGGAGACCGCCTCGAGCACCAGCGTGGTCGGGCTCATGTCCACCACGCTGGCGCCGAAGACGCCGGCTACCTCAAGCAACTGGCCGCGCAGCGCCGGATCGGCCTGCACCTTGATCAGCGCCAGCTCCCGCTCGACGGCGGTGCCCTCGTTCAGCTCGACCACCTTGAGCACCCGGACCAGCTTGTCGAGCTGGGTCTTGACCTGCTCGACCGGCGTAGAGGCGCCGTCGACCACGATGGTGATCCGGCTGACCCGCTCGTCATGAGTCGGCCCGACGGCGAGAGAGGAGATGTTGAACGCCCGCCGCGAGAACAGGCCAGCCACGTGCGACAGCACGCCAGGCTTGTTCTCCACCAGGACCGATAGCGTGTGCGTGCTCATTATCTTGCTCCCTGCACTTCTCTGCGCGTTGCGGCGCGCTGCTCGTCCTGCGTGAACTCGGGGCCAAGCACGATGTCGTCGTTCGGCTTGCCGGCCGGCACCATCGGGAAGACGCCCTCCCTGTCGTGCGTCCGGAAGTCCACGACCACGGGCACGTCGCCCGGCGCGAGGGCCTTGTCCAGCACCGCGTCCACCTCGTCGGCCCGCTCACAGCGCAGCCCGACACAGCCGTAGGCCTCGGCGAGCTTCACGTAGTCGGGGATGGCGGTGCCCAGCTCGACCGAGGAGTAGCGCTCGTCGTAGAACAGCTCCTGCCACTGCCGGACCATGCCGAGGAAGCCGTTGTTGAAGATCAGCACCTTGATCGGGATTTTCTCGATCGCGCAGGTGGCCAGCTCCTGCGCGGTCATCTGGAAGCAGCCGTCGCCGTCGATCGCGACGACCAGCTCGCCCGGCCTGCCCACCTGGGCGCCCATCGCGGCAGGCACGGCGAAGCCCATCGTGCCGGCGCCGCCGGAGTTGATCCAGCTGCGGGGCTTGGTGAACGAGTAATGCTGCGCGGCGTGCATCTGGTGCTGGCCGACACCGGCCACCACGATCGCCTCGCCGCCGGTCAGCGCGGACAGCCGCTCGGTCACGTACTGGGGCTTGAGCGGGCCGTCGGAGTCCTGGGTGTAGCGCAGCGGGAACTGGAACTTCCAGCCATCCAGGGTGGCCAGCCAGGCGGTGGTGTCGGGCTGCTCGCCGCGGGCCAGCTCGGCCGCGACCGCGTCCGCTAGGCGGCCCATGGTCAGCCGCAGGTCACCAGCGATGGCGACGTCCGGCCTGCGGTTCTTGCCGATCTCGGCCGGGTCGATGTCGGCGTGCACGATCCGGGCGCGCGGTGCGAACGCGGCCAGCTTGCCGGTGACTCGGTCGTCGAACCGCGCGCCAAGCGCCACGACGAGGTCGGCCTCCTGCAGCGCCGCCACCGCCGGGTACGTGCCGTGCATCCCCGGCATGCCGAGCGCCAGCGCGTGCCCGTCGGGAAAGGCGCCGCGAGCCATCAGCGTCGTGGTTACCGGGGCCTGCGAGAGCTCGGCCAGCCGGAGCAGCTCGGCGTGCGAGTCCGACTTGACCACGCCGCCGCCCACGTACAAGACCGGCCGGCGAGCCCGCAGCAGCATGCTGGCCGCGGCCTCGATGGCCGCCTGGTCCGGTGGCCCCGGCAGCCGGTAGCCCGGCAGCTCCATGGCGGGCGGCCACTCCCCCTCTGCCAGCCGCCACGGCCCGGTGGCCTGCTGGATGTCCTTGGGAACGTCGATCAGGACCGGACCGGGTCGGCCGGTGGTGGCGATGTGGAACGCCTCGGCGACCGCCGCCGGGATTCGCTCCACGTCGGTGACCAGCTCGTTGTGCTTGGTAATCGGCAGGGTGATGCCGGTGATGTCTGCTTCCTGGAACGCATCAGTGCCGATCATGCTGGTCCCGACCTGACCCGTGATCGCGACCATCGGCACCGAGTCCATGTAGGCGTCCGACAGCGCGGTGACCAGGTTGGTCGCGCCGGGGCCGCTGGTCGCCATGCACACGCCAGGCCGCCCGGTCGCCCATGCGTATCCCTCCGCCGCATGGCCGGCACCCTGCTCGTGCCTGACTAGAACGTGCCGGAGCGAGGAGGATAGCAGCGGGTCGTAGGTGGGCAGGATGGTGCCGCCTGGAAGCCCGAAGACGACCTCGACGCCCTGCAACTCGAGACTTCGCACGAGTGCCTGGGCTCCGGTTAGGTGCTGCACGGAAACTCCTTTTAGTTCGCTGTTTGGTCGTTCCGCGCCGTTGCGGTGGTCTTTGGGGATGCGGGTCCAACAAAAAACCTCCTTGCCGTCTGGCAAAGAGGTGTAGCGCGACGCCCGTGCGGGCTTCGCGCTACGTGATAATAAGTACGAGGTGTCTACGCAGACTCACTGCTAATTCCTACCTGGATCTGCTCAGTCTGGTCCTGGTTCGGCACCACCTTACAGCACCCGGCTCGGGCCCCGTGCAGTTACCCACGGTATTCACCGCCGCGCGGGGCGGCTGGCCAGGCCAGGCACCCCGGCTGATCACCGGTCAGGCCCCGCGGGCTGGCCTCATGTCCATCTGGACGGCCAGCCGGAACGAGATCTCGGCCGCCGGGCTGTCCTCGATCCGCCAGTCCTGGTGGTAGATCCCGTCATGCTGAGCGATGTCGAACCAGACCAGGCCCAGCGTCCCGTAGGTGGCCATGCCGTGGAACAGGTCCTGGATCTTGGCGGACTGCCCGGCCTCTGGTCCGACTGCGGTCTCTGATAGCAGTATCGGCTTGCTGCTGAACGAGCGCACCTGGCCGATCGTGCGGCCGAAGACGGTCGCGAAGGTGTCCTGGGGCTGGTAGTAGTAGCCGTCGATGCCGACCCAGGTGACGTACTGGCTGACCGGGCCACCACTCCTGGATAGGCCCGGTGCCGCGGATATCAGCCTGGATGGTCCACAGCCAGGTGACGTTGTCAGCGCCCTGCTCGGCGGAACACGTTACCAGGTGCCGCCAGGCCGCCACGAACGTCCTGCGGCCGCACGTGGCCGTAGCCCCACGAGTACCAGGTGGCGTTCATCTCGTGCCCGAACCCAATGACTACCGGGTGGCCGAAGTTGCGCACGGCATCCGCATATGCGCGCAGGTAGTCGTCGTAGTCGCCGGCCGCGATCGCGGCGACTGAGGCATCCGTCGGGTCGATCTGTATGAGCGTCGCGGCCCCGTGCGCCAGCGCCGTCCTGGCGAACCCGGTCTTGAACAGCTCGGGCCAGCCGCTGAAGTACCCGGCCAGGTTCGGCTCTCGCGCCCGCCGACTGCGCCGAACTCGGTGATCGACTGGTAGCTGGTGGGCGCGTCTGTCCTCGTAGACGCCCAGGTAGGAGGCCGGCTTGACCGGCAGTGTCGCGACCGCAACCGGGCGTGGCTAGGCGGCACCGCGGAGCCCACGTGCGGTGACCACGACGATCACGGCGACTGCCGCGAGGGCAAGCGCGGCCACCAGCGAACACCAGGAGCGACTTCGCATGTTGCTGCTCTCAGCGTGATGCTCGTAGTATGCTTCGGGCACCTCGGCGGAATGCGCGGCAGACAGCACGGACTGTCGATGCGATAGTCGGCGTTCCCGATGGCGTCGAACCACACGAACCCAAGTAGTCCGTACATGCGAACTCCAGCGAACAGGCTGGCGATCTTGTCGCTTGCCCTGTGTTCGGACCTGCACCAGTCTCGGAGATCAGAATCGGATCCTTGGTCAGCTCGCGAACCTCGATAATAGTCGGCCCGAACACCGAAGCGAACTGTGCGGATGCCTTGTGGAAGTAGCCGTCGATCCCGACCCAGTTCACGTACGAGCTTCCCGGCCACCAGGCGGCCGGGTCGGGAATCATGTCACGCTTTTGCTCGATCGTGTTGACCGTCCACATCCACGTTACGTTCCGCGCTCCGACCGCGCGGAAGACACTGACGATGTGCCGCCAAGCGGCCACGAATACGGCGGCCGAAGTGTGCCGGTACCCCCAGGAGTACCATTGGCCGTTCATCTCGTGCCCGAAGCTCAGAACGACTGGATGGCCGATAGGAGCGGACGGCCTTCGCAAAGGAGTCAGTAGTCGTCGTATTGCCCGGACGCGATCGCGGCGACGCTCACGCCGTCCGGGTTCAGCTGCACCAGCGGCACCGCGCCATGCCGGGCCGCCAGGACGACGAAGCTCGTCCAGAATGGCTCAAACCATCCACTATAGTACAAGACCAGGTCGGGCCTGACCCCGGTAGCCCTCGTGAACGATGTCAATCCTGCATACGAGGCGGAGCTCCAGGGGCATACACCCCGAGATATGAACTCGCACCAGCTGGCAGTTCATTGGGGTCCCCGCTAAGGCCTGTACCGTCGTGCAGCTGAGCGCGCCCCTCATCGTGTGCCGCACTCCCGGAACTCAGCACCTCGGCAGACCCTATCGCTATCACCACGCATATGCTGCCAATCAGCGCGCCCAAAACAGCCCGCCGTTTACGCACCGAAGTTCGGCCCGGCCTGGGCTGGTGCCGTCCTCGGTGCCTATTTTGAGTCAGCACTGCCCTGCCCGTTGGCGATGGAGGTTGGTCGCCCGCCATGTACCGTTGCGCGTTCTGCGTAATGAGCGTCCGAGTCGGTCTCTGGCTGCGATGCGCTCGCCCCGACCAGGAGTCCCATCCACATCCGCGCGTCATAGGGCGAGCGTCGGTAGTGGCTCTATCGCCGGCAAGGTTTTTCGTCAGCCGCAAACCTCGCCCTGCCTCAGCCTGGGCATACGTGCGGTGTGTGAGTGTCACTTTGACAAGGGCTCCGGCGGCCACGTGATCTTGGCGCGAGGCCGTCAATGTTGCAGTCCCTTCCCCAACCACTACGCGAAGCCCACTCGATCGCTAGCGAAGACGCCAGTAGGCATGCGGTCCCGCAGTCCTGCTCGGCGCGGCGCGACCCGGCGAGGATTCCTGGTCCCAGGCCACGTCACCTTGCCGTAGTCCTGAACCTTGCTGCTAGGACAAGACCTCGCTCCCCAGGCTCACCACATGCAAACGGTACAGTTCGGACCCCGTGGCGGGGGGCGGTTCAGCGAAATTTCTGGTCACTGGTGCGGGAGGGGAGATATAGCACTATAAGGAGAACACGAGAAACGATTATAACCCCCTATCATCTCATATCAGGTTCAAAGCGGTCGAGACAGCCCCCGAGGATATGGACCTGGCGCAGTGGAGACGCCGGCATCGTCGACAGCTCGACTTCCAGGCCGACGGTGGGCAACGCGGCCATTTCGAGGCTCTCGGGGTCCTGTCCAAGGAACCAGCCCCGGCGCCAGGCTTGCGCCGGGACTCCTCTCGAATAGCCGAGGTCACGACAAGCCTGATCTTGTCCCGGCCCAGGTCCCCAGCGGCCGCCTTCGGCCATTCACCACCAACCGCTCCGGGGCCGGGCGTCAGCCCCTTCCCGTCAGCCCGGCCGCTCGCAGAGGCGGTGCTTCAAGACCGAGCTAGTCGAGGACGGCGGCGCGAGGCCCGCCGATGCACGGGTACCCGGTGTAGTGACTGCCCTGCGCGCCGAGTTGCTCGAACCGCACGCTCGCCCGATCCAACGCGACACCAGACGACGTCTTCGTGGCCAGCCTCGCCAGCAACTTTGGCCTGACTCGTGCCAATCGCTTAGTGACCTGTTTCGAGCCGCTCGAGGATGTCGCGGGCGGCGTCGGTGAGGTCGGGGTCGAGGATGAGGCGCTGGCCGTTGATCTCGATGGTCGCTGAGCGTGCCGTGCGCAGGGTCTGGACGATCTTCTTGATGCTGGTGCCGGCGGCGTCCTGCAGGTGACGGGCCACGGCCAGAGCGGCGAACACGACGGTCAGGTGAGCCTCGATGGCCTCACGCTGATGGGTGGAACACCGGCCGGGCCCGCAGGTCGCCCTTGGTCATGCGGAACGACTGCTCGACCTTCCAAAGGTCGTGGTAGGCCGCGATGACCGCGGCGCCGTCCATCCTGGAGGCGGGCAGGTTCGTGACGTAGCCCTTCAGGCCCTCGAGCTGGCGTACCCCAACTGCGCATAGGCGCTGGTCAAGACCGCCCAGAGCAGATCAGCGGAGGTCCCCGCGACCCGCCCGCCCGCAGCGACCGCGGCGGGACGCCTACCGGCCGCCGGTGTCGCCGGCTGCAGAGGCAACTCCGGTTCGCAGGTCCAGTCCGCGACCTCGTCCATCCGCGCCGGGACCACCGGCAGGTCCCCCAGGTCCAGGACGTCCTGACCTGGGGACAGCCGCTCACGCGCGGCTGCCAGCAGCAACGCGAGCTCGGCATCGGTATGCGCGGACCCCACGTGCTCGATCCGCTCGACCTGCCGGCCCCGGCGCGTGACGACCTGAACCGCGACCGCCCCTGAGGCAGTGCGGACCTTGCGCACGAACCGCGAGACCACCCCCGAAGACTTCCACGACGAGGTTCTTAGTGACCACATCACGCGCAATCGCGAAGCGAGTCAGCAGGTCAACGACCCGCAATCACTGCCAGCCCAGAAGTGGCACGAGTCAGGTTTGGCTTTGCCTACTACTGGCGGACGTGATGACCCAGCCTGCAGACCCCAGGCGGGACTGCAGGCCGTCAAGGTCTGGTCGGACGGGGCTGAGCTACGTCCAGCCCGGCGGGTAGTCGTGCCGCTGACGGCAGCCCGAATGGCTGGCTAGCGGCCTGGTGGCGTGCCCGTGCCTAGCTCTGACCTGCTGTCTGCTGCGCGGCGTCCATCAGCTGGAGATCAGCGTCGACCATCTCGCCGACGACCTCCTCGAAGCATTTCGAGGGAGTCCAGCCAAGTTCCTGCCTGATCTTGCTGGAGTCACCACATTGCTCGGGCGGGTCGACGGGACGCTGGAACCGCGGGTCGACTTCCACGAGGGCGCGCCAGTCAGTGACGCCAATGTGGCGGAACGCAGCCGCGACGAAGTCGGCAACGGAGTGGCTCTCGCCACTTGCCACTACGAAGTCGTCGGCTACCGGATGGCGACCGATAAGCTGCAGCGCGCGCGGTGATCGCCAGCGAAACCCCAGTCGCGGCGCGCCCCGAGGTTGCCGACGTACAACCGGTCAGATAGTGCCTTGGGCGATCTTGGCGACCGTGCGGGTGATCTTGCGGGTGACGAAGGTGTCGGGCCTTCTCGGCGACTCGTGGTTGTACATGATCGCGGTGGAGATCGACAGGCCAGCACCCCGGTAGACGTGGGCGAGCTGATGGGCGAATGCCTTAGCGGCGCCGTACGGGGTAACAGGTGAAATGACGGCGCGCTCGGCCTGCGGGCCGGTAGCTTCGCCGAACATCTCGGCGCTGGACGCCTGCACGATCCGGACCTGACGGGCACGGCTCCCTGGCAGGGCCTGCACCGCATTGATCACCCGGAGGAACCCGAGGCCGGTCACCTCAGCGGTGAGCAATGGGTGCTCCCAGGAGAGCGCTACAAGACGACACGCCACCGAGGTTGTAGACCTCGTCCGGCAGCGCATGCTCAACTGCCGACCGAACATCCGCAGAATCGGCTAGATCACCGCTGACCGCGATTACTCCGCCCGGAACCGGCGCGGCGTCGGCGTGGTGGACGAGACCGAAGACCTGGAACCCGTCAGCGAGGAGAAGCTGCGACAGATACCAGGCCATCCTGACCGGTGACCCCTGTGATCAGCGCTCTTCGCGGTCCGGTCACCGCCGGAACGATCCCAGCATGCTGTTGCCCTTCCATGCCTGCAACTGCTCGAGGTCGGACTCAACCATCATCCGGACTAGCTCGTAAAAGCCTACTGTCGGCGCCCAGCCAAGTTTCTCGCGGGCCTTTGTCGCGTCCCCGACGAGCACATCGACCTCTGCGGGGCGCAGGAGTCTCGGGTTATGCTCCACATAATCTTGCCAGTTCTCAATGCCGACAACGTCGAAGGCGGCCGCTAGGAGATCGCTGACCGAGCGCGTCTGCCCGGTAGCCACGACGTAGTCATCGCCTTCCGGCTGCTGCAGCATGCGCCACATAGCCTCCACGTAATCACCGGCGTACCCCCAGTCGCGGCTCGCATCCGGGTTCCCCATGACCAGTTTGTCCAGCAGCCCGAGTTTAATGGCCGCCACGCCGAGCGACACCTTTCGGGTAACGAACTCGATACCCCGCCTCGGCGATTCATGATTGAACAGATCTCTTGCTGGAAGCGTGCATTCCGTATGACTCGCGGTAATTGATGGTCATATAATGGCCGAACACCTTGGCGACGCCATACGGTGACCGCGGCCAGAGCAACGTCCGCTCGGTCTGCGGTACTTGCTGCGCCTTACCGAACATACTCCCAGCTCGACGCCGCGCAGAACCTGACTCTGCTGAGGTCGCGGCCAGCGTAGATGCGAACTGCTTCCAGCATGTTCAGCACACCTTTGCCGGTAACGTCGCTGGTCAGCGCGGACTGCTCCCACGAGTAGGCGACGAAGCTGATCGCGCCGAAATTGTAGACCTCATCGGGCTGTGAGGTCTGCAGTGCTCGCAGCAGGCTAGACAGATCGGTAAGATCGCCTGGAATGACCTTGACGTCTGGCACGCGCTCGGCAACTAGGTTCGCCTTGGGGTTATTCTGGCCTCGGATCAGGCCGTAGACCTCATAACCTTTCCGCAGCAGCAGTTCGGACAAGTAAAGGCCGTCCTGACCGGTGATACCGGTTACTAGTGCACGTGGCATCAGTCGTCTCCTTGCACCGGAACCGGCGGGGTTGCTCAGCGCCCTCTCTCGCGTGGCGGACGGCTCAGCGTACCCGAGCCCGAGCGATGCGCTCGAGGGCGAGACCCATCGCCTGCAAGGTATTTAGCTCCTGCGCATCCGCCCGGAAGCGGCCGCCGGTGCCAGCCAGCTTCCGCGATCAGCCAGCGGCCCGGTCAGCTCGGAAACCCGCGCGGTCACGTCACCCGCTGGCACGAGGATCCCGGTCCGGCGAGGGACGACCGCATTCTTGATGCCCTCTGGCTCGGCCGAGTCCACGAGCGCGCCGCGGATGGCGGTCTGCACCGTCACCGGGCCGAAGCCCTCCATGTCGCCTGCCACCGGAACATTCGGCGCCAGGAAAATGTCCGCACCGGTCATCAGCTCTTCCCGTGCGTCGTCGGTCACCCGGCCTAGCAGGGGGATATGCTGGACGACCCCGGCGGGCTCGGCCACGGCCCGATGAGTGGCTTCTCCGGGCACTGACCTGCTACGACATAAGTGCCCGCGCGGGTCGATCTGAGGGAGCGCAGATTCGGAGAGCCACCGCGCGGCCCTTCCGGCGGGCGAACTGGCCGGAGTGAGCAGCACCGGCGAGCCATCAACCAGCGCGAGCCGCTGCTGGATCGGCGGCGGCTGCCGTCGGCCGGTCCGGTAGCCCGGCAGCGGCAACTCGACGCCGAGTGGAGCACCGCGAGCCGCTCCTTTCGGTACGCCTATTTCGCTGGCCTTGCTTGCGGTCGCCGCGCTGAGCGCGATCACGCGCATCGGCTGCCAGGGCGCCGGACTCACGTAGACACGGGTAGAAGCCGCTGTCGTAGGTGACGCCTAGGCCCATGATCATGGTCGCCTGCGGCGTGGAGAATCCTGATCACGGGAGCGCAGAGCGCGTATATCAGGGCGTCGCCAGGTGCTTGGGTGCCCGGAAGGACCATTGCTGGGCTTGGTGCCGCCATGGCCACCTTCGGCTTTCGCGCGTCGGGGCTGGCTGCGGGGGGTAGTCGTACTGGCCGTCGCTGCATTGGCCGTGTTCGTACACATCAAAGTCCCCGGAATCCGCCTGGCCGGTTCACGAATGGCTCTGCTTAATCTACCAGACGAAAGACTGGGGTGGCTCTTCGGCCGTCCAGTGGTTACGACGCCCCGTCGAGGTCGTCGCCGGTGACGCGCTGTGGCCTTGTACGACACGGGACTGGCAGCACCCGTAGCCACGATCGCGGCAATCGCGCAGCCGATAGGCCATGCTGCCGCAAGCGCGGTTAGGCCGCGAGGTGCTAGCATCCACGCCGTCCCTGCAAATGGCTATTGCAAAGACAGCGTTGCTGAAGACAAGCGCTCGAAGGCGTCCCGCAAGGCGCAGGACAGTCCAGGACCAGTTGCAGAGAGCGATCGGGATGACGGCGACTGCTAGCAGCTCAAGGCTCGTTGTGCCTTCCTGACTATAACGACCACCGAAAAACAAAAGCACCCAGCGCGCGGTCACCACAAGGACAGCACAACCAGGTACGAACAGAATGATCGCCAAACGGCGGCTGCGATTCCGAATTTTGCGCCAGTCCGCGCCCGCTTGCGACCCCTCTGACAGGAAAGCCTGCTCGATCCCCGCCTGCACGGCAGCGTAGAGTAGCGCCGCAATTTGGAAGGCGACGAAATAGTATGCCGCCGACCTCGCGCCAAGTCGGTCCAACACAATGATAGGAACGACGACGCTGGGGGATAGGTTGAGGACGTTCGCGGAGATAGTTCGCGCTTGAGACTCTCAGCAGCGGCTTCAGGGCTCGGAACGGCTCCCTGACGGAAGGGCGCCAGTGCAACGTGGTGGCGATCAGGATGACGCTCACGACGGCCGCAGTGGCGAAGCCGCAACCCGCCGCGCAGAAGAGACCATAAGCCCCGCCTCCGGCGAATAGTAGGCCGAATGAGATCTTGCTGAGCCCGCCAAAGCCACCATCGGTAAGTGCACATAGCCCGGCCCTGCGCGACGCAATGAAGACAGAGTCAGTAAGAAGGTTAATCGCGGCAGCTGCGGTCAGCGCGACGAAGCCGACCGTTAAGATTTGGCCTATGACTAATGAAGGATAGGTGTGTGCAAACATTGCAAGTAAAGAAGCACATAAGCAAGTCCGATTACGCTACCACAGCCTGCGACCAGGAGAAATGCGCCCGTTATCAGCGAACTCTGGTTCGGGGGAGTGGGCAGATAGCGTACCAGAGAGCTGTTGAGTTGGAAGAGTGCGAAGTACGCGATAAGTGATGTAGCGGAAATCAGAGCGCTCGCTAGCCCAACATCCTCTGGGGCGAAAAGGCGCGCCATGATGATCCAGAATATGAAGCCCAGGGCAGCCTGAAGTCCCGAAGTCTAGCATGAGATAGAGGGAATTACGCACTAGATGGTCAGCGCCCAACTTTGCTGGCAGCATCCGGTGCTCTCCGGTGCGTCCCTTTCCTAGTTGCCGATCTCCAAGATCATGTGGTGCTGCTGGGCTCGCACCGGGTCTGGGCGGGGATGCAGGTGTGGCGGAAACCAGCGCCGTCCGTGCTTCAGACCAGACCCCCGCAGCCCGGGAACGGATAGGGCGAACAACATTGCGAGGCCCGCCGCTGCCGGACCAACACGGTCTCGTCCGGTCCCACTATACTGTCCGCAGCTGAGTGGAGAGCTGCTGGCCCGCTCCCAAGCGGGTCCGGAGGTAGCCCGGCAGTTATGGCGTCCGGTGGAGGAACTTGGGTCTGGGCGATCCCGGAGTCGACCACCCACGTTTTCAGGGGGCATGGCCGACTCGATGGTGTCCGGAAATCGCCTGCGTGTGACTTCAGCGACCGGACATGGCCGTCGCGATCATGATCGATATTTTCGCGCACCACCTTTGCGGCAAGGCTCCCCTCCACGGGACAGGGAAATTAAGCGCCATGCCCCGCACGACCTCGCGGCGGAGGCTGATCCATTCGCCTCCTGCTAAATCGTTATTTAACCGTTATAGTTGGTATTTATACCTAACGTCGGTATAGTAACAACTGCGTGAACCCCGACGGGGCCTACCGGATGATTAACAGCGGTCCGAGGCCCTACCTTATTACGACTCCTCCGTCGTCATGGTCTATATCCAGAGAGGCAGTCGACGCGGACAAGATGTGGTGTCACTCGCGCGAGCCAGGTTGCGGGCCCGATGCCTGCTGGCGCTGCACATCGCCAATCATAGGCTCAGATGACCGCCGAGGTATGCCAGACTCCAGGGCCGATTGTGCTCGCCGCCGTGGTCACCTCGGGGATGTCTGACCGGCTGCAAGTCGCCGAACGCAAAGGTTGATCACTGATCTTCGAGCGCGATCCCGCAAGCGGACCGGGCGAGCAGGCACGGATCCTCGCTGCATTCCGGGTTGGCGAGACGCTCGCCCACCTGGTCAGTTCCGTAGCCTAGTACTCCAGCCGTAGATCGTGATCTTGCGGTGTGTCGGTGCTGGATATGAGACGACCCCCAGTTGATGATCCCGGGTTGCGTCGACTCTTGATGATTGTCCTGGTGGCCGATGGCCACAGCGTAGACCCTGACCGGTGGCGTGCGCTGTTCGATGAAGTCGATGGGCCGGATCGCCGGGCGGTTCCGGCGGGTGGAGCCGCGGCGGCGGGCCCGCGCGTTCGTGCTCGGGCTGATCGCCGGGCTGCCGCGTAAGAACTGCTGGACGATCGCCGAGCACGCCGGGGATGCCACGCCGCACGGGATGCAGCACCTGCTGGAGCGGGCCTCCCTGGGACGCCAATGAGGTCCGCGACGACGTGCGCGGTTACGTCACTGAGCATCTGGCAGACGCGCAGGCGGTGCTGGTGGTTGATGAGACCGGGGATGTCAAGCAGGGCATCCGAACGGCCGGCGTGCAGCGCCAGTACACCGGCACAGCAGGCCGGGTCGAGAACGCCCAGGTCGCGGTCTACCTGACTTATGCGGGCCGGGGCTGGCACGCGCTGATCGACCGCAGGGCTGACCGCCCCTGTCGTGGGTCAGGCGACCCAGGCCAGGCGTGCGGCGGCCGGGATCCCTGATGAGGTGGCGTTGGCGA
This sequence comes from uncultured Actinomycetota bacterium, assembly GCA_963719765.1. GTDB lineage: Bacteria > Actinomycetota > Actinomycetes > Streptosporangiales > Streptosporangiaceae > JAJYUU01. Next base: position 1,619,556 of record CAVRCW010000003.1, read on the forward strand.
CCAAGCCCGCGCTTGCCGCTCAGATGATCGGCCGCCGCGCTGGACGCTGGCGTGCCCGCCGCGGTGGTGGACCGGCGATGAGGTGTACGGTGCCGATCCGGGATTACGCGCTGGGCTGGAGCGCCGGCGATCGGCCTACGTGCTGGCCGTGGCCAAAGACCACCACGTCATCACGGCCGCGGGCAAGCGCTGCGCGCCGACGCGACATCGCCTCCGGCTGCCGCGCCGGTGCTGGCAGCGGCTGTCGGCGGGGGCCGGCGAAAAGGGCTGCCGCTTCTACGACTGGGCATGGGTCGTGATCGAGTCCGGTCAGCAAGGGTTCGGCACTGGCTGCTAAATCGACTCCATCGGTGCACCGGTGAGCTGGCCTATTACCACTGCTGGTCGCCCCGGCACGTCCCGCTGGCCACGTTCGTGCGTCACACTCGCCGGGCGCCGGTGGACCACCGAGGAGAACTTCCAGGTCGGCAAGGGCCTGGCCGGCCTGGACGAGCACCAGGTGCGCACCTGGACCGCCTGGCACCGCTGGGTCACCCTGGCCATGGTCGCGCTGGCGTTCCTGACCATCGCCGCCGCGACCGAGCACGAGCTGCAACCCTGGCGGAAGCCGGGCTGATCCCGCTCAGCCGCAACGAGATCGCCTTCCTGTTCACCAGCCTGATCATCAGGCCCGGGCACGGCGACCAGCACCGGCTAGCGGTGGGCCTGGCGCCGCCGCCACCAGCACCGGGCCAGGGAATGCCACTACCAGCGGCAGACAGAACGTAGCCCATAACACCGCCGTGCCCGGCGCACACCCGCGCAAAAGGGCGAGCGCCCCCAGCCCAAGTGGCAGACACTGGCGAGCGTGGAAACCACGGCCACTTTCCGGCTCTTCGGACACGCCGGGCTGACAGCTCAGTCGTCACCCGCCGGCTGAGCATCCGGCCGACCCGCGCCCACGAGGCGGGCGATCCCGTCAGCAGCCGTTCAGCCAAGGTCCGTACTCATCGGCGTGGTTGCTGACCTCCAGCGCCGGCATTGAAGCCGGTACCGAGCTGAGCGAGCACTCCGGTTGCTAGCGATCCTCGAACCCGTCTCGGCGCTGGTCTGGGAACTGGTGCAGGAAGGCTACGAGGCGAACTGGTTCTGCTACATCGCCTCGACGCCACCGAGCACGCGGCCGAACTGGACCGGATTACCCTGCAGTGACTACTGGCTTTGCCCGGCGACCTGTGGCTCGACGTCTGCGGTGATGACAGAGACGACTCTTAGCGGCTCCAGAGTCCGGCCAGGCGAGACAGACCACGATCTACGGCTGGAGTACTAGTCAGCAACTGCTCGTTCGGTGAGCTGACGTCGCACCTTTGCGATCGCCGGCCGACTCAAAGTAAGGTCAGCTCCAGTGTGCGGACCTGCGGCTTCTCGTCCACCGTGCAGGACGACGCCTTGCCGGTGACCCGACGTCCCGAGGCGGCCACACCACACCAGTTACGTGTTGACCTCGCAAGTGTGGCCTACCTTGTGACATCTTGGTGCGCACCTGGACGTCTGTTGTCATGTGGATCTACCGCGGGCGGTCATGTGCTGCTGCCAGGCGGGTCGCGCAGAGTAGATTTCCAGGCGTGGATCTAGGGGTCGTGCTCATGCTTGGGTCGGCTGGCCTGACGCCGCCTGAGCTGGGTCGGGCCGTTGAGGAGCGGGGATTCGACTCGCTGTTCTGTGCTGAGCACACGCACATACCGGTCGGCAGCGCGCGGGCCGACGGCACGCCGGTGCGGCCTTATGCCGATACCTTCGATCCGTTCGTGGCGCTTTCTGCAGCGGCGGCGGTCACCAGCAGGATCAAGCTCGGCACCGGCGTGTGCCTGGTGACCGAGCGCGACCCGATCACGCTGGCGAAGGAGGTGGCGAGCCTGGACCGGCTGTCCGGCGGGCGCTTTCTTTTCGGTGTCGGCGCGGGCTGGAGCCGGGCGGAGATGGCCAATCACGGCACCGATCCGCGTACCCGGATGGCGCTGCTGGCCGACCGGGTCCGGGCCATGCGGGAGATCTGGACCGCCGAGGAAGCCGAGTACCACGGCGAGTACGTCGATTTCGGGCCGGTGTGGTCCTGGCCCAAGCCGGTGCAGCGGCCGCACCCGCCGGTGCTGGTCGGCGGCAACGGGCCGGGCACGGAGGACCGGGTGCTCGCGTTCGGCGATGCCTGGCTGCCCCAGAGCGGACCGCTGGCCGACATGGCCGAGTTCCGGCGGCGCGTCACGGCGCTGCGGCAGCGGGCCGCGGACGCGGGCCGCGGCCGGATTCCGGTGACGGTGTTCGGCGTGCCGCCGGACAAGGGCCTGCTAGCCGAGTTCGCCGCTGCGGGCGCCGATCGCTGCCTGCTCCCGCTGGCGCACCTGGACGCGTCGCAGATGCTGGCCGCGCTGGACGACTGGGCCAGGCTCATCCCCGCCTGAGCAGCCGGGCCGCTTTCCGGAGCGCCGACGCCGTCGTGATACGCCCGCACATACGGTGACACACCCTCTCTAGCCGGACTAGCACGTGGACCCGCTCAGCGCGACCCGCAAATCCGCACTTCAGCGTGCCTCGCACCGTTGGGCAGCCGAGCGAGTCACAAGTCCGGTCGACGACCGTGCGCATTACGCGGCGGTGGCCAGGTCCACGCCCGACGCAGCAGTGCCGCGAACAGCTGCGCCACCTTGGGCGTGAATCGCATCAATTCTAATCCCTATAGACTCGATAGACTATAACATCATCTAAAACCCCGAACGACCACTATGTCGCCTGCTAGCATGTCATCGACTACCAAAGCGCACCAACTCATCAGTATCAAGAATGCGTTGATACGCACCGAATGACGACGCGGCAGGGCATTATGCAATCTCCTATAGGGCTAACACCTGCGCGTCCCCAACTGAGGCGGTGCCCATAGGCAGGAGAGGATCCACATTGCCGACGGTCTCTCAGACGTTCGGGAACGGTGGCCCTGGGGGGGCCGACGCAGCCGATGCACCTGTCCCAATAGACTCGAAAAGGCGACGTCGAAAGCCGATCGCTAGCTCTTTTGTTGAGGTCTGGGATCAGAACGACAAGATCAGGTTGTCAATCCTCATGCCAGTATTTAATGAGGAAGGTACAGTCTCTCAGGCAATAACCAACATTCTCTCGGCCAGTTATCCTTGCGAGGTCGAGCTAATAGTGGTAAATGATGGGAGCACTGATCGAACCGCGCGCCTGCTATCGCAGCTCAAAAACGACCGGCTGATCGTCCACCAACACTCGACTAACCAGGGGAAGGGCGCTGCTCTACTACTCGCAGCGCGCGAAGCTTCCGGCACACACATTCTTCCTTTCGATGCTGACCTAGAGTACTTTCCAAGCGATATTCCGAAGTTGCTAGAGCCAATAATGCTAGGCCGCTGCAACGTGGTTTATGGCGCAAGGCTATTTGGCTACAACACCATGTATCATTCCTACTGGTACGCTGTCGGCAATCGTATGCTCACCTGCCTGGCTAACGTACTCTTCAATGCCCACATCACGGACCTGCATACCTGCCTCAAGCTCATTCCGCGCTCTATGCTGGGACAGCTGAGTCTCAGGGAGACACGTTTCGGCCTCGATACCGAGATTACAGCGCTCCTCCTCAAGCACGGCGTAAGACCGTTCGAAGTTCCTATCAGTTACTTCAGCCGATCGCACGCCCAAGGCAAGAAGATCACCTGGCTAGATGCGCTCGCGTGTATTCGCATTCTCGTGCGTGTGCGCGTATCAAGGAAGGACCCAGGATTCCGCGGCGATTCGTTCCAGCAGCGAGTTGATCATGATGGCATTAAGTCTAACGGTCATTATGAATTTATTGAAGACGAAACTTGCGCTGTGGCTGACGCCAGCGGCTCCGATATCGCTAGCTGGGATCGGACATCGGATGAGCTTTTTCGTGCACCGCTCGCACGCGAAGGCCAGATGGGGGAAGCATGACGGTCTCAGGGCAGGTTCAGAACGGGCCGACTACCGAAGAGAGTCAGCCTCGATCGTCTGTATGCTTGGTTGGGCCAGGATGGAAATTTACCTCAGGGATTAGTTATTACACTTGCCTACTGGCTAACGCTTTCGCGAATCACCACGATGTGAGCGTGTTGCAGATCCGGCGGCTGCTCCCTCGGCGGTTCTATCCAGGACGAAAGCGTGTTGGAGAGGCATCGAGTGGCATGACTTATACGGCCACCATCGATGTCTTCGATGGCATCGACTGGTGGTGGGGCTACTCCGTCGTGAGAGCCATCTCGTTTCTCAGAGCACGTCGGCCGGAAGTGCTTCTGCTCCAGTGGTGGACCGCCGCCACGCTTCATACCTATCTGCTGTTGGCCGTGGCCGGTCGCGCTTTCGGGTCCCGGATCGTCGTCGAGATGCATGAATCTCAGGATCCGGGCGAGTCGAGCTACTACTTTGCCCGCTGTTACGGGAAGGTCGGGCTCCGACTGCTGCTGAGGCTAGGTCACGCCGCACTCGTGCACTGTCAGTCCGATCGTCTTTTGCTGGAGGAAGCCTTCAGACTCAGAGGCTTGCCAGTTCTTGTAGCCCCGATCGGGCCATTCGACCAGTATCTCGAGATGCCGATAAGCGACAGCGAAGCGGACGGCGGGCGGGGACTGCGGTCGCTCGTGTCCAGGCCGCGCCACGGCCGTCAGTAATAAACCTGCTGTCATTTGGTCTAATACGTCCGTACAAAGGTTTGGAGGATCTGCTTTCGGCGTTCGATGCACTTACAGCTGTCGATGCGGCGCGATACTGGCTGACTATCGTGGGCGAGACATGGGAGAACTGTGAATCAATTTCCGGCCTAATCGCAGAGAACTCTCATCGCGATCGAATCACCTTCGTTAATGAGTACGTTCCGGACCGCGCTGTGGCGGCGGCCTTTCGGCATGCCGACGTTGTCGTGCTTCCCTACCGTCGGTCGTCAGGTAGTGCCGTGCTTCACATGGCGATGAGCTACGGCCTGCCGATTGTCCTGACAAACGTCGGAGGGCTTCCTGAAGCTGCGCAAGATTACGAAGGGGCGATCTTTGTTCCTCCTCGAGACCCTGCCCTCGCTTCGGGACGGAAAAGCGCTGGCAGCGCGCATGGCCGGACGCGGATTCTCCGATCCTCATGACTGGAACGCAGTAGTTCAAGCTGTGCTGTGTGCTGCGAGTCCAGCCGCGGCAATCCCTACAGAGAGTCACGTGCGAGTATGAGCGGAGTTGATGGCGACGGAGGCGACTTCGCACCGATCGCTGTAATTGATGTCGAGTTGACCCGACGATTGCCGACGTTGCGCCTTGGTTTGCTCCGGAAGCGAGTCTGGATCCTCGCTCGTCTGTACAGCGAACCTATTGGCACCGTGCTTATCGACGTCGATCACGAGGGTCTTACGCCGGAGTTCCTGGCACGCAGGCTTTGGCAGGAATTCGGTGCGGCAATAAGGGTACGCTTTGCTGAGATGGGACTCGCAGCTCCGTGTGAGATTCCTTCCACTGGCCTCGGGCATAGTTGCGAGGATAGCTCGCACTCGGAGCGAGGGCCCGAGGCGGTATATGGCTCCCGCCTCATTAGCGTGGTAATTTGTACACGCGATCGACCCCAGCAGCTAAAAATCTGCCTAAGGAGTTTGCTTCAACAACGGGATTCCGTATTCGAGGTTATCATCGTTGACAATGCCTAATGGGAGATGCCGTACGCAAAATAGCGGCGGAGCTAATGACTGATCGGCAATTTGGTTATATCGTCGAGCCGCGGCCTGGGCTGTCGTGGGCCAGGAATACTGGCGTCGCTATAGCGAAAGGAGAGGTCATTGCATTTCTCGACGATGATGATGAGGCTGACCCTTACTGGCTAGCAGGGATCGCTCGCGGCTTTGCTCGCGATGACCGCATCGGATGCGTGACAGGCTCAGTGTTGCCGGCGCGCCTCGACACGCTCGCTCAGGAGCTCTACGAGCTGGGCGGTGGTCATCTAAAGGGTCGCGGATTCGTCCCCACGAGGTTCTCGCCTTCAGGTCCGCAGAGCCCGCTCTTCCCGCTGCCGCCTTTCGGAGCGGGAGCGAACATGGCCTTCCGCCGCAAGCCCTGTCGAGCATCGGAGGCTTTGACGTGGCCTTGGGAGCTGGCACGCCGACCGGCGCTTGCGAGGACACGCTAGCCATGACGTTGGTGTTGCTGCAAGGATACGAGATCGCATACGAGCCGTCAGCAGTCATGTGGCATCACCATCGACGTGAGATGGAAGGTCTTCGGAGCAGCTAAACGCCTACAGCGTGGGCCTGACGGCCTTCTACACTGCGCTCCTCCGGCACCGGCCCAGCACGGCGTTCGCCATGCTCGGGCTTGTTCCATCATTTGCGAGCTACATAGGATCTGTCGGTAGGCCCGGCGCCAACAGTGGCGCGCTGGCGCAGGTAAGGCGTAGGCACTTTGCGGGACTTCTCGCGGGGCCCGCCGCCTATATAGGAGCACCATCATTCAGCGCCGGTTGACGGGCAGAGATGCATCACGAACCCAGAACGAACTCGCGTTGTGAGGAGCCAGTCGGTCCCAAGTGCCTTCTACGCATACGAAACCCGTCTGACGGACGTGGAGCGCTAGAAGGTAGTCGGCATGACGGTTCTCAAGAGTAGCCCGCGCATGGAGGCTTCCCCGGCTCGCACGCATCGGAAACCGAGGCATCGCCGGGACCCCCTGCCCGTAAGCCTGATCGCTCTCCTAGTCGCATTCGGCGTACTCCTCACTAGCGCAGCTTATACATACGCCAGACTCGGCACCTCGGGTTCCGCCTGGCCTGACCGGGCTACTGGCTAGGACAGATCTTGATAGTGGCACCGGTGGCCGCTCGGCTGATAAGTCGCGCGCCCATTACCGAAGCGGCCACCCGGGCACTTGTTAGCATCCTGACTGTAGCCGAGTTCCTGGTGTACGTATGCTACAGCCCACTGTCCTTTACCTTTCCAGATGAGCTTTGGCACTGGCGCAGTACCGTAGACCTAATCGATACCGGCAGATTGTTCACAATTAATTATGCACTGCCGATTAGCCCGCGCTATCCAGGCCTTGAGGAGCTAACTAGCGCTCTCGCTCAGACTACAAGGCTGTCACTCTTCACTTCCGGCTTGACTCGCCAGCGTCGCGCATCTACTCTTTGTGATTCTGCTATTCCTCATTTTCCGTGCCGTAACCCGATCACATCGGCTTGCCGGAGTAGCGATTGTGATCTACTTCAGTACGCCCGACCTGTCGTCCTTCGACTCAATGTATGTCTACCAGACCCTGGCACTATCTTTTATGGCACTAGCCTTGCTTCAAGCTTGGCGCGCCACGGACGTGGGGGGCACCTACAGTAACGTGGCCCTTGCAGTGTTCGCCACCGCCGCCACGGCTGTTACACATCACGCAACCAGCTACGTGCTTGCCGCAGTACTCCTGTTGCTAACTGCCACTGCTGCAGTAGCGCGCCGCCGCCGGCCTGCATTCACCCTGGGTATCCTGACTTTTACAGCGATCGCAGCTATAGCATCCTGGGTTTACTTCGTTGCTCCGGGCACAATCAGTTACTTCATGCCTACCGCCCTCGCAATTAAGAGCAGTCTCCAAGACATTGCGTCGCTCGGCCATTCATCCGGCCAGTCGGCCGATTGGCCGGACCCGTCGCTCCGATCTCCGACCAAGCTCTCGGCATAGCTGCGGTTCTCATCATTTCTCTGTTGCTTCCCTTGGGCTGGCTACGGATATGGCGGCAAGCACGTGGTCAGCCATGGATCGTCGCGATGGCAGCTGGCTCGCTCTGCTGGTACGCGATAGTTCTCGTTCGCTTTGCGGTTGCAGACGGCAGCGAACTCGCTGGCCGAGCCTCCACATTCGTCTACATCCCTGCCAGTCTTGTCGTTGCTATCGCGATTTCCCGTCCGGTTTTCACGGCAGCCATGGCTCGAGCGACTCTCGCCTCGATCGCGGTTTTCGCCACGGCGGTGGTGCTGGTTTTTGACGGTTTGGTTAACGGATGGCCTCCGTTCTGGGAACGTCTGCCTGGGAGCTATCAAGCCGCCGGATTTGAGCGCTCTGTCGACCCCGAAGGCATCGCCGCAGCGCAGTGGGCACTCTCTGCGCTTGGCTCAGGCAACCGCTTCGCCGCCGACACTGGCAATTATCCGATGATGGCTAGCTACGGATATCAGAATCCGATCCGTAACGTCGCGTATCTCTATACCTCACGGCAGTTCACGTCGGCCGACGAGCAGGAGGCTAGTGCACAGCAACTTCGCTACGTGCTAGTTGATCTCCGTCTAAGCCATCTTTTGCCAGCCTCAGGGAAATATTTCCCCATAGATCCTAATGCGGGATCGTACAAGCATCCACTCCCTGTTGCTGATCTTACAAAGTTCAATCAGGTGGCCAGCATCGCGCGCATCTACGACTCCGGCAACATTGCTATTTACGATCTGAACGGGTTCTAAGTTGCGACACAGAAATTTGGACATTATCGCCGCACTTGTCGCAACGGCTCTTGCGTGCGTCGCGCTCTTTCTCGCCTTTCCAACTCCAGTGCTCGCTGCGCTGGGCATTGCGCTGTTCGTCGCTACCGGATACCTCTGGAGCGAGTCCCTGCTAGATCAGCGTCTGGGTGGCCTGGAGCGGGCTGCGACGGCCGCAGGGCTGGCAATGATCGTGCCGGTGCTTGGGGGCATTGGCCTATATGCGCTACATATTCCTCTGAACCGGGCTTCTTGGACGGCCCTTATGGCTGTGGCAACCCTCAGCGGCTCCGCGCTACTGATCGTGCGCAGGCGGCGAGCTGCACCACAGGCTACATCCGACACTCCGCGGTCCACCGCATTCTCAACTCGCAACTATGCCGCGCTCGCGCTTGCAGCTGTGGTCGCAATCGGCGCCGTTGTGGTGGCGCGTGAGGGCGCCGTGCGGCAAAGTAGCGGTGGCTTCACTCAGCTGTGGCTGTCGCCCGATGGCCCCTCGCATGACATCGTTGGTATTACGAATCTCGAAGGTAGAACAACTGACTTTCGGCTTGTCGTTCACATATCTGGGCAGACTAACTCTATATACAACGTCACATTGCGTAACGGGCAGACATGGAGCCGAGCTCTAGTTCGCGTCAGCGACGCGCGTCTTGTGGCCGATCTATATCGCCTGCCTGTACTTACACGCCCTACCGGTTCGTCGATACCGCCCGCTTCTCCGAATTGAGGCAGATTTCCACTGTGGCTTCGTGCTCAACATGTGCCCGGCAGACGGCAGCGTGCGGCTCGCCATTGAGATGGAAGATAAGGGAAGTAGCATGAGAAATGCGCTAGTCCTAGGTGCTGGCAGGAGCGGAACCAGCTTGGTGGCGGGCTTGTTTCATAACAGCAGCTACTTTGCTGGCGAGAATCTGTGGCCGCCGACAGCGTCGAATCCGCTCGGCTACTTCGAGGACGTGGAGATAAATAGCATAAATGAGGATCTCTTGAACAAGGTAGCTCCTTGGAGGCCACCGGGTGTCGTAGGCGCCCTTTGGCCCTTGCATCGCGACCGGCCAAGGTATAGTCAGCGATGGCTTTCAAGGCTTCCAACCGGAACTGTTGTCCGCTCGGACGCCGCGCTTGATGCGCGCATGGCTCGCCAAGCTTCATATAGGCCATATCTGTTTAAGGATCCACGGTTCTGCTACACGCTTCCTGCGTGGGCGCCACACCTAGCCCCCGATACGCTATTTCTGTGTGTTTTTAGGGAGCCTCAGAGAACCGTCGACAGCATTATCAAGATCACTCGACAGGAACGTTACCTGCGGGATCTCAGTATGAGCGTTCAAGACGCCTATGAGTACTGGGAAGCCGCATATAGGAACGTGCTGTGTCAGAGGGCAGCCGTCGGCGGAGAGTGGTTGTTTTTGCACTATGACGAGGTCCTTGAAGGGCGCTCGATTCCCATCTTGGAGGAACGACTCGGCGCGTCTGTTGATAGAGAGATGCTGAGAGCCGATTTGAGTCGCTCGACGTACGCGGGCAGTGTAGTGAGCTCAGCCGAAGAGCTGTATCAACAGCTTATCCAACTCTCTATGCTGAAGTACTCGCCGTCGTAACGGTCAAGCCCTGGGTCACTACAGCGTCTCGTCGCCCGATGGCGTGGCATTAGAAGGTAGACGTGCATGGACGCTGACGACAATTCGGCAGGCGCGTCGCACACCTCATTGACACGAGAGACTTAGAAGGGTGTCGATTATGCTCAGAGTCGCTCATTTAGGACGTCTGCCCGTGGCCGCGTTATGTACCTTGAAATGTCACGTCGTAGCGTGGCATAGACCGCGGGGCTACTTATGCGCCAGTCCTGGGACGCCTGGACACCGTTCTGGTCGAACAACACTAGACCCAGAAGGTCGAAGGTTTGGACACCGGCAAAGAGATCCGTAATCTTAGCTGACTGGCCAGCGGAGCGCGCCACGCCTGTCTCTGCGATAATTATCGGATCAGGTGTCAGCATGCGGGCGTCGGCGATAGTGGGTCCGAATAGGGCATCGAAGCCGGCGGCTGGACTGACATAGTATCCGTCGACTCCGACCAAATTTACATACGACTGGCCTGGCCACCAGGCCGCTGGAGCGGAGACATGACGGCCAAGTACATTGTAGATGTTGATTGTCCACATCCAACTAACATTCCTGGCACCTTGTTCGCGAAAGATGGTTACGACATGGCGCCATGCTGCCACGAATGCTTTTGCCGATGAGTGCCGGTAGCCCCAGGAGTACCAGTCGCCATTCATCTCGTGATCAAAGGACAAGATTACCGTCCCACCGAACTTCTTCACGGCGGCGGCGTAAGTCCGCAGGTAAGAGTCATACTGCCCACCGGCGACGGCAACCAGCGAAGCATTCCCAGTGTCGATTTGGACTAGCGTTAGAGCGCCGTGTTTCGCCGCGGAAGTAGCAAAGCTGACCCGGAACGGCTCGAGCCACGTGCTGTAGTACACCACGAGGTTCGGTTGCCTCCCGACTGCATGCGCGAATTGATCTATCCCTGCGTACGAATTGGGCGCAGCCGGATCGTAGAGCCCGAGGTAGCTTGCCGAGCCTGCAGGGTCTGATTGCCCGCGTGTTGGGTGCTTCGCGATTACGACCACAATCGCGACGATGATTACGGCGACAGCGCAGATCGCCAGACAGAGCGACGTCGTGACTCGATGTATCGTTGGATGGCCATCCCCGTCGCTTGCGCGCTCAGATGCTACCTTAGGGCTCGGAGGCATCAAGTCGACTTCTTTTGCCGACTCGTCAGTACGCCGCCTGACGGTGGGCCAAGACACCGGCGAGCGTCGTTTGAAATGTAGCCGAGTTCCAGGCGAGCGCAAACGGATGCGGGACCTCCTCACGTGCCAGCAGGCGCGGTCACGAGCCAGGCCTGGTGTACGTACTGGCAGCAGCCTTGCGGAACGCGGCGTCAGCCGCGTGACTTGCGAGACCGAACTCCTGACCTATGGAGTTAGTTGCGTCGAACCATACGAGACCAAGCAGACCATACGCGTGGACGCCCGCGAACAGGTCGGTGATCTTCGCTGGCTGCCCGGCAGTCAACACCGCGCCCGTCTCAGCGATGATTATCGGGTCGGTGGTTAGTGTGTGCAGGTCACTTATCGTCGGCCCGAACAACGGAGCGAACTGCCACGATGGCTTGAGGTAGTAACCGTCGATCCCAACCCAGTTCACGTAGGAGTTGCCCGGCCACCAGGCGTTCGGCCGCGGGATCTTGCCATGCTGCGTGTCGTTGATGATGTTGACTGTCCACAACCAGGTGACGTTGTTGGCGCCCAGCGCGCGGAATAGTCTGACAATATGCCGCCAAGCGGCCACAAAATCAGCCGGCGATGTGTGCTGGTAGCCCCACGTGGACCAGTTGCCGTTCATCTCGTGGCCAAAACTTATGATGACCGGATGACCGTACGCACGGACGGCCTCGGCGTAGGACGACAGGTAGGCGTCGTAGTTTCCTGAGGCGATCCTGGCTACCTTTATGTTAGTCGGATCCATCTGCACCAGCGGTACCACGCCGCTTCGGGCCGCTGTATCGGCAAATTCAACGGGAAAGGGTTGGTACCAGCCGCTGTAGTACATCGCAATATCTGGGTGTGACCCGGTTCGCTTGGAGAACGCTGTCAGCCCCGCGTATGAGTCTGGGAATCCCTTGATGAACACTCCGAGGTAGGACTGTGGCGTGGTTGGCAGGTGCACTGGTAGCGGTCCGCCAGGATCCGCCGATCTGTTGTACAGGGTGACCCCTGCCGCGATTGCCGCGGCGGCGATGAGCGCGATAACAGTCCCTACAATGCGCCGGGGCGTCCTGCGCGTTGTTGTGCTGCGATGTCTCACCAGGTCACTCCTTCTGCGATGCAAGCACAGTCCTGATGGGATCCGAGAGTCGTTCGGATGATTCGCCAGGCGAGCGCGCTTACGCGTGTCACGATGTGCCTCCTGCCGCGACCTCAACGGGAATCGAGGCTCGCCACCGGACGCCCTTGCTACGAGTAAGCAACGGCGCCAGCATGTAAAGCTGCACTCCGGCCAAGAGCTCGGTTGCCCAGAACGGATGCCATCCGTATTCATGCACCCGCAGTGCCAGACCCGTCCAGAGCAGCACCTGGATGAGGACTATCCAGCTGCACAGAATCCGGTTCACCATGAGCGGCACCTGCCCGCTGTCCAGCGAGGCTCCGGTCGGGACCCATTCGGCGACACGTCCGCGCACGGCGTACCAGACAGCATAAAGGTGGCAGCACGAGTTAATCACGCATAGCCGGTAAATCGTGGGCCGCCAGCCGCGGCTCAGCATGGGAAACACAAAGAAGGTCGCAGCGATCGCCGGCAGTATCGGCAAGTAGTTGTGCGGGAAGACGCGTTGCGGAAAGAACCAGACCATGACGAGCGTCGGGAGCGGCGCGGTGATTAGCAGTGCCGCTGATGACATGTAGTAGAGGAACGCAGCCCAGAACGCGACTCGCTGTTTCCACGTGAACGGTGCTTCCAGGAAGTGCTTCTCGATCATGAGCAGCATCGACGACCGGCACCAGCGAGCCTGCTGGTTTGCGAGGGAGGCGAAGTCGGTCGGGGCGACGCCCCGGGCAAGGCAGAGCTGGAGATAGCGGGTCTCATAGCCGGCCCACCATAGCTTGACACCGGTATGGACGTCCTCGCCGATCGGCACCTTCGCGAAACCGCCCGCCGCCTCCACTGCAGAGCGACGGTAGACCAGATTGGTGCCTGCGCAGATGGCGGCCTTGTAGCGGTCCCGAGCCGGCTGGATGAACCGGAAGAAGATCTCCTGAAGAGTTCCGGCGTAGCGCTGGATATAGGAGAACGATTTGTCTAGTACGTCAAAGCACTGGGCAGTCTGCACGATGCCGAGCTTGGGATCGGAGAAGTAAGGCATCGTTTCCTGGAGAAAGTCCGGGCGCACGGCGAAGTCGGCGTCGATGACTGCGATGAAATCGCCCTCGCTGATCCCCAGGGCATGCAGCAGATTACCGGCTTTCTTCATCTCGCCCGGATTGGGACGTACGACGTACCGGAACCCGTAGGTATCCGCTAGATCGCTGACCCCTTCCCTGGCCGAGTCGTCTAGCACGTACACGGTCTTGGTGCCGTCCCATATCAGCTGGCTGACGTAGCCGAACGTGTTATTCAGCACCGCCAGCGACTCTCCGCAACTCGGCAGGAACACATCGACGGTCTCGCCCTGCTCGCGGAAGCTGGCGACAGTGGCCACGTGCTCGGCCAGGGTAAGCCGCGGGCGCCCGATCCGCAGCCAGAAATTCACCACGACAGGGGGGATCAGGACCATCAGGAGCAGCCACATTAGCGGGGCGATCACCCACGCGCGTTCCGCGACGTGGATGTACCCGTACAGGACTCCGGCGGCAGCAATAAGAAGCCAGGCGAATGCCCAGCGGCGTTGCTTGCGGAAGTACTCGTACTTCTCGCCGTCGCCGGGAGGCGTTGGCAGGTACTCCTGCCCGGCGATGGCTGGAGCGTCAGTGACTGACATGACTCTCCGCCTGACGCGCTGGAAGCGCCGTCCTCCGTGCGGCCCAGATGGTGAACTGGCCAACCTGCTTCAGAACGTAGTAGCCGCCCGCGCGGACCATGTCCGCGGTGATGCGCTGATCCGTCGCAGCGGTGTCACCGAACTCGAGGATCACCAGCGAGAAGTAGTGGCGAAGGATCGCCTCCCGGTAGGAGGCCGCTCCGGGCGCGGCTCCCGGATAGCGGAAGTAGTACGTGCTTGACCAGCGTTGCCAGGGAACCCCAACGCGCAGGTAGTAAGCCTCGACGTCGTAATCTTCCGCCAGGTAGTTGCCTGGGTGAGCGCGGACCGCCGACCGCAGCACGCTGATCACACCCGCCGAGTTCGGCCAGACTCGGTAGAGGGCATCGGCCTGGCCGATCGAGCCGAACAGCGTTGACGCGACTATAGGTATTGCCATGACCGCTGCCCAGCCGCGACCTGGGTCTACTCGGCTCAGGCGCGCCATCGCGTATCCCGCCGCGATCGCGGCGAACCAGGCACCGAATACCACATGCTTCTGCAGGCTGACGGTCGTATGCAGTCTGGCTTGCTCTGCCGGGGCGAGAAGGGCGGCCGCTGCTAGTACGGCAGGAAGCAGCCTTCCCCGATCCCTGCTGCGAATGGCCAGCACGGCGCCAAGCGCGGCGAGGACGAGTAGCAGGCTCGTCCACACATACGAACGCTGCAGGATGACTGCCGCGGCGACGCCCGCCTGCGGCCGGTCAAGAGTGCTGGTGGTAATTCCCAGCCAGTACTGATGGCCCGCGGCGAGTACCGCCGCGGCTACTACCGCGAACCACGAGCACAGCATCGTCGCTGCGGAAACCAGCGCGGTGCCGCCCGGCTGCCGCCGCCAGGTAGCCAGCACCACTACGACAAGCACCACCGGAGTGAACAGGACGGTCGCATACTTCACGGCATCTGCGGCAGCGAGAGTGACGCCGCTCGCGATCAGAACGACGGTCCGGGCCAGGAACTGGCAATCTGCGGACCGGACACACAGCCAGCACGCCAGCGCGAGCAGGAAAAGCGCCAGCGGGTCGTAGGTGGCGAAGGCGCCAAGGAATTGGGTACCAGCGAGGGTCGCGAACAGCCCCGCGGCAAGAAGTGCTGCGCGCTGGCCGTAAAGGCGGTTCGTCGTGATCCACAGCAGTACAGTAACGCCGAGCATGAAGCACAGCGACAGGATTCGTGCGGCTACCAGGCCTCCGATGCTGTCGGCAAGAGCGCCAAGCGGCGGGTAGATGACGGGTGCCCCGGAGAAGTACGAAGGGAAGTTGGGGATCGCAGCCCCGTGCAGCCACCGCGCCCACTCCAGGTGCCCTGCCCGCAGATAGAGGGCCTCATCTTGAAATGCCGTGTTCGACCAGAGGAGCCGGAGCGACAACGCGGCCTGGATGCCGAGGACTACCAGCATGGGCCAGCAGAACCGCACGCGACTGCGCTTGCCGCTAGTGACGACGGCACCGCGCGTGGGCTGCCCCTGCCCACGATGATCCTCTCTTACCCCCGAACGGAGCGGCGTCGCCTCGACGACTGAGATGACAGCCAACGGCCCAGGCGCACCCGGCTCGCCGGGCATCGTCCCCAGCGAAGGCCGATCGGTGTCGTGGGCTGGCATGCGTTATCAGGTCCTCGCCGAGCCAGCGGGCCGAAGGTACACACGCACGCCGAGCTGGAATGCAAGGCCGGCGGACGGGTTGTCTTCGATCCGCCAGTCCTGGTGGTAGATGCCGTCGTGCTGGGTGTAGTCAAACCATACGAGGCCGAGTGTCTTAGCCTTAGCCATGCCTTCGAACAGGTCAACTATCTTGCGGTACTGGCCCGCCACGGGTCCGACCGCGGTCTCAGATAGCAGCACTGGTCTATTGGTAAAACTGCGCACTTGGGCGATGGTGGGGCCGAACACGCTGTCGAACGTGTCGGTCGGCCTGTAGTAGAAGCCATCTATGCCGACCCAGTTGACGTACCGCGAGCCAGGCCACCAGGAGGCAATCGGGCCCGTTCCGGCCTGGTCTGCCTCGATCGTCCACAGCCAGATAACGTTGTCGGCACCCTGCTGGCGGAACACAGTCACTAGGTGCCGCCAGGCTGCCACGAACGTGGCCGGCGGGACATGCGTGTATCCCCAGGAGTACGAGGACGCGTTCATCTCGTGCCCGAACCCGATTATCACCGGCTGGCCAAAGGCGCGGACACTGTCCGCATACGTGATCAGGTACTCGTCGTATTCGCCATCCGCGATCGCCGCAATGGAGGCATCCGTCGGGTCTATCTGCACATATGGAATAACGCCATTCTGGCGGAGCGTCTCGGCGAAAGCATACTTGAATGGCTCCACCCAACCGCTGAAGTACCCGGCCATATCCGGTTTCCGGCCGACTGCAGCCGCGAAGTCCGCGATCGGGTCGTAACTTGGCGGCGATCCCGGCTCGAAGACGCCCAGGTAGGAGGCGGGGTGGGCCTTCAGGGTGGCATGCGCGGCAGGTGGGGGCATGGTGTAGTGGAGGTGACCGGCCGCCAGGGCGACCGAGAGAGCCGCTATCGCGAGAGACATAAGCATCACAAGCCGCGATTTCATGCTGTCTTGCCCCCGGGAAAAATGACGCGGCTGACGACCGCGAGGTTGAGCAGGCCGAAAAACAAGAGCGCCCCGAAACGCAGTGAGCCTGAGGTCGCCGTGCGCCAGATGGCGAGCATCAGCCACAACAGCGCCGCGCCGCCGCTCCACCAAGTCACCCCAATCCGGAAGCGACGGAGCGAGCTACCTGGCGTACGGGATGGATGCCAGCTCATGCTCTTGCCCCAGGCCCCGTCCCAGATGGCGAACACGTGCGCCCAGCCGCGGGCGATGCCCAGCGACCATGTCGACGGGCCGTATCGGGCACGATGCCACAGCGGGTACAGGACGAACCCGGTGAACATGGCCGGAGCAAGAATGATGAAGTTGCGGAGCTTTATGTCTTCGGGCAGGAACGCGAGCATCACGATGGGGATGGCGGGACCGAAGAACACCAGCAGGCCCGTGAACGCGTAGTACGAGAAGCCGGAGACATAGGTGAGCCGGGCAGGGACCGTCATCGGAACGGACCAAAGCCGCCGGGAGAAAATAATGCCCACGTTCCCGGAGCACCACCGATACTGCTGGCGGACGAAGGCATCGAGATTGTCCGGGCAGATCCCGGTGGAGAGCACCACCGGCAGGTAAACCAGGGACCAGCCCGTGCGGCGCACATCGAGTCCGGTGTGCACGTCCTCGGCATACGGGATGAGGGTCGGACCGCCGAACGGCTCCAGCGCGACCCGCCGGTACACAGCCGACGTGCCGACGCAGATGGCCGCGTCGAACCTGTTGCGGGCCACCTGGATGGACCGGTAGAAGACCTCCTGAACCGCGCCGGCGGCGTTCTCTATCCAGTTCTGTCTGGCATTCTCCCGGAAGAACTGCGGCGTCTGAACGATGGCGACCGCCGGCTCGTCGAGATAAGGAAGTGTCTCGGCCAGGAAGTCGCGGCGCGGCGCGAAGTCCGCATCGAGGATCACCAGGTACTCACCCTCGGTGCGCGCGAAGGCGTACCGGAGGTTGCCAGCCTTCTTGTAGGCGGGCCGGTCCGGCCGGCGGATGTAGTGGAATCCGAAGGTCTCCGCCATCGCCTGCGCCTCGTCCGATGCGCCATCGTCGAGAACGTATGGCTGGGCAACTCCCGGATAGCCCTCGACAAGGTCTGACACCGCGGACCAGGTGTTGTGCAGCACCTCGATCGGCTCGCCGCACACCGGCAGGAAGATGTCGACAGTGGGATGCGAGCGCGGCTGCCAGGCTTGGATGTAGGCCTGGTGGGCCGCCAGGTCGAAGCCCCGTCCGGTGAAGTTCACCGGCAGGCTTATTGCCTGGTAGGCCACGTACGTGGCGGTAAACAGCATAAACGGCCACAGCAGCGGATCGTTCAACTCGAACCTGAGCTGGCTGACGATCAGGCAGCTCGCGCCGATGACGAGGATTGTCGTCAGGTAGGACAGGTTCCGGTCGATATACGAGTACTTCTCGTCATCGTCCGGTGGCTGCGGAAGCACCAAGCGAGACTGCTGGTGGCGACGCTCCGCGGCGGTGAACACGCTCACGCGCAGCTCCACTCGGACGCAGTGGTGCTGCTAGGAGTGAAGAGATGCGGCTTATACACCCAGATCACGTAGTCCCCGACGCCAACGGGCGGGATATCCACGCCATAGGGGACAACCTGACTAACGCAGTAGTGGCGGCTGCGCTTAAGATCAGCCGTGATCTTGAGGTCCAGCGATGTGGTGTCGATGTAGTTGAGCGCGACGAGGGAAAAGTAATGCTCGCCGATTTTCGCCGCAAAGGTGCCCGCGTTGCCCGCGCCGACGACGCCCGCAGCCCCTGGGCCGCCGGTGCTAAGACCCGATGGCAGCACGATGTTCCGGGTGCTGGACCATCGCATCCACTGACTCTCAACGTGTAGGTAATACTCGGCCGGTCCCGGGTCCTCAACCAGCAAGTGGCCGGGGACACGATTCACCAGCGGCCCGAGTATCGCAACGAATTCGGATGAATTTGGCCAGTCCGTGGAAAACTCTCGCGACTGAGTGACGCCGAGCGAGATCGGCAGTGCGAGCGCGACGACGCAGGCCGCGCAGGTCACGGTCCGGGTGCTTCCGGCAGGCGCGGCTGCGATGAGCCGGTCGATCGCGTAGCCCGCCGCCATGGCGGCGAACCAGGCGCCGAGCCCCACGTGCTTGTTCAGTGAATCCGCTGTGTGCAGGCGGGATTGTTCCAGCGGCCCTAGCAATGCGGCCGCAGTAAGGACGATAAGTAGCCAGACGCGCGCGCTACCTTCGCGACGGACCCATGCGATCACGACGCCGCACAGGGCGGCCACGACGATGACGCCCGTCCATGTCCACGCATCTTTCAGGACGGTGAAGGCGGACGCTCCACCGGGTACGCGGCCCACAGTAGTGGCATAAATGCCATGTTCGTAGGAGCTCCCCCGATCAGCACGCCCGCCGTGAGCAGCACAGCAACGACGATGAGCACCGTGAGGCAGCGAGTGGCCGCGACCTTCCGGCCGAATTGAGGCAGTCCGATCAGGAATGCGAGGAGGATTACCGCAACGTCAAACAGCGCCGAGGAATACGCCACAGCGTTCGCGATGGCCAGCGTAACTCCTGCGGCTACCATCCAGCGCGTCGCGTTGGCCCGGATCCCGGCATGGACCACCAGCCAGGCCGCGAGTGCTATAAGGAACACCGACAAGGCGTCGTAGGTAGCGAATGTCCCCAGGTGGAGTGTCGGCCCCAGGATGGCGAAAAGCGCGGCGGCGAAGAAAGCTGCCTGACGCCCGAACAGCCAACGAGTCGAGTTCCATAGCAATGCAGTGGCGCCAAGCATGAAAGCCAGGGACAAGATGCGGGCCGCAGTCAGGCCCCCGATGCTGTCCGCCAGCGCGCCTAGGGGAGGATAAACGACAGGTGCACCTGAGAAATATGAGGCGAACGGTGGCGTTGGTGTGCCATGGAGCCAGTGCGCCCACTCTAGGTGGCCAGCCCACAAATAGGCAGCCTCATCCTGGAACGCCGTGTCAGCCCTGAGGAGCCTGAGCGAGAGGACTAGCTGGACAAGAAGGACGGCTATGAGCGGCCAGCTGCTCGGCAGCCGCAGCCTCGCAACCCGCGACTGCCGGTGGGACGCCGCAACCTCGGTCTTAGGTGCCGTCTCGAGTGCGAACGGCTCCGCCGAATGTGAAGGCGTTAGCCCGTTGTCCATACGCTGCACCTACTAGCAATCCGGGGCACGCGAAGGTGGCCCGACCACCCCCTCGGCGCCCAAGTACCTTGTACTCTCACCGTCACGTAGCGTGGCGGTACCTCGCGGAAAGGTACACCACCTACCAGAAGGTACTGGTCGGTTCCGCATCGAGTGGGGAATTTGGTGAATTTCCCGAGGTAAGACGGTGTCCGCCTGGGCCGCGGTCCCGGCCCTGGAGAGGGGCTGCCGCACGTCTGGCCCGATATTTACCTAACTGGTAGCTGACAATGGGCCATTTACCTTGCATACATGTTGATCTTGTGATCCCCTTACTTTTGGGGGAGCGCAACCTTCTTTTCGCGCACCCTGGGGGGTATGGGCCGTATGGAAGAAGAGGGCCTGCCGCTGCGGCGGCGCATTCCGGGTGCGGCCCGAGCGGCACCCGGACCTTCTGCGCGGCCCGTTTTGTCAGAGCCGCTACTGGAGCGCATGCAAGCTGCGATAGACGCGGCCAAGGGCCAGCCGGCTAACCAGGACCCGGAACCTCTGACCGAGCCGATCCCGCGCATTGTCACGTCGGTCGCCGGGAGCAGCGAGACTGCGGCGCCTGCGGTCAACGGAGTCAGCGTTAAGCGGGATCGGGCCGGCAAGCCAAAACGGGCGGGAAAGCGGGACCGTGACGCGAGCTCTCCTGGCACCCGGAAGCCCGGCTGGGCAGCGCGACCCAAGAGCAACGGACACTCGCCTGGGACGGCGGGAGCACAGCCCCCCGTAGAAGCTCGACCTCAGGCGCCTGCCAGCACTGCACCGTCGTCCGAGCCTGCGACCGCCAGGTCGGAGTCGCCGCCGCTGCCGAAGCGCGATAAGACGGCCGAGACCGGCAGCAAGCCCACCGCACTGCCGCAGCGCACCCCGCAGGCCGACCGGCCCGCCGCACACGCCCAGCCGACCGCCCTGCCGCAGCGCACCCCTGCCGCCGAGCCTCCTGCCAAGCCCCAGCCCGCCGCACCGCAGCGCACCCCGCAGGCCGAGCCGGCCCGCCGCACACACCCAGCCGACCGCACTGCCGCAGCGCACCCCTGCCGCCGAGCCTCCTGCCAAGCCCCAGCCCGCCGCCAGCTACCTCAGCGCACCCCGCAGGCCGACCGGCCCGCCGCACACACCCAGCCGACCGCGCCATCTGTGCGCACCGAGCCGGCTGGCGAGCCTGCCGCACGTACCGGCACAAGGTCAGCCCCGACCCAGGACAAGGCCGCTTCGCCGGAAACAACCGAGCGGTCAGCACCCGATAGGCCAAGTAGGCCAGCGAAAACGTCGGTGGGCACCCGGCGAGCACCTCCTGCTGCCCGCGCCCCGGCGAGTCGAAAGCGCCCCCACGGGGCAGGCCGCAGGCATCTCGCCGCAGACGCATCGGAACGGCCCAGCTGGTCGCCGCCGCAGTTGTTGTCGTTGCCGCGTCCGTGGCAGTAGTTCTGTCCCAGCGTTCCACGCCGGCGGCAGGCAAGACAACCCACCGACTCAGCCCCCTGCAGGCACGGGTCGAGGCGGGGAACGACGCGCGGGCGGCGGCCTGGATCGACTCGCAGGTCAGCCATGATGCCGTGATCTCCTGTGATAAGCAGATGTGCGCCGCGCTCGCGGCACGCGGGTTTCCTGCAGCCAAGTTGCGGGTGCTCGGACCGACAGCGCCATACCCGGTAACCTCTACGCTCGTCATCGATACCCCTGCCATGGTCGGCCTTTTCGGCAGCAGCCTCGCCGATCAGTATGCGCCGACGATCCTCACGGTCATTGGCTCCGGGAACACGCGGATCGATGTGCGTGTGATCGCGCCTCATGGGGCCATCGCATATAACAAAGCGCTCGCCCAGGACGTCCAGACCCGGAAGGAGGACGCCGCCGCACTGCTGAGTATTACGCACGAACCAGATCACGACGTCGGCGCAGGCCAGGCACCAGCTGACGAGCGGCCAGGTGGACCAGCGATTGCTGCTCGCGATCACGGCGCTTGCCATCAAGTATCCGATGAAAATCCTGTACTTCGGCAACGTGGCCACCGGAGCGAGCCCCGGCATCCCGCTCCGCTATGCCTACCTGGCGGCGAGCGACACGGCAGCGCGGATGAGCGCGTCGGAGTACGACCAGTACATGGTCAAAGACCTGGATACGTACAGTCCGTATGCGCCGGCACAAGCGGGGACGACGACGCTCCGCGGGGGCCAGGTCGTTTTCCGGATCGAGTTCTCCGCGCCTACACCGCTCGGGCTGCTTGCGCCCAACTGAGGCGCGTTGAACTGGCTGGGTGAGCGGAACTAGGACGGATTCGAGTGCCGGCTGTCGACGTCAGCGGTAGCGCGACCACGGGGAGCCACGACCGGCGGCCTGCCTCGAAGGCCTCGATCGTGGTCTCGTGGCGCAGCGTGAGCGCCACGTCATCCAGGCCCTCCATCAGGCGCCACTGGGCAAAATCGGTTAGTTCGAAGGGCTCGGTGATGCCGACCGACGGTATCTCCACGGTCCTGCTGGCGAGGTCGACTACGACGTCGGCATCGGGGTCCGCGGCAAGGGCCGCGAAGATCCGGGCGCTGGCGTCGTCGCTGACCTGGGCAGGCACCAGGCCGGAACTGATGCTGTTGTTGCGGAAGATGTCGGCAAAGCTCGGCGCGACGACCGCCTGGAAGCCGAAGTCCTGCAGCGCCCAAACGGCGTGCTCGCGGGACGAGCCGCAGCCGAAGTTGGCCCCCGCGACAAGGACTTTCGCCTCGTCGGCGCCCGGCCGGTTCAGGACAAAGTCAGGGTCGGCGCGCCAGGCGCTGAAGAGCCCGGCCGCGAAGCCGGTGCGCCCGACGAGCTTCAGCCACGAGGCCGGGATGATCTGGTCAGTGTCCACGTCGCGGCGGTCGAGGGCGACCGCTCGACCCGATATCTGCGTTACGCCTGCCATCACAGGTCTCCTGGTGTGCTGAAGTGGCCGGCTACGGCGGTCGCCGCGGCGACTGCGGGCGATACCAGGTGAGTGCGTCCGCCCGGCCCCTGCCTGCCTTCGAAGTTTCTGTTGCTGGTCGAGGCCGAGCGCTCCCCCGGCGCCAGGATGTCGCCGTTCATGCCCAGGCACATCGAGCAGCCAGCCGACCGCCACTCAAAGCCGGCCGCGGTGAATTGCTTGTCCAGTCCCTCGGCCTCGGCCTCCGCCTTGACCCGCGCGGAGCCGGGCACTACCAGTGCACGTACGCCCTGGTGCACCTTCCGGCCGCGCACCACGTCAGCCGCGGCGCGCAGGTCCTCGATCCGGCCGTTGGTGCACGAGCCGATGAAGACGGCGTCCACCGATATGTCCCGCATGGCGGTGCCTGGCGTGAGGTTCATGTAGGCGAGCGCCCGCTCGGCTGCCTGCTGCGCGGCAGGCGTGCGGAGCGCCTGCGGCTCGGGCACCACGTCATCAATGAACACCGACTGCGCCGGCGTCGTGCCCCAGGTGATGGCGGGTCGCAGCGATGTCGCGTCGAGCTGGATTTCCTGGTCAAACCCGGCACCGGAGTCGGTGACGAGCGACCGCCAGTCGTCGAGCGCCCGTTCCCACTCTGTGCCACGAGGCGAATGCCTGCGCCCTTCCAGGTAAGCGAAGGTCGTATCGTCGGGGGCGATCATTCCGGCCCGGGCGCCGCCCTCGATGGACATGTTGCAGACAGTCATCCTGCCTTCCATCGACAGCGCGCGGATCGCGTCGCCGCGGTACTCGATGACCGAGCCGGCCCCGCCGCCCACCCCGAGCGCGCGGATGATGCCCAGCACCAGGTCCTTAGGCGTGCAGTCGGCCGGCAGGTCGCCTTCGACGGTGACCGCCATCGCCTTCGGCTTGACCTGACGCAGGGTCTGAGTAGCCAGGACGTGCTCTACCTCGGTGGTGCCGATGCCGAAGGCCAGTGCGCCGAAGGCGCCGTGGGTCGAAGTGTGGCTGTCGCCGCAGACCACGGTCATGCCCGGCTGGGTGAGGCCGAGCTGAGGGCCGATCACGTGCACGATGCCCTGATCGATGCTGCCGAGCGCGTACAGCGTGATGCCGTGCCTAGCGCAGTTCTCCCTGAGGCGGGCGATCTGCTCCGCGGCCAGCGGGTCAGCGATCGGCTTGTCGAGCCCGGTCGTCGGCACGTCGTGGTCCATGGTCGCGAGCGTGAGGTCAGGCCGTCGTACCCTGCGGCCCGCCAGGTCCAGGCCCTCGAATGCCTGCGGCGAGGTGACCTCGTGTATCAGGTGCAGGTCGATGTAGAGCAGCGGAGGCTCGCCCTCGGGGCTGGCCACGACGTGGCGGTCCCAGACCTTGTCGAAGAGGCGTGCTGTCATGATCATCTCGAATCGGCTCGATGAGCAGGTTTCCCCGTCTCACATATTGAGATAGCATGTCCGGAGTATGGACAGCATAGCGAAGGATCTGCCGACCGCCAACCGGATCACCGGTGTCGGAGTGCTCGACCGGTCGATGGCTCTTCTCAACCTACTCGCGGACGGGCCGCGATCTCTGCGGTGGCTGTCCGACGCGAGCCGCCTGCCACGGCCGACTGCGCACCGCCTGCTGGTCGCGCTCGAGGCGCATGGCCTGGTCGCGCGCGATGCTGCGGGCGCGTTCCGGCTCGGGCCACGCCTGACCGAGCTGGCCTCGCGCGCGGACCCCGCCCTAGAGCTTGCCTCGGTGGCCGGGCCTGTCCTGGCTAGGCTGCACGAGGCCACAGGCGAGAGTGTCCAGCTGTATGTCCGTTCCGGTGACAGGAGGCTGTGTATCGCGGCCAGGGATTCCGGCACTGGCCTGCGGGACAGCGTGCCGGTGGGCGCCCTGCTGCCGCTGGCCGTCGGCTCGGGCGGCAAGGTACTGGTGGCCTGGTCTGCCGATGCCTCCCGGTTCGACGCCGTGCCCGAATCTGAGCTAGTCGCGGTCCGCGGCCGCGGCTGGGCCGCATCGGTCGCCGAGCGGGAAGCGGGCGTCGCCAGCGTGAGCGCGCCAGTGCTGCGTGCAGACGGAACGGCTGCCGCCGCCCTGTGCCTGTCCGGTCCGGTCAGCCGCCTGGGCCAGGCGCCCGGCCGCCGGCTGAGCGCCCTGGTTATCGCTGCCGCCGCCGAGCTTGCCAACGGTCTGGCCACGGGCTCGGCTGTCCCGCCGCGTGGCATGGTGATGTAGTGCCGAGCGAGGAGCCGCGAGGCCCGCACCTGGAGGCGATACGGCGCGCCTTCGATTTCGCCCGCGAGCACGGCCACAGTTGCGGCCCGGTTGATTTCCTGGTCGGCATCTCCGCAGGACACGGGGCCAGCGCGGCAGCCCTCGACCCTGGTCAGGGGCAATCCTTGCGGGCGTTTGCCGTACTCCCCGATGATCCCGAGGAGGGCGCCGCTTACCTGCACTTGCAAGCTCAAGATGGCGCCCGCCTGCTGGCATCCAGTCTCGGCCAGGCCCTCGACGCCGAGCACCTGCTTGTCGCCGTTCTCGACCAGGGCGCGCCCGGAGTTCTGGAAACGCTAAGCCAGGCCGGGCTGGAGCCCGACACAGTGCGGCGGAAGGTACTGGCCGCCATCGGAGCACCCGCTGACCAGCCGCCTATCCCTCTGCCCGCACTCGCCCCAGCGGGCACCATGGATCGTCGGCCGCTGCCGGTCACCGATCTGGACGCCAGGGCGTGGACGGTGCTCCGCTGGCGGCAGGACCACCTGCCCCTGCACCGGCTAGGCAAAGGCTCCGGTCCGGAGGCGCTATACCACCTGGAACGCGATGCGGCCTTGCGGGTCGCTCAAGCGCTCGGTCTCGGCGACGACCAGCGTTATTCCCTGCTCAGCCACCACAGCAGCAAGGTCGAGCAGGTCGTGGCCAGCGGTCGGCCGGAGCTTGTCCGGCCCCGGCGCGTTCCACGCGGACGTCGCCGCCATCCTTATCTCAGGTTCACGGTCGGCTGGGGCGCATGGTTCCGCAACCGCCGGGTCAGCATCCGTGACCGCTGGTTCCGTCTCCGGACAATCAGGCACTATCGCGGCTGCCCTCAGCCGTAGCGCGCGCCCGGCTGCCAGTGGTGATCGGCTCGTCGGGCCTGGCTGCTGATCGGGACGTCAGGCCTGGCTGCTGCCGGTGGTGATCGGCTCGTCGGCCAGGTAAGGCGGCGCGGGCTCGTACTGGATGTACCTGCGCACAGCGCGGGCGTGTTCCCGGCCGTGCAGGGCGCCGACGAGCCAGAGCGCCATGTCGATGCCTGCAGAAACGCCCTGACTGGTGACAAGGTTCCCGTCTACGACATAGCGCGCGTCGCGGATAACCGTGATGTCACCACGTGCTTGCAGCGTGTCCTCGAAGGCGTAATGGGTTGCCACTCTGCGACCGCGGGCCGGGCCCGCCTCGTGCAGGAGCAGCGCCCCGGTGCACACGCTCGTGGTCCAGGTCGCCGATGCGCTGACCGCCCGGATCCAGCCGATGATGGCCGGATTGGCTACTTCGCGCCGGGTGCCCTGTCCGCCAGGAACAAGCAGCACATCCAGCGGCGGATGATCGTCAATAGTGTGGTCAGGCACGATCCGCATGCCCTTGGCGCACCGGACAGGATCGGCGCGCTCCGCGATCAGGACCGCGGTGTCGGCCTGCTCGCGGATCATCCCGGAGGTGGTGAATACCTCCCACGGCCCGACGAAGTCAAGCTCCTCGGCGTCATCGAAGATCAGCAATCCGTACGTTGTCACAAGTGCTCCCTGCTCGACCGGAATCGGTTCCGGTAGTCCGACGGTGCGATGCGCGCGTTCCGGTAAAAGGCCCGTCGCAGCGTTTCCGCTGTGCCGAAGCCGCAGCGCCTGGCGATGGTCTCGACCGGCTCGTCGCCTTCGGTAAGCGCTCGCTGCGCGGCCTCAATCCGTACCCGCTCCACGTAGGCCGCTGGCGGCGTGCCCACCTCGGCGGTGAACCTGCGCTGCAGGTGCCGTGGGCTGAGGCCAGCCTCACTTGCCAGTTCGCCGATCCCGTGACGAGCGCCGGGATCGGCATGAATCGCCGACAGCACGGCGCGGATCGGGTCGGTGCGCGGCTGCGCTGTCCACAGCGGCATGCTGAACTGCGACTGGCTGCCGGGCCGACGCAGGAACATCACCATCTCCCTGGCGACCCGGTGCGCGACGTCGCGGCCATGGTCGTCCTCCACCAGGGCGAGCGCCAGGTCCATGCCCGCGGTCACTCCGGCGGACGTCCAGACCCGGCCGTCTTTGATGAAGACCGGATCACAGTTCACCGTCAGCTCGGGATGCTCTCGGCCGAGCTGCTCCGCGCGGCCCCAGTGCGTGGTGACAGTGCGCCCGGTGACCAGACCCGCGGCCGCTAGCAGGAAGACACCGCTGCAGACCGACGTCACCCGCCGCGCCCCAGCGCCGGCCGCGGTTATCCAGCTGACCAGCGCCGCATCCTCGCGGGCCCGGTCGACTCCCCCGCCGCCGGCGACTACCAGCGTGTCGATCCCGGCCGGGTCCAGGTCGGCTACGCCGTGGCCAGCGTGCACCGGCAGTCCGGAGCCGGACCGGACGAGTCCCGCCCGCGTGGCCACAACCTCGCAGCGGTAATCGCCAGCCAGCTGACCTGCATAGGCGAACACCTCGTGCGGTCCGGTGAGATCAAGCGCCTGGAAGCCGTCGAAGATGACGAAGATGATGCGGCGCTGGTTCACCCCTTAACCCTGCTGCGCGCGGCGCGATGGCGTCAACGACGCCTATCCCACGATTCGCGCCATCAACGTTTCCGCGGGAACGCGGACTGGATCCTGGCTCGATCGCGGCTCTAGGGTGGCCAGATGGCACGATCGTGATGCTGACCGTCTTCCGCAAGACTCGCCAGCACGACCAGCGGCAGATCGACAGGGCCGTCAGGGCCCAGCAGGCATGCGAGCGCTACCACCACCGCCCGGCGGAACATACCTACGAGAGGCAGGCGTGATGACCGGCTACCACACCCGCTGGGTGCTGTCGGCCGCCGGGGCCGATGATCCCGAGCGGACCGCGATCCGCGAGGCCCTTGCGGTCGGCAAAGCCGTCTATGACAGGCGCACCGCCCTGTCGATGACCGTCGCCGAACTCGCCATGCGCGCGGGCATGACCACAGATGAGGTCGAGTGCATCGAGCAAGGCGGCACCGAGCCCACGATCAGCCTGCTCCGCCGCCTCGCCGCAGCCCTCGACGCCGACGTGCGCCTCACCCCCGGCCACGACCTAGGCTCGGTCGGCTTCGAGACCCACGCGGCCTGACCGGCCGGCTCCACCGGCAACACCCGACTACGTATCAGCTCGTCCTGCATGACCGAGGCCGACTGGGCTCCTGCGTGCTGCGCGAGTCGCGGACCGCGCCGCGCGCGGCCGGGGTGACGATGCGGCCGGCCTGTTCCACCAGCATCGTCATCTCGTAGGCGACCAGGTCGAGGTCGGCCGCGGTGGTGACCAGGGCCAGGCTGGCTTCGTCATCGATCGCCATGATCACGAGGGTGCTCCGTTCCATGACGACCAGGGCCTGGGTCACGGCACCGCAGTCGAATATCCGGGCTGCGCCGCGGGCCAGGCTGATCAAGCCGGAGGCGATGGCCGAGAGCTGATCCAGATGATCGGGCTGCATCCGGTCGGACACTGCCAGCGGGATGCCGTCCGAGGACACCACCAGTGCGTGCAGCACCTCGGGAACACGCTCGGTGAAGTCGGTGATGAGCCGGTCGAGATCCTGTGGATGGCGGGCCGGATCCACGTGCTCTGCCTCTCAGCCGTCCTGGGCCGGCTTCGCATCGCGGTTCGTCCGTCTCACCGCCTGGGCCCGGCGGGAGCCCTGCTGGAAGCCGGCCAGCCTGCTCCGTGCCATCTGCGCCGATTCGGCCGCCGTGGCTTGCGGGGTCTCCCGGTCAACCACGGTGCCGGGGACGAGGTCGGCCTGCGGAGTCCGCTGTGGCAGCCCGGCGGAGGTCAGGCCACCAGCCGCCGGGGTATCTGCCGCCGCGGGATGCCCACCGTCGGCGGCGGAGGCCTGGGATGCCGAGGCCGCGGCTGGCTGCCCTGTCAGCGTCGGCTGGCCGGCTTTCGGCTCGCTGGGCTGAAGCGGGCCCCAGCCATGGGTACGGACATACTCGGATTCGACGGACTCGAAGATGGGCAGCCCGGCCGGCTCCGCAGCCGCCGGCTCCGCACCCGCCGGCTCCGGCCCGGTCGTGGCGAAGGAGGCGGCTGGGGGCTGTGATGGCAATGGCGCGCCCAGCGGCAGCGGAACGGCAGCGGACACGGCGATCTCCGGCCATACGGCAACCTCTGGCTCGGCGGCGAACCGAGCAGCTGAGCGCCGCTGATCTGCGGCCGCCGCCACGGCGTTGGCTGCCCCGCCGCCGGCCCACAGGACGTCGCCAGCGTGCCCCGGCCAGCCGCCGGGCCTGACGCCATGTGACATCAGCTCGGCAGGAATGTGCACCTCGACGTTGGTACCGCCGCCCGGCGCCCGCCCCATCGTCACGTTGATGCCGTGCCGCCCTGCTAGGTGCGAGACCGCGAACAAGCCCATGTGCCGGGCCACCGCCGCGTCCGCGAGGGGCGGGTGGGCTAGCTGCCAGTTGAGCTGCCTCAGCTGCTCCTTCGGCATGCCCATTCCGCCGTCGGCAATGGTGATCAGCCAGCCGCCGCGCGCCGCGCGCCCGGACACGATTACCTGGGTCGCCGCGGGCGAGAACGTAGTGGCGTTGTCCAGCAGCTCGGCGAGCAGGTGCACGATGTCGACCGCAGCACTTGCGGTGATGCCGGGGCTTGCGGTGACGGAGACAGCGGACTGGACGTCGAGGATGACCCGGTCGTACTGCTCGACCTCCGACAACGCGGCCCGAAGCACGTCCACCAGGGTCACCGGCTCGGTCCAGCGGCGTGGTGCCTGGTGGCCCGCGAGAACGAGCCCGCTGTCGGAATTCCGCCGCATCCGGGTAGCCAGATGATCCATCTGAAACAGGGCGGCCAGCCGTTCCGGGTCATCCTCACCGAGTTCCAAGCTGTCGATCTGCCGCAGCAAATCTTCGAGCAGGGAACTGCTGCGCCGTAAGACGCTGACGAATATTGCGCTGACGCTGCCGCGCAGCCGGGCCTCTTCCCCAGCCAGTCGCACCGCTTCCTGGTGCACTCGGTCTACGGCGCGGGCGACCTGGCCGATCTCGTCGGTGGACTGCACGTCGATCGGCGTCACGGGGAGAGGGCGCCGGGAGTTCCCGGCCAGGCCAAGCGCGCGGACCTCCGCGGGCAGGAGGGTCCCGGCGACATCCAGGGCGGCTGCTTCAAGCCGTCGCAGCGGGCGCACGACAGACCTGGCAATGATCATGGTGGCCAGCACAATAAGGATCAAGACGGCCAGCGCCGCGCCGCCGGTGATCATTGCTGACCGTATCGCGCTCCGCTGCAGGGCCTTGGCGTAGGTCGTAATCCAGCCCGCCAGCTGCTGCCCGGCATGGCCCATCCAGCCGACTGTGTAGGACATCCCGGCCAGCCACTGCTGGCTGGCGTGGCCGCCGAGAGCCAGCGTGCCGTTGCCGACCACTGTCGCCCGCTGTTCCACCTCCCGTGCCTGCCCGGCCAGCGGGCCGGCCAAGGTGTCGGCGAGGGCCCACCTCTGCTCGGGCGTCGCTGAGCTGTGGAACGATACGAGGTCACTGGCCTGCTGCGCCTCGGCGGTGGTGAGCGCGGTCAGCGCGCCGGGCCCGAAGTGGCCCTCGGTGAGCGCCGCGCCGAGGATGGCCTGCTGCAGCGAGGCTTGGTCCTCCATCCTGGACAGCGAGCCGAGCGTGCGCACGCTGGTGGTGAGCGCGGAGTTGCCACTCAGGCCGGCGATGCCGTTGTTGACCGAGAACAGGCCGGCGATCGCCGCGGAATAGCCGTTGATCACCGTCAGCGCGGGAGCCTGGCTCTGCGCCGCGTGCTTGCGCAGGCCAGGCAGTTCGGCGATGTCGGCCAGGACCGTGGCCGCGCTGGCCCGCGTCTGGGCCGGGTAACCACGGCCCAGCTGCAGAACCAGTCCGCGCACCCTGGCCGCCCGGCCATCGGTGATCACATACTGCCGGTCCAGCGCCGCGAGGCCCGCGGCCGGGCGCCCGTCCGCGATGAACGCGGCCGTGCTGGCCCGCTCGTCCCCCATCGACTGCGCTAAGCCGGTGACCTGCTGGCTGAGCACCGCGAGCTTGCCGATCTGGCCGTACGCCTCCGCGCTGCCCGTCGCGTCAGCGACCCGGAGTCCGGCGAGCGTCAGGCCCAGCATGGTGGGGATGGCCACCAGGACGATCAGCCGGCACGTTACCCGCCAGTTCCGCAGGGCCAGCGCCGAGCCAGCGCCACGCGGGGCAGGCAAGGCGCCGGGCGGGTCGGCATCGGCAGAGCTGGACTGGCTCATTGCGCATCCTCGGTAATCTCGGAAACTTCCGTCGAGGCGGCGAGAGTTTCCCTATGCCAGAGATATAAGAGGCGCAAGAAGGTCACCTTTCCCCGTTCCTACCAGAGACGATACCTCTGGGTGTGCCTGCCGGATACCGTCCCGCTTGGGAGTCCAGATGAGGTCAGTGCCATGCGAGGGCAGGCTCACCAGGCCAAGATCATCTTCATGGGCGGAATGGAGAGGCATATGACGACGGTCGCGGCGTCACGTTCTGGCCTGACTTCGGCCGTCTCACCGTGCCGAGGTGAGGGACGCGAATACGACAGTGGAACTGAGGTAATGGCCAGTGGCGTTGTCGAAAACGCCGCCGCACGTTATCAGGCGCAGGGCCGCGTACCTGGTCGCGCCGTAAATGGCTCTCGCTGGGAATTTCGATTTGAGGTACTGGCGCACACCGGTGATGCGGAAAACAGCAGTGATCCGGTCGGCCAGCCTGACGTCGACGAGGTCGCCGGGGCGAAGTCCGCCCAGGCGAAAGAAGACAGCAGGCCCCTGATAGGTATCGACGTGCCCTTCGATGACCGACACCCCGATCTGGCCGGGCGTCGCCGAGAACTTGTACCAGGCCGCTTCACCGGGCGTCGCGTAAAGCGACGGTACCTGGATCGTGCCGTCGGAGTTGAGCCCCAGGTGCAGCAGTTTCGAGTCCACGCCAATGGCGGGGATGTCGATGGACACCGGCAGTGAGCGCCGCACCGATGGTCCCATGGCCTCGGCTGCGGACGGCCCGATAGCGCCCGCCGCAAACAGGGAGGGCTGCGGCGCATGCTCCTGCGCACTAACCGCGACGACGACCGCTGCCGTCCCGCCCATGACGAGCAGGACGCCGACCACCCCGGCAACGCGGGCTCGGAAGCTTCCTCGCGTCCTGGGCGGAATGGCGGCGTACTCGGTCTGCGGCCACGCGATGACCACACGCAGCCCGGCTATACGCCGCCAGCCCGGATCCCCCAATGCCTTCGTCCCTCCCTGCGCCTTCCCCAGGGTGTTCTAATCGCGTAGCGTAATGCTCCAGTGATGAATAGGCCATTGCATGTCCGTGCGGTACATCGGCATTCCTTTATGGCCGTCGGCCCTTCCGGGACCGGCCGGGACCTGCCCTCGCGGGCAGCGATCGGGCCGGCCCGCGATTTCCCTTCCGATGCCGGTCCTGATGCGGGGCCCGGGAAACGGTCCGCCATCTGCCGGAGGTATGAGGAGGTCCGATGAAGATGCGCACAACCACCGCGGACACGGGGTTAGGCGCAAGGCTGACCGCCGTTGGCTGGGCCACCGCTGGCTGGGCCACCGTGGCCATACTCGCCTCCGCATCAGTCGCGGCCTGCGCGGGGTCCACGCCCGCGGCGACACTGCCGAAATTCACACCAGGAGCCACTGCGTCCGCATCGCCGACTATTTCGCCTAGCCGTACGGCTACGGCCACGCACGCTAGCCACTCGGCCAGCCCGTCGGGAACGCCGAGCGCAAGCGCCAGCCCCTCGGCCAGCCCGTCGGCAACGCCGAGCGAAAGCGCCAGCCCCTCGGCCAGCCCGTCGGCAACGCCGACTCCTTCGGCCAGCTCGTTCCCAGCCGCGGCCCCGGCGACCGGCGGAGGTGGCACCGCCGGAGTACAGGACGTCTGGCTTTTCGGCCTCGGAGGAGCAGCGATCCTGGCCGGCGCCGGGTGCATCGCCTATCGCAGAAAGATCATCAAGAGCCGCTGACACACCTGACCGCTGAGTCACTCGGCAACCCTTCGCCTAGCGAATTTCGGACATCCAGGCCGCCATCGACACCGTCATTGGCGACGGCTGAGCCCTGCATCCAGATCGGGCTGATCTGGCTCGATCGCGGCTTTAGGCTGCTGTCGTGCCGGTTGCCGAGCTTGCCTATCAGTACGAAGTGCCGTCTGTGATCCGGCGCGGTCCGGCCGGGACCGAGGTACTGCTGGCCACCAGCGGCGGCGTGACCGAGGCCGGCCCGGCTCTGCACCCGTATTTCTTCAGCGGCTTCCTGACCGACCCCACCGTCGCAGCGGCGGGAATGCTCGCGTGCGCCGCTGTGGCCAGGGCGCGCTACTTCACGCCCGGCAGCGTGGTCGCGATCCTGCGCGATCCGGTTGTAACGAGTAACGAGGACCGGCTGAGGTTTGAGTCGTTCTCCTCGTGCTGCGGCGTCCATGCCCGGCTTGACCTGCTACCAGCGGCGTTCGCGGATCCGCCCCTCGCGTCGGGTACCACGAACGTCGATTTCAACGACGCGATGCGGGCGGCGCTGGCCGGTGCGGCGATCAGCGGGCCGCTGCTGCTTAGCGTGGGCTCGGGCGAGCTTGTCGTAGATGTGGCCAGCGGCTCGGTGACCGAGCGGAAGGTGCCGCTGCCCGATCGCTGGCTGAAGGGCTTCGGTGAGGTGCAGGCCCTCGCCCGGCGGATGAAGCTGATCGGCGAGCTGACCGGGACCGCGGCACAGCGTTTCGTGCGCTCGATCCCGCGTTCGGCCCGGCGGCCACTGTGGGCCATCCCGACCGGTGGCACATTCTCACTCGCCACGACGGCGCGGCCGGGCGCGGCGTGCATTGCCGGCCCGCACCGGCTAACCGAGCTTGGGCCGCTGCTGCGCGTCGCGCGTCGCCTGCGGGTGTACGGGCCAGAGGCGGACGCCAGCATGACCGAGGCGCCGAGCGCCTGGGAGCTCGATATGGGAACGGCGCGGTTCACCCTGACTCTCAGCCCGGAAAAGTACCGCGGCTTCTCCGGTGAGGGCACGCTGCTCGGGCTGCTGGCCGATGAAGACGTGGCCGCCGACGCCGTGCTGCTCGCGCCGTCACTCGCCTGGACCTCTCGCATAGACGTGAGCCTCGCTGCCGCGACTACCGGGCTCAGTCAAGCCCGGGTACTAGCCGCTCTCGGCTACCTGACGGCTTCCGGCCGGGTCGGCTACGACCTGGCTGAGCAGTCATTCTTCCATCGTGAGCTGCCGTTCGGTCCGGCGCTGGAGGCGATGCACCCGCGCCTGGTGAACGCGCGGGAACTGATCGCATCCGGAGCCGTAGTCCCGTTCGATGGGGGCGCCACGGTGCGCAGTGCGGATGTCGAACACCGGGTCACCTTCGGCGCGGCGGACCGCTGCACGTGCCCCTGGTGGGGCAAGCACCAGGGCAATCGCGGCCCCTGCAAACACGTGCTGGCGGCCCGGATGGCCGCGCGAGCGGAGGTCCCATGAGCCTGGACCCGGCAGAGCTCGAGGCGGCCGTACGGCGGCACGACCCGGCCGCCGTCCGGGACCTGCTCCGGGATGCGACCGAGGCACAGCGGGCGGCCTGCGCCAAGGCCCTGAAGGCGTTCCTCACCGGGCCCGAATGGCACAGGCCCGAGATGGTGATGCTGGCGCCGCGGCAGTTCGCCGAATTCCTCGGCTCCGGCTTCCAGCGGCCACCCGCCGCGATAGTCCAGCAGGAGCAGCAGCAGGCGGAGCTCAACCGCGAGTACGACGAGTGGCGCGAGGTCGCGAACGGGGTTGCGTTCCAGGCGGCAGCGTTTGGCCTGGCCGGCGGGGTCACCGTCGCGAGCCGACTGGCCGAGGACACCTCCGCGTACTATTACTTCTCCAAATCCAGGCGCCACACCGATCCCGAAGCCGACATCGATCTGATCGCCTCCGTGCTCGCCGACCGGAGGCCGGCCTGGCTCGCCGAGTTCGTCAACCGCCGCCTGCAGCGGCCGGGAGCGAACTGGCAACTGGCGCGCACGCTTGTCCGGCTCGGCGCGATCGGGCGACCTGACGTCCCGGAGTACACGACCCTGATGCCCCGCGGCGCCCTGCGCGTGCTGCCCGGCCGCGATGGGAGGCCAACGTGCCAGACTCCGGCAGAAGCGCTGCTCGCTGACCCGGGCCTGCTGGAGGACGAAGTCTGGCGGTTGTTCGCGGTCCCGGATGCCGCAGCGCAACTGACCGAGGAATGGGCGCAGGCACTTGCGCAGCTGTCCGCCGATGGCCACCTAGACCGCGACCGGCTCATCGATGCGTGCCTGGACGCATTTACCCGCGACTTCAACCCGAACCGGGTCTCCTGGTACGCAACCATGCTGCAGCAGCTTGACCCGTCCGTGGGCGAGGTAGCCGCGAGGTCCGCGAAGTACCTTGGCCTGCTCGCTGCCACGTCCAAGGCGGGCGTGAAGCTCGGGCAGGAGGGCGCGGCCCGGCTTCTTGATGCCGACCTGCTTGTTCCCGCCCCATTTCTGGCCGCATCCGCACCCGCCCTGCTCTTCCCGCAGAAGAGCATCGCTGCGGCGCAGCTGAAGCTGATCGGCAGGCTCGCCGGCCGGTATCCGGATGCTCGCCCGGCAGCAGCTGTCGCAGCCGCGGCGGCATTCGGCCATGACAGGCAGGACATTCAGGAGGCAGCGCTCGCGCTGACTAAGAGGCTAGGCGTTCCCGACACCCCGTTCCCAGCGGAGATCCGAGCGCACGCGATGGACCTCTCCCCCAGCCTGGCTGCCGACGCGGCGGCGCTCGGCCTGACGCGGCGGGGCCCGCCACCGGCAAGCCAGCAACCGGGAAGTGGCGCGGGCGACGCCCTCGCCGAAGAGATCGCCGCGCTCGAGAGGCGAATCCGCGAGCTGCCGGGCGCGGCCGCGGACGAGCTGAGCCAAGCCCTTGTCGTGACCCGTAGCGAACGCGTGCCCGGCCCGGCCCACGTACGGCCCGAGGCCGGGGCGGCGCTTTCCCCGCCGGTGACGGACCCGGGCGAGCTAGTCCAGCTGCTCACGGTGCTGATCGAGGACGCGCGTGATGCCGTGGCCGCAGAGCGCGCGCTGGCAGGCGCGGTCCGGCTCAGCGGGCTGCCGGTCGCGCTGCGCACCAAGCTCGTGGCCCCGCTGATGAAGCGTGCCAGGCAGATCGCGAGCATCTACTCGCCGTTCTACGGCGACCTGATCACCTCTGATTTCGCACTGATCACGCTGGCGTGGGGCGGCGAGGCATTGCGGGTCTCGCGCCGACACCGCGAAGACGGGTGGCACATGCCCGGTGCCTTCGCGGTCAGCAGCTCCGGGCAGGCGCTGACGATGGCCGGAATCTTCTCGGCGAGAGCCTGGGAG
Source organism: uncultured Actinomycetota bacterium (assembly GCA_963719765.1). Taxonomy (GTDB): domain Bacteria; phylum Actinomycetota; class Actinomycetes; order Streptosporangiales; family Streptosporangiaceae; genus JAJYUU01. Next base: position 1,655,903 of record CAVRCW010000003.1, read on the forward strand.
GCCGCGAAGGTTATACAGGCGGGCCAGGGCGGGGTCCTGCTCGCCGAGCCGGAAACCGAACGCGGGGCGATCACCGCCGGCACATTGCTGGACCGGGTCCTGGAGCGTGCCGCGCACCCTTACCGGGCAGCCGCCAGCCATGACCAGGATGTTGCCTTGCTGCGCCTCGCGCCCGGCAACGCCGGGGAGCTCTGGGCCGCCTGGGCCCCGCTGGCCGGCCTGGCCCCTGACGCGATGCGGCAGGCTCACCAGCTCATCCAGAGTCCGCTGGCCTTTGAAGCCGTCACCGGGCTGCCGTCCGGCACTCCGCTGCGGTCCAGAGGCGCGTCTCACGAGCACCTGCTCGCCCGGCTGGCGGGAGTCGCGCCGCAGGTACCGGCCTGCCGCAGCTGGCAGCTACTCACCGGACTACCGGACCCGCTCGGTGAGCACGAGGTGCTCTACGGCCCGAGCCGGTATCAAGCCCGGCACTACGACGCGGCGGTCGCTGGCTGGCCGATGATCTGCCCGTGGCAGCCGGAGATAGCGGCTGCGCACCTGCTCAGGCCGCTGTCTGACGGGCTCATTCCCGGCCTGACACCGGCGACCACGGCCATCCTGAGCATGCAGCATCCAGGGCATCCGCTGGGCCCGGTCGGCCACCTGGGGCTGGTTGCCGGGCTTGCCTCCGCGGAAGCCGACACCCGGATAGCCGCAGCCGGGCTGTGGCTGGACGCGTGCGCCGACGGGCGGCTCGATCCGGCTGTCGCCGCTACCGCGATAGAGACCGGCGTCCGCGGCCGCGCGCTCAAGCTGAACCGCATCACGGACGGCCTGCAGCATGCGTCCCATACGGCCCTGGCATCTCGGCGCATCGTCGAGACGGTGTGCGCCTACGTCGGTGACCCGGCATCGGCAGCCCCGGCCAACCTGCACCTGCTGGTCGAACTTGCCGCGCGGCTCGGCGCAACGGTCGGCGTGCCCGAACTGCCCGCTGCCGTGCGGGATCTGGCCAGCCGACGCGGCCCGCGCGGCAGCAGCAGGCTCGTGACGACGGCCGCCCAGCTTGTCCGGGCCAGCGAGGGCGCCGCCCCCGACCGTGGCCAGGCAGCCGCGCAGGCCCTCACGGCGCTGATCGCACGCGCCGACGTCGCCACGCCGGCCGCGCGAGCCGGGCTCGAAGCACCGGATGTTTCGCCCACGAAGGTGTATACCTAGTGCTGCCGTGGGGCTCTGCGCCCGCGGTCGGGCCGACCCACAGCGACCTGTGCTGCGGCGTTGCGCCCCTGACCGCAGGAGGGTCGCGGCTTCCATGGCTCAGGATCGGCTGACCGCCCCGCACGCGCCAGCCGGGCCCCCCGAGGCCGCCACCGCCGAGCCAGCCGCCACCGTAAGGCCAGCCGCCACCGCGGCGCCAGCCGCCAGCGCGGCAGTCCGGACCGCCGCGCCAGCCGCGCCAGCCGCAGAAAGCAGGGCCGGCCGTCTGCTCGCCCGCCTGGCCGCGGGGCCGTGGCCGCTGCCGGGCATCATCGTGGTGCAGGCGTTGCTGTGTCTGCGGCTCGTCTGGTCTAACACCGCGTTCCAGGACGAGGCCCTGTACCAGTGGGCCGGGCGGCTGGAGTTGGCGCACTGGCTGCACGGCGGCTCGGTGCCGGATTTCCCCGCGTACTTCTCCGGCGCTCCGGTGCTCTACCCGCCGCTGGCCGCGCTGGCCGGGAACATCGGCGGTCTGGCCGCCGCCCGCATCCTCAGCCTGTGCTTCATGCTGGCCGCGACCGCACTGCTGTACGCGGTGGCGAAGCGGCTGCTCGGGCGCGGGCCCGCGATCGCGGGAGCGGCCACATTCGCCACCCTTGGCTCGGTTCAGTTCCTCGGCGCGTTCGCCACCTTCGACGCGCTGACCATCTCCCTGCTGGCGCTCGCGTCCTGGCTCGCGTTGCGGTCCGGGTCCGGCGGCCGCAGAGGCGAGCTGTGGCTGGTCGCCTGCGCTGTCGTCATGGTGCTGGCCGACGCGGCCAAGTACGCGGGGCTGCTCTGGGATCCGGTGGTGATCGCGCTGGCGGTCTTCGCCACGCAGGGAACGTGGCGGCATGCGCTATGCCGCGGCATCCGGCTCGCGGCCTACGCGGCTGCCCTGATCGCAGGCCTGCTGGCGGTGGCCGGCCACAGCTACCTGACCGGGATCATGTCCACTACGCTCTCGCGGCCGGCCAGCACGGTTCCCGCGCTCCGCGTGCTCGGCATCGGCGCCGAGTGGATCGGCGCCGTCGTGCTGCTGGCCATCATCGGCGCGGCTGCCGCGACCCGGCTGCGGGACCGGCGGCTCATCATCTTGGCATGGGTGCTGGTCGCGGCCGCGTTCCTGGCACCCGCAGACCAGGCCCGCATCCACACCAGCTTCAGTCTGTTCAAGCACGTCGGGTACGGCGCCTGGTTCGCCTGCATCATGGCCGGGTACGGGCTGGCCGCGATGGCCCGGTATTTCGCCTCGGCGCGGGAGACGAACTCCAACTCGCTGAGCGTGCTGCTTGTCGTCCTGTTCGCGATGTTCGGCCTCGGACTCAGTGGCACGGCGTTCGGTGCGTGGCCGAACTCGTCGCGGATGATCAGCGACCTGGCGCCAGTCATCCAGCGGACAGGCTGCCCGTGCCTGGTAGCCGAGAGCGACGTGGTGCACTACTACCTGCCGCGGCAGACCCTGCACGACGATCTCACCACCGTGTTCGTGCTGCGTTACCGAGACGGCGGACACGAGCTCAGCGGGATACCCGCCTACCGCGCGGCAATCCGTGACCACTATTTCCGGCTAGTCGAGATCGACCCGTCCGAGTTGCCGTCTGTCTACCTGCCGGTGGTGCAGGCGCTGTCCGCAGCCGGCTACCGGCGCGTGGACCACACGCCGTCGAACGTGCCAGCCGAGCCGTTCGAGATCTGGGTCCGCACGTGAGTCGCTCGGTCCCGGTAGCAGCGGCTGGTCGGCCACGGCGCCTGCCGATATATGCCCTCTCAGCGCGCCGCCGCTGAGTCAAACGGGTGCGCTCAGATCCCTTCGCATCACCGGGCGGTCCGGCTTGCGACGGGCCACAACACCGAAGCCGTGCCGGGCGAAGACTGATGCCACCCCTGGGAACAGATTGCCGGTGTGACCCTGCACTGCAGTGTCAACGGGGTACGCCTCAAGGGCCGGAGCACCGGCGCCGGCAGCTACCGCAACGGCGGCTTCAACGAGCGCCCCCATGACGCCCTGGCGCCGGTGCGTTCGCCGGACGTAGAAGCACGGGACTGACCACACCGGGATGTCATCCACCGGCCGGAGGTAACTGGCGTGCGCCAGCCATCGCAGCTCGCTGCGCGGGGCAAGCTCGCACCATCCAACGGGGCTGTCGGCATCGAATGAGAGCAGCCCCGGCGACTGATCGGAAGCCGCGAGTTGCCGAAGGTCGTGCTTGTTGTCCGCGCGCGGCCTGTCGTGGTAGCGAGGCCCGATCCGCCAGTACATGCACCAGCATCCGTTAGATGCTCCGGCTCTGCCGAAGAGGTCTTCGAGCGCAGGCCACCAATCGGCGGTGAGAGGGCGAATCGTGAGATCCATCAGCATCCTGAGCAGTCAGCCTGCCGGCGTCTCATCTGGCCGCCGGCGCCAGGCGAAGGCGTTTCTCGATTCCATCAGCGTCTAGTCCGCCTGCCGCGACCGACAGCGTGAGGTCAAACGCTTCGTCGTCGGTCAGATCCAGCTGGTACCCGTTGATCCGCAGGAACACGACCGTGGCCAGCAGCGCAAGCCTTTTGTTGCCGTCAACAAGCGCATGGTTGCAGGCAAGTGAGTGCATCATCGCGGCCGCCTTCCCCGCGAGTGTCGGATAGGCCTCTCGCCCGAAGAGTCCCGCCGCAGGTCGGTGACACGCAGAATCCAGCAGGCCAAGGTCTCGCACCGGTCCGGCACCCAGCGCGCTGACCAGGTCGAGCAGATCCTCCAGGCTGAGGTACTCCGGAGCCGAACCACTCACGCCCGGCCGAGCCTGTCGAGTACCTCACCCCATCGATCTAGCATCTCGGCGGTTGCCTCGCGTACTCGCTCGGTGTGCGCCACCTCGCGCGCACTGCGGCGAATTGCCCGGAGCGCGGCCTCGTGCAACGACACGTGCTCGGCGTCCGCCAGCGCCTTGAGCAGCGCGCTGTCTTCGTCATCAAGCCGCAGATTCATTGCCATAACCAACATGGTACCAAAGTGGTACTACCAATCTGCCCCGCGAGCGCTAGTCATGCAGCGCCGGATTTAGGCCGGTGAAGGTGCTGGATTTCCACGGCACGGCCTCGATATTGCCGCGCACGCTGTGACGGCGGAACAGGATGCCGGGCTGCCCGCTCAGCTCGATTGCCTTCACGACCTGGCCGTCCGGCAGAGTCACCAGGGTGCCTCTGGTGATGTACAGGCCAGCCTCGACCGCGCAGTCGTCGCCGAGCGAGATACCGGTGCCCGCGTTGGCACCGAGCAGGCAGCGCTTGCCGATGGTGGTCATGTGCGTGCCACCGCCGGACAGAGTGCCCATGATCGACGAGCCGGCCCCCACATCGCTGTCAGCGTCGACGATGCTGCCCGCGGTGATCCGCCCCTCGACCATGCACGGGCCCAGCGTGCCCGCGTTGAAGTTGACGAAGCCCTCGTGCATGACCACGGTGCCTTCAGCCAGGTAGGCACCCAGCCGGACCCGGCTCGAGTCAGCGATGCGGACACCGGACGGGCTGACGAAGTCCGTCATCCGCGGGAACTTGTCAATGCCGTGGACGGTCAGATGACGGCCCGCGAGCCTGAACTGAGCGCGCAGCTCATCCAGGTCCGCCGGGTGAACTGCGCCAAGGTCGGTCCACGCCACGAGCTTGAGCTGGCTGAATATGCGGTCCATATTCAGCTCGCGCGGCCGGACCAGCCGCGCGGAAAGCAAATGCAGCCGCAGGTAGGCGTCAGCAACCCCGTCAGGCGGCGCATCCAGGTCGATGCGAGTTTCGATGATCTCGAACCGGACGAGCCTTACCGGATCGGCTTCGGCCCGCAAGGTCATCGGGGTCATCGGGGTCGTCGGGGTCGTCGGGGTCGTCAACAGCGTCGGCGGCGGCGGCGCCTCGCTCGGCAGGTCGCCGAGCGCCAGGTCCCGGTACCACGCCTCGAGCGCCGAGCCGTGCCTGGTGGAGATGGTGACAATGCCCCGGCCTGCTGCGTACATGGTCGCGGAGGTTAGCAGAGCGAACGCATCGGCCCAGCGGCAAGGTCAGGCCGCGGCGGCCCACGCGTCCAGCAGGCGGGCCCTCGTCGCGTGCAGCCTGTGCGCGGCAACAGCAGTCACCCGGGTGAGCAGTTCGTAGCCGAGCTCGTTGTCTTCCGCACAGCAGGCGCGTACCCGGGCCGCATCGAACTCGAGCGCGTGCACGGGCTGGGTGGTGACGGCACCGTATTGCCACTGATATGGGGGCTGCAGCCAGGACAGACCAAGCAAGTCCCCGCGACCGAGCCGCTCTATCGCCACCCTGCCGCGGCCCGGCACGAGCGCGTCCAGCGCCACCTGGCCCGCTGTGAGCAGCCAGAACTTCTGGGCCGGACATCCTTCCTCGAAGATCTGGAAGTTGGCAGGGAAGCTGACCTGTTCCGCTATCTCAGCTAGCCGCTCGGCATGGCGAGCAGGCATTCCGCGCAGAAACTGGTGCGCGCCGACAAGTGTTGCTTGCTGGCTCATGGCCGCCCTCCCCCCGGGATTAGGCCGATGTTCCTAGTTCAACTGAACCTGGCTGCTGCCTTCAGCGACAGGGCCAAACGTCGGCGTCGCCAGGGACCTGCGTCCTCCGATCGGCCCTTACCCACCCTTCCCGGCTTCGACCCGGCTCGATCGCAAGGACCCGGCCCTGACCCGGCCCCGACCCGGCCCCGACCCGGCCCTGACCCGGCCCCGACCCGGCCCGGCCCGATCCCGACCCGCCTAATGCGCCGCAACGCCGGACTTGCCGTCGATATACCGGGGCAACTAGCACGAAATTGCTAGCAGAGCGGATGCATCCAGCCGTACCGGTCTGGCCTGCTGCCGTTCTGGATGCCGACGAGTTCGTCCCGGAGGCGGTTAGTCACCGGGCCCGCGCTGCCGTCGCCGATCGTCCACTCGGTGCTGGCGCCGCGAACGGCACCGACCGGCGTGATCACGGCTGCCGTGCCGCAGGCGAATACCTCGGTGATCTCACCCGAGGCGCAGCCGCGCTGCCACTCGGTCACCGAGATGCGGTCCTCGACCGCCGGGATCCCGAGGTCAGGCCCGAGCTTGAGGAGGGAGTCCCTGGTCATGCCGTGCAGCAGCGAGCCGGTCGTGGCCGGGGTCACTACCCGCGCGTCCGCGCCGGAGCCGTAGACGAAGAACAGGTTCATCCCGCCCATCTCCTCGATCCACTGGCGCTCCGCCGCGTCCAGCCAGACCACCTGATCGCAGCCGTGGTCGAGTGCCTGCTGCTGGCCGGCGAACGCCGCCGCGTAATTCCCGCCGCACTTGGCCTCGCCCGTCCCGCCCGGCGCGGCGCGGCTGTAGTCCTCCGACAGCCAGACGGTCACCGGCCGCTGCGGACCATCGAAATATCCGGCCACGGGCGAGGCGATGAGGGTGAACAGGTAACTCGATGACGGCTTGCTCACCCCGAGGCCAGTCTGCGTAGCGATCATGAACGGCCGCAGGTACAGGCTGTGACCCTCGGCCGACGGGACCCAGCTGCGGTCCTGCGTTACCAGCAGCTCGATCGCGCGGACGAACAGCGACTCGGGCAGTTCCGGCATCGCCAGCCGCACGGCCGACCGGTTGAATCGCGCCGCGTTTGCCTGCGGCCGGAACGCGGCAACCGAGCCGTCGGCCTGGGCATAGGCCTTCAGCCCCTCGAAGATCTCCTGCCCGTAGTGGAACACCGCCGCCGCGGGGTCGAGGGTGATCGGGCCGTACGACTCGATCCGCGCGTCGTGCCACTCCCGGTCCTGCGTCCACCGGATGGTCGCCATGTGATCGGTGAATACGCTGCCGAATCCGGGGGCTACCAGCATCTGCTCGCGATGCTCGGCCGCAGTCGCGGCCGCGCTGGGACGGATCTCGAAGTCAAGCTCCTGACTCGGCCTCGCACTCATGTCTGGCATTCCTCCGGTTTCGGTGTTGACTTCGGCCACGTTCCCTAGCGGCCGGCCGGTCCGGCCCAGGGTGGCCGACTCCTGGCAGCGGTCAGCTGTCGGTGGCAGTGGCGCCGTCGCCGCCGTTGTCACGGCGGTCCATCGCTTCTTGCACGGCCTCCAGCGCGCGCAGGCGGGCGCGGGCCTGGGTCTCGGTCTCGGCTGTGGTCGGGGTGAGCTTCGTTCTCGACATCGCGGTTTCTCTCCTCGCGGGCACGTCATGGCTTGTGAGCGGGCCAGCTGAGGTGAAACCGCAGGATTCCGGGCTTGCGCGTTACCGGAAGCTACCGTGCTGCGCGCGAGCTAACCGTGCCACGTGCGCGCCAGGGGCTTACGGGACGGGCAACGGGAAGCAGATCGGACCCGGAATGCAATACGGCCAGCGCCTCACCACCGTAGCGGGTCGCCGGCTTGCCCTGATCAGGTCCCGCTACGGCTGCTAAGGATGAGTACGAAGCGCCGCATGATGAACGCATCGTAGCCGATGCTTGCGGCCTGTGTCAGGCGAGGGCCTGAACCGCGCTCCCGGCCCTCGCCAGGCCTGCCGCAAACTTGCGCGATTTTTTGCGTCACGGGTCTTGCCAGCCGCCGCCCTAAAGTTAAGATATATCTCAGTGGCAGCCGCATAGCCTGCCCGCTTCCGAGCTTCCAGCCGGCCCGCGCCGTGGAGGCGACGAGGACAAGGGTCCACGACTCGCCGTGCATATTCAGCTGTCAGGTCATGCACCTTGGCGGGCAGACGCGGGCGGACTCGCCAGGAAGAGATGATCATGACGCAGGACAAGGCCCTCAAGGCCGCGATCCGCGCGCGGATGGCCGAGGCCGACGAACCATACAGCGTTGCCAGGCATGCAATCCTGGCCGACGGCCCTGTTGGCGGGGAACGGGGTGTCCCCACCGGGGCACCAGGTCCGGACGCCGACGAGGCACCGGGCGAGGACTACTACGCCCGATATATCCGCGAGGCAGCCGAGGCAGGCGCTTCGGCCGAGGAGCTTGCGGGGCTAACGGCCAAGGTGTCCGCCGATGCGGCGCGGCAGTTTGCCGACAAGGCCCAGGAGGCTGCCGACCGAGCCGAGGAACTCGCCGAGCAGGCCGAGGAAGCAGCGGATGAGGCCGAGGAGCGGGCAGGCCTGGCGCAGGAGGCTGCCGAGCTGGCACAGGAGTGGGCCGACTCGGAGGAGCAGCGGCTAGCCGTGCAGCGCGCCGGACGGATGCAGGCCAAGGCCGAGCAGGCCAGGGAGCTGGCCGAGCGTGCCCGCGAGCAAGCCGAAGAGGCGCAGGAGCGAGCCGAGCTTGCGGAGGAAGCGGCCGACCAGGCCGAAGAAGAAGACGAAGACGACGACGAAGACGAGCCCGGCTGGAGCGATGCGCCGTGGGCGCACCTGCCACGACCGCCCCGTCCGCCACGGCCGCCCCGCCCGCCGCGACCCCACACACCGGGCTCGTGGGATGGCCCGGACCGGCTCATGCAACGGCTGGACCAGCTAGAGCAGCGATTCGAGCAGGTACAGGACCGAGCCGCTATGTTCTTCAACCGGCTGACCGGCGACCGCGACCGCGACTGACGGCTCGTCCCCGCAGCCGGCTGGCGAACCAGGCTGAGCCGCGCAGGCCAAGTCCGGAGCCGGGCCGACCCTGACCATGGGCCGACCCGGCTCCTGACGCTGATTTCGCCTTTTGCCGGGCTGCGGGTTTCCGGCCTGGTTGGATGGCATCGTGGTGGATTGGCCTATAGGGCGGCTGTGCAGGCGGTCCGCCCGGTATCTGGCGGCAGTCGCCAGTGTCGTCATGGTGGTGGCGGCCGTGACATGGGTGACGTCCGCGCAATCGTTCGCGCAGGTAGTGCCGACCGGAACGGGCACGGCCGGGCCGGCGGCAGGCGGTCCTGCTGTGACCGTCCGGGGCGGTGACCTGGTGGACGCCGGCACCGGCGCGCGGTTGTGGGGTAAGGATCTCAATGTCCGCCGGCCGATGGGCAGCATCACCAAGGTGATGACCGCGCTGGTGGTGCTGCGGGCCGGGCATCTGAACCGGAAGATCACGGTCACCGAAGCCGCGGTCCGCTACGTCAGCCGGGACGGGGCGAGCAGCGCAGGCCTGATCGCCGGGGACGTGCTGACCGCGCGGCAGCTGCTGGAGGCCATGCTGATCCCCTCAGGCTGCGATGCCGCCTACCTGCTGGCGAGCGCCTACGGTCCCGGCCGCGGCGCCTTCATCGCCAAGATGAACGCGATGGCGGTGGCGCTCGGCATGACCTCGACGCATTTCACCAGTTTTGACGGCATGCCGTATCCGACCGAGCACTCGACCTATTCCACCCCGGCGGACCTGATACGGCTGGGCGAGCAGGCCATGCGCCTGCCGCTGTTCCGCCGGATCGTGGCCCAGCGCCGGTACCGTCTGCGCGCCGGCGACGGCCATCATGGTTACCTGTGGTACCAGACCAACAAGCTCATCGGGTCCTACCGCGGCGCGATCGGGATCAAGACCGGTTCCACCAACGGCGCCGGGAACTGCCTCCTGTTCGAGGCCCGCCACGGCAGGCTCACCCTGATCGGCGTGGTCCTGCACGCCAGCCCGACCAGCAACCCGGCGTCGGCCATCGCGGCCGCCAGGCGCGTGCTGAACTGGGGCTTCGCCCAGGCCTAGGGCGAAACTCGCGCTGCGGCTGCGCCACATCGCGATCGGCATGCAACAACCGGGCCGCGTGCCAGCCACGCGCCACGATCATGCCGTCCACTGACAGCGGCATCAGCCCCGCCGGGCACTGCCATGGACCCGCGACATGAAGCCGTGGGAAAGTGAGGCATGCCCAGGACTGCAGCGGCCAAGGGCCGTCCCGTGCCCCGACCCTTCGAGTTCCACTGGGGGAAGGGCCAGATCGCCGAAGAGGCGTCCTTCACCGGCAAGTACACCGAGCCGGCCATCCAGCTGCTCGAGTACGAAGGGGGCGGACAGGGGATCCGGTTCTGCTACTACAGCCTCGACGGGCGGTTCCAGCGCAGCCCGATGATGATCGACAGCGAGGACTCACTGGAGGGCCTCCGGGCGGCACTCAAGTCGACGCCGAAGCTCCGGGCCCTGATCAAGAAGCTCGCCAGCTGAATCAAGGCGACATCTGCTCATCTGAAGCTCACCTTGCGACCCGACGGCAATCACGCTGCGGTAGCGCTGCCGGATTGCTGCCTGGTTCTCGTCCGCGCGGGCAGCCGTGTCGGCGGGCAGGGTTCGCGTGCGCGTGTCAGGAGTCGGGCTCAAGCGGGCGGGAGTGCTCCGCGCTGCCTGAGCTGCTGTACATGCCCGGCGCCAGGGCGATCACGATCGTCGGCGCAGGCTGCCGGCGCGGCTGCTGACAGGCGCCGCCTGCATGATCGGGATACCTGGGCCACAGCGCGGGGGCAATGCTCAAGATCATGCGCCAGCGCATGATGCGCACCCGCAGGCCGAGCATGCCGCGCCGCCCGCAGGCCTCGTGGCTCGCGGCCGTGTGCAGGTCGAGAAGGAGATTCTTCCGGATCAGCTCGGTTGCACGCGCGCTGCTGCAGTTGTGGCACCGGTAGGCGATGTCTGTCATGGGGGCTCCCACACGAAGGAATGGCCGACAGGGGCTACTTGCCCGATGCAAACGTTTGCGGGACTCCTGCTCCTATGACGCGGCGGATGCGTCAGTGGATGACATCACCCGCACAATCAACGCACCGCATCTCGCCCAGACAGCCGTCGAGCGATCCCAGCGCGGCGCCAGCTGTGAGCACGCCGACCCACCGTTAGGAGCGGCAATCGGGCGCAGATTCCCAGCGCTGGTGGCGCGCCCGAAGTGGCTGCTGCACCCCTGCCGGGGCACATGCTGCCAGCGGCTGGCCGCGGCCGGCATGGGCAGCGATCGGGCGTTGTGGGCCGGTCTGCGCTGCGCTAGCGTCCCTGCTGTGGAGGGGCCGGCGCGATGCGTGCCGGACCAGATCTGCGTGCAACAACGCAGAATTTGAGGAGGGGATGACTCATGAGCGTGCTCGTCCTGGGCAAGTTCCGCGCGGACACGTCGACGTTCCGGCAGGCTCTGACCGGCCGGGCCGGTGAATTTGCCAAGATCGCTGAACAGGCCAAAGCCGCGGGCGGAATCCATCACCGTTTCGGCATTGGCGACGGGTTCGTGGTGATCGTCGACGAGTGGGAATCAGTAGAGCAATTCCAGCAATTCTTCGCCAATCCTGAGTTGCAGACGTTTATCGGCTCGGTAGGCGCAGAACCCGGACCGCCCGACCTCACCATCGCCGAGGGCGTCACCTCAGCGGATCAGTACTAGCAAGGCATCGCTGGGTTCCCGGATACTCCGGGCATCGACATCGGTTCTGGCCGGTGCCGGCCCCCGGGCTACCGGCATGACAGCCCGCGCTCCCGTTGCACGCGCCAGCATCGGCTACCGTTTCCACGTCGGCGCCCGAGGGACATAAGCCTTCCGCGCCCAGCTAGTGCCGGGAGCCCAGCATGGAAAACGTCAGTCAGGCGCAGCCCGCCGCCGGGTGCGATCCGGCCATAATGGCGGAGATTCAGCAGCGAGTGCTCTGGCTGGCCACCCGGATCGTTGATGCTGCCAACCACGAGCGTGACACCGGTGATGGCGTCAAGGTCGGCGGCCATCAGGCCTCCAGCGCCAGCCTGGTCTCGGTCATGACGGCCCTGTACTTCGCGCACCTGGATGCCGCGGACCGGGTCAGCGTCAAGCCGCACGCCTCGCCTGTCTTCCATGCCGTGCAGTACCTTCTCGGGAACCTGGACCGGTCGTACCTGACCAGGCTCCGCGCCTTCGGCGGGCTGCAGTCCTACCCGAGCCGGACCAAGGACCCGGACGGCGTGGACTTCTCCACCGGCTCGGTCGGCCTGGGCGCCGCCGCACCGCTGTTCGCGGCGGCAGCCCGGCGGTACGTGGACGCGCACTTTGGCAGCCGACCGCATAGCCGGTTCATTGCCCTGATCGGCGATGCCGAGCTGGACGAGGGCAACATCTGGGAAGCGGTCGCCGACCCCGCTACTGACGGGCTGGGCAACGTGTTGTGGATCGTGGACGTCAACCGCCAGTCGCTGGACCGGGTCGTGCCTGGCGTCCGTATCGCCCAGTGGGAGCAGCAGTTCAGCGGCGCGGGCTGGCACGTGGTTGAGGCCAAGTACGGCCGCGCGCTGCGGGCGGCCTTCGCCCGGCCGGGCGGGGACAGCCTGCGAGCCTGGATCGACGCCATGCCGAACGAGCACTACCAGTCGCTCTTCGGCCTGGACCCGGCCGCGGTGCGGGAGCGGTTCCTGGATGGGGCACCGCCCGAGCTGAGCCAGTTCTGCGAAGGGCTGCCAGACGAGGAACTGGCCAGCCTGGTGACAGACCTGGCCGGGCACGACATCGGATCGCTACTTGACGCGTTCGCCGAGTGCGACGCGGAGAAGGACCGGCCCAGCGTCCTGTTCGCCTACACGATCAAGGGCTGGGGACTGCCGATCGCCGGTAACCCGCGCAATCACTCGGCGCTGCTCAGCACCGCGCAGATCGACCAGATGCGAGATCGGCTGCAGCTCACGGCGGTCACCGAGTGGGACCGGCTGGACCCGATGACGCCGGCGGGCCAGTGGGCAGCCTCCCGGCGCGAGCACCTGGCCAGGCCACAGCCGGCCGGGGCAGCGGCCATCGCGGTGCCGGACGCCACGGGCCTGCGGGCCGCCAGGCCCATCTCCACCCAGGAGGCATTCGGCCGGATCCTGGTCGACCTGTCCAGGGTCGAGTCCGTGGCCCCGTACCTCGTGACGACTGCTCCGGACGTCGCGACATCGACCAACCTCGCAGGGTTTATCAACCGCACCGGTGTGTTCAGCCCGGTGCCGCGCCGCTCCTGGAGCGAAGACCCGGTGCTGAAGTGGGCCGAGGGCCCCGACGGTCAGCACATCGAGCTCGGCATCAGCGAAATGAACCTGTTCCTGCTGCTCGGGCAGCTCGGCCTCGCCTTCGACCTGTCCGATCAGCGGCTGCTGCCCGTGGGCACCGTGTATGACCCGTTCGTGCTGCGCGGGCTGGACGCGTTCATATATTCGGTCTACTCCGGCGCGCGCTTCATCGTCGCCGGCACGCCGTCCGGGGTGACCCTCGCGCCCGAAGGCGGCGCCCATCAGTCCACGATCACCGCCTCGGTCGGCCTAGAGCTTCCCAACGTCACCTTCATCGAGCCGGCTTACGCGATCGCGCTGGACTGGCTGATGTGCGGAGCGCTGCAGTCCGTGGCGGCCGCCGGCGGCCCGCCGGGAACTGAGCCGCCAGAGACAGGCTCGTACTACTTCCGGCTCACCACTCGCGGCATCGATCAGCAGCCGTTCCAGGCCGCGCGCGACCGGCTTGGCGACGCGATCCTCCGCCGGCAGGTGCTGGCCGGCGCATACCGGCTCGTCGATGCCGGCGAGGCGGCCACCGATGGCGCGCCACCGGTCTACCTGGTCGGATGCGGCGCCGTCATGCCGGAAGTCCTGGCGGCCGGCGCCGAACTGGCGGAGGAAGGGATTGCCGCCACCGTCGTGGACGTCACCTCGCCCGACCGGCTCTACCGGGCCTGGCAGCGGACGCTGCGCCAGGGCGTCCGCACGGCCACGGCGCCATCCATCCCTGGCGCGCTGCGCAGTGCCTTCCCGGACCGGGCTCCGGTCGTGACGGTGCACGACGCCGCATCGCACACGATGAGCTGGCTTGGATCGGCATTGGGTGTGCCCGCGGTCAGCCTCGGCGTAGACGGGTTCGGCCAGTCCGGCACGGTCGCTGACTTGTACCGGGCCCACGACCTGGACTCCGGATCGATCGTGAACGCCGCGCTCGCGGCCCTCTCACTGCGGTAGCCAGGTCACCTCGGCTGGCGGCGGGATACAACGTCTGTATGAGCGAGGAACTCGGATCCCTGCAGGAGCAGACATTTGCCAAGGCGACCAAGACAACCGTCGAGTCCTACCCGCCCGAGCGCAGGCTGACCGCCGACCAGCTGGCCGCATACCTCGACCGCCGCGCGTTCGCGGTCATCGGCTCTGCCCGCGCGGACGGCCGGCCCCATGCGGCCATGTCGTCCTACGTCCGTCGTGGTGACACGTTCTGGCTGCCGACCGCGGCCGAATCGGTTCGCGAGCGGAACGTCCGCCGCCAGGGCTGGCTGACCATGGTCGTGACCGAAGGCGATCGGAACGACCACCACGTGGTCGTGCTGCTTGAGGGGCCGGCCCAGGTCGTGCCGACGGAGGATGTGCCAAGCGATGTCCGCGCCGCGATAACCGGCGACTGGGTGAGTCTGTGGATCAGCCTGCGGCCCGCGTCGGTGCTGTCCTACGCCGCGCCAGGGGCCGAGATCTAGCGATACCACCACCCGCCCTGGCGGTTATGCGCCATCACGTCCGGACCGCCGATTTGCGGTTGGAAGACGGCCCGTCAATCGGGTAGGCATGGACGTATGGCAGCCGAGGTCGCCCGCTACTGGCAGCACGCCGCGGTCGCCGGAGTCGACCTGCTCCGCGCCCGGTTCATCACCCATCGGTATGGGCGGCACGCGCACGAGACCTACACGTTCGGCCTCATCGAGTCGGGGGTCGAGGAGTTCGACTACGGCGGCACGCTGCTGCGGGCAGGCCCGGGCGCGGTGGCGCTACTCGACCCGGAAGTCGTGCATACCGGCCACGCCGCCACCTCGGCCGGCTGGTCCTACCGGGTGCTGTATCCGGAGGTGAGCGTGGTCACCGACGTTGCCAGCCAACTCGGCTGGCGGCGCGGCACGCCCCGCTTTCCGCAGACCGTGCTGTATGACCCGCGCAGCGCCGCCTTGCTGCGCTGCGCACACCGTGCCGCCGAGCACGGTGACCAGCTGGCGTCCTCGAGCCTGCTCACCACCGCACTGGCCGGCCTGCTGAATGCGCATGCGGACGCCGCCGCGGCGACGCCGCGCCCGGCCGGGCACTCCCCAGCCAGCGTCCTCGCGGTCCGCGAGCTGCTGCACGAGCGGCTGGCCGATCCGCCCGCCCTGGCTGAGCTGGCGGCGATGACAGAGCTCAGCCAGTTCGCGCTCTTGCGCGCGTTCCGCGCCGAGACCGGACTGCCGCCGCATGCCTATCTCAACCAGCTGCGGGTGCGCCGGGCCAGGGCGCTGCTTGACCAGGGTGTCGCCGTGGCTGACGTGGCGAACACGACCGGCTTCGCCGATCAGGCGCACCTGACCCGGCACTTCAAGAAGGTGGTAGGCGTGCCGCCCGGCGCCTATCAGCGTGAGCGCCTGCCGGCCGCGAGCTAGCGATCGGGCCTGCGGGCACCGGCGACAGGACTCCGTGGCCGCAAGAACGTGCAAGATCGCCGCCGTGCGCGGTCGTTAGCGTGATCACGTGGCAGCCGAACGCCGCGGGACGGAGACGCCCGCGGACCCCGCCCTGGCCGGCCAGTCATCCGCCGGGCTGGTCGCATCGGCCCGGCCCGTCAGGGACGGCATCGGTCTGGGCCTCGCAGTGGGCGTGTCCGGGATCGCGTTCGGCGCCGCGGCCGTCAGCTCCGGGCTGAGCGCCTGGCAAGCGTGCGCACTCAGCCTGCTTGCTTTCACTGGTGCCTCGCAGTTCGCCCTGGCCGGGGTGATCGCCAGCGGCGGCAGCCTGCTGGCCGGAACGGTCAGCGCGATCCTGCTGGGCAGTCGCAACACGCTCTACGGCCTGCGGCTGGCCGGAGTGCTGCGGCCGCGCGGACTGCGCAGGCTGGTCGCCGCCGTCGGAGTGATAGACGAGACCACCGCGGTAACGCTCGCTCAGCCCGATCCGCCCGCAGCCCGGAAGGGGTTCTGGGCCACGTTCTGCTGCCTGTACCTGACCTGGAACCTCAGCACGCTTGCCGGTGCGCTCGGCGCTGGCAAGATCGGATCGCCGCAGGCGTTCGGTCTCGATGTGGTCGGGCCGGCCGCGTTCCTGGCGCTAATCTGGCCCCGGCTAAAGGCAGGCCGCACCGAGCGGGCGGTGGCACTGGCAGCGGTAGCCGTTGCGCTCGCGACCACGCCAGTGCTGCCGGTCGGCGTGCCGATCATCCTGGCCGCCACCGCCGCACTCGCCGGGGCGCTCGCAGGTCCTGGCCCGCGGCAGTACGACGACCCGGCATGACCGGAGTCTGGATCGCCGTCCTGGCCACAGCCGGGGGCTGCTATCTGCTCAAGCTCGCCGGGCTAACCGTGCCGCAACGAGTGCTGTCCAGCGCGCGGGTGCGCAGGTTTGCCGAACTTGTCCCAGTGGCCCTGCTGGCGGCGCTGTCCGCGGTGCAAACCGCGGCGTCCGGGCAGTCGCTCACCTTTGACCCAGCCAGGCTCGGCGGGATGGCGGCGGCCGTCGCCGCGCTGCTGCTGCGCGCGCCGTTCCTTGTGGTCATCGTGGTCGCCGCCGCCACCGCAGCCGCGCTGCACGCTGCCGGCGTCTCCTGACCCGCCTGCGCGGCTAGTACCTGTGCTGCGTGCCGCCGCAGGGCTAGGTTTAGCCGACTTGAGCGGCGGGGGCACCGGACTTGCCCGGCACCCCCGCCGCTGAGTGAATCAGAACCTCGACAATGTGGCGATGAACCGTGGTCCGACGGATCCGAGCCCGGTGAGGCTGTCGAATCCAGGAACGGCGGTCAGGGTCACGTTGCGCGACCATACGTGGTTAGCGTCCGGACCAGAACCCGCTTATAGGCGGGAGACCGTGGCAAAGACGCACGAAGGAGAATCAAAATGAGAACTGCGCTATTGCTTGCCTTAACCACATCGGCAGGATTAGCGATTTCCTTCATGGCGGCCGGCACAGCTGCTGCCTCTGCAAGCGCGATGCCGGGGCCAAGAAGCATCGTCCTGCGGAACTCGTCGACGCGGCGGTAGAGCGCTCACATCCGGCTGGCAAGGTCGCAGCGACGAGCAAGGTGACCTTCGATCTGCTGCTGAAGCTGCGCAATGCTTCGGGAGCAGCAGCGTTCGTTCGCGCGGTGTCGACCCCAGGGTCACGGGAGTTCCGCCGGTACCTGACCGACGCGCGGTGGGAGTCCCGGTTCGGGCCGACCAAGTCCGAGGTGGCAGCGGCGGAGAGGTGGCTGCGGCACAACTACTTCTCCGTTAGCTCGGCAGCCAAGGACCGCCTGTACGTGACAGCTAGCGGAACCGCGCGCCGGGTTGAGCGTAACTTCGGCGTGACGCTCGGCTACTTCACAGTGAACGGCCACAAGGTGCGGCTCGCGAACGGACCACTGAGTGTGCCGGTGTCCATGGCAGGCACTGTTGCCGGCGTAGTCGGCGTTAACGAGTACCTGGCCACGACCGGTCTTGCTAGCGCGAGCCCGGCTGCCAAGACGGTCAAGCCGGACCAGGAGCCGGCGCCGCCGCCGGGGTTCCGCAACCCCCAGCCGTGCTCCCGGTACTGGGGACAGAAGACCGACACAGCGGACTCGGGCTCGCTCTATGCGCCTTACACCGCTCCGCTGCCGTATGACATATGCGGCTACAAGCCAGCTCAGCTGCGAGGTGCCTACGGACTAGCACGATCAGTGGCCAAGGGCATCGACGGGAGGGGCGTCACCCTTGCGATCGTCGCCGAGTGCGCCGGCAGTGGCTGGTTCGATGAGGCGGCCCTTGACGTGGAGGCATCGCACTCCACGGCGCCAGGGGCGAATATCCAGTTCGTTGGGGCGCAGGACTGCCTGGACACGAGCCTGCTGGCAGCGGAGCAGACCGCCGTAACGAGCGGTGCGTCCGTTGTGACCAACTCATGGGGTGACACACTCGGTGACCTCTTCACCGATGCGGCCACGAAGACGGCGTTCGACGACACGTTCATGCTCGCGGCCTCCACCGGGGTCAGCGTCCTGTTCTCGAGCGGCGACACCGGGGACAACTTTGCTGACTTCGGGCTGGCTGTCCCGAACTACCCGGCGACAAGCCCGTTCGTGACCGCAGTCGGAGGGTCCGCTCTCGAGGTGAGCGCCAGGAACACGCGCCATGCCGAGTATGGCTGGTCGACGGCTAAGCAGACTCTGTGCACGCCGCCGAAGCTGCCGACATGCGGCTCGGCGACTAGCCCGGTCGGCGAACTGGCCTACCAGGAAGGCGGCGGCGGCGGAACGAGCTACTACTACACCCAGCCGTACTATCAGGCGCCGGTCGTGCCTGCGGCCCTGGCACTGCGCAACGAGGCGCTCTTCGGGCCAGTGCCGTTGCGTGTCGTCCCCGACATCGCGATGGATGCCGACCCCAACACCGGAATGCTGATCGGGCTGACTCAGACCTTCCCGGACGGGGTCTACTACGACCAGTTCAAGGAAGGCGGCACGAGTCTCGCCACGCCGCTGCTGGCCGGGGTGATCGCGGATGCCAACCAGGCAGCCGTTATTCCGATCGGTTTCCTCAACCCGGCGCTGTACAAGGCTGACATCAGCACGCCGGCGGCGTTCTACGACATCGTCGCGCCGGCCAATCCCAACGCGGCGGCCGTGATCCGCGTCGACTACGCGAACTCGGTTGACTCGTCGACGGGGTACATCGTGAGCCTCAGGGCAATCAACTACGCAGGCCCTGAGACCTACTGCGACGGCACCGGCAATTGCGCGACGCGTCTAGGCAATAACTAATATCCATTGGAGGAGACCTATGGCGATTAGTTAGGCCTGGCCACAGATCTGCTCAGCGCCTGGGCAACTCGTCACGGCTACCCCGCGCGAGCCCAGGCGCCAGGTCAATGCCAGGACCGCCGTGCAGCAGGACGGGCCTTTGGCGTGATGCCGGGGCAGGTCGCCTTGAACGGCTGGGAACGACGCAGACTACGCCACTGTCACGGTTCGTATCCGTCAGTCACTTTGCGGCCGGTGACACAGACCCGAGCATCGGGCATACGAGGCGGCCGGGCACTGGGGGCGGCAAGAACCCCAGGGATCCCGATCTCCGTGGTCACCCATCACCCCGCAGCGCAGCCGCCGGGCGTCGGCTTCGTTGCCGGAGCGCCGTAGTCAGAGCTGGCACCAAATGCGCGTAAGCGGGGCGCGGTCGCCAAATTCCAGTAGCTTCATCAGCGTGGAACTGCGGGCCTGCCGGACGGAGCCAGGATGAAGGAACTCGAATCGCTCGATGCCGCCTTCGTCATCGACACCTTCCTGCTGCTGCTGATCGGCATCGGACCCAAAATCGCGCTGGTGCCATTCCTTGACGTGACTGCGGATATGACCGAGGCCACCAAGCGGCGCGTCCTGCGCAAAATGCTCACCACCGCCGCCACGGTCGCCGCTCTCCTGCTGATCCTCGGCGGGCTGCTCACCCGGCTGCTGCACTTCTCGCCAGGCGCGCTCGGCGTCGCCAGCGGCATCATCTTGCTGATCATCGCGGTCACTATGGTGCTCGGCCAGCACAACGGGAACGGCGGCGGTCACCCGGTCAAAGACCGGGACCCGATGCAGGTCGCTGTCTTCCCACTGGCCGTGCCCTACCTGCTCAACCCGGCCGGGATCGTCGTCCTTGTCACCTTGTCGGCGGAGGCTCGCTCGGTTGCCGTCTTCGCAGTCGCCGTTGGCGTGCTCGTCGTGGTCCTTGCCCTCGACGTCGCCGTGTTCCGCTGGGCCGTACAGGTCGGCAGCAAGCTGGACGCGAGCCGGATGCTGGTGACCGAGAAGGTGTTCGGTTTCCTGCTCGCCGCGCTTGGGGTGCAACTGGCGCTCGACGGGCTGTCAGACGTGGGCGTGATCCACCTCATTACCAGCCACTGAGAACGCGACTTATACCGCCCTTGACCGCCGACGCTATGCTCCGCGCCATCCTCGGTACCGCCCCTTGTGATAGGTCCGGTTGATGGAGTGGCCCAGGGTCACCCGGACGCTCCGGCTGTCTGCGGTGCTTGCATGCCAGCCAAGTGAACGTCGAGGAAGCGCTGCCAGGTTCCGGTCGGCACTCCGCCGGATGCGTGGATTAGGCCGCGCACGGCTGAGACGAGCGCCAACACGTCGCTCGCGGTGATCTGCGGGCCGATCGTTCCGGCCGCCGATGCGCGCGCGGTGAGTTCGCTGATGGCCGCGACTATCCGCGCGTGGCGGATGGCTCGGGCTCGCGTTCGAGCAGCAGATTTGCGTACCGGGCATGCTCGGCGAATGCCTGCCCGAAGGCTCGGAGCAGCTCCTCGAGGCCATGGCCGTCTGGGCGGGCGAGCGCCTGCTCGGTCGCGCGATTAGCTGCTCCATCGCCACCCGCAGCAGCTCGTCGATGAGCGCGTCTTTACTGGTGAACCTGCGGTAGACGGTCCCGACTCCGACACCCGCGCGGGCCGCGATTTCCTCCATGCAGGCATCGGCGCCGGACTCGCCGAAGACGTCACGGGCGGCCTGGAGAATGCGCTCGTGGCTGCGTCTGGCGTCGCGCCGCAGCCCCGTGGGCGGCCTGGCGCTAGCAGCCGGTGGCCGGCCCCGAGCGGGCACTCGTCCCGCGCGCGCGTTCTGTATCGCGCTCGCGGTGCTATTACTCACCCTGATCGCCGACAATGCTGGGCTGCGCGATTATCGCCATCTCGCCGTGCGCAGGCTGGCTGCTCTCCCGCGGCATGCCTAGGTCCCTGGCAGAGCGGCCCGCTGTTCATCTTGCCTTTGGGTTGGGCTACAGCACGACGTTGCCGCGGCCAGGCACGGTCCGGATCAGGCCTTCGCGCCGCAGCAAGGCGAGGGACTTCCGGACGGTGCCCGCTGCGAGCTCGTGCTCTGCCGTAAGCTCCCTCGTGCCGGGCAGAAACGTGCCGGCCGGATACTTCCCGTCGGATATCTCGGCGCGCAGCAGGTCGGCTAGCTGCTGATAGACCGGCCGCTCGCTGTAGTGGTCGATCACTTTGGCACGTTAACTGATAGCTGTCCAGTGACACCACGTAGTCGCACAGCTACAAGTTTCACGGGGTTCTCCTGCGTCATCATGTCCACGGGCTGGCCCCCGCGGGGATCTGGCGAATGCCCGCTTGCGCTGCTCATTGCCAGCCTCCCGTCGTGCCCACCTGCGCCGCGGCCGTCTCCTTCCTGCACATACCTCCGTTTATGAGCGCGGAAACTCCATCAGGTGCATCACGTGTGTCATGACGAACATGTTAAACACGGCGATCAAGGGCGCCATGATCTGCCATGATCTGCCTCAGGCCGGAACCGAAAGGACGACATGAGCGCCACCGGCAGCCCTCGCCAGGGCTGCCTCCGCGCCCGGGACGGCACAGCCAGGGAGCAGTCAGGTAGCCTCCAGGCGAGCCGTCTTCAATTCCCCGCCGTCTTCGCGCTCAGGGCAGCTAGCCCTTCGGCGCAGCCCGGCCGTCCCTTCCAGAAGTGACCTGAGACACTCAAGGAGGCAAGGACATGGAAAGTCCCGCGCAGTGGGTTAAAAGCTCCCTCAGCTTCGCCAACGGCAACTGCGTCGAAGTGGCGGCACTACCGGACGGCAGCGTTGGCGTCCGGAATAGCAGGGACGCCGACGGGGCCGTTCTCCGGTTCACTCCCGGCGAATGGCGCGCCTTCCTCGGCGGGGCGCGAAACGGGGAATTCGAGCATCTCTGCGACACGCCCGGCCAGTAAGCAAACGCCTACGGGCCCGCGCTCACACGCAAGACCGCGCGGGCCCGTAGGCTGGAAGCGTTACGCGAAGGGGCTCGGCTCAGTCGGCCGCCACGAAGCTGACTCTCGCCAGCGGGCTCCGCTCCACCCACTCCTCCAGAACAGCTTTGGGCCAGGGGCTGTCCGGGCCCCGGCGGTGGTTGAAGTCGTCGACGAAGTCGGCGAGGATGCGACGGCGCTCCTGCGGATCGGTGATGACCGTCGCGACGGCCGGCAAATCGGCGACCACGCGATACTTGAGGTGAAACGTGAAGTGCGGCTCGGCAGTCAGGTTCGCCAGCCAGGCCCGAGTGCGCGGTCCGGGAACACCGCTGAGGTAAATGGAGTCCTCGAATCGGTAGAAGCAGATCTCGATCCGCCGCGGCTCGCCGGAGCGCCGGCCGGTCGTGGTGATGTCGATCGTCCGCCGCTCAAGGCTCGAGGACCGATCGATGGCCAGCGCGTCGCGTACCTCAGCACGCATCAGATGCTCCGTCCGGGACTTGGCCCGCGCACTATGCCGCGTTAGCTAACCGTAGGTGGGAAACTGCGGCCAGCCAGGCGGGGAGTCTTCCCAGTCTTCCTGGCGTCCATACGGGGTGAGGTCGAGGATGTTGTTGACGAACAGGAGTCGGTCCACGCCGCGCGCGGTGGTGCAGTAGGTCTTGTAGACGTCCTCGCCGTCGCGCAGGAACACGCTGAGCATGAAGCCGCCGCCTGCGCCGCAGTCGGCGGCGAATGTCGTGCCGTGCGATGACACGAACGGTACCGTCCAGCCCATCCGCGCCTTGTAGGCCTCGATCTGGGCGAGCGGCATGTCGGACACTGTCGCCCAGCTGACTCCGCTGGCGGCCAGCGTGGCCAGGTCGGCGACGTTGCGGGTGAAGTGGGTGCAGCCAGGGCAGAAGTGGTCGGGCCCGTTGTCCATGAACTGGTATACGACGAGCTGTTGCTGTCCGGCGAACAAGTCGAGCAGCGTTTGCGGGCCGGCTGCGGTGTCGAACACGTACCTGGTCGTGTCGACCTTGACCATCGGGAGCCGGCGGCGGCGCGCGGCGAGCGCGTCCAGCGCGCGCGTGGCCTCCTTCTCGGCCTTGAGCAGCTCGTCGCGATCTTGCTGCCATGTCTCGGCTGAGACGATCGGCGGCATGCCAGTCATCGGTCACTCCTTACGGTCGCGGGCGATGCTGCGGCTGAACCCATTTCGGACCAGTCGCGCTGCCACCCGGCGGGCTTTGCTCGTACCCGGTCAGACGCGGCAGCGCAGCGAAACTCATCGGCGCTCGGCGTGATTCTCCTCCGGCACCTGTCATTGGGCGTGGTATTCGTCGCGGCGGCGCAGCCAGCTCATGGGCTGATCGCCTTCGTCGCGGCCCTTGGGCGCGCGGTCAAGGATCGCGTAGTAGCCCATCAGGAACTCGGTGCCGCGGGCGTAGCTGGAGTAGCAGTGGTAGACCGTGTTGTCCTCGCGGGCGAACGTGCTGACGCCGTGTCCCTCGGAGAAATAGCCGTCGAGGTCCGTCCCGGTCGCGCTCGCGTTCTGGGCCGTGACCAGCGGCAGGCTCGCGCGGACGGCGGGCTGGTCGTGCAGCAGCTTCAGCAGTGCGAGTTCGTTGGCCTCGAACCGCGGCCGGGCTGGGTCGTGCGTCATCGGCGGCCCGGCCGATACGCCGTAGTCGAGGTTGAAGTCGCTGTCGTGGCTGGAGGCCCAGGTGAAGCTCCAGCCCATGCGCTCGCGGTAGGCGAGCAGCTTGTCGAGCGGTGCGCGCGAGACGCAGATCATCGTCACGTCGCGGGCGGTGAGGTGGGCCAGGACGCCGTTGAAGCTGTCGGCGGTCGACGAGCAGGTGGGACATCCGGCTGCGTAGTCGGGGCCGAACATGAAGTGGTAGACCACCAGCTGCGAGCGGCCGTTAAACAGCTCGGCCAGCGTCCTGGTCCCGTCTTCGGTCTGCAGCGTGTACTGCTTGTCGACCGGCACCCAGGGCAGCTCCCGGCGCTGCCGGGCAAGCTCATCGCCCGTCCGCGTAAGCTCCTTCTCCCGCTCCAGCAGCAAGGCACTCGCCGCGAGCCACTCCGCACGCGTTCCGATCCGGTGACCGGTCATTGTGCTGTCTCCTTTCTGTTTCCCGCATACTCAGAAGTCGTCCTGGCCGGTGCCGAGGTCGTCAGAGTGTCCGGCTTCCAGGCGCGGCCACTGGGCGATGGGGCGTCCGCCCGGCCATGCTGGCACTGGTGGCCAGTCGGGCGGGCCGCCGCCGGTCCGGGTGTTGGTGCACTGCTGCGGCCAGCCGGCAGGCGAGTCCTCCCACGCCTCCTGGCGTCCGTACACCGACAGGTCCATCAGGGCATAGCTGTAGTCCATCGCCTCGACGCCGCGGCGGGTCGTCCAGTAGGTCTCGAAGACGCGATCGCCGTCGCGCAGGTAGCACACCAGATGGAACAAGCCGATCTGCCGCCCGGCCAGGAGCGCGCCGAGGGAGCCGGCGGCCGAATACCACGGCATGTGCCAGCCCATGAAGTAGCGGTAGCGGGCGCTCTCGTCGTAGGGACCCTGACACAGCACCGCGTAGGTGATGTCGCGGGAATGCAGGTAGGAAAGCTCCGCGACCTGGCTGGTGTAGAACGTGCAGCCTTCGCACTGCTCGGTGGCGGGATAGCCGGGGTACCACATGAAGTAGTAAGCGATCAGCTGCCGGCGTCCCTCGAACGCCTCCAGCAGCGTGACCGTCCCGTGCGCGCCGGTCAGCGGCGTCGCGGCATCCACCTCCACCATGGGCAGCCGCCGCCGGGCCGCCGCGATCGCGTCGCCTTCGCGGGTGTGCGCCTTCTCCCGAACCCGCAGCCTGTCCAGTTCGGCCTGGAAAGCAGCCCGGTCCACGGCCGCGGGCAGGCCCGGTGCGCTGGCGGCGCCGGCCACCGGCCCGCCGAGGCTTGCTGATTCATCCGTCACGACGGGTTCCTGTTCTTGTTCGCTGCGTACGCAGTTTCGGCGAGCCGTTTGATCGTGGCGAGCCGCTGGTCCCATTGCGCGGCCAGCTCAGCCATAGCCTGGGCGGCCTGATCAAGACGGCCGGCCTCGATCTGGTAGAGAACTTCCCGGCCCTGCTTGCGCCGGCTGACCAGCCCGGCCCGTTCGAGCACGACCAGATGCTTGGAGACGGCCTGGCGGGAGAACGGCACGTGGCCGGCCAGCCAGCTGGCGCTGACCGCACCGTTGCTGACCAGAAGGTCGAGGACCCGGCGGCGAGACGGGTCGGCGATGGCCGACCACAGCTCGTCATCGGCCTGCGCCGTCATTCCGATCGGCGCTTCGCGAGCAACGTGGCGAGGCGATCCAGGTACTCGGCCCAGCCGCCCTGGTGCTCGTCGGCATAGCGTTCTTTCTCCGCGTCGGGCCAGCCGAGCAGCTCATGGCCGGTTTCGGTCACTCGAAGACGGGTCCGTTCCTCGCCCTCGGGTGTCAGCGTGAACTCGACGAGCATCGAGTTGCCGGCCACAGGCTCCTCCCCGCGGGGATGGTTCCACCGGAATGAGAAGCGAGTCGGCCGATCAACGACCTCCACGACGACTGGGCCGCCCTGGTCCCCGAATCCCATGTAGCCATGAGCGCCGGGTTCGACTACGAGCTCCACCCGGTCGGCAAACCACTCGCTCATCTGATCCGG
Organism: uncultured Actinomycetota bacterium; assembly: GCA_963719765.1. Lineage (GTDB taxonomy): Bacteria > Actinomycetota > Actinomycetes > Streptosporangiales > Streptosporangiaceae > JAJYUU01. The sequence continues at coordinate 1,681,323 of CAVRCW010000003.1, forward strand.
CTCGGTGATGGTGCGCCACACCACCTCTACCGGCGCCTCGACCAGAATCTCCCGCTCAATCACCAGGCCTGCCATCAGTATCCGATTCCTTCCTGAGCGCGCCTGCGGCCATCGCCGCTGCCGCATCACCGGGTGGCGGCCCATTCCCGGCACCCCTTCCACCCTGTACCTGCAACCAACGGTAGCACCTCAACAGAAAACGTGCAACCGATGATTGCAGGTCGTTCTTTGGGACCGGGCCCGTGCCGCTAATGGCACGGAACTCCCAGTTCAGCGCGCGCCCGAAGCCGCAGTTGGCACGACCGAGTTAGCCGTGCAGGAGGCGGTTCATGCTGGACCGCTACTCGCCTAGCCACTGGATGCGGACGACAAGTACGAGCTCGTCAGGTGGATAGACCAGGAATGGGACCAGTCCTTGATGGCGCGGTCCGAAGTGCAGGGTGCGAAGCGGCACGGGCGGGTCGGCGGACTCGTCGCCGCGCCGCTGGTACTGGAGTGGGTCGACGATCACCACGGCATCCATGAAGGCAGCCAGCGCTGCGCGGGCAGCCGGGCTCAAGGCAGCGAGTTCCTGTTCGGCGGGGACATCCAGTTCCCACTGATACACCGGTCAGACGCCGCACCGAGCCCGGACCTCCTGCCGCGTCATGCGCTGCCTCGCCGGCGGCGGGCCGTGAGTGCGGTAGCCGTCCAAGCGGTCCAGGTACTGCCGCTGGACGCGCGGGTCGCGCCAGGCATCGGCCTCGAACCACCAGCGCCGGACCGTCTCGACGAGCGGCACGAGGTCGCCGTGCTCGCGGGCCAGCTCGTAAGCGGCATCGAGGTCCTCGTCATAGCTGCGCAGTACGTCAGCGTCTGCGTTGGCGGCCAGCACAGCCCGAATCGCGGCCGGACTGCAGGCCGGGCGGGGCAGGACCTGAGGCTGCCTGGCATCCGGTACGGTCATTGGCGACACCCCCCCGGCTAGCTTCAAGGCCAGCATAGGCGCGTCCGCCGACAACGGGCGGTGTACGGCCCCGGTCTCGCACCGACGTGTTCGCATCGAGCTCGGGCATGTCTACGCGCGCGTCCGGCGTCTCGCATGACCTAATGAGGGCGCGAGATCCTCGCCTACGTCAGTGCGGTGCGAGCGGCGCCGATCCAAAGCTGGGCGCCGCTACTGCCCGGCGGTTGGCGCGACGGCGGAGACTCCGGCGCGGTAGTGTGCGCCGGTGACAGTCCAGGTGGAGATACTGAGCCGCATTACCGACGAAGTGGTCGAGGCTTTCGACAGGCTGCTACCGCAGCTGTCGACGTCGGCTAAGCCGCTGGACGCCGACGCCATCGGCGCAATCAGCGCCTCGCCGGCCGTGACCGTGCTGCTAGCGCGCTGTGACGCGAAGATCGCGGGGATGCTGACACTGGCCATGTTCCCCATCCCGACCGGGCTGCGAGCCTGGATCGAAGACGTGGTGGTCGATCAGGCATTCCGCGGCCGGGGCGCCGGCGAAGAGCTGACGAGGGTAGCGCTGCAGCTGGCCGAGGCGGCCGGGGCGCGCACGGTGGATCTGACTTCCCGTGCCTCGAGGGAAGCTGCCGGCCGGCTCTACGAACGGACCGGTTTCCGGCAGCGTGACACCCGGCTCTACCGATACTCATTCGAATGAAGGGCTCAGGTGCAGCTACACCGGCCGGTCAGTCGGTCAGCTCTGCGACCGCCGTCAGTAGCCGGTGCACGTCCGAAGCGTCGTTGTAGTGCACGAGGCCGGCCCGGACAGCACTGCCAGAGTCCCTGATGCCCAGCGCTCCGGTCACCTCCCAGGCGTAGTTGTCCCCGTGCCAGACATTCACCCGGCGCGCGGCCAGCTGGGTGGCGACCTGCTCCGGCGTATGACCGGCCACGGTGAAGAACGCGGTGGCCGTGCGGCTGGCGGCCTTGCCGTATGTGGTCACGTGCCCCATGCCGTCCAGGCCGTCAAGCAGCACATCGAACAGCTCCTGTTCATGCCGCTGGACCGCCGTCATCGACGCCCGCACCCGGTCGCGCAGCGGCCTGCCCACCGGGGCGGCGAGTCCTGCCAGATGCTCGACCGCCGCGCTCACCCCGGCCAGGCTGGCGAACGGCAGCGTGCCCAGCTCGAACCGGTCGGGCACGGCGTCGCTCGCTGGCATGAGCTTGTCGGGGCTGAGGGTCTCTAGCAGCGCCGGGTCGGCGACGACCGCGCCGATGTGCGGCCCGGACCACTTGTAAGCGCTGGTGACGTAGAAGTCCGCGCCGAGCGCCCGCACATCCACCGGCATATGCGGGGTGGCGTGCACCCCGTCGACGTAGCTAAGTGCGCCCGCCGCCCTGGCAATCGCGGTGATGGCGGGCACGTCTGGTCGGGTGCCGAGGACATTGCTGGCGGCAGTCACAGCTACCAGCCTCGTCCTGGCGCCGATCAGGTCGCCGTACTGCCCGGTTGGCAACTCGCCGGTCGCCGGGTCCACCTGCGCCCAGCGCACGACGGCGCCGGCCTGCGCGGCCGCCTGCACCCAGGGCCGAACGTTCGCGTCGTGGTCGAGCCGGGATACGACGACCTCGTCGCCGGGCTGCCAGGTCTTGGCCAGCGCGCCGGCGATCCGGTAGGTCAGGGTCGTCATGTTCGGCCCGAGGATCACTCCGTCTGGCTCGCCGCCAGTTAGCGCGGCGACAGCCGCGCGGCAGCCGGCCGTGATCTGGTCGGCCCGGTGGCTCGCGGGGAATGCACCGCCGGAGTTACCGAGGCCGCGGGCCTGTGCCTGGCTGATCGCCTCGATCACCGCCAGCGGCACCTGGGTGCCGGCGGCACCATCAAGGTAGGCATAGCCGTCAGCCAGGGCCGGATAGCAGGCCCGGACGGCCGCCACGTCGAACGTCATGCTGATCTGTCATCCCTCCGTGCCCAGCGCAGGCGCGCCAGCCTCGCCCGAGCCGGTCCCGGCCGGGCACTGGAGTGTCCCGCCGCAGCGACTCGCCCGGATGCCGCTAGCACAGCTAGCCAGGGATCGCCGCCGCGCGATGCAAGGCCGCCGCGCCTGCCCGTGCGGGTGGCAAGCGGAAGGTGCGGCATGCCGCTGCGCCAGCAGTCTAGAACTACGGCCGGATCGGAGGGCCGGTGAGACAGGCCAATCGCCGCTGCCAGATCCCAGGCGTGCAAGTGCCACTCCGCGCAGGCCGCGCCGGCCATCCCTGCCACCGTCACGACGGTGTCCCGGTACTGGTGATGCGGAAGGTCCCAGACGGCTGCCGCCCGGCTGGCGTACGCGCGGGCAGCGGCGCCGAACGCCGCTATGTGCTCGGCAGGCGGCGCGTCCGCGAGAGCGGCCAGCTCGGCCGCGTTCTGCCTCGCCAGCTTGCGGGCCAGCGTCTCCGGATGCGCCCCGGTCGCCATGAGCCGGGCATAACGGCTAACCGGCGCCTCGTCGAGGTACTCGTGGAAGTCGTCGGCGACGCAGCGCAAGTGCCCGGCCAGGTCCGCGGCGCGCCACTCAGGGCAGGGCGTCTGCGCGCCCCAGGTACCGGTGTCGAATAGCGCCGCGAGCTGGCAGATTGCGGTCACGCCGTCGTAATACGCAGCTAATATCGGAACGGGCTCGCTCAGCGGCGCCGGCACATCCGAGGAATGGATGCGCTCCACTCGGCCCCCCTCCAAGCCGTACTCCGGCACCTGCACGGGCCGTCTGGCCAGAGTGCCAGAGATACCCGCTGTTCGCCACCCTGCGCCGTATCTGCGCAATCGGACGTGCTCGCGCGGCCGTCGCAATCCCCGCCAATACCGGCCCAATACCCGAAAGGAAGTCCAGCCCAAGGCACACGGCTGACGGGCGTGAACGGCGGGCAGCCCAGGCGCGGCCACCCAGTCTCCTGCGAGCGAAAATGTGGTGACAGCAGCTGCGTGTGGTAGGTAGCCTGCGAATAATGCCCCCCACGTCAGCTAGTTCGCCGCCGCATGCCCAGGCTCAGGAAGGTGCCTGGGTAGCTGCACCGCAGCCGCAGACCCCGGCCGCCGCGCTGTGGCGGATGCGCGAGTACATGCGGCCCTACTATCTGACCCTCGTACTGATGATCACGGCGGCGATATTCGCTGTGACCGCGGAGACGATGATCCCGCTCATCACCAAGTCGGTGATCGACGGCGCCATCGCCCACGGCAGCAGGGGCGAGCTGCTGCCGCTCGGTCTGCTGGCGATTGCGCTTGGCGCACTTCAGGCCGGGCTGAATTTCTACCGGCGGTGGTCGCTGGCTGGCGCGGTGAACGGCATGGAGAAGACCATCCGCGGCGATCTCTACCACCATCTGCAGCGGCTGGAGCCGGGCTTCCACGACTACTGGCAGTCCGGCCAGCTGCTGTCGCGCGCGACGAACGACCTGTCCACGATCCGCAGGTTCGCCGGCTTCGGCATTGTGTTCTTCATCACCAGCACGTGGACGTTCCTGCTCATCGTGGCGCTGCTGATCGATATGAACTGGTGGCTCGGCCTGATGACCGGCTGCCTGTTCCTGCCGGTTGGCGTACTGTGCCTGCGCTTCGAGAAGAAGTACCGGGTGCTGTCCAGGCAGTACCAGGATCAGACCGGCGACCTGGCCACCTACGTCGAGGAGGCGGTAACCGGCATCAGGGTGCTCAAGTCGCTGGGCCGCCGGGACGAGGCCGCGGCCAAGCACCTGGCCCAGTCGCGCCTGGTGTACCGGAGCCAGGTCGGCAAGGCCAGGCTGCGCGGTACCTTCTGGGCCGGCCTGGACATGGCGCCAAACGCGGCCATCGGATTCCTGCTGCTGCTCGGCGCGCTGGCGGTCAGCTGGCACCAGCTCACCCTCGGCGGGCTCGTCGCGTTCGTCACGCTGACCTTGCTGCTCATCTGGCCAATCGAGGCCATGGGCTTCATCATCGCCACCGGACAGGAGGCGGCGACCGCCGCGCAGCGCGTCTACGAGATCTTCGACACCGCGCCTGCCATCACTGACCCGAATCAGCCAGGAGACGCCCAGCCGGGCGTCACGGGCAGCACCGCGCGGGCAGCGAAGGGACCAGGTGCGACGCCACCATCGGCACTCGTCCCCGTGCAGCTGGCGGCCGCGCCACTCACGGCCGGCGCTACGGGCCACCTCGCCTTCGATCAGGTCCGCTTCAGCTATCCGGGCTCCAGGGCGGAGGTGCTGCGCGGTGTGACGCTGGAGCTCAGCCCCGGCGAAACGGTCGCCCTGGTGGGCGCTACCGGGTCGGGCAAGAGCACGCTGCTGAACCTGGTGCCGCGGCTGGCGGACGCGACCGGCGGGCTGATCACCCTGGACGGCGTGGACGTCAGGAGCCTGCCGCTGGCCGAGCTGCGCACAAGAGTCGGCTGCGCGTTCGAGGACCCCACCCTGTTCTCGGCCAGCGTTCGGGAGAACGTCAGCTTCGGCGTCCAGGACGCTACCGAAGCCGATGTCCTGGCCGCGCTCGAGGCGGCGCAGGCCGAGTTCGTTGCCGACCTGCCCTGGGGGCTGGACACCCGGATCGGCGAGCAGGGGATGGCGCTGTCCGGCGGCCAGCGGCAGCGCGTGGCGCTCGCCCGCGCGATTCTGGCCCGGCCCGAGGTACTGCTGCTCGACGACCCGCTGTCGGCACTCGACGTGCACACCGAGGCAAAGGTCACGGCGGCGCTCGCGGACGTGATGGCCACATCGACCGCGCTGGTCGTGGCGCACCGGCCGTCCACCGTGCTGCTGGCCGACCGGGTGGCGCTGCTGGTTGACGGCGTGATCGCCGCCCTCGGCACGCACCACGACCTGCTCACGACCGAGCCGCGGTACCGCGAGCTGATGAGCGCGGACGACCTCGACGGCAGCGACGACGACGGTCGCGGCGCGCCCGGACTGGCAGGAGCGCACCGATGACACAGGCGACTACCACGCCGGCCTGGCGCGGCATCGCGTCCGAGGACGCCGAGGAGATCAGTGGCAAGCTGGGCAGCTTGCTGCGCCGACGCTCCCGGCGGGTGCTTGCGGACTTGCTCGGCCCGCACCACCGGCTGGTCACGGCGATATTCCTGCTGATCGTCACCGCTCAGCTGGCAGCGCTGGCCGGGCCCTGGCTCGTCGGCGTCGGCATCGACCGCATCCCGCAGCTGGAGAAGAGTCACAACGCCGGGCCGATGGCGCTGATCATCGTGGCCTTCGCCATCGCGGTCATCGCCCAGGCCTGGGCGACGCGCGCCTATATCGGCGGCATAGGTCGCCTCGGCGGCCAGGTCGTACTCGAGCTGCGGCGGCGGCTGTTCGCTCATTTCCAGCGGCTGCCTATTGCCTTCCACGAGCGGTACACCACGGGCCGGGTCATCTCCCGCCAGGTCTCGGACATCGACTCGATCGCCGACATGTTCGACGAGGGCCTGGCGGCACTGGTGTCCTCGCTGCTCTCGCTGCTCCTGATCGGCGCCGGCATGCTGCTGCTCGACTGGCAGCTCGCGCTGGCCGTGATGGTCGGCTTCGTACCGCTGACCTGGCTGTCGGCCTGGTTCCGGCGCGAGTCCGCGATCGCCTACCGGCGGACCAGGGAGACGATCGCGCAGGTCATCGTGCAGTTCGTGGAGACCTTCGGCGGCATCCGCGCGGTCCAGGCGTTCCGCCGGGAGGGCAGGAACGAGGAGATCTTCGCCGGCCTGAACCAGTCCAACGCCGATGCCAACCTGCGGTCCCAGCGGCTGCTGGCCATCTTCTTCCCCGGCGTCACCCTGGTGGGGAACCTGGCCATCGGGGCTGTTCTGCTCTATGGCGGCGACCGGGTCATCGATCACCAGATGAAGATCGGCGTGCTGGTCACGTTTCTGCTCTACCTGCAGCGATTCTTTGACCCGCTGATCGACCTATCTCAGTTCTACAGCTCGTTCCAGTCCGCCGGAGCCGCGCTGGAGAAGATCTCCGGCGTGCTCGACGAGGAGCCATCGGTACCCGAGCCGGACCAGCCCGTGACGATGCCGGCCGCCGGCGGTCAGCCGGGAACCGGGCGCCAGCCGGGAACCGGGCGCCAGCCGGGAACCGGGCGCCAGCCGGGAACCGGGCGCCAGCCGGGAACCGGGCGCGAGGTGCGGTTCAACCAGGTGCGGTTCGGATACCGCGAGTCCATCGTGCTCCCTGACCTGAACCTGACCATCCCGGCGGGGCAGACCGTCGCGCTGGTCGGGGCCACCGGCGCGGGAAAGACGACCATCGCCCGGCTGCTCGCCCGGCTCTACGACCCGCTGGAGGGCAGCGTCTGGCTCGATGGAGTGGACGTGCGCGATCTATCGGACAAGAGCCTGCGCCACGAGGTCGTCCTGATTACCCAGGAGAACTTCCTGTTCACCGGGTCGATTGCGGACAATATCGAGCTTGGCAGGCCGGGCGCGAGCCGGGCCGAGATAGTCGCGGCCGCGACCGCGATCGGCGCCGACGGCTTCATCTCCGCGCTGCCCGGCGGCTACGACGAGGAGGTCGGCAAGAGCGGCGGACGGCTGTCGGCTGGGCAGCGCCAGCTCATCTCGTTCGCCCGCGCCTTCCTGGCCGCCCCGGCGGTGCTGGTGCTCGACGAGGCCACGTCGCTGCTCGACATTCCCAGCGAGCGGCTCGTGCAGAACGCGCTGACCAGGATCCTGGCCGGGCGGACCGCGGTCATCATCGCGCACCGGCTGTCCACCGTAGCGATCGCCGACAGGGTCCTGGTACTCGATCACGGGATGATCATCGAGGACGGGTCGCCGGCCGAACTGCTGACCTCAGACGGCGAGTACTCCGCCCTGCACGCGAGCTGGCAGGAGAGCCTGGCCTGACCCCTGAGCCGCTGACGGCGCGCTGATTGGGCGGGCAGTTCGCCGGGGCGGCCCCGTTCCCGGCAAAAGTGGCCTGGTGACGGCCTTAAGCTGACAGCCTGCAACTGCCCAGAGCGGACAGAAAGTGACGTCCCGTCGATGAGCTCAGATGGCCGCTGACGAACTGCCTGCGCGTCCCGTAGAGCCCGCCGATGTGGCGGGCCGGATGGACCGCGGCGCTACCGCCGACGCGGCCGGGTCCCGGCTCGGCCCGTCCAGGCTGCCCAGAAGCAGTTCGCTTCCGGCCAGCCGGCTGCTGGTGGGCGTGATCGTCGTGGCCTACGCGTGGGTCGCGGGCAACTCCGCGCCGTTCAGCACCAAGGCGCTGGTCGGCGTGCTGATCCCTGGCGCGGTGCTGGGCACGATCGCGTTCGGCCGGCCACCCGAGCGGATCCCCGCACCGGAGTCAATCGACGCGACCGGCTTCTCCTACTGGATCATCTGCATCGCGCTGCTCTTCGAGTGGGAGGCTTCGGCTTTCAAGGCCAATTTCAAGGCCGGCACGCTGTGGTCGCATCCGACGCTGACCGACATCATCAACCCGTTGCTGGCCCCGCACCCGGTCAAGAGCGCGGCGTTCATCGTCTGGCTGCTGGCCGGCTGGGGGCTGGTGAAGCGGTGATCGCGCGTTGAGCACGAGGGTGATCACCGTCCTCGGGTTCGTCGCCTGCATCGCGGCGCTGGTAGTGCTCGAGGCAGTCGGCCGACGGCGGACCAATCGGATTCCCACCTTGAGTGAGTGGCTGGGTTACGTGATGCGAACGGGGACCGGCCGGGCGCTGATCCTGCTCGGCTGGCTCTGGCTCGGCTGGCACTACTTCGCCCGATAGCGGTCCCGGCCGTCGGCTTCGCTATGCTTTCCGCGTGAAGAGGGGTCGCATACAGGTAAGTGCCGCCGCCGAGGCAAGCTATCTCGCGGACGTGGCGCTAGCTTCCAGCTTCGACGAACTGCTTGGCCGGGCCGAGTCCGCCGAGCAGGAGTTCCGGCGGGCTCAGGCGGTCGGCGCGCCGGCCGACGTGCAGTATCCGCTGGCGCACAACCTGGACGCGGCTCTCACCGATGTGACCAGGGCCGCTTACGCAGCGCAGCGGGCCGAGATCGGCCCGCGCGGCTACGACGACCGCATCGCCCGCCGCAAGGCGATGGCGACGAGTGCGGTGCACCGCTGGACCGACGAGGCGGAGCGGCTGCTGACCATGCGCGAGACGCACCGGCTGACCGGCTTTCCGGCCCGGCCGGAGGCCGGCGTCCTCGGTGCGAAGATCGCGCACGCGCCCGCGGGCAGTCACTAGCCCTCTCGCACTAGCCCGCTGGCAGTAGCCCTCTCGGGCCTGACGGTGAGCCACCCCGCGTTCCGCCGATCGTCAGCCCGGTGTCGGGTGCCGGCCATCGGCGGCATTCATGCTGACCATGACTGACCTGCGTAAAGCGGACTACATGAAACCTACAAAGACAGGCGCGGAAAACCGTCCCAACGGGCCATGCCGCCAGAGCACCGTGCCTGGCACAGTAGGGTGTGATCAAGACCACACCAAGGGACAACGGGAGATACGCGGATGTGCCCGCACACGCCACAGTGCCCGGAGCCGAACGGCCCGGACCGCGAGGCGGCTCGCACCATAATCAGCCACCCCGAGCAGGGCTGGAGCCTGCTCTGCAACGGCATCGTCATATTCGAGGACACCGGTGAGCTACTTCCTGGCGGCGGCTCGATCGCCCCGCACCGGCCCACCGATCTGCTTACTCCCGCGGTAGCCAGCGGTAAGGACGCACTGCAGCCGACTGACTCGCGAACTTCCGCCGCCTAAGCGGCTTAGTACGACCCCGGCCGCGGACGAGCGGCCAGCAGTTCACCCAGCCACTCCGCGACGGCCTGACCAACTGCGGCCGGGCGCTGTGACAGCGCGTGGGTCTCGCCCGGCAGTACCACGACCCGGGCCGCATCGGAGCTTGCCGGGATCCCGAACGGGTCCCGCTCGCCGTTAACGACCAGCACGTCGGTACCGGCCCGGCGCAGCTCGTCGGCCCGGCTGATGTCCGGGCGGCCAGGCGGATGCAGCGGGAACGCCAGCGCCACCACGGCCCGAGCACCGGCCGCGACGGCGGTGCGGCAGGCCACCCTGGCGCCATTACTCCGGCCGCCCTGGACCAGCGGGATGCCCGGATACCGGGCACGCAACTGCGCGACTATCTCCAGCCAGGCGGCGTCCTGCCGGACCGCCGATCCCGGCGCGCGCGCCCCGCGGACCCGGTACGGCTGCAGCACCCTGGCCACCGCGGCGCCAAGGCCGGCCGCGGCCGCGCTGACCGCCAGCACGTCCGCGGTGTCCACGCCGCCGCCGGCTCCATGGGTCATGACCAGGAGGAACGAAGGCTTCGTGGCTCCATCGACGGTTACCTGAGCCGGACCCGCCTCGGTGCTGATGTCCACCTAGATGTCCACCTGGATGTCCACCTAGACGTTCAGCAGCTTCTTCAGGAACTGGCCGGTGTAGCTCTCCTCGACCCGCGCCACTTCTTCCGGCGTACCGGTCGCGACCACGGTCCCGCCTCGCGATCCGCCGTCCGGTCCGAGGTCGATGACCCAGTCCGCGGTCTTGATCACGTCCAGGTTGTGCTCGATGACGATCACGGTGTTGCCGCCTTCGACCAGCCGGCCGAGCACGCCGAGCAGCTTGCGGATGTCGTCGAAGTGCAGGCCGGTGGTGGGCTCGTCCAGCACGTAGATCGTCCGGCCGGTGGACCGGCGCTGCAGCTCGGACGCGAGCTTGACCCGCTGCGCCTCGCCGCCGGACAGGGTCGGAGCGGGCTGGCCGAGCCGGACGTAGCCGAGCCCGACGTCGACCAGCGTCTTGAGGTGCCGGTGGATCGCCGGGACCGGCTCGAAGAACTCGGACGCTTCCTCGATCGGCATCTGCAGCACGTCGGCGATCGTCTTGCCCTTGTAGTGCACTTGCAGGGTGTCGGTGTTGTACCTGGCGCCGTGGCAGACCTCACAGGGCACGTACACGTCCGGCAGGAACTGCATCTCGATCTTGATGGTGCCGTCGCCGGAGCAGGCCTCGCAGCGGCCGCCCTTGACGTTGAACGAGAACCGGCCCGGCTGGTAGCCGCGTATCTTGGCCTCGGTGGTCTGGGCGAACAGCTTCCGCACGTGGTCGAAAACGCCAGTGTAGGTGGCCGGGTTGGACCGCGGAGTGCGGCCGATCGGGCCCTGGTCGACGTGCACGACCTTGTCCAGGTGCTGCATGCCGGTGATCCTGGTGTGCTTGCCCGGCACGATCCTGGTGCCGTGCAGCTCCCTGGCCAGCGCGCTGTACAAGATGTCGTTGACCAGCGTCGACTTGCCCGACCCCGACACGCCAGTGACCGCGATGAAGGTGCCAAGCGGGAACGCGACGTCGACGCCCTTGAGGTTATGCGCGGCCGCGCCCTTGACCACGACCTCGCGGCTCTTGGACCGCTTCCGGCGGTGCGCAGGCACGCTGATCGACTCCCGGCCGGTGAGATACGCGCCAGTCAGCGATTCCCGGCTGGCCAGCAGCTCAGGCAGCGGACCCGATACCACGATGTGCCCGCCGTGCTCGCCGGCCCTTGGCCCGATGTCCACCACCCAGTCGGCCGCCCGGATCGTCTCCTCGTCGTGCTCCACCACGATCAGGGTGTTGCCCAGGTCCCGCAGCCGCAGCAGGGTCTCGAGCAGTCGCTGGTTGTCTCGCTGGTGCAGCCCGATCGACGGCTCGTCCAGCACGTACAGCACGCCCACCAGGCCCGAGCCGATCTGGGTCGCGAGCCTGATCCGCTGCGCCTCGCCGCCCGCCAGGGTGGCAGACGCGCGATCCAGGGTCAGGTAGTCCAGGCCCACGTCCAGCAGGAAGCCGAGCCTGGCGTTGACCTCCTTGAGGATCCGGCCGGCGATCTGCATGTCCCGCTCGGACAGCTCAAGCGAGAGCAGCAGCTTGGCCAGCTCGCCGATCGGCAGCCCGCAGAAAGCCGAGATCGACTTGTCGTCCACCGTGACCGCGAGCGATACCGGCTTGAGCCGGGCCCCGTTGCAGGCCGGACACGGCACCTCGCGCATGTACTCGGCGAACCGCTCCCGGCTGTAGTCGCTCTCGGCGTCGGAATGACGGCGCTCGATGTAGGGGATGGCCCCCTCGAAGTTGGTGTAATACGACCGCTCGCGGCCGTAGCGGTTCTTGTACCTGACGTGCACCTGCTGGTCGTAGCCGTGCAGCAGAGCCTGCTTCGCGGCCGCGGGCAGCCTGGACCACGGGGTCTTGATGCTGAACCCGAGCGACTCGCCCAGGGCCTCGATCAGCCGGACGAAGTAGTCGCTGACGTGCCCGCCGCTCCAGACCGCAATCGCGCCGTCGGCCAGCGTCCGGGATGGATCGGACACGACCAGCTCCGGGTCGACCTCCATCTTGGTGCCGAGCCCGGTGCAGTCCGGGCAGGCGCCCCACGGCGAGTTGAACGAGAACGACCGCGGCTCAAGCTCGTCGAACGACAGGTCGTCATACAAGCAGGCCAGATGCTCGGAGTACATCCGCTCGCGGTTCGGGTCGTCGTCCGGCAGGTCCACGAAGTCGAGCACGACCACGCCGCCGGCCAGCGACAGCGCCGTCTCCACCGAGTCGGTGAGCCGCCGCCGCGCCGACTCCTTTACGTCCAGCCGGTCGACGACGACCTCGATGCTGTGCTTCTCGTACTTCTTCAGCGCGGGCAGGTCCCCCGACACAGCGGTGTCAAGCCGGATGACGACGCCGTCGACCCTGGCCCGCGAGTAGCCCTTGACCTGAAGGTCACGCAGCAGCTCGGTGTACTCGCCCTTCCGGCCCCGGATCACCGGTGCGAGCACCTGGAACCTGGTCCCCTCGTCCAGCTCGAGGATCTGGTCCACGATCTGCTGCGGAGTCTGCCGGGCGATCGGCCGCCCGCACACCGGGCAGTGCGGCTTGCCCACCCTGGCGAACAGCAGCCGCAGGTAGTCATAGACCTCGGTGATGGTGCCGACGGTCGATCGCGGGTTGCGCCCGGCGGCCTTCTGGTCAATCGACACCGCGGGCGACAGGCCATCGATGAAATCGACGTCCGGTTTGTCCATCTGACCGAGGAACTGCCGCGCATAGGCGGACAGCGACTCCACGTACCGGCGCTGGCCCTCGGCGAAGATGGTGTCGAACGCCAGGCTCGACTTGCCAGAGCCGGACAGGCCGGTGAACACGATCATGGAGTCGCGCGGCAGGTCGAGCGAGACATCCTTCAGGTTGTGCTCGCGCGCACCGCGGACGACAAGACGATCAGCCACTTTATGCCCAGTTCTCCCGGTGTGGACGGCCAGCTGGGGACGCGCTAGACCGCCAAGTCATGGTATCCGGGGGGTCTGACAAAACAGGGGCCTTAGCGGCGGCCGCCTGACGTCCTGCCCCCGGCGACCCCAGTACAACACATAATCGGCTCGCTCGGATTCCCGTCGCTGCCGTACATTCGGCGAGGTGACGACCGCTCACGGCTGGCAGCAGCTGACCGAGGCATTCGGCCTCGGCGCCCAGGCGGCCGAACCCGAATACGTCACCAGGGGCGCCATGGGAGAGATATGGCGGCTGGAGACGGCCCGCGGCACGTGGGCGGTCAAATGGCAGTTCCCGTGGGCACCGACCGACGCCAAGCCTCCGGACGTGCCGATCCAGCTCGCCGCGGCGGCGGCCGGGATACCGCTGCCGCTGCCGGTGACAGCCGCCGACGGGGCCGCGGTGGTCCTGGCCGGTGACCGGCACGCCAGGGTGTACGAGTGGATCGACCTCGGCGAGCCGCTCACGCCACCCGTTCCCGCCAGCACGGCGGCCGAGGCCGGGGGCCTGCTCGGCCTGCTGCACGGGCTGGCCCTGCCCGCCGACGAGCCAGTCGATGACTGGTACACGCAGGTGCCGCGCGCAGACTACTGGGCCGACCTGGACGACAGGGCGGCAGCGGCCTGCGCGGCGTGGGCTCCGGCGCTGGCCGCGGCACGCAGCCGGATCGGCGAGCTGAGCGCTCTGGTGGTCCCGCCGTCGGCCAGGCCGCCCGTCGCCTGTCACCGGGACTTTAATCCGGACAACGTGCACCCGATGGCCGCGGACGGCCGGCTCGCCGTGCTCGACTGGGAAGACGCAGGCCCGCTCGATCCGATGCGGGAACTCGGGTACGCCGTCTTTGCCTGGTGCTCGGGCGACGGCCAGTTCGATCCGGTGGCGGCGGACGCGCTGCTGGCCGCATACGCGGCCGCAGCGGGTTCGGCGCTCGAACCCGGCGCCGATTTCTTCGCCACCGCGATCGCCACTCAACTCAACTTCCTGCGCGTGATGGCCGAGCAGGCCCTGACCGAGCCCGAGCACCGCAGCTACGCCGAGCAGGCGATCGCGAATTTGCTTGACCAGTATCTTAGCGAGCTTGAGCAGGTCGTTAGGCTCTCGCCAGAGGGCTGGGCCGCTGCTGATCGGGCCCCGGCGCCGCCGCGATCGCTTGCACGGGGAACGGAGTGACGATGACGTCTGATGCGGCCTTTCCAGACCCGTCCACGCCAGCCGACGCGGCCGAACGCGCCGCCGAGCTCGCAGGCCGGGTAGACACCGCGACCGCGAGCCTGCTGCGGACCGCGGCCGGAATCTCCGACGCCCAGGCCCGCGCGGCTTCGCTGCTGCCCGGCTGGAGCCGCGGCCACGTGCTCACCCACCTCGCGCGGAACGCCGACAGCCTCCGGAACCTGCTGATCTGGGCGCGCACCGGCGTGCAGACGCCGCAGTACCCGAGCCCGGAGGCGCGCGAGCAGGGCATCGAGGCCGGCGCCGGCCGGCCAGCGGCGGAACTGGTCGAGGACGTCGACGCGTCGGCGGCGGCGCTCGCGGCCGAGGCCGAGAGCCTGGCCGCCGCGGACTGGCTCGCCGAGGTGGGCGGGATCCGCGGTAATTCTCATCCGGCCTGGTACACGCTCCGGCGGCGGCTGAACGAGGTGCAGATCCATCACGTCGACCTCGACGCGGGCTACGGCCCGGCCGACTGGCCGGAAGAGTTCGCGACCTACACCCTGGAGTGGGTAGCCGGTGACTTCGGGCGGCGAGACTGCCCCGCGGCGCTGCTCGTGAGCTCGGACTCCGGCGGCACCTACCGGATCGGCCCGGCGCAAGCCGAGGCGAGGATCGAGGTCAGCGGCCCGACCAGGCAGCTGCTTGCCTGGCTGATCGGCCGCAACGACGGAGCCGGGCTGACCGTGGCGCCACCCGGCCCGCTGCCGTCGCTGCCGGCATGGTAGTTATCAGGTGACGATGCCAGCCCTCAGGACGGCTGCTGAGATGAGGAGAGCATGACCTACACGGGAGACGTCAGCGTAGGCGGCACGGCGGACACCAGGGAGCTGCCGGGCCTCGCCATCACCAAGGTCGCCGTCGGCCCGATGGACAACAACGCCTACCTGCTGCGCTGCACGCAGACGGGCGAGCTGGCGCTGATCGATGCGGCAAACGAGGCCGACACGCTGCTGACCCTGATCGGCGGCAGGCCACTGGCCACGATCATCACCACCCACCAGCACTGGGATCATCACGCGGCCCTGCCGCAGGTACAGCAGGCCACCGGCGCCGCGACCGTCGCGCACCCCGAGGACGCCCCCGGCCTGCCGATTCCGGTCACCCGGCCGGTCCGGCACGGCGACACCGTCGCCGTCGGCAATGCCACGCTGTCGGTGATTCACCTGCGCGGGCACACTCCTGGCAGCATCGCGCTGCTCTACGACGGGAACGGGGCGCTCACCGATCAGCCGCACCTCTTCACCGGCGACTCGCTCTTCCCCGGCGGCCCTGGCAACACCAACAATGACGCGGCCCGATTCACCCAGCTCATCACCGACCTAGAGGACCGCGTCTTCGCCGAGCTGCCGGACGGCACCTGGGTCTATCCAGGGCACGGCAAGGACACCACGATCGGCACCGAGAGGCCGCACGTGCCCGAGTGGCGCGCCCGCGGCTGGTAAAGCCGAGCTTTCTCCCTCTACACGTAGCGTTTGGGGTCTCACCAGCTATGTTGCGACGACCCCTTGAACCCGCGACCCCAAACGCTACGGGATCATGATTCGCGCTACAGACACCCGTAGCAGGCGTCGATCAGGGCGCGGTTGCGCGGGTTGCGCCAGCGCGGGCCCATCTGGTTCGTGACATAGCCGAACGCGAGCCCCGCGTCCGGATCGCAGAAGCCGACCGAGCCGCCCGCGCCGAAGTGCCCGAAGCACCGCGGCCCCGGCCCGAATTCGCGTTCCGGATGCGTGAGCTGGAAACCGAGCCCGAACCTGGACGGGCGCCGCAGCACCAGGTCCTCGCCGTAGACCTGTTCCTCGACCGCCGCCGCGAGCGCGCCGCTGTCCACGATGCGCACGCCGTCGGCGCTGCCGCCGCCGGCCAGGGCCGTGTACAGGCGGGCCACGCCGGCCGCGGTGGCATGGGCGTTCGCGGACGGGACCTCCGCGCTGCGCCAGGCAGCGGTGTTGACCACGCCGGCACCGGAGAAGTCCGGCGGGTTGAAGTACGCGTTCACTGCCATTGCGGTGTTGGGCACGCTGTCAGTCCGGGCTCGGGTAGCGCTGCTCGCCGGCCAGCAGAACTCGGCGACCCGCGCGTGATCGGCGGCCGCCAGCCCGATGTGCAGGTCCGCATCGAGCGGGCCGGCGATCTCCGCCCGCAGGAACCTGCCAGGGGTCTGCCCGGTGATCCGCCGGAGCAACTCGCCGCCGAGGAACCCGAACGTGTTCACGTGGTAGCCGTGCCCGCTGCCCGGCGACCACCAGGGTTCCTCGGCCGCCAGCACGGCCGTCATCGCCGACCAGTCCAGCATGAGGCCGGCTGGCTGCGGCGCGTGCAGCGCCGGCAGCCCCGCCTGGTGACTGAGCAGCTGGCGTACCGTGATCTCCGCCTTGCCGGCCGCGCCGAACTCGGGCCAGTAGCGGGCAACGCAGGCATCGGGATCGAGCAGCCCCCGGCCGACGAGTGCGGCCAGGCACGCGGCGAGCACGCCCTTGCCGACGGAGAACACGTTGACCAGGGTGTCGCGGGCCCACGGCCGCTCCCGCTCCGGCTCGCTCAGGCCACCCCACAGCTCGGCCACCACCGTGCCGCGCACGGCCAAGGACACGGCCGCGCCGATCTCGCCCCGGTGCGTGAAATTGGCCGCGAACTCCTGCTGCACCGCGCGGAACGCGGGATCACACCAGCCGCCGACCGCGTTCCGATCCATGGCCGATGCCCGCCTTCCCGCCGCCGGAGAAATGAGCCGTGGGCGTAGTCTGCCCGGATGGCACCACTGCACGACGTAGCGATAGTAGGCGCTGGCCTGCTCGGGCTGGCTGCCGCCCGCGCCGCGGCCAGGCGGGACCGCGACTTCGTGGTCCTGGAGCAAGCCCAGATCGGCCACGAGGGTGCCGGGTCCAAGGGCAGCTGCCGCATATTCCGGCTCGGATACCCGCAGGCCGACTACGTGACGGCCGCCGGGCAAGCGCGGGAACTGTGGCACGAGCTAGAGGCGGAAACCGGGCGCCAGATCCTGCTGCCGACGCCGCACATCACCTTCGGGCCGCAGCTTGCAGTCGTGCACGACGCCATGCGCGAGGCCGGCGCGCCATGCAGTCTGCTCAGCGCCGAGGAGGCGGCAGCGCGCTTCCCCGATATCCAGGCCGGCGGCCCGGTGCTGCTGGAGCCCGAGTCGTGCGTGATAGCCGCCGACCAGGCGCTGCTTGCGCTCGCCTCATCGGCCGGCCTGATCGAGCCGGGCAGCCAGACCAGCGCAACCGGCAGGGCGGCGGTCGACCCGGCGCTCCGGTCCTGGCTCTCCGGCGCCCGGCTGCGGACCGGTGTCCGGGTCACATCGGTGGCCGACGACGGCAGGCAGGTGACGCTGCAGACGAGCGAGGGCACCATCGCGGCCAGGGTGGCTATCATCACCGCCGGGCCGTGGACAGCAGGCCTGCTCGCCGGCCACCAGCCCGTACCATCAAGCCCGACGCTGGAGCAGGTCGCCTACCTCAGGCCGGCGGGCCAGCCGCGGCAGCAGACTCCGATCTTCATCTGCCACGGCGAGGAGTCTCCATACGGGCTGCCGGTACCGGGATCGGCGCTCTACAAGATCGGCATCCACCAGAGCGGGCCGCCAGCCGACCCGGACGCGCAGATCTCGAGCCCCGATCCGGCGCTGGTCGCGCGGCTGACCGAGGTGGCGGCCCGCTACCTGCCCGGTTACCGGCCCGATCCGGTCCAGACAGAGCGCTGCATCTACGACAACGCGCCGGACGAGGACTTCGTGCTGGACCGCGTCGGGAACGTGGTGATCGGCTGCGGCACTTCCGGGCACGGCTTCAAGTTCGGCCCGCTGTTCGGCGAGTGGCTCTCAGCCCTGGCCTTCGGCGCCGGCGCGGGCGCAGCCGAGGAGGCGCCAGCCGTCACGTCGGGCGGGCGGTTCGGCCTGGCCCGGTTCTAGCGCGGGCAGGCCTTAGACCGGACTCGGCGCCGGGAACTCGATCGTCAGCGTGACCCGGCCACCCGGCGAATGCGTCTGGCGCACCATGGGCCGGTAGGGCGAGCGCTGCCGGTGCAGCAGGCCGAGCACCGTGCTCAGGTCGCTGACCCGGTGCTTGCCGGCGCCGCGGACCAGGTCGATGATGTTGACGCCGCGCAGCTCACTCGGCCAGCTAGCGCCGGGCCCGGCATCGCCGAAGCCGGCCACGTACACCGGGTGCGCCGTCAGCAGCCGGCCGAGCACGACCAGCAGCCGACGGTCGACCAGGCCGGTCAGCAGTTCATGGCGCGATGACCCGTACAAATGCAGCCGACGAGCGCGGCTCAGGGTCCTGGCCAGTTTCTTGTCCGCGGCGACGGAGCGCTTAACGGCGGCGCTGAACGCGCCCTGCGTACCGGTCCTGACCACGCGGACCTGCACCACCTGCGCGCCCGTGCCGAAACTGGCGATGACCTGAGGTGCCGCGGCGGCTAGCTGCAGTCCGAAGTCCGCTCGGATCACCGCCGTTACCACCACCAGGTCCCCGCCGCCTGGCAGCGTGCTCGCCGGCCCCACCGTCGCCTGCTGTCCGGCCGGGAACCCGGCCGACTGGAGGTCCGCGCACATAGTCGGATCGCATCCGACAGTTGCGCCGCTGGACACCTGCGACGCGATCCAGATGGCAGCCGCCTGCTCGTTCGCAGTGGTCTGCGCCTGTGCGGGCGAGATCTTAGGCGGTGGCGCGGCATGGTGTCGCGGCCGGACCGGCGCTGGCTGCGATGCCGTCAGGCCGGCCGCCAGTCCGCCGGCCGCTGCACCCGCCACCAGCAGCACTGCCACGGTCACGGCCGTCCACCGCAGCGCGCCGATGCCCGCGTCGTCCCGCACTCGCAGCACCCGGCGCCGCAACCACAGCCGCAGTGTGGTGCCGACGACCCGCAGCAGCGACGGCTCCGCGGATCCGGGCCTGCGAATGGCCGCGCTTGCCTCGTCCTCGCCTTTCGGCCTGGCCGGAACTTCCAGCCCAGAGCCTGGTAGCGGCGAAAAGTCACCGGACACTTACTACTCCCAAACCGCGCAGCTAGTCAGGCCTACCCGGCCAATCGAGATGGTTCAGCACAATAGATCCTGCTGGTTCATCAGCATTCGGCTGATTGTAACGAAGACTGACGTCCTGCGGCCGTTGTGACGACCCATCCTCACTTCGGCCCTGGCCGTCGCCCCGCCGCCAGACTTCGATACACGGCGCAGACCGCCCGCACTGCGTCCGCCTCGGTAGGGAACGTGGCCGCCCTGGCCTTGGCTGCCCGGCCGAGCCGGGTCGCCAGTGACGGATCGTCCAGCACGGCCAGCACGGCGCCGGCCAGCGCGTGATCGTCCCCTGGCGGCACGAGGATCGCGGCTTCCGCACCAGTGAGGTCGGGCGTCCCGCCCGTCCTGGTAGCGACAATCGCCTGGCCCGCGCGCAGTGCTTCCTGCAGGATCAGCGCTCGCGCCTCCCACCTGCTCGGCAGGACGAAGACATCGGCCACGGCCAGCAGCGCGGCAACGTCGCCGCGCTCGCCGAGCAGCAGCACGTCGGCTCCCGCCTGCTGCGCCTGTGCGGCAAGCTCGGCCGCCAGCGGTCCGCCGCCCGCGATCACCGTCCGCGGCGCGGCCGGCCGGTCGCGCCAACGCCCCGCCGCGGCGACCAGGACGTCGAAACCCTTTTGGGCCGCGAGCCTGCCCGCGGCTAGCACCACCGGTCGCCCGTTCGCGCCGATGTCGGCCGTGGCCCTGGCTATCGCGGCAGCCGAGGGCGGCGGTGCCGGAGCAGCCGGCACGTCGAACTGCTGAGCGCTGATCGCGCCGAGCTTGCGCATCCTGGCCACCAGGTCGGACGACGCGCATAGCACCGCGTCACAGCGCCGTGCGCACACCCGCTCGAGCACGCTGTACACAAGTCGGTCGGCGCGACCCTCGGGCGGTCCGTTGTGCACCGTCACCGCAAGCGCAGGCCTAGCCGCTGCGGGCAGCCCGACCAGCGCGAAGGCAGCGAACGCACCGGCCCTGACTCCGTGCGCGTGCACAACGTCGGGCCGGGCGGAGCGCAGCTGGCGGCGCAGACTCATGATCGCCGCGGCGTCGCGGGCCGGCCTCGGCCGGGCAGCGATCCGGACCGGTGTGAACGGCACCTGCGGGCCGAATAGCTGACGCGTCTGCTCCGGGCCGAAGACGCTGACCACCACGTCCCCGCCCGTGCATCCATGCG
Organism: uncultured Actinomycetota bacterium; assembly: GCA_963719765.1. Classification (GTDB taxonomy): domain Bacteria; phylum Actinomycetota; class Actinomycetes; order Streptosporangiales; family Streptosporangiaceae; genus JAJYUU01. The sequence goes on from CAVRCW010000003.1 coordinate 1,701,917, forward strand.
CCAGCGCGGCCACGTGACTTGCGGTGCCCCCGGACACCGTGCCGACGAACAAGGCCAGCCGCAGCGGCGCCCCGTTCCCCACGGTCATCGCGGCGCCGCCCGCCGCACCCGCGCCAGTGCGGCCCGCAGTTCGCCGCTGTCCAGGATGTAAGCCACCAGAGTAAAAATGGCCAGCGCGCATGCGGCGGCTAGCACGGCAACCAGCGCCGACCCGACCTTGCCCGCCGGCGAAAGCGCCGCCGCGACACCCGCTCCGGTCACTGCCCCGGCGGCCGCGGCGGCCAGACCGGATGCGGCGGTGCGCAGCGTTCCCCGCAGTGCCGCGCTTCCCCGCCTGCGCCGCACGGCGGCCATGAGCGCGATGCCCGCCACGGTCAGGCCGATGCTGTTGCCCAGGGCGAGCATTGCGACGGCCCACGCGCCTGGCGCCAGGAGCACGAGCACCACATCGGCGGCGATCACCAGCAGCCAGCCGCCAGCCACGATGACGGCGGCGACAGCCGTCTGCCCGGCCGCGAGCAGCACCCTGGACAGGCAGGCCACCAGGCCATATCCGGCCAGCCCGAGCGCGAACAGGGCGAAGCCCGCGGCGAGCTGCGGTGCCTGCCTGGAATAAGTCGCGAGGAAGTGTGCGGCCGGACTGGCCACGGCGATCAGCAGCGCGGTCCCAGCAAAGGACAGCAGCAGGACCGCGCGAGCCGATCCGGCGGCGGTCTCCTCGAACTCCGCGCCCTCGCGCACGGAAAGCACGGGGAACGCGCTGACCGCGATAGAGATGGCCAGCACGGCATAGGCGGCCTCGAAGAACTGCCAGCCGTAGCCGTATAGCACCAGAGCCCCCTGCGACCCGTGCCCGTTCGCGAGCAGGACCACCGCCAGCGTCGAAAGATCCTGGGCGACCAGGGCCGCGATCCCGTACGCGGCGAGTCCGCCCGCCCGCCGTCCGACCCCGGCCGGGAAGCGCAGCGTCGGCCTGACCCGTATCCGCAGCCGCCAGGCCGGGACGAGCGCGGTCAGCGCCAGCGCCGCCACGCCCGCCGTGGTGCCGACCGACAGGATCAGCTCGGCCGACAGGGGCAGGCCGGCCAGGTCGCCCTTGGCGTACGCGCCGCCGAAGGGAACGAAGACCAGGTACGCGGCGATCAGCAGCAGGCTCGATATCACCGGCGCGAGGGCCGGCCCCGCGAACCGGCGATGTGCCTGCAGGATCCCGTACAGCACGACTGCGAGCCCGTACAGCACGATCTGCGGTGCGAACACGGCGAGCATGTGGCCGGTGACGCTCACCAGGGACTGCTGCTGCTGGGCGCAACCGCCATTGGCGTTGTGCGGGTTGAGCAGGCTGGCCAGCGGCCCGGCGGCGAGTGCTACTGCCGCGCTGACCGGCACCAGGATCATGACAGTCCAGGTCAGCAGGGCGGATGAGGTCTGGCTGACCTCGGCCGCGGCGGTCGGGTCGGTGCGGGCCCGCTCGGCCGGCCTGGCCAGCACCGGGACCATGATGCTGGTGAGGGCACCGCCCAGGACTATGTCGTAGATGATGTTCGGCAGCAGGTTGGCCGTGTTGTAAGCGGTGCCGAGGCAGCCAGAGCCGACGGTCTGGGAGAACACCAGAGTCCGGACCAGCCCGAGCAGCCGGGCCGCGATGGTCAGGCCGGCGATTAGCGCGGCGGCCCGGCCGATACCGCTACTCGCGGGCCAGGGCGCGTTCGGGTCCGACCCGTCCTGCGTAGCGGGGAGGGCTGGCCTGGTCACTTCGGCCGGGCGCCATGCCCGCGGCCGGCTGCCCGCGGGCCAGGCTCCCGCGCGCCAGCGTCGGCCGACGTGGTCTCGAGTCCGCCGGGACTCTGGCCGTGCGCGGCTCGCTGCGTCTCGGCTGATGTGCTCGCAGCGCCAGACGGCGACGTCGCGGGGCCGGACGGCGACGTCGCGGGGCCGGACGGCGACGGCGCGGGAGGCCGGCGGCCTAGCATGTCCAGCCAGCGCAACGGGCCTGTCCGCTCGATGACCCTGGTAAAGCTCACCACCTCGCTGGCCGCTGTCAGCCCGACGACCGTCACAAGCGCCGCAACCCTAGCGGGCCTTGGCAGCCTCGTGGCAGCTACCCCGAGCATGGCGCCGACAGCGTTGGCACCGGCATCGCCGAGCATGGACCGCTCGGCCAGATCCTCTGGGAGCAGCGCGACAGCGGCCGCCAGCGGTGCCACGCACGCCTCACCGGCCCGGCCGGGCAGCGCGGTCATCAGGCCGCCCGTGCCGATCGCCACCTTGATCGCGCGGCCGGGGCGCAGGTCGAACAAGTTGAGCAGGTTGGCCATGCCCGCAACCAGCGCGGCATTGACAACGGCGTCAGCTCCCGAGGCCAGGAACGACCCCCGCTCGCCCGGCCCGCCGCTATCGGATCCGGTCGTGGTGCCCGCTATCAGCGCCGCCGTTACCGCGGTCGCGCCAATCCCGCCGATCTTAACGGCCCCGGTCGTCAGATCACCGCGCCGCAGCGCACCCAGGTGACCGCGGAATCCCTTGCTTGAGCCATCGCCGGCCAGGTCGTCGTAGCCGCCGAACGCGGCGGCACCGGCACCCGCGACGACCATCGCGAGTTTCTCGGCCGGACTGCCGGCCGAGCCCAGGATCGCGCCCGTCACGCCGCCGATCGCCACCGCCGGGCCCTCAAGCAGCGTGATCGGCTCGCCGCGGTGATTGGTCCGCACCCAGGTGTGCTTCCCAGCGGGCGGCCGCGAGCCAAGAACCGAGTACGACAGTCGCGCTCCTGCCGCGGCGGCCAGCGCCGACCTGAGCCGCTTGCCGCTCACCTGGTCGCTCCCTTCGTGATCCGGGCCGGGGCTGTTGACGTCGGCACCGGCGTCGGTGCCGGACTCGGCGCGGCGTTCGGCCCCATCCCGTAGGCCTGGGGTGCCTTCCCGTTGAGCAGCAGCCGGAGGGCCTGCGCGACCTGGATCTGCCCGGCCTCGGTGTCCGCGTAGTCCACCGTCGACACCGGGCCCGAGCCACCCTCCAGGCTGATCGCGCTATCGGGGCTGATGGCGGCCAGGCTGCCGGCCATCACGGTGCCGAGGCTGTCAGCGTGCAGCTGCGCGGCCAGCGTCACAAGCGCCTGGCTCATGTTCTTGGCCTGCGCGGTGGTGGCCTGAGGCGTGTCCGGGGTGACTAGCACGGCCAGGGTGGCTGCTGGTGACGTCAGGTTAGTGGTCAGGAAGCCGCCTGTTGCGAATGCCGACAAGATGGCCTTGCTCTCTGCGCCGCCAAGCCCGATGCCGTCCTTGCTGACGATGCTCGCCGCAAGAACCGCGCCTGCTGCCTGCTGACCGGAGCCGCCGACGGGCAGCTTCACCCCTGCCTGCGGTGCGTACTGCTGGGCGAGCTGAGTGAGGCTGCCCTCGGTCTGCCCGCTGGAGTCGAAGAACGAACTCTGCAGTGTCACCCTGCCGGTCACGTTGGCGCCGGCGGCCTGCAGTGCGGCGACGATGCCCGCCTGGGTGGGGCTGTCGGCATTCGGCGCCACGACCAGCACGACCTTCTGACCTTGCAGCAGATCTGGGAGCAGCCGGCCCGCGCTCGCTTGCGCGAAGGTCTGGTCCGCGGCAACCTGCTGGTTGAGCAGGCTGACCTTCGCCCGCAGCGTGTTGTTCTCCTGGTTGACCGTGTGCTCGAGCTTGGCCAGCGCTTCCTCCTGATAGCCGCTCAGGTAGGTGGAGCCAACGAGCAGGCCAACCGCGAGGGCCAGGAAGATGGCGATTATAGAGACCAGGTGATACCTGAAGTCGATCACTAAACAAGTCCAGTCAGCCAGTACCACACGTAGTGCATGAACGTGCTGAGGTATCCCAGCCACAGCCGCCCGACCGGCGTCCAGCCCAGCGCGACTATCGGCACCAGCGCGGCAATGACCAGGAAGATCAGCGACCAGCCAGAGATCCTGGTCTGGTACAGGCGGCTCACGCCCTTGGCGTCGACGATCTTATCCCCCACCCTGATCCGGGTCAGCACTGCGCTGGCCATGCCGCCGCGGCCCTTGTCGAGGAACTCGACCAGGCCGAAGCGCATCCCGACGGTGACGATGAGACTGGCGCCCGCCTCGTCGGCTAGCAGCACCGCGACATCCTCGCTGGTGCCATCGGCCGGACAGGTGACCGAGGCAACGCCCAGATCCTGCACCCTGGGCAGACCCGGCGCGTGGCCATTGCGGTACGCATGCACGACGATCTCCGCGCCCGACGTGAGTGCCTTGTCGGACACCGAGTCCATGTCGCCGACGATCATGTGCGGCCAGTAGCCGGCCTCGATCAAGGCGTTAGCGCCGCCGTCGACCCCGATGATCACCGGCCTGAACTCCCTTATATAGGAGCGCAGAGCCTGGAGGTCCTCTTGGTAGCGATAGCCGCGCGCGACAACCAGCGCATGCTTGCCGGCCAGCCTGGTGCGCAGATTCGGAACCCGGATGCCTTCGACCAGCAACTCGGAATCCTTGTTGATGTACTCGAAGGTGTTTGTAACGAACGCCTTGAGTTGCTGCGAAAGTCCTTCTTTCGCTATTTCCATGCTCTCGGCGACGGACTCCGCCGTCTGCAATGTGCCCTTGGCCACGATGGTGTCGCCCAGGTAGAGCGTCTCGCCGTCCAGGCGTACCCGCTGACCATCCTTGACCAGGTCAAAGACGTCCGCGCCGACGTCGTCCACCAGCGGGATGCCCGCCTCTACCAGCAGCTCTGGCCCGAGATTCGGGTACCGGCCGCTGATGCTCCTGGCCGCGTTGACGACCGCGCTGACCTGGCACCTCGTGAGCGCGTCGGCCGCTACCCGATCCAGGTCGGCATGATCGATGATCGCGATATCGCCTGGCCGGAGGCGTTTGGTGAGGTTTTTGGTGCGGCGATCGAGGCGAGCCGTCGCCGCCACCCCGGCCAGATCCCGTGATCTGGAGCGGCGCGTCGTGGCAAAACCTCGGCCGGGCACTCTCATTGGACTGCCATTTTGCCAGACCTTGCGCAATGCCAGCTCCCAACGTCATCCCGCAGCATGCCGCAGCGGCTTCGAAACCCACGAGGCCGCTCAAGCCGACGCGGCCGGCCGCCTTATCCGCGGGCCGACTCGGCGGGCTTCGCCCGTTCCGCGGCCGCTGCCGCCAGCAGCTCGCCGGCGTGCGCGCGGCCGAACTCCGAGTCCTCGAGGCCGGCCAGCATCCTGGACAGCTCGCGTACCCGGCCGGCCTCGTCCAGCCTCGTGATGCCGCTCCGCACGACCGTCCCGTCGCTTGCCTTCTCGACCACCAGGTGGGTGTCCGCGAACGCCGCTACCTGCGGTAGGTGAGTCACGACGATGACCTGGGCCAGCCGGGCCAGCCGGGCCAGCCGACGCCCGATCTCGACCGCCGCCTTGCCGCCGACGCCCGCGTCGACCTCGTCGAAGACGAACGTCGGCACCGGATCCGCACCCGCGAAGACGACCTCGATCGCCAGCATGATGCGCGACAGCTCGCCACCGGAAGCGCCCTTGTGCAGCGGCAGCGGCGTGGCGCCCGGATGCGCTGCCAGCCTGATCTCGACTTCGTCAGCGCCGTGCGGGCCGAAGCTCTGGGCCGCCGTGACCGCGACCGTCACCTTTGCGTGCGGCATGGCCAGGTCCGCGAGCTCGGCGGACACTTCCGCGCCGAACCGGCTGGCGGTCTGCGTCCTGGCCGCCGTGAGCTGGGTGGCCAGCTCGGCCACTGTTGTCGCGAGCTCCGCTTCCTGCTGGGCCAGCGCGGTGATCCTGTCCTCGTCACTGTCCAGCTCCGCCAGCCGGGAACTCGCCGCCTTTGCCCATGCCAGCACCGCCGCCAGGTCACCGCCTGCGGGACCGTCGGCGAGGCCCGCGCCATAGGCCCGCACGAGCCTGGTCAGCTCCGCCCTTCGTTCCTGCACCGCGGCCAGCCGCGCCGGATCCGCCTCCACCGCCTGCGCGTAGGAGGCCAGCTCGGTTGCCACGTCCGAGAGCAGGTACGCGGCCTCGCCCACCCGGCCGGCCAGCGCGGCAAGCTGCGGATCATGCTGGGCCGCGGACTCCAGTGCGGTCCTGGCCGCGGCCAGCAGCGTAAGGGCGTCCGCGGCATCGTAGCTGCCGACCGACGGGTCCCCGAGCAACGCCTCATGGGCCGAGGTCGCCGCCGTATGCAGCGCGTCGGCGTTGGCTAGCCGCTCCTCCTCGACGACCAGCTCGATGTCCTCGCCTTCGATGGGCTCGGCTTGCTGCACCTCTTCCAGCCCGCGGCGCAGGTCCTCTGCTTCGCGCGCACGGTCCCTGGCCAGTGTGGTGAGTTCCTCAAGCTGTGCCCGGACTTCCTGGTGCCGGTGGTAGGCGCGCTGGTAGCTGGTCAGCAGCTCGGCGAAGCCCGGCCCGCTGAACCGGTCAAGCGCCTGGCGCTGGCGGCCGGGCCGCAGCAACTGCTGCTGGTCCGCCTGGCCGTGCACTGCCACCAGGTCATCGGCCAGGTAGGTCAGGAGTGACACCGGCACCGACCGGCCGCCCGCGCTGGCGCGGGACCGCCCCTCCGCGCTCACCGACCTGCTGAGGATTAGCGTGCTGCCGTCGTCATCCAGGTCGCCGCCAGAGTCGTTGACCTGCCGCGCTACCGTGCCGCCCGGCTCGACCCGCAGCCGCCCTTCCACCACGGCTCGCTCCGCGCCGGGCCGGACCCGAGCCGGGTCGGCCCGCCCGCCGAAGAGCAGGCCAAGGCCGGACACGACCATGGTCTTGCCTGCGCCAGTCTCGCCGGTCACTACGTTGAAGCCGCCGGATAGCTCGAGCACGGCCTCGTCGATCACCCCGAGGCCGGTGATGCGCACTTCCTCAAGCATGGCCGCCCGGCTCCTTGCCTGCTCTATCCGCTGTCCGCCTGTCCGCCACTGCCCTGCCGCCTGCCACCGCTCTGCCCGTCCATGGCGTCCGCCGCTGGCTGCCCGTGCTCGGCCGCCCGCGTCTCACGCTCAGCCAGGTCGTAACCGCCCTGTCCGCGCCAGCCTGCCACCGGCAGGCCGAACTTCGCCACCAGGCGGTCCGTGAACGGCGCGCCGATCCTGACCTGAGCGCCAGTGCGCACGGGCAGCCTGGCGAGCAGGACCGGACTACTGCCGCGCTTTACCTCGACCCGCGAGCCCGGCGGAAGTTCGACCTTACGCCGCCCATCGCACCACAGAACGGCCCCGGTCGTCTCAGATTGACCGCCGGCCGTGCCGATTACCTCGGCCGCAAGTACTGACCTGGGTGATACCACCATCGGGCCAGCGAATAGCGCGTGCGCGCAGATCGGCACCAGCAACAGCGCCTCGACCTCGGGCCAGAGGACCGGGCCGCCAGCGGAGAAGGCATACGCAGTGGAGCCGGTCGGTGTGCCGAATACCACCCCGTCACAGCCCCAGCGTGACAGCGGCCTGCCGTCTACCTCAGTGACGAGGTCGAGCATCCGTTCCCTGGCTGCCTTCTCCACTGTCGCCTCGTTCAGCGCCCAGGTGAACGCGAGCTTCTCGCCGTTGAGCCGGACCGTGACGTCGATCGTCATCCGCTCCTCAACCTCGTATTTCCTCGCTACCAGGCTGTCGACGGCAGCAGGCAGGTCCTCGGGCTCAGCCTCAGCCAGGAAGCCAACGTGACCAAGGTTCACGCCGAGCATCGGCACACCGGCCGGGCGCGCAAGCTCGGCCGCGCGCAGCAGCGTCCCGTCGCCGCCGACGACCAGCACCATCTCGGTCCCGGCCGCCGCGGCGGCCGACACCGGTACCGCGGCCGTGGCGTCGAAGCCGAGATCTGCGGCCTCGGGCTGCAGAACGCGAATCGATATGCCGGCGCTCGCGAGCCGGTCGACGACGACCCTGGCGACCCGAAGCGCCGCCGAGCGACCGGTGTGCGCGACCAGCAGTATCGTCCGGCCGCCAGTACCCTGGCCGGTCACTGCGGGCCCCTGGCTACAGCGCGGCGCGCCACGTCCGCCGCCAGTAGCGGCGCTCCGCTACGCAGCCAGAGGAAGTACTCCACGTTGCCCGCTGGCCCTGGCAGCGGGCTCGCGGTCACGCCGAGCGCGCCCAGACCCGACTGCTCCGCCGCCGACGCAACCGCTAGGACCGCCGCCAGCCGCAGCTCCGGGTCCCTGACCACGCCATCGCCGACCTTGTCCTTCCCCACCTCGAACTGCGGCTTGACCATGAGCACGAAGTCGGCCGCGGCTGCCGCGCAGTCGATCAGGGCGGGCAAGACCAGCGTCAGCGAGATGAAAGAAAGGTCGGCGACTACCAGTTCGGGCGGCGGGGCCACCTGCTCCGGCCTGAGGCTGCGCACGTTGACCCGGTCCAGGACAGTTACCCGCGGATCCGTCTGCAGTGACCACGCGAGCTGTCCGTAGCCGACGTCGACCGCGACGACGTGAGCCGCACCGGACCTGAGCAGCACGTCAGTGAATCCGCCAGTAGACGCCCCAGCGTCGAGGCAACGACGGCCCGCGACCACCAGGCCAGGGAAGGCTGCCAGCGCGCCGGCCAGCTTGCGGCCGCCTCGCGACACGTAGTCGGGCTCATCACTGCGCTGCTCGATCGTGATGGCGACGTCGACTCCCACCTGGGAAGCGGCCTTGACGGCGGCCTGGCCGCCTACGTATACCCGCCTGGCCGCGATCAGCTCAGCCGCCTGCTCACGGGACTTGGCCAGGCCCCGCCGGACCAGCTCTGCATCTAGCCGCAGCCTCCTGCTCATATGGACTGACGTCAGCCCGTCAGTTGCCGTGCTGGCCTGCCGGACTGGCCGGCCCATAGTCCAGCTCGCCGAGTACCTCGGTGAGCTGGGCGTGTACCTGCTCGAAGAGCTCAGGGTGGTCGCTCACCGGCAGTCCGGGCAGTCTGTCGAGCAGCCTCAGGGCCGCATCGACGCGGGCCTCGCCAGTGCCCGGCCTGCTCGCGGCCTCGGCATCGGGCTCAGGCTCGGCCTCTGGCGATGCTTGCCGCGGCTGCGCGCTGCCTGACTCCCAGGCCGGCCCGCGGGCCTCCTCCGGCTCAGTCTCATGCTCCATTAGCTCACCGTTCTGTGCTGCGGGCTGCTACCGCCCGTCCTCCGCCCGGCCGGGCACAAAGGGCCGGCGTGCACACGTGGGGCTGCGTCGCCCTGACAAGAACGCTACCCCCCGCCACCGTCAGCCCGCGTCACCTCCGGGGCGCGCCGCACCGCCACGCCGAAACGCCGCATGCCGCCTGACGGCGCCCGCCGCCCCACGCCTCCGACACGCCCCCGCCGCCCCACGCCTCCGATACGCCCCCGCCGCCCCACGCCTCCGACACGCCCCCGCCGCCCCACGCCTCCGACACGCCCCTGCCGCCCCACGCCTCCGAGACGCCCCGGCCGTCGTTGCCCGGCAAGATGGACGGAGAATGACCTTGAAAGAGAGGAACGATGGCGACAGCCGAAGAGTGCAGCGCAGCGCTGGAGAGCCTGACCGACCGGATCGCGGAAATGGATGCCCACGACCGCAGTAAGCATCTGGTCGACAGGACCATGAGTCTCCACGTTCCCGATCTGGACCTGACGTTTCTAACCAGGCTGGGGCCGCACGGCGCCGACCCTGTCCGGCAAGTCGAGAACGGCACCAGCGCGCAAGTCCGGTTCACCGCCGACAGCGAGGTGGTCGTCGCGGTAGCGGCCGACCCCGGCACCTTCATGCGGGCGTGGCTCAGCGGAAAGCTGAAGGTTCACGGCAGCTTCTTCGACCTGCTGCACCTGCGCAAACTGCTGTGACCAGGCGTGGCCCAACTCGACCCCAGGGGGCTCTGCCGGGTTTGTTACGAAAGTACGATCTCGCGCGGGAGCCGTTAGCTACGTAGCATGCCAGCTCGCGACGCTTGAGTAGTTAGTGCTGCGATAGCGTCACTAGATCCTCGAGCGTCCGCGCGAGTCATCTTCGCAGTGGTTCTGAATCATCTTTAACTTCGCATATCTCTCGGCGCGGGGCCGGCGCGGGCGCGGGGCCGGCGCGGGCGCGGGGCCGGCGCGGGCGCGGGGCCGGCGCGGGCGCGGGGCCGGCGCGGGCGCGGGGCTGGCGCGGGCGCGGGGCCGGCGCGGGCGCGGGGTCTGGCGCGGGCGGCCGATCGGGCACTGAATACCTGAGTCGCGCAAAGCCCATGCCACCCGAGCGCCGCATCGGGCATAAAGGGCATACAACCCCGTTTCCAAGATCATAAGCCTGCCGCCAAGGTCAGCTATGCAGCCGCGGGCCCTTGTCGCGAAGCCAGACGTGACGCCGCGCTAGGCGGAACACGCCACTGCCGGGACTAGATAGCCCGCATCTGGCTGATAGCCCGCATCGGCCCTCCAGCCGATACACGGGTCGGCGACTGGCCCATAACGGACTAGTCATTTCGGGTGGTTTGCAGCTGCCTGCCGTAGTGCACCGCGGCGCGGGCCGAGCGTCGGATTCTCTTTATCCACAGATGTTTTCAAACTCTGTAGCCGGTTTATAGCGCCAATAGCCCGGCTGAGCTATTTGCACGATTTAGCCGGACTGGGCGGGTCGCGCCTGCCAGGATTCCCCAGGTCAGAAGAGTCAGGCCCGGTGAGAGGCAGCCCCCACTGCCGCGTAACCGGGCTGGAACCGGCGTTAGGCAGGTAGTGAGGTCAGTCTCTTCCCATCATCTGAAGAGCACGACGGCAAGACGGCGGGGACGACACCGCGCCCCGTCCAAGGTCCAACGGAATATCAAGATCATCGGAGTGGCTGTCCCGGTGCTCGCGCTGCTCGGCGCGTTCGGGGCCTACGAGGCCCAGCTGAGCCGACCGGATCCTGCGAGCGGCAGCCGGGCGGGCTATCACCTGCGCACCCTGGCCCTAGGAGGAGTCCTGGCGGATGGGTCTGGCACACCCATCAGCTGGCTACCGGCTTCCGGCGGCAAGAGCAGCAAGACCGGCAAGACGGCTGCGACAGCCAGGCCGCGGCAGGCCGTCAAGGCAGGGTCGGCTCATCGGTCCGACAGCACCGCCAAATCGGCCGCGGCGTCTCCCGCGGCCAGCCCGCAGCCCAGCCAGGGCACGACACAGTCTCCGTCGCCGTCAGGGGGCGGTTCGGCGGACCTGAAAGCGGCCGTGCAGCACGACATTGCCAACGGCAACTACCTGCTGGCCGTTGGCCAGTACCTGGTCGAGAACGGTTACTCGGACGCCGCCGCCGCAGGCGTCGCCTCGTGTGTGGACGGCGAGTCGGGGGGCAACCCCGAATCGGTCGGGAGCGGCGGCGGCGGCCTCATCGGCTGGACGCCGATCAGTTCGGCCGCACCCAACCCGAACATCATCACGGGCAACGCCGCGCAGGACATGATGGCCCAGCTATCCGATCTCTTGTACTACAACTCCACGGAAATCGGGCAACCGCTGGTGAATCAGCTCGACAGCATCAGCGACCCAGTCGCGGCTGCCGACTTCTTCTCGCAGAATTTCGAGAGGCCCGCCGTGACCGACTCCGATGTGGTGCCGTCGGTGGCGGAGCAGATCTTCTCCCAGCTCAGTAGCTGATGACCGTCGGGGTCGCGGCCAGCGCACCTCCGACGTTTCCCGCGCCCAAGGACATCCTGTCGCACCCAGGATGTCCTTGAGCGGGCTGCGAATCCGCGTTCATTACCTGCCCTTGCTTAAGTCATTAATGGCGGAGCCGTTTATGGCTAACTGCTTCGGGAATGGCCGCTGACACGCAATGCAAATGCTCATGAGCGCAGTTACAGTGAACCTGCCTGAGGTCCATCCGGGAATCGCACCGGCAACCGGACGCGGTTGGGCTGTCGCGAGTCGCTCGGGCTTGAGGGTGGGGGGCCCTTTACATGACTCAGCACGTGACGTCGCGGCTCGAGGCCGACCTGTTCCTGCTGCACGCACCCAGCGTCTACGACTTCCGCGAGCGCGACGACATGCTGTTCGCATACCTGAGCGACAGCGACAGCGTGAACGTGACCTCGGTCTACGAGATGTATCCGATCGGCTGGTTCTCGATCAAGCAGCACCTGGCTGACAACGGCCTCGAGGCGAAGATAGTGAACGTCGCCTCGCTGATGCTCATGCACCCCGAGCTGGATATCAGGAAACTGCTCGGCCGCCTGGAGGCGCCGATCTTCGGATTCGACCTGCACTGGATGACCCAATGTCACGGCGCCATTGAGCTGGCGGCCGAGCTCAAGAGAGTGCACCCGGACGCGCTGACCATCTTCGGCGGCATCTCCGCGACGTACTTCGCGCAGCAGCTCATTACCTACCCAAGCGTCGACGTCGTCGTCCAGGGCTACGACACGCTGCAGCCCGTCGCCGAGCTGGTCAGGCGGGTCCGGGGCGGGAGCAGGGACTTTACCTCGATTCCCAACCTGCTCTACAAGACCGACCGGGACGTCCAGGCCACCGGCTTCACCCACAAGCCGGCCTCCCGTTACAACGACGTGCCCAACGACTGGTCCTACTACCGGGAGACGCCGAACCCGGGGCCGGCGGCGTCCAAGCTCATCATGACCCTGCCCAACACCGGGTGCGCGCACGACTGCGGCTGGTGCGGCGGCTCGAAATTCGCCTACCGCAACATCATGGGCGTGCACAAGACCCTGATCCAGAAGGACCACGACCTGGTCATCGAGGAGCTCCGGACGATGCGGGAGGCCGCGAAGCACACCTCGATCTACGCGCTGCAGTGCTACTCGGAGAACAAGACGCGGCTGCACCAGTACCTGGATGCCGTCAGGGAGGTCGGCTACAAGAGCGTCTCCTTCGAGCAGTTCATGCTGACGCCGCCAGACACGCTCAAGAAGATGGGCGAGTCCACCGACGCCTACATCATGCTGTCCCCCGAATCCCACGACCCGAAGATCAGCGCGGCGGCCGGCCGGGGTACCTACTCGATGGAGCAAATGGAGAACTGGATTCCGCGTGCCCTGGACGCCGGGGTGAAGGGCGTCATGATCTGGTTCTTCATCGGCATGCCCTACCAGGACCGGCAGTCGGTCCTGGACACCGTCGCCTATTCCGAGCGGCTGATCCGCAAGTTCGGCGGCTGGGCGGCGCTGCCGCTGATTTGCCCGATGGTGCCGTTCCTGGACCCCGGCTGCCGGTTCTTCGAGGAGCCGGAGCGCAACGGGTACCGCATCTACCACCGCACGCTCGAGGAGCACCGGCAGGCGATGGTGGAGCCGCTGTGGCACCGGCGGCTGAACTACGAGACCGAGTGGCTCAGCCGGCGCGAGCTGCAGGACGTCTCCTACGAGGCGATCGCCCGGCTGGTAGAGATCAAGGGCGAGCACGGCGTCCTGCCGCCGAAGTTCTGTACGGCCATCCTCAGCACCATCGACGAGACACGCACGCTGCTCGGCGAGATGGAGCGGGCGCTGACGCTTGACGGGTCACTGCCCGCCAGCCTCCGCGCCGAGATGCGTACTTATAACCGCAAGATCCTGGCCTATTCCAGTGACCAGATCATCCCCGTGCGCCGCCCGTTCGGCGGCCGGTGGTTCGACGACGTCACCGTTCCGCAGGGGATGATCGAGGACATCCTGCGATCCCAGCCGGATCTGGCGGCTCGTCCGGCTGAGGTCGCGGTCTGACCGCGGTCAGCGCCGGCGCGGGCGCGGACCCGCCGATCCGCACCGGAAGCGCGCGCGGGCCGCGTACCTGGCCGACCGACCAGGTCACTGCCGCCGGGTCGGCCAGGGCGAAGCTGGGCACTCGCTCCAGCCAGACCTCGAGCGCGACGCGCAGCTGCATCCGGGCCAGGTGGGAGCCGACGCAGCGGTGGATGCCGAGGCCGAAGGCCGCGTGCCGGTTCACCTCCCGGTCGATGATCACCTGATCGGCCCGGTCGAACTGAGCCGGGTCCCGGCCGGCGGCCGGGAACGACAGCAGGATCCAGTCATCGGCGCGCATGTCCACGCCGCGCCAGTGCATGTCCTGTCTGACCAGCCGCGCCATCGTCACCGGCGCGTAGGCGCGCAGCAGCTCTTCCATCGCGACCGGCAGCAGGTCGGGATCGGCGACTAGCCGCTCGCGGTCGCCGGGGTTGCCGGCCAGGTGCCACAGCGCGGCGCCGATCGCGCTCCACGTGGTGTCGATGCCCGCGACCAGGAGCAGCGTCATCGTCCCGACCACGTGCGACGCATCGAGCTTGCGACCGTCAAGCTCCGCGTTGATCAGGAAAGAGGTCAGGTCGTCGCGCGGGTTCTCCAGGTGCTCCTGAACCTGCCCGAGCAGGTAATAGAACAGCGCCGACATCTTGGTGGTGCGCTCCTGTGGCGGCAGGTTGATGCCCTCGAGCGTGTTCTGGGCGAACTTACGCAGCTGCGGCCCGTCCTCCTCGGGGAACCCGAGCATGTCGGCGATGACGCGCATGGGGATGTGCTGCGCGTAGTCGGCCGCCGCGTCGACGACGTCGCGGCCGTCGAACGCGTCAATGAGCGAGTGGCAGAGGTCACGGGTCGCGGCTTCCCTGGCGCTCACAGCGGTCTTGGTGAAGGCACGCAGCAGGAGCTTCCTGGCGCCGTGGTGGAACGGCGGGTCAGAGGTGATCGGCGGGGAGCCCCCGATCGGCGCCAGTTCGGCCGGCGGCCGGAAATTGCCCATGATGATCGAGCGGGAGGAGAACTGGTCGGTATCGTGGGCGATCGCCGAGACATCCTCGTATCTCGTCGGCAGCCAGCCGCCACCGAACCGGTTCGTATGCGCGATCGGGCAGCGCTCCCGGAGGTCGTCCAGGATCGGGTACGGGTCGGCGGCCCATTCCTCCTCCATGTGGGAAAAGTCGGTGGCCCAGTCCGACACCGGACCGGTGACGATCTCGCTCCGGGTGCCGTGGGACTGGCCGTCCCGCTTCTCCCAGCGATCTCCGGGGAGGCGGTTCGAGGCGGCCACGTCACGTCCTCTCGATCAACCTGATCGCGTGCTCCGGGCAGTTCAGCTCCGCCCGCCGCGCGTCCTGCTCGTTCCCGAGCGGCACCACGCCGTCCGCGAGCACCTTTCCGTAACCCTCTTCGTCCTCACCGAAGAGGCCGGGAGCGAGGTCATAGCAGCGCCCGTGCCCCTGGCAGAGATCGGCCTCAATTTGCAGTTTCACCAGGGCATTCCTCTCCGCGGATCCCCGCTGCGGCCCGCGTCGCTGACCTCGCGCAACGCCCAGGTGACGAGCCCGAACAAGGCAATGCACGAAACCACACCTGTGCTCCAGAAGACCGCGAGTTAGACCGTCCATTACTCGTATTTTCTTAAGTCATTAGTAGCCCGATCTGTTTACCCCTATCACCCCGGGGAATGGCCTTGAGCCGAAACATTACTCCCGTGAACTGTATTCCGGGACTGAGAGGAGTTCCCATCCATGGGACTGGCAATCCCTTCCGTCGAGGTCCTCGGCACTGAGGGCTACACTACTGTCCCCTCGCCGTTCTCGATGGATCACCACACCTTCCGCGACCTGGGTTATCGCCTGGTCGATGTGCTCGCTACGTACCTGGACAAGCTTCCGCAGGAGCCGGTTTACCAGCCTTTGCCGGCAGCGATACGCCGAGAACTGGAGAAAATGAATGTTCCGGCCAATGGCATGGCGGTCGAGGACGTAATAGACGACTTTATGCGGCTGGTGCTGCCCTATGGCCGAGGCCAGAATCATCCGTGCTTCGCCGCATTCGTTGACCCGGCCGCATCCAAATTGAGCATGCTTGCGGCCTTCGCTTCCGCCGTTACCAACACCAGCGGGGCCGGCGGGAACTACGCCGCCATCTACGTGGAGCGAGCCGCCATCCGCTGGCTAATGGAGCTCATCGGCTTCCCGCAGGACGGAAGTGACGGGGTTTTGCTGGGCGGCGGGTCGGACGCGAACCGGCACTGCCTGGAGGTGGCGCGGCACTGGGGCGCGAAGGTCAACGGCTTCGACATCAGGACCGACGGCCTGCACGGCCAGCCACGGCTCACCATGTACATGTCCGACGAGGGCCATTCCTGCCTGGAGAAGGCAGCCTTCACGCTCGGGCTCGGCGCGCCGCGGAAGGTGAACACCGATACGGACTTCCGGATGGACCTCGCCAGCCTGCGGGCCGCGGTCGCCGCCGACCGGCAGGCCGGTCACCGCCCGTTCCTGGTCACGGCGAACGCGGGCAGCGTCAAGACCGGCGCCATCGACCCGCTCGCCGACCTCGCGGACTTCTGCCAGCAGGAAGGTCTCTGGCTGCACGTGGACGGCGCCTACGGCGGCTTCGGCGTCCTGGACTCCCGGCTCGCGGACCAGTACTGCGGGCTGGAGCGCGCCGACTCGGTCGCGCTGGACCCGCACAAGTGGCTGGCCGTCGCGATCGGGACCAGCTGCGCGATGGTGCGCGACGGCGCCCTGCTCCAGGACACCTACAAGCTCATCCCCTCCTACCTCAGCCTGCCGGCCGGACAGGGGTTCGCCGGGGAGATCTGGTATTCCCACCGCAGCGCGGAGCAGACCAGGGACTCCGGGCGGGCGCTTAAGACGTTCTGGAACATCCAGCAGGCGGGCCGGTCGGGGCTGGAGGCTCACGTCCGACGGCACATCGACCTCGCCCGCTACCTCGAGCAGGTCATCGAGACCAGCCCGGACCTTGAGCTGGTGGCCGGCGGACCGCTGACCGCCGTGTGCTTCCGGTACGCGCCCGCGGGCCTGCACGACGAGGAGAGCCTGACCCGGCTGAATCAGGAGATCATGGCGGACGTCCAGGTCGGCGGGCGGGCGTTCCTGGCCGGAACCGACATCCGCGGCCGCTTCGCCCTTCGGTCCTGCGCGCTGCACTACGCGCTCGACGAGAGCCACGTGCACGCGATCGTCGAGGCGGTCAGGGAAGCCGGGCAGCGGCGGCTGGCCGGCGTGCCGATGCAGGCGAGCGGCGAGCTGGCGAGAGCGTACCGGCCGGCCGCAGCGGCAGACGCCAGGTGCACGTCATGAGCGGCACCCTCACCGCTGGCCCCCGGCACCGCAGGATCCCGGCGCCGGCCCCGGCGCAGGCGCGGTTCACGCTCGCGGTCGCGGCGGGCAAGGCGGCTGGCGCCGCATCGAGGGCCCTCGGTCGCGGCGGCGGGACGAGCTTCCCCGGCGCCGTTGCCCGTCGGATCGACCCGCACGTGCTGCGGAAGGTCGCGGCCGTCAGCAACGCCAGCACCGTGGTAGTCACCGGCAGCAACGGCAAGACAACGAGCTGCCGCCTGCTCGCGGCGCTGGCCCAGGCCGGCGGCCTGAAGGTCACCCAGAACCGATCCGGCTCGAACCTCCTGCAGGGAGTGATCTCGGCCGCCGTACGCGGCGCCGACCTGCGTGGCCGGATGGACGCGGAGCTGCTGCTGCTGGAGGTGGACGAGGCGACCGTGCGGCGCGTGGTCCCGGAAATGCAGCCGGATGTCTTCGTGGTGACCAACATCTTCCGCGATCAGCTCGACCGTTTTGGCGAGCTGTACTCGATGGCGCGCATGCTGCAGACGGTCGTGCACTCGCTGCCCTCGTCGGCCACCGTGGTTCTCAACGCCGATGATCCGCTCGTGGCCAGCCTGCCTGACCCGGCCGGCACCGCGGCCACCGCGACCGGGACGGCCGCGCGCGTCGTGTATTACGGCATCACCGGCGGCGCGGGGCGAAAGGCGCCCGAGCATTCCGCCGACACCATCCGGTGCGTGCGCTGCCAGCACACGCTCACCTACCGGGCCGTTCACCTCTCCCACCTGGGCGACTACAGCTGCCCAGGGTGCGGGAGCTCCCGTCCCGCCCTGGACGTCGCGGTGTCGGCGATCCGGCCGTCACGCCACGGCGGCTCCGATGTCACCGTCGAGACGCCGGCCGGCCCGATGACGCTGCGGCTGCCGCTGGCTGGGGCACACAACGTCTACAACGCCGCCGCCGCGCTGGCGTGCGTGACCGCGCTGTCCCTGCCCCGGCCGCTCGAGCCGGCCCAGGCGCGGCGGGCCATGGCCGGCGTGCGCCCGGCGTTCGGCCGCCTGGAGGAGATCAGGGCTGGCGACCGGAAGGTGACGCTCGCGTTCGTCAAGAACCCGACCTCCTACAACGCCACGCTCCGCGAGGTCCTGCGCCGGCCCGGCCGCAAGCACGTGCTGGCCGCGCACAGCAACACCGTCGTCGACGGGGAGGACTTCGCCTGGCTCTGGGACGTCGACATCGAGGCGCTTGTCCCGCAGCTCGCGAGCCTGACCGTCAGCGGGACCAGGGCCGAGGAGGTGGCCCTGCGATTCAAGTACGCCGGGGCCGACCCGGCGCTCATCCGGGTCGTCCCCGATCGCGCGGCCGCCCTGCAAGCAGCGCTGACCCAGCCGCCGCCGGGCGAGGCGCTCCACATATTCGCTGGCTACACCCCCATGCGCGAGCTCCGCGGCGTCATGCAGCGACGCGGCTGGGTGTCGCCCTCCTGGCAGGAGTGACGAGATGACACAGACTCCGGTAACGATCCGCATCTGCTACCTCTACCCGCGCCTGCTCAGCGTGGCCGGGGACAGGGGAAACCTGTTCGCCCTGTCGCAGCGCTGCGACTGGCGGGGCATCCGCTACAGCGTGACCGAGGCCGACGTGGGAGAGGTCCCCGACCTCGCGCAGGCCGACCTGATACTGCTGCACGGCGGCCAGGATCAGGAGATGATCGCCGCGGCCAGCGACCTCGCGGCGAAAGCCGGCCCGCTCCGGGCGGCGATCGAGACCGACGCCGTCGTCCTCGCCGTGTGCGCCGGATACCAGCTCCTGGGCAGGTACTACCAGCCGCCCGCCGGGGCGGCGATCGAAGGCATCGGCGTGCTGGACGTGGTGACCGAAGGCGGCCCGACTCGCTTCATCGGCCACGTCGCGGCCGAGTGCGATCTGGGCTCAGGGCGCAGCCAGCTGACCGGTTTCGAGAACCACAGCGGCCGCAGCTACCTGGGCAGCGGCGTCGAGCCGCTCGGGCGGGTGCTCGCCGGGGCGGGCAACAACGGCGAGGACGGCACCGAGGGAGCCCGCTACCGGCAGGTGTATGCCACCTACCTGCACGGGCCGGTGCTGCCGAAGAACCCGTGGCTGACCGATCACCTGCTCGCCACGGCGATAGCGCGCCGACACCCTGACTTCGGCCCGCTGGCCCCGCTGTCCGACCAGACCGAGGAGCAGGCGCACGCCGCCGCGCTCCGGCTCGCCCGGCGCCGGCCCGCCCGGCCCGGCAGGCTGCGCGGCGCCGCGGTCGTGAGGTCCCGGATCGGCCGGTCGGCCCGGCCCCCGGCACGGGCCAAGGTGCCGCCAGCACAGTCCCCAGCCACCGCGGCCGAGCCCGCCGCGACGGCGAACAACGAAACGGCGGACAAGGAGACGGCATGGACTTCGCCCTGAGCGCCGAGCAGCGCGAGCTGGTGGCCGCGGCGACCGCGTTCGCCCGGCAAGAACTCGGCCATGACCTGGCCAAGCTCGAGGACGCAGGCGAGTTCCCGCGGGACGCGTGGCGCGCCTGTGCCAAGTTCGGGATCCAGGGCCTGCCGGTCCCGGCCGACCTCGGCGGCGCCGGCGCTGACGTCCTGACTACAACGCTCGTCATGGAAGCGCTGGGATACGGCTGTCCCGACAACGGGCTGCTGTTCTCGCTCAACGCCCAGATGTGGAGCGTCGAGCACCCGCTGGTGATCTTCGGCACGCCGGAGCAGCAACAGGCCTACCTGCCGGGAATGGTGTCGGGAGACATCATCGGCGGGCACGCGATGACCGAGCCCGGCTCAGGCTCCGACGCGCTGCACATGCGCACCCAGGCCGAGCGGCGCGGCGACGACTACATCCTCAACGGGGAGAAGCAGTTCATCACCAACGCCCCGGTTGCCGACGTGCTCCTGGTCTATGCCTCGGTCGCCGGCCGGCCGGGGATGGCCGGACTGTCTGCGTTCCTGGTCGACGCCGGGACGCCAGGCCTGCGGGTGACCAGCGGCTTCGAGAAGATGGGACTGCGGACCTCGCCCATGGGCGAGGTCGCGCTGACCGACTGCCGCGTCCCGGCATCGAGCCGACTCGGGCCCGAGGGTGCCGGGATGGCGATCTTCAACTCGTCCATGGAGTGGGAGCGAAGCTGCCTGTTCGCGAGCGCCGTCGGCGCGATGCGGCGCCAGCTCGACGCCTGCGTCGCCTACGCCCGCTCGCGCGAGCAGTTCGGCCAGCCCATTGGCAAGTTCCAGGCCGTGGCCGGCAAGATCGCCGACATGTACGTGCGGCTAGAGGCAGCGAAGCTGCTGCTCTACCGGGTCGCGTGGCTCAAGCAGGAGGGTAAGTCCGCCCCGGCCGAGGCCGCCGCCGCGAAGCTGTTCACCAGCGAGGCCTGGGTGCAGTCCAGCCGGGATGCCATCCAGGCTCACGGTGCCTGGGGCTACCTGAAGGAAGCCGGGATCGAGCGCGACCTGCGCGACGCGATCGCCAGCACCATCTACTCGGGAACATCGGAAATCCAGCGGGTGATCGTCGCCCGGATGCTGGGCCTGTAAAACACCACGGGGGAAAGAGTTTCATGGCGTATCTGCTGCAGCATCTGCTGACCGAGACCGCGGCCCGCACGCCGCGGCGGCTCGCGGTAGCGTCGGGCGATTGCCAGCTCTCCTACGAGGAGCTGGACCGGCTGAGTACCAAGGTGGCGCGGTCCCTGCGGCGCTTGGGCGTGGCGCCCGGCGACCGGGTGGCGATCCTCGCGCCCAAGTCGGCGGCCGCGGTGGCCGGCCTGTACGGGGTGCTCAAGGCCGGGGCCTGCTACGTGCCGCTCGACCCGAAGGCGCCGGCTCAGCGGCTCGATTATGTGGTCCGCGACTGTGGCGCCACCGTGATCATCGCGGACGAGGGACGGCTGGACCTCGCGGCCAGCCTGGCCGGCGACCTGCCCGAGCCGGGAAGCGTGCTCGCGATGGGCCTGTCCGGCCAGCGGGGCGCCGACACGGCTGCCTGCGCTCAGGCCTACTACGCCGCGATCCGGCCGTGGGCCGAGGTCGCCGCCGAGTCAGCCGAGCCCCTGGGCCAGGACCTGGCGATCGAGACCGACCTCGCCTACATCCTGTACACCTCAGGCTCGACCGGCACCCCGAAGGGAGTCATGATCTCCCATCGCAACTCGCTCACGTTCGTCGAGTGGGCCGCCGCGGACGCCGGGCTCACGGCCGAGGACCGCGTCTGCAGCCCCGCGCCGCTGCACTTCGACCTGTCGGTATTCGACATTTTCGCCACCTGCCGCGCTGGCGCCTGCATGACTGTGATCCCGGACGGCACCACCACGTTCCCGATATCGATCGCCCAGTGGCTGGAATCCGAGCGCCTGTCGGTCTGGTACTCCGTGCCGTCCGTGCTGACCCTGCTGGCGTGCTTCGGCAGCCTGGCCAAGTTCGACCTGTCCAGGCTCCGGACCGTGATCTTCGCCGGAGAGGTCTTCCCGCCGAAGTACCTGGCCCGGCTGATGGCCGAGCTGCCGCACTGCCGCTACCTCAACTGGTACGGGCCGACCGAGACCAACGTGTGCACCGCCTTCGAGGTGGCCGCAGGCGACGCCGACGCCGGGCCCGTCCCCATCGGCAGGGCCTGCGCCAACACCGAGGTCTTCGCGGTCACCAGCGAAGGCCGCAGGGTGTCCGCGCCCGACGAGGAGGGCGAGCTCTACGTGCGCGGCCCGGCCCTGATGCGCGGGTACTGGGGCCAGCCGGCCAAGACCCAGGAGGTCCTGGTCCCGCACCCGCTCGGGGCCGGGCACGACGAGCTCGTCTACCGGACCGGTGACCTGGTAACGCTGGGGCCAGGGGGGAATTACATCTACCTCGGCCGCCGCGACTCCATGGTGAAGGTCCGCGGCTACCGGGTGGAGCTGGGGGAAGTGGAAGCCGCCCTCTACCGGCATCCGGCCGTCCGGGAGGCGGCCGTCGTGCCGGTCTCAGACGAGCTGCTCGGCAGCCGTCTGCGGGCGGTCGTCGCGGTCGACGACGCCGCCAGCCTGACGCGCGAAGCGCTGCTGAACCACTGCCGGCAGTGGCTGCCGGCCTACATGGTCCCGGACATCGCGGAGTTCCGCGCGGCGCTGCCGAGAACCTCGACCGGCAAGGTCGACCGGACCCGGCTCGCCCGCGAGTAGCGCAAGCTGCTCGCCCGCGAATAGCGCAAGCCGGGCGGAACGCCGTCAGCGGCGGCTGAGCAACATAGGAGAAAGGGAAGAAAGGTACTCACATGGAAACGGTCATCAACGACTACATCAGCCAGGAATTCGTCCGGGACATGGCTGTGCTGCCCCTGACGAACGAGACACCCCTGCTCGAGAGCGGCATCCTCGACTCGCTGAGCCTGCTCCAGCTGGTGGTCTTCCTGGAGGAGCGGTTCGGGATCACGGTGGGCGATGCGGACCTGCTCCCGCAGAACTTCGAGACCGTGAAAACCATCTGCGCGTACCTGCGCGCCCGCGAGCCCGAGATGCAGAATGCGAAAGGCTAACGGGCGCGCCCAGCGCCTGTTGCAGGCCGCCGAGGGGGTCGGCTACTGGGCGGCGGCCGCGCCGATGCTGGCGCGGCTGCCGGCCGCCGTCGGTTACCGCGTCGCGTGCTGGCGCGGCGACTGGCTCTGGCGCCGGCAGCCGGGCAAGCGCGCCGAGCTGGCGCGTAACCTGCGACGGGTGCTGGGCGATGAGCTGACCTCGGCCGCGGAGCACGAGTTCACCAGGCAGTGGTTCAGGGACGCCTCGTGCGAGGCGCTCGACATCAAGCGGCTGCGCGGCAGCGGGCGGGCGCTGCGGCGCCTGGTCGAGATCCGCGGGCAGGAACACCTGGACGCGGCGCTGGCTCAGGGCAAGGGCGCGATCGTCTGCTCGGCCCACTTCGGGTCCTTCGACAGCGCCTTCTCCATGCTGGGCGCCTGCGGCTTCCCCGTCACCACCATCGGGCGCTGGCAGCACAACTACACCGTCGGCCTCTCGTCCGCCGAGCGGCGGTTCTGGGACCGCGTCTACGCGCGGCCGCTGCGCCGGCACCGGAAGCGGCCGAACATCGAGCCGTGGACAGGCCGGTTCGACGTCGCGGCGCGGGCCGCGAGCACGCTGCGCGCGGGCGAGGTGCTGACGATCGCGATAGACGCGCCGCCGATCGATAGCGACCTGGACCGCGCGGTCGAGGTTCCATTCCTCGGCCGCCAGGCCAGGTTGCTGCCGGGGGCAGCGGCGATCGCGCAGGCGACCAGGGCGCCAGTGCTGATGTGCTTTGCGTACCGCCGCCCCGACTACCGCCACCAGGTGCTCGAGATCTCCGCGCCGGTCCCGATGGACGGCGATACGGCCACGGCCTTCGGGCGCTGCGCCGCCGCGGTGAGCGCGGCCATCATCAGGAACCCGGCGTACTGGCGCTACTGGGCAAGCCCGGTCGATCTCGTCACCCTCGGCCTGCTCCCGGCCGAACCGGAAGAGTCCCCGGTGCTGGCGGCCATGCCACTCGTCGACATCGCGCCACTCCAGTGCACAGAGCCAGCCGGGACTCCGCTTCCGGCGGCTGGCGAGACGCTGTTACCCACCGCGTGATAGCCGGGTCCGAGGCGATATGGCCGGGTCCGAGGCGATCCGCGGTCAGGGAGATCGGCGATCTGTTCCGCCGGATGGCATCCTGGCGTCATGCCAGAGGGCGACGTGGTCTGGCGGACGGCTCGCGAGCTGCACGAGGCGCTGGCCGGCCGGGTACTGGTGCGCTCTGACTTCCGGGTCCCCAGGTATGCGACGACGAAATTGACCGGGCGCACCGTGACGGAGGCCCTCTCGCGCGGCAAGCATCTGCTCATCCGGGTAGACGGCGACGTGACCGTGCACACGCACCTGAAGATGGACGGCTCCTGGCGGATCAGCCGGGCGAGCGGATACCCGCCGCGCGATCATCGAGTCAGGCTGGTACTCGCGAATGACACGTGGCAGGCAGTCGGACGGCAGCTCGGCATCGTAGCGGTCATCAGGACCAGCCGGGAGTCGCTGGCGGTTGGCCACCTGGGTCCCGACCTGCTCGGACCTGACTGGGATGCCGGCGAGGCCATCCGCAGGCTCGGCGCCGACCCGGCCCGCGTCATCGGAGAGGCGCTGATGGACCAGCGGAGCCTGGCCGGTATCGGCAACTTGTACAAGGCAGAGACCCTGTTCCTGGGAGGGATCAGCCCGTGGCGGCCGGTGAAAGATGTCGGCACGCTGCCCGAACTGGTAGAGCTCGCCCGACGGCTGCTCGAGGCGAACAAGGAGCGCATCGACCAGGTCACCACGGGAACCACGGCCAGAGGCGAGCAGACCTGGGTATATGGCCGGTCCGGCCGGCCGTGCCGGCGCTGCGGGACGACCATCCGGCGCGCCGAGCAGGGCGCCGAGACGCAGGAGCGGGTCACCTTCTGGTGCCCGCGCTGCCAGCCGGACTGATGACTTTCCCACTACCGCCCGGACCGGCCTTTCCCACTGGCGCCGGGCCCGCCACGCTCCCGCCCGGACCGGCCTTTCCCACTGGCGCCGGGCTCGCCACACTCCCGCCCCGACCGGCCCGCCACACTCCCGCCCCGACCGGCCCGCCACACTCCCGCCCCGACCGGCCCGCCACACTCCGGCCCCGACCGGCCCGCCACACTCCCGCGCGCACCGGTCCACCCCGCCGGGCGATATGCACAGTTAGTGATGGTTTAGGGATCCGGTAAGGATCTTCTGAACCGACGTATGTGTCGTAGGTGCTGCGATAGCGTCACTAGATCCTCGAGCGTCATGTTCGTGATCTTGCTGCCGCGGTTTCGCCGTGCCGCTTCCGCTCAGAGCACGTTTCACGCGGCCGTCAGGCTGCAACCGGCATCAAGCCGCCACGCGCCGCGGGCAGCGTGGCCGACCAGACTCCTTAGCCTGCGGCAAAAGGACGAACGGCCCGCAGCGCCTCGCAATGCTGGCCATAAACCCCGGCCCGGCCTGTCGCCGAGGGCCCGGCCAGACACCTGGCGGCCGGGCCCTCACGGCCCGCACAGTGGCCGGGCCCCCGCAACCGGCCACTGTGCTTCTGGCTAGCCGGATTACCCCGCCAGCCAGCGGACTAGGCGTTCCGCCTGCGGAACAGGACCAGGCCTGCAGCGATCGCGACCGCCGCGTAGGCACAGAAGACGGCGAACCCGGTCCACGGCCCCAGCATCGGCGTGCCGCCAGGAGGGTTGGGAGTAACCGACCAGATGCCCGTTCCTGCGATAGCTGGGATCCACTTGTCGACGTGGTTCTGCCAGGACTGAGGCAGGAAGTTGATGAGCAGCGACAGCACGAACAGCAGCGCGACCGCCGCGCAGATCGCGCCCGCGGTGTGTCGGAGCAGCAGGCCTAGCCCGAAGCCCAGCAGCCCGCACACGGTCAGGAAGAGCGCCCCGCCGATCACGGCCCTGAGCACGTTCGGATGGCTGAGGGTGGTGCTCAGATGATCCGAGGACATCAGCGCCTGGCCGATGAAGAACGCGGCGAAACAGGTGATCAAGCCGGTGAGGAAGGCTACGGCGGCGAAGACCAGCCCCTTCGCCGCGATGACGGTTCCCCGTCGCGGCATGGTTGTCAAGGTGGTCTTGATCATGCCGGTGGAGTACTCAGACGAGATGACCAGGACGCCGAGCGCCGCCATCAGCAGCTGGCCGAAGTACATGCCGAGCAGACTGTGCATGGTGGGATCGAAGTTCGGACCGTGCGGATTCTTACTGGCAGCGAAGCTGAACAGGGCCCCGAAGCCGATCGTGACAAACGCCATGGCCAGCAGGGTCCAGTACGTCGACCGCACTGAGCGGATCTTGGTGAACTCCGAGCGGAGCGCACCGGCGAAGTTTGCCCGACCGGCCGAAGCCGGGAGCACGCCCAGGCCTGGCGTCGCGACCTCGGTCGTCGTTGCCGTCACGTCAGGCCACCTCTCCCGCCAGAACTGGCAGATCCGGCACGTCCGCGCGGAATTCCACGCTGGATGCGGTCAGCTCCATGAATGCTTGCTCAAGGGACGCGTGCATCGGGGTCAGCTCGTGCAGCCGGACCGAGTTCTCGTAGGCCAGATCACCCACCTGGCTGACCTCGAGCCCGAACACCACGATCGCGCCCTCGCCGCTGTCGCGAACTGTGCCGCCCGCGGTGGCGACGAGCTTGGTGAGCAGGTCTTGCTGCGGTGTCCGAACTCGCACGGTCACCTGCGAGTTCGCCGCGATGAACTCCTCGACGGTGCAGTCGGCTATGAGCTTCCCCTTGCCGATCACCAGCAGGTGGTCGGCGGTGTTTTCCATCTCCGACATCAAGTGACTGGACACGAACACGGTCCGGCCCTCGGCCGCGAGCGCCTTCATCAGGTTCCGGATCCACAGGATGCCCTCCGGGTCCAGTCCGTTGACCGGCTCGTCGAACATCAGGATCTGCGGATCGCCAAGCAGCGCGGCGGCGATGCCCAGCCGCTGGCCCATGCCCAGAGAGAATCCCCCGGTTCGCTTCTTCGCGACGTCGGTCAGCCCGACGAGGCCGAGCGCCTCCGACACCCGCCTGGTGGGCAGGTTGTTGGACTGGGCCAGGCAGAGCAGGTGGTTGTAAGCGCTCCGGCCCCCGTGCAGAGCCTTAGCGTCGAGCAGCGCACCCACCTCGCGCATCGGCTGTGCCATCCGGCTGAACGGCTGGCCATTGATGGTCACCTTGCCGGCCGTGGGCTGATCCAGGTTGAGAATCATTCGCATGGTCGTGGTCTTGCCCGCCCCGTTCGGGCCGAGGAAACCGGTGATCTTCCCCGGCGCGATGCTGAAGGACAAGTTGTCCACGGCCAGCGTGTCGCCGTATCTCTTGGTGAGCCCCCGTGCCTCGATCATGTTCTCCGATTCCCTTCCGGCCGGCGGTCTGTGGTCTCCGGCCAGTGCGGCGCGATCAGGCTCACTCCCGACCTGGCGCAGCAGACGGCCCGGAAGGCAGGTTCCGGGCCTGCGTCCAAGTTTGGGCGATGCCGGGCCGCCAGGCGTCGTCCGCTGGGCTGATCCCGGTCAGCCGAGAGGCTGATTCGCTGCCCGGCGGCGGCAGCGGTTCGCTAGCCGCCGAAGCCGACCCGCCGCACCGCGGACTCGGCAGCCTGGCTGGCCGCATTCCCGCCCTCGCCGGTCCCGGCGCCAGCGCCGTCAGCGGACCAGGCGCCGGCGCCGTCAGCGGACCAGGCGCCGGCGCCGTCAGCGGACCAGGCCGCGGCGCACAGCGCCCGCAGGCCATCGAGCTTGTTACCTGAGCCGGACACCGTCAGCCACTGCTCACGCCCCGCAGCAGCGCTCCAGCCGCCGCAGCTGAACTCCGCCCCTGACCTGGTCACGTCCGGATGGCTGACGTTCAGGCCGGTCAGGTCGGCCGCGATGTAGGTGGGCCGTTGCCGCGGCCCGGCCAGCAGCAGGCCGGCCGGGCGGGTCACCCCGGTCAGCACAAGCAGGCTGTCCGCGCCGCCGTTGTGCGCGCCCTCGATGTCGGTATCTAGCCGGTCGCCCACGACCAGCGGATGCCTGGCGGCCACCCGCTCAACCGACTCGGCGTGCAGGGGCGTCTCGGGCTTGCCCGCCACCACGGGCCGCTGGCCGGTGGCGGTCACCAGCACCTGAACGAGCGACCCGTTGCCCGGCTGCAGGCCGCGCGTGGTGGGCAGCGTAGCGTCCACGTTGGACGCGACGTACCAGGCCCCGGCCCTGATCGCCAGGGCGGCCTCGGCCAGTTGCCCGTAGTCGATGTCAGGTGCGTATCCCTGGGCGACCGCCAGCGGTCGCTCCAGGGCCGTCGACACCGGCCTCAGTCCGCGATCGCGGACTGCCAGCCGCAGGCCCATGCCCCCTACCACCAGGACCGGCGCGCCGGCCGGCAGCCGGTCGGCGATCAGGTGCGCGGCGGCCTGGGCTGAGGTAACGATGTCGGTCGAGGTCGCCCGGATGCCCATGGCGCACAGCTGAGCGGCGATAGCGTTCGGCGTCCTGGACGCGTTGTTCGTCACGAACGCCAGCCGCATGTCGCGCTTGACCGCATCGGCCAGCGCGTCCGCCGCGCCGGGAATGGGGCTTCCGCCGAGGTAGACAACGCCGTCCAGGTCGAGTAGCGCGGCATCGTAGTGCTCGCTGAGTCTGGCCGGGCAGCCGCGTGGCAGGAACGAGTTATCGGAGCCCGCCGCCCCGTTCCCCGTCAAACCGCGCTTCCTTCGCCGGTCGCGTGGCGTGCCCGCAGCGTGGCGCGGACGCTGCGCAGAGCGTCGGTGTAATGCCGCAGGTTCGGCCGCATTGCCGCCGCCAGGGCGAGGTGCTCGGCCGCGGCACCCGGGTCGCCGGTGCGGGCGAGCGCGAGGCCGAGCCCGAACTGCGCGTAGTCATCGCTCGGGCTCGCGTCCACGATCCGGCGGAAATTCGCGGCCGCGGCCGGGTACTGACCAGCGTCGAACTGAGCCCTGGCCAGCGCCTCAAGGACGCTGCGTGACTTCGGCTCGGCGGCAGCCGCGCGCTGCAGCAACTGGGCTGCGGCCGCCGCGCTGCCGCGGCTGAGCAGATCCAGGCCACGCCGGTACAGCTGGTAGGTGTCGGCATCGTTAACATGCCCCGAATCCGGGGCATCTCGCGACGAAACCAGATCCTCCGGGCGGGAATCACTACAGCCTGCGGGTCCTTCTGACATATGTGCAGATCCTTCCGTCCAGCCAGGTCCCAGCAGCCGACAGCCCGCAAGGCCTGGTACTCACGCCATTTCGCGGCGTGCGTTATGCCGAGGACCGGGTGAGCGGGCTCGCCGAGGTCACATCTCCACCGTACGACGTGATAGCCGCCGACATCGAGCACCAGCTATTTGCCAGGGACCCGCATAACATCGTCCGGCTCATCCTGCCCCGGCATCCGGCAGGCCAGCCAGGCAGCCCGTACGACGACGCGGCCGCCGAGCTGGCCGGCTGGCGACAGGCCGGAATCCTGGTCACCGACCCGGTGCCCGCGCTGTACGTCTACGAGCAGGCGGGCGCCTCCGGCGGCGGCGATCCGGCCGATGTGCTGCAGCGCGGCCTGATCGGCGCCCTGGACCTGGTTCCGGTGACTGCCGGGATAATCCAGCCGCATGAGGACGTCGCGCCGGGTCCGGTGGCCGGACGGCGCCAGCTGATGGAAGCCACTCAGGCCAACCTCGAGCCGATATTCCTGCTGTACGAGGGCGGCGACGGAGCCGCCACCAGGCTGATCGACGAGATCGCCGGCAGCCGCACCCCGATCGTAGAGGCCAGGACGCCCGACGGCGTGCGGCACCGGCTCTGGGCCATTACCGACGATGCCGAGCTCGCGGCCATCGCCGCTGACCTGGCGCCTCGCACCGCGCTCATCGCGGACGGCCATCACCGGTATGCCGCCTACCTGCAACTCAGGGAACACAAGAAGCAGGCTGGTGCGGGTGCCGGGCCGTGGGATCTTGGCCTGGCCATGCTGGTCGACTCGACCGCGTACCCGCCGCGGCTCGGCGCGATTCACCGCATGGTCGCTGGACTGGTCCCGTCAGCCGCAGCCCGGCTGGCTGCATCGGCCTTCTGCGTACGCGAGCTGCCCGCCGGCACCGCCGATGTGCCTGGCGCGCTTGACGAGCTGGCCGACGCTGCCGCAGAGGGTGTCGCGTTTCTGCTTGCCGGGGCTGGCCAGGCATTCCTGCTGACCAAGCCCGATCCCGCGCTGGTCAGCGCCGCCGTCGTTGACAAGCCGCCGCAGCTGTGGCAGCAGCTGCCAGGGGCCATATTGCAGGATCTGCTATTCGCCCGGATCTGGGGCATCGAGGATGACGCCCGGTCCGTGCGCGCTATCCATGACGCCGCCGCTGCCATCGAGGCGGCCGACGAGCAACCTGGTGGCACGGCGGTGATCTGCAGCCCCATGTCCGCGGGTCAGGTCTACCAGGTCGCCGCGCTAGGCAAACGCGTGCCGCGCAAGTCCACGTCATTCGGGCCTAAGCCGCGAACCGGCCTGGTCATGCGACTGTTCGCCGAAGGCTGAATTTCCTCGCGGACCCGCTGGACTGGGCTGTCATTATGTCCGCATGGAAGAGACGCTGCCCGCATCCGGCCGTACCGACATCATTACCGACCTCGGTCACGAGGTGTACCAGATCGACACCCGGATGGCCGGCTATGACGGCATTACGGCCGGGTATCTTATCCGCGCCGACCGGCCGTGCCTCGTCGAGACCGGCACGGCGCCGTCGGCGCCGCTTGTGCGCGACGCGCTCGCGGCGCTCGGTGTCGGTCCGCAGGATCTAGCGACCATCGTGGTCACGCACATCCACCTCGACCACGCGGGCGGGACCGGCGACCTGGCAGGAATGTTCCCCGCGGCTGAGGTTGTGGTGCATGAGCTCGGCGCCCGGCACCTGGCCGATCCCGCACGGCTGATGGCCAGTGCGCGCATGGTCTACGGCGCTGAGCTAGATGATCTCTTCGGCGTTCTGGCGCCGACCCCGGCAAGCAGGATCAGAGCGGTCGGGCAGGCCGGCGTGATCGACTTGGGCGGCGGCCGTCGCATCGACAGCCACTACTCCCCCGGCCACGCGAAGCACCACGTCGGCCTGGTGGACTCGGTAAGCGGTGACCTGTACGTCGGCGATGCGGCGGGCATCTACATCCAGGAGACCGGTGACCTGCGGCCGGCGACTCCACCTGCGGATTTTGACCTCGAGGTGGCGCTGGCATCGCTGCGGGCCTTCGCTGCCTTCCAGCCTGCCCGCCTGCTGTTCAGCCATTTCGGTCCGGTCACCGCGGTCGACGAGACACTGGAGCGCTCGGCCGAGGAGATCCGGGTGTGGGTCGAGGAGACCAGGCAGGCTCGCAACGCGGGGATGGACCTCGATCACGCCGCCGCGATGGTGGCCGAGCGCACGCGCCAGCGGTATGCGGTGCTCTCCGACGATTTCGATCCTGAGGTCTCGGCGAAGTTCGAGCGGTTCAGCAGCTCGTCGGCCAACGTGGCCGGGATCATGCACTGGCTCGACAAGACCGAGGGCACCTGACTGTCCTGCTGGCCAGGTTCCGATCGTCGGGTAACTGAGCAACCGCAGTCAGGCGCCGCCAGGGAGGCACGCATTGTCAGGCAGTCAGTTCCAGCCAGTCGAGGTATCGCGCCGCATCGCCGCGCCCGCCGAGGTGGTCTTCGGCATCCTCGCTGATCCGGGCAGGCACACCGCGCTCGACGGCACCGGAATGCTGAGAGGCGCAGTCACCACCGAGGTGATATCCGGGGTCGGCGATGTTTTCGTCATGAAAATGTTCTACGCCAGGCACGGCGATTACGAGATGAACAATCACGTCGTGGAGTTCGAACGGGACCGGCGGATCGGCTGGGAGCCTGCGGCCGGGCGCGGCCATCCGAACACCGCGCCGGGCAGCACGGAGTCGACGCGCAGAGGGCACCGGTGGAGTTATGACCTCGTTCCTGACGGGCCGGACGCGACGATCGTGACCGAGATCTACGACTGCTCCCGTGCCCCCGCAGACGACCAGACGGGCATGGACGGCGGCCGGATCTGGATGGAGGGCATGAGGGAGACGCTCAAGCGGCTGGAGGAAGCCTGCACGGAGCGGGCCAACGGTCACGCGTGACGGGACGCTCAAGCTGCACGAGGAAACCTGCACGGGATGGTCCATGTCACCGCCGGCCCAGAATTCTTCGCCGACGGCGTCCGGGCAGTTCCTCCTGTACGCGAACGGTCTGCTACCGCCTTGATGGTCGTTCGTGCGGGAGAAAGGCTGGGCGGGTGACCGGTATGACCGGCAGGAGAGTGTCCAGGCCGGTGAAGTCACCTGGGTTCGTCGTGAACAACGGCAGTCCCTCCGCGATGGCCGTCGCCGCGATGAGCAGATCGGCGATTCTCCTGCGTGGCTTGCGCCCGGCGGCGACGACCGCTGCCGTTACGCGACCGAAGATGCGAGCCGCCTCAGCACCGAACGGAATCGGGTCGAATTCACTTTCGGCGCGCTGCAGTATTTCCAGGCGCCGGGCGCGCTCGGCGTGCTCGTCGTACCGGTCTTGCTCGCTGTTGCGGCGGATCTCGTGCGGGCCAGCTGACAGCTCCGCGAGCGTGATGGCGCTGATCGCCATCTCATCGGGCAACTGGCCGGGATCGATCCATCTGCGCAGGATCATGATGTTCGTGTCGAGCATGCCCTGCCGGGGAAGGTCACCGCTCATATCGGTTAGCGGTCTCGTGGTCGGCGACTGCGTCCTGATCGGACCTGAACGCATCCAGGTCACCCTCAGGAGCATTGCGCGACATCGCCGAGAACTCCTCCCGCGGGACGAACCGGCGGCGTCGGCGTAGCGGGATCAGCTCGCCGATATGGCGGCCGTCCCGGGTCACAATAAAAGACTGCCCGTGCTCGACAGCATCCATGATCTCCCGCGACCGCGACCGCAAGTCGCGCTGCGTAATCTCAGGGTTGCTCATATCCTCAATGTAGCACGATGTGCTACTCGGTGCCACGCCCCCCGCGGGTTGGTCATCTGGAAACTTGAAGCTGCACCGGCCTAAACGCAATGTGGCATGGTCATGGCACCCGAGCGAGCGGAAGAGTGAATGGCTGATCTTGATTCGATAGCGGCGGAACTGCTGAACGCGTACGGGACCGCGTCTACGCTAGCTCCGCTGTCCAGCACCTACGATGACCTGACCGTCGATGACGCATACGCGATCCAGCAGATCCAGGTCAGCCGCTGGCTCGCCGACGGCGCGTCGGTCATCGGGTACAAGGCCGGGCTCACTTCCGCATCGATGCGGCAGCAGATGGGCGTGTACGAGCCGGACTTCGGCCACCTGCTGACCGGCATGGTGTACCCGGCAGACGCGCCGATCCAGATCAGCAAGTTCCGCCAGCCGAGGGCGGAGCCGGAGATCGCGCTCGTACTAAGTCAGCCACTGCACGGGCCCGGCCTGTCAATTACAGACGTCGTCAGCGCCACCGCGTACGCGCTGCCCGCCATCGAGATCATCGACAGCCGGATCACCGACTGGAGGATTGGCCTGGTCGACACGATCGCGGACAACGCGTCAAGCGGCGGCCTCGTGCTCGGCCAGAGCCCGGCACCAGTCGCCGGGCGAGACCTGGCCCTGGCGGGCTGCGTGTTCCGGCGGAACGGCCGGATCGTCTCGACCGGCGCTGGCGCGGCGGTGCTCGGCTCGCCCTGGTACGCGGCGACCTGGCTCGCCAACACCCTTACCGCACGCGGCGCCGAGCTGGCCGCAGGCAGCATCATCTTGACCGGGTCGATCACCGCCGCGGTACCGGTCACGGCCGGGGACACGGTGACGGCCACGATCGACGGCCTGGGCAGCGTCACGGCGGTGTTCGACTGATGGCTCACCGTCAGCACGGTCCGCAGGCTCCGCCAGCATCACCGCGGCGATCGTCGGGTCCGGCAACATCGGCACCGACCTGGGGTCGGGCTACATCGGCACCGACCTGGGGTCGGGCTGCATCGGCACCGACCTGGGGTCGGGCTGCATCGGCACCGACCTGGGGTCGGGCTACATCGGCACCGACCTGGGGTCGGGCTACATCGGCACCGACCTGATGGCCAAGCTTCAGCGCGACGACAAGGCTGTCGCGCTCTGCTGACCCGGACTCCGAGGGCCCGATTTCGAACCTTGGTGGTTCGGCAGCCGACAGATATGATCCGGATGGACTAGATCCAGCTTCCATGTAGTTGCGCGCTGGGGGTCGGATGACTCGTCAGTTAATGGCGACCGGAACGCCGGCAAAATGTCGCCGTTATTTCAACCGTCGTGTGGCTAGCGGAGAACTCCCGTCTGCCTTCGAGACGTACGTTCGCTAGATGCTTACTCGTCGCAGGTTCCTGCAGATCTCGGCGGCTTCGTCTGGCCTGGCAATCACCGGCACCGACCTGCTCAGCCAGGCGGTCGCCAACGCCTCGAGCGCGACGCGCGCCGACGGTTCGCGCGGCATCCGTCACATCGTCATCCTGATGATGGAGAACCGCTCGTTCGACCACTTCCTCGGCTGGCTGCCCGGTGCCGACGGCCGACACGACCTAAGGTACGTGTCCGCAGTCGACGGCAATACCTATCCGAACTACCCGCTCGCGCCCGACTTCCAGGGCTGCGGGTACAGCGACCCTGACCACAGCTGGGAAGGCTGGCTCGTCGAGCACAACTACGGCAAGATGGACGGCTTCCTGCAGCGGCCCACGACCCCCACCGGCATCCCTGGCGTCACACTCGCCGCGGCGAACACGTTCCCGATCGGCTACTACACCAATCTCCATCGCGACGGAACCCGCAAGGCCCTGCCCGACCTGCCTGTCATCGGCGCGCTCGCCGAGCAGTACACGACGCTAGACCGCTACTTCTGCGCATTCGCAGGAGAGACCTACCCCAACCGGTTCTACCAGCACGCGGGTCAGACCGACCGGGACCACAACTCCGAGGCGCCGTCCACGCTGCCGACCATCTGGGATCAGCTGTCCCCGATCCCCAACACCCAGGGCATCCCCACCGGGGGCTACTACTACCGTGATGCCCCGTTCCTCGCACTGTGGGCCAGCCCCGCGATTGAGCCCGGAGCGACATTCAAGTACCAGGCGTTCTTCCATCCCTTCTCCGACGCCGACGCCAGCACAGCTGCGCTCTCCGCAGGCACGTCGTTCATCGCGGCATGCCAGGACGGCACGCTTCCGAACGTGTGCTACATCGATCCCGCCTTCGACAACGAGGCGACGGGCACGTCCGGGGATGACCACCCGCTGGGCGACATCCGGCTCGGCGAGCGATTCATCGCCGACGCCTATCACGCGCTCGCCGACAACGGATACCTCGACGACACGGTCTTCATCGTGACCTTCGACGA
This sequence comes from uncultured Actinomycetota bacterium, assembly GCA_963719765.1. GTDB lineage: Bacteria > Actinomycetota > Actinomycetes > Streptosporangiales > Streptosporangiaceae > JAJYUU01. Next base: position 1,736,756 of record CAVRCW010000003.1, read on the forward strand.
GTGGGGCGGCTTCTACGACCATGTGCCGCCGCCGCAGGTCATCGACGACACCAATCCCGCCGACGTCATGCACGAGGGCGACAGCACCACCCCGACCGACGGCCAGCTTTACCCCAATTACAAGCAGCTCGGGTTCCGGGTCCCCGGCATCGTGGTGTCCAACCTCGTCCGGCCGCACCGGGTCATGCACGCGGGCCCGTTCGAGCACTGCTCGAGCCTCGCACTGATCGAGTCCACCTTCGGCCTGACGCCGCTGACCGCCCGCGACCGGTACGCCAGGAACCTCCAGGAGGTCTTGCTCCCGTTCCCGGTGCTGCCCCCCTACGCTGTGCGGCCGTCGGCCATCCCGACGAGCTCGGACGTGATCGGCCCCGCGATCAGCCCGCCGTCCGAGTCCCTGCTGGAAGTGCTCGAGGGCACCGCGGCCTTTGACCCCGCGGACGTCTGCTCGGCCGACAGCGTGCAGTCGGTTTCCCCGGAGCCGGTGAACTATCCGCCGCTACCCCAGACCTTCGGCGGGATTCCTGGTCTCACCGGCACGGCCGGCATGTCTGATCTGTTCAAGAATTACCAGCGGAACGAGGGTCACCCGGGCTGATGCGCGCTGGCAACGCCGGGCCGTCTGGATCGCCTCAGTCGGAGCCGGCGCGGGCGAGCAGCTCATAGCTGGCGAGCCGGTCACCGTGCGCGAACGTGCTCGTCGTCACCATGAGCTCGTCGGCGCCGGTGCTGGCGACGAGCCGGTCCAGCCGATCGACGACCGCGGCCGGGTCACCCACCACGTGCGAACCGGTCGCCTCATCGACCACCGCCTGCTCGGCCGCCGAGTAGGAACGGCCGGCGGCCTCGTCCGGGCTCGGCAGCGTGGACGGACGCCCGGCCCGAAGGCGCAGCATGGAGAGCCGCGACGATCCGTGCAGCCAGTGCGCCGCTGCCGCGTCCTCGGCGCAGAGCACCGACACGCTGATGAGGCAGTGCGGCTCGGCGAGCCCCGCAGAAGACCTGAAAGTCTGGCGGTACAGCGCAAGCGCGGGCCTCGCGTTGGCGGCGCTGAAGTGGTACGCGAAGGCGAACGGCAAGCCGAGCAAGCCAGCCAGCTCGGCGCTGTAGCCGGTGGACCCGAGCAGCCACACGGCCGGCTCGTTGCCCTCCGCCGTGATGGCGCGGATCTGGCCGGGTGAGCCGCCCTCGGCGGGCTGGCCGGCGAAGTAGGCCCGCAGCTCCGCGAGCTGACGGGCGAAGTCCGCGGCCGGCAGCGCTTCCGCGCTACGCCGCAGTGCCCGCGCCGTCGCCCGGTCGGTGCCGGGAGCCCGCCCGATCCCCAGGTCGATCCGTCCGGGGTACATCGCCTCAAGCATGCCGAACTGCTCCGCCACCGTGAGCGGCGCATGGTTCGGAAGCATGACCCCGCCCGAGCCGACCCGGATCGAAGAAGTAGCCGCCGCGATCTGGCCGACCAGAACCGCCGGCACCGAACTGGCGATGCCCGGCATGTTGTGGTGCTCCGCAACCCAGTAGCGCGTAAACCCCCACCGTTCTACGTGCCGGGCCAGGTCGACGCTCCGGCGCAGCGCCTCGCCAATCGAATCCCCGGTGGACACCGGGCACAGGTCGAGCACCGAAAGGGGAACGCGGAGGCGGCCGGTCACGACCGAAAGACTGCCAGCACCGGCCTAGGGCAGCAACCGCCGCCGAAGCTCAGGAGATAGCACTTGACCGGACATCTGCCTGCCGAACGCCGCAAGCACGTCGAGGCTCGCCCGCACCGCAACCTGAAGGCGTGGCTGACGACAGTTTCGCCCCCGCATGCACGCGTAGTCAGGCCTGGATGCGCAGTCCCGCGATGAGAAGCCCGACCAGGTGGCGGGGATTGTAGCGAGGGTCGCTGCCCGCCCCGACGCAAAGGTTCCCGACGCCGCGGAGCAGTTCGTAGGCATCCAGGCCGGGACGGATCTCGCCCGCCGCAGCGGCAGCCTCAAGGAGCTGCCCGCACACGGGGACCAGTCGGTCGATGAAGTAGGCGTGCAGCGTCTGGAAGGCGGCGGCGTCGGACCGTAGCACCTCCGCCAGGCCGTGCTTGGTGACCAGAAAGTCGACGAACATGCCGACCCAGCTGGCCAGCGCATGGTGTGGCGTGTCGCGCTCCGCCAGCAAGACGGGGCCGGCTTCGGCGCAGGCCTCGATTTGGTGCCGGTAGACGGCAACGATCAGGTCGGCTCGTGTCGGGAAGTGCCGGTAGATCGTGCCGACGCCGACGCCAGCCCTGGCCGCGATGTCCCGCACGGGCACGTCGACGCCGGACTCAACGAACGCCGCAGCGGCCGCGTCCAGCAGCGTCGCCTCGTTCCGCCGGGCGTCGGCCCGCTTACGCGGTGCCGCCGCGTCCAATCCGCTCTCGCTATCGGCCACTGCCCAGCTACCTCCGTCACGCATCACGCGGCTTGCCAAACGGAACAAAGTTCCGTATCGTTTCTACCGGAACGCTGTTCCGTTTGTTCAGAATGCCAGATCCGGCCAGCCGGCGCCAAGCCGTGCATCGCAGACTCATCTCACGGAGAACCATGCCGCAAGCACCTCGGCCGAGTTTCGGAATCGCGACCGCTCCCATGCAGGTCAGCTACCAGGACATCCTGCAGGTCTGGCGCGAGGCGGACGGCATGCCGGAAATTGAGCATGCATGGCTGTTCGATCACCTCATGCCGATCGCCGGCGACCCGAGTGGGCCGATCTTCGAGGGCTGGACGCTGCTGTCGGCCCTCGCCGCGCAGACTAAGCGGCTGCGCCTAGGTCTGCTCGTGACCAGCAACAGGTTCCGGCCTCCGGCGATGCTGGCCAAGATCGCCACGACCGTCGATATCGTCTCCGGCGGACGGCTCGACTTCGGTATCGGAGCGGGCTCGCGCCCTAGCCACCCGCTGGCCCGCCGCGAATATGAAGCACACGGCCTGCCCTACCACGACTTCCGTCACTCCGTGGAGGACCTTGCCGACGCCTGCACGGTCATCCGGCGGCTGTGGACAGAGACCGAGCCGTTCGACTTCCATGGCGCCCACATCGACCTCATCGGCGCATTCGGCAACCCGAAGCCGGTCCAGCACCCGCACCCGCCAATCCTGGTCGCCGGACGCTCGGCCGCGGTGCTCCGCGTGGCCGCCGAGCATGCGGACCTATGGAACATCGCAGGCGGCGACATTACCGACGCCGCCCAGCGCAGCGCGCTGCTGGACCGCTACTGCACCGAGATCGGCCGCGACCCCGCCGCCATCACCCGCTCGATCCATCTGCCCGTGTCGTACGACCAGCCCGAGACCACACGGGGCGCGATCAGCGAAGCGCTTGACGCCGGCTTTCGGCACATCACCCTCGGCCTGCCGGCACAGCCCTACCCCGCCAGCGTCGCGCGGTGGGTCGCGGATGAGCTCATCGCCAAGTCGGTGTAGGCGCTCTGCCGCGCACTAAACGGCGGCAGAATGCGCACTAAACGGCCCTACTAACCTGAGTCCATGGCCCGTTATGTGATCGACGCACCGACCTTGGTCCACCTCGTGGACGCCGGGCTTCACGTCGATCCTGGCCACCAGCTGGTCGCACCGAACTCGATTCGCTCGGAGGCGCTGGAACTGCTGCTGCGCGAGGTCCGTGCCGGTAAGCGCACCGAGGCAGCAGCCCTGAAAGCACACGAGCGGATGACCGAGATAAAGATGCGGCTGCTAGGTGATCGGGTGTCGCGTCGCATTGCCTGGCAAGTCGCGCGCCAGCACGGCTGGGACACCCTCAGGGACGCCGAATACCTTGCGGTCACCCAATTGCAGGCTGACGCCTTGGTCACCGTGGACCCGGGCCTTGCGGCCGCAGCTCGGGACGTCGTGCCCGTCGCTGCCGTCGATGACTTGCTCGCTCCGGAATAGCCGTGGTCCGGTCGTCCGCAGGTTCCGCCTGCCTGGCCTAGCGGCCAGGTTCGTGGGCAGCGGTTTCGAGTTACGCAATAAATTGGCCCGACTCGGGTCGGAGCTCTGCCGCAGCGGGGACCCGGCGGACTGCCGATGCCGCACCGGTCATCGTCAAAAGCGCGACCCAGGCTGGCAGCGCTCTGGATCGCTGGCGGGCAGGCTGGCTGAATTGGTCCTGCTCATTCGATCAGCTCCCGGCGTTTCCTGGTGCCGGTGAGCCAGCGCTAGGCCGCGGCTGGCTGGCGGATGGCCTGGATCGTGCTGGCCGGTGCCCGGTGCAGGAGCCGTGCCAGGTCACTCGTGGGCGAGCTGGCCCAGCCACCGCGGACGGCGGCGTAGTAGTCGAGCAGCATGCCGATGGCCGCCTCGGGGACGCCGAGAGCAGCGACGTGCTCCCGGTATTCGCGGTCTTCGACTGGCCGGTAGCGCACGTTCTTGCTGCTGATTGATGACGCGAGCGCGGCCAGATCGTCCCAGCTGACCGCGTCGGGCCCGGTGAGCTCGTACGTCACGCCCTCATGGCCAGCCGTTGGCGGTGGCCTCGGCCAGGTCGGTGATGGCAGCCGGCGTGATGCGGGCCTGGCAGGCGGGAGCCGTCAGCGTGCCCGCTGCTACAGCCCACCGGACGTCTCGGGCTACCAATTTGGCTAGGTCGGAAGTCAGCCGCATGATGGTCACCGGGATGCGTGCAGCCCTGGCGCGCGTCTCGGTGGCGGGGTAGTCCGAGACTTCGGGCACGGGGCAGTGGTCAAGATCCTGCCAGGTGGTGACGACAAGCCGACCCGCGCCTGATTCCGCCGCTGCCGTGATCGCCGCGGCATGCCGTTGCGCGCGCCGGGCGGGAGCGGTTCCGTAGTTTCCGTGGATCAGAACCGTGTCCGCGCCTCTGAACGCCGCCACCAGGGTCGCCGGCTCGTCGAAGTCTGCGTGGCGCACGTCCGCGCCGCGGTCCTTCAGCCGCCCGGCCTTCCGCGGCTCGCGGACAAGCACGGTGACCTGGCCGGCGGGCAGATGATCCAGCAGGTGCCCGGCGACCAGCCGACCGAACTCCATGTTGCCGCCGGTGATTACGATCACTGCCGCCTCCGTGGCTGTGATCCGTCCGCGTATACGGGACACCAGCGCAGAATACGGCCGTTCCTAGTGCGCAACTTCAGCAGCTGCGACCAGCGAACCCGCAGGTCATCAAGGCACGACCAAGATCGAACCTGAGTCCCGACTAATGAGAGTTAGTTAACGGGTTCCGCCGTTGCGGCAGCAGCAGCGCGATCGAAGCCGGGACGGCGTTAGTCAGGCTTTCGGGCCAGCTCGTGGGCAAAGCTCACAGTCTCGGTGAAAACGCCATCGTCGCTGTGGTCGCCGAGGCTGGCCGCGAGGTCGGCATCGAATGCGGCGGCCTGGTCAGCGAGCACCGCGGCCGGGAGGAAGGACGTCGACCTGATGAGCCCGGCCAGTTCGGGCAGGGTCCAGCGGTGCTCGATGGCGAACTCATGACTTCCGGCCAGCTCGAATCCGGCGTCGGAGAGCACCTCAGAGTCGGGCCTGTGCGACCGCGCTTCTTCCCAGCCGGCCGGGATCCGGTGCTCGGCGCCGAGTGCGGCTCTCCACCTGTCCAAGGCGGCGGCCAGAGCCCGCTGCCAGCTTTGCTCACCGTTCCACGGCATGGAAGTCCAGCACAGCGCCAGGTGGCCACCTGGCTGGAGCCAGCCGAAGATCCGGCCGGCGGCCAGATCCCGGTCTAGCCGGTGGAACGCGTTGCCAATGACGGCCAGCTCGAAGTACTCCGGCTGGGCGCCGAGCGTCTCCGCGCTCGACACCACCGGCCGGAGATTCCAGGCCCCCGCAGTGGCGGCCTTGGCCCGGACCGCCTCGACCATGTCCGGCTCCTGGTCGACAGCCCATACCTCGGCGAACCAGCCGCGCAGCGGAAACGCGAGCTGGCCAGTCCCGCAGGCCAGATCCAGCAACCGGCCACGTCCGGATACCTGAGCGCTGCGGACCAGATCCGCAATCATCACTGCTGGATAAGGCAGTCTGTACCGCTCGTAAGCTGCTGCCGCTCCCCGGTACAGGTCAGCCGCGAACCGGACCTCGCCAGCCATCCAGAATCAGCCTCTTCCTCTTCACCGTCCGCAGATACGGGGACACCAGGCCACTCTAAGACCCGGACTTAGTGCCCAAGAAAGCTCACCAGAAGCCTCGCACACGCAGGCCAGCAGGCCGATCCCGCCAGGAATCCATGATCGTGAGCTAAGTCGGGCCCAGAATACGGCCGTTCCTAGTGCGCAACTTCAGCAGCTGCGAACAGCGAACCCGCAGGTCATCAGGGCGCGACCAAGGTCGAATCTGAATCGTGGCCGAATCATTGGTCAGGTCAAAAGCGCGGCCCGAGAGGTTCGGGGCGAGCCTGCACCGGACCGGACCACAGTTGCGCGTGACGGAGGCACTAGGCGATGGGGAAGCCGCTCACATCCTCGCCGTCCGCCTCGTCATCGGACAACTCGTCATCGGACAACTCGTCATCGGACACCTCGTCGTCATCGGACACCTCGTCGTCATCGGACAACTCGTCATCGGACACCTCGGCGTCCATCTCGAGGTCATCGAGGCTGATGTCGTCTAGCTCACCGCAGCGTTCAGCGGCGTCGGTCTCGCCGTCTACGTCTGCTTCCGCTGCCCGGCCGAACCACTCGCGGGCCTCGTCCTCGCGCCCGGCCTGCAGCAGCGCGTCGGCGTATGCGTAGTACAGGCGCGCGAAAGCTGGCTTGGCACGCGCCTCAGTGAGCTCTGGCATCTGGAGCGCGACGACCGCCGCGTCTAGCAAGCCCTGGTCGCGCCGGATGCCAGACTCGACGATGCGCAACTCGATCCGCGTCTGCTGATCGGCGGACTTGGCCTCAGGTCCGCTCGCCAGCTCCAGCGCACGGTCCATCCGGCCAAGCGCCCGCTCACAGTCGGCCATCAGTGGCAGGTACGTGCCGCGGCCAGTCAGTCGCCTCGCTGCCCGGAATTCCGCCAGCGCGGCATTCCAGTCCCCGGCCTGGTAGGCCGCGATAGCGCACGTCTCGCGGATGATGCCAACCCGCGCCGCCAGCCCGCGGGCCTTCTTCGCGTATTCAAGGGCCAGATCGGGATCCTCGGCCAGGCTCGTGGCAACCAGCAGCCGTGCAACGACCTCCGCCAGATCACCTGGCAGGGTCCTGAGGTCAGCCATGGCCTCGGGATCCAGCTGGTCAGCGGTTATCGCCTCAGGGATGCCCAGCCGCTTCTCTGCATCCTCGCGGTCGACGCCTTGCTGGTCGTTGCGCTGAGACCAGCTTCGGGCGCCGCTGGCATCGGCCCGCGGCGCAGATCGGCGATCGAACCCACCGCGATCGCCTGCCGCGCCGCCATCGCGCCGCTGGCCACCATAACCCGCCCGGCCGCCGGACTTGTCGAACCGGCCACCGGATCCGGCACCGTAGCCGGGCTTGCGTGGTCCCGCCGATTCGCTTCTCGCTGCGCCTGGACCGCCTGGCCGGGACGGGCGCCCCCCGCTGCGCGCCGGACGTTCACGGTCGTCACCGCCCTGGCGCCAGTTGCCTCCAGGACTGTCCCGTCGGTCCTGGCCAGCACGGCTCTCGTCGCGGCGCCAGCTGTCGCGAGAGGCGCCGCGGTCGTCCCGTCGCCCGCCACTAGCCTCCCGGCCTTGGCTGCCACGGCCCGAGCCGTCGTCCCGCCAGCTGGCGCCTCGTTCGCTGTCTCGCGCCGATCGGCCCGGCCGGGCCGCGGCAGCCCGGAAGCCGTCCCTGCCTGTGCGCTCCGTATTACCCCGCCAAGCTCCGCTGCCAGTACCGGCCGCGCTGCGAGGAGCAGAAGGACCACCCCGAGACGGCCTGTCCGGGCGGCTCGTGCCGCTCGCGCCGCTCGCGCCGCTGCCGCCTCGCCACCCCGTTGTGCCTTCTGACCAGGTACCGCGGCCAGGTGCTCCGCTCGTGCCCCGCCAGCGCGCAGGTCGCTGGCCGGCCGCTGGCCAGCCACTGTCCCCGCCGACGCCCGTCACTTCATCCCGGCTGCGCCCAACGGGCCTGTCCGCTGGGCGCGGCCGGTCGTCCCGGTAAGGCCGGCGCTGGCCCTCAGCCCAGCCACCATCGACTTGGTTGTCCGAGCCCGCCCTGCGGCCGCCGGCACGGCCGTAGCCAGCGTCGGCCGGCCGAGCTCGGCCCGATCCTCCGGTGCGACCAGAACTGCCGCCCGTCGAACCGGGCGATCGACCTCCGCCGTACCCGCCAGAACGGTCCCGGCCGGAGCCACCCGGTGCACCCGAACGACCCTCGCCACCCAGGCGGCCCTCCCCGGACCGACCTTCGCCGGAACGGCCTTGGCCACCAGGACGATCCTCGCCCGAATGGTCCTGGCCTGCGGGACCCCGGCCACCGGAACGGCCCTGGCTGCCCGGACGGCCTTCGCCGGAACGGCCTTGCCCACCCCAGCGGCCGTCGCCCGAACGGTCCCGGCCTGCGGGACTCCGGCCACCGGAACGACCCTGGCCTCCGGAACGACCCTGCTCGCCCGGACGACCCTGGCCTCCGGAACGACCTTGGTCGCCCGAACGACCCTGACCAGCTGGGCCTCGGCTACTCGGACGGCCCTGCCCGCCGGAACGACCCTCGCCCGGGCGGTCCTGGCCAGAGCGGCCCTGCCCGCCGGAACGACCCTCGCCCGGACGGTCCTGGCCAGAGCGACCCTGCCCGCCGGAGCGACCCTGGCCACTGGAACCACGGCCACCGCGACCGCCAGGGCCGCGGTCAGGCCCGCGGCCCGCGCCGCCCGCGGCCTTGCCGCCCGACGATCCGCGCGAGTTGTCCGCCATCTGTCTATCCTCCAGCACACGGCCGACTCCGGCCGCTCAAGGGTCACGTACCGCAAATCTGGCTACGCTCCCGGCCTCGACGACCGCCAGGCACCAGAAAAACGCTGAGGGCCATTACCAGAAAGG
>CAVRCW010000004.1:0-213976 GCA_963719765.1 uncultured Actinomycetota bacterium
CAACCGCGGTCACTCGCGGACTACCGGATGTGCAGCTCAGGCGTGCCGACTGTGGTGCTGCGACAGATTCCCAAGCTGATAGTGCGAGTTCGATTCTCGTCACCCGCTCCGAGATAAAACACCAGGTCAGAGGCACCTTTCCCGGTCAGCGTGGACCTCTCGCGACCTGCCCATAACACTGAATTTCCCGCAATTCCTGTGAGACGACCAGTAGACGACGCACTAGTAGACCGAGCAAAGGCTAGAAGGCCTGCTGCCGCGAGCCGCTCGAGGCCGGGTCAAGAATCTAGACCCGGCCCCCACTCACCAGAGATGGCGCCTACGAGGAAGATTGGGGAGGTGCAGTCCTGGCCGTCGGGGCCGTACGCGACCACGAAACGCCAGGCCGTGCGTGCGACAGTGGTGCCACCGCCCGGCCGCCAGGAACGAGAGTGGTGCCACCGCCCGGCCGCCAGGAACGAGAGAGGAGAACCCGAGATGACTTCCAGCACTCCCACGGCAGTGACCGCCGCTGGTCGTCCCGCCACCGACCCTGCCGGTCCGACCGGCCGGCTTGCCACCTGGGTCGCGAAAACTACGCTCGGCGACGTTCCCGCCTCCGTCCGCGACCGGGCCAAGCACCTGGTGCTAGACGGCATCGCCTGCGCCATCGTCGGTGCGCAGCTGCCCGTTTCCCGCATTGGCGTCGAGGGCGTAACAGCGCTCGACAGCGCCGGGGATACCCCGCTGATCGGCTGGGACGGCCGGGCTACCAGCGCCACGTCGGCGGCCATGGTGAACTCCAGCTTCATCCAGGCGTTCGAGCTCGACGACTACCACCCACTGGCGCCGCTGCACAGCAACTCGATCATTCTCCCGGCGATGCTCGCGGCCGCCCCGCGCGTGGGCCGTGTCTCAGGCGAGCGCTTCCTTCTCGGCGCCATCCTCGGGTACGAGACCGGCCCCCGGGTCGGGGAAGCGCTTGGCGGCCTGGACATGCTCTCCCGTGGGTGGCATTCGGGCGTGGTCTTCGGCCCGCCCGCCGCGGCCGCTGCCGCGGGAACGCTATATGGGCTAGATGCCGGCGGGTTTGAGGACGCCTTCGGGATGGCCGCCACCCAGTCGTGCGGGCTCATGTCAGCGATGTACGAATCGATGGTCAAGCGCATGCAGCACGGCTTCGCCTCGCGCAACGGCCTGACCGCCGCCGCGCTCGCGGCAGCGGGCTACGTCGGTATCAAGCGGGTGTTCGAGCGCTCTTACGGTGGCTGGCTGGCCGTCTTCGGTGAGGGCCACCGCACCTACCCCGAAGACATCTACAAGGGCCTCGGCATCCTGTGGGAGACCCAACGGATCGCCGTCAAGGCATACGCGTGCATGGGATTGCTGCACGCCGCGATCGACGCCGCACTCGAGCTGCGGCCCAAGGTTGACGTCAGCCAGATCCAGCGGATCGACATCGACATGTCCGAAGCTGCCTACGCACACGGCGGCTGGAAAGCCGAGCGCCCGCTCGAGGTGATCGGCGCTCAGATGAACGTCGCCTACGTCGTCGCGGTCGCGCTCCTCGATGGCGACGTGCTCATCGACCAGTTCACCAAGGGCCGGATCAACAGCGACGACGTCTGGGCCCTGATCGAAAAGACACTGACGCATCACGAACGGGCCTACGACCACCTCCCGCTCGACGAGCAGCTCACAACCCAGGTGCGCCTGACCCTCAATGACGGAAGCACCCGCACCGAAAAGGTCGTGCACCCGCGCGGCACCGGCGACCGGAACCTTACCAACGCGGACATCCGTGACAAGTACGCTAAGCTGACCCACCGCGTCATCTCTGCCGAGCGTCAGGCCGCCATCGAAACAGCCGTCCTCGGCATCGATACCCTCGACGACATCGCTCAGTTGACTGCCCTGCTCACACCCGCCGTGCACTCGCCACTCGACTAAGACTCCGGCTGGATGCGAGACGCCTCGGCCATCTCGGATTTCGTCCACACTTATCTAATCCGTGAGGCTGCTTCCGTGACTGAGGCTCCCGGCTCGAATCATCCATCGGGCTGCTGGTTAACCTGGACCGCAGACCATCACTGTGGCGGGCAACCATGAACGATCCGTTCTGGCGCTTGCCGGTGGTGCCGAGCTTCACTGTGACCAGCACCGACGTCACCTACGGCCAGGCCCTGCTCCGGCGCAGATGTCTGGCATCTTCAAGGTTCCAGGCGGGAAGGACCTCTCGCCCCAGCTGTCGTGGTCCGGCGCTCCCGCGGAGACCAAGAGTTACACCGTGACCATGTACGACCCCGATGCGCCCAGCGGGTCAGGCTTTTGGCACTGGGCCGTCACCGATATCCCCGCCTCGGTGACCGGACTCCCGACCGGAGCGGGGGACGGCACCAGCGGCCACCTGCCGACCGGAGCGTTCCATATCCCCAACGACGCGCGCCTGGCCCGCTTCGTCGGCGGTGCGCCGCCGCCCGGCGACGCGCGTCACCGCTACGTCATCGTGGTGCAGGCCATCGGCATCGAGAAGGTCGGACAGCTTCAGGTGCAGGCCGACTCGACTCCGGCCTGGCTCGGCCCCACAATTCCTGTGAGACGACCATTAGACGACGCACTAGTGGACCGAGCAAAGGCGAGAAGGCCCGCCTGCTGCCGCGAGCCGCTCGAAAACGGGTCACGTCCTCGAGCGTGGTGTTTCGCGGTTAGCGCGCGATCCTGTGGTTCTTGTTAGGCGCTGAGCGTTTGCGGCTGGTCGTCGGGGGTCACCTCCGTTGTGCTGGCGGCGATCGGGAGCGGGCGGGGACGTGGAGGCCGAGGTAGCGGCGGCCTTTGGTCCATTCGTCGTGTTATCCGGCGAGGACGGCGCCGACGAGGCGGATGAGGGAGGTTCGGTCGGGGAAGATGCCGACTACGTCGCGTTGCCCAATACTCCGCCCGCACAGAAACCGAGGTGCCCTGAGGACAGGCGGAGGCCCAAGAGGACGGCTATGTTCTGTCTCGTGGCGGTGTCAGACGACTCACAGAAGGCGACGAGCTCCCACATGGACGGTCCTGGGGATCCAAGCCAGGCGTGGCCAGAACTCGCTTCAGACTACGAGCGGGCCCGAAGCAGGGAGGACTCGCTGGATCGGCTTGTCGAGTGGCCTGCGCAGCGAGACCTTCTAGGCGATGTCACCGGACGGTCGGTGCTCGATATCGGTTGTGGCAACGGCGGCAAGCTTGCTGAGCTGGTTGGAGACGGCGCGACCGCCTCCGTAGGTGTGGATGTCAGTGGCAACTTCCTCAGCGCGTCGCCGCCTGACTTGGAGCTCATCCGAGGCGATCTTAATGAGCTGGATTCGATGCCAGGGCTTGCCGGTCGCACGTTCGACCGGATCTTGTTCCTGCAATCTTTCGGCTACGCGGAGGATCCAGTTCGCACCCTGCAGACAGCGCGAGCGATGCTGGCCGACAATGGATTCATCCTGCTAACCAAGACGCAACCGATCCGATACGCCGTCGAGCGGGCTGAACAGAATGAGACCTCCTTGGGCGAAGAGTATTTCTCCACCGCCCGGTTCTCCTACCTCAGCGGCTGGAACGACCAGATCACGCTCATCAAACGTCCCTACACCATCTCTGACCTGATCAACGTGTTCAGTGCTGCAGGGCTGTGGATCGAGACCGCGATCGAGCCTCAACTTTCCGAGGACGCCCGACGCCGTTACCCGCATAAGCAGGCGTGGATGAACAAGTACCTCGGCATCCTGATCTTCAAGCTACGGCCCCATTCCGGCCAGTAGCCGTGTCCTGACTGGCGATAGGTAGCGGGCGGGCCGCTTCGGCATCCGACGAAAGTGACGAGAATTCGATACCCGTGACTGGAGATAGCGCCAATCTTGCGGCTCAGGAGTCGTGAAGCACCCCGGTCGGCCGGTCGCCGCTGGCGACCTGGTCGACTAATCATATCTTTCAGCGTTTGCAGCGCGATCACTGCGCGCACTCAGCGGTTCACGCAGACATGCCGCCGGGAGGTGATCAGTGCCGTGCGGCTTTACTCCACGCCGAACTGGCCGTCACGCGTCGCATCCGCTTGCGCGTACTTGATATTCACACCTCAGGCGGCGTGAATCGCCACCGGGCAACGCCCACACGTCAGGCCGTCGGCGGCATAGCGGTTATTCGGCCGAGTAGTTATGGGAGGCCTTAGCGGGATCCATCTCTGGCCGGAAGTCACCCATAGATCTTATGGTTACCTCGTGGCCGCTTCGTCGCTTGTGCCCCTAGGTGGCTGGTGATGAAGATGCTGCGGGTCCGACGGGGCGTACTGCAGACCCCGATCATCCGCTACGGACACCGGAATACGGGCCATACCGTGACCCTGGTCGGGACCATTCATATCGGCGAAGTCTTCTACTACGAGACATTGCACGCCATGGTGACGGGGCTGGAGGCGGCCGGCGCGGTCGTCTTTTACGAGTCGATCGGGCAGGCCGCGGAGGAAGAGTGGGCGGCAGCCGACGCCAGCGAGCGCGCCACCCGCGGTGCTTCGCGAGCGATAGGGGAGAACAACGTCCGGCGAGTGTGCAGGAGTCTGGGTTGGGTAGAGCAAGGAGCCGCCTTCACATTTGCTCCGTCGTGGCGCAACGCGGATATGACCGATCTGGAGCTAGTCAGACTGGCGCGCCCGGAGGCGCTGCGCGGACTGCGCGAGGATCTTGCGGACGTGTTCGGGTCATCGTCGCTGGCACAGGACCAAGCGGACGCGTTCGCAGGCGCCGCGGCCGCAGTCGTGTTCCGGCTGGTCTCGCTGGACCGGTTTGACCGCCTGCGGCGCATAGCCACGTGGGACGAAGCCAGCCGTCATTTCGACCACGTCACGGTCGCGGAGCGTAACGCCCGGGCCCTTGCACGCCTGCCGTCTGGCGACGATGCCGTACTGCTGTGGGGCGCCGGCCATCTTCCCGGACTGGCCGCAGGCCTGAAAGAGACAGGCCATAGGCGCGAGGCCGCCACATGGGTGAACGTCGGCCAACTGCCTGCGCTTTGGGCAAGTATCAGGACTGTCCTCAAGTACTACCCTGCTGTTCGCTGACCACAAAAGCCAAGACCGCCGCGGATGCGGCCGCCCAAGCATGCTGGCGCCCAACGCCTGTGACCGCGCATCGTCAGGCAGTTACCAGGCGCAGGATGGCTGTCACCACCTCGTGCAGCGGCGCGGTGGTCACGACCTCGTGGTCGGCTATCCGGCGCAGCCGCGGTTCAATGGCCGCGAAGTCGTCGAGCACCCGGCGGAGTTCGTCCGATGACTTGCCGAACGAGTTGCTCGTCCTGGCCGCCAGCCGCCGCCTCAGCGTCTCGATCGGCGCGCTCAGCAGAATGATGTGGTCAAACTGCGGATGGAACCGGACTTGGTTCTCCTCGCAGCCGGCCACGAACAGGATGTCTGCGTCCTCGGTAGCGAGCAGCGTCGCGACGGCGTCCTCGCGCCACAGCTGGCGGCCGTCTGGCAGCACCTGGCACCAGCCGTCGTCGGTGTCGATGGCCTTGTACCCGCGGACGACCAGCTCGCGCACGACGGCAGACTTTCCGGTGGCTGACATGCCGGTCAGCAGGAGGGGACGCGCTTCACACCTGCGAGCCTACGAAGGCGCGAAGCGGGGCGAGCCCTCGCTCCGGCCGATCAGCCGAACGGGCCGACGGCGGCATGACCGGACGTTCATCCCGAGGTGGGTGCTGCATAGACATGCAGTCGAGCCGATGGTGCATTGGCTATGACCGGACCGCCAACGACGCGAGGCTCCGCTGGATAAACGCGCGCCGACCCGCCGTTCGGCGCTCATCCTCTAGCCTTCATGATGCCCTCGCGGAGTGTTCGAGATCAGACATTATGGGCGGGTGCTGCGCTACGTACTGTGCGCGACGCCCTCGGAACCTCAGTCTTGAGCCCTCGGCAGGATGTCGTGCGGTGAATCATCTGGGCCTCACGGGATCGGATCCGCTGCAAGGATGACGGCCGTGCGCCGCTACGAGGCGAGTATGTACGACAGCAACCGCTGGGACGGCTTCGAGCTGCGCCCCGGCGACATCATCATCAGCACCCCGCCAAAGTGCGGGACGACGTGGACGCAGATGATCTGCGCCCTGCTCATACTGCAGGAACCGGAGCTCCCGCTCCCGTTGGACACGCTCTCGCCGTGGATCGACATGGTGACTCGCGCCCGCACAGACGTGTTCGCGGACCTGGAAGCCCAGACGCACCGCCGGTTCATCAAGACCCACACGCCGCTCGACGGGATACCCAACGATCCGACGGTCACGTACATCTGCGTCGGGCGGGACCCGCGCGACGTGGGGCTGTCGATGGACCACCATATCGACAACACCGACATCGGCGCGTTCCTCAGCCAACGCGAACGGGCGGCCGCGATCGACGGTATCGAGCCCGGACCATTGCGGCCACCGCGGCCGCGCCCCGACGGCGAGCGGGACCGCTTCTGGCAGTGGGTCGACGACGAGACGCCGTCGACGCAGGTCGGGTCGTCGCTGCGGCGCACTGTCGAGCACCTGCAGACGTTCCGGGATGCCGCCGACGATCTCGAAGTCGTGTATTTGCACTACGACGACCTAAAGGCCGACCTGGAGGGGCAGATGCGGCAGATGGCCGCGCGCCTCGGCATCGACGTCGACGAGCACCGATGGCCCCGCCTGGTCCAGGCGGCGACGTTCGAGTCGATGCGCAGCAGGGCCGGCACGACCGTCCCGGGCGGCGGTCCGGAGCACTGGATCGATCCCGCCGCGTTCTTCAGCCGCGGCACGAGCGGCCAGTGGCGCGACCTCCTCGACGACGCCGACCTCGCCCGGTACGCCGCGCGCGTGCGGGCGCTCGCGTCCGACAACCTCGTCGAGTGGGTGCATCGCGAGCCGATCGACTGAGATCCCCGTCCGGCGGTATACCCGCATCACCCAAAGCTGATCGTCAGCGCCGACCGCCGCCCATAACTGCCGATCCGCGCTCGGGACCAACATCAGGGGTCTGCGCCTCAACCGACGCCGGATTCGGCGATCTGGCCCACCCGAGGGTGGGGTACCAGCGCCCAGCCACGTACCTCTCACGGCATTGCTGATCACGAATGGAGATGCTGGCCTCTGCATAAGAATGCGATGCCGGAACTCGCTCACATCGCATGTGAGCAAGGAGTCAGTTGATGAAACCAGGCGCGCCAACACGCGCCCCCGATCTCGCTCACCTGGGCGCAACGAGAAGCAGATGTGACGGGCGTTAAGAACGGGACTGATGTTGTTAGATCGATAGTCTGGTTAAGACAATCTTAAGTCGCCCGACAATCACTACCGACGCTACCGATCCGCGCCTGCGCCGCCCAGTCCATGCGCCGAACCGTCCAGCTGAGCGAAGGCCAGCGGCCTGGGCCCACTCAGCATGCTTACTCACTTGCAGTGGCCATCCCACGGTGACCCACCGGGCGCAAGAAGCACGACGCCTGGCCGCACCCCAGCATATGGATACGAGCCCCGCAGCCTGCCGTCACCGCCAGTGAGCAGCCACACGGCTCAGCCGCCTCACGAGATCGCGGCTAACGCCGAATCCGGCATCGATCGAGGCTCAGATTCGGGTGTGGAGGTCGAGGCGCGGATCGGCAGTTATGTTGGGTTGAGCCAATGCCTCATCGACCGTCGAACGGCCAGTCACCGGTTGTGTAGGTGACGCCTAGTCACGAGTGTCGGCTAGCGCAGCGGGCGGAAGGCGGCGCGCAACTCTTCCGAGAAGAGCCCCGGTTCCTCCCAAGCGGCGAAGTGACCGCCCTTGTCCACCTCGTTGAAGTAGATGACGTTGGGGTACGCCTTCTCGACCCAGCTGCGCGGGGTCCGCCAGATCTCCCCGGGGAACGTCGTGAAGCCGACCGGAATCGAGACCGGCGTGGGAGCCTGGCCCGCCGCACGAGCACTTTCTTGTCCTTCTTCCCAGTACGAGCGCGCAGCCGACGCCCCGGTGCTTGTCAGCCAATACAGGGTGATGTTGTCGACGATGTGCTCCCGGGTGAGATTGCCCGAAGGTTGTCCGTCGACAAAACCGCGGGCGATCTTCTGGTAGCTGTCCGTATCGTGATCGATCATCCACGCCGCCAGCGCGATGGGTGAATCCAGGAGGGCATAGCCAATCGTCTCCGGGCGCGTCGCCTGCTCCACGAAGTACCCAGCGCCAGTCGCATGGAATTCGGCGAGCGCGTCGAGGGCAGCACGCTCTTCTGTCGAGGGCGGCGACTCGCTCAGGGCCTCGGCATCGCCCAGCGCCGGCGTGAGAAGGTTGGTGTGAATGCCGATCAGCCCGTCGAGTGCCAGGCGGCCCATCGCGTCGGTGACCTGAGAGCCCACGTCGCCCCCCTGCGCGACGTAGCGGGTATAACCCAGCCGCCGCATCAGCTCCGCCCACGCCTGTCCGATCCGGATGGGGCCCCAGCCGAGCTCGGTCGGCTCGTCGGAGAACCCGTAGCCGGGGATCGACGGCAGCACGAGGTGGAACGCGTCCTCAGCGCGGCCGCCGTGCGCGGTCGGGTCGGTGAGTGGACCGATAGTCTCGAGCAGCTCGACGACCGAGCCCGGCCAGCCGTGCGTCATGATCAAAGGCAACGCGTTCTTGTGTGCCGACTCGACGTGGATGAAGTGGATGTCCAGCCCGTCGATCTCGGTCTTGAACTGCGGCAGCGCGTTCAATCGCGCCTCGCACCGGCGCCAGTCGTACTCGGTTGTCCAGTAGCGCGCGAGATTCTGCATCGCCGCCAGTTGCACACCCTGCGACCGATCGGTGACAAGTTCCCTGGTCGGCCAGCGCGTCGCATTGATGCGGCGGCGCAGCTCGTCGATCTCGCCCTGAGGTACTTCGATTCGGAACGGCCGGACCACGCTCTCCGCGCTCGCAGTCGTGGTATCGCTCATGATCGCGTCCTCCCGTTCGCGTCCGCTGGGCGTCTTGTCGATCGTCAAGTGTCGCGACGTCAAAGCGAAGATCCCTGGATGAGCATAAAACCGAAGACTCCATCGAGCGAGAGGCGGCGCACGACTCACGCGCGTGGCGATCGGCAATGACTCCCGGCGAAGCTTTCGCTCGGACACCCGGCCGCGCCGAGCTCCGATCATCACGGCCAAGACGTAGCGAGCGCTCAGATTGCCCGTTCCGATCTCGCCGTATCGGTTTACCACTTGCAGTGCATGGCGGTAGGACACCACGGCGGCGACGGCCGCGTGTCGGCCCTGCTGCGCATCGACTCGAACGTCGCCGCCTGGACCAGGCGGGGCGATCGGTGCTCGTCGGCATGCCGTGACCGACGCCGGCGGCCAGGTTGGCGGCCAGGTTGGCGGCCTGGGATCGTAGGGGCTGGGCGCGCTCCTCGGACTTGAACCCCCATAACGCAAGCGGCGAGTCGGATCGCGCGCTTGACGGCGAGGTGGCCGATGCGATGGCGGCCGGCTGTAGTAGCAAGCGTCTTCGCCCTGGCTGCTGTCGAGCCCATTCACAGCACGAACCGCTCAAAGTCGGGCTGGTGTTCCGGGCCGCGACCATGCGATCGTGATGAATCACTGGACGCCGGGCGCAGAAGGAGCGGCGAAGCTTATGGCCGAGGTCGTGCTCGTGCACGGTGCGTGGCACGGAGCCTGGTGCTGGGATGGCGTGGTAGCCGACCTGAAGCAGGTCAATGTGCCGTCGACCGCTGTCGATCTGCCCCTCACCGGCCTGACCGCGGACGTGGCAGCCGCGAGGGCCGCGATCGTGGCGGCGGGACCGGGCAGCGTCGTCGTCGGCCACTCCTACGGCGGCAGCGTGATCTCGGCCGCCGCAAGCGGGGTGCCGGGGCTAGCACGGCTCATCTACCTGGCGGCCTTCCTTACCGAGAACGACGCGGACACGCTCGCTCTCATCACCGAGAAGCTAGGGCAGTCCATCGTCGGCGATGAGCGCGGGATTTCGGTCGACCCCCAAGCCGCGGCGTGCGTCTTCTATGGTGATGCTGATCCCGCCACAGCCGCCGCGATGGTCGCCAGGTTGCGCCCGCTGACGCTGGACACGACCGCCCCGCCCGAGACCGAGCCGGCCTGGAAGTCCGTCCCGGCTACCTACGTGGTGTGCACGCACGACAACGCAATCCAGGTCGCCGCACAGCGCGAGATGGCCAAGCTGGCCGAGACGGTGGTGGAGTGGCCGACGGACCACTCGCCCTTCGTGACGCGTCCGGCGGCCGTCGCCGCGCTGGCAGCCGGATACCTGGCCTAATGCAGGATGCCGCGGTTCTGAAGCCCTGGGCCGCTGGACCACCACCGCACGTTTCCAGCAACTTCCGGGGCCGCGTCCGCACGGACTAAGAGTCCGCGTATCAGAGCTTTAAGCCCGAGGCCGCAAGTTTCAGCCCCGCTTTGCCACGTAGTAACCCAGGCCCGGAACCTGGGCAACGAGACCCTCGGCAACCAGAAGGCTGAGGCCTGGCGACCGCGATGAAGTCCAGGGCGCGCCGATGGGGCGGTCGGAGTACGTATAGCCCGGCCGTGATCCGATGGCGGATAAGAGCGGTCCGACGAGTGGTCCAGCAGCCTGGCCATATCTCGTATCGCCGCCTATCGGTGATGACGGAGGCAGCCCGTCAGTGACCGCAGTATGCACGGCAACGATGCTTGGCCCTGATTGAGCAATCGGGCTTGTAACGCGCGCTGCGGGGTCCTATGTTCGGGTAGCAGGCCATTTGAGAGGTCATGTTCCGCATCGGGCAGTACGCCGTTTACCCGCTGCGCCCCCGGACCGAGGAGCCAGGCATGAAGAAGAAGGTCCGCTACGCCGCAGGGGCCGTCGGAGCGGCAGTCCCCGCCTTCGGCCTCATGGTGCCCGCAGCCGCCGCAGCGGCCGTGCCCGCGCACAAGCCCGCGGTAAGCCGGAAAACCGTCGCCCTGCACCCCCGCATACTCGCTGCCGCATCATCGACATCGTCAGGCGCAGCCACTGGGGCGTGCACAGGCAGCAAAGAGGTGACAGCAACCGACAAATTCAATTCTACGGTGCGCTTCTGGTGGAAGCCTGAATTTGTAGGTACGTCCAATGCGGCATGCATTGGGACCGTGGAAGGTCACACGGCAATCGGGTTGCTCACCGCGGAGAGCTACTGGCGAGTTCGCATTTACGGGCGCAATGCCAAGGGGAAAAAGGTACTAGAGTTCAGCCAGCATAATCTCGGTCCCGAGCCGGGGTTGCTTGAAAATTCTCACTCCTTTGTGGAAGGCATCCACAATATCTACGGCGCTCTGCCAGTTCAAGTTTGCATGGCCGCGGTCGGACCCTTTATAAGTCCGGCACCTCCTGCGGTGTGCTCCGCAGTGGGCTAATGCCGTGCCCGCTGCCTGATGGGTTAGTGCATAAGTTCGGCTGCGCGTGGCACCGCGCCTCAGCGACCACCGCGACGCATCTCTCCTGCCGTGCCGGTAAACATGACTCTCTTCACCGCCCGGGCAGTCGCGCGCATAGCCTAGCTCGGTTGAGGCTGGTCACGGCAATCCGCGCGCCGGGCGTGAGGCCAGGTGGAACGCGCGTAGGCCCGATTTGTGGGACCCTGAGGTGGGGCGTTGGCCGCTTCGACGCTGGCATTGGTTTTCCTGTTTCCAGGGTGTTCCAGGTCATGTCCGGACCGACGCCGGATCCTGGCCGTGTCACGCGTCAGACTTCTTGGCACAGGGCGAAGTTGAGTCCCTGACAAGGAGCCAGAACGAGCGGCGCGCCAGTCTTGCCGGCGGAAGACAAGGTCCGAATCGTATGCTGTGGGTCCTGTCCCGTCGAGGTCGCGGTCGCGGCGGCGGGCGAAGGTGTCGGCGCAGTCGGTCGGCACGTGAAACGGCAGTTCCTCGACGCCGGGAGGCTAGGTCTTGGCGCTGCGGGTCCTGGCGTCCATCCAGGTCGGGGGAAACAGTTCGCGCCCAGGTCTATGGACCTGACGACACCCGAGGCATCAACGACACAACCCATAATTCGACCGCCACGAGGGCGGGCATAGTAGCGGCACGACTTTAGCGGTCAGGGGAGACCAATTTTGAGCTTCAGCCAAGGCGCTAGTTCACAGTAGAGCAAATTAGTGATCGGATTACTCCACCCGGCGTATACACGAAAGCACCGCATACCTGGACGGGCGTATCGCCGAAGAAGCTATGAACTCCGACACTGAAGGAATACTGCTCATAATTTTTAGGATTTACAGGAATTTCGTGATTATACTCTAGTGATTTAGATTTTCTGTCGCCTGGATAGCCGTAAATGCGAACTCTGTAGTATCCATCGCCGACGTTAATACCATCTGCATCGTAGCCTTTTACCGTGCCTATGCAGACGGTATTGCCCTCCGGAGTCCACCAGAACCTCATATCAGAATAGTGCTTGTTTGTCTTGACCACCTGCCGGCTGCCTGTGCACGCCCCAGTGGCTGCGCCTGACGATGTCGATGATGCGGCAGCGAGTATGCGGGGGTGCAGGGCGACGGTTTTCCGGCTTACCGCGGGCTTGTGCGCGGGCACGGCCGCTGCGGCGGCTGCGGGCACCATGAGGCCGAAGGCGGGGACTGCCGCTCCGACGGCCCCTGCGGCGTAGCGGACCTTCTTCTTCATGCCTGGCTCCTCGGTCCGGGGGCGCAGCGGGTAAACGGCGTACTGCCCGATGCGGAACATGACCTCTCAAATGGCCTGCTACCCGAACATAGGACCCCGCAGCGCGCGTTACAACCCCCGATTTAAGGCAACCGTTCTGCGTCAGCTGACCGGGTGCTCGTATCCGAGCTTGGCATGCAGGTCACGTACCTTGGCTAGTAGCGGGAGAGGCATCCACTCTTCCGGCAACTGCGCACCGGCGCCGCTCCCGGAGAGATCAGCAACTTGGCTCTCGGAAGAACCGCGTCCACCGCCTAGGTCGCTGGCGTCGACTCCGAGGCGAGCGAGTATCACGCCAAGGTGCCTAGGTCTGTCGGCCGACACATCCTCGTACCTAATTCGCTGGCAGGAACCGGGATTCTGGGCCTCGAATTCGAGCAGCGCTTCAGTGCGCGCCGCCCAGTAAGCTGCGACTGTAGCGACGTTGTTGCCCGGGTTCGCAGCTGAATATCGCCAGAACGGGCTGGTGCTAAGCCCCCACGGGTAGGCGTGGGTAGCCTCGCGGTAAATCTCCGGCAGGCTGCGGTGCAGGCACAAGAACTGCGCCTCGGGAAAGACCTGCAGGAACGACTGTGCCACGGCATCACCCGTGAACGCGGTCTCGCACCAGCGCGACCCACCGCCCGAGGCCTGGATGACGGTAATCATCGACGTCACAAGTGCCCGGACGGACTTGACGGCAAGTGGCGAAGCTGGACCGTCTCTGCCTTCCGCCCGACGCCAGGCGCTGAGAGCATCGTGGCAAAGCGGCAGCACGCCGGTCCCGGCAGTGCAGGCCAGAGACCGACTCGCCGACAGCCGGTGGGTGAGGAGTTCAGCACCTGCGTGAGCGTAGGTAAGGATGACCAACGGCGCGCATGGGCCGCCGCCCTGTCTTGCCGCGGCAACCCCAGGAGCTGCCCCAGGAGCTGCCCCAGGACGCCCCAGCCCGGTCGAACCCGACATACGGCCTGTCACCACCCGGTGAGCGCAAGCAGGTCTGCCAGGAGGCCAATCCGTGCGTCTCCGGCTAGCGGACTTGACTCATCGCCGTCACAGTAACGCAGCTGGCATCTGCGCAGCGCCACGCTCAGGTTCAGCCGTCCGCTGATCACCTGCTCCCAGGCATCAGCCGCGCCGACGATGTCCCAGTCCGAATTCTCCTGTGCGGCGGGGCCGGTGAACGTCACAGTCCGCTTCCCTAGATCCACGAGCCAGTGCTCGGCCTTAGCGTCCGGGGCCGCCGGAATCCAGACCGCGACGAAGCTCTCGGCGTCATGCTGCTCCTTCTGGCCGGTCCGGAGCCGCGGAGTGCGCTGGAGGCCTGCGCGCAGCGCATCGCCGAGCGCACGCGATCTAGCGGGGCCGCTTAGCTCCCTCGGATCCTTGCGCGCCTCTGCCTCGGCCCGAGGTCCTGGTGGCACGCCCGCCACAAGTCCGTCGTCCAGTACCGCGCCCGATGAAACATCAGCATCTTCCCGGCCTTCGGTAACGACCTGGACGCGCAGGTCCGCTGGCGGCGCTGACGTGCCCCAGTCCGCGTCAACCGGCAGGTAACCAAGCTTGCCAGCCAGCTCATTGATAGTGGCGAGCACCGGGGGCGCGATCATCCCGGCAGGAACAGACCAGCCACGCCCGACCGAGTCCGGTGAGATCGTCGATGTGTACCAGATCTTGTAGTCGGCAGGACCGAACCGCTCCCGTTCGGCTGAGAAGCATGCAGCAGATATTCCCGGCACGGGCACGACGTCGAGGAACGCGAAGATTTCCGCCGCTACGCCCTCCGGGTCAGTCACCAGATCCTCGTACCGGACGCGAAGGCATCGATCGGGGAATTGCTCCTCGGCCGCAAGTGTGGTGGCTGCGTTGTCGGCCCAGAATCTGGCCAGGGCAAGGACGGCATTACCTGGGGTCATCGCGATGTACGGGTCGAAGCCGTACCCGTTCAGTCCCCATGGGCACGCCTCCATCCCCGAGGCGATCACGTCCATCGGATGCCGGTACAGGCACAAGAACCTGGCCTCCGGATACACGCGAAGGAGCAGCTCGGCATAGCGTGCTGTGCCGAGGCTCTTATCGCAGTACCGCCTCTTATCCCGTCTCGCCAAGTACGAGCCGACCATCCGGTCCATCGTCTGGCGGATCCCGGCGATCGCCGTGTCAGGGATTACGGGCGGCTCGTCCCCCCGATTAGCTGACAGGGGCGCACCCTCGATCAGCGACCACACGGTTGCCAGCTGTGCGCAGAGCGCGGGCAGATTTGTCTCTGGCGGGCACGCAATCTCGGGATGAGCATCAAGCATGAACCGCAGCAATGTGGACCCCGACCGGCCATTGCACAACACGAACACCGGATCAGCGAAGGCGTGATCCTCGGGCGACGGGCTCGGATCGATAGTCGACGCGGGCTTCTGCATGGCTCACCGGCTTCCACAATCGACTGTCCCATGGAGCGAAGCAGACTCTGAGCTGGCGAGATTAGCCAGTCGCGAGTCGGCCAACGCAATGTAGCCCCTTATTCCACTAGTGCACAACGACGGCCTTATAGCCCGTAACCGGCACATCCCGATTGCCGCGTGACCTCAGAGGGTGATCCTGGTGCGGCGGCGACGGCGCGACGTACTTGCGCCCGTCCGTCCAGTCGTCGGGCGAGCCGTCCGGCCGACGTTGGGCCAGTCGGCTTGTAACGCGCGCTGCGGGGTCCTATGTTCGGGTAGCAGGCCATTTGAGAGGTCATGTTCCGCATCGGGCAGTACGCCGTTTACCCGCTGCGCCCCCGGACCGAGGAGCCAGGCATGAAGAAGAAGGTCCGCTACGCCGCAGGGGCCGTCGGAGCGGCAGTCCCCGCCTTCGGCCTCATGGTGCCCGCAGCCGCCGCAGCGGCCGTGCCCGCGCACAAGCCCGCGGTAAGCCGGAAAACCGTCGCCCTGCACCCCCGCATACTCGCTGCCGCATCATCGACATCGACAGGCGCAGCCACTGCGGGGTGCACGGGGTCCTCCGAGGTGCACACAAGCAACGGGAAAGGCAAGATCCCTAACCAGGCACTGACTTACTGGTGGAAGCGCAACGTTGCATCGCACACTTGTATAGGCACCGTGGAAGGTAAGGTTTCGAATGCATCGCTACAGGGCCAGACCATAGAGTTCAGGACCCGCATCTATCTATCTGGCCACCAGAAAGTATCAGACGTTGTGGCTGGGACCTGCTACATGGAAGGCCCTAGTGGCGAGTGCACAGCAGTCAAGGCGTCCGTCGGCGTGCATAGATGGATTGGCGGAGTCGACGTAAATGTCTGCGGCGCTTGGCTGTGGGCAACTGGCCCGTTCAAGGGCAACGAAGCATTCGAGCCGGTCTGCCGGTCCGTTCCGTGACACCCGGACGCCACCTTTTGCCACTTGGTGGCCTCCGCCGGGCTCGGATGACGGCCTGGTGCCGCGGGGGCGTTCCTCCCGCCGGCGGCAGGAACGCCCTAGTCGAGGTCGCGCCCGGCAAGCCAGGCAGCACCGCGCTGGTAGATCGACTCCACGTCCGGCCCGGTCAGCCCCGGCATATCGGCCTTGACCTGGAAACCTAGCCCTGCTTGCAGATAGGCCAGGTGCCGGTAGCCGTCCGGGAACCGGTCCAGCACCGCACCATCCAGGTGAACGACGGCGGCCGGGTCGACCGGATCAAGGCGGTCCTTCTCGTAGATGGGCTGGCGCAGCACGATGCCCCATCGCCCGTCGCGGCGCTCGAGGAAGTCATAGAAGCGCCCGGTGCAGACCACGTCGCAGAGCACAGCGTGGACGAAGTCTCGCTGCGAGATCGTCATCTTCGTCTGCGCGATAGCCCGATCGCCCGCCACGTCGATGGATGTACCGCCAAGGAAGTGCAGGATACGCACGCCGCGCGCGAACCCGGCGGCGCTGACCCTGATGAACTCCTCCGCCGGCCCTTGGAACCAAGTCGCCATCATCCTGCCGTCGGAATGCCAGACCGTCCGGAAGCGGTCCCAGTCGCCCGCGTCGCGCCAGAGCACCCAGTTCTCGACCAGGTCACGGATTGCCTGCCTGTCGGCCGCCTGATCGCTCATCCTCGCCGCCCTTTGCCCGACCGGGCCGTCATCGTAGCAGCGACGCCGAACTAGCCGGGCGCTCCGGAGCATCGCGCCCAGCGCCCACCAGGCCGGTTTTATGCGTCGACGGCAGAGTGCGTACCTGACCGGTTCAGGCCTGGCATAGGAACGGGCCTGGTGCCCGTCCTGGCAGCACGGCGGCAGGACACAACCACCGCCAGCGGCCACAGCGCCTGTGCGGCGCCGAAGATGCGCTCGGCCAGGCCGGCCTGCCCGCCCCTGGTGATCAGCTCCGCGCCGAACCAGGCCAGCAGGACCAGCAGCACCGTCACGGCAGCGGCGGATACCGCGGGCCGCAGGCCCCACGGTACCGACGGCCCGCGCCGCCAGGCCCCGGCCGGCCAGGCCACCAGCGCGGCGCACCCGGCGGCTGCCCAGATCATGTGCGGCAGCGGGAAGCTGGTTCCGGGCTGTTCCGGGTTCACCGCGACCAGGATGCCCGCCACGGCTGCGGCTATCAGGATCAGCCGTCCCGGCGTTCTGGCCGGCCGCAGCGCAAGCCCGGTGCCGACATCACAGGCGCCAACCACCAGGAACGTCAGCGTCATCACCCACCGGTCGGCAGCACCCGGCGCGGCCAGCGCGCTGACCGGCTGGGCAACCGGGTCGAAGGAGCGCGGCTGCAGCCCTGCGGCAACCGTCCACCCGGTGACCATCAGCACCGGTGCCGCGGCCGACGAGACCACGCCCCACCACGGCACACCTCGCACAACCACCACCGTAGCCGCAGGTGCAGCACAGCTCCAGCAGCCGGACCGATGCTTCGCCGGCAAGGCCCACGCCTGGCATACTGCGCCGGTCGGCGCCGCGCCGGCCCCGCCGAGGTGCAGCATCCCACCATGCAACGGCATGCAGGTCATCTGCTGGCCGGTATGTGACTCTGGTCTGTGTTATGGTCAACTTCGCCGTCAGGCTCGTGCATGGCTCAGGTTGGGACACCGCGCGTCCGATCCGGGCGCAACAGGCCTGGGATCAGCACGCTGCCTTCATGGACCGGCTTGTCGATGACGGCTTCGTTGTTGCGGGCGGCCCGTCGGCGATGGTGAGCAGACTCGGCATCTCATCGAAGCCGCAGATGAGAACGAGGTCAGGGCACGGCTCGCTGAGGATCCCTGGGCGTTGGTCGGCTGCTCCTTATCGGCATGACTGCGCCGTGGGCACTCTGGCTCGACGGCCGCCGACGACCGGCGCACAGACCGGTTGCAGCGCACGCTTGAATGTGCCGGGATACCGGTGGCGGGGACACGGCTGCCCGTAAGAAGCCGAGGTCCGCCGCATTGCGCGTGGTGTCGGTTTCATGAGGTATGCCTCTTTCTTCAGGTGATGGCCGGTGCCGCCTCTGCTCGGGCGCGACCCCGGCTGCCGGGCTGTTACGGCCTGATCGCGATGGCACCGGGATTGATTCCGACTTCGATCCGAGCGAGCGCGCGGTAAGGGTCGCTCAAGGAGACGTAGGCGGTCTTCCCGTTCGGGGTGATCGCGATATAGCCGGCGCTGACCGTGCCCTTGATCGGTTTGAGCGCGGTGCCGGCGCCAGTGTTGATCGGGGCCACTGAAGGGCAGATCGTTACTGACCTGCACTCCAGGCCGGCGATGACGGAGGCGGTCTTTCCCTTCGGGGCGCCGGGCCCGCTGCCGACCACGATCGGCGTGCCAGCCTTGTTGGTGACGGTGTTGATCGGAGTAACGGTGTTCCCGCCGCTGTCGGCAATGTAAGCGATTAGCGGATGCGTCGGCCTAGCCGGGGAGGCGGATGAACCCGCTGTGGCGGCGAGCGCGGCCGCCTGGATAAGTGCTGCTGCGCAGGTAAGGCAGCCGCGCCGATGAGTCGCCTGTGAGAGAAGTCGTGGAGTTGCATTATGTCCCCCGTTTCTAGAGATGGTTGAGGACCTACCTAATGCTTAGGAGCGCGCCACTGGCACTTTGGATGCGGCGATAGGGAGGACACCCCATAACGGGAGCGATAAAGGCCAGAAAACGGAGGACCTTAAGCCCGTATTCGGTCGCCGCCGCATGAGCCGCGCTACGCTACCTCGAATCGTCCTTAGGCATGTCCGAGGCATCAACAGCCGGAGACTGCCTCCGTTCCATTGCAGCGACATCCTTGGGAGTGGCGGGCAGGATGGAGGGCCACGCCATCCCGTTCAGGAAACAGACGAACTGCTTCTCCTCGCCCTCGGCTAGAGGAACAGAGATTTTCCTCGATCGCCGCAAGCCCCCGAGGAAGTGCACACTCAAGGAATGTTCCCCAGGTGAGACCTGGTACGCCTTGATCTGCTCGGGCGAGATGGCGCCCGCCTTCGAGCCGTCGAGGAAGACAGTGAGACCACCGATTGCAGGGCTCCGGCGTTGGGTCCGGCTCCGGCCGAGCCGGGATGCGGCCCGGACCACAGCCACGGTCGGGAACGCAGGCCAAACTCGACTCGGGGCTTGCCACAGTTGAATGGTCGCCCCGCCCCTGGTTACCGCGACAACATCGGATCTTTCACCATCGTGATTCACGGTTCTGTTTTACACCGATCGGCGACAGCAGCGAACGGCCCGCGGAAACAACGCTCCAGATCCATCGATGAACGGCCGGGCGGCTCGGCGAGGCGGCAAGGCTGACCTACGCAGGTCGGAGCGTTTGGACGTCGTGGCCGTGCTCGCCAGTTCCTGTGCCATTGGGACAGCCGTGGCAGCGAGCCTCGTATATGCCCAGTGCGCGCAGGCGCTCTCCGAGCTGGCTGCCGGTGATCGGCCTGCCGGGCATCCCGCCGGGAAACAGCCACCGGGTGCGGGTGGGAGTGCCGACGCCGGTGTGTGTGCTGCCGTCGCGGATCAGCTCCAGCAGCGCGGTGCCGAGGAGGCCGGGGACCGGGGCGTCGTGTTTGCCGAGGCGGATGAACACGGCGTCTTCGCGGCTGGTGACCTGCCCGGTGGTGAGGGCCGCGATACGGGATAGCTGCTGGCCGTAGAGCAGCAGCAGGCAGCTGCGGCGCGGCGGGCGGTTGCCGGGGCGGATGGTGATCTCAGGGCCCTCGGCCAGCACGAATTGGTTCGTATGCCGGTACGTTGGGCCCACCCATTAGCAGCTATCGCCCCGCCGACAAGTGTGCCAGCCGGCTGATAGCCCGTCTGCGCACCCCTATTAGGGCAGCGGGCTGGTCGTCCAGTTCGCCGGGTTGGGCCCCAGCAACCGCAAGTGATCAAATACCGCCACCGCACTGGCGTAGTCTCCCGGCACCGGTATGTCAGCGGAGCCCTCGACAACCAGATCCAGTCCGATCTGAACCTGGAGCCCGCGCACGTCGCCGACGCAGAGATACTGGTAGTTCTTGCCTGTATTTGGTGCGCTCGAGCTGAGGACCGCCCGGACGCCATCGACCGTGACATACGAGTCGCCCGCCTCCAGTTGGCAGCCTGAGTCCGGCTCGCCAGTCGGCTGAACCGTGACCGACAAGGCATCTCGATCTGCGGCAGGCCCGAGGCTAATGCCAGTGAACACCAGCCGGTTGTCCAGCATGCCGTAGGCGCTCTGACCATCCGGAAGCACGCTCCAGCCTGCCGCCACTCCGGTCAGCCTGAACGGGAAGACCGGACGCGTGCCGGAGACGCCGAAATGGGCTCCGGACGCAATCCGCAGCAGGATGGCCCGGCCCGCGGCCGACTGCGGGATCGCAGGCCGACCGGAAAACTGAACAATGAGCTGGGCCCAGCTGTCAGGTGCGTACTCCCAGGCGAGATTGCCGGAAGTATCCCAATACGCTGGCAGGCTGTCGATCTTCGGTGCCGGGCCCGCCAGGGTCATGAAGGCCATGCCGTTGTAGCAGTTCAGCGTCGGCTTACGGCCGGTCGCCTTCAGTCTGCAGTTGCCCTCCGCGCCGACGTTCAGCATCACAAGCTGTGTACCGTGACCGGCCGTGTCCACCGCCACCAGCTGATCGGCATCGGTCGTCATGCCGTCAGGGAAGTCCGCCGTGCCCATGTTCTGGTCAGACGGCAAGTGTCCGCTGGCCGAATAGCTGGGCGGCAGCCAGCCGAAGGTGGCGTACGGCCGCATCGGGTTGAAGACCCTGACCGGACTCACCGGGGCCTTCGGCGTCATGCTCCAGC
This sequence comes from uncultured Actinomycetota bacterium, assembly GCA_963719765.1. GTDB lineage: Bacteria > Actinomycetota > Actinomycetes > Streptosporangiales > Streptosporangiaceae > JAJYUU01. The sequence continues at coordinate 20,843 of CAVRCW010000004.1, forward strand.
TGGCTTCTGGCGCCGCCGTCCGGCCGCCGCCAGTCCTGACGTACCCGCTGCCCACGTCGTGCGGCACGACAGCCACGATGCCGGCCACCGCGGCGGCCGCCGCTAGCGGAGCGCCGCCCGCCATGTAGATCCGCCGCCAGCGCAGCCTGCGCCGTCCGCGGCTCGTGGCCATCCCGATACTGACTCGCACCGGCGGCAGTTCATCGTCGGCCAGCTGATCAAACAGAGCGCGGGCGCCGATCTCGTCCATGATCCGTCACCTCCGTATGGGCGAAGCTCGTATGTGGGCGCATCTGCAGCCCGTCGATTGCGGCTGGCTGGACGGCGTCCGCGGGCCCGATGGTCGTGCGCAATGCCGTAAGGCCCTTGGCGGTCTGGCTTTTGACAGTGCCGGCCGAACAGCCGAGTAGCCGGGCTGTCTGCTCGACGGTCAGGTCGCAGTAAAAGCGCAGCACCAGCGTGGCTCTCTGCCGCGGCGGTAGCGTTGCAAGTGCCGCACGCACGTCGATCGCGCTGTCGTGGTCTGCCGCCACGCTCGCGGCATCAGGGAGCTCGCCGTTCAGGCTGACCCTGGTAGCCCAGCCAGACTGCCGGTCGCGTAGAAATACCCGGATCAGGATCGTCCGGGTGTAGGCGTCGAGGTTATCGACCGCGCTCGCCCGGCCCCAGTGCACGTAGAGCCGGGTAATGGCTGCCTGGACAAGATCGTCCACATGATCGGCGTCCTGGCACAGCAGGTAGGCGAGCCGCCGCAGGGAACCTAGCTTGGCGGCTACATAGTCGGTGAACTCCTGGTCGCGGCGCGCGCTCACGTCGGGCTGCCCCGTTCTCGTGGCTCTGTCACAACTAGGTCAATCCTCGGGCGGACGGATTGGTTGCCTTCCTTGGCCGCATTTGCCGGCGTGCCGCCCGACCCAGGGCGAGTTGATCATTGTGCAACATATGCAGCGAGATAGCGGCCGGTCCAGGGTAATCATGGGTCGACGGGACAGGTCTGCAAAACCGCGCACGCTCGTTCTAGAGATAATCGCTCCAGAACGGGACCAGAGGATGTCGCTTCCAGTCGGAGGAGAGACTCCGGTCCGCAGGACCGAATCCCGGGATCAGCTCAGGCTCCGCCAGGAACCGCCTTCGCAGCTGCGGTCAAAACGGACGGCGTGTCGGCCGACCTTCCTGGCCAGGGCCTGCAGCCTCTTGTGGCAGCCGCCCGGCGGCCGGGTTTGTGACTGGCAGCAGGCCGAGCGCGCTGGCCACGGCGACGGCCCCCGCCCGGTTGCGCACCCCGAGCTTGCGGAAAAGGTGGGTCTGGATGTTCTCGACGGTCTTCGGCGCGATCCCGAGCAGCCGGGCGGTCTGCCGGATCGAGCGTCCCTGCGCACCTGATCGGAGGACGTCGCACTCCCGTGCGGTCAGCTCGGGCAGGTCCGTCCCGCCCGGCGACTGCCGGTCCCACCGGGCTCGCACCGCCCCGATCAGCGGCCGCATCGGCTTAGAGTCCACGACGAGATAGCCCTGGCCGGCCATGCGCAGGACGGACAGGAAGTGATCTTCTATGGTCTCGGCCTGCACCAGCGAGCTCGCGCCACTGGCCAGTGCGTCGGCGAGCTCCGAAGAGTCCAGCGGCTTGCTGTGGACCAGGATCGCCGGAACGCCGAGATCCTCGGTGATCTCCCAGTCTGCCGGTTCCGGATCCACCAGAGCCGCGATGATCGGACCGCGATGCCAGCGCGCCCAATGTGCCTGGGCCACTTGCCGGCGATCGCTCAGCAGGACGAACGCTTGCCCGCTGGCGAGCAGTTTGCGAACCACGTGGTCAAGGGCCGGGCCGGCCTGGCCCGATACGACCGCCAGGACCGGGAAGTCCTCGCTGGGCGGCTCACGGTGCCTCGTCGGCGGCGCGGCGCGCTGGTCAAGTATCCCGAGCGATGCTGCCCTGGAGACAGCATGAGCGCCGCTATTCACGTCCAGCTTGGCGTAAATGCGGCGCTTGAGGTTCTCGATCGTCCGTGGGCTGATCCCGAGTAGGTCGGCCATCTCCGGCACGCTGTGCCCGGAGCCTGCCAGCATGAGGACCTCGAGCTCACGGTTGGTCATGCCGCTGGGGCTGGGCCGGGCGTGCCGCCCGCGTTTACGCCGCAGCACCGCCAGCAGGGCTTCCAGCCCGTGCGACTCGGGTACAAGAGATGCGACGCCGGCCCGGCACGCCGCCGACAGATCTTCCTCGTCCGCTTCCCGGTAGGTCACGATCACGTTCAGCTCGGGGAAACGCTTCATAAGCCTGTCCACCGGGCGGCAGATCTCGCCCACCTGGCGTCCGGCATCGAAGATCACGACATCCGGCAGGCGCAGCTCGCAGAGCGCGGGCATCCGGTCGGGCTCGGCCACCGTTCCGACCACGGTGACATCGGGCCGGCCGGATAAGCACGAGGACAACGTGTCACGGAGCAGCCGCGATGGCGACTGTACGGCTACTTGAACGGTGACGCTAGCGGGGGGCGAAGCCATTCGTTAGCCTGCTATCGGTTTTTCGGCACTAAAGCGGGTTAGCGCGGTACCGGGCTCTACGCCCGGAGCAGACGCTCTTGCGTGGCACTTGACCTTTATCCAAATACAAAGTTCCGTTACGGAAAGCTGCCGCTTGGGAACGCCACCTGACCGCACCTGGCTGTTGCCTTGCGACACGGCTTTGCCGGCACCCGCCCTAAAAGCTTCCGGGTGCTGGTGGTGACCTTTTGTGTCGCGGTCATGACCCGGTAGCTTAGGGTCACGCGACATCGACCGCACCCGAAAGCTGGACACAGATGGCCGCTAATGGCCAGCAGTAAGGTCGGAGCGGTATCCGGAGTGATGGCTATCGCCCCTCTCGAGGCCCGCGCGGGCCAGTTTGCCGGCGATGCAAGGCAGCTGGAACAACGACGCTTCTTATTACCGCTGCATGTTCCCAAGCCGGTACGCGGCCAAGAACTCGCATATACGGTTCGCGGCACGAAACTGCAGAAATGCCGATCGAGGCCGAGCAGAGTCCGCGGGCAAGATGGGCCCGGCGGCGATACCCAGCATCCCGGTTCCTGGGCGGGGAGCACGACCCGGCAGGGAACGGGCCGTGCTCCCCTCGCCGCACGTGGCGGCGAGCACTACACCGGCAGAGTCACGAGGTGAACCTGCCGGTGACCGCGAATAGCTGCGTCAGCTTGATAGTGCAGATGCCGCTGCCGGTGCAGATGCCCTGCGTCCAGCTGAATGCTGACCCGTGGGCAGGGACCGGCGTGAGCTTCACGGTCGCGCCAGTCAGCTCCGACAGCGTGCACGCCGCCTTGCAGCTTCCACCCGGCGCGATCTTGATGACGCCACTGCCCGACCCCGAATGCTGCACCGTGACCGCCAGCGTCTCGGTGGCTGGAGCGCGGTAGCTGGCCACCTTCACCGACTCGCTGGTCAGGCCGTTTTGCGTCACGACCGCGACGATCGAGCGCAGGCCCGCCGGACCGTCCGCTGGCGTGAAGGGCCGGTGGCCTGAGCCGGCCGCCAGGTTCGATGCCAGGACCTGGTCGACGCCCTTGGCCTCCTCGACGAACGTCACCTTCTGGCCGGGCACGTGCGCGATCCGCCAGGTGAGCTTGCGGTCCAGGCCCTTGCCGGTGACCTTCGCGGAGATCTTCGGCGCGGGCAGGCCCTGCGCCGTCGCCACCGACTTAACCGCCGAGCCCCGCGCTGGCGTGAAGGTCCACGTCCCTCCGGCCGGCACCGCAACGACGACGTAGTCGACGCCGGCGGCCGAGTCGACAGCCAGGCCGTACTCGGGGGTTGCCTTGGTGAACAGGCCTGGCTTCGCCGGGTTGATCGATAGCTTCTTGCCACTGGGCGAGGTCAGCTTGCCTGCCGGAGCGGACCCACCGGATCCAGTGATCGCAAAGCTCGCGACCGGCAGGCCCGACGGGAGCGTCATCCGGACCGCCTTGGCATCACTCGCCGGCAGGTTCGGGCTCTGCGAGGCGGTGTACGGCCCGAGATCACATGAGCCGTGCAGTACGCTGACGCCGTGGCCCCAGCGGTAGCCGAAGCCGATGTTCGCGCGTGTGTCGGCGAATGGATGGCCGCACGCCGCGATGCCGACAGAAGAGACCACGCTGCTCGAGCCGGCTAGTGGCAGACCGAAGATCTTCACCTTGCCCGTGCCGCTGAGCGAGAACGCTGACGTGCCGTCAACCCAGCCCGACATCGAAGCGTCATCCGTCACGCCCCCGGACAGGTCGAACTTCGCATGGCCATCGACGGTGACGTGGCCATCGGTGTAGTAATCAAACTGGCCATCGGCCAGAGTCTGTTCGAAGTCCGTGCCGTCCAGCAGCTTGACGTCGCCCGCCAGGCGGAAATCGCCGGGGCTGCTGAAGATGTACGCCATCGATCCGTCGACCGTGATCGCTGCGACGTCGTCGATCTGCGGGCCCGCTGTGATGCCCGCGGTGCCCGTGATGGAGGACGGCGGGGGCTTCAGGTGGAGCGCGGCCCCGATCTCCTGCAGGAAGACACCGTCGGGCCCGAGGGGCTTGTTCAGGTTATCCGCCTTGACTGAGAAGTCGGTGACCCGGGCTTTGACGATCGTCACGCTGCCTTCGACCTCGGTCCCGGCGGGTGTTGGCAGGCCGACCGTCAGAGATCCGGTCCAGGCGCCGGAGGTGAGGTCGTAGCTCAGCGAGAAGTCCTTGAGGCCGACCTTGAGGTTGCCAATCGGGATGAAGAAGTTGTTCACCGACGCCCCGACCTGCGTCAGGCCGTTCGCGGCATCCATGGTGACCGACAAGGCCGCGGACGTGCCGCCGAGGTCCTCGGGCAGGCCGATCTTCCCGGTAACCGTCAGGCCATCGGTCCCGGAGACGTCAAGATCGATATCCCCGTTGAGCGGGAGGTCGCCGATCGTCGCGGCATCGTCCGTACTCAGGCTGAACTTGCCGGTCAGTTCAATCGCCTGGATCGCCCCCGAGTAGACGGTGAAAGACCCAACCTGCACCGTGGCATCATCTGCCGACAGCAGCAGATCAGGAGGATTGGAGTCGTCGATCGTCACCATTCCCGAGAGCGGCGTGATGGTCAGGCCGTTGAGGTTCACCGGCCCGGTGTCGGTGTAGACGCCGGCGTTGTCGACCAGGCATGACCCGTCCTCGGCCGTGACCAGGTATGCGCCGAGGGCCTGCGGTCCCAGGCACGATGGCGCGGCCACGGTCGACACGTCGAGCACCTGCCCGACCCACACGATGCAGTCCTCGTCGCCAGTGACGGACATCGACTCCGACGTGTCGCCCGTGCTGACCAGCGAGCTGACGTCCGTGGTCACGGTGTCCCACAGGTTGCCCTCGGAGTAGTTGGGCACCGCCTGCGGGTCGCCGCCGGGGAAGCTGACGTCCGGCAGCGTCTCGCCGTCGAATCCGGCCGTGTTGCCTGGCTCCTGGCCGTCGCCCACGATGTAGGTGGTCGTGACCTCGGGATTCGCCGACACCGTGAACCCGTCCATGCTGGCGTCGGCTTCGTTCAGCGAGTCGGTCTCCGTGCCGCCCTCGCCGATCTGGATGTTCGCCGACGGCATCGAGGCGAGCGAGTACACCACGACGAGGCTGGCGCCCTCGAGCATCGGCGGATCCGTGCCGACCAGCCACGGGTCCTGTCCGTTCGTGTCACCGGAGGCGAAGTCAGCCAGCGCGTAGTCACCGTTGCCGCTCACGAGGCTGGTGACGTCGGCCTCGTAGGAGAAGTTGCTGGTCACCGCGTCCCAGCACGGGGTAGCGCCCGACGCCCACTCCGTGCCGGTGATCGCGGTTCCGTCGAAGGTTCCCTCGGCGAAGGTCGGATCGGCATCGTCACCGAGGACATCCCAGAGCAGCGTCGCCGAGACCACGGTCGCCCCGGCGGGCACGCCGGTGATCGAGATCGTGCCGTAGCCCAGGTTGCGCATGCCGGTCCCGGCTGCGGTGTAGCCGCCGTTCACGGTCTCGGACAGGACCGTGGACAGGTCACCCGACGCATCCGCGGGTACCGGCGAGGATGCTTGCCGCAGGAAATGCGTACCCGGAGCGCTCGGACGCACCCTAGCGCCGCGTTCCACGGTGATCGTGCCGTTCCCGCCGTGAGCGCTCCCGGTCAGGCCGGAGGGCTGCGGGACTTGCTGGCGCGCGGTCCCCGCGGCCTGCGCCGGGGCGACTGCCATGACTGTCAGGCCGGCTGCGGCGGCTGCCGCGGCGGCGAGTCGGCCTATCCGATGATGAGAGACGCCTCGGCCCCACAAGCGCATGCTGTCCCCTCCGAAGGTCGGCAACCCGAGAGTTCTGGCCAAGCTCGGCTGACCAGACTCCGCACGCGACGCGATGCGTGTTCGGAGCTTTCAGGGCGGGGGATCAGCTTTTGTTCAGGAAGGAGACGCGCTATCGGCAGGTGCCGTTTACACCGCAATCCAAATCAGGGCGGATCACCGAACCACGGTTGCTGCATGGCGACTTGTGGACAGCAAACATCATGATCTCGCCCGGCGCCGCGGAACCCGCGATCACTGGCATCTGTGACTGCGACCGGGCATCATGGGGCGACCCGGCCGCGGACTGGAGCATCTACCGAGCGGCCAGCGGCCAGGCACCGAACGGGACGCCTTCTGGGACACCTACGGAACGCTCCCGGCAACAGCGAGCGCGGCGCAGCGTGCGCGGTTCTACCAGGTCCTTCACGCGGGCACCCTGCGGCTCGAAGAGCACCGGCAGCTTGGGAAATCCGAGGGCGTGCACGCTAGCTACAAGGAAATCGGCGCCCTGCTAGGACAGCTGTAAACACGCTGGCGGCGTGGCTGCGAGCACACACCCGCAAGCCTGGCTGTTCGCGGGCTGCACGCCCTTGGCGCCGGCTCTGCCAAGACCCGAAGGCACCAGAACGCGGGCGGGCCGCGGTCCGGCAGCGACTCGAGAAGCGGCGCGGGGACGCCTTTCCTGTCCTGGCTGAGTGATCCGCCGCCCAGCATCGGATTAGCCGTCCGCCCAGGCCGCCGGGGCGGTCAGGAGGACATCATCGCGCGATATGTGCCGGAGCTAGATCTCCGAGCTCGCCCGCCCGGCATAGTAGGCGTCGGTCGCCCGCCCGGCATCGTAGGCGTCGGTCAGCCGCCCGGCACGTTGGCCGTCGAGTGTCTCGCGGATGATGTCGGCGTGGCCGGCATGTCGCGCTGTCTCCTTTATCAGGTGCAGCAGCACCCAACGCACCGACTGCTCGGGGTCCACCGCTAGGGGCTGGCCTAGGTCGGCTACCTCCGTGATGATCTGCTCGGTCTGCGCCGCCGTATCTGCGTAGTAACTCAGCAGCCCCGTCAGCGTCTCGTCGCGGCCCATCTGAAAGTCATCCGGCCAGTTCTCAATCGGCCATAGGCCGGGCAGCGGCTGCCCGGCGATGCCTGCGATCACCCACCGCCGCTCGGTCCTGGCCGAGTGCTTGACCAGGCCGCCGAGTGACAGGTCGCTTGCCGACGGGGCGGTGCGTGCCTGCTCATCGGTTAGCCCGAGAACACAGGCACACAGCGAGTCGCGCTGCTGGGCGAGGAAGGACAGCAGTCCGTCGCGCTCATCGGCGACCGGAGGGGCGAATAGTGGCATCTGGCCATCCTGCCGTAGCGCCCCGGCAGGCGTACAGGGATAGCAGACGTCACGGGGCCGGGCCAACGCCTGCTAGGAAACGCCTCAACCGCTCTCGGCCCGCCCGCGCCGGGACCAGCTGTAGCTGGGCCGCCAGCCGAGGGTGGTCTCAGCTACCGAGCAGTCGACAAGTGCGCGCCAGGGATCCGCCCGGTAAGCAGCAGGGTCTTTGACGGGTATCGCCGGTACGAGCCGGGCGGTGACGGCGAGGCTGGGCGCGGTCGCCGCGATGTCGGCGGCGCACAGCAGGGCCCGGTGATGCCCGGCCAGCGGAACCGTGAGCGCCTGCTCGACCGCTGTGGTGACGTCCCGCACGTCCACGAACGCGCCGTACTCCCAGAATGGCTCCCACTCCGACCTCGGCGCGCAGCGCCATCGCGTCTCGACCCGCTGATACTGGCCAGGGTCCCAGACCCACACCGGGCGCAGCGACACACTCGCGATCCCGGTCCGCGCCGTGAAGCCCGCGCAAAGATCCTCGGCCAGGCACTTGGACAGGCCATAGGCACGCATCGCCCGGCGCGGGTGCGCGTCATCCACCGGGAAGTAATCGGGCAGCCGCTCGCCCTCCGCGATGCCGAAGACCTGGGCGCTGGAGAAGTGGACCACCCGCGTGATCCCAGCGGCTTCCGCGGCCAGCAGCACATGCCAGGTGCCGAGCACGTTAACGGCTATGATCTGCTCCGGGCTGCCCGCGGTATCGTGCGCAAGAGCCCCGAGGTGCACGACCGCGGCACAGCCCTCCGTGGCCCGCCTGACCTGGGCCAGATCCAGCAGATCAACGCCGTCGGCGCGGTCGAAGCCGATGACCTCATGGCCGAGGCTCGCCAGATGGCGGGCGACCTGGGCACCAACGTGCCCGCGGTGCCCGGTGACCAGAATGCGCATGCCAGCATCATCTTCGCATGATCCAAATGGCCCATGTAGGGCCCGCGGGCAATCACGATCGCTGCGCAGCCCGCAGTCCTGAAGTGCTGTCAGCGACCGGTGCTAGTCCGTCCAGTCCAGTTGCGGCTCGGGCACTCCACACAGTCGGCCGTGCTCCTGTGCTGCCGCGCGCGCGGCAAGGTCACCGCGCCGGTACCGAAAGATCTTGCGGGGGAACACGACGGTGGCCTCGGCCTCGCTGTTCCAGTTCACGTACCAGCCGGGCGCGAGGAGGGAAGCCGCCAGCTGGTCGGCGAGTGCCGGCGCGCCTTCCTCGTTCAACTCGAAGTCAATCGCGGTCCAGACCGAGGGCTGGAACTCGGCTGCGTCGCTGACCTCGTAGCGACTCAGGCGGATAATCCGCATGCCGTCACCGTCGAGCACGGTGCCGGGCGCGAGGCTCTCGGCGAGTATCGCCCCGCGCACGACTCGCCCTTGTGTCATGTTCCCTGCTGTCGTGTCGGTCATAGCCCCGACCTTATTGACGGGTACCGACATCGGCCTGGGGACCTTAGCCACCTCACGGTGCAGACCCGCCGGCCAGTTCAAGCGCTCATGGTGGTGGGCATTATCGATAATCTGGCGTCTCTTGGCGCTCGGTCCTATCAGTCGAGATAGCGATGGTGAGATGAAACTGCCCAAGGGCCTCACGGTACTGATGCGAAAGCCCAGCCTGTGCTTCGTCACTACGCTGATGCCCGACGGCTCCCCGCAGATAACCGAGACCTGGGTCGATACTGACGGCGAGCACGTGATCATCAACACCGTCCAGAATCACCAGAAGGTAAGGAACGTCGAGCGAGACCCACGCGTCGCCGTCGCCGTGTGCGATGCAGCCGACCCCGTCCGCTATTACGGGATCCGCGGTCGGGTCGTGAGCGTCACCACCGAGGGCGGAGCTGAACATATCGAGGCCCTATCCCAGCGTTATCTGGGCGGCCCCTATCCGTGGTACGGAGGCCGCGACCAGGTGCGGGTTATCCTGACGATCATGGTGGACAAGATTCACTCCATGGCCAGGTGAGCCAGTCGCTCCCAGCCCCCAGGGGAGGCACTCCCAGCGCCCCGAATTAGGGTCGGCATCGCGGAACGGGACAGCCAGGCTTACTGGTCGCCAGGCTCGCTGAGGCCTAGCAGCGGCTCATCGGCCGAGCGGATGTCAGCCGTCGGCAGGCCACCGGGGTAAAGCTGCCTGACCTGCTCCGCCAGGGAGATGGCGATCTCGACGTGCTGGCGGCGGGTGGCCGCGTAGAAAGCCTGCGCGTCCAGGCTCAGCTTGGGGCGGCCATGCAGCGGCTTGTCGCTGACCGCGAGGAGCGTAGCGGTAGGCACGCGGTAGCGGAATCCGTTCGCGGCGACGGTCGCCGACTCCATGTCCACCGCGACAGCGCGGGACAACTGCAGCCGCTCGGTCACCGATGTGAGCTGCAGTTCCCAGTTCCGGTTCGCGGTGGTGAAGACGATGCCCATCCGGCAGCGCAGGTCGCGCGCTGTGATCTGGTCAAGCAGCAGCGTGTTCAGGGTGTGGTTGGAGACGACCGGAATGCTCAGCGGAAGCACGTCGTCCAGGACGCGGTCGTCGCGCATATAGGCGGTAGCCAGGACAAGATCGCCGATCTCCTGGTGATTGCGAAGACCGCCGCAATGCCCGATCATCAGCACCAGATCAGGACGGAGTACGGCCAGGTGGTCGGTGATCGTCTTGGCGTTGGACGGGCCAACGCCGATGTTCACCATGGTCACTCCGGCCCGGCCGGGCAGCATGTGATGCCAGGCCGGCATCTGGCGGCCGTCGGAGTCGGGGCCCTTGGCGCCGGGCAGCGCGGCCAGGAATTCGTCGACATGCCAGGAATAGTTCGTCAGCAACACGTAGCGCTGGAAGTCCTCGGCGGCCGTTCCCGTGTAGTGGTTGAGCCGGTCGATCGACAGCGCCATCCGCTCCGGGCCGAACAGGAACAGCTTCTTGCGCCGCAGGTCCCAGCGGGTCTCGTCCACGGCCGGCCCGATCTCGGGATCGCGCAGGTCTAGCGCCCTTCGGCCGGGGGAAACCGAGATCCGCGCACCTACCGCTGCCAGGTGGCTAAGCTCCCGCTCGAGATACCAGCCGATCGCCGCCGGCGACGCAAACTCGCCTTCCAGCATGGGATTGTGCTTGGACCAGGGGCGCTCCACAGTCAGCCGCGGGTAGCGCCCGGCCAAGTCTGCAGCATCCATCGCGTCGCGGATCTGCTTGATCACGGCTGCACGCTCGGTCGCAGGAATGACCGAGAAATCAGCGGACACTTCCACCCGGCCATAATGCCAGCCAGGAAGCACCGATGAGTTTCGGCGCCGGGAACGTCAGAACTCATCGATAGCGTGAATGACGGTGGCACATGGCCGCGAGACCGGACGGCCAGCGCCGCGATAGGGACAGCGCCGGACAGCGTGCCTGGCCCTCAGGGACGAGGACATGAGGAGTGCGGATGAGCGGCGTACGGGTCCTGGTCGGCACGCGCAAGGGCGCGTTCGTGCTGAGCTCCGACGGCAAGCGTGAGCAGTGGGACATCGGCGGGCCGCACTTCGGCGGCTGGGAGATCTACCACGTCAAGGGATCGCCCGCCGACCAGGACCGGTTGTACGCATCTCAGTCCAGTGGCTGGTCAGGCCAGGTGATCCAGCGGTCAGACAACGGCGGCAAGAGCTGGCAGCCGGTCGGCAACGAATTCGGCTATGACGGCGTGCCCGGTACGCACCAGTGGTACGACGGCACGCCGCACCCGTGGGAATTCGCCCGCGTCTGGCACCTGGAGCCGTCGCTCGGTGATCCCGACACGGTCTACGCGGGCGTGGAGGACGCTGGCCTGTTCAAATCGACCGACGGCGGTCGGCGGTGGCAGGAACTGCCGGGCCTGCGCTGCCAGGACTCGGGGGCGTCCTGGCAGCCAGGAGCCGGCGGGATGTGCCTGCACACGATCATCCTCGACCCGGTCGCGCCCGACCGGATGTTCGCGGCTATCTCGGCCGCAGGCGCGTTCCGCTCTGACGACGCGGGCGCGACCTGGCGGCCAGTGAATCGCGGCCTGCACTCAGAAGGGATCCCCGACCCAAACGCGGAGGTGGGCCACTGCGTGCACCGGATCGCGATGCACCCGTCCCGTCCTGAAGTGCTCTACATGCAAAAGCACTGGGATGTCATGCGCAGCGACGACGCCGGGGAGTCCTGGCGTGAGGTCAGCGGCAATCTGCCGACCGACTTCGGCTTCCCCATCGACGTGCACGCACACGAACCGGACACCGTGTACGTGGTCCCGATCACCAGTGATGCGGAGCACTTTCCGCCCGACGGCAAGCTGCGCGTCTACCGGAGCCGGACCGGCGGGGATGACTGGGAGCCGCTCACCAGGGGCCTGCCGCAAGAGCACTGCTACGTGAACGTGCTCCGCGATGCCATGGCAGTCGACTCGCTCGATTCCTGCGGCATTTATTTCGGAACGACCGGTGGCCAGGTCTACGCATCGAACGATGCCGGCGACTCGTGGGCGCCAATCGTACGTGACCTGCCCGCTGTGCTGTCAGTCGAGGTGCAGACCCTGCCATGATCAGAGTGGTCCTGCCCTCGCATCTGCGGGTGCTTGCCCGCGTCGACGGCGAGGTGGAGCTGTCGATCCCTGGCGAGGTCACGCTAAGCGCGGTGCTCGACGCGCTGGAGGCCAGCTATCCGATGCTGCGCGGCACCATCCGCGATCACGTCACCAAGAAGCGACGGCCGTTCATCAGGTTCTTCGCCTGCCAGGAGGACCTGTCGCACGAACTGCCCGACCTCCCGCTGCCCGCGCAGGTCAGCAGTGGCGCGGAGCCGTTCCTGATCGTGGGAGCGATGGCAGGCGGCTAGCCCAAAATGGGCCCTCAACCTCTACATAGGGCGTGCTCGATCTGAGGCCTGACCGTGATTGACTCTGCCCGATGGCCGACTATGGTCGGTTATAGGCGGCGGGGCCGGCTGTCTGGATGCGCGGACGGAGGTCGCGATGGGCTTCATGAGCCTCACGATCAGAGTTGGACTGCCTACCGCGGTTGACCCGGAGGGCAACAGCGGCCCCGGCTATTGGTGGATAACGGGTCACGCCCGTCCAGGCCTGATGCCCGAGTCCCCGCGGCGAGCCATGCGCGGCCGCAGGCGATTCCGGCTCCGTTGGCGGACCCGGTAACAGGGCCCGATGGTGGCAGGCTCCGGGTGAACCAGGATGTCGCATCTCGCCCCGTCAGCAGATTCCGGGAAGCCGGCGGTCGCACCGGAGCCCGCTGAAGCCGCCGCCCCGTTAGCGCGCAGGCCCAATTACGCGGTTACTAGCCGGAACGCCGGCGCCCCGAACTCGAGCCGCCAGGACGCCAGGCCGGCCTGCGGCGTAGCTTTTTCCTGGCTCAGGCCGGGGTGGTCAGGCCGCGATCCCCCGCCCGGGACATGCTGCTTGCTCACTGTTCGTGGCCGGGAGATCAGGATCTGCGATGTGTGGCGATGCGGCTGTGACGCATCGCTCTCCCGTCGGTACGCAGCGTTGCGCGCCGCGGCAAAACAGCCGCTTCTGGCCCGACCAAATAACGCAGAGGACACGATTCGGCGTCTGAACACGTAGTTCGGTCAAACCGCAACCAAGCCGCTGGCTAACTTGTCGTTCAGCAGTACAGACTGTCGGGTAATGTCTTATCTCTACTCGATCAGTAGGTTAGATGTTACTACCCGTGCACAGTCGGACCTCGAAGGAGAACTCCGGGCATGCGAATCAACCGCTACCTGGCGGCCGGCGCGGCCGTCGCGACCATGAGCCTGGTGCTGGCAGCCTGCGGCGGCGGTGGTGCGTCGGGCCCCATCGGTAACGGCAGCACTGCCGCAGCGGGCCCGAAGGAAGCTGGCGGCATCGTCAATATCGCCCAGTCCCCTGGGGCGACGCCGAACTTCATCTTCCCGCTCGCGCCGGCTACCAACGAGAACGGCTACAACTTCAACCTTGACCTGGGCATGTGGCCGTACCTGGTCTACTCGGGTGACGGCTCGCAGTCGATCGCGAACCCGCAGGAGAGCCCGGCGAGCTCGATCACCTATAGCAACAACGACAAGACGATCACGATCGTGCTCAAGCCGTGGAAGTGGTCGGACGGCGCGCCGGTCACCAGCCGGGACTTCAGCTTTGTCTACAACCTGCTGAAGGCAAATCGCTCGAATTGGAGCAGCTACGTTCAGGGCCTGTTCCCCGACAACGTGGCGAGCGTGAAGACGCCCAACGCCAGCACCGCGGTGATTAACCTCGACCGCTCGTACAACCCGGCGTTCTATAGCGACGACGTGCTCAGCCTGATCCCGCTGCTGCCTCAGCACGCCTGGGACAAGACGTCCATGACCGGCAAGGTCGGGAACTACGACGAGAACACTGCCGGGGCCAAGGCCGTCTACGCCTTCCTGCAGAAGGAAGGCGGGCAGCTGAGCTCGTTCGCCACCAACCCGCTGTGGAAGGTAGTGGACGGGCCGTGGCAGCTGGCTTCCTTCACCAACAACGGCTACTACAGCCAGGTGCCGAACAAGAACTACTCGGGCCAGGACAAGCCGGTGCTGGCCAAGGTCAACTTCGTCCCGTACACGACCGACACGGCGGAGCTTGACGCGCTGCGGGCCGGCGGCTCGCTCGATGTCGGCTACCTGCCGCTGAACGACCTCGCCCAGGTCGGTGCGCTGAAGGCCGAGGGCTACTCCGTGGCCAGCCAGGCCATCCCCGGCGTGGCCGAGATCCAGCCGAATCTGTGGAACCCGACAGTCGGGCCGATGCTGCGCCAGCTGTACATCAGGCAGGCGCTCGAGGACCTGATCAACCGACCGCAGATCGTCTCGAAGGTGTACGCCGGCTACGCCGACCCTGGCAACGGCCCGATCTCGGTCCTGGCCGGCGGCCCATGGGTTTCTCCGCTGGAGAAGGCAGGCGGTCCGTACCCGTACTCGCCGTCCAAGGCCATCTCGCTGCTCAAGGCACACGGCTGGAAGGTGGTGCCGGACGGCATTTCCAGCTGCCAGCGTCCCGGCACCGGCCCGGCGGACTGCGGCGCAGGCATCACCGCGGGCGAGCAGCTGAACTTCCAGTTCGGGTACTCATCAGGGACGGCCGACACGGACGAGCAGAACGCCGCGATCCAGGCCACGGAGGCGCAGGCGGGGGTGAAGATGACGCTCAAGTCGGAGCCGTTCAACTCGCTGATATCGACCATGGGGAACTGCTGGGCCACGTCGCACCCGGCGTCCACCTGCGGCTGGCAGCTGATCGACTTCGGATATGACCCGTACGAGCTGTACCCGGCGGGCGAGGGGCTGTTCAACACCGATGGCTACGACAACTCCGGCGGATACTCAACTACGGAGGAAGACAACCTCATCAACCAGACCGAGTACGGCGCCAGCACCTCGGTGTTCTTCAGCTACGAGAACTACACCGACCAGCAGCTGCCCTACCTCTGGATCCCCGACCCTTCGACGATCTGGGTGTACAAGAGCAACCTGCAGGGCTTCGCGCCACTTAACCCGTTCTCGGCCGGGCTCAACCCCGAAGTCTGGTACTACACCAAGTCATGACGGGATACCTGGTCCGCCGCGTCGGCCAGGCTCTAATAGTCGTGGTGGGCGTCATGATCATGACGTTCATCATGATCCACCTGGAGCCTGGCAGCGCGGCCAAGGCATACCTCGGCGCCAAGGCGACACCGAGCAGGGTCGAGGCTTTCAACGCCACCTACGGGCTGAACGAGTCGCTGCCGAGGCAGTTCCTCAGTTACGTCGACCATCTGCTGCACGGCAACTTCGGCATCTCGTACTTCTACCAGGAGCCGGTGTCGACGCTGATCGCCCAGCGGCTCCCTTCCGACATATTCCTGGTCGGGATCTCCTCGGTGCTGTCTGTGCTCATCGCCCTGCCGATGGGCATCTACCAGGCCGTGCGCCGCAACAGCGTGACGGACAACCTGCTCACCAGCACTTCCTTCGTGCTCTACTCGATGCCGGACTTCTTCTTCGGCGTCCTGCTGATCGCGCTGTTCGCCATCCAGTTGCACTGGCTGCCGCCGGGCTTCGAGCAGACGCAGAACTCCTCCCTCAGCCTCATCGGCATCCTGGCCGAGCCCAAGGCGCTGATCCTGCCGGTGGCAGTTCTCACCACTACCAGCATCGCGAGTTTCAGCCGGTTCATGCGCTCGTCCGCGATCGACACTCTCGCGCAGGACTACATCCGGATGGCCCGAGCCAAGGGCCTGCCGCAGCGCCTGGTGCTGTCCAGGCACGTGCTGCGCAACTCGGCCCTGCCGACCATCACCCTGCTCGGTCTCTCGCTGCCAGGGCTGGTGGTCGGTGCGGTCATCACCGAGTACCTCTTCAACTATCCCGGCCTTGGCTTGCTCTTCTATGGGGCTGCGGTCAACCACGACTTCCCGATCATGATGGCCAGCGAGGTCATCATTGGCGTTGCGACAGTCGCCGGAAACCTGGCAGCCGACGTCGCCTACGGCGTCCTAGATCCGAAGATTCGATATGGCGACTAGCGCAGCAGACAGCCCAGCGGCAGAGGTCTTCGAAGAGCAGGGGATCGCGCTCGACACCGGCGGGGAGGTCCAGGCCGGCGGCAGGCTGACCCTGGCAACGTTCATCCGCAACCGGCAGGCAATCGCCGGCGTCGGGCTCGTAGTGGCGATCGCGCTGTTCTCGTTCGTCGGGCCGCTGGTCTACCGCACGAGTCAGGGACTCTCCGGCCTTAACCTCAACAACGAGTTCCTGCACCCTGGCGTCGGTGGCCATCCGCTCGGCACTGACCAGTCCGGCTACGACGTCCTCGGCCGCCTGATGCTCGGCGGCCAGTCCTCGCTCGAACTTGGATTCGCTGTGGCCATCGCTACCACGGTCGTCGGCACCTTGTACGGCGCGGTCTCGGGCCTCGTGCCGGGCTGGATTGACGCCGTCATGATGCGGTTTGTCGACGTGCTGCTCGCGGTGCCGGTCCTGGTACTGCTGCTGATCCTGGTAAACATCGTCACCCCGAACCTGCTCATGATCATCATTCTGCTGTCGGCGTTTTCCTGGCTCGGGCTATCCCGGCTGGTACGTGGGGAGGTACTCGCGCTGAAGGTCAGGGACTTTGTGATGGCGTCGCGGATGATGGGCGGATCCACGTGGCGCATCATGAACCGGCACATGCTACGGAACTCGATCGGGGTAGTCGTAGTCAGCGCGACCTTCACGGTCTCGGACTCCATCCTTGGTCTGTCCGCGCTGAGCTTTCTCGGCCTGGGCTTGCCGCCGCCGGAGGCGGACTGGGGCAGCATGCTCAGCGGCGGACTGAACTACCTGTATGACGGTTACTGGTGGCTCGTCTATCCGCCCGCAATCATCCTGATCGTCACGATCATCGCGTTCAACATGATCGGCGACGCGATGCGCGACTCGCTGGACGTGCGGCTGCAGCGCCGCTAGCCACGGGCGGTCCCAGCCACAGGCGGTCGCCAGCCACAGGCAGCCAGGCCGCCGCCAGCTGGCAGCCCCGCCCCAAAGCACTACACGGTGATGCGGGTGCCCAGTTCGACGCCCTCGCAGATCTCGCGCATGACGCCGGTCGCGGCCACGTCGAACACATGCATGATCAGGGACTGCTCGTTGGCGAGTACGAACGCACTGGTATCCATGACCTGGACGCCACCGGCCAGCGCCTCGGCGTAGGTCAGCTCGGTAAACCGCACCGCGTCCGGGTTGACCTTCGGGTCGCTGTCGTAGACCCCGTCAACCCCACGCTTGGCGACTAGCAAGGCGTCAGCGTCCAGTTCCAGCGCGCGCTGGACGGCGGGGTAGTCGGTAGTGACGTAGGGCTGGCCAATGCCGCCTGCCAGCAGCACGATGAGGCCTTGCTCCAGGTGCCGGACGGCCCGCAGCCGGATGAACGGCTCGGCCACGCTCTGCATCGGCATTGCGGTCATGACCCGGACGTCATTGTCGGTACGCGCGGTGAGCGCGCCGCGGAGCATGAGCGCGTTCATGACGGTGCCGAGCATGCCGATGTTGTCCGCCTCGGCCCTGCTGATGCCCCAGCCCTCGGCCATCCGGCCGCGGAAGTAATTGCCGCCTCCCACCACGACGGCCACCTGCACGCCAAGGTCGTGCAGCGACAGCACCTCGTCAGCCACCCTGGCCAGGGCCTCCGGGTCGACCCCGGTGCCGCCCGAACCTGCCAGCGCCTCGCCGCTGAGCTTAACGACTACCCTGCGATATCGCGGCACGCTGCGGCTCTCCCTTCCGAGGCCGCCCGGCATGACGGCCGCGGCCACGCTACCGCATGCCAGCTGCTCCGCCCGGCGCCGGCGATCAGGAACCGTCCCTGTCGAGCAACGCCTTGCTGGCGCACGCCCGCCCTGACCGGCGCTGGCCTGGCGGCCTGCGTGCTGGGCGGACAAGCCCGTTCCGATATCAGGGCGGTAGCCTGTGAGCAGCCGCAGCTCCGCCCAACGTCGACCAAGGAGCACATCGAATATGTCCCTTTTCCAGCGCGCGCACGACGTCGTAGCCGCGAAGGCAAACAAGGCAATCGACGCCGCCGAGAACCCGAACGAGATGCTCGATTACTCCTACGAGCAGATGCTCGACCACATCACCAAGGTGCGCCAGGCGCTGGTGGACATCGCGGCCTCGCGCAAGCGGATCGAGCTTCAGGAGCAGCAGCTGCAGCAGTCGGCAAACCACCTGAACGACCAGGCCAAGGCCGCGCTGGCGCAGGGCAAGGAGGATCTGGCCAGGGAAGCGCTGGCGCGCAAGGCGACGGCGCAGCAGCAGATCGACCAGATGGAGCCGCAGCACCAGGAGCTCACCGAGCAGGAGCAGAAGCTCGAGCAGACCCTGAGTCAGCTCCAGCAGCGCGTCAACACCTTCCGCTCCCAGAAGGAAGTGATGAAGGCGCAGTACACCGCCGCGCAGGCGAGCGCTTCGGTCAACGAGGAGGCCGCAGGCATCTCCAAGAGCTTCGGCGACACCGGCGCTGCGCTGCAGCGTGCCCAGGACAAGATCGCGAACATGCAGGCTAGGGCCGGAGCCATGGACGAGCTCCTGCAGTCAGGCGTGCTGGAGGACGTAGGCGGCGACACCGACGACATCCAGAAGGAGCTCGACGAGGCTGGCCAAGCCGGCGAGGTCGACAAGGAGCTAGCTGCGCTCAAGGCGCAGATCGCCAGCTCGCCAGAGACGCCGCAGCTTGAAGCTGGCAGCTGACATTTATTGCCGCGCGATACCGGCCAGACCTGGGTAAAGTGGCCGGCTGGACTTGACGACCCGCTGGCCGGGAGACTGCAGTGAGTGACCTTGAGGTCGTGACGACGTCGAAGCGGCACGATCTGGATGATGAGGCCAGGGCTGCGTTCCGGCAGAACTGGCCCGAGTTCATTTTCCACGACCCGATCGCGGCGGAGTTCATCGGCAGGGTCGAGACCTATTTCCCGCGCTACGACGTAATGCTGCTGGACGACGGCAAGGTCGTGGCGGGCGGCTGGGGCGTGCCACTGCGCTGGGACGGCACCGCTGCCGGGCTGCCCGACGGCGGGTACGACGGAGCGCTGGCAGCCGCGGTCACCGGTCACGAGAACTCGGTGCAGCCAGACACGCTGTCCATCATGGCTGCCGCAGTGCGCCGCGACCGCCAGGGCGCTGGGCTGGCCGGCCACGCGCTGACCGCGCTGCGCCAGCGCGCCGCGGACTTCGGGCTTGACCGCGTCATTGCGCCCGTCCGGCCCTCGCTCAAGACGCGCTACCCGCTGACGCCGATGGACACGTTCTCCGCCTGGAGCAGGGGGGACGGCCTGCACATCGACCCGTGGATCCGCACGCATCAGCGACTGGGCGCGACGATCCTCGGTCCCGCCCCGCGCTCGATGGTCATCACAGGCACCGTCGCCGAGTGGGAGGAATGGGCGGCTATGGCGTTCCCGTCGTCGGGCAGCTACGTCGTCCCCGATGCGCTCGACCTGGTCGAGATCGACAGGGAGCACGATCGCGGCAGTTACGCCGAGACCAACCTGTGGATGCGCCACCAGTAGAGCCGCGTGCTTGGTTCCGCTCGCGGCTGCCGAATTCGCGGCGGCTATCATCAGCCCCATGGGTTTCCCTTGACTGTGACCTGAGCTAGCGGCTCGCGCTCCGCCTTCTCGTCTGGATCCAGGACCAGGCCAGACGACGCGAAGGACGAAGCATGAATGCCGCAGGACTGAAATCGGGCCCGGTGCTGGCCGGGCTGCTTGCTGCCCTTGCCGTAGAGCTTGTTGACGAACTCTTCGACGGCACCAAGAGCGCGGCGATGCCACTGATCCGCCATGATCTTGGGCTGAGTTACGTGCAGGTTGGCCTGCTGGCGGCGGTCCCCGTGATCGCCGGCAGCCTCATCGAGCTGCCGGTCGGTGTGCTGAGCGGGTCAGGCAGGCGCAGGCGCCGGGTCGTGCTGACGGGCGGCGTGGTCTTTATCGGCGCCGTCCTGGCGGCCGGCCTGGCGCGCACTTTCCCCGTTCTGCTCGCGGCGCTGGTCGTGTTCTTCCCGGCGTCGGGTGCGTTCGTGACCCTGACCCAGTCCGCGCTGCTGGATGCCGGCCCCGACCGCCGGGCCCAGCTGATGGCCCGCTGGACGCTGGCAGGCTCCGTGGGGGCAGTGCTCGGTCCACTGCTGGTAGCTGCGGTGCTCGGGGCCGGCGGGAGCTGGCGGCTGGCCTTCGTGCTCGTTGCGGTCGGCGGCGCGATCAGCTGGCTGGCCGTCGCGGCAGCCGGCCGCGCAGCGGAGGGAACGGGGCAGACTGACGACACCAAGGACGACGGCTGGCCAGGCCTGCGCACGGCGATCCAGATCAGCGCGCGGGCCGGCGCGTTCCGCTGGCTGGTGCTCCTGCAGGTGGCGGACCTGCTACTGGACGTGTTCAGCGCCTTCCTCGCTTTGTACCTGGTGAGTGCGGTGCACGTGTCGGCTGCGGTCGCCGCGCTCGGCGTGGCCGTTCGCCTCGCCTCGGGCCTGGCCGGCGGCGCGCTGCTGATTCCCTTGCTGGAGCGGTGCCAGGAGCGGGCACTGCTGCGCGTGAGCGTACTGGCCGCCGGCCTGCTGTACCCGGCCTTCCTGCTGGTGCCGGGCCTGGCGCCGAAGCTGGTGCTGCTTGCGGCGCTGAGCATCGCCACTGCGCCGTGGTACCCGGTGCTGCAGGCCGGGCTGTTCCGCAGCTTGCCGGGCCGCAGCGGGCTGGCAGTGTCGCTCAGCAGCGCGGCCGGGCTGGCGGGCGGGATTGGCCCGCTCGTGGTCGGCTTGCTCGCGCAGCACTTCGGCCTGACCTGGGCGATGGCCTCGCTCGCGCTCGTGCCGGTCGTCATGCTGGCAGCGCCAGGCCGACGCTGGCAGGCCCGCGGCGGGCGGGGACCGGACCACCGACGGGCGCTCGACTAGACTCACGTGCCGTGGTAACTAGCTGGGGACCTGACGTCCGGGTGCGGTTCGCGCCGTCGCCTACTGGGATGTTCCATGTGGGGAGCGCTCGGTCTGTCCTGTACAACTGGGCGGTCGCGCTGCGTAACCGCGGAGCATTGGTGCTGCGAATCGAGGACACCGATGCGGCCCGCAACCGGCCCGAGTGGACCGATGGCATTATCAGCGCGATGGCGTGGCTGGGCATCGACAGCAGCCAGTATGAAGGCCCATTCCACCAGTCGGACAACCTGGCTGACCACACCGCGGCGGCCGGGCGGCTGTACGAAGCGGGCGACGCCTATTACTGCGACTGCACCCGCGACGACGTCATCGCCAGGACGGGCGATCAGCACCGCGGTTACGACGGCTTTTGCCGAGATCGTGGCCTGGGCCCAGGACCGGGCCGGGCGCTGCGGTTCCGCACCCCGGATGACGGTGCCACCGTGGTCGACGACCTCGTCCGCGGCAAGACGGTGTTCGAGAACTCTGTGATCGAGGACTTCGTGCTGGCCCGCGCCGACGGTTCCGTGCTCTTCCTGCTTGCGAACGTGGTGGACGACATGGACCAGCGGATCACGCACGTGCTGCGCAGTGAGGAGCACCTGTCGAACGCGCCCAAGCAGCAGCTGCTCTGGGAGGCGCTCGGGCATGAGCCGCCGGCCTGGGGGCACCTGCCGATACTTGTGAACGAGAAGCGGCAGAAGCTGTCCAAGCGCAGGGACAGGCTCGCGCTCGAAGACTTCAGGGACGAGGGTTACCTGGCCGCCGCCATGCGGAACTACCTGATGCTGCTGGGCTGGGGGCCGAAGGGTGACCGGGAGATCATGCCGTTCGACGAGATGGTGGCGCAGTTCCGGATCGAGGACGTGAACCCCGCCCCCGCGTACTTCGACGTGAAGAAACTGCGAGCCTTCAACGGCGAGTACATCCGCGCCATGCCGCTAAACGAGTTCATCGCGGCCTGCCAGCCGTGGCTCGCGCCCGAGCGGGCACCCTGGCCGGCTGACCGGTTTGACCCGGCCGTGTTCGCGGCCCTTGCTCCGCTGGCCCAGACCAGGGTCGCGCTGCTGGCGGACATCACCTCAATGGTGGACTTCGCGTTCCTGCCTGAGCCCGCCATGGACGAGGCGTCGTGGGCCAAGGCGATGAAGGAGCCAGCCGCAGACCTGCTGGCCGCGGTACTCGCCACCTACGCCAAGGCGCTGTGGGAGGCCGACCACCTGCGTGCGCGGCTTGAGGAAGTCGGCACGTCTTTCGGCCTGTCGCTCGGCAAGGCCCAGGCACCGGTTCGGGTTGCGGTCACCGGCCGGACAGTCGGATTGCCGCTCTTCGAGTCGCTGCAGGTGCTCGGCCGGGACGAGACGCTGCGCCGGATCGAGACAGCGCTCGCTCGCCTCGGCTAGTTTCAGCCCTACGCCGGGCTGTCCGTGCTGGTCAGCCGCGCATGCACCGGCGCCGTCCAGGCCTACCCGGACACAATGGGCCGGGGTAGCAGCAGGTAGCGATCGGGAGTTCCGCTGATCATCAAGGAAATCCGGGCCCGGCCGCTGAGCTGGCTGCTGGCCGCGAGCGGCATCGCTGCCGCGGTCGTTGCCGCCGCCGTCCGCCCCTCGGACGCGGCGGCCGCTGCCCGCCAGGACTGGTCGCCGTTCGTGCTCGTGGCCGGACTGCTTCTGATCGGCCTGGTGGCCGACGACGACGGGCTGTTCGAGGCCGCGGGCCAGCGGCTGGCCGCGGTGGCGCGAAGCGGTGCGGTGCTGTTCGCCGGGGCGGTCGTGCTCGTCAGCGCGGTCACCGCCACGCTGAACCTGGACACCTCCGTTGCCTTTCTGACCCCAGTGCTGGTGCACACCGCCCGCAGCCGCAGGGGTGGCGAGCCCGCGCTGCTCTATGGCTGCCTGCTGCTGTCCAACGCGGCGTCGCTGCTGCTGCCCGGCTCGAACCTGACGAACCTGATAGTGCTTGGCCACCTGCCTCTGACCGGCAGTCAGTTCGCGGCCCGGATGTGGCTGCCGTGGCTGGCCTCGATCCTGGTCACCGCCGCCGTGGTGGCCGGGTGCGAGCGGCGGTCGCTGCGCGGGGAGCCGGCCGAGCCCGGCGAGCAGGTCCGGCCTCCGCTCGGTCTGGGCCTAATCGCGATCGTCTCGGCCACAGTGCTGGTTATAACGGTGCGTTCCTCGGCGCTGCCGGTCTTCGCGGTCGGGGTCATCACCGTCGGCATCCGGATAGTCCGCGGCAGGCTGGCGGCAGGCCGGGCCTGGGACGTGCTCGGCGTCCCTGTGCTGGCGGGCCTGTTCGGAGCCGCGGTCGCCCTGGGCGCGCTCGGTCGGGCCTGGTCCGGCCCGGCGGTGCTGCTGTCTCACCTGTCCAGCTGGGCGACCGCGGGATTCGCGGGCCTGGCTACTGTCGTGGTGAACAACCTGCCCGCCGCCAGCATGCTGGCTGCCCGTACGCCGGCCCACCCGTTCGCCCTGCTGATCGGGCTGAATCTCGGACCGAACCTGTGCGTGACCGGGTCGCTTGCATGGCTGCTGTGGCTGCGCTCGGCCAAGGACGCGGGAGCTCGCCCGTCGCTCGCCAGGGCCAGCAGGCTCGGTGTGCTGGCGGTCCCGCTCGCGATGGCGGCCGCGGTTGCCGCTCTGAGCCTGACCGGCGCCAGTTGACCCGGCCTGCTGTTGGCCGGAGTCGGGCGGCCTGCGGCTGAAGGCCGGCCCGGCCTGTGCTTGGCTGGTGTGGTGACGAACACCCCTTTTGCCGACCGGGTCCGGGCGGGCGAGACGGTATATGGCGGCTGGCTGGCGGTTGCCAGTCCGATAAGCGCAGGCGTGATCGCGGCAACGGGGCTGGACTACGTCGCGATCGATCTGCAGCATGGCCAGGCGACCGAGCATGATCTTCCCGGCATGACCGCCGCCATCCGGCTGGCGGGTGCGGCGCCTGTCGCCAGGGTGCGGCACGCCAATCCGGCCGACATCGGCCGGGCGCTCGACCTCGGCTGCGATGGCGTCATCGTGCCGAACGTGGAGTCGGCCGAGCAGGCCCGCGAGGTCGTCGGCGCGTGCCGGTACCCGCCGGAGGGCTACCGCTCGGCGGGCGGCGTGTTTACCCCTGCTGCGCCGCCGCTGTGCATCGTGATGGTGGAGTCCAGCCACGCCATGGCCGAGTTGCCTGCCACGCTGCGGCAGGCGGGTGTCGATGGCATCTACGTCGGCCCGCGAGACCTGTCGTATTCGCTCGGCTGCGCGCTCGATCCGCACGACCCCGTGCTGCGGGCTGCGCTCGAGCGCATCTGGACGGCGTGCGCTGCGGCCGGCAAGCCGGTCGGCGTGCATGCGACTGACGGCGAGACGGCCCGACTGTACCGGGACAACGGCTGCCGGCTGGTGACGGTTATCGCGGACGCCGCGGCTTTGTCGCGCGCCGCCGCGGCCGCGGTTGCCGGCGTGCGGGCATAGCCGCGAGGCTGCCGTCGCAGCGGTACGGGGCCACCATCGGCCGGCGGGTCGTCTGCCGGCGAAGCCGGCCCGAAGAGCGGGACTGCCGGCTACGCGCTAAAGTCGCCTGGCCCTATGCTGGCGGCAGAGCTTGATGTGGCGACAGAGCTTGCGGCGCCCGGCTATGCGAGCCGTGCAGGCGCCCGGTCAGCCCCTCGGAGGCGGCAAATGGGACTTATGGACAGGGTCAAGGCGCAGGCCACGCTGGCTGCGCAGAAGGCCCAGGAAGCAGCTCAGCAAGGCAAGGAAAAGCTGGATCAGGCCCAGGCGAACCGGCGTGGCGACGCGATGCTTCGCCAGCTGGGCGTGGTCGTGTACGCCGACCGGACTGGCCGCGGCACCCCGGACAGTCAGGCCAAGATCGACAAGCTGGTCAACGACATCTCCGCGCACGAGCGGGACAACGGGCTGAACCTGGCCGCCGATCCGGCCCAGCAGCCAGGAGCCCAGCAGCCAGGAACGCAGCAGCCGAACTTCCCGGCCGACTCACCCGGCCCATTCCCCGGCGGCGCCGCGAACACCCCGCCGGGCGGGGGCGGCACGGACGCGGGCCCGACGACGTTCCCGCAGGGCAGCTTCTTCCCCGGCGCGGACCCGCCCGAGCCGGGCGGCCCCGGTCCCACCTAGTTCCGGCGGTCAGGTACGAGTCCCGAATCCGCCAGCGTCAGCTCGTTCCGCCAGAAGGCTGATCAGGCCAGGCCCGACTGTTAGCTGCAGGCGTCCTGCGCCGCCGTGCGTTGCTGGCTGGGTATCGCGGCCTGGCTAGACACAGCCTGCTGCGGCACGCCGCTGACTGCGTGCCCGGTGGCGCCGAGCACCAGTCTGATCCGGGTCAGGCCGGCGACAGCGCGCATGCTCGCACCCGGCAGGACCTTGCGCAGTAGGGCGGCGGCGGCGCCGTGCCCTGGAGGGTACTCGATGACCGTTCGGACGACGTCGTGCTGCGGCCAGTTCAGGCCCGCCTTGTGCACGCTGAATCCAGCGGCCGCGAGGAGTCGTCCGGTACTGGCGGACAGCCCGCTGATCAGCGTTCCGTTGTAGACATCTACCGAGACCTGACCGCGCCTGAGCGCCGCGTGCCCGCCGGCGTGCGTCCTCTGGGCTGGCAGGCCGGTGTCGGATTTCAGCCTGGTGAACAGGGCCGCGGCTGCTGTCTTATTCCACAGCACGGCCGACTGCCCGGTCGTGGTCATGTAGTTGATCGACGCCAGTGGCACCGTAGTGAAAGTGACGTCCTGCGACCTGATACCGCGGAGTTCGGTCGCGAGCTGGAGCAGGTTGAAGCCCTTGTCCACCTTTATCGCGGCAGTGACCGACGAGAGGAACTGGTGCAGCCTGAGCGGATTGGCGAGCACGCCTGAATCGGTGGCCTCGGCGAACATCGAGGACAGAAGCTGCTGCTGATCGCTGATCCTGGCGAGGTCGGACAGCGCGAACGAGTGCCTGTCGCGGGCGAACTCGAGCGCGGTCACGCCGTTCACGTGGTGCGGGCCAGCCGACAAGTGCAGTCCGCTGTACGCATCGTCGACCGCGAACGGGAGACAGACGTTAACGCCGCCGAGCGCATCGATGACCTTCACGAAGCCCAGGAAGTCGACCTCGATGTAGTCGTTGATGACCAGGCCAGTGGCCAGCTCCACGGTCTTGACCATCAGCTGCGGGCCGCCGAGGCCATAGGCGGCGTTGATCTTGTTCATGCCGTGCCCTGGGATGTCGGTCCAGGTATCGCGGGGCAGGCTTACCACCTGGACGCTCGTGTGGCTGGCGGGTATGTGCACCAGCATCAGGGTGTCGGAGTTCGCGCTTATCGCGTTCCCCACGTGCAGGTACATCTCCTGCTGCCTGGTCAGCCCGTCGCGGGTGTCGATGCCTGCCACCAGGATGTTCACCGGGCCGCTCGCAGGCGTGCCGGTCGTGCCAGCGTTGACCCTGCCGATGCTGCCGCTGACATAACTGGTCAGCATCCATGAGCCGGCCGCCAGGACCAGGGTCAGGGCCGATAGCCCGCCGAGTGCAAGTAGCTGCAGCCGTTGCCTGCGCGCCTTGCGCCCGGCGGCAATCCGCTGCAGCAGCCGTTGCTGAGCCCGCCCAGGATCCGTCATCAGCCCCCCAACTCCTGGTCAGGCTAACGCGGCTGATTGCGACTGCCGCGGTGACGGCGCCGGCGGGTTTTGTAAAGTTTGCGGCTAGGGCGCAGGTGGCTCCGGATCGCGTGGCAATCCGAGGATTCGCTCACCGATGATGTTCAGCTGAATGTCGGTGGTGCCGCCGCCAATGGTGAACGCCTCGGTCATCAGCACCTGGCGGGCCCAGTGTGCCCCGTTCGGCTGCCCGTCGGCGGTCACGGCCCCGCCTGGTGAAGCTGCGCCGTCCGGAGCTGCGCCGTCCGGAGCTGCGCCGTCCGGGCCGCCAAGGGCGCCTGCCGCCCCGGACATCTCCCAGCACAGCTCGGCTATCTGCTGGGCGTGCCGCATGCTGAGTAGCTTGCGGACGCTGCCAGTCGCGCCCGGCTCGGTGCCCGACAGCTGCTTCAGCGCTGCCAGGGCGGCGAGCAGGCTGATCGCGTGGTCCTGGCTGACCAGTTCGCCGATCTGCGCCAGCGGCGGATCGGAGGCAGCGCCTGCGACTTGCATCAGCTCGGCCACGCCGTTGCCGAATGTCCAGGATCTGGACAGCGATACACGTTCGTTGGCCAGCGTCGTACGGGCGATCCGCCAGCCTTTGTTGATCTCGCCGACCACACAGTCATCCGGTACGAATACCCCATCGAGGAAGACCTGGTTGAAGATGGAGTCGCCGGTGATCTCGCGCAGCGGCCTGACCTCCACGCCAGGAGAATGCATGTCGAGCAGGAAGTAACTGATGCCGTCGTGCCGCGGCTGCGACGGGTCCGTCCTGGCTATGCAGATCGCCCATGAGGCATACCGTGCCAGCGAGGTCCAGATCTTCTGCCCGGTGATCTTCCAGCCGCCGTCGACGCGCTCGGCCCTGGTCGTCAGGCCGGCCAGGTCCGATCCCGCGCCGGGCTCGCTGAACAGCTGGCACCACAGGTAGTCCAGCCGCAATGTTGGCGGCAGGAACCGCTGCTGTTGCTCGGGCGTGCCGTACTGGATCAGCGCGGGTACCACCCAGGCGCCGATGGCCAGGCCGGGCACGGCGATGGCGGCTGCCCGCAGTTCCTCATCGATCACCAGCTGCTCGAGTGCGCCGGCCCCGCGGCCCCACGGCCTGGGCAGGTGCGGCAAAACCCAGCCGCCCGCGCCGAGCGCGCCGTTGCGTTCCTTGCCGTGCAGCTTGCCGATCTCGGCAAGCTCGGCCTTTATCCCCGCCCGCAGCTCGCCCTCGCCGCCAGGCAGCTCCAGCCGGACTGTCCGGCCGGCTCCGGCCATCGCCAGCTGGCCCATCCGCTCTTTCCAGCCTGAAGCGGCCCAGCCGATGGCGGAGGCCAGCAGCGCGCGCAGCGTCATCGCCCGCCGGTAATACAGGTGCGCGTCGTGCTCCCAGGTATAGCCGATGCCGCCCAGCACCTGGATGCACTCGTGCGCGCAGGACACGGCCGCGTCCGCCGCCAGCACCGCAGCCGCCGCGGTGGCGAAGTCGCACCCGGGGTCGCCGGCGTCGAGTGCCCTGGCCGCGTCCCAGACCGCCGCGGCGGCCTGCTCGGCCGCTACGAGCATGCGGGCGCACCGGTGCTTGACGGCCTGGAACTGCCCTATCGGCCGACCGAACTGATGTCGGATCTTCGCGTACTCGGCCGCGGTATGCACGGCCCAGTCGGCGATGCCGACCGCCTCGGCGCCGAGTACCACGGCGGCGAGACCGGCGACCAGATCCTGGCTCAGGCCGGCGAGCACGCGATCGGCAGGTACTCCGACTCCGTCAGCGCGCACCAGGCCGAGCTGACGGGTCAGATCCAGGCTGTCGACCGGTGCGATGTCCAGGGTGGCCGCGTCTACCGCCACCCAGGCCGGGTACTTGCCTGCGGCCGAGCCGTCGTCGGCCTGGCGCACGGGCAAGATGATCAGGTCCGCTGTTGCCGCGCCCAGCACCTGATCGGCACTGCCGCTGATGACCAGGCCGGCGTCTCGGCCGCCGCGGTCGTGTGCGCTGCCGTCATGTGGGCCGCTGTCTCGTCCGCCGCTCGCGCGCATGTCGGCCGTCAGCGCGAGCGCAGCCGAGCGGGTGCCGTCGGCCAGCCCGGCGGGCAGCTTGCCGTGGACGCCCGCTGCGACCAGCGCAGCGCTGGCTAGGGTCGTCGGGACGAAGCCGCCAGGCACCAGGGCACGGCCGAGTTCCTCGACGGCGATGGCGAGTTCCAGCAGCCCGAAGCCCTGGCCGCCGTCGGCTTCGGGCACATGCAGGCCAAGCAGGCCCTGCTCGGCCAGGCTGGTCCCCAGCTCGTCGCGGTACCTCGCGCTGCCGCTGTCGGTCCCGTTCGCGGCGGCCCGGACTGAGTCCGGCGGGCTGTGGCGCTCGGCCCAGGCTCGCACCGTCGCTGCGAGCTGAACGTGTTCCTCGGTCAGGGCGAGCGTCATCGATCCACCTCATCCATCGAGCCGCGGCTCCCGCGGAGCATTCTAGAATGCGATTCGGTTTTCGACCATAGCTCAGAACCGCGACGGCGGCGCCTGGCCTACGGCTGTTGCGGTTGCTGCCCGGTGGCTGCCGTCCGGCTCTTGAGTTCCTGCTCGATGGTTGCTACGAGGTCGGGATGCATGCTCAGCCTGCGAAGGAAGTCAGGCGGGAAGCCAAGCTGGCGGCTTGCCTCCTCGATTACCTGGCGGCTCATCCCGAGTGCGTGCGCCAGCACGTCGTCGCGCAGGTAGGACTGCGGAAGATCCGCGCTGGCCAGATCCGCCGGGCGCCGGAAGGTCCCGTCGGCGGCCGGGAGCCACGCCGCCGCGATTGCCGCCGCACCGATCGCCGACAGGCCTTCCTCGCGGCGCGCGTCCGTGAACTCCAGGCGATGAGACTTCTCGACAACACCAGCGATCAGGTGCCGGTTGGGCACGAGCAGAACGTTCCAGACGTATTCCGAGCGGACGAGATTGGGGTGGCTCAGCGCGTACTCCACCCCGTCGAGCGTCGCCGAAGGGTCGAACCCCGCCACTCCGCGCTCGTGCCAGGCGAAGTCGTCGGTGATAACCACGTACCCGAGCTCGTCCGGTTCGCGCGCGGCAAGCCGGACCGCATCCCGGACTCCCATTTCGCGTAGCTGGGCCAGCCAGGGTCCGTAGGAATCGGCGGCGAGCCAGGCGTCAGGGTTACCGTCAAAGTAGCTATGCAGGGCACTGGTCCGCAGGTACAGCTCACCAGGGCGCATCAGCCGGGTTTCTCCCGTCGCCGCGTTCTCCGCGATCAGGAAGGCCGTCTGCCCCAACTGTTCAAGCAGCCGGCCGCGCCCGGCCCTTGATGCCTCAGCCAGCGCGCGGGCCACCAGTTCGAGATCGTCCTCATGCCGGGCCGCATCGAGCTTCGCGATGTCGGCATGGTGGTAACGCGGCAGCACGTGATCGAGTACATCCGCCACGACGTCAGGCTCGGCGTAACCGATCGCAGCCAGGAATTGGCGGGCATCTGGAAGGGCGGCGACGGCTCGCCGGACGGTGGCGAACTGCGTTTCGACCGGGCCGGGAAGGTAGGCCGAAGGCCTGCCGTGGGCATCAAATGGCGCTACGTGCGTGCCGTCTTCGAGGCGGATGATCGGCTTGTCCCTGGCCGGTCCCGGCTGATCGCCTGGATGCCTCGGCTCTGCCCACAGACCCTGGTTCTGGTACAGGAACCAGTAGAAGCGCGCGATCCACCGATCGGACTGCGCCGCAAGGAACTCGCCGCTGACGCTGGCGACCATGGACTCCGGCGCCACCTCATCAATGCCGATCTCGTCCCGCAGGTACCGCCATAGCAGGGGCGTCCGGCGGTCGGAGATGTCGTCGTGAGCGAAGTAGACCGGGCGGTGAACCCCGCAGAGCTCGCCGAGCAGATCCGGCGTGAGCAGCTCGCGCAGGCCTGCGCTGCTGGCCAGTCTTACCGCGTCGGCACTGCGGTAGCCGCCGGCCGCTACCGGAACGAGCTCGTCGTGAGCAAGCGCGGCCCGAGCCGACTCGAACAGGGGCCGGAACATCGTGCCGGGGGAGAAGCGGGCGGCCTCCAGCGGCAGGGCGTGCAGGACATCTACCGTGAGCAGCCCCTGGTCGCGAAGGTCGGCCAGCACGTCGGTGAGCAGGCTGGCTGTCTCGCGGACCAGGGCCTGGTTCCACTGGTCATGCTCGGGCACGTTGTCCCTGGCGGGCGTCGTCCGGTAGGGACCCTGGATCCAGAAGCCGAGGAAGGTCTCCTTCTGCGTCGGGAAGAACACCACAAGCGGCGAGCTCTCGCGCCTAATCAGCCGGCGCGCATCCATCTCGGAACGCGCCGGGAATGCGATCTCCACCCGGTGCTCGGGCTCGCCCAGTGCGTCGAGCGGTCGATGCCAGACGAGCCACTCCGCGCTGTCCCTGGCTTCGGCCCGCCGGGTGGTAAGCAGGACGTGACGTGTCGAGTGATCGCGTGCGGTGGTGGTGCGCTCTAGTACCGTGGCCGGCGTCGCGACGCCATGGACGCGTATCCGCTCGATGCTGCGCAGGAAGAGCAGGGTCTCGACGTCCAGGCCGCTCAGGGCGGCCGAGATCTCACGGACGGCGACTGCCGCCGGGACTTCAGCGCGATCGAAGGGGAACACGAAGACCGTCCAGGCGCCGGATTCGTCCAGAGGCTGAACGGAATGGGGACGGACGTACTTCTCGATTCGGAAGTGCTCGCCTGAGCTGTAGATCCGCGGGCAGTCTGTGTAGGCGTAGACGGCCTTGAATCCGATGCCGAACTTGCCGATCTGGGTCAGGTCCTCGGCCTTCGTGCCGTGGGCGACTCCGCAGATGCCGCGGACGTCGGCCTCGGTAAAGGGGTGTCCGTCGTGCCGCACCTCCAGCCGGTCGTCGAAGAGTTCGAAGGTCAGCTCGGTCGCACCGGCGTCCTCTGCGTTCTGGATCAGTTCGAAGATGAAGTGAGCACGCTCGCTGTAGAGCTGGCCGAGCAATTCGAGCACGGCAGTGTCCCAGCCATAGCGGGAGATGTTCTCCGCGCGAATCTCTTCATAGTCAGCTGTCACTGGTGATCTCCGCGTATGAGGCTGGGCCACAGGACCTTGAACTCGAAGCGTAGTTCGCAGTACCCCTGGGGCTGCGCATCCTCGCGACGGCTGGGCCCGCGCACCTGTCGCTCCCCGCGAAGCGGCCGCGCAGCCTGAGCCCGCGCACCTGTCGCTCCCCGCGAAGCGGCCGCGTCCGGCCGCGCCAGCCCGGCATTCAGCCTGCCGAGTGACACCCGCGCGATCGTTCGGTACTATTACCACGTAGTAAGTTACTTGCCAGTAGCACGGTGGCATATGGGGTGGGAGAGCAGCAATGGGGCACTTCAAGAGCAACCTCAGGGACATCGAGTTCAACCTGTTCGAGGTTCTGAAGCGCCAGGACCTGCTGGGTACCGAGCCCTTCACCGAGGTCGATGAGGACACCGCCCGCGGCATCCTGGACGAGGTGAACCGGCTGGCCCTGGGCCCAGTGGCGGACTCGTTCGCCGATGCCGACCGCAATCCGCCGGTCTTCGACCCGGCCACCCACTCGGTGCGGATGCCTCAGTCGTTCAAGCGCTCTTACCAGGCCTTCATCGACGCAGAGTGGTTCCGCCTGGAGCTGCCGCCCGAGCTTGGCGGCACGAGTGTGCCCCGGACCCTGGGCTGGGCAGTGGCCGAGCTGATCCTGGGCGCGAATCCCGCAGTCTGGATGTACTCCAGCCTTGGCTCGTTCTCGTACGCGCTGTGGAAGCTCGGCACGCCCAGGCAGCAGGAGATCGCCGCGCTAGCGGTGGACAAGCACTGGGGCTACACGATGGTGCTCACCGAGCCGGATGCCGGCTCCGACGTGGGCGCAGGCCGGACCAAGGCCGTCCAGCAGCCCGACGGGACCTGGCACATCGAGGGCGTGAAGCGGTTCATCACCAGCGCCGAACACGACATGACGGACAACATCCTGCACATCGTGCTGGCCCGGCCCGAAGGCGCAGGTCCGGGCACCAAGGGACTGTCGATGTTCCTTGTACCTAAGTTCCTCGTCAACGACGACGGCACGCTCGGCGAGCGCAACGGCGTATACGTGACAAACGTCGAGCACAAGATGGGCCTGAAGGCGTCTACCACCTGCGAACTGACCTTCGGCGCGGATCACCCGGCGGTCGGCACGCTCGTCGGTGATGTGCGCGACGGAATCCGCCAGATGTTCATGATCATCGAGTTCGCCCGGATGATGGTCGGCACCAAGGCCATAGCGGCGCTATCGACGGGCTACCTGAACGCCCTCGACTACGCCAGGACCAGGGTGCAGGGCTCGGATCTGACCAAGATGACGGACAAGGCTTCGCCGCGGGTGACGATCATGCATCACCCGGACGTGCGCAGGAGCCTGCTGCTGCAGAAGGCCTACGCCGAGGGCATGCGCGCGCTGGTGATGTTCACGGCCAGCCAGCAGGACGCCGTGCAGCTAGCTGAGGCGGCGGGCCGCACGGACGAGGTGGCCACGGCACTCAACGACCTGCTGCTGCCAGTGGTCAAGGGTGTCGGGTCCGAGCGCGGCTACGAGCAGCTCGCGCAGTCCCTGCAGACCCTGGGCGGCTCTGGCTACCTGCAGGACTACCCGATCGAGCAGTACATCAGGGACGCCAAGATCGACAGCCTGTATGAGGGCACGACCGCGATCCAGGGCATGGACCTGTACTTCCGCAAGATCGTCCGCAACCAGGGAGCAGCCCTGACCCATCTGCTGGAGCAGGTCAGGGAATTTGCCGCTGCGGACAACGGCAACGGTCGGCTCAAGAAGGAGCGCGCCGCCGTGGCCAGGGCGGCCGACAATGTCGAGGCGATCGTCACCGCGATGAATGGCTTCCTTGGCGCGAGCATGGAGCAGCCCGCCGAGGTCTACCGGGTCGGCCTGAACACCACCAGGCTGCTGCTGGCGATCGGCGACCTGGTCATCGGGTGGCTGCTCGGCCGGCAGGCTGAGATCGCCGTTGCCAGGCTTGACGGCGGCGGCCTTGCCGCTGACGACGAGGCTTTCTACCAGGGCAAGATCGCGGCCGCCGGGTTTTTTGCCTCGACCGTGCTGCCGCGCCTTGCGGCCGAGCGCGAGATCGCCGAGTCCGTCTCGCTGGACGTGATGGAGCTCGCAGAAGAGGCCTTCTGACCAGACTGGCCAGTGCCCGCACGCTGTGACCACGTCGGTGCACCGTCTTGGGTGGGAAGCGTAGGCATAATCGCATTCGCGATTTTCACAGTAATGCGGCAGGACCCGGATTACGTCAGTCGTCCAAGGCATTTTCGCCGGGCTGGTTATGTGGGCCGTCGCCCTGTCCTCGGCAACTACCGGAGCGTAGACTAAAACCGTTGCTCCGGACCCCGGCAGCTCCGCAAGGGAACATCGCGGCTGTCGGAGGGGATCGGAGCCTTTTTCTTGCCGCTGGGTGCCGGCAGGCGGCACAGTGCTCGCGCGGCCACAACTGACGACATCACCGCCGAGCAAGCCCAGAAGCAATGTTCCGGCCTAGCGCGACCTAAGCGCGCAAAATGAGAACGAGAAGCCGACCGAGGAGCAAGTTAAATGAGCGTCATCGCTTCAATTGCTATGGCGTGGGCAGTGCTGCCCGGCCAGCAGACGGCACGACGATGGCCAGGCTGAACAC
Source organism: uncultured Actinomycetota bacterium (assembly GCA_963719765.1). Taxonomy (GTDB): domain Bacteria; phylum Actinomycetota; class Actinomycetes; order Streptosporangiales; family Streptosporangiaceae; genus JAJYUU01. The sequence goes on from CAVRCW010000004.1 coordinate 55,172, forward strand.
TGCTGGCCAGCCAACGGGTGGAAGACGTCAGATGAGCACCGCAGTGGCCATCGTGCTGATGACCGTTGGCGCGATTTTGGTGTTTGCTCTCACCGCAGGATCACCGCACTGGCTCAATCTGCGTATCGTCGGCGTGATCTTCATCATCGCAGGAATACTCGGCCTGGCGCTTCCACGGCTGGCGCGCTTCAGTGGGGACGGGTTCCGGCGTTGGCGAGCGCCAACGTTTGCGCAGCGCGATCAGTCTCAGCCCGGTGCTGAACGCCACTTTGTGCCCAGGTCAGACCTTAACGGCAGGGGTCCGACGCTGGCCGATGACATCCTCGGCCTCGAGCATGAACCGCCGCTATAGGACCCGAACATGGTCAAGCGATAACTCACCTGCATCCGTTGCCTGGCTGGCGCGGCGAGCCTGCCAGCGCGGGCACAGGCGGGCCCGCGGCCTCGGCTAGCTGCCAGCGCATGCTGGGACGCCAGTGCCGTGCCGGGAGCTCGAGTCGGGTGCGGGAGCATCGTCACCGGTGCGGGAACGCCAGCAGCGGGAACTTGACCGCCCGGTGCCACATCGGCTGTCGGGCTGCGCCCCCGCGGGCGCCGCGCGGGCGCCCCGCGGTCACCGCGCCGAAGGAAGGGGCCGCGCCGATGATAGGTGACCGGCGGGTCAGGGTGTGGGGCCTGGTCGCCGCGCAGGCGGCTAGCCGGGGCGGCTCTGTGTCCGCTCGGGATGTATGCGCGGCGTCGGTTGCCGCGGTGGAGGTTAGCGGAGCCTGGCTGACAGCCGGCGCTGGGCAGGCCGCTCACCTGATGTGGGTGACGGACGAGATCGGCGAGATTCTCGCCGAGCTTGAGCTGACGCTGGGCGAAGGTCCGTTGCTGGACGCGGCCGCTGCTGGCGGCCCGGTGCTGGCTTCGGATCTGGAAACCGTCGAGGCCGGGCGTCGCTGGCCCGGCTTCGCTCCGGCAGCGCGCCTTGCCGGGGCGGCGGCGGTGTTCGCGTTCCCGCTGCGGATCGGGGCGATCCGGGCCGGGGTGCTAGGCCTGTACCGGGACCTGGCCGGCCCGCTAAGCGGCTTCCATCTCGGTGACGCGCTGGTCTTCGCCGATACCGCGACGTTGCTGCTACTCGAGGCTGACGGCTCGGACCAGGCGACGGGTCACGGCGCACCCGAGCCCGGGCCCGGTGGCCAGCCTGCTGACCTCGCACTGCGCCGGGCGGAGGTCGACCAGGCCACCGGGATGCTCACCGAGCAGCTCGGCGTTGGCATCGCCGACGCCTTCATTCGGCTGCGGGCCTATGCTTACACACACGAGCTGCGGGTAGTTGATGTCGCCCAGGACATTGTTGCCCGCCGACTTCGACTGCGCTCCGACTCTGAGTCATCGTTGGATGGTTAGGGGTGACGTTGTTACCGGCCGCCACTCCGGCCGCCATGGGCGGCGGGACCTGCCGCAAGGTGCCTGAAGCGTTGAGAGATGGTGAGCGGCGAATGGACGGACAACTGCTGGCTGACACCTTCGTCGAGCTGACCGACACCATGGTCGCAGACTTCGATGTCATTGACTTCCTGCACATACTGACTGACCGCAGCGTCGAGCTGCTCGATGTATCCGCGGCTGGCCTGCTACTGGCCGATCCGCGCGGGGAGCTGCGTGTGCTGGCCGCGTCCAGCGAGGCGGCCAGGGTGCTTGAGCTGTTCCAGCTCCAGAATGACCAGGGTCCGTGCCTGGACTGCTTCCGCGCTGGCCAGCCCGTCGCGGCGGCGGACCTGAGCGTCGAGGCACACCGCTGGCCGCGATTCGCAGCCGCCGCGCAGGAGGCCGGATTCGCTGCAGTGCAGGCTCTGCCGATGCGGTTGAGGGACCAGGTCATCGGCGCGCTCAACTTGTTCCGGGCCGAGCCGGGAGGGTTCGATGCCGCCGACGTACGCATCGGTCAGGCGTTGGCCGACGTGGCAACCATCAGCCTGCTACACGAGCGCGGGTTGCGCCAGAGTGACACCCTCAACGAGCAGCTGCAGACTGCGTTGAACAGCCGGGTCATCATCGAGCAGGCCAAGGGCAAGCTCGCTGAGCGTCTCGGCCTGGACATGCAGCAGGCCTTCGCCCTGCTGCGCGACTACGCCAGGGACCGCAACCGCCGCCTGGCCGACGTGGCGCTGGACTTCGTCCAGGGGAACGAAACTCTCATCAGTCAGGCGGCGGTCAAGTCCCGGCAGCAGCCTCGGCCCTCGGGTCGGCCGTCTCACCCGTCATGAGCAGATCCGCCGGCGGGGCGGGGGCGGCCGCCGGTGGGCTGGCAGCCTCCGGGGAGTGGGCCGCTGGTGGCCTGAAAAGCCGCTGCCAGCTCCGGCCGCTGCCGCTGTCCTGACCGGGGAGCGGGCTGCCGTTGCGGGAGCTGTTACCGGTCGCGGATGCGGTGTCGGCGCGAGCCGCCTCGCGCTGATCGAGTAGCTCATCACGGTGCTGGCTGACGGTGGCGGTGTCGGCGCGAGCCGCCTCGCGCTGATCGAGTAGCTCATCACGGTGCTGGCTGACGGCGGCGGTCTCGCGTCGAGACCTCCGCAGGCCCTGCCGTGCTTCACGGCCGCGGCGGGACGTTCGGCGTGCGCCGCCCAGTAGCACGGTGAGGCCGAGCAGCCCGAGTGCCCCGACCACGATGCCGGACAGGAAGAGGGTGCCGGTGGAGCCAGTCAGGTGGTAGCCGAGAACGGAGAAGGGGTGGGCGAGGGTATGCGCGGCCCCGGCGTTGCCGAGGACCGCGGCGACGCCGACGATCACCGCGGCGACCAGGAGGACGAGCCCGAAAACGATGATCATGAAGTGCTCCATGGCGTGCGTAACTAGTGGACGAAGCCGCCCGAGGTACTAATGGCGGTCTGGTCGCCTGCCCGGACCGGCGGCAGGTGGAGTGCCGGGCTGCCCGAGACCTGGAGCAGCCCGGCAGGTCATCAGCGGTGCGCGAATCGGCGGCGGCTAGAGCTGCTGCCGGTAACCAGGTGGTAGAGGAGCAGCAGAACTGCGGCCCCGACGATGGCGGTGATCCACGTGGAGGCGTTGAAGAACCCGTGCAGGCTGTGGATGTGGAAGATCTTAGTGGCGGCCCAGCCGCCCAGCAGTGCCCCGGCGATGCCGATCAGGCAGGTGATGATCAGGCCTTGCTGTCTCCTGCCGGGGATCAGCATATTGGCGAGCAAGCCCGCCCCGATGCCAAGAACGATCCAGGCGATGATACCCATAACCGACTCCTTAGTCAGCGTAAGTGGCGTGTGCGGTAGTCGGTGTTGTGAGGCGAACGCGGCTGGAGAATCGGTCTCCCGCGGGTGCTCAACTCCTTGGTCCGAAGGGTCTCTCCGGCACCGGTCCGTTTACAAAAAAATCCGGGCCCTGCCGCTGCCCTCGCGATAATGCGGGCAGCTGCCTGGGTCCGGAGCTTGTCTCTATGCTACTCCTTTCTGACTCTGGCGGATAGGGCATTCCGCAGCCAATTGTTCGGCGGTCGCGGCTGGCCATTTTCACCAGCCGTATTCGGCTTTTCGCTAACGAACCTTCGCGGGAGTATGCTGGGGACTGTTGCTCCGGATCCCGGCAGCTGCAGCCGCGAAATGTAACGGCTGTGGACCCGGGCCCGGAGTTTTTTGCGAATGCACGGGCACGCGCCGGAGGGCGACAGGACGGGAAGCTGGATTATGGACATCATCGCCTGGGTCGTTATCGGCGGGGCCGCCGGATACCTGCGGTCTGGTCACCAGGCGCACTGGCGACGGGATGGGGCGCGGCCATGAGCTGGCGGCCAGATCCGGGTCGATCGGCCCGATCACCGCGAGGGCAACGGCGCACGATGGGCACCGGGCTTGGCATCTCGCTCATCGTCATCGGCGCCATATTGGTGTTCGCCGTGACGGGCTCGCCGCACTGGCTCAACTTTCGGATCGTGGGCATCGTGCTGATCGTCGCGGGCACACTCGGCATGGCGCTGCCCGGGCGGCTAAGGCGTCGTGCCTCGGTGTATCCGGATCGCCTGAGCCGCTGGGTTCTTCCAGGCCAGTTCCCGGTTGCAGGCGATCCGGCGGCCGGAGCAAACCAGGGCGATGAGCTATGCATCCAGCCGCTGGTCACGCAGTTAAGCGCGGAAGACCCGCCGACGCTTGCCGACGACATCCCGGAGCTGGAACACGACCCGCCCAGCTGAGCCGATCAGGCCAAGCCCGGCGGATCCTAGCGTGCCAGACATACGAGGCCTGACCTGAGCGTTTAGCCTGCCGTTTTACTCGCGATGCAATCTCACCGTGGACCTCAGCACCCCGGACCGGTATGGTAATCATGCTGCTCCGGACCCTGGCAGCTGCGCCCGCTGATGGCAGCGGGCGGACAGCCCGGGATCCGGAGTTTTCGCGTCCCGAATCACCGGCTAGCCCGCCTGCCGCCCGAGCACCCGTACAGATTGGGTCCGGCGAACCTGGCCGGCGGTTACGGTGGTCCGCCGGGGAGGGGAGCTGCGGCTAGCGCAGCTCCCGGTCTGGACGCTGGACGCGTGCTCATACCAGGCCGGATGGCGCACCCGGACGGCCAGGCAGCCAGTGCTTGAGCTGGCCGCCTGGCCGTCCTGTCATGAGTTCAGATCTCGTACTGGACCGAGGCCCTGGCTTTCGTGCGCGGCCTGCTGAGCCTGCTGATGATGTCCTGGTGCTCCGGGTGATCGCGGTACGCGAGGTAGCTGTCCGCGTCATCGAAGTCGCCGACGACCGCGAAATCGAAGTTGCCCTCGATGATCCCTGCGTCCGGTCCCGCGTGGTACGCGCGCACGCCAGGCAGCGTCGGCGCGAGCGCGTTGAGCTCGGCCACAAGTTGCTGCTCCTTCTCCCTGGTCATGTCTTCGGTCCAGGCGAAGAGGACGACATGCCTGATCATCGGGGCTCCATCCGGCCGGCGTTCAGGACCAGGCCAGCATGCGCAGCGGGTCGGTCAGCATCGCCCCGACATCGCGCAGCACTGCGGAGCCGAGGTCACCGTCCACCAACCGGTGGTCGAACGAGAGCGCGAGCGTGCACACCTTGCGCACGGCTAGCTGCCCGCCGACTACCCACGGTGCATCCTTGATCTGCCCGAATGCGAGGATCGCGGCCTCGCCAGGAGACAGGATCGGGGTGCCTGTGTCGACCCCGAAGATGCCGACGTTGGTGATCGTGATGGTGCCGCCGGACAGGTCGGCCGGGGTGGCCTTACCGGCCCGTGCGGTCTCGGCCAGCACGGCCAGTGCCCTGGCGAGTCCCGGCAGGCTGAGCGCATGGGCGTCCTTGACGTTGGGCACGATAAGCCCTCGGTCGGTGGCTGCCGCGATGCCCAGGTTGACGTAGTGCTTGAGCACGATCTCCTGCGCGGCGTCATCCCAGCTGGTGTTGATCATCGGATGCCGGGCCGCCGCGACAAGCAGTGCCTTCGCGACCAGCAGCAGCGGCGAGACCCGGATGTCGGTGAAGTCCGGGAGCTCGCGCAGCCGGGCCGTCGCAGTCATCGTCTCGGTGATGTCGATCTGCAGGAATTCGGTGACGTGCGGTGCGGTGAACGCGCTGGCTGCCATCGCCGCCGCGGTGTGCTTGCGTACGCCGCGGATCGCGATCCGCTCCTCCCGCGGTCCGGTACCCGCAGCGCTGTCCGTGACCATCGCGACTTTGCCGGGAACGGGGCCGCCCCCGCGCACTCCCGCCGCCGCCAGCTGGACGTCGTCCCTGGTAATAGATCCGTTGGGCCCAGTTCCTGCCAGCACGGTCAGGTCGACGCCTAGATCTTTGGCCATCTTGCGGACCGGCGGCTTTGCTAGCACCTGGCCGCCGTTCCCAGCCGGTGCCGCTGACCCGTTGGTGAGCGGCGAAACGGCTGGAGCTGCCGGGGCTGCGGCTGGCTCGGCGGCCCGGCCGGAGCCGCCGGAGCCGCCGGAGCCGTAGCCCCGGCCGTCCCGGACGCGGACTTGCGAGCACGCCGGCTGGTCGTGCCGAGCTTCACGCCGTAGCCGACCAGGACCGCCTGCCGTTCGGCTTTAGGCGCCGGGCTGCCGACCATGCCGGGCTCGACCGCGCCTTCAGCCGGCGGCGGGGGCACCAGATCCTCAATTTCGCTGATCGCCCGCGATGTCGGCTCCGGCGCCGTCGCCCCGGCGGCCGCCCCAGCGGACGCGCCGACGCTGACGGCGATGATCGGCGTGCCCACATCCGCGGTCGCGCCCTCGGGGACCAGCAGGTCCGCGACGACGCCGGCGTAGGGACTGGGCAGCTCGACCACTGCCTTGGCCGTCTCGATCTCGACGATGATCTGATTGACGGTGATCTGGTCACCAGGCTTCACGTGCCACTTGACGATGTCGGCCTCGGTCAGGCCTTCTCCGACGTCAGGGAGCTTGAACTCCTTGAGATCTGACATGAGGCCCTCTCTCAGTAGCCGAAGGTGCGGTCGACCGCATCCAGGATCCGGTCCAGCTCGGGGAGGTAGTGCTCCTCCAGCCTGGACGGTGGATAGGGAGTCGTGTACGCGCCGACCCGTAGGACCGGGGCCTCGAGGCTGTAGAAGCATTCCTGGGTAACCTGCGCGGCGATCTCGGCCCCGATACCGCCCGTGACCACCGCCTCGTGCACGATCACGCACCGCCCGGTGCGGCGCACCGAGGTGAAAATCGTCTCGGTGTCTAGTGGCGCCAGCGAGCGCAGGTCGATGACTTCGAGAGACCGGCCGTCGCCTTGCGCGGCGACAGCCGCTTCGGCGCAGGTACGAACCATCGGGCCGTAGCACAGCAGGGTGACGTCGCTGCCAGGCACCAGGACCCGCGCCCTGTCCATGGGCATCGCGCCGGCCAGGCCGCCCTCCAGGTTCACGTCGGCCTTGTCCCAGTAACGACGCTTGGGCTCGAAGAACAGCACGGGGTCGTCGCAGGCGGCGGCCTGCTGGATCATCGTGTACGCGTCGCCAGGGCCGCCGCACGAGATGACGCGCAGGCCAGGCGTATGCGCGAACAGTGCCTCCGGAGACTCGCTGTGGTGCTCGACTGCTCCGATTCCGCCGCCGAACGGGATCCTGATCACGATCGGCAGCCTGACTGAGCCGCGTGACCGGTACCGCATCTTGGCCAGCTGCGTGACGATCTGATCGAACGCGGGGAATACGAAGCCGTCGAACTGGATCTCGCAGATTGGGCGGTAGCCCCGCAGCGCGAGTCCGATCGCGGTGCCGATGATGCCGGACTCGGCCAGCGGCGTGTCGATGACCCGGGCTTCGCCGAAGTCCTTCTGCAGGCCGTCGGTGACACGGAACACGCCGCCGAGCTTGCCGACGTCCTCGCCCATGATGAGCGCCTTGGGGTTGTCTTCCAGTGCCTTGCGCAGTCCCTCATTGAGTGCCTTGGACAGGGTCAGCGTGGTCATCGGACGGCCTCCTCGCCGACGAACGAGTCAAGGTACGCGGCGAACTCGGCTCGCTCGGCGGCAAGCTGCTTGGTGTCGGTGGTCAGGATGTCGTCGAACATCGACAGCGGATCCGGGTCGGGCATGCTCAGGCAGGCTTCGCGGACCCTGACGCCTACCTCGGTCGCCTCGGCCTCGACCTCGTCGAAGAAGCTCATCTCGGCCTGCTCGGAGCGGATCAGGTACTGCTTCACCCGCTCGATCGGATCCTTCAGCTTCCACGCCTCCAGTTCGGCGGACAGCCGGTACCTGGTTGGGTCGTCGGTCGTGGTGTGCGCACCCATCCGGTAGGTGAAGGCCTCGATCAGCGTCGGACCCTGACCCTCCCTGGCCGCCTGCATGGCCTTGCGGGTCACCGCCAGGCAGGCCAGCACGTCGTTCCCGTCCACCCGGACGCCGGGGAAGCCGAAGCCCTTCGCCCGGAGGTACAGCGGAGTCTTGCTCTGTCGCTCCAGCGGCTCGGAGATGGCCCACTGATTGTTCTGGCAGAAGAACACCACCGGTGCGTTGTTGACCGACGCGAAAATAAATGCCTCGTTGACATCACCCTGGCTGGTGGCGCCGTCACCGAAGTACACGATCACCGCTTCGCCGTCCTCGCCGACGGCGCCGTCGCGCTGGATCCCCATCGCGTAGCCAGTCGCGTGCAGCGCCTGGCTGCCGATCACGATCGTGTAGAGGTGGAAGTTGTGCGCGGTCGGGTCCCAGCCACCGTGACTGACCCCGCGGTACAGCTCGAGCAGTTTCGCTGGGTCGAGCCCGCGGCACCAGGCGACGCCGTGCTCGCGGTAGGTGGGGAAGGCCATGTCGCGGGAGGTCAGCGCCCGGCCGGAGCCGACCTGAGCGGCCTCCTGGCCGAGCAGGGAAGCCCAGATCCCGAGCTCGCCCTGGCGCTGCAGCGCGATCGCCTCGAAGTCGATCCGGCGGACGATGACCAGGTCGCGGTAGAGGGACTTGATCTCCTCGGCGGAGATCTCCAGCGGGTAGTCGGGGTGCTCGACTCGCTCGCCTTCTGGGGTGAGGAGCTGGATCAGCTCAGCCGAGTCCGCCTGCCGTTCTGGGTCGCGGGCGGGAGCCCGTTCGGCAGAGCGGGCGGCGCGTCCGGCATCTTTGACGGCCACGTGCCACTCCTTGCATGCTCATGTCCGGTCGCGGGCGCCAGGGTCCACAGCGCCGGCTGGTCAGGTCCATGTTGTGCTGCGACAGTACTAGCCAGGCGCCAGGCATGGTCAAGCGCTGTGCGGGCCTGAGCGCTGCGATGGTGACGCAAGTCACGAATCTGCCCACCGCAGCCTAAAGTAAAGATTACTTCGGCTGCGGGGCGCCGACGAGCCGAGCGCTGATCGCCGGCTAGGCAGGCTCGATGGAGAATTCCTCGATAACGGGGTTCGCAAGCAGTTCGGCCGCGAGCTCGGCCATGCGGTCGACCGACGTGGCCTCGGTCAGTTCGACCTCGAAGCGCTTGCCCTGGCGGACACCGGCCACCTGGCCGAAGCCGAGGCGACGGCACGCGCTGGCGATCGCGTCACCCTGCGGGTCGTGGATTTCGGGCTTCAGCATGACGTCAATGACGACTTTGGGCACACCCGCAGCGTACGCGAGCCGGTCATGCGCGCACCGGGCGGTAGCCGAGCCCGACGCCCTGGCAGCGCTGGATACGGCCCTAGCCGACGGTTGGCCGGGCCGAATTCGCACCTTTCAAGATCATGTGCCTAGTTACTACGCCTATAGCCGGTGTCAGGAGAGCACAACAGGAGCTAGTCAGGTCGGCGGCCCGTGGGTAACGCGGCGTTCCGCTGCCTGCTTGTCGCCAGATCCGTATTAGTCCAGTATTGAATATGCAGTGTGCAGCCAGATTGTTATCTGCCGCCAACTGCGGGCTGAGGCCGCATGTTTTCGCATCGCCGCAGTTCAGGGGGCATGAACAGGGCCGATGCCGGTCCTGTCAGTACCGCACTGTTCGTCCAGAGATCGCCTAAGTTCATGATTACCGCTGCTCGTCCGGGGAAGCCTCCACAATATGAACTGTCTGTGACCGCCAACGGGGCTGAGGAGCGGATGCGATCTCGGGTGTTCCATTCTGGGGAGCCGACCGCGGACGTCGAGTTCTGCCTTGTGTTTCCCGGAGAAGCGCTGAGCGTCCCGGTGATGCGCCGGGTACTCGGTGACACCCTCATTCGGCTCGGGATTGACGATAGTTGTGTCGGTGACATCCTCCTCGCGGTGACCGAAGCCTGCTCCAACGTCGTGCGGCACGCCGAGCCAGGCCGCCGGTACGAGGTCGTGGCTCATGTCGGCAGCAAGCGGTGCCTCCTCGAGGTCGTCGACGGCGGTCGCGGTCTGGATGGTCCCGGCTGGGAGGCGAGGCGGCGCAGGATCGGCCGGCCCGCGGGTCGGCTGCGCCGTTACCCTGTGGTCAGGCTCCGCCGCCACCCCGCCAGTCCGGCGTCAGCCCCATCGTCGGCCGCTACGCTCCGCAGCCGGATCGGTCGCCCAGGGCGGCTGGGGCGCGAGCGCACCATCGCCCAGCTGCCCGAATCCGGCCGCGGCATGGCGATCATGCGCGCCTGCGTGGACGACGTCAGTATGAAGAGCAGGCCAGGGCAGGGCACCGTCGTATCGCTGCAGAAGCGCATCGAGTGGCGCAGCGACGCTCCGCTCGCCCGCATGCCGGCCTCGCAGCTCAGGGACGCTGGCTGAGCCGGTAATCTTCGAGCATGAGCCGCCCGCGAGGACGCCCATGACCGCCAGGATCGGGGTTGTCACCTTCCCTGGCTCTCTCGATGATCGCGATGCACTGCGTGCTGTCCGACAGGCCGGAGCCCAGCCGGTCGAGCTCTGGCATGGCGATGCCACCTTGCGGTCGGTGGACGCGGTCATCCTGCCTGGCGGCTTCTCTTATGGGGATTACCTGCGCTGCGGGGCAATCGCCAGGTTCGCGCCGGTGATGGCCGAGCTGATCCCGGCGGCCAGGAACGGCCTTCCCGTCCTCGGCATCTGTAACGGCTTCCAGATCCTGTGCGAGGCGCACTTGCTGCCCGGAGCGCTGACCCGCAACGCAGGGCTCAGGTTCGTAAACAGGGACATCACCATCCGGATTGAGAACGACTCGTCCGCCTGGACCAGCCAGTACCGCGCGGGACAGGAAATCACGGTCGTACTCAAGAGCGGCGAGGGCGCTTACATGGCCGATGCCGGGACGCTCGCCGACCTGGAATCGGGCGGCCAGGTGCTTGCCAGGTATACGGGCGGGAACCCGAACGGGTCGATCGGCGAAATCGCCGGAGTGACCAACGTGGCGGGCAACGTAGCCGGCCTCATGCCGCATCCCGAGCACGCAGTTGACGTGCTCACCGGACCGGCAGACGACGGCCTTGGCTTCTTCACATCGATCTTGCACGCGGTAGCGCTCGCGTGAGTGCGCAGCAGAGGGCTGGCCAGGCGGACGTGCACCAGCCCGGCCAGGACACCGTGGCGCGGGCGGCAGCGACGCCTGACCGCCCGCAGCCGTTCAGGGAACTAGGCCTTACCGCAGCTGAGTTCGACCGGATCGCGGGCCTGCTCGGACGCCGCCCGACCGACGCCGAGCTGGCCATCTACTCGGTCATGTGGAGCGAGCACTGCTCATACAAGTCATCCCGCAATCACCTGCGGCAGTTCGCCGACAAAGCGCCCGAGACCGGCGTGCTGCTGGCCGGCATCGGCCAGAACGCTGGCGTCGTCGACATCGGGCAGGGGTACGCCGTTACGTTCAAGATCGAGTCACACAACCATCCGTCCTTCGTCGAGCCGTTCCAGGGCGCGGCAACCGGGGTTGGCGGCATCGTCAGGGACATCCTGGCGATGGGCGCCAGGCCGGTCGCCGTGATGGACGCGCTGCGCTTCGGGCCCGCAGACGCGCCGGACACGCGCCGGGTCCTGCCCGGCGTGGTGGGCGGTATCTCGTTCTACGGCAACTGCCTGGGACTGCCGAACATCGGCGGTGAGCTCGCGTTCGACCCGTGCTACGCGGGCAACCCGCTGGTCAACGCGCTGTGCGTGGGCGTGCTGCGGCACGCGGACCTGAAGCTGGCCGCTGCCACCGGGCCGGGTAATCAGGTCATCCTGTTCGGCTCGAGGACCGGCCCCGACGGCATAGGCGGGGCCTCGGTGCTCGCCAGCGCGTCGTTCGGCGGCACCGGCGAGGGCGCCAAGCGGCCCAGCGTGCAGGTCGGCGATCCGTTCATGGAGAAGCTCCTGGTCGAGTGCTGCCTGGAGCTGTACCGATCCGACCTGGTCGTGGGTATCCAGGACCTCGGCGCGGCCGGCGTCGCCTGCGCGACCACCGAGCTCGCGGCCGGCGGCGGCACCGGCATGCGGGTCAGGCTCGATGCCGTCCCGCTGCGCGATCCCTCCCTGGGCCCGGCTGAGATCCTGATGAGCGAGTCCCAGGAGCGGATGATGGCGATCGTCAGGCCGGCCGATGTCGAGCCGTTCCTGGCCATCTGCGCCAGGTGGGATGTCCTGGCGACAGTCATCGGCGAGGTGACCGATGCCGGCCGGCTCGAGATGACATGGCATGGAGAGCAGGTCGTCGACATCCCGCCCGGCAGTGCCGCGGATGAGGGGCCGGTGTGCGACCGTCCCGCGCGCCGGCCAGACAGCCAGGACGCGCTGGAGGCTGATGACGCGGCCCGGCTGTCGCGGCCCGGTGAACCAGACGGGCTGCGCGCGGCGTTGCTCGCCATCCTGGGCTCGCCCGACGCGGCCGATAAGACCTGGGTGACCGAGCAGTATGACCGCTATGTCCGCGGCGACACGGTCCTGGCTACGCCGCACGACGCCGGCGTGCTGCGGGTGGACGAGCAGACCGGCCTGGGCGTCGCGCTGGCCACCGATGGCAACGGCCGCTTCTGCCAGCTTGACCCCTATACCGGAACGCAGCTAGCCCTGGCCGAGGCGCACCGGAATGTCGCGGTGACAGGGGCCAGGCCGCTGGCGGTTACCAACTGCCTCAACTTCGGATCGCCGGAGGATCCCGGCGTGATGTGGCAGTTCGCCGAGGCGGTCCGCGGGCTCGCGGACGGGTGCCTGGCGCTGGGCACGCCCGTGACCGGCGGGAACGTCAGTTTCTACAACCAGACAGGCGGCATGCCGATCCAGCCGACGCCGGTCATCGGCGTCCTGGGCGTGCATGACAACGTACAGCGCCGGGTCCGGTCCGGATTTAGCCTGGCCGGCGCGAGCATCGTGCTGCTCGGAGAGACCAGGCCAGAATTTGGCGGCTCGCTCTGGGCCTGGATTGCGCACGGTCACCTGGGCGGACGGCCGCCGGCTGTGGACTTCGCCGCGGAGCAGCGGCTCGCGCAGGTGCTGGTGGCGGCAGCCGAACGCGGGCTGCTGGCGGCCGGCCACGACCTCTCCGATGGCGGGCTAGCCGTCGCGCTGGCCGAAGCCTGCCTGGTCGGGGGTACCGGCTGCGCCGTCACCCTGCCCGGCGATCCGTTCACGCTGCTGTTCAGCGAGTCTGCCGCCCGGGCGGTGGTGGCCGTTCAGCCGGGGGCAGAGGAGGAGTTCGCCATGGCGTGCGCGCTGGCGAGTCTGCCTGCCTGGGTGATAGGAGTCACCGGCGGCCAGTCGCTGGAGGTCACTGACATATTCACGGTGCCGCTGGCTGAACTGGCGGCCGCGCACCGGGCACCGCTGCCGGCACTGTTCGGCTAACCCGGCTAACTCGCGGTCCACCAGAACGCGAGCAGCTGACTTACCGGCTTCGCGGGATCGCAGGCCTCCAGCCCTGCCTCGCCGGGCTGGCCACCCGACACGCTGACCTGCGTGAGGCACTTGCCGCTTGCGGCATTGGCGAACTGGTAGAAGTCGTGCCCGCCCCGCACCACGCCGTTGCCCAGCCTCCGCCAGCGTTGCTGCAGCCGCAGATCGCAGCGCTGCACCTCCAGCGCTGTCCTGCCTGCGGGCCCGGTCGAAGCCAGGCACTGGCCTGTCGGCAGGTAGATGAAGATGTAAGTCCCGCCCTGCATCAGGTCGGCCGTCCATTGCGGCAGTCCGGCAATCTGCTCCGATGGCTGCACCGGGCTGAACGTCGGCCCATTCCGCGAGCCGAGGAGCTGCACCAGCTTTGCGCTCCCGCCGCCTGACTGCGCGGGCTCGCCGACCAGGCCGACCGACTGGAAGTTCACCACCTTGCTCGGCAGCGCGACCACGTGCCTGGGCTTGGTCGGATGGAACGCCAGCACATAGGCCGCCGCGCCCGCGCTGGCCAGCACGACTATCGCACCCAGTCCGGCCAGCGTCGGCAGCCAGGAGCCCCGTGATCTGGGCCTGGCGGTCCGGCGCTGACCTGGCATACCCGAACCATTACCAAGTCCACAGACTTGATGCGGCGAGATGTCATGAAAAACAGGCAGGATTTTTGCCTACAGAACGTACCCTGCGCAGGTTCATGTCCGCGGGCTGCCCACCGGGACGGCCGTGGCGTGGCCTGGCGTGCCGTTACCCGCTAGCCTTCTAAGCCGTGCCAGCGCGAGGCTTCGACGTCGACCGGGCCCTGACCGCAGTGAACGAGCAGCGATCAGAGCTCGGCCAGCCGCCGCTGCCAGGCCCGGTCACGGCCCTGACCGTCGGCCAGGCGAGCCTCGCGGCGGTCGCGGCGGCACTGCGGGCAGGTGCGCAGCCGCTGCGGGCGGTGCAGCGCTTGGCTGTCACGTATACCCTCGGCCTGCTCGCGGACCGCGCGCCCGGAAGGTCCGTGGAGGTGCGGGTCCCGCCGTTCGCGGCCGTGCAGTGCGTCGGTGGTCCGCGGCACACCAGGGGCACGCCGCCGAACGTGATCGAGACTGACTCGCTCACCTGGCTGCAGCTGGCCACGGGCAAGCTGGACTGGGCGGCTGCCCTGGCCAGCGGCAAGGTCAGGGCGAGCGGCCAGCGGGCAGATATTTCTGCGTACCTGCCGCTAGCCTCGGCCGGTCACGGCATGCCGCCAGTCCACTAGATCTGCGTACCTTCCACCGGCCTCGGCGGTCGTGGCCGCCCGCCGGTCCACTAGATCTGCGTACCTTCCACCGGCCTCGGCGGCCCATAGCAGCCAGCCGGGTCACTAGAATTGCCTGGTGATCAAGCCCGATGGCCGTCTGTCACACGATCCCGATCCCGAAGATCAGCCACCCAGGGACGCGTGCGGCGTGTTCGGTGTCTGGTCGCCGGACGAGGAAGTCGCGAAACTGACCTACTACGGCCTGTACTCGCTCCAGCATCGCGGCCAGGAGTCGGCAGGCATAGCAGTCAGCGATGGCTCGAGGATCGTCGTCTACAAGGACATGGGCCTGGTCGCCCAGGTCTTCGACGAGTCGGTCCTGAATACCCTGCACGGGCACATCGCGATTGGCCACTGCCGGTACTCCACCAGCGGCTCGTCGGTCTGGGAGAACGCGCAGCCCACTTTCCGCGCCACACCGTCGGCCAGCCTGGCACTGGGACACAACGGCAACCTGATCAACACCCTGGAGCTAGCCGAGATGCTCGGCGGCATCGCCGGGACGGTGGCTAGCCGGGCCACATCCGACACCGACGTGCTGACCGCCTTGTTCGCCGCGGTCGGCCCGATCACGAATGGCGCGCTGACGGCGGCCGACGGCACGGCAACCGGCAATGGGCCCACGGCCAACGGCCGCCCGGCCGGGCCCGGCGACGCGCAGGCGGCGCACCCAGGGGTCGAGGCTGCTGCCCTGGCCGCGCTACCCCTGGTCCGCGGTGCTTTCTCGCTGGTTTTCATGGATGAGCAGACCCTCTACGCGGCCCGAGACCCGCAGGGCTTCCGGCCGCTGGTACTCGGCCGGCTCGCCCGCGGCTGGGTGGTGGCGAGCGAGACAGCCGCGCTGGATATCGTCGGCGCCACCTTCGTGCGCGAGATCGAGCCGGGCGAGATGGTGGCCATCGACGAGGACGGGGTGCGGTCACGCACCTTCGCGCCACCCCGCCCCAAAGGGTGCCTGTTCGAGTATGTGTACCTAGCCAGGCCGGACACCACGATCGCGGGCCGGACCCTGCAGGCGGCCAGGGAAGAGGTCGGCAGGCAGCTAGCCGCCGAGTGCCCGGCCGAAGCCGATCTAGTCATCGGAGTGCCGGAGTCCAGCACTCCGGCCGCAATCGGTTACGCCCAGGCCAGCGGGATCCCCTATGGCCAGGGGCTGGTGAAGAACTCCTATGTCGGCCGGACTTTCATCCAGCCGAGCCAGACGATCAGGCAGCGTGGCGTGCGGCTCAAGTACAACCCGCTCCGGGAGGCCATCGCGGGGAAGCGGCTGGTCGTGGTCGACGACTCGATCGTGCGCGGTACCACCCAGCGGGCCATCGTGGCCATGCTGCGCGAGGCGGGAGCGGCGGAGGTCCACGTCCGGATCTCAAGTCCGCCAGTCGCCTGGCCGTGTTACTTCGGCATAGATTTTCCCAGCCGGGCGGAGCTGCTGGCGGGCAATATGACAGTCGAGGAGATCAGGCAGTCCATCGGCGCGGACTCGCTGGGCTTCGTCTCCCTGCCCGGCCTGATCGCGGCGACGACAGTTCCGGCCGAGCGGTTGTGCCACGCCTGCTTCGACGGCAACTATCCGATCGCGGTGCCCGACAGCGAGAAGGGCAAGCACCTGCTCGAGCCCGCAGCGGGGGCCGGGAAGGCACGGCGATGACCCGCGGGCAGCCCGCCGGCAGTACCGGGGCGGGCAGCTACGCCGGAGCCGGGGTGCACATCGAGGCAGGCGAGCGCGCCGTCGAGCTGATGCGCGCGTCGGTGGCAAGGACTGCGGGCCCAGAAGTGGTCGGTGGCATCGGCGGCTTCGCCGGGCTGTTCGACGCATCGAAGCTGACGGGCATGCGCCGCCCGATGCTGGCGAGCAGTACCGACGGCGTCGGCACCAAGGTGGTCATCGCCCAGCGCCTCGGCCGCTACGACACCATCGGAATAGACCTGGTCGGCATGGTGGTGGACGACCTCGTCGTGTGCGGTGCCGAGCCGCTGTTCATGACCGACTACCTGGTGTGCGGCCGGGTCTGGCCAGAGCGGGTAGCCACGATCGTGGCTGGCATTGCCGAGGGCTGCGTGCAGGCGGGCTGTGCCCTGGTAGGCGGGGAGACGGCCGAGCACCCCGGCCACCTCGGGCCGGACGACTTCGATCTGGCGGGTGCCGCCACCGGTGTGGTGGACGCGGACAAACTGCTTGGCCCCGAGCGGGTACGGGTCGGGGATGTAGTCGTCGCCATGGCATCATCAGGGCTGCACTCGAATGGCTTTTCCCTGGTCCGCGGCATCGTCGAAGCTCCCGGCTCCGGGCTGGATCTGGCCGCCAAGCCCGCCGAGCTGGGCCAGACCCTTGGCGCCGAACTGCTCACGCCGACGCGGATCTACGCCAGGGATTGCCTGGCCGTAGCCGGCAGCTGCGCCGTTCGGACTTTCGCCCACGTGACCGGCGGCGGGCTCGCGGCGAACCTGGCTAGGGTGCTGCCAGCCAGCGTCGACGCGGTACTCGACCGGGGCAGCTGGCGGCCCGCCCCGGTGTTCTGGCTGCTCGCGAAGCGCGGCCGGGTACCCGAGCACGAGCTAGAGCGGGTTTTCAACATGGGCATCGGCATGGTGGCCATCGTGGCGGCTCAAGATGCTGATCGCGCGCTGCGGCTGCTCGCCGAGCGGCGGCTCCCGTCCTGGATACTCGGCGAGATCACGACGGGCAGCGGCACCGCGCGCCTGTCAGGCAGCTATCGCCGCTGAGATCAGACCGGGACAAGGCAGTTCCCCAGGCAGGCCAGCCGACTGGCACAGCGAATCGACCGGTAGCCCGCAGCTACGGGCCACCGGACCCGATGCGTGCTCCCCCGGATACGGCAGTACCCGTGGTGCCCCGACCAGGGTGCCAGCCAAGGCAGCCCGGACAGCACGGCTGCGTGCCGTCAGGCCGACGTGCTGGTCAGATCGTCGGCGTCGTATCCGCCGACATCGTCGGAATCCCAGTCCTCGTCATCGCTATCGTCGTCTTCAGAGTCATCGTCCCCGGCGTAGCGGTCGCTGAGGTCCGCGTACGCGGAATCCCCTGCGCCCTGCTGGTCCGTGTCGACGCCCAGCTCAGCCCGCAGCCGGTCAAGATCAGTGCCGCCACCGCTGTACTTCAGCTGGCGAGCCACCTTAACCTGCTTGGCCTTGGCTCGGCCGCGCCCCATTGGCTCGACCCCCTCTAACGTACGGAACCCGACGGGTCCCTGGTCACCGCAATATGCAATATAAAGTTGCCCGTTGCCACGCCAATGACCGCGGTTTCGTGCACACAAGGCTGACCCGCCGCAGCTCCGCCACCTGGGAGTGCGACGCGCTCGCCCTGACGTACAGGTACAACCGTACCTGCTTTGGGCGGCAGGCGCCTCCGATGATTCCGCCGAAAGTGATCAGCTGCCCAGGTATATGCCGCGCAGGCGGCCGACCTCGGCGATCCTGCGCTCTGCCAGCCGGTCCGCCGCGACTGCTGGCGGCACCCCATCGGTGTCGGCAAGTGCCAGTATCTGCCGGGTGGTTCCGAATATCTGCTCGGCCCTGGCCTTGGCCCGCTCGAAACTGAATCCGTGCAGCTCATCTGCGACCTGGATCACGCCTCCAGAGTTGACCAGGTAGTCGGGCGCGTAGACGACACCGTGGTCCGCCAGCATCTTCTCCACGCCCGGATGCGCCAGCTGGTTGTTGGCTCCGCCGCAGACGATCCTGGCGCCGAGCACCTTGACGACGTCGTCATCGATGGCCCCGCCGAGCGCGCATGGCGAGTAGACGTCCAGCTGACTGGAGAGCAGCTCGTCGCGGCTCGGCACGACAGTCACCTCCGGGTGGCTGGCACGAACGCGCTCGGTCGCCGAGCGGCTGGTGTCGAAAACCACCACCCGGGCTCCGTCGCTGACCAGGTGGTCGACGAGGCGGTGACCGACCTTACCGACACCCTCGACGCCAACGGCCTTGCCCGCGAGACTGGTGGTGCCCCAGACGTGCTCCGCGGCTGCCCGCATTCCCTGGAAGACGCCGAACGCGGTAAGCACGGAGGAGTCGCCCGCCCCGCCATTCGGCACCGTCCGGCCGGTTACGTGCGAACTCTCCCGCGCGACCAGGTCCATGTCCTCGCTGTAGGTGCCGATGTCACATGCCGTGATGTACCGGCCATTCAGCGACTCGACGAACCGGCCATAGGCGCGCAGCAGTGCCTCGGACTTGAGCTCGTCCGGATCCCCGATGATGACGGCCTTGCCGCCACCGAGGTCCAGTCCGGCCAGCGCGTTCTTGTAGGCCATGGCCCTGGACAGGTTCAGCACGTCGGCCAGGGCCGCATCCTCATCCGGATACGGATAGAAACGCGTGCCGCCCAGGGCGGGCCCGAGCGCAGTGGAGTAAATGGCAATGATGGCCCGCAGCCCGGACTGGGTGTCCTGGCAGAAGACGACCTGCTCGTGGCCTGCCTGGCCGACGGCAGCGCGGGTCTCGAAGACGTTAGTCACTGACCTGAACTCCCGAACATCCAGCCCCGCATCTCCGTTGATGCGGGATCGGGAACCAGCCTATAGCTGCGCGGCCGGTGGGAAGATGCTCGCTCGAGTGACTACCGGTGCGTAGCCCTTTGCGCGGACGCATACGGCATGTCACGATTAGTCATGCTGCCTAATGCGCGACATGTGCCAGAGTTTCCGCCGGTTTCACCGCGTGGAAACGCCAGTTCGTGTCTGCCCGCCCACGGAGCGTGCCGAGAGCGCGATAGGCTGCGGTCAAAAGGCCCCGAAGCAGATTATCTAGCAGCACTACGGGGGATTATTACAGGACCTCTGCCGGTTGCATCGAAACAGCGCAGTAGCTATGCATCCGGCCACCGATCGGGCGGGGAGCGCCCGGTCAGCGACCGGCCTTGGAGAACGAGGCCACCGGAGGGAGGTAACCGACGCGAGTGGGACCGCGTCCGATTCCACGGCGAATGGTCTGACTTGCGCCTCTGACAGGGCCGACTTGGAGGAGATCGGCCGGTGAAGCAGTGGCGCAGGGACGTGGAGGCAATCGAGCTAAGTGGCTGATGGGAGGCGCGGATGACTTTTCCGAATCCGCCCGTTGCGACGATGCGTGTCGCTAGAATCACGCAGCGTGACAGAACACAGCGGGGGAGATGCGGCGACTCGCACAGAAACTTTGCTCCCGGTTGTCGACTTGTTACCGCTGGTGATGGCAATATGGTCCGAGCGGACTATATAGGACATCCGAGGCAGGCTCTCTAGAAGGAGCCACGAACAGCAAGAAAAGCAGGGATCGCAGTACCGGTCCAGGAGGAGAGGCCGTCAAATGTCAGCACGCACGCCAGAAGCGGAGCCGTTGCTTACGCCCGCTGAAGTCGCAACCATGTTCAGGGTTGACCCGAAAACAGTCACCCGCTGGGCGAAGGCTGGGAAGCTCACGTCCATCCGTACCCTCGGTGGTCACCGCAGGTACCGGGAAACGGAGGTCCGTGCGCTTCTTGCTGGTATTCCACAGCAGCGCTCGGAATGAGGCACGGCCGCCGCCCGGCGTTACAGCCCGGGCACCGGTTGGCGCGCAGCGTTGCGGAGTCAGCCAGCGGCCAAGTTTGTCAAGCAGTTGGGGGGGTCGACCCCGGCGGCCAGCTCACCGCATCGGGGGGCGCGCTTCGCGTCGATGCGATGATGGGCATCGGTCAGCAGACGTTGCCGGGGTCGATCCGGCCTCCTGGCGGAGGGTGCCAGGGGACCGCAGTTAACGGTTTCAGGCGTTAGAAGCCTTTTAGACGCGGAACGGGCCAGGTCGAGATCCTGGGCCGCATCGGCGCCAGTCGCGCCCCGTTCCCAAGAATTTTCAGTCGGTCAATCCTGGGCACTCATCCCATTGCGACCTGGCAGTGGCCTACTCCAGTCTCTCCAGTCACACCTATCGCAGGTTACGCGTGGTAGTGATACAACAACTTCTTGTAATCGCCCCTGATTGCCTTCGGCTACGGCGGATACTGGTTCGCACTTGCTGCCTGCTGCCGTCAAGGCCCGGCGCCCCGGCGGCAGGTAATGGTGTCCGTGCGCCACCGTGCCCGCCCGCTGCGGGCAAACGGTGGCTGCCGATACCCCGGGGGGATCGCCAAATCGCGGAATGCGTGCGGCGCTTGGAGGGAGGTAGGCACATATGCGTGATCCGGACCTGGTGCAGCGTGCTGAGCGGGCTGCCAATGCACTGGAGCAAGCGTGGATGCGCTGGCGCGTCCAGCACGGCCTGGGGTCGGGCCCGCAGCCGCCAGTCTCGAGCTATGTCGGCTACTCGCTCGAGGAGCCGTGGGGGCAGGCGCGTGTCGTACTCGGCGTGGCCGCGGAAGAAGCCGAGCGATTTGCGGCCGTACTCGAGGGCCATGACTGCGAGGGCCCGATTCGCGAGGGAGCGAGCGCGTGGCCGGAGCCAAGCCGGCCGACCCAGGTCGGCACCGCGGCGCCTGCCTGGACGGCGCTCAACGGCTCGCTGGCCATTCCGGCTCAGCCGTCTGCGAGCCGACAGCCTGACCGCGCACCGTCTGTGCCCGCACCGTACGTGCCGGCTCAGTCGGGGACTGGCCAGTCCGGGACTGGCCAGTCCGGGAATGGTCAGGCGCGGAACGGTCAGGCGCGGAACGGTCAGTCCGGCGACGCGCCGACTGCCGACGCGGCCGCGGCGGGCGCACAGCCCGATGCCGACCCCGCCGGAGCTGGGCCCGAGGGCGCCGGGTTGGCTGAGGCTGCGGGGTCGCTGGAGCCTGCCGCGTTGGCGGAGCCCGCGAGGTTGCCCGAGCCCGCCGGACTGCCCGAGCCCACCGGGTCGTCCTATCCCGCACCTGAGTTCACGGTGGCGGCCGATGACCTCGCTGCCGTACAGCCGAGTCTTCCAGCCGTGCTGGGACGGGCCGCAGCTGTGGCCGACATGCCGGCCGAGCTGCCGCCGGTGGCGGCCGCGCACCTGCAGGAACTGGCGGCACTGCCGCCGATACCTCCCGCGATGTCGCAGGCCTTCGCGCCGCCAGCACCTGCCGCCGACCACGCCCCGAACGGGTCGCCTGCCGAGCCGCCAGCCGCCAGCCAGCCGGGTGTCGTAACCGTCCAGCCGGGCTCGGCCTCGCCGCATGACGCGCCGTCCGAGCTGTCGCAGCCGGGTGTACCTGAGCGTCAGCAAGATCAGACTGACCGGCAGCAAGATCGGGCTGACCAACCTCAGGAGCACGGCGATGGTGCGGCCGCAAGCTCGCATCGGTCGCCTGACCCAGCCACCCAGGGTCGGCTGCGCCCGGCGTCGAAGCTGAACCGGCAGCGCAGGCTGACCGCCGACCATGAGGCTCCGTCCTGGCAGTCCGCCGGCAGCCAGGGGCCGCAGGCGGCAACCGACACGGTCGTGTGACGTCGGGCTCGGCCAGCGCGGCCGTTATACCCGAACAATGAGGGCGGACCGACCCGGCCCCGATTTCGTGCGCGTGCAGAAGGTGTCACTGCGGCGACACCTTCTGCACGCGCACGACGCTGTCGGTCGGCTGACTGCGGCGCGGCGCGGCTAGCGACCCATCGGGCCTCGGCCGCCGCATCCAGGCGTCGGCAGTCGGGCGAGCTAGTCCCGAGCCAGGTGCACGACGCCGCGCGAGATACTGGCGGCGGCCCAGTCCGCCCCTGTCGGTGCCATGCATCACAATCTGAGACGTGCGGGTAGCTGTCATCTCGGGTCCCGGCAGTTCAGGGCTGCTGTGCTCGCTTGACGATGACGCGGCCCCGCAGCACTCGCCCGAAGTAGCGCGCGACCTCGCTGCCGCGGTGGCCGAGCGCGAGCACTCGGGCACCGTGCGATGGGTGTGGCCATCCGCGGCGTCGGTCTATCCGGGTCTACTGCGGGCCGGTGTGCGAGTAGCCCGCTGTCATGATGTGGAGCTGACCGAGGGTCTGCTCCTGGGCCGGGATGGGCAGGCGGGACAGTCCGCCGAGTTCAGCGCGGCCGCTGCGCGGCTGGCGGGCCGCCCGGCAACCTCCGGTCAGCGACTAGCTCTGCCTCGGGATCCAGGTCCGGATGAGGCACCGCAGCTGATGTTCGACGAGCCGGACCAGGCGGACATGACCGAGCAAACGCTGAGGGCGGCGATGGCCGACCTGATCGCGTTGCACGCGAGCCAGCTGACTCGGATTGCCGCCGAGCCGCAGACGCCCAGGTTCGGCGTCCTTGCGGCGGCCGAGTCGGCCGGCGGTCTGGTTGGCGCGGAGATGACGGCAGCCGGCCTGCCGTGGCGGGCCGATGTGCACAATGAGCTGCTGTCCGAGTTGCTGGGCCCGCGGCCCGCAGCCGCGTCCGGCCTGCCAGTCCGGCCCGCAAGGCTAACCGAACTGGCGGCGCAGATCTCCGACGCCCTCGGTGCTGTCCGCCCGGTCAACCTGGACTCTCCGGCCCAACTCGTGCGTGCGCTTGCCGCCAGCGGTATCCGCGTGCCATCGACCAGGGTGTCGGTGCTGCGAACGGTCGACCATCCAGTCATACCGCTGCTGCTCCGGTATAAGGAGCTAGCCCGGCTGCACACCGCAAACGGCTGGACCTGGCTGGACACCTGGGTGTCCGGCGGCAGGTTCCGGCCGGAATACATTGTTGGCGGCGTGGTGTCCGGGCGGTGGGCCACTCGTGGCGGCGGCGCGCTCCAGATTCCCAGGGTGCTGCGGCGTGCTGTCGTCGCCGATCCTGGCTGGGTTCTCGTCGTGGCGGACGCCGCGCAGCTTGAGCCGAGGGTGCTGGCCGCCCTTGCTGGCGATAGGGCATTCGCGCAGGCTGCCGCGAGCGGCGACATCTACGACGCCGTCGCCAGCGCGGTTGGCACCGAGCGAGACAAGGCGAAGGTGGCCCTGCTCTCGGCCATGTATGGCGGCACCGGCGGCGACGGCGGGCAGTCGCTTGCGCTACTTCGGCGGCGGTTTCCGCAGGCGTCCGCGTTCGTGGAGGCGGCGGCGCGGGCCGGCGAGGAGGGCCGGGTGGTCAGGTCGGTGCTAGGCCGTACCTGCCCGCCTCCGTCGGCCGCCTGGCTGTCAGTCACGGGCGAGTCCGGCGACCCCGAGCAGGAGCGCGATCCCGGTGCGGGCCAGGCCTCGCGGGCCCGCGGCAGGTTTACCCGGAACTTCGTGGTCCAGGCGAGCGCTGCCGACTGGGCGCTCGTGCTGCTCGCCGCGCTGCGCACCGGGCTGGCGGGCCAGGGTGCCACAGGCCGGCCGGGCGATGCCGGGGCAGGGGCCGGGGCGGGGGCCGGGATCTGGTCCGGCGGCGAGCAGCGACCACACCTGGTCTTCTTCCAGCACGACGAGGTGGTGGTCCACTGCCCGGCGGGGCTCGCCGCCGACGTCGTGGAAGCGATCGAGGTGGCCGCGACGACGACGACCAGGCTGGTTTTCGGCGCTACGCCTGTGAGCTTCCCGATGACCACCGCGGTCGTGGACTGCTACTCCGAGGCTAAATGATGGCTGGGTCGGGCCCTCGCCTACCTCGCCCGCCCGGCCATCGAGAACCCCGAATGATCACGCTCGGCACTAATCTTGCCCGTGGCTGCGGAGGCAGGTAAGAGGGAAACACAGGGTGCCGCCGACGATGTCGTCGGCGTCGTCGCCGGGCACGTCGAGGTCCTGGATCAGCTCGGGCCTGACCTCAGGTTCCTGGTCGGCCGCTGCACCGGCCTGTACTTCGCCCTGCGTGTCGCGCGGCTCGGTCATGACCGCCTCCTATGCTCGGTTGATCCTGCATCGCGGCCAGTCTGGCGCCGCCCGGCACCGGCCGGCATCGGGAGAACTCCCCATCTTGGGGGCAGCGACTACCTATGTTGGCGCCGGGCCCATCGTTGCGCCTGGGCGCCGGCCATACCAGCACCCGCTACCGCAAAGCACACTGGCCGGCGGCCAGCTTCGCTGGTCGGCCACCGGCTCTGATCCTGCATGGGGCGGCCGGGACTACCACAGCCTCGGCCAGGCCACGCGATGATCAGGACCCGCCAGCTCGGCCGACAGCCCGGGCCTGCCGCACCGGCGTGAGCCTGCTGCGAAGGATCAGGTCGCGGCGCAGAATCGGGACCTCCTGAGCCGGGCGGGGCTGCCGCGAGGTCTCATCGGATCGCGCAGGTCAGGCCTGGGGCCGCGTCACTCCGGCGCCAAGCGCCCATGCCGTGCACGGCGCGGCGGCGGCACGTCCGCCGCGGGCTGCGGCGGCGCGACTTCCGCGGTGCAGTACATGCAGCGCTTAGCGCCAATGGGGATGGTGCTCAGGCACTCAGGGCAATCGCGGGTGGTGGCTTCCTTGTTCCGATTGGCCAGCGCTGTAAGCCGGGTGCTCGGTGCGACCAGCAGGAAGTAAACGACCAGCGCGATGATGACAAACGACAGCAGCGCGTTGAGGAACATGCCGTAGGCGAACACACTGCCGCGGACCTTGACCGAAAGGTTGGCGAAGGTCGTCTTGCTGCCGCCAGCCGCGGTGATGAGCGGCGTGATCATGTCGTTCACCAGCGCCTCGACGACGTCGTTGAACGCTACGCCGATCACGACCGCGACAGCGAGATCGATGAGATTGCCACGCATCAGGAAGTTCTTGAAGCCCTTCATAACCCTCTCCTGGCCGCATCTGGTCCCGGCGGCACGCGCCCGGCGGTTCGGGTGACGCTATCAGCCGGGGCGGTATCGGGCACCTGCCGTGCGGAACCCGATTGCCGGATGCCGGAGCTTGCCCCGCCAACCTGGCGGAGCCCGACGCCTCAGCAGCGATCAGAATGCGGCGACGGAATGCGGCGCTCGTTCCGCCCTGCTCAATGCCCGCAGTACGGCCGCCTGCCCGTGCCTGCGGATCGCGAGTCTGACCAGCAGCTCGGCAGCGAGATCGGCGGCTGCGTCGGGCAGATCCGCGCCTGGCAGGCCGATGCTGCAGGCGAGATCGTCGCAGTGCACGGCGATTTCCATGGTCCGGGTGATCAGCATGTCATCCAGGGTCAGCGACCAGCGCCCCCATGGCAGCACCACCACTCGGTCGGCGGGCTCGGCGGCCAGCTGCGCGCGCAACTCGGCTAGCGCGGCGGCGGCGCTTGCGGCCAGGGCGCCAGGCCCGACCGCGGCCTCGGTCTCGCTGTCCTGCCGGATTGCCAGGTTCGGCCCATCGTGCAGGCCCGCCTGAGTCCAGGTCACCCTGGCGTAGTGCTCGAGCAGGGAAACGGGTGAGTCAGGCGCCGGCGGCTCAGCGAGCACTCGCTGCACGTTGAAGACCTGTCTGGCCAGGTGGCCTGCCAGCGCTCCGACAGTCATTTCGGCGAGGGCGCTCGGATCGTCCCAGCGGCTGGCGACGGCTGGATCCTCAATCAGGCGGACGGCGCATTCCGCCGCGGCGGCAAACGTGGACCGCACGGATGTCATCGCGACTCCCTTCGCGCGCCAACCCTAACGGCGAAGCTCTGCTGGTGAGAAAGCGCCGGTGCTGACGCCGGCCGGGCTGTGATAGGCAGGCTGCATGCCGCTCATCGACGAGCCGCCAGGCGGCCTCCCCGTAGGCGAGCTGGACCTGCAGTCGGATCCGTGGCGCCCTGACCAGGTCGTCAGCCTCCTGCAGCAGCTGTGCCAACTACATCCCGGCCATTCATGGATCGAGGCGCTGTGAGCCTGGAAGTCGTGGTCCGTGGCGTCACGATCCCGGCCGAGGAACTGTCGTGGCGGTTCTCCCGTTCGCAGGGTCCTGGCGGTCAGTCGGTCAACACCACCGACAGCCAGGCAGAGCTCTCCTTTGACCTGGCCGCCTCAGACGCGCTTCCGCCTGTCCTCAAGGAACGAGCTCTGCGCGCCCTGGCCGGACGCCTCACGGCCGGTGTCGTCACGGTCGCGGCCTCGGAGTACCGCTCGCAGCTGCGTAATCGTGAGGCCGCGGCGGCACGGCTCGCTGCCTTGCTGACCGAGGCCACAGCGCCGCCACCGCCGCCGCGGCGGCCGACGAGGCCGACCAAGGGCGCGGTCGAGCGACGGCTGGCGGCCAAGGAGCGCCGGTCGCAGATAAAGCGCCTGCGCCGCTATGAGGGGGAGTAACTCAGTTGGCTGAAGTTGGCGCGCGCCAGCGCCGCTGTGAGGGCGAGTAACTCAGTCGGCCGTGAGGCTTGCCAGCTTGCTGACCGTGTTCCAGTTCCGCGCGGTCCCGGCGACGCCAAGCCGCTTTTCCAGGAAGGCGCCGGTCAGTCGCGTCTCGGCCGCGCCCTGCGGGCACCACATGTAGGCCTCCCGCCCGATTACCCAGGCCTCGTCCGGGCGCAGATTCAGGCCAGCGAACTCGGCTGCTGCCGCCGGAGCCGGCTCGGAAGCCAGGAAGGACACAAAGAAACGGGACGGGTTATCCGGGTTCCTGCCGAGCGGATTCGCGGCATGAATCGCGGCCAGTTCGGCACCGGTCCTGACCATCACCGTGCAGCTGAGGCTGGCGTGCTCGGTCAGCGCGGCGGCGATCTCTTGCTCCAGGTGGGCGGCCGGCTGGTCGCTGCTGAACACGGCATTGCCACTGGCCAGATGCGTCGCCACGCCGGAGTAGCCGAGTTCGCCAAGGATGCGGCGTAGGTCCGCCATCGCGATCCGGTTGCGCTTGACCAGGTTGACGCCTCGCAACAGGGCTGCGTACCGCATCGGGCCAGGTCCTTCCGGCAGTGCTGACACTGTATCGGCCACCTGCTGGCGGCTCAGTACGCTGGACCGATGGTGCGCGGGACCCGTCCTGGAGCTAGTTCGGCACGTGCCCGGCTCAGTCCTGGCCGCGGCGACGCTGGCCGCCGCCGCCGTGAACTATCCCAGAACTACCTGAGCGGACCCGAAGCTGCCAGGCAGTTCCTGCGCGCGGTCCGGCTGAATCCTGACGGCATCTGCGTGGAGGTAGGCGCGGGTGAGGGGATCCTGACAACCCGGCTGGCGGCTATGAGCCGCCAGGTCATCGCCTATGAGATCGACCAGAACCTGGCTGGCCGTCTGCAGCAGCGGATTCGGGGGCACGACAATATCAAGGTAGTGATCGGGGACTTCCTGTCCGCGCGGCCTCCGCCTGCCCCGTTCCAGGTCGTCGGGAACGCACCGTTCTCGCAAACATCGCCGATCATCGACTGGTGCCTGCGCTCGGCCCGGATGACATCGGCGACGCTCATCACCCAGCTGGAGTATGCACGCAAGCGGACCGGCGGCTACGGACGCTGGAGCCTGCTAACTGTCAGTACCTGGCCGCAGTTCAGCTGGGAGCTGAGGGGCCGGATCCCGCGCACACAGTTTCGGCCGGTGCCCAGGGTGGACGCGGGCATCGTGCATCTGGAGCGCAGGGCGGAGCCGCTGGTGAGCCCGGCCCGCCAGGCCGCATATCGCCGGCTCGTGCAGACCGGATTCAGCGGGGTCGGCGGGTCGGTGCAGGCATCATTGCGCCGGTCGTATCCGCCCGACCGGGTGGCCGCGGCGTGCGCATCGGCTGGCGTGGAGCGGCGCGCCGTCGTTGCGTTCGTCAGCCCGGATCAGTGGGTGCAGATCTTCCGTTCGCTGAACGGCCGGGGCTGACAGGGCAAGCCGCCCGGGCAGGCAGCCCATCCGCGCGGTCGCCGATGCCCGGTTCACGATCACGGCCGGACCTCGCGCGGTCCGGCCGGGCTAGCCGCTGTCAGGGCGCGGTGGTACCGGTGCGGCCATACTTGTCCTCGAGCCTGACCACGTCCTCGCGCCAGCCTGCCTCCGCGGTGGATGCCTCGGCGAAGGTGAGGTCGGTGATAGCGGTCACCCGGTGCACGGCGCCTGGTGGCAGGTGAATAGTGTCCCCAGTCCCGAAATGCTCGCTGACCAGGGCGTTGGCGGTCGGTCCGTGCTCGATGAGGCCAGCGCCTGACAGCACGCTGATGGTTTCCTCCTTGCGGACGTGGTACTGCAGGCTTATGGAGTGGCCGGCGGTGACATGGATGATCTTCCCCGCATACTTACCTTCAATGGCGGCGAAGATGATCTCGTAGCCCCACGGCTTATCCTGACGGGCTGCCCGGTAGACCTGGGCCTGCGCGCCCGATGCCGCATGGCTGCCGTTCTCGGCAGGGGTCACTGTGCCCCTCCAGTGTCGTGATTGCGAATTCGCGACCATAGTAGTGACGTGACCGGCGGGAAAGCACGACCGGCCCGGCTAGCGGGAGTGCATCGCGCGCAGCCGCCTGGCCGCCTCTGCCAGCACTTCGTCGCGCTTGCAGAAGGCAAAGCGAACCTGGCTCCGCCCGGCCTGGCGGTCGTCATAGAAGACGGCGTTCGGGACAGCCACCACACCGCACTGGTGCGGCAGCCGGCGGCAGAAGTCCAGCCCGCCAGCGTCGCTAAGCCCGGCGATGTCGGTCGTAATGAAGTACGTGCCCTGCGGACGGTACACCGTGAAGCCCGCCTCGCTGAGACCGGCGGCGAGCATGTCGCGCTTGCGTCGCAGGCCGGCCCCTAGGTCGGCGTAGAACGAGTCGGGCAGCGCCAGCGCAGTGGCGATTGCGTACTGGAATGGCCCGCTGCTTACGTAGGTCAGGAACTGCTTGGCCGTTCTGACGGCGGTTACCAGCGGCGGCGACCCCGTTACCCACCCGACCTTCCAGCCCGTGAACGAGAAGGTCTTGCCCGCGGAACTGATGCTGACGGTCCGGTCCCGCATGCCGGGCAGCGTGGCGATCGGGATGTGCTCTCCATCGAAAACGATGTGCTCATAGACCTCGTCGGTGACTACCAGCAAGTCGCGCTCGATTGCCAGGCTGGCGATCTGCGTGAGTTCGGATCGGGTAGCCACCATGCCCGTCGGGTTGTGCGGCGAGTTAAGCAGGATCAGGCGCGTCTTGCTGGTCACGGCGTCGCGCAGGGCATCGGTGTCAAGCCTGAAGTCAGCAGGACGCAATGTGACCGGCACCCGCCTCGCGCCCGCCATGGCAATGCAGGCCGCGTAGGAGTCGTAGTAGGGCTCCAGCGCGATGACCTCGTCGCCGGGCTCGAGCAGGGCCAGCATCGCCGCCGCGATCGCCTCGGTAGCCCCCGCGGTGACCAGAACCTCGGTGTCCGGGTCCACGTCCAGCCCGTAGAACCGCTTCTGGTGCGCGCTGATGGCCTGCCGGAGTTCCGGGATTCCCTGGCCTGGCGGGTACTGGTTGCCTCGTCCGGACAGTACGGCCTCCGCGGCAACGGCGGCGATCTCAGCCGGGCCGTCGGTGTCGGGGAAGCCCTGCCCCAGGTTGATGGAGCCTGTCTCGGTGGCCAGGGCAGACATCTCCGCGAAGATGGTCGTTCCCATGCCCTCGAGCGCCCTGTTCAGCAGTGGTCGAGTCATGCGTGCCTCTCGCCTGGACGCGCGGGCGGACGCCGCCCGACGGGCGCGACGATACCCGCTGGCTGCGCGGCGCAGTGGCGCGCCTGCTCAACTTGGCCGTTTTGAGCGGGCGGCGGCGGGCCCGCCGTGCCGCAGGTGGGCAAAACCGGCTTCGGCGGCAGTCCGCAGGCAAGTCCTGTATTCCCAGCGAGCCAGCCGGAGCGCACAATGGAGCGGTGACCGATGGCCAGGTAACAGATGTGTGCCCGCAGTGCGGCAGCGCAACAGGCGTGCACTCGATTCAGGAGCTTGCCGCGCTGGCGCAGGGCAGGCTGAGCAGCCAGCAGCAGCCATTCGGCGGCGTGCCGCAACAGGGGTACGGCGCCGAACCACAGGCAGGACCGCTGCCAGGGTACGCGGCTGAGCCGCGGTCGGGACCGATGCCAGGTTCCGGCTGGCAGGGCAACACGGGCATTCGCGACTACGTCGGCGACTCGGTCGGAGATGATCTTGCTGGGCTCGCTATGGGCGCCGCCTCGCGCTTCATCGGCCGGGCGATCGGGCGACGTGTGCAGCGGACGGTCACCGAGCGGGTGCTGCCGGCCGTTGCCGCCAAGCAGCAGGAGGCGCTCCGAAATCAGATCGCGGTAGCGGAACGTCATCCAGACCTGCGGGCCTGCCTGACCGATAAGGTGATCTTCGTGGCCGGCGGCAGCCGCGTACTGCCGATGCCCAGCCTCACCGCCGGGCTCACCCTCGAGCAGTCCGATGAGCTAGTCGCCAGGCTGCGGGACGGCTGATCCCTCGAGCCGATTCAGCAGGGCCTGCGCCCGAAGAGGCGCTGGCCCGGCATGGTCGCGCGGGCGCTCGCCCCGGTGCGGTGCTGCCAGCGCACCGCGATCGCGAAAACGATCACGTTGCTCAGGTAGTGTCCCGTCGCCTGGTCGAATGTGCCGCCGCAGGTGACAATGCGGAGTTCGGCCACCGGGGCCGGACCGTAGACCGCGCTGGTGGGGAAGCGACTTTTGGCATAGACGTGCACTGCGAGGACCCGGAACGCCGCGAGCGAGCTATCTGCCCGCCGGACGAGGATCAGATCGTGCGGGCGAACAAGGCGCAGCCGGAAAAAGACGCCGGGGCCCGCCGTCGAGTCCACGTGCCCGGCAATCACTGCGGCGCCTAGCTCGCCTGGTCGCGGACTGCCGGTGTACCAGCCCGCCACCGACGTCGTGGCAGGCACCTGCAGCGCGCCCGCGGCGGTACGGCGAAGCCTGATCAGGGCCGTCCTGACACCGATAGCCGGAATGATCAGCGCCACCGGCGACGGTGCCAGGACTGGATGTGCGGAGTCGGGTAACTCAGCTGCTCGGCCATCGGGGACGGCGACGAACGGAGTGATCCCGAGTGGCGTCGCCGCCCGGCCACCGCGGCTTGCCGCGACCAGGCCGCCCAGCGCGACGACGCAGACCAGCGCGCCACTGGTGGCCAGGACCGCCGCCGCGGGGCGGCGGGAGGCGCGCCGCCCGGCCAGCCGCCAGATGCTGCGGCAGCCCCGCACCACCGACCACCGCGTGCCTGCCCTGGCAGCGTGCCGCCCTGTCGCCCCTGGCGGGCGCCGCATGACGGCGCCGGCCAGGCGGTCGGGTCCGGTCACGGCGTCCGAGCGTGCGCGGCGCTGCGCCGGGAATGCATTGCGGCCACGCCGCCGCAGGTCAGCAGCAGCCCGAGCAGCGCAACGGCGAGCCATGGCAGCAGCGCAGGTCCTGCCCGCGCGGCGGTGCCGCCGAAGCCAGTATCAGCTGCCCCGGCCGGTACCGCCGAGCTTCCTGCCGCATCCTCGAGTACCTGAATTTGCAGGTGACCAGGATCGTCGAGCACCACGAGCGTGTGGATGCTGCCAGCAGGGAAGGACACCCGACTCGAGGCCTGCGCCGAGCTGCCGGTGACATGCACGGTCCTCGTTCCAGGCGTCACGGTCAGATAGGAAGTGGCGGTGCCGAACCGTAGCTGGCGCGCGATTGTCTGACCGCCCAGCCGGACAGTGACCTGCTTGTCCATCAGCGATGCCTGGATGATCCGGACCAGCGCTTCGCCTGGCGGGGTACTGAGCTGGTCCTGCAGCACTTCGAGCCGCAGCGCTTTGAACGGGCCCATGCCCGCCACCGTGTAAGCGCGCCCGGCGATAACGTCGACCAGCGTGGACAGGACCGGCTTGCTGGTCGAGGGCGCCCCGGCCGCTCGCATGGCGACGGTGTAGTCGCCGCTGCGAACTCGTTCATATGGTGACTCGGTGCCGTAGGCCACATGCTTAAGCACTATTTCTGCGACCGGATCGCCCACTGAGTACAGGTAGACGTCCACAGGCGGGGTATTCGGCGACAGGTGCGCGAGCCGCAGCCAGCCGTAGCCTGCCGGGCTGGCCGGGCTGGCCGGGCTGACCGGGGTCACCGGATGCGCGGCGCTCACGGGGCTCACCGGATGCGCAGGGCTCACGGGGCTCACCGGAAATGCACCGGCCGGGGCCGCGGTCAGCACAGCCGCGCCGCTGGCGGCCCCCATCACAATGACCAGCGCGGCTGCGGACCGCGCGGCTCCTAACACCCTGACGGGCAGGTTCATCAGTCCTCTTCTCCGCCCAGCTTGCCTGCGCCGGGACTCGTCATTGACTGGCTGCAGCTCCAGGCGCTCCGCCTGAGGCCGGGAGCAGTCCCAGCGGGCTGGGACATGTGTACTCGATCAGCAGGGCAGGCTGGTGACCCGCTAGCTCGACTAGGCCAGTCGCGGAAGGACGGAATGGTGCCTGTTGAGCGTCAAGGAACGACATAACGGAACGGGTCCATCCGACGCCAGCTCGCTTCGTCGACTCGATCACGGCCGACCGCAACGGAACCCCAGTGCTGGCGCCCGGCCCGGCATCGCCGAAGGAGAGCACACGAACTGACTCGATATCGGCGATCGTTGCGAGGGTGGCCATCAGCCGGGTGTCCACCTGGCCGTTCGCCAGCTGCGTGCGCCCGACGGCTGACATATGGAGATTCCTGTTGCCCAGCATGGTCAGGCCAACGCGTCGGCGGGCGGCGAGGTCCGATCGCAAGGCCGCAACGAACGCGGGAACCCCGTCGGGTGCCACCTCGAGAACCTGAATGGCGGATGTGCCAGTGCCGAAGCTGGCCAGCACCTCGGGCGCGAAGACATGGCCAAGCGCCACGCCGAACTCGGCCCGCACTGCCGCGGTCGCCACGACGACATCAGCCGCAAGCGGATCGGCCGGGCCGCCCGGCCCGAGGGCAAGCAGCTCGCCACCCGGCACGCCGCGCCGCTGCAGCGCGGCACACATCGCCGGATCGCACGCGATCACGGCGGACCTGCTCACCTGGCCCGCCAGCCAGGCAGCGGCCGCGGTTCTGACGGCGCCGGGCGAAGCGGCAGGCAACAGCACGAGCCCGTCGCCGCGAACGCGGATCGAAGGCCGGGCGAGCACCACACCGAGCAACGCGGTGGCCGCCACCGCGAGCGCGAGCACGAGCAATATCGCCCCTGTCCGGCTGCGCACCGGGTCCGCCTGGCGCACAGCGACCGGCGTTCCGCCGGGCGTAAAGCTGCGGGCAGCGCGTGCCTTCGGTGACAGCGGCTCGGTCGCCGCGGCGAGCCGCGGTTGCAGGTGTGCTGGCTCGGTTCTCGCCGTCGCCACGGGCCGCTCGTGACAGTCCGGCTCGGCCATCGCACCGGCAACGAGGCCTTGCGGGTGCCGCGGCGCTGGCGCCAATTTCGGTGCGGAGGGCTTGTGCAGCGGTCCCTCGAGGTGCAGCCCAGGCGAAGCCGAGTCCTGCGACACGAGGCGTATCGGAGGCTGGGCTGCCGCGGTCCCGGACCTCGCGGCGGAGGGCGGCCGGCGGGTCGAGTCAGGCGCCGACACTCGGTCGGCTGCCACCTTGCCGAGTGTCGCGGCTGAGCTGCGCACGGGCGCGGTACCCGTATCGGCATGGGCGTCGTCGCTACCTGAAGTGGCCGAGCCGACGCTCCCGTCGTTCGCCGTGTCAGCCCGCGCTTTCTTCTCGGCGGCACTTGACCTGCGGTAGTGCCGTTCAGCCCGGTGATACTCGCCCTGCGCCTGTGCCAGTACGCCCAGACTGTGCTGGCCGCGTGCGACGCCGCGATAGTCACCAAGGACCGAGAACGTCTCGACCGACGCGCTGAAGCACCGCCGCGCCTCCTCGTGATCCCCGCGTACCTGGTAGATCGCTCCGAGCTCGTGTGTCCAACCGGCCCAGCTTGCCGACCGGCCGGGGAGCATGTCGCGGGTGGACTGAATCAGGTCGGCCTCGCGGCCGAGGTCACCCCATGCGTGCAGCTGTGCGGAGACCGCTTCGGTGACCCGGCTTGCCTGCTCGGCGTCGCCGGCGCTGAACAGGTGATACCTGGCCTCCAGCAGGTCGTGTAAGTCCGCCCGGCGGTCCTGCGGCCAGGCCGCCGAGCGCCACTGCCAGTACTCGGCAGCACGCCGGTGCGCCGTCACCAGCTCGGCATTTCGATCGGCCGCGGCGAGCTGCTGGTGCAATCTGGCTGCCAGCCACGGGTCGACGACCCAGCCGTCGGCCGGTGCCGTGGAATCTGCGCATGCTGTCGTAGCTGTCATCAGGCCAGCCGCGACGCAAGCTGCGATTCGTTCCGCAAGGTCGACTGGTATCTGGTAGGGCGGTGCTGGCCCGCACCGGTCCGGGCCGCGCGCGGCCGTCCAGTCGTGCTTGCCCAGCTGGAACCCAATGGCGTTGCGGTCCGCTGGCTCCCGGTAAACCGAGACCGCGATGAGTAGCTGCTCCGCGCCAGGGCCGAGGCCGGCGATGGGCACTGCGGCTTCCCGGTCAGCTTCGCTGACAGCTGGCCGGGGAGATGGCTGGCCGTTCCAGTTACCCAACGCATTGGGTAACTGGCGGTCGCCTCCCGGCGGGCAGGGTGACTTTGCTAGCAATATAATCTCTTTGCCGTAATCAGGTGACGCGATACGGAGGATATATAGCACAGCAGGCGCTGCTGAGTATCACTTTTTTTACGGCGAGTAATGTCTCGGCGCCAAAGTGTCGCTGAAATCTAAAACGTCATCGCATAGTCGACGGGCACTCTGTTCCTTTATTGATAGCTTTCAATCTGAAACAACTACTTGAAACTCAGCACGGCTACTCTGAGTGACGCTGTGTAGCGCTGATACCGGCTCCGCAAAGGGGTACTGCGCTCCGAAAATCTGGAAAGTAAACTGACGCGGTTGCAGCGATTTCATGTTTTCGATGGATATATGATTAAATCGTCGATCGCAGCAGTGCCTGGACTATCCCAGTGATTGGTCAGGCGCAGCTCCGAAGGAGGACCTCGAGCTGGGGCCCGGCTCTGTCCTGACCGTCGGCTCAGTAGCGCACGCGTGCGCTAGCGGAAGGCAGTCGCTCCGGCGACCTGAAGTTCGCCCAGGACACCTGAAAGCCGTTCCCACCCGGCGGAGGCGGCCAGCGCTCCGGCAGTGCGGAGCAGTCGGCCAGCGCACCGCGGAGGAGTCGGTGCGCTCCGGCAATGCGGAAGAGTCGGCCGGCGCACGGCGGAAAGGGCGCGGTCCGCGCCCCCGGCAACGCGGAAGAGGCGGCCCCAGAATGGGACCGCCTCTTCTGATTGTGCATTAGCTAGCAGCTAGTGCGTGCCTTGACCGGCCGACTCGGCCGGGCCTTGTTAGAGCGGACGGACCTGCTCAGCCTGCGGGCCCTTGGCGCCCTGGCCGGCGGTGAACTCGACCCGCTGGTTCTCCTGCAGGCTGCGGAAGCCGTCAACCTGAATCGCGGAGTGGTGCACGAAGACGTCGGCGCTGCCGTCATCTGGAGCGATGAACCCGTAGCCCTTGTCGGCGTTGAACCACTTCACGGTGCCCTGAGGCATGTGCCTTCTCCTACTGGGTGATCTCCGGGATCCACGGACGAGGATCCTGGGTCGCCACGACGTCGTGCTCGTGTTCCGACCGGTGAACCTGCCGGACTCGCCACGCGCCGCGTACGCAAAATACGAATGCAACCACGTCTATCAAACACCATCCGGCGCGTCGCCGCGTCACGGTCCGGCCTACTTCGCATGTCGAGGTCGGCTAGCCGGAGCCCGGAGAACGCGGATTCCCTTGGCTAGCAGGCAACTCAGGCTCCTCGCGGGCCGATGGCGCTTCT
Organism: uncultured Actinomycetota bacterium; assembly: GCA_963719765.1. Taxonomy (GTDB): domain Bacteria; phylum Actinomycetota; class Actinomycetes; order Streptosporangiales; family Streptosporangiaceae; genus JAJYUU01. Next base: position 91,138 of record CAVRCW010000004.1, read on the forward strand.
GAAAATGCATCGCTGACGGTGCTGCAACATCGGCCGAGCCGCTGCGGACGAAGCGCTTAATAACGTCTGAATTCGTCGCTAAAGATGAAGATCCACTGTCATAACCGATAACCGTAACAGCAGACTATATCCAGTATCGGGGGCCAAGTAGGTTAATGAGCAAATGGCCGTGGTGTCACTGCCCGCCGATCCGGGCCGCGACCCCGTCTAGCAGGCAGTCGAGCCCGAACTCGAACCGTGCATCCTAGTCTGCGCCGCATCGGGATCCACGTCCGCGTCCAGGAACCTGATGAAATGCGGGAAGAGGCCGGTGGCCAGAAGCCGGTCCCGCCAGGCCTGGCGATCGCGCATCAGATCGGCATGGGAGTGCAGGCCGCGCCAACCTGATCATGGTTGGCCAGCTTGGCCGTCTGAGCGGCATGCAGGCCAGGGACCGTGCGGCCGAGCTGCTGCAGCGGTTTGACCTGACCGATGCCGCCGACCGCGGCGTGAAAACCTACTCCGGCGGCATGCGCCGCAGGCTGGACTTGGCCGCCAGTCTCGTGACCAAGCCGCAGGTGCTGTTCCTGGACGAGCCGTCCACCGGCCTTGACCCGCGCAGTCGGATGGTCACCTGGGACGCTGTCCGGTCGCTCGCGGCCGACGGCACCACGGTGCTGCTGACTACACAGCACCTAGACGAAGCCGACCAGCTCGCAGACCGGATCGCCGTGGTGGACCACGGCATGGTCATCGCCGACGGAGCCGCTGCTCAGCTGAAAGCGAAGATCGGGGGCGAGCGTGTGGTGCTGACTGTTGCTGTCGGCGCCGACCTCTCGCAGGCAGCCCAGGTCCTTTCCCGGCATGCCGACGGGCCAGCCGATGTCGACGCCGGGACCCGCGTCGTGCAGGCACCAGTCAGGACCGCAGCGCGCAGGCTGCCAGGGATCGTCAGGGACCTGGACGCCGCAGGCATGCTGCTCGACGACCTGTCCATTCGCCATCCGTCCCTGGACGACGTCTTCATGACCCTCATCGGTCACGCCAGCGACGACTCTCCCGCGACCGAAAGCGAACTGTCGTGACAACCGCGACCATCTCGTCCCGCTCATCCCGTGACCTCGTCGACGAGGCTGCAGCCTGCCGTACCTGGTGGGCCATCAAGGACACCTGGGTGCTGTGCAAGCGCAACGTCGCGCGCATCCGGCGCGAGCCCGAGCAGTTGATGGACGTGACGATCCAGCCCGTCATCTTCGTGCTGCTCTTCACCTACATCTTCGGGTCGGCGATTCACCTGCCGGGCGGCGGAAGTTATCACCAGTACCTAATCAGCGGCATGTTCGGGATGACCATGGCTGGCAGCGCCCCAGGCACGGCTGTGGGCCTGTGCGCCGACATGACGACCGGGTTGATCGACCGGTTCAGGTCCCTGCCCATCAACCGGGCCGCCGTACTGGCCGGGCGAACCTTGTCCGACCTGGTCACTCAGCTGCTCGGCGTTCTCGTGCTCGTGGCCACCGGGCTAGCCGTTGGCTGGCGGATGGAGAACGGGATAGCGCGCGGACTCGAGGCAGTCGGTCTGGCCATGCTCTTCGCTTTCGCGATGACATGGCTTGGCGCCTGCGTCGGCATGGTCATGCGTAATACCGAGGCTGCGCAGGCCGCCGGATTCCTGTTCTTCCTGCCGCTGGCTCTCTGCTCGAACACGTTCGTGCCGACCCAGGGCATGCCCGCCGTGCTGCGTAACTTCGCCAACTGGAATCCGATGAGCGCGATCTCCACCGTCTGCCGGGCCCTCTTTGGCGGCCCGAATCCGGCCGACACCGTCCAGGCCTGGCCCATCCAGCACCCCGGCCTTGCGGTGGTCTGCTGGTCGATCGGGCTGATCGCCATCTTCGCGCCGACCGCAGTCGTTCTATACCGGCGCAAAGTCCTCCGCTAGCCAGGCTTCAAGAGGCGATTCACAGCATCTCGCTCTGAAGTACTCAGGTGACGTGCAGCCAGGCCGGCTGAGCTAGTGCGCAGCCCGGATGACAGCCGCCAGGCGGGTGCGCAGGAGGGAGCCCGATGTCCAGCATGACGATCTCCCAGACCGGACCGGTAACTGTCCGGGTCCAGCGGGGCGGCCCGCTCAGGCTGATGCAACGGCGGGCTCAGCTGGAAGAGTGCTGGCGCGCCGCGCTCGAGCGAGTTACCGACCTGTCGCTGGCCTATCACGATGCCGCCCAACTCGCCAGGAACGGCGTGCCGGCTGGTCGCGGCGGCGCCGCCAGAAGGGCCAGGCAACTGGCCAGGCGCACCGTCGCCGAGCGGCAGGCCCTGGCCGAAATCGAGGCTGCCCTGGACCGGATAGCAACCGGCCAGTACGGCCGGTGCGAGCAGTGCCGCGAGCCGATCTCCGCAGCGCTGCTGGCCAGGCAGCCGCAGGCGCGATACTGCGCTGCCTGCGGCCGCCTGGCTCCCCGGGGCCGCGGCGCCGGAGGCCACTGACGGCAGCCTGATTTAATCTGAATTGGCAGCGTGCCTTATCATGCGCAAACTACTGTATAACGATATGGTAAATGTGATTTAACTCATACGGTTGTAATGTCAATTTCGGCACACATGACGCGCGAACCTACGGCAGAGTAACTTCCCGATAGCACCCTGCGTGCGTGACGATCGCCAGCGAGCGATCATCGGTCGCCCTGTCCCCGCGACGAAGTCCGCGCGCTGCCTCCCCGGCGAACCCCCCGGATAACGCAAAGGGTGAAGGCCGAGCGCGCGAGCGGGCGCGCCCGACAGAAGGTTCGTCTTGTCCCTCTTCAGGACATCCAACCCCCGAAAGAAGATCACAATCGCGGTTTCGACCCTAGGGGTCGTGGCCGCAGCCGCCGGAACAATCAGCGTCTGGTCAGCAGGCGCAGCCGCGCAGCCGGCCGCGGTAGCGAGGCAGGCCAGTGCGGTCAGCCAGGCGGCGCCTCGAGCCGGGGTCCAGCCCGGCGCCCTGCACCTGGCTCCGGGCCGGCAGGCAGCAGAACTGGACGTTTTCACTGCGGTGAAGGCGGCCTCGGCCAGCAAGGCCACCAAGGCCAAGCATCACCGCAAGCTCACCCCGAGGCAGATCGCGCGCCAGATGCTGCGCTCCTTCCATTGGAAGGGGTGGCAGTTCCGGTACCTAAACTTGCTCTGGTCGCGCGAGAGCAGCTGGAATGTCTACGCGGCCAACCCATATTCGGGCGCCTATGGCATCCCGCAGGCCGTTCCTGGCAGCAAGATGGCCAGCGCCGGCCCGGACTGGGAGAGCAACGCTCGCACCCAGATCCGCTGGGGCATGCGCTATATCAAGGACCGGTACGGTTCGCCGCACCGTGCTTGGGAGCACGAACTGGCCACCGGCTGGTACTAGCGGGGCAATCGGTGGCGGCGCGGTTTCTGGCCGGATTCCGCGTCGCCACCGCCGATATAAAGGTCCCGTTGCCCGGCACTGAGCTGCCTTCGCAGGGAACGGGCTGAGTCTGCCCTCGTCGCGGTCCGTCGGCACGCGCCGCGCGGCAGTCGCTGCGCCAGGTTGTCGCAAGGCTTTGCCGGTCGGTGCGCCCCGGTCGAGGCGGCGCGGGTGAGCACTGTCGGGAGCCCGCTATTCTGCGCGAGGGCGATTTGCGCCGGCGCACGCGGCGAAGTAAGCCTGAGGAGCGCGGTAACGATCGGCCCGAGAAGGAGAGAGCGTGGCGTACCAGACCCCGGCCGGTGACATCGTCACCATCATCGACGCACCGCCGACCCCGGTAGTCTCGCTCGGGCCAGGCCGCACCTTCGCTGCCCTGGTGCACTACGAATCGCATCCGCCCGTGGAGTTGCTGGCACGACCGTTCCTGTCGCTGGCGGGAATCCGGGTTGACCCGTCCATCGCGGGCCGTCAGCGGACCCGCAGGCTGACCGGAATATCCGTACTGTCGGTAGCGGACGGCGAGATCCGGCCGATCGAGCTGCCGGCCGGAAAGTCGGTCAGCGTGCCCGTCTGGGCGCCGGACGGTCGGCGGTTCGCGTTCACGGTCGACGAGCACGACGGGATCGCGGTCTGGGTCGGCCAGGCGGCGACGGCCAGCGCCGCCGAAGTGCCCGGGCTGCGGGTCAGGGATGTGCTCGGCGGCGATCCGACCTCGGCGGGTTCGACGGTTCGGTGGTCGAGGGACGGCGCGACACTTCTCGCCCTTGGCGCGCCGGACGGTCCGCCGCAGCTCGCCGCCGAGCTGATCGAGCCGCACGTGGAGGAGTCGGCGGGCAAGCACTCGCAGATGGCCACCTTCCAGGACTTGCTGAAGACCGACGCGGACGCCGCTACCTTCGAGGCCCTGGCCACCACGGTGCCGCTGCGGGTGGATCCGGTCACCGGCGCCATCACCAGGCTCGGCCCGGCTGGCCTGTACTACCACGTCAGCGACTCACCCGATGGCCAGCACCTGCTGGTATACCGGCTGCGGCGGCCGTTCTCGTTCCGGGTGCCCTACCCCTACTTCGCCAGGTCGGTGGAGGTGTGGTCGGCCACCGGCGATCTAGAGCGAGTCATCTGCGAACTGCCTGTCAGCGATGAGGTACCGCGCCAGGGCGTGCCGACCGGCCCGCGGATGGTGTCCTGGGAAGAAGCGGTGCCGGCCAGCCTGGTGTGGGCCGAGGCTCTGGATGGCGGCGACCCGCGAACCGATGCCGAGCATCGTGACCAGCTGCTACGACTGGCGGCGCCGTTCGACACCGAGCCGCAGACCACGGGCCGAGTGCAGCATCGATGCCTGGGCTGGTATGACATGGCGGCGCCTGGGCAGCTGCTGATGACCGAGCATGACCGGGACCGCAGGTGGCTGACTACGCGGCTGATCGACCTGACCTCGCCGGAACCAGGCCGGGTCATCTTCGACCACTCAGCCGACGAGGCCTACCTAGACCCCGGATCGCCGCTGGTGACTGTAGCGCCCGATGGCACCAGAACGGTGCTGCAGGATGGCGACTACATCTACCTGCGCGGCGATGGTGCCAGCCCGGAGGGCGAACGGCCGTTCCTAGACCGGCTTGACCTGTCGGACCTGGGCACCGAGCGACTGTTCCGGTCGCCCGCTGATGCCTACGACCAGGTGCTCGGCTTCCTCGCCGACGACAGGGACAGCGTGCTGATCTGGCACGAGAGCAGGACAGGTCCCCCGAACCTGGCCGTCGCCAGCCTGGGCAGCGGCGACAGGCGGCAGCTCACCGCCTGGCCGGATCCGCATCCGCAGCTCACCGGCATGGAGAAGCGGCTGCTGAGCTACGACCGCGGCGACGGTGTGCAGCTCACCGGGATGCTACATCTGCCGCCCGGCTACGACCCAGAGCGGGACGGCCGGCTGCCGCTGGTCATCTGGGCGTACCCGCTGGACTACGGCGACGCCGCGATGGCCGGGCAGGTCCGCGGCACGACCGAGCGGTTCACCCGGCTGAACGCCTCAGAGCCTGTCTGGTTCGTGCTGCGCGGTTTCGCGGTCCTGCAGAACGCCACCATGCCGGTGATCGGCGACCCGGAGACCATGAACGACAGCTACATCGAGCAGATCACGTCTGCGGCGACGGCTCACATCGAGGCGCTCGTCGAGATGGGCGTTGCCGATCCGACCAGGGTGGCAGTCGGCGGGCACAGCTATGGCGCGTTCATGACGGCTAACCTGCTGGCCCACACCGACCTGTTCGCGGCGGGCATCGCCAGAAGCGGCGCCTACAACCGGAGCCTCACGCCGTTCGGGTTCCAGACCGAGCGCCGTAATTTCTGGGAGGCAACCGGCGTCTACGATCGGGTCTCGCCGTTCCGGTATGCCGACAAGATAAGCGCACCATTGCTGCTCATCCACGGCGCGCGGGACGCCAACTCCGGCACGTTCCCGATTCAGTCCGAGCGCCTCTACCAGGCGATACAGGGCACGGGCGGGACAGCGCGGCTGGTCGTGCTGCCGCACGAGAGCCACGGCTACCTGGCTCGCGAGTCGGTCCTGCACATGCTGTCGGAGCAACTGGACTGGCTGGAGCGCTGGCTGTGCGACGGCACTGGCGGGAAGCAGCCTGACACCGCCAGCTAGCCGACGGTGCGTGACGGGGCCATCCTCCCTTGTGATGGGTTTCCGGCGGAGTACATTCTCGAGGGTCGGCCACGGGCGGCAGCCAGCCGCTGGCTGTACCCGCGCGCGGGAGCATTTGCGGCTCAGGGAACTGCGGATCGAGCTCTACCGGACAGGAGCATGAACGTGGACTTCACCCGGCTGAAGGAATCCGACCAATACCGGCGTCAGCGCGAGGAGCTGCGGGTTGCCGAGTTGGAGCTGACCGATCATGTCGAGCGGGTCGCCGCGCTGCGGCGAAGGCTGCCCGCTGACACTGTCGTCAACGACTATGAGTTGGTCGACATTGCGAGCGGTAGCCGAGTACGGCTTTCTGACCTATTCAGCGCTCCGGATCGGGTGCTGGTCCTCTATCACTTCATGTACGGCAAGGCCCAGACCGAGCCGTGCCCGCTCTGCACGATGTGGATCGACGGGTACAACGCGGCCGCGCCCCACCTCACGCAAAACGTCGACTTCGCCGTGGTCGCCGCCGCCGAGCCCGCTGCCCTCACCGCACATGCGGCATCCAGGGGCTGGAGCAATCTGCGGCTGCTCAGTGCGGGCGATTCGACGTTCAAGTACGACCTCGGCAGCGAGGAGGCCGACGGCACTCAGACCGAGTGGATCTCGGTGTTCAGCCGTGCGGGCGACGGCACCGTGCGTCACGTCTACTCCAAGGGCGCCCAGATGGCCGATGACCGACGCGAGCGCGGTATCGACCTACTCAGCCCGGTGTGGCAGCTCCTTGATCTCACGCCGTCAGGCCGGGGCGACTGGTATCCCTCGCTGAACTACTAGTGCCTCGTAAGTCTCGCCGCGCAGAATCGGTCGCCACTTGCGGGCGCGCGATCGCGCAGGGACACGGAGGCGGCCCGACGACTGCCGCCCCCGTGTCCGCCACCGCGACGGCCGCGAGTTAGTGCAGCAGCCGCAGCGTGTTGGTTGCGTCGTCTACGTAGTAGACGCCGCTGCCTCCGGGCCGCACGGCCAGTCCGAACAGCGCCCCGGCACCTGCCGGGCTGCCCGAGGTGTCCAGGAACTTGGCGGCAACCTGGACGCCAGCCGGCGTGGTCTCGGCGATTCTGCCGTCGCCGCCGTTCACTGTGAGGATGTCGCCGTTTGGTGCTATCGCCAGCCCGAGCGGCATGTTTAGGTAGCCGCCAGCGGTGAGCGGCAGGCCGGTGCCTGCGCTGCCTGGCCGCACTAGCGCGTGCGGGATGGCAGTGATCACGCTAGTGCCGGTCACAGCCACATACAGCGTGTCGTAGCGGCCCAGCCCGAGGCCGGTCGGGCCCAATATGAAGGCCGAGGCGTTGGTCTGCTCGGGGAAGCCGGAGCCGATCTTGGTCGTGGAGATCCACCTCGGCGCGTGATGCCTGCTCAGCAGGAGCGTCAGCCGCAGCACGGTGCCGCGGTGCACGACCTTGCCGCCGGCGGCCACGGTGCCATTGAGGACGTTGTCCACGAACAGGTCAGCGATCCTCCCGCGCTGGGCAAGCGCCGAGTCCCACGGGCCGTTGATGCCATGACCGCTGAAGGTTTCGACGACCTTGCCGTTCTTGTTCAGCACGATCAGGCATCCGGCCTTGGCCGTGGCGGCCATGCCGTTTGTCGACGGCGTGCTGCCGACCACGACCCAGCCGCCGCGCAGCACCTCGAGCGCGGTGGTCAGGCCAACGCCACCTGGGCATTTACCTGGCAGCTTGCTGGCCTTGATCTGGGCGAAGAGCGTTCGGTGACCGCCAGGGCTTATCTGCACGATCGTCGTGCCCGTGCCCTGCAAGTTGGACGTGTTGTTGAAATTACTGACGAGCACGTCGCCCTTGCGCAGTCGGCCGTTGTTCTGCCGGACCACGAAGATCCCGTAGGGGTTGACGTCGCCGTTGTGCGGCACCGTGGAAGCGATGGTGCGCAGGTGATGAAAATGGGTGATGAATGGATGCGGGGTGGCTGGCAGTGCCTGCGCACCAGGCGCCGCCATGAACCCAGCGGTGGCAATGGCCCCAGCTGCTGCTACCGCAGCGACCATGCGGTGACGGACCGACATGCGATGCTCCCTTCGGAGGCTGGCCGGCGTGTGTAGCCCGGCTGCCCAGCCAGCTGCACGTGCCGGGCGGCGTGGCTAGGCGCCTACGTCGCTCCCCGAGAAACGAGTCACCGGCCTGACTGGTTCAGCCCGGCCGGTGTTTTCCTCAATATCAGCTAGCGGAGGTACTGCTGAGCCGCCGTGGGGTAGTCATGGATCTCTTCCTTGGCGAACCAGACCCCGATCTCATGCTCGGCCTCGAGCGCGTTCCCCGACGCATGCACGAGGTTTGCCACCGCGATGCCATGCTCGTTGGCGTACGCCCTGCTCATGTGCGCGAAGTCACCCCTGATGGTTCCTGGCGGGGCCTGGTCGGGATACGTCGGGCCGACGAGCTTGCGGGTGCAGGCGACGGCCTCGACACCCTCGAGCACCAGCGCGATGACGGGGCCGGTCTGCATGAAGTCGGCCATGAGGTTGTAGACGGTGGTCCCGAAGCGCTCCTCCAGGTCGAAGTAGTGCCTGCGGGTCAGGTCCGAATCCATCCACACCATCTTGGCGGCCACGACCTTAAGCAGGGCATCCTCGAAGCGCGCAACTATCCGGCCGGCAAGTCCCCTGGCCATGGCGTCGGGCTTGAGCAGCACCAGGGTCCGCTCGACTCCGGTGTCGTTACTCATAACGTTCCTCTCAGTGCGCGATCTTGGCTTCCGCTGGAGCGGGCCGCGCACAGCTTAGCGACGGCGGACACCCGCTTGGGCCGTCGCCTCGGGTTCCCCTTGCCGCCCAAGGGCATCCGCCGGACTTCGGTACCCGCGGCGAGCCAGTGGATACGCGGCCTATCTGGCAGCTTATGGCTGCCGCGAAGCCCAGCTCGGTACGACGAACACCACATCGGCGCTGCTACTGGTCCCTATTCTCGCTAGTCTCCTAAGTGCCGGGTATCCCGGCCCCGAATAACAGATCCAGGGATCCGCCTCCGGGCCGCGCGGCGGGGCGCGCATCCGGGTCCCGGTTAGGCAGTGGTGCTGTGCATGACACTTGGGCGGCGAGGGACCTGCCCGTGCTGGATGCGACCGTGAGCCTGCTCGAGGAGAGCTATATGGTCACGGTCACCGACATTGCGGCTAGGACCAGTCTGGACGAGGCAGAGGTGGCGCGGGCCCTTGAGGCACTCGACCCGGTCTACGTCGACTTCCGGAAGACGACCACGGGCGGGGACCCGACATTCTGGTACGTGCTGAAGGTGACCCCGGCGGCCAGGCAGGTCGTTGGGCAATGGCCGACGGCGGATTCGCTCATCAGCCAGCTCGCGGCCCAGCTTGCCGCGGCTGGCCAGGCGGAGCAGGACGCGGAGAGAAAGGGCCTGCTGGTCTACGCGGCCAGGCTGATCGGCGACACGTTGCGCGACGTCAGCGTCCGGGCGGCCGATGTGGTTCTGGCCCCGGCCGTCAGCGCGACGCGTCCACCAGAGCAGGGATTAGGGGAGTCGGTGGCTTCGGCTGCGCCGCATGAGACGCATGCCGATCCTGCCGCGCCGCCGCCGTCACCGGCGGAGCCGCCGGTCACGGCGGCCGATACCCAGGCCTAAGCCGGTCAGCTCGGCGGCTGCCGCCACCGGTCGGCGTCATTTCGGGGGTCGGCCCTCTGGCGGCCTGATCGGCGGTATGGGCGGACAGTCCTTGTGCCGCCGGGGGCCGGACCATAGCGCGGGCACCACATCCAGCTCCCGCGCGAGCGCGTAGGCCGCCTGTTCGTAGTTGGCTCGCCAGCCGACGAAGTCCGGCCAGGCGTCTTCCGCCTTCCGCTCGATCGGGAACTTGACCTTCTCCATCCTGGCGATCGCATCCAGGAAATCCTCGTAAGTGAGCGAGATCCCCCGGTCGACGTCGGGCTCTAGCGGGATGTCGTATCCCATCGCCCTGGCAATGTCGTTGAAGCACAAGAATCCGGAACGCAGGCAGAACCTGGCCGGCACCGTAGGAGCGGCAGCCGGGCAGAGCGCGAGGAACATCGCAGCGGAGTCGAGCACCGCGAGCAGCCCGGTGACCCAGGACGACAGCGGCCGCGGCGACCGGAACCTGACCAGCGGCAGGTATGTGGTGTGACTTTCGGCCACGTCCGCCGCCCATCGCTCCCAGCTCTCATATAGGTCAGGCAGCGTACCGACGCTGGACACCCCCGAGCCAAGCGCGTAGTGCGTACGGGCGAGCAGTTCCGGTCCCCAGCTCGGCACGCCCGCGCGCGCATTCAGCAGGGCCACGTCGGTCTCGCGCCGGTTGAACGCCGAGTAGAGCGTCGGCAGGTAGGCGATCTGGAGGGTGACCGTGATGATGCCGGTGATCGATGCGATGTCCAGGACCGTCCGCTCCGCCGCTCCTCGCGCCGAGGTCGACCCTATCTCCCACAGTGCCGGGCCGGCTGTCCGGAAGGCGGTGGTGATGCCGCCGTGCACGAGCGGCCAGAAGATCAGCGAGAACCCAACGAAGAACAGGCCCAGCCAGACGGCCAGCTGGCAAAGCAGCAGCGTAGCCGCGTGTGTGGCGAGCACCCGGTCGCGTCGCTTGAAGTCCCTGATGGGCTTGGTCGTCAGCACGTAGGCGGCGTTGACGAGCACATCGATTCGCCGGGTCAGCCAGCTCGCCACCGACCTCGGCACTATCAGCGTGCCGATGACGCTGATGGCCGAGGTGGTGACGAGCAGCACGCCGCCGGCGGCGGCAATGTCCCTGACGATCTGCGGCACGACCATTGGCTCTCCTCGAACGCCGTTGACCACGCACGGCGCTGGGGCAGGTTAGCGCAGCACCAGGTGGCGCAGCCATCTAATCGCCTGCCTCGGCTGTCCCGCCCTCCGGCTCGCCGGCGCCCCGGCCCGCCGGCTGCCCCGCCCACGACGCAATGTCTTCGTAAGGTTATTGCCAGGAAAGGCCGAGATCTCATCACGCGCACTTGCGTGTGCGGTAACGCCGTGCAATTCTCGATATGCACTCGCGATTTGCCGGTATAGGGCGCGCAAAAGCACTGGTGCAGAAGTAGCCCGCACCAGCTGCCGATAGGGATCGCGCAGGTGAACACCGTAGAGTACCAGCAGGTGCTCGGGCGCAGGATCGCCCAGGAGCGCCGCCGCCACGGCCTGTCCCAGCCTGAGCTGGCCGCCATAGTAGATCGCCCGGTGGCATGGGTGTCACAACTCGAGCGCGGTATTCAGCCAATCGAACGAATATCGGTGCTTAAGATCCTCGCGGATGCGCTTGAGCTTCCGCTCGCCGAATTAGCTGCTGGCGTCCCAGCCGATGTCGGTGGCCTTACCCGCTCGGCCGCCGCCGACGCGCTGCGCGTAGTACTGGCCGGTGCGCATTCGCTGTGCGCAATGCATGGTGAAAGCAGCGCACCGCCAGTTGCCGAGCTACGTAGGCGAACCGAGCAGGCATGTGCGCTGGCACAAGCAGAGCGCTACGGCCGGCTGGCGGAGGTGCTCGCCGATCTCTTGCCTGGACTGGAGGCCGCAGCCCGCATCGCGCCGCTCAGCTTGCAACCCGATGTGCATGAGCTGACTGCCATTTCCTATCAGGCGTGCGCTGCCGCGCTGGCGAAGCTGAGCGAGCCGATGGCTTCGTGGATTGCCGCTGATCGGGCGATGGCAGCCGCGGAGAAAGCTGGCAACCTGCTGCTGGCGGCCGCCGGGGCACACCGGCTCGCCTCCGTATTCCTCGACGCCAGGCAGTACCGCCTGGCGGAGGAGACAGCGCGGACGGCGCTCACCGCGCTGCACACGCTGGCGGATCTCGGCGACTGCGATGCGGTATCGCTGTGTGCCGGACTCACCCTGGTGCCGCGCGGTAGTGGCGGCCAGAACGAGTCATCCATCGGCCGCGTTCGGGCATCTGGCCAAGGCACGTCAGCTTGCCAGCCTGCTCGGCAGCGAGCAAGCCGATGGACTGCCCGAGTTCGGCCTCAGTATGTGGCTCTCTATGAGATCGCAGTGAGCGTCGACCTCGGCGACGCCGGCCATGCGTTGCGCGTAGCCGAGTCCGTCGACGCGGGCACGTTGCGCCCGGCCGCCATGCGCGCATGCTCATCGACGTGGCGCGCGCCTACGCCCTGCGCCAGCAGGTGGACGAGGCGACGAACGCACTGCTGCGCGCCGAGGTGCTGGGACCTGGCCGGCTTCGGGATCGGGATCTCGCCTGCCAGGTGATCGGAGAACTGCTCACAATGCGCGATCCCGCGCCATTCGCACTGGTCTGCCTGGCGGCGCGGATGGAGGGCTGTCCACCCGATCCGGACCGCTAGTGGCGCCCCCGGCGGGAATTGAACCCGCTCTGTCCGTTTTAGAGGCGGATGCCCTGCCGTCGGGCTCCAGGGGCTCAGCGGCATCTTCAGCCGCCAGCTTGATTGTCTCGTGCCGGAGCTATCCGTGGCCAGGGTCCTGGTGGAGCGACGTGCCGCCACCAGGACCCCGGACCATCAGGCCGTGCCTAGCGGCTCGATGCGGTCACGCAACGCCGCGCTGGTGACCGCATCGCGGGCAGCCTGGTACTCCCGCGCCGTCAGGGACCGGCCGAGTTCGTCCAGCGTTCGCAGCACGAAGCGCTGACTCGTCACCCGGCGGTTCAGCCTGTCCAGCTCTGCAGCCTGACGCCACACCTTGCGCTGCAGCCAGCGCGTTGCGGCGGGCAGGTCACCGGCGAGTTGCGCGCGCAATGCATCGCACTCTGCGGTCAGCTCGACTAGCTGTGCTCGCATGTCGGTCGTAGCCGTCGTCATGTCTCTCACCTCCCCTCGCCCGAGGAGGAGAGCGCGCCCGCAAGCGCGAGCGGCAGCGCGGTTACCAGCCGTTGGCCGGCTGACTCGAGCGCGACGGCGGTGAGGGAGTCCGCCAGATCGGGTTCGTGGGAGCTCGCCACGTGCAGCCCGGCAGCGCTGGCGTCGGCGGCGAGCCAGCTCAGATCGAGCTCATCGCGGGCGGCGAGCAGTACGAGCGTGGGCGAGGCGACCGCGATCTCGGGGAAGGCGACCGCGAATTCCACTGCCGCATGCGCGGCCTGACATGCCTGAGTGCCGGGCGGCAGGTCGAGGCGGGTGACCAGATAGAGCCTGCCTGGCGTAGAGCCCTAGCGATGCGGCATATCTCGATGGTAGCGGTTGGCCTCGCGCCGGGCTAGCCGTTTGCCTGCTCGTCGGAGTGCGGCTTGGCTGGCGGTGGGCCGCGGTAGCCGCGCAGTCGCTCGCGAAGTCCAGCTAGGTCGGCGAGAGGCATTAGGTGCCGCAGCTTGTCCCGGCTGATGACCGAGCGGATCGCCTGTATCTGGCCGTCGGCGATATCGAGCTGGAACACGCTGACCAGGTCACCGTCCGGTCCGAGCAGGAGCGCGCCCGGCTGCCCGTTGACCTCTGCGGACTGCAGCACGCCCTGAACGTCGCGCACCTGCCCGGCAAGGCCCATTAGCAGTCTGCCGACCCTGGCCCGTCCGGACACCGGGCGCAGCCAGGCCGGCGGCACTCCGCCGCTGTCGCCGTAGACCGTTACGTCGGCGGCAAGCATCGCCAGCAGGCCGCCCATGTCGCCGTTACCCACCGCGTCGAAGAATCTGGCGGCGAGTTCCTCGCGCTTGCGCTCGGATGCCTCGAACCGCGGCCGGTGCTCATCCACGTGCAGCCTGGCCCGGTGCGCCAGCTGACGGCAGCTTGTCTCGCTGCGACCGACGATACGGGCGGTCTCGTCGTAGCCGTAGCTGAAGACGTCGTGCAGCAAGAAAACTGCGCGCTCCACCGGTGTCAGCCGCTCGAGCAGCAGCAGGAATGCCATCGACAGGGAGTCGGCCTGCTCGGCCAGCTCCGCCGGGTCGGACGCGGGGCGTCCAAGCGCGGGCGGACTGGTCACGAGTGGCTCGGGCAGCCACTCGCCGACATAGGACTCGCGCCTGGCCCTGGCCGATCGGAGCTGGTCGATGCACAGCCTGGTAGTGACGGCGGACAGGTAGGCCTTCGGCGAGTCCGGCACGCCGCTGGTCGAGACGGCGCGGTGGTAGCGGAGGAATGCCTCTTGCACGATGTCCTCCGCCTCGGACACGCTGCCGAGCATCCGATATGCGATCGAGAACATCAGCGGCCGGAGGTCCGCGTAGACCTCGCCGGTGGCCGTGGCCGCGCTGTCCGGTCGCTGCCTCGGTTCTTTGCCCGCCATGAGTCGACTCCGCTCGCGTGCTCGTCAGGTCACCGGCTGCCCGGCCGGGTAGGTCTGCGTCAGGCCCTGGGCGAATCCGGATCGCCAGCTCGGCCAGATCGGCTGCCAGCCCAGGCTCGCCTTTGCCTTGGCGTTGGAGCAGCCGCGGATCTGCGTCATCATCGACAGGCCCGCCTCGCCTGCTGCGAGCCGTCCGACCCAGGCCGGGACATGCATGGGCGGCCTGGCGCCGGCTGCCCTGGCCATGACCGGCAGCCACTGCGCAACGGTGGCCGGCTCGTCGTCAACGATGTTGTAGATGCCGGGCGCGCCCCGGCTGACCGCTGCGACGGTGGCGGCCGCGGCATCTGTCACGTGCAGGAACGACCACACTCCCGCGCCGCTGCCGATGATCGGGACTTGCCGGCGCTTCAGCAGCCGGACGAACTGCTCGGACGAGCCGGGCCCGTACAGGCTGCCGTAACGCAGGGCGAGGCCCTCGAGCCGGGCGGTAGTAACAGCTCGCTCGAGGTAGCGGATCGCGTCGAGTGTGGCTCGTTGCGCGGCTGGCGGCTCTGGGTCGAGCGGGTCGTCCTCCGTCTTGACTGGCCCGCCTGAGCGGATGTTCGGCCAGCCTGCGTAGCTCTGCACAATGAGCCTGCGCACGCCCTGCGCCGCCGCCGCCGCGAGCAGATGGTCGAGTCCCGTCGTCCGCAGCTTGTTGGTGGCCGCGAACGTCTGCTCGAACTTGCGCAGGTTGATGCTGGCCGGTATCGCGGTCATCTCATGCACGATGACCTCAGGCTCGGCCGAGGCGACTACCTGGCCGACTGCCTGGGCCTGCAGGCCGTCAAGCAGCATCGGACTCGCGCCTGCCGCACGCAGGCTCTCGAGCTTGGCCGGGCTCCGGCTCGTCGCGCTTACCTGGTGCCCGGCCCGGATCAGCTGCGGGACCAGCTGTCGGCCTATGGCCCCTGTCGCCCCGACTACTAGCACGCGCATGGTGGTGTCCCTCCGGCTTCTTGCTTTCGAATCAATCACACTCTGAGACGAGGCAGGGCGGCGGCCTGTGACGGGCGACCAGGGCCCGATTGGTCACCCGGCCTCCGTTACCCGCGGGTCTTCCGCGGCGAACTCGGCGCGGACGCCAAGCAGCCGTACCGGCCGCCGGTCGGTGAATTTCTCCAGTGCGGCGAGCGCGCCGCGCTCGATGACAGCCTGATCGCTGGATGGCTGCGGAAGCGGCACTCCGTGAGTACTGGTAAAAAATGGCCTGTACCGAACCTTAACGACAATCCGGATCGCGGGCCGCTGCTCGGCCACGACGTCGCCGGTCACCTGCTCGGCGATCCTGACGACTTCGGTGCGGACCTCGTCCCAGTCCGTGAGGTCCTGCTGGAACGTGACCTCGCGACTGCGGGATCTGGGCACGTACGGGTCGGCGCTGACTTCGGTAGAGCCAATGCCGCGGGCGGTGAGCACCAGCCACGGGCCGTTGGTCGGGCCGAATCGGGCGGCGACCGCATCGACATCCGCGGCCGCCAGGTCGGATACCGTAGCGATACCGAGCTCGGCCAGCTTGTGCGCGGTCTTGGTGCCGATGCCCCACAATGCGCTCGTCGGCTGATCGCCGAGCACGTCGAACCAGTTCTGGTAGGTCAGCCTGAACACGCCGGCGAGCTTGCCCGGTCCCTGGTTGTCACGAGGCTCGCTGGCTTGGGTGTGGCGGGGATGGTCCGGCTTGCCGAAGCCGGTGGCCAGCTTGGCCTGCAGCCTGTTCTCGCCGATGCCGACGCTGCAGTCGAGCTGGGTCGCGCCCTTGACACTGACCTGGACCCGCCGCGCGAAAGCCTCCGGATCGTCGGTCTGGACCGCCAGGAACGCCTCGTCCCAGCCCATCACCTCGGTGACCGGGCTGAGCTCCCGCAGCACCGCCATGACCTCCTGCGAGGCCGCCTCATAGGCGGCGCGGTCGGCGGGCAGGAAGACGGCGTCTGGGCAGCGCCGCGCGGCCGTCCGCATCGGCAGCCCGGAGTGCACGCCGTGCGCGCGAGCCTCGTAGGACGCGGTGGCCACGACCCCCCGTTTGGCGGGGTCGCCGTCGCCGCCTACCACTACCGGAAGGCCGCGGAGCTCTGGGCGGCGCAGGACCTCAACGGCCGCGATGAACTGGTCGAGGTCCACGTGCAAGATCCACCGGGTACTGCTGGTCACCCTTCAGTCTTGCAAAGCCAGACCGGGCCAGGACAACTCTCGACCTGACAATCGCCGAAGCACGCGACCCCGGCCACTGTGAGCTGGCCGGGGTCCGGGGTGCGAGCTTGGCGGCTACCCATTCAATCCTGCCGTCCATTCAGTCCTGCCATGCCGAGGCGCACTGTCGCGCCGGAGCGGGCGCACACGCCGGCTGGGCCGCCCGCCGGGAAAGTGGCCGTCGGCCGGCCGCGGCGCGCAGCTGCCGTCCGGCCGCGCTCAGCGCGCGGGTGGTGGCTGCGGCTAGCGCACCCGTTCGCGCGTCGGCGGCCCGTTGCGCAGCCGCGGTCCTCGGGTGCTCGGCTGCCCATAGCTGATAGATCTGATACCGCATCATCGCTGCGTGTCTCCTGTCGGCAATGTCGTGGTGTGGGCGGCTGGCGGTCGCGATGACTCGCGCTGCCTGTCTGTCGCCAGTACGACGAACGCCGGCGCCTCAGATGGACAGCAATGTCCTCGGCTCCCAGGGCGGGTACAACACCGGCACAGCGGGGGAGGCCCGATCCCCGCGCCGGCGGCCTGGCGCTAAGCTCGCTACTGATGGCAGGTCAGGGCGGGACGCGGGCAACGGAGCTGCTCGCTAGCCGCGGCATAACCCACACCGTGCATCGCTACACCCACGATCCGAGGCACCCCTCCTACGGCCAGGAGGCGAGCGAGGCGCTCGGAGTGCCGCCCGCGCGAGTATTCAAGACGCTCGTCGCCGATATCGAAGGCACGCTCATCGTCGCGGTTGTCCCGGTGGCCGGCAGTCTCGACCTTAAGGCGCTCGCGGTCGCGGTCGGTGCCAAGAAGGCCGCGATGGCCGACCCGGCCGCGGCCGAGCGGGCCACTGGATACGTAACTGGCGGCATCACCTCGGTCGGTCTTCGCAAGCGGCTGCCGGTCGTCATCGACGCCTCGGCCCTGGACTTTGAAACAGTGTTCTGCAGCGCCGGGCAGCGCGGCCTAGAGATCGAGCTGGCGCCGGCCGACCTGATCGCGGCCGCCGGCGCGCAGGTAGCACCGATCGCGAGGGGCTAGCGATCGCGCCGAGCCAGATCTACTCCGCACGGGAGGCAACATCGGTGACAACGGGAGGCGCTGTGGCTGCTGCGAATGCCGCACCTACGACCGACGCGGCTGATGACTGACGGCCAGCCGAGGTTTGGTGTCCGGTCTATGGTGGCGCCGCTGAGGCGGGTCCTGCTGCGCAGCCCGGCAACGTCCGGAGCCTTCGCCGCCGCGAACTGGCGGCTGCCTGACCCGGTGCTGCTGGCCCGCCAGCATGAACTGCTCTGCCAGCTCCTGACCGATCTCGGCTGCGAGGTCGAGCTCGCAGCCGCAGCCGACGGCTTGGTGGACGCTACGTACGTGCGCGATGCCGGCCTGGTTACCGGTCGCGGCGCAGTGCTGTTGCAGATGGCTAAGCCGGTCCGGGCCGCCGAGCCCGCGCTGCTCGGCGCCGCACTCGAAGCCGCAGGCGTGCCGGTAAGCGCCGAGCTGACCGGCGAGGCGCGGGCCGATGGCGGTGACATCATCTGGCTAGACGAGCATGCGCTGCTTGTTGGCCGTAGCTACCGGACAAACGCCACGGGCGTCCGCCAGCTCCGCGCGATTCTCGCGGCCCAGGATGTGCGCGTCGCGTCGGTGGACCTGCCGCACGACCGCGGGCCAGGGCACGTGCTGCACCTGATGTCTGTCATCTCGCCGGTGGCCGAGGACCTCGCCGTGGTCTACCCGCCGCTGGCACCCGTGCCGCTGATGGAGGAACTCGCCGAGCGCGGGGTGCGGATCGTGGCCGTGCCGCCCGCCGAGTACGAGACGATGGCGTGCAACGTGCTGGCCGTCCGGCCAGGCGTGGTGGTCATGCTGGACGGCAATCCGGACACGCGCAGGGCGCTGGAGGCCAAGGGCTGCGAGGTACATGCTTATGCCGGCTCGGAGATCTCCATCAAGGGTGACGGCGGCCCGACCTGCCTGACCCAGCCGCTGCTGCGGGTGCCGGTGCCCTAGCCCTCAACGGACGCCGCGCGGCCGGAACTGCACGCTGATCCTGGGCCCAGCCGGTCGCGCTGTCTTCGGCACGGAGTGCTGCCAGGTGCGCTGGCAGCTGCCGCCCATTACCAGCAGATCGCCGTGACCGATGTCGTGGCGAAGCGTCGGCCCGCCGCCAGCTAGCGGCCGTAGCAGCAAGGCTCTCGGCGTGCCGAGCGACAGGATGGCCACGACCGTGTCCTGCGTAGAACCGCGGCCGATGGTGTCGCCGTGCCACGCGACACTGTCCTGCCCGTCCCTGTACAGGCATAGCCCCGCGGTCGCGAACCCCTCGCCGAGCTCCGGCCGGTAGTGAGCCTCGAGTGCCTGCCTGGCCTGTGTGAGCATCGGGTCGGGCAGCGGCTGATCCTCGGCGTAGAAGCTCAGCAGCCGCGGGACATCAACCATCCGGTCGTACATCTTGCGCCGCTCGGCGCGCCACGGCACGACCCGCAGCAGCCGGTCGAACAGGTCGTCCGCGCCGGCCAGCCAGCCGGGCCTGATGTCAACCCACGCGCCGTGCGCCAGCTCGGTCCGCCGCACCGTGTTGCCAAGCTGACCGGGGCCCGGCTCGTCGGTTAGATCAAGCAGGGAGCCCTGCAGCGTTGCGTTCATACATTCGATGATACCGTCCCCGTTCCGATATGTGTTCGAGTTTGGCACGGGACAACCTACTGCACGCCCGGCGTCGCCGCGGTTCCCTCCAGCGCCTTACGCGCCTCGTGCTGCTCATGCTGGACCACGTGCATGACCGCGTTGATCAGGGCCAGGTGGGTGAACGCCTGCGGGAAGTTGCCCAGGTGCCGACCGGACTTCGCCTCGATCTCCTCGGCGTAGAGCAGGAGCGGGCTCGCGTGGGACAGGACCTTCTCGCACAGATCGCGGGCGCGCCGGTGCTCACCGATCTCGGCGAGGGCCGAGACTAGCCAGAACGAGCAGATCGTGAAGGTGCCTTCCTCGCCCTTCAGCCCGTCGTCGGTGCTTTCCACCCGGTAGCGAAGCGCCAGGCCGTCACTGGTGAGCTCGTTCGCGATCGCCAGCACGGTTCTGCGGATCCTCGGGTCCTCAGGCGGGAGGAACCGCAGCAGCGGCATCAGCAGCAGCGAGGCGTCCAGGGCCGTGGTCTCGTAGTGCTGGCAGAACACGCCGCGATCGTCGATGGCGTTCGCGCAGATGTCGGCGTGTATCTCGTCAGCGGCTTCCTGCCAGCGGGCGGCGATGTCGGCGTCGTCGCGGACCCTGGCCAGCCTGGCACCGCGATCGGCCGCGACCCAGCACATGAGCTTGGACGACGTGAAGTGCTTGGGCTCCCCGCGTATCTCCCAGATACCGCGATCGCGCTCCCGCCAGTGCTCCAGGGCATGCTCGACCTGGTTGCGCGCCATCTGCCAGACCCGCTCGTCGAGCCTGTCCCTGGATCGCGTATGCAAGTAAAGCGAGTCGAGCACGACGCCCCATACGTCGTTCTGCCGCTGCGAGTACGCCTCGTTGCCGATGCGCACCGGCCGGGCGCCCTGATAGCCATGCAGGTGCTTGAGCTCTTCCTCTGGCAGGTCACACCGGCCATCGATGCCATAGACGATCTGCATGTTGCCCTGGTTGCGCTCGACTACTTCGGTCAGGAAGGCGAAGTAGTCGTTGGCCTCCCAGTCGAAGCCGAGCGTGAACAGCCCCCAGAGTGCGAATGTTGCGTCCCTTATCCAGCTATATCGGTAGTCCCAGTTCCGTTCCCCGCCGGGGGTCTCTGGCAGCGATGTCGTGGCTGCGGCCGCGACGGCTCCGGTGGGCGCGAACGTAAGGCCCTTGAGGGTCAGCGCGCTGCGAGTCAGGTAGCTGCGCCAGCGGTGATCGGGGAAGTTGCCTCTTGCGAGCCAGTGTTGCCAGTGGTGCGCGGTCCAGGTCTGCCGTCGGTACGCCTCCTCGTAGCTGTCGGGCGCGGGCATGCTGCCCCATGACAGCGCGCAGAACCGGGTGTCCCCTTCGTGCAGCAGAGTCCGCGATCGTGCGCTCGGGCCCTCAATCCCGATCCGGATGTCGGACGTGAGCGTCAGCGTCAGGTCGTCGAAGCCGGAGGAGATGGCCGCCTGGTAGTAGTTACTATCGATCCGGTGCCAGTTATGGCGGTATCGGCCGTAGTCGAACACGGGCTCGCAGTTCATGACCAGCTGCACGTTCCCGTTCACGCACCGCACAGTCCGCAGCAGGATGTGCTCCGCGTCGTAGTCGGTGGGCGAGCGGGTATGCGAACTGGTTTCGGGGTGGGTGTGCCGCCACGGACCCATCAGCAGGCAGTCACGGACGACGATCCAGCCCTCGCCGCAGTCCCAGCTCGTCTCGATCACCAGGGTGCCCGGCAGGTAGCGCCGGTCGGCGGGGACCGCGACGTCCTCGGGCCCGAAGAGGAATCGGCCGGCGTCGCGGTCCAGGATCGCGCCAAATACGCTCGGGCAGTCCATTCGCGGCAGGCACAGCCATTCGATCGCGCTGCTCGGCGCGACCAGCGCGGTCACCTCGCAGTCCGACAGGAAGCCGTAATCGGCGATCGGCGGGTACGGCGAGAACTCGCTGGCGATGCTGCCGACGGGGGATGCCAGGCTAGAGGGCGGCGCCAGTCCTGGCTGTTGTGAAAACAGGTCACGCCGACCGGCCGCACTGCGGCGGGTCACAGCGCGTGGTCGGGCCGCGTCGAGGGGCCTGCTGGTGCTGGCCGACCGCGGCGTGCCGTGCGATCCGGCTTTGCTGGCGTGCGCTGCAGAGCCGCTCCGCCTCCTGCCGGGCGATTTCCCCCCGTCACCCGTCACCAGGGCTAACTTGCCCGTGCCGAGGCTGATTAATCGTTAATCGTTTTAATCGTTGCCGCAGCTAGGAGCGGGTTAGAGTGGGCTAGCCAGCCAGTCGGCGAACGTGATAGTGCCGCTTATGTCGGGTCTGCCCGCTGTCAGCGCGCCGTCCCGCAGGGCCCGGCCGACCTTGCCGGGTACCGGCACCGGGAGCAGCAAGGCCCGCTTGCCTGTGACCTCGCGCCAGGTCCTGGCCAGGTCCTTTGCGGTCCGGATTTGCGGTCCGCCGACTCGTATCCGGCCTAGCCTGGGAGCGCCTTCAGCGACGTCGGCCACCGCATGGGCTACCTCGGCCGCGGCTACGGTCTGTAGTGACATATTCGGCACGGGCACCAGCCGGAACTTGCCGGCGGTGCCGAGAGCGGCGGCCGCGAGCTCGTGGAACTGGGTGGCCTGCACAATGCTCCATGGCACCGCCCCATGCTCGACCACGCGCTCTTGCTCCACCTTTACCCTGTAGTAGCCCATGGGCAGGCGGTCGCAGCCGACGATCGACACGCAAACGTGGTGGCTGACGCCCGCGCGCTGCTCCGCGGCGAGCAGCCGCCGCGATCCCTCGACCAGCACCAGTTTCGCTCGCTTCGGCGACGACGTGTTGCTGGCATCCACGACTGCGGCGCAGCCATCGAGAGCCTTCTGCAGGCCCTCGCCCGTGGTGAGGTCGACCGGGCAGTCGCTGCTGCGGCTCAGCACCCGCACCTCGTGCCCGCGCTCGGCCAGGTCGGCGGCCACATGCCTGCCGAGCGTGCCCGTGCCTCCGACAATTGCGATTCTCATAACCGTCGAGACGATACAGGCGCTCGGCCTGTGACACCTCGGCGGCAAGTCCGTTAGTACAGCAAGCCTGGCCCCTACAGCAGGCTTACCGCGATCCGGTCCGCAACGGGCCGGTAGCCAAGCCCCTGATACAGCGCATTAGTGGTCGGGTTGGCCAGGTCGGTATACAGCACCACGGCGGCGGCGCCGTCGGTCACCGCCTGCTGGGTAACTGCGGCCGTGACGGCGCCGCCGTAGCCGTGCTTGCGATGCTCTGGCGGCGTGTAGACCGAGCTGACCCGGCAGACGCCGGCCACATGGCGAGTCACGCTGGCCATCGCGACCGGATGGCCGTTGATCTGCCATACGCTGATGCCGCGGTAGCTCAGCCGGTCAGCCACAGTCCTGGCGGCATCTTCGCTCCCGGCCCCGGTCTCGGCGACGAACTCGCCGTTCCACCTGACCAGCAAGTCGAAGTCGGACTGATCGGCAACGCGGACCGCACCCGGCGGCGGAGCACTCGGCGGGACGAGTTGGGCCAGCTGGAACAGGCGCATCCGGATACCCACTGAGGTGCTGCCGCCCGTCACGCTCGTCCAGGCCGCGCTGAATCTCCCGGCGTCCGGCTCGGGCAGGTTGGCCCCTGTCGGCTTGCGGCCCGCGAGTAGCTGGACGAGCGCCTCGCAGGAGGTCGGGGGCAGCCCGACCACTAGCACCGGGTGCGGCGGCGTCTGCAGGAAGGCGCCGTCAGTCTCGCCCGATGCCGACTTGTGCCAGCCAAACACGGGCGGGCTGTCGCCGAATGCGGACAGGCCACTGTGTCCAAGCGCGTCGAGCACCGTGAGCGGGACCGTATTGCGGACCGGATCTGCGCTTATGTACTGATTCGCCGCAGCCAAGAAATCGGTGCGGCTCTGGGTAAGTAGCCAGGTCATACTTCATCCTGGCTGGTCCGGCCGGGGCTGCGCACTCCGATTGGCCGGCCGCGTCACGCGCGCCCCTGTTGCTGCCGGTCAGCGCCGCTCGGCAGCCGGCCAGCCGCTCGGCCGCTCGGCGGGCCTGGAGCCCGCACGAAGAGCCGCTCGGCTATCGTCTGGATGGCTGAGGCTGATTGTCAGGCGGTGCCGGGCGGCGCGATGAGCGGCTGGCCGGCCGGGTCCGGCTGCCGGGAGGGGTGATGCAAATGCGGGTCATCGTGATCAAGCATCACGAGATCGACGACGCCGGGTTCATCGGGGCCGCATTCGAGGCCCGCGGCGCCGACGTCCAGGTGCACCTGTTTCCCGAGGACGGCCCGTTGCCCGCCGTCGGCCGAGTCGACCACATCGTCGTACTCGGCGCGGCCTGGTCAGTGTACGACGACCAGAAGATCGGCCATTGGATCGGTGCCGAGCTGGACTGGCTGCGCACTGCCGACGAGGCCGGCATTCCGGTGCTCGGCATTTGCTTCGGCGCGCAGGCGCTGTCGGCGGCGCTGGGCGGCCGGGTCGAGCCAGCGCCGCGCAAGGAGATCGGCTGGACCCTGGTGGAGCCGGTCGGGCCCGGCCTGATCGAGCCCGGTCCGTGGATGGAGTTCCACGGTGACCAGTGCGTCCTCCCGCCCGGCGCGCGGCTGCTGGCAAGGAACGAGGTGTGCGCGCAGGCGTTCATGGTCGGCAGGCACCTGGCTGTCCAGTTCCACCCCGAGGTCAGTGGCGAACAGCTAGAGCGCTGGCTGGGCGATGGCGGCAGGGAAGAGGCCGAGCGGGAAGGCCAGGACCCAGTCGAGCTGCTAGCCAGGACCGTCGCCGAGGAGCCAGATGCGGCGCAGCGGGCGGACCGGCTGGTAGCGACGGCGCTGCGGCTCGCGGCCTCCGCGCGGCAGCCGGCCACGGCCGGCAGCGGGTCACCATCCGCCCAGCCAGTCGCCGGCTAGCGGCAGACGGGATAGCAGGCGCAGTCCGTCGGGCTCAAGCCGGCCGCAACCGGGCAGCTCAGCCGGCCGTCACCAGTGCATGCACGCAGTCAAAGTCACGGTCCTGCTGGCCGTCGCCGGAGCCCTGCTGGCGACCGCGGGCTGCGGCGCGCCCGGGTCGGCATCCGCGACAGCGGCGACAGGCGCGCACCCGGTGCAGACCCCCCCGACCCCCCCGACCCCCCCGACCTCGCCAGGCGTCGCGAACGCGCGGCTGGTGAGCCTGGCGATGGTGAGCCCGGCGCGCGGGTACGGCATGTTCGACACCAGCGCGGGACCTCGGTGCGGGGCGGTGGCAGGGCGGACCGCGGACGGCGGGGCGCAATTCGGCTCGCCAGCGCTCATCACATCCTGGAGCTGTGCCGGCGACCCGCGAGTGACCGCGATCGCCGCGGACGGCTTCGGCGACGAATTCGCCTATGGCCCGCAACTGTTCATTTCCCGGAACGGTACGGGCACCTGGCTGGCCAGCCCGCAGCCCGGAGCGGTGCTCGCGGTCTATGGACTGGGCAGGTCGGTGTGGATGCTGCTCGCCGAGTGCAACCCCGCCAGTTGCAGGCTTGTGCTGATCGAGTCGGCTGACGGCGGCCGGACCTGGCGGCCTGCCCGGACGCAGCCGCCGGGGGCGACCGCGCCCGCGATGCCAGGTGGCCTGCCGGCGGGCGAGCCTGCGGCTGGCCAGACCTGGCTGGTCCGCACTGGTCCAGACAGCGGTTATGTCATGTCAAGCCCGGCGGTGAACCCTCGCGGGCAGCCCGATGTCGCGCCGCTGTGGTACACCGCGAACGCCGGTGTCACCTGGTCGCTGCGGCAGCTGCCGTGCGGCCTGGATGCCCTGTCCGCGGTGCTGTCCGCGGCGCCGGGCGGGGCACTCACGGCGGTCTGCGCCGCAGAACCGAGCGCGGGCTCGCAGGTCAAGTCCGCGGCCACGTCGGTCAACGGCGGCCGGACCTGGGCCTTGCGCGTCATAGCATGCCCCCAGTTGGCTGCCGCCTGCCCCGACCCGCTGGCGGGGGGCTACCTGAGCGAGATCGCCGCCGTCTCGGCCAGCACCGTGTACCTCGTCGGGGAACGCAGCTCACTGCTGGTGAGTACCGACGGCGGCGCGCGCTGGACGGCGGTCAGGCCGCTGATCGGGGACGGCAGCGGCGGGACCTTCCAGGTGTCCTTCTTCGGCCGCGCGGCCGGCCAGGTCCTGGGCGACGACAGCGGCAACAACGAGGCGGTCACAATCTGGCGCACCACCGACAGCGGACGAACCTGGTCGAAGGCGGTGCCCATTCTGGGCTAGCCGGCGCGAAAACCCCGGCCGCAGATGATGACAACTGGCCGTTAGCACGACAGGGTGTAAGGAACTCGCTGGACTGCCAAGAGGAACAGGTGCGATGCAGGACATCCTTTCGATTTATGCCGAGACCCAGCCGGACAAGCCGGGCGTAATCGACGACAAGGGCAACGGAAACGTCGTCGTGTGGAGCTATGCCGAGCTTGAGGCCCAGTCGAACCGGGTGGCGAACCTACTGCTGTCTCTCGGCTCCGGACCCGGCAGGAAGGTGATCTGGTGCGGACCGAACTCGCCCGAGGTCGTGGCGGTCATGAACGCCACCAGGAAGATCGGCGCGGTCGCGGTCCCGCTGAACTACCGGCTCACGCCTGAAGAAGCGCTGTACGTCATCAACCACAGCGATGCCGTGATCGCCTACGTTGACGCGGAATATGCGGGCATGTTCGCGGCGCTGCGCGACCAGCTAGAGAAGGTCCAGCACATGATCGCCGTCGGCGGCCCGGCCCCGGACGGAATGCTCGGCGATGACGTGGTCGCGGCGGCATCTGCCGACGCGCCCGATGTCGGCGACGCGGCCGGGACCGGTGGCACGATGATCTACACGTCCGGTACGACCGGGAAGCCTAAGGGCGCGGTCCGGACCGGCACCCCGGATCCTGAGGTCATCGGCGGTCTGTTCGGCCTTTTCGGCTACACGCCAGAAGACATCTACATCACCTCTGGACCGCTGTATCACAGCGGCCCGAGCGCTTTCATGGCGGCCGGGCTCGCCTTTGGCCAGACGATCGTCGTGCAGCGCAAGTTCGACCCGGAGGACTGGCTCCGGCTGGTTGACATCTACAAGGTGACTTCCACGTTCTCCGCGCCCGCGCTGATCAGGATGGTGTGTGCGCTGCCCGCGGAGCTTAAGGCCCGCTATGACCGCTCGTCCATGCGGGTCATGCTCGCCAACGCCGCGCCGTGGAGCTTCGCGCTGAAGCAGCAGTACGTGGCGGACTTCCCGCCCGAGTCGCTGTGGGAGATCTACGGCTCGACCGAGCTCGGGGTGGACAGCGTGCTCGAGCCCAAGGATCAGCTCCGCAAGCCAGGATCTTGCGGGAAGCCGGCCCCCGGCATCGAGATCAGGCTCTTCGACGAAAACGGCAACGAGGTCACCGGTACCGGGCCTGACCACCCTGGTGAGGTGTATGTCCGGTCCAAGGGAGTCTTCGACGCCTATTACAAGAACGACGACAGCTATCAGTCGAGTAGCCGCGGCGACTTTCACACCGTCGGTGACATCGCCTACTGGGACGACGAGGGCTACCTGTACATCTGTGACCGGAAGACCGACATGATCATCTCCGGCGGTATGAACATTTACCCGGCCGAGATCGAGGCGGCGCTTGAGCAGCACCCGGATATCTACGACGTGGCCGTGTTCGGCGTCCCGTCGGAGGAGTGGGGCGAGATCGTGCACGCTACGGTGGTGCTGTCGCCGGGCTCGTCGCTAACGCCGGAACAGATCGCGGCGTTCGGGCGCGAGCACCTGGCCGGGTACAAGGTGCCGAGGTCAATCGATTTCAGCGACGAGCTACCCAGGACCGGGTCGGGCAAGATCCTCAAGCGCCAGCTGCGAGCACCCTACTGGGCGGGCCGGACGGCCCAGGTCGGCTGAGGCCAGGCCGCGGCTAGACCGCAAGCTTCCGCCCGGAGGTTATGACGCCGTTCCTGACCGTGTACTCGAGCCTGAACACCTGCACGGCGCCGCCCGTCTCGCTAGCACGCAGCCACACGACAACGTGGTCGCCATCGACTCGTGAGTACCGCATCACGTCCCTGACCGTGCTGGCATAGCCGGCCACCATGGCCTGGTACGTCTGGCCCATATGGTCGCCACCGAGGCGCCAGACGCGCGGCCAGTCACGCTCATTGATCGCGGCGAAGTAGGCCCGGACCACGGAGCGCGGGCCAGCAGCAGTCGCGACGTGCTTGCGCATGTCGGTCCGCGGCACCGGGACCGTGTCGGCGCTCGGGTGGTCAGGCGGGTGGTGACCCGCCGTGCCAACCGCGACGGCCGAGGCTGCACCGCCGATCAGAATCGCTGCGGCGGCCCAGCCGATAACTGCAGCCTTGCCTCGCCAGGCTCGGCTGAGCCGGGCTGGTCTGAGCCGGGCTGGTCTGAGCCGGGCTGGTCTGGTCCGGTCCGCTACGGTGTCGTAGCGCGGATAGCTGGCGCCAGCGGGCCGGTCATCCGCCGCGGCCTGGTGGGCTCCGGCGAGTGCGTGGGAGTGGTGCAGGTGCCTGGACAGCCAGCCCTTAGCCAGCTCGGCATTTCCGAGTTCGGCAAGCAGCTGATCGGTGGTTGGCCGCGCGGATGTCTCCTTGGCCAGGCAGCGCTCGATCAGCGGCCGAAGCTCGGGTGGCACGTGGCCGAGGGTAGCGGTGCTGTAAACGACCCGGTGCAACAGCGCGGAGGCCGAGCCCACGCCGAACGGCGGACGGCCCGAGGCGGCGAACGCCAGCACCCCGCCCAGGCTGAAGATGTCCGTAGGCGGCCCGACCTCGCGCCCTTCCGCCTGCTCGGGAGACATGAATCCGGGCGAGCCCATGATGCCGCCCGTGACGCTCAGCCAGGTCGAGCCGGCTGCGCGGGAGATGCCGAAGTCGATGATCCGCGGCCCGTCGGTGGCCAGCAGAACGTTCGATGGCTTGAGATCGCGGTGCACAATGCCTGCCGCATGCACGGCACCCAGGCCCTCCGCCAGGCCCGCGGCGAGCGTCAGCACAGATGGGACCGGGAGCGGGCCGAAGTAATTGATCGCATCGGCTAGCGACGGCCCGGCAACGTATGCGGTCACGAGCCAGGGCTGCGGACCGTCGGGATCGGCGTCGACTACTGGCGCAGTGAAGATGCCGCTGACCCGCTTAGCCGCCTCGACTTCCGCGGCGAACCGGCGGCGGAAATCGGGGTTGTCAGCGAGCTCGGCCCGGATCAGCTTCACGGCGACCATGCGCCCGCTGGGTGACTGGCCGAGAAAGACGCGGCCCATGCCTCCAGCACCTAGCTGGTTCAGCAAGAGATACTTGCCAACCCGCTTCGGGTCCCCAGGCTGTAGCGCATCCACTACGCCTAACCCCCGTGCTGCCGGACGAATAAGCCGCAATCGAAATGTATCGCGAAGCGGGCGGGTCGGCGAGATGCCACACGGCCGGATTCGATATGACTTGGCGCCGCTATCCGCCATTGAGGAAGCGTTCGCCAATAAGGACAGGAACGCATTCGCTCGCATCAAGCTCGGCCGCGATGGCCACATCTTCCCCGAAACCGGCGATGGCGAGTTCCTGGCCGCTACTGCAGTCCGCTAGCTCCGCGCCGAGGCTTCCCTCGACGCCCCTGAACGCCGCCTCGGCGGTCCATGCCTCCGGGCTCTGGTCGCCGATGCCAAGCTCCGACAGCGCGGCGATTACCGCCCCGGCACCCCAGAGATCCTCGACTGCCGGGCGCAGCGAGCTGTCCGGCCAGTGCTCGCCGGCGGCGATCACGGCTATGGCCGGCTGTGCCGCGCTGGCCGGCGCCGCTTCGTTGGTTCCGTCCGTCCGGCCCGCCGCCCTCGATGCAAGCCGGTAAGCGATCCAGCGGGCGACGGCGGCGCGGTTACGCAGCGCGGCTGCGACCACCGTCGTTCCGCCGCCAGCAAGCGTCCGGGACAGAGCCGAGCCGTTCGGGGACGGCAGCACTATCCGGGCCAGGCTTCCGGCGCGCCGGACGGTGGCAGGCGACAGGCTGATGGCATGGCCAAGATCGCCGGCGGCGCTCGCCTCGAATCTGCCCACCGCCAGCGTCGCGTTGTGCCGCCGGGCGAAGTCGCGCGCAGACTCGTCCTTCCAGTGATACGGGTAGACCTCGGCCCCGGCGTCGATCGCGACGGTCAACGTCGTGGTGAAGCTGAGTACGTCGACGATCACGGCTACGTCCGCGCCCTGGCAGATGGCCTCGGCGCCGGCCTGGCCCCATTCCATCCGCACCCTGGCCTGCCGCTGCGCGTGCTGCATACCCGAATAGTGTCAGTCTCTCTGGGCTGGGCCGGACAGCATCGACCCCTTGGGCGGCGGCTGTCCGCTTTGTTCGGTTGATAACGTCCGGCCCCGCGTCGGCGCCGACGTTTGTGTCGTAGGTGCTGCGATAGCAGCACTAACTCCTCGAGCGTCGCGCGGGAAGCCGCGCACAGGCGATCGCGCGCGGCCGCGGGGGATGCCGCGCTGCGCGGACGTCCCGGCCTGGTCCGCGGTGCCGGGCTGGGCGCGGTCCGAAGGACTGTCAGAGCCTGCCGGTAACGTGCAGGTCAAAGGCAGCGCAGCCGCTACCGGCGCGACGACGGAGGTGCGACTCATGATCGCTAATGAGCAGGTCCTGACTGGCGAGCAGGCAGATTTCCTGCAGACGCTGGCCAAGCACCGCAACTTCCTTCGGTACACCACCAGGGGCATGACGGACGAGCAGGCCGCTCAGCGGACCACAGTGAGCGAGCTGTGCCTTGGCGGCATCATCAAACATGTCGCCGCGGTCGAGCGGCAGTGGGCCAGGTTCATCGTGGAGGGTGCCTCCGCGGTCGGCAGCTGGCAGGACGAGGGCGTCATGCAGGCATGGCTGGACGGCTTCCGGATGCTGCCCGGCGAGACCCTGGCCGGTCTGCTTGACGAGTACGAGGCAGCCGCCAGCGGGACCGACGAGCTGATCACGACGCTGCCCGACCTGAGCGCAGCTCACCCGTTGCCGGAGGCGCCGTGGCACGAGAAGGGCGCGAGCTGGTCGGCACGCAGGGTACTGCTGCACATCATCGCGGAGACCTCGCAGCATGCCGGGCACGCCGACATCATCAGGGAGGCGATCGACGGTCAGAAGACCATGGGCTAGCTCGGCGCTGCCTGCGAGTCGCTTACCTCGGTCGGCTGTGCGACCATGTCGCGATGGCGATCTTGCTCGTCCACGGCGGCCTCTGGGAAGACATGAACGCCGACCTCTTCTGGGTCCGGCCAGGGGTTGTCTCGGCGCTGCGCAGCCTTGGCCACGAGGTCCTCGCGCCGGATCGGATGGCTCGGCCCCGCGGCTGGCAGCAAGAGGTCGAGTACCTGGCGCCCGCGCTGCCCGGCGAGCCCGTCACGGTCGTCGGCGGATCCAACGGCTGCACGGTCGCGGCTCGGCTTGCGCTGGCCTTTCCTGACTCAGTCACGAGGCTGGTGCTCGCGTGGCCAGCTACGGCTGCCGATAGCGGGCTCGACGAGATCTGCCGGGCGGAGCTGATAAGGCAGGGCGCGCCTGCGCACGTGGCGGACGGGATGCTGAGCGGGCACCCGTTGCGAGGGCTGACTGCTGCGGATCTGGCTGGCCTGCGGCCGAATGTGGCCGTGCTGCCAGCTGACCCAGCCAATCCCTTTCACCAGCGCCGCACGGTGGACGAACTGCTCAAGGTCATCCCCGGCGTTGTCGAGCTGACCGGCTGCCCTGAGCCGCTCCGGCCCGAGTTCCCGCCGCACGTGCGGCCCTTTGCGTGCCAGGTCGACCTGTTCGCTAGCGACCTGGACGCCGCCTAGCGCAGGCGTGCCCGGCTATCGGCGGGTTCCGGGGGTAAGGATCGGGTGTGATCAGCAAGTGGGAGCAAGCGGGGCCGGCCGGGCTAAGCCCCATGCTCGCCACGTCTGGCACCCTGCCCGGCCGCGACGACGGCTGGGCGTACGAGATGAAGTGGGATGGCCTCCGCGCGCTTGCCTTCATCGAGGCAGGCCGAGTCCGGCTCACCTCGCGCACCGGCCGGGATATTAGCCACGCCTACCCTGAGCTCGCTGGCCTGGCCGGCGCGGTGCGGGCCGAGCAGGCGGTGCTCGACGGCGAGATCGTCGCGTTCGGCGACAACGAGTGGCCGGACTTCGAGGCACTGCAGCAGCGGATGAACATCAGCTCCGCGGAGCAGGCGCGATTGCTCGCTGCCCAGGTGCCAGTCAGTTACCTTGCCTTCGACCTGCTCTGGCTGGACGGCAAGGCGCTGCTTGACCGGCCGTACTCCCAGCGTCGTGAGCTGCTGGATGGACTCGGCCTGGGCGGGGGCAACTGGCAGGCGCCGCCGTCATTTACCGGCGTGGCCGGCGCTGACATGCAGGCGGTCTCGAAGCAGCACAACCTCGAAGGCATCATGGCCAAGCGGCTTCAGTCGCGTTATGAGCCTGGCCGTCGCTCGCAGTCATGGCTAAAGATCAAGAATGTGCACCGCCAGGAGGTCGTGATCGGCGGCTGGAAACCAGGCGAGGGAGCCAGGGCCGGGGGGATCGGCTCCCTGCTAGTGGGGGTGCAGGACGCGGGCGGCCTTCGCTACAGCGGGCACGTGGGGACCGGGTTCACCCAGCAGACACTGCACATGCTCGCCGGGCGCCTGGCGCCGCTGCGCCGGACTGCCTCGCCCTTCGGGACCGCGGTTCCGGCGGAGGACGCCCGTTCCGCCCAATGGGTTGAGCCTGTACTCGTAGCCGAGGTCGGCTTCGCCGGCTGGACCAAGTCCGGCCGGCTGCGCGCAGCGTCTTTCAAGGGCCTGCGTGACGACAAGGACGCAGCGGAGGTTGTGCGTGAGCCCTGAAGCGCAGAAGGTGCCGGTGGAGGTTGACGGCCGCAAGCTGGTGCTCTCGAACCTTGACAAGGTGCTCTACCCAGCGGCCGGTTTCACCAAGGCGCAGGTCATCGACTACTACCAGCGGATCGCGCCCGTCATGCTGCCGCATATCGCCGGACGCCCGGTGACGATCAAGCGATATCCGGATGGGGTGGAAGGGAAGTTCTTCTTCCAGAAGAACGCGCCCGCGCACCGGCCGGACTGGGTGCCGACCGCGCGGATACCGTCGCCGGGGTCCACCAAGTCGCGGCAGACGCTCGTCTACATTCTCGGCGGTGACCTGCCCACCCTGATCTGGGCGGCGAACCTGGCCGCCCTCGAACTGCATACGCCGATGTGGCGGTACCCGGAAATGGGGAAGCCGGACCTGCTGGTGTTCGACCTCGATCCTGGCCCGCCTGCGACCATCGTCGAGTGCTGCGAGGTCGCACAGCTGCTGCGGCCCTTGCTCGCCGATCGTGGTCTGGAGCCCGTCGCCAAGACCTCGGGCGGCAAGGGCCTGCAGTTGTACGCGGCGGTGTCCGGCATGACGTCGGAGCAGACCAGCGACCTGGCTAAGGAGATGGCCGAGGAACTGGAGCACGAGCAGCCGAAGCTCGTCGTGTCCCGGATGACGAAGGCGCTGCGGCCGCGCAAGGTGCTCATTGACTGGAGCCAGAACAATTCGGCCAAGACGACGGTGGCGCCCTACTCGCTGCGCGCACGGGATCAGCCCACGGTGTCGACGCCGGTGACCTGGGACGAGGTCGAGGCGTGCGGCAAGCCGACCGACCTGGTGTTCACCGCAGCCGATGTGCTCGACAGGGTGGCGTCGGCGGGCGATCTGTTTGCCTCTGTGCTGACGAGCAGTGACGGCTAAACCCAACGCTGATGCAGCTCATACCGGTCTAATCGGGGTCGCCAAGCTCGCCCACCCATATGCCCCGTGAAGGCACACCGCACAGAATTGGGCAGGCGCGACACAATTAGGCAGCCGTTCGCGTCGGACGAGAACCTCGGCGTCCTGCTGAATGGGAAAGATAAGACCCTGACTGCTATCCAGGGTCAGCCAAGGGGGCTAGCCGATATCGGCGAACTCGCCGGTAGCCAGCGCCTTTGAGAAGGCTTGCCACTCTTCGGCCGTGACTTGGATGACAGTTCGAGGCAGGCGGCTATTCCGCAGTAGGATGCTTTCGTCCTTTTGGGCTATTTCTAGACATTCCCCCGCAGCACAAAAGGATGATTTCCGCCATGCAGTCTGCTTCGACCGCATCTCATATAGTCTCATTCGCGACCTTCTAGGCATAGGAGGTACGTGGACATATGGCCACGAACTTCCCATGACCTCCACTCCCGTGGCCGCGAAGCGGATCGCCTGACGGCGATCTTAGGCAATACTGCCAGGCCCCGTGCTGAGTATGAAGCATCGGGGCCCGGCTTTTCCTACTCAACGTGCCGCTGGTGGCTAGGGCTGTCCGGGACTACGCCGTGTCTTTGCGAGGCGACGGGGTCTTAGCGGACGCGCCATGGCCAGCCGAGGCCCTGGCGATGTGATCGAATTCGCCGGCGCTTAGGCCCTTCGCGAAGATGAGCCACTCCTCGCGCGTCAACTCAAGGACGCGATCGGGCTGCCGGGTACTACGCATCAGGATCGCGCCGTCACGCTGGGCGATCTCCACGCACTCTCCGGAAAAACAGAAGCTGGCTTTGCACCACTCGATGCCATCATTTGGCGTCTCGAATAGTTTCATTCCAGACCTTTCGCAGTTTTGTTGACTGTCTATACAGCATGGAACCAACCTCGTTGGCCTGGACCTCGGCTGGTCAGCCGCTCAGACCAGCCGCGATCGCGGTCAGCATCGTACGGGATTGGTCCTCGGTCGAGGCGATCTCGCGCATCCTAACAAAGGCATCTTGATAGGTCTCGACATCCTCTGGGCGATCTAGATAAAGGTCTCCGGAGAGTCCTTCAATGAACACGATCTCAGGGACATTTGCCTGTCTGAACGACAAGATGATGAACTTATTGTTGCTCGCAGGCAGCACCCCGGCCTCGTAGGGTAGTACCTGCACCGACACGTTGGGTAGCTCGGACACCTCGAGTAGCCGGTTCAGCTGGTTTCGCATGACGGCTTGGCTACCAACCAGCCGATGCAGCACCGACTCGTCGATAACCGCCTCAAACTGCGGCGGGTCCTCTGACACAAGCAAGCGCTGCCTATCCATTCTCCCGCTGAGCCGCTGCCTAATCATGTCCTCAGTCAGCTGTGGATGTATCGCGCGCAGTACCGCCATGGCGTAATCGGCTGTCTGGAGGAGTCCTGGCACAAGGCCGAATCCGAAGTCGCTGATGGTGGCGGCTGCCGTCTCCAGGCCTACGTAGGTGGAATACGGCAGGCTGCGCGACTGCCACCATGCCTGCTGCTTTCCCTCCGCGGCAAGGTCGGCGAGCTGGTGCCGCAGGGTGTCGTCTACGCCGTACAGGTCACACAGGTCGCGGATATCCCTGGCGCTGGCGCCGCGCTGGCCTGTCTCCAGGCGGCTGATCTTCGAGGGCGAGCAGAGGAGTTGGTCGGCCACATGCTCCACGGTCCAGCGGCGCTCAGTGCGGAGCGCCCGCAGCAGCACTCCCAGCTCGCGGCGGCGGACAGTCGGACTGGCGGTACCTGGCAACTTCCGTCACGACCCTCCCTGTGAGCATCCCACGCATCTCTGGACTCTTTTCGGTCCGCTGCTGCACTCTATTGCGCGAAATGGCACTTGCCAATGGCGATTGCCAAAGTCACCATAGGAACTACCAGGCAGTTTCCTCAGACTCGCTCGCTGAGTGAGCCACGAGGCGGCGCGGTAGCCGCCTTGATAGATCGCCGCCGCGATGGTCGCGGGGGCTGGGGGGAGGCGCGTCTGGTGTAACCCGGACGAGGAAAGCGCTCACAGCAGCGCGTCCTGCTCATGTAGCAGGGCCGGAACGCAGCGGCAGTCTCGCAGCCGCCAGTCACCGGCAGCCGTGCCCGCGGCAATCCGGGCCCCAGATGCACAGCGCGGCCGAAGTTGCCTCTTCGACCGCGCCATTACAGCAAACCCGGCCCAGGACAGGACAGGTCAGCGATGAGGATCATGTTACCGGCCCAGTGACGGATTGCAACCGTCCGTCTCAGCCCGTACTCAGTCTTCTTCGCCTCACCTGTCTTGACAGGCATCGCCAGTCAGGAGCAGGAAGATGCATGTCCTCGCACAGGGAGTGACCCAGGGAGTCGAGTCAGCCAGGGCATTAGTGATAGTCGCCGCGATCGTGCTCGTGGTGTTCTGGCGGGTAATATTCCGCCTCGTGCTCGCGCTCATCGCGATCGCGATCCTGGTGGTAGTCGGCTCAGGGGTGGTAGAGCTCATGCACTGAGCTCATCTGTAGGCACGGACTGCCGGTCGGCGGCCTGGTGAAGGCGCCAGGACAGTCGGCCGGCAGCGTGAAGCGGCCGTCCGTCTGGAAGTCGAGACGCAAGTATCGCGGTTCCCCCTATGCCGCCGACTGCGCGGAAGTATCGTGTCTGCCACGTTGTGCGATGACTTGGCTATTGCCAGTAGTGTTCGGGAGCCGCGATGCGATTCAGCATTCTCGGACCGCTGCAAGCCGAAGCCGATGATGGTACCCCGCTGGCCTTATGCCGCCCGTCGCAGCGAGCGACGCTGGCAGTGCTGCTCCTGCACGCGGGGCAGCCAGCGACAAAGGCCCTGCTCATCGAGGCGCTCTGGGGTGATAGCGCGCCCAAAGATGCAGACACCGCGCTTCGGGCCAGGATGAGCGATGTCCGGCGCGGGCTGGGCAGCAATCATCGCATCACACGGCATCAGGCCGGTTATCAGATAGTTGTCAGGCCCGGCGAGCTCGACGCGGACAGCTTCCGGAGCATCATCGCGCATGGCCGCGCGGCCCTGGACAGCGGAAATGCCGAGAACGGCGCGCGGCTGCTCGAGCAAGGTTGCCGACTGTGGCGTGCTCCGCCGCTCGCCGATGTGCCAGACACGCCGCTGATGCGTACCGCCGCGACGGCTCTGCTCGAGCAATGGCGGGATGCGCGGGAGTGGCTTACCGACGCTCGCCTCGCTCTCGGTCAGCATCACGAGAT
This sequence comes from uncultured Actinomycetota bacterium, assembly GCA_963719765.1. Lineage (GTDB taxonomy): Bacteria > Actinomycetota > Actinomycetes > Streptosporangiales > Streptosporangiaceae > JAJYUU01. Next base: position 127,261 of record CAVRCW010000004.1, read on the forward strand.
GCTCAGCCAGATCCGAGCCGTCATCGCCGCCGATCCGCTGCCCGAGCACCCGCACGTCCAGCTCATGCTGGCGCTCTACCGGTGCGGTCAGAAGGCGGCCGCGCTTGACGCCTATAGCCGCCTTCGGGAGCTGACCACACGCGAGTTCGGCCAGGATCCTGGGCCCGAAGCGCGAGAATTGCTTGGCCAGATCCTCGGGGACAGTCCGGCGCTGGAATTCCGGTCACGCGCGGTCGCCGCCGCGGGATCGGGACCGCGGCCGGTATGGACGCCATTGCGCCAGCTGCCCGCGCCGCCGCCAGACTTCACCGGCAGGGTAAACGTCATCGAGACACTGGCGCGGCGCATGCCAGGCAACGGTGTGGCCGTGACAGTGCTGACCGGCCCGCCGGGAGTCGGCAAGACCGCCCTGGCCGTGCAGGCAGCGCACCTGGCGAGCGAGACGTTCCCCGACGGCCAGCTCTACGTCTGCTTCGGAGGTCGCGATGCGGGCAGAGATCCGACTGAGGTTCTCGCCGAACTGCTGCGTTCGCTAGGCGTGCCGGCGGGCAGCGTTCCTGCTGCAATGCCCGAGCGGGCCGCGCTATACCGCTCGGTCCTGGCGGGTCGCCGGGTGCTCGTGCTCGCCGACGACGTCGCCGCAGCCGCTCAGATGCGTCCGCTACTGCCCGGCTCTCCCGGCTGCGCCGTGCTGGTCACAAGCAGTTCGCGGCTCGGCGACCTGGAGGGCGCCCGCACCATCGAAGTGAGTCCGCTGAGTCAGCACGAGGCCGTCGCGCTGCTCGGCAAGATTGCGGATGACAGCCGGATAGCCGCCGACCAGGCCGCGAGCACCGCTATCGCTGATGCTTGCGGCCTGCTGCCGCTAGCTCTTCGCGTTGCGGGCGCGAGGCTCGCTGCGAGCCCTGCGCTGCGCCCCGCCGACCTGGCAGCGGCCCTGACCCCGGCCGCGGTGCTTGACGAGCTAGCGATCGGTGATCTCTCGGTAGCCGCGCGGCTGGCGGAGGCATGGGATGCGCTGCACGAGGACGCGCGCCATTCGCTCTGGCTACTCGCGCAGGCGGGGCAAGGGACCGTTCCTGGGTGGCTCGTTGCGGCGGCCACGGCGGGCTCGGCGCGCACCACGCGAGCCCTGACGGATTCGTGCCTGCTGTTGCAGGATGCGGCCTCGGGCAGCTACCGGCTCGCGCCGCTGATCGCGAGTTTCGCGGTCGCCCAGCCGGCGCCGCGCCCAGACGCCGTGTCCGTGCTGGCGGCCGCGCCACCAGACCATGGTCCGAACGGGCAGCAGCCGATGACCGGGCAGCAGGCGACGGCCCGATCGCGGGCGACGACCACATGGATCGACTTTGCGGCCTTCGAGCAAAGCGTCGCCGCGGCCGGGGAAGCGGGCTTCCAGCTGTCCGCGGCAATAGCCGCGACCTGCGCGCTAACGCCGCGCTAACAGAACGCTCACGGACTGCTCCTAGGGTGCAGAACCGCTGGCTTGGGTGCCAAGGTCACCCAGGGCGTCATGTCGGGTCAGCCTGAGCATGGAGTACGAGAATGACTTCGCACACCCCGCGAAGGTCGGGTCGGCAAACAGGCTGGCTCGCCATCCTGACCGCATGCCTGGCAGCCGGGCTTGCCGCCTGCACGGCTGCGGCGCCGACCGTGAGCCTTCCGGCCAAGACGGCGGCACCGGTCGCGAAGGCCGCCGCTGCCAGCGTGCAACGGCCGCTGTCGATGCGGCAGCAGGTGATCGCCGCGTACACCGGGTACACCGCAGCGATGGCAGCCGCGTTCGACTCGCGCAGCCCCTCGCAGGTCAGGCAGCTACTTAGGCCCTATCTCGCCGCCGCCACGATCCGCAATGCGATCCACGCTTTCGGTCAAGCCTGGGCGAAGGACGAAATCAACTACGGACACGTCGAGCGGCACATCATCGGCGTCCGCATTCATGGCACCGCAGCCTGGGTGCACGACTGTGACAACACCAGCGACTCCGGCCTGGAGTACGCGAGCACCAGCCAGATCGTGCAGGGATCGCTCGGCATCGCCGATGACAACCTGGTAACTCGGCTCAACCTCGTGCACGGGCACTGGGTCATCTGGGTGCAGACCATCGAGGACGTGACATGCACCCCGTGAGGCGGGCCGCGGCCGCCGCGGCGTCCATTCTGCTGGCCGCGATGGCAGTCGCTGCGGCGGGTCCGGCGCTGGCGAGCAGCGGCAGCGGAAGCGGGCAGTGCACCGTCGACCTCGGCGGGCAGTGGGTCACTGTGCAGTGCGGCTACGGCGGTGGCAGTGGCGGCGGCGGAGGGAGCGGTGGCAGCGGCGGCAGCGGCGGCAGCGGCGGCGGCAAGATCATCACTACCTGTACTATCACGGCGCTGAGCGAGGCCGGAGCGCAGAGCCTGGGCCTTGCCTGGCCGCCGCCCAAAGGAACCCACTGGGCGCTGATGGACTGCCTGGGCGGCGGGACCGGCGCGGGGCCGCAGGCGCTGCTGATCAACAACGCAACGGGCGCGCCGCAGATCACCCCGCAGCAACTGCTCCAGCAGGCGCTGGATGAGCTGCAGATCCCCGTCCTGCAGCCAGGCACTGCCCCGCCGCGCGGCAAGGACGGCCTGGTCGGCCTGCCCGAGTGGTTCTGGGTGCCCACCGGTGATTGGCATCCGCGGAGCGTGACGGTTAGCGCGGGTCCGGTCTGGGCTACCGCAACGGCCGCGCCGGTTGGCTTGTCCTTCCAGCCCGGCGGCGGCATTGGCGCGGTGACGTGTCCGGGACCTGGAACCCCCTACAAGCCTTCGAAGCTGGCATCGCAGCAGCACACCGCCTGCTCATTCAGCTACGACCAGTCTTCGGCTGGCCAGCCTGGCAATGCCTATCAGGCGTCGGTCGTCATTACCTGGCGAATCTCGTGGACAGGTTCCGGCGGCACGGGCGGCCTAATAGACGGGGGACTCACCGTTCCGTTCGCATTCTCGCTGCCAGTGGCGCAAGGGGAGGCGCTGGTGAGTAGCCCGTGAGTCAGCAACCGCCTGCCGGGATCGGCACCGCCTATTTTCCCGACGCCGATGTCCCGCGCAGCAGCAACGGGCAGCTAAGGCCGGCCGGGCCGCCAGGGCAGTTGCGTGGGCTGCCGCGGCGTCGGCGACCGGCCATGGTGGCGCTCGCGGTTGCGATGGCCGGCGCGGGCGTCGTGGTGAGCGCGGCCTTGTATCAGCGGACCGATCACCAGGTACCGGTGGTGATGATGACGGCAGCGGTGCCGGCCGGAGCCGCCATTACCGCGGGCGACGTGGCGACGGCCGACGTGACTGTGCCCGCAGGCATCCACGTCATCCCGGGTGCGCAGCTCGGCCAGGTTGCCGGGCAGATCGCGGCGGTCGCGCTGCGGCCTGGTACTCTCCTGGCCCCCTCCGACCTCACCGCCGCGCAGCCGCCGGGACCGGGCCAGGACCTCATTGCCGTGCCGGTCAAGCCGGAGTCACTGCCTGCGAGCGGACTGCAGCCCGGCGATCATGTGCTGATCGTCGCAACCCCGGGTGACCAGGGACAGCCGAGTGGCTCGAACCAGGCCGCGTCGTTGCAGTCGCCGGTTCCTGGCGTGGTCGAGGCCGTCAACCAGGTAACAGACCAGGACGGGTTCGACGTGGTGGACGTGCTGGTGCCATCGTCAGCCGGGCTGCCGGTCGCGGCGCAAGCATCTACCGGCCAGTTTGCCCTGATCGTCACTAGCCGGGGTGGCTGACCATGGGCTCGATCTTCGCGCTGGTATCACCCGGCGGATCACCTGGCGCGACCACGGCCGCCATCGCGCTCGCGCTCGGCTGGCCTGGCCCGGCCATTGTGGCCGAATGCGATCCGGCCGGCGGAACGGTGCTGGCGGGCACGCTTGGCGGGCACGTGCCGGCCGGCGTGGGGCTGATGGAACACGCCATCGAGGCTGGCCGCAACCCGCACGCCGCCGCGGCGAGCCTGCCGACGCAGCTGGTGCCGCTCGATGCGGGCCGTAGCCGGATGGTGCTGCCCGGCCTGACCGATCCTCGCCAGGCGGCAGGTCTTCGGGCTGCCTGGCCCGCAGTAGCCATGACGCTGACCGCACAGAACTGTGATGTGATAGCGGACTGCGGTCGGCTCGACGCAAGCGACGGGCAGCCCCTCGCGGTGCTGACGGCAGCCAGCACGGTGGCAGTTGTGTTGCGTCCGACGCTGCGTCAGGTGTGGGCGGCCCGGTCTCGGATCGACATGCTCGCGCAGCTGCTAGGTGGTACTGGGCGCGTAGTTCTGATCATCACCGGGCCGGGCACGCACCCGGCCAGGGAGATCGCCGGGACGCTTGGCGTTCCGGTCGCGGCGGTGCTGCCCGCCGACGCCAGGTCCGCCGTCGTCCTGTCCGACGGCGGACCGCGGCGCAGGCAGTTCGGCTCGGGGCCGCTGGTTGCGGCGGCCCAGGGAGCCGGACATGCACTGCGCAAGCACGCGGCTGCCCAGGCGACCTCTCAGGCGGCTGCTCAGGCAACGTTCTCGGGCACGCGCTGGTGAGCCTGAACTGGCCACCCGCGCCACCCGACGAACTGGCTGGGCAGTTGGTCGCCGGGGCAGATCCGCAGGCGAACGGCGGGCAGCACCAAGTCGCTGCGGCGGAGCCGCCGCTCGCTAGCTCCAGTCCCGCGGACCAGCGACCGCGGGACTGGTCACACCTCGCCGCCCCGGTGGTGCAGGACCCGGCGGCGCCGTCGGCCGGACTGGCGGCCGGCGGACCGGCGAGCGGGCCGGTGGCCGGGCTAAGCGACCCGCGGCTGATAACCGGCGTCGGGGAGATCACCGCGATGCTGGCGAGCCATCTGGATGACGGAGCGAGCACGGCGGAAGTCATGCCGGTCATCAGGGACACCGCGCGTCGCTGGCTGGAAGGCCAGGTCAGGGCCGGCCTGCTGCCAGCCTCGGCGGGCGGCGATCTGGATGACCTGGCCAGGGCGGTACATGACCAGCGGTACGGGCTCGGGCCGCTGTCGGCGTACCTGCGCGACCCGCAGGTGGAGAACGTAGACGTCAACGGGTGCGACCAGGTGTGGATTACCTATGCCAGCGGCGAGCGGGTGGCAGGCCCGCCGGTCGCGGCCAGCGATGACGCCCTGATCTCGATGATCCGCACCTGGGCGACCCGCGGCGGGCAGACGTCCCGCGACTTCTCCGCCGCCGCACCGCTGGTGAACGTCGCGCTGACGGGCAGCGCGCGGATGACGGCGACCATGTCGGTCACGCCGCGGCCATGCGTATCGCTGCGCCGCCATGGCCAGATCGACGTCACGCTCGCGCGGCTTGTGCAGCTGGGCAGCATCGACGCCCCGCTCGCGGCGTTCCTATCTGCGGCGGTCAAAGGCCGGTGCAACATCATCGTTACCGGCGGCGTGAACGCCGGCAAGACGACGATGCTGCGCGCGCTGGCGAGCGAGGTCTCGCCCGGCGAGCGGGTCGCGACGCTGGAGTCCGAATACGAGCTGTACCTGCACGAGCTCGCCCAGCATCCAGATGTAATAGCTTTCGAGGCGCGCGAGCCTAATTCAGAAGGCGTAGGCGGCATCAGCCTGCATGACCTGATCGCGCATGCCCTGCGGCATAACCCGCGGCGGATCCTCGTCGGGGAGGTCCGGCGCGGCGAGATCATGCCGATGCTCGAGGCGATGAACTCAGGCCAGGACGGCTCGATGTGCACGCTGCACGCGAACTCGCCTGCCGAGGCTTTCGACCGGATCCTGATACTGGGGTTGCGCGGCGGCCTGGCCCTGGCCGAGCGGGCCATTCACATCCTGGTCGGAATGGCAGTCGACCTGATCGTGCACGTCCGGCGCGGTTACGACGGATCCCGCACCGTCCGGTTCGTGTCGGAGATTCTCGAGGTCATGCCGCCGGGGGACACCGAGCGCCCGGCCGTGAACCGGCTGTTCCTGCCGGACGCCCGCACCGGACGAGCCTGCCCGGCGCATACGCCGTCGCCCGCGATGCTAGCCAGGCTGGCCGCCGTGGGGTTCGACACCAGCATGCTTGACCAGAACCGGTCACAGCAACGGCCCGAGCAGCACTGGCCGGAGCCGCACTGGCCCGATCAGCAGCGGGCCGGGCTACACCGGGCCGGGGCGAACGGGAACGGAGCGACCGGGACGGGCCAGCACCAGAACGGCCGAAAGCCGGGAAGCTGGACTCGATGACCACTCTGGCCGGGCTGTCCGGCGGCCTGCTCGTGGCCGGCATCATCCTGTTCATCCGGGAGCTGACCCGGCGCGCTCCGGCCCCTGGTACCCCGAGTCGGCCGAGGCGGCAGCTCACCCGTCCGGCGCGTCGGCGCTTGCTCGTCGCGGTCGTCATCGGACTGCTCACACTGGCCATCACTCGGTGGCCGGTTGGGATGGTCGCGGCGATGGCCGCGGTCCTCTTTCTGCCTCGGATTGCCTCTACCAGGGTCGCGCGCGAGCGGGCGGCGGTGCTGGAGGGCCTGGAGCAATGGACGAGGCGGCTGTCAGATGTGCTGACCGCTAGCCGCGGGCTTGAGGATGCGCTGGAGGCGTCGGCACGGTCCGCGCCCGCGGCGATCGAACCCGCGGTGGCCAGGCTCGGCCGCCGCCTGTCCGCGCGCACCGGCACCGAGACCGCGTTGCGCGCGTTCGCGGCCGAGATCAACGACCCGGCCGCGGACCGGATAGCCGCGGCCCTCATCATCGCCACCGGCCGCCGGGGCGGCGGAGTCAGGGACGTGCTCAACTCACTCGCGGCGATGCTGGCCACGGACGTAGCCGCACGCCGGGAGATCGAGGCCGACCGCATGCAGCACCGGACCACGGTGAAGTGGCTGACCTTCTTCATCGCTGGCTTCACCGTGTTCGCGGTGCTCAACCGGTCGTATTCGGCTCCATACGGCACGGTCACCGGGCAGCTGGTACTTGCGGTCGTCGTGACGCTCTACGCGGGCGGGCTGTGGTGGCTGCATCACCTCGGTTCGGTCCCTGCACCCGGCCGGTTCCTTGGCGACGGCCCGATTGGCTCCGACGCGACAGGAGCGCCATGAACTTCCTGATTGTCGCGGCCGGGCTGCTCGCCGGTCTCGGTGCCTGGCTGGCAATCCGTGAGCTGATGCCGGCCGGACCCAGCCTGCGTGCGGCCATCGGACGGCTTGACACCGGCCAGTCACTCGACGTCGCTCGGCCAGTGTCGTCCCGCCGCAGGGAGCTGGCGCGCAGCCTGGCTGCGGCAGCCCCATGGCTGCCGGTACCCGCTGCCGATCTGCGGATGCTCGGGCAGGACCGCGACGAGTGGCTAGCGAAGAAACTCGCGCTCGGGGTCGCGGGCCTGGCCGCGGTGCCGTTCCTCAGCGCACTGCTTATGCTCGGCGGGCGGACTTTCGGCTGGACCGTGCCCGTCGCGGGCTCGCTTGCTCTCGGCGCGGCGCTCTTCTTCGCGCCTGACCTCGTCACCCGCGTCAATGCCGCGGAGAAACGACGGGATTTCCGCAGCGCGCTTACCAGCTACCTCGACCTGGTCGCGCTGGAGCGCGGGGCCGGCGCGGCCCCGACGGAGGCTCTGGAGGCAGCGGCGCAGGTAGGCGGCGGCTGGGCCTTCGAGCGGATTGCCGCCGCACTCGACCAGGCCCGCAAGGCCAGCAGGCCGCCCTGGGACGGGCTGGCTCGCCTTGCCGCCGAGACCGGTGTCCCCGAGCTTGGCGACGTCGCCGAGATAGCCGGTATTGCTGGGAACGAGGGGGCCAAGATCCTGGACACGCTCGCCGCGCGAGCGGAGTCCATGCGGGCGCAAGCCCTTGCCTCGACCAAGGCGCAGGCCGGATCGCGCAGCACGACCATGGTCGTGCCAATAGCGATGCTGGCAGGCGGCTTCCTTGTGTTGCTCATCTACCCCGACTTCTACCGGCTCTTCGGATGACCCGTTCGGCCCAACCCTTGAGAGGCAGGCAGCCATGCCACCCGTCGTTCTGCACTACCTGATCACTCAGATTCGCGTCCGCTTCGCCGCGGTCAGGTCGGGGGAACTCGATCGCGGCGCGCTCAGCCTGGAATGGGTCGTGATCGCGATTGCGCTGGTCGGCGCCGCGACCCTGCTGGTGGCATATCTGCGGACGAAGATCGGCAGTATGGAGACGAACATCGGCAACGGCTGACCCGCGCGATGCGGTCTCGTCTGACCCGTGCGGCCGGAGCGCAGCCAGCGGACCGGGGCGCGCTGACGCTCAGCTACGTCATCGTGCTGCCCTTCGTGTTCCTGTTCATCATGGTCGTCATCCAGGCGTCGTTCTGGTTTCTGGCCAGACAGGCCGCGCTGGCCGCAGCCAGGCAGGGTGCGGACGCGGCACGGACGCTGAACGCATCCCTGGCCGCCGGGCCGACGGCAGCGATCGCCTTCGCCAAGCAGGCAGGCAGCGGGTATCTGCTCGACCCGGTGGCGTGGTCTAGGGGGAGCACCCCGTCGACAGTGTCGATCACGGTAACCGGAAGTATCCCCAGCTTCGTTCCTGGTCTGGTCGTGCACGTGACAGAAACCGCGCAGGCACCAAAAGAGCAGTTCGAGTCATGACCGGTCGCTGGCGACGTGTCGCAGCCCGCCATGGCGCAGCCCGTTCCGATCGTGACGGATGGCGCGATCATGACAGCTGTTCTGACTGTGGTGGCGGTTCCGGCCGCGGCGACAGCTTCGATTGCCAGGATGCGCGCGCCGATTCGGGCAGTGCCGCGCTCGAACTGGTAGTGCTGGCGCCGGTGCTGCTGGCGTTGCTCGCACTCGTGATCGCGGCCGGCCGTGTCTCGATCGCGCAAGGCTCGGTGGACGCGGCGGCCAGGGACGCGGCCCGGCAGGCGTCGATCGCGATGAACCCGTATGCGGCGCAGACGGCCGGGCGGGCTAGCGCCCGCGCCGCGCTGAACGGGGACGGCCTGGCCTGCAGCCCGCTCCTCATCAACATCGACGTCGTGGATTTCACCACAACGCGGCCCGGCCAGCCGGGGATCGTCTCGGCGACGGTGAAATGCAACGTGCCGCTTAGCGACCTGTACCTGCCAGGACTGCCAGGCACGGAAATGATGACGTTCACCTTTGTCAGTCCGCTCGACGTGTACCGGTCGAGGTGAGTTGCCCGTGCGCTCTCGCTGTCACCCCGTTGTCACACCCAGGGCGGCATCGTGCTTGCAGCGGCTGGCAGCAGGCCGCCGGGAAGGAGCCTGATGAGACGAGCAGGGCGCGCCGGAAGGGCAGTGCCGGGTGCCGGTCGAGACGGTGAGCGCGGTGCGCTGTCACTGATGATCGTCATCTTGTTTGTCGCGCTCACCGCGCTGGTCGGGATCGTGGTGGATGGCGGCGCCAAGCTCGAAGCGGACGAAAATGCCGCCGCGCTGGCGCAGGAGGCTGCGAGGGCTGGCGCCACGACCGTCGACATCTCAAGCGCCTACGGGAGCGGGTCCTTCGTCGTGGCCCAGCAACAGGCCCTGGCCGCCGCGCGCAGTTACCTCTCCGCCGCCGGATACGACGACGTCGTGGTCGAGCCCGACGGCAGCCGTGCCATCTGGGTCAAGGTAACCATCATCGAGCCCACCAGGTTCCTGTCGGTGATAGGCGTGCCTTCCTTCCACTGCACTGGAACGGCGACCGCGTCCCTGGTGACCGGCGTGACGGGAGGAACATGATCGGGCGCGCACGGGCCCTGCTCACCGGGCTCATTGCCACGGCCACCCTGATCGCGGTGGTCATAGGCCTGCCAGTCGTGCTGTACAAGTTCGGCGGCTCGCCGTTACCGAGGCAGCTGGCCGGCTGGCATCGCGTCGCGGAGATGCTGACCAGTGGCGACAGCGGCACTCTGCTGCTCGCCATTGTCCGGGACTGCTCGTGGCTGGCATGGCTGCTGTTCACCATCGCGGTGCTGACCGAGGTGCAGGCCGCGGCGCGCGGCCGCGCCGCACCACGGCTGTGGCTCGGCGGGATGCAGGGCGGCGCGGCCCGGCTGGTAGCGCTCGCAGGACTGATGTTCGCCGCCCCGTCAGCGGTTACCTTGACCGCGTCCGTGGCCACGGTCGCGCCCGCGCACGCCGGCCAGGACCACGATCGGAGTCAGGCGGCGCTCCCCGACCCGGCCCGCTCCTCGCCGGGCGCCACCCTGGACAGCGCCTCGGCGAGTCGGCTGATCACCGTCCGCAAGGGCGACTGCCTGTGGACTATCGCCAGGCACTACCTCGGCGCAGGCGACCGATATCCGGAGATTGTCAGCATGAACTATGGCCATGACATGGGAGACGGTCAGGTGTTTACCAATCCGTCCCTGATCGAACCAGGCTGGCGGATGCTGGTGCCGGCGACGGACGTCCACGATGACCCGAGCCTGGCTGGGGACGGCCCGGCCCGGCACCTAGGCCACCCCACTCATGACGCGCACTTCCGGCGGCAGCATCCAACGGCCGGCCTTCGCCCTGCGGTGGGTAAGCACTCAGCCGAAGCTCAGCATGCAAGCGCGGCAGCTGTGCCTGCTGACAATGCCTCCGGCTCCGATGCCGCCGGCTACCAGACGTCGGCCAATGTCGCGGCGGCGAGCGAGCACATCCCGGAGGCCGCGGCGTTCGGCGCGGGGGCGCTGGCCGGTGCGATCCTGATGAGCCTTGGTCGGCTGCGCCGCCGGCAGCGACAGTACCGTCGCCGAGGCCGGCGTATCGCGCTGCCTGACGACCCCGCAGTCCTCGCCGCCGAGCAGCGGCTGCGCGCCGCCGCGCCTGATGCACCGCCGGCCACGCTGCTGGACGCGCTGAGCTACCTCGAGTCAGGCATCACCAGTGCCGGGCAGGCGCTGCCCGACATCGTCGGGCTGCACGTGACCCCCAGGGTGCTGGAGATACTGCTGGCGTCGCCCGCGCTGGAATCGCCGCCCGCCCCGTACAGCATCAGTCCTGGCAGGCAGGGAATGTGCTGGCAGCTCCCGCTCTCGGCCGACAGCGGGCCGGGCCCCGCCGGCCCTGCTGGGCCTGGAGCTCCGTCCGAGCGCGGCAGCGGCCTGTTGCCCGGCCTGTTTACCGCGGGCGGGACGGATGATGGCTACCTGCTGCTCGACCTTGAATCGCTACAAGTCACCGGCTGCGACGGGCCGCGCGAGCTGATCGACCAGGTGGTCACAGCTGCCGCCACCGAACTCGCCACTGGCCAGTGGAGTGGCTGGTACGACCTCGTCCTGGTCGGCTTCGACGAACTTGAGGTGCTCGGCCGAGCCGAGCACTGCGCCAACCTGGATGCGGCACTTGGCCTGCTCGATGCCCGCTGCCGGGCGACCAGCCGGCGCCTGGTCGACCAGCCGCCGGCCGACGTGCGGCAGCTGCGGCTGGAGGCACCGGAGGACGAGGACTGGGGCCTGACCATTCTGGTTAGCCGGATCGAACCCGCACCTGACCAGATGACGCACCTGCTCGAGCTGGCCGAGGACGGGCCAGGCGGCATCGCTGCGCTGGTGGCAGGCGACCCGGAGACAGCCGATGGCCGGATGGCGCCGACCGTTCTGCAGCTGGCACCCGACCCCCGGCGGGCTGGCGAGATCCTGGCCAATGTCATCCCGTTGCAGATCATGGTCAGGCCGCAAGTGCTGTCGGGTGCTGACTACGAGGCGATCGGCACGCTGTTCGGGGCCGCCACCGACCTCCAGGACGTCAGTCCTCAGCGCGCTCCATATGAGGTCTACGGCGCGCCGCCGTGGATTCCGCAGGCAGCGCAGCTGCGGCCGCAGGACGAAACGGAGGGTTCGGACTGGAGCGTCGGCGTGCTCATGGAGGAGGCTGGCTGCGCGGCCGACGAGCTCGCCATCGACGCGGACGCCGACGCTGGCGCCGACGCCGAGCGACCGACCTGGCACCACGTCAGCAATTTCGCCGAGCCGCAGTGGCATCCGGCCGCCGCGCCCAGGCATAGCGCCGGAGCGCCGGACGCAGGCACGAACCAGACGCCTGCCGACGGCATCGCTGCCCCGCCGTGGGCGGCGCTCGCCGGCGAACAGGATGGTGCCGCACAGCCCCCGCCGCGGCTGGACGTGCGGATCCTTGGCTCGTTTACCATCACCGGCGCGGTGGATCAGCTCCAGCCCAAGCAGGCCGAGCTCGTGCTGGCGCTCGCTCTGGCCGCACCGGCCGGACTGACGAACTCCGCGCTGTGCAGCATGCTGGGCACGGATCCCGACCACCCGAAGCCCTCCGACGCGGTGCGGCAGATCATCACCCGCACGCGTCGGCGGCTCGGTCACGCACGCGATGGCCAGGAGTACATCATCCACGCGGGGAACGGCAGCTACGTGCTGCATCCGGACGCATCGCTGGACTGGACCGAGTTCAGGAAGCTGACCTCGACGGCGCGGGTCGAGGACATGCGCGCGGCCATGGCGCTTGTGCGGGGCCAGCCGTTCACCGGCAGCTACTACTGGTGGCTGGACATCCCGCTGCTGGAAACCGTCCGCGCCGAGATCGTCGACGCGGCCGAGACGCTGGCCGAGTTCGAGCTGGCGACCGGTTCTGCGCGCGCTGCGGCCAGGGCGGCCAGGGCCGGGCTCACGGCCGAGGCATCGTCCGAGCAGCTGTGGCGACTCCTGATGCGAGCTGAGCATGCGGGCGGAAACCTTCTCGGCGTCGCCGAGGCCTGGCGACGCTGCCTGGATGCGATTGAGGACATCGCACCCGGCGGCGAACCGCACCCCGACACGGAGGCTCTATACCGGCAGCTCACAGCCGGAACGCGGCAGCAGGCGGCCAGCCGCGGCTGACGGCATGAGGCCGGACGGAGCGCGTCAGCAGGCGCCATATGCGGGGTCGGCATATCTCAGTAGCCGTGCGCCATCAACTCTTGTTACTCTGATTGCCAGAGTAGCTAAGGTAATGGAGTCAGCATGGAACGGGCAGCCCTCGAGCACATCGAGGTGATGATCAGCGAAGAAGTAACGAAGCGCTTTCCCGGCGTGCCGCTGCGGGGTGTCGTGTTGCTGCAGTACGGCGACGATCCGACTGTCGAGCCGGGTGAGCTGATGGTCCGGGTCATCCTCGAGTCGCCGGAAGGCAAGCTCGAGCGCGAGCAGACCGTGGAAGCCTTCCACCAGGCCCACCGGGCCGCGATTGAGCAGTTCAGGGAAGATCTCGACAGCAAGCTGCCCGAGGCCAGGCGGCTGGAGTTCCTCACCGCAGGCGAGGGCGACGGACCCGGTATCCGGCTGCACCGGTCGGGCCGCTCGCTTGAAGGGCGCGCACTGGCGGGTGGTGACCTTACCCCGGTCATGGCCCGGCTCGGACCCGCCGACCTGGAGACTCTCGACACCCTGATCACCGCGGGCATCGCGCCGAACCGGGCGGAGGCGGTGCGGTGGGCACTAGCCCGAATAAGGGAGCGGCCTGCCTACGGCAAGCTGCGGGATCGAGCCAGGGAAATCGAGGAACTAAAGGCGCAGTTCTGAATCGATCACGCGAGCCGGCACCGCCCAAGTATCGACCTCGTCGCCATCGGCGTGGGTACGGCGCCAGCCGAGAGCGGACGGCCAGAGCGCGGCCAGGCGCGCCGGGTGGGGTACGGGCAGACCGTCGGCTCTGCTGAGCTAGTGGCCACATAACGATTACAGCTGGCTTATTGGCTTGGTCTTCCGATTACCTCTAGCGTGTCCTGCGGAGCCCCCCGCCAACGCTGCATCTCGCGCTGCCCGCGATCCAGTTCGGCGCAGCATCTCGAGTCGCAGGGCTCGCGTCCGGTGCAGTGCCGAGGAGGAAGACCTGCAGTGAAACCCCCCACTAGGCTCGGCTCGCGTCGCCATCTCGGGTACCTGGCCGCTGCCGCCGCAGGGTCGCTTACGCTGTTCGGACTGGCAGCACCGGCGAGCGCGGTGACTCACAGTCACCCGGCGAGGGTCCATGTGCCGCAGGGTGCGGGTGGCAGCGCGCTTAAGGGCCTGACCGTGTTCGGCCCCACTCCGGCCGCCACGCCAGAGACCGTCTCCTTCATCCTCAAGGCACGGAACCCGGGCAGGCTCGAGGGCAGCGTCCTGGCCGGAATGCCGGGCGGATACCTTTCTGTGCGCCAGTTCGCGCACCACTACGGCCAGCCGGGGCGCAACATCGCGGCGCTGGAGCACTACCTGGCCGGCTACGGCATTTCCACGAAGTCTGACGCCGACGGCCTGGATGTCACTGCTACCGGCACCGCGGGTGAGTTCGACAACGCGCTGACCGTCCAGCAAAAGCAATACAAGACGCACGCGACACGAGCGTTCGCCGGCGGTCCGGTCCGGCCGGGCCGCATGATTCATGGCACGCTGCAGCAGCCGTTGCTGCCTTACGGCCTGGCCCAGTTCGTGTTGTCCATACTCGGCCTGGACAACTACCCGTCCTTCGCCAGCTCGGCGGCGCACACGCGGCCGCTGGCCAGCGGGGTCAAGCCGGCCGCGGTGCAGACAGGGAGCCTCACGCCGGCGGACTTCGCGCGCCGCTACCACCTCAGCCCGCTGCAGGCGAAGGGCGCGACCGGTGCTGGCGAGACCATCGGCGTCGTCACGCTGGCGAGCGTGAATCCGGCCGACCCCGAATACTTCTGGAGCAGCGTACTGGGCATCAGCTCGCTGCCCAACCGGATCACGCTCGACAACGTGGACGGCGGCTCGGGCCCGGTGTCACTCGCGGCCGGGTCGAACGAGACGAGCCTGGACGTGGAGCAGTCGGGTGCGCTGGCTCCGCAGGCCAAGATCGTCGTGTACCAGGCCCCGAACACCGACTTTGGTTTCGTGGATGCGTTCTACACTGCCGCGAGCCAGAACATCGCGGACAGCGTCTCGGCCAGCTGGGGCCTTTCCGAGACCGCAGTGGATGCCGCGGTCGTCTCTGGCGAGGAGTCAGCGACGTACGAGATCGCGTTTAATGACGCGTTCCTTGAGATGGCCGCGCAGGGTCAGTCGGCCTTCGTGTCGTCGGCCGACTTCGGCGCCTATACGCCGATCGGGGACATCGGCACGACGAACCGTGCCCCCGAGGTTCCCGGCAGCAGCCCGTACGTGACGGTTGCCGGCGCCACGACGCTGCCGGGCACCATCCCGCTGACCGCGACGGACTCGGCCACGATTTCGGCCGAGCGGACCTGGGGCTGGGACTGGTGGTGGCCGCACTACGCGGACTTTGGCCTGTCGTCGGAGTTCGCGGCGGCGCAGGCTAATCCGCTGGGCAGCGGTGGCGGTTTCAGCAATGTCGAGCCGACGCCGCCCTACCAGCAAGGTGTACCTGGCGTGCACAACTTCAGCGCGGTGGAGTACCTGACCCCGATCGACTACCAGAACGTCGAGGGCCTGAACCTCCCGACCCAGTGGAGCTTTGACCCGGCGCCGTCGGTTACCACGGGATTCGGCTTCGGCCGGGCGACGCCGGACGTTGCCGCTGACGGCGATCCGTACACCGGCTACCTGCTGTACTTCAGTGGCTTCACCGGGAACCCGCTGGAAGCCGGATGGGGTGGTACCAGCTTCGTCGCACCGCAGCTGAACGGCTCGACGGCGCTGATCGACTCGCTGCTTGGTCACCGGGTCGGCTTCTGGAACCCGGACATCTACCGGTGGGCGACGAGTGGGCACGACCCGTTCACGCCGCTGGACACCGCCAGCACCAGCAACGACAACCTTTATTACACCGGCACACCCGGCAACGTCTACAACGTCGGCAGCGGCCTAGGCACGCCGAACCTGGCGATGATTGCCCGCGACTTCGCTCGCCTCGGGTAGCAGCCAGCTTGGACACGGCGGGTCCCGCAGCCTGCGGGCAGGGCTGCGGGACCCCGTCTGTTACAGAGTCCAATAAATTACTTCGTCCTGAAAAGGTCGCTGCCTTGACGATGGACTGGCTCCTTGGGCGGGGTAGGCGTTTGCCCGGCCTCGATCACTTCTGGTGCCGTAGCCGATCACGTTTGCCCTGGGGGAGAGGCCCTCAGTTGGCGAGGATCTTGCGCAATGTGGTGGCGAAGGCGTCCGGTTCGCCCGTGCTGCCGTATTCGCCGCCAAGGAATCCGGTGTGGCGGCCTGGGAAGGTGACGGGCTCCGTTCCGAGCCGTTCGGCCACCGCCACGGCTGCCCGGCCGGGAATGGTTTTGCTGGACTGCGCTCCGACGGCCACGACGATGCGGGTCGGTGCAGCCCGGAGCGCATCGAAGTCGTGCCGGTAGCCGGGGGTGGAAGGCATGTTCAGGCAGAGGAGCGCGTCGTCGCGGGAGCCGTCGTCCACGGTCGGCAACCCGAATGTGGCTGGATCGGGACCCGGCTGACTAGCGAACCCAGGTTGGATCGGACCCTCATAAGTGACGAGCGCGATGAACCTCGCCATCGCCGGGCCAAAGCCTTCGCGCAGGTAGGTCTCCTTGATGCCCTGGCACGCGGCCAGCACCGCCTCGCGGTCCGGCAGCTCTTGGGCGGCTGGCGGCTCGTGCGCTACCAGGATGCGGACCTGCTCTGGGTGTTCGGCCACCAGGGCGAGCGCGTTGACGGCGCCGCCGCTGGTGGCGAAGATGTCCACCGGCCCGGCGCCGAGCGCATCGATCAACCAGTGCAGGTCGTCGGCCTGCTCTTCGACCGTGGTCTGCGAAGCGCCGTCCGTGCGCTTGCTGCGCCCCGCTCCGCGCGGATCGTAGGTCACGACCGTGCGGTCGGTGAAATGCCCGGCCTGAGTGACGAATCCTTCCGCGCCCATGGGCGAGCCAATGAGAAGCAGGACCGGCTGGGTGCTGGCTTCATTTCTTCGAATGTCGTAGTGCAGCACCGCGCCCGGCGCGTCCAGGATGCGGGTCTCCGGCTCGGTCATGACCGCTCCTTCGCAGGGTTCTGGTATTCACTCGTAGTGACTCACCATGCCGGCAGAACTCATCGATCTGCCGCCTGCGCTCCGCAGCCGCCCGCACAGGCGCCGAGTCGGACGTCGCATCCCTCCGGCCGGCAGAAGCCGATGACACGACCCACCTGGGCAAACGTCGCCGGTCGCAGCCCCAATCCAAGAGGTCGAGGCCATCCTCCCTCGCAACCTTCCCTCCGTCACTCACCGCCAGGGTTCTTCAGGTCGAAGTAAATTATGCTGGTGGCCCACAACACAGCCCCGGCTGGCAATGATCATCAGCTGATGACCGGAGTTCCTCCCTTCCCGCCCGGCTCGCTCGTGACCCTGGCGAACTGGCAGGATCCGCCCTTCAACCGCTGGTCGTTCCTGCACCTCCGCGAGCTGATCCCGACCGCCAGGATCAGCCGCGGCAGCGGGCCGGGCCGGCGGCTGCCACGGGCCGAGCAGGACCTCTCAGGAATCGGGTACCGCTCCGGCGAGCGGGACCTGACGGTCGGCGAGATGCTGGCCGAGAGCTACACCGACGGGTTCCTGGTGCTGCACCGCGGCCGGGTCGTGACCGAGCAGTACTGGAACGGGATGGGCCCGGACACCCCGCACCTCCTGATGTCGGTGTCCAAGTCGGTGGTCTCCACGGTGGCTGGCGTCCTGGTCGGGCAGGGCCTGCTGGACGTGTCAGCGCGAGTTGAGCGGATCGTGCCGGAACTGGCGGGTACCTCATTCGAGGGCGCTACGGTGCGGGACCTGCTCGACATGCGCGCTGGCACGCACTTTGACGAGACCTACGACAACCCCGAGTCCGACGTCCGGCTGTACGAGCGGGTCTATCTCTGGCGGCCAGACGGCACGCAGCCGCGGCCGGCCGACGCGCTGGCCTACTACGCGACCCTGTACAACGACGGGCCGCACGGCGGCGCGTTCCGGTACCGATCGATCCTCACCGACGTGCTGGGCTGGGTGCTGGAGCGGGCCGGCGACGCGCGCCTGCATGACCTCATCGCGCGGCTGGTCTGGCAGCCAATGGGCGCCGAGTTCGATGCGGAGATAACCGTCGACGGGCACGGCAATGCGATGGCCGACGGCGGGATATGCGCGACGCTGCGGGACCTCGGCCGGTTCGGGTTGCTCTTCTCTCGATCGGGGAGGCGAGTGCCTGGCTGGAACGTCGTACCAGGGCCGTGGCTCCGCGACACCATTGCCGGCGCGCCAGACGGTCCTGAGGCGTTCATCGCAGCCGAGGAACCGCTTCGCTACACACCCGGCATGCATTACCGCAACTGCTGGTGGGTGGCCGAGCCCGCAGTCCCGTTCTTCTACGCCGCCGGGATTAACGGACAGCACGTGTTCGTGCACCAGCCGAGCCAGGTGGTGGTGGCCAAGCTGTCGACCTGGCCGTCGGCGCTGAATCCCGTCAACCGCCTCACGCTGGACGGCGTGAAGGCCATCGCCGCGGCGCTCCAGAACGGGCCCGGCTGAGTAACGACAGGTAGCTGGGCTCGGACATCTACTGGCGGCGAAGTCAGCTGACGGTGGAGTGGATCACTACGGGCGTGGTGTCTTTCCCGTCGATCTGATAGTAGATGCCGGGGAAGGTCTGGAACTCTCCGCTGACGTTGCTGCGCAGATGCGACTGGTTGAGAGTCAGGCTGCCCCAGCCCGTGTCGACGACGTCGAAGATGGCGCCGCCGCCCTCCCTGGCACTGTTGCCGTGCATCACGGTGCCGGCGATCAGCAAGTTGTCGTCCTGGCCGTCGAGGTAGACCGCACCGCCGCTGCCGCCGCCCGGGGTGCCGTGAGCGGCCGGGTTAGCTCCCCAGCCGATGGCCTTGTTGTTGGTGAACTCGCTGTTGAGGACGTCCCACTGGACGCTGATGCTGCTCAGCGCCCCGCCGTTGGAGCATCGGCCGCCGCGGAAAGTGTCGTCGGTGATGTACACGGGCCGGTTCTTGTACTGGGCCAGAGCACGGATCGCGCCGCCGCCAAGATCAGGGCCGAAGCTGTAGCAGCGGTTGTCGACGAACCGCGAGTTGACCGCCTTGAACTGGCCGCCCTCGACGTAGATGGCGCCGCCTCCGTCGACCCCGCCGTACCAGCACGTCGGGATGTTGGCCGTGCAGGTGGCCTGATGGGTGCCGTTGTAGCCGTCCTCGAACGTGATGTTCTGCACGACGACCTCAGGATACGGCTGGTTCACGCAGTCATCAGTCGACCAGGTACCCGCGCAGGTGTCCGAGTACAGGATCCGGCGCTGGCCGCCGCCGCTGAGGGTGACCAGTCCGCCGCCGTCCAGGACGACCCGGTGCCTGGTCTTGATCACGTTCGCGGTCGCGGTCATGACGATGGTGACCGGCTTGCGGCCGCAGTCGAACGTGATGATGCCGCCCGCGGCGACGTCGCGGACCACCGCGGCAGAGGTGCAACTCGCCGGCGTGCCAGTTCCGATCACGTGGTTGGGGTGGCTGGTGTTGACGGCGCGGCCGGCCGGAGGAACGTAGAAGTGCCCGCTGGGGTTGCCGAAATCGGGCAGCGCTCCAGACGGGGCGGCTCCGACCGCTGCGGTCGTGGACTGCGGCGCGGGCGCCTGTGCCTGTGTCGCGCCATGCCCGGTGCTGAGGACTCCGACCAATCCGCCGGCTCCAGCCAAGGCACCCAGCAAAGCTCCGAAACCGCCCATCGCTCGCATGGCGCCTGATGTTAGTGCACAGACGCATGATCAGTGGTGTTAATTGCGAAAGGGCACGGGGTTGCCGAGGCCAGCCATCTATGGCTTGATCAAGACGTACGGGATCCGGCGCGGGAATATCGCGTTCCGCGAATAGTCATGATAAATAGTTGCCGGACGAGCACGAGCGGTCTGCGGCGTTCGCGGCGGTGCAGATCCAGGTGGCGCCTACGAAAGGCGGATGGTTCGTGATGACGTCGTACGAGACCATGATCGACATGCTCGAGGCTGAGCTCGATGCCGTGACCGGTGCCTTTGGCTCGCTGGACGATGCGGACTGGGCCCGTGAGACGAAGCTGGTGCCAGTCGACGCGGAGCTGCCGAAATGGACGGTGTTCGAGCTGGCAGGCCATTTTGACATTGCGATCGGGCTGACCCGGACGCTCATTGCCGGAAAGGAAGACGCCCAGCCGGCCAGAGACAGCACCAGTTTCTTCATAAACGCGCGGTCAGAGACCGGGCCGGTCGTGTACTCGTACGCATACACGATGGTTGAGGGCAAGACCCATGCCGACATGCCAGGCGTCCTGGCGCAGACGTTCAGCAAGACCATCGCGGAGGCCAGGGAAGTGCCCGCTGACCTGGTCGGACCCGGCTACTTCGCGCCGATGAGGGTGGACGAGTTCGTGCACAGCCGGATCCTCGAGGCGGTCGTGCATGGCATCGACCTGGCTCAGGCGCTGAACGGGCCGATCTTCGCCACGCCGGACGGAATCGCGGTGACGGCGTCAATCCTGGACGACCTGCTCGCCCGCCGCACACGGGGCACCAGGCCGCCGGAACTGAAGGACGACCTCGCATGGATCCTGGCCGCCTCGGGCCGCGGCGAGTCGAGCGACAACCGGCTGCCGCTGATCGGCTGACGCCGCGCCCTGATACCCCTCGATAACTGGCAAAACGTCGCCGTTCTCGGTTGAGCGTGCGGATCTGGTGTCACCCCGGCTATGGCTTGCGCGCAGGCGTGTAGGCCGGGCCCAGCCGGGCAGGGGCTTTGGTAGACCAGCGAAATGGGAAACCACAGACCCGCATGACCGGTGAGGAGAGCCTGTCGTGACCGTAATTCCAGAGATCATGCTGAACAACGGCCAGAAGATCCCGCAGCTCGGCTTCGGCGTCTTCCTGGTCAAGCCGGCCGAGACCACGGAAGCCGTCATGAGCGCGCTGGAAGCCGGCTACCGGCACATCGACACCGCGCAGATGTACGCCAACGAGAAGGAAGTAGGCGAGGCGATCGCCAAGTCCGGACTTGACCGCGCGGACCTGTGGGTGACCACGAAGCTGAAAAACGACGCGCACCTGCCCGACGACGCGCGCCGCGCGTTCGACGAGTCGCTCGCCGCTCTCGGCACGGACTACGTGGACCTGTTTCTCATCCACTGGCCGCTGCCGACCCGGTACGACGGCGACTTCGTGTCTACCTGGGACACGCTGCAGGAGTTCTACCGGGACGGCCGCGCGCGGTCGATCGGAACCTCCAACTTCCTCGCCCACCACCTGCGTCGCCTGCATACCGAGTGCGAGGTCCCGCCGGCGGCCGACCAGATCGAGATCAACCCGTACCTGACCCAGGACGAGTTGCGGCGGTTCTGCGGCGAGCATCAGATCGCGGTCGAGGCCTGGTCTCCGCTCGCCCGGGGCCGGGCGGTCGACGACCCGACGATCACCTCGATCGCCAGGCGCGTCGGCAAGACGCCCGCGCAGGTGATCCTGCGCTGGCACATCGAGCGCGAGGACATCGTGTTCCCCAAGTCGGTGAACCCGGCGCGGATCAGGGAGAACATCGACATCTTCGACTTCGAGCTGGCTGGCGAGGATGTCGAGGCGATCAGCGCGCTGAACCGGAACGAGCGGACCGGGCCGGATCCCGAGACGTTCGCCGGCCTGCCGACGGCGCCTCGGTAGTACCGGCTCGACCCGAAGCCCGAAGCCGGGGGCGCGGCTCTGGCCGCGCCCCCGCTTGCTATCTCCGCGAACCTCGTGGCCACCGTGGCCCGAGGAGACCGGCCAGAAGACCGGCCAGAAGACGGGCCAGAAGACCGGCCGCGGGTGCCTAGAAGAACGAGCCGCCGTTGCCATTCTCGGGGTCGAGGCCGTGGTAGGCCGGCACGCGGACCTTCCGGTGACCGGCCTTGCCGCTGATGATGATCCTGCGCAGCGAGATGTCGTTTGCCGTGTTGGTCTCGTGCAGCAGGTGCCTCGGGTTAGCGATGATCTCGATGTAGTAGGTGCCGTTCGGGATCTTGGTGATGTCGAAATTCTGGTAAGGGACGGTCTGGTAGTACGTGTCGCCCCAGCCGACCGGCAGGAGTTCCTGCGCCCAGAGGGCATTCGGGTCGCCGCAGTTGCCCGCGAGCCCGAGGTAGGAGGGCTGCCAGGTCGCCCGCGGCAGCAGCATGTCGACACCGTCAGTTGGCGCGATGCAGAAGCCGACCTTGCGGCTGCGTACGACGACCTTCTTGTACCGGTTCAGCAGCAGGTACTGAGCGAACTGGTTGAAGTGCCACGCGTTGTAGTTGGCGAAGCCCATGCTGCCGACGCGCATCCGGCCGATGAGCTTCCCGTTCCGGTAGAAGTACTGGTAGGCACGCATGGTGTTCGTTCCAGTGATGCGGAAACCCTCCACGTCCAGCGGTGAGTTGCCGCCGATCCACACCGTCGCGCCGAAGTCGACATAGCTGTCCTTCGGCTTCTTGGCCTTGGTCAGCGTGTTGGTGACGCTAATCCCCCAGGACGGAAGCGGGATGAGGTCGGGCAGCGCGTCGGCGGGCACGTGCGTAAGCACCCTGGTGCTTGGCAGGCTCGGCGGGCCGTGCCGAGCGGCCGTGCTCGCCGCGCGAGAACGCTCGCTCACCCGGACAAACCCGGCTGGAACCGCGGCCAGCTTCGTCGCGTCACAGCAGCCGCTCGGACCGCAGCAGGTCGCCTGGCTGACCACCTTGACCTTGACCGTCGCTGTCGCGTCCCGGCGGGCGATATCGAACAGCCGCACGTACTGCGGGCTGATGGTCTCGGTGAGCTTGTACGTGCCGATGGTCAGGCGGTAGGAGGCATAACCGAGGACGTCCGCGGCCCAGCCTCGCGGCAGGCCCCAGACCGCGCCCACGCCGAACGGATCTCCCGAAGCGCACTGCTGCGGGAACGGGTCGGTGGCCGCGCTGTCAGGAGTCGCCTTGGACACCTCGTAGCCAGTGTCCGGGCAGAACGTCACGTTGTTGTAGCCGACGACCTTGCCGCGTGAGTTGCGGACAACTACCCGCAGGAAGTGCCGGATCCCGTTCCAGTGCGCGAGGACCCAGGACGGCAGCGGCCGGTCGATAACGCCGCTAGCCGTCCTGATTAGCTGGGTGGCGCGCTCCGGCTTGCCGTAGCCGGCGATCGACACGTCGACCTGGAAGGGCGAGTGAAGCGAGGCCAGCCAGATGCCCGGATCGACAAACACCTGGTTCTTGCCGAACACCGGTACCTCGACCTGCCGTGCTGCCGCTATCAGCTTCATGGTCGGTCCGTCGGCCGCGGTGGCGGGATTTCCGGCCGCAGCCGGGTGCGCCGCTGTCGAATGCGTGCTGCCGCTCGCGGATCGCGTTGCGGCTAATGCGGTTGTCGTGACGCCGGTAATCCCGAGCATCGCCGCGCTGAGCAAAGTCGCGGTGACGATCCCTGGCCTCCGGGCGGCCGACGGCCGCCTGTTCTTCCCCATAGGTTCCTCCCGTTTCGGATTGTGGTCCGAGTTGGCCAATTGTGTTCTTGGCCTTAGACACCGGATGATCCGCCTATGGTTGCGTTCATACGCTGATTTACGGTTTACTTCTTCATTTCATGATCAGGCAGTAGGTGACCGACGTGAGCGCCGCTGACATCCGACGGCCACGTCGATTTCGAGTACCGGTGCCATCACCCGGTTACGGACGGGAACGGGGTAAGTCCGGGCCTGATGCCGCCCGGCATGACGGCTGTCGTGCGGCAGACCCCCGGTCGGTGTCGCTTGGATGGCGGCATACTGGGTAGCGCAATGCCATTTCGGGCGGAGGACGGCGTGATGCGGCTACGGTCGGGTGTGGCGATCGACCTCGGCACGGTGAACACGCTCGTGTATGTCACCGGACGCGGCGTCATCATCGATGAGCCATCGGCCATCGCGATTGACCGTGGCACCGGCGCGATCACCGCTGTCGGGAAGGTCGCTGACGCGCTGACCGGCAAGGAGACCAAGGACGTCGAGGTCCTCCACCCGCTCAGGGACGGGGTGATCGCGGACCTGGATGCCACCGCCGCCATGCTGCAGGGATTCCTGAGCCGGGCCCGTGTCCGCCGCGGCTTCGGCCGCAGGCCGTGCCTTGTCTGCCTGCCGGGCGAGGCCACCTCGGTCGAGCGGCAGTCAGTCGCCGCTGCTGCCGAGGCCCTGCGACCGCGCCGCCGCGTGCAGCTTGTGGACGAGCCAGTCGCAGCGGCCGCGGGCGCGGGGTTCGACCTAGCGGCCGGCGTCGGGGCCTTCATTGTCGACATCGGCGGCGGTACGACGGAAACAGCCGTGCTGGCCGGCGGTCACGTGGTGCGAGCGCGTTCCCTGCGTATCGGCGGGAACGCGATGGACGAAGCGATCTGCCGGGCAGTGCGATCGGAGTTCGGGCTGCTACTCGGCCGGGACGCGGCGCGAAGCCTGAAGATGACGCTCGGCCTTGGTGACGGCACGATTACCGAGGTGGAGACCGTCGGCGTGGACGCTGCGCGCCGGACGCCGCGAGTCGAGCGGGTATCTGCCACGCTGGTCGCGTCGGCGGTTGAGCCTAGCGTGCGAGCGATTGTCGGCTCGGTCACGGAGATGCTCGCCGACATCCCGCCGAACCTCGCGGAAGATGTCTTCCGCGGCAAGGTCCGGCTCGCCGGTGGCGGGTCAATGCTGCCGGGCCTTGCGTACCGGATCGAGGCAGAGGCGGATATCGCCACGACGGTTGTCGAGGATCCGCTGCGCTGCGTGATCAGGGGAGCGGCGCACATCCTCGAGCACGGCTACGCGCTGGGCGGAATCGGCGCTGTCTGACCGCCTTCGCTGACACGGGAGCCCTTTAAGAGCTCGCCTCATCAGCACCACAAGCATCAAGTCTTTCGCGGTGGCTGCCGCGATGAAAGGCAACAACATCTCCTGCCTTTCTTCAATAAGGCGCTATAGGCCGATTCAGACAATGTTAACGTTCTCCGTAACAGTTCTGTGCTGTTCCTTCCTTATACAACGCTTATGGGTGCAATTACCATCATGCAATATGCAGCTATGGCAGCCCGGCAGTCACACTCCGTGCCATCTGGCCAGCGGCAGCGCAGCCCGAAGGTCCTCGGGCGCTCGCGCAATTGCATGGAGGGGGTCGTTCGGGGGCCGGCCACGTGACTGGCGGTGCGGTGATGTCGGCGTCGGCGACTGCGCGGCCAGTCGGTGACGACAGCCTGCCGCTGGTCTTCCCGCCCGGCGGCGGCACGACGCAAACGTCGGCAGAAGGAGAGTTATGCCCACCCAAGTGCGCAGGAAGCGCCAGCGGTCGATCCGGGTACTGCTTGCCCTAATCTTCGTCGTCCCGCTGGCTTCACTGCTGGCGCTGTGGGGATTCGCCGCGAGCGTCACCCTGTCGAACGCCATCCAGGAGCACAACTTCACCGCCGAGGACAACCTCTACGGCGGCTCTGCGCAGCTGCTCGGCAAGCAGCTAGCGCAAGAGCGATTGCAGGTCTTCGAATGGCTGAGCAGCGGCCGGCGGACTTCTGAGCAGCCGATGCTCGCGCAGTTCAAGGCCACAAGCGACACCATCCGCTCGTTCGTCAACGGAGTGAGTGCCGGCCCTGGCATGATCCCGTCCGGTTCCCGGCCGGCCCTGAACGCCTTCGAGTCGGGCCTGAACTCGCTGCCCGTTCTGCGGGCGCGGGTGACGGCCGGGCAACTGTCCCCGCTCGCCGCGTTCCAGGCCTACAACACGATCGTCGACGGTCAGTTCCACCTGTACGACGAGCTTGTCGCGGTCAACGACACGCCGCTGTACCAGCAGGCCGCGGCCAGCGTCGAAGCGGGCCAAGCGCTAGAGATGGGCGACCGCGAGATCACGCTGCTGAGCGGGGCGTTCGCAGACGGCGGGAACATGAGCAAGGCTGAGCGCATCCTGTTCGCGCAGGAGGTCGCCAGCCAGCGGCTGCTCATGTCGGACGCACTGAAGCAATTGGACCCGAGCCTCAGCGCCGGCTACCTGCGGGCCAACTCGTCGGCAGCTTACAAGAGCTTCGCTGCAATCGAGAACAGCGTCGTCAACAGCATCGGCGTGAAGGGCCCGATCCCGGTGAACCCGCTGGCCCTGGCGGGCGCGGCGCTGCCGCTGTACCAGACCGACTATCAGGCCGCCGAGGCGCAGGACCGGCTCGCGCTGACGCACATGGGCACTCTGGTCGGCGACCGGCTGCTGCTTCAGCTCGGGCTGGCCGGAGGCCTCGGACTGATCGCGGTCGTCTTGTCGGTGTTCCTCATGGTCAGGTTCGGCCGTCGGATCAGCCGGGAGCTGACCGGGCTGCAGCACGCGGCGCTCGATATCGCTGAGGAAAGGCTGCCGCGGGTTGTGGCCAGGCTGAGCCAGGGAGAAGAAGTCGACGTGGCGGCCGAGGCCGCGCCGCCGCCTGCTGGCCGGATCGTGGAGACCGCCAGGGTGGCCGAGGCTTTGTCGTCGGTGCAGCGCACGGCGGTCGAGGCGGCCGTCGGCCAGGCGCGGCTGCGGGCCGGTGTCAGCCAGGTCTTCCGGAACCTGGCCTGGCGCAGCCAGTCATTGCTGCACCGCCAGCTGAGCCTGCTTGACGCGATGGAGCGCCGGTCGACCGAGCCGGAGACCCTGGACGAGCTGTTCCAGATCGACCACCTGACCACGCGCATGCGACGACACGCCGAGGGCCTGATCATCCTGTCCGGAGCGACGCCGGCTCGCGGCTGGCGTGAGCCAGTTCCGTTCGTGGACGTGCTGCGCGGTGCGACCGCGGAGGTCGAGGACTACAAGCGCGTCAATGTCCTGTGCGACTCGGACGACGCGGTCGTCGGTTCCGCGGTTGCCGACGTGATTCACCTGCTCGCCGAGCTCATAGAGAACGCGACCACCTATTCGCCGGCTAACACCGAGGTGACGGTCAGGGCCGAGCGGGTGGCCAACGGGTTCGCGGTAGAGATAGAAGACCGTGGCATCGGCATCCGCGCTGATGAGCTTGCGACGTTCAACGAGCGGCTGGCGAACCCGCCCGAGTTCGACATCGCCGACAGCAACCAGCTCGGGCTGTTCGTGGTCGCCAGGCTGGCGGGCAAGCACCACATCAGGATCACGCTGCGCACGTCTCCGTACGGCGGGACGTCGGCGATCGTGCTGCTGCCGCACTCCGTCGTGGTGGTGAGCAGCTCGGCCGGGCCGCTGCCTATTCGTGCCAACGGGATTCGCGAGCTAGTCAGCGGGCCCATGCAGAGTGTCGATACAGGCAGCCAGCGACGGATTGACGGCGGACCGCACTTCGACGTGTTCCGGTCCGAACTGCCCGCGGGTAAGGCCGCGCGGGAGGACACCGCAGAACCGACCGATGCTGTTGCGACCGGCCGGCTGGCACCCTACATGATCACAGAGGAGAGTGCTTTCCGTGAGCGGGACCCGGTGGTGGGGGACGGCCTGGTCCTGGCCAAGGACAGCGCGGGTCTCGGGCGGGGCGGCACGGGCCAGGACGGCCCAGCCCTGGCGCAGGACAGCTCGGCCCTGGCGCAGGATGGCTCGGCCCTGGGGCGGGACGGCCTGCGGCCCAGGCAGGAGCGCTTGGCCCGCGGCCAGGACAGCTCGCCATGGTCGGGCTCCTCGGTCTGGGAGACCGGGGCCGGCCGCGACCAGACCCGGCCGTGGCTGCCGCGGCGGGTGCGGCAGGCTAGCCTCGCCCCGCAGCTGAAGACCGACATCCCGGCAGCGGCCGAGGCGCACCAGCAGAACGGGAGCGAGGACGCCAGCCCCGATGTCGGCGACGGGCCCGACCCGGCCGACACCCGTGCGCTGGTCCAGTCGCTGCAGGTGGGACTGGAGCGGGCCAGGACGACGACCGCTCCTGACGATGATCCCTGGGCTTCGCCAGCCGGCAATCCGGAACTGGCGCCGTGGCCGGAGGAACCGGAGGGTCCGTGATGGAGCAGGCCGGACTCACCGCGACGATGAACTGGGTACTCGATGACCTTGTCCGCCGAGTAGACGGGATCAGCCAGGCGGTGGTGCTGTCGCGGGACGGCCTGACGCTCGGGGCGTCTGCGGGCCTGAGCCGCGACGATGCCGAGCACATGGCGGCGGTGGCGGCCGGCCTGCAGAGCCTGGCTCGTGGCGCCGCGCTCCGCTTCCATGGCGGCGAGGCACGGCAGTCGATCATCCACATGGACACGGCCCTGCTGTTCGTGATGGCGGCGGGGCAGGGCAGCTGCCTCGCCGCGCTATGCCCGGCGGATGCCGACCACGGCCTGGTCGTCTATGAGATGGCGATGCTCGTCAAGCGACTAGGCCAGTACCTGTCCGCCAACCCGAGGGCGGGGGTCGCAATGGGAGCAGTGGAACGGCTGACGGAATGATCGGCAGCGGAGACCGGTGGCTCGACCGGGATGCCGGCCCGGTCGTCCGGCCATACGCGCTGACCCGCGGCCGCACCCGGCCGCAGGGCTGCGCGCTTGGCCTGATCGAGCTCGTCGCCGCATCCGGGCAGCGAGCCGTCGATGCTCGCGGGCTCGGTCCCGAGCACCGGCATTTGCTGAACCTGTGCCGGACACCGACGGCCGTCGCTGACCTGGCGTCAGAAACAGACCTGCCGCTGGGCGTGATCCGGGTCTTGCTCGACGATCTGGTGGAGCGGGGCGCTATCGCGGTGGTGGGGCCGGGGGAACAGGAAAGTCCAGAGGAGAGTGTGTTGAGGAGCGTGCTTGATGGCCTTCGGTCGCTATGAGGCAGTAGCTGGTGCCTCGGCTCCGCCGGTCGTCACGAAAATCCTGGTCGCCGGCGGGTTTGGCGCGGGTAAGACCACGCTGGTGGGGGCGATCAGTGAGGTGCGGCCGCTGCGCACCGAAGAGGTGCTCAGCGAGGTCGGCGTCGGCGTCGACGATACGACCGCGGTCGAGGGCAAGCGCACCACAACGGTGGCGATGGACTTCGGCCGCATCACCTTCCCCAGCGGAGTCGTCCTGTACTTGTTCGGCACACCCGGCCAGGAGCGCTTCTGGTTCATGTGGGACGAACTCGCCTTCGGCGCGCTTGGCGCGGTCGTGCTAGCCGACACCAGGCGCCTCGCCGACTGTTTCTCGTCCGTCGACTACTTCGAGCGACGGCAGACGCCCTTCGTCGTGGCAGCCAACCGGTTCGACGGCTCGCCGGACTACGAGCCCGAGACCATCCGGGACGCGCTGGATCTCGATTCCGACGTGCCTGTCCTGCTTTGTGACGCCCGCAGGCGGGAGTCGGTCAAGGAGATCCTGGTCGTCTCGGTGCAGCACTCGCTCGCAAAGCACCGCGCGGCCGTGCGCCGCTAGCCCTCATGACGCGCTGATTGCCGCCAGCGTCGCGAGCAGGAACGTGACAATGGCCAGCAGGCCGTGCACGAGCGGAACGATCGCCCGCGCGTCCAGCCGCATCCTCCTGTCCGTGCGTGCCTCGTACGCCAGGTTCCTGACCAGCAGGTCCTCGGTGAGCTGGCGCGCGAATGCCTCGTCCTCCATCGCCCTGGCCAGTACCTCGTCCGGTATCGCGCTCTGGCTCAAGTCGCGGTGCCCGCCAGGTCCGGCTGATGACCAGTCAGCCGGGCCAGCGCCCGCGTCGCCACCACTATCGGGGCCGCCCCGGCGGACCGGATACGGAGTCCACACGCTGACCGTGGAGACGCCGAGGCCGATCGCCGGAACGAGGAAGACGATGGCCAGCCAGGCCGCGATTTCCGACCCGGTACCGACGAAGACTACCCAGCACACCATGCCGGTGAGGTTCAGCCCGGCGTGCGTGAGGAGCACGGGCAGCGACATCCCGTCCGGCCGAGTCTTCCGCAGCCGCGCGGCTCCGCTCGTGACCCAGTTCCTGAGCATGTAGGCGCCCAGCATTTCGGCTAGCAACCAGCTCGCCAGGGCGCCGACCGCCAGCGATACGTTCATGCGTTCGACAGTGCGCACCTGCGCACTGCCTCGATGCTCCGGTCGATGTCGTCCTCGGATGTGCTCCAGCCACTCACGCTGGTCCGCATCGCGCGATGACCATGCCAGGTGGTCGGCCCGCACCAGCAGGTGCCCTCGTCCTGGACCGCGGCGATAACAGAGTCCGTCCGCTGCGCAGGCCCGAACGAGACAAGCACCTGGTTGAGGACGACATCGTTCAGCACCTCGAACCCGGCCGACCGCATCCCGTCGGCGAACATGCGGGCCAGGCGGCAGCCGTTGTCCACTAGCTGGGCCACGCCGTCACGACCGAGTGCGGCCAGCGTCGCCCATACCTCCATGCCGCGGGCGCGCTGGGACGACTGCGGGGTCAGGCCCATTGCCTCGGCACCGGCGCCCGGCAGGTAGGACGCCGACGACTCCATCGCCCGGCGCAGCGTCTCCGGGTCGAAGACCAGCGCGATACCGCAGTCGTAGGTCGTGTTCAGCCACTTGTGGCAATCGGTCGCCCAGGACTCGGCGCCGTCCATCCCGTTAACCTGGCTGGCGGTAGTCGGCGAAGCCGCCGCCCACAGGCCGAACGCGCCATCCACATGAACCCAGGCGCCGTACTCGTGTGCCCACGCGATCAGCGGGCCGAACGGGTCGCTCGCCCCGGAGTTTACGTTCCCCGCTTGCAGGCAGACGATCGCGGGACCGGTCAGCGCCGGGAGATCCTGGGGCACGATCCTGCCCTGGCTGTCGACCGGCAGCACGGTGGCGCGGTCGCGGCCGAGGCCGACGATGCCAAGTGCCTTGCGGACCGTGGCGTGCACCTCGGCGCCGACGACGACCGTTACCGGCGGCGCGCCGACCAGGCCCTGGCCGGCGGCGTCCCAGCCGTGCCGGGTCAGCACCGCGTCCCTGGCCGCGGCCAGGCAGGTCGCGTTCGCCATCGTGGCGCCGGTGACGAACGCGCCAGGGATACCTGACGGCAGCCCGAGCAGTTCGGTGATCCAGTCCACAGCCACCTCGCCGAGCCGGGCGGCGACCGGGGACATGACCGTGAGCGCGGCGTTCTGGTCCCAGGCCGCTCCGAGCCACGAGGCGGCCTGGGCAATAGGCAGCGCGCCGCCGGTGACGAAGCCGAAGTACCGCGGGCCATTGCTCGCTACCGTGGCTGGCGAGCCGACCTCGTCGAGGACATGCAGCACGTGGGTCGCGCCCAGGCCCTGCCGGGGCAGCGGGAACCCCAGTTCGAGCAGGTCGGCGACGGCCTGCTTGCCCGGTGCCACCGGCCGGTCCGCGATCTGATCCAGATAGGCCAGGGCCCGGTCGCATGTGTCCCGCAGCAGCGCTGGCCGTCCGGCCAGCATCGCCCTAATGTCAAGCGCGGAGTCTGGCACGGTCGACCCCTTCTTTCAGCCATCCAGCGGACTTCCGGCGGAATAGGTCCTACCCCGCGCCACCGGCGGTGAGTCTGCGCTGCGGACCGGACAAACCGCGGGCTTTAGGGCGGGTACGTGGTGGTCCGTGCCTAGCTTCACCGTACGGCCAGTGTGCTCCGGGCCAGCCCGAGGGCCCTTGCCCGCCGACGCCGACGGGGGCAATGCTCCAGGTTTGCGTGCACGCTCCGACCCCGTCAATAGCTGCGGCCCAGCGGGGCGATCTGGCGCCCCCGCGCGCTGTGCGGCAGCGCGAACCCGGCGTCGCCGTAGGATGGCGTCTGTGGTGCAGACCTCGGTGTTCCGTCCCGGCGATGTGTCCTATCTGCGCATCCCGGCACCAGATCCGGCGCGATTGGCGGCGTTCTACAGCGCGGCATTCGGCTGGCGGATCCGGCCGGACTCTGCTGCCTTCTCCGACGCCACCGGCAGCGTGATCGGCCACTTCATGCCGGACCTGCCGGTAGCGGGTGAGGCGGGCGTCGTGCCCTACATATACGTGCAGGACATCGACGAATCCCTCGCGGAGGTCGAGACGGCAGGGGGCACTGTGAGCGTCGAGCCCTATCCAGAGGGTGACCTGTGGGTGGCGATGACGCGGGATCCGGCGGGTAACGCGGTCGGCATCTGGCAGCACGGTCCCCGGCAGCAGGCCGAATAGTATGCGAGCCGCGCTGGCCGCGGCCGATAGCGCCAGCCATCGGGCCGGCCGAGACGCTGATATCCGGCCGATAGCCCATCGGGCGCGAGGCTCCGCCGGCAGCCGTCGCAAGATATTCGTGACCGTGGCGCCGAGGTCGGTTACCGTCGATGTCAAACCCGTCGCTGACGGGGCGGATCGGCAGTTCCCGCGCTGGAGGTCACCTGGTGGACGAGATAGCCGACAAGTTCCTTGAACTCATCCACGAGTTAGAGGACATCGCGAACAGCCTGCCAGCGCAGCGGGCGCTCGCCGAGTTCGACGAGACGACGCTGCAGGTGTTCTGGAAGAAGTGGCCGCACCTGTCGGGCTGGGCCGGGGCGCTGTGGGCGATGCTATCGGCCGAGTTGTCAGGACCGTCCACGCAGCACGATGAATCCGAGCACGGCGAAATCGGCGAAAGCGGTTAGGCGATGGCGACCCTTCGGGACCTGATGAACACATCGGTGGTGACGTCGGCACCCGAATCCCCGATCGCCGCGGCCGCCGCCGCGATGGTAGCCACCGGGGTAGGTTCGGCCATCGTCATGCAGGGCTCATTCCTAGCGGGCATCCTGACCGAGCGAGACGTGCTGCGGGCGGCCGCATCGGGCGAGGACCTGCGCGAGTCGCGAGTGTCTGAGTGGATGACCGCCGATCCGCAGTCGGCCGAGCCCGATGCATCAGCGGAGGAAGCAGCGCAGATCATGCTCCTCAACGGCTTCCGGCACCTGCCCGTGGTGGAGGGCCGCTCGGTGTGCGGCGTGGTCAGTCTGCGCGACCTGTTCGCGGCGCGAATTCGCCGGTAGGAAATGCCGTAGGCCGCTTAAGCAGCGGCCTTTTCGGGCCGGTGTGACCTGGCCATTCCGGTCCCAGCGTCGGCCCAATTGCTTATTCGGACGCGCTGACCTGCTACGATCCGAAAAGTCAGGCGCCCGTGTCCCGTCCGGGCGCACCTGCGTCAGAAAGGCGCACTTGAGCGAAGGCATCACTCGCCGCGCTTCAGCCAGTCTGCTTCTCCATCTGCGCGGCGTGGTGCTGGCCGCGCTCGCGGCCGTCCTGTTGCTCGTGGGCACCACCGGGCTTGTCCAGCCCGTTTCGGCTCGTGCCGACACGGCGGCGGTGGCATCCGCGGCTGCCAGGGCTGTGCGGCTTCGGCTGACAGCCTGGCGCTACGCGCTACGTCAGCACGGCAAACCGTATATTTGGGGCGGAACGGGTCCGGCAGGCTACGACTGCTCGGGGCTTGTATACGCGGCCTATCGGGCGGCCGGGGTGACACTTCCGAGGACCACCTACGGCATGCTCAGCAGCTGGCGGCTCGTGCGTATCCCCAAGTCGAAGGCCAAGCGTGGCGACCTGGCATTCTTCGGCTCCGGGCACGTCGAGCTGTACGACTGGGGCAAGTGGACATTCGGCGCCGCGACCGTGGGTACCCGGATCGGCTTCCACGCGATGAACTCGTTCTGGGCGCCCACGATGTACTTCAGGGTCAGGCTGTAACGCGGCACTACCTGGTATTAGGGCAAGATGGCGCCTGATGAGGATGCGCGTTAGCGGTACCCGGTACCTGTTGCCGGGCCAGGCCGAACGGCCCGGTCCGGCAGCCCGGCGTGATCCGGCAGCCCGGCCTGGCCCGGCAACCGGGCGCGTTTGCGCAGTGGGGGCTGCGCTGGCAGCCGCCCTGGTCGGCCTGGCCGGCTGCGGCTCATCCGGACCGGCCGCTCCGAGCAGCCCAGCCGCAGCGCGGGCACCGTCTGCAGCTGTCGGCAGCTCGTCCTCCGAGGGCGCATCGACTGCTGCCGGTCAGTCGGCTGGCATTCCCGCGCCCGCGCACATTGTCGTGGTGATGATGGAGAACCACTCTTACGGCGATGTGATCGGCAGCTCCGCCGCACCCTTCATCAACATGCTGGCCAGGGACGGCGCGCTGTTCACCAGGTCCTACGCGATCACGCATCCCAGCGAGCCGAATTACCTGGCGCTGTTCTCCGGTAGCACCCAGGGCGTGACTGACGACGGCTGCCCGGACACGTTCTCCGCGCCGAACCTCGCCACCGGCCTGATCGGGGCTGGCAAGACGTTCGCCGGCTACGCGGAGGACCTGCCCGCCGCGGGATCGCCGGTGTGCTCGGCCGGCGAGTACGCGCGCAAGCACGTGCCGTGGGCCGACTTCAGCAATGTCCCAGCCGACCTCAGCAAGCCCTTCAGCAGCTTCCCGGCGACCGACCTGGCTAGCCTGCCAACCGTCTCGTTCGTGATCCCGAACCTGTGTGACGACATGCACGACTGCAGCGTGGCAACCGGCGATTCCTGGCTGCGCGCCCATCTCAGCGGCTACGTGTCCTGGGCGATGAGCCACGACAGTCTGCTGATCCTGACCTGGGACGAGAACGACGGCAGTCCGGGTAACCAGATACCGACTATCTTCGTGGGCCAGATGGTGCGGCCTGGCCGCTATGCCGAGCCAGTCACCCATTACAGCGTCCTGGCCACTATCGAGGCCGCGTACGGACTACCGCGTGACGGCCACGCCGCCAGCGCCGAGCCGATCACCGCCATCTGGCGGCGGTGAACGAGTGCGGCGGACCGAGCCCGTTCCGATTTAAAGACGGTTTCGTCGCGAGCCGGGCTTTGCCGCCCTCGTCAGCCCGCGATGCTGGTCGGCTCGCCTGCCCTGACGACGTAACGCAGATGAGCGTTCGGGTTGGTCAGCACGTTGACGTCGGCCAGCGGATCGGCATCGAGCACGAGCAGGTCCGCGTGCGCGCCGGGAGCGAGCGTCCCGACCTCGCCGACCATCGTCAGCAACCGGGCGGCGTTCGACGTCGCGGCCCTGATGATGTCGACAGGGCGCTGAACCTGGGCGCGGATGGCGAACTCCTGCAACTGTGCCTCCTGCATCGGACCCAAGAGGTCGGATCCGTAGACCAGGCTGACGCCGGCCTCGGCCGCCTTCGCCAGCGCCGTGAGACCGTCGTCGCGGACCTCGGCGATCTTGCGGTACGAACGCTCGGCCATCCCGAGCTCGCGACCCCTGGCCGCGAGTTGCTCGTAGGTTACGAGGGTGGGCACTAGGTAGGCGCCGTGATCGAGCATGAGCCCGATCGTCGCGTCGTCGATCAGGTTGCCGTGCTCGACGCAACGCACGCCCGCCTGGACGGCGCGGCTGATCGCGCGCGGATGGTAAGCGTGCACCGTGACGTAACGGCCGTGGTTGTCCGCTTCCTCGACCGCGGCGCGCAGTTCCTCCTCGCTGTACTGAACAGCCGAGATCTCGTCATGCGGGGATGCCACGCCACCGGATACGCACACCTTCAGGTGCGCCGCCCCCTTGCGGAACTCGTCCCTGGCGGCGGTACGCACGGCGTCGACGCCGTCCGCGATCCGGGCAAACCCCGGCTGGTGCTGACAGCACGGGACCGTGTCGTCGCCGGCCGGACGCAGGTCGCCGTGGCCGCCGGTCTGGGTCAGCGCCTTGCCGCCGAAGATCAGCCTTGGTCCGGGGGCCAGCCCTTCGCTGATCGCTCGCGCCATGCCGCGGTCGGCTCCGCCCACATCGCGGACCGTGGTGAACCCGCGGCGCAGCATCCGGCCGGCTTCGGCCAGGCCCCGCACCGTGGCGTAACCGGGAGTCCACGACGCGGCCTCCTGTGCGTCGAGAGTCGTCATTGTCAGGTGCACATGCGCGTCGATCAGGCCCGGCATGACCGTGCCGCCGGCCGCGTCCAGGACGTGCACATCCGCGCCCCCAGGCGCCTTGCCCGGCCCGTGCGCGGCGATCCGCCCGTCGGCTATCTCGATCCAGGAGGCGTCGGTCAGCGCGCCGACGTCCGGCTCGAGCAGGTGCGCGTTGACAATAAGCAGCCTGGCAGTCACGTGGTCCTCCGGATTACTAAACCAGTCACCCGAATCTGCGGGTGCATCAACGGGTGCATCAACCACCCGAATCTACGGGTACCACGGCTGAATGCTACGAAGCGGGGGATAGCAGCGCGGCACGGCCCCGCAGCCGAGATGATCTTCCGCCCGCCCCAACTGACCACAGGCGGCAACACGCCCGCCGAGCGATAACTGACCCCGGCCGAGCGGTAACTGGCCTTGGCCGAGCGGTAACTGGCGTCGGCCGAGGTGCGGCTGGCGCCGGCCGAGCGGTAACTTGCACCGGCCGAGCGATATGCGCAGTTAGAGATGATTCAGAACCGCGGCAAAGATCATTCACGCCGACGTAAGTGTCGTAGGTGCTGTCATAGCAGCACTAATTCCTCGAGCGTCGGCGCGCTTGGCGGGCGCGGGCTGCCCGTCGGCATCCGGCTGACCCGCGCGGCTGACCAGCCGTGGCCCGCGCGCTGACCAGCCGTGGCCCGCGCGCTGACCAGCCGACCCGGGCGCTGACCAGCCGGCCCTATGGGCGGCTGTGCGCGGCGCTAGGAGAGCAGCGCACAGGCCGCTGCCACGCTTCGTCCGGCGATGCCGACAAGTCAGCTGACCTGCGAAAGGCCCTTCCGCAGGTCCTCGCCGTTCATCACCGGGACTATCTCGACGTCCGCGTCCAGAACGTTGAAGAACGGCTCCGCGAACGGAGGTATGTCGGATGCGCTCGGAAGGTCGAACACTATGTATGCAGTCCGGCGGGCGTCGTACGTAGTGAAGTACATCGCCTCGGGCTTCCAGCGCTCGGCTGTACTCTCCATCAGCTTGCCTATGCTGCCGTCGCTCACCGCGCGGCTGCCGCTCGCGGTCGGCATGGTGACTCTCGCCATTACTCGCATGACTTCCCCCGACTGAACTCGATGATGCAAGGACGATGCGCTGCGTCCCTACCCCGGCTGCGCGAAGACTCGCCGGGGAAGCCGCAAACCCTGGCCAAACAAGCTCGATTGGTAAAGAAAGCGTCTGCCTGATATACTGAGCATAGATGGATAGAGGACGAGGAGACTAGGAGGAGAGATGGCCACCACTCTCACCGTCGGCCAGGAGTTTGAAGGCAGGATTCTGGACACGGTCCACAGGAGCAACACATTCACGCTCGAGGCGGTCAAGGGCCTGCTTGACGCAGTCCGGCCAGTGACAGCCGAGATCAAGATGGTGACGCCGCCGCTGGTGTACGACTTCGCTGAGCAGCTAATCGCGAGCGAGCGGAAGTTCGCAGAGGACATGCTGCACGCGACCGTGCGGCACGCGCCGGCGACCAAGTAGTTCAGCTTGTCGCGACAGCGACACCCAAGGCGCGCGGCGGGCCCTGTAATGGGGTCCGCCGTGCCATGCGCGTCAGGGGCACCCAGCATGGTCACGCATGACCGTCTTGGACGGCTGCTGGGCGCTGTCGGCCACGGCCACGCTTACCTCCTACCGCGCGACTGTCTCCGCGGCGGGCCAGTCGATCAGTGACGGCCAGTCGGAGGACGGCGATTAGCCGGCAGATAGCGACGCGGCGGCACGCAGCGAGCGGTAGAGGAGCTGCTGGTCGCCGAGGCGGCGGCGCAGTTCGCGCTCGAGGCCGCCAATCGGGACGAGGTTCTGCGGGGCACGAGGATCCTTGTGCGGCGAGCTAGCGAGTGGCGGCAACAGCAGCGCGCTCAGGTCTGCTAGCCGCCTGAGCTCTGGAACCGGCAGGTCCGCCGAACATTCCAGCCTGACCACGCCAGACCAGGGCGCGCCGGGCGAGCCTGGCAGCCGCAGGTACCAGGAATTACGGCGCCAGGACGTGCCCATCGTGAACACGGGAGTGCGCTGGCCCGGCTCGAGCGCGCTCACCGTGGCGGCCTGCTCGGGCGGCAGGTAGGTCGTGTGGTGCGTCTTGATGTAGCCGATCGTGCGGTCCAGGTGCGTCCGGCCGCGGAGCGGGCCGTCGACGAAGAGCAGGTCGTTGGCGTCGGGGTTCTCCTTGCGGAACAGCAAGGCGAGTTGCACCTCGGCTTCGCTGAGCCGCTGCTGCAGGGCGAGGGAAAGCTTGTCCATGCCGGGGCCGGCCGCCAGCCTGACCGGGTAGCAGCCGTGACGGCTGTCGATGCCGGTAGCGTCGGTTACGGCTGTGAACAGCCCGCGCTCCACGGCGACATTGCTGATGCTCGCCGAGCCGTTGCAGCTGACCAGGCCGGCCGCGTAGGACGCGGCGATGCCGGGTGCAGGCTGTGGGTCCCGGCCGTGCACCCAGACCCGCGCGTCGATCCGGCGCACGCCGTCCAGGAACAGCACGGTGTCCGGGACGGCCAGCTTCGGGTCGGGTGCCAGCGGGCGCCACTGGCCGGCGGGCAGTTCCAGGTCGAGGACGAGCTCGGCGCTGGACTCCTGCAGGGCCTCGCCGGTCATCTCGTCACCGAAGGCCATGCCATAGCCGGGGTCCCAGGGATCGACGGAAAACGAGACAGCCGGAACGGCCGTGGTCACGAGCGTTCCCTGACGATCGTCGATGTCGTGCCAGTCCTGGTGACCACGAACCTGACCGGCACACGGTCGGCCAGTTCGCCGACATGAGTGATGACGCCCACCATGCGATCAGAGTCTGCCGCGAGCCGCTCCAATGTGCCCGCAACTGTCTCCAGCGTGTCGCTGTCGAGGGTGCCGAAGCCTTCGTCGAGGAACATCGAGTTCAGTTCGCGCAGGCCGGCCGACAGGCCGATCACCTGCCGGGACAGGGCTAGCGCCAGCGCCAGCGACGCCTGGAACGTCTCGCCGCCGGAAAGCGTATGCACCGGCCGCCGGGAACCCGCGTCCGCGTAGTCGATGACGACCAGCTCGTTCCGCTCGTCCCGGTCGAGCTCGTACTGTCCGCCGGATAGCTCCATCAGTGTCGCCGAGGCCTCGCGCACCAGTGAGTCCAGAGCCTCGCTGCAGAGCCAGCGCTCGAAGGACGTGGCCCGCAGCAGGTTACCGAGCATCGCTGCGACCTGCGCTTCGTCCTGCAGGACGGCGATCTGCTTAGCCAGCTCTGCGGCGCGCTTCCGGTCGTGGCGAATCCCGTGCAGTGCGGACTCGGCTCGGACTCGCTGGGCGGCGACCGCGGCTGGCGCCTTCTGGAGCGCGTCGACCTCGACATCGTGATCGGCGAGCAGCTGAGTCAGCGCGGCGGCCGCTTCGGCGCACCGTTGCTCCGCACCTGCTGCCGCCGCGCCTAGCTCGGGGAAGCGGCGCGTCCGCCGATCGCGCTGCGCCTCGGCCCAGTCGGCCAGCGCTGTCCAGGCCGCGGCGAGATACTGACGGCTGGTGCCGACAGCGGGTGCGCCGAGGGCCACGACCTTGTCTCTGGCAGCATCGAGTTCCGCCCAGGCCTTGCGTTCCTCGGCCGCAAGGGCAGCGCGCGACTTCTCCGCGGCGGCCAGCTCCACCTGACGCGCTGTCGCTTCCGTCCGCGTGCTGGCCACGGCATCGTCGGCAATACAGATCGCATCGAGTTGTGTCGCCAGCTCCGCTTCTGCCGGTATGCCGGCCATGACCTGCGCCGCCTTGTCCAGCCTGGCCTGCGTGCCGTCCAGTGCCGCCTTCGCGGTGGCGGTGGCCCTGGCGGCGTCCTGGTAAGCCGTCCGAGCCTGGCGCTGCGACCTGGTTGCCGATTCCAACCCCGCCTTGGCTGCGGTCAGGTCGGCCGGAGCATCGCGGCGAGGAAGCGCCTGAATGGTCTGCCGGCAGACGGGACAGCTCTCGCCGACGTGCAGCGTCTCGGCTAGACCCGCGGCCGCATGCGCGCGCCGCGCCGACTCAAGCGAATCCTGAGCGGCGGCGAGATCCAGCTCGGCTGCTTCCAGCCTGGCGGCCAGCTTGGTCTCCTGCTCGTGGCAGGCAGCCAGAGCCGCCTGCTGCTGCTCGGCTTCTCCAGCGAGGTCCCGGCGGAGCGCATGCAGGTCGAGCTGGCGTTGCGTCGCGGCCTTGTCCGGCAGCCCGTGGCGGATCTTGCCAGCCTCTTCGGCCACTCGTTCCGCCTCGTCACGGCGATTGCGGCATTGCTGGACGAGCGCGTCGGCGGCTGCGATCTGCTGCGCCAGCCCCGGCACTTCGTCCGGCATCCGGAGGGCCGCGAGGAGCCGCGCCTCGTTCTGAATATCCGTGGCTATCTGCCGGGCGGCTGCCGCCTGCTGCTCCAGTTCCGCGAGCTCCGCCAGGCCGACTTCGACCGTCGGCTCGAGCGCGGTCAGCGTGTCGAGGCGCGCCTTCGCGGCGGACTCCGCCTCCGGCGTGGCCTCGGCGAGTTGGTCGCGGGCGTCCTGGTCGATCTTGCGGCGGTCCTCGGCGCGCTGAGCGCGCTCGCGGGCGCGCTGGCCGATCTCCTTGTAGACGCCGAAGGCGAGCAGCTCGACTAGCAGGCGCTGGCGGTTGGCCGGGGTCGCGCGCAGGAACTCGGAGAATCCGCCCTGCGGCAGCAGGACGGACTGCGTGAAGTGCTCGTAACTGAGCCCAAGCAGTTCCTGGACTCTCGACTTGACCTGGTCGGGGCCTTCGGCGAGTTGCTCGACGCTCGCCTCGAGGATCTCGGCGATCGGCGCGTCCTGCGGGACGGACGCGTCGAGCTGTTCCAGCCTCGCCGCCCTGGTGCTGACCTGGCCGCGCTTGTCGCGCTGAAGCGAGCGGACCGCGACGTAGCGTGCGCCCGCCAGCTCGAATACGAGGGCTACCTGGCAGGCGTTCGCGGACGGGGCGAGGGCGTTGCGAACCTCCTTCTCGTTGTCCCAGCGCGGCACCGTGCCGTAGAGCGCGAAGCACAGCGCGTCGATGACCGTGCTCTTGCCGGAGCCAGTGGGCCCGACCAGGGCGAAGAACTCGACGTCGGTGAAGTCGATCTCGGTCTCGTGCCGGTAGGAGCCGAAACCGTCGAGCAGGAGTCTCAGCGGGCGCATGCCAATTCCTGCCCCGCGGTCAGGAGCAGCGGACTCTCGATGCGCGTGCTGCCGCTGCGTTGCCGGGCGCCCAGCCAGTCCATCCGCCGCATCCTCCCCGCTGTCCCTTTTGGCGACTGCACCAGTGTGGCGGAAGGTACCGTCACTTG
This sequence comes from uncultured Actinomycetota bacterium, assembly GCA_963719765.1. Lineage (GTDB taxonomy): Bacteria > Actinomycetota > Actinomycetes > Streptosporangiales > Streptosporangiaceae > JAJYUU01. The sequence goes on from CAVRCW010000004.1 coordinate 168,066, forward strand.
CGCCGATACCTCGTGGTTGCCGGCTGCGGATGGTCACTGACGAGGGGAGTTACCGATGAAGTACCTGCTGATTCACTACATCGACGAGTCCATTCTGAGCTGGGACACCGGCGAGGAGGAGATCGAGGACCCGGAGCAGGCCAAGGCGCTGGAGGCCTGGGACGCCGAGATGAAGGCCCGCGGCATCCTGGTGGGCGGAGCCGCGCTGCGGCAGGTTCGCGAGACCACCACGTTGCGGGTCCGCGGCGGTGACGTCCTGGTCACCGATGGCCCGTTCGCCGAGACCAAGGAGCAGATCGCCGGCTACAGCGTCCTGGAGTGCGCCGACCTGGACGAGGCGATCGAGGTCTCGTCCCGGCACCCGACCGCCAGGATCGGCACGTTCGAGCTGCGGCCGTTCCTGGAGTAGCGGCGCTCATTCGGCTACGGCGCCGTCCAGGCTGGCTTAGGGCCTGGCCCCCGTCGCGATGTGCTTCGATGGAGCGGGACTCGATCAGGCCGTGCGGGACGCCGGATGTCGGATCTGCAGGGAGAGATGCGTGGATCTAGGTCTGAACGGCAAGGTCGCGGTGGTCGCCGCTGCGAGCAAGGGTCTCGGCAGGGCGTCGGCGCTCGCGCTCGCGCGCGAGGGGGCACGCGTAACGATTTGTGCCAGGACCGCCGCGGATCTTCAGCGGGCTGCTGACGAGATCCGCGCCGAGACCGGTGCCGACGTCCTGGCCGTTCCGGCCGACGTGGCGACCGCAGACGGCATCAGCAGCGTGGTAGCCGCTGCTGCCGAGCGCTTCGGCGGCATCGACGTCCTGGTCGACAACTCCGGCGGTCCTGCGATTGGCAAGTTCGCGGACCTGACAGACGAAGACTGGCGCCAGGCGTTTGAGGTCGTCACCCTGAACTTCGTGCGCTTCGTCCGCGAGGTGGTGCCATATATGCAGCGCAGGCATTGGGGCCGGATCGTCGGCATCCAGTCCATGTCAGTCAAGCAGCCAGTCGGGAATATTGATCTGTCCAACGGAGTACGGCCGGGTGTCGCCGGGCTGATGAAGGCGATCATGCCTGAGCTCGCACGGGACGGGATCACCATCAATCTCGTGCTGCCGGGGTCATTCCGGACGGACCGCATCCTGGCGGCGCGCGGCGCGGAGAGTCAGGAGCAAATCGAAGAGCGGCTGGCTGCGACCGGGGCAGCCATCCCGCTCGGGCGCATGGGTGAGCCAATCGAACTCGGTGACCTGGTCGCGTTCCTGGCCTCCGAGCGCGCCTCGTACATCACCGGATCCGTCTATCAGGTCGACGGCGGGTATATCAAATCCAACCTGTAGCTGCCGACCGCGGGCTGGAATTCCTGGTCGCCGGCTGCTCGACCCCAGCGCTGCCAGCCCCGATGCTCGCTAGGCCGTTTCCCGGCTCGCGTGCCCGTCGGTCACGTCCTCGAGCAGCTGGGCAAACATCCGCTCCACCCGCTCATCGGCCACGTCCTGCTCGGCGAGGTAGTCGCTGAACAGCTGCGTCGGCGTGCGGCCAGCTCGGCTGGGCCGCTGCGGGCCATGGACGCCGGGCCTCGGGCGGTGGGCATCATCGAGCTGGACCTCGAGGGCATTGGGCAGTTTCTCCCTGACCAGGTCGCCCAGGCCGGCCCTGGCCTTCTCGGCGAGGATGACCCGCAGGTACGCATCGCCCTGCTGCTCGCCCTGCTCGATCACCTGGTCCAGCGTTCCGCGGAGGGTCGCCAGACGGCGGCTGCCGGTGATGTCGACCCGGCGCGCGTCGGCGCGCGCGCCTGGCCTGGCGGTAACGAGCAGCGCACCGGGCTCGTTGGCTTCCTCGCCAAAGTCGACCGCGAGCGGCGAACCGGAGTAGAACGCCGGGCACGGAGCGGGGATCTCCTGCTGGCGGTGCAGGTGGCCGAGGGCGGCGTAGTGCGCCGACGCGGGGAAGATGCTCGACGGCACTTCGTACTCGAATGAGGTCTGTACGTCTCGTTCGCCGCCCCCGCGCCTGCCGCCAAGCAAGGTCGCGTGGGCCATGACGATATTCACGCTGTCCGGGGTGAACTGCTCGGTGAGAAGCCGCACGATGTCGGCTACCCGCCGGGCATAGTCGAGGCCGTGCTCAGCGTTCTCGTGCAGCAGCAGCTCGGCCGCCCGTACCGCGTAGCGCTGCGACAGGAACGGCATGGCGGCAATCGTTGCCTGTTCGCCGCCGCGGATGGTGAGGTGCAGCGTGCCGCCAGTGTCGGGCGCCTTGGGCGTACCGAGGATGTGCAGGCCAAGCTCGCCGAGGACCGGGCGGTAGACGCTGTCGAGCAGATTGGCGTTGTCGTGGTTGCCGGCTATCGCGACGACCTGCCTGCCGCCCTCGCGCAGCGCGAGCAGCGCCCGCACCACCAGTCCCTGTGCCTTAGGGCTCGGGGCGGAGGTCTCGAACAGGTCCCCGGCGACCAGAACGAGATCGGCGTCCTCGGCCCTGGCCGTCTCGATGATGCTGCGCAGCACGGCCTCATGCTCGTCGAACCGGTCGCGGCCCTTGAGCACCTTGCCGACATGCCAGTCGCTGGTGTGCAGAATCTTCATCGTGCGTCCTCGGCTATTCCTGGGCTGGTCGCGGTCGTTAGGCACGGGCAGCGGCCCTGCTCGCAGTCAACCGGAGTGTGGCGCGCCTCCGCAAACCTGGTCATGAATCGCGGGACTCCGGCCCGGGCTCCAGTCACGCCGATCAGGTGGCGGCTCGGGGCGACACGATTGCCGGGGTGTACCACGATCCTGACCACCTGCCCGCGTCGAACTCGCGGCCGTAGCATGACGCCATCACGAGAGTGACGCATGTCGGCTCCGGGAGCATGAGTCGCCGCAGTGACCATTGAACGGATGGCGATCGTGCACGCGCACATTACCGAGACGGTGATTAGGACCGACCAGGGCAGATCGCCCTCCATGACCGACACTTGCAGCTTGCCGCGGCTATTCACCGGTCATCCTCAGCTCCATGCGTTCCGGAAGAGCCGTCACTTCAGGTGGCAGAGCGCCGCTGGGCGGGTACCGGCTGGATAACGCCGCCCCAGTGCTCGACGGAGAGCGTGCCCCTGGTCTGCAGATCGAGGATCAGTGCGCCGAGTTCGGAGATCAGCAGCTCGGAGTCCTCGCCCGGTCGGCCTAGCAGCACTTCGAATGCGGTCTCGGACCGCATGAACGGCGCCAGCGAGCTGATGATCAGGCCTAGGAACACCTGAAAGGCGCTGCGATGCGTGCTGAAGCTGCCGAAGCCGATCGGGCTCTTTTGCGTGCCGCGAGAGTGGATCGTCACGCCCGCTCGGCCGCGCTCGGCCCAGCCCGATGCGATCGCCGCGATGCAGAGGCCGACGACGATCAGGGAGATGATGACCCAGGTAAAGTCGCCTGCGTACAACGCACCCAGGCAGGACAGGCCGGCTAACCCTATGAGCGCAAGGAAGAAGGAGCTAACGCGGCGCGATACGAACGCGGCTATGCCGGTGATGTCTTCGAGCTTGGTTTGCTGCACTATCGTGCTGGCCCGCTGGGTGCCACGGCCTGCCGCCCGAGCGTAGAAGACGACGCGGGAGTCCGTGCCGTAAAGAATGCCCTCGCCGCGCTTGCTGGTGCGCAACTGCACCGCGCGGTACTGGCGCAGGATCTGCTAGCCGTCTCCGAGCCGGATAGGGGAGTTGGGCAACACCAGGCCGCCAGCACTGGCGGGCCCCGTCACCGCCGTGGTCCCGGACCTACCGGAATCAGCTGGGGTTCCCGTTGGCCAAGGGGACGGCCTGAGCGCATCGGCGATCAGCTGGTCGGCATAGGCGGGTGACTGGTCGGCATAGACAGGTAACTGCTCGGCGTAGACAGGTGGCTGGTCGGCGTAGCTTGGCCGATCCGTATGTACAGGCCTATCGGGATACTGAGGCTTGCCGTCGTAACTCGGCTGATCGCGGTGCGGACCGCTGACAGCATCCTGGCGGTCCGGATCGGGCTGCTGATCGACCGGTGAACCGCATTGATCACAGTGCTTCTGGGATGCAGACACCACTTCACCGCAGGTGTTGCAGTTCATCGGGGACTGGTCCTTTCGACTAATTGCCTAGCTGGTCTGCTGGATATCGGAGCTCACAATAACGCCGTGCCGAACTGTGTAGGTGCCCTGGAAAACCTGGACCTGGCCGTTGGTGTGCAGCGCCGACAGGCGCACAGACACGACGTCACCAATGGCCGACAGAATGGTTACGGTATCCTTCGCCGTGCCATTGAATCCACTGACGAATGCTGCATAGCTAGTGCCGGTGCTGCTTCCGACCAGCTTCCAGGCGCGGCCGTAGGCCTTGTGATTGATCGCGCTGAAGTACGCCTCGACGGTGGCCACCGCTGCGCTGACCGCCGGGGTAGCCAAGGTCGCGGACGGCGTAGGCGTTGCTGGCGGCACCGGCGTCGTCACGGCCGGTGCCGAAGGCCCCACGGTTACGAGCCCGGCCGGAGCCGAGGCAGTCCGCGGTGCTGGCGGGCGCGACGCCGACTGCCCGGTGCCGAACAGATTCAGCCGCCAGCCCGCTAACGCAGCTATCGCCAGCAGGACGACGATGGTGCTCGGGATGACTACCCAGCGCTGGCGCAGCCGGGAACCTAAGCTATGCGGGCCATCCGCGTAGCCTGGGTCGTCCCATCGGGCAGCGGGATGGCGCTGGTACTCGCCCGGCGTGCTCTGCGGCCAGTACTGGCCATCAGAGGTCGGCGGGCGGGCATCACCCGGCCAGTCCCCTGGTGCTTCGGCGGCCGGACTGTCTCCGGTGATGGTAGGCGGGCCCGCCGCGTCTTGCCGGGAAGGCTCAGCTGTCGCCTGGATCCGTGCGGCGCAGTTATGGCAAAAGCGCGCAAGTGGCCTGTTGCTCTCGCCGCACTCGGGGCACTGCACGTATTCCGTCACGTTATCCCCCCAGCTGCTATTTGAAGGTACCCTGGCGCAAGGTATCGCGCAATCGCGGGGGAAGATACATTGTCTGCCGTTCTCTGGATTGGTATTAAACCTAGTGCACGCAATGCGGTTTACCGACCCTGCAAAGGCCATTCAATATATGTCAGTGAATGGCGCTCTACTCCATCTTGGGTACGATCGGCGCGTTGCGCCAGGCGCTGGTCCTTATCTAGCCAGCCCGCGGGCGCGCCGATCGCAGCCATGGGACACAGCCGTGGGACGCAGTCTTCGTCACCAGCCGGCCCTGACGGCGCGGCTGAATCAGGGGGTGCTGACGGGCCGAGACGGCGCGGCGGCTGCCGCTGGATCGGCGGGCGCCACCTGATCAAGGAGCGCGCGGAGCGTCCGCCGGTCCTGCGCGCCGAGTTCGCCGACCGCGGCGCGGCTGGCGCGCTGAGCCCTGGACGCCGCGGTGGCTAGCTGGCTCCTGCCATCGGGCGTCAGGCGCAGTAGCGTGACCCGGCGATCTGCCGGGTGCGGGCACCTGGCTACGAAACCCCTGGTCTCCATTCCGTCGATCATGTCGGTGACCGTGCGCGGTGAGATGTGCAGGATCTCGCTGATCTCGCGCATTGACCGGTCGGAATTTTCCAGGGCCCGCAGCAGCTTATAGGCGGGGAGTGAGAGTCCGCACTCGCGGAGCCTGGCATCGGCGGCAGTGCGCACCCGGTGCGCGGCGTACAGGATGGCATCGACGACGTCATCGCCGGTCTGGGGCCTCATCACTGCGGACACCTCCTACGCATCGCCAGGCGGACGCCTGGGGAAACAGGCCGTGAAGTCTTGCTCCACCGGGGCGATGAGCTCCTAGCGCGCTGTCTGGCCAGGAATTCGTCAGCATCCCGGACATTGAGTATACTCACTATCCGGGACCTCCGAACCTGTGGCGCGATGGCCGCCGGGGGATCACGGCGGAGGGCGAGTCGCAGAGAACAGGGACGTAGTGGAATCACGCATTAGCCAGAAGGTAGCGGTCAGCGTCGTCTTCGTTGCCGCGATGTTCATGTCGATCATGGACGTGACGATCGTCAACGTTGCGCTGCCGACCATCGGCCGTGACTTCGCGGTCAGCCCCACGGCGGTCGACAGCATCTCGATTGCCTTCCTGGTCAGCCTGGCGGTCTTTATCCCGGCGTCCGGCTGGCTTGGTGACCGGCTCGGCGGGAAGCGAGTGATGCTGGCCGCGATCGTCGTGTTCACGATTGCTTCTGCGCTGTGCGGGCAGGCGTCCAGCCTTGGCGAACTCGTCGCGTTCCGTATCTTGCAGGGCGTCGGGGGCGGCATGCTCGCCCCTGTCGGGATGGCCATGCTCTTCCGCGCGTTCCCTCCCGAGGAGCGCATTCGTGCCTCCTCGATCCTCACGGTGCCCACGACGCTTGCTCCCGCGCTCGGCCCGGTGCTGGGCGGTCTGCTGGTCACAGACCTGTCGTGGCGCTGGGTGTTCTACGTGAACGTGCCGATCGGAGCCGCGGCCCTTATCTTCGGCGCGATCTTCTTGCAGCATGCTCCGCAGGCCCGGCCCGGCCGCTTCGACCTCCCCGGCTTCCTGCTCGCTGGGATCGGCCTCGGGATGCTGATGTACGGGGTGTCGGAAGGCCCGAACCTCGGCTGGCACTCCACTGAAGTGCTGGGCACCATCGCAGCCGGGGCAGTGCTGCTCGCCGCGATGGTGATTGTCGAGCTTCGCACGACCCAGCCCATGATCGACCTGCGGCTGCTCGGCAACCGGCTGTTCCGGTCGAGCAACGGCGTGATGGTCATCGCGTCCGTGGCGTTCCTTGGCACGCTGTATGCGATCTCGCTCTACTACCAGGACGGCAGGGGGCTGAGCGCGCTCGGCTCGGGGCTCAGCACGTTCCCCGAAGCGCTCGGCGTCATGGCCGGGGCGCAGCTCGCCAGTCGGTTCCTGTACCCGCGGCTCGGCCCGCGCCGGCACATCATGATCGGGCTGACCGGCACGGCGGCGTCGATTGGCCTGCTCGCGCTGATGGGGCCGACGACCAGCCTGTGGTGGGCGCGAGCGCTGATGCTGACCCTCGGACTGTCGATGGCCCAGGTCTTCATCCCGGTCCAGGCTGCGGCGTTCGCCACGATCACACCGGCGGCGACCGGCCGCGCGTCGACCATGTTCAACACCATCAGGCAACTCGGTGGCGCCATCGGGGTTGCGGTGCTGACCACGGCCATCGTGCTGGTCGGACCGTCGCATGTCGTGGCCGGGCATGAGGTGGCCAACCTCACCGCGTACCGGATCGCCTTCCTGGTGGCCGCCGTGTTGTGCCTGACGGCGCTGGCGCCGGCCGTGTCGATCCGCGACTCCGACGCGGCCCGGACGATCGTCCGCCGCGTTAGCCGGCGGCGTGCAGCCGAGCCGGAGCCGGAGTATCTGCCCAGCCTGGTAGCGGACTAGCGCGAAATGCAGCTAGCATCTTGCAGAACTTGCCCCTAAAGGTGTGCCTCGGGCGTACCGTTGCATTCGTGAAATTGCACGAGGGGATGTGCTGAACGATGCGGAAGAGTGGCTTAGCGGGTTTTGTAGCCGTCGCAGGCGCTCGCGGTGCGTCTGGGCATCGGACCAGGCACGGCTGGTCGAAGGCTGGTCGTCTGGCCGGTGTGGGCGCTACATCGCTCGCCCTGTTAGCTGGCACGTCGGCGGTCGCGGCGCCCGCGGCGTCTGCGAGCACCACAGAGACGGTAATTGTCAGCTCCACCGGGCTGCTGAGCCCGGTGACCGCGGTGCTCGGAGTCCTTGGCAGCGTCTTAACCCAGTACACCATCATCGACGCGGTCAAAGCCACGATCCCGACAGCCGCGCAGTCGCTGCTGGCATCCTTACCCGGCATAACCGTCACGCCCGATATCTCCGTGAACGTACAGTCCACGGCCGAGTCAACTGGACCACATACTCCCTCGGATATGTTCCTGCAGCAGACGGGCGCTGACACGCTGGCTGCCGACGGCGACACCGGCCAGGGGGTTACCGTAGCCGTGCTGGACACGGGCATCGACAACCTTCCCGACTTCGCCGGGCGGCTGATCGGGGGGGTCGACCTGACGGGCGCGGGCAACCCGTTCCAGGACGATTACGGGCACGGAACCTTCGTGGCCGGCCTCATAGCCGGCGACGGCGCCTCCTCTGACGGGCAGTACTCCGGCGAGGCTCCTGGCGCCAACCTGGTATCGATCAAGGTGGCCGGGGCCAACGGCGTCACGAATCTGTCGACGCTGCTGTCCGGCCTGCAATGGGCGGTGAATAACGCGAGCAGCTACGACATCAAGGTCCTCAACGTCTCCCTCGGATTCCAGCCGTTCACGTCCACGGTCATCAATCCCCTGGATCTTGCGGTCCAGGCGGTCTGGAACTCGGGTATCACGGTGGTGGTGGCAGCAGGCAACGCCGGGCCGTCGAACGGCACGATCCTCTCGCCCGGCGATGACCCGCTGGTCATCACGGTGGGTGCGCTGGACGACATGGCCTCCCCGTCGGTCTCCGGCGACGAGATGAACGACTTCAGCGGCGTCGGGCCAACGTCGCCCGACGGCTGGGCGAAGCCCGACCTGGTCACGTCCGGGCGGTCCGTCGTTAGCCTGGCCGCGCCAGGCTCCACGGTCTACAACGCCAACCCCGCGGCCCGGATCGGCTCGGGGAATTTCGTCGGCTCCGGGACGTCGTTCAGTGCCGCTATCACCAGCGGTGCGGTGGCGCTCATCCTGGCTGATAACCCTGGCCTCACCCCGGATCAGGTCAAGGCCCGGCTGCTGGGCACCACGAACCCCGGGCCGGTCGGCAACCCCTTTGTCGACGGGCACGGAGCGCTGAACGCGTACCCGGCGGCCACCTCGGGTTCGATGAACTTCAACCAGTCTGCCCTGCTGACCATCCCGACCCTGGTGGGCCAGACAGTTTCCCTGTCCCCCAGCCGCGGCATCGACACCTGGAACGCCAGCCTCTGGTCGGGCGCGTCCTGGAGCGGGCCGACCGGGTCAGCATGGAACGGCTATGACTGGACTGGCAGTGCCTGGAACGGCTGGGTCTGGACCGGATCGGCCTGGAACGAGTCCGCCTGGACAGGCAGCGCGTGGAATGGCGCCGACTGGACGGGCAGCGCGTGGAATGGCGCGGACTGGACGGGCAGCGCGTGGAATGGCGCAGCCTGGACTGGCTCGGCCTGGAACAGCTCGCAATGGCAATGACGGTGCCTATCAGGGAACCGGGCCACGACGATGCCGCGCGCCACTAGGGTCATCATCGCCGCCGCGGTCGCAGGCGGTGCGCTCGCGTTAGTCCTCGCGTGGCGGCTGAGCCCGGCGCCGGGCCACGTCGCTGCCAGCCAGTGGGTCGTCGCCGCCGCCATCGGGCTACTGGTCCTGGGCAGCTGGGTATGGCCGGTCGTGGTGTTCAGGGGCGGCGAGTCTGAGGCTTTCCATCTGGACGAGGGATTCTTCGTGATCCTCGCCCTGCTCGTGCCGCCGCTGCTGACGCTGGGCACCCTTGCGGTGGCGACGGTCCTGGCGCAGGCGGTGCGCCGGCGGCCCGTGGTCAAGTCGTCCTTCAACTCAGGGCAGGTGCTCATCGCGGCGGGACTGGCGTTACTCGTCAGCCGGACGCTCGATGCACCGGCGGATCCCCTTGCGGCACCCCAGATAGCTGCTGTGCTGATCGGCGTGGCCGTCTACCTTGTCGTCAACTCGCTGCTGGTATCCAGCGCCATGGTCTCGATGGGCGCGAGCTGGGGAGACTTCTCCGACGATCTTCCGATCCGGGTCTTGCTGACTGTCGCGGGCGCGCTGGCTGGCGTGGTCCTGGCGCTGGCGATTCAGGCCCAGCTGTGCGCGGTGCTGCTGGCCGTACCTGGCATGGTGCTCGAGCGCCGCCTGATCAGTGTTCGGTTCGCCGCGCTGCACGACCGCTCCCGGATGGAGGGCCTCTACGAGGTCACCCTGGAGGCCAACCGTGGGCTGCGGCAGCAGGCGGTCCTTGAGGCCATCCTCGGGTCGGCCCGCACGCTGCTGCGCAGCCCGCAGGCAGCGCTGACTAATAAGAAACCTGGCCCCGGCGAGCTGGCCGCAAGGTTGAGTGTGGCCGGCCAGCAGCAGTGGCTGGTGGCATCGGGCCGAAAGCGGGAGGAGCCGTTCGATGATGCCGACCAGAGCCTGCTGCTGGCACTGGCGGCGGTGGGCTCGGGCGCACTCACCAACGCCGAGCTCTACCAGCAGGTCCGCGTCGAGCGCGAGAAGCTCGCCTCGATCACGTTCAACATCGGCGAAGGCGTATGCGCCATTGATGCCGACGGGACGCTCACCTTCGTCAATCCGGCGGCAGCCGAGATGATCGAGCTGCCGGAAGTGAATGTGGCCGACGGCGGACCACAGCGTGATGCGGGCCGGGCAGCACCTGAGTTCCTGCTCGTTCCCGCTATGGAAGCAATGCGGACCGGTCGCGCGATACGAGAGGATGACGCTCGCTTCCACGGCCGGAACGGGTCCGCCATCCCTGTCGCCTACACGGCGTCTGCGGTCATGAGCTCCGGCCGGCCGTCAGGCGCGGTCATCGCCTTCCGCGATATCACCGAGCGCAAGGCCTTCGAGGACGAGCTGCACCATCACGCGTTCTACGACAGCCTGACGGGGCTGGCCAACCGGCGGCTGCTGGTGGAGCGTCTCGATCGGGCCCTGCAGCGGTCGAGGCTGGACCGCAAGGCTCATGCGCTGATCTTCGTCGATGTGGACCGCTTCAAGAGCATCAACGACAGCCTCGGGCACGTGACTGGCGACGAGTTCCTGGTCGGGATCGGGGCTCGCCTCAAGGGCGTGGTGCGCACCCGCGACCTGGTCGCCCGCTTTGGCGGGGACGAGTTCGTGGTGCTGATCGAGAACGTGGCTGACGTGGACGAGGCCGTCATCGCCGCGCGGCGGATCTGCGCGGCGGTTGAGCAGCCGATGGTGCTGCCCGACGGCTACGAGATGGTCGCTACCGTGTCTGTCGGCATCGCGCTGACCGAACCGGGCAAATCAGCCGACGACGTGCTGCGCAACGCCGACGTGGCCATGTACGACGCCAAGACCAAGGGCGGCGGCGGGGTGTACAAGGTCTTCGATCAGATTTCGATGGGAACGCGCTCGTCCGAGCGACTGCAGATCGAAGCTGACCTGCGCAAGGGGCTAGAAAGACACGAGCTGGAAGTGCATTACCAGCCGCTTTACTCCCTGCATGCCCGGCAGATCGTAGGGGCGGAGGCGCTGGTGCGCTGGCGGCATCCCGTCAACGGCGTAATCAGCCCGATGAAGTTCATCCCGATGGCGGAGGAGACGGGGCTGATCCTGCCGCTAGGCCGTTACGTCCTGGAGCAGGCTTGCCGCCAGGTCAGCTCGATCCGGGCCCGGCTGAACGTAGACCTGCCCATCAGCGTCAACCTGTCGCCTCGCCAGTTCCAGGAGAACGGGCTGCTCTCCCAGGTTGCCGCGGCTCTGGATGATTCCGGGCTGCCGTCGGAGTCGCTCATCTTCGAGATCACCGAGACCATGGTCATGCAGGACCTGTCCGGCGCTCGCGAGGTGATGAAGAAGCTCAACCGGCTGGGCGTACGGCTGGCGATCGACGACTTCGGCACCGGCCACTCCTCGCTGGCATATCTGAAGCAGTTCCCGATTGATGAGGTGAAGGTGGACCGTGTCTTCGTCCAGGGCGTAGCGCAGGATCCGGTGGACTCAGCGATCGTGCGTGCCGTCATCGACCTCGCTCGCGCGATGGAGATCTCGGCGGTAGCCGAGGGCGTCGAAACGCTGGATCAGGTCGTGGGGCTGCAGGATCTTGGCTGCCAGGTGGCGCAGGGCTTTTATTTTTCGCAGCCGCTTCGGGCCGATGAGTTCGATGCGTTGCTGACCGCGCACTTTGCTCGTGGCGGGCGGCTGCCTGGGTGCGCCCTCGCCAACGGCGCCCAGGCTGTCAACGGCGCCCAGCCTGTCAACGGCGCTCAGCCTGTCAACGGCGCCCAGGCTGCCGACTCGGCGCAGGCTGCCGACTCGGCTCAGGCTGTCGACGGCGGGCAGGCGAAGGGTTCGAACCGGCGCGCCGGAGGGCGGAGCCGCCGGCCTGTCGACCCACCCGCGGCGCGGGCGCCGCAGCCTGCGCGGATCCTGGCCGACTGATGGGCCCGGCTAGCTGCTCGCTGGAGTTCGGCTTGCCAGGCAGGCGTGCTACCGCTTGGGCGCCTTCTTGCCCTTGAACAGGTCCCGCCAGCTGGACTCGGAAATCTCGACGTCGTACTTCTTGGCGGCCGTGAGGATCTTTTTCCACGCCTTGTCCCGCTCGGCGTCGGTGACACCCTCGACCTGGTCGAATCGAGCGATCGCGTTGCGCACGTGCCTGGCGTCGGTCAGCGGCTCCTTGCGCTCCTTCGGGAAGGCGAACACCTTGTCCGGCAGCCGGTCCTTGTCCGCCGTGCTGAGGCCCTCGCTCTGCTTAGGGATCTTCGCGCCGTGTGCCCTCGCGCTTTGCACCTGCCTGGCCTTGGCGATGTTCTGCTTCGCGGCTTCCTTCTGCTTGGTGGTGGCCATCACGGCTCCTCTCGATGGTGTGTCAAGGACGTTCGCCGGTTGCCTTACCCGAGATTGGTGAGCTCATACAGGAGCCTTCGGAGGCCGGGATCGCGCTGGCGAGATGTTCAAGGACTAGTGGCCCGCACGCCTCGCGGGCGGCCCGCTCGCCTGGTAAAGTCGCAGATTTGCGACTCTAAGCTTTATAACATCGCATATTTCTTCGCCTCGCCCACGGGCGCGGACCTGGCGGGCCTGCGGAATCTCGCGCCGATAGCGCGCAGCAGGCTTCTCGCCTGGCTAGGTCCGCCTCGTCTGGCATGATCAATTTCTCAGAGCACCTGCGAGGGACTCGCCGTCATGCGCCTAGATCCTTCAGAAGCCCGCGACCGGTTCATCGTGTCTCCGGTACTGCGGCTGGCAACAGCCGGGGGCGATCGCCGGCCGCATCTGGTGCCGTGCACGTTCGTCGTCGACGGCCTGGGCCGCGTCGCAATCGGGATCGACAACAAGCCGAAGTCGTCCGCTAACCTCCGGCGGCTAGCGAACATCAGCGACAATCCGCGCGTGAGCCTGCTCGTCGATCACTATGCCGACGACTGGGACCAGTTGTGGTGGGTACGAGCGGACGGGATCGCTGCCATCGAGCGATCTGGCCCTGACCACGCCGAGCACTGGGAGCTGCTTATGAGCAAGTACCCGCAATATGGCGGGCAGCTCCTCGACGGCCCGGTGGTTCTGGTGGTGGTCGAGTCGTGGGCGGGATGGGCCTTTGCCTAGGGCAGTCGGAGCTGCCGGATGAGCGACCAGGACGACGTATCCGAGCAGCCGAATTGGCTAGCCCGCTGGCTCTGGCGCAGCCGCCGTACTCGGCTGTCGATGTCGGCCGCGGTGGGTGTGATCGCCGGGGTACTGACAGCCGTCCTCGGCAGCTGGATCTATGCGCCTGCGATCGGCTGGGATGTGACAGCGATAGTTTTCTGCACGACCGTCTGGCTAGGCATCTGGCCGCTGTCCGCGGAGAAAACCGGTCAGCGGGCGACCAGGGAAGATCCCAGCAGAGCCACTAGCGACATCCTCACGCTGTGCGCGAGCGTGGCCAGTCTCGCGGCGGTCGGCCTGGTGCTGGTACGCGCTCATTCAGTGCACGGCGTGGAGCAGGGCATGCTGGCCGGCCTCGGCCTGCTCAGCGTGGCCGTGTCCTGGCTGACGGTGCACACGATCTTCACTCTGCGCTACGCGCTGCTCTACTACACAGAGCCCGAGGGCGGCGTCGACTTCAACCAGCAGGACAGGCCCACCTACCGTGATTTCGCCTATGTCGCGATGACGATAGGCATGACCTTCCAGGTCTCTGACACCAACCTGAAGTCGACGGAGGTACGCTCGACAGCTCTGCGGCACGCGCTGTTGTCCTATTTGTTCGGCTCCATCATTCTGGCCGCCGCGGTCAACCTGGTTGCCGGGCTGGGCGGCTAGGCGGCGAGTCGCGCCCGGCCGAGCGCCGCTCAGAACGGCGGCGGGTCGTCGTGCGCGCCGGGGATCGTGGCGAACGGGTCCGACGGCAGGGCTGGGCCCTCGTCCACGCCGGCCCAGGCACCCTGCTCGCTTGGCCGGGTCGCCCAGGCCGGGAACGGGAAGTCGACGGCCAGCGGCACCGGGATGTCGGGCTGCGCGATGAACATGGTGCCTGGCTTGGCGATCATGGCCCGCGCGCGCTGCGCTGGCGGCAGGAAGCCGTACTCCGGCCGTTCGGCCTCGGCGGCATCGAGTCGCCCGGCGACGCGGATCGCGCAGTTGGCGAGGATCCTGCGCTCGACCTCGCTGGCGGTCTGCTGCGCACCGATGAGGATGACTCCGAGCGATCTTCCTCGTTCCGCCACGTCGAGGAGGATCTGCTTTATCGGGCTGTCGCCCTCGCGGGGGGCGTACTTGTTGAGCTCGTCGAGGACGACGAACATCAGCGGCCGTGCGGTGCCCTGGCGCTCCTTGCGGGCGAACTCGCCGCGCAGGGTGACGCCGACGACGAACCGCTGCGCCCGGTCGGGCAGGTTGTGCAGGTCGACGACGGTGACCTGGGCGCGCGAGGTGGAGATGGACCGCTCGCCGCGGTGCGCCAGGTCACCCCGGATGATGGCGGTGAGCGGCTTCACCGCGGAGCGGAGCCTGCGCAGCAGTGCGTTGATGCTGCCGGTGACCGCGCTGCCGGCGACCCAGCCGCCTCTCGTGGCGTCGTCCCCCAGCTCGGCCTCCAGCAGCTCGACGAGGTCGCCGAACGACCGGATGATCTTGTCGTTGGCCGGGTCTACGCCGCCAATCCGGACCGCGCCGTCGTCGCCGGTCCTGATCGCGTCCCGTCGCAGCCGCGCGGCGACCTGGCCGATCAGCATCGTGTACTGCGCCCGCTCGTCCTCGGCGTCGGCGAACACGAACGGCAGCAGTTCGTCCTCGCAGAACTCCGCGAGTGTCCAGTAGAACGGGCTGACGGCCTTGTCCCGTGCGGACACGTCCGGGGTACCTGACGGGTCGCCAGGTCGTGGCGGCGCAAAGACCCTTACATTCTGGAACGGGGTCGCCGGCAGTCCCAGCGCCCCGTAACGCTCGCGTTGTCCGGCGTCGAGGCGCGAGTTCGCGTAGTCAAGGAACAGCAGATCCTCGCCCTTGACCGAGAACACCAGCATCTTGGTGTTGTGCGCCTCGGCGGCGAGCACGCCGCAGCTGATGATCGAGTGCAGCAGGAACAGCGCGAACGAGGTCTTCGTCGCGATGCCGGACACGCCGGAAATGGAGACGTGCGCGCCGCGAGTGCCGTCGACGAACTCGAAGTTGAGGTAGACGGGCTGGCCGTCCCGGCCGAAGCCGACCGGCACCTTCGCCTCGCCCATCTCATCGAAGTACAGCGCCTTCTCACGCTGCGCGCCACTGGCCCGTGCGACCTGGGCGCCCGGCATCGGCGGCACGTAGACCTCGGGCTCGACTCTGGTCACCGTTACCTGGGCGACCTCGGCGACCTCGGCGGGCAGCGCACCCTGCTGGATCAGGAACACATCCGAGGCGAACCGCGCACCCTCATGCACAGCCTCGACATTCGTCACCACGCCGGACACCTGGACCACTCGCTGACCAGGCAGCTGACGACTGGTAACCACAACGTCGTCAAGCTGGAGGTACTGCTCAGGGCTGATCGCGACCGAGAACTGCAACGGCGTCGCCGCAACCGTCCCGACGACCAGCCCGACCGGGTCGCCGTCCTGCCCGCTCGCGATGCTCACCTGCACTCCTCCGCTGGCGGATCTGCCGTGGTTCGCAACTGCCGTCACCATCGTGGCAGCAGGCTCTGGCCAGGGCAGGCCATTCCGAGCGGCAGGCCACGATGGGCACGCCTCATCTCGCCCGGCTTCGCCGTGGCCGGGACAGCAGGGAAGTCCTAGACGTCCTGGGGCAGGTCC
This sequence comes from uncultured Actinomycetota bacterium, assembly GCA_963719765.1. Classification (GTDB taxonomy): domain Bacteria; phylum Actinomycetota; class Actinomycetes; order Streptosporangiales; family Streptosporangiaceae; genus JAJYUU01. Next base: position 184,028 of record CAVRCW010000004.1, read on the forward strand.
TTGATCATCTGCATGACCTCGCCACGGTCGTAGCCGTGCTGTCTGGCGAACTCGACCAGGTACCTGACCTGGGTGACTACGGCACCTTGCGGGGGCGTGCCGGCGACCCGTGATGCCGCGTCCGCGCCGGAACTCCAGCAGCCCTTCGTCCCTGAGCAGGTGCAAGGCGCCACATCCAGTTATTGCCGTGGCAATTCACAGGCTCACGAGGTAGGTGCGGCAGGGACTTGCGCTGGCACGGGAGTGGGTTCCGCCGAATGCTGTGGCCTGGCGCGGGCGGTTTCGCCGCCCAGCGCGATTACCGCGCGGGCCGTGACGAGCTGGTAGAGGATCAGGAGCTGGGCGAGGCCGAGCGCGTCGGAGCGGTGCAGATCCGAGCCGGTTGTGAACTCGCCGAGTCGCTGCTGACGCAGGTGGCTCGCGAAGTGCATCCGGTCCCAGATCGCCTCCTCCAGTTCGAGGGCCCGCTCGGGCGAGATCGTTCCTGGAATGCGCAGTTCCTGCTCGCCCGGACGTTCGACTAGCGTCAGGTCGTCTTCGGCCTCGTCTCCCGCGACGCCGACAACTCCCGACAGGTCGGGGTGCGGCAGCGAGTCTCGCAGGAACAGGTGCGCGTCCAGCTGTCCAGGGTCCTGAGAACGTCCCGGCATGAACGACACGACCAGGTCGGCGTAATGACGCTGAGGCCGGATGAACTGCTCGGAGTCCCGCTCACGGCGGTCGAGTTCCCTGAGCACCTGATCGGTCGAGTAGCCGCGACGGGAGCAGTCTCTGGCCACCTTCCAGCGCCGGCGAATCTCCTCCGGCGGATTCAGGTAGACGCGGACGTCGAACATCTCGCGTAGCTCAGGCGTGTGGTTGACCAGCAGACCCTCTGCTATGACGAAGCGGGCCGGCTTGAGGTAAACCGGCGGCCCGAAGGTGCCGTCGGCGTGCTGGTAGACCGGCTTGAGGATGGCGTCGTTCTGCCGCAGGTGCCGGACGTCCTGGGTCAGCACGTCGATATAGTTGCACTCCGGGTCGAGCGGGGTGATGCCCCGCTCGGCGCGCTGGCGCCGGTCATAGCGGTGATAGTCGTCGGCGCAGAAGTGGGTGACCCGCTCCTCCCCGAGCACGCGGACGACGCCGCGGGTGATCGTGGTCTTTCCCGACCCGGAGTCGCCCGCGATGCTGAGAATGATCGGCCGGGGCATCACGTGCCTCGTTCCGGCCGGATCGCGACGAACGACACGACCTGGCCCTGCCGAACCGCGTCGTAGCCGTTGATCTTGATGTAGGCGTCCGGGTGAGCCTGCCGGCACGCCTCGAGCTCGGCCAGTACCGCTGCTGCGTCCTCAGTGGAGAACAGCGGAAGCTTCCACATTGTCCAGTAATGGTCGCGTGGGTCAGGCACCGTCGTGAACTCGATGCCGACCATCAGGCGGCGGCCCAGGATCGAGCGGACCTGCCGCTCAACCTCAACGGCGGACAGCCTGGGCAGGTAGGAGAAGGTCTCTAGCTTCATGCCGGCATCACATCCGGTGTGTCGACGGACTCAAAGTCGAACTTGATCTCGCGCCACGTGTCAAGCGCGGCGGCGAGCTCGGTGGACCGCTGTGCCGCCCGCTCGAGGATCTCCGTGCCCTCGATAGCCAGGTCGCGGCCCTCGTTGCGGGCCTGTACGCACGCCTCGAGCGCGACCCGGTTGGCTGTCGCTCCGGCCCGGCTGCCCTGCGGGTGCCCGGCGGAGCCACCGCCGAACTGCAGGACCGAGTCATCACCGAAGATGTCGACGAGAGCGGGCATGTGCCATACGTGGATCCCACCAGATGCGGCGGGCAGCACCGCGGGCAGCGACGCCCACTCCTGGTCGAAGTAGATGCCGCGGCTGCGGTCGGCGGGCACGAAGTCCTCGCGGAGCAGGTCAACCACGCCGAGTGTCGTCGCCCGGTCGCCTTCGAGCTTGCCTACCACTGTTCCGGTGTGCAGGTGATCGCCGCCGGCCAGCCGCAGCCACTTCGCCAGCACCCGGAAGTGGATGCCGTGGTCCTTCTGCCGGTCGATGACGGCGTGCAGGGCACGGTGTACGTGCAGCAGCATGCCGTTTCGCCGGCACCAGTGGGACAGCGTCTGGTGGGCCGAGAATCCGCCGACCAGGTAATCATGCATGATGATGGGCGACCCGAGTTGCTTGGCGAACTCCGCCCGTTCCAGCATCTGCTCACAGTCCGGAGCGGTGACGTTGAGATAGTGACCCTTGCGCTCTCCAGTCTCCTGCTCGGCCTTGCGCACCGCCTCCATCACGAACTCGAACCGGTCGCCCCAGCGCATGAACGGCTGCGACGTGATGTTCTCGTCGTCCTTGGTGAAGTCGAGACCTCCGGCCAGCAGCTCGAAGCAGGCGCGGCCATAGTTCCTGGCCGACAGGCCGAGCTTTGGCTTCAGCGTGGCGCCGAGCAGCGGCCGTCCGTACTTGTTCAACTTGTCGCGCTCGACCTGGATCCCGTTCGGCGGGCCCTGGAACGTCTTGACGTAAGCGACGGGGATCCGCAGGTCCTCAAGTCGCAGTGCCCGCAGCGCCTTGAAGCCGAAGACGTTCCCGGTAATCGAGGCCATCATGCTAGTCACCGAGCCCTCTTCGAACAGCTCAAGCGGGTAGGCGATGTAGGCCAGGTACTGGTTGTCCCGGCCCGGTACCGGCTCAAGGTCGTACACCCGCGCCTTGTAGCGCTCAAGTGTGGTGAGATGGTCGGTCCAGACGGTGGTCCAGGTGGCGGTCGAGGATTCGGCGGCCACGGCGGCCGCAGCCTCCTCCGGAGCCACGTCCGGCTGCGGGATTAGCCGGAACGCGGCGAGGACGTCGGTCTCGCGCGGCTGGTAGCCAGGCGTCCAGTAGATCTCGCGGTACTCGCGGACCCCTGCTTCGAATGTAGCCATATTCAGCAGCGTAGAAGGAGCGAGTCATTTAAAAAAGGCCAGATTTGCCGATGAGTCATAGGTATTTATTTATCAATTGGTGAGCCTGGTCAGACCGGAGGAACTCGCCGAACGCGCGGACGGCCGGGCGCTCCGGTCCGGACTGGGGAAACAGGACATGCCAGGGACGCGTAAGCGGCGTGCCGGGCACGCCGATCTCGACCAGCTGCCCGTCTCGCAGTTCGCGGCTGACGGCGAAACGCGAGATCAAGGTAATGCCCAGGCCGACCGCCAGGCCGTGCTTGATCGCGCCGTTCGACCCGAGCGTCTGCAGTTCCGGCGAGCCGAGATCAAGGTCGGCGAGCAGGCGCTCGGTGGCCAGCCGGGTACCCGACCCCTCCTCGCGCAGTAGCCACGAGGCCTGAGCCAGGTCGGCCGGAATCTCCCGGCCCACGACCACCAGCTCGTTAGCCAGGAACGGGTAGCCAGCCAGGTTCCGGCCCTGCGGCCGGCCGCCTATGCCGATGTCAGCGCGCCTGGACTGCAGCCGCTCGAGCACCGTGGCGCGGTTGGCCACCTCCAGCAGGATGCTGATTCCCGGATGAAGCTGACGGTAGGCCCTGATCAGCGGCGGCACGAGGTACTCGCCGGCGGTGTTGACCGCGATGAGGCGGATCTTCGAGCTATCCGGGTGAGCTGCTTCCAGAGCGGCGAATCTGCCCTGCTCGAGTAGCCCGAGCACCTGGGCCGCGTAAGGAGCGAACGCCTCCCCGGCCGCGGTCAGCCGTACGCCGCGGCCATGCCGTTCGACGAGCGCCGTCCCCAGCTCGGCCGCGAGTGCGGAGACTGCGGCCGAGACGGACGGCTGGCTGATCAGCAACTGGTCGGCCGCTACGTGCACGCTGCCGGTGGCCTTCACCGCCAGGAATGCGCGTATCTGGGTGAGGGTGATCGCCATCGGGCTCCTCCGCATGCCGGGGCGGGGCCTTTCGCGCTGGCAGCAAGCCCAGGCACGAATCATAGATTCATGCCTATCATTGCGCACCGCAGAGGCCGTCGGCGCGATAGCCCCGGCGGCGCCAGCGGTCCGCCCTGCGTCTAAGGTCAGGCCCGTCGAGGGCGGTCCGTCCAGCCGACTCGGCTGTTCGCGACTCAGCTGCCCCGCAGGACTCGGCGCGAAGGCTCGCTAATCCGCGTATCGCCCCTCGGGCTTGCGAGCTGCCGCTCCAGTGCCGTGAACTCCTCGATGACCTCGGGCGCTTCAAAGGCCCGGTTGCGGCGGCCAACGCTGACCTGCCGCAAGATTCCCGCGTCTACCAGCTTCGCAATGCCGTCGTTAGCAGCCTTGAACGATCGGTCGAGCAGGCCCGCCGCCGAGGTTACGGTCACGATCGGGGCACCTGGCAGCACACGGAGAAGGACGTCAGCCGCCGAGTTCGCTCGGACAGCACCTAGCCGGGCCCGCCACGACTCTTGAAGCAGCCGGGATCGTTCCTCGAAGCTGGCCGCATCGGCGACGGCCCGCAGGCATGCGGCCGCGAACCGCCCAACCCACCGGTCGAGGCCTTCGCGAGCGGCTGACGACGCCGCTTGGCCGCGATATCTCGTCGCCTCTAGACCGAGGACATAGTCATCAGCCCACGTCGCGAGCACGAGCGAGATGGGCGGTAGGACGCGCGTCGCCAGCCCTCGGCGGCGCAGAATCAGGTGGATGAGCGCCCGGCCCGTGCGGCCGTTGCCATCCACGAACGGGTGGATGGTCTCGAACTGCGCATGCGCGATGGCAGCCTGCGCGATGGCCGGGACCGACTCGGTGCTGCAGAACCGGCACAGGTCGTCCAGGAGATCTGGCACGAATTCTGGCGGCGGGGGCACGAACGCGGCCGAGCACGGGTTGTAGCTGCTTCCGCCGATCCATTTCTGCTCCGACCGGATCGAGCCCGCGTGCGCGCCCAAGCGTGTGCCGGTAAGGAGGCGCCGATGGAAGTTCAGCAGACGGTCGACCGTTATCGGGTCGGCCGGGCCGATGTTCCGGATCGCCGTCGCCATCGCGTCAATGTTGCCCAGGACCTCGGCCGCCGTGACGTCGGCCGGTTGTTGCCCAAGCTCGATTGCCGCCTCAGCTCGGAGCAGACGCCGGGCACCTACCTCGAGGCCTTCAATCCGCGACGATGCGACGCTCTCAGCGCGCAGCAAGATCCGCGCGAGTGCCTCGGTGTCGACCAGCGTTGACGCCTGAGCGTCAAACAGTGCGATCGCCCGCTCGGCATCAGCGACGTCCGCTGCTGTTTCGCCGCTGAGGACAAGCTCCCGGCCAGCTAGGGTGTCGGGAACGTAGGCCTCGTAGTCGCATGACCGCCGGTCGCGCCGAGCCAGGCCAGTATCTGCATCAGTGATCCAGTGTTTCCTGACAACTTTCGCCACGACTCCTCCTTATTCCAGGTTAGCACAGAACCTAAAATAAGATTGGACGCAACTGGAGGTTACCGGAGGCGGCAGAGGTTCTCGGCGATTGCATACAGGCGTGATTCGGCGGAAACCGCGGCCGGGCTGGAAACACATTGAGATGGCGGGCTGGACAGCATGCAATCCTGAAGCCCGGCTGGCTTCGGTAGCTGGCTACTCGCTGTGACGGTCCGGCGCCGGGGAGACCAGGTCGTGGTCGAATGCGTAGACCACCGCCGCGGCGCGGTCGCGCAACTGCAGCTTGGCGAATACGTGGTTGATGTGAGTCTTGACAGTTCCTTCGCCGACGAAGAGTTCGGCGCCAATCTCTGCGTTTGTCTTGCCCTGGCCGATGAGGGCCAGCACCTCGCGCTCGCGGCCTGTCAGCGAATCGAGGCTGGGATCCCGCGTAGCGGGTGCGGGCGCAGCGGACCGGTAGATGGCCAGGACCCTGCCGGTAACGGCGGGATCGAGCCAGGCACCGCCGTCAGCCACTACGCGGACCGCGCGCTGCAGGTCCTCGGCCGGCACACCCTTGAGGATGAAGCCGGACGCTCCTGCCCGCAGCACGCCGGCCAGCACCTCGTCATCGTCGAAGGTAGTCAGCGCCAGCACCGGCGGGCTGCCGTCCCGGCCGCGCAGTTGGCGGGTCGCCTGCACCCCGTCGATCAACGGCATCCGCACATCCATCAGGACCACGTCAGGCGCCAGCGACTCAACCGCCTCGATGACCTCGCTGCCATCGCCGCATTCGCCGACGACGTCGAAACCGAACTGGGTGCGCAGGATGCCGCGCAGCCCGGTCCGCACCAGTTCCTGGTCGTCGACCAGCAGGACCCGGATCACCTCGCGTCGTCCCGCCGACGGCTCGCACTGAGGGGGAACGTGGCGAGCACCAGCCAGCCGCTGCCCCCCGGGCCTGCCGTGCACTGGCCGCCCAGCGACTCAGCCCGCTCGCGCATGTTCAGCACGCCGAACCCGCTGCCGGTGCCTGGCTTTGCCGCGGTGTCGACCGCCAGCCGTACGTCGTCGGCGCCGACGGTGAGGCGAACTGCGCTGTGCGCTCCGGGCGCGTGCTTGATCGCATTGGTGAGTGCCTCCTGAAGGATCCGGTACAGCGCGAGGCCGGTCGTGGCCGGCAGCCGTCCGGTGTCCCCGTCGACGGTGAACGCAGCGTCGGCGCCGGCGGACCGGAACTGCTCGATCAGGGTCGGGAGGCCGGCCGCACCGGGCAGCGGCGCTGTCCGGGCGGCATCCGCGTCCTGGTGCAGCATCCCGACGGCCATCCGGACCTCATCCAGGCTTGCCCGGCCCAGGCGCTCGGCCTCGGCCAGGCAGCGCGCGGCGTCGTCCAGGTCGTGCTCGACAGCCAGCCGTGCGCTCGTGACATGCAGCAGCGACACCGTCAGGGTGTGCGCGATGACGTCGTGGAGTTCGCGGGCGATGCGGTTGCGTTCCTCCGCTCGCGCCCGTTCGGCCAGGCCCGCCTGGGCTTGCCTGAGCTGAGCCACCAGATCGCGCTCATGCCGGACCAGCAAGCCCGCCGCGACGGCGAGCGTGCTGCCCGCCATCCAGGCGCCCCAGCCAGGATTGGCGTAGACCAACACCCACTCGATCGCGAACAGGATTAGCGTGCCGGCCCAGTACACCAGGACGTCACGGCGTTCTCCGATGAGTGCGTACCAGAAGCCGATCACGCACACGGCGAACCACCCGAGATCGGCCGCATTACCGTGCCCGAGAACAGCTACGCCGGCGGTGGCGAGAGCCGAGCTAGCGAACAGGTATGGACGCCGTGGCTGCCAGACGAGCAGCGCACCGGCACCGATCGCGGCCGCAGCCGCCACGGCCGCGGCCAGCGGACTGGGCCTTAGCGACGCGAGCCCGATCCCGACCAGCGCAGCCAGTACCCCCAGAACCGCCCAGCGGACCCATCCCGCCGAGAATTCGGGACATGGCGTGCCCGCCTCGCGGATCATGTCTTGGATGCTACGACGGGTGGGCGACGACTAGCGTTTCCGCGGAAACGCGGGCAGGCGCGGTGGCACCTTCCTGGTGCCGCGGAACAAGATAACGGCGGCCGACATGGCTAGCAGCGCGGCCCCGTACGGCCCGGCGACCCAAAGCGGCCACGGGTAGGCAAGATGACCGGTAGTGGCGGTCACCAGCACCCAGACCACAACATTGATCAGCACGGCGGTCAGCCAGATCCCCCACAAGACCTTGAGCACACATGGCAGCCCCGCCAAGGCGCCTCGCCAGGACGCGCGAGCCCGCGGCGTGACCGCAAGCGGAGCAGGTTCTTGCTCGCCGATCCTCGGCACCTCGGCAATGGGCGCACCTGCCGGCAGGTCGGCGTAGAGCGCGGCGAGGTCGCCGTATGTCACCGCCTGGTACGCGTGCTCCATGCGTTCCATGTACTCGTCCATCGTGAGGCGGCCGTCCCCTACCGCGCCGCGCAGGCGGGTGACCACCTGCTCACGATCACGATCCGATGCTCTTATGTGCTGTGTGCCGCTCATCTGAGTGCCTCCGCCTTTATCCAGTGCTGCCTCTCTAATTCAGCGTGGTCGCGCCGGAGCAATCGCACATCAGCCCGGAGGTAGAACCGCGGCTCTTACCAGGGGTAGAGAATCAGCCTGCGCCGACCGGCTGCGGCGGTGACGGAGCCAGGGCGGCAGCGCACGGTCGCTCAGGCTCAGCGGCGCGCGCCGGGATCTGATTGGCGCCGGGCGGCAGATGGCGGCTGAGCCGGAGGGCACCCACGGCCGCGACCGCGCAGGCAAGGATGCTGACGGCAAACAGGCCAGTTCCCCAGCCGGCCCCGAGCGCGGCCGCGCCGCCGGCCTGCCCGGCGAGGAAGCCGATGGTAAACGCCAGGACGCCGAGCCCGTTGTAGCGGCCGGCGGCCTCCGGCGGAGCGAGGTCGTTGATGATGGCGGGCAGCGTCGGCGACAGCAGGCTCTCGCCCAGGGCGAATATCGCCATGGCCGCGGCGAACGCCACCACGGCCGCCGCACCGCCGCCGAGGTGGCCGCCGACGATTACCACCGACCAGGTAACCGCCCAGGCGATGGCCGCCAGCGCGGCTCCGGTGGTGCGGCGGCGGCCCGCGAGTCGTCGCAGTACGAACAGCTGCGCGGCCACCACGGTCAGCGTGTTGGCGCCGAAGGCCAGGCACAAGCCGCGGGCGTCGATGCCGCCAGGCCGGGTCGCGTACCCGGCCAGGCTGGACTGAGACTGGCCGAAGCTCACGGTGACGATGAGCGCTGTCAGTGCCCACACCCGCAGGAACGCCTTGTCCCGCAGTACCTCCCGGAATCCAGTCCGCTCCCGCCTAACGGGAGGCGGAAACTCGCGAGCATCTGGCGCATCCGGCCGCAGCCGCGCCAGCACCGGCAGGAAGGCCAGGAAGGACACCGCGTCAGCGACATACACCGCGACGAATGTGTCGGGGTGGGCAATGGTCACGACGGCTGCCGCACTAAGCGCGCCGAGGCCGAGCCCTGCGTTCATCGAGGCGTGCCGCACGGAGAATACGGCGGACCGATCGGCCGGGCCGGTCAGGCTGGCCAGGAGCGTGTCCTGGGCCGGCCAGATCACCGAGACCCCGAGGCCGAGCAGGCCAGCGGCCCCGAACAGGGCCAAGGCGGTCTGCGCCAGCGCCAGCGCGACCGAGCCGGCGGCCGCCACGACCAGGCCCGCCATCAGTGCCCGCCGCGGTGTCCATCGGTCGGCCACGGCTCCGCCGACCGGATTGCCGACGAGCGAGGCCAGGGCGATCGTGGCGACGACGAGACCCGCCGCAGCGTAGCTCAGCCCGCGGACCTGGTGCGCGTAGATGAAAAGGCACGGCAGTGTCAGCCCGCTGCCGATGGCGGACACGAAGTCGCCGCCGAGCACCACCCAGGCCGGCCGCGGCAGCACCGGGAGCAGCCCTGGCCGGTGGCGGCGCGACCGGGAGAAAAGTCTCATTGCGGTGCCCCAAAGCGCTCCAGGGCATCGTCGGCTGCCATCACATGCGGGTGGTCGCGTGGGAGCCGGGACTGCAGGATCGCCGCGGCGCGGGCCGTCAGATCGGCCGCCTCCTCGTTGCGGCCCTGGCTCGAGACTGCCACCGCCAGGTTCAGCAAAGTCAGGCCGACCTCGGCGTCCTGTGGCCCGAGGATCGCTCCCAGGATCCGCAGCGACCGCCGCCCGAGCGACTCGGCCGCTGGCCAGTTCCCCTGATCACCCTCAAGGACCGCGATGTTGGCGCAGGTCATCGCGACCTCGAAATGCTCCGGCCCGTGCCGGTTCTCGAATACAGCGAGGGCTCGGCGGTAGGCATTCGCGGCGTCACCGAGGCGACCCGCGGCGTGATACAGCGCGCCCAGGGCGTTCAGGTCACGAGCTACATCCGGGTGATCGGCGCCAAGCCCTTCGGTCCGTAGCGCGAGGCCCAGCTCAGCGAGCGGGATCCCGGCGGCGAAGTCGCCCCGTGAGTGCGCCAGGCCGCCGAGGTTATGCAGCAGCCCGGCGAGTATGAGCGGATCGGCGCCAGCTCCGCTGTCGGCAGCGGCCAGAGCCCGGTGGTAGGCAGCCTCGGCCGCGTCGAAGTCGCCCGCGTACTTGTGCACCATTCCCAGTGCGTTCGCCGCGGACACTACCGCCCGCGACGTCTCGCCGAGCACAGACGACGCGCGGTCAGCCGCGGCGGCTAGCCGGGCCGCGGCGGTCCCGAACTTTCCGGCCATCCGCTCCAGTCCGGCCAGGCGTTCCTGCGCCTGGCACCACAGCAGCAGGCTGTCGTCGTCCTGCCCCCTCGACAGGACGCCGTCCAGGATGGCGATCGCCGCGGCAGCGGTGGCAGCGGCTTCGTCGAAACGGCTCGTTGCCTCCTGGATCTCCGCCATCGCGACGAGCAGGGCGGCGGCGTCGATGCCGCCCGCCAGTCCTGTCGCCTCCAGCGTGGCCAGTCCCGCGCAGGCGATGGCGAGTGCTACCTCGCCATCGCCGTCGTCCAGCTCGGCCAGCGCCTCGTCCCGCAGGATCAGCGCCTTGGCGGCGATGCTCGGGTCCGCGTTAGCCGGGCCCTCTTTTGATGCGGGAAATGACCTGCCGGACACGAGAGCCGCCACCATTCCTAGCCGGTCAGGGCGCGAACCGAGGCCGCGATGGCCCGCGAGTGGTTGGAGGTCAGGGCCCGGCTTATGGCGCGCGAGTGGTTGGAGGTCAGGGCCGGTTCCCGGCCGGTTTGCCGCTGCGACATGTAGTTCTCCTCACGTGAGACTCGCCGTGCTTGACGGGCACCGGCGAGGCACCGCGCTTGCGGTGCACTCCACAGTGGCCGGGGCCTACGGTGATCACCACACGTGCCGGCCCACAGGAGTACTCACAGGATTCGCTGGCCGCGGCGCCGTGGCGGGGGCATGCTGGCGGTCCTCATGGGCTGCGAGCGGGGCGAGCGTGCCTTCGTGCGGATGCCGTGGTCACACCCCGTTCCGCTCTGATCCTTCTCTTGGCGGGAACGGGGGCTATTCCGGCGAACCCCGCGCTGGTGACTTTCGGGCAGGTTGGGGTTAATGTCCAGGACATAGACGCGAGACGTCATCAGCGGGCCAAGCCCGCGGTGGGGAGGAGAGCTTCACCATGCCGTACGACTTCGCAGCTGACATCCGGCTCGACCCTCGGCTCAAGGCGCTGCTGGCCGGCATTCCTATGGAGGGCCAGGGCGACGTGGACAGTCGCGAGACGCTGCTGGCCGAAGCCAACTCCGAGGCCGCACGCCAGCAGGCCGAACTGTTCCGCTCGTTCATGGATTTGTGCGATACCGAGGAAGCTGCCCCGTCCGCCGGCCTGCGCGTGCACACCGAGAAGGTCGTCTCGGCGCCGGACGGCAACACCATCAACCTGCAGGTGATCCGCCCCGATAACGACGAGACGGTCGCCTGCGTCTATTACATCCACGGCGGTGGCATGGCCGCGCTGTCGTGCTATGACGGCATGTACCGCGGCTGGGGCAAGATCATCGCGGCGAACGGCGTGGCTGTCGTGATGGTGGACTTCCGCAACTCGGTGGCGGCCTCCTCGGTGCCCGAGGTCGCACCGTTCCCGGCCGGCCTCAACGACTGCGTGTCCGGCCTGAAGTGGGTCGTCGCCAGTGCGGGCCACCTGGGGATCGACCCGGCCCGCATTATCGTCGCGGGCGAGAGCGGCGGCGGCAACCTGACGCTCGCTGTCGGCCTGAAGCTGAAGCAAGACGGTGAGCTTGGCCTCATCAAGGGCCTGTACGCGCTATGCCCGTACATCGCCGGCCAGTGGCCGACGCCGGAGTGCCCCTCCTCGACGCAGAACAACGGGATCCTGCTCGACCTGCACAACAACCGCGGCGCGGTCGGCTACGGGATCGAGGCCTTCAACGAGCGCAATCCGCTGGCCTGGCCGTCGTTTGCGACGACGGCGGACGTCGAGGGGTTCCCGCCGACGGTGATCAGCGTCAACGAGTGCGATCCACTGCGGGACGAGGGCATCAACTTCTACCGCCTGCTGATCCGCGCCGGGATCCCCGCCCGGGGCCGGCAGGTGATGGGCACCATGCACGGCACCGAGATCTTCACGATCGCCTGCCCCGAGATCAGCCGCGACACCGCGCGCGACATTGCCGCTTTCTGCAAGGGCTAGTCATCGCATCGGCTGCCGGGCAGCGCTCCACGATAACTGGATCACCCTTCCCGGCTCAGCCGTGGCCGCCTCATTGGTGCCGGTAAACCTCCTTGGCACCGTTGCCAATCTCCTGGGCACCGTTACCAACCTCCTGGGGCCAGTTAGGTATAGCGGGCGCTGAGCTGGGGAGAGACAATCCATCCGGGCGGCCGCAGAGCTGCGGCTTAGCTGCGATGGGGTGAACGGTATGACAGCGCCCACAACGTTGTGGATGAGACTTACTCGCCGATTCGGTCGCGACGGCAATCCGCTGCGCCGGCGCTCGGACCTGATTGACGCATGGCTGCTGCCCGCCGCGATCGTCGCATTCCTAGCACTGTGCCCGCTGGTCCTGGTGACGACCGGCAGCTGGGTCCGCGCCGACAACGCCGCGACTCGGCATGCCCAGCTGTCTTGGCATCCGGTCGAGGCCGTCCTGCTTCAGGCCGTGCCGGGGCCGGAAATGTCCGACCATGGCGCGAATACCTGGCTGACCTGGACTCCGGCCCGCTGGACCGCGGACGGGCGGGAGCGGACGGCCGATGTCCCAGCGCCCGCCGGATCCGTCGCGGGCAGCACCGTCACCGTGTGGCTCAACCGCGCCGGCGACGTGCAGACGCCCCCGCTGACGTTGGCCCAAGGCGGCGAACGAGTCCTTGAGGCACGACTGGTCGCCTTGGCGTTCCTGGCCGTGCTGCTGGCCATCATGACCTTGCTCGGCCGGCGGATCCTGGACAGGCGCAGGCTCGCGGGCTGGGAAGCAGACTGGCTGTCGGTCGGACCGACGTGGAGCCGTCGCGGCTAATCCGGATGCGCAGCCGTCCGGCCTCGCCTCGCGGTCGGGCTTCCCCGGCGGTCGGGCTTCCCCGGCGGTGGGGCTTCCTGGCCTGCGTATCGTGGACACGATGGCTTGGGCGGCGAACTAGAGCGGGGTAAGCGTCATCGAGCTCCAGAAGCGCATGGTGGTCGAGTACGGAGTCGAACTGGACGGCGTCTGGCTGCCGTTCGCGATGCTTAGGCGCCTGGACGAGCACGGGCCATGGAACGTGCCGTTCACGGAGGCAGCCGCCGACCAGGCCGAGGTGCTGATAGCCCACGGGCTCGCCGCTCGCCACAACACCGGACTGTGCCGCGGTGGTGCGTTGCGGAACTTCGTCGAAGCACTGCCGTTCGCGCCGACGGAGAGCTTCGAGACGATACCGGCGACAGGCGAGGACCAGGCAGATGGCAGCGGCCGGGCGGCTGGTTCGGTCCGAGAGCCGGACCGCGATAACCAGGTCCCGCCGGAAAGCCCTTAATGCACGGAACGGGGTCACGACCGGCGGACTGCCGTCGATGCCATCGGGTTTATTGATTTGGCCTCCAGACGTGCTCTGCCGGTAGGTTCGTTGGGCGGACGCCCAATCGGGAGGGGTGCAGGTGTCACAGACCAACTCGGGGCCGGCGATTCTCGTCGAGGGCCTGACGAAGTCGTTCGGCGATGTGCATGCGCTGCGAGGCATCGACCTTGTCGTGCCGCGCGGTACGGTGCTCGGCGTCCTGGGCCCGAACGGGGCCGGCAAGACAACCGCGGTGCGCATCCTGACCACGCTGCTGCGGCCGGACAAAGGCCGGGCCCTGGTGGACGGCCGAGACGTCGTGCATCAGGCAGCCGCAGTCCGTCGCGTGATCGGGCTTTCCGGGCAGTCGGCAGCCATCCAGGAGGAGCTCACCGGCCGGGAGAACCTGGAGATTGTCGGTCGGCTATTTCACCTGAGCTGGCCCACCGCACGCAGCCGAGCCGTCGAACTGCTGGAGCAATTCGACCTCATCGACGCCGCTGACAGGCCAGCCAAGAACTATTCCGGCGGCATGCAGCGCCGCCTCGATCTGGCCGCCAGCCTGGTCGGCAGGCCCCAGGTCCTGTTCCTGGACGAGCCCACGACCGGTCTGGACCCGCGCTCGAGGCTGGGGATGTGGGACATCATCCGGTCGCTGGTCGAGGGCGGGACGACGCTCCTGCTCACGACCCAGTACCTCGACGAGGCCGACGAACTTGCGGACGAGATCGTCGTTATCGACCACGGCCTCGTCATCGCGGCCGGAACGGCCGAGGAACTCAAGAGCCGGGTCGGCGGGGATGTCCTTGAGTTCACCGTGCCGGACCGCGAAAGGATCAGCGACGCGGTCACGGCGATCGCGCGAGTCGGCGAGGCCGAGCCGCACGCGGACAAGGAGACAAGCGTGGTCAGCGTCGGCGTCGGCGGCCGCGGCTCGGACGCGCTCATCGAAGCGGTCCGCGGGCTCGATGCGGCTGGAGTGCGGACGCAGGGCCTCGCGCTGCGGCGGCCGTCTCTTGACGACGTGTTCCTCGTGCTGACCGGGCACGCCGCGGAAGAGGAAGCCCTGCCGGACAAGCGCGGGCGCCGCCGCGGGAAGCGCGTCGGTAAGGACAGCCAGAAGGATGTGTCATGACCACCGCTACCGCGACCGGGGTCCTTCCCGAGGATCCGGGCCTGCTGATCCGCAGTCGCTGGGCCGTCAGCGACACGCTCACGATCACCCGGCGCAACCTGCTGGTCTGGACTCGAGTGCCCGCCTATCTCGTGTTCACCGTGATCCAGCCGGTGATGTTCGTGCTGCTGTTCCGCTACGTATTCGGCGGCGCCATCTCGGTTCCCGGCGTTCCTGGCGGCTACGTCAACTTCCTGATGCCCGGGATTATCGCGCAGACTGCGGCGTTCGCGACGTTCGGTACGGCCATCGCGCTGGCGCAGGAGCTGAAGAAGGGCGTGATCGACCGGCTGAAGTCCATGCCGATGGCCCGGTCGGCGGTGCTCGCCGGCCGCCTGGTGGCGGACACCGGGCGGATGCTCATCACCATCCTGATCGTCGTCGGAGTCGGATACGCGGTCGACTTCCGGTTCCAGAACGGCGCGATCCCCGCGGTCCTTATGATTGTCCTCGCCACCGTGTTCGGGCTGTCGATCTGCGTGATCTCCGCATTCACCGGGCTGGCCATCGGCGATGAGGAATCGGTGCAGGCGTTCGGGCTGATCTGGCTGTTCCCGCTCACGTTCCTCAGCTCAGCGTTCGTGCCGATCCAGTCGATGCCCGGCGTGCTGCAGGCCTTCGCCAACAACCAGCCGGTCACCTATATCGTCAACACCATGCGAGCGCTCGCCCTCGGGGGCCCGATCGAGGCGAACCTGTGGAAGAGCATCGTCTGGCTAGTCGGGATCTTCGTGGTATTCGGACCGCTCGCCGTCCGCGCATACAAGCGGGCCGGCTAGCTCATCGCGGCTCGCTCGACGGGGGAGGGCCTGATCAGCACTGAATAGTCTCTGGCGACTGCGCGCTGGCGGATGCGCTACCGCTGGTCGCCGTGAGCTGTACAGCCTGTCCGCAGGCCGCCGGGCCGCTGACCTGCACCTGAATCGTGCCCTGCGCGGACTGGTCCGCCGACTCAGCGGCGTGCTGACAGCTAGCCCCCGAAGCAGTTGGCTGGCACGTCCAGCCGTCGTCGTGATGGTGACGATGGCGGAACCCGCCACCGGCCAGCGAGCTTCCTGACGGCAGGGTGATGACGGCGGTCAGCTCACCCGTCGCAGCGCTGCCGGTGTCGGTCACGCTGAAGGCCACCTGGACGCCTCCGAATCCGCCGCCGTAGACGTCGACTGTCGCTGCCAGCTGGACCCCCGGCGATTGACTTGCTGTCGGCGAGGGTGCTGGAGTCGCGGTCGGAAGGCCTGGCGACGAGCCCGTGCTGGGATCCGCTGTCGATGGAGCTATCGATGTGTTGCCCGCAGCGCTCGACGAGGCACTCGACCGGCTGGTCGGTGACGCTGGGCCAAGGGTGGGCTCAGCGGAGTGCGTGGTCGTCTTCTGCCGACCGTCCGCCGCCGCCTCGGCGCGGGACTGAGGCCCAGTCTTGTGTCCAGTCACGGCGACCGCGATCGCCGCGCTCGCGAGAATCAGGACTGCGCAGCTGATGGCCGCTAGCCAGCGTTGCCGCCCGGACCAGTGCCTCAGCCAGGCCGGACCGCGCCGTACGCGCCCGACGCCGGGCTGGCCTGGCGCGTCAGCCTGGCTGACCGCGCCCGCACCCATCGCGGCCGCCGCATCGGCAGGGAGGCGATATGGCTCCGCGGCCTCAGTGCTTACGGTGTCACCCATAGGGCCGAAATCGATGCCGTGTCGGGGAGAGGACAGGTAAGAGGCGGCCGCCCCGCCCAGGAAAACCGGCGCGACCTGGCTGCGCAGGGTGGCTCCGATGTCAGCGAGCTCAGAATATGCAAGACGGCACTCGTCACATTCGTCCAGGTGCGAAGCCACCTCGGCTGTTTCAGGCGCCGACATCGCGTACCGGAGGAAGACGCCTAGTCGCTCGGCTACCGGCCTGCATTCTGGCCGGGTGACACGGGCGACGTACAGCTTCAGATATGCCTGCCTGAGGCCCTCCCTGGCGCGGCGCTCAAGCGCCGCGAGGCCAGTCAGGCTGAGCGCGAACAGCGGCGCTACGTCGGCCGGGTTCTCCTGCTCGATTTCGGTGTGCCACAGCACGGCGCTCCAGCGCTCAGGCAGCGACAGGTAGGCCCGAACGACTTGCGCATTCGCCAGGCTGGCCATGGCGGGGTCAAGAAGCGGCAGGCCAGGATCGGAAATCGGCTGCTCTGCCGGGACCTGAGCTCGCTGCCTGCGGGACCGGGCATCGCACACGCGCCGAACCGCAGTCAGCAGATACGGGCGGAACCCATCACTCGGCCCGCCGCCGCGGCGCACGGCGTCAAGCACGCGGCTGAACGTCTCGGTTACTACGTCCTCGGTCTCCGCGGGCGATACGACCAGATCGCGGGCTAGGCGTTTCGCGGCCTTGCCGTGCCGCTCGCGAAGCACTTCGAACGCCCGGGCATCGCCCGCTCGCACCATGTTGAGGAGCTTTGCGTCGTCAGTCTCTGGCGCTGTTGATACCTCTTCCGCCACAAGCGCTCCCCCCACGACTTGCGCCTTAGTACGTAGAATCATCGCCGCTTGAATGTCATCATGAGGCCACTTCGCGGTCATTCGGGCCGGGTAGCAGCTGATGAAGGAGAAGCGCACGTTGTGGAACTGTTCGTGGCGAGTAGCGGAGCGGCCTGCTTCGACCGCGCCCTAGCGCCCGGATCCGCTCTGCTCGCACGCGTAGCTCGGCCGCAAACGACTGCTGATCCACACGAGTCGCCCTACGGTAGAAGCTAGCCTATTTATCCGGCGTGCCAGTAAACGTGGAGGTAGTCACGCCCGTGGCGAGCACAGACCTGCCGGACAGGAACTCGCCGGACGCTGACCTCCCCCGGTCGGCCAGCAGGTCCGAGGCCGGCGACCTCAGCCGCAGGCTTGCCGTCCTGGCGGCCGCACACCCATCCGCGCCCGGGTATGCCGAAGGCCGAGCCCGGTTATCGGACCAGCCGGAGCGCCGCGGCGACGATGCGCTGCCCGACGCCGGTGAGCGCCGTCGGGACAAGCCCAGCGACTCTGACACCGATCTGGCCGAGGTCGGCTTGGCCGAGCGAGTCAGGCTGCCGACCGACGCCCAGCATGCTGAGCGCACCAAAGAGGTGCAGGCCACGCTCGCGGACGCCAAAAAGGCCGGCCTGGAATCCGACCGCCAGCACACCACCGACGACGGTCAAAAGATCTGGTCGCGCGAGCGTGTCGCTCTTCAGGAAAAGATCGTCAACGACCTGTACGCCGAGTCCGCTGCGGTGCCGTGCGAAGGCAGGGCGATTGTGGCAGGCGGACTGCCGGGCGCGGGTAAGACGACCGTTCTCACCGGGCAGGCAGGGATCGACCTGTCCCGATACCTGATGATCAACCCGGACGGCATCAAGGAGGTTATGGCGAGCCGCGGTATGGTGCCCGAGGTCAAGGGCCTGACCCCGATGGAGGCCACCGACCTGGTCCACGAGGAGTCCTCGCTCATCGCCAAACATCTTGCGCAGCGGGCTTATGCCGATGGGAAGAACGTGATCTGGGACATCACCATGTCGTCGGCGGACACGACGCAGCGGCGGATCACCGACCTGCGGGCGGCTGGTTACACCAATGTCGAGGGGATCTTCGTCGACATCCCGATCGAGGTGAGCGTCCGCCGCGCTGACGCTCGCCACCGCCAGGACCACGAGGAGTTCCTGGCCGGCCGGGGGCTCGGCGGCCGGTGCATATCCGCCCGAGGTGATCAGGGCCCAGGCGGACCCGGATTGCGGCAGCACAAACCGCAGGGCGTTCGAGCAGATCAAGTCCGGACTTGATTACTGGCGCCTGTACGACAACTCTGTCGACGGCGGCGATGCCCTGCTTGTCGATGACGGCAAGCCCCTGCACGATGAGGCGGAGGAGGCACCAAGATGAGCAGCGAAGTCACGGAACTGATCGCCGCGCTGCGGGCCGGGACCATGAGCCTGGACGAGGTCGCGCGGCGGTTCCGCGAGCGCAGCTGGCCGGATGGGCCAAGCCCGCGGCGCCAGACCGACTTCGAGATGGCCGCTCGTGTGCTGGAAGATCCCGACCCCTACGTTCCTGGATCGTTCGACGACGTGCTCGCCGCTTATTATCGGCATGATTTGACCCTGGATGAATACGAGGTTCTGGCCCGGGCAGCCGCGGACGCGATGAACGCCAAGGGCCGAGCCCAGAGCGCCGCTCCCGGCACCGGAGAAGGCCCGTCCGTCAGCGAGCCGCCCGGCTGAGCCGCCGTTCCGCCAGCCGGGGATGGACCCGCATCTGCGGGTGTGTGCCGTTGCTATGGCGATGGCGATGGCGATGGCCATAGCAACGCCACACACCTAGCCGCGCTGTCACCGACTGCGCCGGCATACAGCCTGTCCTCGGCTTGCGGGCTTCGCCTTCGGCCCACGCCGCGTGACCCGCGCACCGGCTCGGGGCGCGGCGGCTCGGGGCTGACGGCCTTCGCCGCTGCCGGGAAGGCGCGTGGCCTTGCGGCGGAGCTAGCGGGTGACCTCCTTGCCGTCCAGCATGCGTGTCTATAGTCAGAGGATGCCGAAGATCGCCACGGCCGAGCGGGTCGGCCGCGACCAGCTCATTGACTTCGCGCGGGCGCGGCACCGGGTCAGCCTGGTCACCACCCGGCGCGATGGCCGGCCGCAAATCTCGCCGGTGACAGCGGGCGTTGACAGTGCGCAGCGAATCGTGATCTCGACCTATCCAGACCGGGCAAAGGCCGTCAACCTGCGTCGGGATCCTGCCGTTACCGTCCTGATCCACTCCGATGAGTGGGACGGTCCTTACGTTCAGGTGGATGGCGTCGCCGAGGTGCTGGACATGCCCGACGCCGAGGCGGAAGAGGCGCTGGTGGAGTACTTCCGCTGCATAGCAGGCGAGCATCCCGACTGGAACGAGTACCGCCAGGCCATGCGGCGGCAGGGTAAGTCGCTGATCCGGATCACTGTCGATCGATGGGGCCCGATCGCGACCGGCGGCTTTCCGCCGGACCGGGTTCCCAGCGCCTGACGAACCATACGAATCGGACTGGTTCGTCCGCCGCGCGTCGCTTTCCGCCGCACGCCGGAACTGGCCATCCTGGTCGGCGGAGTGGTCGAGGAAGCCGCGCAGGCGGGTGTCAATGCTGGCGGCCTTGGCGGCCCGGTCGAGATTCCTGAAGACCTCCGGGCTGCGGCCTTGCAGCGGGCCATGATCTTCGACAGCCGCGGAACGGCGCGGGCCTAGCCCTTCCAGCCCCAAACCTGTGGGTTCTCCTGTGGGCCGGCATGTGTGGTGACCGACGCGGTGGCCAGGCACGGTGGAACCAGTCGAAGGCCAGAGCTCCTCGGGCAATAACGAGCACACGGGGAAGTCAGCC
This sequence comes from uncultured Actinomycetota bacterium, assembly GCA_963719765.1. Lineage (GTDB taxonomy): Bacteria > Actinomycetota > Actinomycetes > Streptosporangiales > Streptosporangiaceae > JAJYUU01. The sequence continues at coordinate 203,889 of CAVRCW010000004.1, forward strand.
AGAAGATCTCCAGGAAAGGGAGACAGCAATGCGCAAGACCATCGCCGTACTCGCCAGCGGGGCTGCCGCAACCATGCTTGTCGGCGGCGCGGGACTGGCGTCAGCGAGCGCCCGCCCGGCCGGCCCGGCCGCATCGGGGACCGAGCACATCTACCTGATGACCACTCAGCCAAGCGCCAGCAAGTACGCCGTGATCGCGACCGGGGTGTTCACCGCCGGCGGCACCGACATCTCCGGCAACACCACCGACCTGGTGAGGCTCCCTGGCGGCACCTTCAAGGTGCACCACGGCGGGCAGGTCCACGTCATCAAGGAGCAGCTCAACCAGAAGACCTGCCTGGCGGTGTTCGAAGGGACCGCTCGCTTTACGATCGGCGACGGCACCGGCAAGTACAAGGGCATCAGCGGGTCGGGCAAGGCCGTAATCAGCGAGCAGTTCATCGCCCGCCGCTCCAAGGGCGCCTGCAACCCCAACGTGACCCCCGTCGTGAACGAGCAGACCATCACCGCAAAAGCCCACGTCAAACTGTAGCCAGCCACCCGGACGACGAGCCGAATGTGGCGGCAGTCCGCCCCCCGGCCCCGTTCCCTGCTAATACCGTCAAGGCAGGGAACGGGGTCGCCGGGTCGAACCGTCGCACGCCAGGCCGGGGCCTCTGCTGATCAGGCGCTACAGCAATCCTTCTACCCGGCGGACCAGCACCTTCGCGGTCGGCGCCAGGGCCAGGTTGGCCGCGTCCTGATCGAAGCTGGCCGGATCGAAATCCGCGGCCGATTCCAGGCCGAGCCAGTCCAGGCGCTCCGCGTGCTCGTCGCAGGACGAGTCGGCCAGGACCTCCAGCAACTCGTAGTAGCCCCAGACCCCGCCGCAGTCCTCTGGCGGGCAGGCGCGCTTGCCGCCCGTGCACCGCGGATACGCGATCCCTGGCTCGGCGGGGAGGACCTGCTCGACCACGATGTCGTGCTCCCAGCTGTCGCCGAAGTCGTACTCGTACCGAAGGCGATCGCGACTTGCGGCCGCGACGGCCGACAGCCGCTGCGATGCAGCATTGCGAAAGCCGAGGTCGGCGTCGGGCACGCCGAATTCGCCTGCGGGCGTCTCGAAGAGCCACATGTGGCCGCCCTGCCAGCCAAAGCCGCGCTGGATCACGGTATGCAACTGGCTCAAGGTCAGCTCGGACGGTACCTCGAAGCGCCGCCAGATCGGCGGCTTGGTCCCTCGCAGCGTGACCTTGACCCGATGGACGCTGCTGCTTGACGCTGCCCTCGCGCCTGCGCCCGCACTCCTGTCCGCCTTGGCAGTTTTGCGAGCCGCTGCCTTCCTGGTCGCGGTGGCTTTGGCCGCCTGGGTGAGTCCGCCGCCCGGCGTCGAGCCCGACCCGGCTTCGGGCAGCAGCGCGAGCCGCGAGAGCAGCAGGTCCATGTTCTCGCCGACGTCTTCAACCTGGTCGGGCTGCTCCGGGCACGGCTGCCTGGCCGATGCCTGCTCCAGGATGGCCCTAGCCTGTGCACCTTCGAGATCGAAGAACTCAAGCCCTGGCTCGCGCGCTGCTGCCCGGCACTTATTCCGGATTGAGTCGGGGGTCCTGTCGGTCACCCAGCAGTCCTTGATCCCGCCGCCGAGCACGTTGTCGATCAGGACGGCCACGGCGTGCGGCTTCCGGCCGTACCTAAAGCTGATCACTACCGACAGCTGCTCACCCAAGTCGTCGCCGTAGCCGAAACACGGTCCTGGTTGCGGAGCTCCCAGACCTTCGGCCCACGGCAGGTCGGCCAGCCCGGCCGCGACCAGCTTGTCCGCCGCGTCTGCAGCAGCGGACCTGATTTCGGCGGGCCCTACGGCCGCGAGCACCCGCATCATGGCGAGCACCTCGGGACTCTGGTCGCGGCGCAGCTGCAAGATCAGCTGGCGCAGCACGGCAGGGAGGTCCTCCTCGCCCTGGTCCGGATAGTCAGCGCAAGCCGCGCGCATCATGCCGAGGAACGAGGAGCCGAGGAGGTCGGCGTCCAGCTGATCGCAGCCAGGTTCGAGCAGCGGCGTGAACCAAGAAATCAGTCCCCTGCGGGACTCCTCCTCCGAGGGCAGCAGGCCTGCCGCGGCCAATTGCTCCATCGCATCGTCGATGCTCTGCGCGCCCGCGATGAGCTGCAGCGCCTCGTCAGGGGCACCGGTCGCTGCGAAGGCCTGACCGAGCCTGGCCACCTCGCCGCGGTCCCGGCTGTCCCATGGTGGGGGCCGCTCGACGCTGGCTGCCGCGTCGTCGGGAACGGCCCTGAGCGAGCGAGTCGCAGTCGCTGGCTTGGGGCGTCTGGTATTCGCCATGAAGTCCATCGTGTCAGGGCCGGCAGAGTCGCGAAGTGCGTTTCGCGGCCCGGTCGCGGAGCGGCGCCGCGGCGTGCATGCTATCGATTCGGACTCTAGCTCTGACAGGCTTCCGGGCCGTCGGACAGGTACGTCTGGAGTGTTTCGCCGGCGCTCGTCAGGTTGCGCCGCACTGCCCGCAGGCTGGCTCCCATGAGCGCTGCGGCCTCCTTGTCGGTGAGGTCGAGATAGTGCCTCAGCACAACCGCCTCCCGCTGGCTGGCCGGTAGCGACTCGAGTAGGTGGACTACCGGCGAGGCCGCCCATTCCGGGACTGGGTCGCGGCCGCCGGGTTCCTGACAGCTGGGACGGTCCGCGGCCAGAGTCGCGCGGATATGCGCGACGCGACGGGATCTGATCACCACTTGCTGCCGGAGGAGGAATTGGGCGTGCTCCTGCATGCGCAGGCCTAGCGGCCCGTTGATCATGGCCACGAGCGAGTCGGCGACTACCTCCTCGGCCAGCAACGCGTCGCCTGTCAGCAGCGCCGCCAGCCGGACAAGCGATCGGTAATGCGCCTGGTACAGGACATCCAGGGCCTGGCGGACGGCGGCATCCGCGGGTACCCCGGCGTCACGCCGCTGCCCTCCCCATCGGGAGCGCGCACCGGACGCGGAGCCGTTTGATGACTCTGGCGCACCGCTGGCCTGGCCGGTGTCGCCCATGAGACTCCAAACTCTGGGGCCGAGCAGACCCTCGACTCCAGGCCGCCCGCCAGGTGATGCTGCTATTCGGAGCCGAATCGCCGCATCTGGATACCTGTACATAGCAGTTTAGGAAGAAAGAGGAAGAGAAGTCAAGCAAGAAGTAGACGAGTTGGAGATCTAACCGGAAATATTCTGCACCTGAGACCCAGTTATAGGAAGGCAACGGAAGTGACTGACGAGTAGTGTTGTCGGGCAGTTCGCTGCGCCTCCTGCTCTGCGTCGAAAGGGACTCGCGATGCCCGGTGAGGACTGGCGCCGGCTCGCCGACTATGTCGTGGCCGGCCGGGTTGCGCTCGGCTTGCGGGACAGGCGGGCGCTGGCAGCCGCTACCGGCATAACGGAGCGGACGCTTGGCAAGCTCGAGAACGGCCACCGTGTCTCGGCCAGCACACTGGGCGCAATTGAGAACCAGCTCGGCTGGGCGCCGGGATCCTGCCGCCGCATCCTGGCCGGCGGCGAGCCGGCCGCCGGCGCCGCGAAGACCGAAGGCGAGGACGCCGATCCCACCTTGCAGTACCTGGCCAGCACGCCGGGACTGCCACCCGAGGTTGTGCGCGGACTCATCGCGCTTGCTAAGAACTGGCGTCAGGGCGAGGAAGACGCCGAGGCAGAACGTCGCCGGGCCTGACGGAGCGGGCAGCCGACGCTAGAGGCAAATCACCACGCCCAGGAGGTCGATGCAGTGCCCGCCGCCACCCGAGGACGGCGGAGAAGAGGATGGGGACGGTGACGGAGACGCTGCCGGTGGCGGGGGAGACGGAGCCGGCTCCGACGGCGCCGGGCCGGATGAGGGCTGCGTACTCGCGCTAGGAGACGGCGCTGGCCGCGGGGCCGCGCTGTGAGTCGCGACCGCGACAACTCCTGGTCCGGTGGAGCCAGCACGAGACGGCGGGGCTGCGCCGGGCCGGGCGGCATTGCCCTGTCGCGGGCCGACCGGCTGGCCTGCAGCCGGGGATGGCCGGTAGCTTGGCGCGGCTCCCGGTGCCGAGCCGGCCCCGGTATGGGCGTGCGGGGCCGTTGCGACCATGACCGCAGCGCCCGCCACGCCGAGGACGACTGAGCTGGTCACGACGGCTGTGGCCGCGGCGTGGGCGCGCACCACCCGGCCGAGGTTACGCAGGCTCGCACGGATCGCGGGCAGGAAGGCAAAAGCCGGCACCGGCAAGAGCCCGAGCGGCCAGCTGTGCCGTCGCGCCGCGCGCAGCGCGACGCGGACCGCGTCGCGCTGCTGGCCGGGCTCGAGTGCGGCAGACACGGTGATTGTCAGTTCGCCGTTCTCACCCCATCGCGCGATGGCACTCAAGCCGGCCGGAAGCGAGACGTGCTCAAGGCGAGTCATGAGACGCCGCCGGCCTGCCCGGTCAGGTGACAGACGGCAGACCACCACTCGCGCGGATCACCTGGCCCGCCGATGACCGCGATGACCTCGGCGTCGCCGACCTTGAGACGAACGGGAGTTTCACGCGGAGATTGCTCGCGTGCGGCGGCCACGAGGCTGGCAGGCATTGGCGCGGCGGGCCCGCCTGGACCCCGCCATGGTGGCGAGGTCAGCGGCGCACCGGCCGCGCCAGCGATCATTTCGAACACCTCAAGGCGGCGGCGCAGCTCGGTCTGGCCGGCCCTTGCGGCGGCTATTTCGTCCTCCAGCCGCCGGACGCGGCGCCGTCCCTTCCACAAGGTCTTCGCACCTCCCAGGTACGTGCCTGCGGTCATCGGCAAAACCAGCTGAAAAGTCTTCCCCCACGCTATGGCTTAAACATGGGATTGCAAAAGGGGGAGCATCAGTTTGGCTGCTCGGGGCGGAAGGCTGCGGCGCCGCGCGGGCTGGACCGGGTAGTCGTGTCGCGCCGGGAGACTTCGGCACCTCGCCGCCCGCTCGTGTGCACGGCCGATAGCGGGTTAAGTGCGATGATTCGCAACGACAGCACATGCGCTGAGCACGAGTGGGCCCCGGCTGCGGGGCTGCGGAGAGCGGGGACGGCATGAACGGAGCCGAGGCGGTCGTCCGCACGCTGGTCGACTCTGACCTGACCGTCTGCTTCGCCAACCCCGGCACCTCGGAGATGCACTTCGTCGCGGCGCTGGACAATGTGCCCCAGATGCGCGGCGTGCTGTGCCTGTTCGAGGGGGCCGCGACTGGCGCGGCGGACGGTTACGGCCGGATGACTGGCAGGCCAGCAGCGGCGCTGCTGCATCTCGGTCCTGGCCTGGCCAACGGGCTAGCCAACCTGCACAACGCGCGCCGCGCGCATACCCCGCTGCTGGCCGTCGTCGGCGATCACGCCACCTACCACAAACGGCTCGATGCGCCGCTGGAGTCCGACATCGACGCGCTGGCCGGAACGGTCTCGGGCTGGGTTCGGCGCAGCACCCGCAGCGCCGACGCGCCGGCCGATGCAGCCGACGCGGTCGCGGCTACTATGCGGCCGCCAGGTCAGGTGGCCACGCTGATCCTGCCTGCCGATGTGACGTGGACCGATGGCGCCGAGCCTGCGGCGCCTGCGGCCGTCAGGCCGCCGACTCCGGTTCCCGACGATGTGATCGCCCAGGTCGCGAAGGTGCTTGGCGGCGGCGAGCCCTGCGTGGTGCTGCTCGGTGGCACCGGGCTGCGCCGACCGGGGCTGGATGCAGCCAGCCGGATTGCCGAGGCCACCGGCGCTCGGCTCATCGCCGAGACGTTCCCAGCCCGGCTCGAGCGAGGCGCAGGCATCCCGGCAGTCGACCGACTCGCGTACCTGGCCGAGTTCGCGGCCGGCCAACTGGCAGGTACGCGCCACCTGATCCTGGCCGGCGCCCGTGCGCCGGTGTCGTTTTTCGCTTATCCCGGCAAGCCCAGTTACCTCGTACCGGAAGGCTGCCAGGTGCACACTCTCGCCGAGGCCGGGGACGATGTGCCTGGAGCGCTCTCGGCGCTGGCAGGCATTGTGGCGGTTGACGCCGCGCCGCGCCCGCGGCAGCCGGAGCGGCCCGGCCTGCCCGATGGCGCGCTGACCGGCGAGAGCGCCGCGGCGGTCATCGGCGCGCTGCTGCCCGAGGGCGCGATCGTCTGCGACGAGGCCAACACCTCGGGGCTCTGGCTGCCCGCCGCCACCGCGGGCGGGCCACCGCATGACTGGCTTACCCTGACCGGCGGCGCGATCGGCCAGGGGCTGCCGCTGGCGACCGGAGCCGCGGTCGCCTGCCCGGACCGGCCCGTGCTCGCCCTGGAGGCGGACGGCAGCGCCATGTACACAGCCTCGGCCTTGTGGACCCACGCCCGCGAGCAACTCGACATCACCACTGTCATCTTCAGCAACCGGTCCTACGCGATCCTGAACATGGAACTCGAGCGGACCGGTGCTGTCACGACCGGGGACACCGCCCGGAGCCTGCTCGACCTGTCCAGGCCGAGCATCGACTTCACCGCGCTCGCGGCGGGCCTGGGCGTGCCCGCGACCAGGGCAGCCACCGCGGCCGAGCTCGCTACCCAGCTACGGCATGCGCTCGCCGATCCGGGACCGCACCTCATCGAGGCAGCGATGCCTGCGATCGGATGACGCGCGCATCCCTGGCGGCCCGCGGCCTGAGCTGGAGTGTCTGAGCTGGCGGGCGGCCCGAGCCTGCGGGCTGACGGGTGGGCCGGGGACACCCCGTTCCCTGGAGAATGAACAGTACCTGGAGGCGCGCGTACCCGGCGGGCGACGCTAAGGTCGCGGCTACAGGATGCCGCCGCCGCGCCAGCCGGGTTCCAGGCCGGGCGTGAGGCGGATTGGGCGGCCGCCCTTCCAGACGGCCGTGACGTCCGCCAGGCGGTCGAGGTCGTCCAGCGGATTGCCCGCCAGAATGACCAGGTCCGCATGCTTGCCGGGCTCGAGCGTGCCGAGGCTCGCCTGGGCACGCACCGCGCAGGCGGCGTTTCTGGTGGCCGTGAGCAGTGCCTGGCCCGTGCTCATGCCGTTGGCCCGCATGAGCTTGAGCTCGGCGATCAGCCCGATGCGGCCGTCGTGCATCTCGATGCCGACCGGCCCGGTGCCCTCGGGAAGATCGTCCACCCCGGCCAGGATCGGGATGCCAAGGCGGCATGCTTCCCTGAACATCTCATGGTGGCGGGCCGCCGCCTCGGCGGCATTCGCCGTGAACCAGTCCGGGTAGCCCTTGGCGGCGAGCTGGACAGGATCCCACGCGGCCGTGACGGCGAGGTTCGGGCAGTACATAGTGCCTGCCTCGGCCATCGCCGCGATGCCTCGCTCGGTTGCCACGAAGCCGTGCTCGATCGTGTCGGCACCGGCCCGGGTGGCGGCGATGATCGTCTCGTCGCCCATCGCGTGCACGGCCAGCGGCTTGGCCCAGCGATGGGCTTCCTCGGCAGCGGCGGCGATTTCCTCGTAGCTGTGCAGAGTGTGACCGATGGTGTCCGAGCGCCAGGGGATCCCGCCGGAGGACAGCAGCTTGATCTGGTCGGCTCCGCTTGCGATCGCGGCCCGCACGTGGCGGCGGAAGTCATCCACGCCCGCGGCCCGCCGGCTCCACATGATGTCGCCGGTCGCGAAGATCCGCGGTCCCTCGATCTCCCCGGCTTCCACCGCGTCGCGCAGCAGCAGGTCCGCGTCGTGCTCCTCGCCCAGGGACCGCAGTGAGGTGATCCCGCAGCGCAGGTTGTCCTGCGCCTTGCGGATGCACCGGATCATGTGATGGCCCGGTAGTTCGTGCTCGAACTCCCGCTCGTACGGCGGGACGGACGCGCCAAGGTGGATGTGGCTGTCCCACAGGCCAGGGATTACGAAGCCGCCCGCCAGGTCGATGCGGTGGACGTCGGCTCCGCCGACTTCCGCATGCACCTCGTCGCGAGTGCCGACGGCTTGGATGCGCCCGTTCCCGATGGCGATCGCGGCGTCGCTGATTAGCTGGCCGGGTTCTGCGCACGGAATAACCGTGCAGCCGTCCAGGATGACTGTCTCAGTCCGGGCCGCGCCCGCGGCCGCCGGTCCTGTGGGCGCCGGGGCCGCGGCGGTCACGGCATGCCGCCCGTCCGCGATTCCGGCCGCAGCCAGCGGGTGAACCAGTCGATCATCAGCTCGAGCCGCTGCACCCGGTGCACGGGACTGCCGGTACGCGACAGCCCGTGGCCCTCGCCGGGGAACCGAATGAGCTCTGCCGTGCGGCCGAGCAGCTTCAGCGCCATGAACAGCTCCTCCGCCTGCTGAATCGGGCAGCGACGATCTTCCTCGGAATGCATGATGGCGATGGGCGCGGTGATCCCGGCCGCGAGCCGCAGGGCTGAGCTGGCCCAGTATGCCAATGGGTCCTCGACGACATTACGGCCTAGGTAGGTCTCGAAGAACCATGGTGACTCATCGTTGGTCCCGGCCAGGCTGACCAGGTTGTACGGACCCCGTTCGGCCCAGCCGGCCGCGAACAGGTCGGTCTGCGCGAGCAGCCAGGTCGTGACCAGGCCGCCGTAGGAGCCGCCCTGCACGCCGACCCGGCTGGCATCCAGTTCGTCGCTGGCGCCCAGTGTGTGGCGGATCACCGCGACCACGTCGTCGATGTCTACCGACCCCCATCCGGTCCCTGGCGTGGCCGCGGCCGGGCCGCATACCGATCGCTGCCAGGCGTTCCCGTAGCCCGCCGAGCCCCTGGGGTTCAGGTACAAGGTGGCGAAGCCCGCTGCCGCGAGAGCCTGGAATTCGTGCGACCACTGGTAGCCGTACTGGGTGCCGCCGCCCTGCAGGCACAGCAGGAGCGGATACGGTGCGCGCCAGCGGCGGGGATCGGGCAGCGTCAGCCAGGAATCGACGTCAGTCCCATCGGGGGTTCGCACCCGGCGGTGCGCGGGGCCAATGAGGTCGCGGGCCGCTACCGCCTCGGCGCTGGGGGCCAGGAGCGTTCGCGCCTCATCGCTTTCGCCCGTCGCGACCAGCCGCGGCGGCCGGGTAGGGCTGGATGAGACGAACGCAAGGACTCCGCTGCGCGCGTCAAGGCTCGTCACCCGGAAGTTGCCGCCGACGACGAGCTGATGTCGGCCCGGATGGCGGGGGTCTAGCCGGCGGGCATTAATGGCACCTTCGTCGTCCACCAAGACCAGCAGTCGGCCTTCGTTATCCCAGATCGGCCCGTTCATGCCGGAGGAGGCGCTGTTGCAGTCACGATCCAGGCCAGCCGAGACGATCGTCACCGGCCCGCCTGCCACCGGCACCGCCGCGAGGTCGGTGACCGAGGGAAACCGCGCTACGTCCATCGCGATGAAGGCGACGATCTGCCCGTCCGGTGCGACGCGCGGCTGCGAGCAGGCGAGTGATGTCGAGGTCAGCCGGACCGCCGGGCTGCCGGCCGGGGGCGGGTCCTCGGCGTCGATGTCCTGCAGGTAGACGTCGTTGACGATCGTGTGGTCCGCGTCGGGCTGACGCTGGGACACGAAAACCACCTGATGCCCGTCCGGATGCCACCCGAACTCCGCGTCGTCATGACCGCCCGTGCTGATCTTGCGTGGTTGTGCGCGCGGCTCGACGGCGACCACGTAGGCCTGCCGGGGGCGGTTAACAGTCCAGCCGATGCCGTCTTCGCGGTAGCGCAAGGTCGTGATCCGCAGCGGCGGGCGGCGATCCTCGGGAAGCTCCCACCAGCTGCGGTCGGCCGGCTCGCGGGCGACAAAAAGCAGCCGGTCGCCCGCTGGCGACCAGGAGAGTTCCTCGATGGGGTCCGGCCAGGAGACGACCACTGCCTCGGCGGTGCCCCGGTCCAGCCGGTGCACCCAGATGCTCCAGCCGCTGTCGTCGTGGCGCACGGTGGCCAGGTCATGCCCGGCCGGCGACCACGCGGGCAGCATCTCGGACACGTCCTTGGCAGCCGGGAGGCTTCGGATCTCGGCACTCCCGTCGGCCGGACCGGTGACGACGACTCGCTCATAGCGGTTCTCGCCGATGTCGGCTCTCGAGACGACCGCGGCGACGAGGGCAGCGTCCGCGGATAGCTGGACGCCACCGATGTCAGCAAATAGCTCGAGGTCGCTCGCTGTGACTGGTGTCCGGCGGTGCGGTGCG
>CAVRCW010000005.1:0-487619 GCA_963719765.1 uncultured Actinomycetota bacterium
GTCGCGTCCCGCGCTTGCAGTGGGGGTTCAAGTCGGTGGAGCGAGTTGAACCATTTGCCTACGCCGGTGTGCTGTCCGCCGGCTTTCTCGTTGGCGGCGCCTGGATTCCTATCCCTGGCTCGAAGCTCAGGTGATGGTGATGACTCCCCTAGTCACGGGGAGCGGGGTGGCGGAGGTGGGCAGGGTGGATGGCTGGCTGCCGGTCGGGGCGTACGTGAAGGTGATCCCGAACGAGGCCGTGCTGGTCTTGGTGGCCTCGTTGCCGGTGGCCTGGTAGACGATCCCCCTGGCAGCGAGCTGCCAGGCGCCGTGGCCCCTGTTGGCGGCGGTGTTCCACCAGTACAGGCTGCCCGTGCCGGCCAGGAAGCCCCGGGTGGTGCCGGCCAGCCCGAGCCTGGTGACATTGGCCTGGAACCACCACTTGCCAGGGGTGACCACATCCAGCTGGCCGACATAGCTGGTGGTGGACCTGCGGGCGTGGGCGACGACGAAGCCGAAGCTGATCGGCCCGCTCGGCGGGTTGTAGCGTCCGTAGCCGAAGGCGAGCTGGCCGGGCGCGGTGACCGCTAGTGCGGCAGTGGTAGATGACATGCTGCACTGCGGGTTGGCGGTGGTAGTGCCGTTGTAGGTGACGGTGATGGTGTAGGCCCCGGTCGCCCAGCCGGCGGTGGTCACCGCCGTCCCGCTCGCGGTCCCGGTGCTGTTGGTGTCGACCGTGGCGACCGTCAGGGATGGGATGGTCGTGGGGCTCTGCGGGTCGGGGGCGACGCTGAAGACCACGGGCCGATCGATCTCGCAGCCCGCGAACTGGCTGGAGAGCGTGGCGGCCGGGGTGAGGCTGGAGGAGGCGGCGACCTGGTCGGCCCCGGCGTACGTCACCGACGTGGCCGCCGTGCAGAACGACGCCCCTGCCGAACTCGTCGACCCGGCCGGGCAGGGCGTGGGCGCGGTGGAGGTGCTGGTGTCGTAGGAGCCCGCCGGGATTTGGGTGCAGGGGCTCTCGGAGGTGGCGCCGGTGGCTGTGTTGTAGGTGCCGGCCGGGCAGGGTGTGGGCGCGGTGTTGCCCGTCCCGGCGTCATAGCTGCCCGCCGGGGCGGGCGTGCACGATGGTCCCGAGCCGGTCGCGCTGTAGGAGCCGGCCGGGCACTCGGCCTCGACCACGTGAGCCGTACCGTTACCCGAGGCCGAAGTTCCGTCAAGGTCTACCACCGTGACTGTCGTGGTGAAGCTCCCAATGCTTTGATAAGTATGAGTGCCCGAAATAGCAAAATTATTGCCACCGTCACTTGATATGACACCTGCGGTGATTGTGCCGTCACCCCAGTCGATTGTGGCGGAGTAGTTCCCGAGCGGGTCAGCACCCAGATTATCGTCGAAGGTGGCCACGGTTCCGGCGAAAGGGCTGCCTTGAGTTGCGTTGATCGTTATTGTCGACAGGGTTATGGGCTCGACCACATTGACGACGCCCGTGGTCGTCGCGGTGTTGGTCGTGTTGTCAGTCTCCCCAAGGGTAATGGTGGCGGTGTATGTACTGATGGAGGCGTAGGTGTGGGATCCGCTGACTGAGAACAGCCCATCGCCGCCGGTGACGACACCGGCCGTGGATGTACCGTCGCCCCAATCGATAGTTGCGAACAACTGGCTGGCTACTTCTCCGGTGTAGGAGTCCGTGAATGACGCCACCGGGCCAGAGAATGGCATATTTGGCCCTAGATTCAGACTCAGCCCTGTTCCATTAAACACGTTGCTATCCGCGACGGTCGCGATACCCTGACCCGTGCCCGATGCACCATCAGAATCGGTGACCGCTACGCTAACGGTATAACTCCCTCCATCAAGGTAGACGTGAGTCCCGCTGACGTAGTCAGTAACGCCGCCGCCGCTGCTAATGACGCCCTCGCTGGATGTGCCGTCGCCCCAGCTGATAGTCGCGGAGTAGTTCTCTATGGCATCAAGACCGTCGGCGTCGGTGAAGCTGGCCACCGTTCCAGAGAAAGCGGTTCCCTGAGTCGCGCTTATACTCAGTACGGTGACGGTGAGGATCGACGAAGCGCTGGCCGCCGCCGGTAATCCAAGAATGGCTAATACTGCCACTATTGCCGCGATCTTTCCACGACTCACGGTATTCTCCCCGGGCCTCTTGGCAGGCGCATAGTCACTTCGCGTTTGATATCAAGGCTCATTGCATATCTTTCTCGCGGAAATTAGGAAACCTCCCCCGACTGCACCTGCCGTATCAAGCGAATACCATTTTGCAGGTGAGATGTTAGCATGCCGCCGGTGAATTTCAATGACATAACTTGGTGCAAACAGCGTGCCGGACGGGCTGGGTGACCGCGGCGTGGCCGTCGTTCGTGCTGATCGCGTTGTATGAGGGCTGATGCGCCAGGTGCGCCGCTGCGGGACACCTGCCAGCCGGAAACGGCGTGGGCGCCCAGGTGGGCCGCCGGCCAGCTCCGCCAGGCGCGGCTGGCCGGTGAGGACGCCCGGCTCGCCGCGGCCCGCGCTCGCGCTGAAGCCAGAGCCGCCGCCGGGCGCCGCGACCCGGTCCTTGCTTCTCGCCGCCAGGCACTGGCTGCTAGCTAGTGGGCCCTCGAGCACAGCTACCAGGAACGCCAGGCAGTGCTCGCTGCCGTCGACGCCGATTGCGAACTGCGGCGCCGCGACCCTGGACAGCGACTCGAACCGCTGAGCTCCGGCGAGCCCGAGCCGATCACAATCACCGAAACCGGCGACCCGGCGGCCCGGCGGCCCGGTCCGCGCTGCCACTGCCTGGGCTCAGCCCGCCCATGCTCCAGCTCGCCGCCGAGCGGCGTGCCTTCACCCGCGCCCTCGCCGCCCGCCTCGCCCGCTAGCCCGACCAGGACCTGGGCAGCGCCACCCGGCGTTCAGGCCGACGCCGCGCCACGCCCCGGACGCCATCTTGCAGCCACCACTTCTGCCGATACCGTCGGCCACGCGTGTCCTGCGGCACGCCGCGGACCCCAACGCCGACCTTGAGGCAGCCAGCTGACAAGCCCGCACGCAGGAGCGCGCCAGGCCGTGGGGGAGAAGGACCGGTCTCGAACACAATTTCGCTCCCGGCGTCATCACTTCCGAGCTTGGCGACGACCATCCGGCTGCCGGTTCCGCGCCCGGTGCCAGTTCGCGCAGGACATCTGCGCGGAGCAGGAGCCCGAGCTGCGGTCGTTCGGTCCGGGTCGCCGGGCGGCGTGCCACTTCCCGCTGCAGACGACGACGGTCCCTGCGGCCGATAGCGCCTCGCTCGTGTCCGCTGGCTAATGACCGGGGTCGGTGCCTTGCCGGGCCCCGCGCCAGGGCGCAGCGGGGAGGCGGACTCCGGGAGGGTCAGGTGATGGGTGCCGTCCAGGAAGCCTCCCAGGTGCGGGGGCCGCACAGGCCGTCCGCTGCCAGGCCCTTCTCGGCCTGGAACTGCAGGCACACTGACCGGGACTGCGGCCCGTACATCCCGTCGCGCGAGATCACCCAGCCGCGATGCGACATCTGGTGCTGCCAGGTCAGCACGACCTGCGTGTCCTTGCCGCCGTAGTACCCGGAGTGACAGTGCGGATCGGGAGAAGGCAGGCCCAGGTAGTCGTCCGGGCCGTAGGGCCACGGCTGCTTCGGCGCCTTCGGCTTCGGCTTGGGGGCGCTGGCGGTGAACCCGAACATCCGCTCCAGGTCGGCGACGCTCATCCCGTCGGCAGAGTTGATGTCGCATGCGCCGAACGGCGGGGTGACGTAACTGTCGGAGTACTGGTGGGCGAACTTGCCGGCGTAGGCCGGGTTGGATCCGTATGCCGCGATCACGAGCCGAATTCCTTGCGGCTTCGACGGCCAGAGGGTGTCGAGATCGCCGGCGTTGCCGTACCCCGTGACCAGCTTCGGGTTGCCGAGCCAGCGGGCTAGCTCATCAAACTGCGCGTTAATCGCTGCTGACTGATTGCCTGCGACCTGGCCCGCGTCGGACTCGACGTCCATCATCACGGCCATGCGATCGTTCGGTTTGCCCACCCTGGCCTTGAGGACGGCGGCGCCGTTCACCCCCGGACGGTAGAAGTAGTACACCATGTAGCCGAATAGCCGCCCGTCGGCGACCGCCTTGTCGGCCCAGGCACGGTTTGCGGCGAAGTTCGAGTCATGTAAGTCGCCGTCGTTGGACCGGAAGCAGAAGAACTGCCACGGATAGGCGTCATCGACGGGGCGCTGCCACTGAGAGACATCAGCCCACTGAGTGTCGGTCACTGCGCCTCCTCCTGGCCGGGCGCGTGCGAGGGCAGACGCCGCCGGTTCGTCTGGTGTTACTGAGAGGCATGATGCCAATGGCAGGATACCATCACGATCTGCGATATTTCTTGCTACAAAAAAGACAAGGATCCATTCCCGCGATGCGTGCAAATGCAGCACGGCCTCGCGGCTGGATTATGGTGCGTTCCGAACGGGGTTCACACCGCGTTCTTCGGGCCGATCTTGCGGACCTCCACATTGCCGGGGTTCCTGCACGGCTTGGACCTGCCAGCCGACCTAGTGGCCACCTCCGCTGAGTGGGGCACTGCCAAGCCGCACCCCGAGTCCTTCGCCCACGTCGTCGCGGCTTCGCCCGGGCAGCCGCATGAGACCGTCTACGTGGGGGACCATCGGCACAACGACATTGAGCCAGCCAAGGCGGCAGGCCTGCGCACCGCGTTCATACGCCGGGGCCCGTGGGGCTACCTGTGGGCACAGGATCCAGATCTCCGCAAGCTCGCCGACTGGCGCATCGATACCCTCACCGAGTTGCCGGCGTTGCTTCAGGCCGCCGTGGCCTGATCGCTGCAACCCGGGCAGTGCCGACTCGGACCGGATGCTGGCACACGGCCTTGACGGCCGTCGCATGTAGCACTGCTTGGGTGTAGCTAGCTGGCCGAGTGGTGCGTTCTGGGTGCCTGCGCGGGAATCTCTATCGCCATTCTCGCGGGCACGCTGTCGGGCGGGCTTACTGCGGGTCAAGAACTGTGCTGTCAGCGGTCATAAGTGGCACGTTGCGGCAATATCTCGGTAACTCTGGTTAGGGGGACGGCGAATCAGAACCTCATATAGGCCAGGTACTCGGATTAAGTCCATCTAGCTGCGCCCCCAGCAGGATTCGAACCTGCGCACACGGCTCCGGAGACCGTGCGTGATCGAGCGAATGCATGCTTCTGACCTGGGGAAACGAGCTGCTGATCCATGTGCGGGCAGTTGTTCTATCGCATGTCTCTCGCGGCACCTCGGGGCACGGTCGCACGTCTCGGCCGACGCCGCTGGTCAGCGTGCCTATGCGGCAGCCATGCCGTCCAGCCTTGTTCTGGATCTTGTCCAGCTGAGTCCCGCGTCGCGTGCGACTGGCCTCGGTACTAACAATCGGGCGAAGCTCCTCGGCCGCGCCCCGCGTCGCCCCGCAAGCTGTCGTCACAGGCGGAGCAGGCGCACCTGCGCTCGGCAAATCCATGATCACGTCGGGCAACGGCGTGCCGGTTCGGCCGCGCCTGGCCGCGCCTGGCCGCGCGTTGGCCTGCACGAGACCGCGCCCTGAGCTGACGCTGTGGGTCCGGGCAGTCTGCTCTGGCATGTCAATCGCAGCGCGAGCGAATGAATATAAGTTGACATATTTGTCAACTCAGCGTCACACTCGGTTGGGAGGTGCCTGCCCGTGAGAAGAACACCTGTGCTGATGAATGTTCCGGACATCGACCCGCGGGACTATTCCGTGGAGTCCTATTCCTGGGGCGAAGAGTTCGCCTTCCACCTGGTTAGTTATGAGGCGCGATACTACGCGTGGATCGTCTGCGAGCGCTGGGACCGGCTCGAGGTGTATGAGGTACCGGACGAGGTCACGGGCCGCCAGCTCCTGGCGTCCGAGCAGGCACGGTTCCTGTTCAGCGCCAGCTGGGGCGAGCGGGTGGCCAGCGTGAGCGTCGGCGACGGGGCGACAGGGGAGCTGCTGTTCGCAGCCGACCTGCTGGATGGCGCGCAGGACGGGATTGTCCTGGCCGTCATGGCGGGCAACAGCGCGAACGACGACTCCTACACACTGGCCCGGTTCACCGACCTGCGCAGCGCGGCCGCAGCGTTGGCAGCTCAGGCGGACCAGGCCGCTGACAAGATCGAGACCGCCGACATTAGCTGGCCGCACATAGCCGCCGCCTACCTGCGGCACCGTGCCGCCCTCGTCCGGGCCGGCGCGGCACGGGCCGCCCTGGGCGACACGATCCGCCGGGGCCGCGAGCGCATCAGGGCCGAGCGGGCAGTCAGCCGAGTCGCGGTCACCGCGGGCGTCTCCCGCGAGTTCCTCTATCGCGTCCTGGCCGGGGACGACTGGACTTGGAAGGCGCTGACGCCGGGCAGGAAAGACGAGCTGCCCCCGCCAGGACCGGGTCGGCCGCCTGGCGAGCACCCGCCCGAGGCGCGCTGGATCGCCTGGGTTCGGCTCGCGATCGAAACGGCCAGCGAGCAGGATGCCCTAGCCATAGCCCAGGACGTGTTCCAGCGGCTCGGCCTGGTCGTCGCGGGCGAGCCGGGCACGGCCGCGTCGGGCGAGGGCTTCTGGACGGTCACCGCCAACCTCGACCTGTCCGGGCTCGGCGTTATCGAGCCGGACACCGCTGCCACCCGGCTCAGCTTCGTGGTCGGCCACTTCGGTGCCGGGGTCACCTGGACTGGGCGCGCGGCCGAGCGGGAGGGCACCTACCACTGGCCGCCTGACTTCTGGTCTCGGCGGCCGGGCGCGGACGACGTGCTGGGCCATCCGGCCGTACGGGCCGCCATCATCCGAGTCGAGGCGTCCCGCGGCGTCTAGCCGACCATGGCCGTGAGGGCCTCTGCGGCAGCGGACGATGCAGGTCCGCTGCTACAGAGAGCCGACGGGCGATTTCATTTCACTTCTTCGCGCCCGGACCTTTTCGTTTACCGCATTCGGCGTGCGTCTCGTGATGCACGGTGCCCTCCCAGCTGCACAGCCACACGTAGATGTCCTTGTATGTGTTGATGTCATCGTGCGTCCCGAACGGGGTTCTTACCGCGCTCTTCGGGCCGATCTTGCGGACCTCCACATTCCTGGGGTTGTCGACCGTGTCATAGTGCAGCCAGAGCTGCACGTGGCCATCGGCGCACGGTCAGTGCAGTACGCCGCTGAGGTCGATGAAGCCGGGGTCGCCCGGAACGCCCTCGCCACCCCAGGAAAGCTCGCCTGTTCACGAGCCGCGCCTGACGTCCAGCTTGATCGCCTGGTGATGGCGAGGGAACGCCTCTGGGCGGTTGGTTGCCGCACGCGTCGGCGGCGCGACCGGGCTGCTGGCAAGCGCCGGCGACCCGGCAGCCAGCACGGAGCCGCCAATGAGCAGGACAGCGGCGGCAACAGCGATCAAGGATCTCTTCATGACTGGCTCCCTGGGATGCGAGGGCCACGGGGGCTCACGGATGACTGACGTTCCAACGCGCACCACGCTCAGATGCCGGGGTGAGCAGCTGCACGGACAGCAGCGGTGCGCATTACACATCGCGTGGCACGCCGGCGGCACGGGCATCCGCCAGGGCAGAGGTAGGGACTGCTGTCCAATGGCCGGGAACAAACGAACCCGGGCATCCCGCAATACGGCCGCCGTCACGTGCGTCCGTTAGCTTCCACCCATCCGCGCACTCACCTGGCGTCCCCGTCCTCCGCTGCCGGCCGGCTAGGGACGCGAGTTCGAGTTATCGCCTGAAATCCTCCTTGCGTGCGGAGGGCTTAAGTCACACACCTTGTGTCACCGCCCGGTGCAGCCGCAGCGGCCTGGAAGCTAGCCAAACGGGTACGCTCCAGGTTGAGTCCGCCGCCCAGTGAGAGAGGCCCTGCTGTGACGATCCGGGCTGTGGTCTTCGATATCGGCGAGACCGTGCTGGACGACTCACGCGAGTTCGGCGCCTGGGCGGATTGGATTGGCGTGCCCCGCCATACGTTCTCGGCTGTCTTGGGCGCGGTGACCGCCGAAGGCAGCGACAACGCCGAGACCTTCCAGTACTTCCGGCCCGGATTTAACCTGGCCGCCGAGCGCCAGCGCGCGGAGGCTTTTTTCCCAAGCTTGCGCCCGGCCACTGGGCTCCGTGCCCTCGATGAGGCCAGCGCGCCGCTTGCGGTCGGG
This sequence comes from uncultured Actinomycetota bacterium, assembly GCA_963719765.1. Classification (GTDB taxonomy): domain Bacteria; phylum Actinomycetota; class Actinomycetes; order Streptosporangiales; family Streptosporangiaceae; genus JAJYUU01. The sequence goes on from CAVRCW010000005.1 coordinate 8,139, forward strand.
AGTTCGCGCGATGCGCTCGCGGTTTACGGGTCCCTGCACATGCGGGCCGGGGTACTGGCTGCTTGCGGCGGCCTGGCCGAGGCCGCCGACTCCCACTTAGCTGAGGCGCGCGATATTGCGCGGCGCGTCCCAGATGCCGTGTATTGCGGGACGGCGTCCGGGCCCTCCAGTGTCCAGATCCACAAGCTGACGGCGGCCGCCGAAATGGGCGATAGCCGAGCGGTGCTCCGGATCGCTGCCGGGTGGCAGCCGCCAGCAGCGGTGCCCGCTGAACGCCGCTCCCACTACTTCATCGAGCTGGCGCGTGCGCAACTGTGGGCTGGTCAGCGAGCCGAGGCACTCGTCTCACTCCAGGCTGCGCGCCGGATCGCTCCCGAGCACACCAGACACAACCTCCGCGTCCGCGAAACAGCGGCAACTCTTGTGCGCCTCCAGCATCACCCCCGGCGACGCGCTCCTCAGCTTCAGTAGATGGGCAGGGATCCGTTAAGCCGCGACGTTGTTCGCAGTCGCATCCTGAATCGTCCATTCCGTGTCGGCCCGCGGAACACGTCGGGCGGCGTCCATGATGAAGCGCCGCGTTCGCCGCCGGGCGTGGGTGCCGGGGCGTGGCAGGGCCGGGCGTGATCGGAACAGCTGGACTTGACTGGACCCGCGATGATGTCACTCCTGTGAGTCTTCGCTGGTCAGGCTGGGTCCGGACAGGCGCCGACCAGGCAGTGCCGACTCGGACCGGATGCTTGGCACACGGTCTTGCCGGCCGTTGAGTTGTTGCGGTGCTGGGCGCAGCCAGCTGGCCAAGTAGTGCGTCCTGGGCGTCAGGGCGAGAATCTCTATCGCGATTCTCTCGCCGGCAAGCTGTCGGGCGGCTTTACCGCGCGTCAAGAATGGTGCTGTCGGCGGGAATAAGTGGCACGTTGAGGCGATATCTCGGTAACTCTGGTTAGTTGAAGGCGAGTCAGAACATCAAATAGACCAGGTATTCGGATTAAGGCCATCTAGCTGCGCCCCCAGCAGGATTCGAACCTGCGCACACGGCTCCGGAGGCCGTTGCTCTATCCCCTGAGCTATGGGGGCTGGCGCTGCTTGACCCGCGCGCATCGCTTGCTGGCCGGAGCAAGAGTACCAGCAGTAAGTATCAGCGGACACGATCGCGATCTGCGCGCATCACGCTGCGCGAGCCGATAGCCTCACGCCCGTGACCCAGGGACTCGGGCGTGTGCTGGTGGTGGATGATGACGAGGTCATCCGCCAGCTCATCGCGGTCAACCTCACCCTCGAGGGGTTTGACGTGGTCACAGCCGTTGACGGTCGGGAGTGCCTGGAGAAAGTTGCCGAGGTAGCGCCCGATGTCATCACGCTGGACGTGATGATGCCGCGGCTGGACGGCTGGGTGACCGCTACCCAGCTGCGCAGGAACCCGGAAACAGCCGGGATCAAGGTTGTCCTGATCACTGCCCGCGCCCAGGAGGACGACAGGGACCGGGGTCGCCAGATCGGCGTGGACGCCTACTTGACCAAGCCGTTTGATCCGGCCGAGATGATCAGGGTAGTCCGCGAGCTGGCCGGGGCGCCGAGCAGCGCGTTCGACTGACCTGACGGGCTGGCGCAGGCCCGTAATCTGGTCAGGGTGATCACCGCGGACCTTGACGCAGAGCTGGTCAGGTCGCTGCGTGGGATGGCAGATACGGGCGAGCTGCCCGAAGGTGCGGTGCTCGCGCCCGGCGGCACGTGGCGGCCTGTTCCGGTGGGCGGCCCGGCGACATACGCCACCTCATTGCCCTTCGAGATAGCGCGGCTGGCGAATCGCAAGCCAGCCGATGTCGCCGCCGCGCTGGCCGAGTCGCTCGGCGCGACGCAGTGGATCGAGGCGGCGGAGCCCTCCGGCGACGGCTATCTGACCATCACCGTGACACCGCAGGCGCTCGGCTCCGTCGCACGCCGGATCGTCGCGGCGGGCCGGGGCTGCGCGCGCAGCGACATCCTGCGCGGCACCTCGGCGGTAGTGCGGCCCTGGCCCGACCTGGCAGCCGCCGCGACCTGGCAGCGCGCCTGGCAGGACCAGGCCGATGCGATGGCGGGTCGGCTCGCCGAGGCTGCGGGCGCTTCCACCACGTTGAGCTCTAGTGCGGAACGGGCTCGGTCCGCTCGGGTCAGGCACGCGCCTGCCGACTCGCCTGTGCTTTCCGCAGTGGCCTACTTCGGGGTCAGCGCCGTCCGGTACGAGCTGGCCAGGACGCTGCCAGGCAGAGCAGACCAGCTGGACAGGATGACTGGTGCGCGCCATCGCGGAGCGGACCCGTTCGGCGCGGTGCAGCTGGCCCATGCCGAAGCCGCATCGACCATGCGCTGGGCCGCTGACCTGCGGTCCGACCGCAGCGACCCGGGTGATGACCTTGCCGTCGCGCTCGGCACCGACGCCGAGCGCGGGCTGCTCGGGCTGCTCTCCTGGCTGCCAGTGCGGGTAGCCTCCGCGGCCCGCCGGCAGCGCCCGGACGAGGTGCCCCGCTACCTCGAGGACGTAGCGGCATCGTGGGTGGCGTGCAAGCAGGTGAGTCCAGCCCTGCCATTCGGTGGCGCCGCAGCCGCTGGCGACCCGGTCACGACCAGCGCCCGGTTGCTCCTGGCTGACGCGGTACGGGCAGTGCTGGAAGCCGGCCTGGCGCTGGCAGGCATAACCGCTCGGGATCGAATCTGAGTCGCGGGGCATCTGAAGGGTTGTCCGGATCACTGGTACTTGTGAGAAACTCCAGGTTGCAGTAGGTTCGCGGGTCATCTGGGACAGTGCCGGGCTACGGGGGCGAGCGATCTTTCACAGCGTCGAGAACAGCTGGTGCCCTCGGTCGCCCGGCGTGATTGCGAGCCGAGCTGCACCGGGCGGTCGGGTTTCCCATCAAGCTTGTGGGTTCAAAGGCCAGTGAAACGGGTACCGCATGGCTTGTAAGCCCCCTGGATGTCGACAGCTATGGCCCCCCGAAGGTTTCCAGCCCGAGCTTGCACCCCGCGTTCCGGTCGCAGGCGTGAGCGTACCCACGGACGGGCCACGGCCTGGCCGGGCATATCCCGGCCGGTCGGACCGCGCTGTCGTATCAGTTCCGCTCCTGCCGGACACAGTCGAAGGAATGCCGTGGGCCGCGTTGGTGTTAAGCTAGGTGCTGCACCAGATGCCCCGCACTGGGGAGAGGTGCTCGTTCGCACTCCATCCGATCGGTTTTCAAGCGCTCGGTGGCGTGCGACCTCGAAATTCACCTGCCTATCGCGGGATTATCCGGCCTGTCCGACCTTGCATTGGGACGCAGGCGGAGCTAGACCGCGACTGAGGTGGCCTGCCGGCAGCGGTGGTGGCGGGCGAAGGGGGCAGACAGTTAGCCAGCCAGAGACTGGCTTGCGCATAGCTACATATCCGGCCTTGGCACCCTGCAAGGCCGATATGGCGGCCAAAACCGCCAGAACAACGCGACAGCGGGCATCGGTCGGCCGTTCGGCCGACATCGACCCGCACCCCGGGAAGGACCCCTTGTGAGCGAAACTATGGACTTGTTCTCCGAGCTGCCTGAGTCGGGCGGTCAACCCGCCGGCGTGGCGCCGCCGGCCGAGGCTTCCCACGAGCCTGACGGCGCGGTACGCTCCTGGCCGGATGCCGTTGACACGGCCAGCGAGGCGGGCGAGGCCGGGCCAGGTGCACGTGGCAGCACTCGTGGCCGGGCCGGAGGGCTTTCCGCGATGCTGCTGCCGGAGTTGCAGCGGATCGCCCAGTCAGAGGGCATCACCGGAACCGCGAGGATGCGCAAGGGCCAGCTCATCGCGGCGATCGAGGAGAGGCGACAGGGCGGGGGCTCGCAGGAGGCCAAGCCCCAGGGCCAGTACGGCGGAGAAGTCCGCGCGGTCGCATCCCAGGATCAGCAGGCACCGGCCCACCTGGAGACTTCCGACAACTCAGTCCAGCGGGGAGCGCCTGCGGGAGCCGGCGCTAACCGCACCTTCGAGCAGGACGCCATGGAACCGCAGACATCGACACAGCCTGGACTGGGCGGCACGGCCGCAGGCGGCATCGGAGCAGAACCCGTGCATGGCAGCGAAGCCGGCGTCGGCGCTGCGCACCCCGGTGGCGACACCGTGGCCGCTGCGAACGGCACTGCCGTGAGCAGCGGGCCGCGTGAAGAGACCCAGCAGGCTGGCGATGGCCAACGCAGTGACAGGCGTCGGCGCAGTGGCGCCAGGCGGGACGAGGCCGGCGAGCCGCGCGCTGCCAGCGATGGCCAGGACCAGGGCCGCGAGGGCGGCCGGGAGCAGCAGGGCGGCCGCGAGCAGGTAACGCGAGAACCGCGAGCAGGGTAACCGCGAGCAGGGTAACCGCGAGCCGGGCAACCGGGACCGCGATCAGCAGGGCAACAGCTCCGGCCGGGACCAGCAGGGCGGCCGCGAGCAAGGTAACCGCGAGCAGGGTAACCGCGAGCCGGGCAACCGGGACCGCGATCAGCAGGGCAACAGCTCCGGCCGCGACCAGCAGGGCGGCCGCGACGACGACCGGGATGGTTCAGGCAACCGGCGCAGCCGCGACCGGTTCCGCAACCGGAACACCGGCAACCGGCGGCGTGAGCGCGGCAGCGGCGGCGGCAACGAGGCCGAGCCGGTGATCAGCGAGGACGACGTCCTGATTCCGATCGCGGGCATCCTCGACGTGCTGGACAACTACGGGTTCGTCCGCACTACCGGCTACCTGCCCGGCACCAACGACGTTTACGTCTCGCTGTCCCAGGTTCGCAGGTACGGCCTGCGCAAGGGCGACGTGATAGAAGGTGCGATCCGGCAGCCGCGCGAGGGCGAGCGCCGGGAGAAGTTCAACGCGCTGGTCCGGCTCGACAAGATCAACGGCCTTGACCCCGAGCAGGCCAAGAACCGGCCCGAGTTCTCCAAGCTGGTCCCGCTGTACCCGCAGGACCGGCTCCGGCTCGAGACCGACCCGACCGTGATGACCACCCGGATCATCGACCTGATCTGCCCGATCGGCAAGGGCCAGCGCGGCCTGATCGTGTCCCCGCCGAAGGCGGGCAAGACCATGATCCTGCAGGCCATCGCCAACGCGATCACGAAGAACAGCCCCGAGTGCCACCTCATGGTCGTCCTCGTCGACGAGCGGCCCGAGGAAGTCACCGACATGCAGCGCACGGTCAAGGGCGAGGTCATTCACTCGACCTTCGACCGCCCGGCCGATGACCACACCACGGTGGCTGAGCTTGCCATCGAGCGCGCCAAGCGACTGGTGGAGATGGGTCACGACGTGGTCGTGCTGCTCGATTCCATCACCCGGCTCGGCCGCGCCTACAACAACTCTGCGCCGGCCAGCGGCCGGATCATGTCCGGTGGCGTCGACTCGATGGCGCTGTACCCGCCGAAGCGGTTCTTCGGCGCGGCCCGCAACATCGAGCACGGCGGCTCGCTGACCATCCTGGCGACCGCCCTGATCGAGACCGGCTCGCGTGCGGACGAAGTGATCTTCGAGGAGTTCAAGGGCACCGGCAACATGGAGCTGCGGCTGCGCCGCGAGCTGTCCGACAAGCGGATCTTCCCCGCGGTGGACGTGGATGCGTCCAGCACCCGCAAGGAAGAGCTGCTCATGTCGCCTGAGGAGCTTAGGATCGTCTGGCAGTTGCGCCGGGTGCTGCACTCGCTCGAGCCGCAGCAGGCGCTCGAAGTGCTTATGGACCGGATGAAGGGCACCAAGAGCAACGCGGAGTTCCTGCTCATGGTGCAGAAGACCTCGCCCGGCGCCTAGCCGGTCGAGCTGGTCACCCCGCCTCGCGGCAGCGGGCCGGGAATCTCCAGGTGCCTGTGCATGTTGCAGGATCTGGCACACTGGTAGGCCTAAGGAATGCGGTACCGGTTCACGCCCCGTCTGCGACGGCGGCGACCCGGCGACCGCGGGAACCAGGAGTACACAATGAAGTCCGGAATCCACCCGGAGTATGTGGTCACGACCGTGACCTGTAGCTGCGGCGAGACGTTCACTACTCGAAGCACCGCGAAGAACGGCGTCATTCACGCCGATGTCTGCTCGAACTGCCACCCGTTCTACACGGGCAAGCAGAAGATCCTGGACACCGGCGGCCGGGTCGCGAGGTTCGAGCGCCGCTTCGGTAAGAAGCCTGCCGACTCCAAATAGCTCGGCCAGCGCGGCGTTGCCTGCGCTTGTAGTCCGGATTGTGCCGCTTAACGGCTGCAATCCGGACTACGTATGTACGGGCCGGTCGCGAGCGTGCGGATCTGGTGCTGTTATAGGCGCACGAACTCCGCATCCAGACCGGCCACGGAGCGACAAGATGCGGGCGGACAGCGGTGGCGGGGAGCCAGCCCGTTCCGGTATAGGAGGGTAAGCAAATGTTCGAGAGGCTTGCCGACCTTGCCGCCGAGCACGCGCAGCTTGAGAAGGACCTGTCCGATCCTTCCATCCACGGTGACCAGGACCGGGCCAGGACGCTCAGCCGCCGCTACGGTGAGCTGACCCCGATCGTCCAGGCTTACGGCGAGTGGCTGGAGACCGCCCAGGACGAGGCCACCGCGCGGGAGCTCGCGCCCGAGGATGCCTCGTTCGCGGCCGAGGCGCAGCAGCTTGCCGCCCGCCGCGAAGAGCTGGAGCAGCGGCTCAACGTGCTGCTGGTGCCGCGCGACCCCAACGACGACAAGGATGTCCTCCTCGAGGTCAAGGCGGGGGAGGGCGGCGAGGAGTCGGCTTTGTTCGCCGGTGACCTGCTGCGGATGTACCAGCGGTTCGCCGAGCGGCATGGCTGGAGGACCGAGATCCTCGACTCGACGATGACCGGTCTCGGCGGCTACAAGGACGTCACCATGGCGGTCAAGGCGCGTGGCGGCGACGGGGCCTGGTCCCAGCTGAAGTACGAGGGCGGCGTGCACCGGGTCCAGCGCGTGCCCGCCACCGAGTCGCAGGGCAGGATCCACACCTCGGCGGCGGGCGTGCTGGTGTTGCCCGAGGCCGACCCGGTCGAGGTGACGGTCGACCCGAACGACCTGAAGATCGACGTCTTCCGGTCATCGGGGCCCGGCGGGCAGAGCGTGAACACCACCGACTCGGCCGTCCGGATCACCCACCTGCCGACGGGCGTTGTTGTCTCCTGCCAGAACGAGAAAAGCCAGCTGCAGAATAAGGAGCAGGCCATGCGCGTGCTGCGGGCCAGGCTGCTAGCGGTGGCGCAGGAGGAGGCGGACGCGCACGCTTCGGCGGAACGGCGCAGCCAGGTCGCCACCGTGGACCGGTCTCAGCGGGTTCGCACGTACAACTTCCCGGAGAACCGCATCTCTGACCATCGGGTGGGTTTCAAGGCATACAACCTGGACCAGGTGATCGACGGGGACCTCGACGCTGTCATCAACGCACTGGTCGAGGCGGACCGGGCGGAGAAGATCGCCGGTGCTGAAGCGGGCTGACGACCGCGGCCGGAGGTCGGGCCGGTGAGCCTGCTCATGGACGAGATCGCCATCGCCACCGCGCGGCTCGCGGAGGCCGGGGTCGAGTCGCCGCGGGCCGATGCTGAGCTGATAGCCGCCCACCTGCACGGAGTGTCGCGCGGCCAACTGCACCTGGTCGCTGACGCTGACTTCGATCCCCGGTTCTGGGATGACATAGCCAGGCGAGAGGCCCGCGAGCCGCTGCAGCACATTACCGGGCGTGCTTATTTCCGCTATCTCGAGCTTGCTGTCGGGCCGGGTGTGTTCGTGCCCAGGCAAGAGACCGAGGTGATGACGGGTTGGGCGATCGACAAGCTGGCTGCGATGGACGTGGCCGAGCCGGTCGTGGCCGACCTCGGCACCGGCTCGGGAGCGATCGCGTTGTCGATAGCCCAGGAGGTGCCGCGAGCCAGGGTGCACGCGGTTGAAGCGGACCCGCTGGCGCGGCAGTGGACCGAGCGGAATATCGCCGCCTGCGCCGCGGCCTCGCCGCACACCGCGGGCCGCGTGACACTGCATGCCGACGACTTTGCGACGACGCTGACCGAGCTGAACGGAGCGGTGGATCTGGTGGTCAGCAACCCGCCCTACATTCCCGTGGGCTCCTGGGTGCCGCCCGAGGTGGGGGAGTACGACCCGGCCACGGCCCTGTGGGGCGGCGCCGACGGCATGGCCGCCGTGCGGGTTGTCGAGGCGACAGCCCGCAGGCTGCTGCGGCCCGGCGGCCTGGTCGCGGTAGAGCACGGGGCTCAGCAGGGTGCCGCGGTGTACTGGGTGTTCGCCGAAGAGGACGGCTGGCTCCAGACGCGCAATCACCTCGACCTGGCCGGCCGGGACAGATTCGTGACGGCCGCCCGGCCGTAGCAGCCCCGTTCCTGGTAAATCTGGCCCCCGGCCCGTGACAGGATGATCGGTTATGAGCGCCTCGTATGACTGCGCCGACGAGACCCAGCGCACCGAGGGCCTGGCAGCGGCGGCGACGGCCGTCCTGCGCGGCGAACTCGTCGTCCTGCCCACCGATACCGTCTACGGGCTCGGCGCGGACGCGTTCAGCCCGGCCGCGGTGAATCGCCTGCTCGCGGCCAAGGGCCGGGGCCGGGATATGCCACCGCCGGTGCTAGTCGGCACGGTGCGGGCCGCCGCCGCGCTGGTGGAGGACCTGGGCCCGTACGGGCAGCAGCTCGTCGACGAGTTCTGGCCGGGAGGCCTGACCATCGTTTGCCGGGCGGCCAGGACGCTCAGCTGGGACCTGGGCGACACCAAGGGCACCGTCGCGATCCGCATGCCGCAGGACCAGGTGGCGCTCGACCTGTTGCAAGAGACCGGGCCGATGGCGGTGAGCAGTGCCAACCTGACCGGCTCCCCGGCCGCCAGCACGGCTGCGCAGGCTCGCGACCAGCTCGCGGACTCGGTGGCCGTGTACCTGGACGGCGGCCCGCGCACGGGTGGGGTGGCCTCCACGATTGTCGACCTGACCGGCAGCCAGCCGCGGCTACTGCGGCGCGGCGCCATCTCCATCGGCAAGCTGCGTGAGATTGCCGCGGTGGCTGCCGGTGCCGAGGCAGGCCAGTCATGATCTTTACCGGCCGGTTGCCGTGGTCGACCCTCACCTTGACCGGCCGGTTGCCATGGTCGGCCTTGACCTTGGCCGGTCGGTTGCCGTGGTCGGCCATGAGTCATTTCAGCCCGGTCAGTGTTCTAGAGTGGCCGTGATGCTCTCTGCCGAAACCGCCCGGACCCGGTGACCGGTGAAAGATTATGTCCTGACGCTGCTGGTGGCGGCTGCCGTCACCTACCTGCTGACGCCTCTGGTGCGGCGGGCGGCGATCCGGTTCGGCATGATGCATATGCCGCGGGAACGGGACATGCACACGGTCCCGGTGCCGCTCGCCGGCGGCGTGGCCATGTACCTCGGCCTGGCGGCCGGGCTGTTCGTCGCGTATCAGATCCCGCAGCTGCGGAGCTCGTTCGCGCCGACCGGGATGGTCGGGGGCCTGCTGCTGGCCGGCGGCCTGCTGGTCGCCATCGGCCTGGTCGACGACCGGTGGGGGATGTCGGCGATCACCAAGGCGGCCGGGCAGGTGGCGGCCGGGGCAATCCTGGTCGCGACCGGCACCGAGCTCAACTGGCTGCCTGAGCCGGGCGGCGGCACTTTCGCCCCGACGCCCGACCAGTCGGCGCTGCTGACCATCCTGATCGTGGTTGCGACGATCAACGCGGTGAACTTCATCGACGGGCTCGATGGGCTCGCGGCCGGGATCGTCGCTATCGCGGCTGTGTCGTTCCTGATCTATTACTACGAGATGACCAAGGTCGTGCACATCTCGGCGCTGGCCGCGCCGGCGCTGGCCTCGGCTCTCCTGACCGGCGTGTGCCTGGGATTCCTGCCGCACAACTTCCATCCGGCCAAGATCTTCATGGGCGATACCGGGGCCATGCTGCTCGGCCTGGTGCTGGCCTACGCGCCGATCTCGAGCATCACGTCGCTGGATCCGGCCGTGCAGGCCAGCACGGTTAACCGCTACCCGGAGATCATGCCGCTGCTGCTGCCGGCGGTGCTGCTGGTCATCCCGTACACCGACATGCTGCTCGCGGTGATCCGCCGGATGCGGGCGGGCCTGTCGCCGCTGTCTGCTGACAAGAAGCACCTGCACCACCGGCTGATCAGCATCGGTCACTCCCAGCGGGCCAGCGTGCTTGTCATGTACCTGTGGGCAGCCCTGTTCTCCGGCAGCGTCGTGTGGTTCTCGCTCGAGAAGACCTCGCAGCCGCGGCTGGCCAACCACCACGGACAGCCGGTGCTGGTGTTCGTGGTGATCACCGCGGCGGCGGTCCTGGCCCTGGTGCTGATGTCGATGCCATGGCTGCGGAAGCGGGACAGGCCGGTGAAGGCGGTCCCGGCTCGGGTGGCGACAGCGGTGGCCCCTGGATCCGCCGCGGCACCGTCCGGGGCCGTGCCGCTGGCCGCTGCGGCCTCAGTCACCGTGGCGGCTTCCGCGGCGGCGGCCCAGCTTGCCGCCGAACGCAGGCTGGCCACGGTAGCTGCGGCACCGCCGCTGCCCGCGCCGGCGTCCGCTCCGCCGGCGTCCGCTCCGCCGGCGTCCGCTCCGCCGGCGTCCGCTCCGCCGGCGTCCGCTCCACCGCCAGCCGTCCGGACGAACGGAGCTGCGCGCGGTCGGCACGAGACCCCGGCTGGCGGACGCCGGGGCTCGGGCAGTAATGGGAGGTCCACCGAGGGCAGCGGCCGACCGGCACGAGCGAGCAGGTCTGTCGGTGGCGCGAGCCCGACCTCGACCGGGCGGTCCGGGCTGAACGGCGCCGAGCCTGGCGACCACCCAGACTCTGGCCGCTCGGATCTGGCCGACGGCGTCACGCCTGGGGGGCGCCGGGATGCGGCTTATCCGGATCTGGCTGACGGCATCACGCCGGCGGAGGGTCCGGATTCCTCACCGCCAGCCTCGACGACACCGCCACCTGCCGAGCCGGGCCTGCCTGCCAGGTCGGTCGTCGGTAGTGTGCCGCCGGCCGTCGCAACTCCCCAGGCTGCCGCCATGCCGTCAGCGTGGACGATGCCGCCAGGCAGCACTGCACACCCGGCCCCTGCGGCCGGGCCGGAGCCTGCGACCAGGGCCGACAGGCTTGGTGGCCCAGGGCTCCCGCGGCGGCTGCCCTCGGACCAGGCAGCCTGGCCGGGCCGGTCCAAGTCGGGTTCGGGACCGCCGCCAGCGGCGGGCGAGAGCCTGTTCGAGCCGCCGCCGTCGCGGGCGAAGCTCGATCCGCTGCCCCGTCGAGTGCCCCCAGAGAATCCAGCCGGCCGGGTCCGCGCCGATGCGGCCGAGCTGCCGCGAGTGGCCAAGTCTCGCTCGGCCGTGGCACCGCCTGGGCCCAGCCCGCGTCACCGTCACGTGCCGGGTGACGAGACCCGCTGACGAAGTCTCAGGGTCCATCCCTGACCTGCCGTGAACCGTTTCTTGACTTGCCGTACTTTCATCCGCAATAGGCGTCTGAGCTGCATAAACCACCCAAGGTTATGAGGGGTTCGTCACGTTAGGTGACCTCGTGAACTACAAGGTCGGACAGCTTGTGATATCTTTCACGAGCACCCACTCGCAGTTCGGTGCGGGGTCCGTGATACGTTGCGCTCACCTGGCAAGACACTGTCAGGGGCTCGGGTCACGGGGCACTTTGCACCACGAGCTACCTCGACTTAGCTGGCCAGGCCAGCTTCCGACAGATAACCTCCGGAGCATTCCAGAAGATGCTGGCGAACATCGCCCCGATGGCGAGGCGAGCCGCCGCCGTGACGGCCCCAGCGGCCATTGTCATGGTGGTGATTAGCGCCGTCGTCGGCGGCCACAAGGGCCTGATCGGCGCCGCGATCGCGGTGGGCGTTGTGGCGGCTTTCTTCGGCCTGAGTGCTCTGGCGCTGAGCCGGGCGGCGAAGGTCAGCCCGCAGGCGATGATGCTGGCCGGGATGGGCACCTATCTGGTGAAGATCCTCGTCCTCCTTTTCCTCGTTGGCCGCTTCCAGAACAGCACCGCGTTCAACACGTGGCTGTTCGGCCTGACGGCCATCGTTCTGGTGCTGGTATACGACGGAGCGCTTGCGGTCACGTGGTCGCGGACGAAGCAGCTGTACGTTGAGCCGGACGGAGAACGATGACCCGTGGGCGGGACATGGACTTCGGACGGCAGCCTGCGGCCCGCGAGGACCGCTGCCCGCCTGCGGCCATGGTCGGACGTGAAGCTAGATGCCTGCCGACATGATGCCGGATGGCGCCACCCGCAGCCAGGCCGACTCAGGACAGGAGCCCCGGCCACCGCGGGAGAGCGACGGCTGGCAGATCCTGAGCTACATGCTGGGCGGAATGATTCTCTACGGCGGGATCGGCTGGCTCGTAGGCCGCTGGACCGGGATCACACTACTGTTCCCGTTGGGCATGATTCTCGGCATCGGCCTGTCCGTGGCCTTGATCATCTTCCGGTTCACAAGGTCCGGACCTGGGCGGGAATGAGGGTTGTGCCCACTCCTGGGTACCCGCTTGCAGCCAGGTCGGCAGACTACGCCATGATGACTCACCTTGACTCGCAGCGGCCTGCCGAGGCGCCAGTCTGCACGCCACAGCCCGAAGGGGTGCCCAGTTGAGCCACGTACTCGCGGCGTCGGCCGCGTCGAACTGCACCTCCTTTAGCAGTCACCTCTTCAGTGGGTGCGGCTTCCTCGCGCCGTCGATCACCGACTTCTACTTCACGCCGCTGTTCAAGGTTGGCAGTGTGGCTTTCGGCAAGCCGGGGCTGCTCATGGTCCTGAGCACCCTGATCGTGCTCGGGTTCTTCTGGTTTGCGTTCCACGCGCCCAAGCTGGTGCCGCGCGGTGTGCAGAACCTCGGCGAGATGGGCATCCTGTTCGTTCGTGACCAGATCCTGCGCCCGCAGATGGGCAAGAAAGGCGACGGCTGGCTGCCATTCCTGGTCAGCCTGTTCTTCCTCATCTGGGTGAACAACATCTTCGGGATTATCCCGATCCTGTACTTCCCGGCCATGGCGAAGTACGGCTATCCGGTGGGGCTAGCCGCGATGGTCTGGGTTATCTACATGGGCCTCGGGTTCAGGAAGCAAGGGTTCAGAGGCTACTGGCGGACGCTGCTAATCCCGTCGGGCTCGCCTTGGTGGATCCTCCCGCTGCTGGTACCGATCGAGTTCTTGTCCAACGTCCTCGTGCGCCCGTTCACGCTGTCGATCCGGCTTTTCGCCAACATGCTGGCGGGGCACGTCCTGCTGCTTGTCTTCGCGCTCGCGACGTGGTACCTGCTCAGCCTGTCCGTCGGCATCCTGTACTCGGCGACTTCGTTCTTCGTGCTCATCCTGGTAACTGGGCTTGAGGTGCTGGTGCAGGCACTACAGGCATTCATCTTCACGATTCTGACCGCCACCTACATCTCGGGCGCATACGAAGCCGCGCACTGAGACGACTCAAACAAGAAGAAACCGGCGGACCCGCCGCCGGCCCAACGAGAAGGAAAAACCATGCAGCTCGCGATGCACCTGCATCACCTGCTTTACGTCGCGGCGGGCGGAGCGCCCGGCACAACCGGCAACCCGTACCAGCTTCACGTCGTCAACCTGGGTGCTCTCACCTACGGTCTGGCCGCCATCGGCCCCGGCGTCGGCATCGGCCTGATCTTCGGCAGCACGATCCAGTCGATCGCCCGCCAGCCGGAGGCGGCCGGCCGGGTTACCGGCCTGATGTGGATCGGCTTCGCGCTCACCGAGTCGCTGGCCCTGATCGGCATCGCGGTGCCGTTCTTCATTAAGTGAGAGTTCGGCTGGAGAGGTAGCCGCATATGTTGCATAACCTAGCGATCCCGGCGAACCCAAACCCCCTCGTTCCCAACTGGACCGAGGTGATCGTTGGCCTCGTCGCATTCTTTATTGTCTTTGTCGCGCTGTGGAAAGTGCTGCTGCCCAGGATCACCAAGACCCTAGAGGAGCGGACCGAGGCGATCGAGGGCGGCCTCGAGCGGGCCGCGGCGGCTCAGGCCGAGGCCAATCGCACGGTCGAGCAGTACAAGGCCCAGCTGGCCGAGGCCAGGCATGATTCGGCCCGGCTGCGCGAGCAGGCCAAGGAGGAAGGCGCCAGGATCAAGGCCGAGCTGCGCGAGGAGGGCGAGGTCGAGAAGCGCCGCATCGTCGAGTCCGGGCACGCCCAGGTGGAGGCAGACCGCCAGCAGGCACTCGCCTCGCTGCGGGCCGAGGTCGGAGCGCTCGCGGTAGAGCTGGCGAGCAAGATCGTGGGCGAGTCGCTGGAGGATGAGGCCAGGCAGAGCCGGGTCGTCGACCGGTTCCTTGCCGACCTCGACGCCAGCCAGGCCGCAGCGTCAGGGGCGCGGACATCGTCATGAGGGGTATCAGCAGGGCATCTCTCGCCGAGGTCGAGGAGCGGCTCGAGCCGCTCACGACCAGCTCGCAGGCTGCTGTGGCGCTGGGTGACGAGCTGTTCGGCGTGGCCGGACTGCTGGCGAGGCAGCCAGCACTGCGGCGGGCACTGGCAGATCCATCGCGCTCCGCGGAGGCCAGGGCGGGCCTCGCCGCGGCGGTGCTCGCCGGTCAGGTCGGCGAAGCTGCAAGCAGCCTGGTCGCGGCCGTCGCGAGGGCGCGCTGGTCGGCGCCTAGCGACCTGACCGATGCCGTCGAGCAACTCGCCGTGCAGGCCATCGTGATCTCTGCGGAGCTGGAAGGCCGGCTTGACGACCTGGAGGACGAGCTGTTCCGGTTCGGCCGGGTCGTCGCCAGCAACCCGGAACTGCGGATCGCGCTGACCAACCCGTTCGTCCCGGCCGACGCTAAGCGCCAGCTGATGACCGGGCTGCTGGCCGACAAGGTGACGCCGGAGGCGCTGCGGCTGATCACCGAGGCCGCGGTTAATCAGCTCGGGCGCAGCCTCGACGTGAGCCTGGAGGAGTACGCCAGCCTGGCGGCACGCCGCCGGGAGCGCCTAGTGGCGGAGGTGCACGTGTCGGTCGCGCTCAGCGACCAGCAGCGCAGTCGGCTGGCAGCGGCGCTGGCCACCGCGTACGGCCACCAGGTGCACCTGAACGTGGTACTGGACCCTAGGGTGGCTGGCGGCATGACCGTCAGGGTCGGGGACGAGCTCATCGATGGCAGCGTGGCCAGCCGGCTCGCTGACGCGCAGCGCAGGCTCGCTTCGTGAGCATGACCCAGCAGATACAGACGTTGACAGAACAGATCCAGACGAGAAGGACGCGAGGACGATGGCGGAGCTGACAATCCGGCCGGAAGACATCCGGGACGCGCTTGCGCGTTTCGTCGAGGCTTACGAGCCCGGAACTGCCTCCACGGAGGAGGTCGGTGCTGTCGTCGAGTGCGGCGACGGCATCGCGCGGGTTTCCGGCCTGCCGTCGGCCATGGCGAACGAGTTGCTGGAGTTCGAGGACGGCACTCGCGGCATCGCGCTGAACCTGGACGTTCGCGAGATCGGCGTCGTGGTGCTCGGCGAGTTCAGCCAGATCGAAGAGGGCCAGCGGGTCAAGCGCACCGGCGAGGTGCTGTCGGTGCCGGTCGGCGACGGCTTCCTCGGCCGGGTCGTCGGTCCGCTGGGCGCGCCGCTGGACGGTCTGGGTCCGATCGAGGGCGCCACCGAGGAACGTCAGCTGGAACTGCAGGCACCGAGCGTCGTGCAGCGGCAGCCGGTGCACGAGCCGTTGCAGACCGGGATCAAGGCCATCGACGCGACGACCCCGATCGGGCGCGGCCAACGCGAGCTGATCATCGGTGACCGGCAGACCGGCAAGACCACGATCGCGATCGACACGATCCTTAACCAGAAGCAGAACTGGGACTCGGGCGATCCGACCAGGCAGGTCCGCTGCATCTACGTGGCAGTCGGCCAGAAGGGCTCCACGATCTCGGCGGTACGCCAGACGCTAGAGGACGCCGGCGCGCTGGAGTACACCACGATCGTGATGGCGCCAGCATCTGACCCGGCCGGTTACAAGTACATCGCGCCCTACACCGGCTCGGCCCTCGGGCAGCACTGGATGTACCAGGGCAAGCACGTTCTGATCGTGTTCGACGACCTGACTAAGCAGGCCGAGGCCTACCGCGCCATCTCGCTACTGCTGCGCCGCCCGCCGGGCCGCGAGGCCTACCCCGGTGACGTGTTCTACCTGCACTCCCGGCTGCTCGAGCGGTGCGCCAAGCTGTCGGATGAGCTTGGCGGCGGCTCGATGACCGGACTGCCGATCGTGGAGACCAAGGCCAACGACATCTCCGCCTATATCCCGACCAACGTCATCTCGATCACCGACGGCCAGATCTTCCTGGAGACGGACCTGTTCAACTCCGGCGTCCGCCCGGCCATGAACGTCGGCCAGTCGGTGTCCCGAGTGGGCGGCAACGCTCAGATCAAGGCGATGAAGAAGGTCGCGGGTGGCCTGAAGCTCGCCCTGTCGCAGTACCGCGACCTGGAGGCTTTCGCCTCCTTCTCCTCTGACCTGGACCCGGCGTCCCGTGCTCAGCTGGACCGCGGTGCGCGACTGGTGGAACTGCTCAAGCAGCCGCAGTACAGCCCGTTCCCTGTGGAGCAGCAGGTCGTCTCCGTCTGGGTCGGCAACGAGGGCTACCTCGATGACGTGCCAGTGGAGGACATCCGCCGGTTCGAGGCCGAGTTCCTCGACGAAGTGCAGCGCAGCTGGCCGGGCATCTACGACGCGATCCGCGAGACCGGCGACCTGAGTGACGACACCGTCGTCGCGCTGAAGGACGCTGTCGACCAGTTCCGGGCCGGATTCGAGAAGACCGGCGGCGAGTTGCTGGTGATCGAGGAGCCTGCCGAGCCACTGGAGTCCTCCGAGGTGAAGCCAGAGACCATCAAGAAGCGCCCGACGACGTCGCCGCCGGCGGACCACCAGTAGGACAGGATCAGAAGCTATGGGAGCCCAGCTTCGCGCGGTACGGCGGCGGATCAGGAGTGTCCAGTCCACCGCCAAGATCACGCGCGCCCAGGAGCTGATCGCGTCCTCGCGGATCATCAAGGCGCAGCAGCGGCTGCACGCGGCCGCGCCGTACGCGCGGGAGCTCACCCGTGCGGTGGAGGCCGTGGTCAGCAGGTCGGAGAACGTCGACCATCCGCTGACCCGGCCGGTCGAGAACCCGACCAGGTCCGCGGTACTTATCCTCACGAGCGACCGTGGCTTCTGCGGCGGCTTCAACGCCAACACGTTGCGCGAGGCCCAGAGCCTGCGGGCGCTGCTAGAAGGTCAGGGCGTGGAGGTGCTCCCGTTCGTGGCTGGCCGGAAGGGCATTGTCTGGCACCGGTTCCGCCGCCGTGAGGTGGCCGCGGAGTGGAGTGGCTTCTCCGACACTCCCAGGCAGGGGAACGCAGAGGAGATTACCCAGGCCCTGATCGAGGCCTACCAGCGGCCAACGGAGGACGGGGGGGTGGATGAGATCCACGTCGTCTACACCGAATTCGTCTCCATGCTGACGCAAAAGCCGGTCGCACGCAGGCTGCTGCCGCTGGAGATCGAGGAGACCGAAGAGGCGCCGCCGACCGGTCCGATGCCGATCTACGAATTCGAGCCATCGCCCGAGGATGTTCTCAACGCGCTCCTGCCGTGGTATGTGGAAAGCAGGATCTTCTTTTCGCTGCTGGACTCGGCTGCCGCCGAGATCGCAGCGCGGCGGCGGGCGATGAAGTCGGCCACGGATAACGCCAATGAGCTGATTGAGCAGCTCACCAGGGACGCTAACAAGGCCCGGCAGGCCGAGATCACCCAGGAAATCAGCGAAATCGTGGGCGGCGCGAACGCGCTGGCCGGCGCGAACAGGGAGTAAGTGAGCATCAACATGACTGCTACCGAAGAGACCACCGCCGCCGGCGGCCCGGCCGGCCCGGCCTCTACCGGCCGCGTCGCCAGGGTGATTGGCCCGGTCGTGGACGTCGAGTTTGCGACCGAGGAGATGCCCGAGATCTACAACGCGCTGCACGTGGACGTGACGCTCGGCGGCGAGACCAGGGTGCTGACGATGGAGATCGCGCAGCACCTTGGTGACGACACCGTCCGCGCCATCTCGATGGAGCCCACCGACGGCCTGGTCCGCGGCGCCGTGGTCACCGACACCGGCGGCCCGATCACGGTGCCGGTCGGCAATGTCACGAAGGGCCACGTGTTCAACGTGCTCGGCGAGTCGCTGGACGTACCTACCGCGTCACTGGACATCAAGGAGCGGTGGTCCATTCACCGCGAGCCGCCGGCATTCGACCAGCTGGAGGCCCGCACCGAGATCCTGGAGACCGGGATCAAGGTTCTGGACCTGCTGACCCCCTACGTCAAGGGTGGCAAGATCGGCCTGTTCGGCGGCGCCGGCGTGGGCAAGACGGTGCTGATCCAGGAGATGATCACCAGGGTTGCGAAGAACTTCGGCGGGGTGTCCTGCTTCGCCGGGGTGGGCGAGCGGACCCGCGAGGGCAACGACCTGTTCCTGGAGATGACCGAGTCGGGTGTCATCAAGGACACTGCCCTAGTGTTCGGCCAGATGGACGAGCCACCGGGCACCCGTCTCCGGGTCGCCCTGTCGGCACTGACCATGGCTGAGTACTTCCGCGACGAGCAGGGCCAGGACGTGCTGCTGTTCATCGACAACATCTTCCGGTTCACCCAGGCTGGTTCGGAGGTGTCGACGCTGCTCGGCCGGATGCCGTCGGCGGTGGGCTATCAGCCGACCCTGGCCGACGAGATGGGCCAGCTGCAGGAGCGGATCACCTCGACCCGCGGCCACTCGATCACCTCGATGCAGGCGATCTACGTGCCCGCCGACGACTACACCGACCCGGCCCCGTCGGCGGTGTTCGCCCACCTCGACGCGACCACGGCCCTGTCCAGGGAGATCACCCAGAAGGGCATCTTCCCCGCGGTGGACCCGCTGGCGTCGACCTCGCGCATCCTGGCCCCTGCCTACGTCGGCCAGGAGCATTACGACGTGGCGCGCGAGACGCAGCGGATCCTGCAGCGCTACACCGAGCTGCAAGACATCATCGCCATCCTCGGCATCGACGAGCTGTCCGAGGAGGACAAGGTCACGGTGCAGCGGGCCCGGCGGATCGAGAAGTTCCTGTCCCACCCGATGTTCGTGGCCGAGCAGTTCACCGGCCAGAAGGGCGTCTTCGTTCCGCTGTCGGAGACGGTTGCCTCGTTCAAGGCCATCTGCGAGGGCAAGTACGACCACCTTCCCGAGCAGGCCTTCTTCATGTGCGGCGGCATCGAGGACGTGGAGCGCAAGGCCAAGGACATGGAGCGGTCGTGACCGGGTCACGCAGGACAGCCGTGGCGACGGGATCAGCCATTGCCCACTCGCTGACCGGATCCCCGAGGGCATCCACTGGGATGAGGTCAGTCAGGGAAAGCACGGTGGCGCCGTGACGTTTCGTGTTGAGCTGGTCAAGCCCGAGGGCGAGATCTGGTCGGGCCGGGCCGAGATGGTGATCGCCAGGACACTTGACGGCGAGATCGGCATCCTGACCAATCACGCACCCGTGATCGGCATCCTGGCTGAGGGCAGCACGGTGCAGATCCGGCCGGAGAACCCGAGTGATCCTGACCTCTTCGCGGCGGTGACCGGCGGTTTCCTCTCCATGTCCGACAACCAGATGTCCATCCTGGCCAGGCAAGGGCAGCTGGGCAAGGACGTGGACCCCACGGTGGCGCAAGCAGCCCTGGACCAGGCACTGGCGGCTGCGGGCCCGGCGGCCGGCGGACCGGAGGAGCCCGCGGATGTGCGCTACTACCGGGCGCTGCTGCAGGCCGCTGACCAGGCACGCTGACCAGGCACGCTGAGCGGACCGGCTGATCAGAGAGCGGCGCAGGTAGAGCGGGGTGTCGAGTCAGCTAGCTCTATGGTTCAGCCTGACAATTATCGCGCTGCTAACGGCCGCCACCGGCGCACTCGCGCTGCGCCGGGCCGTGATCGTCCGCCGCGGCGGAGTCGTCGAGAGCTGGCTGCGCCACAGCCCCGGCGCACCGTGGCGGCACGGCCTTGCCGAGTACAGGCGCGGGCAGCTGTACTGGCACCGCTCGCTGAGCCTCCGGCTGCGGCCACATGCGGCTTTCGATCGCAGTCAACTCTCGGTCGTCAGCAGCCGTCCGGCGCTGACTGCGCAGGATGCGCGGCTCGGACCGGGGCTGACAGTCGCGAAGTGTCAGGCCCTGATCCGTCACCGCGGCCGCCCGCCCGACCGGCGCGAGGTAGAGCTTGCCATGTCGCAGGCCGCCCTCACCGGCCTGCTGTCGTGGCTGGAGGCATCGCCCATCTACCCGATCCGGCGAGCCAGCTTAAGGTCCCGCCGGAGCGGAACTGCACGGGTGGCTAGCGCTCCCCGCCTGGCTTCCAGAGCAGGTCGCCGTCCGGCTCATTCACTCGCCGGGCCAGGATGAACAGAAGGTCGGAGAGCCGGTTGAGGTACTTGGCGGTGAGCGGGTTCATGGTGTCCCCGTGTGCCTCAAGCGCGGCCCAGGTGCTCCGCTCGGCGCGCCGGACCACGGTCCTGGCCACGTGCAGCAGCGCGGCAGCCGGGCTGCCGCCAGGCAGCACGAAGCTGCGCAGCACGGGCAGGCCGTCGTTGTACTGATCGCAGGCCCGCTCCAGCCCTGTGATGTATCTCTCATCGACCCGCAGCGGGGGATATGCGGGATTGTCGGTCACCGGGTTGCACAGGTCGGCTCCGACGTCGAAGAGCTCGTTCTGAATCCGTATCAGCAGCGTGGCGATATCGGCGGGAAGCTGTCCGAGCGTCACGGCGACGCCGACAGCGCAGTTCGCCTCGTCCGCGTCCGCGTACGCGGCCAGCCGCGGATCGGTCTTTGGTGCCCGGCTCATATCGCCGAGCGCGGTGGATCCGTCGTCCCCGGTCCTGGTGTAGATCCGGGACAGGACGACGGGAGTATCGCGGTCTGCGGGCATGCCCCCACCGTATCGGCCGAAGAGCCAGTCTGGGATGTCGCCCTTCCTGCGGGAGAGGCCATCAACCCGGACCCTGACCGTAATTCAGAGGCGGCGATCGAAGTTCTGTGGTGCACCCCCGGGTGGGTTGCTGATCTTTATGGGTGTAGCGCCACTGACCTGGGGTATTCACAATTCGATCACGATGTGGCATCGTGTAGGCACTAAGAGTGATAGAAGTTGTGACCGCCCGGCCAGCAGGTAGCGGGCTTTTTTGGTCACGTCGGCTCCGGGCCGTAAAGGACCCGGAGAGGGCCGCTAGTCGGCCCGCGGCAGCCACGTAGTTCCGGCGGTTCTCGGGGGCCCGCCGGAATCTGGTGTCGCCGCAAGGGTGGGGGGAAGTGCGCTCCCGGCCGTCAGGCCGGGAGCGCACTTATTTGGTAGCCAAGACGACTCTGGGACGGCTCGATGGAGCCGAGGCAGCGCCCGAAACGCGCCGTATGTGACACCTATCTTCGCGGGCGGCAAGAGATTTACCATGATCACGAAGACTTTGCGCCGTACTGACAGTACGCAAAGTCTTCGCGAGGATCGGGTGGCGGTTATTGCGCGGCCGAGATCGCTGAAGGCCGGCCCGTAGTCGGGTATGCAAAATCGGGTAGGTACGGCTAAACCGTAGAGCTTGGCATAAATAACTCGATAGCCTTTACCCGCCGCGAATGTGGTCGGCGACTGGCTGGCACCCGCCCGCGCTCACGGGACCCGGCGTTGGCCTGCAAAGGCCTCGGCCCGTCGGAGCCCGACATGATCGCATGACTTAGCAGGGTATTGATCGGTTTGCTGGCCGAGTCGGAAGGGTTTGGCCGTGTACGACTACATCATCGTCGGGGCTGGCAGCGCCGGCTGCGTGCTGGCCTCACGACTGAGCGAGAACCCGGACGCCCGGGTATTGCTGCTCGAGGCTGGACCGCCCGACTCCGCCGAAGAGATCCACATCCCGGCCACGACGAGCCTGCTGTTCAAGAGCGCCTACGACTGGGACTACCAGACTGTCCCGCAGGACCGCGCGGGCGGTCGCTCGGTGTACTGGCCGCGCGGCCGGGTGCTTGGCGGCTCCTCGTCCATCAACGCGATGATCTACATTCGCGGCAGCCGCTACGACTACGACACCTGGCGGGACGACTACGGCTGCGAAGGCTGGGGCTATACGGACTTGCTGCCGTACTTTTTGCGCGCAGAGAGCAACTCGAGGGGAGCGTCGCCCTATCACGGTGCGTCCGGGCCTCTTTGCGTCCAGGACCTGCGCTACAAGAGCGGGCTGACTGGCGATTTTATCGCCGCGGCCCGCAGCTGCGGGCAAGAGCGGAACGACGACTTCAACGGACCCCGCCAGGACGGCGTCGGTTACTACCAGGTGACACAGCGGGGTGGCCGTCGCTGGTCGGCTGCCGACGCCTACCTGCACCCGGCGACGGACAGGGCCAACCTCATCGTGCAGGCCGACGCCCTGGTCACGGGCGTAATGATCGAGGACGGCAGGGCGACGGGCGTGCGTTACCTGCGGCGCGGGGTTGAGGAGGTGGCTAGGGCCGAGTCAGAAGTCATCCTTTCCGCTGGCGCGATCGGCAGCCCGCAGCTGCTGATGCTGTCGGGCGTCGGCCCCGCCGCTCACCTGCGCGAGCACGACATCGCGGTGCTGGCAGACAGCCCTGGGGTCGGCGGCAATCTGTCCGACCATCCGGTGGTCACCGCGATGTGGAGTGTGCCCAAATCGCGCAGTCTGTGGGAGAAGGGTGGCCCGCGCAACCTCGCTCGCTGGCAGCTGACCCACACCGGTCCGATGACCAGCAACATCGCCGAGGCAGGCGGGTTTGCCAGGACCGACCCTGGGTTGCCTGCCCCTGACCTCCAGTGGCATGTGCTTCCGGTCCCGTTTGTGAACGGCGGTCTCACCGACCCGGCCAGCCGCGCGCTGTCGGTGCTGATCACGCTGGTCAGCGTGGGCAGCCGCGGCCGGATCCGACTGCGCAGCGCCGACCCGCGGCACAAGCCGGCCATCGACCCTTCTTACCTGTCCGACAGCTCGGACATCGACCCGCTGGTCAAGGGGATCGGACTGGCCCGTGAGTTCGCGGCCGCCCGGCCGCTGCGCAAGGTCGCCAAGCCTGAGCTCGCGCCGGGCGCTGATGTGCGGTCAGATGCGGACTTGCGCGAGTGGGTCCGCGGTGACCTGAACACTCTCTACCATCCGGTCGGCACCTGCGCCATGGGCGGCGACGGCCGCGTCGCGGCAAGCAAGCTGACCAGCGTGCTCGACATCGAACTGCGGGTACGCGGCGTCGAGGGCCTGCGAGTCGTGGACGCGTCCGTCATGCCGACGGTGCCGCGCGGCAACACCAACGCGCCGACGATCGCGATCGCCGAACGGGCCGCCGACCTGATCCAGGGGCGTGCCCCGCTCGCCGCGGTCGACCCGGCCGAGTGAGCCGCAGCCTCGGCGCAGGTCGCGCCAGGAGCGCTCGCGGCGGTTAGCCCGTTCCCGTATTAAGAACGGAACGAAACTCCACCTGCGCTTACTTGTACCGCTTGCCGTGCAGGAACGTGGCGACAGTAAGGATCTTTTTCATGTCCGCGTCGGTCCGCCCGAAGCTGGTCAGATTCACTAGCGGCTTCATCCGCTGCCGGGTGATCGCCTTGGGCCGGGCGAATTCGCGCAGCCCGTCGGCGCCGTGGATCCGGCCGAAGCCCGAATCGCCCGAGCCGCCGAAGGGCAGCGAGGGGACGCTGGCGAACGCGATCACCGAGTTGATGGCGGTCATGCCGCTGCGCAGCTTCCTGGCGGCGTCCATGGCGGACTTCTTGTTCCTGGCAAAGATTGTGCCGCCGAGACCATAGCGGCTCGCGTTCGCTCGCTCGACGCCCTCGGCCAGGTCGGCGACCTTGGCTACCGTGATGGTCGGGCCGAAGGTTTCATCGGTGACCGCCTTGCTCTCCTCGGGCACGTCGGCGAGGATCACCGGACCGACATAGGGCCGCCGGATGCTGGCGATGCCGCCGACCACTGGCCGCCCGCCGCGGGCCAGCGCGTCCGCGATGTGCTTCTCGATCACCTCCGCCTGGCCGGGCAGCGTCATCGGGCCGTAGTCGGCCTCCCGGTCCTCGCCGGGCCGCACCCTTGTCACCCGGTCGGTCAGCTTCTCCAGGAACGTGTGGTACACATCCTGCGCGACGTAGACCCGCTCCACGCCGACGCAGGTCTGGCCAGCGTTGGACAATGCCCCCCAGGCGCAGGCATCGGCCGCTGCGTCCAGGTCGGCGTCGGCGCCCACGATGAAGGCGTCCTTGCCGCCGCACTCGGCTACCAGGGGAGTCAGGTTCTGGGCGCAGGCAGCCATCACCTTCTTGGCCGTGGCGGCCGAGCCGGTGAACGCGATCTTGTTGACTGCGCTGCGGGCCAGGTAGTCGCCGGTCTGCCCCAGCCCGGTCACCTGCTGCAGCACCGGCTGCTCGGGCACCACCTCGGCGAACGAGCTGACCAGCCACCCGCCGACCGCCGGGGTCAGCTCGCTGGGCTTGAAGACGACCGCGTTCCCGGCGGCGAGCGCGTATGCGATAGAGCCCATCGGGGTGAAGACCGGATAGTTCCACGGGCCGATGACCCCGACGACGCCCAGCGGCTGGTACTCCAATGTGGCTGCCTGGTTCATGGCCACCAGGCCGCTGCGGACGCGGCGCGGGCCAAGCACCTTGCGCGCGTTCTTCGCGGCCCAGTCGACGTGGATGATCGCCAGCAGGATCTCCAGCTGGGCGTCGGCGAGCGGCTTGCCGGTCTCGGTGTGGACGAGCTCGGCCAGCCTGCCGATGTACCGGGTCAGGTGCGACTTCCAGGCGAGCAGCCGCTGCTCGCGGTCCTTCCAGCCTAGGTTCGCCCACCACTGCGCGGCCTGATGCGCCCGCTCGACTGCGTCGTTGACGTCCTGCTCACCGTAGACGGGCAGGGTGGCGATTACCTCCGACGTCGCCGGATTGACCGTGTCGAAGGTTTCGGTTGACCTGAGGTGGCCATGAGTCCCGAGAGTGGCCGTCATAGCGCTGCACCGCCGTTCTGTACTATTTACTGAAATTCTATGCCGGAGTGCCTTCTGCCGGTTGCCGTCCTAAGTCAGTAAATCACCGGCTGGCCTGGGGGTACTCCGTCAGGTAGGTTGATCTCCCGCTTAGCCCCAGGAGTACCTCGTGGCACTGCCGCCCTCTCCCGACACGGACCGCAGGTGGCTGCTTGAGGCGATCGAGTTGTCCCGACGCTGCCCGCCGTCGGCCTCTGCCTTTTCGGTCGGGGCCGTGCTGGTCGGGGCGGATGGCAGCGTGCTGGGCACCGGGTACTCCAGGGAACGCGAGCCGGCCGACCATGCCGAGGAAGTGGCCCTCGCCGGGGCTACCTCGGCCGGACTGGATGAGCTGCTGCCCGGTGCGACGCTCTACAGCTCTCTTGAGCCATGCGCTGCCCGTGCCTCCCGGCCGGTGCCCTGCGCTGATCTGATCATCGCCAGCCGCATCGGCAGGGTGGTCATCGCATGGCGGGAGCCGCCGATCTTCGTGCCCGGCGGCGGAGGGGTTCGGTTGCGGCAGGCGGGCGTCCAGGTCGCGGTGCTTCCCGAGCTTGCCGCGGCCGCCAAGGCCGTGAACGCGCATCTGCTGCCGGGCGGCTAGCTCGGCACGGCAGGTTGCGATTTCGCCAGCCGGTTGGCGGGCGGTTAGGACTTGCGCGCGACACCGGCCCACAGGGCGCCGGGAGTTGCGGCTTCCAGGTCTGAGCCGGGTCGCCATTCGGGGACGCGGACCAGTCCGGGCGGCACGAGTTCGAGCCCGGCGAACAAAGCAGCTACCTGCTCGCGGTCGCGGAGTGCCGCCGGCGCTACCCCGGACTGGTTCAGCCGCCGGGTTGCCTCGGCCGTCTGTCCGGCGTCGATGTCGCTGGCCGGGTGCGAGATCACCAGAAAGCTGCCCGGCGCGCACCGGTGCACTAGCTGGCCGACGATCTCGCGGGCGTCGGCGTCGCCGGTCACCAGGTGCAGGACCGATAGCAGCAAGATCGCCACCGGTGCGGCGAAGTCCAGCGTGCCCGCCGCCGCGGCAAGGATGGCGGCAGGGTTGCGCAGATCGGCATCGACGTAGGCGCAGGCCCCCTGCGGGGCGCTCGTCAGCAGCGCACGGGCGTGGGCCAGCACAATGGCGTCATTATCTACGTAGACGATGCGAGACTCCGGCGCTTCGGCCTGCGCCACCTCGTGGGTGTTGCCGGCGGTCGGGATCCCGGTGCCGACATCAAGGAACTGCCTCACGCCGGACTCTGTGGCCAGGAACCGCACGGCCCGGGCCAGGAAGGCGCGGTTGGCCCGCACTGCGAACACGAGGCCGGGGTACGCTTCCAGGGCCCGGTCGCCGGCGGCGCGGTCGGCGGCGAAGTTGTCCTTGCCCCCGAGCCAGTAGTCATAGACGCGGGCGCTGTGCGGGACACTGGTGTCGAAACCGGGCATGAAACGGCTCCTCTGGCCTCACGCCAGAGCCTATCCGGGCCGCCGGGGCGGCCAGGGCCTAAGTCAGGCAGTAAATCAGTGGAGTGGGATAGCGGGGCTTTCCTAGCTTGCGGCTGCGTTCTTAATCGGCCTCGCGGTGCAACGGCAAATGACGACCGAGCCGTTCGCCGATGGTGCAGCGAATGGCGTACGTGGAGTGGTCAGGCGAAGGGCACGGCGAATCACAGTCGGGACGCTCGTCTCGGTGACGGGATCACTGACGAGGTAAGTGATCCGCACGCCGAGGTCCTCGGGGCTGAGGTCTGGACGCTCAGCGCTGAGTCCTTGCTCGTCCGCCCGGGCGTGCAACGCCTCCGACGCGAGCTGCCACTGCACCGCCGTCGGTGGGACGCGGCGCGTTCGCAGCCCGGTGCCGGTCTTTAGCGGTGCTGAAAGTTGAGGGCTTATGTCCTGGGGTTTGGGGGTCGTTCGGCCGTGCACATTCGGGGGTCGCGGGCCGAACAATCGCATTGTCAGGTAAATGACGGGCCGGCCCGCTGGGGGCTGGCGTCAAGACAGGAGACAAGACAATGCGCCGCAACACATCCACCAAGCGTTATGGGGTCGCCGGGCTCGCCCTCGGCGTGATCCTGCTGGTCGCGGGCGGGCTTTTGCTGTGGGGGTCGGGTTACATCCACAACACCGTCACCAGCCAGCTGTCCGCGCAGAAGGTGTACTTCCCGCCGGCTTCGGCGTTCGCGCACCCCAAGGTCGGCACCGAGATCACCCCGTCGATGATCCCGTCGGTGTCGCAGTATGCCGGGCAGCAGCTGCTGACCGGGCAGCAGGCCGAGGCCTACGCCGACAATTTCATCGCCGTGCACCTGCAGGAGATCGGGGCCGGCAAGACCTACGCCCAGCTGTCCACCGAGGCGATGGCGCTGCCGCCCACCAGCGCCAAGTACACGGCGGTTGAGGCCCAGGTCCAGACCGTCTTCCGCGGCGACACGCTGCGCAGCATGCTGCTGAACGCGTTCGGCTGGTGGAAGGTCTCCCAGATCACCTACATCTTCTCGCTGATCGCCTTCGGCCTGGGCGCGCTCGCGCTGCTGGCCGGCAGCTTCGGCTTCGCCGTGGCCGGGTTCGGGCAGAAGGAAGCGACAGTCGTCCAGGACGGCAGCCACGAGGCCATCAAGGTCGCATGACGCCGGCCCGGCAGGATACGACAACTCCATCCACTCCCCAGACCTCCGGCCGGCGGCCGCCTTGCGCGGGCCGCCGGCCGGGCCGCTGAACGCCACAGCACGGCAGGACTCCCGCCATGCGGCGCAGGCGGGAACAGGCGGGCGCTGACGCGCCGCCCGGCCGCTTAACCCCGGCCCGGCAGCCACCGTCAGCGCCCGCTGTGACATCCCCCCGGCACCCCCAGCTCGCACCCGCCGGGGACATCCGCGCTTCCAACGGCCGGCCGCGCAACCTCGCCGATCCGTCCCCCGGCACCGCGGAGGGACTGGGGGAGGGGCCGCAGACGCGGCACGTAGCGCCCCGTGGGCACGGTGCAGCCTGGGCGGCCGGCGGCGGCCAGGTAGACGACTGTTGCCCTCACTGACACACTCGGCAAGGTGGCGCGTGATCGAGCCAGGTGCGGCACACCAGCCGGGCCGGCCGTCTGGGATCACGAAGCTCGCGGGCGAGCCGACGGCTAGCCGGGCCTTATCCGGCCTCCGGCGGGGCGGGCCTGTCCGACCGGGCCAGCCGGTAGGCCACGTGCCGTCGCAGCGGGCTGTCCGCTGGCACCCTCGGATGGTCGAAGAGGGCGTACTGGGTCAGCCCGAGCCGCCGCATCACCGCCTGGGATGGCTCGTTCAGCACGGCGGTCATCGACCAGATCTCCGGCAGGCCGACGTCGTCGAAGGCCACTCCGAGCGCCGCTCTGGCCGCCTCGGTCGCATAGCCATGGTGCCAGGCGTGCCTGGCCAGTCGCCAGCCAACTTCCATGCCGCCAGCGCCCGGCACGCCGTCGGGCATCGGGTTCAGGCCAGTGAAGCCGATGAACTCGCCAGTCTCGGCGATCTCCAGCGCCCAGAGGCCGTAGCCCTGCTGATCGAACCGCTCCTCGATCCGCCCGATGAAGGTGTCGCTCGCCGCGCGGTCGATGGTCGAGGGGAAATAGCGCATGGTCTCGGCGTCGCCGTTCAAGGCCGCGAACGGCTCCTGATCGGACTCTTGCCAGCGACGCATGATCAGCCTGTCGGTGCGGATGCTGTCGTATCGGGTGGTCACGAGTTCGATCCCTTCACTTGCGGCAGCTACAACGTGGCCGAGTAAGAATGGCTGGCCTGGCGAATCGTGTCAAATGCCTCACAATCGATCGTTGCCCGATCTACACTGATAATCAGTGCTCCGGAGGCCCTGCTGCTGTATCGGGCGGGGCGGAGTGGGCCGGGCGCTTGGCTCGGACTGCACGCCTGAGCACGCTCGGGTCAGGCACGCCGGAGCACGCTCGGGTCAGAACAGCCGCAGCGCACCGTCGTCGGTGCCGCGCATGGCCTCGTAGTCCAGCGTGACGCAGCGGATGCCGCGATCCTCGGCGAGCACACGCGCCTGTGGCTTGATCTCCTGCGCGGCGAACAGGCCCTGCACCGGCGCGAGCAGCGGGTCCCTGTTGAGCAGTTCCAGGTACCGCGTCAGCTGCTCCACTCCGTCGATCTCGCCCCGGCGCTTGACCTCAATAGCGACGCTCACCCCGGCCTGGTCTCGGCACATCAGGTCCACAGGCCCGATTGCCGTGGGGTACTCGCGCCGGACAAGCCGCCAGCCCGCGCCGAGCACATGAAGCTGCGCGGCCAGCAGTTCCTGAAGGTGCGACTCGACGCCATCCTTGACCAGGCCGGGATCGATGCCTAGCTCGAACGTGGAATCGCTGACGATCTCCTCGATGCTGATGGTCAGCGTCTCGCCTGACTTGCCGGTTACCACCCACTGGTCCGCCGACTCGGCCAGCTTGCACGGCGGTGACATCCAGTTCAGCGGTTTGTAGGAGCCACCGTCGGAGTGCACGAGTACCGAGGAGTCGGCCTTCACGATGAGCAGCCTGGTCGCGAGCGGCAGATGGGCGGACAGCCGTCCCGCGTAATCGACGCTGCACCGGGCAATAACGAGTCGCACGGGAGCCAACTTTAATGCCAGCGGGCGGCGCCGTTAGCCGTGCAGGCGGACGAATGCGTCCCCGCCGAAGTCGCTGATGAGGGCAATGGCGTCGGCCCTGCTGATGTTCTCGTCCTTGGTCAGCTGCGGTGTGTCCTTGCCCAGGTGCTCGGCCAGCGCGATGCAGGCGTGCAGCGTCGCATGGCACAGCCCGCCCGCCGCGGCCTCCGGGGCCGGGATCACGCCGCTATAAGGCGGCACCGGCTGCGCAGTCACCTCGGGCCAGTCCTCGGGATCACGCGGGGTGTCCAGTGAGAGCACCGGCGTGATGTCGGCCGCTATCGCGTCCCGAGCCGTCAGCGGCGGGCCGAGCGGCCAGCGCTCGCGCAGTGTCCTGATCACCGAGGTGTTCCGGTACTGGTCGGTCACGACCTTCCGTGCATCGGTCCAGGCGGAAATGGCGATCGCAGGCACGCGCACGCCGGAGCGGTCGAAGCCGAATCGCATCTGCCGGAACAGGGCGTTCGGGTCGGGCGGCGGTGCCGGCGGCGGCGGGACGTGGTCGTAGGTGCCGCCATGCTCGTCGAAGGTGATCATGAGCAACGTGTTGAAGGCGTTCGACCCGTGGTCGGACGAACTCGACCGGATCGCGTTGTAGATCTTGGCCAGCAGCGCCTCCCCGCCGAGCAGCGACGACGGCGCGTCGATGGGCGAGCCAGGGAACAGCGCGTCGAATGCCGGGTGCATGTCGTTGTGGCCGTAGAGCAGGTTCGGCTCGATGAACGAGTAGGCGGGCAGGTTCCCGTCCGCCGCGTCCTGCAGGAACTGGTCGGTGGTGACGAACCTCGTCGGGAAGTACCGCCATAGCCGGGGCGCGTGGATGATCCCGGTAAGCGAGATGTGAGCTGGCGGGTCGCAGTAGACGCGCCAGCTCAGCCCCTGCTGCTCCAGCCGCTCGAATATCGTCTCGGCGTTGTTATGCAGCGGGAAGGAATCGATAGGCGACAAGTTGTCGACATATCCCGACGAGCTGGCCGCATGGAAGAACGAGCGGTTCGCGAACGTCTGCGAGGGGACCTCGCAGAACCAGTGGTCGAAGGTGGCGAAACCTCGAGCCAGGGTCGAGGTAACGGGCATCTGCGCGGGCGTGTACCCGGTCATGATCTGCGCGTACTCGTCGTAACTCGGATGCCTGCCCATCTCGGACGCGAACGAGCTGATGTAGTCCGCCACGAATCCGTCCATCGTGGGCGCCTGGCCCGAGCTGGCCGGGGCGTTGAACGGCGCGACCATCTTCTGTGCCAGCGCGCCGCGATTCGCCGGCGGGTCGATGATGCCAAACAGCTGCGTGTTGACGTGCGGGTATTCCTCGCCGGGATCGGGGCTCGGCGTATTCATGTTCGTCGCCACGCCGTAGGGCACGATCGTGCGCCCACCAGTGTCGGCCGCCCATTCCGGGATTGGGTTCGCCAGATCCCGGCCCGTTACGCCGTCAAACGACTGCACCTCTCCTGGCTGGTAGAGGCGGCCGAGCAGATTGTCGAAGGAGCGGTTCTCGAACATCAATACGACGACGTGATCGAGAGCATTGCTGCGCTCAGGACGCGGGATCGGCAAATTCACTCCATCGGGGACTTGTGCGGGTCGTCGCGGCCCACCCCCGCGCCAGGGTCGGCGGATCATGGGCATCGCCTGCGAGCTGATAGAACCGGATTGCCACGAGTTAATTATCGGGGCCAGGTAGTCCGCCCGCTGTGTGATCAACGATCGGCGCCGGCTGTTCTGGTCGGACCTGACATCCGCCTGACTTAACGGTTTTGTAGGTTTTGGGGGTACAGCGGTCCGGGTGCCTGCTGTCGTCCGGCACGGCCTCGGTAGTGTCGCGGCCATGGACATTCGCGAGGTGGCAGTCGTCGGCCTGGGCACCATGGGCGCCGGGATCGCGGAGGTCTTCGCGCGCGCCGGGATTGGCGTGGTGGCGATCGAGGTCGACCAGGACGCCCTGAGCCGCGGAGTGGGCATCCTGGAAGGGTCCCTGGCCAGGGCGGTCAGCCGGGGCAAGCTCACCGATGCCGAGCAGGCCGAGATCCGCGGCCGGATCCGCCCGGCGGCGGGCTTCACCGGCGCTGCCGCGGCCGACCTTGCGATCGAGGTCGTGCCCGAGCGAATGGAAATCAAGCGCCAGATCTTCGCCGAGCTCGACCAGGTCTGCCGCCCCGAGGCCATCCTGGCGACCAATACCTCGTCGCTGTCGGTGACCGCAATCGCCGTCGGCACGAAGCATCCTGGCCGGGTCATCGGCATGCACTTCTTCAACCCTGCGCCGATCATGCGGCTGGTGGAGGTCGTGTCGACGGTGCTGACCGATGACGGTCTCGCCGGCGCCGTGGCCGGCCTCGCGCGGCGGCTCGGCAAAACTCCAGTGCAGGTCAGCGACCGGGCCGGGTTCGTGGCGAACGCACTGCTGCTGCCCTATCTCAACCACGCCGTGCGGCTGCTGGAATCCGGCTACGCCAGCCGCGAGGACATCGACACCGCGGCCACGGCCGGCATCGGCCTGCCGATGGGCCCCCTCGCCCTGCTCGACCTCATCGGCCTGGATACGTCGCTGTCGATCCTTGAGGTGCTGCACGGCGAGTTCGGCGGATCGCGGTATGCGCCCGCGCCGCTGCTGCGTCGCCTCACCGACGCGGGAAGGACCGGCCGCAAGGCTGGCCGCGGCATCTATGACTACGCGCCGTCTGGCGCCGCCGCCGACAGTGACGGGAACGGGGTCGCCCACACCGGACCGTCCACCGTCACGCTGATCGGCTCCGGCGGGGCGGCGGAAGCCGAGCTGGCCAGCGCCGCGGCGGCGGCTGGTATCAACATCACGCGCAACCCGGCGCACCCCAGCGACCTGGTGCTGATCGCCGCGGCCCCTGATGAGCAGGTACTGCCGGTGGCGGTCGCGACCGGCCGGGCCGGCCAGGCCGTCGGGCTGCACCTGCCCGCAGCGGGCTTGGCCGAGGTGGTGAGCACCCGGCTGACCAGCACGCAGGCCGCCGCGACAGCGGCCGGCCTGGCCAGCTTGCTCGGACTACAGGCGGTGCATACGCCGGACCGGCCTGGCTTTCTGGTCGGCGCATTGCTTTACCCGCATCTGTCCGACGCGATCAAGATGGTGCAGGGCGGTTACGCCACGGTCGCTGACGTGGACACCGCGATGACATTGGGCTGTGGTTACCCGCTGGGGCCGTTCCAGCTGCTGGACAAGGTCGGGCCGCGAGCTGTGCGTGCCGGGCTTGCGGCCATGCAGGCCGGCTACGGCGATCCGGCGTTCGCGCCGCCGCTGCTGCTGACCGAGCATGTGACAGCCGCCCTCGGCTTCAGCGGCTGACCGGTCGGCGGCGCAGGTGAGCCCGCGCAAGGCCAGGCGGCGTGCCGCCGATGAACCGAGCAAGCCCAGGCGGGCGCCGCGGCGGAAGGGCGGGCCCCCGCCGGCGAGCGATGACGAGTCCGCTGTCCGGCTGGGCCCGCCGCAGACCCAGGAGTGGCCGGACGGCGACTGGATCGTCCGGCAGGTGCCGGGAGCAGCGGCCACCAAGTTGTATCGCTGCCCTGGCTGTAATCAGGAGCTGCGGCCGGGCACCGCCCATGTGGTGGTGTGGCCGGCGGGTGCGCCTGGCGCCGAGGATAGGCGTCACTGGCACAATGCGTGCTGGCACCGCCGTCCCCGGCGGCCAGGGTCATGGGCGTAGAGCCACAGCTTGAGGAGCCGATGTCCGAGATAACCGCCAGTACGATCTTGCCGGCCAACCGTGAGCCGATCAAGCTGTCCACTGCCGACGGGCTGACTCTTGTCGGCGAACTCGCCCTGCCCGCCACCAGGCCGCCGGTGGCCACGCTGATCTGCTTGCATCCGCTGCCGACGCACGGCGGCATGATGGACAGCCACGTCCTGCGCAAGGCTTCCTACCGGCTGCCGGCCCTGGCGGACCTGGCGGTGCTGCGGTTCAACACCCGCGGTACGTCATCCGCGCACGGCACCAGCCACGGCGAGTTTGGCGAGGGCGAGACCGAGCGGCACGACGTGGCTGCGGCCATCGCCTACTGCGCCGACCGCGACCTGCCGCAGATCTGGCTCGTCGGCTGGTCGTTCGGCACCGAACTGGCGCTGCGGTGGGGGCTCGATCCGGACGTCGCCGGAGCGATCCTGCTGTCCCCGCCGCTGAAGCGAGCCAGCGACGCAGACCTGGACGCCTGGGCGAAGGCAGGCAAGCCATTGCTGGCGCTGGTACCCGAGCACGATGATTACCTTCAGCCGGAGCAGGCGCGCGAGCAGTTCGCGCGCGCGCCGCAGGCCGAGGTGATCGGTGTGCCGGGCGCCAGGCACCTGTGGGTGGGAGAGCGCTACGTCCGTATCGTGCTGAACGAGATCGTGCGCCGGGTCAACCCGGCGGCCTGGCCGTTGCCTGCCGAATGGAGTGCAACGGCCGCGCCGTTGCCTGCCGAATGGAGCGCACCGGCCCCGCCGTTGCCTACTAAAGGAAAGGAAATACCTTGAGCCTGTTTGACCTGACTGGCAGGAACGCCTTCGTGACCGGAGCGTCGCGGGGCATCGGCAAGGCCATCGCGGTGGCGTTCGCGGACGCGGGTGCTGACGTGGCGCTCGTCGCCCGCAGTGCTGACGGGCTCGCGGAGACCGCCGAGGCGATCACCGCGGTCGGGCGCAAGGCGTTCGTCATCCCGGCCGACGTGACCAGTTATGACGCGGTCGCGGACGCGGCGGCTACGGCGATTGACCAGCTTGGCTACGTCGACATCGTGGTGAACAACGCGGGCGGGTCCAATTTCATGGTGCCGTTCCGTGACCTGCGGCTGTCCGGCTGGGACAAGCTAATCCAGCTCAACCTGAGCTCGGCTGTCTACGTATGTCATGCCTTCGCCGGGCATCTGCTTGACCGTGGCAAGGGGTCGGTAATCAACGTGGCCTCCGTGGCCGGCGTCGCAGCCTCGCCGCTGATCACGCCGTACGGTGCGGCCAAGGCCGGGCTGATCTCACTAACCAAGTCGCTGGCGGTGGAGTGGGCGGCGGCCGGGATACGGGTGAACGCGCTGTGCCCCGGCTGGACCGCGACTGAGCTGAACCGGACTCTGTGGGAGGACCCCGTGGTTGGCCCGGCCACGATCGCGACGACGCCGATGCAGCGCTGGGCTAGTCCCGAGGAGATGGCCGGGCCGGCCGTTTTCCTGGCCAGCGACGCCGCGTCCTACCTGACGGGCCAGTCGCTTGTCGTCGACGGCGGTCAGACGGCCAGCGCCTAGTCGGCTGACCAGCCTCGCCTGACCAGCTTCACCTGACCAGCCCGGCCTGGCCCGGGACTTCGAGTGTCGGAGCCATGGTTCAAGATGATGCTTGTGCCGCTGCAGAACAGGGTCCTGCCCACCGGCGAGATCATCGCCCATCCGGGCCGCGGCCTGATGATGGGCAATCGCGGCTGCCTGCACGGACAAGGTCGCCAGCTTGACGTCAGCCGCTGGCGATCAAAACTGTGGATCAGCTGCGTGCTCGACTGGCGCGGTCGGCGCCGCGACCCGATGCCGCCAGGCCGGTGGACGGCGCTGTTCTTCCTGGACGAGGCCACCGCGCTCGCGGCCGGCCACCGGCCGTGCGGGTATTGCCGCCGCCACGACTACCTCGAGTTCGCCGAGGCGTGGCGGGCCGCTTCCGCGCTGCCACGGCGGCCGCTGGCGGTGGAGATGGACGACAGGCTGCACGCCGAGCGGGTGGACAGGGTCAGGCGGCAGCGCACACAATTGCGGCACGTCACCGAACTGCCCGACGGCGTGATGATCCGGCATGATGATGCCATCGGCCTGCTGGTGGCCGGGCAGTTGCGAGCGTGGTCACTATCGGGCTACGCGAGCCCGTGCGATCTACCGGGAGCCGGCCAGGTCGAGGTACTCACGCCGCCGGCCATCGTCGGCGCGATCGCGGCGGGATACCGGCCGCTGGTGCACCCGAGCGCGCTGGCCGGGAGCACCGGTGTCGCCAGTGTCGCCGGGATCGAAGCGCCCGGAATGCGAGGCCAGCGACGGCTGCCTGTCGGCCCGGCCGACCGATAGCCTCCGGATCCAGCTATCGTGCGGTCGGGCTGCGTGCCGCTGTCAGGAGGATCCAGGTGACCGAGGACGTGCTTGATCTCCTGCGCGAGATCGAGCGGAAGCGGCTGCGGCTGCTAGCGGCGGCGGATAGCGCCGCCGCCGACATGCACGCTGAGGAGTATCAGCTGATCACTCCGACCGGCGCGGCGCTGACGAAGCCGGAGTACCTGGGCAGCATTGCGGCCGGCCGGCTGCGATATCTGACATTCGAGCCGGTCTCGGAGATTGCAGTGCGCTGTGTCCCCGGAGCCGCCGTGCTGCGTTACCAGGCGCATATCAGCGTCGCTGAAGGCGATGGACGTGCCGACTTCACCTGCTGGCACACCGACTATTACGAGCTGCGGGCCGGGCGATGGCAGGCGGTTTGGTCGCAGGCAACCACAATCCGCGCACCGGACTGAGGCGGTCCGGCCCGCAGCTGCCGAAGGGGCCGGGCCCGCAGATTATGCGGGCCCGGCCCCTTCGCATCGTCTCGGACAGCCGGACGAAGGACCTTACTCAGTCCACCACTCGTCGTCGCCGTCACCCTGCTTGCCGTTGGCAGGCTGCTTGGCGGCACCGTTGGCGGGCGCCGAGTGCCGGGCTGTGGCGGCGGCCGGCTCCGGTGCGGCGGCAGCCGCGGGCGCTGCCGGGCCAGCGGTGACCGCCTTGGCCGCCGGCGCCGGCACTGCGGGCTGCGGCGGAGTGGTCTTCAGCACGTCGGCCAGACCTGGCATCTGCGCGCCGAGCAGCTGACTGATCTGCGCGAGGTGAGCGCCGACGCTCTCCTTCTGCTTGTTCAGCTCGTCTACCTGACGCTGAGCGTGGCTGCGAATCCGGTCGGACTCCGCCTTGGTGTCGGCAAGCAGCTGGTCGGCCTGAGACTTGGCCTGCGCGACGATACCGTCCGCGTTCTTCTTGGCGTTGCTGACAAGCTGCTGGGAGTGCTGGTCGGCCTCGCGCCGGGTCTGCTCGGCCTGGATGCTGGCCTTGCTGGCCCGCTCCTCGGCAGTGGCGGCCCGCTGCTCGGCTTCGGAGACCATCTTCTGCGTGGCCGCCTGCGCCGCCGCGAGACGCTCAGCCTCCTGCCGCTCCGCCTCTTCGCGGCGGGCGGCCAGCTGGATCTCGAACTCGGCCTCGGCCTGCGCCCGCTGGGCTTCGCTGTCCTCGAAGGCACGCTGTGCCTGGCTGCGCATCTCGTCGGCCTGGCGCTTGGACGTGGTCAGGATCTCGTCCCTGTCACGCTTCGACGACGCCCGCATCTGCGCGACCTCGCGCTCGGCGGTCGTGCGCATCTTCGCGACCTCGCGCTCGTTGCCGGCCCGCTTCTCCGCGACCTCGTGGTCGGCAGCGGCTCGCAGCTTGGCCACTTCGCGGTCTGTGGTCGACTTCAGCTCGTCCGCCTCGCGGCCGGCCTTGGTGCGGATGGCATCGGCCTCGCGCTCGGCTGACGAGCGCTGGTCGTCGGTCTCCCGCTTGGCGACCGCACGCATCTCGGCGGCCTCGTTCTCGGCCGACGCCCTGGCCTCGGCGGCGGCAACCTTGGCCGCCGCACTGAGTTCGTTGGCCGCGGTCCTGGCCTCTTGCACGATCTCGGTAGCCTGCTCCTCGGCCAGCCGCAGCAGCTGCTCGATCCGCGAGCCGAGGCCGGAATAGGTCGGCCGCTCCTGTTCCTGGATCTGCCGGTGCGCCTCAGCCAGCTCGCGCTGCAGGGCCTGTGCGTTCTCCTGGTGCTTGCGCACCTCGCTGTCAAGCTTCTCCAGGTGACTGGTCACCTGCTGCGGGTCATAGCCGCGCATGACCCTGGAGAAGTCCGGTACTTCGACGAAGAAATTGCTTAGCTGAGCATCGATGTCGGGCTGCATGTGGCCTAGTCCTGTGTTAGACGGGAGGTTCGCGCACCGGAGCGAATGCTAGCAATGTCCCTGAAGCCAGGCTCGGCATCGCTCCCCGCGGCTGCCGCCTGCCCGGCCCGGAACGCAATTGCGCTCACCCGGTGCCTGGGAGCGTACTCTCCTGCTGGCCCCTTGGCGGCACGTTCGCGGTCGCTAGTGCCGGAGATACCGTTTTTTACATATATGTGATGTAAATGCTGTGGGTCGGCCAGGTCCCGATGGCCGATTATCCGGCGCCATGATGCTTTTCGGTGATCGATTCTGGCACCAGCAAATGCTTCTCGGTGGGGTGCAAGTGCCGTAACGCGTCACGGTTGGCGTTCCGCTGCACATGGATTCCGGACTGCACGGCAGTGACACTGGCACCACGAGCCGCGTTTCGCGATCGGTCACGACGAGTCCTAGTCCAGGGCAAAAGTTCCGGCCTGGACGTGTCTCCCACGGGCCACGCGACATCCTTACGGTTTTGCAGGTGCGAAAGCGGACGAATCACCCTGGAAAGCCCGCCGAACCGATGCTCTTATGTCTTGTCAAGGTTTCCTGGTGTTGTCTGGCGGGTCTGGGCGGGGGATGGTGGCGGCGGGCATTCAGCTGGGTTGCGGACAATACAGGGACGGGCCGCTCCGGGTGGGAGGGCAGGCTCTTATGAGGTCACGCCCAGCAGGGTCGGGTTGGGGTCCGGGGCGGCCGGCACATCGGTTCGAGGCGAGCACGGATGCGGCAGTAAGGATGCGGGCCAGGCCGCTCCGGGGCATGGGGGGTTAGCCGCCGGGCGGGCGGAGGCGGGGGGTAGACCTCGCGGGCGACGTACCGCTTGAGGCAGCGGATGATCTCCTTCTTCGATTTCCCTTCTGCGGTGCGCCGTTCGACGTAGGCGCGGGTGGCCGGGTCGGAGCCCATGCGGGTGAACACGATCCGCCACAGGGCGTGGTTGGCCTGCCGGTCGCCACCAGGATTGAGCCGGTGGCGGACGGTCTTGCCCGAGGATGCCGGGATGGGAGCGGCGGCGCACAGGTGCGCCCAGGCGGCCTCGCTGCGCAGCCGCTCGGGATGGTCTCCCGCCGCGATGAGCAGCAGCGCCGCGGTGTTAGGTCCGATCCCGTCGAGGGCCAGCAGGCCGGGGGCGTAGACGGTGACGAGGGGGACGATGAGCTCGTCGAGGCGGCCGAGCTGGCCGTCGAGGAACTCGGCGCGCCGTCCCAGCTCGCGCAGCGCGACGCGGGTGGCATACCCCACCACATCGCCGGGGCGCGGCCGCAGTGACGCTGTCCCGGCCACCAGGGCAGCGGCGGTGTGCCGGGCGAACCGGGCGCGCAGGTCATCGGGTCCGGTCAGGACCAGGGCCCTGGCCTGGTTGATCGTCCGGGTGCGTTCTGCGGCGGCGCTGCGCTTGGCGACCATCAGCGCGCGGACCGCCTCGACGGTGCCGTCCCGGCCTTTCGGCGCGCCGCGGGCCCGGCCGGACTGGGCGGCACGGGCGGCGCTGACGGCATCGAGGGGATCAGACTTGCCCTGACGGCGGCGGTCCTGACGGTCGCAGCGGTCCACCTCTACAACCCGGATGCCGGCGGCGGTGACGTGACGGGACAGGCCGGCGCCGTAGCTGCCAGTGCCCTCGATCCCGACCAGGCACACGGTCCCGAATCCGCCCAGCCAGCCCAGAAGGCCGGCGTAGCCAGCCGGGGTGACCGGGAACTCCCGGACGCCAAGCAGCCCCCCGACGGGATCGAGCGCGGCGGCGACGTGCACGTCAGCGTGCGTGTCCACGCCGCCGGTGATAGCGCGTATCTCTACCATGGACAATGCCATCCCTTTTCTCAGGTTGAAGGGGTGGCACGCACCCGCTGGCCGTCAGACCTGTGAACCCCGGCCTCTTCCACAGGACGGGCAGATCAGACCGGCAGCGCCGGTGGGTGCCTGGAACCTGGGGCCCGGCCGACAGATCGTCTCGCAGGACAGCACGAAGCGGCGTCAGCCGAATCGGAGGTCAGGCCGGGACCCAGTGCCCTGACCCTACGCCCGTACCAGGCCAAAACGATGGAAGCAGGGCCGGAGCCGGGAGCACTTATCCACATCCTCCCTGTAAGGATGTCGGGCTGGCAGCGGGCGTGCCGCCCAGCCGATTACTGAGCCCGCCCAGACCACAAGGCGCGCCCAGACCACAAGGCGCGCCCCGGCCACAAGGGCGCGCCCCGGCCACAAGGGCGCGCCCCGGCCACAAGGGCGCGCCCCGGCCACAAACCACCGCCACCACGAACCACCGGCACCACGAACCACCGGCACCACGAACCACCGCCACCACGAACCACCGGCCACCACGAACCACCGGCCCCACGAACCACCGGCCCCACGAACCACCGCCACCACGAACCACCGGCCCCACGAACCACCGCCACCACGAACCACCGCGACGTTTGAGTCGTAGGTGCTGCGGGGGCAGCACTAACTCCTCGAGCGTCCTGTTCCCGATCTTGAAAGGCCCATCGACTGTGGCTCGTCCTGCCCGCTATGCGGGCACAGCGCGTTATGCGTGGCCGGGACGGGCACCGTCGGTGACGCGACGGAGTCAGTTAGTCACTGAGGGTGCGTCCGGTGCCTGGACGAGTTCGGTGAGGACTCCGCCGATGTCCGCTGGATGCAGGAAGGCGATGGACGCGCCCATGGAGCCGTGTCGTGGCCGCTGGTCGATCAGCCGGACGCCCGAGGCGCCGATTGCGGCCAGGGCCGCTGTGACATTCGCCACGCCGTAGCCGACATGGTGGATGCCCTCGCCGCGCCGTTCCAGGAACCTCGCTACCGGCGTGTCGGGTCCGGTGGGCTCGAGCAGCTGGATGTAAGAGGCACCCGTCGGGCCGTCCACGACGTGCAACATTGCCTCGCGCACGCCTTGCTCCTCGTTGACCTCGATGCTCGCGACCGTGAGGCCGAAGGCTGACTGGTAAAACTCGATCTTCGTGTCCAGGTCGCGGCAGGCTATGCCCACATGATCAATCCGGGTCAGCAAGGCTTCCACCCTTCGGGCAGCTGGGTTCCTGACCGGTATCGTTTCAGCTATGCGTGAGGCAGTGATCGTTGGCGGGGCACGAACTCCGATCGGCCGGCTGCTCGGCTCGCTGAGCGGGCTTAGTGGCGCAGAGCTTGGCGGCATAGCCATCAAGGCAGCGCTGGAGCGCGCCGGGGTGGCTGGCGAGCAGGTCGAGTACGTCATCATGGGCCAGGTGCTCCAGGCTGGCGAGGGTCAGATCCCGGCGCGGCAGGCGGCGGTAGCCGCGGGCATCCCGATGATCGTGCCAGCTCTGTCCATCAACAAGGTCTGCCTGTCTGGCCTCGACGCGATCGCGCTCGCCGCGCAGCTGATCAGGGCCGGAGAGTTCGATATTGTCGTGGCCGGCGGGATGGAGTCGATGTCCAGCGCTCCGCACCTGCTGGCGGGCTCGCGCCGCGGGTTCAAGTACGGCAGCACCGAGCTGATCGACTCTATGGCGCACGACGGTCTGACCGATGCCTTTGACCAGGTGTCCATGGGGGAGTCGACGGAGCGGCACAACGCCCGGCTCGAGATCTCCAGGCAGGAGCAGGATGAGTTCTCTGCCCGCTCCCACCAGCTCGCGTCGGCCGCGATAAAGAACGGCGTGATGGCGCAGGAGATCACGCCCGTCCGCATTCCGCAGCGCCGGGGCGAGCCGCTGGTTGTCGATACCGACGAGGGAGTGCGCTCGGACACCACCGCGGAGTCGCTGGCCGCGCTAAAGCCGGCCTTCGCCAGGGACGGCACCATCACCGCCGGATCTGCCTCGCAGATAAGCGACGGCGCCTGCGCCGTGGTGCTGATGTCCGCCGATGCCGCCGCGGCAGCCGGAGCGAGGTCGCTGGCCGAGGTAGGCGCGCACGGCGTCGTGGCCGGCCCGGATAACTCGCTGCAGTCCCAGCCTTCGAATGCGATCAAGCGCGCGCTGGCGAAGGCGGGTCTGACGGTCGCCGACCTGGACCTAGTCGAGATCAACGAGGCATTCGCGGCCGTCGCCATCCAGTCGATGCGCGACCTTGGCGTCGACCGCGACAAGGTCAACGTCAACGGCGGCGCGATCGCCATCGGTCATCCGCTCGGTGCCTCCGGTGCCCGGATCGCGCTGCACCTCATCTATGAGCTGGGCCGCCGCGGCGGTGGCCTGGGCGCGGCCGCGCTGTGCGGCGGCGGCGGTCAGGGCGACGCGCTGCTCTTCCGCGTGCCGGCGTCAGCCAGCGCCTGAGCCTGGTCTCGTGCCTGAGACGGGTCCGGCCGGGCCGGGGCAGGCAAGGGCCTGGCGCCGCGGGCCTGCTGATCCCGAGGCGCTCATCCTGGCCGCCAGGGCCGGGGACCCGCGCGCGGTCGGGCGGCTGGTCTCGCTGGTGGAGAACGCCGCGCCCGAACTGCGCCGGGTCATGAAGGTGATCGCGCCGCTGGCCGGCCAGGCGAAGGTCATCGGGCTCACCGGCTCGCCGGGCGTGGGCAAGTCCACTGTGACCGGCGCGCTCGTGCGGAGTTTCCGGGACTCGGGCCTGCGCATCGGGATACTCGCGGTGGATCCGTCGTCGCCATTCACGGGCGGCGCGCTGCTTGGCGACCGGGTGCGAATGCAGGACCACGCCACCGACGACCAGGTGTTCATCAGGTCCATGGCCAGCCGCGGTCACCTGGGCGGGCTGGCCTGGGCCACTCCGCAGGCACTGCGGATCCTGGATGCCGCGGGCTTCGACATCGTGCTGATCGAGACCGTCGGCGTGGGCCAGGCGGAGGTGGAGATTGCCTCGCTGGCGGACAGCGCGCTTGTCGTGGTCGCGCCGGGACTCGGGGACTCGATCCAGGCCGCGAAAGCCGGCATTCTCGAGATCGCCGACATCTTCGTGGTGAACAAGAGTGACCGGCCAGGCGCGCAAGAGGTAGTGCGGGACCTGCGGACAATGCTGGCCATGGCCGACTACGGCGAGGGCAGCTGGAAGCCGCCTATCGTCAGCACTACCGCGGCGACCGGCAGCGGCATCGCCGACGTGGTAGCCGCCATCGCGGCGCACGGCGCGTGGCTCGACGAGTCAGGGCAGCGGGCAAGCCGCCGCCGGGACCGGGCGCGCGAGGAGATCTCGGCCATCGCTCTCGCCGAGTTGCGGCAGCGGATGGGCGGCATGCCGGGCGAGTCGAGGCTTGACGAGCTTGCGGGCCGGGTCGTGGCCGGTGACCTTGACCCGTACGCGGCCGCGGACGAACTGATCTCCGGCTAGCTTGCGGTCCTGCGCGAGTCCGTCCCGGCCGGCTCCTCCGCAGGGGACGGGGAATCGCCGGGCGCCGCTGATGCGCCCGATCCGGCTGCCGCGGGCGGCGCGGACCGGGCCGTCGCTACTGTCGAGGCGCCCGGCCGCCGTACCGGCAGGGGCGGAGCCTCGCTCGGAGCGGTCGGCTGCTGCTCTGCCGCCTGGGCAGCCGCCTCTAGCACCGATTCCTCGCGCAGCAGCTCGTCATAAGCTCGCTTGCCGCCGCGGATGCCGAACAGCCGCTTGGTGACCGCCAGGTAGACCACCAGCGCTAGGTTCACCCCGAACAGGACCAGGGCGGTCACCGTCACCTGTCGGCTCAGATCGTAAAGCTCCAGCGGCAGCCCAAGCGAGGTAGCGATCATGGCGAAGTACTCGCCCCAGCGCGTAGCCAGCCACAACCCCGTGGCCTCGACTAGCTCGATCACGGCATAGATAGCGGCGCCGATGGCCAGCAGGATGATCGCGTGGCTGCTCAGCGTCAGCGCGTGCCGCAGCAATCCGACCAGCTTGGAATGGTCGATGTTGAAGCCCAGCTGCCGGAACACGGACCTGAGCACCGGCAGTTCGCGGTTGAAGGCCCTCTCTATCGAAGTCTGCGAGTGCCGGTACTTCCACA
Source organism: uncultured Actinomycetota bacterium (assembly GCA_963719765.1). Lineage (GTDB taxonomy): Bacteria > Actinomycetota > Actinomycetes > Streptosporangiales > Streptosporangiaceae > JAJYUU01. The sequence goes on from CAVRCW010000005.1 coordinate 51,650, forward strand.
GGAAGAAACTCGCGATGCCGAAGATGATGGCCCGCAGCACCCGCTCGATGGCGAATAGCTTCAGGATCAGGTGGCTGCGGATTTGCTTGCCACGCGGCACGAACGGCGCCTGGGCGGCGGGCCCGCTGGCTGTGGGCGGTCCGGGCACGTACGCGCCGCAGCGCAGGCACCGCCACGCCTCGCCGACCGGTAGCCGGGCAGCCAGCTGCGCACGCAGTTCCGGCTCATCCGGTGCATACGTGGTGTGACCGCTACGACCGCAGGCCAGCAAGCTCCAGTCCACTCTCGCAGCCTATGGCAGGCCGGATTTCGAATACCTGACGCGATCCGCGGCTAGCCGCTGACCAGCACGCCGTCTGCCATGACCATGATCTCGTCACAGGCCAGTTCGAGAGAGTGCGCGTCGTAGCCGGTGATCACGATGCCCGTATCGCGGCCAAGGTCACAGATGCCCTCGGCTAAGGCCGCCGCGTCCCTTGGCGCAAGCCCGTCCAGCAGGCCGTCGAGCAGCAGCAGTTCGGGCTGATGGACTGCGGCGGCCGCAAGCCGGGCGCGGCGAGCCACCGAGTCGGGCGCCAGCCGGACGGGCACCTCGGCCCATGGGCTTAGCGACAGCCGGTCCAGGATCGCGGCGGCGAGTACAGGCCGGTCTCCTCCGCCAGGCCCTGCGAGCCGGGCAGCGTGCTCCACCAGCCCGCGGACCCGGATCGCGGGCAGCAGCCTGGCGCTGCGGCGCGCCACACCCACCCGGCCGCGGACAGCGGCCCTGCCGCTGGCGGTGGCCATGTCGAAGCCCAGCACGCGCAGCTCCCCATAGGCGGGCCGGATTGCGCCAGAAAGTACATCGATCATGGCGCTGGCCTCCGCGGGCCTGGCGGTCAGGATGCCGAGAGCAGACCCGCCGGGAACCGGAGGGCCGATCCGGAGGCTGGCAGAACGCACCACCCAGCGCCGCCCACGGCGCACGCCGATCCCGGCGGCAAGCACGGGATCTGCGGCCATGACTGCATGGGCCGACCGCACGAACTCCCCCGGTTTTTGACCATCAGATATTCCCCAGCAGGCAATGTAACGTTCTGTAATTGCCCATGTCCACGTACGCGCCGGCTGACCTGACAGGTATCGCGCGGCGCGGGACCGAATGCCGGACAAGCCGGACCGCGATAGCTTGTCTAGGTGCAGAAACCGCTGGAACTGCCCTTCGACCCGATCGCGCGGGCAGCGCAGACGTGGGAGAGCAGGTTCGGCGATTCCAAGGCGATGGCCGCAGTGACGACGATCATGCGGGTGCAGCAGATCCTGCTCGCCGAGCTCGACTCGCTCCTCCGGCCACACGGGCTCACGTTCGCCAGGTATGAGGCCCTGGTTCTGCTTAGCTTCAGCCGGGACGGCGCGCTGCCGATGAGCCTCATCGGGCAGCGGCTGATGGTGCACCCGACGAGCGTGACGAACACGATCGACCGGCTGGAGCGCCAGCAGCTGGTGATCCGCCGGCCCAATCCGCGCGATGGCCGGGGCACCCTGGCCGAGATCACCCTGGTCGGCAGGGAGGTCATGCAGCGCGCGACCGCCGACCTGATGAGCGCGGAGTTCGCCATGCCAGGCTACGGCGCCGGGCAGCTGGAGGAGCTATTTGACCTGCTGCGCGGGCTACGGGTGGCGGCGGGCGACTTTAAGGAGGACTGACCCCGTTCCCGTTATTAGCTGTTAATTGGGTTGTTAGCTCTTAATCGGGGACGGGGTCCAAGTCTTGCCGCCATCGGAGGTCACCAGTACCTCGCCCAGCTCGAAATTGACGGGGACCGCGACGCCCTGGGTCGCGTTTGTCATGCCGACGTAGCTAAAACCGCCGGGCACCGCCGCGGCGACCGAAGCGGCGTGCCAGCTCGCGCCCGAGTCGTTGGAGTAGTAGATGCCGCCCGTGGTCGCCAGCACGATCTGGCCGGCCGCCGCCGATGCCACCGAGGTGGCCGTCCCGCTGGTCCGGACGATCCCGGTGCGCGTCCAGCTCGCGCCGTCGGAAGAGGTGTAGATCGCCGACTTGCCGTCGGCGTCGCAGGCAAGTACAAGCGACGGCCCGGCCGCGAGCTGGGCACCGGCGGGCTGGCCGTCGGCCTGGGCCGCGCCGGGCTTGCAGGGCGCCTGCCCGGCCAGCGTCCAGGATCCGCCCGCTACCGGTCCGCTCGCGACGGCTCCGGACGGCGCGAGCAGGTACCCGGTCTTGCCGCCGGAGATGACCAGCGTCGCCGCCGATGGCGTGGCGGTTTTCATCTGCAGGAACTCCTGCGGGACAGCGACCGTCGCCCAGCTGGTGCTGCCGGCCACCGAGGTCCAGAGTGAGAAGCTCGTGCAGTCGCTGGCATAGTCGGTCCCGCCACCGCTGCAATCGGCGAGCACGGCGAACGCGCGCTGGCCGGCGGCCTCCAGGTCAGTGACCCGCAGGCCGTAGGTGTCCTCTTGCTGCCACGGCCAGCCGCCCTGGCTGGTTTCCCACAGCGCCGGGCCGTAGGCCCAGCCGTCGCTGAGGTTGACGAACCGGAGCTGGCCGACGCCGGTGCTGCCATCAGGCGCGCCTGTCAGCGGCGCGCTGACGCCGTACCAGCTCGTTCCGTAGGTCGAGGTGCCCGCGAGGGAGGTGCAGTAGATCGTGGCGCAGCGATGGCTCGCGTCGCCCGCCTGCCCGATAACCGCGCCGACCACCGAGCCACTGCCGGTGCCGGTAAAGGTGACTGAGCTGGGCCGGAAGTCGGCTGGCACCGGGGCTCCCGAGCTGGTGGTCGACAAGCGGGTGCGGGCGGGGGTGCTTATGCTCGGCAACGAGCTCGCGCTGCTGGCCTGCGCCGGGGGAGTGCCGGTGCTGCTGCTTGACCGGGCGGTGGGTGCCGTCTGGGCCGCCGCGGCCTGCGATGGTGACTGCCCATGGTGCTGATTCAGGCTGCTCGCCAGTTGCGGCGCTACCGCAGCGCCCGCTATGACGACCGCGCAGCCCGCCGCCGCGATGATTGCCTGAGTCTGCTTGCGCCTGCGAGCCCGGTGCCGGATCCGGTCCAGGGATCCGGGCGGCGGCATGAGCGGGGTCACCTCGCGCTCCAGCCAGGAGTCGATCTCGTCATGCGGATTACTCACGAGGCTCTCCCACTGCCGCCTTCAGGCGCGTTCTGGCGTGAAACAGGTCGGCCTTGATGGTGCCCTCGGGGCGGCCGAGCATCTCCGCCACCTCCCTGACGCCGAAACCGGCGTAGTAGTGCAGCAGGAATGCGCTGCGCAGGCGCTCAGGCAGCGCCTCGATCAGCGCCCGGACATCGACATCCTGGGCGGGCTGGTAGCTCGCCTCTGCCGACGCCGCCGTCATGGTCCGGTAAGCGGTTCGCTCCCTGCCGCTCTTGCGCCAGTGATCACGAACCAGGTTGGTCGCGATCATGTACAGGTAACTCTGCGGGTTTTCCAGGCCTGACCACCTGGCCAGCAGGCGGGTGAACGCCTCGGAAGCGATCTCGTGCGCGGTGTCATCGTCATCCACCAGCCTGCGCACCCAGCCCGCCAGCCGGGGATAGCACGCGTTGAAGAGCTCCTCGACAGCCTGATGATCGGAGGTCCGGAGCCTGGCCACTGAGCTCCTTTGCTTGGCTGCCCGTGCCGCCTGCCCCGACCAAGGTAGCTCCAGCGGAACCAGCTGCGCAGGACCTGAATGCCGAACGGCAAGGGCGCAGCCGGCGCCGCTGACGCTGTGTTGCATCGTTTGTATCACTTCTCCGCTGATTCTTAGGCCGGCCCGAGCGGCGCGCGCCGGGCATCTCATATGACGACAGAGGGGGCTGGCTGGTTGGGAACAGATCCGCCTTATTTCCCCTCGGGCCGGCGGCCGGTCTCCTGCGGGGCCGGCGGCTCCGCGTTCTGCTGGGGGACGGGGCCGCGCTCCTGCTCTAGGTGACCGGCGGGCGCGCTCGCAGGGCCGAGCCCTGTCGTTCTTTCCCTCCGGCCACGCCCGGGTACACTGAAGCCGAGATAGTAGGACGTCCAAGTAATTGGCGATCATGCCCGCGAAGGGGACCTCATGGACGCTCACGAGGCGGCGGACCACGGCCAGCCGAGCGACGGATCGGCCGACTACGGGCGGGCCGGCTGGCAGCGCCGCTACGCAGCCTCGCGCCGCCGCGACGCAGATTTCGCTACCTTGTCCGGGCTCGAGGTCGACCCCGTGTACGGGCCCGGTGAGGGCGCGGTAGTACCTGGCTTCGAGCGGATCGGGTGGCCTGGGGAATTCCCGTTCACCCGCGGGCTGTACCCAGCTGGATACCGGGGGCGCACCTGGACGATCAGGCAGTTCTCAGGCTTCGGCAACGCGGTGCAGACCAACCAGCGGTACAAGATGCTGTTGGAGGCTGGCGGCGGCGGCCTGTCCGTCGCGTTCGACATGCCGACCCTGATGGGGCGCGACTCCGACGATCCGCGGGCGGCCGGAGAGGTCGGCCACTGCGGCGTGGCTATCGACTCGACCGCCGACATGGACACTCTCTTCGCCGGCATCCCGCTGGCCGACGTCACGACGTCGATGACTATCAGCGGACCCGCCGTTCCCATCTTCTGCATGTACCTGGCGGCGGCGCAGCGCCAGGGAGCCGACATCTCCCGGCTGAACGGCACTCTGCAGACCGACATCTTCAAGGAGTACATCGCGCAGAAGGAGTGGCTGTTCCCGCCCGAGCCACACCTGCGCCTGATCGCCGACCTGATGGAGTACTGCGGCCGGAACATCCCCGACTACAAGCCGTTGTCGGTGTCTGGCTATCACATTCGGGAGGCGGGGTCGACTGCCGCGCAGGAGCTGGCGTTCACGCTCGCGGACGGATTCGGATACGTGGAGCTTGGGCTGTCGCGCGGGCTTGACATCGAGATGTTCGCGCCTGGCCTGTCGTTTTTCTTCGATGCGCACATCGACTTCTTCGAGGAGATCGCCAAGTTCCGCGCCGCCCGCCGGATCTGGGCACGCTGGCTGCGTGATGTATACGGGGCGAAGACCGAGCGTGCGCAGTGGCTGCGGTTCCATACCCAGACCGCTGGTGTGTCGCTGACCGCGCAGCAGCCAGACAACAACGTCGTGCGCACGGCGATCGAGGCGCTGGCCGCGGTGCTCGGGGGGACCAACTCGCTGCACACGAACGCGCTCGACGAGGTGCTGGCGCTGCCAAGCGAGAAGGCGGCCGAGATCGCGGTGCGGACCCAGCAGGTCATCATGGAGGAGACCGGCGTCGTCAATGTCGCCGACCCGCTCGGCGGCTCGTGGTACGTGGAGGCGCTGACCGACAAGCTGGAGGCGGAAGCGGAAGAGATCTTCAGTCGCATCCGGGCGCTGAGCCCGGACGGCTCGATGACTGGTGGCATCCTGCGCGGCATCGAGGAAGGCTGGTTCTGCTCCGAGATCGCCGAGGCATCCTTTAGTTACCAGCAGAAGGTGGAGAAGGGTGACAAGCGCGTAGTCGGCGTGAACTGTCACCTGCAGACCGTGGAGAAGCCGATCGAGATCCTCCGCGTCAGCCACGAGGTCGAGGTGGAGCAGGTTCGTGACCTGCAAGGTCGCAAAGGCGCACGGGATCAGTCCGCAGTTGACGCCGCTCTTGGGTCGATGCTCGACGCCGCGCGGTCGGGCGCGAACATGATCCCGCCGATGATCGCCGCGGCTGCCGCAGAGGCGACGCTGGGTGAGATATGCGGGGCACTGCGGGCTGAATGGGGCGGGTACTTCGAGGCGCCAGCCTTCTGATCGGGCTTGGTGCCCAGGGCATTCACGCGGATGCGGCAGGATGGAGTCATGAAGCAGCCGCGGGACTTCTCTCTTCATGGCGCCATTGACCTGGGTGCACGCCAGGCGGCCGCGCAGCGCAGACAGCGGGCAGCTGAGCAGGGTTCGGCCGCGCCGGGCCAACCTGGCGCGCAGGCGGGCACGATCATCGATGTCACCGATGAGACGTTCAACACCGAGGTAGTGGCCAGGTCCCGGTCCGTACCGGTGATTCTTGACCTGTGGGCAGAATGGTGCGGGCCATGTAAGCAGCTCGGCCCCATCCTGGAGAATCTGGCCGCGGAAGCCGACGGCGCCTGGGTTCTGGCCAAGATCGACGTCGACGCGAACCCGCAGCTCAGCGCGGCACTGCAAGTGCAATCGATTCCGATGGTGGTCGCGGTCGTGGCGGGCCAGATCGCCGATGGATTCCTCGGCGCGATGCCCGAGGCGCAGGTGCGGGAATGGCTAGGCCAGGTCATGCGGGTATCGACGCAGCTTGGGCTGCAGCAGGCGGCCGCCGGGAACGGTGGCGAAGCGACCGCAGCGGCGCAGCCGGGCGAGCCGGATCTGGCCGGGGAGCCGGGCGCTGCTGGTCAGCGCGGCGCGATGCCGGGCTACCCGGACGGATCGGCTGAGGCGCAGGCGGAGAGCGCGTTCGCCGCGGCGCAGTCGGCGATGGAGCGAGGCGACCTGGATGCGGCCGCCGCGGAGTTCGAGAAAGTCCTGGCGTCCTACCCGGGTGATCCGATTGCGAGGATGGGCCTGCAGCAGATCGGGCTGATCCGCAGGGTCGAGTCCTACGACCAGGCCACCGCGCGTCGGGAGGCCGACGAGCGGCCCGACGATGCGCAAGCGCAAGTACGGATGGCAGACATCGAGATGGCCTTGGGCAAGATCGAGGCCAGCTTCGAGCGCCTGCTCGACACGATCAGGCGCACCACTGGCGACGAGCGCGATCTAGCGCGCGAGCATCTGGTCGGGCTGTTCGAGATCTTCCCGCCCAAGGATCCCAAAGTCGCCAAGGCCAGGGGCAGGCTGTCGAGCTTGCTGTTCTGACGACCGTCGGCATCCGTCGGCGCCCGTCGGCACCGTCGGCACCGTCGGCACCGTCGGCACCGTCGGCACCGTCGGCACCGTCGGCTTCAGTCGGCTGGCTCAGCCGGAACCTGCCAGCTGCTCGAGCGCGGGCAGCGCGCTCGCGAGCGCCGCGAGCTGATCAGGTGGCAGCGTGAGCAAGATGTCGGTCAGCAGGTTGGTGGCCTCCTGCCTGATGCGCTCGAGTGCGTCCTGGCCCTGCTCGGTAAGCGTTACCAGGAACGCCCTGGCATCGGCAGGTGCCGCCTCTCTGCGCACATAGCCATTGCTCTCCAGCACGTTGATCAGCCGGGTAAGAGTCGACGGGGCGATCCGCTCCACTGCGGCGAGATCCCCGAGCCGCACCGGGCCGAGCTGGCCGACGGTCGCCAGGGTCGAGAGCTGGCTGGGAGTGAGGCCGGCCAGGTCGTGCTTGCGCAGCCGCCTGGACAGCCGCAGTACCGCGACTCGCAAACGGGCCGGGTCGATGCCCGGATCCTGCCGGTCCTGCCCGTTCTGCGGGTCGTGCGGGTCGTGCCGTTCCTGCTGGTCGTGCTGGTCGTGCCGGTGCCGCTCGGCCGGGCCGCCGCCAGCCCCGGCTGGCGAGGCCGCCGCGATTTCACTCATTCCGGTAGGCACTCTTGCAGGGTAGTGCCAGGTAGCCGATCGCCACCAAGGCCGTGCGGTAAACCTGCAGCCAGGCCGCTGACGATCGAGCCAGATTTGAGTTATCGAGCATTCACCCAGTACTGACGTGCCAGCACCTGGGTTCCTGAAGCATTATTGGGTCATGGAGGATGAATCCCTCAGCGGGCGGCTGCTGGCTGCGACGCCGCTACTCGGCGATCCGAATTTCCGCCGGACTGTCGTCTTGATAGTGGAAGATGACCGGGACGAGGGAACTCTGGGCGTCATCCTGAACCGGCCAACCGAGGTCCCGCTTGACCAGGTACTCCAGGCGTGGACGGAACTGGTCTCCGGGCCGCCCGTGGTTTTCCGGGGCGGGCCAATCTCACCCAATAGCGCGCTCGCGCTGGCGATCGCCCAGGGCGCAGCCGAGCCCGTTGGCTGGCGCTCGCTGGACGGGTCCCCGCTGATGTCCAGGCTCGGTCTCGTTGACCTCGGCGCACCCCCAGAGCTGCTGGCTGACGGGATCGCCTCGATGCGGGTATTCGCCGGCTATGCCGGATGGGGCGCCGGGCAGCTGCGCGATGAAATCGAGGAAGGCGCCTGGTATGTGCTGCCTGGCAATCCGGCCGACGCCTTCGTTGCTGAGCCAGAGCGGCTCTGGCAGGAAGTGCTTCGCAGGCAGGGCGGGGAGCTTGCCATGGTAGCCACCTATCCGGACGACCCGGTCTGGAACTGACTCTGCCTCTCCCAGACCGGGCCGCACCTGGTCGCGGGCGCAGCCGAGCCTGCTCGAGGCCACGGGCCCGGCCTGCTCGAGGCCACGGGCCCGGCCTGCTCGAGGCCACGGGCCCGGCCTGCTCGAGGCCACGGCCGGGCCGGCAAGACACTCCAGGTAAGGGCCCGGTTCAGGACCGAGCCGCGCCAACCCGCCGGGTCCGGGCGTAAACTTGCCGGTTGTGAGCACAGAAGTCCTCCCTGGTACGGACATCCGCCAGGACACAGATATCCGGCCCGACCTCTCGCACGGTGACGGCGACCATGAGAGGTTTGCGCACTATGTCGACAAGAACAAGATCGTAGATAGCGCGGTCTCGGGGACGCCTGTCGTGGCACTCTGCGGCAAGGTCTGGGTGCCGTCGAGGGATCCGAAGAGGTTCCCTGTCTGCCCGGACTGCCAGCGGATCTACGAATCACTGCCCGAGGGCGGCGACAACTAGCAGGGCTCCTTACGCCGGCCCGAGGGGCGCGCCCGTAAGCGTAATCCCGGCCGCGCGCATCGAATCAAGTGCTGCCGCTGTGGTCGCTGCCGATATGCCTGCCGTCAGGCTGAGCAGAGCGGTCGTGGCGAAGCCCGAGGCTGCGGCGTCAGCAGCCGTAGCGCGGACGCAGTAATCAGTGGCGACGCCCACCACATCCACGTCGGTGACACGTCGCTGCGACAGCCAGCTCAGTAGCGATTCACCCTCCGGGTTGGTGCCCTCGAAACCGCTATAGGCGGCCTCGTACTCACCCTTGCGGAATACAGCCGAGATGCGTCCAGTGTCCAGGTCCGGATGGAACTCGGCGCCCCTGGTACCGGCCACGCAGTGCGCGGGCCAGCTGACGACGAAGTCGGGATGAGCGGAGAAGTGCCGACCAGGATCGATGTGGTGATCCTGGGTTGCCACCACACAGTCGTAGCATGCGCCCTGCGGGCTCGCCAGGTATGCCGATATGGCGCGCGCGACGCTTGCGCCGCCCACTACCGCGAGTGATCCGCCCTCGCAGAAGTCGTTCTGGACATCCGCGATCACCAGTGCGCGCACAGCCGAAGCGTAGCGCCAGGCAATTCTCAGGACTTGTGGATCGGCTCCGCGGCGAGCGTGCGAAGGGCGACTCCCGATCCCGGCCGAAAACCAATATGGCGTCCGGTAAGTCGTGTCGTAGCCTCGCTGGGTGACAAACTCCGCGATCTTCGACGGTCTCTCACGTGCATCCGCATTCATGGGCGACCTGATCGACGGCATAGCTGCCAGCCAATGGACGGCGCCGACCCCGTGTACGGAGTGGAGTGTGCGAGATGTCGTCGATCATCTCGTCGGGATGAACCTCGTGTTCGTGGCTCTATTCGAGGAGAGCCCGATGCCCGCGCGCGGGGTCGATCGGCTCGGCGCCGATCCGGCCGGAGCATACCGTCGATCCGCCGCAGCGTTGCAGGCCGCCGCCGCCCGGCCTGGGGTTCTGGAACGAAGCCAGGCGACGCCGGTGGGCGTTGCCACCGGTGCCGACCGGCTGCAGTGGCGCATCGTGGATCTGCTCGCGCACGGGTGGGACCTTGCCCAGGCCACCGGCGTTACGGCCGAGGCGCCCGACGATCTCGTCGAGCAGGCGCTCACGGTCGCTCGAGCCCAGCTGCCCGGCCAACCCCGGGCCGGACGATTCGCCGATTCGCAACCCATCCGCGACAACGCGCCCGCCATCGACCGGCTGGCGGCATTCACCGGTCGGCCAGTTCCGTGGACGCCGTGAACGCTTGGACCAGATCGACGGAGACATCCGCAAGCGTCCCTTCACAGGCTGACTACATGTCACGCGCCCCACGATTGCTGACGGTTACTCAGCTCTAGCTGACATCTAGCGGGGTACCGGATGTGATCCGCACGAGCTCGGTGAATGACGTGGGGAACACTGTGTGCGCATGACCAGCGGCCGCCCAAATGACGTCGTAGGACTGCAGTGCGGTATCGACTATGGTCCGGATCGGCTTGGGATGGCCGACGGGCGCCACGCCGCCAATGCGCTGCCCAGTGCTGGCGTAGACGAACTCCGGGTCCGCCCGGCCGAGTTTCTCGACACCCACTTCAGCCGCGACCTTCGCCGTGTTGACGCGGTGCGACCCGCTGGTCAGGATCAGCAGGGGCTCCTCGTCCGCACGGAACACCAAGCTGTTGGCAATCGCGCCGGTTTCGCAGCCCAGCTGAGCAGCCGCAGTGGCAGCAGTCGGTGCCGGCTCGGGTAGCTCGCGCACTTGGCCGGTGACTCCCAGGGCAAGCAGTTCCGTGGCGACATGCTCAGCATTCCGATGCATCGAGCCAGTCTCGCATGGTCGCGGAAGCGCCTGCGGCGATCAGTCGCTGTCCGGCTCGAAGACCGTGGGGATGGCCGGGTAGCCGCGGGACATCTGGTGCGCGTGGGCAGGCAGCTCCGCCGCTGCCCGCTTGTGCCGCTCTCTGGCCGCGCCGAGGTGCTCGCGGCCGATGACTGTTCCGTCGCGCACCAGCAGGTGCAGCAGCTGCCGGCCGCGATGAGTGAGGTCCGGGTTATCGGTGATGAGCTCGCAGACCGCGGTGCCTGAATCGTCAAGCTGGCGGGCCGCCCATTTGCGGCCGCCCCGCGAGGGCTTCCCTACGGAGCGCTTAGCAACCGGGCGCAGCCTGCCCGGCGTCATCGCGTCCTCCCGCGCCACCAGCTTGTAAACCAGTGCCGCGGTGGGGGCACCCGAGCCGGTGACAAGGGAAGTCCCTACTCCGTAGCCATCGACCGGCGCAGCCGCCAGGGCCGCGATGGAGTGCTCATCGAGGTCTCCGGTGAGGACGATTCTGGTCTCGGTCGCGCCGAGCGCATCGAGTTGCGTCCGCACCTCGCGAGCAACCACGGGCAGGTCGCCGCTGTCGATTCTGACCGCGCCGAGGCTGGGTCCGGCCGCCCGCACTGCGGACTGCACCCCAGCCACGATGTCATAGGTATCCACGAGCAGCGTGGTCGCGCTGCCCAGAGCGGCTACCTGCGCCGCGAATGCCTGCTCCTCGAAGTCGTGCAGCAATGTGAACGAGTGAGCGCTCGTCCCGCTCGTCGGGACCCCATAGCTGAGTCCTGCCTGGAGATTTGACGTGGTGGCGAAGCCGGCGATGTAAGCCGCCCGTGCAGCTGCCACCGCCGCCCGCTCGTGCGTGCGCCGTGAGCCCATCTCAATAAGCGGCCGGTCACCGGCTGCGGTCACCATCCGGGAGGCGGCCGATGCAATCGCGCAGTCGTGATTGAAGATCGACAGAGCCAGCGTCTCCAGGATCACCGCCTCGGCGAAGGTGCTCTCGACGACCACGATGGGTGAGCCGGGGAAATAGCAGTCGCCCTCCTGGTAACCCCAGATGTCGCCGCTGAACTGGTAGGTCCGCAGGAACTCGAGGGTCGGGCCGTCCGCGATCCCCGCGCGTTCGAGGAACGCCAGCTCGGCGTCGCCGAAGCGGAACTTCGCAAGCGCATCCAGCAGCCGGCCGGTGCCGGCGACAACGCCGTAACGCCGACCGTTTGGCAGCTGCCGGGCGAACATCTCGAACACCGCGCGCCGGTGGGCCACACCGCAGAGCAGTGCGCTTCGAAGCATCGTCAGCTCGTAGTGGTCGGTCAGCAGGCCAGTGCCTGTCGCGGGACCGGAGTCCAGGACGGGCTCGCAGCTGGCCGGGGCCGATCGCATCGCCGGTTGCTGGTCAGTTGTCACGCGTGCAGCCTACGGACCCGGCCCGACGCGCAGGCCGGTGCCGGCTCGGTTGGGCCACAGCGGCGCGGATGGCTCGGGCCGCGGATGGGTAAGTGCCGGTCTTTGGGCATCTATGCCGCTAAATAGTGTTGTCAGCGAGGCGGAATCATCACGCCGAGGTCGGCAGAAAAGGTGCGGCGCGAGTGCAAGACTTGCTACGGAGGAGTGGGAAACTGGGCTACCGGGGGACACTGAGCTTTTGGGGGTGGTGACAGCCGTGAGTACGGCGCCGGTCGAGCTAGAACAGCCTGGGACCAGCGAGGACGTCAGGCTGGACCCGCCATGGATCACGATTGTCTGGAATGATCCGATAAATCTTATGAGCTATGTTACGTACGTTTTCCAGAAGGTCTTCGGGTACTCCAAGCCGATCGCCGAGAAGCTGATGCTCGACGTCCATCACAAGGGCAAGGCCGTGGTGTCGTCGGGCGCCAGGGAAGCCATGGAGCGGGACGCGCAGGCCCTGCATGGCTACGGTCTCTGGGCCACGGTGAGCCACAACACATGACCGGGACCGGGCCGGGGAGTTACTCGGCCGATGACGGCGACGGCATCGGTGGCCGGGGCTTCGGCGGCGAGGACGACTTCGGTCCAGACAGCGGCGCTCTGAGCAGCGGCATGGGCTCAGACCCATTCGAGGAAGCTGATGACGAAGCCGACGATGACGGTGACATCGCGGCGGCGTTCCGTCCGATACCGGGCGGCGCGGCCTGCTACTTCGAGCCCGCTCAGGCGGGAGTAATCCGGAGCCTGGTCGGCCAGGTCGCCGAGCTGGTGCGCAGTGATAGCGCCGGGGAGCAGGCGAATCATGGTGCGACTCCCGATGAGCTCGAGATGATGCTCGGCTTGAGCGCCAACGACGAGCTCCCCGATGACCCCGTCCTCGCCAGGCTGCTGCCAGACGCTTACTCCGATGACCACGATGCCTCCGCCGAGTTCCGTCGGTACACGGAGGAAAGCCTGCGCTCGAGCAAGATCAACTCGGCCCAGGCAGTACTGGCATCGCTGCCTGCCGAGGGCGGGGAAGTCGTGCTCAGCGAGCCGGAATGCCAGCAGTGGCTGCGGGCGCTCAATGACGTCCGGCTGGCGCTTGGCGTCCGGCTCGGCATCACCGACGAGAGCGAGGACCTGACCGCGAGCGGGCCCGCCGACGAACCGCGCGCCGCCTACATCTGGGTCTACCAGTGGCTGGCCTACCTTCAGGACAGCTTGATCGAGGCAGTGACCTGACCGGCACGAGCCGGTGACCTCAGCAGGACCTGCTCACCATGGCTGTCCCGACCGCGGCAGGGGCACGGACCGGTCGCGACCGCATGCCGCCCACCGGCTAGTCTCCCTGCATGCTGACGATCAGCTCCGCGCTGCGGGCTCAGATTCTGGCGCATGCCCGTGCCGACCATCCGGACGAGGCGTGCGGCGTCATCGCCGGGCCGGCCGGAACCGACCGCCCGGAACGGCTCATCTCGATGCTGAATGCGGAGCGCTCGCCGACCTTCTACCGGTTCGACTCGCTCGAGCAACTGCGGGTGTGGCGCGAGATGGACGATCGGGGCGAGGAGCCGGTAGTGATCTATCACTCGCACACCGCCACTGAGGCCTACCCATCGCGGACCGACATCTCCTATGCCATGGAGCCAAACGCCCATTACGTTCTAGTTTCGACCCGCGACCCGTCCGAGGAGGAGCTCCGCTCGTTCCGGATCATAGATGGGCAAGTGACCGAGGAAGAGGTATCTGTCGTGGCGGAATGATCCCGCCTGGCCGCAGGTTGCAGCGTGCGTAGAGCCGCTCGCTGCGGGCGCGAGGAAGAGCTGTGGCTAGGCGGCGGCAGGCGTCATCAGGCGGCGGCGGTGATTACCGCCATCGAGCGACGAGTCACTGGAGCGATAGCGATGGCAATCGAGGTCCGTATCCCGACAATCCTGCGCAGCCTTACCGGCGGCGAGAAGTCGGTCGAGGGCTCGGGCTCGACGCTGGGCGAGCTGTTCACCAACCTGGACGGCCGTTACGACGGTTTGCGAGACCGGCTGGTGGACGACGAAGGCTTGCGCAGGTTCGTGAACGTGTATCTGAACGACGAGGACGTGCGCTTCCTTGGCGGGCTGGCCGCGCCGGTCAGTGACGGCGACACGGTCACGGTGCTGCCCGCGGTAGCCGGCGGCTCTCGCTAGGCGCGGCTGGCCCCCGGCACAGACTCATGCGCTACGACTCGCTGCTTGACTCGGTCGGCAGCACGCCGCTTGTCGGCCTGCCAAGGCTGTCACCCGCGCCGGACGTGCGGTTGTGGGCGAAGCTCGAGGACCACAACCCGACCGGCTCAGTCAAGGACCGGATCGCGGCGTACATGGTCGCGGCCGCGGAAAAGGATGGCAGGCTCACTCCAGGCGCCACGATCCTCGAACCGACCTCGGGTAACACCGGGATCAGCCTCGCCATGGTTGCCAAGCTGCGCGGGTACCGGCTGACTTGCGTGATGCCGGAGAACACCTCGGCTGAGCGACGCGAACTGCTTGAGGCCTTCGGCGCGACGATCGTGTCCTCGCCGGCGGCCGGCGGATCGAACGAGGCCGTGCGGGTGGCCAGGGAGATGGCCGCCAGCCACCCGGACTGGGTCATGCTGTACCAATACGGCAACGAAGCCAACGCCAGGGCCCATTACGAGACGACCGGTCCCGAGCTGCTCGCCGACCTACCCGGGATCACCCATTTCGTGGCCGGACTCGGTACCACGGGCACGCTGATGGGCACGGGCAGGTACCTGCGCGAGCACGTGCCGGGAGTGCAGATCGTGGCGGCCGAACCGCGGTACGGCGAGATTGTCTACGGGCTGCGCAACCTCTCCGAGGGTTTCGTGCCCGAGTTGTATGACGAGACCGTGCTGACATCCAGGTTCTCGGTGACATCCGCCGATGCGCTGCGCCGGACCAGGGACCTGCTGCACACCGAGGGGCTGCTGGCCGGCATCTCCTCCGGCTGCGTCCTGCATGCCGGACTGCAGCTGGCAGCGAGAGCGCAGAAGGCAGGCGAACGCGCGGACATCGCGTTGCTGATCGCCGACGGAGGCTGGAAGTACCTGTCGACTGGCGCTTATAGCGGCACGCTCGCTGAGGCGGAGGCCAGGCTGGAGGGCCAGCTGTGGGCTTGAGCCTGCGTTGACGGGAACGGGCTCTTGTCGAGAAGCTACCCTCCAGTAGGTTGGCGGTGTTGCCGAGGCGGAAGAAGACCGAGTTGCCTGCCGGCCCGAGCGTGACGCAGGCAGGCCCGACAGCAGGGCAACGAGCAGGAAGAACGGCCGGATGACGATCTTTGACGAGGCTACGGCGGTAAGACGGCGGGCCGACGGGCTGTATGACGCGTATCCGGATGCCAGGTTCGCGATCGTGGCGCCCGGCGGCATTACGCCGCCCGCAGTGAACGGCGGGGCGCTGCTCGCGACGGTGCTCCGCGCGGTGCTCAGCGAGTCGCCTCACCCGCATCCGGTCGCGACCAGCGCGCACTTCCTGCGGGTGCCGCAGCTGGCCCCGGCTGAGATCCAGGTGACCTGGCTCAAGCACGGCAGAACCGCCGCCACTGCGCGGGCAGCCCTGGTGCAGGACGGCAAGGTGATCCTGGATACCACGGTTACCGTCGGCACGGTGCCCGCCGCCGATGGTCCTGTCGTGCCGGCATCTGCTGTGCCTGCTGTGCCGGCATCGGCCGGTGATGCGCCGGCCGGTGACGGGCCGGCCGGTGAACTGGCCTGGACGGGGCCACCGCCAGGATTCCCCGACATCGCCGACTGCATTGATCTGGGCAAGTGGCCCGGCACGATGGCGCAGGACGGCACCGCAGGATACGCGGCCCAAGTCGAGGTGCTGATGGACCCGGCCACTACCGGCTGGCGCAGGGACGAGCCTTCAGGGACGCCGGAGATGCGGGGATACTTCCGGCTCCGCGACGACCGGGAGCCCGATGCCTTCCTGCTGGCCCTGGCCGTGGATGGCCTGCCGCCAGTCGTGTTCGGCCTGGGCGCTACCGGCTGGGCGCCCACGGTGGAACTGACCTGGCACATGCGGGCAGTGCCGAAGCCGGGACCGCTGGCGGTTGCCGCGCGCTGCCGGCACGTCAGCGGCGGCTGGTTCGACGAGGAGGCCGAGGTATGGGATTCCTCGGGCAGGCTGGTCGCGCAGAGCAGGCAGCTAGCCAGGGTCGGCCGGGGCCGCTTGCGCACCGCCGCCAACGGCGCCAGCCAGGTCGTCGCTCAGCCATAGCCCCGACCGCCCGCCGCGTGAGCAGCCTCGAGCGCCCGCCGCGTGAGCAGCCTCGAGCGCCCGCCGCGTGAGCAGCCTCGAGCGCCCGCCGCGTGAGCAGCCTCGAGCGCCCGCCGCGTGAGCAGCGCCTACCGTCCTCGCCGGCCCGCGGACCTACCAGGAAGCCACGAAGAAGACTTACGGGACGCTCTTGATCCGCCATACCAGGATGGAGCCGAGTGCGGCCACGATGGTCGTAGCGCCGAACAGTGCCGGGTAGCCGATCAGGGAGGTTATCGGCGCCGCGATGGCCGGGCCGATGACGGACGGGCCGACGATGGCGATATTGATGATGCCCAGGTCCTTGGCGCGGTTCTTGGCGGCGGGCAGCACCTGGGTGATGAGGGCCTGGTCGACGGCCAGGTAGGCGCCAAAGCCCACGCCGAACAGGACAGCGGCTATCAGGGTGGCATCCCACGTCTCATGGAAAGTCAGCAGCAGGGCGGCGATCCCCATCAGGATCCCGGACAGGGTCACGATCATCTTGCGCTTGCCCATCCGGTCGGAGACGACCCCGCCGACGATGGCCGTCAGCACAACGCAGACGGTGTAGATGATGATGAGTATTTCCAGCCCGTTGGTGGCAGCCGAATGAAAGCGCTGCTGGTAGTGAATCGGGCCCTCGAGGAAGTACAGCAGGTACAGGGTGCCCATCGCGATGGCGAGCGAGGCGAGGAACCGGGTGATCCAGGCCCAGGCGAAGTCCGGGTACTTCTTCGGGCTGATCCAGTACGCCCTGGCCATGTCCCGCCAGGAGAAGGGCTCGCGGTGCTCGGGCTCGAGCGGATGGTCGGGTGTGCGCAGCACGAACGGGATAGCGAACAGCACGAGCAGGATCGCCAGTGCCACGTAGCCGCTGAAGATCTTGGTGAAAACATCGACCACCAGGACGGTGCCGAGCACCAGGCCTAGGGCCTGCGGCATGCCGACCCAGCCGGCCACCGTGGCCCGCTGCCTGACCGGCACGTGATCGGGGATGGCCGCGCTCAGGCTGGCGTATTCGGCGTTCTGGAACGCGCTGAACAGCACCCACAGGACGGCCACCCCGGCCACCGTCGTCATCCCGCCAAGGGCGATCAGGGACAGCGCGCCGAGCACCGCCATTACTAGTGTCCAGCGGTGCCGCCGCCCCCGCATCCGGCCGAAACCGTAGGCGTGGGTAGTGCGATCAGACAGCGCGCCCGCGAGCGGGGTGGCGATGACAGCGGCGACCGCGCCGAGGCCGGTCACGATGCCCAGCGCGGCGATCTTGTGACGCGGGTCAGCCGCCTGCAACTGCAGCGGCAGCAGGATCTGGACCGGCGTCAGCCCGGCCATCCACATGCCAAGGCTCGCCAGGCTCAGCCACGCTACCCAGCGCCACCGGACGTGCACAGTCGGCTCGGCCAGCGCGAGCGGTTCCGCGCTGTCCTGTTTGACCGGCTGGTTAGTCATGACACCTCCGCGTGGTGACAGGCTGGCTGTCAGTGCTGGCAAGGACCTTCAGTGCTGGCCAGGACCTTCAGTGCTGGCCAGGACCTTGTTCCGGATCATGCCGTGTCGGGGATCATAGTGGTAGGGCAGATTTTTCGCCTGTTTTCCACCCTCTCGCACCTGTTCGCCCGCCCGCTAACCTGGATTGCCATGCAGACAACGATTGTGGGCTGCGCTGGCAGCTTCCCAAGTCCCGCGAGCGCCGCTTCCTGTTACCTGATTGATACCGGCGATTTCCGGCTGGTGCTCGATCTTGGGAACGGGGCGCTCGGCCCCCTGCAGCAGCTCAGCAGCCTCTACGAGATCGACGCGATCTGCTTGAGTCACCTTCATTCCGATCACTGCCTCGATATGTGCGGCTACTCCGTTGCGCAGCTATCGCACCCGGAGGGTCCTCGCCGCCCGATTCCGGTCTACGGACCTGCAGGTACCGCCGAGCGCCTGACCAGGGCGGTTTCGGTCGGCTCGGCCAGCATGGCGATGGCCGAGGCGTTCTCGTTCACCGTCCTGACCCCTGCCAGCATCGAGATTGGCCCGCTGCGGGTCACCACCGCGCACATGAATCACCCAGTGGAGACCTTCGGATTCCGGATCGAGCACGACGGGCGGGTGCTCGCCTACTCGGCCGACACCGGTCCGGAGCCGGAGCTGGTAAGGCTGGCGGCGGGCGCGGACGTGCTGCTGTGCGAGGCGTCCTTCGTGGCCGGGCCTGGGCTGCCAGCCGACCTGCACCTGACGGCGCGCCAGGCGGGCCAGCACGCAACGCGGGCCGGCGTCGGCGAGCTTGTGCTTACGCACCTGGTCGCGTGGAACGACCCGGCGGCGACATTGGAACAGGCCGCCGCGGCATTCGGCGGCCCGCTGACGCTAGCCAGCCCCGGACGGCAGCTGCTGGGCTGACCCGGCGCCCAGCAGGTCCGCCTGCCGCGGGTCCTCCGACGGCGGAGCCTGGGCCCGCAGCTCCCCATCGGTCGGCCGGATCCGGTAGATGATCACGATCAGCACCAGGGCGGCGACGCCGAATGCGTCCTCTAGCTCACGGCCGGGAAACATGCCCAGCCGGCCGCTGTTGATCAAGCTCTGAGCCCACAGCGGCAGCAGGCTCACGAACAGCGCGAAGCCCACCACGGCGGTCGCCACCCGGCGGCGACTGCGGCCGTCGCCGACGATCACGCCGAGCGCGACCACGACCCAGCAGTAGTGGTGGATCCAGGCTACAGGCGAAAGGCTTGCGGCCAGCAGCCCGGTGATCGCGATGCCGGCCATGTCATTGCCGCGTCGCCAGCTAGACCTGGCGGCGGCGAACCCGGCGATCGCTACGACCAGCCCGACCGCGAGCCAGGCCGCGGGCGGGGCATGGTGCGGGTTGAAGGCGCGCAAGATCATGCCGCGCAGCGACTGGTTGGCCACGGAGCCGTTCCCGCCGAGCCGGTTCGTCTGGAAAATCTCGCTCGTCCAGTAGCTCAGGGAATCGCGCGGGTCTACCAGCAATGCGAGGGCCGTCCAGCCAGCGAAGGACGCAGCTGCCACCGCTGCGTCCTTGCGCCGCCCGGTGATCAGCAGGTAGATGATGAACACGCCCGGCTCGAGCTTGATCGCGGTGGCCAGGCCGATGAGCAGACCGCGCGGCCACCGCGGCCGGGCAGTCGCGCAGTCGATCAGGCAGATCGCGACCAGGAACAGGTCAACCTGGCCGAAGTAGAACTCCTGCCGGACGGGGAGCAGCAGCGCGCAGCAGGCCAGAGCGACGGCGAACACAGCCGGGGCGGCCCGCCCGGCCCTCGCCAGCAGCGGACGGAAGCCGAACCACACCGCGACGGCAAGCGGCAGGCAGATCATGCCATCCCAGGCGATCTTGGCCGCGGAAAACGGCACGAGCCCGAGCGGGATGGCCAGGATCGCGCCGAGCGGCGGGTAAGTGAACGGCAGCCCGGCCTGGGTGACGACCCCGTACAGGCTGCTGCCGTGGCGGATCGCTGTGCCGCCCGCCAGGTAAACCTGCAGGTCAATCATTGGTCCGGACGGCCCGTAATAGCAAAAGTAGCCGACGACCGCGAGCGCGAGCAGCCAGCAGGCAGCGATGATCGCGGACCTTCTGGACAGCCGCCAGCCAGGCAGCCGTGCGCCGGAAGGTGCAGTCATTGGCAGGCGTTCCCTGGTAGATCCGGCTGGGCGTGACGCCGGCGGCCCGATTAGATCAGCCAGCCCAGCCTAGACGGCGGCAGCGCCAGCCGCCGGGCCGACCAGTCGGCAAAAGCCCTGTAGACGGTATCTCGTCCGGCGGTTCGCGTTGCCGAGCGGCCCGGCCATGCCCGGCGCCGGCGCATAGACTGCGAAGCCATGCGCGTCCTCGTGACCGGCGGAGCCGGCTTTATCGGATCGCACCTAACCGATGCACTGCTGGCCAGGGGCGACGACGTCGCGATCGTCGACGACCTGTCGTCAGGCCGGCCCGGCAGGCTGGACGGGCGCGCACCCCTGCACAAGTTCAGCGTTGCCGAGGTCGGTCAGATGGAGGCCATCGCGGCCGAGTTCCGGCCGGATCTGATCTGCCACCTCGCCGCCCAGATCGACGTCAGGGCTTCGGTGTCCCAGCCAGCCGCGGACGCGCGGACGAACGTCATCGGCGCGGTGAACGTGCTGGAGGCCGCCAGGGTCGTGGGCGCCCGCGTGCTGCTCTGCTCGACCGGCGGGGCGCTGTACGGCCGGGATGCGCCGATCCCGTCACTCGAAGACGTGCTGCCGCTGCCCGAGTCTCCTAACGGCGTGTCTAAGCACTGCGCGGAACAGTACGTCGTCCTCTACAACCGGCTGCACGGGACGGGCCATACGGTGCTGAGGTTCGCCAACGTATACGGGCCACGGCAGGATCCGGCCGGCGAGGCCGGGGTCGTGGCCATCTTCTGCGCGCAGGTGCTTGCGGGGGAGCGGCCCACCATCTATGGCGACGGCCGTCAGACCCGCGACTACGTCTACATCGGGGACGCGGTCGCGGCGTTCCTCGCCGCGGCCGACCGCGGCTGGCCAGGCACCTGGAACATCGGCTCGGGGACAGAGACCAGCGTGCTTGACCTTGTGCGCGTGATCGGCGAGGTGGCGGGCCTGCCGGTAGACCCGCTGTTCGCGCCCGCCAGGCCCGGAGAACTGCTGCGCAGCGCGCTGGCCCCGGAACGGGCGCGGCGCGATCTCGGCTGGGCCGCGTCCACGTCGCTGTCGACCGGCGTGGCCAGGGTCTACCGCTGGATAGATTCGGGCGCTCCGGAGCGAGCGGATTACTAACGGAACGGGCTCATGACCGGCGATCAGCCGCCACGCCCGCCGCGGGTCACAGGTGAGGACGCTGGCGCGGGCCGCATGCCGGAGCGCTGGCTCGGGCAGCCCGGCCGGATCCCGACCCGTTAGGCTGCAACCCATGTCCCGACCAGATGGCCGACGTCCCGATCAACTTCGCGATGTCAAGATAACCAGAGGCTGGCTTGACCACGCCGAGGGCTCGGTGCTTGTCGAGTTCGGCGCCACCAGGGTGCTCTGCGCCGCCAGCGTGCAAGAGGAACTCCCGCGCTGGCGCCGTGGCAGCGGCCAGGGCTGGGTCACCGCCGAGTACGCGATGCTGCCCCGCTCCACCAACACCCGCAGCGACCGCGAGTCGGTAAAGGGCAAGCTAGGAGGCCGCACGCAGGAGATCTCCCGGCTGATCGGCCGGTCGCTGCGAGCCTGCGTGAATCCGAAGGCGCTCGGCGAGAATACGATCATCGTCGACTGCGACGTGCTGCAGGCCGACGGGGGCACCAGGACCGCCGCCATCACCGGCGGCTACATCGCGCTTGCGGATGCGGTGTCGTGGCTGAAAGGCAGGAACCGGTGCAAGGGCGAGCCGCTGGCCGCCTCCGTGGCCGCCGTCAGCGTCGGCATCGTCGACGGCCAGCCGCGCCTTGACCTGTGCTATGACGAGGACGTCGCTGCCGAGACCGATATGAACGTCGTATGCACTGGCGACGGAAGCTTCGTGGAGATCCAGGGCACGGCGGAGCGCGAGCCATTCGGCCGCGACCTGCTGGACGAACTGCTCAGCCTGGCGGTAGCCGGCTGCGGGGAGCTGACTAAGCTCCAGCACGCAGCGCTTGGCGCATGACGGGCGCTGCGCCGGGTGGCCCGCGGGCCCGTCTGGTGCTAGCGACCGCGAATCAGCACAAGCTAGTCGAGCTGACCAGGATCCTGGCGGCGGGTCACGTCGACGTCGAGCTCGCCGGGCTTGCTGACTTTCCCGGTGCACCCGAGGTACCGGAGACCGGCGCCACGTTCGCCGAGAACGCGCTGCTGAAGGCGCGGGCCATCGCCGCCTTTACCGGCCTGCCCGCGGTTGCCGACGACTCGGGCCTCTGCGTGGATGCGCTGAACGGCATGCCCGGCGTGCTGTCGGCTCGCTGGTCCGGCCGGCACGGTGATGACGAGGCTAACCTGCGGCTGGTCCTGGCGCAGTTGGCTGACGTGCCGGCCGAGCGTCGAGGCGCGCACTTCGCCTGCGCCGCGGCGCTGGTGCTGCCAAGCGGCCGTGAGCATGTCAGCGAAGGCACGGTCCGTGGCTGCCTGGTGCGCGAGCCGCGTGGGCACAACGGCTTCGGTTATGACCCGATATTCCTGCCCGCAGACTCGGCCGTCACGACCGCGGAAATGGATTCTGCCTCGAAGGATGCAATCAGTCATCGGGGCAAGGCCCTGCGCGGGCTCGCCCCGGTAATCGCTGCGCTCCTTGGCTGACCGGCCTTGTACGGTAGGGGCAGTCACGACGCTGTGGAGGGAGCCCAACAAGTGGCTGGTCAACGACTGCAGGCCGGTGAGCAGGCACCGGACTTCACGCTGCCCGACGCGGACGGCAACAAGGTGAGCCTGTCGTCACTGCGCGGTCAGCGGGTCATCATCTACTTCTACCCGGCGGCGATGACGCCGGGTTGCACGAAGCAGGCATGCGACTTCAGGGATAGCCTCGCCGCGCTGTCCGGGGCCGGCCTGACTGTGCTCGGGATCTCCCCGGACAGCCCGGCAAAGCTGGCTAAGTTCCGCGAGAAGGAGGGCCTGAACTTCCCGCTCCTCAGCGACTCCGACCGCAGCGTGCTTGCGGCGTACGGCGCTTATGGCGAGAAGATGATGTACGGCAAGACGTCCGTCGGAGTCATCAGGTCGACGTTCGTGGTCGGCCCGGACGGCAAGCTGGAGCAGGCGTACTACGGGGTCAAGGCGACGGGTCACGTGGCCAGGCTGCGGAAGGACCTCGGCGTCTGACGGCAGTCAGACCTCTCCCGCCGGCCGACCTCGCCCGCCGGGAGAGGAAAGCACCCGGCATGGGGCCGTAGCCCAACGGCAGAGGCACAGGATTTAGGTTCCTGACAGTGTGGGTTCGAATCCCACCGGCCCCACCAAATTGGTCATTGCACGAACCGGGTCTTCTGCGGCCCCGCGGTGTGCAGTTGCCGGGCCAGCCGAAGGCTTTGGCTGATCCGAAGCTGGCTGGGGTATGCGGAAGACCGGGACGATCCGGTCAGGCGCGGTGATCTTGATCTGAGCAATGAGCACCTCGATGAGGGCCTTGCGCTGGCTGTGGCTGCCGGATTCGACGATGTCGCTGATGTGATCGGCGACCTGCCGCAAGGCGGCGGTCGACGGCGCGGTGGGTACTGCGGCGAGGTGCTCGGCGACTTCGTCTCGGCGGGCGCGCAGCTGTGCTGACCGGGCTTTGAGCTGGGCGAGCCGTCCTGCGAGGTCTTCGGGGTCGAGGGTGCCGTTCTCGAACGCGGTCAGGTACCGGTCGATCGCCGCGCCGGTTCTGGCCAGCTCGTGCTCGGTCGGCGGCCAGTTCGGCGCGCTTGCTGTCCTGGGCGGTCGGGTGGCGGGTCCGCGCCGCCGTGATGGCGTCGGCGATCAGGTCGTGCTGGTCGCGGGAGAAGCCGGCGAGCGCGGTGATGACCGCGTGCTCGACAGCGTCGGCGTCGAGTCGGCTCGCATGGCAGCGCGCGGAGTCGTACCGGGCGCGGGTGAAGCACGTGTAGTGCCGGTAGACGCGGCTGCGGCCGTGCGCCCTGGTGCCGATCATCGCCTTGCCGCAGATCCGGGCAGTGCATCAGCCCGGCGAGCAGGTAATCGGAGCCATTCGCCGCGCGCCTGGAGTGGTCTTCGCCGCGGGCGGCGAGGATCCGCTGCGCCTCCGCGAAGGTCGCGTCGTCGATGATCGCGGGGTGGCAGCCCGCGGGAAAGATGCGCGGCCCGCAGGCGCCCGGTGAGCGCGGCAACCGCGCGGAACGTGGCGTCAGCCGCCGCGCCCGGCGAGCGCGCCATACGTTCGCGCTGTGCGCCACGACGACCCTTGCGTCGGCTGAACGGCCAGCTGAATCTGCCAGCGGCGGACATGCCGACCTGCCCGGCGGCATGGCGGCCACTGCGATTACTTCGTCCATGGTGGAGGCGCGCACGGAGCCGCTGATCTGGACGGCTCAGTCGTGATGATCTTGGTGCTATTCAGGCGCGCTCAGCGGCCTGTTCCGCGTGCCGCTCTGCCGGGCGTTGCTTCACCGCTAAGGCCGTGGCCGGGAGGTCGCGATCAGCTGTGAGGGGCGGAGGCGGAAGAAAAGGAACCGTGGCCTGGTCGTAAGGGTCCGATAGTCGGACGGCCTGATGCTCTCCAGCTCGCGCAGCGGAGCTGGCTCGCCGAGAGCGTCCACAGTGAACCCGCCGGCCCGGATCTCCGCGAACATGACCGACAGCGGCCGACGCCAGAACGTGACCTCGTACTCCCCGTTTCCTTTCCGCCACGTCTCGGTGATCTGGCGCGTGCCGAAGTAGTCGCCCACGCCGTCCAGCTCCCAGTCCATGAACGGGTGGTGGGTGGAGAACACAACGGCACCGCCGGGTGCCAGAACCCGCCGGAACTCGCGGAACACCGCCACCCAGTCCCGTATGTAGTGCAGGACCAGGGACGCGACTACCAGGTCGAAGGTATGGTCCGGGGCGAACGTGAGGGGGCGGGCAAGGTCAGCGACATGAATCTCGGCATCCTCGCCCAGGCGCTGCCTGGCCAGCGCGGCCATCTCGACGCTCCCGTCGAACGCGGTCACCATCGCGCCGTGCTCTACCAGCCACGCGGTCAGCACTCCCGAACCGCAGCCGGCATCCAGCACGCGTCTGCCCGCCACGTCGCCTAGCATCGCGATCATCGCGGGACGCTCGTAGTAGGCGTTGTACGCGTCCTCGGCGTTGCTTGCGGCGTAGTCGGCAGCCATGGCGTCGTACTGCGCCGCGCTGATCTGGCCGCCGCTGTCTCGAGGGCTCACCCCGGTGAGTCTAGGCACCCTTTAGCACTGAGTCTTGCTTTGTTTTCCGGGAGAGCGCCCTGCTGGCGGCACGAGCCTTTTCGTCGGTCCCCGCGAGCTAGTACTCGTTACCGACCCGAGCACGAACGCTGCGATGAACCGTGCCATCTGCGCACCCGAACAGCGCGCCAGCTCAACGTGTTCCTGCCGATTAGCGGGCATTCCTAGTCGGCGGGGAGCCTGGCACGCGAAGAGGCGCGACTCCGGTCACGCTCTGTGAGGGGCCGTGGTGCTGTTTCGTGACCAGCAACGGGCAGATCAGGGATCAGGATGACCGTCGACAGCCGCGGCAATGCGTCGTCATCCTGCCAGCGCACAATCTTGTATCAGCCTCCTCTGGCGCAGTGCCGCACTCCGCGCTCGGCCGCGCCGGACAATCGTTAGATGCTCCCCCTGGAGGTATCAGTCTGGGAGCGCATCGGAAGGTTCAGGGTGGCGTCTGCCAGCGTGAACAGCGGGCGCGGGGTTACCAGTCTCAGCAGGAATGCGCAGGGGGATGCGCGATGGCCGGCGAACCGGCATCCGGATTGCGTGTTAGCGTCCCGCGGCCTGGCTGTCTTATCGGGCGGGGCGAGGTGGTTCTCCAAGGCTTGGATGGCTGAGATCTTGGCAGGGTCGAGGCGATCCGAGTACGGGCCGCTTGGGCTTCGCGGCGGGCCGTGGGGCATGGCCTAGGTCAGACCTAGGTAGGGTGATGGTGCACGCGAGGTCCATGGCAGGTCCATCGCCGGTTGGCACGAATGCCAGCCGCGATGCGCGAGCACGTGACCCTCCACTCCTTGCCGACGGGGGCTCATGACGCCCGTGACGTGAGCGCTCGGCTCCGCAGACTGTCACTGGGTGCGGCTACGGTCGGCCTCATGCCGCCGCTGCCGAGGATCACCGGCCGGGAACTCGTCCGGGCGCTCGGCAAGCTGGGCTGGCAAGTCGTTGCCCAGAAAGGCTCGCATGCCCAGCTCAAGAATCCTGCTCACGATGGCCGGGTGACCGTTCCGCTGCATGCTGGGGAGACGATCGGACCGGGCCTGCTGCGGTCGATTCTGAGTCAGGCCGGCGTCACCGCCGACGAACTGCGGAGGGTGCTGTGACAAGATGAACCTGATGCGCACCTACACCATCGTGGTCGAGCCAGAGGAAGACGGCAGCTACTACGTAACAGTGCCGGCGCTGCCCGGGTGTTTCACCCGCGGCGCCACGATCGACGAGTGCCGCGAGCGGGCGGTGGAGGCCATCGAGGTCCACATCGCCGGTCTGCAAGCCGATGGTGAGCCCGTCCCTGAGGAGACCGGAAGGCCACAACTTCTGGCCGTCACGGTGGCCGCCTAAGCCCGCGCGTACCGACCAGACGGATCAACAACTCCGGCCCGGCCACGAGCAACGGCGGGTTCGGGTGCTGACACGTTAGGCCCACCAATGTGATGTTGCAAGACATCGAGGACACCCCGAACCTACGTCAGGGTTCGGGCTCATGCCTGTTTTCTGGGTGGTCGCGGGGTTGCGGGCAGAGGCCGGGCGGGCGGCCGGTGGGCTGGTAGTTGCGGGCTGGGTTCAGGGTGAGCCGGCGGAGCTGCGTTCCGTCGTGGCTAAGGATGCGGACGTCGAGGTCTTTGACCAGGATGATGACCGCGGTTCCTGCGTGCCGCCTGCCGACGCCAATGTGGTAGAGCTTGCTGCGATAGCGGAGGGTGACCGAGCCGCCGCTGTCGATTGTGTCGTGGCGGACCCGGTGGTGTGCTGGCAGTTGCAGCCGGGCCGTCAGCAGGTGGATCGAAGCCACGACCCGGCTGGTCGATCCGCAAGTTGGTCAAGACCGCCCGCCGCTACCGCACCGTCCAGATCCAGGCGGGCAACCACATCATCACCGCCGCCGACCCGCTGCCCGCAGACCTCCGCGACGCCATCGAAGCGATCAACGCCGACAGATCGCAAGGAGGCTGACCGGCTATGCGTTGAGCGGGCCAACGTGGAGGCGGAGCTGGTTCATGTGAGGTGCACGCGAGGTACACCAGGGGTACACGCGAGGCACCCGCCGCCCGGCATGTCTGTCTCGCCATATGACCAGCGTTGAGGACAGCCATCATGATCTGCCGGGCGACGGTCCCGAAGCCGGGCACCGCTGTCACGAACCATTCGACTTCCCGGCTGGTTTGATGCCCCGTAGTCCATTCACGGTCTCGCGGCCTTGGCTCCGGTCACCAACCGCTCCCGGTCGAACATCCGAGCGACGACGCGCAATGCGCGAACATCGATCACCAGCAACCCGGCAGCGAAAAGGGTTGCTACCAGGAATGTCGGACGGATCACACCGACAGCCAGGAGCACGAAGACGCCAATCAGCGGAACACTCGCCAGCATCCCCAGTTGCTGAGCCACCCGGACTTCGCTCGCCCCAACCGAGATCGCCATTCCGACCACAATGGACCAGCAGGCCAACAGGGGCGTGAAAAGAAAGAGTGCGAGCAGGATGGGGCCCTGCTGAAACAGCGCTGAGGCGACGACAGAATTGGCGAACAGCCGGACCGCAGCGAGAAAGAGCCCGAACACCGCGTAGGACAGTGCCATGGTGGGGATCATCACCGCTGCTGCCTTGCCCAAAATGAATTCTTGTCTGCGAATGGGGGTGGTGAGCAAGGGCTCGAGCGTCCCCTGTTCACGCTCGCCGACCACGGAGTACGCGGCGAGTGTGGATGGCATGATTACCGGAATGACGAGAAAGAATATGAGGGAGATGCTGACCGTCTTATCCAAGGCTGAACTCGCGCTCGGGGCCTGAAGATACTGGCGAACCCCGTTCTTGATGCTGTCGCGGATCGCATCACTGAAAACCCGCTCCGGCAGTCCGCCTGGCAGGAGAGAGCCCTGGCCCGGATGGGAGGAGCCCTCTACGACGTCTCCCGGCACTTCAGATAGGCGAACCCGGCGAGGAGCAGCGCACTGCGACCTGCTGACGTGTCGCAACCTTCCTGATCTTCAGCTCCGGGCCGTCGACCACGACCAGCCAAGGGTTCGCGTGCTGACACGTTAGGCACCACCGGCCCCACCAAATTGGTCACTGAACATGGAGAATAGCGTTCGCCCGGAAGGGGCCGCGAACCCTGCAAGCCCGGTTCTTGTGCCGCTGACCGCTACACATGGTCTGCGTGCGGAGGCGGCTCAGGTCTTTGTGCTGGAGGGTACGGCGAGGCGGCCCAGTGGGTTTTGATCCAGCTGGTGATGAGCCTGAGGACCTCCGCGTCGACTGGCTGCCGGACCGAGTGCCGGTAGGCTCGCGGGCCGGCAGAGGCGGGGTCGGGCCGGAACAGGTGGCTGAGGTCGCCGGCCACGTGGCCTTCGAAGGGGCCCCGGACGAGGCGGCCGATCTCCGCCACGTCCTCCGGCGGCACCTGGACGTCCTGCCCGCCGGTGATCGCGAGGACGGGGACTTTGATCCGGGCCAGTGCCGGCCGCGGGTCGTAGGCGAGGAAGTCACGCAACCAACGGGCGTTGATCCGGAAGCCCCAGATCCCGGCCGCGCCGCGATCCCGGATGATGTCGCTCGTGGATGCCTTGATGCGGGCTACCCGCTTGCGCTGGGAACGGATGATGTCGGTGCGGGTGATCTTCAGGATCATCTTGACCGTGGCGGGGAGCCGGGCCGCGGTCATCTCGGACTGCCAGAACAGGATCTCCTCGGCTGGCCGTGCGCCACCTCCGAGCAGGACGGCGCCGGCGACCGCATCGTCGGCGGCCAGTTCGGCCGCGTACCATGCCCCCTCGCTGAGCCCGACGGCGATCACCGGAAGGCCGTCGGCCCTGACGGCCAGCCAGCCGAGCGCGGCCCGCGCGTCGGCGCGCCGGTCATCCATCCCGGCGCGCAGGTAGTCGCCGCCGCTGGCGCCGACCCCACGCTTGTCGTATCGCAGTACCGAGGCCCCGGCTTCGACGAGGGCACCGGCGATGGCCTTGTCCACCCCGATCCGCAGCATCCGCCCTCCCGGGAGGCGCGCGTCGGAGTTCCGGTCCGTCCGGCCGCCGCCGGTGATCAGCAGCGCGGCGGCCACGTGATCGGCCGCCTCGGTGAACGTCCCGGCGATAGCGCACCCGCCGCTGTTGAAGGTCACTTCCTCACTTGGCACCGTGGTCGCTCCTTCCTGCGCTGTGCTGTTCACTGGCCGCCCGACGGCTGACCGCGGCCTTTTAGGACCCTGCCGAAGCCACCCCTGCCGACGATCACGTAGAGCAGGCCTCCCCAGGGGCAAGAGAGCAGGCAGATGAACGCCCACGTCCCCTTGCCCAGATAACGGACCGTTGCCGGATCAGCGCGGATGAGATCCCGCAGGCAGAAGCCGTCCCAGCCAACGACCAGCACGACGCCGAGGGCGACGACGGTGATCAGTGCCGGGTTCACCGGGCCTGCCCAGGTCGGGCTAGCTTGCCGCTGCCCTGCCAGCGAGATGGTGACACCGCGGTGGTGCCGGCGGGGCTGAGCCCGAGGTGCTCGCCTGAGCTGGTCCGCAGGTCAGCGCAGGCGGTCAAGTAGTTGCGGATGATCAGTTCCTGATCGGCGCAGCGGATTCGGCCATCGCCGTAGGCGAGCGCGTTCACATTGATCTGCTTCTCCTGATAATCAATCCGCTGCCCTGCAGAGCAGCGGTTCACGGGTTTTCCGGGTTGCGGATGAACATTGAGGCGACCCTCTCGTCCGCGTCGAACGCAACCCGGCCTTCAGGTCGCAGGCCTCGTAGCACAGCGGGATGTCGACGACCGTGACGTCGCGCGTTCCGCGGCGTCGGCCATTCGGCCTGTCTTGTCCATGGGTCTCCCGTCCGGGGATCGATGGGCTTGCCGAACCGCTGGAAGGCGGCCTGCCGGGTGACTCAGCTGAGCTGACCGCCGGCACGGCTGCAGAGCAGGTACAAGATGCCGCCGAACGCCGGGACGAGGATGATGATGATGATCTCCCACGCTCGCTTCGGCGGTCCGCGTGTATGGCCTGCCTCGGCAAGGCGGCCCAGCCAAGGAGATCTGGAACCAGATTCCCCAGCCGATAAGGAGCAGGGCGGCAGTGCCCCCGGCCACCACGACCAGCGCCGCACAGCAGTCCGGTCATCTTCGGCCCTCCGCGACCTTGAACCCACCGATCACACTTTTGTGAATAATAGCGTCTTTGCCAACGGTGGCTAAGCTTCTCGGCATGGCAAGTGCGGACCTGCTGCTGCACCCGGTGCGGCTGCGCATCATCAAGGCGTTCCTCGGCGACCGGGCGCTGACCACCACTCAGCTCGCCGCCGAACTCGACGATGTTCCCGCCGGGAGCCTGTACCGTCACGTCGCCCTTCTGACCAGGGCCGGACTGCTCCACGTAGTCGCCGAGCACCGGATCAGGGGCGCCGTCGAGCGCACCTACGCGCTCCGGCTGGCCGCGGCACATATCCAGCCGGGCGAAGCAGCCGCGATGACCCCCGAGGAGCACTCCAGGGCCTTCATGGCCTACGTCGCCGGGCTGCTAGCCGACTTCGACCGCTACCTCGCCGCAGGCACGCCAGACCTCGGCCGCGACGGCGCCGGCTACACCGTGGCCGGCTTGTACCTGACCGACGCCGAACTCACCGGGTTCCTCCGCGACCTCGCCGCCATCGTCCAGCCCCTGCTTGCGAACGCTCCCGGCAAAGGACGCCGACGCCGCATGCTCTACTCCATCTTCCTGCCCGAGCCAGACAGCAGAAGTGCGGTCGGAACTCACGAGCATTGATCACGGTTCCCGCACCCAGGTGCGGGGTCAGAACTCACCAACAACCGCGGTCACCTCCCGCGAACAAAACCACCCTGACCAGCGCTCGCTGCCTCCCGCGACCGCAAACACGATTGCACGCACCCAGCCAGCTTCCGCACCCGGCACCGCGGGCGGACGGCCCGGTCGGCAGTAACCAGCGACTGAGCCTCCAGCTGCACCAGCCGCCGGCCCGGACTTGCTCAGGTCCAAGCACCGGGAGTTCCTCGGCGCTGCCCGCAATGGCGGCGCGCTGCTGCGCGATACCGACGGGTTTGCGTTGACCATGGTGCCGCTATCCCAGCTCGAGGCGATCACCGAAGTGGCCCGCACCGCAGTGGCTGCACTGCTGGCGGCGGCGGCGCTGAGCCGCGGCCAGGTACGCCTGGCCGAACTCGGCCAGTTCGCATGGCTGGCGGTGTTCGACGACGACGACCGGGCGGAGTTCTTCGGCGAGTTGCGCGACGCTCTGGCGGTGGCGGAGGCGATCCGCGACGCTGGCCCGGTGGAGACCTGCCTGCGGGAGTGGCGCACCACCGCGCGGGCGCTGTCGGACCTGCTGGCGCGGGAGATCTTGACCGGGCCGGGAGACGACGACGATGCCGAAGTCACCCGGCGGGAGGAATGACCCCGCGCCGGGCGCGTACCGCCCGCACGTAGCAGCCCGGCGCCCTGGCGGACGGCCCACGGTGAAGCCGGCCTTCCGCGTCCTGGTGCACCACAAATACCTGGCGGTGTGGAACGAGCTGGCCGACCGGGTTGGCCTGACCAACGCCCGGCAGTTCTGGGACCAAGTCGCGATGACGCCCGGTCAGCCGCCCAAGGCCGGCACCTCCAGCATCATGAAGGGCAAGCACAACGCGCCGAAGTGGCCGGGGTACTCCAAGACGATCCATTACGAGATCACCGGTGCCGGGCGCATCGACTACCAGTTCAACCCGTCCCCCACCGAAGGCGCCCGCGGTGACCCGCATGGCATGGTCAAGATCATGTCCATTGACCTGGGCAGCACTGACATCATGATCAAAATCATCTCAGCGGAGAGCCGCATCGCGAGCCTGCATTAACCGGACGGCGAGTTCGGCACCGGCGACTACAACCGGCGACGCGTCCGGGTGCTGACACGTTAGGCCCACCAAGTTGGTCATTGCACGAACCCGTTCTCACCTGGGCGGCGAGGGCCTCGATCAGCGCCTTGCGAAATGCCGAAATCCACCCGGCATGGCGAGATCAAACAATGGACGCGAGCGCCGAAGCCCAACTACGTGTTATCCGCAAGGTCGTAGCGGTCACGCAAGCGGCCGATATCTCGGCGTGGCTGTTCGGAGGCTGGGGCCTCGATGCGAGGATCGGCCGGATCACCCGCGAGCATGGCGACGTCGAGTTCTGGGTTGAGCGCATTCACGCCGAGCGGTCGAAGGCAGTGCTCGTGGATGCTGGCGCCACCGCGCTGACGACTCAGCCGCCAGCGGAGGCCTGCGAGTTCACCTGGGATGGCGCCGACTTTAGCACCGCCTACTTTGATCGCCAGCCAGACGGATCGTCCATTCAGCTCCTGGGGCGATGATCAGACTGGGTATTCCCACCAGAATCCTTCGGCGACCAGCCAGGCATGCTCGATGGCACACCAGTACTGGCCATGAGCGTCTCCGGCATGCTCGCCATGAAGGAGCAGTTCCCGCACCTGCGCAACGGCCGACCATTGCGGCAGAAGGACATCGCCGATATCGAGATACTCCGAGGGCTGGCCGCCGAGGAGAAAGCCGACGACCTCAGCAGAGCGACCTGAGCGAACAGACGGCGAGCAGAACGCCAGGGCAGCTATGAAACGTCCGGCGGTCGTCGTCGCCGCCAAATCATAATGTGTGGATCATGGCTTTTAGCAATATTTCCTCGTTCCTCGGCTCATTTGGTACGGAGTGCGATCCCCCCGCGATCAGGGCTTGGCATGGGACCGATTCTGGGCGGGCATCCAGCGCACCGGCCCGGACGGGGAAGTTCTCTGGGACGCGGCTAGCACCGATGAGCTCACGCATGCCGTGAAGCTGGCCGCCGAGGGGTCGAGCGACATGGACAATGTCACGTACCGTGCCCTCGACGCGAGCGTGGCGGGCGCGGGCCAGCAGCTCCTTGAGGAGCTGGGCGAGGCAAATGTCTTCATCCGCGGCGTGTTCCACGTCTTCGACACTGAGCAGCGTGAGCGAGCGGTGGCGAACATCCGCGACATGATCGGCCAGCATGGCGTGGTCTATTTCGCCGAGACCGATTACGCGGGCGATCCACTCGATCAATGGTCGCTCAGGGGGCGACCGCTACGACCATGCCTGAGCCGCTCCGGAAGTGCGTCGCTGCGGGCATCGAGCCACCCCGGCACTTCGGTGAAGCTGAGCTGACGGCGCTGTTCCGCCCCCGTACTGGGAAACGCTCGAGAGCAGCCCGACGACCATGCACGGCGCGCCGCTCACAGCGAAGGGCGACTTCGAGCCGATCCCGAGCTTCTACGCTATCGTCCGGCGGAGTCGCCCAGGTGCGGCGCGCACGTGATGGCCCAGGCGGCTCCCAACCGGCGGTCCCTAGCAAGCCAGCTGCGCCACAACGAGGTACCTGTGCTCGTTGGTGACGAACCCGCGCTCGTCGACATTGTCGGTCAGCACGGCGTTCAGCTCGTCGGCGCTGGCCAGCGCCGCGGCCCCGTCCAGGTCGGCGTGCAGTAGGTCGAGCGCGTTCAGCCAGAACACCAGCGATTGGATGTCCCGCACCACGTACTCGACGTCATACTCGCGGAACGAGGTCAGCCGTAGCCCGGCGTCAGCCACCTGCGTGGCCCTGATCGGCGGCTCGCTGACCGGCAACCCGAGCGCGCTGCGGACGCAGGCCATGTTGCGCTCGCCGACCTGCTGGGTGATGAAGTGACCGCCCGGCTGCAGGTGGCTTTTGATCGCCGGTAGCTCCACCGGAGCGTGCCTGTTCAAGATGAGAGCAAACGTGGCAGTGATGCCTTCGAGTTGCGCGCCGCAGACTCCGAAATCCACGTTCGGAACCGTCGAGGTCCGCGCCGCCAGCCGCACCATCTCCGGGTCGGAGTCGATGCCGAAACCCCAGCCGAACGATCCGGCTAGCGCCCTGAACCGGGCGCCGTCGCCGGTGCCGATGTCGAGCACATCGTCTGACGGCCGAGCGTACTGCCTGGCGACGTCGGCGTACTCCCAGGGCACCGCGGCGCGCAGGACGTTCATCCGGGAGAAGTCCCAGCCAACTCGCGGCTGCGTCGCGGCCAGCAGGTCGTCTAGTTCGTGCTGTGAGTACGACTGCTTCATGACTGGTCAAGGTAGCAACGCCAGGCCCTTGCGCTACCACCGTTGTCATCCAGTTCGGGGTGCCGCGGTGTATGTTGATGTGGTCGGCGCGGGAGGGCGCCGCCGGGTTCGCGGGCAGGACCTGAGTCCACCTCCATAGCTTCTGCCAAGGTCGTGCTTTCCGGCAGGATCGTCTTCGCATCGCGCCCGAACGCGAGCCCGGGCCGCGAGGAGACGTCATGTCTGAGCTTCCCGGCCGACCCGACCTCGACCAGCTTCGCCGCCAGGCGCGAGAGTTGCTGCGTGCCGCCACCGACGGAGAGCCCGAGGCTCTGGCCAGGCTCAGCGCGGTCTCTGAGCGCGTCACGCTGTCGGCGGCGCAGCTTGCCGTGGCCCGCGAGTATGGCTGCCCGAGCTGGCCCGCGCTGAGAGCTGAGGTAGAGCGCCGCCGACAGCTGACCAATTCTGGTGGCGCGTCCTTGCCGGGCGGCGACGGGCGGGTGCTGGATTTGCCGGAGGATCGGTGGTCTTTCGGCGGCGCCACCGCCATCGAGACCTCTGCGGGCAAGCTGTGTCCCCAGGCCCTTCTCGTCAGCCCCAGTGATGCCGTGCTGGATGCCTCGTTGATGCCCGCAGGAAACGATCAGCCGGGCCCCAGGCCCCGGCGGCTGCTGGTGCCCGGAATGCCGTTCGCCCGGTTGGTTCCCCGCGGGCGCGCCAGGACGGCCCGCCTGGCGCGCCGCAGGCGCGCCGCCGCAGCCGTGGCGACGATGCGGGCCCTGACCTACCCCGATGACGTCACTGTCGTTGATGATCAGGGAGCCAGGTATGCGCTCCGTCCTGGTGGAATGTCCGGCAAACGCCGCCCATCGGGAGAACCCGGCGGGCCCATATCCGTGCGGCTGAGGCTCGAGCCGGTGCCAGAGCGCCAGGTCAAGTGGCTTGAACTGGGTGGCCAGGACGCGACGGCGACGCGCCTGCTGCCCTCGGCGCACGCTGCCGTGCTGGTCGGCCAGCTCGCTCCGGTGGTGGTGAGCCCGGCCGAGCGCGAGCTGTCGGACCAGGCCCTCTGGCTGATCGAGCTTCAGCTGACCAGCGCCGGCCTTGCCGAGGACTTCCTCAGGCAACGCTGCGCGGCTGCTCTGGCCAGGACGGCGGAGATCCAGCGATCTGGCGGGCTTGACCGGGCCAGCGAACTTCCGGACCAGCTGAGGCAGTTGTGCGGCGTGCTGACCGAGCATCGTCCCGCGGACGGCCTTCCGGGCAGCTGGTCGGGAATGCTCGATGCGGCGCAGTGGACCGACGGCACCCGGCGTCACTTTGACATCCGGGCTGCGCTCCCGCCGATCGACGGCGTGGCCGTTCAGCTCGACAGCCTGGTCTCCTTGCCCGATAGCTGGCGGCTCTATGTGCGCGCGAGGCCCGGATGGTGGAACAAGAGCGAGGACGGCCGCCGCAAGTGGAACCCCGTCTCGGTCCACGCCGAAGATGACCGCGGCGGTGCCTACCTGAGCACCTTCGGCGGCAGCACCGGGCACAGCGGTCACGAAGAGCTCGCCCTCCGGTTCCTGCCGCGTCTCGACCCGCTCGCGCGTGCCCTGACGCTGACGTGCAGGGGCGCAGGAGAGCAGGTCGTTGTTGAGCTCGGTCTAGTACCTGCCGCGACGCCCTAGCGGCGGCGAGGGGCATCCCGCCAAGTTCGGTTCAGAGTGCCACCGCCCTGGCGACCGGCCCGGCGAGTTCGGCTGCCCACGCACGGTATCCCTGGCTGGATGGGTGGAACCCGTCCTCGGCGAAGAAGCCGCTGCCGATCATTCGCGGGTTCAGCGGCACGTGACCTGCACCCCCGGCCCGGCGCAGGGTGCGGTCCATCGCCCTGGCCCGCAGCGCCAGCACGGCTCGCATCGGCTGCGGCAGCGCGGGGAACCGGCTTACCGGTGCCATCCCGGAGACGATCACCGGAACTCCGCCGGTCGTCTGGCCGATGGCCGCCAGCAGGGCCGCGACGTCGTGATCCCAGGCCCGGAGCGGCCGCAGGTTCTTCAGGTCGTTGACCCCGACCAGCACCACGACCACGTCGGGCCGCCACTCGCCGTCCACCAGGCCGGGCACAAGATCCAGCGCGGTCCGCGACGTAGCGCCGCTGCGGGCCACCGCCCGCCATGACACCTCACGGTCGGCCTGGATGGCGACTTCAGCGGCGAGCGTGCCAGCCAGGGCATCCTGGTGGCGCTTTGCTCCCACCCCGGCGGCAGTAGAGTCGCCAAATACCGCGAGCCGGACGCCCGGGCTCCGCCCGGCTGCGATCCCGGCCGGATCCGCCGCCTCCGGCAGCCTGGGGATGCGGCGCCGCAGGCCCTTGCCCTGATAGATCAGAACCGGCGCCAGCAGGTACGCCAGCGGCTGCATCGCGCGAGCCAGATCCATAACCCTCCAGGTACACTTTCCGGCTTGATGTCACCGGCTGGCCTGGCTAGCGATCAGCAGATAGCGAGCGCGGCCTTAGCCTGGCCACGAACGAGAACGTGTTCTAGTATGACGCGCGTGGCGCTGAACATCGCGGATCTCTTTGAGCACGCCGTCGATGCGGCCCCCAGCAAGCAGGCCCTGAAGGTCGGCGACCGGGTGCTGACCTACGCCGATCTGGAGGCCGAGGCCAACCGTCTCGCGCACTTTCTCAGCGCGCATGGCGTCCGGGCGGGCGAGCATGTCGCCTTGTACGCCAAGAACAGCATCGAGCATGTGGTCGGGCTGCTTGCGATCCTCAAGATCCGTGCCGTGTCGATCAACGTCAACTATCGCTATGTCGAGGGCGAGCTCGACTACCTCTTCGACAACGCAGATGTCGTGGCGCTGATCCACGAGCGCTGCTACGCACCGCTGGTGGCCCGGTGCGCGCCCAACCACGAGCGGCTGCGCACCTTCGTCGCGCTGCCCGATGCCATGGACCCAGGCGGCGACGCCGACGTGTCCGCGTACGGTGGCGTACTGTTTGCCGACGCGCTGGAAGGCCAGAGCACCGAGCGGGACTTCGGCCCTCGCAGCGACGACGACCTGCATGTCATCTACACCGGCGGCACCACGGGCTTCCCGAAGGGCGTCATGTGGCGCCATGAGGACTTCTGGCGCGTGCTCGGGGGCGGCATCGACTTCTACACCGGCAAACCCCTCTCGGAGTACGACCAGTCCGATCAGGCCAAGCAGGACGGCCGGCTGGTCACGTTCCCTCTCAGCCCGCTCATGCACGGCGGCGCCCAGACCGGTCTGCTCCTGCACCTGTTCGCCGGGCACCTGACGATCCTGGCGCCCAAGTTCGACCCGGTACGGACCTGGGAGATCGTCGAGCGCGAGGGCGTGCAGCTGCTGTTCATGACCGGCGACGCGATGGCCAGGCCGCTGATTGAGGAGTTCGAGCGCAAGGCCGCGACCGGGAGGCCGTACGGGGCGTCCAGCCTGATCGCGGTCTCCAGCACCGCAGCGATCTTCAGCCCCGAGGTCAAGGGGCGCTGGCTGGATGCGTTCCCGAACGCGGTCATTACCGACTCCATCGGCGCCACCGAGACCGGCTTCCAGGGAATCGGCCTGCAGGACAAGGGCAACATCAGGCATGATGGCGCGCTCGTCGCGCTTGGCCCGAACTCGGTGGTGATCGACGACGACAACCGGGTCCTCGACCTGGCAGCCAACGTTGGCATTGTGGGCCGCCTCGGCCGCGCTGGCAACGTCCCTGTGGGCTACTACAACGATCCCGAGAAGTCCGCGGCGACGTTCCTGGTCATCGACGGCGTCCGCTACTCGGTGCCGGGCGACAGAGCCAGGATCGAGACCGGCCACAAGGTCACCCTGCTCGGGCGCGGCTCGAACTGCGTCAACACCGGCGGTGAGAAGGTCTATCCCGAGGAGGTCGAAGCCGCGATCAAGGCGCACCCCGCCGTATACGACTGCCTTGTCGTCGGCATCCCCGACGACAAGTACGGGCAGGCGGTGGCTGTCGTCGTGGAGCTTCGCGAGAACCAGTCGCTCAAGCTTGAGGACCTCCGGACCTTCCTGCGCGCTAGCCTGTCGGGCTACAAGCTGCCGCGGGCCATGACGGTGGTCAGCGAGATCCCCCGCAGCGCGGCGGGCAAGGCGCAGTACCCGCGGGCCAGGGATCTGGCGCTGGCCGACGGTGGGATGCACCAGACGGTCTGACCCACCGACCTTCGGTGTGGCAACGCGGCTGCGACAGAATGTGACTAGCCGGGCAGGCCATCGCCTCGGTGATGGAGGTACGCAGACCAATGGGACGGGCCGGGCCGGTCGGCTTTGACCTCGACCTCACGCTGATCGACTCGAGGCCGGCGATCCTGGCGGCGTGGGTAGCGGTGGCCGCGGAGACCGGCGTCCACATCGGCCTGGACGACGTCGACGCCCGGCTCGGCATCAAGCTGGAGGACGAGGTCGCGTACTGGTTCCCGGCTGCCGAGCAGGTGAGCGCTGCGGCGTGCTATCGGCGCCACTATGTCACGGTCGCGGCGCCGCTGACCACACTGCTGCCCGGAGCTGTGGAGGCGCTTGCCGCGGTCCGCGCGGTCGGCGAGCGCGCGGTGATCGTCACCGCCAAGCACGCGATCTCGGCGGAGCCAAGCCTGGCGGCGGTGGGTCTCTTCCCGGATGAGCTGTTTACGCACGTGCACGGCCCGGAGAAGGCGGCGGTGCTGGCCCGGCTGGGGGCGGCAGCTTACGTCGGCGATACCCCCGCGGACATGATGGCGGGCAGGCAAGCGAAAGCCCTAGCGGTCGGCGTGCCGACCGGGTCGTTCGGTGCCGCGGAACTCACGGAGGCGGGCGCGGACATCGTGCTGAGCTCGCTCCGCGAGTTTCCGTCATGGTATGCAGGCCTTCGGAGCAGACCTATCGAGGGGAACGTGACCGATGGCGACTGACGTCCTCGCACTGGCCGAGCGGCTCTGGCGCGGCGAGGTAGCCACGAGCGAATTCCACCCTGTGAGCCACCTGGGCGGACTGGCCGAGATCTGCGACGGTGTCGCGTTCCTGCCCGCGTTCGCCAACGTCAGCGCGGTGCGCACGGAAGACGGGCTAGTGCTCGTCGACACCGGCAGCTCGCTGGCCGCGACCGCCATCCACGACGATCTGCGGCGCTGGACCGATCAGCGGCTGCATACGGCCATCTACTCGCATGGCCATATCGATCACGTTTTCGGCGTGCCGGTGTGGGAGGCCGAAGCGGAGGAAAAAGGCTGGCCCGGGCCCACGGTGGTCGCGCACGAGGCCCTGCCCAGGCGGTTCGACCGCTACCTGATGACGCTTGGCTACAACGAGATCATCAACCAGCGGCAGTTTGGCATTGCCGGGCTGCGCTGGCCCACGCAGTACCGCTATCCGGACCGCACTTACAGCGACGAGATGACGGTCGAGGTGGGCGGGACCGCGTTCGCGCTCCGGCACGAGAAGGGCGAGACGGACGACCACACCGTGACGTGGCTGGCCGACAGGAAGGTACTGTGCTGCGGCGACCTGTTCATCTGGGCTTCGCCCAATGCGGGCAATCCGCAGAAGGTGCAGCGCTATCCGCTGGAGTGGGCTCAGGCCCTGCGCCGCATGCTGGCCCTGGAGCCCGAATTCCTGCTGCCCGGCCACGGCGTGCCTGTGATCGGCGCCCAGCGGGTCGCCCAGGCGCTTGCCGATACTGCCGAGCTGCTGGAGTCCCTGGTCAGCCAGACCCTGGACGTGATGAACGGCGGCGGCCGGCTGGACGAGGCGATCCATACGGTCAGCGTTCCGACCAGCCTGGCCGGCCGACCCTACCTGCAGCCCGTCTACGACGAGCCAGAGTTCATTGTCCGTACCGTGTGGCGGCTCTACGGCGGCTGGTGGGACGGAAACCCGGCAACGCTCAAGCCAGCGCCCGAGCGTGTGCTGGCGGCGGAGATCGCCAGCCTCGCAGGCGGGCCAGCGGTGCTGGCGGCCCGAGCGACCGAGCTGGCCGACGCTGCCCTCGCGACCGACGCGGCCGACGGTGAAGACAGCCTCCGGCTGGCCGGCCACCTCGCCGAGCTTGCCTGGCTGGCGGCGCCCGGCGATCGGGAGGCTGCGCAGGCACGGCACCGCGTTTTCACCATCCGCGCGGACAAGGCCACCTCGACCATGGCGACAGGAGTATTCAGGTGGGCAGCCGGTGAGTCGCTCGGTGAGCGGCCAGCGGGACGGCTGCCAGGTGAGGCCTGATCCGCTGGGCATAACGTGGTGAGCACAGATCGAGCCCAGCAGACCTGGAGCGACCATGACCGAAATGCCGGGCATCAACCCGGCCGTCCCGCCCAGCGGGACCGGCTGTCAGGAGTGCGAGGAAGTCGGCGGGTGGTGGCTGCACCTGCGCCGGTGCGCGCAGTGCGGGCATATCGGCTGCTGTGATACTTCTCCGTCCCAGCATGCGTCCGCGCACGCGGCGGCCGATGCGCATCCGGTGATCCGCAGTTTCGAGCCGGGCGAGGACTGGTTCTTTAGCTACCCCGAGGAGGGCTTCTACGAGTCGGGGCCTCCGCTCGCCCCGCCCGAGCATCATCCGCTGGATCAGCCCGTTCCCGGCCCGGCGGGGCGGGTGCCGCCTGACTGGCAGTTGCACCTGCACTAGCCCCCGCCGGTCCGTCCCGTGGGCTCGCCGGAACCGGAAACAGGCGGCGGTTCGTGGCGTCACAAC
This sequence comes from uncultured Actinomycetota bacterium, assembly GCA_963719765.1. Lineage (GTDB taxonomy): Bacteria > Actinomycetota > Actinomycetes > Streptosporangiales > Streptosporangiaceae > JAJYUU01. Next base: position 92,520 of record CAVRCW010000005.1, read on the forward strand.
GACGAGCAGGCGGGAGGTCGCCGCTAATCGGCGGGCTGAACGATGATCTCGCCGAGGTCGTCGCGCGCACCTTCGCCCGCTGCGGCGGCCATTGCGGGAACCGGGTGGGACCAGTCGTAGCCCCGCTCGCCATGCTGGCCGACGTCCAAGCCGGATTCCTCTTCCGCTTCTGTGACCTTCAGCCCGACCACCTTGTCGGTTACCACCAGGATGAGCCAGGTCATGACGAACGGGTAGACCACGCCGGCCACCGCGAGCACAGCCTGGCGGCCAAGCTGAGTCAGGCCGCCGGGCTCACCCGCAGCGTTGACCGCGAGGCTAGAGAACACCCCGGTCAGGACGACCCCGATGAGGCCGCCGACCATATGCACGCCGACCACGTCCAGCGAGTCGTCGTAGTGCAGCAGGTCCTTAAGGTTCACTGCGAAGTAGCACAGCGTGCCTGCGGCCGCGCCGATGATGATCGCGGCCCATGGCGGGACGTATCCGGACGCGGGCGTGATCGCCGCCAGCCCGGCCACGGCGCCAGCCGCGATGCCGGCGCCCGACGGCTTCTTCATCCGCCACCACTCAAAGCCCATCCACGCGAGCATCGCGGCGGACGCGCCGAGCTGGGTGTTCACCAGGGCGTAGGCGGCGACGCCGCCAGCCGAGGTGGCGCTGCCGGCGTTGAAGCCGAACCAGCCGAACCAGAGGATCCCGGCACCCAGCAGTACCAGCGGCACGTTGTGCGGCCGGTCGAGCCGCTTGGTCCGCTTCAGGTAGAACGCGGTGGCCAGCGCGGCGGCTCCGGCCAGCTCGTGCACGACCGAGCCGCCGGCGAAGTCGATCGCATGCAGGCCGCCCGTTCCCAGGATGCCGCCGCCCCAGACCGCGTGCGCGAACGGGCAGTAGACCACGAGGGACCACAGGCCGATGAACACGAGGTAGCCGCGGAAGCGCATTCGCTCGCAGAAGGCCCCGGCGATCAGCGCCGGAGTGATGACCGCGAACTTCATCTGGAACGCCATGTAGACAAGCGCCGGGATCGTCGGGGCAAAGTGCGTCGGGTTCACCCCGACGCCGCGCAGCAGAACGTTCGACAGGCTGCCGATCACGCCACCGTGGTCGGTGCCGAAGGTGAGGGAGTAGCCCACGATGACCCACAGCAGGCTGATCAGGCCGATGGCGACGAAAGACTGCACCATGGTCGCGATCACGTTCTTGGCTCCGACGAGCCCGCCGTAGAACAGCGCGAGCCCCGGCATCATGAACAGCACGAGAGCCGTGGACGTGAGCATCCAGGCGGTGTCTCCAGCACTTATATGCATAAAAGCCCCTTGCACGATAGTCGCGGCGGCGCTGCCGAACCCGCTCGCGGGCGAATTGCTTTGCAACGTTTGACCCCTATATGGGCATAGTGATCCGTCGTTGCGAGCGCTAACTATAAGACTGGAATGAGCAGTTCTGGAAGACCGCGAGCACGCCGACTTTCGGCTCGGAGCAAGGCCCAGTCAGTCACCAGGATTCGATGAGGGGGCGGAGCTCGGCGAGGCTACCGATGACCGCGTCCGGCACTGCGTCGTCGAATGGCGGGACGTCGCTGTTGGGAATCAGTACGGCCCGCATGCCGACACTCTTCGCGCCATGCACGTCGTCGTATGGCCGGTCACCGACGAACACGCAGCAAGCAGGGTCGGATACCCCGATCGCGCTCATCGCGGCAGAGAACGCGTCGGGGTGCGGCTTGGTCCAGTCGAGCTCGCTGCTGTAGACGGCGGCATCGATCAGGTCGAGCACGCCGTCGCGCCGGAAGACGTCCTCGTGCCAGCTGCGCGGCCACATGGTGTTAGACAGCACGCCGACCTTGATGCCGCGACCGCGCAGGTAGCCAAGCAGGTCAGGGACGTACGGGTCGGTGAAGGTGTGCGGTTCCCAGGCGGCGCTGTAAGTAGCCAGCAGCGCTTCGGTCGGTGTTACCCCGGCGAGCTCGAACAGCTGGCTTATGGTCGCGCTCCGGTGATCGTCGGCCGAGGCTCGCCATAGCTGCTGCTCGGCGGCGTGCAAGGCCGCGGCCCGCGTTATCGCCTCGGCCGCCTCGAAGTGCTGCTCACAGACCGCTGCCCACAGCTGCTCCACGTTGATGGAATGCCAGGGGGTGAGCGTGCCGCCCCAGTCAAAGATCACACCATGCACCGCCACAAGCCAGATCCTAAGCGAGGTCCATGACAAACCGGCGCGGATGCGTTCGGGCCCCGCGCACCTCGCGGTCGCATCGCACCGCCATCGGCTGGCCTTACACCTGCTTGGACCGTCGGGCCTGGGCTTTCACCACCACCGGTCGCGGCACGCGGTGCGGGCCGGGCGGCACGCGGTCGGCGGACCGCGGCTGAGTCAGGTCAAATGGACCTGAGGATTGGCTTGATTGTCGGCGGTTTGTCGCTGAAAGTTTGAGCTGGATGCCTAATCTCATTGGCGCCTTGTCCAATTTTGCCGCCGCAGGCGGAGAACGAGGAGGAGCGAATGCGACCTCAGCAGCGAAGCAGGGGATCGCGCCGGATGCGCCTGATCGCGGCGAGCGTCAGCGGGACGCTGGTCGGCGCGCTGTGCGTCATCGGAGCAACGTCAGCGGGACTTGCGTCGGCGAGTACGGGTGCTAGGGCTCATCCGGCCGAGCACCACGGCGGCAACAGCTGCCATCTGGCCAATGGCATCAAGCACATTGTGCAGATCGGCTTCGACAACGTCCATTTCTTCCGGGACAACCCGAATGTCCCCTCTGACGTGGAGCAGATGCCCAACCTGCTCAACTTCATCGAGGACAACGGCACATTGCTGTCCAACAATCACACCCCGCTGATCGCGCACACCGCCGATGACCTCCTCACGACGGCCACCGGCCTGTACGGCGACCGGCAGGGCGAGCCGGTCAGCAATGCCTACCAGACCTACAACCCGGACGGGACGACCGATCCGGCCGAGTCCTTCACGTACTGGACCGACCAGATCGACGACACTGCCTACACGCCGACCACCGGGCACGACACGAACCCGAACCTCGTCTACTCGCCGGTCCCGCCGGCGACCGCGAAGGCTCCGGTTTCGCCGACCACCGTGACGCCCGCGCCGTGGGTCCCGTACACCAGGGCCGGCTGCAGCGTCGGCGAGATCGCCACCGTCAACCAGGAACTGGAGAACCCTTCGCCGGACCTGGCCGAGGTGTTCGGCCCTAACTCGCCCGAGGTCGCGCAGCTCAACGCCGATCCCGATCCGTACAAGGACCCGGAGACAGCTGACTACATTGGCCTGGCCGTGCACTGCGCCAGGAGTGCCGCATTCTGCGCCAACGCCGAGGCCGTCAAGTACGGCCAGACCACGCCGTCGCACACCGCCGTGCCGGACCTGCTGCCGGACGAGCCAGGCGGTTACAACGGGTACCAGGCGCTATTCGGGGCCAAGTACATCGACCCGGAGCTGGGCGCGGGCACGGCGAATCTGACGCACGACGGCGTTCCGGTGACCGACGCGAAGGGCAACCTCACCGACCTGTTCGGCAACGAGATCGACGGCGCGTATCTGACCGACTATCCGGGCTTCCCCGGCTACGACACCATCAACGCGGCCCAGTCGCTCGCCTACGCCTCCGACATGCTGGAGCACGGCGTGCAGGTGGTCAACCTGTACATGGCCGACCTGCACGGCAACCAGTACATTCCGAGCCTGGCCTCGGTGTGCGATGACGAGCCTGACGCGCTGGGCAGTGGCAGCGCCTGCTACATCGCCCAGGCGGCGTACTACAACAAGGCGTTCGGGGTCTTCTTCCAGCGCCTCGCCGCTGACGGCATCACCCCGAAGAACACGCTGTTTGTCATCAGCTCGGATGAGGGCGACCACGAGGCGGGCGCCAACGTCGGCCGAGCCATTCAGCCGACCCCGGCCGGATGCGATGGCGTGACGGTCAGCGGCAGCACGGTGACTCCGGATGTGCCGTGCACCTACACCGAGAGCACCTTCGGCGAGCTTGACGGCAACATCACCGGACTCCTCGCGCAGGAGGAGGGCAATACCACGCCCTTCAGCCTGGAGCCGGACACCGCGCCGGAGTTCTACCTGACGGGTAATCCGGGTCCGGATACCTCCGCGGTCAGGACGTTCGAGCATGCTGTGGCCGGCCTGACAGCCGACGATCCTTACACCGGCAACCCGAACGAGAAGCTGGCCGACTACCTGGCCAACCCCGTCGAGGAGGCCATCTTGCACATGGTGAACGCGGACCCGGCGCGGACGCCGACGCTGGCCATGTTCGCCAACCCCGACTACTACCTGGAGACGGGCAGTACGAGCTGCACGGCCTCCGGCCTGGGCGGGTGCGTCACGCAGGATGACGAGTACGCCTGGGATCACGGCGACTACGCAGCCGAGATCAACACCAACTACGTCGGGTTCGTCGGTCCCGGGGTGCGCCATCTCGGGCTGGACGGCCCGGCGGCCAACGCGGGCACGACCTCGTCCGGTCCGGATAGCGGCCTGATCACCGTGGCAGAGGACAATTTCCCCGGCCCGTGGGTGGACGAGACCGACATCCGGCCAACGATCATGTACCTGACCGGCCTGCGGGACGACTACGAGCACGACGGGCGGGTCATCACCCAGATCCTCGCCGATCCGAACGACGCGCTCAGCCAGCCAGGGATCAGCGCGCTCGGCGAGTGCTACAAGCAGCTCAACTCCAGCGTCGGCAAGTTCGCTGCATACACGCTGATCGCCTCCACCAACGCGATCGAAAGCACGAGCTCAGGTGACAGCACGTACCTGGCTATCGACGCCCACCTTCGCGGCCTGGAGTTCGCCAGGGACCAGCTGGCCCTGCGAATCAAGGGCGAGCTGGAGGCCGCGGCATTCGAGAATGCGCCGGTCCGCGGGGTGTTCAGTCAGCTGCTGGCCTGCGGCGGGCTGATCAGGAGCGCGCACCGGCTGGCGGTGTCCAGCTAGGAGCGCACCACCTGGTTTCCCGGATAGTGCCGGTGGTCCCTGGCGGTCGCCAGGGACCACCGGCACGTTTTCGCCCGAGCCGTACAGGATGGTGGAAAGCTAATATTCGGGATATGGACTCCGGCAGCGACTTCGTACTCGATCAGGTGTGGCGCTTTCCGGTGAAGTCCCTCGGCGGGGAGAAGGTGCAGGCAAGTCACGCGGCCGCGCGCGGGCTGCTTGGCGACCGGCTGTGGGCAGTGCGGGACGCTGACGGCAAGATCGGCTCCGGCAAAGACAGCCGCCGGTTCAGGCGGATGGTGGGCCTGCTCGGGCTAACCGCGAGGTACGCAGTCGAGCCGGGCCCGGCCGGGATTGAGCCGCCCGTGGTCACCGGGCCGGACGGCGAGTATCCGGTCGGTACCGGAGCGGCGAGCTGTTTCCTGCAGGACCACCTCGGCCGTCCGGACCTGCAGGTATTGCCGGAAGACGAGGTCAGCCACTTTGACGAGGTACCGCTGAGCCTGATCGGGACGGCCACCCTGGCCTGGCTGCAGGCGCAGCTACCCGAGGTGGAGATCGAGCCGCGCAGATTCAGGGCCAATCTGGTCGTGCGGACGGGCGAGCCGTTCATCGAGGAGTCCTGGCTCGGCCGCCCTGTGCTGATCGGCGCGGGTGACGATGCGGTCGGGGCGGTATTCGACAGGGTCCTGCAGCGGTGCGTGATGGTCGGCATGGCCCAGCCCGGCCTGACCGAGTCCGGCAGCGTGCTCAACCGCCTTGGGCAGCGGGCCGACCATCCGGTCTGCATGGCGCTCGGCGGCCACATCACCGGCGGCGGCATGCTGCGCACCGGTGCACTGGTCACCGTTGCTGCCACCGCCTAGTCGGCTGTGCCACCGCCGTCATGCAAGCGGCGGGCGTGATGTGGGCCGCGGGCAGTAAGCCGCAGGCCATGATGTAAAGGTCCGGGCAGCGCCGTGAATGGCCGCGCGTCCGACTAAGTGCGTTTTGCGGGTTATCTGCGTAGTACGCGAATGGCGTAATTGGACGTCAACTACCAGCCGGCCGCGCGAGCCGATCCGATGCCTGGGAGACTGGTGCGTCAGATCGTGGCGTCGTTGGAAGCCGTGGTGCAGAAGGGATACCTGGGATGGCCGATCCGGGCGGGACAGTCGAGGTGCACGGCGCTGTGGCCGTAACCGGGGCTGTCGCGGGGCAGGACCCCGACGCGCTAGTGGCGCAGATCGAGCACACGCGCGAGGACCTGGCACGCACGATCGATGCGCTCGCCGATCGGGTGAGCCCGGCCAACAACATCCGCATGCTCCGCGAGCGCGCGAAAAGCGAGATGTCGCGGCCCGAGGTCCGGATCGCGGCTGCGGCCGCCGGCGCTGCCCTGGTGGGTATCGTCGTCCTGCGGATGTGGAGCAGGCACCGCAGGACGTAACCAGCCGTCCGGCCAGCCGCATAACAGGGCGATCAGACCTCGCTGCGGAGAACATCCTGACGGTTGCCGTCGGGACAAATATCGTAAACCGCCCAGCTGGGCGACGGAAACCGTCAGGATGTCATTGTCGCTGACCGGAGGATGTTGTTCCGTCACAGGAAAGTCTGGCCTTCGCCGCGATAGGTCGGCACCGTCGCCACGATAGCGTCGCCGTCGATCAGGTGGAGCTCGCCGAAGCGCTCGCACAGCTCGCCGGCCTTCGCATGCCGCATCCACACCCGGTCACCGATCTTCAGGCTGTCAGCGGCCGCGCCAAGCAGCGGCGTTTGCACCTCGCCAGCTCCCTCCTCGCCGTCGAGCCTCAGCCCGGCAGGCAGGTAAGGCTTGGGCACCCGGCTCGGGTTGCCAGGGCCTGACGCCGGATAGCCGCCGCCGAGCGCCGTCACGACGCCGGCGCCGGGGCGGCGCACCACTGATAGGGCGAACATCGCCGCGGGCTGACCGGTAAAGCCGAGATAGGCGTCGAACAAGGTGGGGTGGTAGAGCCCGGAACCGGCACCGAGTTCGGTCACGGCCGCCTCGGCAGAAGTGCCCTCCAGGGACCCTGTGCCGCCGCCGTTCACGAACTCCAGCGGCGTCAGCTGGCGAACCGCAGCGACGATGGCGCCGCGACGCTCGGACAACTCGGCGGCGGACTTGCGCTGCATGTACCGGATCGCCCGCGCGTACAACGGCCGGCCTGGCGGGTTGTCGCCGACGCCCGCGATCTGGGCCTCGTAGGCCATCAGGCCCGCCAGCCGCAGGCCTGGCCGAGCGAGTACCGCCCGGCCGAGCGCCACGGCATCGTCGGGGGTACGGATGGGGGAGCGGCGCGCCCCGGCGCGCAGGCGGCCACCGAGGGCGACGTAGCCGGCGTCGATGTCGATGGCGACCCGGACGGGATGCGGGTTGGCCACGCCTGCCGCGGCCTTCTCGATCATGTCGAGGTGGTCAGGGCAGTCCACCATGACGGCGATCGCGGAGGCCAGGCTGGCGTCGCCGGCCAGCCTCGCCAGCGCCGCCCGGTCGGCCGTGGGATAGGCCACGACGATGTCATCGCTGGTCCCGCACTCGGCGAGCCAGAGCGCCTCGGGCAGCGTGTAGGCGAGGATGCCGCGGAAGCCGTCACGCTCCAGCACCCGCTCGATGAGATGCCGGCAGCGTACTGACTTACTGGCCAGCCGGATCGGCTTACCGCCGGCCCGCCGGGTCATCGAGACCGCGTTCGCGTCGAAGGCCGCCAGGTCGACGATCGCGAACGGCGGATCCAGCTGTGCGGTCGCGGCGTCGTACCGGCGCAGGTCTTCCAGGCTGCCGGCGCGGCTCACTCTTCTTCCTTGGTCAGTGCCACGTACTCTGCCGCCGAGAGCAGGCCGGGCGGCACGTCGTCGTCGCTCTCGTCCAGCTGGACCTTGAACAGCCAGCCTGCGCCATAGGGGTCTGAGTTCACCAGTCCGGGATCGTCGTCGATCTCGGGATTGACCTCAGTCACCTCGCCGTCGACCGGGGAGTAGAGGTCACTGACCGACTTGGTGGACTCAACCTCGCCGCAGGGCTCGCCCGCCGTGACCCGGCTGCCTGCGGCCGGCACCGAGACGAAGACGACGTCGCCGAGAGCGCGCTGTGCATGGTCGGTGATGCCCACCGAGGCAATCGGGCCGCTGATGGCGACCCACTCGTGCTCCGGGGTGTAGTGCAGCTCGTCCGGAACGGTCATTTCCTTCGCCTCTCTTAAGCACATAAGTAGTTGGAATCGAATGCGTCACAGCGCCGTCGAACGGTCAGGCCGGGCGGCGATAGAACGGCAACGGCACCAGTGTGGCTGACTCTGCCCGGCCTCGTACGTCGACCGCCATTCGGGCCGCATCTGACCCGTTGTCATCGGCGGCCCCGGCCACACCGGGCCGGACGTAGGCCATCGCGATAGGCACGCCGAGTGTCGGCGATGGCGCGCCGCTGGTTACCGCCCCGCAGGGCGAGCCACCCCGGAGCACGGCGTAGCCATGCCTGGGCACCCTGCGGGATTGCAGGGTAAGGCCAATAAGCTGCCGCTGCGCGGGCTCTTGCGCGCGGGCGGCCAGGGCGGCCTTGCCGACGAAGTCGGACTGCTGCTCTAGCCGGACGACCCGGCCGAGGCCAGCGTCGAACGGGGTCAGGTCCAGGCCGAGCTCGTTGCCGTAGAGCGGCATCCCGGCCTCGAGTCGCAGGGTGTCGCGCGCAGCCAGCCCGGCGGGAACCAGCCCGTCGCCGGATCCGGCCTCGGTCAGCGCGTTCCACAGGTACTCGGCGTCGTCCGGGCCGGCAAAGAGCTCGAAGCCGTCCTCGCCGGTGTAACCGGTACGGGCCAGCAGGACCGGCCGGCCCGCAACCTTCGCCGGATAGCTGGCGTAGTACTTGACCTGGCCGAGATCGGCATCGGTCAGCGGTGCCAGGATGCGGGCCGCCTGCGGGCCCTGGACAGCGATCAGTGCGTAGTCGGCGGTTCGGTCCGTGACGGTCGCGTCCCTGCCCGCTGCGCGCTCCGCCAGTGCCTGGCTGACGACGCCGGCGTTGGCGGCGTTCGCGACCACGAGGAACCCGGTGTCCGCGAGCCGGTAGACGATGAGGTCGTCGATGATCCCGCCGTCGTCTGCGCAGATCATGCTGTACCTGGCGCGGCCGGGCCGGATGGTGGACGGCTCACTGACCAGCGCGTAGTCGAGTGCGGCGGCGGCATCAGGACCGGTGACGGATAGTTCCCCCATATGCGACAAGTCGAAAAGGCCAGCGGCGGTCCTGACCGCGTTGTGCTCAGCCGTCTCGCTGCCGTACCGCAGCGGCATCAGCCAGCCCGCGAAGTCCGTGAGCGTGGCACCGGCCTGTTCATGGAGGTGAGTCAGCGGGGTTCGGCGCGGCTTGTGCTGCGGCTGGCTTGCCGCGGAATCTGTCACGATCAGCGAGCCTACCGGGAACCGGCGGCAGCAGACTGGTGTGGTAGCCCCGCAAGCGCCTGCCGGGGGACCAGGGGTCCAGCCCGCTGGTAGCCCGGCCTGGTGCGCGTGCCGGGGACCTGGACACAGCCCGCCAGATTGGGGGAGTTATGGCATTGCTCACCGACGATGAGATTCAGCGGCGACTGGCCGACCTGCCGGACTGGACGCGGCAGGGCGACAGCATCTGGGCCGCGAGAAAGCTGTCGGGGTTCAGCGCTGCGATGCTATTCGCCGCGGCGGTAGGTCACCTGGCCGAAATGGCCAACCATCATCCGGACATCCTGGTTCAGTGGGACACGGTCACCCTGACCCTGTCGACCCACTCGGCGGGCGGCCTGACTGAGGCTGACTTCGCGCTGGCCAGCCAGATCAGCCAGCATTCCTGAGGTCAGTGCCCAAGGCCTTCGCCTGTGGGTGGCGCCACGCCCCCGGGTGGCGCCGCCCACAGGGCGAAGATCCCCTCCGCACATCGCGACCCTCGTTCGCCGCGCGACCCCGGCGTTCCGGGCGTCACGCAGCCGGGCGATCCCTCCGGGGATCGAACGGCCCCCTGACGAAGGTCCCCCTCCGCGACTTACGGTTTCCCCCACAACCAGCGGCACCTTCCCGGCCCGGATTTACCCGGGCTTCAAGTGCCGCATGGGACTCCAGTTATACACGCTGTGCAGTAACGATCACAGCTAGTTACGGCATTGTGTCGGCATCTCTTTGCAGAGAATCGACGGGAGGCGTGCGACCGCGGCCAGCGGGCGGCGGGGGCTCGACGCGCGGCCTGACGTTGCCGGCCTTGGCCGCGCCAGCGACTGGCGGCGAAACCGCGCAGGTCCGATGCTGGCGATTCACCCGCACAGGATGATGCCCCGCAGGCCGGATGATCCCTACGTTGGCAGTTAGGAAACATATGCAGGCGCGGGCAAAGCTGGTTGTATCCGCAGAGACGGGCAAATACCGCTGTATCTGCGGCCAGGGCGTAAGGCGGCTGATGGCTGGCCGCTGACCGTCTGATCACAGTCCATGCCGGTCAGCCGCGGCGCGGGAGCCTGGAGTGCCTCGCGGTCGGGCGTAAGGGGGCAGCAGCAATGAGCGATCCACGTCAGCGGCCAGCCGGCACCACGGCTGCCGAGACTAGCGAGGAGTACACCACCAGGACAGGCGCGTACCCGCAGCCAACCGGCTACGCGATGGATCAGCGCCAGGCGCAGTACCGCGAGACCGGACGAGGCATGGGGGCCGGTACTCTGCTGGCCGGGATGCTGATGATCCTCAGCGGTATCCTCGGCTTTCTCGATGGCTTCGCGAAGGTCACCAAGGCGGGCTTCTACACCTTTAACGGCGTCTATCCGTATCACTGGACCGTGCATGGCTGGGGCTGGCTGCAGCTGATCGGCGGAGCGGTCATCTTCGCCGCTGGCTGCTGCGTGCTGTTCGGCATGGTCTGGGCCCGCGTGGTGGGCGTGATCCTGGCGACGCTGTACGCGGTGGCGTTCTTCCTGACGCTCCCGTTCTACCCCGTATGGTCGATCGTCCTGATCGCCCTGAACGTGTTCATCATCTGGTCGCTCGTGAACAGAGACCCGCGCCGCCAGCGCGCGTGACAGCCGGCCTGCTGACAGCTGCGGTGCCGTCGGGTGTCTTGGCCTCACGCCGGGACACCCGACGGCTGCGCGTGCTCGAGTGCGGTAGAACTGCGCGTTCCGCTAATCGAAGTCGCAAGGCAGGTGCTTGATCCCGTTGATGAAGCTGGAAAGCAGCCGGTCCGGCTCGTCGGCGGCCCGGATCGTCGGCACCCGCGTCATGAGCTCACGGAGCATGACCGTCATCTCCCGCCTAGCCAGGTGCGCGCCCAGGCAGAAGTGCGGGCCGGCCGCGCCGAAGCCCACATGCGGGTTGGGCGAGCGGGTGATGTCGAACCGGCCGGGATCGGGGAAGACCGACTCGTCCCGGTTAGCCGCCCAGTAGAACAGCACGCATTTGTCGCCCTCGTGGTAGCTGTGGCCGTTCAGCTTGCAGTCCCTGGTGACGGAGCGACGCATGAAGATGACCGGCGACGCGTACCTGACGATCTCCTCGACCGCGCCGGGCAGGCGACCCTCCAGGTCTGCCAGCAGCAACTCGCGCTGGTCGGGATGCCTGGTCAGCAAGTTCAGCGCGTGCGAGATGGCAGTGCGGGTGGTCTCGTTGCCGGCCACTACGAGCAGGATGAAGAACGATCCGAGCTCCGCGGGGGTCAGCTGCTCGCCGTCGATGTTGGCGTTCGCGAGTGAGGTGATTACGTCGTGCTGCGGGTGCTCTGCGCGGTTCGCGGCGACCCCGGTGACCAGGTCGGCCAGGTCCTTGCCCGCGGTCAGCAGCTGGGTAATGGCCTCGTCCATGTTCTCGCTGATGAACTCGGGGTCAGCGCCGGACAAGATGATGTTCGTGTTGCGCAGCACCATGTCGTAGTGCTCGTCACCGATGCCCATCATCTCGCAGATGATCTTCAGTGGCAGCCGGGCGGAGACGTGCTGGACGAAGTCGCACGGGCCAGTCTCCAGCAGATCGTCCACGATGCCCGCCGCGGTCCGCTGGACGTCTTCCTCGAACTTTTTGATCATCCTGGGGGTGAAGGCGCGGGAAACGATCCGCCGCAGCCGGGCGTGCCGCGGGTCGTCCATGTTGATCATCGAGCCGAAGTACTCGTTGAACTCGGCCGGCAGGTCTTCGATGCTGGTCGCGCCGCGACCCGAGGAGAACAGCTCGGGCCGATGACTCGCTTCCGTGACGTCGGCATGCGACACGAAGGCGTAGTAGCCGTCACCCGGCACGCTGAACGGTCCTTCCGGCACGACAAAGTAAGGCGGCTTCCCCAAGGCACGCAGCTTGGCGAAGTCTGCATGTCGCGCCTCGAGCGGCTGCTGCCAGAACTCGATCAGCGAAAGGTCTACACCCTGAACGGGACGCGTATCGGGTGTGGTCATTGGCGGCCGCCTTCGACTAGAACTGCGTTCTAGCCTTAGTGTTGCAGAACGCCGCAACTGCCGCCATCACGTCGCGCTCCAGTCCGCGGGCCCGCTGGGCGCCAGCGCCGAGTCGGCGGTTAGCCAGAGTTCGGGTTGCCGGCGGATGCAGGCACGCTGATCGCTGCTCCCTTCACTTCCGCAGCTCGCGGTGCCAGTGCGGCGCGGGCTGCCGGGCCTGCTGGTGGTCGCCTCGTCATGATCGCGATAGCGACCGGGCTGGCGACGCCACTTACCTCGACTACGGTGCAGGCAATGCTCGCGGTCGCGGTCGCCAGGACCGCCCAGCCGTCGCTGGTGATCTGCTGGCAGGACGCGGACTCGCTGGCGGGCAGCCCGGCCATGGTCAGGCAGGCGCCGACCGCTCGGAGCCTGGCCGCGAGAGTCGCAGGTGGCTCGGCCAGCTTGCTGCGCAGCTGCGAGTATGCCGAGGCCATGCCGGGTGACGGCTGATCGAGCCGATGGCCGGGCTCGACCGTGGTCCAGCCGCAGGCCACGGGCACCGCAGCCGTCGCGGTGAGGCTGAAGCCTGCGAGCGGGCCGGTCCCCGTTGCGACCGCAACGTTCGCGGCGCCACTGGCCGCGGCCCGCCCTGCGGAGTGCCTGGGCCCCGAACTGCCCTGACCGCCCGGCGGTGCCTGCCGCGGGACCGCCATCGCCAGGAACTGCGGCCCTGGCCCGTCGGGCTGGCCGCAGCTGACCGTCACGCGCAGCCCCGCGTCCAGACCCAGATCGCAACCGCCCCGCTCCAGGTACACGGACAACAGCGAAGGGGGCCACGCGGCGTTGCGAGGAAGCGGTCCGGTGTCCCGCAGCTGCACGCCGCGCCAGGCGAGCAGCAGCTGCCCGGCCGAGTCGATCGCCTCGACGTCCCACAGCTGATCGGCGAGTCGGCGTCGCGCGCTCGCGGCCGACCTGCGGGTGGTCCGTTCCTGTTCGGGGCGGGATGCCTGCGCGGGCACCGCGACTATCGGCTGATCCGGGACTTGCTTCGGTGCGGGAGGCGGGTCCTTTCGAGCCGTGCCGTTCCCGCCCGCGGCGTTCCCGCCCGCGGCGTTCCCGCCCGCGGCGTTCCCGCCCGCGGCGTTCCCGCCCGGGCCGTTCCCGCCGGCGGCGTGGCGCTGGCGGTCGGCAGCGCGCCTTTGCTGTTCGGCGGCGTGGCGCTGGCGGTCGGCCGCATGGCGCCGCTCGCGGCGAGTTCGCTTCAGCGACGGGCGCGATTGCGCCGGCTGCTGGTCGGCCAGCTCCTCGGCGGTCATTTCAGTGTCGCAATCCCCGCCAATGACCAGCAGGGCAGCCCGGCGCGAGGTGGCCGCTGACGCATCCGCAGCCGTCGGATCAAGGTCGACGGAGCGGTCCGCGCTCTTCGAGCTGCCGGAGTCGGCCTTGGCTCCGGAGTCGGCCTTGGCTCGGGAGTCGGCCACGGCTCGGGAGTCGGCCACGGCTCGGGAGTCGGCCACGGCTCGGGAGTCGGCGGTCGCGGTCTCGTAGTCGACTGGGGCTTCGCAGGCTGCCGAGGCGGCGGCGCTAGCAGTGGACGCACCACGCTCCCGGCTGCCTAGGCCAGGCACCGCTACGGCCCGGATCTCGACCGCACCGTCGGCCGGTCGGCCGGAGAACACCACGGACTCGCAGCTAGTCGGCCGCACCCGCCGGTGTGGCACGCACGCCTGCAGTGCGTGCAGCGTCGCGTCGTTCAGGCCGGGGCTGCCGAGCACGAAGCCGGAACCGGCGAACGGGCCGACCGGGTCGAACCAGGGCTGCTCGTCGGTGCCGCGGGCAAGCGCGCGGCAGGAGCGCGTTGTGACCTCCTGCAATAGCGCCACCCGGCGGAACCGACCGGACTGGAACGTTATCGGCCCGTACAGCTCGGCACCGTCGACCAGACCTGACAGGCTCGCGGACAGTTGAGGCAGCGCCGACGGCGACGTGCCGAGAGTCGCGGTCGGGAGATCTTCCCAGGTTCCGGAACAACTGAATTCGGCTATCACGTGATCCACGGCGAATGAGCTGTCCCCGCACCGCAGCACTGTCGCAATGGTGCTGCCAGACCGCTGCGCGAAGATCCGCAGCTCTGCCTCGGCGCCTGCCGGTATGACGACCGGCAATTCCATCCGAACCTTGCGGGCCACCCGTGTCGGCTGGCCGGCCAGCACGGACGCCGCCTCGGCAAGTGCCTCAAGCGCGAGCACTCCGGGCAGCACCGGCAGTCCATCCACGCGGTAGTCGCTCAGGTAGGGATCGGATTGCAGGGAAAGCCGCGCCTCGCAGATGAGCTCGATGCCGGGGTAGTAGACCTTGACGTCCCGCAGGAACCGCCCGCCGCTCGGCAGGCCGGCCGCCCGAAGCTCGGCCGTGTCCAGGGGGCGTGCCGTCCTGGCGGCCGGCCCGCTGACCCGGCCGTGCATCGTGAGCCGGTCCGGCAGGCCACTTGTTGTCATGATCTTGAGTAGCAGCCGGGACGCTGCGCTCAGATCGATGGGTGCAGTGCCCGTCGCGGCGAACTCCTCGGCGAGCTCGGGACGGTCGCCAAGACCACCGGTCGACCAGGCCGGAATGTCGACATGCAGGCTCTGGCAGTTATCCGCGGCGCGGGCCAGCTGGCCAGCTCTCCCGGCCAGTGCGCCGCTGGCCAGCGCGAGCATGCTCTCGCCCGCAAGGCCGTAGCGCCCAGCCACGGAGCCGAAGGTCACGATCAGCCGCAGCTGACCGGGACGGACCGAGGCGACAAGATGCTCGAGCGTTGCTGCCTCGTTCGCGACGTGATCGCTGATCTCGATATCGGTGAGATCCATGAGCGGAACGTGGTGGCCCTGGCTGGCCGCATGCCCGATCGCTGTCACGGGTCCGAGGCGGGTCTCGATGCGTTCGATCGCCGCGGCGAGGCTCTCCGGGTTAGCGATGTCGATGACCTCGTAGCCGACCCGAGCGCCGGCCGATCGCAGTTGCTCGAGGCCGGCCACGAGTTCGCTGTCATCACTGTCGGTGGCGCGGCCGATCACCGCCACCGGCGTCCCGCAGCACGCAAGGACCTGTGCCAGTGCGAGCCCGGCGCCCCTGGCGCCGCGACTGATCAGCACAACGTCCTCGGCGCCGAGCGGGAAGGCGCCGCCTGCGGTCAGCTGAAGCTCCGACAGTGCCGGCTCGAATACCCGGCCGTCAGCCGTCAGCACCAGCTCGCGGAAGGTACCCGCATCGGTGTAGGCAAAGCGCTCGGCCAGGCTCGGCCCGCTGGCCGATTCGGGAATGCGCAGCACGGTGACGCCAAGCTCCGGGTGCTCGGCTTGCAGGCAAGCGAAGAAGCCGGTGAATCCCTGGCTCGTGGTCAGTACTACGAGCTGTCCGGTCACGATCGCATCCCTGGCGGCCTGGAGTGCGGCCGCGCGCGAGTCCGAGTCGGCTGGGTCGCCGAGAACGGCAATCGTTCTAGTCGCGTCGGAGTCCGCCCGGAACGTCCGGGTGGCAGCGGCTTGCAGCCAGAGGTGCCCGGCGAGATGAGTGCGCCAGGGCGGCTTGTCGGCCGGACGCGCCGGGTGATCCGCGGGCTGCAGCGACTCGGCGAAGCAACTAGTCCACGGGGCCAGGCCTGGCACCTGGCCAGTGTCCGGGGTCGCGTCAGCCGGGCGGCCTGCCGCCTCCGGGCCGGAGTTATCGATGCTTGCCGCAGCGTCCATCATCGGACGACCAGGCAGCTGACGTTCGAACCGGCCGCGAAGTCCCGACAGGCCGGCTGTGTCGCCCGCGAGCTTACTGGCGGTCTCGTCCGCTGGCTGTGCGGCCGCTTCCGCGGTGCTCTCGGCACTGTCTACGGGCGCGGAGTCGGCGGCAGGTGTCGTGTCGGTCGGCTCGGGAGCTACCAGGCCGGTGACCTGCGTCGACGCAGGCTCCGCGACCGCCAGCAGGGATGCGGCCTCCGGAATTGCGGGGCCTGTCGCCCCAGTCGGTGCGGACTCGGCCGTCGGCTCAGGGGCTGCGACAGAAAGGACAGCCGCCGCCGCGGGCACAGCCTCGGCAGCTTTCGCGGCTTCCGGTTGCGGTCGAGTTTCGCATGGGCTGGCGATGAAGGCCCGTTCGCGCCAGAGGTCGATCGGCCGCGCGGGCCAGCCCGCGAACAACGGTTGTGCCTGGCCAAGGGCGCCGGCCGCGAACAGCGCAGCTGCGGCGTTGGCCCATGCGGCTGGGTCGGACGGCCCGGCACCCAGGCTGACCGCTGGCACGCGAATAGTCTCGTTGGCGACTGCGGCCAGCGCGGCGCCGGGACCGGTTTCCAGCAGCAGGGTCGCGCCGACGGCGCCGACCGCGATAGCGTCTGCGAGCTTGTCCGGGCCGGCAAAGCCGCTGCATACGAGGTCGATGGCGGCATCGACCGAGTCGACCTCGGCGCCGGTCAGCGTCGCGATCAGCCGCCGCCTGGGCGGACCGAAGCAGAACTTCTGCGCGATTGCCGCACGCAGCACGGATGCGTTCGCGCGCGCTATCGGGGCCAGGCCCTGGCCGGCTGACGTCAGGCCAGGAGCCGATGGCGCACCTAGTCCGGAGGTGGCGCCGACGCCGGCAACCGGTCCGGACGTCGCCCCGGAGCCGGGCCTGCCCGCGCCCTCCGCCGGGAGCTTAGCGGGAACGGACCGGATCCCGGCTTCGTCACCTACCACGGGTGCATGCAGGAACTGGGCGCGAAGCTCGGCGATCTCCGTGGCGTCGCCCTCGCCCAGGACTCCGGCCCAGGCGAGGCCGGCGAGTGCACCGAGGCCATGGCCGACCGCGCTAGCCGCAGGCGCATCCAGCGACTCGAGCCAGCGCAGTACGTCCAGGCAATGCCGGACGGAGTCGGTCAGGTTGCCCGCGGGATCCGGGTCTTCGCCAGATAGCAGCAGGCTGATCCGCCCGTCTGCGCCGTCAGCCGCGTATATGCCCGGCCCTACTGTCAGTAGTCCGTCGGCTAGCTGCGGAAGCATGGCAGCTGCCTCGCGGGCGCGAGCTGCGAGCTGCTCCTGCCCGGCAGCGACCAGCGCTACCCGGGACGTGCCCTGGCGGCTCTGGTCACGGCCAAGGGTGCAGGCCAGGTCCTGTAGCTCGGCGTCGGAGAGCCAGCGCGCGATGTCGGCGAGGCGGGACAGGACCTGGGCCAGGGCGAATCGGTCGGCGGCCTGCAGCAGGAACGGCAAAGGCGCAGTTGCCGGTGCCATGAGGCGCGGCGTGACACCGTCGCCGTCCAGCGAGCGGGTGGGCAGCGTGCGCGGGCGCGACCAGCGGTCATGCCGCCGGGCGGCGGCGGGCTCGCTGCGCAGTACCAGGTGTACGTTGCTGCCGCCGGAGTCGAGCGTGCTGACTCCGGCAAACCGGACGCCCTCTGGCCACTCGCGCGGCACCTGCGGCAGGGCCAGCTGGGCCGCGCCGCCGTTGATGAGAGCATGCGGGGTCCGCACGCCGGTAGCGGGCGGAAGCACGCCAGTGCTCAGTGACAGGACGGTCTTGATCAGCGCGGCCGATCCCGCGGCGGCCTTCGCGTGCCCGATATTCGCCTTGACCGAGCCGAGTACGGCCGGTTCGCGCGCACTTGCGCGCAGCACCTCGAGCGCGATCAGCTCTGCCTCGTCGTCTTCCTTGGTGCCCGCCCCGTTCCCTTCGAAGAACTGAACCTCGGCGGGGTCAAGTCCGGCTCGCTCGTATGCCCGCCGCATCGCCAGCAGTTGGCTGCTGACCCCGGTCCGGGCCTCGCCGTTCGAGCCGCCCGTCGACGTGCCCCAGCCCACGATCTCCGCGTATACCGGCAGTCCGGCCGCGCGGGCGTCCTGCGTTCGCATCAGCACGACCATGCCGCAGCCCTCGGCGGGCAGATAGCCGGTCGGATGCTGGTCATAGATCCGGACCTCGTCCGTCGCCAGCGCGCCCGCCTTGGCCAGCCCGATCAGCTCGAACGGGTCCAGGCTGACGTCAACGCCGCCCGCGATCGCCGCATCCAGATCCCCGGCGGCAAGCGCACTGCAGGCCGAGGAGATGGCCTGAAGCGAGGAAGAGCAGGTGCTGTCGATCGCATGGCTGCCGCCGCGGAAGCCGAAGTAGCCGGAGATCGCCGCGACGATGCTGCCAGGGGTGCTGCCGACCCTGGTGGCAGGGCTGATGATCGGGAACGGAGCCAGGTACTGCCGCTCGGCTTGCCGTAGGACCCTGCCTGCCTGCGGAGCCGGAACCTCCGTGGCCAGTGCATCTGAGAAGACACGCCGGACATATGGCCAGCGAACCCGCATCGCATTGGCGCGGGAGACGTCGCCTGCCAGCGTATTGCCGAGGATGATCCCGGTGCGGTCCCGGTTCAGGCCGCTGCCAGCCGTCAGGCCGGCTCCGGCGAGGGCGCGCGCGGTGGTCTCCAGGGCTAGCCACAGCGCCGGGTCCGCGGCCGCATAGGAGGCAGGCCGGACGCCGAATGCCGCATAGTCGAACTGCCAGCCCTCGATCAGCGCCGCTCTCGTGCTGTAGGTGGCGTCGGACGTCGCGCGATCTGGCTGGAAGTAATCGGCGATGTCAAGCCGGGCGGGCGGGATGCGGCGGAACGAGCGCCGTCCGGTCAGCACGACATCGAGCAATTCCGGCCCGTCGTCCGCGTCAGGGAACCGGCAGGCCAGGCCTACGACGGCCAGTGCGGGCGCAGGCGCTGCGCGGGCGGTCGCCGTCGGCTCAGCCACGGCGAAGCCCGGCAGTGGCGCGCATTGCGCTGCCGATGAGATCGGTATTCCTTGGCGCGAGCGCGCGCAACTTATCAGGCAAGATATGCTCCGCTTCAGCGGAGCGGGCTAGGTGCTTTGTTTCCGCGCGCAAGAGAGTGTTCATTATTCCCCCGGATAACGGCCTGTCTCCCCATTGGCCAACCCAGCTACATAAGCCGAAGCAAAGCCCGACTGAGCAGCACAAGTCCGGCGTGACCTGCGCTGCCCGACGGTGCCCCAGGTCGGCCGCCGCTAGGTGTCAGGACATTATTTGACGCGCCTGCTGCGTGGTCAAGGAGGAAATGGAGACACGGCGCTTTTTCATATCTGGCGGCATTTCCGGAGTGCGGAAGCCTGTATCTGAGAATATGACCACTGGTCGTGACTGTCCGCCTCATCCGGGTCGGCGACCGCCGCCGACGCCTGGCCTGGCCCTGCGGTGCGCGGATTGTTTGAGTTACGTCTGAGCACAAACGCTCCAACCGGGCGAAGCGCGGCATCTGCCCGAGGGCAACCGCGGCCGCTGGAGTCGGCCGCGGCGCGCTGGCCAGAACCCGATGCCGGCCCGTATGTCATCGGCTGTCCGCAGCGCGCCGCCAGTGACGCGCTTATGGCAGTACCGGGGCGCGCTGCGGACAGCAGAACTGCTAGCTGATCTTGAAGCTGGGGCTGCGCGCGGTCAGTTCGCCTGCGGTGTGCGCTACCCTGTTGACGTGCGTTTCGCCCGGCTGCTCCTTACCTAGCCGCGCCGACCAGATCTGTCGTTGGCGCGGCTGCCCCTCGTTCTCGAGGGGCTCTTCTGTTTGATGGGTGTAAGCGCCGGCCGGGCAGGGGCCGAACCCGGACCTCTACTGAACTCGCGAGGAAGTCATGACAGCCGCCGAGAACGCGGATCGCTACGATCCGCGCGCGATCCAGCAGAAGTGGCAGCAGCGCTGGGCCACGATGGACATATTCCGGGCCAGCGACGACCCGGCCGACCCGCGGCCGCGCAGCTACGTGCTGGACATGTTCCCGTACCCCTCTGGCGACCTGCACATGGGCCACGCCGAGGCCTACGCCGTGGGCGACGCCATGGCCAGGTATTACTTCCAGCGCGGCTATAACGTGCTGCACCCCATCGGCTGGGACGCATTCGGGCTGCCGGCCGAAAACGCGGCCATCCGCAATAACACCCACCCGGCCGACTGGACCTACAAGAACATCGAGACGCAGGCCGCCTCGTTCCGCAGTTACGGGGTGTCCTTTGACTGGTCGCGGCGGCTGCAGACCTGTGATCCTGACTACTACCGGTGGACGCAGTGGCTGTTCCTGCGGTTCTACGAGCGCGGTCTGGCCTACCGGGCGGACGGCTATGTGAACTGGTGCCCCGTTGACCAGACGGTGCTGGCCAACGAGCAGGTGATCAACGGCAAGTGTGAGCGCTGCGGGGCTGAGGTCATCCGGCGGGCGCTGACCCAGTGGTATTTCAAGATCACCGAGTACGCGGACCGGCTGCTGGAGGATATGGGGCCGCTGGAGGGCAAGTGGCCAGAGCGCGTGCTGCTGATGCAGCGCAACTGGATCGGCCGTAGCGAGGGCGCCGAGGTCAAGTTCGCGATCGAGGGCCGTGCTGAGCCGGTCACGGTGTTCACCACCCGGCCGGACACGCTGTACGGGGCCACATTCTTCGTGGTGGCGGCGGACTCGGCGCTGGCGCAGGAGCTGTGCGGACCCGAGCACGCGGCGGATCTTGAGCGCTACCTAGCGGATGTCCGCAAGCTGACCGACATCGAGCGGCAGTCGGCCGACCGGGAGAAGACCGGCGTGTTCCTGGGCCGTTACGCGATCAACCCGGTGAACGGTGAGCGCATTCCGGTCTGGGCGGCCGACTACGTGCTGCCCGACTACGGTACCGGCGCGATCATGGCCGTGCCTGCGCACGACCAGCGTGACCTGGACTTCGCCAGGAAGTTCGGGCTGCCGGTCCGAGTCGTGCTTGACACGAGCTCACCGGACCCGGCACAGACCGGGATCGCGACGCCCGGCGAGGGCCAGCTGATCAACTCCGGGCCGCTGGACGGCCTGTCGAAGCAGGCGGCGATCGCGAAGATCATTGTGATCCTGGCCGAAAAGGATCTGGGTCGCGCCGCGGTCAGCTACCGGCTGCGGGACTGGCTGGTGTCCAGGCAGCGCTTCTGGGGCGCGCCGATTCCGATCGTCTACTGCGACGGCTGCGGCGAGGTGGCGGTGCCCGACGACCAGCTGCCGGTGCTGCTGCCCGACCTGCGCGGCCAGGACCTGGCCCCGAAGGGTGCCTCACCGCTGGCTGCGGCCGCCGACTGGGTCAATACCGAGTGCCCGAAGTGCGGCGGGCCGGCCAAGCGCGACACCGACACGATGGACACGTTCGTTGACTCCTCCTGGTACTTCCTGCGCTACTGCTCGCCAGCGTTCGAGCACGGCCCGTTCGACGTCGAGGCGGTCCGCCGCTGGTGCCCTGTCGACCTGTACGTGGGTGGCGTAGAGCACGCGATACTGCACCTGCTGTACTCACGGTTCTTCGTCAAGGTGCTGCATGACATGCGGATGCTGGACTTCACTGAGCCGTTCACCGCGCTAGTGAACCAGGGTCAGGTCATCAACCAGGGCAAGGCCATGTCGAAGTCGCTGGGCAACGGGGTGGACCTGGGCCAGCAGCTGGCCGAGCATGGCGTGGACGCGATCCGGCTGACGATGATCTTCGCGAGCCCGCCGGAAGACGACATCGACTGGGCGGACATGCGCCCCGAGGCGCTGGTCAGGTTCCTGGGCCGGGTGGCCAGGGTGGCATCGGACGTTGCGGCCGCTGGCGGTTCTCCTGCTGCCGACGCCAGCGGCGGCGACACGGATCTGCGCCGGATCACGCACCGCACCATCGACGAGGTCACCAAGCTGGTCGAGTCGACCCGGCTGAACGTGGCGGTGGCGAGGCTGATGGAGCTGGTCAGTGCGGCCCGCCGGGGGGTAGACGCCGGCCCAGGCGCAGCCGATCCGGCAGTGCGCGAGGCAGCAGAGACGCTCGTGATCTTGCTATCGCTGTTCGCCCCGTACACGGCGGAGGAGTGCTGGGAGCTGCTGGGCCACGAGCCTTCGGTGGCGCGGGCGGGATGGCCCGTCGCCGATCCTGCGCTGCTGGTGCATGAGACCGTCACGTGCGTGGTGCAGGTCGACGGCAAGCTGCGCGACAAGGTGGAGGTGCCGACCGGGATCGGCGAGGACGAGCTGCGCGAGCTGGCCCTCGCGACGCCTGGCGTGCAGCGCGCGCTGGCCGGTCGCGGCGTCCGCACCGTGATCGTCAGGCCGCCTAAGCTGGTCAACGTCGTCTCAGCCTAGGCCAGAGCGACTCGATACGTGCGGCCCTCCCGCCCTGCTTGCGGGAGGGCCGTCGGCTTGTCAGGGTAATTCGCGGGAACCTCCGCCTGGGTCCAGGCCATCTAATGTGCGCCAGGCCGGCCTGCTGGCCGAAGAAGGAGAACGGCATGAGTGATGAGCAGCGCGTTCGCAGCCTGCTGACGGCGGCCGCCGAGGTGCCGGACCTGGCGGCCGCGCCGGTCGAGCGGCTGATCGCGGCCGGGCGGCGCCGTCGTCGCCTAAACCAGATTGCCGCGGCCGCGGCTGCAGCGGTCGCCGTTGTCGCGGCCGTCACGATCCCCGCGTTGTTCCGCGGCGCCGCGGTGCCGGGGCCTGCGGCGCCGCGCATTGCCTCGCCTGCCGTGACCGCGGCCGAGCTCTCGCACGGTCACTGGTCCAGGCTCCAGCAGTCACCCATCAGGGAAGTGGGCGACTTCATCGCCGCCTGGACCGGCCGGGAAATCCTGCTCGTCAATGTCAACAGGCTGGAAGGCGCCGCGTATGTGCCTGGCGTCGGCTGGCATCGCATCGCCGCCATTCCTGACGGCCTTGGTACCGACATGCAAGATGCGTTCTGGACCGGGAGCGACCTGGTGGTCTTGCATCGCGGTCCAGCAGCAGCCCACGGTGCAGCCGCGCCCGTAGCCGCCATTTACACCCCGGCATCGAATACGTGGTCAGTCGTCGGCTTCCCGCTACCGGCGCAGTCTGGTTGCGAGCCTCAGTCGTGCGCCGTCGCATCACTCGGGGATCGGATCGTATTCGCCGAGGTCGTTTCCGGTCGGCTGATGGCCTATGACTACAGTCTCTCCACCCGTTCCTGGCAGCGCTTGCACGTATCGCTGCCGGCCTCGCACCGGGTCTCCCAGCTCAGCATGATCGCTGCTGACGGGCGGCTGATCCTCTGGTCATCGTGGAACAGCGGCCCGGGATTCTCATTGGGCAAGGCGGGTACGTGGGGCGTCGACGTTCGCACGATGAACGCAGACGGCGTCTGGCGGGCTGTGGCTGGCTGGCCCCAGAACCTGGTGTACTTTACGCCACAGTCCGCGGCCAATGGCCAGATACTCCTCGTCTCAGCGGGCGGTGAGTCGCATCTCCCCGCGGCCTACCTGGTAGACGCGGCAACGCTCAAGCTGCGCCCGGTAACCGCCGCGCCGCTAATCCCTGGGGCTACCCAGATTTGGACCGGAGCGGCGGTAGTAGCAGTCGGCGCCGCCAGCAGCTTCCCATACCCGCACGCACCCAATTACGCGGTGACTGTGCTGGATCCGTCGACTGGCCGATGGTCCCGGCCGGTAACCGGCCCGCCAGGACAGTCTCCGGCGCTCTTGGATTTTCCGGTATCCGTCATATGGGCTGGCACTCAGCTAGTCGTCACCGACGGCCAGTTTGTTTACGCCTTCGGCCGGTAAAGGCCATGCCCGTCAGCACCTAAGTGCCGCCGCGGCCGTCTGTAGCGCGGTCCGCGTGGGCACATCCCCGTTCCCTATCCGAAGGTGATCCGGAACCAGCGCCGCTTGCCCACGCGGAGTACATCTCCGCTGGAGAGCGGATGTCGCTGGTCGGGTCGGTGAGCTTGCTGGTTCCGTCCAGCCGGACGGCGCCTTGGCTGATCAGCCGGCGCAGGTCGGTGCCCGACTCGGCGTCCACCACTCGGAGTTACGCCGGATCTCGAGCGCGTCCGGGCCGGTCAGCAGGATCTGGCCGGCCTGTGCCACGAACGCCTCGGCGTCGCGGTCGATCTGGTCGGCCGCGATCACGGGCCGGGCGCCGGACCTGCCGGTCGGGTCGCCGATGCAAGTAGTGAAGTCGCCGATGAGCAGGACGACCTTGTGGCCGGCCTCCTGCATCTCGCGCATCGCCCACAGGTTCACCGCATGCCCGATATGCAGGAACGGGGCGGTGACGTCCACGCCGTACTAGATCCGGAGCGGCCGTCCCGAGGCAAGTCTGGCGCGCAGGTCCTTCGCGGTGATGATGTCCGCGGCGGTGCGCTGAAGGGTGGGAAACTGGCTGAAAAGCTCATCCATGGAAGGAGCCGTCCTGTGGCGGTCGCGACGAAGTAGTGCCGCCGCGCCTGATAACAGGCCTCGGCAACTGAGCCACTATTGGCATCGGCTCCGGAGCGCTTAGAGTCGTCCAGGTCGCGGAAATTCAACCACTAACCCGACGGCAAGAGCACGCCATTTTGTGCGAGCTCTTATCCGTAAAATCTGCGCGAGCTACCGCGAGGGCGGCCTGCCGGCTCGCGAGCGAGTCCGGGCCGGTTAGCCGCCGGTCTCAGACGCGGCGCAAGACCGCGACTACCTTGCCAAGGATCTCCGCCTCATCGCCGGGAATCGGCGTGTAGGCCGGGTTGTGTGGCATCAGCCAGATGTGGTCTGCCGATCGCTTGAAGGTCTTGACGGTCGCCTCGCCGTCGAGCATGGCCGCCACGATGTCGCCGTTCTCGGCCACGGGCTGCTGCCGGATTACCACCCAGTCGCCATCGGCGATGGCCGCGTTCACCATCGAGTCGCCGACGACCTTGAGCAGGAACAGGTTTCCCTCGCCGACGATCTGCCGCGGCAGCGGGAAGATGTCCTCGATTGCCTCCTCGGCCAGGATCGGGCCACCCGCTGCGATCCGGCCGACGAGCGGCACGTACGCGGCTTCCTGGGAGGCAATGTCCATCGGCGTGTCATCGTCGACGTCCGACTCGGGCCTGACAGTCCCGTGGCCGGGCAGCCGGACCTCTACGGTGCGCGGACGGCCAGCGTCCCGTCGCAGGTAGCCCTTGCTCTGCAAGGTCGACAACTGGTAAGAGACGCTCGAGGTACTAGTCAGGCCGACGGCCTCGCCGATTTCGCGCATAGACGGCGGGTAGCCGCGCCGCTGGACAGACTCCCTGATGACCTGGAGCACCTTGCGCTGGCGCCAGGTGAGCACGTGGTCGGGGTCCGGCTTGTCCGGCAGGTCGGCTACCACGTGCGGGACGCTGCCCTTCGGCCTGCGGCCAGGCTTGCCGCGCGGGCGCTGGCCGGAGTCAATGTTCGTGCTGGTCACGTCCAGGGCGATGGTCGAGGCCTCTTGCGCCCCTCCATCGCCGGTCGCATCACTCATGCTGGCCTCCGCCTTAAGTAGGTGCGTTCGTTGCAGACGCTAATGGTTAAGCGCTCAGATCTCAAACATCTGTTCGACACTTTCTAAAAGTGTCGTACCGCTGCGATATGACTGTACCGTATCTTCGTTCGATCGAACGCGCGGGCGATAGAACAGAGATACTATCGAACAGTCATTCGGGCAGAGGGAGGCTCCGATGGGCGCACCAAGCGCGATCGAGGCGGGATTCGACGAGTTCGCAATGCCCAGCGGCGATAGGGCGCGACCGCGACCTGCCGACCTTCAGTTGGTAACGGCTCCCGTCCGGCCGAGTCAGGCTCAGGTCGGCAGGCCAAAATTTGGCGCCAGCCTGCCTGCGGCGCCCCGATCCGGGCGTCCGGCAAGCGCGAAGGCGCCGCTGCGGCTGACACGTCGCGGCCGGGCAGTAGTCGCTGTTTTCGCGGTCATCCTCGCGACTGTGGTGATCACGCTGATCGGCATGTCGGTCGCGGGCGGTGCGCAAGCTGCCAATCACGGTCGGGCGGGTGCGGGCTACCAGGGCATGCGGCAGATCGTTGTGCGGCCGGGTGAGACGCTGTGGACAATAGCGTCGCGGGCGGAGCCGTCTGCCGACCCTCGCCTGGTGATTTCCCGGATCATGACCGCCAACTCGCTGTCAACGACCGTCGTCCAGGCCGGTCAGCTGCTGTGGGTGCCCAAGTGATTAGGCCGAATCGGGCGCTATCCGGGCTATCTGCGCAGTCTGCCCGTCGGCCGGGGCGTCGGCCGGGGGCGTTTCGGGTGCGACACGCCGGCGTGTTCGCGCCGTCGGCTACCGCCTGCGTTGAGCACGAGGCACGGTCTACCAGCGGGTTCGGCCCGCTGGTTCAGTGACATCCGAAGTTGGTCGGCGGAACCACAAGATGTAGTAGTTACACGGGTGTAGTATTGCTATAGCTTGTGCTTCATAGAACCGCGGCTTCAGCGACCGGGGAGGTGATCGCCGTGTACTGCCCTTACTGCAGGCACGCCGACAGCCGGGTCATTGACAGCCGGACCGGAGATGATGGCGCCGCGATCAGGCGCCGCCGGTCGTGCCCGGCGTGCGGACGCCGGTTCACCACTCAGGAGACCGTCATCCTGACAGTGGGGAAGCGCAGCGGCGTCACCGAGCCGTTCAACCGGGACAAGATCGTTAACGGCGTCAGGCGAGCCTGCCAGGGTCGGCCGGTGAGCGAAGACCAGCTGGCGCTGCTCGCGCAGCAAGTAGAAGACGCGATCCGCACCCGGGGCTCAGGCGAGGTGCCGTCACACGAGGTGGGCCTTGCGATTCTTGGCCCGTTGCGCGACCTGGATGAGGTCGCATACCTGAGATTCGCCTCGGTCTACCGAGGTTTCGAGTCGCTCGCCGACTTCGAAGATGAGATAGCAGCGCTGCGTTCCGAGCGTCTGGACAACTGGCGCCCGGAAGACGAGCAGTTCCTTGCCGGCCAGGCGGGGCTGAGCGGTGATCGCGGGGCCACGCCGGGTGCATCCGGCGGTGACCGCGCGGGCATGCAGCCAGGGCAGCAGCAAGCCCCGGCCAGCTAGCCGGGGTCCAGTTCAGATGTCAGACCGGGAGGGCCTCGCCAGGCCCGCGATGGGTCCAGCGGATCCGCGGAGGGGGAAGAGCATGACCGAGACGGCTAGCGGGGCAGCGCCGCAGGGCGGCAAGAGCGCCAAGTCCAAGGGGCTGACCATGCGCCGTATCTACACCCGTGAGGGCGTCCATCCCTATGACGACGTCACCTGGGAGCGCCGCGACGTCGTGATGACGAACTGGCGGGATGGATCGGTCAACTTCGAGCAGTACGGCGTCGAATTCCCTGACTTCTGGTCTGTTAACGCCGCCAACATCGTCACCAGCAAGTACTTCCGCGGTGCCGTCGGTACTCCGCAGCGCGAGTGGAGCCTGAAGCAGCTTGTCGACCGGGTGGTTGGGACTTACGGCGCGGCCGGCCGCGAGCATGGCTACTTCGCATCGGAGCAGGACGCGGAGATCTTCGAGCACGAGCTCAAGCACGCGCTGATCCACCAGGCTTTCAGCTTCAACTCGCCAGTCTGGTTCAACGTCGGTACCAGCTCGCCGCAGCAGGTATCGGCCTGCCAGCCGTACGACGCGTTGGTCAGCACGCCCACCGGGCCAGTCCCGATCGGCCGCCTAGTCGAGGCGAACGCGGTCGGCACCAAGGTGTACGACGCGCATGGCGTCACCCGGATCATGGCCACCAAGGCCAACGGCCTGAAGGAGGTCCTGCGGCTGCACACCACCGCCGGACACGTGCTGGAAGCTACTGCCGACCACCTGGTGTGGCGGGCGACGGACCTGGACAACGGCGAGTTCACCGTTGCGGGCTTCCTGCGGCCAGGCGACCATCTGCTGCATGTACAGCCGGACGTGGGCGGGACAGACCGGCGGCTGCTGGACATCAGCAAGGTCGAGCATCTCGGGCTGGCCGAGGTCTACGACATCCAGACCGAGAGCGGCGAGTATCTGTCGGGAAACCTGCGGGTGCACAACTGCTTCATCCTCGCGGTCGACGACACCATGGACTCGATCCTGGAGTGGTACCGCGAGGAGGGCTTGATCTTCAAGGGCGGCTCCGGTGCGGGCGTGAACCTGTCTCGCATCCGGTCCAGTAAGGAGCTGCTGAGCTCAGGCGGCACCGCGAGCGGGCCGGTGTCGTTTATGCGCGGTGCGGACGCATCGGCCGGCACGATCAAGTCCGGCGGTGCCACCCGGCGGGCGGCAAAGATGGTCGTGCTCGACGTGGATCACCCCGATGTCGAGGAGTTCATCGAGACCAAGGCGCGCGAGGAGGAGAAGATCCGCGTGCTGCGCGATGGCGGCTTCGACATGGACCTCGGCGGCAAGGACATCACCAGCGTCCAGTACCAGAACGCTAACAACTCGGTCCGGGTCTCTGACGAGTTCATGCATGCGGTGGAGTCCGGCAGTTCGTTCGACCTGGCAGCGCGCACAAGTGGCGAGCCGCTCGCCCTGGTGAACGCGAGAGAGCTGTTCGGCAAGATGGCGAAGGCTGCGTGGGAGTGCGCGGACCCTGGCATCCAGTACGACGGAACCATCAATGACTGGCACACCTGTCCGGAATCCGGCCGAATTACTGCCAGTAATCCGTGCAGTGAGTACGTCCACCTGGATAACTCCTCGTGCAACCTGGCCAGCATCAACCTGATGAAGTTCCTGCGCGAGGACGACACGTTCGACGTGGAGCGGTTCAGCCAGCTGACCGAGCTCATCATTACCGCGATGGACATCTCCATCTGCTTCGCCGACTTCCCGACGCAGAAGATCACCGAGACGACGCGCGCCTATCGCCAGCTGGGCATCGGTTATGCCAACCTGGGCGCCCTGCTGATGGCCACCGGACACGCGTATGACTCCGACGGCGGCCGGGCCATCGCGGCGGCAATCACCTCGCTGATGACCGGCACCGCCTACAAGAGGTCGGCCGAGCTGGCCGACGCTGTCGGGGCGTACGACGGATATGCGCGAAACGCGACGGCGCATAAGCGTGTCATCGGCAAGCACCTCGCCGCCAGCGCTTCGATTCAGGCGATCGGCGGCATCGACAGGCCGATCCTGTCCGCGGCGAACGAGGCCTGGCAGGAGTGCAGGGCACTCGGGGAGGCCAGCGGTTACCGCAATGCGCAGGCATCGCTGCTCGCGCCTACCGGCACCATCGGCCTGATGATGGACTGCGACACCACCGGGGTCGAGCCGGATCTCGCGCTGGTCAAGTTCAAGAAGCTGGTCGGTGGCGGGTCGATGCAGATCGTCAACCAGACGGTTCCCCGCGCGCTCAAGAATCTCGGCTACCAGCCGGAGCAAGCCGAGGCCATCATCGAGTACATCGCCGAGCATGGCCATGTCGTGGATGCCCCAGGCCTGCGGCCTGAGCACTACGAGGTCTTCGACTGCGCCATGGGCGAGCGCGCGATCAGCCCGATGGGGCACGTCCGGATGATGGCAGCGGTCCAGCCGGCCCTGAGCGGCGCTATCAGTAAGACGGTCAACCTGCCAGAGTCGGCCACGATCGCGGACATCGAGAAGATCTACCTCGAGGGCTGGAAGCTTGGCCTGAAGGCGCTGGCGATCTACCGCGACAACTGCAAGGTGGGCCAGCCGCTGTCGGTGTCGAAGCGGAGGCCGGCCGAGGCTCCCACCGCGGAGCCCGCCGCCGCGCCGCACGAGGTCCGGCCGGTGCGGCGGCGCCTGCCCAGGCAGCGGAACGCAACTGTCACCCGGTTCTCGGTGTCGGGCTCTGAGGGGTACATGACGGCGTCCAGCTATCCCGATGACGGCGTCGGCGAGGTCTTCCTGAAGCTCGGCAAGCAGGGTTCGACCCTGGCGGGC
This sequence comes from uncultured Actinomycetota bacterium, assembly GCA_963719765.1. GTDB lineage: Bacteria > Actinomycetota > Actinomycetes > Streptosporangiales > Streptosporangiaceae > JAJYUU01. Next base: position 122,504 of record CAVRCW010000005.1, read on the forward strand.
GTGATGGACGCGTTCTCGATAGCGATCTCGGTCGGACTGCAGTACGGCATCCCGCTGGAGTCCTACGTGGCCAAGTTCACCAATATGCGATTTGAGCCGGCGGGCATGACCGACGACCAGGACATCAGGATGGCCAGCTCGGTGATGGACTACATCTTCCGTCGGCTGGCACTTGATCACCTGCCGTACGACGTCCGTGCGGAGATCGGAATCCTGACCACCGCGGAGCGGACCGCGCAGCTCAATGGCGAGGATCCGGCACCGGCGGCTGATGAGGTGGACACAGAAGAGCTGGCCCAGTCGGTTCCGGTAGAGAAGCCGCACCGGCAGCCTGGGAGTGGTGACTCAGCGCACGCGGGCGCGGCGGCTCAGCCGCACAGCTCGACCGAGCTCATTGAGTCCCAGCAAGGTCGCGTAGCGGATGCGCCGCTCTGCCTCACCTGCGGGACGAAGATGCGACCGGCGGGCAGCTGCTACGTCTGCGAGGGCTGCGGCTCGACGAGTGGCTGCAGCTGATCTCGGGCAAAGTCGCCGCAGACGCAACAGCTGTGCACGTCTAGCTCGGCGAGTAACCGCAGATCAGGCGGGGTGACGAGGCCATGCGCCTCGCCACCCCGTGGCGGCCGACCTGGCGCCAACTGATCCCGCTGCGTCAGTCCAGGCTTTCAGTCTTAAGAGCGGTCCTCGTCGGAACAGCTGTGCGCTCGTCCACGGGCGCTAACTGTGGCGATTGACGAGCTGCGGCCAGCACTGACGTGAACAGCAGGCGTTCAGCGTCGCATGCGAAGTGTCGTTGATCCATGCCAGCGCTTCGTTCAGGTTGTGCTCGGCGATTCCCCGCATGAATTCCCTGTCGGGAAAGTCGCTGTCGAGCAGCCGGAGCGGACCTGCCGTCAGCGAGAGCCGCTGGGTGAGCATGTAGAGCGCGAGCCTATCCTCGTCCAGGCCGTCCACCGCCACATGCCGGTAGTCGGGGTGCAGGCGGATGCGCAGGAATACGTGCTCCCACTCGACATCGAAGTACAGCAGGTCCTCGATGTCGATCAGAACCGGCCAGCCGTGCCGGTCCATCAAGATGTGGTCGAGCCCTAGTTCACCGTGGACGACGGAGTACTCGGCGCGCGGTCGCACCGCCGCCGCCAGCGAGCGCAGTCGGTCCTCCAACCGGTCGCGGGCACTCGCCACCTGGTGGTTCCGCGCGGCCGCCTCGGCGAGGCATCTCAACCCGAAGGCGAGGGCGACCGCTTCACATGAGCTCCCGCGTGCCGTGCCGCCACCGTCGATCAAGGCCACCCTGCCGTACGCCGGAGCGCGATGGCGACGCATCGCATCAAGAGCCTCGACCAGCCGTGCCATCGTCGGCTGAGCCGCCTGCTGATCGCGCGCGAGGAACTCCATGAGGTCTTCGCCGGGGAAGTCCTCGACGATGGCGAGGTCGGCAGGGTAGTAGGTGCAGTCGCGGTCCACCAGGTAGAGCGCGGGGACCCGAAGACCGAGGGAGTCAAGACGCGCCCACGCCGCTTCGAAAAGGTCGAGCCGGGCGCCGGCCAGGATGGGCGAGAACGGATCGGCGAGGTCGCCGTCCCACTTAGTCGTCGGCCAATAGTTCTCCGAGTCCTCCCACAGATAGGCGATCGCCGTGGTCGCGTTGTCCATCGTCAGTCGGTACACGCCCTTCGTCGTGCCGCCCGCCAGCCGCTCGACTCGTTCCAGGCGCCGCCCGCCGCCCAGCGCGGCCCTCGCCGCCCCTGCGAGCTGATCCCGCGTCACCATCCGCGGCGCCATGTCAAATGCACTCCTGTCCTGTCCATCACGGGCTCCGCATGCTCCTGTCGCGCGGTCGCGGCGTCAACCTCCGCTTACCGCCGGGAAGCATGTAAGAGTCGTATCCTCCCCGGCAAGAGGCCGTGCTCATGGTCTTGCCTGGCCAGACGGAGGGATTCGCTTGAAAGCCTGGGACACGTTCGCCGAGATCTGTGGTGGCGCCGCCGCCACGCTCACCGGGCTGTTGTTCGTTGCGGTCTCGATCAGGATCGCGTTCATCGCGAGGTCTCAGGAACTGCGGAACCGGGCGGCCCAGACGCTGGGGCTGCTCAGCGTAGTCCTTCTGATCTCGATCTTGATCGGGATTCCCGGACAGCCGTACCGCGCTCTCGGCGCCGAGTTGGTCGTTCTCGCCGTGATCGCAGGTACCGGCCTCCAGATTCTGGACCGGCGCGCGAAAGGCGAGAGGAGTAATCAGCCCATCGCGCCCGTACTGGAGGCTGTTACTCCGGTCACGGTCACTTCGCTGTTGCTGCTGGCTGCGGGGATCGTCCTGGTCCTGGGAGTGCATGCGGGACTCTACGTCCTGGTCGGGCCGGTGTTCGTAGCTCTTACTGGCGGCGTTACGAGCGCCTGGCTGCTCCTAACCAAGATCACGGAATAGCGGGGCGGTGGCCGGAATCCGGGTCTTCCAGCTGCCAGCGCACTATGCCGAAGCCGTGACCGACAGCGAGGGCGAGGCGCTCTGGATCCAGTCGGCCTTCTGCGGTCTTCGGGATCGCGGCGAAGCGCCCAGCCATCGGATTGCCAGCCGCGATCTTGTCCAGGAGTGCCTCGACGCCGGCCGGGTCGCGGACGAGTTCGGGTCGGGCGTAATGATCGCGCCCGCGGATGCGGAGCCGAACCGGCTGTTCGGCACCCAGGTTGAGCTTCCACTTCCCGCCGCCGGGCGTTAGCAGCGTCGTGCCGTCGCGCACATAGCTGAGCGGCTGACGGTAGATGCGGCCGGTCTTGCGGCCAACGATGAAGGCGAGCATCAGCCGACCGCCTGCCGGGGTGGCGAAAGGCAGCCCCAGCAGCGCGCGCATGGGCACGTTGACCACGTTCATGACGCGCGCCTGGATTCGCCTGCTTAGGGGCCTGTCCTGCGCGGTCGACACCTGAGCGCCCTCCCCATCTGCGGCACGGATGCTCGTTGCACCTTCGTGCAGCGTAGCACATTCCGTCGAGATCTAAGAATTTGACATCTAATTATTAGCCACCTAACCTCATGGCGCGGGCGAGTGACCGGAAGGCTCCTAGTCGCAGCCTGGCGGCTGGATGAGCACCGGACAGAAAAGGAGACAGCCAGCCATGAACGACACGACGAGCGCGACAACTGCTGCTGCCGCATGGCATGGCCAATATCCTGATCTGGCCGGCAAGACCGCTGTCGTCACCGGTGGCTCCCGCGGCATTGGCGCAGCCACCGCCGCCGCGCTGGCGGCAAACGGCGTCGCCGTCGCGGTCATCGGACGCGACGAGAATGCGCTGGAGGCCGTAGCCACGCGCATAGCGGAGGGCGGCGGACGGGCAATCTGGATGGCGGCCGACTGCCGCGTGCCTGCCGAGGTGAACCGCATGGCCGTGGCCGTCGCCGGCCAGCTTGGCCCGGTGGACATCCTGGCCGCCTTCGCCGGGGGTAACGGCATGCCAGTCCCTACGGTCAAGGAGACCCCCGAGCACTGGCGCGAGATCATCGAGACGGACCTGAACTCGATGTTCTACACCGTGAGTGCCATGCTGCCTGCGATGACCGAGCGCGGCACCGGCGCCATCGTCACCATGTCGTCGGCTGCTGCCCGGCAGGCGGCCCAGTCGGCCGCTGCCTATGCCGCGGCGAAGGCGGGAGTCATTGCCTTCACCCGCCATCTGGCGGGTGAGGTGGCTCCGCTGGGCATCCGGGTCAACTGCGTGTCACCGTCCGCAGTCGAGAACGACAAGATGCGGATCTGGATGACCGAGGAGCAGCGCGTCGCGCTAGGCGCCAGCTTTCCGCTACGCAGGCTCGGCCAGGCCGACGACGTCGCAGCGGCCACCTTGTTCCTCGCATCGCAGGCCTCGTCCTGGATCACGGGAGTAACTCTCGACATCGCAGGCGGGAAGATCATGCTGTAGGGCGCGTTCAGCTGGCCAGCGGAGGCAGTCGCACGCCGCGATACCAGCGCCAGCGGACGGCGGGCTCGATCGCGAGCACTCCGGCCACAGCTAGAGCTGCTACGACCGCCACGGCCGGGCCCGTGCTGTGCCAGATTGCGGCAACGCCACCGGCGATCGCCACGGCCGGGCGCAGCAGTGTCAGCGGACCGAGCCCAACGAGGATCGTCCAGAAACTAGCCCGCAGCGGGAGCGTGAAGTAGCCCGCCAGGCTTACCAGGACCACGGCCACATAGGGCAGGTAGACCAGGCTCATCCGGCCGCCCGCCGCAATCAGCGCGGCGAAGGCGGTCGGCTGATACCTGCTCGCAGCCAGGTACCAGCCCAGGCCGGTAGCCAGCCCGAGCAGCAGCAGGCCAGAGCACGCCGCGCCGCGCGCGGCCGCTGCCAGGTTGTAGCGGGTTTTGCGGATAAGCGCACTGCGGCCTGCCGCCGCACGGAAGCCGGCCAGCGCAGCATCCAGCAGTGCCACCGCGACCAGGAAGACCGGCACCGCAACTGATCTCATCGGCTTGCGCCGCCAGCGCTGGCGTGCCTGCCGGTCTCGCGCCCGGCGTCTGCGTGCCCGGCGTCCTTGACCAGTGACCGGGCCCTGCGGCCGAGCCGCGCGTGTAGCTGCTCAAGGCCGCCGTCACGGACGCCGATGACCGGCCTGACGGTCGCGCAGAACGGGTTCCGGTGCCTGACTGGCTCAAACAGCGCAACCTCGAAGCCGCGGGCCGAGCGAGCAGCGGTCAGCAGAACTTCATCAGGATGCGCCCGGCGAGCCGATGCCACCCCGTCGTGGCGGCCTAGCGGCTCGCGCATCCTGGCCCGGTGAAACACCCGGGCTCCCAGCGGAGCCAGTCTGGTAGCGGCAATGTCGTAGTGGCAGAAGGCGCGGATCCCTGGCCGATCATGCCGGGCGAAGAACTTCGCAAGCTGTTCACCGCGCAGGTGATGCAGCAGCCCGGTGGAGATCATCAGCTGGCCGCCAATCGCAGGGTCAAGAGCGTCCGCGTGCAGGAACTCGCAGTCGAGGCCCTCGGCGGCGGCGAGCCTGGCGGCCTCGGCGATAAGCGCTCCGTTCAGGTCGATGCCGGTCAGCCGAACGCCGGGGCCTAGCGCGCCGGAGCTGGCGAGCCATCGGATCGAGTAGCCCAGCCCGCAGCCGACGTCCACTATCCGCATTGGCTCGGCGTCGTCCTGGCGGACTACCGCGATCAGCGGAACGAGCAACTCGGCGAGCCGCTCGCCCATCCGGAGCTCCTCGCTGAGCCGCTGTAGCTCCGTATGCACGCGGACCAGCAGCACGTCCACCCAGCGTGGGTCCAGCACCTCGCCCACGCTAGGAATGCGGGCGGCGATGCGCGCCCCGCGCTCGTCACCGGCCGCTGAGAGCCGATGTAGCACGGAGGCGCGGCGCACCGCGCGCCGCTGGCCGGTGACCTGGTCGCAGTCCGTTATCAGGTCGGAGATCTCGAGGATCGCCGCCGCCTGGTCCGATTCTGCGCCGCGCGTCCCCGAGGCCTTCGACACTCGGTCTGCTTCTGCGGCGCTCATATTTGCAGATCATCTCACCCGCCGGCAGATTGGCCGGCCACTCGACGGTTGTTGCGGCCGGTCGCGCACCTGAGCTCGAGGACCGTGTCAGTCGAGGTTCGGCCATGCCAGTAGCCGGGCCACGACGTCTGCGTCTCCGTTCACCTCCAGGGAATCTGGTCGCGCGCGGCGGTAGAACGCGAGAACAAGATCGCTCGGGCTGGCAGTCACGACGGCATCGGGCCTGGCCGACGAGGCGTCTGGCTCGGCGAGCGCCGAAACCTGCGCTCCGGCCGGTCCCAGGCCGATCAGCCAGGTGCCGCCGTCCCCCGTCGCCAGCACGAGGGAGGCCGGGTCGTGCGGCCAGGGGCCGTTAGTCGGCAACTCGACAGTTAGGTACTCGCCGATGCCGTCGGCAGCGACGGCTGCCGGCAGCGGCTCGGCGGTGCCAGCGGCCTGCTGCGCGTCGAAGGCGTGCACTCCGGCTTCCTGCACCTGGTGCCGCGCGACTGCCCCGGCCGTCGCCGGGGCTCCAGATGGCTCCCACCAGGTCCAGCAGCCGCGGTCGGGCCCGGCTTGGCTCAGCGCGCCGACGAGCGCCTTCGTGGCATCAGCCGACCAGGTCAGCAGATCGCCGTGCGGCGCAGTGTCCCCGACTACCTCGTCGCCTGGTGGGCTGGCAGCCGGCCCCGCCGCGACCGCGGCCGACCAGAACAGGTGAACCTCGCCCAGATGGGCAACAAGATCCTGCACGGACCAGTCCGGGCATGCCGGCACCCGCGCATCCAGGCCAGCAGCGGTGGCAGCTGCGCGCAGTGCCGCGGCTCGGTCATCGATCAGCGAGAGCATGTGCTCGAAACTGAGAGTGGAGGTGGTGTTAGTAGACATACCGCGGTTTTAACACGCGCTGCCGACATTCTGGCCGGGCTCCGGGCCGCCTGCAGCCTGTCACCAACACGCCGGGATGCCGTGTGCCGGATCACGTCCGGTGTCCAGGTGGGTTCCCGCGATGAATCCGCTCATCGGCCTGGTCACGTGGTACCAGACCCGGTCACCCTGAATGTTCTGGCCGAGGGTGTAGCAGTTGACCGTCACCTTGGCACCCACCCGCCCGAGTGTGCGCAGTCGCGCCGAGAAGGCTGTCGGCCAGAAGCGGATGTGCACCCCGCTGACGAGCACGTGATAGGTGCGGCTGAACCGTTGTGCCTTGCAGCGGGCCACGCCAGCCATCGGATCGTAGTGGCTGTCCATGTAGTAGGACGTGACGTATCCCGGGGCTGGCTTGGAGACGCGGTACCAGATCGGGTTGCCCGCGAGTCGGCTACCCTCCGCGTAGCAGTCGATCTTCACTCTGGTACCAGGTCTCATGATGCGGGCAGTGACTCGTGAGTGGAACGTGGGCCCGCTGTACACGCCGACCTTCGGGACCAGTGTCCTGAGCGTGATGGCCCTGGGCGGCGCAGCGTGCCGATATACCCCGGCCGAGGCCGGCCCGGCCACTCCGGCAAGAACTGCAACCGTGCCGGCTACCGGCACGGCGATAAGCAGCGCCAATGCGCCCGTTTTCCTGGCCGCAGGCCCGGCCATCCACCGACCGATCATCTGGTCCCCCTATTCCGCTGGCCCCGTGGCCCGGCGGCTTGCCTGGCACCTCTAGCCGGGGCATCCAGGAGGAAGATCGATCAGCGCGCAGCCAGGCGTTACGCCGCGCCGACTGAGGCGGGGGCGAGCCGCGGCCCATGCCACGCGACCACGACGCCTAGCCTGGGCCGTCAGCCCTTGACCCGCCTGCCGTGCGTCCACACGCCGGTAATGTGCTCGGGCTGAGTCAGGACGGAGATGTCCGCTAGGGGATCGGCATCCAGGGTGAGGATGTCGGCGTCGTAACCTTCTTCGAGCTTGCCGCTGAGCGGTGCCTGCGGCCCGAGCGTCTGCGGCGCGACCGCGGTGGCAGCGGCTATCGCCTGCAGCGGCGTCATGCCGAGCGTCACCAGGTGGGCGAGCTCGGAGCCGTTGTGCCCCCAGGAGTTGGGCAGGTCCATACCAGTCAGGCCGATATCGGTACCCATCGCGACTGTTACCCCGCGCTCGATGGCCATCTTGACCGCGCCCGCGTGCGTGGCGGCCAGCGCGGTGAGCTTGGCGGCGGCATAGGGCGGCACATCGTCCAGGTGCGTGAGGATGTCCTCCACGATGCTCCGGGTCGGCACCAGGATCGTGCCCTTCTCCAGCATCGCGTCGCATGCCTCTTCGTCCAGGTAGCTGCCGTGCTCGATGGTCTTCACCCCCGCCTCGATGGCGGCCATGATGCCGGGCTTGCCGTGGCAGTGCGCTGCCACGACCCGCTCGGCCAGGCCCGCGACCTCCACGATGGTCCGCAGTTCGGAGGTGGTGAACTGCTGATGAATCGGACTGTCCACCTCTGACAGCACACCGCCCGATGCGCATACCTTGATCACGCGCGCCCCGGCCCGCAACTGCTCCCGTACTGCCCGCATGCAGTCTGCCGTCCCGTCGGCCAGCCGCAGCGTGCCGTCCTCGCGCTGGAACTCCGCAACCCACGACAGCGGGTAGCAGTGCAGGTCGCCGTGCCCGCCGGTGATGCTCAGGATGGCTCCGGCCGGGTAGATCGTCGGACCGTCGATGATGCCCTCCGCCACGGCCCTGGCCAGGTGCACCCCAAGGCCGCCCAGCTCGCGGACCGAGGTGATCCCGGCATTCAGCGCATTCGTCAGGTCCCTTGCCGAGCGTGCCGCCCGCAGCGCCGTCGGCTCCTGCGGTAGCCGGGCAAGATCGAACACCCGCGAGCCGAGGAAGTGGCCGTGGCAATCCCACATGCCGGGCATCACCACGGCGCCGGTCGCGACGTCGGCGTCAGGCGTCTGCGGGGCGCCCGCGGCCGGTCCGGCATAACTGATCGCGGCGCCATCGGCAACGACGACGGCGTCCACCACCGGCTCCCCGGCACCGGGGATGAGAAGTCCGGCCTCGATCCTTAGCATGCATGTCCTCCGTGATGAACGCGCGTGTAGGGCCAGGTCTGGCCAATCCAGGCTCCGGCCGAAGTCAATACTGCCAATTCACCGCCGACTCGGACAGTCGCAGCCGGCAGTTTTCGCTGCATGCATCATGCCGGTAACGCAGCCGCACATCTGCTGCAGTGGTCCTGGCTGCGCGGCGTAATAGGCCGGACCTGACCCCGGCCGTCAGCCGGGCCGGCGCCGTTCCCACGGCGCGTCGGGTCCCGGGTAGGCCGGGATTGCCGCGATAACCTGCAAGCAGGGCGGGCGCGACCAGCCGGAATGGCGCGCGGGGAGGGGCGTGGCGATCGACCGCATTGCGCAGACCGCAGAGCCGGATGTGCCGACTTTCTATTGGTATCTGATTGTGGGCCTCCGAATGCAGTCAGTAATGCGCTATACAAGTCTCAGTACGAGGGAGCGAGATGCGGTCAGCAGAACGGCAACCTGCCCCGGCTGGCAGGCAGGCGATGCAGGATGGCATTGGCCGCATCCGCCGTTTGGCGGTCGGCGCTCCGCTGCCAGTCAAGGCACTGCTGCTCGTCGCTCTCATCGTGGCGCTTCCGTTCCTGATGTTCGGCGCGCTCATCTACGCGCCGTACGCGCTGTGGACCGGGGACCGGTCCGTTCTGGGTTCCGCCTCGGTGGCGCTATGGGCGGTGGCGCTGGTCGCCGCCCAGGCACACGGCGCGGATGGTCCGCGGTACCTGCTGTTGCTCCTGCCGGTAGCAGTCGCCCTGGCCGCGCACGCTGGCGCGCTCAGCCGCGGGTTCGTGCCATGCCGCACAGTCGCGCTGGGCCTTATCTGGTCGCTGCCGGTGGGCGTCGTCATGTTCCGCTTGTGGCGGAGCCAGCCTTACGCGGGGCCGGCCGCTGCCTGGCTGATCGCGGCCATGGTGCTGGTCTGGCGGCTGGCAAGGGTCGCGCAGCACGGACGGGAACGCTCGGTCGCCACCGCGCTTGCCGCTCCGTACGGCTGGGCGCCGCATCCGGCGGGTCAGGGCTCCGCCGCGGCGGGCGCACAGGGCCGAGCGCCGCGCCCTGTGCTGGCCGGGCCAGTGCGGGTGGCGCAGGCAGGCGACGGTCTGCGCAGCGCCGCTGGGCCTGCGGCGGGCCGGCCCCAGCCCGCCGGCGATTGGCCGCAGATTAGCGTCGAAGACGCGATGGCCGAACTCGACGCCATGATCGGCCTGACCGCCGTGAAGGAGCAGGTCAGGTCCATCACCGCGGCCGTCGAAGCCGCTCGTAGGCGAGCTATCGCAGGGCATGGCACCGAGAAGCCGATGCAGCACTTCGTCTTCCTGGGCCCGCCAGGCACCGGCAAGACGGCCGTGGCCAGGATCATCGCGAAGATCTTCTACGCTTTCGGGCTGCTCGACTCGCCGATCGTCGTCGAGGCGCAGCGCGCGGACCTGGTGGGGGAGTACCTGGGCGCGACCGCTATCAAGACAAACGACCTCGTGGACTCCGCGCTTGGCAAGGTGCTGTTCATCGACGAGGCATACAGCCTGGTCAACGAGGGTGACGGGCAAGGCGACAGGTTCGGCAACGAGGCGGTGCAGGCACTGCTGAAGCGGGCCGAAGACGATCGGGAGAATCTCATCATCGTGCTGGCCGGTTATGAGCGGCAGATGGAGAACTTCCTAGCCAGTAACCCCGGCCTTAACTCGCGCTTCGGCTTGCGCGTCAAGTTCCCCGGCTACTCGCCAGCCGAATTGCAGGCGCTCGCCGACATGGCGCTCCAGGCCAAGGGCGAGCTACTCGACCCAGACGCTCGCCCGGTAATGCGCCGGATCTTCGAGGAGATAGGCCGGCGGCGGCTGGCCGACGAGCTAGGTAACGGCCGCTTCGTCCGGAGCCTGCTCGCCAAGGCAGGGCAGCATAGGGACGTCCGGGTGATGGCGGGTCCAGGCGAGCCCACATCGGCCGACCTCGTGACACTGGGCGGGGCCGACATCGAGCTGGCCTATACCGAGCTGACGGCGCGGTTCCGCGGCTACAGCGATACTCCGACCGTGCAGAGTGCTCTGGCCGAGCTAGACACGCTGGTCGGGCTCGAACCGGTGAAACGGCAGGTTCACGAGATAGCCGCGCAGCTGCAGGTCGCCCGGCTGCGGGACCGCCAGGGGCTGGCCAGCCAGCCGCCCGTGCGGCATTTCGTGTTCACCGGGCCGCCGGGCACAGGGAAGACGACCGTGGCAAGGATCATCGGCCGGATCTTCGCTTCCCTCGGCCTGCTGGTCCGGCCCGAGGTCATCGAGGCGCACCGTGCCGACCTGGTAGGCGAGCATCTCGGGTCTACCGCCATCAAGACCAACAGGCTGGTCGACTCGGCGCTCGGCGGCGTGCTGTTCATCGACGAGGCATACGCGCTGCACAACGAGGCGTATTCAGGCGGCGACGCCTTCGGCTCGGAGGCGGTCGCCACCTTGCTCAAGCGCGCCGAGGATGACCGCGATCGGCTTGTCATCGTGCTGGCCGGCTACACGCAGGACATGGACAGGCTGCTGCGCAGCAATCCGGGCCTAGCTTCCAGATTCAGCACCCGGATCGCGTTCCCTAGCTACGACCCGGCGGAGCTGTCCAGGATCGCCGAGGTGATCGCGACCAGGGCAGGGGACAGCTTCGACCCGGACGCCATCCCGGTACTCAGGTCGATCTTCACCAAGGCCTGCCAGCGCGGCCAGATCGACGAGCTAGGGAACGGCAGGTTCGTCCGATCGCTGTTCGAGCGTGCCTGCGCGAGCCGCGATCTGCGGATCTCCGGGCACGGCGAGACGGCGACCGCCGCGGATCTGACCACCGTGCTCGCGGAGGATCTGCTGACCGGCTACCGGCAGCTCACCGGTTCAGGCTGAACCGCACTCGATTGCCCGGCCGGAGCTGGGCGGCGCGGTCGACGTCCGCGGCGCATACGACCGCGATGACTGGATAACCGCCGGTGGTCGGGTGGTCGGCGAGCAAGAGGATCGGCTGCCCGTCGTGGCTGACCTGCAGGGAGCCGAGCGCCACCCCCTCGCTTGGCAGCTCGGCCCTGTTCGTGCGCAGCAGCCGCGGGCCCGCGAGCCGCAGGCCGGTCCGGTTGCTGGCCGCCGTGACCTGATAGCTGGCGCGGGTCAGCGCATCGCAGGCCTGGACGGTGAACCAGTCGTCGCGCGGTCCGGCGACCGCCCGCAGTTCCACCTCGGCTCCTGGACCTGGCGGGACCGGGGCCTCGTCGCCGCGCGGCGCCATGAGCTCGCTCCCGCTCGCCCCCGCCCAGGCCGGGCCGAGCGGGAGCACGTCCCCGGCCCGCAGCGGGGCCGGGCCGAGCCCGGACAGCAGGTCCGCGGATCGGCTGCCGAGAACGGGGGCGATGTCGATGCCCCCATCTACCGCCACGTAACTGCGCAGGCCCGTGCCGGGGGAGCCGAGCCGCACGACCGAGCCTGCAGGAACCGCGAAGGCGCTGCCGTGCGGAGGATCGTAACCGGCTCCGTCCGGAGGCAGGACCCGCGCCAGCGCGGGAGCGCCGGCGACAGCGAGGAGGGCGTCGCAGTGCAAGCGCAGCCCCAGCCGGCCTAGCGTGACCTCCAGGCCCGCCGCGCCGGCCTCGTTCCCGACCAGCGCGTTGGCTAGCCGCAGGCTGGCGCTGTCCGCAGCGCCGCTGCGCGGCACGCCGAGATGGCCGCGACCCGGTCGGCCCGCGTCCTGGATGGTGGTCAGCGGACCGGGCTGCAAGGTCTCGACTGTCCGCGTCGGCAGCGGCGCGCCTGGCGGCTGTCCTGCTGGCTCCGCCCGGTCTTGTGGCCCGCTGCCCGCTGCGGGCAGCCCGTCCACAGCGCGGAACCGCACCCGCCTTCCGGGCGCGAGCAACGCGGGCGGGAGGCGCTGTGGATCCCACATCCATGCGTCGCTGCGGCCAATCAGCCGCCAGCCGCCTGGAGACCTTGCCGGGTAGACCGCCGCGAGGCCCCCCGCGATAGCGACCGAGCCGGCCGGCACGGCAAGCCGCGGGGTGTCCAGCCGCGGTATCTGCCGCAGCGCGGGGTCCAGCCCGGTCAGGTAACCGAAGCCGGGCGAGAAGCCGAGCCAGCCGACCCGGTACTCGGCCGCCTGGTGCCGGGCGATCACCTCAGCGACCGTCAGCCCGGCAAGCTCCGCGACCTCGGCCAGGTCCGGCCCGTCATAGCAGACGCGGATCTCGGTGACCGGCGCTGTGTCGGCGGGTCCGCTGGCTGGCAGCGTTGTCTTCCGCAGCAGTTTCGCGAGCTGGCCGGTGTCCCAGGTCCCCGGCTCGACGGTGACCAGGACCGTGCAGGCACCCGGTATGACGTCGAGGACGCCGGGTAGGTCCGCCGCGCCGATGGCCGCGGCCAGCCGAGCAGCCGCGCCGGGGTCGTAGTCGCCGCCGCTGCCGGCGGTAGGGCCGGACAGGTCAAGCAGCACCGCGGCGTCCCCGGCCGCGACGGCCCTCATCACGCGAACGGCGCCAGCGTGACCCCCGCCTGTTCCAGCGCGGAGCGCACCGCCCTGGCCAGCCGGACAGCGCCCGGCGTGTCACCGTGGATACAGACGGAACGGGCGCTGATCTGCAGGTCGCGGCCGGCCGCCGACCGCAGCGTGCCGCGCGTGACCAGGCTCGCTACCCTGGCCGCGACAACGTCAGGATCGGTCAGCACGGCTCCGGGCAGGCCGCGCTTGACCAGCGTCGCGTCATCGTTGTAGGCCCGGTCGGCGAAGGCCTCGGCCACGACCGGCAGGCCGGCCCGCGTGGCCGCGGCCGCGGTGGCCGAGCCGGGCAGGGTGAGTACCGGCAGGCCGGGATCGTAGGCGACGACCGCAGCGGCGATGGCCGCCGCCTGAACCGGGTCCCGTACCGCGCGGTTGTACAGCGCGCCGTGCGGCTTGACGTAGCTGACCCTGCCGCCCTCCGCTCTTGCCATCCCGTCCAGAGCCGCCACCTGGTAGAGCAACTCGGCTTCGAGCTCGTCCGACGGCACGGTCATTTCCCGCCGCCCGAACCCCGCCAGGTCCTGGTAGGAGACCTGGGCCCCGATCGCGACACCTCGCGCCACCGCGCTGGCGCAGGCCCGCCTGATGGTGAGCGGGTCGCCGGCGTGGAAGCCGCAGGCGATGTTGGCGCTGGTCACCACTTCGAGCAGTGCCTCGTCGTCGCCGAGCCGCCAGGCACCATAGCTCTCGCCGAGGTCGGCATTCAGGTCGACGACACGCTGGCCGGTTGCCGAGCCCGGCTCCGCAGCCGCGGTCGGCCCGTCCGTCACCCTGGCTCCTCCGGGGGCAGGTCGGCCAGGGCGGCGGCGATGTCGCTTTCGTGCGGGCCGGCCGCCCAGATCGTCTCGATCAGCGTGTGCAGCACCTCGTGCCGGTCCTCGCCGAGGTCGAGCAGGCGCTGCGCAGCGTCCCACAACTCGGGCGGGTCGCCGCGCCATAGCCGGTCCGCGAGCGCGACATGCCGCTGCACGTGCTCGCTGCTGGCATGCCTGGCCTCAACATCGTCGTGGTCGGCAGCAAGCAGCGTGGCCCGGTCACCGGGCTTGGCCGGGTCGAGCGTGGCCAGGTCGGTGCCCAGGTAGCTGCCGCGCAGCAGCGGGAACGCGAAGACCCTGCGGGCCAGTGCCTCCAGGTCACCGTCCGGCAGGAGGCGGTCGACCATGTCGGGCTCCAGGCCGAAGGACGCCGGATCCCTGTACACGGCGCCGAATGTGGGAATCGACTCGAAAACCGCGTCCAGCGTGGCCACGATTGAGCCCTCGTCCAGGCCGGACCGCCGCAGGCCCAGCGGACCCAGGCAAGCAGCACATGCGGCATCGCGTCCTGCACGGCTCGCGACAGCATCACCTTGCGCGGCAGCCAGTCCAGCAGGAACGTCTCGGCCTTGGCCGGGCTCACCCGCAGCGGCCTGCCGAAATCACGATCGCATCCGTAGTCCACGATCTGGTCGGCGCATCTGCTGGCCGACTCGCGGTCGGACAGGTCCTCGGCCTCGTCGGAGGAAAGGAACTCCGCCACCAGCATCGCCCGCCGGTCCTTGCGCCAGTACTGGCGCCGGGACAGTGCCGTAACGGCCGGCGGCGGGCCCTGGCTGGCGGCACCGGCAGGCAGCGTTGGCGGCAGCGTCCGAACGCGCGCCCGGATAAAAGCGTGGTAGGAGGGGAACGACGAGCTCACCGGCGGCTCCGCGGCCTCTTCGGTCGCGGTCAGCCCGGCCGCGAGTATCCGGCGCGCCTGGGGCGGATCAATCTGCGTGAACGTCGACCCGGTCCCGGTTGAGTCCCGGCAGTAGTCAAGCAGCTTCCCAACGTGGGAGGTGACCCAGCCGTCCCTGGCCAGGCCGCCGGCGTTGTAGTCGACGACGACAACCAGGCCGTGCTCCTCCTGGCCGGCGTAGCTGAAGACGCAGACCACCTCGTCGCGGTCGCCGAATACATCGGAGTTGAGGTAGCACTCGGCGGCCTCGACCGCGCCGACGTGCGCAGCCCAGGCCGGCCGGGCAACGCCGCGGTCCATCAGCGCAAGCGCTGCCTGCTCCGCCTGCAGTGCCTGCCGGGACGTGCCAAGACAGGCAATACCGGACAGCAGGGCCAGAGCCGCCGGGCTGCCTTGCTCGGCGGCATAGCTGACCAGGCCCTCGCCAACCAGCTCCTCGATGTCGGCCCGGCGCCGCGCACCGCGCCGACCACCCTGCTGGCCCCACCAGGTGCCCAGCAGCTCGCTGACCATGAGCTCGGCGTCGAGCGGGCTACGGACTGCGAGCAGCTCGCGGGCGGCCTTGAGCATCTCGGCGAACAGGGCGTTTGGCGGCGGCCCGGTGAGGCCCGAGGCCCCGTGGCGCCGTCGCGCCCGTGGTCCGGGCTGGCCCTGCTGCCCCCGGTCGCCTGCGGGATCTCGACGTCGACTCTGGGGGCTCACTCACCTAGCTTCGCAGATTTCCGCGCCGAGCATGCCATGCCTCGCCATGCCGCACCGCCCGATTTTGGTGACCCGCGTTGATTCAGCCGGGATCGTACTACGGGCGAACCGGCCGCTTCCGCCCGTCTAGCCAGCGAAAGCCGCATTAGTCCGGTAGCGTCCTAGTGGGCAAGTCCGGCTGGCAGTCGGCATGCCTGCTGGTCGGCCGGGCCGGATTCCCGGCATACCAGCTCGCGGATGCGCGGACTCTCTGCTGGGAGGCCGTGGCAGCCCCCTTCGGCCGGAGGCCTGGTCCGGCAGGTCCGAGCCGCCGGCCATAATTCTGTATTCGGCACATAACTCCTCTTCGGAGCACGGCGGGACGGAACGGCAGCGGGCCGGTTCCCAGGGAGAAGGACGGCGGTTCCTCATGCGAGCTGGAGTTGCGGCGATGCGAGCCCGGAAGCGAGGAAGCGGCCGGCGCCGCAGTGCACTCGGTGCGGGCTGCGGCGTTGCCGGGCTCGCGCTGATCCTGGCCGCCTGCGGCCCCCTCGGCGCGGGATCGTCCTCGGCGGGCACCACGCCGGTCAGCGGCGGCACTGCCACCTACGCGACGTTGCCGGGGTTTCCCGCCAACTACATCTTCCCGTTCTCCGGCGGGGCCAATTTCACCGCGACCAACAGCGATGACTTCCAGTACCTGATGTACCGGCCGCTGTACTGGTACGGAGACGGCACGGAGCCCTACCTGAACAAGCCGCTCAGCCTCGCCGATCCGCCGCAGTATCACAACCAGCAGCTGACCATAACCCTGAAGCACTACAAGTGGTCCAATGGCCAGCCGGTCACGGCCCAGGACGTGATGTTCTGGATCAACATGACGAAGGCCGAGAAGGACAACTGGGGCGGTTACATCCCTGGCGACTTCCCCGACGACGTGAGCAGTGTCCATGCCTCAGGGACGAGCAAGGTCGTGATGACGATCAAGGGCCCCTACTCGCAGCTCTGGTTTACCTACAACGAGCTCAGCCAGATCACGCCGCTGCCGTCCGCATGGGACGTCACGGGGCCAGGGAAGCAGAGCAACTGCGAGGCGGTCGTCGCCGACTGCACTGCCGTTTACAACTACCTGAGCAAGAACGCCGGCAACCCGGCAACCTGGACCTCAGCCAGCCTCTGGAGCATCGCGGACGGCCCATTCAAGGTGGTCAGCGCGACCAGTCAGGACATGGTGACGCTGACGTACAACTCGCAGTACTCCGGTCCGGCGGCGGCCCACCACATCACCGGGCTGGTGCTTGAGCCGTTCACCTCCGAGGCGGCCGAATTCAATGTGCTCCAGGACCCGCAGGGCGCCCAGAAGGTGGACGTCGGCTATCTGCCCACTGTCGACGCGCCCGTCCCGCCGGCTGGCTCGCAGGTGGGCCCGAACCCGGCGTCTCTCACTGGCTACAACCTCAGCGTTGTGTACCCGTGGGAGCTGAGCTACTTTCCCTATAACTTCGACAGTCCCACGGCCGGGCCGATCTTCAGCCAGCTTTACTTCCGGACGGCGTTCCAGTCCCTGATCGACCAGGAAGGCGTCGTCGACGGCCCGATGCACGGGTATGGCAAGCCCACGATCGGCCCGCTCGCCGACTACCCGGTCACGCAATACCTGTCCGCGCAACTCAAGCAGACCGGCGATGCGTGGACTCTTAACCCGGGCCGGGCCGAGAGCCTGCTGAAGGCAAACGGCTGGTCCATCCATCCCGGCGGGGTCGATACCTGCATCCGGCCAGGCAGCGGATCCAGTGACTGCGGGCCTGGCATCAGGTCGGGCACCCCGCTGAAGTTCACCATGATCTACGCGAGCGGCATCGACTACATGGAGTCGCAGGTCAAGGAACTGGTCTCCAACGCCTCCCAGGTCGGTATCCAGATCTCGGCGAATGCACAGTCGGCGGGTGACGTAATCGGCGCGGTATTCGGCGGGGCTGCCAGCTCCTGGGAGCTGGCCGAATGGGGCTCGTGGACCTACTCGCCCGACGTCCTGCCAACCGGCGAGGAACTGTTCGAGGGCAGCTCGGTGGACAATGGCGGGCACTACAACAACGGAGAGAACAACTCGCTGATCAACAAGACGCTGGACGCCAGGACGCCAAGCGTCTTCCTGAACGCGATGTACAAGTGGGAGGACTACCTGGCCGGCCAGCTTCCCGTGGTGTACACCCCCCAGGCAGCGACCCTGATTGAGACCGCCAGCAACCTCTACATCGGGCCGCAGAGCCCGACCCTGACGATCAACCCGGAAGACTGGTATTACCTGAAGTGAGCCCGGACCGACAGCTGCCAGCCTGGCGAATGCGGTGATTGCCTACCTGGCTCGCCGGGTGCTGCAGGCGATCGCTGTGGTCGTGCTGGTGACGCTGATCGTGTTCGCGCTGCTGCAGCTCGGACCCGGCGGTGCGCGCGCGGACGTGGTCGGCAGCGGTGCCGCGCACAGCCAGTTCCTGGCTCAGTACCTGAGCTGGCTCGGTCAGGTACTGCGGGGCAACCTGGGCGTGTCGGCTGCGGGCGGCGAGCCGGTCAGCACCCTGCTCGCGGCCAGCGTGCCGAGGACGCTGATACTGACGGGGCTGGCCACGCTGATCGCGCTCGCGGTGGCGATCCCGGCCGGGATCGCGCAGGCGGTTCGCCGCGGCACCATCGTCGACCACGGGCTTCGCGTTCTCACCTACGTGTTCTACGGGATACCGCCGTTCGTGCTGGGGGCCGTGCTGATCCTGATCTTCGCGGTGAACCTGCACTGGTTCGGCGCGGAGGGACCGCAGGCGGCCGGCATCACCGGCGTGATCACCGACTGGCAGGACCTCACGCTGCCTGTGCTCACACTCGCGCTCGCGACCATCGCCATCTTCGCCAGGTACATGCGGGCGGCAGCGGCGGACAGCCTGGACGAGGAATACGTGGAGGCGGCCAGGGCCAGAGGCGCCGGCGAGGGCCGCGTGCTGGCGCGGCACGTGCTGCGCAATTCGCTGGTTCCTGTCGTCACCCTGGTGGGGCTGAGCATCCCGCAGATACTCGGCGGAGCCCTCGTGGTCGAGTCCCTGTTCAACATCCAGGGGGTGGGCTACCAGATCTGGTTCGCTGCGGTAAACCACAACCTGCCGGTCATCCTCGGATTCACACTGATCATCGGGATCGGCGCCGTGGTCGGCTCGCTGCTGGCAGACATCGGGTACGCGCTGCTCGATCCGAGAGTGCGGTACGTACAGACATGAGCGCGCACCAGGTAGTACCCGCCAGCCCGGAGCCAGGACCGGCCGATGGAGCCGGTTCCGGCGGTCAGGTCCAGCTGGCGCCCACGCGGGGCAGCAGGGGCAGGCATGCCGGCGCCGCACCGCCTTCGGCCGGGCAGGCGGTGGCCGGGCAGCTTCCGGTGGCTGTCAGCTGGCTGCGGCGGGGCGTCGCCGCCGCCCGCGCTCATCCGCTCGGCTCAGCCGGGCTGACCATCCTGATCGCGGTGGCAGCCTTCTGCTTCGGCGGCCCGCTGGTTTATCACACCGACCAGGTACACGTGTTCCTGCGACTCGCCGACCTGTCGCCGCGGGCCGGCCACCCCCTCGGCACTGACGGTGACGGCGACGACGAACTCGGCAGGCTGATGGTGGGCGGCCAGGCCTCGCTGGAGGTCGGCGCGGCCGCCGGGCTGCTGGCAGCATTCCTGGGCTCGCTCTGGGGCGCCGTCTCCGGGTACGCCGGCGGAGCGGTCGACGCGATCATGATGCGGATCGTCGATGCGGGTATCGCGATCCCGACGATCGTCGTGCTCCTGGTGATCGACTCCATCTACCGCCCGTCCGAGCCGGTCCTCGTGCTGGTCATCGCGATCACGTCCTGGCTCAGCACCGCCCGGCTGGTCCGGGCCGAGGCGCTAACCCTCCGGGCACGGGAGTACGTACAGGTGGTCAGGGTGATGGGCGGCGGCAGCCTGCGCGCCGTGGCGCGGCACATTGCCCCGAACGCCATCGGCACTATCGCCGTCAACGTGACCTTCCAGATCGCGAACGCGATCCTGGTGCTGGCGACCCTGAGCTTTCTGGGGATGGGCATCCAGTTCCCCGCGGTGGACTGGGGCAACATGATTTACTCCGCGTACCAGACCATCGACGATGGTTACTGGTGGCAGATCGTCTTCCCCGGGCTGGCGATTATGGCTGTCGTGGTGGCCTTCACGATGACGGGGGATGCCCTGCGCGATGGCATGAAGTCCAAGCCACGGGGGCGCTGAGCGATGGCTGACCTGCTTCAGATCACCGATCTGCGCACCGAGATACGGATGCCTGATGCCATCGTGCATGCGGTGGACGGGGTCAGCTTCTCTGTCGCCGCTGGCGAGTGCCTGGGCCTGGTGGGCGAGTCGGGCTGCGGCAAGACCATGACCGCGCGATCCATCATCCGCTTGCTGCCGCATGGCGGAGTGATCACGGCAGGCTCGGTGCTGCTGGACGGCACCGACCTGGCCCAGCTGCCCGAGTCCCTCATGCAGCAGGTCAGGGGCAGCGACATCGGCATGGTCTTCCAGGACCCGTCGAGTTCGCTGAACCCCACGATGACCGTCGGCCGTCAGATCGCCGAGTCGGTGGTCGTGCACCTGGGCGCGGACAAGCAGGCGGCCGCGGCGCGGGCCATCGAAGTGCTCGGCCTGGTCCGGATGCCAGAGCCGGAGCGGGTGGCTGCGCAGTACCCACATCAGCTTTCCGGCGGCATGCGCCAGCGGGCCGTCATCGCGGCGGCGATCGCCTGCCAGCCCCGGCTGCTGATCGCGGACGAGCCGACCACTGCCCTGGACGTGACCATCCAGCGCGAGATCCTCGAGCTCATCGACGAACTGCGGCACGAACTCGGCATGGCCGTGATTCTGGTGACTCACGACCTGGGCGTGATCGGCGGCCGGGCCGACAAGGTCGCAGTCATGTACGGGGGCCGGATCATCGAGCTCGCCGCCACCCGTGCCGTCTTCGGCATGCCGCGCCATCCGTATACCGAGGCGCTGTTCGACGCGCTGCCGGAGCTCGCTGGCCCGGCGAGCAGATCGCTGTACAGCATTCCCGGCCGGCCACCGGACCTGACCGCGCAATCGGATGGCTGCAGCTTCGCCCCGCGCTGCCGGTACGCCCAGGCATGGTGCTCGGGCCATGCGCCGGCCCTGGACGGCGATCACCCTGGGCACACTTACGCGTGCTTTTTCCCGGTCGCCGCGACCGCTGGGCGCAACGGCGACGGCGACGGGCCCGCCGCCAGGGCGGTGAGCACATGGCTCGGCGCACCAGGCCAGGCAGTCCAGCCAGCCGGAGCTGGCTCCCCGCAGCGACCGGGGGACGTGGCCTGCGACCCGCTGCTTCGGGTGACAGGGCTGGTGAAGGACTATCCGGTGACTGGCGGACTGCTGCGGCGGCAGGCCGGCGCCGTGAGCGCCGTCGCGGACGTCAGCTTCGAGCTGGCCGCGGGGCAGACGCTCGGCCTGGTGGGGGAATCGGGTTGCGGGAAGACCAGCGTTGCCAGGCTGCTCGTGGGCCTGGAGCGAGCCGACGCCGGCTCCGTGCTGTTCGCCGGCACCGACCTCGCCGGGATGACAGCGCGGCAGCGACGCCGGCATGGCGCTGGCATCCAGCTGATGTTCCAGGACGCCTTCGCCTCGCTCGACCCGCTGATGCGGGTCCGCAGCATCCTGCGCGAGCCGTTGCTGATCCAGCGGGCCGGCCGACGGCGCAGCCACCGGCGCCAGGTGAACCGGATACTTGACGAGGTGGGCCTGCCTGCCGAGGCCGCTGACCGGCTCCCGCGCGAGTTCTCCGGCGGGCAGCGGCAGCGGCTGGCGCTGGCCAGGGCACTCATTCAGCGCCCCGCGGTCATCGTCGCGGACGAGCCTGTATCAGCGCTTGACGTGTCCGTGCAGGCGCAGATCCTGAACCTGATGCGCAAGCTGCAGCGTCAGTACGGGCTGAGTTACGTGTTCATCTCGCATGACCTGTCGGTGATCCGGTACATGGCCGACACGATCGGCGTGATGTACCTCGGCAAGTTGGTCGAGATCGGCCCGGCGGAGGCCATCTGCCAGGCACCCGGCCATCCCTACACCCGCGGCCTGATCGACGCCGTTCCGGTCGTCACGACAGGCCAGGAAGCCGCCGCGCCCGCGCAGCGGCTGGCTGGCGAGCCGCCAGCTGCGACCGATCCGCCGTCCGGATGCAGGTTCAGGACCCGGTGCCCGCGCGCCCAGGAGATCTGCGCGCTGCACGAACCGCCGCTACGGCCGCAGGTGGCATCCGGCCAGCTGGTGGCCTGCCACTTTCCGTTGAGTCAGCCAGCTGGCAGCCGACCGCCTGCTGGCCTGACGGACGCGTCCACGGCTCCCAGCCTGGCGTAGCGGGTCGCTGAAACCGGTGCTGGCATTGCCGAGTTGTGGCCGGTGAGCTTCTTGCACTCGATATTGCCGCTAGCCTTCTTGTGTCCGCAGTGAGCAGGAAGGAGCTGTTCGATGGCTAGCCATCGGCAGAGCGCGGGGTGCTCGCGGTGAGCACAGGCACGTCCGTGCCCCGGCCGCGGGTCTCCGGCCTGGACGTCTCGGACTCGGCGGTACTTGCCACGCTACTGACCGAGGCGCCAATAGGTTTCGCCTTTATCGGCCCTGATCTATGCCTTCGCCGGATAAACCAGACAATGGCTGAGATCTGCGACGATCCGGGTGTCGACCCCATCGGCCGTAGCGCGACGCAGATATGGCCGCCTGAGCTGGCGGAGGCGGCTGCGGCCGCGATTCGCCGGGTGCTGGCGGGGGACCGCCCGGCGCCGAGCACCGAGCATGCGATCGCGGGCGCGGGCCACCGCCAGGCAGCGGGTCCTGACGGCGCAAACGAAGCCGACCCGGCCGGATCGGCCCGCCGGTGGACTTTTTCCTGGTTCCCGTCGCATGACAGCGTGAGCGGTGTGAGCGGCGTGGCAGTGATCGCCGTGGACGTCACCGAGCAGCACCAGGCCGCGGAGGCGCTGCGGCGAAGCGAGGAGCGGTATCGCTCGCTAGTCCAGGCCGGCGCCCAGGTCGTCTGGGTGACCAGGCCGGATGGCGAGATCGCCGAGGACTCCCCAGAGTGGCGCTGGATTACCGGCCAGACTGCCGAGGAATACCTCAGCAAGGGCTGGCTGGACGCTATCCACCCGGACGACCGCGAGGAGGTGGAGGCAGCCTGGCGCGGCAGCGTGCAGTCCGGCAAGGTGTTCGACAGCCGTTACCGGGTTCGCAGCCGCACCGGATCGTACCGGCACTACGACGTGCGGGCGGTCCCGATCGAGCGGGATGGCAAGATCATCGAGTGGGTGGGCGCGAGTACCGACGTGACCGCGCAGCGCGAGGCCGAGGAGATGCGCGGCCGGCTGACCGAGCAGCTGTCGGCTGCCGCCCTGCGCACGGCCAGGCTCCAGCAGGCCACATCCATGCTGGCAGAGGCACTTACGGTGGAACAGGTGGTGCAGGTCATCACCGAGGTGGGGCGATCGGCGATCGGGGCCGAGCGGTCCGCGGTGGCGATCCTGGACAACCAGCGGCTGCGGCTGCGCACCATAAACCCTGACGGCCTGCCCGGCAGTCCAGGTTCCCCGACGGATGAGCTGCCACTGTCTGCCCCGACCGTGATGACGGCGGCTATCCAGGCGCGTCGGCCGTTGCTGCTGGAAAGCCCGGACGCGCTGCGCAGGCAGTTCGGGGATTCCCCTGGCGTGAACCTGTTCCTGCAGCACAGCGACGAGAAGGCGTGGGTCGGGTTGCCGCTGCAGTCCTCTGGTGCCTCCCTGGGTGCGCTGCGGTTCTCCTTCACCCGGCCACGGCAGGTTACCGAGGAGGAGAGGGTCTTCCTCGAGGCTCTTGCCGGGCAGTGCGCGCTGGCCATGGAACGGGCCACACTGTATGAGCGGGAACACAAGACCGCGGAGACCCTGCAACGCAGCCTGCTGCCTGACAGCCTGCCTACGGTGCCCGGCATCATGCTCGCGGCCAGGTGCATGCCCGTCACCAGAAACATGGAGATCGGCGGCGACTGGTACGACGCATTCCGGCTGCCCGACGGGCGGCTGGCGGTAGCGACCGGCGATGTGATGGGCAAGGGGCTGACCGCGGCCGCTGGCATGGGCCGGGTCCGCAATGCGCTGCGGGCGCTGGCGCTCACCGATCCACGGCCGGCTGCCGTCCTGGCTGGCCTGGACCGCCTGTTCCTCGCTACCGAGCAGGAGGAGCAGGTCACGACCGTTGCCTACCTGGTAGTAGATCCGGTGACCGGCGACGGGATAGCCGGCAACGCGGGGCATCTGCCGCCGCTCCTGCTGTCTGTCGACGGGCCGCCGCGGCTGGATCAGGCCGAGGCCGGAACGCCGCTTGGCTGGGCGAGCCCGCGGCAGCAGTATGCCTTCCGGCTGCCGCCAGGGAACACGGCGGTGCTCTATTCCGATGGACTGGTGGAGAACCGCAAGCGCGGCCTTGATACGGGCCTCGACGAGCTTGTCGCGGTCGCGGCACAGGCTCCCAGGGCGATTGCGGAAGATCCTGCGCAGTTGCTGGGTTACTTCGTAGATCGCATGCTTGCCGGATACGAGCAGGACGATGACGTTACCGTCCTCGTGCTGCATGTGCCGGCGATGGACGGGGCGGCGTCCTCCCGGCAGCGCAAAGCGGGATCGTCGCGGAAGGGGAGGGCATGACGAATGCGGGTACCATTCCCGAGGCTGTGCTCAGCGCCTTGTCGCTGCTGGCGCAGCCGGGACAGCAACGGCGCTGTCTCGCAGCCGTACGACCTACCCGTCAGCTCCGCCTAAGGTGGTGTGCAGGAGAGGACCTCACGCGAAGTGTGCTCTCCTGCGGCACGTCCCTACGTTCTAGCACGGTCTGGAACGCGGGATTTGCGCGGTAGGGTCCATTGCTCGCCATGAGGTTTGCCGGAGGGGTGGCAGTGTCGCCTGCTAGTTCGAACAGCCGGGTGCTGGGCGCACAGCGGTCTGCCATCCAGCGAAGGAAGGGGTGACCGCAGTGGCAAGCGCTGCAAGCTCGGCAGCTCGGCGGCAGGCTCGGCCGCCGACGCAGAGCGCACGCGTACCGCAAGCCCGTAGCGGCTCTGCTGACGGCAAGGCAGCCGACCAGGCGGTAAAACTAGTGGTCGACGGCGGTGCCGACGGCCAGGCCGTGCCCACTGCCAGGCGGGCATCAGGCGCCAAGCAGCGCCGGACGCCAGCCGGCAACGCCGGTGGTCCGGAGACGTCCGCGCCAGCAAAGCGCGGCAGCCGCAAGCGCCAGGGAGCAGGCAGCACCGGCGCAGCGAAGGTTAAGCAGGACGAGCAGGCAGTTAGTGATGTGCCGGGTAGGGGAGACCATCGTGACAACGGGCGCGACAAGGTGACTGCCGACGCCGAGGTGGCGGCAGAGACCGAGCTGGATGCTGACGTAGAGCTGGATGAGCCGAACGGCCTGGAGGCCGATCCTGACCTGGCCGAGGTGGCTGACCTGGAGGCAGATCCGGACCTGGCGGACGTCGGCTTTATCGACGTCGAGGCCGAGCTCGACGAGCTGGAGGACCTGGATGGCGCTGACGCCGAGGCCGACGACGAGCTTAGCCTGGTAGGTCAGCCAGCCGCGGGCAGCGAGCAGGCCGAGGATGCCGAGGATGCCGAGGTGGTGGCGGGCCCGGAGGTGGTCGGGGCACAGGCCGATGGCACCGCCGCGGCCACCAGCACGGAAGAGTCCGACGACGAGGCGTTCGTCTACGGCGACGACGACGAGGACTTGCCCGCGGCCCAGGTCGCGGTGGCCGGTGCTACGTCGGACCCGGTGAAGGACTATCTCAAGCAGATCGGCAAGGTCCCGCTGCTCAACGCCGAGCAAGAGGTGGAACTGGCGAAGCGGATCGAGGCTGGCCTGTTCGCTGAGGAAAAGCTTGCCGACAACGGCGGGTCGCTTCGCTCCGACACCAGGCTGGATCTGGAGTGGATCGCCGACGACGGACGTCGGGCGAAGAACCACCTGCTGGAGGCCAACCTGCGGCTCGTGGTCTCGCTGGCCAAGCGTTATACGGGCCGCGGGATGCTGTTCCTGGACCTGATCCAGGAGGGCAACCTGGGCCTGATCCGCGCGGTGGAGAAGTTCGACTACACCAAGGGCTACAAGTTCTCCACCTATGCCACCTGGTGGATCCGCCAGGCCATCACCCGGGCCATGGCGGACCAGGCCAGAACGATCCGCATCCCGGTGCACATGGTCGAGGTCATCAACAAGCTGGCCAGAGTCCAGCGTCAGATGCTGCAGGACCTGGGCCGCGAGCCCACTCCCGAAGAACTGGCCGCAGAGCTCGACATGACCCCAGAGAAGGTCATCGAGGTCCAGAAGTACGGCCGGGAGCCGATCTCGCTGCACACCCCGCTTGGCGAGGACGGCGACAGCGAGTTCGGCGATCTGATCGAGGACTCCGAGGCCATCCAGCCCGGCGAGGCGGTGAGTTTCACACTGCTGCAGGAGCAGCTCCACTCGGTGCTCGACACGCTGTCCGAGCGCGAGGCCGGGGTTGTGTCGATGCGGTTCGGCCTGACGGACGGCCAGCCGAAGACGCTCGATGAGATCGGCAAGGTCTACGGCGTGACCAGGGAGCGGATCCGCCAGATCGAGTCCAAGACGATGTCCAAGCTTCGGCACCCGTCCCGCTCACAGGTCCTCAGGGACTATCTGGACTGAGCGGGCCCGAGAGCATGCGGTAAAGGGCCGCGGTCGGCTGATCACCGGCCGCGGCCCTGGGCTTTGCGGGTGAATGGGGCGAAGGGCTGTTGGCGGGGCCTGGCCGCCGGCAGCCCTGGTTTGCGGGTGAATGGGGCGAAGGGCTGTTGGCGGGGCCTGGCCGCGAAGGGCTGTTGGCGGGGCCTGGCCGCCAACAGCCCTTCGCGATGCCTTAGGGGTAGGTGAGGGGCCCTGATGGCCCGGTCAGGACGACTCGCCTGGCTTTGCCTGCAGCCTGCCCGTCTCGTCCTGGATCTCGATCGCGATCTTGGCGAGAGCCTCCGCGTGCTTCCGGTTGTGGTGCGCGCAGAACAGCAGCTCGCCCGATCCGGGCAGCAGTACGCGTACGTAGGCTGGTGCCCCGCATCGGTCGCACAGATCTAGGGCGTTAAGCGGCCTTGTAGGGGCTATAGCTCCGGTCATGTCGCCTCCTCGCCTCAGGGACCTTGTCCCGGCTACCCTGCCGGCGGTCCGTGCAACCTGTGATCTCTCATGCATCACAACACTCATGCAGGCCGTTTGTCATCCCCTGCAAGCTCCGAGTATGCCGAGGGCGAACATCCGGCTATGCCCAGCGGTGCGGCTGGGTGGGGTCAAGGCCGGGTCGGGTGGCTTATGAGCAGGGTGCGTGGTATGTCGGGGCGCGGCCCGGCGTGGTGGCTCCAGCCAGGCCGCCGCGCCAGCTAATCTGCCTGTAGGCCCAGTGTGGCCTGCCGTGCCGCGGGTAGATGCCCGGCCCGACACTCGTCCAAGGGGAGCCCTCGTGACCGCCCTCAGCACCGAGCCGGCCAGTGCCGGGTCTGCCAGCGCTGGATCCCCGTACCGGGGCACAGCGGGCGACGGCTACACCGCACGGCACCTGACGGTCCTTGAGGGCCTGGAGGCGGTGCGCAAGCGGCCTGGCATGTATATCGGGTCGACCGACGGCCGGGGCCTGATGCAGTGCCTTGAGGAAATATTCGACAATGCGGTCGATGAGGCTCTAGCCGGGCATTGCTCCCGGATCGAGGTCACGCTGCATGCGGATGGCTCCGCGGAGGTCATCGACAACGGCCGTGGCATCCCCGTCGACATCGAGCCGAAGACCGGCATGTCCGGGGTCGAGTTCGTAATGACCAAGCTGCATGCGGGCGGGAAGTTCGGCGGCGGCTCGTACACGGCATCTGGCGGCCTGCACGGTGTCGGCGCCTCGGTGGTCAACGCCTTGTCTGGGCGGCTCGACATAACCGTGCGAAAGGGCGGCTACGAGTGGTTCACGAGCTTCCGTCGTGGCGTCCCCGGCGAATTCGCCGCGGATGGGCCGGACGCGAAGTTCAAGCCTGGCTCAGGGCTGCGGAAGGGCCGCAAGATCGCTAAGACGGCGACCGGGACGACAATCAGGTTCTGGCCGGACCGGCAGATCTTCGTGCCTGGAGCCCAGTGGAGCTTCGCGGGGCTGGCCGAGGAGGCCCGGCAGACGGCCTACCTGGTGCCGGGCCTGAGTATCAAGGTGGCGGACGACCGGCCGGAGCGGGCACGCGGGTCGCATCCGGGTGTCAGAGGCGGCGAGCGGGCCGCAGAGGGCGATCTGGCGACCACTGAGGACGAGGGCCCTGCGGCCGCGCCCGACGATGCGAGCGCATCGGCGGACGACGAGGCGCAGGATGATATTGGGATGCCCGGCGAGATGACGGCGCCGGGCGAGGCCGGGGCGACCGCCAGCCACGCGGCCGTCGGGCCTGCCGAGCGCTCGGCAGAGTTCAGGTTCGTCGGCGGGATCAGCGAGTTCTGCGCGCACCTGTCCGCTGGCGAGTCGGTGACCGACGTGGTCAGGCTGACCGGCTCCGGCCAGTTCACCGAGACAGTCCCGGTGCTTGATGAGGCCGGCCATCTGACCCCGACCGACGTCGAGCGGCAGCTGGACGTCGACGTGGCGCTGCGCTGGGATAGCGGCTACGACACCACCGTAAGGTCATTCGTCAACGTCATCGCGACGTCCAAGGGCGGCACTCACGTGACCGGCTTCGAGCGGGCCATGGTCCGGACGCTGAATGACCAGCTCAAGGCGGCCAGAGTAGTCAAGGCCGGCGACGAGCCGGTGATCAAGGAAGACGTGCTTGAGGGTCTGACCGCGGTTATCTCGCTGCGGCTGCCCGAGCCTCAGTTCGAGGGCCAGACCAAGGAAGTACTTGGCACGCCGGCCGCCGCAAAGATTGTCGGCCAGGTCGTCTCTGCCGAGCTCGGCAACTTCCTCGAGGGTCGGATCCGCGGCAGCAAGCAGCAGGCCAGGGCCGTGCTTGAGAAGGTCGCCGCGGCTGCCAAGACTCGCGTCGCCGCCAGGGAGCACCGGGAGAATCAGCGCCGCAAGTCCGCGCTGGCTAGTTCCGCGCTGCCCGCGAAGCTGGTCGACTGCCGGTCCTCGGACGACCGGAGCGAGCTGTTCATCGTGGAGGGGGACTCGGCCCTCGGCACGGCCAAGAACGCCAGGGACTCGGAGTTCCAGGCACTGCTTCCGATCCGGGGCAAGATCCTCAACGTGCAGAAGGCCTCGCTGTCCGACATGCTCAAGAACGCGGAGTGCGCAGCCATCATCCAGGTGATCGGCGCCGGCTCAGGGAACGCCTTCGACCTGGACTCGGCCCGTTACCAGCGGGTGATCTTCATGGCGGACGCCGACGTTGACGGCGCGCACATCCGGTGCCTGCTGCTCACCCTGTTCCATCGGTACATGCGCCCGATGGTGGAAGCCGGCCGGGTATTCTCTGCCGTCCCGCCGCTGCACAGAATCGAGCTGACCAGCCCGCGCAAGGGGCAGGCGAAGTTCATCTACAGCTACAGCGACGCTGAGCTGCACCGCACGCTGCTCGAGCTGGAGCGCAAGGGCCAGCGGTTCAAAGAGCCGCCGCAGCGGTACAAGGGCCTAGGCGAGATGGACGCCCATCAGCTCGCCGAGACGACGATGGATCCGCGGCACCGGGTACTGCGCCGGATCAGGATCGAGGACACCGCCGCGGCCAAGGGAATGTTCGACCTGCTGATGGGCAGCGAGGTCGGACCGCGCCGGGACTTTATCATCGGCGGGGCCGCCGAGCTCGACCCGTCACGCATCGACACCTGACCGGTGCCGCCAGACCGCCCGGAGCGCTGACGGTGCTGCTGCCCAGCCATGAAGAAGGATGAGCCCGTGCTTGCTCGTGTTAACTACAGCGGCGCCGCGCTGGCCGACGGCACGTCGCCGCGGCTACGACGGCCTGTCAGCGTCCTGGTCGAGGACGGCGTGCTGGCCGGGATCTATGACGGCGACGACGTGCCCGCAGCCGCGCGCGACGGCGCTACCGTCGTGGACGCCAGTGGCGCCACGATCGTCCCCGGCCTTGTCGACTGCCACAGCCACCTGACCCTGCAGGGCGGCGCCCAGTGGATCGCCCGCGCCGCCGACCCCACTGCAGACCTGGTCGACACGGCGGAGCGGAACGCGGCAGCACTGGTCCGGGCCGGCGTCCGCTGGATCAGGGACGTGGGATCGGTGCGGCGCGCGGATACGCCAGACGGAATCGAGCGCGCGCTCTCGCTCTCACTGCGTGATCGGTGGCGTGGCCGCGACGACTTTCCCTACATTCGCGCGGCAGGAACATGGCTGACCAAGGCAGGCAGCCTGCCCGCCGGGCTCGCGGTCGAGGTTGATCATGCCGACGGGCTGCTGGCCGCCGCGCTCGGCCAACTCGACGAGGGGGCCGATCTGATCAAGCTCTACCTGGACGGGCCCGAAGCCGAGGTTGCGCCGTGGACGCCCGACGAGGTGCGAGCGGTGGTGTCGGCGGTGCACGCACGCGGCGCCACGGTGGCCGCGCACGCTTCCGGTCTGGCGAACTGCCGGCTGGGCGCCGAGGCCGGGGTGGACACCCTCGAGCATGGCTTCGTGCTAGACGCGGACGTCGCGGCGACGCTCGCCGCCAACGGCGTCACCCTGGTGTCGACGCTCTCGGTGCTGTCCTCGTGGCAGGGCTTCGCCACCACCACCGAGCAGGACAGGTTCTCTTCGCCGGAGGGCCGCAAGCGGGTCGCTGAGCGCCGGGAGGCCGCCGAGCACAGCGTGCGGCTCGCTCATGCAGCCGGGGTGGCCATCGCTGCGGGCAGCGACTTCGGCGGCGGCTCGGTCCGGGCTGGCCACCTGGCCTGGGAGGTAGAGTGCCTGGTCCGGGCCGGACTTGAGCCGTGGGAGGCGCTCGCCGCCGCTACCTGGCGCGGCGGCGACGTGCTCGGCGACCCGCTGGCCGGCAGGCTCGTGCCGGGCGCCCCTGCCCACTTCACGCTGGTGCACGGCGACCCGCTCAGCGACCCCAGTGCCCTCTGGCGGGTCTGGCGCGTCGTCTAGGTCAATGCCCGCGCCAGGCCCGCCCAGCACCGCGGCCGCCTGGTCAGCGATCAGAAGGCGCTGATGCCGTCAGGAGTGCCAAGGCCAGTCGGCCCGTTGTATCCCCTTCGCGCCACGCACAGGTAGTCGTTGCCGCAGGCCTGCTGAGGGGTCTCGAAGAGCGCGTTGTTGCCCTTGGTGACGCTGAACAACGAGCGTCTGTGGGCGTAGAGACTGCCAGGCTTGAGGCTCGCGGCGTTGCCTGCGAGTCCGTAGATGCCTGCGATCAGCGGAGCGGAGATGCTAGTGCCTGCGACCGTGACCCAGCCGCCATAGAACTTGTTGTAGATCGCCACATTGTCCGCGACCGCGGCCACGTCCGCGACCGTGCGCCCTGGGCAATGCGGGTCATGCTGCCAGGAAGGCTTGCGAACATACGCCGAGCAGCCACTGCCGCCAGCCCCGAACTCCGCCGGGCTGTTCCAGACTGCCTCCGTCCAGCCGCGCTTGGTGTGCGCTCTGGCTAGCTCGGTGCCGCCGACAGCGGTGACCGTGGCCAGGTCGGCGGGGAAGTTGGCAGCGGTGAAGCCGTTGTCGCCCGCTGCGACGACGATGGTGTGACCGGGATGGTCGTAGCCCTTCGCATACGCCAGCGCGAAACCGTTCTCCCGCTGCCCGTAGCTGTTGCTGATCACCTGCGCGCCGAGCCGGGCGGCGGTGTCGTCAGTCTTGGCCATCGCCCCGGCGCCTGGGTTGGTCGCTTCGACCACCAGAATCTTGCAGTGCGGGCAGGCGACCGAGATCATCGACACGTCTAGCGTCACTTCCAGATCCCAGCCGCTGCCCAGGCCCGACGGCGGCAGCGGGGACGCCTTGCCGAACTGGTTTACCTGCCGGAAGCACCCGCTTTTCACCGTGCAAGCTGGCAGGCCGAAGTACTTGCGGTAAACCGCCAGGTAGTGGGCAAGTCTGGGAGTGTTGTAGGCGATCGATACCGCCACCGTCTGGTGAGACTCTCGGCCCACAGGCAGCTTGTAGGCAGCCTCAAGCGCGCGCGCTCCCCAGCCGCGCGGCCGGGTCACGGCGCCGGTGAGCCCCGCGGTGATGGCTCGGTTAACGGCCGTCTGGGGCTGGTACAGGACGAAGCAGCGGTCGTAGCCAGCCGGGGCCGCCGGGCAGGCCGGGCGCAGCCCGAGCGCCGGGTCCGGCCGCGCGTGCCGGGCCAGGGACATGCTGGCCGGGTGCGACACCGCTGCTGCGGCCGGGCCAGCCAACAGCCCGGCAAACGCAATCGCGCTGACTACGGCCACGCCGGCCCGGCGGCCGCCGCGGCTTCGCCTCGACCTGGCGGTGGCGAAGATTTTCATCGGCCCTGCCCCCTGTTCGCTGGTCAGAAACTCACGCCATAGGCGCGCAGGATGGTCTCGCTGATGGAGTCGCCGGCCGAATCGGTGGCGGTGACGCGCAGTGTCACGTCGACGCCGCCGGGGGCGGTGAAGGCGGCGGAGAAGTTCCCTCCGCCGAGCGCGGTTACCGGTACGTCCAGCCAGCTCTGGCCGTCGTTGTAGGAGACCTGGACGCTTGCTCGGTTAATTGCCGTCGCCTTAGCGACCTGGAGGTGGCCCACGCTGAAATTGATCACCTGGTCGCCAGGTGCCGTTGACCCGGTCAGCGCCAGCCCCCGCACCTGGTAATCGAGGGTCATCATAGGCTGCACCGCGCATTGCCTGAGCAGCTCGTACTCCTGCCTGACCAGGACGAATCCGCAGTACCAGTCGGCAGGCACCGTGGCCTTGGGCTGGCGCGTGCTCCGCCACATCCACACCGTCTGGCTGCTCGTGGACAGTGGGAATGGGCCCGTAAGCGCCGCGTTCAGGGTGAACCTGAGCACCGAGGGCTTCGAGCTCAGCCGGACAGCGGGAATGCCGTTGACCGCGTTTCCGCTGGCAATCCTGGCGCCGTTCTGGTCGATCTGGTAGCTACCGGAAACCGTGGCGCCAGGGCCGACGGAGAAGCCGGCGCCCAGGTGCCCCGGCTGGTTGTCGCTGAATGGCGTCGTGTTCAGCTCCAGCGTGTCACCGACCCTGAACGCGGACGGCAGCAGCGGGAACAGCCTGCCGCCGAGACCGCCGGGGCTGACATCGGGCTGCGGATGCAGCGGATAGCGGTTCCAGGCCACGGTCTGCTGCTGGCCAGCGGGCAAAGTCCGGAAGCTGTCATCGCCCTGACCGCCCCACGGGAAGTAGTTCTCGGGGTTGAATTCGGAATAGGAACTGGACCAGAGCACGGCCGGGCCAGCCGAGAAGTACTGGGTCTGCAGGCCGGGCAGACTCAGCGGCAGGTCAATGGAGAAGAGGATGCTCGCGACCTGCGCGGCGAAGCCGCCGAAGTCCGACCAGGCTCCGGCCGTACCCACGTCCTGGTAGTACTGCTCGTTGAGTGTCGCCAGGCTGGCGGGCTGGGCCACGTAATGCTGGGTGGGGATGATCCCGTCGGCACCGGCGTAGTCCAGGTTGTAGGCGTACGGCGGCCCCGACGCTCCTGGCGGGGACGTCAGCGTTGCCGACGTGAAGGAATGCAGCGTGCCGACTGTCGGCTTGCGCGTCGTCGGGCTGACCCACAGGCTCAGGCCGATGTCAGACCAGGTGAAGCTGTTGGATGTGCCATGCAGGCCGCCCCGTATCAGCTGAAGGCTGACAATCTGGGTAACGGCAGGCCGCGGGGTGGCTGTGGTGATCTCGCTGGAGGCGGCTCGCTCGGCGACGTGCACGGTGGTGTTCCGGGTGACGGCGAACTGGGGCAGGACCGCAAGGCGCTCCGAGGCACTGTTGCCGCTGAAGTTGAAGAAGTCGCCGATCGCCCAGTAGGTGCCTGCCGGCACGCTGAACTTGGCGACGCCGTGGTAGAAGAAGTTGCTGGACTCGATCGGGTCGCCGAACTTATTCACATCGCCGGCGTTGAAAACCCATACCAGATCGCCGTTGTCCCGCCCGCCGGATAGGTCTGTTCCGGTCACGGTCAGCGTGTGCATGAGGAAATCCGGGCGCACGACACTGGCTGGCGCGGCGGCCCCGGCCAGGGCGATGTCCACCCCGTGCGCGAACAGGCCGTCCGTGCCATAGCTGGCCCTGGCGTGATCGGCACGGAACTGCCGCGCGAGTGCGGCGCCGAAGGTCTTGGCCGACGACGCGGTCAGGTAGCCCTCCGCGCTTCCGGCCGCGACTCGGGTGATCTTCACGCCGGGCAGCGCCGGCACCTTGCCCTGGAAGCTCACCCGCAGCGGCAGGCGGCCGGCTTTCTCGGTCCGCTGCAGGGCCGTCAGGTCGAACAGGCTCGGATCGAGCCCACGGCCGAGATAGGGCAGTGCGTCCGCCGGGATTTCGTCGGACAGGCTGCCTAGCTTCAGGCCGATGACGCTGTCGGTAGTGCCCGCCGGGTGCAGCAGCGTGATCGCGCGGCCGCCACCAGGCGTGGGTCTGGCCATCAGCTCGTCACCGTTAATCAGGAGCACCGGTCGCGCCGCCGCACCTGGCCCAGTGCCGTCAGGTAAGGCGGCGGCGGACGAGACCGGTGCCGGGCCGGATGCCAGCGCCGGGGCTGCCAGGGCAGAGCCGGCAAGTACGGCAATTGCGGCAAGGCCAGCTGGCAGCGCGCCGCGCTTACGCAGGATGGGGCGCACGCGATCTCCTCGGCTCTGGAGACGTTCCGCGCTCGCGGCCCGGCTCGGCATGACAGCCGCAAGGAATGGCCGCCAAAGGCCATTCAACACATTCGATGCGGTACTGAGTAGCTTTTTACGGTTCGAAGAGAGATTTTTTAAGACTTGCGCCGACCGCCCATGCGGCATAGCCATTCGGCCGCTGGCGCCATCCCGGCGCCGGTCAGGCCGGTGGGGTGTGTGACGGAGGCATGGCCATGGCCATAGCAACGGCACGCACCCTGGCAGGTTCGCGACCGAGCCGCCGGCCGCCCGGCGCGCGGGACCGGCCGTCGGCGGTGCAGCCGCGGGATCCGGTGCCGGGCGGCGCCGGATCCCGCGTGATCGCTGTGTCTTGCCGGCCGCGGAGCAGCCGTGGGGGGACGCTAGGAACTGCTCGTGCCCGCGCCCTTCGAGCCGCTCATGTGCGTGCAGTGATGAGTACCCATCGACCCTGGCGCCGGGCTGCCCGATGGCTTCGTGCTCGATGGCGCCGAACTCGATCCCGCTGCGGGAGTCGCCGACGACGTGGTCGCAGTGTGGGTGGACGTAGTGCTCGGGCTCGCCGAGCCGCCGGTGGACGCCAGGGCCACGCTCGCCACGCCACCGCCTAGCCCGGCCGCGATCACGGCCGTGATGACGAGCCGCCGCACGCGCCCGGAATTGCTGGATCCCATCAGGCTCCTCCAAGGTCTGACCCCGCTGTCACGGGGTTGGCACAGGACCTCCAGTGGCCTGCGCTCCTTACCGAACAGCCTGCAGACCCGGCCCGCGCGGCAGCCGAGCCCGCACTCTCAGCGCACTCTGAGTGCCTAAGTACCTGACGAATATGCAGTAGGAAACTTGCACAAGATTTCTACTGCATCTAAGGCTGACTGGCTTCGGGCTCGGCGGCGGCGGGTCAGCAATCGCGATGAACTAGCTGCACATCAGGCGCGGGGCCGGCGTCAGCCAGGTGCGGTACCGCCGATCGCGGCGAGCGGATGCCTGACTCGCTCGCCGGAACCGTCCCGCCTGCCTACCGGTGGCGGCAGGTCCACCGGCGTACCCGCCGCGGTGGCGCCGCGGGCAGGCCCGGGTCCCGCCCAGGCCAGTACCAGCGCATCCTCGCCCTTGAGGAATCGGTGGCAGCGCACTCCGCCGGTCGCGCGCCCCTTGGGCGGGAACTCAGCGAACGGCGTCACCTTGACCGTCGCCGCCGTTGTGCCGGGCAGCGCGCCGGCCGCTCCGGCCACCGTCACCACGACCGGCCCGGCGGCGGGGCCGCCGGCTGCTGCTTCTCGCACACCCGCGGCCGGGTCCACCGCGCCGAACCAGATGACCTTGGCCGTCGCCGCCAGCCGGATCCCGGCCATGCCGGACGCGGCCCTGCCCTGCGGCCGGACAGAAGACGCGGGGAAGCGCAGCAGCTGCCCGTCGCTGGTGATGAACGTGAGCTCCTGATCCTCGTCGGCCAGCTGGACGGCACCGACCACGCGGTCGCCGTCCTTGACCGATACCACGTCGAAGTCGGCGGCGTTCTGCGGGTAGTCGGGTGCGACCCGCTTGACCACGCCCTGCTCGGTGCCGATGGCGAGGCCGGCCCCGAGCGCATCCGCGGCCACGAGCGCGACCACGGTCTCGCCGGGCCCTGTCGTCACGAACTCGCCGACCGGGGCACCGCCGGACAGCGCGGGCGAGTGCGCGCTCGGCGGCAGCGCGGGCAGCTCGAGCACGCCGAGCCGGATCAGGCGGCCGGCCGAGGTAAGTACGCCGATCGTGCCGCGCGTGGTCGAGGAAACCGCAGACACGATGACGTCGTGGGCAGCCCGCGGGCCGCGGCTGGCCGCGGCGGACTCCGGTGGCGAGGACGTGGCCCGTTCCCCGTCCGTATCGCCTAGAGCCAGGGCGGCCTGGCCGTTGGGCTGTGGCGCGGCGGCGGCGGTGCGGGCCAGCAGGCCGGCCGAGGACAGCAGTACGGTGCAGGGCTCGTCCGCGACCTCCAGCGAGACCGCCGCGGTCCTGGTCGCGCCGGTGCCTTCGAGCAGTACGGTGCGGCGCGGGGTGGCGAACTTCTCGCTCACGGCCGCCAACTCGGACGACACCAGCTCACGCAGGCGCTGCTCGGAGTCCAGGATCGCGGTCAGTTCGGCGATCTCCGCTCGCAGCGTTTCCTGCTCGCGCTCCAGCTCTAGCTTGTCGTAGCGAGTCAGCCGGCGCAGCGGGGTGTCCAGGATGTACTGCGCCTGGATCTGCGTCAGATCGAAGACCGACACGAGCCGCTCCTTGGCGGCCGCGGCGTCGTCGCTGGTGCGGATGACCTGGATGACCTCGTCGATGTTCAGCAGCGCGATGATCAGCCCGTCGACCAGGTGCAGCCGGTCCTCGCGCTTGCCGCGCCGGAACGCGGTGCGGCGCCTGACGACCTCGATCCTGAAGTCGACGTAGATCTGCAGCAGGTCACGCAGCCCGAGCACGCGCGGCTGGCCGTCCACGAGCGCGACGTTGTTGATGCCGAATGTCTCTTCCATCGGCGTCAGCCGGTAAAGCTCCTCCAGTACGGCCTCGGGTACGAAGCCGGACCGTACCTCGATGACCAGCCGCATGCCGTGATGCCTGTCGGTGAGGTCCTTGAGGTCAGCGATGCCGTTGAGCTTCCTGGCCTGCACCAGGTCCTTGATTCGCTGTATGACCCGCTCAGGGCCGACAGCGTATGGCAGCTCGGTGATGACGATCCCCGTCCGGCGCGGGGTGATCTTCTCGATCCTGGCGGTGGCCCGAGTGCGGAAGATGCCGCGCCCGCTCTCGTACGCCTCCCGGATGCCGTCCAGCCCGACGATCTTGCCGCCGGTCGGCAGGTCTGGGCCTGGCACGAACCGCATCAGCGTCTCGAGGTCGGCGTCGGGGTGCGCGATCAGGTGCCTGGCGGCGGCGACGACCTCGCCCAGGTTGTGCGGAGCCATGTTGGTCGCCATCCCGACGGCGATGCCGGCCGCTCCGTTAACCAGCAGATTCGGGAACGCGGCCGGCAACACCTCGGGCTGAGTCTCCGTGCCGTCGTAGTTCGGGATGAAGTCGACCGTGTCCTCGTCGAGCGAAGTCGTCATCTCCATCGCGGCCGCGGCTAGCCGCGCCTCGGTGTACCGGTACGCGGCGGGGGCGTCGTCAGGCGAGCCGAAGTTGCCGTGGCCGTCGACCAGGGGAAGCCGCATCGCCCACGGCTGGGCCATCCGGACCAGTGCGTCGTAGATGGCCCCGTCGCCGTGCGGGTGCAGGCGGCCCATGACATCGCCGACCACACGGGCGCACTTGACATGCGCGCGATCGGGCCGCAGCCCCATCTCGCTCATCTGGTACAGGATCCGGCGCTGCACCGGCTTGAGGCCGTCCCGCGCGTCCGGGAGCGCCCGCTGGTAGATGATCGAATAGGCGTACTCGAGGTAGCTGCCGCGCATCTCGTCGGTGACGTCGATGTCGACGATGTTCTCCTCGAACTCGGCGTCGTCTACGTCGGTGCCTGAGCCGCGGCCGCGACCGCCTGCGCCGCGGCCGCCGGATGGAGTTGTCGTGGTGCGTCTGGCCATGCCGTCATTGTGCCGCCCCGGCGGCGTTCATGCTCGCGCCGCGCGGGCCGGCGCGCCGCGCGGGCTGGCGCGCCGTGCGGGGTGGCGCGCCGTGCGGGGTGGCGGGCCAGTCCGTGGCGCTGCCTCGCCGTCGGATCGTCCGCCCCTCAGGTGGCGGAAAAGCCGCCGTCGACGCGGATCATCTGGCCAGTGACGTAGTCACTGGCAGTGCTGGCCAGGAACACGGCTGCTCCGGCGAAGTCGGCCGGCTGCCCGTTGCGGCCGACCATGGTGCGAGCGGCGAGCGCGGCGGTCATGACCGGGTTAGCGGATACCTCCGCCGTCAGCGGCGTCATCACGAAGCCCGGGCAGATGCCATTGCAGCACACGCCACGGGCGGCCCATGCCTCGGACTGGGACCTGGTCAGCGAGGCGACGCCGCCCTTCGTCGCGCCATACCCGCCGCTGTTGGCGAACGCTCGGTCGGCCTGCTGGGAGGTGATGTTGATGATCCGGCCCCAGCCGCGGGCGGCCATTTGCGGGCCGTAGCGCTGGCCGAGTAGGAAGGGCGCGGTCAGGTTGACGGCCACGAGCTGGTCCCATTGGTCGACGGTGAGCTCGGCCAGCGGCGGCCGGAGGTTCAGGCCCGCGCAGTTCACCAGGATGTCCGGCGGGCCGAACGGCATCTCCGCGTCGCCGGCGGCTCGGTCGGCATCTGTGCGGTCGCCCAGGTCCGCGCTGACCGCGGCGGCCTGGCACCCTGCCGCCTGCAGTTCGGCGACCGTGTCTTCGAGGTTGCGCTTGCCGCGCGCGATGAGGACCACCGCCGCGCCGGCCTGGCCGAGCGCGAGCGCGATGCCGCGGCCGATCCCGGAACTGCCGCCGGTGACGACTGCGACGCGGCCCGCGAGCGAGAACAGCTGATCGAGGTAGGACGTCATCTGGCAGTCATGCACGCCGTGCGCGCCGAGCTTGCGATCATGCAGAGAATTCTAGAGGGGACGTTCGGCGCACGACGGCCCTGCCGGCCGCCGCTACCCGGTAGGTGCTAACCGCCGCAGCAGCGTCTTTAATTGCCGAGCGCGGTCGCACGAGGAAGCCGGAGCAGCGGGGACCGCGGTCACGAGCACGAACTGGCCGGGCACAGATAGGCCGCCCATCGCCTCGCCCTGGTGAGCGCCTACAGCAGCGGGCGGGCGCCCACGAGACTGAGCGCACGGGCGGCCAGCCGGCAGCCGCTGGCCAGGGCTTCGCCTGGCGGCTTGTTGTCCAGCCAGGCCGGGAGGAAGCCGGCGCAGAACGCATCGCCTGCCCCGGTCCCGTCGATGACCCGCTCGACCGGCTGGGCCGGGACCCTGACCGGATCTGGACGGCCGTTGGAGTACATCATCGCGCCGTCGGCGCCGAGCTTCATCACCACGTGCGGGTACCAGGCGTTCAGCACCCTGGCGGCCTGGCCGGGATCGTCCCGTCCGGTCAGCACCTTGCCCTGGGCCGCATTGACGAACAGCAGGGTGGCGCCGTTGGTCAGCTGCAGGAACGGCTCGGCGCCGACGCGCTCCAGCGGCGCGGACGAGGCGCCGTCGACAGAGATCGACATACCTGCTCGGTCTGCATGACTCAGCGCCGCCAGGACCGCCTGCCGGGAGCCAGCGTTCAGCAGGGTGTAGCCGGACACGTGCAGGTGGCCGCCGGGAGTGAACAAGTCCTTGGGCAGGTCCTCATGGGACAGGGCAGCGTTGGCGCCAGGGTCGGACAGCATGGTGTGGTCGCCTTTGTGTGTCACCATCACCACGCAGGTGCCGGTCGGCCGTTCCGGGTCCATCACCAGCCGGGCATCGACGCCGTAGCCCATCAGCTCCATGTCCCGGTTCCGGCCGGCGATATCTGCGCCCCGCCGGCCGACGAACGCCACCTCGGCGCCGTCGACGGCAAGCCAGGCCGCGATATTCGCCCCGGAGCCGCCGCCGTGCATGGTCACCGTGGCCGGCGTGTCACTGCCCCTGGCTAGTGCCAGGGACGCATGCGCGACCGTGTCCGTCATTAGGTCACCAACGACGACAACGCGCGTCAATGTCGTCACCACCTTGATCACGAGGCTGAGCCAGGACCGAGCCGCGAAGGATAGTCCTGATCAGAGTGCTAGCGCATAGAACTTAACAGCTTCGCGGACCCATCTTGTGCCGTTCGCGGTCGCAAGCCCCGGATGGTGATGGTTCAGGTCAGGCAGGCAAGGTCATGGCGCGGCCCGCCACCACTAGCAAATTCAGGTCAGACTCGGTAACTAGTCGCTGGTTGAGCCAGCCGAGCTGATCCCTGAAAATGCGTCCTGCCGGGTAGGCGGGCACGAGACCCGAGCCGACCTGGTCCGTGACCGCGACGACCAGCGCGCTGGTGTGCCGCCAGGCCTCGATCAGCTCGTCGATCCTCGCGGAGATCAGGCTCTGCGGATCGGGGGAGCCTGCTGGATCTGCTGAATCCGGATTCGGCTGACCTGCCTGGTCTGCCGGGTTCGCGTGACCTGCCGGGTTCGCCTGGTCTGCCGGGTTCGCCTGGCCTGCCGGGCGCGGCCTGGGTTGCGTCCACGCCCCCGCGTGGTCCATAACGGCGGCCAGCCAGGTCCCGATCCCGTCAATCAGGAGAGCTCCCGTCTCGCGGCGAAGTGCGCCCGCTAGGTCCAGGCTCTCCTCGGTACGCCACCAGGCGGGCCTGGCCGCGCGGTGGGCCGCCACCCGTGTTGCCCACTCGGTGTCGGGCTTGCCATCCGGGTCGGCCCACGAGTCATCCGCCCAGGGCCCGGCGGCGAGATAGGTCACCGAAGGCTCGGCAGCGAGCCTGAGCTCAGCCTCGCTGGACTTGCCGGACCTGGCACCGCCGAGGATCAGCGTGCGGTGCGGCCGGGCCGGTTCGCCCGGCCCAGGCCCAGGCGCCGGGCCGGTAAGCAGCTGTCCGTCACTGCCCGCGCTGACGCCCCACAGCGCACATCTGCGTGCCATCTCATGCGCAGAGCTAATCCGGTGGTCTGTGTACAGCGCGGCCACCGACGTGCGCTGGCGGATCAGCCCGCGAGCGCGCAGCAGCCCTAGCTGGGCGGGCCAGGCAAGCAGGTCGAGCAGTGCCAGGTCGAAAGGCGCGGTACCGGCAGGCGGCTCAGGCGCAGCGCCCGGTCCCGCCGCTACCAGCGCACGGTCCCCGGCTGGCCCGGTGATGTCCCAGCCGCCGGGTACGGGCACGACCCGATGCTGGCGGTCGTCGTGGCTCGTCTCCTGCCTTCTTGCCGGGACCCCGCCGGGGCCGATGGTCAGGACGCCGTCGATAAGAACTCGGCCAGGTGCCCGGCGGATGCCTGCCGCCTTGGCCCGCATGCAGGAGGCGCACGAGCAGCCGGGCTGCGGCCAGCCGCGCGCGCCGCCAGTGCCGATGAGGAGCGCGTCCACTGCCCTGCCCGCGAGATGAGGTTGGTTACGATGGGCCCGCCGAGAGCCGGCCTCGATCTTAGCTATGCAAGGCGTGAGATGACCTGGACCTGGCAGTTGGAGAAGGAAGATGGCACGGTCGTACCAGCGCGTGACCTGCTGAAGGAGACGTGGAGCAGTCAGGGCGACGCCGAAAGCTGGCTTGGTGAGCACTGGCCGAGTCTGGTCAAGGCCGGAGTTGACCAGGTATCGCTGACCGAGGATGGCCGGGTCGAGTACGGTCCGATGAGCCTGCACCCGGCCGAGGAGTAGCTCCGATCGCGACTGCGGGACGGTCAGCGCGGCGCCGTTACTGGCGCCTTGGCGGGCTGGCTGTCTGCGCGGGGTCGGTGATCACCACGCCGCCGAGAATCTCGTCAATCTGCCGCAGCACGGCCTGGTCGAGACGCACGCCCGAGGCTTTCACGTTCTCGCGTACCTGCTCGGGCCTGGTGGCACCGACGATCGCGGCCGAGACGTTCGGATTCTGCAGCGTCCAGGCGACCGCCAGCTGGGCCTGGGTGAGGCCGGCCTGCTCGGCTACCGGCTTCAGCTGCTGAACCCTGGACAAGATGTCGTCGGTGAGGA
Organism: uncultured Actinomycetota bacterium; assembly: GCA_963719765.1. Classification (GTDB taxonomy): domain Bacteria; phylum Actinomycetota; class Actinomycetes; order Streptosporangiales; family Streptosporangiaceae; genus JAJYUU01. The sequence continues at coordinate 164,300 of CAVRCW010000005.1, forward strand.
GGTTCGAGATGAACCGCGACCCGCTCTCATCAGTTGCCCGAGACCCCGCGGGCGGCGCGGCGCCGGGCAGGTATTTCCCGGTCAGCGCGCCCTGCGCGATCGGCGACCAGACGATCTGGCCGATGCCTTCCTGCTCGCACAGCGGCACGATCTCCGATTCGATGACGCGCCAGATCATGTTGTACTGCGGCTGGTTGGACACGATCCGGTCCAGGCCGAGTTCCGCGGCGATCTTGAGCGCTGCCGAGATCTCCTCTGCCCGCCACTCCGATACGCCTATGTAGAGCGCCTTGCCCTGGCGGACCAGGTCGTCGAAGGCGCGGAGCGTCTCCTCCAGCGGGGTCTCGTGGTCGAACCGGTGAGCCTGATACAGATCGACGTATTCTGTGCCCAGCCGCCGTAGCGAGGCGTGCGCGGACTCCATGATGTGCTTGCGGGACAGGCCGCGGTCGTTGGCTCCGCTGCCGGTCGGCCAGAAGACCTTGGTGCAGATTTCGAGCGACTCCCGGCGCACGCCATGCAGTGCCTTGCCGAGCACCGACTCGGCCCTGGTCTGTGCATAAACGTCCGCGGTGTCGAAGGTCGTGATGCCCTCGTCGAGCGCTGCGCTGACACAGGCAAGCGCCGCGTCCTCCTCCACCTGGGAACCGTGGGTGATCCAGTTGCCGTAGGCAATCTCGCTGACTTTGAGGCCGCTGCGGCCGAGATGACGGTATTCCATGCTGAGACAACCTAGTGGTCCCGCCGATCAGGGGACCGGAGCGGGTCACGCCGCGACCGAGGCCACGCAGCTGGTCATACAGCCAGAGCCGGCCCGGATCAGATCTTGTCGCCGGGACTGACCCTGGGCTTGGGAATACGCAGCTTGCGCATCTGGGTTCCGCGCATGGCCGCATACACCTGGATGCCTCGGGTGCTCTGGCCAGGAAAGCGCTCCTGCGCGAGCCGCTTGGCTTTCCGCCCCACGAAGTAGCCCTCGCTGGCCACGATGACCAGGATCGCCAGGACCAGGACGTCGGCGATCACCTTCACGTTGGACGAGGGCAGGAAGATCAGGACGAAGATCGGGATGACGGCGAGCAGGTACCACTCGGACAGGCCACGCCTGGAGTCCACCACGTCCCTGGCCAGGGTCCGCACCGGTCCGCGGTCCTTGGGTGGCAGCGCCCAGTCTTCGCCTCGCTGCAGGGCTTGCGCCCGCTGGGCGCGGCTGGCGCGGTCCCGCTGCTTGCCCTGCTGGAGCGCCGCCTTACGGTCGGCAGGAGCCTGGTACGGCCCGCGGCGGCTGGCCTCCGCCTGGCTCCGCTTGGGAGTGGGCGCGGCCTTCTTCGGCGTATAACTGGACCTGGCCTGCTCATCAGCGTCGGGCGCTGCGGAGTCCTGCTCGGACAGGTCGGTGTCGAGCGGGCCGGTATCGGTGGAGCGTCGTCGGAACACGGTCACAGCCTACCGGGACGAACGACGCAGAACTCCGCACCTGGCCAGCCGGTTTTGCCACTCGGCAAGCCGTCGCGAGTAGGCCGCGTCGGCCTGCGACCGACTCACGGGCGGCAAGTGGCCGCCCGCCGCCAGGGCGTGGCGCGCGTGGGGACCGGCCGAGGCAGTTGTCGGCGGCATGTGACCAGCCGCGGAAAGCCGGTCGGCCAGCATAGAGCGGGCACTCTGTGATGACGGGCCGCGTTGCAACGTCGTAGGGTGGAGGCAAGATCTGCCGACAATATGTCCGATGCCTATTCCCGGCGTTAGTCCGCGACCCCGGACGCGCGCCGCGGCAGCGGATTCCGACGAGGGGATGGTCGCGCCCATGGGCGTCATGAAGCGGGTCCAGCTGGTCTTCCGGGCCAAGGCCAACAAGGCGCTCGACAAGATGGAAGATCCGCGCGAGACCCTGGATTACTCCTATCAGCAGCAGCTGGAACTGCTGCAGAAGGTCCGGCGTGGCGTGGCCGACGTCGCGACCTCGCGCAAGCGGGTAGAACTGCAGGTCAACCAGCTGCAGCAGTCGGCAGACAAGCTGGACAGGCAGGCCAGGGACTCGCTGGCCGCCGGGCGCGAGGACCTGGCCCGCGAGGCACTGCAGCGCAAGGCCGGGATCACGGCTCAGCTGAGCGATCTGCAAGTGCAGTACGCGTCGCTGCAGGGGGAGGAAGAGAAGCTGACCGGCGCCTCGCAGCGCCTGCAGGCGAAGGTGGACGCCTTCCGTACCAAGAAGGAGACCATCAAGGCCACATACACCGCCGCCGAGGCTCAGACCCGGATAAGCGAGGCCTTCACTGGCATATCCGAGGAAATGGGCGACGTCGGCATGGCCATTCAGCGGGCCGAGGACAAGACCGAGCAGATGAAGGCCAGGGCGGGCGCGATCGACGAACTGATGGCGTCTGGCGCGCTCGACGACATGGTCGGCGGCCCGCGCGACGACATCCAGGCCGAGCTTGACCGGATGGGAGCCACCCACGGCGTCGACAATGAGCTGGAGCGGATGAAGGCTGAGCTGGCAAGCAGCGCGCCCAAGCAGATCGAGGGCGCACAGGCCGGGACGCCGGATGTGGAGCCTGCCACCGCTCAGGTGGTCGAGCAGGCGGGTGACGGCGAATGATCGTACGCATCTTGGGCGAGGGTCAGCTTGAGGTGCCCGAGTCAGCGGTCGAGGAACTCAACCAGCTGGACGGCGAGCTCGAAGCGGCGGTGGAGCGCAACGACGAGCCGGGATTCCGAGCCACCCTGGAAGCCCTGCTCGGCCGGATAAGGGAAGTCGGCTCGCCGGCCGATCCTGACACCCTCGAGCCGTCCGGGCTGATCGTCCCGCAGTCGGACGCGACGATGGCCGACGTCCGCAAGCTCCTGACCGACGAAGGCCTCATACCGGGTTAACTTCGACCTTTCTCGGGAACGAGTACGGTCGCGAGTGCGTTGCATTAGATGGACGTTGCTCAGTGGCAGCGAGCTTTCAGGCAGTTCACAGAGACTTTTCACTTAACTCTGAGCACTGCTCTACATGATGTGTAATGAAGTAACGGGTGGCCCGCAGAGTCGGCCCCCAGGAAAGGGAGGCGGCGCCGATGGCGCGCACTCGCTACGCGTCCGACCCGGGCTTGATCGCGCGAATGGGCGCGACCATGTTCCTGATGGGACTGCTCTTCGTCGGCTTTGGTGCTGCGATCGTCGTCCTGATCGACGCGTATGCCCACCGCAACGGTGGCTCGACAAGTCCCGATGTCCTGATCATCTTCGCCGCGCTGATCGGCGTTGGCTCCGCGGTCGGGTCGTACTACTGGTCCGACAAGATCGCGCTGCGCACCTCGGGAGCGCGGCTGGTGAGCCCGAATGACTCGCCGGATGCGGCCCGGCTGCATGCCATCGTGGACCGCCTGTGCGCGCTGGCTGACATGCCCAAGCCGCGGGTGGCGATCGCGCCGACCTCGATGCCGAACGCCTTCGCGACTGGGCGCAGTAGCAAGGTGGCCGTCCTCTGCGCAACCAAGGGCATCCTCGACAAGCTAGACAACGACGAGCTTGAGGGCGTGCTGGCGCACGAGATGTCGCACGTCGCGCACAAGGACGTCGCGGTCATGACCGTGGCCTCGCTGCTCGGGATCATCGCGGCGCTGATGGTGCGGTTCGCGTTCTACTCCGAGCTGTTCGGCGGTGGCGGCCGCGGCCGCGGCGGCAACAACAGCCAGAGCGCCCTGCTCATCATCCCGATCATGCTGCTCAGCATGGTGGTCTACGCGGTCAGCTTCCTGCTGATCAGGATGCTGTCCCGGTACCGGGAGCTGTCCGCTGACCGGTCCGGGGCACTGCTCACCGGGCAGCCGTCGGCACTGGCCAGCGCGCTGGTGAAGGTGACCGGCGACATGGGCAAGATCCCGACGAAGGACCTGCGCGCGGCCGAGCCGCTGAACGCGTTCTTCTTTGCCCCGGCGATCGCCAGGCGGGCGGGCCAGCAGAACCTGTCAGCCATATTCTCCACTCACCCCTCGCTGGAGCACAGGCTGGCGCAGCTCGACAAGATCTCCAAGCAGCTCAGCAAGTAGCGTCGCGGCCCGTTCCGCTGGCTGGCCCCTAGGCTGGGCCTGGCAGCGGGGCGGGCCGAGTCAGCGGGAGGTAGGGGTAACAGTGGGATTCCTGGACACGCTGCTCGGCCGCACGAAGCCGGTGCCGCCGAACCTGGATCAGCTGTTCGCGCTGCCCGGCGCCCTGCTGACGCTGGAGGCGGGCAGCGACTTCCGGCCTACAGGTGTCGGCTCCGTGTGCTTCCGCGCCGCCGAGGGCAAGGCGTTCGGCGACATCGAGAAGAATGTCCAGGACCTGCTCAACATGGGCAAGGACAGCACGCCCGTCGAGGTGTCGACCGACTCCTACCGGTTTACCTGGCTGGTCTCCAAGCACTCGCCCGACGATGCCGAGGGGCTGGTCACTGACCTCCACGCGGTGAACTCCTCGCTGGAGCTTGGCGGCTTCGGCCCGCAGCTGCTCTGCACGATCCTGGCCTGCCGGGATTCTGGCGGCCGATCGCTCGGTCTGGTGTACCTGTACAAGCGCGGCACGTTCTACCCGTTCGCACCGCTGTCGGGCGAGCGCCGGGATAACGCGCTGGAGCTGCAGATCCGCGGCGTGCTTGGCGACGACCTCAAGGTCGAGCCGGACCTGAGCCGGTGGATGCCGATCTGGGGCGCGCCCGGCATGTAGCCGCGCCAGGCACCAGAAGCCAGCCACCTCCGGCCCGTCAGCCCATAACCTTCCAGTTGCAGCCTTTTCGAGCGCCAATTTGTCCCGGTCTGACCCCATGCAACTGGAAGGTTACTGACGTCCTGGGCCGGGAGCCGTGACGTGCCGGGCCGGTCAGGCGGCGAGCGCTGATAACGGCAGGGCGAGCATCTGCTCCAGCGCGGCCCGCGCCTGCGCCGCGGTCTGCTCTTCCACCGTGATCCGGTTCGGCACCTGGCCGGCGACTAGCGATTCCAGCGCCCAGACCAGGTGCGGCAGGTCGATCCGGTTCATGGTCGAGCAGTAGCAGACGGTCTTGTCGAGGAAAACGACCGTCTTGTCCGGGTTGGCCGCGGCGAGCCGCTGTACCAGGTTCAGTTCGGTACCGATCGCCCACGCCGAGCCGGACGGGGCACGCTGGATGGTCGAGATGATCTTCTCGGTCGAGCCGACCTGGTCGGCAGCGAGGACCACCTCGTGAACGCACTCGGGATGCACGATCACGTTCACACCGGGCACCCGGCTGCGGACCTCGCTCACGCACTCGGGGGAGAACCTGCCATGCACGGAGCAATGGCCGCGCCAGAGAATCATAGTCGCGTCCCTGAGCGCCTCGGCGGTCTGCCCGCCGGTCTCGCCTGGGGCATGCGGATCCCAGACCACACAGTCGTCCAGGCTCAGGCCAAGCTCGAGCACCGCGGTGTTCCGGCCTAGGTGCTGGTCGGGCAGGAAGAGCACCTTGCTGCCCTTGGCCAGCGCCCACTTCAGGGCCCGGCTGGCGTTGGACGAGGTGCAGATGGTGCCGCCGTGACGGCCGGTGAAAGCCTTGATATCGGCGGACGAGTTCATGTAGGTGACCGGGATCACCTGGTCGGCAATGCCGAGGTCCTCCAAAGCGTCCCAGCATTCCTCGACCTGGTTGAAGGTAGCCATGTCGGCCATCGAGCAGCCAGCTGCGAGATCGGGCAGTACCACCTGCTGCTGCGGCGTGGTCAGGATGTCGGCGGACTCGGCCATGAAGTGGACGCCGCAGAACACCACGAACTCCGCGGCCGGCCGTGCCGCAGCCTCGCGGGCCAGCTTGAACGAGTCGCCAGTCACGTCGGCGAACTGGATGACCTCGTCCCGCTGGTAATGATGACCGAGGATGAAGGCACGGTCACCGAGCGCCTTCCTGGCCGCGCGGGCCCGCGTGACCAGTGCTGGGTCGCTGGCCGGAGGCAGTTCGCCTGGGCACAGTACGCCTCGCTCACTGTCCGGATCGGCCTCGTGGCCCAGGACGAGCAGCGGCAGAGCGCGGCCAGGCCCGGCCTGCGGCGAGGCGCTGGCGTGACGTGTCGACGTAGTCATGGATACCCCGATCCCAGGTACTTATCGTCTGAGTGACGATACCTATCCTAGACGCTCCCCGACGGGCGCGACACCTGAGGGGTGCGAAGCCCCCAGGTCGGTGCGTTTCGTTGGGAACTGCAGCCACAAATCAGTTTAAAAAGGTCGGCGCAGGCCGGAGTCCCGATGTTTCGCTGGAGGGGCTACATTGCGGACGAAACATGCCCAGCGACCGCCGGAGCCGCAAGCCGCGGGGCCGGAATGCGGCGGCGGGGATTATCGTTGACATTGCAGGAGACGAAGCCGTGCCATCGGGGCGGCTGCCAGTCGGACGCAGGAGCTAACACAGATGACAGTTCAGGACGAGACGGCTATCCAGGGGATCGTGCTCACCGACGCCGCCGCGGTGAAGGTGGACAGCCTGCTCAAGCAGGAGGGTCGCGACGATCTGCGACTGCGCATCGCGGTGCAGCCAGGTGGCTGCTCGGGCCTGCGCTACCAGCTGTACTTCGACGAGCGTCAGATGGACGGCGACGTGGTCAGCGAGTTCGGCACGGTCAAGGTCGTGACCGACAAGATGAGCGTTCCTTACCTCAGTGGCGCCACGATCGACTTCGTGGACACGATCGAGAAGCAGGGCTTCACGATCGATAACCCGAACGCCACCGGCTCCTGCGCCTGTGGCGACTCGTTCCACTGATCCCTGATCAGCTAGCTCATTAGCCAGCCCGGCCGGTCGTGCGACAGGCCGGGCTTTCGGCTGCCTGCCGCGGACCGCAGCGGCCAGGGGCTGTAATCTGTGCGCGCCAGCGAGGCTGACATTCGGAGGGCATCATGCGTATCGCCGTGACCGGGTCGATTGCGACCGACCACCTGATGACCTTTCCTGGCAGCTTCGCCAGCCAGTTCCTGGCGGGCAAGCTAGACAAGGTCTCGCTCTCGTTCCTGGTAGACGGGCTCGAGATCCGCCGCGGCGGAGTCGCCGCCAACATCGCCTTCGGGCTGGGCTGCCTGGGCCTGCGGCCGATGCTGGTAGGCACGGTCGGACCAGACTTCACCGAGTACCGGCAGTGGCTGGACCGGCACGGCGTGGATACCAGCCGGGTGCGCGAGTCCGCCGTGCACCAGACGGCGAGGTTTACCGGCACCACGGACGCCGACCTGAACCAGATCGCCTCGTTCTACCCCGGGGCGATGAACGAGGACGTCGAGATCGACCTCGGCGGACTGGCAGGCCAGGTTGACCTGGTCCTGATCGGGGCCGGAAACCCGGCGGCGATGCTCAGCATGACCAGCCAGTGCAAGGCGCACAGGATCCCGTTCGCGGCGGACACATCCCAGCAGCTGGCAACCCTGGACGGGGAACAGATCCGCGAACTGGTCAGCGGTGCCGCCTACATGTTCTGCAACGAGTACGAGGCGTCGCTGATCGAGCACAAGACGGGCTGGAGTCCCGGCGAGCTGACCGACCAGGTAGGCGTGCGGATTACCACGCTCGGCTCCGACGGCGCGCGGGTGGACGCGGCCGGCGAGGCCCCTGTGGTGGTCGGCCCTGTGCGCGACGTGAACCCGGTCGACCCGACGGGTGCGGGCGATGCATTTCGCTCGGGCTTCCTGGCCGCGGTCGCCTGGGACCTCGGCTTCGAGCGGGCCGCGCAGCTGGGCAACCTGGTCGCGGTGCACGTCCTCGAGACGACGGGCACGCAGGAGTACAGGCTGAGCCCGGCCGAGCTAGCCGCGCGCTGTGCCAAGTCCTACGGCCAGGCTGCCGCCGACGAGCTGGCCGCACACTTCGGCTGATTTTTTGGTAACGGGGGTTCTCCGCGCAGCACTCGTTCCGTCGCCCAGGGGCGCTCGCGGGCCTGTCATTTCGCACCGGGTCGCCCTGACCCGGTGCGGGCCAGCAGCAGGCGAGCGGTAGCGTGACGACATGCTCGCCGCGCTCGCCTCTGCTTATCACGGCCCGCCGGAGCTAACCTTCGCCCGGGCGTTCAGCTCGTGGACCATCGACCCGTGGACGCTGGGCGCTATCGTGGTGCTTGGCGGTGGCTACCTCGCCGGAGTCCGCAGGATCCGCCGCGGCGGGCAGGCGTGGCCCGCTGGAAGGATCATTGCCTTCTGCGGCCTCGGCCTCGGGTTTGCCGCGATCGCGACGATGTCGTTTGTCGGCGTGTACACGCCGATCCTGTTCTACATCAGGTCCGTGCAGACGATCCTGCTGCTGCTGGTCATTCCCCTGTTCCTGGCCCTCGGCCGGCCGCTGACGCTGATCATCGCCACCATGCCGCGGCTCGGGCCGCGGCTGGAGTCCGCTATCTCCAGCCGCACGGCCAAGCTGCTGACGTTCCCGCTGATCACCACCTTCGTCCTGGTGGTCACGCCGTTCCTGATCTACTTCACGCCGTGGTACGCGGCCGGATTCCGGTCGGTAGCGGTCGCGCAGGTTACGCACGTCGCGCTGATGGCGCCAGGGCTCGTCTTCTTCTGGACACTGCTACGTGTCGACCCGGTGCCGAAGGCGTACCCGTACGTGGTGGCGCTGTGGATCACTGCCGCCGAGGTGATCGGCGATGCGGTGCTCGGCCTGGCGGTGGTCGCGGACAACAACCTGCTGGCCGGCCCGTACTACCACGTCCTGGCCCGGCCCTGGGGACCGAACCTGGCGACCGCGCAGGTGCTCGGCGGCGGCGTGTTGTGGATATTCGGCGACATTGTCGGGCTGCCGTTCCTCGCGGCGCAGCTCATCCAGATGATCCGCGAGGACGAGGCCGAAGCCAAGGTGATTGACGCCGAGCTCGACGCGGCCGAGGTGGCAGCACAGGCGGGGGAGCGACCCCTGGCGGGCGCGACCCAGGCAGCCGCGGCGACCGCGCCGGAGAACGCCGCGACGGCAGACGGGCGGCCAGCTGGCACGCGCCCGTGGTGGGAGTCTGATTCGAGGTTCAGCGACAGGTTCCGCGCGGTCGAGGAGACCGAGCCCTAATACGCGGCTTGCCGCGGGATCGGCTGTCCGCGGGGGGTACGGGGGGTCGTCCCCCGGGAAGGCACATGACTGGAGCTGGTTACGCGGCTTGCCGCGGGATCGGCTGTCCGCGGGGGGTACGGGGGGTCGTCCCCCGGGAAGGCACATGACTGGAGCTGGTTACGCGGCTTGCCGCGGGATCGGCTGTCCGCGGGGGGTACGGGGGGTCGTCCCCCGGGAAGGCACATGACTGGAGCTGGTTACGCGGCTTGCCGCGGGATCAGCTCTAGTAGCTGCGCCGGACGAGAAATGCCCAGCCTGCCCGCGGCAGGCCGTCGGCATCCACACCGGCGGGCAGATCGTCGGCCCTGATGAACTCCTGCGACTTCAGCGCGCACCAGGCCGGCAGGTCGGTCTTGGCCGCCGGGTCGTCGGCCAGCACAGCGATGGTCTGACCGATCCGGACGTCCCGGATCCTGTCGGCCAGCATGATGATCGGGATTGGGCACTTCTTCCCCAGTGCGTTCAGGGTGAGCGCCGGGACTGGTGTGGGAACGCCGACTGCGCGCTGTGGGGGGGTCACGCGATTACCTCCACGAACCGGATTCGCCCCGGCGGGCTACGAACCGCTCGCCGCTCTGACAGTGTCCCGCACCCTGGCCACGATCGGCGGCAGGACGGTAAGGAACTCCTCGACCGACGGTGGCGTGGCGGCATGCGGAAGGGATACCCGGACATTGCCATGGGTAAGCACGCCCATGGCCGCCAGCACGTGGCTGGGCTGTCGGGTATCCGAGACGCAGGCACTGCCTGAGGACACCGAGAATCCTGCCCTGTCCAGCTCGGTGACGAGGGCCTCGCCGTCCACGTACAGGCACGAGAACGTCACGATGTGCGGCAGTCTCCGCTCGGGGTCGCCGTGCACCACGGCGTCTGGCACCAGCTCGGGGACCGCGGCGCGGATGCGGGCCGTGAGCGCGCGGAGCGCGCCGTCGGACGCACCCCGTTCCGTGCCTATGGCGGTAAGGGCAGTGGCGGCTGCCAGCACGGCCGGAACGTTCGGGAAGCCGGGGACCCGGTGATTTTCCCTGTCGTCGGCGGGCAGCGGCTCGCGCCAGCGGACCCCCTTGCGGACCGCGAGGACACCGACGCCGGCCGGGCCTCCCCACTTCCTCGCGCTCGCGGCGAGCAGCGACCATCCTGGCGGGATGGCGACACGGCCAGCCGACGCCGCCGCGTCCGTGAGCAGCGGCACCCGCCGGGCGGCGCACGCTTCTATGGCCTCGGCGAGGGGCTGCAGCGTGCCCACCTCGTTGTTGGCGGTCTGCAGGCAAGCGAGGAGCGTACGGCCCGGCTGCAGTGCCTGCGCCAGCTCGGCGAGGTCCGCGCGGCCTAGATTGTCCACGCCGGTCGTCGTCACCTCGGTGCCGGACCTGCGGGCGAGCCAGTCGGCGGCGTTGAGCACGCTGGAGTGTTCCACCGCGGTGGTAACCAGATGGCCGGGCCCGCGGGTGGCAGACTGCCTGGCCGCGGCGGCGCCGAGCACGGCCAGGTGTACCGCCTGCGTGCCTGAACTGGTGAAGGACAACTCGTCTGGCCGGCAGCCAAGCTCCGCGGCCACTGCCTCCCTGGCTCGGTCCAGGAGCAGCCGGGCCTGCCTGCCCTCGCGGTGCAGCCTGGCCGGATCGGCCCAGCCGTCGGCCAGCGCCGCAAGGAGTGTCTCGCGCGCCTGCGGATGCAGCGGCTCGGCCGAGGCCGCGTCGAAATAGGGCACGTGCACGACTCTAAGCCGGCTGGAGATGATCTCCGTCGGGGGCCGCGCCCTGGCCGGGTCGCAGATCTTCGGGTCGGAGGCGGGGGTACCCCAAGCTGTGGCAGCCTGGGGTTGTACTGTTTCCACGACAGGCTGTAGGACGTCGAACATAACCGGCCGCTGACGCCGGGACTTATTGCTGGGAAGGCCATCTGTGAGTCCCACTCCCCGTGCTTGGAAGCACCGGGCCCCGCGCCGTGAGGTGAAAGCGCGGCTGCCTCGGCGCTGGCTTCCGACGAGCGCACTCGTCGTCGCGCTGGTAACGATGACGGCTGGCTGCAACGCCACTGACGTCGAGCGGCTCGGCTTGCGCAATCCGCTCACCACGCAGGCCAAGCTGACCGTGGCGCTCTGGCAGGGATCGTGGATCGCCGCGCTCGCGGTCGGCTTCGTGGTCTGGGGCCTGATCATCTGGGCGGTGATCGTCTACCGCAAGCGCGGGGATCGGATCCCGCACCAGGTCAGGTACAACCTGCCGGTCGAGATCCTGTACACCGTCGTCCCGTTCATCATGGTCGGCGTGCTGTTCTACTTCACCGCCAGGGACGAGAACACGATCGACGCGCTGTCGCCGCACCCCCAGGTGGTCGTGAACGTGACCGGCTTCCAGTGGAGCTGGGAATTCCAGTACCCGCAGTACCCGGTGAAGAACTCGCCCGCCGGTGTCACCGAGCTGGGCTACATGTGGAACGGCAACCTTGGCCCTACCAGCAACGAGAACGAGCTGCCGCTGCTGGAGATCCCGGACCACGAGACCGTCAGGTTCAACCTGACGTCCAACGACGTCATCCACTCGTTCTGGGTTCTGCCCTTCGACTTCAAGCGTGACGTCATACCTGGCCACCCGAACCACTTCCAGGTCACGGCCACCGGCACCCTTTATGGCGGGCCCGACAGCATCGGCCGCTGCTCGGAGCTCTGCGGCCTTTACCACAGCCGGATGCTCTTCCGGATCAAGATCGTGACCCCGGCCCAGTTCAAGGCGTGGATCACGGCGCAGCAGAGTCTGCAGAACGCATCTGGGGGTGCTCAGTGACCACCTACAACCAGCCGGCGCCGGGTGTTACCGCGGTGGCGGCTCGCCCGTACCGCAAGGGCTCGATCCTGGCCGAGTGGCTGTCGTCCACCGACCACAAGATCATCGGTCACCTGTACCTAATCACGTCGTTCTTCTTCTTCCTGGCCGGCGGCGCGATGGCCATGGTCATGCGCGCGCAGCTGATGGCCCCGGACAACCACATCGTGTCCGACCAGCAGTACAACGAGCTGTTCACCATGCACGGCGCGATCATGCTGCTGCTGTTCGCCACCCCGCTGTTCGTCGGCTTCGCGAACGAGATCATGCCGCTGCAGATCGGCGCGCCGGACGTCGCGTTCCCGCGGCTGAACCTGCTCAGCTACTACATGTTCACCTTCGGCGGCATCATCCTGCTGATGAGCTTCCTGACGCCGGGTGGGGCTGCGTCGTTCGGCTGGTACGCGTACTCGCCGCTGACCAGCGCGCAGTACTCACCCGGCGTCGGTGCCGACATGTGGATCATGGGCCTGGTGCTGTCCGGCCTCGGCACCATCCTCGGCGGCGTCAACTTCGTCACCACGATCCTGTGTATGCGCGCACCGGGCATGACCATGTTCCGGATGCCGATGTTCACCTGGAACATCCTGCTCACCTCGATGCTGGTGCTGCTGGCCTTCCCGGTGCTCGCCGCGGCGCTGCTGGTGCTGGAGATCGACCGCAAACTTGGCGCCCAGGTGTTCGCGGCCAATAGCGGCGGCGCCATTCTCTGGCAGCATTTGTTCTGGTTCTTCGGCCATCCGGAGGTCTATATCGTGGCGTTGCCGTTCTTCGGCATCGCCACCGAGATCCTGCCCGTCTTCTCCCGCAAGCCCCTGTTCGGCTACAAGGGCCTGGTCGCCGCGACCATCGCCATTGCCGGCCTATCCCTGACCGTGTGGGCGCACCATATGTTCACCACCGGCGCGGTGCTGCTGCCGTTCTTCTCGTTCATGACGTTCCTGATCGCGGTACCAACCGGGGTGAAGTTCTTCAACTGGTTGGGGACGATCTGGCGCGGGCAGATTACCTTCGAGCCCGCGATGCTATTCATCCTGGGCTTCATGATCGTGTTCTTGTTCGGCGGCCTGACGGGCATCATCCTGGCCTCGCCGCCGCTGGACTTCGCGGTCAGCGACTCCTACTTCGTCGTCGCTCACTTCCACTACGTGCTTTTCGGCACCGTGGTGTTCTGCATGTTCGGCGGGTTCTACTTCTGGTGGCCGAAATGGACCGGCAAGATCCTTGACCACCGGCTTGGTCAGTGGCATTTCTGGAGCGTATTCATCGGTTTCAACATGACGTTCCTGGTGCAGCACTGGCTGGGCCTGATGGGCATGCCGCGCCGCGTCGCGAACTACCCGTTCCTGCCCCACCTGGCCACCACGCTGAACGACATCTCCTCGATCGGCGCGTTCATCCTCGGCGCGTCGAACTTCATCTTCTTCTACAACATCTACAAGACCTGGAAGACGGGGGAGACGGTTACCGCCGACGACCCGTGGGGCTTCGGCAACTCACTTGAGTGGGCAACCTCGTGCCCGCCACCACGGCATAACTTCATTTCGATTCCCCGGATCAGGTCCGAGCGGCCCGCGTTCGACCTGCACTACCCGCACATCAGGTCGGGCCGGGACCGTGAGCTTGAGCATCAGCAGTCGATCGGAGCCGGCTCGTGAAAGTAGAGGCATATCTCTTCCTGGGCTGCGCGACCTTCTTCGGAGCGTCCGACCTGGTCTACTGGTACTTCTCGCACGACCCGACGGGCACAACCGCGCTCGCGCTGGCGGTCTGCCTGGCCTTCCTGACTGGCTTCTATCTGCTGTTCACAGGCCGGCGGCTGCCGATGCGGCCGGAGGACGACCGCGAGGGCGAGGTCGACGAGGGTGTGGGCGAGCTCGGGTTCTTCAGCCCGCATAGCTGGTGGCCGCTTTTCGTCGGCCTGGCCGCCGCGGTCGCCGCGCTGGGTGTGGCGATCGGCTGGTGGATGTTCCTCATCGGCTTGCTGGCCCTGCTGCTGGCGGTCATCGGATTCGTCTTCGAGTACTACCGCGGTCACTACGCGCACTAGGGCGCTGGTCTGCTGCCGCGGTCACTACGGCCAGCAGGGCGCGGGTCGCTGCGCGGCGGTCGGCTGGTCGGCTCCCGGATGAGCGCTGGCTGGCCGTCCAGGTCAGGTCCAGCGGCACCATCAAGCTCCACGCAGCACGGAGGGAGGCTGTCAGTGGCGCTCACCGGGGCCACAGCGAACGAGCAGGCTCTGACAGCGTCCGCCTACCTAAGAACCCAGGCGACGGCGATGTGGCGCCGCAGGTGGCTTCTGGCGAGCCTGGGGTCCAGGTATGCGCCGTGGCAATGAAGTCCGCGCGGGTGCGATTCAGTTACGTGAGCGACCTGCAAGGTCCCCCTACAGAGGTCGTCGATATAGCTAGTTTATAAGTAGGAATACTTGACTTTTCTCTTCACCCGCAGGCAGATTGGAGCCGAAAGGACACGAGCAGCATGCGGCTGGCCGATCTGGACGCTGGTCATGCCGGTGCAGAGGACGAGAGGCCAGGAGCGCGAATGACACAGGTGCAAGACCACGTGGCAAATCTGCATGAGGATGCTCCCTACCGGCACATCGAGGTAACGAAGGTCGGCGGGGTGATCGGCGCTGTCGTGAGCGGCATCCCGGTGGGCGGCGGCCTCGGTGCGGATGCGGTTGCCGAGCTGCGAACTGCGCTGCTGCGGCACAGGGTTGTGTTCTTGCGCGATCAGCAGCACGCTACCGATGCCGATCAGCTCGCTTTCGCGCGACTCCTCGGTGAGGTCACCAGGCCGCACCCCACAGTGTCGGGAGACGGTAAGGCGATCTTGCCGATCGACTCGGAGCAGGGAAAGGCCAATAGCTGGCACACGGACGTGACGTTCGTGGACCGGGTCCCAGCGATCAGCGTCTTGCGCGCGATCACATTGCCGCCGTACGGCGGCACAACAGTATGGGCCAACACTGTCGAGGCCTACCGGCGGCTGCACCCTGCCCTGCAGGCGCTGACACGCGAGCTGCGGGCCGTCCACTCCAATCTCTATGACTACGCCGCACAGCGGACTCAGATTGGCGGCGTGGACGTCAAGGAGGAGCGCTACCGCGAGGAGTTCCGCCACCTGGAGTTCGAGACCGAGCACCCGGTGGTGCGCATTCACCCGGAGACGGGCGAGCCGTCACTGCTCCTCGGCCATTTCGTCCGGTCGTTCGTGGGGCTGAGCACCACCGACTCGGCAGACCTGTTCGCGCTGCTGCAGCGGCATGTGACCCGGCTGGAGAACACCGTCCGGTGGTCCTGGCGCGACGGTGACATCGCCATCTGGGATAACCGGGCCACTCAGCACTACGCGGTTGCCGACTACGACGATCTGCCGCGTCGGCTGCACCGCATCACCATCGCCGGCCAGCCGCCGGTCGGCCTGAAGGGTGACACGAGCGTCGTGCGCAAGGGAGATGCGAGCGGCTACTCGTCGCTGGCTGCCTGAGCCGCGAGCGGCGCCGCAGGCAGGGAGCGCGGTGCCGCGGGTTGGGCGTGCGGTGCTGCGGGTCGGGAGCGCGGTGCTGCGCCGGGAGCGCGGGGCCGCGCCGGGAACACCGAGCGGATCCAGACGACAGACGCGGGCCCTGGCGTAACGCCAGGGCCCGCGTCTCTCGGTAGCTGACAGCGCTAGTAGTCCTCGTCGTCGGCACCTGAGTGCCCGGCCGACGTCCCGGTCGCGCCGTGCGTCGACGACGTAGAGCCCGACCCTATCGCCGCACCGTCGTGCTCGCCGTGACCGTCGCCCTCGATGGCGTGCCCGTTGCCATAGCCGTCGCCGTGGCCGTTGTGGCCGGGCACCGGCGCGCTCTCGGTCACGACCTTGTACAGCCGCTCGCGCACCCGGCCAAGGCCACCGCGCATTCCGGCTGGCGGTACTTGGGTATCGGTCGTCTCTATCGACGGCAGTGGCGGGTGGTCGTGCCGTGCCGTCAGCACCGCGAGCTCTTCCTCGTCGAGTGGCCTGGTCTCCTCGATGAACTCACCGCCGGGCAGCTGCCTGATGATGCCCGTCTCGACGCCGTGCTCGATCAGGTGGTTGTCCTTGCGCTGCAGGCCAATGCAGATTCGCTTGGTGATGATGTACGCGAGCGCCGGGCCGACGAAAATGCCGATCCTGGCTGCCCAGGTGATGGTGTAGAGCGGGACATCCAGGTGGTCGGCGAGCAGGTCGTTCGCTCCCTCGCCCCATAGGACGCCGTAGAAGGTGATCACGGCGATGCCGATCGCGGTCCTGGTGGGCGCGTTCCGCGGCCGGTCGTTGATGTGATGCTCACGCCGGTCGCCGGTGACCCACTGTTCCAGGAACGGCCAGAAAGCAGCCAGGCCGAATATCAGGCCGAGCGGCACGAGCGCCGGTATGAACACGTTGAACGCGAACGTGTGGCCGAACACCACCCATTGCCAGGCGGGCATGATGCGCAGCGAGCCCTCCAGCGCGCCCATGTAGAAGTCCGGCTGCGACCCCGCTGACATCGCGACGGGGTTGTAAGGCCCGTACAGCCAGATCGGGTTGATCTGCGCGAAGGTCGCGGCCAGAGTGCACACCGCGAAGGTGAAGAAGAAGAATGCGCCGGTCTTCGCCATGAAGTACGGGTACATCGGGGCGCCGACCACGTTCTCGTTGGTGCGGCCCTTACCCGGCATCTGGGTGTGCTTCTGGTGGAACATGAGGAACAAGTGCGCGGTGATCAGCGCCAGCAGCAGGCCAGGGATCAGCAGCACGTGGATGATGTACAGCCGCGGGATGATTAGATGACCGGGGAACGGCCCGCCGAACAGGAAGAACGCCAGGTACGTGCCCACGATCGGGATCGACTGGAGCACGCCCTCGGTGATCCGCAGGCCCGCGCCGGACAGCAGGTCGTCCGGCAGCGAGTAGCCGAACAGTCCCTCGAGCAGCCCGAGCGTGAGCAGCGTGATGCCGATCAGCCAGTTGATCTCACGGGGCTTGCGGTATGCGCCGGTGAAGAAGATCCGGATCATGTGCGCGAAGATCGCGGCCATGAACAGGTCGGCTGCCCAGTGGTGGATCTGCCGGATCAGCAGCCCGCCACGGACGTCGAAGCTGATGTTCAGGGTCGAGGCATACGCCTCGCTCATCCGCAGGCCGCGCAGCGGTGTGTACGACCCGTGGTAGATGACGTCGGTCATGCTCGGCTGGAACCACAGCGTCAGGAACGTGCCGGTCAGCAGCAGGATGATGAACGTGTACAGGATGATCTCGCCGAGCAGGAACGACCAGTGGTCGGGGAAGACCTTCCGCAGCAGGACCCGCACTCCGCGGGCGCCGTGGAGCCTGTCATCTAGCCAGACGCCGGTGCCCTCGAGTGCCCGTTCCACACTCATGATCGCTCCCAGAAGCTCGGGCCAACCGGCACGGCAAAGTCGCCCAGGGCGATGAGGTAGCCCTCCGAGTCCACGCCCATCGGCAGCTGCGGCAACGGCCGGGTCGCAGGCCCGAAGATGACCCTGGCACCCTGCGTGGCATCAAACGTCGACTGGTGGCAAGGGCACAGGATGTCAAATGTGTTCTGGTCGTAGAGGGCAGCCGCGCAGCCGACATGCGTGCAGATCTTCGAGTAGGCGACGATGTTGTCGACTGTCCAGTTCGCGACCACCTTGTTGGGCACCGGGTGGTTCTCGTGCGTGAACTGCATCTGGCCAGGCCGGAACTTGATGAGGACGACCGCGGCCTTGGCCATGTCGTCGTCGTTCTGCAGATAGCCCTCGGGTCCGACGCTGATGATCGAGCCGGGCGAGCTGAACTCGGCCGGCGTAATCGGCCGGCCAGTCCCATAGACGAGCAGCCGCAGGCCCTTGCGCCAGACGGTGTAATCCAGGCTGGTTCCGGGCAGCGGGCCGAGATCGCGCAGCAGCAATATAGGCGCGAGCCCGAGCGGTATGGTGGCCGCGATCAGCGTGCGCCGGACTAGCGGCCGCTTGACGAACTGGCTGGCGTCCGCGCCCTCCTCGAAGGTCTCGGCGAACGCGGCCCGGTCCTGCGCCGACGAGGCCAGCGGGTGCCGTTGCTCCGTGAGCTCGACGTTCGGCATCAGGTGCCGCACCCAGATCGTGGCGCCGATCCCGAGCATCAGGAGCGCGAGCGACAGCGTGCTGCCGAGGGCCAGGTTCGAATGCACCACCTTGGTGAGGGTTCCTGCCCCGATGATGACATAGGCGGCGATGAAGCCCAGGCCGGCCAGCATCGCTATCAGGAAGCACGCGGCCACGATTCGCTCCGCCTTCTTCGCCCTGATCGGGTCCTCAGGCTCCGCGGGCAGTTGCCGCGCAGGTGGCTGGGCGAAGCCCTGGTCTGGGGGCGGGAGCATTGTCCTGGCCGCTGCCGGTGCGGGCGTGCCGATGACGCGGCGCGGCACAGCCGAGCCTTCAGAATGGGCGGCGCTTGCGCCGGATCCTGCGCCAGGGACGACGTCGCCGCTGGCCGGCTGCGAGCTAGCGTCGTGCCCGCCGGTCAGGTACTCCTGCCAGGCGGTGTCGCCTGAGTCGCCAGGCAGTCCGGGGGAGTTGGTGTCACTCATGAGCCTTCCCGTGCTTCGCAGTGATCCACAGTGCCACCAGCACCATGAACAAGAGCAGTCCGAGGAATGCCACCAGGCCCTCGGTCACCGGCCCGACCCGGCCCAGGCTGAAGCCGCCAGGGTTGGGCTGGGAGCGGACCTGCGTGACGTAGGCGATGATGTCTCGCTTCTCCTGGGGCGTGACGGTCAGGTCGTTGAAGACGGGCATCGCCTCGGGCCCGGTCAGCATGGCCTCGTAGATCTGTCTGGGCGTCGACTGTGTCAGCGCCGGGCCGAACTTGCCGTCGGTAAGCGCGCCCCCGGCCCCGTCGAAGTTGTGGCACGCTGCGCAGTTGGCCACGAACAGCTGCTGGCCCAACGCGTAGCTGCCGGCCGCCGGGTTCACCTGCGCCGCGCTCGGGATCGGCGGTCCGCCGCCGATGGACTGGATGAAGGCGGCTAGAGCACTGATCTGGCTCGGGGTGAACTTGACCGGCTTGCGGACGTTCTCGGAACCAAGCTCGGCGGCGGGCATCCTGCCGGTGCCGACCTGGAAGTCGACGGCCGCGGCGCCCACCCCGATGAGGCTCGGTGCGACGTCTGAGCCCTCGGCGAACATGCCGTGGCAGGTCGAGCAGTTCTCCTCGAACAGGCTGTGTCCTTCCGCGATCTGCGCGGCGTTGGCGACCGACGGCGACGACGCAGTGGCCGCTCCGCTGCTGGTCAGGGCGGCATACCCGACGCCGATCAGCGCCAGCACGAGGACAACGACGGCGTAACCAGCTGCCGGGTGCCGGCGTCTCGCGGTGATCCAGCTCACAGCTTTCCCCAGTTCCCGGTCAATGGATCAGGTAGATAGTGGTGAACAGCCCGATCCAGACCACATCTACGAAGTGCCAGTAATAGGACACGACGATGGCGCTGGTCTGCTGCTCGAGCGTGAATTTCTTGGCCGCGAACGTCCTGCCGAGCAGGAACAGGAACGCGATCAGCCCGCCGCTGACGTGCAGACCGTGGAAGCCGGTGGTCAGGAAGAAGACCGACCCGTAGTTGCTGGACGACAGCGTCACGTGCTGCTTGCGGATCAGGTCCAGGTACTCATATCCCTGGCCGCAGACGAAGTAGAGGCCCATGAAGAAGGTCAGCACGTACCACTCGCGCAGCCCCCACTTGGGGAAGTTCCAGATGCGGCCGGACCGCCGGAGCTGATGCCGCTCCACGGCGAACACGCCCATCTGGCAGGTCACGCTGGACAGCAGCAGCACGATCGTGTTGGCCGAGGCCAGCGCCAGGTCCAGGTGAGCCTTGGGCCATGGCTGTCCCATGCCCTTGTCCACCGAGCGGATGGTGAAGTACATGGCGAAAAGCGCCGCGAAGAACATCAGCTCGGAGGACAGCCAGATGATCGTGCCCACGCTGACAAGATTTGGTCTGCTCGCGATGGGGCGCGGAGCAACCTCAGTAGATGCTGTCACCACGGGGCCATTATTACGACACCGCGTAGGCGTGCGTAGCCCGACCCCCCGGGTCGGTAGCATCCTGTGCCATGAAGGTTGTCGTGTATAGCCATGATGCCGACACTCGGGGCAGGGTGCGGCTCGCCATCGGTCGCCGGCCAGCCCCTGACGTGCCGGAGGCCGAGGTCATAGAAGTAGCTACCGAGCCCATGCTCTTCCGGCTTCTGGACGCCGGCGGCGTCGACGTCATGGTCCTGGATGGCGAGGCCCAGCCAGCTGGCGGGATGGGGGTCTGCCGGCAGGCCAAGGATGAGATCCATGACTGCCCGCCGGTGCTGCTGATCGTCGGCAGGGCCGACGACGGCTGGCTGGCCACCTGGTCCAGAGCCGACGCCGTAGTGAGCCACCCGATCGATCCGATTGCCCTGGACAGGGCGCTGGCGGACCTCATGCGCCAGCGGCGCGCCGACTCGGATCCAGCGCTATACCACCACACCTGAGGCTGCCCGCGGCGCCTGCCTGCCTCGCTGCCAGGCGCACGACTGGGCGCTTCTGCCACGGAATCTGCCACAGAATGGGAACGGGGTGTCCTCCGGAGCACCCAGCCCCGCCCGCCAGACCGGATCGAGGTGGCCGTAGATGGACTCGCGCACAACCTGGCCGGCTTTGCTTGGCGCGCTGATTCGGGGCGAGACGCTCACCGCCGGGGAGACTGCCTGGGCGATGAGCGAGATCATGGAAGGCGCGGCGACGCCGTCCCAGATCGCTGGCTTCGGCGTGGCGCTGCGCATGAAGGGCGAGACCGTCTCGGAGATGACCGGGCTCGCGCAAGCGATGCTGGACCATGCCGCGCCGATCTCGGTGCCCGGCCGGACTGTGGACCTCGTCGGCACGGGCGGGGATGTCGCCAGGACCGTCAACATCTCCACCATGGGCACGATCGCCGCCGCCGCAGCCGGCGCCCGGATGGTCAAGCACGGCAACCGGGCTGCCTCCTCTGCCTGCGGCACGGCTGACGTGCTCGAAGCCCTCGGCGTCGTCATCGACCTGGAGCCGCCGGCCACCGAGCAGCTGGTCGACGAGGTCGGTGCCGGGTTTCTGTTCGCCGCGCTGTACCACCCGGCGCTTCGGCACACTGCCGTACCGCGCCGCGAGCTCGGTGTGCCGACGGTCTTCAACTTCCTCGGCCCGCTTGCCAATCCGGCCCGGCCGTCGGCGATGGCCGTCGGGGTGGCCGACCCGCGGATGGGCCCGATACTCGCCGGGGTGCTGGCCGACCGTGGCTGCTCGGCGCTGGTCTTCCATGGTGATGACGGCCTGGACGAGCTGACTACCACGGCACCGTCCGCGGTGTGGATCGTGCACGACGGACAGGTAAGCCAGACCAGCCTGGACCCCGCTGATATCGGCATTCCGAGGTCGGTCCCCGCGGACCTTAAAGGCGGTAGTCCGGCCCACAACGCTGAGGTCGCCCGAGCCTTCGTTGCGGGTAGCCAGGGCCCGGTGCGGGACACAGCGCTGCTGAATGCGGCGGCGGCACTTGCGGCCGAGGCCGGAGTGGCCGGCCAGGAAGAGCTGGCGCCTGCGCTGGCGGACGGATACCGGCGAGCGGCCGAGGCGGTCGACTCCGGTGCCGCGGCCGACCTGCTGGACCGCTGGATAGCCGTCAGTAACCGGCTAGCCGGGAAGTAGGGCGCGACAATCGCCGGGATGTGCGCTGAAGTCTGTCCGTAATGTCGCCTTGGCAGTCTGCTCGGCATGTCGCCAAGCCAGTCCGCCGGCACATCCTGTCGGTTGCCGTCGCTCAACCGGGCGGTTTGCGTTGTTTGCCCCGACGGAAACTGTCAGGATGTCGGCCTGGGGACTGGGGGCATAGCCGCCGGAAAGCTGCCGGAGGTTAGGACTCGGTGTAGCCGATCGCGAATGCGGCCTCGAGGTCATGCCGCGAGTAGGTGCGGAACGCGATGTGCGTCTCGGTGTGGGTCACGCCTGGCACCTTGTTAACGGTGCCCGGGATCACGTCGCCGAGTTCGTCGTGGCCGCGGACCCGCACCATGGCGACCAGGTCGAACTCGCCAGTGACCGAGTAGACCTCGCTGACCTGCGGGATCTGCGCGATCGCCTCGGCCGTCTCGGGGATGCGCGCGACGTCGCACTTGATCAGCACGATTGCGGTAACCACAGACGCCTCCTCGGGCCTGCCAGGACCCGCGCCCCGGCCGCGGCAGTAGCGTACCGCCTGGCCTGACCGGGCGGTCAGGCCGCGCCGGGGCGCAGGCCGTGCTGGGCGGTCAGGCCGTGCCGGGCTGTGAGGCCGCGCCCGAGCCTGGGGACAGCGCCGGGCGGCTGGGCAGCGCAAGCAGCGCAAGCAGCGCAAGCAGCGCAAGCGGTCAGGAGGCGATGCCGAGCAGCGCGTGCGGCTGGCCGCTGGGCGCTGCCCGCCGGTCGGCGGCGAACTCGAGAAGCCTGGCCAGGACCTCCGCCGTTGCCTTGGCGTCGGCCAGCGCCCGGTGGCATGGTGCCGTGCCGGTCTCGAAGTAGCTGGCCAGGGTCGCGAGCCGGTAGTCGGGCACCTCCTCTGGCCCGAGCAGCAGGCGCGCCAGCACGGCGGTGTCGATAACGGCCGTTGGCGGCCAGCTGATCCCGCTGGCCGCGCAGGCAGCGGTGAGGAAGCCGAGATCGAAGGGCGCGTTGTGCGCCACCAGGA
Source organism: uncultured Actinomycetota bacterium (assembly GCA_963719765.1). Taxonomy (GTDB): domain Bacteria; phylum Actinomycetota; class Actinomycetes; order Streptosporangiales; family Streptosporangiaceae; genus JAJYUU01. The sequence continues at coordinate 186,918 of CAVRCW010000005.1, forward strand.
TGCAGTCCCTGGCGAAGGAAAGAAAGGCACTCAGTGCCGCGCAGGCGGAAGGAGCGCGCCTGACCATCGCGTCGGTAATGCCTGTCAGATCACAGATCTCAGCCGGGATCGGGCCGGCTGGCCGGACGAGCGAGGAAAACTCGCCGGTCACCTCACCGCCGTTGAGCCGGACGGCGCCGATCTCGGTGATCGCGGCCTCGGCCGGCAGCCAGCCCGTCGTCTCCACGTCGACGACCACGAGGTCGTAATCTGCGAGCGGTCCAGGCACGACACTCACGCTAGGCCGCGGTGCCGACAGTCCGGTTCAGGCGCGCCGGCGGCCAGTGCGCCGGCAGCCGCGGGCCGGCAGCCCCACGCCGGCAGCCCCACGCCGGCAGCCCCACGCCGGCAGCCCCACGCCGGCAGCCCCACGCCGGCAGCCCCACGCCGACAGCCCCGCGCCGGCTGCCCGCGCGCGCTTGGCCCACGAGCCGCGGCCCGCGAGGGCGACTAGTCGTTCCGGCAAAAACTGATGTCCGTGTGACTGCTAGGCCAAAGGATGACCGTGAACGTTATGAGGTTGTTATAGCCATACCAGACTGCCGTGACGCCAAGTTCATCGTCGAGAGTGCGCGAAGCGGTTGAATCTGCCCTTCGACTTTCACTAGTGTCATGCTGCGAGTCGTCCGCTCATCAGCCGCCAGCTCGGTGGCGGCGGTCGGCCGCAGCCGAATCTCCCGCGGCTGGCATCCCGCCAGCACGAGAGCCGGGGAACCATCCGGCGGCCCCGAGGTTGGTGCCGCCAGGGGTGAATCGGCCTGGCTAGTGCCGGGCCGTAGGGCCGTCTTCCACAGCCCGAACCCGTCAGCTCACCCGGCAGGCCGACAGTGGAAGAAGGAGCGTGTCACGCAGGTGCATACGCCGCCCACGGTGCACAGAGTCGTGAGAAGCCGAATCGCGGTCGTGATGGCCGCACTTCTGGGAGCAGGGCTGCTGCTCAGTGTGACGGGCAGCGCCGTGGCGTCGCCGACGCCCACTCTCGCGCAGGTCCAGAAGAGGGCCAGCCAGCTTGAGGCCAAGTTCGAGCAGCTGGACCAGCAGTATGACCAGGTGAAGGAGCAGCTGAGCGCGACCGACCAGCGCTTGACGCTGCTGGATAAGCAGCTCGCGCAATTCGACGCCCAGTTCTCCTCGAAGCAGGAGGAGATCGGCAGGATCGCGGTCACGGATTACGAGCAGGGCAATATGAGCTCCTCACTCACCCTGCTCACGTCCGGCAACCCGCAGCAGATCCTGGACCAGTCGTCGATCCTGCAGGAGATCTCGACCAGCAACAACGCCCAGATCGACGAGTTCCTTGCCGCCGCCCAGCAGCTAGAGAACGCACAGCAGGTGGTCCAGCGCACCAGGGACGGCATCCTCCAGCTGAAGGCCGGCCTGAACAAGCGCAAGACTGCCATGGCGAAGCTGGTCAACCAGGAGGACGCGCTGGTCGCCCAGCTCACACCGGCGCAGCAGACCACAGTCGGCCCAGGTGGCGGCAGCAGCAAGCCGGTCAAGTACACCGGCCCGACCAGTTCACAAGCGGACAAGGCAGTGGCCTACGCATACGCGCAGCTCGGCTGTCCTTATGTGTACGGCGGCACCGGCCCGTGCGCGGACGGTTTCGACTGTTCCGGGCTGACCATGATGTCCTGGGCGGCAGCCGGGGTATCCATTCCGCGCACGAGCTATGAGCAGTGGGATGACCTGCCCCATGTCAGCCTGGACTCCGTGCAGCCCGGCGACATCCTGGTCTTCTACGACGCCGGTCACGTGGCGCTGTACGTGGGCAACAACGAGTTCATCCAGGCACCCCAACCAGGCCAGGACGTGCAGCTTGTGACTTACCAGGGCGCGAGCACTCCCGGCATAGACGGAGCAGTCCAGCCATAACGCCGGGCATGCGCCCTGATCAGGCGGGTACGCTCTGGGCTCTCATTGGCCATCGCCAGACCCTGGCGGTGGCCCGAGGGGCTGCTGGGGAAGCCACATGACAAAGGTCCTGATTGTCACCAACGACTACCCGCCGCGCAGCGGCGGGATTCAGTCGTTCGTGCATGCGCTGGCCTGCCGGCTGCCCGCAGACGGCGTGGTCGTCTATGCGCCGGCCTGGGATGGGGCGGCCGAGTTCGATGCCAGGCAGCCATTCCCGGTGATCCGGCATCCGGGGTCGCTGATGCTGCCGGTGCCCGCGGTCAGGGAACGGGCCAGGGCGCTGCTTGCCGAGCACGGCTGCGATGCCGTGCTGTTCGGCGCGGCCGCGCCGCTCGGGCTGCTGGCTCCCAGCCTGCGCAGGGCAGGCGCGCGACGGATCGTCGCGCTGACCCACGGGCACGAGGCGGGCTGGGCGGCGCTGCCCGGCGCGAAGTCGCTGATCAGGCGGATCGGCAACGAGGTCGATGTGCTCACCTACCTGGCCGAGTACTTCCGGATCCGACTCGCCAGGGCGCTGACTCCCGAGGCAGCCGCGCGCATGGTCCGGCTCGCGCCCGGTGTTGATCCGGCCGAATTCCGGCCGGGCGCGGGCGGCACGGGCGTCAGGAAACAGCTGGGTATAGACCAGGACCGGCCGGTTGTAGTCTGCGTCTCCCGGATGGTCCCGCGTAAGGGTCAGGACACGCTCATCCGCGCCTGGCCGCAGATACTGGACCGCTCGGCCCGCTCGGCGGCAGCTGGCTCGGCCGAGCCGTTGCTCATGCTGGTCGGCGACGGCCCGTTCCGCTCTCGGCTGGAACGCCTCGCCGAGCAAACCGGGGTCGCCGACTCGGTACTGTTCACCGGGCCGGTTGGCTGGGACGAGCTGCCGGCCTACTACGACGCCGGCGACATATTCGCCATGCCGTGCCGGACCCGGCGGCGAGGACTGGACGTAGAGGGCCTCGGGATCGTCTATCTAGAGGCGTCGGCCACCGGACTGCCTGTTGTCGGCGGCGACTCGGGCGGGGCGCCAGGCGCCATCGCTGACGGCGAGTCCGGGTACGTGGTGCCTGGCCGGAGCCCGGAGGCAGTGGCCGCTCGGGTCGGCCAGTTGCTGGCCGACCCAGTCGGTGCCGCGGCCATGGGCGACAAGGGCCAGGCGTGGATCGAGCGCGAGTGGACCTGGGACCTGGTCGCCAAACGACTCGGCCGCATCTTGACGGACGAGGTCGGCCGATAGCCCGCCCCGACGACCACCACCAGGCCCGCCGTTAGCGGCTGTAGAGCTCGTCTATGTCGGCGGCGAAGTCCTTGGCCACCGCGGCGCGCTTCACCTTGAGGGACGGCGTGATGTAGCCGTTGCCGGTAGTGAAGTCCACTGGCAGCACACGGATCTTGCGGATCGACTCGGCCCTGGAGACAGCCTTGTTCGCGTCGTCCACCGCGCTCTGCAGGTCCGCGAGCAGGTCCGGGTCCTCCGCCAGGTCGGCCGGCGTCGCGCCCTCCGGCTTGCCGTGCTGCTTCTTCCAGTACTCAAGCGCTTCCGGATCGAGTGTAATCAGGCAGGCGACGAACGGCTGTCCGTCTCCGACCACCATGCACTGGCTGATCAGCGGATGCGCGCGCAGCCGGTCCTCGAGCACGGCCGGCGCCACGTTCTTGCCGCCGGCGGTGACGATGAGTTCCTTCTTCCGGCCGGTCACCTGCAGGAAGCCCTCGTCGTCCAGCGACCCGATGTCACCGGTGTGCAGCCAGCCGTCGGCGTCCAGCGCCTCGCTGGTGGCCTGTGGATTGCGCCAGTAACTGGCGAAGATGATGCTGCTCTTCAGCAAGATCTCTCCGTCGTCTGCAATCTTCGCGCTCACACCCGGAACGGGCTGTCCCACTGTGCCAACTTTGTTCCTGCTTGGCTTGTTCACTGTGGCTGCCGCCGAGGTCTCGGTCATGCCGTAGCCCTCCAGCACGGTAATGCCGGCCCCGCGGAAGAAGTGACCGAGCCGCTCGCCCAGCGGCGCCCCCCCGGAGACGGCGTAGGTCACCTGGCCGCCGACGGCCGTCCGCAGCTTGCCGTAGACAAGATGGTCGAAGACCGCGTGGCGCACGCGCAGGCCGGGCCCGCCGGACTTGCCCGCCGAAGTTGCCTGGCTGGCTGCTATGGCGGTGGCGGTCGCTGCCGCGAAGATCTTGCTCTTGGCCGGGCTCGCGGAGGCCGACTGCTGTGCAGTGTTGAACACCTTCTCGAACACCCTGGGCACGGCCAGCAGGAACGTGGGATGGAATTCCTGCAGGCCCGCGGCGAGAGTCCCGGCGTCCGGCCAGTGCCCGAGGATCGCACCCGACTCCAGGCAGCCGACCTCGATGATCCGGGCAAAGACATGAGCGAGCGGCATGAACAGGAGGGTCGAACAGCCAGGCGTCTGGAACAGCACTTCCAGCGGGCCTTCGACCGCATTGCGGACAGCGGCCAGCAGGTTCCGGTGGGTGAGCTCGCAGCCCTTGGGCCGCCCGGTCGTGCCCGATGTATAGATGATCGTGGCCAGGTCCCCGGCCCGGCGTGATCTGCGGGCCTCGGCGAGCTGCTCGTCGGTGACCTCCGCGCCGGTGGTGCTCAGCTCCTCCAGCCCGGCGATCCGCCAGACGTGCGCAAGATCCGGCAGCCGATCCCTGACGCTGGAGATCATCTCTTCCTGCGAGTCGGTCTCGGCAATAACTGCCTTGGCGCCGGAGTCGCCGAGCATCCACTCGACCTGCTCGGCTGAGGATGTCTCATAGACCGGGACTGTGACAGCGCCGGCCGTCCAGATGGCATAGTCGGCTAGCGTCCACTCGTAGCGGGTCCTGGACATCAGGCCCACCCGGTCACCTGGCTCGATCCCGGCGGCGATCAGCCCTCCGGCCAGCGCGCTGACCTGGTCCCTGAACATACCCGCGGGCACGTCCGTCCAGCGGCCGCCGTCGGCTCGCCTACGCAGCACTACCTGGCCCGGAGTGGACTCAGCTCGGCTGTATATGACGTCGGTCAGTGAGGCATCGTCCGGCACAGCGATGAGGGCCGGGATTCCGTATTCGAGCACGCCGCCTCCAACTGACTCCGCGTTCCCACCTATCTGATCTTCTGGGACGTTACCTCGCTACCCGGCTAGCGGCCCAGTAAGGGTGGGCTGTGCCGGCCCGCCAGACTTGCCTACTGTAGGTGGATGCGGGTCCACCTGGTAAGTGACGTGCACGGTCGCGCCGATGCGCTCCGGCAGGCAGGCAGCGGCGCTGACGCCCTCATCTGCCTCGGCGACTTGCTGCTGTTCATCGACTACGCCGACCACAGCCAGGGCATTTTTCCCAGCCTGTTCGGCGCGGATAAGGCACGCGAACTTATCGAGCTGCGCACGGCGCTGCGATTTGACGAGGCCAGGACCCTGTCAGCGCAGCTGTGGGCGGGTCTGGGCGGCAACCCCCGTGAGCACATTGAGGCTGCGGTGGCCAAGCAGTACGAAGAGCTGTTCGCGGCCATGCCCTCGCCTGCCTACGTGACCTACGGCAACGTCGACCTGCCCCGGTACGGGGACGAGTACATCCGGCATGGCCAGCATGTTCTGGACGGCGAGCGGGTCGAGCTGGACGGGCGCACTTTCGGTTTCGTCGGCGGGGGCCTGCGAACCGCCTACCGGACGCCCAACGAGCTCGACGACGACGTATTTGACGCAAAGGTGGCGGCCGTCGGCGAGGTTGACGTGCTGTGCTCGCACATCCCGCCGGCGGTGCCCGAGCTTCTCTACGACACCGTCGCTCGCCGGACTGAGCGTGGCAGCGAGGCGCTGCTGGCCCTGATCGAGCGAACTCAGCCCCGGTACGCGCTGTTCGGCCATGTGCATCAGCCGTTGCAGAGCCGGATCAGGATTGGCCGGACCGAGTGCATCAACGTGGGTCACTTCCGGGCCACCGGCAGGCCTTACGTCCTGCAGTGGTAACTAGGCTGCAGGTCTGGTCGCGTGCCGCCGGCGGGGTACGCTCCGAGTCATGGCTGACAGAACCAGCTCGGTAATCACGGTATCCGCGCCCCGCGCGACCGTGATGGCGGTTATCGCGGACTTTGCCGCATACCCGCAGTGGGCGACCGGGGTGAAGTCCGCGGAGATCGTCGACCAGGGCGCCGATTCTCGTCCGGCTCGGGTGCGCTTCGTGCTGGACGCCGGCCTGATAAAGGACAGTTATGTGCTGGCCTACGAGTGGGATGGGGACTCCGCGGTGCGCTGGGAGCTTTCCGAGCCGGGCACAATGGTGACCGAGATGTCGGGCGCATACGTCCTCGCCGATGCCGGGCCAGGCACGGAGGTGCGGTATCTGCTGACCGTAAGCACCCGGATGCCGATGCTCGGCATACTGAAGCGCCGGGCGGAAAAGGCGATCATCGAGACCGCGCTCAAGGGCCTGAAATCGCGCGCTGAGGCGACAGGCGACCAGCGGGGGCAGGAGCAGTGAGGCAGATGACCGAGCAAGCCGGCGGCGGGCAAGATGACCGGAACGGCGATGAGCGCAGGGACGAGAGCGCCGCAGGGCGCGGATCGCCTCGATCCGGCCAGTCCAGGTCCAGGCAGAGTACCTCGGGCGACATGATCAGTGATTTCCAGCGCTGGCTGATCCGGTCCAGCGCGAAGAGCATGCGCAAGGAGATCGGCGGCCAGGTTCGCCGGACCTTCAGTTCCGGACGCCGCCAGGCCGGTGATGTCTGGGAAACCGCTACCACGGAGGTCCCGCCCGAAGTGGGCGAGGCGCCAGAGTGCCAGTGGTGCCCGATCTGCCGGGCTGCGCGGCGAATGCGTGAGTCGAGCCCCGACATCAGTGGCCATCTGTCGACCGCGGGAGACGTAGTGGCCGCGGCCGTGCAGGATGCCCTGAGCGCGTTCGACGCAGTGCTCGCCCGCTCGGGCTCGGACTCGGGAGACTCCAGGACTGCGCGACGCGACGAATGGGCCGCGGACCCTGATGGCTGGTCGGCAGCGCGTGATCAGTGGGCCAGCGCCCACGGCGCTATAGCTCCTCAGCATGGCGGGACCGCTGAGGCCGGCAGTGCCATAGAACCCTCAGAGGCGACAGGAACTGTCGAGGCCGCTGAGATCACAGGGACCGCAGGAACCACCGAGGTCACAGGGGCCACCGAGACCACAGAAACCACTGGGGACACAGAAGCCACCCAGACCACAGGAACCACTGAGACGGACAGCGAAGCTGTAGGGAACGAGGAGATTTCGCCGTGGTTCGCGGCGCAGGACATGACCGACGAGCCGGATGAGTCGGATGAGTCGGATGAGTCGGATGAGTCTGGCCATCGGGGTTGATGTCGGCGGCACTAAGGTTGCCGCTGGCGTCGTCGATCAGCACGGCAAGATAGTTGAGAAGCTCAAGCGGTCGACGCCCGCGGCCTGCCCCGACGATACGGCGGACGTCATTGCGGACGCCGTGCTCGAGCTTCTGGTCAGGTACGACGTCGACGCTGTCGGCATCGGCGCGGCCGGGTTCGTGGACGAGACCCGCTCTACCGTCCTGTTCGCGCCCAACCTGGCCTGGCGGGATGAGCCGGTCAAGACACGAGTCGAAAAACGGATTGGCCGGCAAGTCGTGGTCGAGAACGACGCGAACGCGGCCGCGTGGGCCGAGGCGAAGCTAGGCGCGGCACGTAACCAGCAGGACATGATCCTGATCACGGTTGGCACCGGCATCGGCGCGGGCATGGTCCTGGACGGCAGGCTGTACCGGGGGAGATGGGGCTCGGCTGGGGAGCCGGGACACTACCGCGTCGTTCCCGACGGGCGGCTCTGCGGCTGCGGTAACCGGGGGTGCTGGGAGCAGTACGCCAGCGGTAACGCGCTGGTAGCCGAGGCACGCGAGCTGGCGCGTCGCGCACCTGAAGCGGCTGCCGAACTGCTCAGGGCCGGTGGTGGCACCCCGGACGGCATCGACGGGCCCGCCGTGACGCAGGCAGCGCGCGCAGGGGACGCTGGCGCATTGACCTGCTTTGAGATCGTCGGCAACTGGCTCGGCCACGGCCTGGCTGACCTGGCCGCGATCCTCGATCCCGGCTGCTTCGTGATCGGCGGGGGAGTGTCCGATGCCGGAGAGATGCTGCTTGGACCTGCTCGGGCCGCCTATGAGAGCAGCCTGACGGGCCGCTCTCACCGCCAGTTCGCGGAAGTCAGGCTGGCCGAATTGGGGCCAGATGCCGGACTGATCGGTGCCTCCGACCTGGCCAGGCAGGCCTGATCGCCGTAGTCAGATCACAGCGCCGTCGTCGTTGTCGTCCCGCGGCGGGTGATCGCTCATCTTCAGCACCAGGACCACGAAGCCGACGATGAACGCGGCTATGGCAAGGAGCGCTTCGGTGCCGGAGATCGTCCAGCCGGCCAGGGTCCCGATCAGGAGATAGCCGGGTCCGCAGATCAGCGCGACCCATGCGCCCTTGGAGACCGAATCCATCTTGGCCGGGGGCGGCAGCGGCGTCGGAACGAAGGGCTCGTCTTCCTCGTCGGCAAGGGAGTAGGAGCGCGGGCCCTCCGCGGGCCTGATGATCCTGGTCCTGTCGGGCGCGAATGTCCCGGCGGCTCGTTCCGTTGGCTCGTCCGGGAGGGCAGGCGATTCGGCCGCGAGGGCGCCAGGGTCTGGCAGGCTCTCCCTGGCGGGCCAGGGCGGGGACGTGACGTCGGTAACACCCGGCGTGTCGAAGCGCGCGACCAGGTCACGCCACGCAGCTTCCTCGCCGCTGACCTCTCCGTCGATGTCCCCGGATCCGCTCATCCCCTCATTCCCCGCCTGTTGATTCCCTGCTGATGCGACTTTGTAGCCGAACAAACTCAAGGCTCCCGGCAAATATTGCCTGGGCGTCGTTATCCAGTGTGGCTACGTGGTAGCTGTTGGCAAGCTCTCGCACCTCAAGCTGGCCCGCCGGGACCGCTTTAACCAGGAGTTTCATACTGCCGGGCCCGACAACATGATCGGTCGCGCTCCGGTAGGCCAGGATCGGCTGGGTCAGGTCCGCCAGGTGCCGCTGTGTGATGCGCCACAGTCCTGGCAGGGTCGCGGCAGCCTTGACCGGCACGCGGTCGTACCCGACCTCGCTGACCCCCTCCTTCTTGATGTCGCTGGTGACGCCCTTCAGCGAAGGCACAACCAGCTTCAGTACCGGGGCGAGCAGGAAGAGCCGAGTATCAGCAGTGATCGATGGGTTGACTATGACCAGGCCGCGGACAGCGTCGCCGCGTAGCTCCGCCAGCCGCAGTGCCAGGCAGGCACCCATGGACAGGCCCATCACGAACATCTCATCGCAGTTGGCCTGCAGCTCATCGAACGCCCGGTCGACCTCGGCGTACCAGTCTTCCCACCGTGTCCTGGCCATCTCCTGCCAGGTGGTGCCGTGGCCGGGCAGCCGGGGCAGGCTGACGCTGAGGCCAGCTTCAGCCAGGTACTGGGCCCACGGGCGCAGCGATTGCGGGCTGCCGGTGAAGCCGTGGCACAGCAGTACTCCGGTGCGCCCTCCCGCGTGGGCGAACGGCTCCGCGCCCTCCATAACCGGCATGACATGTCCTCTCACCTGGCGATCGCCTGCTCGCGAACAAGCCTCGCACGCTGCCTTACCGAAATCGTCGCATGCGGGACCTCCGCATGGCAGTCGGTTAACGACCGAACTGGGCGTGACAGAGATCGCCGGTTCGGTTCTGCCGCGGGAACTCCCGGCCCTGGGGGCGACGTATATCGCGGTCTACTTGCGCGGAATAGTCGTTCGCGGCACTCTTGCGATCATGCGGGTACGTCTTCTTGTGCTGTCGTCCGCCAGCGCGATAGTGCACTACCAGCCGTGTCGGCATCGGCGAGGATCGGGGCAGGAGCACTTCTTGATGACGGTGGCCAACGCTCGACGCACTCCAGGGAAGGGTGCTGACCAAATGCTGACGCAGCCTACTCCGGACGAGCTCTGAGCAGGCTCGATTGCTCAGATCTGAGGTATGACCGTGTTCTACTGGGTGGTTAAAGCGATCATCGGTCCGGTGCTGCGGCTGACCTGCAGGCCGTGGTCGGAGGGCACCGACAACGTGCCCAGGGAAGGCCCGGCCATCCTGGCGAGCAACCACCTGTCGTTCTCTGACCACTTCTTCGCCCCGCTGCCGCTGCCCCGCAAGGTGGTGTTCCTGGCCAAGTCCGAGTACTTCACCGGGCGAGGGATCAAAGGCCTGCTCAGCAGGGCGTTCTTCAGCGGCGTCGGGCAGATCCCCGTTGACCGCTCAGGCGGCGAGGCGAGCGAGCGTGCGTTGCAGACAGGCCTGCGGGTGCTGGCAGCTGGCCACCTGCTCGGTATCTATCCGGAGGGCACCAGGACTCCCGACGGAAGGCTTTTCCGCGGCAAGACGGGAGTAGCGCGGCTAGCGCTCGAAGCCAGGGTGCCGGTGATCCCGACCGCGATGGTGGGCGGATTTGAGTTCCAGCCGCCTGGCAGGCTGACACCGCGGTTCACGATCCGGCCAGGAGTGCGGTTCGGCAAGCCGCTCGACTTCTCTCGTTATTACGGCCTGGAGCAGGACCACATCGTGCTGCGCGCGGTGACCGACGAGATCATGTATGAGCTTATGAAGCTCTCCGGGCAGGAGTATGTGGACGAGTACGCGCAGCGAGCGAAGGGCCGGGTCGGCCACGTGCTCCGAAGTGAGCCCTCAGTGGACGGCGCGGCTGGCCAGGAGGCTCCGGCCGAATCCGACGAGGCCGTCACCGACGACCAGCTGGACAGCCTTTAGGGTCAACCCGGCCCTGGGTCCGCCTGGACTGCTAGGCCCAGTCCTTGGTCCGCTCGACCGCGCGACGCCACCGGGCGTGACCTGCCTCGTCGCGTGGCCCAGGGGTGAACCGGCGATCCAGCTGCCAGGTCGCGGCCAGCTCATCGCGCGATGACCAAACGCCGGTGGCAAGGCCGGCCAGGAATGCTGCCCCGAGCGCGGTGGTCTCGGCGATGACTGGCCGTTCCACTGGCCGCTGCAGCTGGTCAGCCTGAATCTGCAAGAGCAGGTCGTTCACGCTGGCACCGCCGTCGACCCGGAGCGGCTCGCTGACGTCGGCGGAGGCGCGGGCGGCGGCCTCCACATACATCACATCCACGACATCCCGTACCTCGAACGCGATGGCCTCGAGCGCCGCCCGGATGAGGTGCGCCCTGGTCGTCCCCCGCGTCAGGCCGAACATGGCTCCTCTGGCCGACGGGTCCCAGTCCGGCGCGCCAAGGCCGGTAAGCGCAGGCACGAACACGACCCCGCCAGAGTCGGGCACTGACCTTGCCAGCGCCTCGCTCTGGTCGGCGTTGTCCAGCAGTCCAAGGCCGTCCCGCAGCCACTGAATCGCGGCCCCGGTCACGAACACCGATCCCTCCAGCGCGTACGTCAGCTCGCCGGAAGGCTCGAGCCAGGCCACCGTGGACAGCAGCCCTGCCTGCGACCTGACGATCGATGGCCCGGTGTTGACTAGCACGAACGAGCCGGTGCCGTACGTGCACTTCCCCGAGCCTGGCGCGAAGCAGGCCTGGCCGAACAAAGCCGCCTGCTGGTCCCCGGCGACTCCGGCGATAGGCAGCGACAGGCCTAGGAAAGCGGCCGGATCTGTGTGGCCCACTATGCCGGTGGAAGGCACGACCTCCGGCAGCGCGTGCGGGGGCACGCCGAACAGGTCGCACAACTCGGCGGACCACTGCCCGGCTTCGAGGTCGAACAGCAGCGTGCGGGACGCGTTGGACGCATCAGCGACGTGCCGGCGCCCCCCAGTCAGCTGGGCGATCAGGTAGGAGTCCACCGTGCCCACCGCGATCGAGCCGTCCGCGACGCCGGCCCAGACCGCGGGCTCGTGCCGCGATAGCCAGGTCAGCTTCGTGGCCGTGAAGTAAGGATCGATCCGAAGTCCGGTGAGCTCCGCGACCCGGTCCTCGTGGCCCGCGGCTGCGAGCTCTGCGCAGATGCCCGCGGTGCGCCGGTCCTGCCAGACGATCGCCCTGTGCGGTGCGGCCAGCGTGGTCCGGTCCCAGAGCACCGCGGTCTCGCGCTGGTTGGTGATTCCGACACAGGCGACAGCCGGATTGCCCGCCGAGACCAGTGCCTGCGATGTCGCCGCGAGCGTCGCCTGCCAGATGCCTTCCGGCAGGTGTTCCACCCAGCCGGGTTGCGGGAAATACTGGCGGAATTCCTGGTATCCGCGGCCCGCGATGGTGCCGCCTTCGGTAACGATAAGAGCGGTCACACCAGTCGTGCCCGCGTCGATCGCTAGGACGCTCATAGCCACTAGTGTGGCGGCAAGAGATGTGAGAGGAAAAACACAATGCGAGTCGGTGTCCTGACCGGTGGCGGAGACTGCCCGGGCCTGAACGCGGTGATCCGCGCGATCGTGCGGGCCGGCGTGGCGGAGCACGAGATGGAGTTCATCGGCTTCCGCGACGGCTGGCGCGGTCCGCTTGAAGGCGACACGATGGTGCTGGACGTGGCCGCGGTACGGGGCATCCTGCCGCGCGGCGGGACGATCCTCGGCTCCTCCAGGACTAACCCGCTGGCCGAGGCGGCCACCGTCGGCGGCAAGTCCGGCGTGGAGCGGATCAAGGAGAACCTGGACAGCCTGGGCGTGGACGCGCTGGTCGTGGTCGGCGGCGAGGACACGCTCGGGGTCGCGGCAAGGCTGCACGAAGCCGGCGCCAACGTGGTCGGCGTGCCGAAGACGATCGACAATGACCTCAGCGCGACCGACTACACGTTCGGATTCGACACCGCCGTGAACATCGCCATGGATGCGATCGACCGCCTGCACACGACGGCGGAGAGTCATCACCGTGCCCTCATCGTCGAGGTCATGGGCAGGCATGTCGGCTGGATCGCGCTGCACGCGGGCATCGCGGGCGGCGCGAACGTCATCCTCATCCCGGAGAAGCCGTTCGACATCGAGCAGGTCTGCCAGTACGTGCAGCACCGGTTCCAGACCAGGTACGCGCCGATCGTGGTGGTCGCCGAGGGCGCGCATCCCAAGACCTCGGACGACGCGGTCGCCGAGCAGAAGCTAGACGCGTTCGGCCACGTGCGGCTGGGCGGCGTCGGTCAGATGCTCGCCGACGAGATCGAGCAGCGCACGGGCAAGGAGGCACGAGTCGCAGTGCTCGGCCACATCCAGCGCGGCGGCACGCCGACCGCGTTCGACCGGGTGCTGGCCACCCGGTACGGGCTGCACGCGATCCGCGCTGTTGCCGACGGCGCGTTCGGCTCGATGGTGGCCCTGCGCGGCACGGACATCGTCCGGGTGCCGCTCGCCGAGGCTACCCGCACGCTCAAGGTGGTGTCACCGGAGCGCTACGCCGAAGCCGAGGTCTTCTTCGGCTGAGGCGTCGCGCTGCCAGCGCGCGTCGTCGTCACGACTCTTCCGGCGGGAACGGGGCCGCACCCTGGCACCTCAGGTCCAGCCAGTTGCTGCCGTCCCTGGCTAACCCGACTGCAAGCATCTCGGCACTGCGGTCAGCCTTGCCGGGCCCGGAATGCTGCGGCCTTGACCCGGTTCTGGCACGACGTCGAGCAGAACCGGCGAGTGGCGTTGCGCGATACGTCGACGTAAACGCGGTCGCACCGGGGAGCCGTGCACACGCCGAGCCTGCTGGCCATGTCCGTGCCGAGGACTACGGCCAGGCCAGTCGCGCAGCCGGCCGCCCAGCCCTGGGTGACGGAGTCGGTGCCGCCGTGAAAATGCAGATGCCACGGCTCGCCGTCGTGCCGGTCAAGCTGCGGCCTGGCCCCAGTCTCCGCGAGCAGCGCGTTGACAGTCATGGCGGCGGCGTCCACGTCGCCGCGATCGGCGGCATTGAAGACCACGCGGAGCCAGCGGGCTGTCACTGCCAGGTCGGCTGCCGCTTCCGCGGTAACTGGCTGCGCGGCGGGCTGGCCGGCTCGCAGAGCCGCTGTCACCGCGGCACGGAGTTCGCTGGCCGCCGGCGGCATATAGTCGCGGCCCCGCGACTCGCCTGGCGTGAGCGCGTTGACGAGGCCGACGGCGACCGTGACGACGGCATCTACGTGACTATCGAAATTCACTTGACCAGTTACATCTCTCGACCTAGGTTGTGACTGTCGAAATTCTATAAGACAGTTACGTGTCGGGCGTGCAACTGGAGGATCAATGCCGGATTCAGCAGCTGACGGCACCCAGGCGGACATCAGCAAGGATGCGGCTCGGGCCTGGATCGACCGCTGGGACGTACAGCAGCGGGGCTATCTGCCGGATCGGGAGGACCGGTTTACCGCGATGATCGACGCGCTCGAGGAGTTCGCGGGCCGCCCGGACCCGCTGGTGCTTGACCTCGGCTGCGGTCCTGGCTCGCTCGCGGTCCGGCTGCTTGGCCGACTGCCGAATGCCACCGTGATCGCGGTCGACGCGGATCCCATCCTGCTGACTCTGGGCCGCGCAGCCTGGGCGGATCTGCCGGGGCTGCGGTTCGCCGACGTGGACTTGCGGGCTGACTACCTGGCGCAGTCCCTGGGCCTCGACCGCCATCCCGATGCCGCCATGAGCACCACCGCGCTGCACTGGCTGCCCAGGCTCGCGCTCGAAGGGCTTTACCGTCAGCTGGCTGGGCTGCTGCGGCCTGGTGGGCTGTTCCTGAACGGCGATCACATGCGGGTGGATGCCGACCGCGATCCGGTGCTCGACCGGCTCGGCCGGGCGCTGATCGAGTGCGAGGAACACCGTCACCTCTGCACGGGCCAGGCCGAGACCGAGACCTGGACGGACTGGTGGGAGGCGGTCAGCGCCGATCCCTGCCTGGCCGGACCAGTCGCGGCACGGGCCCGGCTTGGGCTGGAGTCCGAGCACCATGGCTCACCCGCGTCGAAGCTGGCAGTCCAGGTGGAAGCGCTTCGGCTGGCCGGCTTTGCCGAAGTAGGCACGCTCTGGCAGCGCGGTGACAACCGGCTGCTCTGTGGAGTCCTGCCGGCCTGACCGGCGGGCGGGGCTACGAGCAGGGGCTGGACGTCGACTGGTAGCCGGCCGGGGGAGATTCGATCACATACGAGTGACCCTGCCTGATGAGGTACAGGGAGATGCTCCAGTCAGTACACGAGGAGTTCGTCGCGCTGGCGGTGGCCTGCTGATGGCTGGTGAACGTGACGGCGGCCACGATCTGCCCGGCTCCGGGCACCGAGATGCTGTGCAGCGTCGCCTGTGAGTCTTTGGACGACCCGTAGCCGGAGGCGAAGGCCGTGGGAGACAGTCCGCCTCGCAGGCTCGGGCTGAACAGCCGCCGGTATGCGGCGTAGTCGTGGTCGTTGATCGCGGTGAAGTAGCGGGTCAGGAACGCTACGACGGCGGTCGAGTGCGGCGCGCTCGCCGCGGGCGGATCGGCGGTGATCAGGCCCCCGTCGGCGGTCGAGGCTGTCGGGGCACTCGTCGGCCTCGGCGAGCTAGTGGTGGCAGGCTTCGGACCGCTGGCGACATGGGGCTTGTCGTGTCGGGCAAGCAGGATCGCTGCGCTGGCGCCGGCGATGACCAGGACGATCGCGGCAGCTGCGAAGGTGATCCACCGGCCATGGTCGGCTGGCCTTGCGGAGCGGACCATACTCGGCGCGCCGCGTTGGTCGAGGCGGCGATCGGCCGGGATAGCCGAGTCGGCCGGAAGACCGCGGTAGTCCGACTGGCTAGCGTCGGGGGCTAGCGGGAAGCCACGGCCGTCAGGGTCAGCGTCAGGCGTCGGGGCCGCAGTCCGCCGGAATCTGAGCCGCTGGCGATCCGAGCTCGGCGGTGCCGCGTCCGGCGGGGCTCCCCACGGCGAGCCGCCAGCCGGGATGGCGTCGGCGACCAGCCCGGCCAAGGGCAGGTCGGCCTGCTCGGCCGGCCAGTTCTGGCCCTGGAAGCTGGCGGAGTAGTCGTTGGCGGCAGGCACTCCGGTCAGGGCATCGGCAGGTCCGAGCCGGTCAGCTGGCGCCCAGGGTGCGGTGCCGTCAGCTGGATCATCGGTGCCGGCCGGGTACGGCCGCATGGCGGCGACGTAAGGCACCACCGGGTCGGTCTGGCTGGGCGCGCCAGAAGCAAAACGATCAGCGTTCGTGTAGGCCCACGCAGTGCCGCTGGGGCTGTAGCGGTCCTCGTCGGCCATGTGGGACTCGGCGGCAGGACCGTAGCGGTCTTCGTCGGCCGAGTATGGCGGGGCGGCGCCACTGGCGTCGTATCGCTCGCCGTCGGCGGGCTGGGCGGCGTTCGCGACGTCCGCGGCGGAACCGTAGCGGTCTTCGTCGGCCAGGTAGGGCTGGGCGGCGGGGCCGTACCGGTCCTCGTCGGCCAGGTATGGCGGGGGAGTGTCGCTGGGGTCGTATTGCTCGCCGTCGGTGAAGTATGGCCTAGTCGCAGCGCCGCCAGGGGCGCGGCGCTCGTCCGGGTCGGCGTAGCCTGCGGGCGTGTATGCCTCGCCCGAGAGCGTGACCGACCGGCCTTGGGCAGGCAGATATGCCCCGTCGCGGCCGAGGTCGCTGGCAGTCGGGGGCGGGTAGGTGTCATCACTCTGGTAGGCCGGGTCGGTTGGGCACATCTGCCCGGCGGGCAGGATGCCCTCTTCGGCGGGGGCAGGTGGCTCGCCGCGTGGCGAGGTGAAGTCCGGCATCAGACCGGACGGCGACGGAGCCGACCACCCTTGCTCGTCGTCAGGGCCGAGCCCATGTTCGACGGGATCGGTCCAGAAGTCCATCTCCCGGCCGTCGGGTAGGGCCGGCGCGACCGCCCCCTCCGGCGCGAACGGCCGAAGATAGTCGGCGGTCGCGGCCATGGCGGGCGTGGTCACGGCCCGCCCGCCAGCAGCCGACACAGAGTAGCCGCCGCAATCTGAGCAGAACTCGGCCCCTGGTTCCGCCTGCCGCCCGCACCTCGTGCAGAGTGCCATGTCGCTCGTGTCCTCCTGGCGACCGGTCAGACTCCGGCCGTGTGGCATCACCATAAGTATCGGAGCAGACACTCTCGGACGCCACCGAGTCAGCAATAATGGCCAGACTCTGACCCGTCACGGCTTTACGACTAGATGGCGGCGTGCCCGGTTACCGACAGTGCACGTTCAATGGGAGCGGTCGCTCGGCTTCGGGTGTTGGCGTCCACGCGCTGAGGCAGTCGGCGCGTCGGCAGATAGGTGGCAGACTGATGTGATGTCCGTGCTGCCCGTTACCAGCCAGCCCGTTCCCAGCCAGCCCGTTCCGCTGCCCTCAGTGCCATCACTGCAGGAGCCGTGTGTTCTGCTCAAGCTCGGCGAGATCGTGCTGAAGGGCCGGAACAGGCAGCAGTTCGAGCGCCTCCTGCACGACAACATCAGGCGCTCCGTTCGCGACCTTGGCATCGGCATCCGGGTCTGGCAGCGGGAGGGCGTGGTCGTGGTCCGGGTCGCCGGAGGCGAGTCCGGCGACTTCGCCGCGGAGACGGCCGCCGATGTGATCGCGGCGCGGATGAGCCAGGTGATGGGTGTCGCCAGGGTGTGCCGCGCGATCAGGGTTGCCAAGGACCCGCAGGTCGCGATCGAGGCTGCGGTACAGCTTGCGGTTGGCAGGGAAGGCACGTTCGCGGTCCGCGCGCGGCGGCGCGACAAGCGGTTTCCCGTGACCTCGGCCGAGCTTGCCGTTCTGATCGGCGCGCGAATCCAGCAGGAATTCGGACTTAAGGTCAACCTGCGAGCTCCCGATACGACCGTGTTCGTAGAGGTCGATCAGCACGAGGTATTCGTGTTCACGGAGGGCTGGCCGGGTCAGGGCGGGCTTCCCGTAGGCATGAGCGGGCGCGCACTGGTGCTGATGTCCGGCGGCATCGACTCGCCGGTGGCGGCTTACCGGATGATGCGGCGCGGGCTGCGCTGCGGTTACCTGCACTTCTCCGGCATGCCGCTGACTGGTCCTGAGTCGGTCTACAAGGCCTACGGTCTGGTCCGTCAGCTCGACCGCTACCAGGGCGACTCGCGCCTGTTCGTGGTGGCCTTCGGCAACGCCCAGCGCAAGCTTGCCTCTTCCGGGGCCTGGCCTGCAGATAGTGGCGCAGCGCAGGCTGATGCTCAAGACGGGCGCGGCGATGGCCAGGAAAGTGCGAGCCGCGGCCCTGGTTACCGGCGATTCCCTTGGCCAGGTCAGCAGCCAGACCCTGACCAATATCACGGCCCTGGATGACGCGGTGAAGCTGCCGATCCTCCGGCCGCTTATCGGCCTGGACAAGACCGAGATCATCAGCGAGGCTCGCCGGATCGAGACGCTGGCCATCTCCGAGCTGCCCGACCAGGATTGCTGCTCGCTGCTCACGCCGCGTCAGGTGGAGACACGGGCAAGGATCGAGGACCTGCGCCGGATCGAGGCTCGACTGGACGCCGACGACCTGGCCGAGGAGCTTGCAGATGCGGCCCAGGAACACGCGCCGGGCCGAGGCTGAGCGTCGGCGTGCGATCGCGACGCTGCGGCACGCGACCTCAGCTCGTCTTAGCAGCTCCCACGGTTAGCTTGATATCCCCGTGCACGTCCGGTCCTGGCAGCACCAGTTCCCAGGCGGCTGCGTTCCCGCCGAGCCTGGTCAATATTCCGCCGCTGGTCCAGAGCGTGTGACTCCAGGGAGCGTAGGCGATATCGCTGACGCCGGTGCCGAGGGTAGACGCGATGGTTGACAACGACAGGCTGCCGCCGCTCGTCAGCTGCACGATGAGGCCGGCGCCCAGGATCCCCGACGACGTGGCCGTCGCAGCGACCCGGCCATTGCCCGCCGAGGTGAGCTGGCCTGGCCAGACCCTAAGGCTGGTCGTGAACCTGATCCAGTGCCTGCCGTTCCAGTGAGCAAACACCAGCTGTCCGCTGCCGAGTCGGCTTGCGGTGTCGCCGACGACCCAGACATCTGCCCCTGACTCAGCGAGGATGTCGTGCCAGCGGACACCGTTCAGCGCCCGTCCGGTACGCATATGACGCCACCGTCGGCCGTTGAATTGCAATATGGAGTCTTTGTGCGGGCCCGCGAGGATCGCCCAGATGTCATGCGCGGACACCGCACTTGCCCGGTAAATGTTCCGGCCCCGGCCCTTGACCTCGGCCCAGGATTTGCCATCGAAGTGCCAGCTGCCGAGGGTACGGACGCCGCTGCTGGACGTACCGAAGACCCACACGTCCCGGCGGTTCACGGCACAAATACCGCTAAGCGTGCCCTGCCGTCCCCACCGCCTGGAGATCGTCCACTGGCTGCCGTCCCAGTGCAGGATGTAGCGCCCGTAGCCGCTGATTGCCCACAGGTCGGTTGCGGACGTCGCGCTGGCGTCGCTGAGAAAATCCGCCAAGCCCGTCGGCAGGCTTACTGCGCGCCAGGTGCCGTCGATGCGGACCGTTGCCACCGGAGAGCTCAAACCGCCGGGATTGGTGCCGCCGAAGGCCCAGATGCGCCGCCCGGCGGTCACGACAGTCGAATACCCTGACGCGTTGCCTGGCTGGCCGTAGTGTCGCTCGACAGCTAGGTGCCAGGCCTGACCCGTGAGCTTCACCTGATGCGGCTCGGCGCGGTGCGCAGCAGGGCTCAGCGCCATGACTGGGCTTAGCGTCATGGCAGGCACAACAGCCACGGCGGCCGCAGTGAGCGAGCTAAACCTCGGCATTCGTGCCTCCGCGCAGGGCCAGCGGAGGGTACCCCGCAGATGCGCAACGTTAGAGTCAAGGTTTGCACAAAATACCGGGTGGAGGGCAGTGCTGACCGCCGGTTCTAGTGATGTTTCTGGGCGCCTGGTCGCCTGGCCGCCTGCGGCATGCCGGCCCGCCAGGCTGTGGCAGGCTAAGGACTGAGGTGATTGCCAGTGCTCGTAGGCGTGCAGATTCCTGACTTCCAGGGCGCAGGCGGCCCCGAGCATCTTGGCCGGCGGCTTGCCGAGGTTGCCAGGACTGCCGATGATGCCGGGTTCTCCCTTATCGCCCTGATGGATCACTTTTTTCAGATCGGCATGATCGGGCCACCTGACCAGGACATGCTCGAGGCCTACACCACGCTTGGCTACCTGGCGGCCTGCACCTCGCGAGCCCGGCTGCTGACCTTGGTCACCGGCGCGGTCTACCGCCATCCCGGCATGCTCGCCAAGGTTGTGACCACGCTGGACGTGCTGTCGGGCGGGCGGGCCTGGCTGGGCATCGGCGCGGCCTGGAATGAGGAAGAGGCCAGCGGCCTTGGCATCCCTTTCCCACCTGTTGCCGAGCGGTTCGAACGGCTCGAAGAGACCCTGCAGATCTGCCTGCAGATGTGGCGCGGCGACGAGTCACCCTTCCGGAGCGCCCACTACCAGCTGGAACGGCCGCTCAACCGGCCGAGAGCGGTATCCAAGCCGCATCCGCCGATAATGATCGGCGGGTCCGGCGAGCGCAAGACCCTGCGACTGGTGGCCCGCTACGCGCAGGCCTGCAACCTGTTCCAAGGCCCTGAACTTGCGCGCAAGCTCGATGTACTGCGCGCCCACTGCGACGCCGAGGGCCGCAGTTACGACGACATCGAGAAGACTTGCTACTTCCGCTTTGATGTCGGCGCCAACGGCGAGCATGCCGGTGCGATCATCGAGCAGCTCGGCGGACTGGCGGAGCTAGGCTTCGGGACGGTAATCGGGTCCGTAGCGAACGTCTGGGCGCTGACTCCGCTCGAAGTCATAGGCAGCGAGATCATTCCTGCCGTCGAGGCCCTCTAGGCCGAAACTCCGGCGGGCCCGACGGTGGCTCCCGCGTTCCCGCCCGGCAGATCATCGTGATCGGAGCCTGCCGAGGGTCCGGTTGCGGAGCTCGCTCGCTGCCTGCGCGCGCCGCGCGCGGGGCTTCGGACCCGCACGCGGCCCGTGCCGCGGACGTCAGTGGGCTGCAACTGGTAGCGGTGCCGGGGTGAGATCACGCCCGAGCAACTGGGGCAGCGTCCTGACCATGGTCGCGAGCTCGCTGATGTCTTCACCGGTCAGTGCCTGGTCGCCATCGCACATCGCGGCGGCCGGCTGGGGATGCACGTCCACGATGATCCCGTCCGCGCCCACCGCGATCGCAGCCCGGCTCAGCGGAAGTACTAGGTCCCGGCGCCCGCCTGAGTGCGACGGGTCGACGATCACCGGCAGATGCGACAGTCGCTGGGCGATTGGCACTGCGCTGATGTCCAGGGTGTTCCTGGTAGCCGTCTCGAAGGTGCGGATGCCGCGCTCGCAGAGCACGATGTCCAGGTTGCCGCGCTGGGCGATGTACTCGGCGGCCATCAGCCACTCCTCGATCGTGGCGTTCATGCCGCGCTTGAGCAGCACTGGCTTATTGGCGGAGCCGACGGCCTGCAGCAGCGCGAAATTCTGCATGCTGCGGGTGCCGACCTGCAGCATGTCAGCGTAGGAGGACACGAGCTCGACGCTCGCGGGATCGATGACTTCGGTCACTACCGGCAGGCCGGTCTCGGCCCGGACATCTGCCAGGATTCGCAGCCCGGCTTCGCCGAGGCCCTGGAAGGCGTAGGGCGAGGTCCTGGGCTTGAATGCCCCGCCTCGCAGCAGGGAGGCACCCGCCGCCTGGGCCATCCGGGCCGAGGTGAGCGTCTGCTCAGGAGTCTCCACCGTGCACGGTCCGGCGATGACAGTCACCGTGTCCGGGCCTATCGGCACCCCACCGACGTTGATCACCGATCTACTCGGATGGTGCTCCCGGCTAACGAGCTTGTAGGGCGCCGAGATGCGCATGACGTCGCTGACACCGGCGTAGCTGCGCAGGTTCAGTGCGCCGAACTGCTCGACATCGCCGACCAGCCCGATGATCGTGCGAGATACGCCGCGGCTGACGAAGGCCTCACCGCCCGCTGCCTGGACTAGCTCTACGACTGCATCGATATCGGCTTGCGTGGCCTCAGGGGCCATGACCACCACCACACCGTCCTCCTCGTCTCCATCATGACGAAAGCCCCGGGCCAATCCGGCCCGGGGCTTCTGTGAGCGTCGCTTGCGTCAGTGCAGAGTCTGGCGAGCGACCGTCCCAGGACCGGGCCGGTAGCCAAAGCCAAACCAATACGCACTACGCATGGACCGTAGCTTAGCGCACTCGGGACTATGTGGTCTGCACGGTGGGCCACGCTCAGCCGGTTTTCGCGGGGTGGCAAAATAGCTCCACCTGCGAGGACGAGGGTCGACGTCGCGGCCAGGTGCTGCGCGAAGTGCGGGAAGGGGCAGGTCAGCGGGAGATGACGCAGCCTGATACAGGCGCGCGCGAGAGCGGCGGGCGTGAGCAGAACTCGCTCGCGGCTTGGGAGACTGGCCGGGTCGCAGCCAGGCTGGCGGGCGGCGGATTGTCGGGGGCCGGGCTGCGCGATGCCGGGCTGGCGGGCGGCGGGCTGTCGGGTGGCGGTCCGAGCGATGCCGAGTTGTGCGATGCCAAGCTGTCAGCAGGCCTGCTGGCGGATACCGGGCCGGCGGGCGGCGGGCCGCGCGATGCCGGACCGACCGATGCCGGGCTGTCCGGTGGCCTGCTGGCGGATACCGGGCTGGCAGGCGGCGGGCTGGCGGATACCGGGCTATCGGGTGCCGGGCTGTCGGATGCCGGACCGAGCGATGCCGCGCCGCCGGAGTCCGGGCCCGGTGGCTCGTTGCCGCCCGGCCAGTACGTTCCGAAGACGCTGCCGGTGCTGCACTACGGACCTATTCCCACCTTCAACCCGGATTCCTGGGACCTGCGCATCTTCGGCGCAACTGCCTCTGGCGACGAGGCCAGGCTGAGCTGGGACGACGTACGGGCGCTCCCGGCCAGCGAGATTACCGCCGACTTCCACTGCGTGACCAAGTTCACTGTGCCCGACTTGTGCTGGTCGGGCGTGCTCGCGATAGACCTGCTCCGCAAGTTCCCGCCTGCACCAGCCGTCACGCACGCGATGATCTGGGCTGATTTCGGGTACAGCGCCAACGTCCGTATTGCCGACTTCGCGGCGGACGACACGATCCTGGCGACGCACCGCAACGGCGAGCCGCTAAGTCGTGAGCACGGATTCCCGCTGCGGCTGGTGGTTCCCAGCCTGTACGCGTGGAAGAGCGTGAAATGGGTTCGCGCCATCGAGTACCTGACGGTGGACCGGCGCGGCTTCTGGGAGGAGCGCGGCTACCACAACGTGGCTGATCCATGGCGGGAGCAGCGGTACTCCTATCAGGAGCTAGACGGCGAAGGTCCGCCGCTCTAGGGGTGCTAAAGGGTGAAGCCGACGTTGATGGTGATCGTGGAGCCCTCAGGTGCCTCGCCGGTGGGCGAGTAGCTTGTCACGCGGTTGCCCAGGCCGCCCCCGCCGCCGAATCCTTCGTTCACCTGTACCTGGAAGCCGGCCGCCTCAAGCGCGTTGATCGCCTGGCGCTGGGTCAGGCCCTGGACGTTCGGTACCGGCACCTCGGGCGGGCCAGGGGAGACCCAGACGATCACAACTTCGCCTGCGGTGATCGCCGAGCCCGCCGCAGGCGACTGCCTCAGCACGGTCTCGGCCGGCTGCATGCTTTTGGCGACAGTCTCCTCCTGGAGGGTGACGCCGACCGAGGAGGCCGTGCCCTCCGCTGCGCCGAAGGGCATGCCGACGAAGGTCGGCAGCGGCGGCCCGGCGCTGACTACGACGCTAACGGGCTTGTCGACCGGCCAGCTCTGACCGGCTACCGGGTTAGTGGCGATGACGACGCCGGCCGCGACGGTTGAAGACGGCTCACTGGTCGGCGAGCCGGGAATGAGCCCGGCCGCCCGCAGTGCCTGCTGCGCAGTGGCAAGCGGCTGGCCGGTCACATTCGGGACGGTCGCCTCGACCGGGCCAAGCGACGGGATGAGGGTGATAAGGCTGCCGTGCCTGACGTGGAATCCGGCCGCTGGGTCCGTCGCGATGACCGCACCCGCTGGCACTGTGTCGCTGTGCCTGGCCGCAGCGACCCGGACCTCCAGACCCGCGTTGGCGAGATCGCTGCGGGCAGTGGTGAGCGTCATCCCGGTGACCTTGGGCACGCTGAAGTACTGGCCGGACGCCACCCACCAGGTGGCTGCGCCGACTATGACGACTGCCAGGATGACGAGGATTCGCCGGCTGAACAACCAGCGCTGCAGGAAGGGCTCGCGGTAAGCGCGGGCCCGGCGTGGCCTGGGCGCGTACCGCCCGGCGCCATCCGGGTAGTCCGGCTCAAGTCCGCCCGCAGGCACGATCATGGTGTGATTTGACTGCTCAAGCGGGCTCGCGGGCGCGGCCGCGCGTGGGCGGTACTCACCGGGCCCCGGCGGGTCACCCGACTGGCCATGACCACCGATCCGGCCGGTGGTGGCCATGGTGAAAGTGCTGCCGTTCCCTGCCTGCGCGGCCTGGAAAGGAGGCTGATCAGCGTTTCCTGCCGGTGGTGCGGCATGGGCGCCGCGCCGCAGTTCCGGGATCGGCATGCCGCGCCGGACCTGCGTGATGGCCTGCAGGAAATGACCGGCATCCGGCGGCCGGAGATCCGGGTCGCGGCTGGTGCTCATCGCAACCAGCGCGTCGAGGGCCGACGGCAGCTCGGGTACCAGGCTGGAGGGCGCCGGGACTACCGCGTTGACGTGCTTGTAGGCCACTGCAAGCGGGGTATCGCCAGTGTGCGGCTGTGCCCCGGTCAGCATCTCGAACAGCAGCACGCCCGCCGCATAGACGTCCGTGCGCTGGTCGGAGGCGTTGGCGGCAACCTGCTCAGGGGCTAGGTAGGCGGCGGTGCCGATCAGCAGGCCGCTCTTGGTGTTGCGTACGCCCGCGGCCGCCCTGGCCAGGCCGAAGTCCGCGACCTTCACTGTGGCGCCGGTGCCGAGCAGCACGTTCTCCGGCTTGACGTCGCGGTGGATGATGCCCGCGTCATGGGCCGCGGCCAGGCCGGTTAGCACTCCCTCGATGATGTCGAGGGCCTCACGCGCGCTGAGCCGCCCGCGGGCACTTAGCAGCTCGCGCAGCGTCGGCCCCGGCACGTACTCCATGGCGATGTAATTGATGTCACCGGTCGAGCCCTGGTCGAAGACGGCCACAACGTTCGGGCTGGACAGCCTGGCAACCGCACGGGCCTCGCCGATGAAGCGGTCGGTGAACTCCGGGTCGCGGGCCAGCTCGGGGTGGGCGATCTTCAGCGCGACAACCCGGTCGAGGCGCACGTCACGACCCAGGTAGACGGTGGCCATGCCGCCACGGGCCAGCTGCGACTCGACCAGGTACCGGCCGTCAAGCAGCTGCCCAATCGGGGCTGACAACGTCGTATCCATCGGGAGAAGTCTAAGGTGCCAAATCCTGTCCTCGCCGGTAAAGGCTAGGCCAAGCCGCCGGGGCCGAATCTGCCGTGCTCAGCTCACCGGCGGAGAGGACGCCAGAGCATGCCGGCGGCGCGGCACGCGGCCCGCGCGGAAGGCCAGCCGCCCCGCGGCCACGGCAAGCCGCATTGCCTCCGCCATCAGCTCAGGGTCGCGCGCTCTAGTGACCGACGTGGCCAGTAGCACGGCGGCACAGCCGAGCTCCATGGCAATCGCTGCGTCACTGGCGGTGCCGATTCCGGCATCCAGTACCACAGGGACGCCTGCGGACTCCACGATCAGCTCGATGTTGTGGGTGTTCCTGATCCCCATGCCAGAGCCGATCGGCGACCCAAGCGGCATCACGGCACTGCATCCGGCCTGCTCGAGCCTTCGAGCCAGCACGGGATCGTCGTTGGTATAGGGGAGAACGACGAAGCCGTCCGCGACGAGCTGCTCGGCCGCGGCGAGCAGCTCCACCGGCTCGGGCAGCAGCGTCCGCTCGTCGGCGATGACCTCGAGCTTGACCCAGTTCGTGCCGAGCGCCTCGCGGGCCAGCCTGGCTACCCGGACCGCTTCCGCGGCCGTGTAGCAGCCAGCGGTGTTGGGCAGCACCCGGATGCTGCGTGCCGACAGCAGGTCGAGCACCGAGCCGGCCGCGGACGGGTCGATCCGGCGCATGGCCACGGTGGTGAGCTCGGTCCCCGATGCCACCAGCGCCCGGTCGAGCACGTCCAGGCTCGGCGTGCCCCCGGTGCCCATGATGAGCCGGGAGCTGAACGACTCACCGGCGATGAGGAGCGGATCGTCCATCCTCAGCCTCCCTGAACAGCCGTGACGACTTCGATTTGATCGCCGTCGGCTAGCGGCGTCGACGCCCAGACAGCCCGGCGCACCACCTCGCCATTTAGGGCCGCGGCTACGCCCGAGGCGGCGTTGGTGAGCAGTGCGACCGCGTCGGCGAGCGACACGGGCCCGGCCGCCAGGTGCGGCTGCCCGTTGACGACTATGGTCATGGGCCGGCCTTTTGCGCGCTGACTGGCAGCCCAGGCCGTCCGCCCCGGCGATGGAATCGGCCCGCGCCGAATGCGGCCCACAGCGGATGGGCCTGCCCAGTCAGCAGGAACTGCGAGATCGTGTCGGCGGTCACCGGGGCCAGCAGCACCCCCGCGCGGAAATGTCCTGTAGCGAGCACCAGGCCGGGTAGCTGCGTCGGACCGAGCACCGGCGCGTTGTCCGGCGTGCCTGGTCGCAGGCCCGCTACCACGTCGCCAAGGGCGAGCTCGGTGATGCCCGGCACGATGGCGCGAGCATCCCGCAGCAGCTCCCAGACAGCCCCCGCGGTCACTGTGGTGTCCGCACCGAGTTCCTCCTGCGTCGCTCCCACCACCAGCTCGCCACTCTCGCGCGGAAGCAGGTAGACACTGGAGCCGCGCACTATGCCGCGCACCGTCCGCTGCAGCAGCCCTGGCGGGAGACCTGCCGCGAGAGTTGCCGTGTTCGAGCGCAGCCGCATGATCTGGCCCTTGACCGGCCGGATCGGGGGAGCGCAATCGGCCGGGACACCGGGGAACGCGGCCGACTGCCAGCCGGCTGCGAGCACCACCGACTTCGCGGCGAGCTGCCCGCCGCCGGCCAGCATGACTCCGCCGACGCCGGCGGCGCTGGTGATGATCTCGGTCACGCGCTCCGGCCGGTGCGTCGCTCCGGCCGCGGTCGCG
This sequence comes from uncultured Actinomycetota bacterium, assembly GCA_963719765.1. GTDB lineage: Bacteria > Actinomycetota > Actinomycetes > Streptosporangiales > Streptosporangiaceae > JAJYUU01. Next base: position 213,844 of record CAVRCW010000005.1, read on the forward strand.
GCCCGCATGAGCGCAGTCGCCAGCAGCCGCGGATCGACGGACCCGTCGTCGGCGACGAGCAGGCCACCTCGGATGGACGGGTCGAGCATGGGTTCGGCCTCGCGGCATTCCCGCGCGGTGAGCTCCCTGGTCGCAACCCCGAACGACTCCTGAAGGGCTCGCAGCTCGTCCAGTACCGCCAGGTCATCGACGTCGTAAGCGACCTGGAGCGTGCCGGTCTGGCGGAAGCCGGTGGGCAGCCCGGTTCGCTGCTCCAGCTCGGCGGCGAACGCCGGGTAGCGCCGCAGCGATTCCTGGCCGAGCGCGAACAGCTCCCGCTCGGCGTAGGCGGCCTCGGCGACGGGGGTCAGCATCCCGGCGGCCGCGTGCGTCGCGCCCTGACCTGGATCGGGGTCGGCGACTACGACGCGCATACCCTGCTGGGCAGCCCGCCAGGCGATGCTCAGGCCGATGACGCCGCCGCCCACGACAACCACGTCGGCGTCTGGACTTGACCTGGAAATGTTCCGCTCCCTTCGCCGGCATGACCCGGATCAGGTTCCTGCGGTCGGCGGCTCGTCAGCCGCCCTCTCAGTCCGGTCCGCACCGGACTCCCGCGCGATATCCGCAGTTTAGCCCCGTGCCGGCGGGCATGTGGCCGCCGGCCGGGATGTGGCCGCAGCCGCTAGTGCAGACTGCCTGCAAGCGCGGCGGCCGGGTGCCAGCCCGCGGCCGCGGCAGCTAAGGCGGGAGGCAGGGCAGCTATGACCAGCGGGTCGGAGGTCGTCGTTGTGGGCGGCGGGCTCGCCGGGCTGCGCACTGTCGAGGAACTGCGATCCGCCGGACACTATGGTCCGCTCACCCTGGTCGGAGCCGAGGCCAGGCCACCCTATGACCGGCCGCCGTTGTCCAAGAAGCTGATGACCGGAGACCTCGATGACACCTCGCTCCGGGCCGACTTGGACTCGCTTGGCATCCAGCTGCGGCTGGCCGAGACTGCGACGCGGCTGCTGCCAGGGACGCTGGTCACGGACGCCGCGGAGCACCACTGGGACGCTCTGGTGCTGGCAACCGGCGCGACGCCCGTTCGACTGCCCGGTCCCGGCGCCCAGCATGTGCTGCGCACCATCGATGACGCGCTCGCGTTGCGGAAACTGCTCGTGCCGGGAACGCGCCTGGCCATCGTCGGTGCCGGCTGGATCGGCGCCGAGCTCGCCACGGCGGCGGGCAGCCGTGGTTGCCTGGTCACAGTCCTAGAGGCCGCGGCGGCGCCGCTGGCGGCGGCGATCGGGTCCGAGGCGGGCGCCACGACGGTCCGGTGGTACGCCGAGGCCGGCGTGGACCTGCGGCTTGGCCAGAAGGTCGAGTCCATCGAGGAAGGCGGCATAGCCCTGGCTGGCGGTGAGTGGGTCACGGCGGATGTGGTTGTGACCGCGGTCGGGGTCCGCCCTGCGGTGTCCTGGCTGACCGGGTCGGCGGTCGAACTCGACAACGGCGTCGCCGTAGATGCCCGCCTGCGGACCTCGATGCCGGGCGTATTCGCGGCGGGCGACTGCGCTTCGTTCTGGTCGGGCCGGTTCGGCCGCAGGCTGCGGTTCGAGCACTGGGATGTGGCCCTGCATGCCCCGGAAGTGGTCGCGGCCAACGTACTGGGTGGCAGCACGGTCTACGACCCCGTTCCGTACTTCTGGTCTGAGCAATTCGGGCGGATGGTGCAATACGTCGGCTGGCACGGCGCTGCTGATCAGGTGATCTGGCGCGGGGACCCGGCCGCGGACGCCAAGTGGGCGGTGGGCTGGCTGGCTGGCGGGCGACTGACCGCGATGCTCACGGTCAGCCTGCCGCGAGACCTGCTGCAGGCCAGGCGCCTGATCGAGGCCTCCGTGCCCGTCGACCCGGCTAGACTCGCCGATCCGGCTGTTGCGGTCCGTGACTGCGCGGCTTAGCTTCAGTTATGTAAGACGGCAGCCTGCCGGAAATGCTGGAAACGTTCTGACATGCGGCATGTTTTGCCGACACCTCGATGTGGGAAGCTCCAAACGTGGCACAGATCGACCCCCCGACCGACGCCATAGTCGGTGACTGGCTGAGTGTCCCGGACGTAGCAAGCCGCCTAGGCCTGCCGGTGAACCGGGTCAAGCAACTGCTTCGCGACCGCAAGCTGCTTGCGGTCCAGCGCCCGAGCGGCGAGACTGCCGTGCCTGCCGGATTCCTCGATGGCGACCAGGTCATCTACGGCCTCTGCGGCACGCTGACCCTGCTCTTCGACTGCGGGTTCTCCGAGCGTGATGCGCTGAACTGGCTGTTCACCGCGGACGAGTCGCTGCCAGGTACCCCGGTTCAGGCACTGACTGAGCACAGGCGCACGGAAGTGAACCGGCGGGCGCAGGCACTAGCCTTCTGACTGTGTCCGAACGCGCCGATAACCTGCAGGCCCGGCTTGCGGACGCCAGGCTCTACCTGTGTACCGATGCCAGGCAGCGCCAGGGTGACCTGTACTGGTTCCTGCAGGACGTGCTCAGCAACGGCGTGGACATCATTCAGCTGCGGCAAAAGGGCCTTGAGGCCGCGGAAGAGCTGCGGTACCTGGAGATGATCCAGAAGGCCTGCGCGGCGCACGGCGCTCTGCTCGCGGTCAACGACAGGGCCGACGTCGCACGCGCGGCCCATGCGGACGTGCTGCACCTCGGGCAGGGCGACCTGCCCGTTCGCCTCGCCCGCCATTTCATCGGCCCCGACCCGCTGATCGGCCTGTCCTCGCATGCCGAAGCGGAGGCCGCTGCCGCGAGCACTGAGCCTGCCATCGACTACTTCTGCACCGGGCCGGTGTGGCCGACGCCGACCAAGCCCGGCCGCCCGGCGCCAGGGCTGGACCTGGTCCGGTATGCGGCCGGGCTGCGAACCTCCCGGCCCTGGTTCGCCATCGGCGGGATCGACGAGCGGAACCTGGATCAGGTGCTGGCGGCGGGCGCGAGCCGGATCGTCGTGGTCCGCGCTATCACCGAGGCTGATCAGCCGGGCGCGGCCGCCGCCCGCCTCGCCGCGCGCCTGCGCTAGCCGCCGACGAGACGGCCGTGAGCTGGCTAGGCCCCGCAAGGAACGGGTCAGACTCGCCCGAGGCGACGTCGCCTCGGGCGAAGCACTGCCTAATCGGCGCGGGAACTGGCCAAGATGGCGAGCTCGGTCAGTGCCGCCCGTGCCCGCTCAGCGATGGGGGCGCCGTCCAGCGCGGCTGTGGCCTCCTTGACGCTCGCGCTGATCAGGTTCTCGCACTCTGCTAGCGCGCCAGTGTCGGCGATCACTTCCCGGACCTCGGCGGCGCCCTCAGCCGTCAGGCGCGGATCTCCCAGGTGCCGGTCCAGGACGCTGATCTGGCCTGCGCTCGCACGGTCCCTGGCCAGGGCTACCAGCACCGTCCGCTTGCCCTCGCTGATGTCGCCCGTGACCGGCTTGCCGGTACGCGCCGGGTCGCCGAACACCCCCAGGATGTCGTCGCGAAGCTGGAATGCCACACCGAGCGGCAAGCCGTACTCGGTACAGGTCGCGGCTACGGCGGCAGCCATGCCCGGCTCGCCGCCAGCCATCGCCGCACCCAGGTGCAGCGGGCGCTCGATCGTGTACTTGGCTGTCTTGTAGGTGACCACCCGCATGGCGCTGTGCACGCTGTCGCTGCGGCTGAACTGGTTCACGAGGTCCAGGTACTGCCCGGCCGCGACCTCGGTGCGCATCGCGTTGAGCACCGGCTGACCCCGGCGCAGCGCGTCGGGCGGCATCCCGCTGCCGTGATAGAGCTCGTCGGTCCAGGACAGCAGGGCATCGCCGATCAGGATCGCCGCGCCAGTGCCGAAGCTGTCCGCCCGCCCGCCGAAGCCAGCGGCGGCGAGCCGCGCGGCAAACTGTCGGTGTACTGCCGGACGGCCGCGCCGCGTGTCGCTGGCGTCCATGACGTCGTCATGAACAAGCGCGCTTGCCTGGAGCAGTTCCAGCGAGGCCGCTGCGGTAAAGATCTCTGGGCAATCTGCGGCCCCCGCTGCCCGCCAGCCCCAGTAGCAGAAGGCGGGCCGCAGGCGCTTGCCGCCGGCCAGCAAGTCGCCCGCGACCTCCAGCCAGGGGAGCAGGTCGTCCCCTATCGCAGCCAGCACCTCCTGCTGACCGCAGAGGAACCGCTCGAGAGCGGTCGCCACCTCGGTGCGGATCAGAGCGAGGGCGGCCGTATCCGATGCCATGCTCGCGAGAGTAGACCCGGCCGGGTACTGCTGGGGTTCTGGCTATCCGCCGACTCTGGCTGACAGGCAGCCCGCGACTGGGGAGCAGGTCGCCTTCTTGCCCCAGGCCGCTGGTCACGTCGGTGGCCGATACCCTGTCACCTATGCCCGTCCAGCCCGCTCCCGCGATCCGAGAACTGCTCGCGGACGGCCGCCAGTCCTTCTCATTCGAGTTCATGCCGCCCAAGACCGAGGCCGAGGAGCAGCGCCTCTGGCTCGCGATCCGGCTGCTTGAGCCGCTGCGGCCTACGTTCGTCTCTGTGACTTACGGAGCCGGCGGCTCGACCAGGGACCGGACCGTGCGCGTCACCGGGCGGATTGCCGCGGAGACGACGCTGACGCCGATGGGTCACCTGACTGCCGTCAACCACTCGGTGGCTGAGCTCAGGCATGTTATCGGCTCGTATGCGGCAGTCGGCGTGCGTAACGTGCTGGCCCTGCGTGGCGACCCGCCTGGCGATCCGGCTGGGGAGTGGCAGCCACATCCGGAGGGCCTGACGTACGCGGAGGAGCTTGTCCGGCTGGTCCGGGCGTCAGGCGACTTCTGCGTGGGCGTAGCCGCTTTCCCCGAGGGCCACATCCGCTCCTCGAGCCAAGCGTCGGACGTGGATTTCTTCGTCCGCAAGTGCAGGGCGGGCGCGGACTTCGCGATCACCCAGATGTTTTTCTACCCCGAGGACTACCTGCGGCTGCGGGACGAGGTGTCCGCACGGGGCTGCGACGTTCCCATCATTCCGGGCATTATGCCGATCATCAGCGTCTCCGGGATCGAGCGTGCCGTGCTGCTATCGGGGTGCAGATTTCCCGAGGCGCTCGCCGATGACCTGCACAGTCACGCCGACGACAAGGCGGCAGTCCGCAAGATCGGGGTCGAGTATGCGGCCGCCATGTGCGAGCGGCTGCTGGCCGAAGGCGTACCTGGCCTGCACTTCTACACGCTGAACGGGTCGCGGGCCACGAGGGAGATCTACCAGGTGCTCGGTCTCGGTAACGCTGCGGCTGGCGCATAGCCGATCTGGGCGGGACCCTGCTCGCGGGCGCAGCCATCAGCCGCCGGAATCGGCGCCGCCAGGCAGCGGCAGCGAGGCGCCCATCACCGCGTAGGGTGGCCCGCCGCCTGGGAACAGGAAATCGGTAAGCAGATCGGTGAATCCGAGGGCGCGGTACAGGCGCCTGGCGGGCGTCTGTGCGTCGCGGGTCGACAGCACCGCAGTGCGCTCAGGCCGGTCGGCGGTCAGCATCAGCAACATCCGCCTGCCTATGCCGCGGGCCTGGAAGTCGGGACGCACATGCACCTCGGCAATTTCAAGCGCGTCGTCCAGCCAGGCCGCCGCGGCTTTCTGACCCCCGGTCCTCTCGATTCCGGCCCAGACCACGTCGTGCCACCACTGGCCAGGGACACCGCGGAATCCGTAGGCGAAGCCGACAATCCGCTGTGACTCCTGATCAACAGCGGCCAGGGCGCGAAGCCCTGGGTATCCCGAGTGCCGCTCCATGATGGCGCGGCGGCCTGGCACGTCATCATGATTGGCGTCCATGGCCGCTTCATAGATGGCCAGCTGCGCATCAAGATTGGCGAGAAAGCCGGGCCGGCCGAGTTCGGCGATGTTCACTGCGGTCCGCACCCGGCCAGCGTATCGGGGTGGCCCCGCGACAGCGTCCGTACGCCTCCGGTGGCCTCCGCCCGGCGGTGGCAGTGGTGGCGGCGGCTGCTGAGGCCGCCTTCCCCGGCTGGATCAGGCCTCGGGTAACGCCCGCCGCCAACGCGCCACCCAGCCGCCGCCGGGCGCCTGGACCCGGGCCGCGAATGACCGCCAACGCTCCGCCGAGGCTCCGCCAAGGCTGCGCTAAGGCTCCGCTAAGGCTCCGCCCACGCCGGTCAGCGCTAATTGTCAGACCCTGGTTGTAACTTCGAAAGCAGATCCAAACAGCTGGACACGGCTACGAATATATGTTCGACTAAGTACGTGCGAGTCTGCGGCCGGGCCCCCTCGGTTGCTGGATCGGCCGGGTGTGGCGTGGGGAAGCGCCCCGCCCGGCCGAGCTCCTAAGGAGGAGTAGATGAGCCCGATAGTTGAGGTGCGGCCAGGCCGCGGCAGGCAGCACTGCCGGGTGGCTCCGTCGGCCGTTGCGCTGATGGAGTCGGCCAGGCACGGCCTTGCGGCCGCGGACGACGAGCCCAATGCAGGCGCACGCTACGTCGTCGCTCACCTCGCCGCGCTGCGAGCGGCTGCGGCTGTAGTGGCCGCCAGGGCAGAGCCCCCTGGGTCCCGGCGCAAGCGGCCGCAGAGCGTATGGGAGCTGCTGCCCAAGGTCGAGCCAGCGCTGCGAGAGTGGGCCGCGTTCTTCGCGGCGAGCGCGGCGAAGCGGGCCGCCGCGGAGGCTGGGCTGCCCAGAGCCGTGTCGGCACCCGAGGCCGATGAGCTGCTCCGAGACGCTGCAGCCTTCGTATCGCTGGCGGAGGGAGCACTCGGAATCTCGGCGGGGCAGCAACTACTGCCGCTCCAGCCAGCGGGATGACGCGCTCCGGGCCGCTGCGCGGCTGGGCGTGCGCGAGCGTGTCGCTCTGCCGGGCCGCCTAGCCCGATCGCCAGCGCGCGCTCTTGGCGCCAGGCCTGACATTCGAAGGCCCGCCCCAGCTCCTGGAGCTGGGGCCGGCCTTCGGGTCTGCTCAGTAGGTGTCGATCGCTCCGCGGGCGTCCGAATCCAGGATCCCCCAGCTGATGAGCTCTTCGGTGAGGTCGCCTGGCGTCTTGTCGTAGATGACGGCCAGCGAGCGCAGGTCCTCCTGGCGGATCGACAGGACCCTGCCGTTGTAGTCGCCCCGCTGGCTCTGAATCGTGGCAACGTAGCGCGACAGCGGCCCGGCCTTGTCCTTGGGAAGCTGCGCCATCCGCTCCAGGTCGATCACGAGCTTGGGAGCGGGCGTCATTATCGTGGGCAGCACGTCACCGGGCAGCAGCTCTGAGACAGGCACGCCGTAGAACTCGGCAAGCTCGGCGAGCTTTTGTACCGTCACGGACCTGTCGCCGCGCTCGTAAGAGCCAACAACGACGGCCTTCCACCGGCCGCGGGACTTTTCCTCGACGCCGTGCAGAGACAGCCCTTGCTGAGTGCGGATGGCGCGCAGTCGCGCGCCGAGGGTCTTGGCGTAGTCAGATGCCATAGTTACGGCCCCCTGGCCTGGTGATAGCTGAAAGTAACGGTTACGGACAGTGACGGTAAGCCCCCCAGAGCGCAAGGTCAAGCCGAATGGCAAAAAGCGGATGAACTTACGCGCGTCGTCGCAAGCCAGTGTGGTCCGGCCGGAGCCGGGCCCGGCCGCCGGAAACCTCGGTGCAGTCGGGGATCGCGCATCCATCGGCTGCCGTCCTGGTGGCCTTCCGGTGCCCCGCATGACCCGCCTAACCAGTACAGATTGTGACACAAATCACCGATCGCTAATCGTTGCGTACCGTTTACATTCTGTAATCGGCGGCCCAGAAACGCTGCCGCGCCACGCCGGCGAGCGTTAGGGCTAGGGCGAGTTGCCAGCCCCCGGTGGGCGTTAGCAAGCGTCCCCCACGGCGAGTCGGGATGGTGGCCAGCATGGCGGGTACGAACCGGCGTCCGCGGTGTGACTTCGCCACCAGTGCCCGTCGCAGGTCGGATCCGCCGTGTTGCACGCGGCGGCTGGTACGGTTGTGCAGACAGACGTCCTTTAAGCCCCGTCCAGAGAGGCGGGAAAGGGGGTCCTTTTGATGCATGCGCTCCAGTCAGGCAGCGGCCCTGAGGCGAGTCCGGGGCTCGGTGCCGTCAGCCAGGGCAGGTCCGTCAGCTTGCCCGGCGGCAAGGTGGTTCTCGGGCCCGAGGAGATCCGGCGCGCTCTCACCAGAGTCGCGCACGAGATTCTCGAGCGGACCGACGGCGCTGGCGACGCAATCCTGCTCGGCATTCCGACCAGGGGAGTTCCGCTCGCGCATCGGCTCGCAGCCAGGCTTGCCCAGGTCGAAGGCCGACCGGCGTCGGCGGGCTCACTCGACATCACCATGTACAGGGACGATCTGCGGATGCGGCCCGCCAGGACGCTCGGCCACACCGACGTGCCGCCGTCGGGTGTGGACGGCAAGATCGTGGTCCTTGTGGATGACGTCCTCTACTCGGGCCGGACCGTCCGCGCCGCGCTCGACGCGCTGGGCGATCTGGGTCGGCCCAGGGCTGTTCAGCTGGCAGTACTCGTCGACCGTGGCCACCGGGAGCTGCCCATCAGGGCCGACTACGTGGGCAAGAACCTGCCAACATCGCAGCGCGAGGTCGTCCAGGTACTGCTGAGCGAGATAGACGGTCAGGACGCCGTGCTGCTCGGCGAGGACGTCAGTCAGGCCGAGACGGGGGCGGGTCGATGATCCGGCATCTAATCTCGTCCGGCGACCTCAGCCGGGACGACGCGCTGCTGATACTCGACACCGCCGAAGAACTGGCCCAGATGGCCGACCGGCCGATCCGCAAACTGCCAACGCTGCGCGGAAGGACCGTAGTCAACCTTTTCTACGAGGACTCGACTCGGACCAGGATCTCGTTCGAGGCCGCGGCCAAGCGGCTTTCGGCCGATGTGATCAACTTCTCGGCCAAGGGCTCGAGCGTCGCCAAAGGGGAGAGCCTGAAGGACACTGCGCTGACGCTCGAGGCCATGGGCGCCGACGCCGTCGTGATCAGGCACAGCGCATCCGGGGCACCCTACCGGCTCGCGGGCTGGGTGCGAGGCAGCGTCGTGAACGCCGGCGACGGCACGCACGAGCATCCGACTCAAGCGCTGCTGGACGCCTTCACCATGCGACGGCGCCTGGGCCGGCTGGAAGGCCTGCGGGTCACCATCGTCGGTGACGTCCTGCATAGCCGGGTAGCCAGGTCCAACGTGCTTCTGCTGCGGACTCTGGGCGCCGACGTAACGCTGGTGGCCCCGCCCACGCTCCTTCCGGTTGCGGTATCAAGCTGGCCGTGCGAGGTGAGCTACGACCTGGACGCGGCGCTGCCGAAGAGCGACGTCGTGATGATGCTGCGGGTGCAGGGCGAGCGAATGAACGCTGCCTACTTCCCCACCGTGCGTGAGTACAGCCGGCGGTACGGACTGGACAGCGCGCGGATGGCGCTAATGCCCGAGCACGCCATCGTCATGCACCCCGGCCCGATGAATCGCGGTGTCGAGATTGCCGCCGACGTAGCCGACTCGGCCCGGTCCACGATCGTCGAGCAGGTCGCGAACGGCGTCAGCATCCGGATGGCGGTGCTTTACCTGCTCCTCGGCGGATCCGAGTCCACAGCCGAGAGAACGGAGGCGGCCAGATGACCACTGGCGGTGGCGAGGCGACGCAATCCTGGCTGATCAGGGGAGCGCGGTTGCTGGGCGGACCTGCCACCGACCTGCTGCTGCAAGACGGCGTGATCACACAGACGGGCCAGGCAGCCAGCGCACCGGGCGCGACGGAACTGGACGCCGCTGGCCTCATCGCGCTGCCTGGGCTAGTGGACCTGCACGCGCACCTGCGGGAGCCGGGGCGAGAGGACGCCGAGACCGTTCAGACTGGCACCAGCGCAGCCGCGCTCGGCGGCTTCACGGCCGTGCACGCCATGGCCAATACAGATCCGGTTGCCGATACCGCCGGGGTAGTAGAGCAAATCTGGCGGCTGGGTCGTCGCAGCGGCTACTGCGATGTGCGGCCGGTCGGCGCGGTGACGGCCGGGCTGGCCGGCAGCCGGCTGGCTGAGCTCGGCGCGATGGCGGACTCGGCGGCCAGGGTCCGGGTCTTCTCTGACGACGGCCGGTGCGTGTCCGACGCGGTGCTGATGCGGCGCGCGCTGGAGTACGTGAAGGCCTTCGACGGCGTGATTGCCCAGCACGCGCAGGAGCCACGGCTGACCGACGGCGCACAGGTGAACGAAGGCGAGATGTCGGGTCGGCTGGGCCTGGCCGGATGGCCGGCGGTTGCGGAGGAGGCGATTATCGCCAGGGACTGCCTGCTGGCCGCGCACGTCGACTCGGCCCTGCACGTCTGCCACGTGTCGACGGCTGGCTCAGTGGAGATCATCCGGTGGGCCAAGTCCAAGGGCTGGCGCGTCACCGCCGAGGTAACGCCACATCATCTGCTACTCACCGACGAACTGGCGGCTGGCTACGACCCGGTCTACAAGGTGAACCCGCCGCTACGGACGGCTGCCGATGTGGAAGCGTTGCGGCAGGGACTGGCCGACGGGACCATCGACTGCGTCGCGACCGACCACGCACCGCATCCGCTGGAGGACAAGGAAACCGAGTGGCAGGTTGCCGCCTTCGGCATGACCGGGCTGGAAACCGCGCTGCGCGTGGTGCATGACGCCATGGTGGAGACCGGGCTGCTCGACTGGCCGGGCGTGGCCGATCGGATGTCGGTCCGGCCGGCGGCCATCGGCCGCCTAGACGGGCTCGGTGCGCCGCTGCACGGCTGTGCCCTGGCTGTGGGCTCGCCCGCGAACCTGGTCCTGTACGACCCGGCGGGCAGGGACGTCGTCGATCCTGCGCAGCACGCATCGCGTAGTCGCAATAGCCCGTTCGCCGGCATGGAACTGCCCGGCCGCGTTCAGGCTACGTTTCTGCGCGGCGTCCCGACGGTGCTCGACGGGAAGCTGGCCCGATGAGCGTGCCCGGAGCAGGCCGGCCTGCGGTGCTCGTGCTGGAAGACGGCACCGCGTTCCGCGGCACATCGTTCGGTGCCGACGGCGAGACGTTCGGCGAGATCGTCTTCAACACCGGCATGACCGGCTACCAGGAGACCTTGACCGACCCGTCGTACTGTCGGCAGATCGTCGCGATGACCGCGCCGCACATCGGGAACACCGGGATCAACGACACCGATCCCGAGTCGCGCAAGATCTGGGTGAGCGGGTACGTGGTCCGCGAGCCAGCGCGGATGGCGTCGAACTGGCGATCGCAGCGCAGCCTGCAGGATGAACTCGCCGCGCAGGGAATTACCGGGATCGCGATCGCAGGCACTAGAACGCTGACCAGGCATCTGCGCGACCGCGGCGCGATGCGCGCGGGGATTAGCGTCGGCTGCGAAGATCCTCGGGAGCTCCAGGAGCGCGTGCTCGCGAGCCCGCAGATGACCGGCGCCGACCTGGCCAGGGAGGTGTCCACGCCCGGGCCGTACGTAGTCAGGCCACCGGACGGCATGCCGGTCAGTTACCGGGTCGCCGCCGTCGACCTTGGCATCAAGTCCGCGACACCGCGGTCGATGGCTGCGCTCGGTTGCGAGGTGCTGGTCCTTCCGGCGGCGAGTACTGCGGATGAGATTCTCGCGTCGAGCCCCGATGGAGTGTTCTTCTCCAACGGCCCCGGTGATCCGGCGGCCGCCAGGTATGCGGTGGACGCCATGCTCGGGGTGCTGGAGCAGCGGGTGCCGGTCTTCGGCATCTGCCTGGGCAGCCAGATTCTCGGCCGCGCACTCGGGCTGGGTACGTACAAGCTACGATTCGGTCATCGGGGAATTAATCAGCCAGTGCAGGATATTCGCACTGGCCGGGTGCAAATCACCAGCCACAATCACGGCTTTGCGGTGGCGATGCCTGGCACCGGGGTCGGCGGCGACGCTGGCTCGGGCGGCGCTGGCGGTTTGAGCGGTACTGGCTCGGGCGCTGGTGGCGTGGACGGGCGGGCTGGTGCCCCATTCGAGACGGCGTTTGGACCGGCCGAGATCACTCATGTCAACCTCAACGACGGTGTCGTGGAGGGCCTGCGGCTGCTGGACGCACCCGCGTTCAGCGTGCAGTACCATCCCGAGGCCGCGCCGGGCCCGCACGACGCGGCCGGCCTGTTCACCGAATTCTGCGAGCTGATGGAGCGGTCCAGATGAGCGGTAACTCCGTGATCACGAAGACTTTGCGTACCGTCATCAGTACGCAAAGTCTTCGTGATCATGGAAGGGCAGGGCCAGAGGCGGCTCCCTGGCGCGCCGGAGGTGGTTGTGCCTAAGCGCGCCGACCTGAAGTCCGTGCTGGTCATCGGCTCAGGCCCGATCATCATCGGGCAGGCATGCGAGTTCGACTACTCAGGCACGCAGGCTTGCCGGGTGCTGCAGGAGGAGGGCATCCGGGTCAGCCTGGTCAACTCCAATCCGGCCACGATCATGACCGACCCGGAGTTCGCTGACGCCACCTATGTGGAGCCCATCACCTCGGACGTGCTGGAGAAGGTAATCGCGAAGGAACGCCCGGACGCGATCCTGCCCACCCTGGGTGGCCAGACTGCCCTGAACGCGGCAGTTGCCCTGCACGAGGCGGGCACCCTGGCCAAATACAACGTGGAGCTGATCGGCGCCGGCATAGACGCGATCCGGGCAGGCGAGGACCGGAACAAGTTCAAGGACATCGTCACCGGCATAGGCGCCGAGGTGCCGGACAGCCGGATCTGCCACACGCTCGAGGACTGCCAGCGCGCCGCGGCCGAGCTGAGCTTCCCGGTCGTGGTACGGCCATCGTTCACCCTAGGCGGCACCGGATCGGGCGTCGCCAGGAACGCCGCGCAACTTGACCGCATGGCGGGGGCGGGCCTGGATGCGAGTCCGGTGACCGAGGTACTGCTCGAAGAATCCGTGCTGGGCTGGAAGGAGTACGAGCTCGAGCTGATGCGCGACAAGCACGACAATGTCGTGATCGTCTGCTCGATCGAGAACATCGACCCGATGGGCGTGCATACCGGCGACTCGGTGACCGTGGCGCCAGCCATGACCTTGACCGACCGGGAGTACCAGCACATGCGCGATGTGGCGATAGCCACGGCGCGGGCCGTCGGGGTGGACACCGGCGGCTGCAACATCCAGTTCGCCGTGCATCCGCAGACCGGCCGGATGGTCGTGATCGAGATGAACCCGCGCGTGTCAAGGTCCAGCGCGCTGGCCTCCAAGGCTACGGGGTTCCCGATCGCCAAGATCGCTGCCCGGCTGGCGATCGGCTACACCTTGGACGAGATCCGCAACGACATCACCGGCGAGACACCGGCGAGTTTCGAGCCCGCGCTCGACTATGTGGTGGTGAAAGTCCCGCGGTTCGCGTTCGAGAAGTTCCCGGCCGCGGATCCGGTGCTGACCACGCATATGAAGTCGGTGGGCGAGGCGATGGCTATCGGCCGCAATTTTGCCGAGGCCCTGCAGAAGGCGCTGCGCTCGCTAGAGCAGGCGAGCGCGCCGCTGAGCTGGCGGCAGCCTCCCGGCGACAAGGCCGGACTGCTGGCGCGGTGTGCCATGCCGCACGACGGGCGCCTAGCCACCGTGCACCAGGCGCTTCGGGCCGGGGCGACGGTCGACGAGGTATCGGCGGCGTCCAGCATCGATCCGTGGTTCGTGGATCAGATTGCCGGTATCCAGGAGATCGCGGAGGAAGTCCAGCAGCAGGCGGCACGCGCGGCTGGCGGCAGCCAGACGGAAACGGCTGCCTCCAGCCCCACGCGTCGCCCGCCGACAGAGTTGCTAAGGCGCGCAAAGCAGGCCGGGTTCTCGGATGCGCAACTCGGGCAGTTGCTGGACTTGTCAGAAACGGAAGCTCGCGCCCTTCGGCATGGACTGGGCGTCAGGCCGGTGTATCTCACGGTGGACACGTGCGCGGCGGAGTTCGCGGCCCGCACGCCGTACCTGTACTCCACCTACGACGAGCAGACCGAAGTGCCGGATGGCACTAAGCCCAAGGTGATCATCCTCGGCAGCGGGCCGAACCGGATCGGGCAGGGCATCGAGTTCGACTACGCCTGCGTGCACGCGTCATTCGCGCTCTCGGACACCGGCTACGAGACCGTCATGGTCAACTGCAACCCCGAGACGGTCTCTACGGACTATGACACCTCCGACCGGCTGTACTTCGAGCCGCTGACGCTGGAGGACGTGCTGGAGGTCGTCGCCGCCGAGCAGGCTACCGGCCCGGTCGCCGGGGTAATCGTGCAGCTTGGCGGTCAGACGCCGCTTGGCCTGGCCAGGGCGCTGGCGGCCGCGGGCGTGCCGGTCGTCGGCACGTCGCCGGAGGCGATCCACCTAGCCGAGGATCGCGGCGAGTTCGGCGCGGTTCTCGAAGCCGCCGGGCTGCTGGCCCCGCGGCACGGTACCGCTACCTCGGTGGACCAGGCCGCGGCGGTGGCGCAGGAGATCGGCTACCCGGTGCTGGTCCGGCCGTCCTACGTGCTCGGCGGCCGCGGCATGGAGATCGTCTACGACGATTCCGCGCTCGCGGACTACGTCAGGAGAGCGACCGAGGCCAGCCCTGAGCACCCGGTGCTGATCGACCGGTTCCTGGACGACGCGATCGAGATAGACGTGGACGCCCTGTATGACGGCCAGCAGCTGTACCTCGGCGGCGTGATGGAGCACATCGAGGAGGCGGGGATCCACTCCGGCGACTCGGCGTGCGCGCTGCCGCCGATCACGCTCGGCCAGGAATACATCAAGCTGATCAGGGACTCGACCGAGAAGATTGCCCGCGGCGTAGGCGTGCGCGGCCTGCTGAACGTCCAGTACGGCCTGGCCGCAGGGGTGCTGTACGTGCTGGAGGCCAACCCGAGGGCATCCAGGACAGTGCCGTTCGTGTCCAAGGCGACCGCGGTCCCGCTGGCCAAGGCGGCGGCCCGGATCATGCTCGGCGCCACCGTCGCGCAGCTGCGCGGCGAGGGCATGCTCCCGTCCGAGGGTGACGGCGGTACGTTGCCGCTGGACGCGCCGATCGCGGTCAAGGAGGCAGTGCTCCCGTTCAGCAGGTTCGCCGACGAGCATGGCGAGGGCGTGGACACGGTGCTCGGCCCGGAGATGCGCTCCACCGGCGAGGTGATGGGCATCGACGAGGTCTTCGGCACCGCCTACGCCAAGTCCCAGGCAGCCGCCTACGGCTCTCTGCCGGTCAAAGGCAGAGCGTTCGTCTCGGTGGCGGGCAAGGACAAGCGCAACATGATCTTCCCGGTCAAGCGGCTCGCCGACCTGGGGTTCGAGATCTGGGCAACCAGGGGAACCGGGGAGGTCCTGCGGCGCAACGGCGTGCGTGCCACCATCGTGCGTAAGCACAGCGACGGGCCGGGGCCCGATGGCGAGCCGACGATTGTGGAGCGGATCCTGTCCGGCCAGGTAGACCTGATTGTGAATACCCCCTTCGGCGGGCCTGGCCAGTCCGGCTTCCGCCGGGACGGTTACGAGATCCGGACCGCGGCCGTGCGGCGCGGAATCCCGTGCATCACGACCGTGCAGGGGCTGGCCGCTGCTGTGCAGGGCATTGAGGCCATTGACAGGGATGAGGTGGGCGTGCGGTCGCTGCAGGAGCACGCGGCGCGGCTGCGCGGAACGCGATGATGCCGAGCGAGATGGAAGCCCAGGCCGGGCCCGTGCAGGTGCGCGGGACGGTGCTCACGGTTCGCCGGATCGACGCCTACCACGCCATGACGCTGGTGGCGCCTGCCGTCGCTGCCAGGTTCAAGCCGGGTCAGTTCATCACCCTGGCGGTCGGCGGCCCGGACACGTCCATGCTGCTCAGCAGGGCATTTTCGATCCACGATGTGCGGCCGGACCACGGCGGCACCGTGGAGTTCGTGTTCGCCGTGCACGGCCGCGGAACCCAGTGGCTAGCCGAGCGCCGGGCCAGGGATGTGCTGGACGTCGTTGGCCCGCTTGGCCGCCCGTTCCCGCTTCCCCGCGACCCGGCCAGCTGCCTGCTCATCGGCGGTGGCTACGGCAGCGCGCCGCTGTTCGCGCTGGCCGACCGGCTGCGCGAGCGGGGCTGCCAGGTGGACTTCCTGCTCGGCGCGGGCAGCGGCGACCGCGTGTTCGGCGCGCTGACGGCCCGCCGGACCGGCCGGACCGCGACAATCACCACCGAGGACGGCTCGCTTGGCTCGCGCGGCATGGTCACCGACATGCTTGACCAGGTGATTCATGAAGCAAGGACCGACGTCATCTACGCCTGCGGGCCGATGGCGATGCTGCGCCAGATCACGGTGCTGGCCGGTCGCTACGACATCCCGGTCCAGGCCGCGGTGGAAGAGGCCATGGCCTGCGGCGTGGGCGTGTGCATGACCTGCGTGCTGCCTGTCATCGGCAGTGACGGCATCACCCGGATGTCGCGCTCGTGCGTGGACGGGCCCGTCTTCCGCGGTGAGCAGGTTCGCTGGGACGACGTGGGCACCATCCCGTTCGACGCGTTCGGCGCGCCAGGCTGGGAGCCGCGGTCCCGTCGCGCCGCGCAGAGCGGGCAGCCGGCTAACGGCTCGGCTGGCCAGGGCCATCGGGACCAGCACGGCGACAGCGGACGCCAGGGCAGGAGGCAGGGCCATGGCAGTTGACCTGCGAACCAGGCTCGGCCACGTAGAACTGCCCAACCCGATCATGACGGCGTCCGGCTGCGCAGGCGCCGGCCGTGAGCTAGCTCAGTTCATGGACGTATCGAAGATCGGCGCGATCGTCACCAAGTCGGTCATGCTCGGCCCGCGATCGGGCCGGCCGACCCCGCGGATGGCGGAGACGCCGAGCGGCATGCTGAACTCGATTGGGCTGCAAGGCCCGGGCATCGACGCGTTCCTGCAGCGCGACCTGCCCTGGCTGCTGTCGCGCGGCGCCAGGGCGGTGGTGTCGATCGCTGGCGGCACCGTGGCCGAGTACGCCGACCTGGCCGGACGGCTGTCCGACGCGGCTGGCGTCACGGCGATCGAGGTCAACATCTCCTGCCCCAACGTAGAGCACCGGGGCCAGGTCTTTGCCTGCGACCCAGGCGCGTCGGCCGCGGTGGTCGAGGCTGTCCGGAGCCGAGCTCGTTACGATATTCCGGTCTTTGCCAAGCTCTCACCCGATGTGACGGATATCGTCGCTATCGCGAAGGCGTGCGTCACAGCCGGCGCGGACGGCCTCTCCATGATCAACACGCTGCTCGGAATGGTGATCGACACCGACACCATGCGGCCGCATCTGGCCGGCCTGACTGGCGGGCTGTCCGGGCCCGCGATCCGGCCGGTGGCGGTGCGCTGCATCTGGCAGGTTCGCGAGGCGCTGCCCAACGTCCCGATCATCGGGATGGGCGGGGTGCGGACCGGCCTGGATGCGCTAGAGCTGATCCTGGCCGGCGCGTCGATGGTGAGCGTGGGAACGACGATCTTCCACGATCCGTCGGCGTGCACGCGGGTCCTGCGGGAACTGGAGGAGGAGCTCACCGCTCGCGGTGTCGACCGGCTCGCGGACGTCGTGGGGCTGGCGCACCAGGCCCAGGCCATGCCTGGGCGCTCGCTAAGCCCGAACGCAGGAACGAGGAGGACATAGTGACCGGCCAGGCACCGATCGCCGTAGCGCTGGACGCGCCCGACCTAGAGACCGCGGCGCGGTGGGCGGGCATGGTGACCCCGCACGTCAGCACGCTGAAGATCGGGCTTGAGCTGTACTTGCGGTACGGGCCGGAGGTAGTGGCGTCGGTCCGCGGGGCCAGCGGCGTCCAGATATTCCTTGACCTGAAGCTGCACGACATCCCGGCCACCGTGGCCGCGGCGGCGCGGGCCGTAGCCAGGCTGCGGCCGGCCCTGCTGACGGTGCACGCGGCGGCGGGCTCGGCCGCGATCCGGGCTGCCGCCGATGCTGCTCCGGACGCGCGGATCGTGGCCGTCACAGTGCTGACTTCGCTAGGCGACGACGACCTGAGGCGGATCGGGCTGGCCGGGCCGACTAGCGATGCGGTTCGGAGGCTGGCCACCCTCGCGGTGGAGGCCGGCGCGCGGGGGCTTGTCTGCTCGCCCCAGGAGGTCGCCGACGTCAGGGCCGAGGTGGGCGAGGACATCATGCTGATCACGCCCGGCGTGCGGCTCGCCGGCGCGGACGTGCACGACCAGGCTCGGGTGGCTACCCCGGAGGAGGCGCTGCGGTCAGGAGCGGACCTGCTCGTCATCGGGCGGCCGATCACCGGTGCGGCCGACCCAGGTGCCGCCGCGGCGGCCATCGCGGCGTCGCTGCGCCGGGCCGAGACCCTCCGCAGCTGAGCGGCTCTGGCCGTCCGCGTCCGAGAGCCGCCTGGCCGGCCGTCGCCCGGTCGGCCGTCGCCCGGTCGGCCGTCGCCCGGTCGGCTCATGGCGTGTCCGGAATGCGGGCTTTCAGAATGCAGCCAGCTTTTGACGTAGCGTTTGGGGCCTGCCAGACCCCAAACGCTACTGGATCATGAAAGAGCTCGGCGCGAGCGCGGGCTGGGCGGGGCCACGGCGGCTGGGCACGGGCGGGCTTGGCCGGGCGGGCCTGGCGGATCGACGCGGCGGCTTCGCGGGGCCCGGCTGGGCGGGGCCGGACCGGGCGGCGGCTGGGCGACGTAGGCCGCGAGGCGACGGCCGAGACCGCGCGTACTACGCTGAACCGCGCTGAATCCGGGCCTACGGCGACGCAGGGGACAGCGCGGCATAGCTGGTCAGCGGGCCCTGGCATCGGCCACGAGCCCGAAATTCTTGCTTTACCAGGGAAAATGCAGCTACTCTGAGTATTCATACCTATACGCTGCGTCATATTGGATAATTTGTGCCACCACAAACGGAGGTTCACGTTGCCGAGCCGGGCTGAACTCGCTAGTTTCCCCTCGCGGAGCGACTTTTTCGATACGAAACCCGAGGTGACCTCGCGTGGCTCTTCCCCCACTTACCCCCGAGCAGCGGGCAGCGGCGCTTGAGAAGGCGGCCCAGGCTCGCAAGGACCGTGCAGAAGTCAAGAACAGGCTCAAGCACGGTGCGACTTCTCTGCCCCAGGTCCTCAAGGAGGGGCAGACCGATGACGTAGTTGGCAAGATGAAGGTGTCGGCCTTGCTGGAGTCCATGCCAGGCGTCGGCAAGGTGCGGGCCAAGCAGATCATGGAGCGGCTCGGCATCGCCGAGTCTCGCCGGGTCCGTGGCCTGGGCGCTAACCAGCGCAGCGCACTGGAGGCCGAGTTTGGCGGCGATATCTGACGGAGGCAAGCCAGGTGAGGGACGGGGCCGCGGGGCACGGGCTCGCAGCCGGATCGCGCCTTGAGCGCGGGCTGCGCCGCGTTGCCCCTGTCCCGGCCCGGCTCACCGTGCTGTCGGGGCCGTCGGGCGTCGGCAAGGGCACGGTGGCCGCAGCGCTGAGACAGCGCTGCCCATGGATATGGCAGTCGGTATCGGTCACCACCAGGTCGCCGCGCCCGGGCGAGATTGACGGCCGAGAGTATTTCTTCGCCAGCGACGACCAATTCCGGCGAATGGTTGCCGACGGAGAGCTGCTCGAGTGGGCGGAAAACTACGGCAATTTCTACGGCACCCAGCGCGCCCCGGTCCAGCAGCGGCTGGACGAGGGACTGCCTGCGCTGCTGGAGATCGACGTCAAGGGCGCCCGCCAGGTCCGGGCGGCGGTGCCCGGCGCGCTGCTGGTTTTCCTGGCGCCGCCCTCCTGGGACGAACTGGTGCGTCGGCTGACGGCCAGGGGCACCGAGTCGGCGGCGGTGATCCGTCGGCGGCTAGAGGCGGCCCGCGACGAGCTGACGTCCGAGAGTGAATTCGACATCACGCTGGTGAATACATCCGTCAAGGACGCCTGCGACCAGCTGGTACGATTGATGTTTGCGCAGCAGGCCAACGCTCAGGCGGGCCTTGACTGCAATCCAGACTCGGAAGGCACACGGTGGCAGCAACTCCGTCCGTAGAAGGCATCATCAACCCGCCCATCGACGATCTGCTCGAGGTCGTGGATAGCAAGTACGGCCTGGTGATCATGGCGTCGAAGCGGGCGCGGCAGATCAACGCCTATTACGCCCAGCTTGGCGAGGGCCTGCTGGAGTATGTCGGGCCGCTGGTCGAGACCAGGGTCCAGGAGAAGCCGCTGTCCATCGCCCTGCGCGAGATCAGCGAGCGGCTGCTGACCGCGGAGACGCCCGAGGCCTAACCGGCGCCCGGCGCTTTCGGCCCCGGCTGACGCCGTGGCCGGCGCCTCGTGTTAGCTAAGACCAGCGCTTTCGGCCCCGGCTGACGCCGTGGCCGGCGCCTCGTGTTAGCTAAGACCAGCGCTTTCGGCCCCGGCTGACGCCGTGGCCGGCGCCTCGTGCTAGCCAAGACCAACCAGCCGGGAGACCTGCCCATGCGCGTAATCCTTGGCGTGGCAGGTGGGATCGCCGCGTACAAGGCCTGCGAGCTGCTCAGACTGCTGACTGAGGCCGGGCACCAGGTCCGGGTGGTGCCCACCGCTGCCGCGCTCAACTTTGTCGGCACTGCGACCTGGGAGGCGCTGTCGGGCCAGCCGGTGTCCGCGAGCCTGTGGGATACCGTGCACGAGGTGCCGCATGTGCGCCTCGGCCAGGAGGCGGAGCTGGTGATCGTCGCTCCGGCCACCGCGGATCTGATGGCCAGGGCCGCCGCGGGCAGGTCCGATGACCTGCTCACCGCCGTGCTGCTCACCGCGCGCTGCCCGCTGGTCTTCGCGCCGGCCATGCACACCGAGATGTGGCAGCATGCGGCCACCCAGGCTAACGTCGCCGCCCTGCGGGCCCGCGGCTGTCTCGTCGTCGAGCCCGCGTCCGGCCGGCTGACCGGCAAGGACACGGGACCCGGCCGTCTGCCGGAGCCAGCGGAGCTGTTCGCGGTGGCACAGCGGGTGCTGGCAAGGGGAGTGGCCGGGCTTGCCGCGGACCTGACCGGCCGGACGGTACTGATCTCGGCGGGCGGCACAAGGGAAGAGCTCGACCCGGTGCGCTACCTGGGCAACTGGTCATCCGGGCTGCAGGGCTATGCGCTCGCCAGGACGGCTGTCAGCCGAGGCGGCGAGGTCACGCTCGTAGCTGCCAATACCGGACTGCCCGATCCGGCCGGCGCAAAGGTCGTCGGTGTGAAGTCCGCGCTCCAACTCCGAGAGGAGATGCTGGCTGCCGCGCCACTGGCCGACGCGATCGTGATGGCGGCCGCGGTTGCCGACTACCGGCCGGCCGTGCGGAGCGAGCAGAAGATCAAGAAGACTGACGCCGGGCCGGCCCCGATCGCGCTGGTCGAGAACCCTGACATCGTCCGCGATCTTGTCGCGGCCAGGCGGCGGACTGACCAGGTGATCGTCGCGTTCGGCGCCGAGACGGGCGACGTTCTGGCCAACGGGCGGGCCAAGCTCGCCCGCAAAGGCTGCGACTTGCTGGTCGTCAACCAGGTGGGGAACGGGCTCGCATTCGGGACTGCGGACAATGAGGCGATCGTACTCGGGGCTGATGGCTTCGAGGTGAGCCTGCCTCGCGGGCCGAAGGAGCAGATCGCTGACGCCATCTGGGACCTGGTCGCGGCCCGGCTCGCGTAGCCGGTCACGGCCACCCATAATTGCCTCCCGTGCGCGAGCTGACCGAGGTGGCGCCAGGGGTCCTGGTCGCGACAGCCGTCCAGTACACCACGACCAGCACCGTGATCATCGGCGCGGGCACTGACTGCCTCGTGGTCGACCCCGCGGTCACGGTCGCCGAGGTGACGGCCCTGGCGGGCGAACTGGCTGACCGGAACCTCGTGCCGACGGCCGGCTGGGCCACGCATCCGCACTGGGACCACGTGCTCTGGTCGGCCGAGCTCGGTGACGTGCCGAGGTATGCCACCCGGCGCTGCGTCGAGGTGGCCGAGCGCGAGCGAGATGGCCTGATCGAGGGTGTCAGCGCCGCCGCGCCCGGCCATGACCTGGAGCTCTTTGCCAGGCTGACTGCCGCCCCTGGAGCGCGGGTCCCGTGGGACGGGCCGGTCGCCGTCGTGGTGGAGCACGACGCGCATGAAGCGGGGCACGGTGCGATATTCCTGCCCGACACCGGCACCCTCCTGGCGGGCGACATGCTGTCGGACCTGGAGATCCCGCTGCTGCAGGAGGGCGATCGCGATCCGGTGGGCCGGTACAGGGCCGGTCTGGACCTACTCGCGGGGCTGGCCGGAGTGCGGATCGTCGTGCCTGGTCATGGGCATCCTGGCGACGGTTTTGAGTTCTACCGCCGGGTGGAGGCGGATCGGCGCTACCTTGATGGGCTTGAGCGTGGCGCGCTGTCGGCGGCTGCGGATCCGCGGATCGGCTCAGGCTGGCTGCGAGCCGAGCATGACCGGCAGTTCGGCATGCTGCACCGGTGATTCCGGGCGGGTGTCGCACGACATGTGCCACACCGTTACAATTCGGCGAGGCTCCTCTGCCGGGGGCAGCGCAGGCAGATAATCAGAAAGGGCGTCTTGTGGCACGTCGTCTCTTCACTTCGGAGTCCGTCACCGAAGGTCATCCCGACAAGATGGCTGACCAGATCAGCGACGCGATTCTGGACGCCATGCTCAAGGGTGACACCCGTAGTCGCGTAGCGGTCGAGACACTGATCACCACCGGCCAGGTACACGTGGCCGGCGAGGTCACGACAGAAACCTACGTCGACATTCCGGGGATCATCAGGGAGAAGATCCTGGAGATCGGCTACGACTCCTCTGCGAAGGGCTTCGACGGCTCCTCGTGCGGCGTGCAGGTGTCCATCGGCTCGCAGTCGCCGGACATCGCGCAGGGCGTCCGCGAGGCCGTGGAGCATCGCGCGGGCGAGGGCACCGACGAGCTAGACATGCAGGGCGCTGGCGACCAGGGCCTCATGTTCGGGTACGCCTGCCAGGACACCCCTGAGCTCATGCCACTGCCGATCATGCTGGCGCACCGGCTTGCGCGTCGGCTGGCAGCGGTGCGGCGCGATGGCACCGTGCCCTACATCCGGCCGGATGGCAAGACCCAGGTCACAATCGAGTACGCAGGTGACAAGGCTGTGCGGCTCGACACCGTGGTGGTGTCCACCCAGCACGCGCCTGCCATCGACCTGGACGGACTGCTTGCCCCCGACATCCGGGAGCATGTCGTAGACCCGGTGCTGGCAAGCCTGGAGTTGGATACGTCCGGCTACCGGTTGCTGGTGAATCCGACCGGCAGGTTCGAGATCGGCGGCCCGATGGGCGACGCCGGCCTCACCGGCCGCAAGATCATTATCGATACCTACGGCGGCATGGCCCGCCACGGCGGCGGCGCCTTCTCCGGCAAGGACCCGTCCAAGGTGGATCGCAGCGCCGCATACGCGATGCGCTGGGTCGCCAAGAACGTCGTCGCCGCGGGTCTGGCCGACAGGTGCGAAGCGCAGGTTGCGTACGCGATCGGCAAGGCGATGCCGGTCGGCCTGTTCGTCGAGTGCTTCGGTACCGAGCACGCGCCGGTCGAGCGCATCCAGGACGCTGTGCTGCAGGTCTTTGACCTGCGCCCGGCCGCCATCATCCGCGACCTCGACCTGCTCAGGCCGATCTACTCGCAGACCGCTGCGTATGGCCACTTCGGCCGCGAGGAGCCGGACTTCTCCTGGGAGCGCACTGACCGAGCCGATGCACTGAAGTCCGTCCTGGGGGCGTGAACGGGCCGGCTCGGGCCGTTACGGCGCCACGGCATGCCCGATTTCGAAGAGAAACTCGATATCGGCCAGTTTGTAGTTATCCAGACAACGCTTGCTCGCGGCTTTACCATCTTTAGCTATGTCTGGCCCATTCAACACTGGTCTGGTGATGGATGTCTGAACCGAACGGCGCGGGCCCGGAATCTGGGGTCGCGCTCGAGCATCTGACCGCAGACGTCGGGCCTGTCCAAGATCGCGCGGAGGCATCGCACGAGTCGTGGTTCGAGCCCGCAAGCCCGGCAGATGGGTACGAGCAGGGGGATTCGGGCCAGATGAGTCCTGGCCTGGATGCCAGGTTCGGCTCCGAAGGCAACGGCCTCGGCGGCGCCTCAGGCGTAGCCGGCGCCGGTGCGCATTCCGGCTCGGGCGGCGACGAATCTCGTCCTGCGGATGAATGGTTCCTGCCGACCGGGCGGGCTGGCCTGCGGCCAGATTCGATGACAGAGTCCTGGGACGAGGAGCGGCACGCGCTCGCCCGGCAGGACACATCAGGAGCGCCGCCGTGGGCCGGCGAGCAGCCCGGCCAGGACATCGAGGAACCGCCGCCGTGGGAGTCGGGCCCCTGGCCAGGGCCAGGTGAGGAGCGGCCGCAACCTCAGCGCCGATCGGCCGCGGCGAGTGGGTCACGCGCTGCCCGGATGCCGACCGACGACACCGGCAACTGGCAGGCAATCGCCTCGGTGCCGGCGGGCATCGTCCCGCTATTGCTGCCAGGCGCGGTGCTTGGCGCCCTCGGCCTGCGCCGCGCGCGCAGCACAGGCACCGGCCGGGCCGCGTC
The DNA here is from genome assembly GCA_963719765.1 of uncultured Actinomycetota bacterium. GTDB lineage: Bacteria > Actinomycetota > Actinomycetes > Streptosporangiales > Streptosporangiaceae > JAJYUU01. The sequence goes on from CAVRCW010000005.1 coordinate 238,273, forward strand.
CTGGACCGGAATTGGCCTGTCGCTGATCTCGGCCTTCGTGCTGATCGTGGTGCTGGCCACCGGCGGCGGTCAGTCTGCGCAGGGCTGCACCGTGGCCAGCCAGGCAGCTGTGAACAATGCCATGGCGCCGGTGCTGCGCGACCTGGCGGCCAGCGCACCCACGAGCGTGCTGACCGCGGATCTGAATCGGGCGATCAGCCAGGCTAACTCGGCCGCGGCCGCGGCGCAGCAGGTCTCGGCCCGCGACGCGCTGGCCACGCTGACAAGTGGCCTGCAGCAGGCGCTGGCCGAGGCGACGGCTAGCCACCCGGCCAGCGATGCGGCCACACGCGCGCAGCTTCTCGTCGAGAACGCGGCCATGACGAGCGCCTGTAAGGCCTGACCCGCAAACGGTGAGCCACCGCCGCTGACGCCGTCCGCCGCGATCACGCCCAGCATCGCCGCGGCCCCGGCGGGGACGCTGCGCGCGCCTGCGCGTCGTAGCAGTCTGGTAGGACAGAACCGTGGCCAGTCAGGGGAGTCATGCCGACGGGCCGATCGGTGCGCCGGGCGCACCCGGTGCTTCCCATCCGGCCGAGGCGATCGGTGTCTCCCGTGCGGCCGGCCCGGTTCGCGGCGCCGGCGCGTCCCGTGTGCCTCGGCAGCCGGCCGCGACCTTGCCGGTCGCGAAGGTGGCGGTAGAAATCTCGCTGCCTAATCTGGACCGGCCATTCGAGTACCTGGTGCCGGACACTATGTCGGATGTGGCAGTACCTGGCTGCCGGGTCCGGGTGCGGTTCGCAGGCCGCCTGACTGGTGGTTACCTGCTGGAGCGGACAGCGGAAAGCGAGCACCAGGGCAAGCTCGGCTACCTCGAGCGCGTCGTCTCACCCGAGCCGGTGCTGACACCGGAGATCGCCGGGCTTGCCCGTGCGGTCGCCGACCGGTACGGCGGCACCCTGGCGGACGTGCTCAGGCTGGCCATCCCGCCCCGACATGCCGCTGTCGAGTCTGGCCGCGATCCCCGGCCGCGCGCGCTAGCTGTGCCGGGCGGGTCGAATGGGCAGGATGGGCCGGACAGTGAGCTGCCTGACGCCATGCGGCCCGTGCAAGAGGCGGACAGGGCAACGAGCGCCCCGCCTGGGAAGTGGGCGGACGGAGACCGGCAGCCCTGGGACAGCTACCTGGCGGGACCCTCATTCCTGGCTGCGCTGGCGGCTGGCCGGAGCCCGCGAGCCGTCTGGGCGGCGCTTCCTGGCCCGGCCTGGCCCGACGAGATCGCGCTCGCCGTCGCCGCGGTGACCGTAAGTGGCCGCGGCGCGGTAATAGTCGTGCCTGACGTGCGTGACCTGGAGCGAGTCGACGCCGCGCTGCATCGACGCCTTGGGCCAGGGCGGTACGCCGTCTTGTCGGCTGGCCTCGGACCTGCCGAGCGCTACCGGCGCTGGCTCTCGGCAGCTCGTGGCGAGGTGGCGGTCGTCGCCGGGACCCGGTCGGCCTTGTTCGCCCCGGTAGCCAACCTCGGTCTGGTGGTGCTCTGGGACGAAGGCGATGATCTGCACGCCGAGCCGCGCGCGCCATACCCGCATGCCCGCGAGGTGCTGGCCATGCGCGCCCATCGCAGTCGGGCCGCTGCCCTGATCGGCGGATTTGCCAGGACCGCCGAAGCTGCCCTGCTGCTGGCGGGCGGCTGGGCGAGGCCGCTGGCCGCGGAACGGGCCGTGGTCCGGCAGGCGGCCCCGGCAGTGGTTCCGGCCGGCGACGACCCGGAGCTGGCGCGCGACGAGGCTGCCCGGTCGGCCCGGCTGCCCAGCCTGGCCCTGCGGACAGCGCGGGACGCGCTGACCAGCGGGCCGGTGCTGTTCCAGGTGCCTCGCCATGGCTACCTTGCCGCGGTGGCCTGCGAGCACTGCCGAGCTCAGGCGCGCTGCCGTTGCGGCGGCCCGGCGGAGTTGCCCGGCCCTGCGGCCGCGCTGCGATGCGGATGGTGCGGCGCGGACTTGCGCCGCAGCTGCGCCCGGTGCGGGCACGAAGGTCTGCGCGCGCTGGTGACCGGTTCCAGCCGGACAGCCGAGGAGCTGACCCGTGCGTTCCCGTCCGTTCCGGTACTGACCTCGGACGGCACCGCGGTCCTGGCGAGCGTGACCGCGAACCCGGCCATCGTTGTCGCGACACCGGGCGCAGAGCCAGTGGCGCAGACCGGCTACAGCGCCGCCGTGCTGCTTGACGGCTGGGCGCTGCTGGGCCGGGCGAGCTTGCGGGCCGCCGAGGAAGCGCTGCGCCGGTGGATGAATGCTGCCGCGCTGGTCCGGCCCGCGGCTGCCGGTGGCACCGTCATCGTGGTCGCTGACCAGAGCCAGCCCGCTGTGCAGGCCCTGGTCAGGTGGGATCCGGCCACGTTCGCTGACCGGGAGCTTGCCGCTAGGGCTGAGCTCAGGTTCCCGCCGGCCGCCCGGATGGCGGCGCTGACAGGTACGCAGGACACGGTGCAGGCCCTATTGGCGGTCACGGCCCTGCCGGCGGATGCCGAGGTGCTCGGACCGGTTCCCGGCGGTGAGCAGGATCCAGAGCTGATCCGCTACCTGGTGCGTGTGCCCAGGTCAGAGGGCGCGGAACTGGCTGGGGCCCTGCACGCGGGCCAGGCCACCCGAACGGCGAGGAAGGAGCCAGGACAGCTGCGAGTACAGCTGGACCCGGCCACACTGGTCTGACTACGTACCGTCCAGGCCGTAGGGTACTTGGGTGACCAACTCACGGCCGGGACACGACGCGCGTCCGGCAGGTACGGGCCAGGCTGCCCGCCCGCGTGGCGGCGGCTCGGACCAGCCTGCCGTTACCGCCGAGGCCGAGGCCGACCGCCGCCGGGACCGAATGCGCATGCCTCCAGTGCGGCTCGCGCCGCGTGAGGAGCTCGCTGCGGCTGCCCGGGTGGCGCCGCTGCTGCGGGCGGCCCGCGATCTGAGCGCGTGGGCGGATAAGCATCCCGAGGTTAGCGTCCGCCAGGTCCTGGACGGCAGTGACGCCAGGGCGGCGGCTGAGGCCCTGGAGCTGACCCCTGACGAGCTGGACGCCGCCTGGCAGGTTGTCGCGGCGGCGAGCGAGCAGGCCGCGGCAGGCGACCCGCTCCCGAGCCGGGACAAGCCGCTTGCCCGGTGCGATGCCGAGGACCTGCTGCGCGAGTGGGACGCCGCGCTGGCCGCCCTGCTCGCGGCCGAGGAACTCGACGGCCTCGCGACTGCCCTGTATACCGTGGGTGCCCCGGTGCGGATCGACGCCCTGTTCGACGCATACTCGGCCGCGGCCGGCACCGGCCGAGGCGGCCGGAGTGGCGACCAAGCGGATGACATCCCGGTCCGCGACGGCCAGGAGCACGCTGACCGCGAGCACGGTGGTCGGGAACGGGGTCAGCCCCACCAGCATGCGGCCAGGCAGGCCGCAGTGGCGCCGGATCCAAGCGAGGCCGCGGCCCTGTCGCACGCACTGGAAACGCTGGCCGACCTCGGCGTGGTGGAGCTTGGCACCGAGGAGACGGCGGGAGGGCTGACAGTCGCGCTGTCGCCGCTGGGCATATGGGGCGTGCACCGTCGGCTGCTCGCGCAGGGCTGGCATGTGCCTGTGCTCGGCGGGGCTGACCGCGACGGCGCCGTCGGGCTGCTGGTCACGCTTTCTGGATGCGACGCGGAGGACGGCGAGTCGGAGATCAGCACCTGGCTGGTCGGGCGCACCGAGGAGCAGGCCGCGGCCGAGCTCATCGCGGCGGCCGCAGCGGGCTCGCCAGGCTTGCGCGGCGCGGCGTTCGCGGTGCTCGACAGGATCGGCAAGGCGGCTGCCGACGAGGTACGGGCCGCTCTCGACGAGCCGCTGCTGCGGGCGCACGCTGCCGTTTGGCTGCACGAGCACGGCGAGGAGGCCGAGCTTGGCCCAGCGGACCGTACCTGGCTGCTTGTCGATCTCGGCGCCGGCCTGCTGGAAGAGGCCGATCCGCGCGATGTGGTTGCCGAACTGCTGCCCGAAGTGACACCTGAGGCGCAGGCGGAGATCGTGGCGGGCCTGTGGCAGGTAAATCACCCGGGCGTGATCGACCTGCTCACGACGCTCAGCGAGCATCATCCCGATCCGGGAGTGGCCAGGGCGGCCAGGAAAGCCGCATTTAAGGCCCGGTCGCCAGGTGCCGGGCAGCGCTAGCCGGCTTCGTAGACTTGACCAGCCGGTGACCGTACGCACGTGCCTGGAGGAAAGCAGTGAGCATCAAGCCGATCCGCCTGTTCGGTGATCCGGTCTTGCGGACCCCCGCAGATCCGGTTACCGACTTCGATGCCGAGCTGCGCAGGCTGGTCAAGGATCTCACCGAGACGATGATGGACGCGCCGGGAGTCGGCCTGGCTGCCCCGCAGATCGGCGTGGGCCTGAGAGTCTTCACTTACTGCGTTGACGAGGTGGTCGGCCACCTGATCAACCCGTCGCTTGCGTTGTCGGAGGAGCAGGAAGTGGACGACGAGGGCTGCCTTTCCTTTCCCGGTCTTGCTTACCCGACGAACCGGGCATACGGCGTGGTAGCCACCGGCTTCGACATGCACGGCGAGCCGGTCACGCTGGAGGGTACTGGCCAGCTGTCACGGTGCGTCCAGCACGAGACCGATCACCTGGACGGCGTCCTGTTTATCGACCGGCTCGACGCCGCGCAGCGCAAGCTGGCGATGAAGGAGATACGGGCGGCCGAGTGGTGGGGCGAGCCCGTTCCGGTCGTGAGGGCGTCGCCGCATCCGATGCACGGCAAGGCGTTCTAGCGCATGCGCCTGGTGTTCGCCGGCACGCCGGCCGCGGCGGTCACATCGCTCGACGCGCTGCTGAAGTCCAGGCACGAGGTCGCCGCCGTCGTGACTAGGCCGGACGCCAAGGCGGGACGCGGCCTGAAGGCCGGGCCGAGCCCGGTCGCGGAGCGGGCCGCGGCGGCGGGCATCGAGGTGCTCCGCCCCGGCAAGCCCAGCGACCCGGAGTTCCTCGCGCGGCTCCGCGAGATCGCGGCTGACTGCTGTCCGGTCACGGCCTATGGCGCACTGCTGCCACAGTCGGCACTGGACATCCCGGCACACGGCTGGGTCAACCTTCACTTCTCCTTGCTGCCGGCCTGGCGCGGCGCGGCCCCGGTCCAGGCCGCCATCTTGCACGGGGACGATGTCACCGGGGCGACCACGTTCGCAATCGTGCGCGAACTGGACGCCGGGCCGGTATTCGGCATGCTGACCGAGCCGGTGCTGCCCACGGATACCGCCGGTGACCTGCTTGGCCGGCTCAGCGTCGCGGGCGCGGAACTGCTGGTCGCGACCCTCGACGGGATCGAGTCCGGCGAGCTGGAGGCACGGCCGCAGCCCGCCGACGGGGTGAGCCTGGCGCCGAAGATCGGCACCGTCGACGCCGAGGTGCGCTGGCAGCAGCCGGGTGTCGCAGTGGACAGGCTGATCAGGGCGTGCACGCCGGCCCCCGGGGCATGGACCCGGCTGGACGGCGGCCGGGTCAAACTCGGCCCGGTGCGGCTCGAGCCGCCCGAGTCCGCTGGCCAGGGTGCAGCCCACGGCGACGAGTTGCCGCCAATGGCTCCCGGCGAGCTGCGGGTGCTGCGCGACCGGGTGCTGGCGGGCACGGGCACCTCGCCCGTGCGGCTCGGCGAGGTCCAGCCGGACGGGAAGCGGCGCATGCAGGCCGTGGAGTGGGCTCGCGGGCTTCGGCTGGACGGGCGCCAGGCGGTGCTCGGCTCCGGTGGGTAACCGATCAGATCAGCGGAGCGCGGCCGCCCGCCGCAGCCCTCGCTCGCAGCGCGGCGGCCGTCCTGGCGGCGATCGCGATCCGGCCCGGCGGCTCGCGCTCGACGTGCTGCTGGCGGTCGAGGAACGAGACGCGTTCGCCAACCTCCTGCTGCCGGAGCTACTTGGCCAGCGCGGCCTGACCGGCCGGGACGCGGCGCTGACCACCGAGCTGTCGTACGGGACGCTGCGCGGTCGCGGCACTTACGACGCGGTGCTGGCCATCTGCAGTGACCGCGACCTCGCCGGGCTCGATCCCGTGGTCCGTGCGGTCCTCAGGCTCGGCACGCATCAGCTGCTCGCCACCCGGATCCAGCCGCATGCGGCGGTAGCGACCTCGGTGAACCTGATCAAGGACGTGGCCGGGTCGCGGCCCGCCGGGTTCGTGAACGCTGTGCTGCGCCGTATCGCCACCAGGGATCTCGAAGGCTGGCTGGAGATAGCCGCGCCCGCCAGGACGCAGGACCCGGCCGGGAACCTGGCCGTCCGTTACAGCCATCCGCGCTGGATCGTGGCGGCCATTGCGGCCGCGCTCGGCGAGGAGCTGACCGGGGGCCTGGCCGAAACCGAGGCAGTACTTGCCGCCGACAACGCGCGGCCGCAGGTGCACGTGTGCGTGGTGCCAGGTCTCGCGGATCGCCAGGAACTTGTCGCCGCGGGCTGCGAGCCCGCGCGGTGGTCAGAGTTCGGCGCCTATCTGGAGCATGGCGATCCGGCCAGGCTGCCCGCGATCGCTGCGGGCCGGGCTGGCGTGCAGGACGAGGCGAGCCAGCTGGCGGCGACCGCGGTCGCCCGTGCCGCGTTCGAAGGCGCTGGCAGTCATCAGGCCGGCGCCGGTGGCGAAGCTCGAGTCGGCAGTGCGGACGGCCCGTGGCTGGACATGTGCGCCGGGCCAGGCGGCAAGGCACGGCTGCTGGCAGGGCTCGCACGCAACGGCGGAGCCCGGCTGGTTGCCGCCGAGGTGCGCGAGCACCGGGCCCGGCTGGTGCGCGAGGCAACGGCGGTGACCGGCGCGAGCGAGGTCGTGATAGCCGATGGAACCAGGCCCGCCTGGCAGCCGGGATCGTTCGGCCGGGTGCTCGCCGACGTGCCGTGCTCGGGACTTGGCTCGCTGCGGCGCAGGCCGGAGGCGCGCTGGCGGCAGACTGCCGATGGCATAGGCAGCCTCGCGGTCCTGCAGCGCGCGCTGCTGCGGGCCGCCCTCGACTCCGCCCGCCGCGGTGGCGTCATCGGCTACGTGACCTGCTCGCCGCATCTCGCCGAGACGCGCGAGGTCGTCGGCGCCGTGCTTTCTGAGCGGCCGGGCACTGAGGTGCTGGACGCCCCCGCCGTGCTCGCGGAGGTGCCGGGGCTGCGCTGCCCGGAGCCTTATCAGCGCTATGCGCAGTTCTGGCCGCACCGGCACGGGACCGACGCCATGTTCGTCGCGCTGCTGCGGCGCGGCTAGCGTGGTCGGCGCGGACTGCCGGGGCGCAGGCCAGCGGCCCGCGTCCCGGCAGCTGCGCGCGCTACGGCGCCTTGACGAACGCGATGCCCAGCGGCGCCGCATCCACGTAAAGGTGAATAGCCGGGAATAGTGAAATGAAGGTTTATTGCTAGCCTCTGCCGATTTACATGCCATTAATCGCCAGTTTGCGCGCCTGGTCACTGCGTCGTTGGATGCAGTTAGCCGTGCTCCTGCCGATCTGGCCAGGGTCGGGCTCTGGCCTGGCGGTTAGCGCCCGGTGGCGGTCAGCGAGCGGTCGCGCTGCTGCCCAACTCGCCCCGTTCCGATGTCTGCACGCTTACCTTGCGCGTAGCCGTCGCCGTATCCGCTGCCGGTGTAGGTCGTCCTGGCCGTCCGGGTGTGCGGGTAGGCCTGCGCGAGGTTGCGGCGGATCACGAGGGACCGGTCGGCCAGCACGAGCGCGGCGTTGCCGTGTGCCGGGTCTGCGGCGGCGGCGGCGGAGCGTTCGGCGCGTTCCTCGGCGGCCCGCACCCTGGCCGTCACGGCCGCGGCGAATCCGAGCAGCCAGCTGCGCCGCCAGGCCCGGACATTGCGCACGCGGCCGGGGACCTCGGCGGCCACAAGTCCGTGCCACATCTGGATGAGCACGGACGTGTACAGCAGGTCGGTGCGCTCGAGGTCGGAGGCGTAACCGAAGATATGTACGCGCAGGGTGCCCTCGTCGGAGGTCACCTGGATCGGCTGGCACCGCAGTGCTGAGGCCAGACCGCACAGCAGGTGCGCCCGCACCCGCCCCCACGGATTATAGATATCCACCAGCCGGCTGTCGGGCTTGTCGGTCTCTGGCCGCTGCGCGGCCAGCAGCGCGCGGTCGATTCCGTACTTGGCCATGAGCTCGGCGGCCTTAGCGGTGAGCGCCTCCGCCTCCGGCGGCGTGACGCCTTCAGACTCGGCCTTCGCAAGTAGCTTGCGCACCCGGTCAAGCAGCCGGTCCGATGCCTCAACAGTCAACGAGCGCCTCCATCGGCTGGAGATTACCGGATCGAACTTAGCGGGCCGGTCCGACAGTCTGCGGCCATTTACGCGACCGCCGGCGAGATGCCGCGTACCGGGCCGGCCTAGACTCGGCCCTGTTATGAGCGTGCAGATAGCGCCGAGCCTGCTTGCGGCCGACTTCGCCAGGCTCGCAGATGACGCCGATACGGTGACGAGTACGGCCGACTGGCTGCATGTCGACGTCATGGACGGCCATTTCGTGCCCAACCTGACGATCGGCCTGCCGGTCGTCGAGGCGCTGCTGCGGCACGCGCGGCTGCCGATTGACTGCCATCTGATGATCGAGCAGCCGGACCTCTGGGCGCCTCAGTACGCGGAGGTAGGCGCGCGCAACGTCACCATCCACGCGGAGGCGGCGAGCGCGCCAATCCGGACGCTGCGTCGGATCCGGGCGGCCGGCGCGCGGCCGGCCTCGCATTCAACCCCGCGACCGCCGTCGAGCCGTATGCGGACCTGCTGGCCGAGGTCGACATGCTTTTGCTGATGACGATCGAGCCAGGTTTCGGTGGCCAGGAGTTCATGGACCTGGTGCTGCCGAAGATCCGGCGAGCGCGTGAATACATCGCGCGCGAGGGTGGCGACATCTGGCTGCAGGTCGATGGCGGTGTCGACGAGCGGACCATCGAGCAGTGTGCCGAAGCCGGCGCGGACATGTTCGTCGCGGGGTCAGCCGTGTTCGGCAAGCAGGACCCGGCCGCGGCCGTGAAGGCACTTCGCGACCGGGCTGAGGCGGCCAGCCGGCCTTTCGGTCAGGGCTGACCCAGGCTCGCCGGGGAGCTGCGCTCACCCGCGCTCACCTGAGCTGGCGAGCATCGGCTGCCATCTCAGACCCGCAGAACCTGAGCGGCAGACGGTACGGCTGATGCAAGCTGGTCCGGTGAGCGGTGACGAGGAGCGGGACGGGGTCAAGCTGACCAACCTCGGCCAGCCGCTGTTCGACGGGGCGCAGGCGGTCAAGCGGGATCTGGTGGATTACCTGGATGCAGTAGCGGAGCGGCTCGTCCCGCAACTGGCGGACCGGCCGCTGTCGGTGGTCAGAGTCCGGCCGGGGCAGCAGCCGTTCATGCAGAAGAACGTGCCGAAGTACACGCCGTCCTGGGTGCAGACGATCTCGCTCTGGGCGGAGACCTCGCATCGCGAAGTGTCGTATGCGCTATGCAACGACCGCCGCACCCTGCTCTGGCTGGCGAATCAGCGCGCGGTCGAGTATCACCCGACGCTGGTCAGGGCAGGCAGCTGGCAGCACCCGGACTTCCTCGTGCTTGACCTGGACCCGCCGTCGGGTGACGCGTTCGATCGCGCGGTGCAGGCTGCATACCTGGTGCGCGAGGCTCTGACCGGAGCCGGGCTGACCGGCGCGGTGAAGACGAGCGGGGCCAAGGGCGTGCATGTCTTCGTGCCGTTGCAGCCGGAGGCAAGCTTGGCGGATGCCGCTGCGGCGACCCGCGCGATCGCGCTGCGGGCGGAGCGTCTTGACCCGCAGCTTGCGACCACAGCGTTCATCCGCGAGGACCGGGGTGGCAAGGTGTTCCTCGATTCCACCAGGGCCGGCGGCGCGACCGTGGTCGCGGTCTACAGCCCTAGGGTGCGGCCCGGCGTGCCCGTGTCGTTCCCGGTGCGCTGGGAGGACCTGGATGCGGTCAGCCCAGCCGACTTCACGCTGCGCTCGGCGGCCGCGCTTGTCGCGGCCGGTGGCGGCGGGTGGGCGAGCCTGTTGCCAGCGCCGCAGCAGCTGCCGGCCGACCTCGTCGCCGAGGGGCACACGATCCCGGTGGCACGCGTTCAGGCGATGCACGAGGGCAAGCGGCGGGCCCGCGCTCGCCGGGACAGCGCGGCAAGCGATCCCGAGGCCGGTCCCTGACCGGTACCGCCATGACCGCGCCGGTCAGCGCCGTCACCCGGAGTCGGCTGCAGACCCGAGCGCTGCCTCGAGGAATGCGAGCACGTCGGCGTCGGAAGAGATCGCCTTGTCGGTCGGCTTTCCCGCGCCGTGGCCGGCGGCGGTGTCTACCCGGATCAGAATCGGCTCGTCGCCGGCCTGGGCGGCCTGCAGCGCGGCGGCAAACTTGAACGAGTGGCCGGGTACGACCCGGTCGTCGTGGTCGCCGGTCAGCAGTAGCGTCGCCGGGTACCGTGCGCCTGACCTCACGTTGTGCAGCGGCGAGTAGGCACGCAGCCACTGGTACTCCACCGGGTCGTCTGGACTTCCCACTTCGCCGGTCCACGCCCAGCCGATCGTGAACTTGTGGAACCTGAGCATGTCGAAGACCCCGACATAGGCCACACAGGCGCCGAACAGTTCGGGGTGCTGGGTAAGGCAGGCTCCGACAAGAAGGCCGCCGTTCGAGCCGCCAGTGATCGCGATCCGGTCGCGGCTCGACCACCCGGAGGTGGCGAACCAGCGTGCGCAGGCGCAGAAGTCGTCGAATACGTGCTGCTTGGCCGCCCGTCTCCCGGCCTCGTGCCAGGCCCGGCCGTACTCACCCCCGCCGCGCAGGTTCGCGACGGCGTACAGGCCGCCGCGTTCGATCCAGGCCGCCGCCAGCGCCGAGAACGATGGCGTGATGGCGATGTCGAAGCCGCCGTACGCGTGCAGCAGTACCGGAACCTGCCCGTCAGCGGCTAGATCACGGCGCCGGGTCAGGAACATGGGCACCCTGGTGCCGTCCGGCGAATCCGCGAAGACCTGCTCCGTGACGTAGCCGGCCGGATCGATGCGCGCGCCAGATGGCTCGATCACAGTCGCCCGCCCGGTCGAGATCCGATACGACCAGATCGAGCCGGACTCGATAAACGAGGTGGCCTTGAAATGCATCAGGTCGGACCCGGGCCGTCCTGATATGGCCCAGCGGTCGTAGTTGTCATCGGCCAGCGAGGCGATGCCGGGAAGGGGTATGTCGCGCAGGAACGTACCGTCGGGCGCGTGGACGCGCAGTACCGAGTGCGCATCGCGGAGGTAATGGCAGATGAAATGCCCGCCGAAGAAGTATGCCGCCTCGAGAGTCTCCTCGGTTTCGCCGATGATCTCCCGCCAGTTCTCCCGGCCGGGGCGAGCGAGGTCCACGGCCACCAGTCGCTTGCGCTCCGCGCCGTGATCGGTCAGCAGGTAGAAGGTCGGGCCGGCGCTGGTCACCGCCAGGTTGACGGACTCGAAGTCGCCGACCAGGGGACGCAGCGTCGCCGCCGGGTCCTGCAGGTCAAGCACGCGGATCTGATTCTCGAATACCGAGCCCTTCTCGATCGTGATGATCAGGAACCGGCCGTCGTCACTGACCTGCGCGTAGGGCATCAAGTCGGGCTCATCCGGGGCCGAGAAAACGAGCGCGTCGTCTTCGGCCGGCGTGCCGATCCGATGGAAGAAGATCCTCGGCAGCGTGTTGGCCTCGAGGTACTCGGCACCTGGCGCGGCGGCCTTCATCGCGCCGTAGTAGAAGCCGGAGCCGTCGGCCCGCCAGGCCGCGCGGGAGAACTTCGACCACTCGATCACGTCGTCGAGGTCGGTGCCGGCCTGGACGTCCCGCACGTGCCATGTCATCCAGTCCGAGCCGCCGTCGCTGGTGGCATAGGCGAGCAGGGTTCCGTCCTCGCTGACATCGACGCCGCTGACCGCCGTCGTGCCGTCGGCCGACAGCACGTTAGGGTCGAGCAGCGGGCGTCCGGCACCGCCGGGCTCGTCCATCACGTGCAGGACGGGCTGCGCCGCGAGTCCGGGGTTGCGGAACTGGAACCACCGGCCGCCGCGCTCGAACGGGACGCCGGGCTTGGGGTAGTCCCAGAGGCCGGTCACCAGCGCCCGTATCGACGCGCGGGCGGGGACGGCCGCCAAGAAGTTCTCGGTCAGCTCGTTCTCCGCCTTGATCCAGCCGACTGTTTCCGGGTCCGAGGTGCTCTCGAGCCATCGGTAGGGATCGGCAATGCGCTCGCCGTGGTAGTCGTCGACTTCGCCGCCTGTGCGGGCCGGCGGGTAGGAGAACACCGATGTACCTCCTGCGATCGTGCGGCAACGAGTCAGGAGTCTGCTCTACCGGACACGGCAGGCGCAACCGCACCTTCTCCGGCGGAATGCCTCGGCTCGCATTCCGGCCGGGCTGGCGGGCTTCCTCCGCTCGCTGAAGGCCGGAGATGTCGGGGACAATCTCAGCGTGGGGCTGTTGATTCGCGCCGGGTTCGTTCGTCGTGTTGATACAGGCAAAGCGATCACCAGAGTCAAGGAGCTGAAATGACGCAGTACTTGATCTTGATTTACGAGAACGAGGCGGCCTACTTCGACATGGACGAGGCCGGGGCGCGGCAGGTCATGGAGGCGCACACCCGGTTCGCTGGCCAGGTCGGCGAGCACGGTGCCACGATCCTCGGCGGCAACGCGCTTGAGCCGTCCACGACTGCCACTACGGTCCGCGACGATATCGTCACCGATGGTCCGTTCGCCGAGACCAAGGAGGTGCTCGGGGGTTACTACCTTATCGATGCTCGTGACCTCGACCACGCCCTGGAGATCGCCAAGCTCTGCCCGGCGCCATATGGCGGCGTCGAGGTGCGGCCGATCATGGACACGTCCGGCGGCTGAGAAATTTCGTGCGGAACGGAGTTGCACCGGGAGCAGGGACCGGCCAGGGGCCGGTCCCTGCTCAGCCGTCCGCAGCTGACGCCGAGCCAGGCACGGCGGTTCGCTGCGCGGTGGCGCAGGCTCACCGGCGCGAATGGGCGCTGGTACTGGCCGCGACAGTTCGGGTGACGAGGGACATGGATCTCGCGGAAGAGTGCGTGCAGGATGCCTACGTATCCGCGCTGGCCGCCTGGAGCCGGACGGGCGTGCCCGCCAATCCCGGCGCCTGGCTGACGACGACCGCGCGGCGCAAGGCCCTCGACGCGCTGCGCCGCGACAAGACACTGCGGGCCAAGCTGCCGCTGCTGATCGAGTCGGCCGGGGATCCGGAGCCGCCACTGGACGGCGAGGACGCCATACCCGATGACCGGCTCCGGCTGGTATTCACTTGCTGTCATCCCGCGCTTGGCCGGGAGGCCCAGGTCGCGCTGGCATTGCGGCTGATCTGCGGGCTGACCACCGCCGAGATAGCCGCCGTGTTCCTGGTCCCAGAGGCCACCATGGCGGCCCGGGTCACCAGGGCGAAAAAGAAGATAACCGCGGCCAGGATCGCCTACCGGGTCCCGGCTGCGGCCGAGCTTCCCGAGCGGCTTGACGGCGTGCTGACCGTCGTCCATCTGCTGTTCACCACCGGGCATACCGCCCCGGCCGGCGCCGACCTCGTCCGCGACGACCTCGTCGACCGGGCCATCGGCCTGGCCCGGATGATCGCCTCGCTGATGCCGGACGAGCGCGAGGTGCTCGGCCTGCTGGCACTGATGATCCTGACCGACGCTCGCCGCGCGACCAGGACCGACGAGCACGGCCGGATCCTGCTGCTGGCCGAGCAGGACCGCTCCCGCTGGGACCGCGCTGCCATCGCCGAGGGTGCACTGCTGGCCGAACAGGCCATGCGCGGGACCGCCGCTGGCAGATTCGCCGTCCAGGCAGCTATCGCCGCGGTGCACGCGCAGGCGCCAAGCTACCCGCAGACCGACTGGCGCTTGCTGCTTGCGCGCTACGACGACCTGCTGCGGGCGTGGCCGTCGCCCGTCGTCGAGCTAAACCGGGCTGTCACCGTGGCCATGGTCGATGGCCCAATCGCCGGGCTCGCGGAAATCTCCAGGCTGGAGGCTGAAGGGAAACTGGCAGGCTACCGCTACTTGCCCGCGGCCAAGGCGGACCTGCTGCGCCGGGCCGGGCAAAATGCGGCGGCGGCGGCGAGCTATCGGGCCGCGATCGCGATGACGCAGAACGATGCGGAGCGCAGCTTCCTGGCCGGGCGGCTGGCGGCGGTAACCGGCCGGAGCGAGCCCGGCTCGGGCGAGGTTCTGCCTGGCCAATAGGGGTGCGAGTGGCCAGATCTATGGTTGGCAGGCCAGAATGCATCACATGACGGCGGTTACTAGTAGCAGGCAGCCCAGGCTGGCGCCAGCGCCGCTGCTCGCGATCAGGGACCTGGCCGTCAGCTATGGCCCGCTGCGCGCGCTTGCCGGGGTCAGCCTGGCCATCGGTGAGGGCGAGATCGTCGCGCTGGCCGGGGAGAACGGCGCGGGCAAGACGACACTGGTCCGCTGCATAGGCGGCGACATCACGCCAAATGCTGGCGAGATCCTCGTAGACGGCGCGCCGCTGTCGCCCGATCCAGCGGCCATCGGCCGCCAGGGGATCAGCGTGCTCTGGCAGGACCTCGCGCTGTGCGACAACCTCGACATCGCCGCGAACCTCATGCTCGGCCGTGAGCGCCGACTTCAGCTTGCCTCTGAGGTCAGGCTGCACACCGAGGCGGCAAAGCTGCTGCAGGAGCTGGGTATCGTCCTGCCGGCTACCACCAGGGACGTGAGGTCGCTGTCCGGCGGGCAGCGGCAACTGGTCGCGGTCGCCAGGGCCATAGCGCGCCGACCCAAGCTGCTGCTGCTTGACGAGCCGACCGCCGCGCTCGGCGTGGCGATGTCACGGCAGGTTGAGGACCTGATCCGGGGCATGCGCTCGCAGGGTGCCTCCGTGCTGCTGGCCTGTCACGACATCGACCTGATGTTCCGGCTCGCTGATCGCATCGTGGTGCTGCGGCATGGCCGGGTGGTTGCCGAGGTCATGCCCGCCGAGGTGCACCCCGATGACGTGGTGGCACTGGTCTCCGGCCAGGACGCCGACTCGTCGGCACGGCGCCAGCTCACCCGCCTGCACGGCCTGGCCGACCGGCTGGTGTCGGCCGACCCGTCATCCAGCCTGTCCCTCATCCTGTCGGCGCTGGGGGCCGCGCTGGGCAGCGAGCGGCTGTGCATTCACCTGCTGTCCGGTGACTCGCTGGTGTGCGCCGCGTCGCTTGGCATGTCCGGGTCCCTGCTCTCGGCCTGGTCGAGGCTGCCGTGCGGCCCGGCAGGCGGCCCGGTGGGCATCGTGGCGTCCGGCGGCAAGCCCGTCATCGAGGAGGACGTGCGCTACGCCGCAGGCTGGGCCAGCTTCGCGAGCGCGGCGCGGGCGGCCAAGGTGGCCAGCTCCTGGTCGGTCCCAGTCCAGGGTCCAGGCGGCCTGGTAGCAGTGATCACCGTGTTCCGCGCGATTCCTGGCCGGCCGACCCGCGACGACTTGGACCTGGTGACGCTGTACGCCGGCTATGCCGCGAGCGCGATCGAGCGGGACGGGCTGCTTGACGAGGTGACGGCGCGCAACCGGGTGCTGGAGACGATCAGGGAGATACTCGAGACGCTAGCCGGGCCGCTGCAGGTCAGCGAGAGCCTCAGGGTCGCGCTGCAAGCGCTCTGCCACGGCCTGCAAGCGGATCGAGCGGCGCTGGTCATCAAGCCTCCGGGCGGGAAGCTGGAGTGCCGGGCCGCGGCTGGCCAGCAGGATGGCCGCCGCGACGGCAGCCCGGGCTGCGACCCGGAGATGATGGCAGTCGCCGACGGCCTGCTCGGCCAGATCCGCACGGACGATGTCGCCGTGCGGACGGTGGGCCGCCACGGCCGCCGTCTACTTGCCGTCTCCTTCGCCGCACCCGGCTGCGGAGCCGCGCTCGTGGCGAGCTGGTGGGCCGAGCCGAACGGCGGTCCGCCCGCCGACACCACCGCCCTGCTCGAAGATGCCGCGCGTTCCCTCCGGCTGGCGCTCGAACGCGAGGAGGCCTCCATCGCGCATCAGGAGGCGCTGACCCTGCGGCGAGCCAGGGAGCTGCAGCGCGGCTTCCTGTCGAGGCTTAGCCACGAGCTGCGAACCCCGCTGACCGCGATCCGGGGGTACGCCTCCAGCCTGCTGCAGCCCGACGTGACCTGGGACGGGGAGTCTCAGCACCGCTTCCTCGGCCGGATAGCTGCGGAGTCGGCGCGTCTTGGCCGCCTGGTCGACGACCTGCTGGACTTCTCCGCGATCGAGTCGGGCATCCTGCGCCTGCAGCAGGACTGGTGCGACCTGCCGCTGGTACTCGAGGCGGCGATAGCGTGCCTGCCGCCCGATGCATCGCCGCCAGTGAAGGTCTCGTGCCCGCCAGCCCTGCCGGTCATCTGGGCCGACCACGACCGGCTGGAGCAGGTGTTCGTGAACCTGCTGGCCAACGCCGTCGGGCACAACCCGCCGGGAACCCGCGTCCGGGTGACCGTCGCGGCGTCCGGGTCGGCGCACATCGAGGTGAGAGTGGCTGACGAAGGCATCGGACTGACTCCGGAGCTGGCCAGGGCGCCCTTCGAGGCCGCGAGGCGCCGGGCGCCTACATCCGGGGCCGGCCTTGGATTGTCGATCGCCAGAGGCATCGTGGCGGCGCATGCCGGGCAGATCGAACTTGTGCCGGCCGAGCGCGGCACCTGCTTCCGGATCCGGCTGCCGATAGAGGGGCCGGCCGGATCGCGGCCGATCCGGCGGATGATGCCGCGGTGGGCGGTCTGGCGGCGGTCAGGCGAGTCGTGCCGAGGCAGCCGGGCAGCCCGGCGACGCCCGGGCAGGTTACAGCGAGTGCACCGGGTGGCGGGGGCGCCGCCGCGGGCCAGACGGGAGTTTCCTAGGTGGCTACGGAGGCGGCGACGCGGGCGCTCGTCGTCGAGGACGACCCGAACATCGTCGACCTGATTCGGTCCAACCTGGCCGTTCGTGGCTTCGACACGATCGTTTCAGCGGACGGGCTGCGTGCGCTGCGGCTGCTGGAGACCGAATCGCCGGACATCGTCCTGCTCGACCTGATGCTGCCGGAAATCGACGGCTTCGAGCTATGTCGGCAGATACGCGAGCGATCCTCGGTGGCGATCATCGTGGTCTCGGCCCGCGGCGGCGAGCGGGACAAGGTCAGCGCACTGAACGTAGGCGCCGACGACTACATGACCAAGCCCTTCAGCATCGAGGAGCTGCTGGCCCGGATCAACGCAACGCTGCGGCGGACCAGACCAGCCGCCACCCAGGCCACGGAGAGCGCTTCCGAGGTCATCACCGTGGCTGACCTGGTCATCGACCTCACCAGCCAGCAGGTGAGCCGGGCTGGCCATGCCGTGCACCTGACTCCGACTGAGTTCGCGCTGCTGCGCGAGCTGGCACTGAACCGGGGCAAGCTGCTGAGCCATGCGCACCTGCTGCGCCGGGTCTGGGGTCGAGGCTATGAAACCGAGACCGAGTACGTGCGGGTATACGTCAGGCGGCTGCGGGCCAAGCTGGAGAGCAATGGCGTCCCGCTGATCGTGACTCAGCCCAGGGCCGGATATCGAATCCCGGCGGAGTGATATGCACCACAAAATTGCGTGATATACGGGCCGGACCTGCGTGGCCAGTCGGGACGAGCTGGGTTCGACCCCTCTGACCTGGCACTTCATCGTTAACAGATTATTCATAAGGTTACGTGGATGTTAACGTGGTCGTTAATCCATATCGGCCTAATGTTTGCGGGGAACACGTTCTTGCCCCCTGCGGCGACAAATGAACGGACCCGGTGACAGTCACCGGGTGCCCGGAGTGTCCCGCCCGAATACGAGGTGGTTTACCTTGCGTTCAGTCACCAGAGCAGTGGCTGCGACGGCCGTTGCGAGCAGCGCGGCACTCATCATTGCCGCCTGCGGGAGTAGCGCGCCTAGTTCCTCTAGCAGCAGCAAGCTGAGCCCGTCGCAGATCCCGCAGCTCAGCTACAGCTCGTTCAACCTGAGCTTCTCTGCCATGTCGCAGCTGAAGATCCTCGCCTCGCACGGCTCGGGCAACGTCGCCGCGATCCTGCCCGACACAGTTTCCTCGACCCGATACGTGGAATTCGACGCCCCGTACCTCAAGAAGGCCATGACGGACGCGGGCCTGTCGTCCTCGCAGATCGTGATCCAGAACGCGCAGGGCCAGGACGCCACGGAGCTGGCCGACGCCGAGGGCGACATCACCAAGGGCGCCAAGGTCCTGATCATGGACCCGCTGGACCCCGGAGTCGGCGCGAAGATCGAGTCGTACGCCAAGTCGCACGGTGTGCCTGTGATCGACTACGACCGGATCACCCTCGGCGGCAGCCGTAAGTACTACGTGAGCTTCAACAACGTGTACGTCGGCACGCTGCTCGGCAACGGCCTGGTCAGCTGCATCAAGGCCTGGAAGGTCAGCAAGCCTCAGGTCATCGTGATGCGTGGCGACCCGACCGACAACAACGCCACGCTATTCGCGGACGGCTACGACGCAGTGCTCGCTCCGTACTTCAAGAGCGGGGCCTACAAGGACGTCGCGAACCCGGCAGGCACGTGGACGCCAGCGACCGCGCTTACCGAGTTCGAGGCCGCCTACACGGCGCACCCGAACATCAACGCCGGCCTCATGCCGAACGACGAGAACGGCGCGCCGATCATCCACTACCTGCAGGGCAAGGGCGTCAAGCCGTACACCTTCCCGATGACCGGGCAGGACGCGACCCTGACCGGTCTGCAGAACGTGATCTCCGGCTACCAGTGCGGCACCGTCTACAAGCCGATCTACCTGGAGGCACAGGCCGCGGTCGCGCTGGCCATGTACCTGCGGGCAGGCATCACCCCGCCGGCGGCGCTGGTGAACGGGCACGTGGCGGACATCGACGAGAGCAACTTCCCGGTGCCCTCCATCCTGCTGACCCCCGAGTGGGTTACGCCGACCAACATGGCCTCCACTGTCATCGCTGACAACTTCGTGCCGGCTTCACAGCTGTGCGCCGCTCCGTACGCGGCCGACTGCACGAAGTACGGGATCTCGGGGTAAGGAAAATGTTCGCTGACAACCAGGCGGGAACGCCAGGGTGGTAGCCAACAACGCCGGAGACGGTGCCGCGCCTGCAACCGCAGGCGCGGCACCGTCCGGGCCAGCCACCATCCAGGCCGGTGCGGAGCCGCTGCTCAGGCTGCGCGGCATCGGCAAGACCTTCGGGCCGGTGCAGGCACTGGCCGACATTGACCTCGACATCCCCGCTGGTCAGGTCACCGCCCTGGTCGGAGACAACGGGGCTGGTAAGTCCACGCTAATCAAGTGCATCGCGGGCATCCACCAGCCCAGCAGTGGTCAGCTGGTCTGGAAAGGCAAGCCGGTCCAGGTGCACACGCCCAGGGAGGCCACCGGCCTCGGCATCGCCACCGTCTATCAGGACCTCGCTCTGTGTGACAACCTGGACATCGTGCAGAACATGATGCTCGGGCACGAGAAGCTGCGCCTCGGGCTGCTGGACGAGACGAGCATGGAGCTCACCGCCAAGCAGACGCTGCGCGACCTGAAGGTGTCGACCGTGCGATCCATCCGGCAGCCGGTCGGCTCGCTGTCGGGTGGCCAGCGGCAGGCCGTCGCGGTGGCGAAGGCGGTCATGCAGGAGGCCCAGCTCGTCATCATGGACGAGCCGACGGCCGCCCTCGGGGTAAGCCAGACCGAGCTTGTGCTCGGCCTGATCACCCAGCTCGCGAGCCGCGGGCACGCGGTCATCGTGATCTCGCACAATCTGACCGACGTATTCCGCGTGGCCGACCGCATTGCGGTGCTCTATCTCGGCCGGCTGGTGCTGGAGGGCCCTGCGGCCGAGTTCGACACCCAGTCGGTGGTGGATCTCATGACCACAGGCTCGTCGACCCGTACGGTCGACGGCAACGGCAGTTCGCTGGCCAAGCCGGGCGTCAGCACTGGCTCGGAGGGCTAAAGATGACATCGACGGATCACAGCGAGACGGCAGACGACCGGGCCACAGGGTCGGTTGCCGTAGCAGGCAGCGAGCTGACCGAGAGCGAGGCCGCGTCCCAGATAGCGCGGACGGCAGCACCTGAGGTACTGGCCGAGTCGCTGGGCGAGTACACCAGGCTGTGGCTCCGCCGGGTCCGTAGCGGCGAGAGCGGCGCCCTGCCGGTGATCATCGGCCTGATCGCGCTCGGGGCCTACTTCCAGATCACCCAGCCCGCCTTCCTCTCGGCGACCAACATCGCCAACCTGATGGCGCAGGCAGGCTGGATCATCACGATCGCGATGGCGCAAACCTTCATCCTGCTGCTGGGCGAGATCGACCTTTCCGTCGGCTTCAATGCCATCATCGGCGGCACGATCACGACCTGGATGGTCTCGATCGCGAGCCCGTGGCCCACCTGGCTGGCGATCGCTACCGGGCTGGTGGTCTGCGCCCTGATCACCACTATCGAGGGCCTGATCATCGTCTGGCTCCGCATCCCGTCCTTCGTGGTGACACTGGCCGGTTTGCTGGGCCTGAACGGGGTGCTGATCTGGCTGTTCGAGGAGACCGGCAAGGTCGGCCTTGGCGGGGTCATCCAGAACCACAACAACTTCATCAACGACCTCGCGTCCGGCAACATGACGCCGCTCGTGAGCTGGATCGTCCTGATCGCGGCCGTCGTGCTCGGCGGCGGATTCATGATCATCAGGGACAGTCGCAGGCGGGCCCACGGCCTGGTGGCGCCACCACTCGGCGTCACCTTGATGAAGATCGTGCTGGTGGCAGCGATCGGGCTGGTGCTGGTCCTGGTGCTGAACCACAACCGCGGCGGAGCGTTCGCCGTGCTTGAGGGCGTGCCCTGGGTGGTGCCGATAATCCTGGTCCTAACCCTGCTAACGACGTTGCTGCTGACCCGGACGAAGTTCGGCCGGTACGTCTACGCCATCGGCGGCAACGCCGAGGCCGCCAGGCGGGCCGGCATCAGCCTGAAGCGGATCCGGGTGCTGTCGTTCACGCTCTGCGGCCTGTTCGCGGGCATCACCGGCATCCTTTACGTGTCGCTGCTCGGCTCGGCCTCGGACAACTTCCAAGGTGGGCAGTACGTGCTGTACTCGGTCGCCGGCGCCGTGATCGGCGGCGTGAGCCTGTTCGGCGGACGCGGCCGGATGGTCGGCGCGGTGCTCGGTGGCTTCGTGGTCGCGGTCATCTACAACGGGGTTGACCTGATCGGGCTAGGTGCTGCCGGGCAGTACATCTGGACCGCTCTGGTGCTGCTCGCGGCCGTAACCCTGGACGCCGTGGCCAGGCGCGGGAGCACCGCGCAAACCTAACTGGTGCGTGCTCCTGGCCCACGGGCCCGGTTCCGGCGTCGTCACCGCCGGAGCCGGGCCTGGTCACGTCCAACTGGTGGCCGATCACATTCCTCGTCAAACCGACGGGGCCGCAGCGGAATACCTGACGTGGCACACTGGTTCACGCAGGAAGACGTGCTCCGGGGTCGGTGAAACTCCGAACCGGCGGTTATAGTCCGCGACCCGGCCGAAGCCATCGGCTGGTTGACCTGGTGAAATTCCAGGACCGACGGTTAAAGTCCGGATGGGAGGCAGCACGTGCGCGGCGCAAGCAGGCCCTTCGCGGGCGGGTGGCGCCGCGATGGCGCGCTCTTCGCGCGACCCCCCCGGAGCACCGCAGCGACAGGACGCGGCTCCGGAGGAGGACACGGTGTTTACCGGGATTGTGGAAGAACTGGGCGAGGTCGTCGGCCTTGAGCGCGACGGTGACTCGGCCCGGCTGGTCGTGCGCGGACCTAAGGTGACAGCCGATGCCTCCAGGGGCGACTCGATCTCGATCAACGGCGTCTGCCTGACGGTCATAGGGACCGGCGGTGGTGAGTTCGCCGCCGACGTGATCGGCGAAACGCTCAAGCACTCCACCCTTGGCTCGCTGGCACCCGGCACCGCGGTGAACCTGGAGCGGGCCATGCGGCCAGACGGACGCCTCGGCGGGCACATCGTGCAGGGCCACGTGGACGGCGCCGGGACCATCCGCTCGCGCCAGCCCGGCCGGGACTGGGAGGTCGTGCGGATCTCGGTTCCGCCGGAGCTAGCCCGTTACGTGGTCTATAAGGGTTCGGTGGCCGTGGACGGAGTCAGCCTCACGGTCTCGGGGCTGAGTGACGAGGGAGATGCCTGGTTCGAGGTCAGCCTGATACCGGAGACGCTGCAGCGGACCACACTCGGGTTCAAGCAGCCAGGCGCGCAGGTCAACCTCGAGGTGGACCTCATCGCCAAGTACGTCGAGCGGTTGCTCGCTGGCAGGCAGCCGTGATCGGCACCCAGGCGGCCCAGCGCGCAGCCGGGACGCTACTGGATGACGTGGCCAGGGCAGTCGCGGATATCGCGGCCGGCAAGCCCGTGGTGGTGGTGGATGACGCCGACAGGGAGAACGAGGGTGACATCATCTTCGCCGCCAGCAAGGCGACTCCCGAACTGCTCACCTTCACGATCAGGTACTCCAGCGGGGTGATCTGCGTGCCCATGCCGGGAGAGATGCTTGACCGCCTGCAGTTGCCCCTGATGACCACCCAGAACGCCGAGCGGATGCGGACCGCCTACACGATCAGCGTGGACGCGCGCGACGGCGTCACCACGGGCATTTCGGCGGCCGACCGGGCCAGGACCATCCGGACGCTTGTGGACTCGGCCACCGAGCCGTACGAGATCGTCCGGCCTGGTCACGTGTTCCCGCTCCGGTATGCGCCAGGCGGTGTCCTGCGCCGTCGCGGGCACACCGAGGCCGCGGTGGATCTGGCCAGGCTGGCCGGCCTCACCCCGGCCGGGGTGCTGTCGGAGATCGTCAACGACGATGGCACCATGGCCAGGCTGCCGCAGCTGCGCGCCTTTGCCGACAAGCACGACCTGGCGCTTATCTCGATCGAGCAACTCATTGCCTACCGTAGGCAGCACGAGCGGGTCGTCACCAGGGTGGTAGAGACGCGGGTGCCGAACGAGTTCGGGGAATGGCGTGCGCTCGGCTACCTGAACTCGGTGGACGGGACCGAGCACCTGGCCCTGGTTCTCGGCGATCTGACCGCCGGCGGCCCCGATCCGCTGGTCCGGATGCACTCGGAGTGCCTCACCGGGGACGTGTTCGGCTCATACCGCTGCGACTGCGGCGAGCAGCTGGACGCCGCCATGGCCGCGATCGCGGCCGAGGGCCGCGGTGTCGTGCTGTACCTGCGCGGGCACGAGGGCCGTGGCATCGGCCTGCTGTCCAAGCTGCGGGCCTACCAGCTGCAGGACGCGGGAGCGGACACCGTCGACGCGAACACCGAGCTTGGGCTGCCGGTCGACGCCCGCGAGTACTCGACAGGCGCGCAGATGCTGGCCGATCTCGGGGTGCACTCGTTCCGGCTGCTGACTAACAATCCGGCCAAGGTCGACGGGCTGTCCGGGTTCGGCATCGAGGTGACCGGCCGGGTCGCGCTGCCGTCCGTGCCCACCCCGCATAACCTGCGGTATCTGACGGCCAAGCGGGACCGGCTCGGACATCAGATAGACAACCTGCCGGGCGCGGCGGCTAGCGGCGAGGTGGACGCCGGCGTCGGCGACGCCTCTTCCCAGGCCGCCACTGGTGTCATATGAGCGGCGCAGGCCGCCCAGACGGGCAGGTAGTGGACGGGTCCGGGCTTAGCCTGGCGATCGCCGCCACCCGCTGGCATGCCGAGATCACCGACCAGCTGGTCGAGCGCGCAGTCGCCGCGGCCCGAGCCTGCGGAGTGCCCGAGCCGCTGGTGGTGCGCGTTCCCGGCGCGGTGGAGCTGCCGGTAGTGGCGGCCGAGCTAGCTCGGCGGCACGATGCGGTGGCCTGCCTGGGTGCAGTCATCAGAGGCGGCACCCCGCACTTCGACTACGTCTGCGACGCGGTGACCTACGGACTGGCAAGAGTGGCGCTTGACGTCGGGACTCCGGTCGGGAACGGGGTGCTGACCTGCGACTCGCTGCAGCAGGCCGCGGACCGGTCCGGGGCTGATGCTAGTAAGGAGGACAAGGGCTGGGACGCCGTGGTGGCCGCGCTGGAGACGGCCCTGGTGCTCAGGTCGCTGCGCACGTAGCGGGTCCTGGCGGCCAGAACCGCGCTCGGCAGGCTACCGGTCAGCGAGCCCAGGCGATGACCGGGCCGCGCGCTCTCACGATGACCTGAGCCCCGGCCGGGAGCTGCGGCCCGCCTGCGGTGCGGACAATGACCGCCTGGCCGTCCGGCTGGCCGTCGGGCTGGACCCGGACGACAGCGTCGTGGCCGTAGTACTCGCATGCGATCACATGACCGACCAGAAAGTCAGGCCGCTCGTGCGCCGCCGCCAGTGGCAGTCCCTGCGTGATCTCCAGTTGCTCGGGACGGATCAGCACCTTCACGGGCCCGGCCGCGCAGTTAGCAGCCGGGCTGTCCGGCTCGACCGGTAGCCTGCCGAGCTGGGTGTCGACAACGCGGCTGGCCGGCCACGGCGTCGCCGCGGCCGTCTGCCCTGGCTCGGCTGTCTGCCCTGGCTCGGCCAGCTGCCCGTCCAGAATGTTCGCGTCCCCGATGAACCGGGCCAGCGCGGGGTCGGCCGGACGGTTGTACAGGTCCTGGGGCGCCGCGTACTGCACGATCCGGCCATCACGCAGTACGGCGACCCGGTCGGCCATGGACAGCGCCTCGTCCTGGTCATGCGTGACCAGGATGGCAGTGGTGCCCGCCGTGCGGCAGATCTGCTGCACGTCCGCGCGGACGCTGGCGCGCATGTGCGCGTCCAGCGAGGCGAACGGCTCGTCAAGCAGCACCACCTCGGGGCGGATCGCGAGCGCCCTGGCCAGTGCGACCCGCTGCTGCTGCCCGCCGGACAGCTGGTGCGGATAACGGCCGCCGAGTCCGCTCAGGCCCACCGCGTCCAGCAGTTCGCCGGTGCGCGGGCCACGCCGTTCCCGCGACGGCAGGCCGAAGCCGACGTTGGCCGCGACCGTCAGGTGCGGGAACAACGCGCCCTCCTGCGGCACGTAGCCGATCTGGCGACGTTCCGGCGGGACATGCGCACCTGGTCCGTCGACGATCCGGTCGCCGATCGTGATCGTGCCGGCGTCGGCCTGCTCGAAGCCGGCCAGCAGCCGCAGCAGCGTGGTCTTGCCGCTCCCGGACGGGCCGAGGATGGCGGTGAAGGAGCCTGCAGGCACGTCCAGCTCGACCCCGGTCAGCACCGGATGCAGGCCGAATGCCTTGTGCAGTCCGGTTACCGCGAGCTGCCTCATCTGCTCATCCTTGCGCCCGGGCCGTGCGGTTGAAGAACCGGCCTAGCACAACGCTCGGCAGCGCCGCCACCGCGATCATGACCAGGGCAAACGGAGCCGCCTGCGAATAGGAGCCAGCGACCTGGTACTGCCAGAACTGCGTCGCCAGCGTTTGCACCCCGGTCGGCACCAGCACCAGGGTGGCGGTCAGCTCGGTGATCACGGACAGGAAGACCAGGCAGAATGCGGCCATCAGGCCGGGCGCCGCCAGCCGCAGCGTGACCCGGCTGAACGCGGCGAGCTTCCGCTGGCCCAGCGAGCGGGCCACCTCGTCCAGGCTGGCCGGAGCGCGAGCGATGGCAGCCTTCACGCCGACCAGCGCGAGCGGGAAGAACATGATCGCGTAGCAGATGATCAGCAGCGGTGCGGTCTGGTACCCGAAGCTGTCCGCGTACTGCTCGGTGAAGTAGGTGAGCGCGAGCGCGATCACGATGCCGGGCATGGCGAGCACCAGGTAGGTGCTGCGCTCGAGGAAGTGCCTGGCCCCGCCGGTATAGCGGACCGCAAGCACCGCGACAGGGAGCGCGAGCAGCGTGTCCAGCGCGGCCGCGCAGATGCCGTAAGCGGCGGTGTGCACGGCCGCGTCCAGCATGGACACGCTGACCGAGTTGGTGACCGCCGGGGTGCTGCTCTGGACTATCAGGTAGATGCTCTCTCCGACCGGCACGCCGAGCGCGAGCACGACCAGCAGTCCGGTGCCGAGCAGCGCCGGAGCGGTAGCGTTTCCTAGCCGCAGCGGCGGCATCACCCGCGGTGTCATCGGGCCGGAGCGCGCGATGCGGGCCCGGCCGCTCGCCCTGGCCTCGCCTGCCAGCACGACGAGGCTGATCGCGACCAGCACGAGCGAGAGCGCGCAGGCGGTCGGCACCTCGGTCGGCAACCCAAGGTCGGTATAGATCTCGGTGGTGAACGTCTGGTAGCCGAGCATCTCGAACGCGCCGTACTCGGCTAGCAGCACGAGCGTCACCAGCAGGCAGCCACCCAGGATTGCGCCCCTCGCCTGGCCCAGCGTGATCCGCACGAACGTGCGCAGCCGACCCACGCCCAGGCTCCGCGCGACCTCCTCCTGACCGGGATCGGCTCCGCGCAAGCTGGCCGCGACCGGCAGGTACACGAGCGGGTATACCGCGAGCGTCATGACGATGACGGCGCCGCCAAAGCCCTGCACCCAGCTGAACAGCGACGTCCAGCCGAAGCTCACCACGAAGTCGGGAATGGCCAGCGGGATCACGAACAAGACGGCCCAGATCCGGCGGCCGGGCAGGTCCGTGCGCTCGACCAGCCACGCGGCCGCCGTTCCGATACAAGCGCACAACACGGTAACGACGATGGCCAGCCGGATGGTGTTCCACAACAGCGTGCCCGTCAGCGGGCGCACAATCTGCCCCACGACGGTGCTGACCCCGGCGCCGTGTGACTCCACGAGCAGGAAGATCAGCGGCAAGGCGAGCAGCGCGGCGATGGTCGCGCTGACGGCGATCAGCCCCACTGGGTGCCGGGTCCGCCGGGCTGGGACCGTCGACGGCGCGAGTGTGGCCGGACGAGTCTGGGTCGCGCTCACCGGCGAGCCACCGTCTTCATCATCGGGCCATCGTCGCTTTCATCGAGCTGGTGCCGCGGGCTACAGGAGCCCGGCCTGACGCAGCAGCGCGATGGCGGGGCTGCCGTCGCCGAGCTCGGCGATCGTGATCGGGTACGGCTTGAGCTCGCTGAACGGTACCTCGCCTGACCTGGTGGTCACCCCCGACGCGATTGGATACTCGAAGCTGAGCGACTGGCCTGGGCCGGTGCCAGGCGAGGCGAGGATCTCCTGGGCCTGCTTGCCGACCAGGAACGCGAGGAACTTCTGGGCCGCCGCCTGGTGCTTGCTCGACTTCAGGACAGCCGCGCCAGAGACGTCCAGCACGTAGCCGGGATCACCCGGGGCGAAGTAGGCCAGCTTGGAGTGCACGTTCGCGGCGCCGATCTCGGCGCGCATCCGGTACCAGTAGTACTGGTTGATGATCCCGAACGCGGCCTGGCCGCGGTTCACGTCGTCCGCGATCGTCTCGTTGTCCGGGTAGACGTGTCCGGCCGCGTTGGCGCTGATGGCCTTCAGCCAGGAGAGGGTGGCCGCCTGACCGTACGCGCTCAGATAGGCGGTCACGATCGGCTGGAAGTCGGTCTCGCCCGGTGCGAGGGCGAGCTTGCCCTTGTACTTCGGGTCGGCCAGCTGGGCGACGTGGGTGGGCAGCTGGCTGGCCGAGATCAGGCTGGGGTTGTAGATGATCACGCTAACCCGGGCCGATACCCCGACCCAGTCGCCTTGCGGCGAGTTGAACCGGCTGGGGGTGTGCGCCAGCGTGCTCGCCTCCACCCTCGACAGCAGCCCCTTGGCCTGCAGACTCTCAAGCGGCGGGGAGTTCTCGGTGAAGAACACATCCGCGGGAGAATTGCTGCCCTCAGCCGCGATCTGGTCGGCCAGCACGTCCTCATCGTCGCTCCGGACCACGACGTTAATGCCGGTCTTCTTCTCGAACGCGCTGATCAGCTGATCGGCGGTCTGCTCGTGCTGGCCGTTGTACAGCGTGATCGTATTAGCGTCAGTTGACGTTCCGCACCCGGCCAGCGGCGCGCAGGCCGCGAGGACGGCCGCTGCCGCCGCGATCACTCCGGCGGTGCGCCTCATGCCGCGGCGCCCGGGCAGAGCGTGTTCATCCGGGCCGTCGCGGCGGTCACCGCGCTGGTCGCCGCCACGCTCTTGCCGTCGCGGGCGAAGAACTGGTCGTATGCGGCGGCGAGCTTGCCGATCGCCGCGCGCAGAGCCGGGTCCGAGGTGTGGACCTGGCGCAGCGGCAGGATCTGCGCCTCGGCGTAGCCGACCGGATCGCTGGCGGGATCGGGCCCATCGGACAGGACGGCGCTGACCTGCTGGCACGTCTTGGTCACCGCTGCCGACGGGGTCTGGTCGTGGCTGCAGCCTGCCAGCAGCGGCGCGGCGACCGAGCAGGCGGCCAGGGCAAGCGCGGTGCCGCGGAAGACCGTGCGCGGCGGCCGCGGCCGGGACCGGCAGGAAAGCAGCGGATCGCCGGTGCTTACTCGCGGCGGGCCGGCCATGCCCGCTGTGTCAGCGATCATTCCGTCCTTCCAGGGCATAGCATGCGATTCGGCTCGGACCAGTGTAGCTTAGCCTTACCTAACCTCCCGCGTCTTAGGTTAGCCTAACAACGGCCGTCAAAGCGGGCGCGCACATCGCGCTGGCTGCCGCTGGCTGATGCGGAACAGTGCTCACGTGCTGGTGGGCCCGGGCGCTGATCTACCGCACCAGTCAAACAGGGTCTGCGCCAAGGCACTCGCGCGGGCTGGTGTCCGCTGGCCAGTGGGTGCCTGGCCAGGCATCGCGCGATTCGGGTGCCCGCACGTAGGCTGGAGGACAAGATCCCGATCGCCCCGAGGTGACTGGTAGTGCGCGACATCCTTGATTCCATCACCAAGTGGTGGGAAGCGGACGAGGCGTTCGGTCTTGCCACCGTAGTCCGGACATTCAGCAGCGCACCGAGGGAGCCCGGGGCCGCGATGGCGGTGTCGGCGGACGGTGAGGTGGTCGGCAGCGTGTCTGGCGGATGCGTTGAGGGCGCGGTCTACGACCTGGCCGGCGAGGTCAGTGCGAGCGGTCAGCCAGTATTGCGCCGTTACGGCATCAGCGATGACGACGCTTTCGCCGTTGGGCTGACCTGCGGCGGCATCATCGACATCTTCGTCGAGCCGGTCAGTCGGGAGCGGTTCAGCGAGCTGGCCGAGGTGGCGGCGGCGGTGCGGCAGGGCATCCCGGTCGCGCTGGCAACGATCATCGAGGGGCCTGGCGAGCTCGGTGCCCGGCGGCTGATCTGGGAGGACCAGCGCGCGACGGGCACGCTTGGCGCAGGCGAGCGGCTCGACCAGGCCGTGGATGACGATGCCCGCGGCATGCTGGCCCAGGGACTGACCGGGGTACGGCGGTACGGCCCGGAAGGTGAGCGGCGCCGCGACGAGCTGGCGGTGTTCGTCCAGTCCTTCGCCCCGGCACCGCGGATGCTGGTCTTCGGCGCGATCGACTTCGCGGCGGCGGTCGCCAGGGCTGGCAAGTTCCTCGGGTACCGGGTCACCGTCTGCGATGCCCGGCCGGTGTTCGCGACCGCATCCAGGTTCCCCGACGCCGACGAGGTGGTGACCGACTGGCCGCACCGGTACCTGTCCGGGATCAGCACGGACGAGCGCACCGTCATCTGCGTACTGACACATGATCCGAAGTTCGACGTGCCGCTCCTGGAGGTGGCCTTGCGCCGTCCGGCGGCCTACATCGGCGCGATGGGCAGCAGGCGGACGCACGAGGACCGGCTGGCACGGCTGCGCGAGGCTGGCCTGACGGAGGCGGAGCTGGCCAGGCTGCGCTCACCGATCGGGCTCGACCTGGGTGCTCGCACGCCTGAGGAGACCGCCGTCGCGATCGCCGCCGAGCTAATCCAGCTCCGCTGGGGCGGCTCTGGCCAGCCGCTAACGTCGACGACCGGCAGGATTCATCACAGCCGGGTGCCGGGGGACGGAGCTGAGCAGGGCGCGGCTGGAGGCCTCGCCTCGGACCTGCTGGAAGCGGCCGAACTGCCCGGCGAGCGGACAGCCTGACCAGTGCGCCGCAGCATCGCCGGAGTCCTGCTTGCGGCGGGGGACGGCAGCAGGCTAGGGCAGCCCAAGGCGCTCATCGAGATCGGCGGCCAGTCACTGGCCAGCCGCGGCGCGGCGATGCTGCGGGCCGGCGGCGCTGACCCGGTACTCGTGGTAACCGGTGCCGTGGCGGTCGACCTGCCTGGCGTGGTCACCGTGCACAATCCGCACTGGCGCACTGGCATGGGCTCGTCCATGGCCGCTGGCCTGGCCGCCGTCCCTGACTGGTGCGCGGCCGCAGTGCTTGCGCTTGCCGATCAGCCACTCGTCGGGTCCGCAGCGGTCGAGCGCCTCATCGGCGCGTTCGAGACAGGCGCCAGCATCGCGGTGGCCGCGTACGCCGGGCAGCCGCGCAACCCCGTGCTGCTCGCCCGCGAGCACTGGGCGCGGGCCATCGAGCTAGCCGCGGGCGACGTCGGCGCCCGGCCGTTCCTGCGGGCCTACCCGGAGCTGGTGACGCTCGTGGAATGCGGGGACACCGGGCGGTCAGACGACATCGATACGCTAGACGACCTCGCGCGGATCAGGCGGCTGCTCGCCGGGAGCCGCCCCGTTCCCTAATGCACGGCCTGCACGCCCCACTGATGCGTCACGCTGGCACCCGGCGCAATCGCCAGCAAGTCCGTGCCGGTCACGAAGGCATTCGGCGGACAGGTCATCGGCTCGATCGCGACCGCGCGGCGCCGGCGGTCAGGCCCGAGCGTGTCACCGGTGAATGCCTGGAGCCACTCGTAGCCGGGGCCCGCCCACAAGGCAACTGCTGCCTGCGGGCCGGTCAGCCTCGCCCACGCCCGGCCGGCCGGGTCCCTGGCGAGGCCGGTGAGGGCATGATCGAGCGCGGTAGCGCCGATCGGGCGGCCGGCCCGGAAGTCGAAGTCCGTGCCCGTCACCTCCTGCGTAGGGCCGACAGGGATGCCCCGGTCGTCGGCCGGCAGCCAGCGGGCAGCGGGCAGCTCAAGGGTGCACTCGTCGACCGCGCCGGTGCCTACTCGCAGATAGGGGTGCGAGCCTGTGCCGTACGGAGCGGTGCGGCTTCCCACGTTGCGGGCTTTCACTGTGACCTCCAGCCCGTCGGCCGCTGTGAGCCGATACCGGGCCAGCAGCTCCAGGCTGAACGGGTAACCGGGGCGGCCGAGCAGCCGCAGGTCTAGCTCGACGCTGTCCGAGGTGATTGCGACCAGCAGCCAGCTAGTCCACCGGGTCAGCCCGTGAATGGCGTTGCCGTTGGTCGGCTCGGATAGGTCTAGCTGGAGCTCCTGGCCGCCGAAGGAGTAGCGACCGTGGTCGATCCGGTTCGGCCAGGGTATGAGCAGCTCGCCTGCGCCCGCTGGCGGGACCTCGTCCGGCTCGTATCCGGCTATCAGCGGTGAACCCCGGTACCGCAGGCTGCGCAGGTTCGCGCCAAGCTCGGTGATCGTCGCGCTGTAGTCCCCAGCGCTAATGTCGTGCTGGGTTCCTGTGAGCGGAGTGCTGAGCTCTGCCATGGTTCTCAATAGTGCCCCAGCGGGCTGCAGCATAGTCCCGGCCGGCCTGCGACGCGCCGCGCGGCTGGCACAGGCCGACCAGTTGAAGCGAGGGTGAGGCGCGCTCGCCTGGTGCGCCCAGCGCCGCGGCCCGACCCAGCGCCCCGCCGAGACTGCGGCGAAATGTAAGCCGGCGGGGCTGCTTGGGGAGCGGGGGACCTTCAGCCCCGCCGGCACTTTGCACCATAGCTGCCACGGCTGAGGATCGGTGCGAAGTTGAGCAACCCCACAGGTAGTTCTCCGTCCCGGCCGGACCGGTGCGGGCGGGGAGTACCGCGCGGGCCAGCTATCCCCGCTGACTGCCGACATAGCTCGCGAACGCCACGATGTTGCCCAGGTAGTGACCCGATTGCGGGTCGAACAAGCCGCCACAGGTGATCAGCCGGAGAGTTGGCCAGCTCGTGTATCCGAAGACACGGTCGGTAGGGAATTTCGCCTTCTGGAACAGGGCAACCGAGTACGTCTCGAAGACAGCAGTGCGGCCGTCGCGGAGTTGAACGTAGATCTTGGCGCCTGGCCGCATGTTTCCCAGCTCGTAGAAGACCGCAGGGCCGACCTTTGCCGCGTCAACATGCCCGAGGATTGCGGCCGCGCCTGGCTCGCCAGGAGCAGGTCCCTTGTCGTACCAGCTGGTGACCATCGGGTTGGACAGCGGCGGCACGGCGACGGTGCCGTTCGAGTTGAGCCCGAGGGAGATAACCCTCGAGTGGACCTTGATCGAGGGAATGTCGATGCTGACCGGTGTGGACCGGTTCAGCGCGACCCGCTTCCCGTGCGCGATCTGCGGCACCAGTGCGTGATCGGACTGACGGCCAGCGGCCCAGGCGGCGGCAGCGGGGGCGGCGACCAGCGCAGCGTGTCATGGCCCATGAAGGCGACAACGACCCCGACCGCGATCAAGACGAACGCGGTCGCGTTGAGCCATGAGATCCGGCGCACGGCAGCGATCAAAGTCCGTGCCTGGGCTCGCGGTGGGTGGCTGGCCAGGTCCTGGACATGATCGTTCCCCCGAAATCCGGCGTGCTGAAATGCCGCTCTCATTCCCGCCGGCCGACCAGGCTATGCCCGCCTGGAGCGGCCCGTAGATCGCCCGTGGTCATGCGGACCGGCTGCTCCGCCTTCCGAAGGTGGTGGCAGGCCGCGATAACCGCGGCGCCGTCCATCCCCCGGAGGCGGGCAGGTTCGCGACGTGGGCCCTGCGCCGTGGTGTTCGCGGCACTGACCGGTCCTGCCTGCCGGCGGCCAAGCGCTGCCGCGGCGGAGCATCGCGTGTTCATGCGGCCGGGGATCCCGGCCCGCCTGCGACAACGCCCGGCTTCGGCCCGTAACCTTCCAGTTCCAGCGCATCGTGCGGGCGATTCGCCGTAGTTTGCGGCCATGAAACTGGAAGGTTATCGAAGTCACGGCTTGCGCGAGCGCGGGCCTTGCGCACCAACCGCGAGACCACCCCGAAGACTTCCACGACCAGGTTCTTAGTGACCACATCACGCGCAATCGCGACGCCAGCCAGCAGGCCAACGACCCGCGATCACTGCCAGCCCCGAGGGTCGCACGAGTCAGGCCGGAGGGGCGCAGCCGTCGCGATCCCGCCGATACCCGAGAAGATCGCGCCCCGATGAATGCCGCCCCTCGCCGCCTGGCCTGCGCCGGAAACAAGCACGTCGCACAGCATTGAGGAGCGCACCCCGGCTGCGACCGGAATGGCCAGGTGGATAGCGGCTAGGGCGGGGCGGCGGCTTGAGGAGATCGCCGGCGCCGCGCCCGCTAGCTGCGCGAAGGGGCTAGGGCTAAGTGCTAGGGGGTCGTCCGAGCGAACGGCAGGTGGCCGGTGCGGGGGAGGAGCGAGCCGTTCCGCACAGCCTCGGCGGCCAGGACTCCGAACAGGTAGAAGCATGCGGACTCTTCACTGGTGAAGAACTGCAGCTCGTGCCGGTTGCCTTCGGAAGAGTGGAACACCTCGAACCCCTGCTCCGTCTCCAGCAGACACAAGGCGCCCTCCACCTCTTCGCCGACCGCATAAGAGTCCACGGGAATCGCCGCGAGGCTGGCCAGCTCGGCGAAGAGCCGCTCGGTGGCCAGGCGCCGACGAGCCGAGCGCCGTGGGCGGGCCTGGCCGGCCCCAGGCGCGGCCGCGGCGGCATGCTCAGCCTGGGCGGTCGGCTGGGCCGTGGCCTGGGCGGTCGGCTGGCGTGCGGGCTGGCTGGCCGGATGGGCGGTGGGCTGGTATGCCGGTTCGGTTGCCTGGGAAGCGGCGCTGGTGGACGCCAGGGGCGCCGTCGACGCCCGTTCTGGCGCTGCCACGGACTGCGCTGATGCCCCGGTCGCCGGCTGTGCTGGCGTCACCGTGGGGGCTAGCAGCGGCGAGGCCGCCGACTGCTTTGCCTGCGGCCGCTGATCGCGCGCGCGCGGCGACCCGGTCGGCCCGGAGGTGGCCGGCGCAGACGTCGGCGCTCGGGTTCCGGCCGCAGCCGCCACCGGTGCGGCCACAGCGGGCGCGCCAGCCATTGCTGGCAACGGGGCCTCGTGCGGCCCGGACGGTGCGCCAGTTCCTGGCCCTAGGTCGTCGGCGGCCGTCACCGGCGTCGGCTCGGCCACAGCCGCAGCCCGGCGCTGAGCGGCTGTCGGTCGGGGACGCCGTGCCTGCGAGGCGGCGCGCAGGGCGGCTGCCTCGAGTGGGAGCGGGGCCTGAGCCGCCGGCGGCAGCGTGACGCCCGGAGCCGCTGACTGGCCCGGCTGATATCCGGGCGTGGGCTGCGGGTAGCCGCCGGAGGTGGTGGCGGGCTGGGCACCCGGGTCTGCCGACCAGGAGTAACCGCCGGACACCGACCCGGAACGATAGCCGATCGGGCCCGAGGGCAGGTAGCCGGGAGTCGATCCGGCGGGCGTCGACGACAGGTAGCCCGAGGACTCTGCGGGCGGGTAACCGGGGAAGTCCGCCGTCGAGGTCGGCGGGTACTCGGCCTGTGCTGGCTGGCTGGCCGGAGCGATGCCGGGCGCGGCCGTCTCCGGCCGCCGCGGGTATTCGGTTCGCTCCTCGATGATGTCGGTGACCTCGGCCCTGGCGGCGACGAGTTCATAGACACCCCGGTCCACCTGCCAGTAGCCGAGCTGTTCGGCCTGGTAGCCGTTGTGGCCCAGGTAGCCGATGTGCAGCCGGTCGCCGAGGTCGTCAAGCACCATGCAGCGTGCCCCGCGGAACATGGCGACCGGCCTAGACTCCCAGACCGCCTGCACCTCCCGGATCGGAAGCTGCTTACGCCAGTGTCCGGTCGCGGGCTCGAAGCCCATTTCCTCCGGCGGCGGGCAGGCGGCGAACAGCACAATGTCGCTGTCGGTCGGCCCTACGCCAGCCTCGAACGGCGATCCGCGATAGGACGCCATCAGCCGGTAACGCACAGCTCCGACCCTTCTGCCGGGCGAAGCCACACCTGGCCGTCATAGCGGGCAATGAAATCGGTTCCGATCGATGTCACCCGGTGGATTTCGGCACCCACGGGCACTGGCATGGGCTCGGTGAAGTATTCAGCAACGGCGAGGTCCTGAGCGATGTCCTGAGCGGCAGTGAAGCCGGTCCCCGTGAAGGGCGGTTTCATGGCCCAGTCTCCGCCGCGCCCCTCGGACAGTGGAATCTGGTAGGCCTCGGTACCGACAGCGCGCCAGCGCAGCACGTAGACCTCGGCCATGTCCGGGCTGAACTCCGAGCCCTCGTAGCCGAGGGCGAACGCCAGGTAAAAGTCCTTCGGGTCGGTAAATGCGCTATCGGCGACACGGTGTACGAAGCCGGAAATAATGGACCGGCGGCCGGCGAGATAGGGCTCAACCATCCGCGGCGGGATGGCCTTGTGCATCAGTGTTCCTGGCTCGATTGCCGGAGGAAGCTGGTCAACCTGGCGCACATTGTCCCCTGTGTTAAGACTCACCTGCAGTCCCATGAGACTCTCATATCGCGAAATGCGTCCTCAACTGCTTCTGCCCAGCTTGTCGTGTCCGCGTCAGGCTACCGTCGGCCAGGACTCGGCAGACCGGTCGGCAAGTCGCGGTCACGGGCGGCGCTCGACAGCGGCCCAGTACAGTGGGCCGGTGACCCAGCTAAGCGGCGGCGACGCCAGGTTCCGCGCGGACCAGGGTGGCGCGGATCCCGCGGTGACGGCGGCGCTCACGGCGTTCGCGGCCGGCCGGGCTAGCGAGCACGCGGTCCTGGCGGCGCTCGGGCAGGCGCGGCTGCTGGTGCCGGTTGTCGCCGTCGCGGCCGATGAGCTGGCCGCTGGCGACTCGCCGCAGCGAGGGTCGCAGGCTGGCAGGGGCGGGGAGAAGGCCAGCGAGATGGCGATACCCGCGATCGTGGGCCGCGACGGGCGGCGTGCCCTGCCCGCCTTCACCTGCCTGCAGACGCTCAAGCGCTGGCAGGCCGATGCCAGGCCGGTACCAGTAGCCGCCGCCGGGGTTTGGCAGTCGGCGGTCGCTGAGTCGCAGGCCGTGATCATCGATATTGCCGGCCCCGTCCCGCTGGCCGTAGAGGGCGCGCGGCTCACGGCTCTTGCCAGCGGCACTCCGGTCCCGCGCCTGCACGAGGATCCGGACGTGCTGGCCGCGGTGTCGGCCGCCGCCGCCCGGCAACCGCCGGGCATCCGCGTCCGGCTTGGTCCGGCGCAGGGCGACGCTGACCTCACGGTGGAGCTCGAGCCTGCCGATCTGGCGACCGGCAAGCCCGTTCCCGATGAGCTGGCGAACGCCTTCGCCGACGAGCTAGCCGCACGCCTGACCGGGCGCCTCGGACGGGGAATCGCACTGGTGGTCCGGCCGCCAGCAGTCGGCGCGCCTAGGCCAGGCGGGCCGGACTGAGCGGCCGGCAGGCCGCTGGTACTAGCATCACAATTCGTGCAGGCAGACAGCCTCTCGCAGGTCGCCGACGAGCTCTACGGGCTGGTGCCCGCGGAGTTCACCGCGGCCAGGGACGAGCATGCCCGCCAGGCGAGGTCCGCTGGGCAGCGGGAGATGGCGGCGGAGATCAAGAAGCTCGCCAGGCCGACGGCAAGCGCCTGGCTGGTGAACCAGCTTGTTCGCGAAGCGCCAGATCAGATGGGCCGCTTCTTCGACATCGGCCGGTCTTTGCAAGACGCGCAGCGGGAACTGGCCGGAGACCGCATGCGGGAGCTATCGGCCCAGCGGCGCCAGATCATCGCTGAACTGCTGCCAGCGGCCAGCCGGCTGGCGGCCAAGGCCAGGCAGCCTGTGAGTGCCGCCGCGCTGAACGAGGTCAGGGCCACGCTGGAGGCGGCGCTCGCGGACCCGGCAGCCGGCACGGCGGTCAAGTCGGGACGGCTTACCAGGGCGCTCGCCTACGCCGGCCTGGGCGAGGTCGACCTGACCGCGGCCATGGCCGTGCTGCCAGCCGCATCGCAGCGGCCTGCGAGCGCGGGCGGCGCGCCAGGCCGCACGTCTCGGTCTGGGGTCCTTCAGAAGGGCGGCGCAGGCCAGGTCGGCCGTGCGACCAGTCGCCGCGAGGCCGTGCCGGAGCCATCGAGCGCGCCGGATGCCATCGGCGCGGCGCAGGCCGCGGTAGACGCGGCCAGCGCGGCCGCCGCGCAGGCCGAGCGCGAGTACTCGAGCCAGGACGAGCAGCGTCAGTTCCTGCGCCGGCGCATCGAGCATCTGCGCCATGAGCTTGATCGGGCCGGGGCCGAGGACGCCCAGCTGGCCCGCGAGGCCAGGCAGCTAAAGCGCGACCTCGACACCGCTGGCCGGAAGCTGGCGGCCGCACAGCGCCGATTGGATCAAATACGGGAACGGGGTGGCTCCGGCTAACTCTCGCCCGGACGCGCGAGCCCGGCTCGCGGCGGGTGAAGCTGGTGCTGCTCCAGTGACACCTAGCACTCGCGGACGAGGCAAGGTCGCGTCAGCCGGTCGGCGCGGTGCCGGATCCGCGGCGCGGTAGTCCCGTATATCTGCCCTTATCGCCGCGAGCCTGCCCTCTTGCGGCGCAGGGCGATCCCGCCAGCGACCGCGCCGACTGAGATCAGGGCGAGTCCGGCCGCCGCGAGCCCGGTGTTCGTCTGCGTCGATGTCGTGCCGTCGCCCGTCTGTGCGCCGCCTGGGCTCGGCAGCGCCGTGACCGTGAGCGTGGCAGTCGCCGAGCTGCCATCGGAGCAGTCCATGTCGGGTGTGTACGTGCCGGGCTCGATGGTGCTGGGCAGTGTGACCGTGACGTTGAAGACGCCGCCGACAGATCCCTTGTTCATCGGTATCTGATCCGGCAGGCCAAGCGTGGTGCCGAACAGGGTGGCCGAGGCCGCGTTCAGGCTTGTGCAGAACACCTGAAAGGTGACCTGGGTGCCAGGCGTCGCGGCAGCAGGGTTCACCGATCCGGTTGCGCCTGGCGGGTTGCCGACCGCGGCCTGCGCCTGGCCGGCCGTAGCCGACTCCAGCGCTATCGTGCCGGTGGCGCCCGAGCTGAGCAAGGCAACGCTCAACCCGGCCAATGTGGTGAAATGCCTGATCAGGCGCATGTACGTTCATCCCCCGAAGACCGCGTAGCACCATTGGAAACACACCCGCTGGCTGCGAAAGCGGCGGGTGCAAGACTGGCGATTCCCCCGTATTGCGAGGCTGAGATACCCGGCGCCCTGCCGGGCAAACGCCAGCGGGTCAGGCATGGCAGGATCGGCTGCATGCTGCGCTGGCTGACCGCGGGTGAGTCGCACGGGCCCGCCCTGGTCGCGATCTGCGAGGGGATTCCGGCCGGGGTCGAGGTCACCACGACGGACATAACTGCGGCCCTGGCCCGGCGCCGCGCGGGCTACGGTCGCGGCGCGCGGATGAAATTCGAGCAGGACGAGGTCGAGCTGACCGGCGGCGTCAGGCATGGGCTGACGCTCGGCGGCCCGGTAGCGATAAGGATCGGCAACACCGAGTGGCCAAAATGGGAGACGGTCATGGCAGCCGACCCGGTCGCGGCGGACATCCTGACCGCGCAGGCCCGCAATGCGCCCCTCACCCGGCCCAGGCCGGGGCACGCTGACCTGGCTGGCATGCAGAAGTACGGGCACGATGAGGCGAGACCAGTGCTCGAGCGCGCGAGCGCCAGGGAGACCGCGGCGCGGGTAGCACTCGGCGAGGTGGCCCGCCGCCTGCTGCGCCAGGTGCTGGGGGCGGAACTAGTCAGCCACGTGGTGGCGCTCGGCTCTGTCAGCGTCCCGGCCGGGCTGGTGCCAGCGCCGGAAGACCTGGCGGCGATCGACGCCGACCCGGTCAGGTGCCTGGACCGGGCGGCGAGCGCGGCCATGCAGGCCGAGGTCGACGCCGCGCGGATGGACGGCGACACCCTTGGCGGGATCGTCGAGGTCGTAATCCACGGCCTGCCGCCGGGCCTGGGCAGTCACGTGCACTGGGATCGGAGACTGGACGGCCGCCTGGCGGGCGCGTTGATGAGCATCCAGGCCATCAAGGCGGTGGAGGTCGGCGACGGGTTCGAGACCGCAGCGCGCCGCGGCTCGGTCGCACACGACGAGATCGAGGGCAGCCAGGAGGGCATCAGGCGGCGGACCAACAGGGCGGGCGGCATCGAAGGCGGCATGAGCACGGGCGAGCCGATCCGGCTGCGGGCCGCGATGAAGCCGATCTCGACGGTGCCCCGCGCTCTCGCGACGGTGGACGTCAGGACCGGCGAGCCGGCCAGGGCAATCAACCAGCGCAGTGACGTCACGGCCGTGCCTGCCGCGGGCGTGGTTGCCGAGGCGATGGCGGCGCTCGTACTGGCCGACGCTGTCCTGGAGAAGTTCGGCGGCGATAGCGTGACTGAGACGGCCCGTAACGTGGACGGCTACCTGAAGGCGCTGGTGATCAAGTGACGGGAGCGGACGGCAGCGGCAACGGCACGAGCCGGTTCCCGGTAGCGATCCTTATCGGGCCGCCGGGGGCCGGCAAGACGACAGTCGGCACCGAACTGGCGGCGCTGCTCGGCGTGAACTTCCTCGACACCGACGCCAGCATTGCGGCGGCGGCCGGCAAGCCGGTCGGCGACATCTTCATCGAGGACGGGGAGCCGGCTTTCCGCGAACTCGAGCGGGCCGCGGTCGCCGCCGCGATCGGCGGCCAGGACGGCATCGTCGGGCTGGGTGGTGGCGCCGTGCTTGATCCGGGCACGCAGGCGCGGCTGACTGGCCGACCGGTGGTTTACCTGCAGACGAGCTTTCCTGAGCTAGCCAGGCGAGTCGGCATGGACAGGCCGCGCCCGCTGCTGCTCGGTAACCCGCGAGCGCAGCTCAAGGCGCTGCTGGAACAGCGGCTGCCGATCTACGACCGGCTGGCATGGATGACCGTGGACACCGATGGCAGGCAGCCGGGCGAGATAGCCGGGCAGATCGCCGCGGCAGTTGGCGAGGCACGGCCGGCCCGATGACCGCGACCCGGATAGCGATCAGCGGCGAGCGCCCCCATGAGGTAGTGGTGGGCGCCGACATCCAATCCGAACTTCCGTCCCTGGTTGGCAAGGAGGCTCGGACCGTGGTCGTCGTTCATGTCGGCAGGCTTGATCCGGTCGCGCGGAGCGTGTGCGCGGTCCTGGCCTCGGCCGGATATCTCGTAACGGCCGAGCCGGTGCCGGATGGCGAGCAGGCCAAGGACATCGGCGTCGCCGCCTGGCTGTGGTCGCGGCTGGCGGCCGCCGGGATCGGCCGCACCGACGCGATCGTGGCGGTCGGCGGGGGAGCGGTCACCGACCTGGCCGGCTTCGTCGCCGCGACCTGGCTGCGCGGGGTGCGGATTGTGCTGATGCCGACCACGCTGCTCGGCATGACCGACGCCGCGATCGGCGGCAAGACCGCCATCAACACCAGCGACGGCAAGAACCTGGTCGGCGCCTTCTACCCGCCGGCGGGGTACTCGCGGACATCTCTGTCCTGGCGACCCTGCCGCCTGCCGAGTACGTCAGCGGCCTGGCGGAGGTAATCAAGGCCGGGTTCATCGCGGACCCGGTGATCCTGGACCTGGTCGAGTCCGACCCGGCTGGCGGTTCGATGCCCGGCGGCCGGCACGAGCGCGAGCTGATCGAGCGAGCCATCGCGATGAAGGCCGCCGTCGTTTCGGCTGACCTGCGCGAGGCCGGGCCAAGGGAGATGCTCAACTACGGGCACACGCTCGGTCACGCCATCGAGCGGGCCGAGGGTTACTCCATCCGGCACGGCGAGGCGGTGGCGATAGGCATGTGCTTCGCGGCGGCGGTCGGCCGGCTGGCCGGGCGGCTGGACGACGCGACGGCCGCGCGGCACCGGCAGGTGCTCGCTGCCGTCGGCCTGCCGACGCGCTATCACGGCGCCAGCTGGGCGCAACTGCGCGCGGCAATGGCGGTGGATAAGAAGACACGCGCAGCGCGGCTGCGGCTGGTGGTCCTGGACGGGCTCGCCAAGCCTGGCATACTTGCCGACCCGGACTCCGAACTGCTGGAGCGCGCGTTCGCGGAGGTGAGCTGACCAATGCCGGGCGGCGTGCCGACAACTGTGCTGGTGCTGAACGGGCCGAACCTGGGCAGGCTCGGCAGCCGGGAGCCGGAAGTCTACGGCTCGGCCACGCTGGCGGACGTCGCGGCTGCCTGCGCGGATCTGGGTGCGCAGCTCGGCCTGCGGGTCGACCTGCGGCAGACCGACGACGAGGCGGAGTTGGTCGCCTGGGTCCACGAGGCCGTCGAAGGGCGGCTGCCGATCATCCTCAACCCGGCCGCATTCACCCACTACTCCTACGCGCTGCGGGATGCGCTGGCGATGCGTACGGCGCCACTCGTCGAGGTGCACCTGTCCAACCCAGCGGCACGAGAGTCCTTCCGGCATGTATCGGTCGTAGCCGCGGTGGCCGACGGCACGGTGGCGGGTTTCGGCCTGCACTCCTACGAACTGGCGCTCCGTGCGGTCGCCGCGCTGCTCGCCGGGGGAAGCGATTGCTGACCGGCGGCACCTGTCCGGATCTAGCTCAGGCAGTTACGATGCAAGCCGAGATCGTCAGACGTGGCCGCTTCGGCGAACTGCCGGCCCGCCAGCAGCGGCCTACCGCACGCGAAAGGGTCTGCTGCATGCGCATTGGAATGGCACTGAACTACGCGGGCGGCTTCAAGGAGACAGCTGCGGAGCTGGCCGACTTCGAGAAGGCCGGGCTTGACATTGTGTTCGTGCCCGAGGCTTACAGTTACGACGCGGTAAGCCAGCTGGGCTATCTGGCCGCGGTAACCGAGCGGGTTCAGCTCGCCTCCGGCATCATGCAGCTCTACTCGCGCACGCCCACGCTGACCGCGATGACGGCGGCCGGAATCGACTTCGTTTCCGACGGCCGGTTCTCGCTCGGCATCGGCGCCTCCGGGCCGCAGGTGATCGAGGGCTGGCACGGCGTGCCCTACGACGCCCCGCTGGCGAGGACCAGGGAGACGATCGAGATCTGCCGCAAGGTGTGGCGTCGGGAGCGGCTTACCTACAACGGCAGGCATTACCAGATCCCGCTGCCCGAGGGTCAGGGCACCGGCCTCGGCAAGCCGCTGAAGCTGATCAATCACCCGGTCAGGGAGCGGATCCCGATCATCCTGGCCGCCCTTGGCCCCAACAACGTGGAAATGGCGGCCGAGTTGGCCGAGGGCTGGGAGCCGATCTTCTATTATCCGGAGAAGGCCAAGGACGTGTGGGGCCCGTCGCTAGCGGCAGGCCGGGCCAAGCGAGATCCGGCCCTCGGGCCGCTTGACGTGATCGCGCAGACGGCGCTGGCCATCGGCGAGGACGTCAAGGGACTGATCGACTTGATCCGGCCGGTGCAAGCGCTATACATCGGGGGCATGGGCGCACGCGGCCGGAACTTCTACAACAACATGGCTGTCAGGTACGGCTACGGCAAGGAGGCCGCTGCTATCCAGGACGCGTACCTGGCCGGCCGCAAGGACGAGGCCGCCGCGATGATCCCGCAGGAACTGCTGGAGGGCGTGTCGCTGATCGGGCCGAAGTCCTATGTGGCCGAGCGGATTGCCGCGATGCGGGAGTCCGGCGTCACCACCCTGAACGTGGCCCCGATGGGCACGACGCATGCGGAGCGCATCGCGCTTATCGAGCAGATTCGCGACTTGGCGGCCTGACCTGAGCTGCGGCCCGCGGGTTTCTACGGCAGGCCCGCGGGCAGGATGCGGGCCGCGGTCAGCCCTCTGGCGGCCCCGTTCCCATCGAAGGGGCAGTGGCGCGGAGGGAACGTGGCGATGGGAGCGTGATGCGAGCGGGGAAGATACGGGCACCGGACGGGCCACGGGTGCTTGTGGTCGGCGGCGGTTTCGCTGGCCTATCCGCGCTGCCCGAGCTGGCCAGGACCACCGCCAGGGTGACGCTCGTCGACGTCAATGTGTACAGCACCTTCCAGCCGCTGCTGTATCAGGTGGCAACGGCCGGGCTGACCGCGGCCGACGTCGCCTATCCGCTGTGGAGCGTGACTCGCAAGACCCGTGCGCATTTTCGCAAGGGCGAGCTGGCGGACCTCGACCTGGCGGCCCGCACGGCGCGGCTGGCGAACGGCAGCGAGTTCGGCTATGACTACCTGATCCTCGCGACCGGGGTAAGCGCCAACTTCTACGGCGTAACTGGCGCGGCGGAGAACAGCCTGAGCCTGTACACCCGGCGGGATGCCATCGCCTTGCGCAACAGGCTGCTGGTCGAGTTCGAGCGCAGGGCGGCGGGCGAGGCAGATCCCGAGCTGGACATAACCGTTGTCGGCGGCGGGGCCACCGGCGTGGAGCTGGCGGGCACCCTCGCCGAGCTGCGCAATATCGCGCTGCCGGCCGCGTTTCCCGAGATCGACAGGGCGAAGATGCGGGTGCGGCTGATCGAGGCGGGGCCCGCCCTGCTCGCCCCCTATCACGAGCGGCAGCAGAACTACGCCAGGCAGCAGCTAGTCAACCGCGGCGTCGACGTGTTCCTGCGCACGACCATCAAGGAGATCGCCGCGGACAAGGTCGTGCTTGCCGACGGCGCCTCGCATCGTAGCGATATGACCGTCTGGGCCGCCGGAGTCCAGGCCCCTGACGCGCACTGGAACGTCGCGCTGCCGCGCACGCACGCCGGCCGGATAGACGTCGGGCCGGACCTGCGGGTGGTCGGCCAGGACCGGGTATTCGCAATCGGAGACGTCTGCGCCGGCCCGGACAAGCCGCTGCCTCAGCTGGCCCAGCCTGCGATCCAGCAAGGCCGGCACGCCGGCAGGCAGGTCGCTCGGCTCATGGCCGGGAAGCCGACGGTGCCGTTCAGCTATCACGACAAGGGCATAATGGCCACGATCGGCCGCCGCTCGGCCGTGGTGGAGCTGCCGTCAGGTCCGCCACTGCGCGGCA
Source organism: uncultured Actinomycetota bacterium (assembly GCA_963719765.1). Taxonomy (GTDB): domain Bacteria; phylum Actinomycetota; class Actinomycetes; order Streptosporangiales; family Streptosporangiaceae; genus JAJYUU01. Next base: position 282,122 of record CAVRCW010000005.1, read on the forward strand.
CGCTGGCGTGGCTCGCCTGGCTCGGGCTGCACCTGATCTATCTGCTGGGCAACCGGAACCGGGTCGTCACCCTCGTGAACCTGTCCTGGCGCTACCTAAGCTGGAGCCGGGGCGGCGGCATGATCGTCGGCGACGACGTACCTGGCGGCGACTGAGGCCAACGGCCGATGCGGGGCCGGCGTTCGCGTCTGCCGGACGAGGTCTTGAGTCTCTGAGCTGGTGTCTGGCGGTCGGGTGACCAGTCCGGTTCGACCGGAGTCGTCCCGCCGGATCCGCTCGCGCGGCCGATGACTACAGTCGTGTGCGTGGCCGAGATACATGCGACTCGTCGTTCCCTTTCCCAGCGGCGGATTGCCGACGCGGGCGCCGACGCGGCGCTGATCACCAGCCCGGCTAACGTCCGCTATCTGTCCGGGCTTGTCAGCTCTAATGCGGCTGTCCTGTTGCCGGCCGATGGGCCTGGAGTGCTGGCGACCGATTCGCGTTATGCCGAGGCGGCCGAGCGCGACTGCCCGGACATCGAGCTGCTGACCGCTCGCCAGGTGGACTCGGCGCTCGCGGGCCTGGCCGCGCAGCGCGGCTGCCGGGTGCTGGCCTTCGAGGCACAGGACCTGACGGTCGAGCGGCACGCCGCGCTGGCCGCGGCTGAAGCTACGCCGCAGGTGCTGGTCCCGCTCGGCCACGTCGTCGAGGACTTGCGGATGATCAAGGACGAAGCCGAGATCGAGCTGCTTGCCAGGGCCTGCGCCCTGACCTGCGAGGCCTTCGAGGCAGTGCTGGACAAGATCAGGCCAGGCCGGACCGAGCGAGAATTCGCTGTGCTGCTTGAGCGCACCATGGTGGACCTGGGTGCCGACGGCATCGCCTTCGACACCATCGTCGCAAGCGGCCCCAACGGCGCGATCCCGCACCACTCACCTGGTGACCGGGCGTTCGCGCGCGGCGACCTGATCACCGTGGACTGCGGGGCCAAGTACCAGGGCTACCACGCGGACATGACCAGGACAGTGGTCCTGGGCGAGCCGGTCGGCTGGCAGCGGGAGATCTACGATCTGGTGGCGGCCGCGCAGCTGGCCGGGGTATTGGCCGCCGTCCCCGGTGCCGACGTAACCGACGTCGATGCGACTGCCAGGGACCTGATCGAGGCGGCCGGCCATGGCGGGCACTTCCAGCACGGCCTTGGCCATGGAATCGGCCTGGAGGTGCACGAAGCGCCGATCATGGGGTACGGCCGGACCGGTAGACTTATGGACAGGGTTCCCGTCACCGTCGAGCCTGGGGTCTACCTGCCCGCAACGGGCGGCGTCAGGATCGAGGACACCCTCGTTGTCCGGGCCGGCGCCGCGGCGGCTGGCACCACGGCTTCAGTCGGCACGGCGGCGTCGGCGCAGATACTCACCGCGACCACCAAGGAACTGCTCGTCCTGTGACATGGGCGCCGCGGTCCCGATGCATGCAGGAGAAACCACCGTGGCCACCACAAATGATCTGAAGAACGGCATCACGCTGAACATCGATGGCCAGCTCTGGACCGTGGTGGACTTCCAGCACGTCAAGCCGGGCAAGGGTGGCGCCTTCGTCCGCACCAAGCTGAAGAACGTGCTGTCCGGCAAGGTTGTGGACAGGACCTTCAACGCCGGTGTCAGGGTTGAGGTCGCCAACGTCGACAAGCGCGAGATGCAGTACCTGTACCGCGAGGGCGAGGACTTCGTCTTCATGGACACGACCGACTATGACCAGCCGCACATCCCGGCCGCGGTCGTCGGCGGCGCCGCTGATTACTTGCTCGAAGAGCAGATGGCAACCATCGCTTTCAACGACGGCACCCCGCTGTACGTGGAGCTGCCCGCGGCGGTCGAGCTGACTGTCGAGCACACTGACCCTGGCCTGCAGGGCGACCGCTCGACCGGCGGCACCAAGCCGGCCAGGCTGGAGACCGGCGCGCAGATTCAGGTACCCCTGTTCATCATCACCGGCGAGAAGATCAGGGTCGATACCCGCTCCGGCGACTACCTCGGCCGCGCCTGACAGTTTCTCCGGCACACTGGCAGCACTAGCAGAACTAGCAGAACTAGCAGCATCGATGGCAGGCGGGAATGGCAGCGCGCAGTAAGGCACGCAAGCGGGCGCTAGACGTCCTGTTCGAGGCCGAAGTACGGGGTGAGCCCGTGCTTGAGCTGCTGTCCGAGCGGACAGCGGCGGCTGACCCGCCGGTCTCCGACTACGCGGCCGAGCTAGTCCGCGGCGTACATGCGCATGCCGAGCAGATCGACATGCTGCTGGCCGCGCATGCACAGGGCTGGACGCTTGATCGGATGCCGGCCGTCGACCGCAACATCCTGCGCATCGGCGTCTACGAGCTGCTGTGGGCGCATGATGTACCGGATGCCGTTGTGATCAGCGAGGCTGTCCTGCTGGCGGGCGAGCTGTCGACCGACGACTCGTCGTCCTTCGTGAACGGGTTGCTGGCAAGGCTGCTGGAGCTCAAGCCCACCCTCGCGCTCTGACCGCCATGCCCGGGCCAGTGTCAGTACCAAGCGCTACAGTCGGGCCAGACGGCCCGGCAATGCGTATTCCTGGCGGTGACACATGGGCAGACCAGGGGAGAGCGGCCGTCAGCTGAATCGGTCAGGACCGCCAGGCGGACAGCCGGCGGCCAGGCCGCCTGACGACTCTGGGTGCCACATTCTGCACGTCGACATGGACGCCTTCTACGCCAGCGTCGAGATCCGGGACCGGCCGGACCTGGCGGGCAAGCCGGTCATCGTCGGCGGGCTCTCCGGGCGCAGCGTGGTGCTGTCGGCGACCTACCAGGCCCGCGCCTTCGGAGTGCGCTCGGCCATGCCGATGTCCAGGGCCCGGCGCCTGTGCCCGCATGCGGTGGTGATACCGCCACGGCACGGCATCTACGGCGCCGTGTCCAAGGAGGTCATGGCGATCTTCCAGGGCGTGACCCCGCTGGTGCAGCCGCTGTCTCTGGATGAGGCGTTCCTGGACGTATCCGGCGCTATCCGGCTGCTCGGCTCGCCCGCCAGGATCGGCCAGCTGATCCGGCGGCAAGTGGCCGAGCAGCAGCAGATCACCTGCTCGGTCGGGGTCGCGCCGAACAAGTTCCTCGCCAAGCTCGCCTCTGTGCACTGCAAGCCGGACGGACTGCTCGTCATCCAGGCCGACCGGGTGCTTGAGTTCCTGCACCCGCTGCCCGTGTCAGCCCTGTGGGGCGTCGGCGAGCGCACCGGCACCACGCTGGCCAGGCTCGGGCTGCGGACCGTTGGCGACATCGCCCGCACCCCGGTCGCTGCCCTCGAGGCCGAGCTCGGCCAGGCGGCAGCGGCACACCTGAGCGCGCTCGCTGCGGGCCGCGACAGCCGCGGGGTCGAGACAACGGTCCGGGAGAAGAGTGTCGGGGCGGAGGAGACGTTCGACCTCGACGTGACCGATCCGGAGGTGATCAGGCGGGAGCTGCTGCGGCTGTCGCGGCGGACAGCCAGGGCACTGCGGTCCTCCGGGTGCGCGGCCCGCACTGTCGTCGTCAAGCTGCGGAAGGCGGACTTCAAGACCATTACCCGCTCACGCACGCTGACGGAGCCCACGGACGTGACGCAGCAGATCTACGACACCGCCTGCGCTCTGTACGCGGCATCCGGTCTTAGCGGCCAGGCGCGCCTTAGGCTGGTTGGCGTAAGGGCCACCGGGCTGGTCCCGTCGGAGGCGGCGCAGATCCAGCTCGCCCTCGGCGAGCGAGCCACATCCTGGCGAGAGGCGGAGTCAGCGCTAGACCGGATCGCCGGCCGATTCGGGACCGATGCCATCCGTCCGGCAACTCTGGTCGAACGGGCGGATGGCCCGGTGATGCCGGGCCGAGCGGGGTCCGGCGAATGATCCGCTGCCTGCTGGGCATATAGGGCATGCCGGGCAGAGTGGTCTAGCAGTTGCGCTCAGTCGCGCTGAGTGAGCCAAATGATTACGGAGCGTAGCCATGGCGCATTGGTTCAAAACCTCTTGCTGCCGTGTACCCTTCCACAAGACGCCCTGCCGCTCGTATTCTGGGCGTATAGCGATTGGTCTCGCGGCGGTTGTCGCAGGCCGAGCCCATGGGAGGCACAGTGCCGCTCTCTGAGCACGAGCAGCGCCAGCTCGAGCAGATTGAGCAGGCGCTGTATGCCGATCATCCGCGACTTGCCCGGGTAATGCGGGCAAAAGACCCGAAGGTGCATTACCGTCGGCGGGTCATTCAGGCAGCGGCCGGATTCCTGATCGGGGTCGGCCTGCTGGTGGCCGGGGTCGTGATGAAGCACTCATGGTTCGACCTGGCAGGTTTCATCGTCATGCTGGTCAGCAGCATGTGGGCCATCAACAGTTACCGGCGGATGACTGGAGCGCTGGCAGATCGCAGCCGGGGCCGGGACCGCAGGCGGCCGAAGCCAGCGGCCAATTCGGGCATGATGGACCGGATCGAGGAGCGCTGGCGCCGGCGCCAGGAGCGCGGCAGGTAACGCGGCCTCGAGGTCGGTCAGCCCTGGCGGGCAGGTAGTGCTCGGCCATGCGGGCGTTCGGCGCATCGCGGCGCGGCCAGCTGCTAGGCATCGCTGGCGTGCCCGCGTCGCAGGCGATCGCTAGCCGCTACCCGCGCTGCGGGTGGCCTGTTAACTCAGCTAGTCCGGTGCGCGATCGACCTGCGGATCTGGCGGCGCATCGTCGGCCAGGATGAGTCAATCCAGTTCGTGGCCCGGCTGAGGGACTGCAGCCCGCGGACGGCGGCAGCGACGGTGGAGGTCGGCGCGAACACGGCCCGCAGCCGCTGGCCGCGTGGAGCGCGGGCGGCGATCGCCCTGCGTATGACGTGAACGTCGGCTCGCAGCCCGGCGCCCGGCAGGGTACCAAGCGAGTAACTAGCCCGCTCCTCGGCGGCACCGACTCTGGTGATGACCTCGCGGGTGGCAGGCGGCAGCCCGGCCTCTTCGGATACCCGCCGAACAGTCGCGCGCGGCGACTCGCTTGGCCTGGCGGCGATGCCGTAGTCGGTGAGATCATCGACCAGCTCGCGCCAGGCCGCGTGCGCCAGCGCCGCGTCATCCGACGCGGCGAGCCAGCGGCGGCGCCTGGTCAGCCAGCGGCCAAGGGCGGGCCAGGTCAGCAGCAACAGCACGACGACGATCGCCACGGTGGCCGCGAGGGGGAACCCGTGCGAGCCACGCGCGCTGGAGCCGTCGGGCGAGGGGCCACCAGGGCCGCCCAGACTATGAATCTTGCTCGTGCTGGGGTGGCCCCCCGCGGAGTTGGATCCGGGGCTGGTCTGGCTAACGGATGAGGGGCCCTGCGGGTTGGACACCGGGCCCTTGGTGTACGCAGGCGCGGACGCGGTGCCCTGGCCGTCGCTCCCGCTCGGCGTCGGCTCGAACCGGACCCACCCGACCGTCGGGAAGTACAGCTCGGGCCAGGCGTGCGCATCGGCGGTCGTGACCTGCCACACTCCGCCGGTCGCGGTGGGGGTTCCGGCGGTATAGCCGACGGCGATCCTGGCGGGCAGGCCGAGGAGGCGGGCAAGCACCGCGAACGCCCAGGAGAACTGCTGGCACTCGCCGCGCTTGTCATGGGTCAGGAATAGCAGCAGCCAGTGCGGCGAGTTGGGCAGGTTTGGCTTGAGCGTGTAGGTGAATGCCGGGGACGTGAGCCAGTCCTGCAGGTCCGTGGCTTGCTGCAGCGGCGTCGTTGCCCCCGCGACGTGCTGCTCGGCGATCTTGAGCAGCTTGCCGGCGTCCGGTCCCTTGTAGCCGCTGTACTCGTTCATGATGACATTCGGGATGACCTGACCCTCGACGCTGAGGTCGGCGGCGCTCGGCTCTGGCTCATGGCTGGTAACGGTCAAATGCAGGTGGTCCTGCTGCTGTGGGTCGAACACCATCAGTGAGCCGCTGCCCTCGGATAGGACCGCACCACCGTTAACCGAGAGGCGGACCGGCGCGTACGGCAGCGGAAGCGGGGTGCCGTCCTGGATCACCTCGGTCACCTTGGTAACGACCGTGCTGAACGGAATGCCCGAATCGAGTCCAGGTACCTGGTAGGGCAGCCGGTCGCCCTTGAGGAGGCTCCCTGTGCCGGTGACCTCAAGCCAGGTGTTGCGGGCCGCGTCGTAGTTCAGCGCGTATTCCTGCAGGTACTGAAGCCGTGGGTCGGGAGAACTGGTCGTGTAGGACAGTACCGGCAGCGGCTTGGCGCGGCTCAGCTCCTGCCCCACTGTGAGCAACGGCGACAGCCGGAGCGACGACCCCGAGGAGCCAACTCCAACTCCGGGGGTGCCGTCATTTGTCTTCGCGAATATGTCCTTGGGCTTGCCGCTCGGCAGCGCCAGCGGCACGACTATCGCCAGGCAGACCGCGGCCAGGCCGATGCGGCGTCCGGTCGCCGCCAGATCCTTGGTATCCGGGCCAGGGCCGGTCTCCTCTGCGGACATGCGGCGCACCGTTACTAGCCGGCCCCACATCCGCAGCCGCTGCCGACCGTCGGTGGAAAGCATCGCGAGATAGGCGGCCAGGCTGACTCCGAAAGTCAGTGACTGGTCGAGCCCGAAGCCCTTCAGGTTGCTGGCGACGGGCACGCTGTACAGCAGCAGCAGCGGGAGGCCGGCCAGGGCGGGCCGCCGCAGCCGGACGGCGACGATGTCCACGAGGATCGCCACGGCCCCGATCCCGGCGGCCGCGATGAAGTCGACCGGCAGGGAGGCCGGGACGGGCGGGGCATAGTGGAACTCCGGCGAGGCTTGCGACGGCAGCCGGGCAAGCGCGGACGCAGAACTTGCGGTCGGGATGAGCCAGATGATCGACTTCGCACTTGCGAACGCGACGTTCAGGTAGATCAGCAGGCAGGAGCAGTAGGTCGCCAGCGCCGCGTAGGCCCTCGCCAGCCTCGCGCCGGTAGCGCTGAGTGCGGCGATCGCCACCAGAGCGATCCCGCCTGCCAGGCCTAGCCAGCCATGGCCGGTCAGTATCGGGACCGACGCTATCAGCACGACGATCGTGGCCGCGATCGCCGCCGGAACGGTAGCCAGCCTGGTGAGAGTGCCTGCCAGCGCGACCACGAGGATCGCGCCGAGGCCCGCGACCATCCAGGCGTTGCCATGCAAGACGGCGTAAAGCGACAGCGACGAGGCGGCCACAGCCAGGCCCGCGGCGAATGTCAGACGGTGATTCATCATGCGGTCCGCCCCTGCTCGGCGTAGGCATGGCCGCCAAGCGTGGCGCCGGGAACGAGCATCTCGGCGGCTCGCGGCAGCTGCTGCCAGCTAGTGGCCAGGGGCGTGCCCGCGTCCACTCTTATCACGTGCCAGCCGGCCGCCCGCAGCACAGTCGCTGCCGGGGCGGTCTCGTCTGGCGGTCCGGCCAGGCCGCTGCGAGGACGCAGGGCAGGACCGCCGGAAGCGCCGGCCGCGGGGTCCTGCCCGTCGGCTGCCTCGGCGTGAGTCCCGCCGCTGCTGTCCGCCGCGACCTGGCTGACCCACCTCGGATCCGCCCATGAGCTCACCGCGAGCAGCAGCGCGATCGCCTGGCTTCCCTCGTTGCGGCACGCCGCGAGCTGCTGTGCCTCAGATTCGGAAAGGCGCCCGGTTACCGCGATGATGACCCCGGCGCTGGACGTCCGCAGTGCCTTGATACCGCCGGAGATGTCATAACCCTTCGAGGGCTTGATCACCGCGAGCGCGTCGAGCAGCATGTCCTCGAACGCCATTCCGGCACCCAGACTGGTGCCGTCGTTTGTAATGAGCTGGCCGGTCAGGCCCTCTTGCGCCAGGTGCACGCCGACCGATGCCGCCGCGCTGACGGCCAGCTCGAAGGACGAGCTGGGGCCGCTGCCCATGTGCGCGGAGGAACGGCTGTCCAGTAGCACGGTCGCCCGGTTCCGCCAGCGCTGCTCTTCCCTGCGCACCATGAGCTCGCCGTACCTGGCAGTCGAGCGCCAGTGCACCCTCCGCAGGTCGTCACCGTCGCGGTACGCGCGCGGGATGACGTCGTCCTCGCCTGCGGCCGCGGTCAGCCGCGACCGGCCCTCGCCTTCGCCGGCCCAGGCTCGGCTGATCATGGTCCGCGCCAGGGGATAGACCCTCGGCGTCACCACGAAGTCGGTCCGCCCCGAGAACGAGCGGGAGATCTCGACCAGCCCGAACGAGTCAGCCACGCGCAGTTGGAGCGGGCCGACCTCGAACTTGCCGCGCAGGTCGGAGCGCAGCGAGTAGCTGAGCTCGCGGCTGCCGTTGCGCTCGATTTTGTCAAGTACGTACCTGGGCCTGGTGCCGAGCGCGTACGGGATGGCGTCCTCGGCGAGCATTAGCCCGGTAGGCAGCCGGGAGATGTTGTGCAGCCGAAGGGTGACCTGGGCGGTGCCTCCGGCCGGGATCCGGCGCGGGCTGATGAGCCGGGTGCAGGTCAGCCGGTAATGAGCCCGCCGGGCTGCAATCACGGTGAGCAACGGCAGCGCCACCAGCGCGACGCCGACGCAGAGCAGGCCCCGCTCGCCGAGCAGGTAGCCGGCGATGGCAGCCGCAAGACCTGCTGCCAGGAACGAAGTGCCGCGGGTCGTCAGTCCGGCCAGCAATGATGTCCGCACCTGGGCCCTCCTTCCCGGCTGCCGTTCATCGTGAGTCGTGGGCGATGGCACTGTGACCGAACGTGGGCGGCTACCTGCCGGGCAGCGGCAGCCGCCGGACAATCGCGGCCAGGATCTGATCGGGCAGTTCGCGGCCCACCATGGCGGCGGTGCTGGGCAGCAGCCGGTGCGCGAGCACGGGTACCGCCAGGGCCTGTACGTCGTCGGGGATGACGAAATCGCGGCCGTCGAGCGCTGCGTGCGCGCGGCTCGCGCGCAGGAGATGCAGTGCTGCCCTGGGCGAGGCACCAAGCCGGAGCTCTGCCGCGGCCCTGGTAGCAGACACCAGATCGATGATGTACTGCCGGATCGGCCCGGACACGTGCACTTCGCGCACCGCGGCGACCAGCGCCCTGATGTCGCTGGCGTGCGCGACCGGCTTGAGGTCATCGAGCGGCGAGCTCGAGCCATGAGAGTCGAGCATCGCGAGCTCGGCCTCGCGGTCGGGGTAGCCGATGGACAACCGGGTCATGAACCGGTCCCGCTGCGCCTCAGGTAGCGGGTAGGTCCCCTCCATTTCCACCGGGTTCTGGGTCGCGATCACCATAAATGGCGGATCGAGCGGATAGGTGGTTCCGTCTACCGTGACCTGGCGCTCTTCCATAGATTCCAGCAACGCCGACTGAGTCTTGGGTGACGCCCTGTTGATTTCATCGCCGAGCACGATGTTGGCGAAGATCGGGCCAGGCTTGAACTCGAATTCGCGTATCTCCTGGTTGAAGGCGCTGACGCCAGTGATGTCGCTTGGCAGCAGGTCGGGGGTGAACTGGATGCGCCGCACGGAGCAGTCGATCGAGCGGGCCAGCGCCTTGGCGAGCATTGTCTTGCCCACGCCAGGCACGTCCTCGATCAGGATGTGACCCTCGGCCAGCAGGACCGTCAGGGCCAGCCGGACTGGGCCTGGCTTGCCGGAGATCACGCTCTGCACGGCCGCGCTCACCTGCCGGGCGACATCCACGAGCTCCTCAAGCGATCGGTCGGCCGGCTGCCCCATTTGGGTGACCACGTGTTCCTCCAGGCGCCCAGTTCTTCTACGTTACGCACGCAATACCCGGTGCGACGGCCCGTCAGCAGCAACTAAACCGTGCGATCAGACAGTACGTCGTCGTATGCCCGCCGGGCGATCCCGCTCCCATATCGGCGAAGTAACACTGCGGTGACTTTTGCTTGGCTCTTACCTGACTCTCCTGCTCCGTGCGCCCTACTACGGCCACAAGTGGGCCACAGAACGGCAACAGCGAGATTTTAGTCCCGGCGCGGTCGCTCCACTTCGCCCCATGGGCGCTGACCTGCCGAATCGGCGGACCGATGCGCGGATCACAGCCTCGTGACGATTGACGGTGGGGGAGAGTGGAGTACAGTGGTGCTCCGTGGGGCAGAAATGGCCCACGGAACGCATCAGGTGGGGGATAGGGGAGGTGAGGCGCGTGTTCCTTGGAACCCATACGCCTCGCCTTGACGAGAAAGGCCGACTGATCCTTCCGGCGAAGTACCGCGACGAGCTTTCCCCTGGCCTGGTCCTGACCAAGGGCCAGGAACGGTGCCTGTACGTATTTCCGGTCACGGAATTCGGCCGGATCACCGAGGCGCTCCGGACGGCGCCCGTGACGGCGAAGGCGGTCAGGGATTACAGCAGGGTGTTCTTCGCCAGCGCCTCGGACGAGGAGCTGGACAGGCAGGGCCGCATCACCATCCCGCAGAGCCTGCGCGAGTACGCAGGGCTGCAGCGGGACTGCGTGGTGATCGGCGCGAACACGCGGCTGGAGATCTGGGACGCAGCGGCCTGGATCACCTACCTGGAGCAGCAGGAGGACGCGTTCTCCGATGCATCTGAGGAGGTGCTGCCCGGAGTTCTGTAGGCGTCGGGGCCGGTGCCAGCTGGCACTGAGCGCGGCGCCACGATGCCCGGCGAGGTCTCCACCCGTGCTGGAGGGCCAGGTCCCGGCTGACGTCACTTCCCCGGCGCCAGGCGGCAAGCCAGGTTCGTCAGTGCAGTGGCGCGGATGGGGGCCTGGCCGGGCATCGGATGCTGGGCGCTGGCCCGGCGTCGAGGCGAGACGGTGTGGTCGCCAGGAGCGGCGACTGGCTAGATAGCGAGGGGGCGCGATGGCGACGGCTGCGGCTGCGCATCAGCCGGTCATGTGTGACCGGGTGCTTGAGCTGCTCGCGCCCGCGCTTGAGCTGCCGGGTGCGGTGCTCGTCGATGCTACGCTCGGCCGGGCCGGCCATGCCCGCGCGCTCTTGTCCGCCCACCCCGGCCTGACCCTGATCGGTATCGATACCGATGCGGCCGCCATAGCCGAGTCGCGCCAGGTGCTGCTGGCCTACGAGAGCCGGGTCACGCTGGTCCAGGCCGTCTATGACGAGCTGCCGCGCATCCTGTCGGGTCTTGGCCTGCCCGCCGTCCACGGCGTGCTGCTCGATCTCGGCGTGTCCTCGCCGCAGCTGGATAACCCGGCCCGCGGCTTCTCCTACTCGCAGGACGCGCCCCTGGACATGCGCATGGACCAGTCAGGAACGCTGACCGCGGCCGACATACTCAATACCTATCCCGCTGACCAGATCGCCGCGGTGCTGCGCGAATACGGCGAGGAACGGTTTGCCCGCCGTATTGCCGATGCGGTAGTGCGGGAACGGCTGCGGACCCCGCTGACGTCGACCCTTCGGCTGGCGGAGATCGTCCGTGACTCCATACCCGCGCCCGCCCGACGGACCGGCGGGAATCCCGCCAAGCGGACGTTCCAGGCCCTGCGCATTGAGGTCAACGGCGAACTCGACGCTCTGCAGCGCGTACTGCCAGCCGCGCTCGACGCAATCGCTGTCGGCGGCCGCATCGTCGTGCTCGCTTACCACTCGCTGGAAGACCGCGCAGTAAAGCGCGCGCTTGCGGCGCAGGCGACCGACACAACGCCGCGCGGGCTGCCGGTCTCGCTGGAGTCGGCGCGGCCGCGCTTCCGGCTGCTGACCAGGGGAGCGGAACGGGCGGCGGACGCAGAAGTCGCGGCGAACCCGCGCGCCGCCCCGGCCAGGCTGCGGGCCGCCGAACGCGTGAGGGCAGCGGCATGACGACAAGGCGTAGATCCGGCCGCCCAGGGGCGGGCGCCGGAATGTACGGGCGACGGGCTGACAGGCCTTAGGGAGGGCGAGCTAACCAGATGGAGACCTCGACGATCGGGCCAGGCCGGCCGCGGCTCGACGGCACGGCGGCTGACCGCGGCGCTGCTGGCGGTGCCAGGTCCGGTCGGACCGCCATGGCCACGGCGCGGACTGAGACCGCGAGGAAGGTCGCGCGACCGGAGTCGGCGCAAGCCCGCTCCGGATCGTCGCGGCGTGCCGCCGGAAGGCCCGCTGCCCAGGCAAGGCCCGCAGCGGCGGCGAGGCCCGCGGCGGCGGCGAGGCCCGCGGCGGCGGCGAGGCTCGCGGCGGCGAGGCCGCGCGGAGTGTGGTCGGCAACTGTTCTGCGGGGCAGGTCGGCCGCGGGCGCGCGGGCGGGGACTACGCAGCGACCGAGCGCGGCAGGACCGCCAGGAACAGCTGCCCGGACCGGCACGCTAAGAATCTCCGCGGCGGCGCGAGCCCGCGGGGCCGCTGTCCCGCGGGCGCCCTTCATCCTGCTAGTGCTGTGCCTGCTCGGCGGCGGGCTCATCTGCCTGCTCGTAATCAACACGACCCTGGGCGCGGCGAGCTTCGAGATCGACAACCTGCAGCACTCTGCCAACGCGCGCATCCTCCAGGAGCAGGCGCTGCAGCTGCAGATCGCCGGCGACGAGTCGCCAGCGAAGATCGCGCGGGAGGCGTGCCTGCTCGGCATGCGGCCCCAGCAGCAGCTTCAGTACCTCGACTTGCGCACACACAAAGTGGTGGATCAGCCTGCCGGCGTGCCGGTTCAGGCCCCGCAGGTGGGGTGCGCCCGGTGACCGGCGCCGGGGGCGACGGCTTCGGGGGGAACGGGGACGCCGGGCGTGGCGGCCGTGGGCACGAAGGCGAGGACGGGCCAGGCCGACGTCCAGGCCGTGGTCGGCCAGCATCCGGAGGCACTGGGCCCGGCGGTGGCGGGCCTGGCGTAACTGGGCCAGGCGGCACCCGCGGTCCGGCCAGACCGGCGGCCAGGTCAGGGGGGACGGCCAGGTCAGGCGGGACGGCCAGGTCAGGCGGGACGGCCAGGCGCTTCGCGCCGGCTCCAGGTCGGCCGGCGTCGCCGCGATCGCGCTACCGGGGGGCGCCGCCACCGACGCTGCGACCCGCGATCCGCTGCGTCAGCCCGGTGCGGCGGCTTAACGTCACGCTGATCGTCGTCGCGTTCGTCATGTCGGTGTTCGTCGGCCGGCTCGTGCAGCTCCAGGGCCTGGAGTCGGCCAAGTTCGCCACGGCCGCCGAGCAGCAGCGCCTGCTGAGGATCTCCATCCCGGCTGTGCGCGGATCCATCACCACCAGCAACGGCACGGTACTGGCGATGACCGTACAGACCGACACGGTCACCGCCGACCCGGTGCAGATCCCGGCCAAAGACCGATTCACGGTAGCGGGAGAACTGGCCGGGCCGCTCGCGCTGCCGGCGGCCACCGTCGCGGGCAAGCTCAATCACCCGAGCTCGCCGCAGTACGTCGTGCTCGCCGCCGACGTCCAGCAGGCGGCTGCAAACCGCATCCAGGCGATGGGCCTGCCGGGCATTCACTTGACCCAGACCTTCACCCGGTCCTACCCGGACGGCGATCTGGCCGCCGACATCGTGGGCTTCACCGACACCGACCAGCAGGGCAATCTGGTCGGCGAGGCCGGCCTCGAGCAGGAGTACAACCGGCTGCTGGCCGGGCGTGACGGCAGCGAGGAAGAAGAGGTCGGAACCGACAGCGAGCCGATACCGCTGACCGAGACGAAGGTGACCCAGGCGGTCGCGGCCAGGAGTCTGCGGCTGACGATCAACGCTGACATTCAGTACGAGGCCGAGCAGGTGTGCCAGCAGCGGGTCGTGCAGTTCCACGCCCGCAACTGCTCGATCGTGGTGATGCAGCCGCGGACGGGCGCGATCCTCGCTATGGCCCAATGGCCGACCTACAACCCGTACGACGTCACCAGCCTGCCGCAGACTTACAACATCATCACCGACAACGTGTTCGCGCCTGGCAGCACGCTGAAGTCCATAACGGTGGCCGCGGCGCTGGAAAAGGGCCATCAGACGCCGATGAGCGCCTACACGATCCCGTACCAGATCGAGATCGACCACCAGTTCGGCTTCCATGACGCGGAATATCACCCGACCGTCAGGTACACGATCGCGGGCATCCTGGCCCACTCGAGCAATGTCGGGATGGTGCAGGTTGTCCAGCACATCACGCCGATGCAGCAGTATGACTACCTGCGCGCGTTCGGGCTCGGCTCGCCGAGCGGCCTTGGTCTGCCTGGCGAGAGCCCAGGCCTGATTCCCAGGCCGGGTACCCCGCGTTACTGGGGGGACGATCCGTTCGAGTTCTCCTTCGGGCAAGGAGTCGGGGTCACCGCGATCCAGATGGCGAGCGTCTACGCGACCATTGCTAATGGCGGCGTCAGGGTTCAGCCGACCCTGGTGGCCGGCACCACAAGCGCCGCGGGCGTCTATACGCCCGCGCCGCGGCCGCCGCGGCGCCGGGTGATACAGGCGAAGACGGCGCGGGAGCTGATGACGATCCTTCAGCAAGTACCCGGGGTCGACGCTCAGGCGGGGGAGCCCTACGGGGAGATCAGCGGCTATCCGGTTGCGGCCAAGACCGGCACCGCGCAGGTATCAGACCCGAGCCGGAGCAAGTGCGCTCTCTGCCAGTATGGATCCAGCTACATCGGCATCGCCCCGGCCAACGACCCGCAGCTGGTGGTGGCGGTCAACGTCCAGGACCCGCAGGGCAGCCAGTACTTCGGGGACGAGGTGGCGGGACCGGCTTTTTACGATGTGATGCGGTTCGCGCTGCAGACGATGAAGATCCCGCCGGGCGATGCCAGAACGCCCTATATCAGGCTCACGGCGCCGTGAAGGAGGTAACCTCTGCCCGTGCCAGCGGCTATCCGCCCAGAACGCGTGCCTGCGCGCCCGCTTGCCGGGCTTGCGGCGCTGCTTGGACTGCGCTCGTCCAGCGCGCAGGCGCCTGACCAGGATCCGGTACCGGGCCAGCGTTCCCGGCCTGCCGGGCCTGTCGGCCTGACCGGGATCACCCACGACTCCCGCGCGGTCCGGCCTGGAGACCTGTATGCCGCGCTGCCCGGCAGCAGCGCGCATGGAGCGCGGTACTGCGCGGACGCGGCGGCGGCCGGCGCGGTCGCGATACTCACCGATCCATCGGGGCGGGACGCCGCCGTCGGGACCGGCCTGCCGGTATTCGTGGTGGCCGAGCCCAGGCAGCGCCTCGGCGAGGTTGCCGCCTGGATCTACGGCGACCCGTCCAGCCGCCTCCTGCTGATCGGCGTTACCGGGACGGCTGGCAAAAGCACCACGAGTTACCTGCTGGAGTCCGGGCTGCGGGCGGCCGGGTACCAGGCCGGGCTGATCGGCGGGGTGGAGATCAGGATCGGCGCCGCCGTGCTGGACGCCGGGCTTACAACCCCGGAATCCACCGACCTGCAGGCACTGCTCGCGATCATGGCCGAGCGCGGGGCCGCCGCGGCGGCCATGGAGGTATCCAGCCACGCGCTCGTAGCGGGGAGAGTGGCTGGCACGAAGTTCGACGTTGCCGTGTTCACCAACCTGTCACAAGATCACCTGGATTTTCACGCCAGCATGGACGACTACTTCGCGGCCAAGGCTGAGCTCTTCACGCCGCGATATTCCAAGGCGGGCGTCGTCAACATCGATGACGAGCGCGGCCGCGAGCTGGCGGCGAGCGCATCGATTCCGATAACGACGTTCTCCGCCAGTGGCCGCCGATCCGCTAACTGGCGCGCGGCAGACATTAGGTCAGGTGCGGACGGCTCCACCTTCCGGGTCATCGGGCCCGGCGGCGTGGAGGCTGATGCGGTCATCGCGCTGCCCGGTCAGTTCAACGTAGCGAACGCTCTTGGCGCCATCGTCGCGCTGGTCGAGGCTGGTATCGGCCTGGCCGCCGCGGTCGCAGGCGTCGCCGCCTGCGCTGGTCCGCCCGGCCGGCTGCAGCGGGTCGACGACGGGCAGGACTTCACCGTCCTTGTCGACTACTCGCACAAACCAGGTGCGGTCGAGGCGGTGCTGACAAGCTTGCGCCAGGTGACACAGGGGAACCTGACCATCGTGCTTGGATGCGGCGGCGACCGTGACCGGGGCAAGCGGCCGCTCATGGGCGCAGCCGCGGCCAGGCTAGCTGACCTGGCGATCTTCACCAGCGATAACCCGCGCTCAGAGGACCCGCTGGCGATCCTGGCCGAGATGATGGCAGGGGCACTGCAAGTGCTACAGCAGGAGCGCGCCCACGTCATCGTGGAGCCCGACCGGGCCGGCGCCATCGCATTGGCCATAGCGTCCGCGGGCAAGGGGGATGTCGTGCTGGTGGCCGGTAAGGGCCACGAGCGAGGCCAGTACATCGGAGGCGCGGTGATCCCGTTCGACGACCGGGAAGTGGCTGCACAAGCCCTAGCGCAGCGGCGTGCGAGCGAGGATGCGACGATATCGGGCGGCCAGTACCCAGGTGGCCCGCCCGCCGGGCTGCGGGCGGAGCACGACGATGTGATCTTCGACTTCCCGGAGGACGTGTGATCCCGCTATCGCTGGTGCAGGCGGCCAGGCTCGCTGGCGCAGTACTGGCCGATGCTGGCGATCCTGACGCCCTGGTGACCGGGCCGGTAGTGATCGATTCCAGACAGGCTCGGCCGGGGAGCCTGTTCGCCGCGCTGCCAGGAACCCGCTCCGACGGTCACAACTTCGCGCGGGCGGCGGTGCAGGCTGGAGCGGTTGCGGTGCTGGTAACCAGGCCAGTGGGCGTCCCGGCACTGATCGTCGACGACGTGCAGGTGGGGCTGGCCAGGCTGGCCAGGGCCGTCGTCGACAGGCTGCCCGACCTCACGATCGTGGGCATCACCGGGTCCGCAGGCAAGACCACCACCAAGGACCTCGCTGCGCAGCTAATCGAGCAGCTGGGTCCGACGGTGTCGCCACGCGACTCGTTCAACAACGAGATCGGCCACCCACTTACCGTGCTGAGGGTAACGCAGGACACCAGGTACCTGGTGTCGGAGTTGTCGGCCAGGGGGATCGGGCACATCGCGCACCTGTGCGAGATCGCGCCGCCGCGCCTGGGCGTGGTGCTGTGCATCGGACACGCGCATGCCGGTGAATTCGGCAGCCTCGACCAGATCGCGCTGGCGAAGGGCGAGTTGCCCGCGGCGCTGCCAGCAGACGGGGTCGCCGTGCTGAACGCAGACGACCGCAGGGTGGCGGCGATGGCGGCACGGACGGCGGCCAGGGTGGTGACTTTCGGATTGTCGGCCGGTGCCGACGTGCGCGCCGAGCAAGTCCGCGCCGACGAGGCAGGCAGGCCGGGGTTCACGCTGGTGACCGCGTCAGGCTCGGCGCCGGTACAGCTACAGCTTTACGGCGAGCATCACGTGTCGAACGCGCTCGCCGCCGCGACCCTGGCGCAGCAGCTGGGAATGCCGCCAGACCAGATCGCGGCAGGCCTGTCGGCTGCGGTCGCCAGGAGCCGGTGGCGGATGGAGGTAACCAGGAAGCCGGACGGCATCACGATCATCAACGATGCCTACAACGCCAACCCGGACGCGATGCGGGCGGCGATAGCGGCGCTCGCGACCATGGCGAGCGGCGGACGCGGCATTGCCGTGCTCGGTCACATGACCGAGCTGGGCGCGCAAGCCGATGAACTGCACGAGGCGGCGGGCGGGCAGGCCGCGCAGGCGGGCGTGGCCGTGCTGATCGTGGTGGGTGACCAGGCCGCGCCGATGCTGGCCGGGGCCAAGGCGGTCGGGTCCTGGCATGGCGAGCTGGTCCAAGTACCCGACGCCGCCGCGGCCGTCCTGGCGGTGCAGGACCGCCAGCGGTCCGGCGACGTGGTGCTGGTCAAGGCCTCTCATTCCATCGGGCTGGAGAAGGTGGCGCTGGCGCTCACTGGTGAGCGGCCGCTGCCAGGTGAGGAGGACACAGCCCGGTGAAAACCATCATCATCAGCGGCGCTGTGTCATTGCTGCTGGCTCTGTTCGGCACGCCACTGGTCATCCGGCTGCTGCGGCGGCAGGGCTACGGCCAGCCGATCCGGGTCGAGGGACCCAAGTCGCATGAGACAAAGCGCGGCACTCCCACCATGGGTGGCGCGGTCGTCGTGATCGCCTCGCTGGTCGGATACGTGGTCGGGCACGTGGCCACCCGCGACCCGATGACGATCTCCGGCGGCCTGGTGCTGCTGCTGATGACCGGCCTCGGCCTGGTCGGCTTCATCGACGACTTCATCAAGATCTACAAGCAGACCAGCCTGGGCCTGCGCACCGGCGCCAAGCTGGCGGGTCAGGTCGTGATCGGCGCGGTATTCGCGATCGAGGCTCTCCAGCACCCAAACGGCCTGGACCTCACCCCGGCGGACGCGCACCTGTCGTTCCTGCGCGACTTCGGCCCCTCGATCGGGGTGCTGCCGTTCGTCATCTGGGTTGTGATCATGATCGCCGGCACCTCGAACGCGGTGAACCTCACCGACGGGCTTGACGGCCTGGCGACCGGCGCGACGATCGTGGTGCTGGCCGCTTACGTGCTGATAGGGATCTGGCAGGAGCGCAACGACTGCTCGACCTTCCTCGCGCCGCAGTGCTATCAGGTGCGGGATCCGCTCGATCTTGCCGTGGTGGCGGCGGCGGTGCTCGGCGCGTGTATCGGGTTCCTGTGGTGGAACGCGCACCCGGCCAAGATCTTCATGGGTGACACCGGCTCGCTGGCCCTCGGCGGCGTGCTGGCGGGCCTGGCCATCTGCACCAAGACGCAGCTGCTGCTGGTGATCCTGGGCGGGCTGTTCGTGATCATCACGATGTCGGACGTCATCCAGATCGGCTTCTTCAAGATGACCAGGCGGCGGGTCTTCAAGATGGCGCCGCTGCAGCACCACTTCGAGATGCTCGGCTGGGCGGAGACCACGATCGTCATCCGGTTCTGGCTGATCAGCGGACTGTGTGTCGCGGCCGGGCTTGGCTTGTTCTACGCCGAGTGGCTGCAGACCTAAGCCGATGACCGATTCCTCTGCGGGGGCGCAGCTGGCCGGACTGGCTGGCCGGCGCGTCTGCGTGGCCGGCCTCGGGATCACCGGCCAGTCCGTGGCCGAGCTGCTGGCCGTCCGCGGCGCGGTGGTCACCGCGCTGGACTCGCGCGACGACGCCGAACGCCAGCAGGTAGCGGCCGGCCTGTCCGCCCGCGGCGTCAGCGTCCGGCTTGGCGCTGGTCAGCTCGGACCTGGTGCGGTCGTGCCGCCAGGCACCGATCTGGTCGTCACCTCGCCCGGCCTGCGGCCGGACACACCGCTGCTGGCCGCCGCCGTCGCGGCCGGCGTCGAGGTGATCGGCGACGTGGAGCTTGCCTGGCGGCTGCGGCCGGTCTTGCCGGACGGGGGACGCCAGCAGTGGCTGGCCATCACCGGCACGAACGGCAAGACCACGACGGTCCGGATGCTAGCCGCGATGCTGGCCGCGGCCGGACACCGGAGCATCGCGGCCGGGAACGTCGGCACCCCCATCCTGGCTGCCGTCACCGAGCCCGAGCCGTACCCGGTCGTGGCGGTCGAGCTGTCCAGCTTCCAGCTGTACTGGAGCTCGAGCGTCACGCCGCTGGCCGCGGTCGTGCTGAACATCGCCGCGCACCACCTGGACTGGCACGACGACATCGACTCCTACATCGCGGCCAAGAGCCGCATCTTCGCGCCAGGCACGATCGCGATCTGCAACGCCGAGGATCCGCGCGCTGCCGCGATGGCGGTCGCCGCCACGCAGGTGAGCCGGCGAGTGGCCTTCCGGCTCGGCCCGCCCTCGCGCGGCGAGGTCGGCGTGGCCGATGGCTGGCTGACCGACCACGCGTTCGCCGCGGACCCGCTGCCGCTAGCGGCGGCCAGCGCGGTCCGGCCTGCCGCTCCGCACAACGTGGCCGATGCGCTGGCCGCCGCCGCGCTGGCCCGTGCCTACGGCGACCCGCCGGCGGCGGTCGCGGCGGGCCTGGCCGCGTTCCAGCCGGAGCCACACAGGATCAGCCAGATCGGTGCCGTCGGCGGCGTGACTTACATCGACGACTCCAAGGCCAGCAATCCGGCGGCGGCCGCGGCGGCGCTGGCCGCGTTCCCCGCAATCGTGTGGATCGCAGGCGGACTATGCCGCGGCACCGATGCCGACCTGGACGCGCTGGTAGCCGGCGCGCTGCCGCGACTGCGGGCGGCGGTGCTGCTCGGTGCCGACCGGGCCCGATTCCGGCAGGCTCTGGCGCGACACGCGCCGGATGTCCCGGTCACAGAGGTACCGGACACCGACACTGGAGTAATGGACCTCGTGGTAGCGCAGGCGGCGCGGCTCGCGCAGCCCGGAGACACGGTACTGCTGGCCCCGGCGGCGCAGTCCTTCGACATGTTCCGCGATTACCCGGCCAGGGGAGAGGCGTTCGCGGCGGCGGTCGCGCGGCTGGCGGCCTCGAGGTGAGCGAAGTGCTGGGCCGGCCAGGCCAGGCAAGACCCAGCGACGATGCTCAGCAGCGGGCGGCCGGTATCGGCGCGGCCGGTATCGGTCGTGGCGCTGCCGACGCCGCCGCGGCGCTGCGGGACCGGCTGGCCCGCTGGAAGCTGCTGCTCGATCGCCCGCTGACGTCTTACTACCTCATCCTCGGCTGCACGCTGCTGCTGCTCGCCCTCGGCCTGGTCATGGTGCTGTCCGCCTCCACGGCCTACCAGCTGGAGCAGGGCCTACCGCCGTATGCGATCTTCCAGAAGCAGGTGCTCGGCGCGGTGCTCGGCCTGATTATCATGTGGCTGGCCGCGAAGGCGCCGCCGCGCGTCTTCAGGCTGTTTGCCTATCCGCTGATGGCCGCGTCGGTGCTTGGGCTAATGCTGGTGCTGATCGCAGGCGATTCGGTCTACGGGGCGGAGCGCTGGCTGAGCGTAGCCGGAGTCCAGGTCCAGCCGTCGGAGTTCGCCAAGCTTGCCTTCGTGCTGTGGGGCGCCGACCTGCTAGCCAGGAAGGATAAGTTCCGGCAGCTCACCGACTCCCGTCAGCTGCTGATCCCGCTGCTGCCTGGCCTGGTACTGCTCGCCACGCTGGTGATGCTCGGCGACGACCTGGGTACTACCTCGCTGCTCGTGATCATCTTTCTGGCGCTGCTGTGGGTGATCGGCACGCCCACCAGGCTGCTGGTGGGGATGATCGGCCTGATGGCTTTCGTCACGCTGATGCTGATCGTGGTGCAGCCGTGGCGACTCGCTAGGATCACCGGCTTCCTCGGGCAGTCATCGAGTAGCTGCACGTCCTGCTACCAGCTCACCGAGGGTAAGTACGCGCTCGGCTCTGGCGGCTGGTTCGGCGTTGGGCTGGGCGCGAGTAAGGCGAAGTGGGGCTGGGTGCCCAACAGCCCGACCGACTTCATCTTCGCGATCCTCGGCGAGGAACTCGGCCTGCTCGGCACGCTGTGCGTGATCGCGCTGTACAGCGGCATCGCGTTCGCCGGCCTGCGCATCGCGCGCCGGGTTCAGGACACCTTCAGTCGGCTGGCCGCCGGCGCGATCACCATGTGGATCATCGCGCAGGCCATGGTGAACATCGGCGCGGTGCTCGGCGTGCTCCCGATCACCGGCGTGCCGCTGCCGCTGGTCTCGGCGGGCCTGTCGTCGCTGCTGGTCACGATGACCGCGTTGGGAATGCTGATGGCGTTCGCCAGATCCGAGCCGGGCGCGAGAGAGGCGCTGGCGGCAGCGGGTCCGAGCACACCGCGGCGGCTGGCGCGCTGGCTGGGCCTGCAACACCGGCCGAGCTGACCCTGACCGTCACCGGCCTGTCGCCGCGCACGGCATCCGCGCGTGGGTTTAGCCTGGCCAGGCACGACTTCGCCGCTCGCGGTGGCGTTACCCGCGGGTCCGCGGAGCGGGCTCGGGCGACCGGGCCGGAGCAAAGAAGGTGATGGATCGATGGGGCTGAGTGTCGTGATCGCTGGTGGCGGCACGGGCGGGCATATCGAGCCGGCTCTCGCCCTGGCGGACGCGCTGCGCCGCGCCGAGCCGGATACTGCTATCACCTGCCTGGGCACCGAGCGTGGCCTCGAAACCCGCCTGGTGCCGTTGCGCGGATACGACCTCGCCCTGATTCCGCCGGTGCCACTGCCGCGATCGCTGACAGCCGATCTGCTTTCCGTGCCCGGCCGCCTCGCCGCTGCCGTCGCCGCCGCCGCCGGCATCCTGGACCGAACCAGAGCGGATGTACTTGTGGGCTTCGGCGGCTACGTGGCGACTCCCGGTTACCTGGCTGCCAGGCGCCGCGGCGTTCCGATCGTCGTGCACGAAGCCAACTCCAGGCCGGGCCTGGCCAATCGCATCGGCGCCCTGCTCACCAGGCACGTGTGCACTGGCCAGCGGGGGACCCGGCTGCGGCACGCACGGTATCTAGGCATCCCGATCCGGCGGGAGATCGCGGGACTTGACCGGCTGGCGCTTGCGGACAAGGCGAGGGCGCATTTCGGCTTGCAGCCTGACCTGCCGGTGCTCCTGGTCACCGGCGGCTCGCAGGGTGCTAGCTCGCTGAACCGGGCAGTTCTCGGTGCGGCCGGCGCCATCCGCGCGGCAGGCGTGCAGGTGCTGCACATCGCCGGGCCGAAGGCGGGTGAGGTGGAGGTTGCGCCCGGCGCGGCGCCCTACATCGTGCTGCCGTACCTGGACCGGATGGACCTTGGCTATGCGGCCGCCGATCTGGCCCTGTGCCGGGCCGGCGCTATGACCTGCGCGGAGCTGACCGCAGTCGGGCTTGCGGCGGCTTACGTACCGCTGCCTCATGGCAACGGGGAGCAGCGGCTAAACGCCCTGCCGATCGAGGCGGCGGGGGGCGGGCTGATCGTGGGCGACAGCGAGCTGACACCCGAGTGGATCACCCGCGCGCTGCTGCCGATCGTGCTAGACGGCGAGCTCGTAGCCGCGATGTCGCAGGCGGCGGCGGCCATCGGCAATCCGAACGCCGACGCCGACCTGGCGGCCCTGGTGCTAGGCGTCGGCGCGCGGGGGCGTAACGGGCGTCGCGGTTATCGGAGCACACGGAAGGCGGGAGGTTAGGAATGGGCCTAGTTACTCCGGTCGACCCAGTGCCCGTTGACCAGCTGGGGAAAGTCCACTTCGCCGCGATAGGCGGCGCGGGCATGTCGGGTATCGCGCGGATCATGCTCTCCCGCGGAGTCACGGTATCCGGCAGCGACTCGGCCGACTCCGCCCTCCTTGGCGAGCTCGCGGCGGCCGGCGCGCGAGTGCACGTCGGACACGACGCAGCCAATTTGGGTGATGCCGACACGCTCGTAGTGTCCACCGCCATCAGGTCCGACAACCCCGAGCTGCTTGAGGCGCACCGACGCGGCATCCGGGTGCTGCACCGGGCCGCCGCCCTGGCCAGCGTGATGCTCGGCAGACTCGGAATTGCCGTCGCCGGCACGCACGGCAAGACCACGACGACCTCGATGATCACTACTGTGCTGCGGCACAGCGGAGCCGACCCGTCCTATGTGATCGGTGGCATCCTCGCCGAGACAGGCCTGGGCGCGGCCGAGGGCAGCGGCGAGGCGTTCGTCGTCGAGGCAGACGAGAGTGATGGCTCTTTCCTCATGCTCGCGCCGACCGCCGCGGTCGTTACCAGCGTGGAGGCCGATCACCTCGACAACTACGGCACACTCGAGCGGATTGAGCAGGCGTTCGCCGCGTTCGTCGGCCGGATACCCGCCGGCGGATGGCTGGTCGCATGCGCCGACGACGCCGGGGCGCGCGCGGTAACCAGCCAGGTGCGGCCGGGCGTAACCGCACTGACATACGGCACCTCGCAAGGCGCTGACTACCGCGTCACCAACATCCAGCCGCGCGGGATGAGCACGGAGCTGACCGTGGCGGGCGGGCCGCGCACCGCGCTGGCCGGGACAGGACACGCGCGGCTCGAGATCGCCGTGCCTGGCCGGCACAATGCGCTGAACGCCGCGGCGGCGCTCGCAGTTACCGCTGAGCTCGGCGTGGCCCCGGCCGATGCGGTCGCCGGGCTCGCGGCCTACCGCGGCGCCCGCAGGCGGATGGAGCTGAAGGGAGAGGCTGACGGCGTCCAGGTGGTCGACAGCTACGCGCATCACCCGACGGAGCTCGCTGCCGACCTCGCCGCGGCCAGGGACGTGGTGGCTGGCGGCCGGCTCATCGCGATATTCCAGCCGCACCTATTCAGCCGCACCAGGATCTTCGCGGGCCAGTTCGGCGCGGCACTCAGCCAGGCCGATGAGGTGCTGGTGATGGACGTGTACGCGGCCCGCGAGGATCCCGAGCCCGGAGTGACCGGTGCGATGGTGGCGGATGCCGTTCCCGGCGGCCGGGCGCAGTTCGTGCCGGACCGGGCCCGCCTGCCGTCACTGGCCGCAGGGCTGGCGAAGCCAGGCGACATCATCCTCACCATGGGGGCGGGTGATGTCACCGCACTCGGTCCGCAGCTTGTTGCCGCGTTGCGGCATCGGTCGGGCGACGGCGGATGGTAGGCAAGCTGCGCGCGCGCCGGGCCGCCGCATCGGCCTCGGCTGATGGGCCAGCCTCGCCGGGCGCAGCAGTCCCGCCGGGCGCAGCAGTCCCGCCGGAAGAACCAGCCTGGGCCATAGGCCCGGCGGCCGAGTCCTCAGCCATGGCTGGCGCCGTCGGTGCGGCAGCTTATCCGGCCGAGGATGCCGCGGCGGGCACTGCCGGACCGGGCCTGCCCAGAATGCCGGGGGTGGCTCAACCGACGCCGCAGCAGCCCGCGGCCCGGCGGCCAGCCCCTGCGGCCGGCCACGATCCGTGGCGGGCCGCCTTCTTCGGCGTGCTGATCCTGGCCATCCTGGCTGGCGCCGCCTGGGCGCTGCTTGGCTCGAGCCTGCTGGTGGTCCGCCGCGAGGAGGTCACGGGCAACCGGCTTGTGCCCACCTCGGAGGTACTGGCCGCTGCCGCCATTCGTCGCGGCACCCCGCTGGCCTCGGTGGACACTCGAGCCGCAGCGCACCGGGTCGAGCAGATCGATCAGGTTCTGTCCGCGACGGTAAGCCGGTCGTGGCCCGACACCATCGTGATCTCGGTGCGCGAGCGCACGCCTGTGCTCGCGGTCGCGGCTGGCGGGCGGTTCGAGCTGATCGACCCCTATGGCGTGACTGTGCGCTGGTCGCCGCGCAAGCCGGCTGGGATGCCATTGCTGGCCGCGCCCCCCGCCGCCGCGCAACTGCGCGGCAGTCGCGGCGTGCTGGCCGCGGCCGCGGTCCTGCGGCAGCTGCCCGCCCGGCTGCGGTCGCTGGTCGAGGCGGTCACAGCGTCCTCGCCCCAGGATGTGACGCTTCACCTGCGCGGCGGCGTCACTGTCGCCTGGGGCGGTGCTGCGCAGACGCGGGCGAAGGCCGCCGAGGTCTTGGTGCTGCTCAGGACCGGGGCCAGGTACCTCGACGTCAGCGACCCGAACACGGCGGTCACTGCGGGCTGACCCGCGGCCAGGGTTGCGGTGACGACACCCGACATCCTGACGGTTTCCGTCGGGACAAAGAGCGTAAACCGCCCAGCCAGGCGACGGCAACCGTCAGGATGTTGGTGCAGGCCTGGATCGGCAGGTCCAGGCGCCGACCTGGACGCACCAACCATGATCACGTGGGAGTACGAGAGCAGGATCCTGGCGGCTGGGATGTCACCTCCGCGCCCGACATGTACCTGCCCTCGGACACCAGAGCCGATTACGGCGGCGAGATCCTGGCCGAGTCCCTTGCCGTCGGTAGCCGCGCGCTGACACCATGTAGAACCCAGCAGGCCAGGCATTCGGCTAGCGAGCCGCGACACGCCGGGCGGGGATCGGTCCCAGTGGTTGACCCGGGGCAGGGCGCAACCCTACTGTCCGTATCAGTCGGCAGCTTGACATAACTCTAAATCTCAAGTTGAGGGTGAGAGTTTTGACTAGCCGGATATCCGCTGGACCTGCCCTGCCGACGTTACTGGGGGCGTTTGCGGGCAGGAGTTACGGCCGGGGCTCTCCGGGCCCGACCGAGTACCTGGCCGCGGCGGTGGCATAGGGTCCGCGGCAGGACAGACGAGCGGAAAGGGTTCCTCCTCGTGGCAGCACCGCAGAACTACCTGGCGGTCATCAAGGTCGTCGGTATCGGCGGGGGCGGCGTCAATGCCGTGAACCGGATGATCGAAGAGGGACTCAGGGGCGTCGAGTTCATCGCGATCAATACAGATGCGCAGGCGCTGCTAATGAGCGACGCCGATGTGAAGCTGGACGTGGGCCGCGAACTCACCAGGGGGCTCGGCGCAGGGGCTAACCCCGACATCGGCACCAAGGCGGCTGAAGACCACCGCGAGGAGATCGAAGAGGTCCTCAAAGGTGCGGACATGGTCTTCGTGACGGCCGGTGAGGGCGGCGGCACCGGGACCGGCGGGGCGCCGGTGGTGGCCTCCGTGGCCAGAGCACTCGGAGCTCTCACCATCGGCGTGGTGACCAGGCCGTTCGGCTTCGAGGGCAAGCGCCGCGCGGCCCAGGCTGACTCGGGCATCGAGCGGCTGCGCGCCGAGGTCGACACCCTTATCGTCATCCCGAACGACCGGCTGCTGTCGATCTCCGACCGGCATGTCAGCGTGCTGGACGCGTTCAAGGCCGCGGACCAGGTCCTGCTTTCCGGCGTGCAGGGCATCACCGACCTGATCACCACGCCTGGCCTGATCAACTTGGACTTCGCCGATGTGAAATCGGTCATGTCCGGAGCCGGATCCGCGCTGATGGGCATCGGCAGCGCCCGCGGCGACGACCGCGCGGTGGCCGCCGCCGAGATGGCCATCTCCAGCCCGCTGCTCGAGGCCAGCATTGACGGCGCCCACGGCGTGCTGCTGTCCATCCAGGGTGGCTCAGATCTGGGCCTGTTCGAGATCAACGAGGCGGCGCAGCTGGTGGCGAACTCGGCCGCGCCGGACGCCAACATCATCTTCGGCGCGGTGATCGACGACGCGCTCGGCGACGAGGTGCGGGTAACCGTCATTGCCGCGGGATTCGATGAGCCCCAGGGCTCGCGGCCGCGTGCGAGGACATCGGCATATGGCGGAACGATGTCGGCTCCGGCGCCGGTCACGACCTCGTCGGAATGGCGGCCGTTCTCGCTGGCCGAGCAGCAGCCCGGACTGGCGGCCCCGGCGGTGCCTGCAGCAGAAACGGCTACCTCCGCGGTGACTGACCACCAGGTGGGCCGGCCCGAGCCGGAGCCGGAAGGCGGCGAGCCTGCCGGGACTAGCCGGGGTCCCGATGGCGTGAAGGCCGACGCCGTACCCGCCCCGCGCGCCGCGACCCTCGACAACGGCGCTGCTAGGGCGGCGGGCCAGCAGAGCACGGCTCGCCCGCTGGCTTCCGGCAAGCCCGCCGACGGGGCAGGTACGCGCCGCAAGTCGGTCGTGTTTGAGGAGGACGACGAACTCGATGTGCCTGATTTCCTGAAGTGAGCCAACTCTGCACCGGCGTCCAGTACCTGGTCACGGGGCGGAACGGGGGCACCAGCCGGGATCCGTATTCGTCGCTGAACCTGGGCTTGGCGGTCGGTGACGATCCCGCGGCGGTGGCCGCTAACAGGAAGCTTGCCGCTGCCAGCTGCGGCCTGCAGGCGGCCGGCATTGCCTGGATGCGCCAGGTTCACGGGGCGGTTGTCCGCTACGCGGATGCCGCGTGGCCTCGCCAGCAGTCCGAGCCATGTGACGCGATCTTCACCGACGTGCCGTTCCTGGCCCTGGCCGTACTGGTCGCCGACTGCGTGCCGGTGATAATCGCCGACCCGCAGGCCCGGCTCGCGGGCGCCGCGCACGCCGGCCGGGAAGGCATGGTGGCCGGCGTGGTGCCCGCACTGGTAGCGGCCATGACGGCCGCAGGCGGCAGCCCGGCCCGGATGCAGGCGGTGATCGGACCCGCCATCTGCGGTGCCTGCTATGAGGTTCCTGACGTGCTGCGGGCCAGGGTAGCGGCGGTGGTGCCCGAGGCCAGCTGCGTTACCGGGACGGGCACGGCGGGACTGGACCTCGCGGCCGGGGTGCGGGCGCAGCTGGTGGCAGCCGGCATCGAGGCGGTGCGCCACGACGACCGGTGCACCAGGGAGTCGGCGGACTTGTTCTCCTACCGCAGGGACGGTACGACCGGACGGTTCGCGGCACTGGTCTGGCTCGGTCCGTAACGGGCCGGGGACTGCCGGGCCAACCCCGTTCCCGTCGTACGCGGCGATGCCGTCCTCGTGCGTCGCATCGGCGGAGGGCGATGATGTGACAGTGATCTCACTTTCCGATGGCGCGCGGGCCGGCTGGCCGAGCTGACGGGCAATCTGGCGGCGGTGCGGGCCAGGATCGATGCGGCCTGCTCGGACGCAGGGCGATCCGCGGCCGAGGTCCAGCTCATCGCGGTGACCAAGACCTTCCCGGCCAGCGACGCCATGCTGCTCAGACAGCTCGGGGTCGAGGACTTCGGTGAGAACAAGGATCAGGAAGCCGCGCCGAAGGCCGCTGCGTGCGCGGCGGCAGGGCTAAGGCTGCGCTGGCATTTCGTCGGCCAGCTGCAGGTCAACAAGGTCGCCAGCGTGGCCGGCTACGCCGACATGGTGCACTCGGTGGACCGGGAGCGCCTGGTGCGGGCCCTCGGCAGACGCGCGACCGAGCAAGGCCGGATGGTCGGCTGCCTGGTTCAGGTCAGCCTGGACGGGGCGGCTGGGCGCGGCGGCGCCCCGCCGGATCAGGTACTCGCCCTGGCCGGCGAGATAGCCGCTGAGCAGGGACTGTCCCTGCGCGGGGTGATGGCGGTGGCGCCGCTTGGGCAGCCGGCCAGGCCGGCCTATGCGCGGCTGCGGGAAATTGCCGAATCTGTGCGATCCGCATTTCCCTGGGCGGTCGTCATTTCCGCGGGTATGAGCGATGACCTGGGTGAAGCGATCGCAGAAGGCGCGACACACGTGCGCATCGGTACGGCGTTGCTCGGCGGCAGGCGAGCCTTCGTCAGGTAATGTCCGACGCGTGGCACCTGGCGTGAGCTGGGCCGCCTGGCATGCATACCGGAGGACAGAAGATGGCCAGCGCGATGCGCAAGATGGCGGTCTATCTCGGCCTGGTTGAGGACGACCACCGTTACGACGACCAGTACCAGGACGAGTACGTCGACGAGTACGACGAGTACGGTGCCGACCTGGTCCAGGAGGACGACCGGCACGAGGCGCCTGCGCCTAACGGGGCACCAGGCAGCCGCAACGGCGAGCGCCGCGCTAACGGCCAGGTGCATACGACGGATTTGACCAGGATCACGACAGTGCATCCGCGGACGTACAATGAAGCCCGGACGATCGGAGAGTACTTCCGTGAGGGTACTCCGGTGATCATGAACCTGACCGAGATGGTCGACAGCGACGCCAAACGGCTGGTGGACTTCTCAGCGGGATTGATCTTCGGATTGCATGGGAGCATCGAGCGCGTGACGAACAAGGTGTTCCTGCTATCTCCCGCTAACGTCGAGGTGGCGGCGGAGGATAAGGCCCGCATCGCGGAACGCGGATTCTTCAATCAGAGCTGATCGCTCCCTTTCGGGCGATCGAGTTACAGCGGCCGCGCAGGCCCGGTTAGCTGCGGGCATCGATAGGCAGGGCAGGCACGTGAACATACTCAGGGATGTGGCGTTCTACGCCCTATCTGTCTACCTGGTGCTGCTCATCGGCCGCATGATCTTCGGCTGGATTCAGGTCTACGCGCGGTCCTGGAGTCCCACTGGAGTACTGCTTGTGATCGCCGAGGGTGTCTACTCGGCCACGGATCCACCACTGAGATTCCTAAGGCGCTACATTCGGCCCCTCCGGATCGGTAGTCTGGCTCTTGACCTCAGCTTCATGCTGCTGTTCCTGGTGGTCTATGTGCTCTGGCAAGTCGTCAAGTTCCAGTAAGGTCATCAGGTAGCGTCCATAAAAGGGACAAAGCTCCAGGGAGAAGAGATGCCACTGACGCCCGCGGATGTGCGGAACAAGCAGTTCAGCACGACCAGGCTCAGGCCGGGCTACGACGAAGAGGAAGTCGACGCTTTCCTCGACGAGGTAGAAGCAGCGCTGGATGAGCTCATCCAGGACAACGAGGAGCTCAGGGCCAAACTGGCTGAGGTGCTGCGCGGCAAGCCGCCGGCGACGCTGACCCCGCAGGCCGAAGTGCCCGAGATGATGGCGCCAGAGCCGTTGCGCCATGAGCCTGAGCGCATGCCTGAGCCGGTCATGAGGGGCTCGATGAAGCCCGCCGAGGACAACATGGACACCGTGGCCCGGGTGCTGGCGCTCGCGCAGCAGACCGCGGACCAGGCCATCGCCGATGCGCGGCGCGAGGCGGACGAGACGCTCGGCCGCGCGCGGCGCGAGGCGGACGACATCCTCACCAAGGCCCGCCGCCAGTCTGAGCAGATCACCAGCGACGCCCGTGCCAGGGCCGAGAGCCTAGAGCGGGACGCGCAGGAGCGGCACCGCCAGGCGATGGGCTCGCTCGTCCAGTCCCGCGAGGAACTGGAGCGCCGGGTCGACGACCTGCGCGCATTCGAGCGCGAGTACCGCAGCAGGCTCAAGGCGTACCTCGAGGGCCAGCTCCGCGACCTGGAGGCTGGTGCTGCCGATAGCGGCGTCTTCCCGGCAGTGGGCACCGGACCGCAGTCCAGTGTTGGCGTCGGCATGGGCGGCCGCATGGAGATGCGCAACGGCACTCAGAGCGGCGGCTACCCGTCGATCCCTGAGCCGGTCGCGCACAATAACGGTGGCTTCCACCCGTCAGACGCAGGTCAGCACGACCGTCGCTAGCACGGCCGGGCTTGACAGCGCTCAGAGGTAACGGAGCCCGCAGGTGATCCGGTTCAGTGCGATCGTGGCT
Source organism: uncultured Actinomycetota bacterium (assembly GCA_963719765.1). Taxonomy (GTDB): domain Bacteria; phylum Actinomycetota; class Actinomycetes; order Streptosporangiales; family Streptosporangiaceae; genus JAJYUU01. The sequence continues at coordinate 312,790 of CAVRCW010000005.1, forward strand.
GTAGTGGTCGTAGCACTTGGTCTTCTGATCGCGGGAGCGGTGTCCGGCACGCTGATGCTGGTCTACCTGGCCATCGCGGTTGCCGGCCTGGCCCTGGTGCTGCTGATCACGGGTGTGCTCGTCTGGCGCGACGAGATCTTCGGCAAGCCGACCGCGGCGCAGTCCGCGGTCGGCCTGCAGGAGGTCGGCGCCCGGCCGGAGCAGGAAGTTCCGGTCGGAGCGCGGGCAGGTGGACGGGCCGCGGCGCCGGCAGCCGCTACTGCGCCCGCATACGCGGGCAGCGGCCAGGCGACGGGGTTCGGTCAGGGGCCCGGCCAGGGGCCGAGGCCAGTTCCGGCTGGACAGCGCGGGCCGCAGGAGAGCCCGGCGCGGGACCGCAGCCTGCGTGAGGATCGGACCGCGCGGGACGAGCGCGAAAGGCGCGAAGGGCAGAACTCCGGCCGCACCGGCCCTGGCGTCCAGCGCCCTGCCCACGATTATCCGCCCGGCCAGCCAGCCGCCGCGATCGACTCTGCGGGCATGGGTGCCTCGGTATTCACTCCACGTGAGGTAAGCCGGCGTCGGCCGCCGGACGACGGAGCCAAGGTGACTGCGGCCACTGCCGAGCCCGCTCGGACTCAGCCACCCGCAAGGCGGGAGCCTCCGGCAGAGCCTCCAGCCCGGCCCCCGGCAGAGCCCGGCGCGACGGCGCCCGCTGCGGTTAGGCCCGGCCAGACCTCGCCCGCCGTGGCCGAGCCTGGCGGGAACGGCGGGCCCGATCCCGCGCGACCCGAGTTCGGGTCGCGGCCGCGGGTCGCGGCTACCGACTTGCCGTCGGCTGGGCGGCCTGCAGGGCCTGCACGCAGTGCTAGGAGTCAGCCCTCCGAGACGCTTGGCGATCGCGGGCACTCGGCTGGCTCGGTCCGGCCGTCGGCTGCCAGCGCCCGGCCGCAGCTAAACCCGCTGCAGTCAAGCAGCCCGCTGTTCCCTCCCGCCGACAGCAGGCCCGCAGCTGGCAGTCCGTCAGCCGCCGGCCTGCCGGCCGACCGGCCGGCGGCTGACCTGTTCACGCCTCGCCGGCCGTCGGCGAGCGGACCGGACGCCGACGCGCCGGCCGCCAGCGGTTCCCCGGCTGACGCCGGGCAGGCCCTCGGCGGACCGGCCGCTTCTGAACGGACCGGGCAGTCGGGCAGCACTGGTGCGAGTGCCGAGGCTGGCCGGGCGGCCGCTGCCGCGCCTGCCGGGACCGGGCCGACGACTAGTACCGATACGAGTGGCGCTCCCGCTGCCGGGGCTGCGTCGGCCGGTGGATCCAGCTTCGGCCCTGCGGCAGGCTCCCCGACAACAAGCTCCGCGACAAAGAGTGTTTCAAGCGACGTCATCCCGGCATCCGACCGGCCAGCGGCCGGCGAGCGGCCTGCAGGCGATCCAGCCGGACCGCGGGTCACCGTCGTACCGGGTATCGCGAGGTACCACATGCCTGACTGCATCCTGATCAGGTTCCTGGGTGCGGAAGACCTGCAGGCCATGGCGCTCAGCGAGGCTGAGCAGTCTGGCTGCGTGCCGTGCCGGGCTTGTCGGCCAGAGAAAGAGCTCGCCACCCCCTGAGGCGCCAGCTGTCTGGTCCGCGTGATCGGTACGGATGCAAGCTGCTGCGGTGTTGTGCTGGTCTACGTCTCGATGATCGGGCCGGGTCCTCCGGCTCGCTGAATCCAGAAGGTAAGGCCGAGATCCTTGCTGTCGTGCCGGCTCCGCCGGCGTCGGCCTTATCCTGCCGTAGCTCGGCAAGATCGGGCGCGAGCACCTCGGTGCCGATCATCGGACCGTACTCTGACAGCGCAGCAGCGATTTCGGGGTCTGAGGCGGACCAGCGCAGCACGATCCTGTCGGTCACGGCGAGCCCATCGGACTTGCGGGCCTCCTGGACCAGCCTGATGACATCGCGGGCCAGGCCCTCCCGGCGCAGTTCCTGGGTGATCGTGACCTCAATCGCGACCGTCTCGCTGCCTTCGGTCGCGACCGCCCAGCCGGATCGCGGCGTCTGCGCGACGATGACGTCGTCGGACCAGATGCTCACCGCATCTGATGCCACGAGGACCTGCGCAGTACCCGTATCGCGCAGTTGCCTGGCCAGCTTCGTCGGGTCAGCGGCGGCGATTGCGGCCGCCACAAGCTGCGTCCGGCTGCCGAAGCGCCTGCCGAGAGAGCGGAAGTTGGGGCGCACGGAGTGGCGCACGAGCTCGGCGTCCGAGGAGTCCAGCGGCTCGAGCACGCGGACGTTGAGCTCGTCGGAGATCTGCCCGGCCAGCTCGGCCGGAAGGCTGGCAAAGCCCGGCGCGCTGACGAGCGCGCGACGAAGCGGCTGCCGAACTTTGACGACCGCGCTCGCGCGTGCCGACCTGCCCAGCTCGACCAGTCGCCGGACCAGGGCCATCTGCCCGGCAAGCTCGACATCGATCAATGTCGGGTCGGCGGTCGGCCAGGATGCCAGGTGCACCGAGTCGGGCTCGTCCGGGGCCCGCAGCACATCCCAGATGTAATCGGTGATGAACGGGGTAATGGGCGCCATCAGCCGGGTCAGGATGTTAAGCGCGGACCACAGCGTGGCGAAGGCCGCAGCGCCGGATGGCGACCCCGTTCCCTCCCAGAATCTGCGTCGCGATCTGCGCACGTACCAATTGGATAGATCGTCGATGAAGCCTGCGATGCGCTTCCCGGCCGCGGCGGAGTCGAATCGATCGAGCGCGGCAGTGACATCGAGGATCACCGCGTGTACTTCGCTCAGCAGCCAGCGGTCGAGCAGCGGCCGGTCGGCGGGATCCGGTGCGCGGTCGGCTTCGAGATCTGGCGGGCGGTCGGCTTCGAGGTCTGGTGCGCGGTCGGCTTCGAGATCTGGCGGGCGGTCGGCTTCGAGGCCACGGCTGGCGCCGGGTCCGGGTGCCGCGCTGCCGGTGCGCTCCTGCGCCAGCGCCGCATTGGCGTACATCACCAGGAAAGAGGCAGTGTTCCAGTACGTGAGCAGGACCTTGCGGACGATCTCCTCGAGCACGCCTGAGCCGACTTTCCTGGGCGCCCACGGCGATCCGGATGCGGCGAAGAGCCAGCGAACGGCGTCCGCGCCGTGAGCGTCCATCAGTGAGACGGGCTCGACGACGTTGCCCAGGTGCTTGCTCATCCTGCGGCCGTGCTCGTCCACGATCAGGCCGAGGCACACGACGTTCTCATAGGCCGACCGGCCGAATACGATGGTGCCCACGGTCATCAGCGAATAGAACCAGCCGCGGGTCTGGTCGATCGCCTCGCAGATGAACTGGGCGGGGTAGGAGCTCTCGAACGCCGCGCTGTTCCGCAGTGGCGCGCCGTACTGCGCGAACGGCATCGCGCCAGAGTCGTACCAGACGTCGATGACCTCGGCCACCCGATGTGCCCTGGCGCCGCAATCGGGGCAGCCGATGACGACCTCGTCCACGAACGGCCGGTGCGGGTCGACGCCCGTCATGTCGGCCCCGGCCAGCTCCGACAGCTCGGCGAGCGAGCCGACACAGGTCGCGTGCCCTTGCGGGCAGGTCCAGATCGGCAGCGGAGTGCCCCAGTATCTGGTGCGTGACAGCGCCCAGTCGACGTTGTTCTTCAGCCAGTCGCCGTAGCGGCCGTGCTTGATGGTCGGCGGCTGCCAGTTTGTTTGCTCGTTCTGCTCAAGCAGCTGGTCTTTGACGGCCGTCGTGCGGATGAACCAGGACGGCAGCGCGTAGTACAGCAGCAACGTCCCGCACCGCCAGCAGTGCGGGTAACTGTGCTCGTGCAGGTGTGAGCTGAAAAGCAGGCCGCGATCGGCCAGGTCGTGGATCAGGCGCTCATCGGCTGACTTGAAGAACAGCCCGCCGACAATCGGGATGTCCTCGGCAAACCTGCCGTCCGGCAGTACGGGATTGACCAGCGGCAGGCCATGCTCGCGGCCCGTCGCCATGTCGTCGGCGCCGAAGGCGGGGGCGATGTGCACAAGCCCCGTGCCGTCCTCGGTGGTCACGAACGTGCCGGTCACGACCCGGTGCGCGGCCGGGACGTCGACGAGGTCGAACGGCGGCCGGTAGGTGGCTCCGGCCAGCTGGCTGCCGGTGAACCGCTCGGTGACGTGCCAGCCGTCGCCGAGCACCCGTGCGAAGAGCTTGTCGGCGATGACCACCATGTCGCCCACGCCAGACCGCCGGGCTATCGCGTAGGTCTCGTCCGGATGCAGGGCAACCGCGGTATTCGAGACCAGCGTCCACGGTGTGGTAGTCCAGATCAGCAAGTCGGCGCCGGCTAGCGCTCGCGGTGCGCCTTCCGGCAGCGTAAGAAGCGGGAACCTGACGATCACAGACGGGTCGCTGACCGTCCGGTACACGTCGGGCTGGCCCATCTCGTGATCCGACAGTGGTGTACCGCAGCGCGGACAATACGGGCTGATCCGAAAATCTTGTACGAGCAGTCCGTTAGCGAAGATCTCCTTCAGCGACCACCAGACCGACTCGATATAGCTGGCATCCATGGTCCGGTACGCCTGCGAGAGGTCGATCCAGTACCCCATGCGTTCGGTGAACTCGGCAAAGGCGGCCACGTGCCGCAGCACCGACTCCCGGCACCTGGCATTGAAGGCCGTTATGCCATATGCCTCGATATCATGTTTTGACGTGAGGCCAAGCTCCTTCTCGACCGCGATTTCAACCGGCAGGCCGTGGCAGTCCCAGCCAGCGCGGCGCGGCACGTGGTACCCCTGCATAGTCCGGAACCTAAGGAACGCGTCCTTGAGCGCCCTGGCCTCGATGTGATGCACGCCAGGGAGGCCGTTCGCTGTAGGCGGACCTTCATAGAAAACCCAGCCCGGGCCGCTCGCTGTCTGCTCCAGGGAGCGCTCGAAAACCCTGCCATCACGCCAGCGCCGTAGCACCTCATGCTCGACGGTGGGCAGGTCGATGGCCGCAGGCAGCTCGGGAAACGGGCGCGGCATGGTGGCAAAACGATACTACGGGCGGCTGGCGCAGGCTCGGGGAGCATGGTCAGAGCCACGCCAGCGCCCAGGGCTTGTGCAGGCCCGTGCCTGGCCTAGATATCGCAGGTCAGGGTCGTATGCGGGGAACTAGGACCGGGCTGCCCAGCGCCAGGACATGGGCTGCGGCAGGCAGGAAAATGGCCGGCCTGCGACCAGCAGAGGGTTGGCAGGGGGTCAGCGCGGGCTCAGGATGAGGTCAGAACGAGATCAGGACGGGGCCGAAGCGAGATCAGCCCCAGCACACGATCTTAGAAGGCGGAAGGGCGGATGAGGGCGCTCAGAGGAGGGCAGAACTAGCCGGGACTCTCGCCGCGGGAGATGCCGGCAAAGATCAGCAGCGGCCATAATCTCGCGGTTGGCGGAGTGTCGTGACCGGGTATGTTTGCGGATTGCGCCAGTCACCACTTATCCTCCGGTGACTGTTTGGTTTCAAGATCCACGCTCAGTGCCCCAAGGGAGGCGGGAAATGACTGCTACCGCGCATTCCGGCGCTGCCGCCCTTCCTGTGCGGCAGGGCGAGAAAAAGTGGACGGAATCGGAGCTCAGCGAGGTGCGGGACAAGCTCGCGACCGAGGCTGCCGCGTTGCGCGCGGACATCGGTCGAGCCGAGTCCGACATCGCCAGCAGGCTGGGTGACGCGGTCGGTGATGCCGGTGACGACCAGGCTGATGTCGGCGCCAAGACCTTCGAGCGTGAGCACGAGCTTGCGCTCACGCACAACGCCCGCGAGCTGCTCGCGCAGAATGAGCGGGCTCTGGCCAGGATCGAGACAGCCACGTACGGGACTTGCGAGTCCTGCGGCGAGCCGATCGGCAAGGCCAGGCTGCAAGCGTTTCCCCGTGCCACCCTGTGCGTGACATGCAAGCAGCGCGAGGAACGCCGCTGAGCGGGCCGGCGGCGGCCGGCAACTCACAGAAGCCAGAGCAGCAAGTGCAGCCAGCACAGAGCGCTGCGCAGCCCAAGCGCAGAATCGGGGTGCTGCTCAGCGTCGCGCTGCTCGTGCTTGCGGCCGACGTTGTGACGAAGGTCATAGTCGTGAAGGAGCTGTCGAACCGCACGCCCGTCCGGCTGCTCGGCGGCTTCCTCAAGCTGACGGAATCCCGTAATCCCGGTGCCGCCTTCAGCCTGGGCACATCGCTGACGCTGCTCTACTCGGCCATCGCCATCACGGTCATCATTGTGATCTTGCGAACGTCGCGCCGGATCCGCAGCCTGCCCTGGGCGATCACGCTCGGGCTCCTGCTAGGCGGTGCGACCGGCAACCTGACCGACCGGATCTTCCGGTCGCCGGGCCTGTTTCGCGGCTGGGTCGTCGACTGGATCGAGATACCGCACTGGCCCGTCTTCAATCTCGCGGACTCCGCGATCGTCTGCGGTGGCATCCTGGCGGTGCTGCTGTCGGCCCGGGGCCTCCACCTGGACGGCCAGCGCGACCAGCGATGACCGACCCAGGGCATCGCCGCGTGCCGATCCCTGACGGGCTCGATGGCGAGCGCCTCGATTCCTCGCTTGCCCGCATGTTCGGGCTGTCGCGCGCGCAGGCCGCGGATCTGATCGGGAACGGGGACGTTCTGCTCGGCGGCCGTCCGGCCAGCAAGTCGGATCGGGTGCCCGCTGGAGAGTGGCTTGAGGTGACGCTGCCGCCGCCCGCGGGCCCCGTTACGCTGCGCGCCGAGCCCGTGCCTGGCCTGAAGGTTCTGCATGAGGACTCGGACATCATCGTGGTCGACAAGCCAGTCGGCGTGGCCGCGCACCCGACGCCAGGCTGGACCGGCCCGACCGTGCTGCAGGGACTGCTGGCCGCGGGCCACACGGTGGCCACGAGCGGCGCGGCCGAGCGGCAGGGCATCGTGCACAGGCTCGACGCCGGCACTACCGGCGTGATGGTGGTGGCCAAGAGCGAGCGCGGTTACAGCCTGCTTAAGCAGGCGTTCAGGGAGCGCGCAGTGGACAAGCGCTACCACGCCCTGGTGCAGGGCCATCCCGACCCCCTGCGCGGCACCGTGGACGCGCCGATTGCCAGGCACCCGGCCGGTGACGGCAGGTTCGCCGTGGTGGCCGATGGGAGGCCATCGGTCTCGCATTACGACACGCTGGAGGCTTTCCGCGCGGCGAGCTTGGTCGAGGTCCGGCTGGAGACCGGCAGGACGCACCAGATCCGGGTGCACATGGCGGCTATCAGGCACCCGTGCGTGGGCGACCGCCTCTACGGAGCCGATCCGGTGCTGGCGGCACGGCTGGGCCTGACCAGGCAATGGCTGCATGCCGTGCGGCTGAGTTTCGCGCATCCAGCCGACGGCCGCCGGGTGGAATTCACCAGCGAGTACCCGGCGGACCTGTCGGCGGCATTGCGGACGCTCGAAGCCGAGGCATAGTTCCGGGCTTCCAGGCTCGCGTCCGGTTAAGACGGGGCGCAATTGTCACGACAAGCAGCCTGGCCATTTCGAGGGGCCAGGGCGGGCAGCCTCGGCCGCCATGGAGCGGGAGGCTATCGGCTAACGAGGCATCAACCAGTCTATTCACCCATGAACGGCGTATCTGGCGACCGGCCGGGCGCCTTGCGGTGTGTCGCACGACCCGAAGCGTCAGCGGCCGGCGATAGGGTCAGGGCACACCACGGGCGCGTGCGCCCCGGCATGCCTGAAGGAGGCGGTACTTCATGGCGGCAGGCAAGCCGGCGGGCCGGGCGAACCGATCCACAGACGAGTTCGTGCACCTGCACGTACACACCGAGTACTCGATGCTGGACGGCGCCGCCAGGCTGAAGGAGCTATTCGCCGAGTGCGAGCGGATGGGCATGCCAGCCATCGCCATCACCGATCATGGCAACGTCTACGGTGCGTATGACTTCGCCATGAAGGCGAAGGCCGCGGGCATCAAGCCGATCATCGGCACGGAGGCATATGTCGCCCCCGAGCACCGCGGGCTTAAGCAGCCCGTCCGCTGGGGGACTCCAGGGCAGAAGGATGACGACGTGGCCGGCGGCGGCGCGTACACGCACATGACGCTGCTCGCCGAGAGCACCGAGGGCATGCACAACCTGTTCAAGCTCTCCTCGCGGGCCTCACTCGAGGGCTATTTCCGCAGGCCGCGGATGGATCGCGAACTGCTGGCCGAGCACGCCAAGGGCGTCGTCGCAACGACCGGCTGCGTGGGCGGCGAGGTCCCGACCAGGCTGCGGCTTGGCCAGTTCGAGCAGGCCCGCCAGGCTGCCGCCGACTACCGGGATATCTTCGGTCCGGAGAACTTCTTCGTCGAGATCATGGAGCATGGCCTCGAGGTCGAGCGGCGCGCCGCGGAAGGGCTGCGCCGGATCGCCAGGGACCTGAACCTGCCCTACCTGGCGACCAACGACCTGCACTACACCCGCGAGAGCGACGCGAGCGCGCACGAGGCCCTGCTGTGCGTGCAGACCGGCACGAACCTGGCCGACCCCGGCCGGCTCCAGTTCGAGGGCACCGGCTACTACCTGAAGAGCCCGCAGGAGATGCGCGCGCTGCGCTCTGACGAGGACTGGCAGGCGGCCTGCGACAACACGCTGCTGATTGCCGAGCGCGCCGATATCCAGTTCACCAAGTCTGACCTGATGCCGCGGTTCCCCCTGCCGGACGGGGAGACCGAGGCCACCTGGCTGCGCAAGGAGGTCTGGCTGGGCATGGACCGCCGCTACCCGGACGGGTACGACGAGCGGCGCCGCCAGCAGGCCGAGTATGAGCTGGGCATCATCGAGACGACCGGGTACTGCGGCTACTTCCTGGTGGTCGCCGACTTCATCATGTGGGCCAAGCGGAACGGCATCAGGGTCGGTCCTGGCCGCGGGTCGGGCGCGGGCTCCATCGTGTCGTATGCGCTGGGCATCACCGACCTTGATCCGATCGTGCACGGACTGGTGTTCGAGCGGTTCCTCAACCTCGATCGCATCTCCATGCCCGACTTTGACATCGACTTCGACGAGCGCAGGCGCGGCGATGTGATCCGCTACGTCACCGAGAAGTACGGCGACGACCGGGTCGCCCAGATCATCACCTACGGGACGATCAAGGCCAAGGCCGCGGTGAAGGACTCGGCCCGGGTGCTCGGCTTCCCTTATGCGCTCGGGGACCGGATCACCAAGGCGTTCCCGCCTGCGGTGCTGGGCAAGGACATCCCGCTGTCTGGGATGTTCGATGCCGACCACCCCAGGTACGGTGAGGCTGGCGAGCTGCGGGCGCTGTATGAGGCTGAGCCAGAAGTCCGTCAGGTGGTCGACCTGGCGCGCGGGCTTGAGGGCCTTATCCGGCAGCCGGGAGTGCACGCCGCTGGCGTCATCATGAGCAGCGAGCCGCTGCTCGAGCACATCCCGGTCTGGCGCCGCGAAGCCGACGGCGCCATCATCACGCAGTTCGACTACCCGGCGTGCGAGGACATCGGCCTGCTCAAGATGGACTTCCTCGGACTGCGCAACCTCACCGTGCTCGAGGACGCCGTGGCCGGGATCAAGGCCAATCGCGGCATCGAGGTCGACCTGGACCACCTTCCGCTGGACGACAAGCCGACGTACGAGCTGCTGGCCAGGGGTGACACCCTCGGGGTGTTCCAGCTCGATGGCAGCCCGATGCGCGCGCTGCTGCGGGCCATGCGGGCCGACAAGTTCGGCGACATCTCCGCGGTCATCGCCTTGTACCGGCCGGGCCCGATGGCCAGCGCGCCCGTCTACGCCGATCGCAAGACCGGCCGCGCACCGGTGATCCCGATCCACCCCGAGCTCGCCGAGCCGCTCGCCGACATCCTCGGTGACAGCTACGGGCTCATGGTGTACCAGGAGGACGTGATGTTCGCCGCGCAGCGGCTGGCTGGCTACACGCCGGGCAAGGCCGACCTGCTGCGTGCCGCCATGGGCAAGAAGAAGAAGGAGGTCCTGGACAAGGAGTCAGAGAACTTCAAGGCCGGGATGCGGGCCAACGGTTACTCCGACGATGCGATCAAGACCATCTGGGACGTGCTCGTGCCGTTCTCCGGCTATGCGTTCAACAAGGCGCACGCGGCCGGGTACGCGCTGATCTCCTACTGGACCGCCTACCTCAAGGCGAACTTCCCGGCCGAGTACATGGCCGGACTGCTCACCTCGGTGGCTGGCGACAAGGACAAGTCGGCGCTCTACCTGAACGAGTGCCGCAGGATGGGCATCAAGGTGCTGCCGCCGGACGTCAACGCCTCGACCGCGATGTTCACCCCGGTCGGGCCCGACATCAGGTTCGGCATGGCCGCGGTGCGCAACGTCGGCGCCAACGTGGTGGACTCGGTCGTCGCGGCGCGAACGGCGAAGGGCGCGTTTACTAGCTTCTCCGACTTCCTGCGCAAGGTGCCGGTGAACGTCTGCAACAAGCGGGTCATCGAGTCGCTGGTCAAGGCCGGTGCGTTCGACTCGTTCGGGCACCCGCGCCGCGGGCTGGTGCTCATGCACGAGCAGGCGGTCGACGCGATCATCGACGTCAAGCGGAACGAGGCCATCGGCCAGGACTCGCTGTTCGGCGACGATGCCGAGGCTGACGTGACCTTCGACGTGCCGATCCCGGACGGGGAGTGGGAGAAGGCGACCCTGCTCGCGTTCGAGCGGGAAATGCTCGGCCTGTACGTGTCCGATCACCCACTGCTCGGGGTCGAGCACGTGCTGGCGGCGGCCACCGACTGCTCGCTGGCCCAACTGCTCGGATCGGCCGACGAGGACCCGGACCGGGCCGCGAAGGGCGACCGCGGCGACGCCCAGGTCGTCACCGTCGGCGGGATCCTGTCCGGGGTGGCCCGCAAGGTGACCAAGCAGGGCAGCACCTGGGCTGCGGCCACGCTTGAGGACCTGGAGGGCGCCATCGAGGTGCTGTTCTTCCCCGCCACCTACGCCCAGTGCATGAGCCAGGTCATCGACGATGCCATCGTGCTCGTGCGCGGCAGGCTGGACCGGCGCGAGGAGGTGCCCAAGCTGGTGGCTATGGAGGTCAGCACGCCGGACGTCACCGCCGGGCAGACCGGCCCTTTCGTGGTGTCGGTCCTTGAGGCCAGGTGCGTCGCGCCCGTCGTCGACCGGCTCAAGGAGGTGCTGCGCACCCATCCGGGCCCGACCGAGGTGCACCTGCGGCTGCTGTCGGGCAACCGCACCAGGGTGCTGCGGCTGGACGACAAGCTTCGGGTCAAGCCGTCGCCGTCGCTGCTTGCCGACCTCAAGCAACTGCTGGGACCGGCCTGCGTCGGCTGACGGCCTCCCTGGCGTGCCCTAAGGCTGGTAGCGCAGGAAGATGCCCTCGCTTGTGATGCTTGTGTCCGATCCTGTCGGCAAGGCGCCCGCAGCCCAGACGGACCTGGTGCCTGGCACCCAGGCCAGGTCGGCGACCTCCGCCTGGTGACCGCCCGCGGACGGGATCCGGTACCTGGTCCACCGGCCGTTGCTCAGATGACTGAGATATTCAACCGGTGCTGGTCCCGAGCCGTAGGCCGGTACCCACAGGCCGCCGTGTCCATCCTGGACGATGCCCACGATGCTCAGCCCCTGCTTCGACAGGCTGGCGGAACTCCAGTGCCCGGCGTCAAAGTGCCAGATCTTGGATAGCTGCTGGAACCACGCGTTGTCGGAGCCGATCACCGCGACTCCGGTTCCCTGGCCGAAGGACGGCAGCGCGCCTACTGGCTGCTTGGGCATCGGCACGTTGCGGGTCGTCCACGAGTGACCGTTGTAATGCATGGCCACCACCCGCCGGGTAGCCGTGTCCTCGCCGAAAGCCCAGATGTCCGTGCCGGACAGCCAGCCGACTACGGCAGGCTCGGCCGGCAGCCGCTCCTTGATCCACTTGTGACCGTTGTACCTGGCGGCGATGTCGGGCTGGCTCACGGCATCCAGGCTGAAATCCCAGACGTCCTTATTGCCGAAGAACGCCAGTGTCTCGTTAGGTAGACCACTGTGGTTACCCCGGACCGCCCACGCCGGGATGCTCAGCCGCCGCCAGTGCCCGCCGGTCCAGTGGTAGGCGTGCAGGCCAGCCTGCAGCCACGCATTGCTGGCCGAGGTGGCGCCGAACTCCTGGTAGCCGAGTGCCAGCTCCGCCGGGTCCGCTACCTTGGCCCAGCGGGTCCCGTTCCACCGCTCGATCAGCAGCAGACTCTTCGACCCGGTGGAGCCGATCGACCAGGCGTCGCTGCTGCTGGTGGCCACGACAGCCACCATCGAGGTTTGCCCTGAGCGCTTCCCGATCGTCGCCTCGATGTGCCAGTCCCTGGGCACCGATGCCAGCGCTGCGGCAATACCGGAGCCGATGGTGATGGCCGCGGCCGCGACGGCGGCCGTTGCGATTCTGACGGCGCGACCTGCCATGGGAGTTCCTAGTCGTCGGCGAAGCTGCGAGTCGGCTCAGGTGCCCGCGGAACGTGACAGGTTCTGGTACCTGGTACCGAGCCGGGCAGAACACAGTATTACAGCGCGAATCCGCTGCCATCACGGCATAGCAGGTCGTGAGCCACGCGGCGTGCCCGGACATTGCGGTTGCGGCGCCGCAGGCCGCCGGGACAGGGCGGGCGGGTAACGCGCTGAGTGGCGGTGGCCAGCGTTCGGTACTATCAGGCACTGGTGAGCCGGGAAGCCTGGTCGGCATCTGGACCAGTGCCATGGAGGCTTTCCCTTGTATCGGAACGGTCAGCACCGGGGGCGGGGGCCAGTGATCCGCAGGTTGCTCCGCGGGTCTGAATGGCGCCGGGAGGTGCTTCGGACCAACTTGTGGCTGGTGCCGGCCATCGAGGTCGTCGGCGCGGTGATCTTGTTCGCGATTACCTACTCGCTGGACCGGGCCGCCTCCGACGGCGTATTCAAGGTGCCCGGCTGGGCGATCAGCGGCTCGCCGGACGTGGCCAGGACCGTGCTCACCGCCATCGCGGCCGCTGTCATCACGGTGGTAGGCGTGGTGTTCTCGATCGTCATCGTGGCGCTGACGCTGACCTCGACCCAATTCGGGCCACGCATGCTGCGCAACTTCATCCGCGACCGCGGTACCCAGCTCACCCTGGGCACGTACGTGGCCACGTTCGTGTACGCGGTGCTGACGCTGGGCTCGGTCGGTCAGAGCAAGCACGGCACCTTCGTGCCGCACATCAGCGTCACTGTGACGCTGGCGCTGATGCTGGTCGACCTGGCCGTGCTCATCTACTTCCTGCATCACATCGCGATCCAGATCCAGCTGCCCCAGGTCATCGCCGGGATCGCAGGTGACCTGCAGAGCGCGATCGAGCTGCAGGCGGGCGACGAGTCAGCAGTCGCCGACGCCGAGCTAGCTGCGGTGGTGATCGCCAGCCTGGATGAGCAGGACGGCGGCGCGGTAGCCGCGCCGCGCAGCGGCTACCTGCAGTACATCGAGCACGAGACCCTGGTCACGATCGCGGCCGAGGTCGGCGCGATACTGCACGTGCTGTACCGGCCAGGGCACTTCATCGTGCAGGGGCACTCGTACGTGCGGGTATGGCCGGCCTCGGCCGCCGAGCGGGTCGCGCTCGTGCTGGACAGGGCGCACGTCACCGGCCCGTACCGGACCCTGGCGCAGGACGTGTCCTTCGGCATGGATCAGCTGGTGGAGATCTGCATCCGGGCGCTGTCGGCTGCGGTCAACGACACGTTCACGGCGCTGACCTGCATCGACTGGATCGGCGACAGCCTATACAAGGTGACAGGCAGGTGGCAGCCCACCCGCGTCTACCGGGACACCCACGGTAACGTGCGGGTGATCGCGACCGAGACAACCTACGCGCGCCTGGTCAGCCGCGGGTTCGAGAAGGTCAGGCAGGCAGGCCGGGGCATGCCAGCGGTGCTGATCAGGCAGCTGGACGCGCTCGCCAGGATCATGGAGCGGACGACGACCGGTGACGACCGGCAGGTGCTGCTCGACCAGGCCGCGATGATCGGGCGGCTGGGCGAGACCTCCGTCGATGAGCCGTGCGACCGGGAGGACATAAGCCGTGCGTACCAGGCGGTCCTCGACGCCCACGCTAGGGTTCTCGCCGGGGATCTCGTCTAAGAAGGGAACGGGGAGTTCGCCGGGCAGCGCGGTCCGCAAGCCGCGACCTGCCCAGGGTCAGGCGTCCCGGCGGTCCAGCAGATAGGCGGCACCAGCCAGCAGCAGGACTGTCCAGGCGCAGAACACCCCGAAGCCTTCCCAGGCCGACAGCAGCTGGCCGCTGCTTTGATGCACCGCGTAGATAAGCGAGCCAGACTGCTGGGGCAGGTAGGCGTTGATGTGGGCGCCCCAGCTGCCCGGCAGCAGCCCGGCAAGGATGGGCAGCACGAGGACCACGCCAATAGTGATGCTGATGGCACCTGCGGTGTGGCGGATAAGACCCCCGACCGCGAGCGAGAAAAGCCCGAGCACCGTCAGGTACAGGCCTGCCCCGACCGTCGCCCGGAGCACCCCGGCGTCACTCAGCGACACAGCGACCCTGCTGTGCAGGATGGTCGAGCCGACGACGAAGGAGCCGAAGGCGACAATCTCGGCAAGCACGATCATGACGGCGCCGAATACGGCGATCTTCGCGGCCAGCATCGGCAAGCGCTTCGGCACGGCCAGCAGCGAGGCCCGGATAACCCCGGTGGAGTATTCGGCCGTCATCACCAGCACTCCGAGGACGCAGATCGTCAGCTGGCCTAGCCCGATGCCGGCTCCGAAGATGAAGCCGACCGGGTCGGCCAGGATCGTGGCGTCTCTGGCCGGAGCGCGCGGGCCGGTCCAGTGCGAGGCAGACAGCCAGCTGAACAGCGCTGTCAGCCCGATCGTGATGATTACGAAGAGGATGAGCGTCCAGAAGGTTGACCGGACCGAACGGATCTTGGTCCACTCCGCGAGCATGTAGTGGCCAAAGCCGGCCCGCCGGGCCGGCCTGCCTGCCTCGGCGATGGCGGGCGAGTGGGTGGCGGTGGGCGTGGCGCTCATCGGGCGCTCCAATCGGCAGGCTCAGAGTCCAGATGGCCGTACTCAAGGCTGCCGGCTGTGAGCTCGAGGAACGCGTCCTCAAGCGTGGCCAGCTGCGGGGTGAGCTCGTGCAGCACGATAGACGCCGAGGCCGCTAGCTCGCCGATCCGGGCAGCCGGGACTCCAGTCACGGTGAGGGCCGGGGCCTGCTCATCAGGTTGGCCTGCGGCATTGCCGTTGCCGTCCGGAGCGGCGATGGCCGTGCCGCCTTCGGCCGTGATCAGGGCCGACAGCCGGTCCGGATCCGGGGTACGGACGCGCACCGACTGACCGGACCCGCGGGCGATGACCTCCTCGGTCGCTGCGTCGGCGAGCAGCTTGCCCCGGCCGATCACGATCAGGTGCTCGGCGGTGACCGCCATCTCGTTCATCAGGTGACTGGACACCAGGATGGTCCTGCCCTCGCTGGCCAGGTGCTTCATCAGGTTCCTGATCCACAGCACGCCCTCGGGGTCCAGGCCATTCACCGGCTCGTCCAGCAGCAGCACCTGCGGGTCGCCCAGCATCGCCGCCGCCACCCCGAGCCGCTGGCTCATGCCGAGCGAGAAGGTGCCAGTCCGCTTGCCAGCTACGTCGCGAAGGCCGACCAGGTCCAGCATGGCGTCGACGCGGCTCGCCGGCAGGCCCTGGGTCTGGGCCAGGAAGAGCAGGTGGTTGCGCGCGCTGCGGCCTGTGTGCACAGACTTGGCCTCAAGCAGCGCGCCCACGGTGCGCAGGGGATTGACCAGCTGCGCATACGGCTTGCCGTTGATCGTCGCCGTTCCGCCCTTCGGCCGGTCCAAGCCGAGTATCAGCCGCATCGTGGTGGACTTGCCGGCGCCGTTCGGCCCGAGGAACCCGGTAACCAGGCCGGGCCGGACCGTGAAGGTCAGGTGATCGACCGCCACCTTGTCGCCGAATCGCTTGGTCAGGTCACGGACTTCGATCATCAGGGTCCTTATCCGGCGGAACTGGCATTTGATCTCGGCAGGTCAAGGTCAAGCTATCAAAGCAACGAGCGGGCCGGGACGCCCGTTCCTGGCAAATAAGGTCTATCCGGGCAGGCTTCCCGTCGCGGCATCGATCATGAATGCGGCAGACCGGTACGCTGGGCGCCGACAGCGTCCCGTACTCTGCTACGAAGTATGGCCGACAACACGCAGCTTCCGCCGCCGGGCGGCTCGGCTGGCTACTCCGCAGTTGCCGTGCAGCCTGGGCCTGAGCCCGGCCGCGCGCTGCTGGTGGCTGGGCTGCTTGTCCTCGCCGGCGCCCTGCTAGGCCTGCTCGGCGGCGTGGTCTGGGCGGGCGTCGCGCCCAGGGTCGTGTACCAGGTGTACACGCTGAAGCCCCCGACGGCCTATGCGGTCAATCCGGAGACCAACGCTTTCATCGCCGCTGACGGGATCTATACCTTCGTGGCGCTGGGCGGCGGCGCCCTGCTCGGCCTGGCCGGGTACTGGCTAGGAGTCCGCAGGTACGGGGCAGCCCCGATGATCGGCACCGTGGCCGGGGCGATAGCCGCGGCCTTCATCGCGCAGTGGCTCGGAAACGTGCTGACTGGCGGGCGGGCGTTCAACGGCGTGCTGGCCGCCAGCAAACCCGGTGAGTTCTTGCGGGCGCCTATCATGCTCGGCTCGCACGGCGCACTGGTGTTCTGGCCAGTTGCGGCCGCGCTGCTCGCGGGCGGGCTTGAGCTGCTCAGCGTCATGCGGGCCCGGCAGGCAGGGCGGGCGCGACTGGCGACGGCCCCGCCGCCGCCACCCTCCTATGGCCGGACTGCGCAGCCAGGCCAGCCGTATTTCCCGGCCGATCCCGGGCAGTGGCGAGGAGGCCAGGCCGGGCCCGGGCCCGACCGCTATGGCCTCCCTGACGCGGATCCGCCGTCGGCTCCTGGCCGGACGGACGACTGACGCCAGCCGCCGCTGCCCGCCGTCGTGGCCGCCTGCCGTCAATAGCCATCGAGATCGGTGATGAACGAGGCAGCGGGGCTGCCCAGGCCGGTCACGTCGTCGAATCCCCTGGCCGCCACGAGCGCGGCTTTGCCGGTCCCGTCGATTCCCAGGGTGTACAGCTCGGTGTTGATCTTGCCGGTGCCGATAGCGCTGTTGGCCCACTCGTTGCGGGCCAGGGCGATCCGCACACCGCGGCCGAGCGGGCTGTCAGTGACGTCGTGATAGGCGGTCGTTCCCGCCATCGCGTAGAGAGTCGGGTTGACGAAGCCGAGCTCGCGGCGGCCGGTATCCTGCGCGGCGTCGGCTTCCAGGCCGGCGAACAGCGGTGACGACAGGCTTGTGCCGCCGATCCGGCTGAGCTGGAAGCCGTCCTTGCCGCTGCGCAGCCTGACTGTCTGGCCGTACAGGAACCCGGTGGCCGGGTCTGCGTCCATGGCGACGTCGGGGACCTCGCGCATCAGCGCCGTGGCGCTCTGGCCGCCCGGCAGCCTGGTCGCCAGCGCGCGAGGCACGACGCCCGCCTGGTAGGACGGCTGCGGGTAGAGCGTGGACGTGCCGCCACCGCCGCCATAGGCGTAGTCCGCCGGATAGCTGCCAGGCGGCGCAGGCTTCCAACGGCCCCGGCGCAGCGGCACGACCATGTCGCCCCAGCCGGTCTCCCACTCGTAGTTGTCGTGCTTGCCTATTGCCAGTGAGGTGCCGCCGACCCCGGTCACCCACGGTGAAGAGGTGGGGAAGTTGGCCCGGAGTTCGTCAGAGCCGTCGGCGTTACCGCACTGCGTCCTCGGGTCGTTGTAACCGCAGTCACCAGAGGCGAAGTCGAATCCGATTCCCTCCGTGGCGCCCTCCTCGAAGACCTGATCAAAGGGCAGGGTGTCGACCGAGGTCAGGCCCTGCTCGCTGGCGGCCCAGGAGTTGCTGACCACGTCGGCCAGATGGTTGTCCACGATCGTGGTGACCGCGTCGAGCAGCGACTGGAAGGTGCAGTCCGAGCCCGCTACGTACTCGATGCTGGCGGCGGGCGCGATCGCCTGCACGGCCTCCACGTCCAGAGTCTGCTCCGCATACCAGCCGGAGGCGCCGCACTCGGACGCGTCGTCGAAGGAGGCAGGCAGCAGCTGGTGATACTGGTTCGGCGCCAGCTCACGCTCACCGAGCGCCTCCGAGTACGTGCTCGCGTCGGCGGGCATAGTCGGGGACGCATAGGCATCGACGATCGCCACGGTGACGCCGCGCCCGGTGCTGGTGTCACCGGAAAGGCCGTACGCGCCGCGCAGCTGCCGTGGCGTGTAGCCGCAGAGAGCCCAGGGAACGTGCGTGCCGAAGGCCGCGGGCTCACCGCTGGCACGCTTCTGGCCGTAGTACGCCGAGCACGGGCGGGCGACGTAGAAGGCAGGCGGCGGTCCAGGTAGCGCAGGCTTCATCAGCACGACAGCGGTGTCGAGCCCGGTGACGGTCAGGACGGCGGCGCGCACCGAGCCGGGCACGCTGGCAGCCTGCTCGGGCGCCATGGCGGCGGCCCCGCTGGGTCCGCGGAAGCTGGCCAGCGTGACTGCGAAGGCGCTATCGGCTGCCGACACCGTGCCGGTGACGGCGACGTAGTGCTGGGTTACGCCGGTGACTCGCAGTCCCGCCGAGGCGAGCCAGTTCCTGACCGCGGCTACCTGCGCGGTCGTCGGGCCGAATCGCGCCCGCTCCTGGCGGGCGGTGAGGAACTTGCGGTAGGCCGAACTGGACGGGTTAGAGACCGCGGCTGCGTACGAGGCGAGTCCAGCCCGGTCGCGCCCGGCCAAGTAGACCCTGGCGGTGATGGTGGAGCCGGCGTCGGGTGCTGCCAGCAGACGCGCGCGCACGGCCCATGCCGGGTGCGTGCCGGCCAGCTCCGCCCTGGCCGAGGTAGGCTGCGCGCTGGCCGGGCCGGCTGCCGCTAATCCGATTAAGGCGAGCATGGCCGCCGAGAATGCCGTGGCAAGTGTTCTGACCTGGTGTCGTGGCGTAACCCTCACCCAACGAATCGTAACAGCGGAGTTACGCTCTGTGACGCATATTACCTGCGCGGGCCGGACGGCCGACCGATGCGGCTACCGTCGGTCGGCCCGTCCCGCGCGCCGGGTAACTGAGCCGCGCCGTCAGCCGTGACCGGCAGATCGGGCTCCGTCGGCGGCCAGGGCGGCCCCGACGATGCCCGCGTCGTTCTGCAGCAAGGCGGGCACGGTCCTCGCCCGCAGCCCGGTCAGCCGCGGCAGGAACTTGCCGGACTTCCTGCTGACGCCGCCGCCGATGATCATCAGGCTCGGCGACAGCAGCGCCTCCATCTGCTCCAGGTACTCGTCCACGCGGCCAGCCCAGGCACCCCAGCTCAGGTCGTCGGCCTCCCTGGCGTGCTCGGACGCCCGTTTCTCCGCGTCCTTCCCGCGGATCTGAATGTGGCCGAACTCGGTGTTCGGCACCAGGATGCCGTCGATGAACAGGGCGCTGCCGATGCCAGTGCCGAAGGTCAGCATCAAGACCGTGCCCCGCTCGTCCTTGCCCGCGCCGAACGTCATCTCGGCGACGCCCGCGGCATCTGCGTCGTTCAGGACCGTGACGCCGAGCCCGGTGGCCTTACCGAACACCCTGGTGCCGTCCGTGCCGATCCAGGCTGGATCCAGGTTGGCGGCGGTCATGATGGTGCCGCCGATGACGACGCCGGGAAACGTAACGCCGGCCCCTCCGGTCCAGCCGAACGACTTCACTAGCTCGGCGACGACGTCGACGACGGCCTCCGGCGTAGCCGGGCGGGGTGTCGGCAGCTTCTGCCGCTCCGCCATCAGCTGGCCGGTTGCGGTATCTACCGGCGCTGCCTTTATGCCGCTGCCGCCGATGTCGATGCCAAGCACATGAGCCACGCGAGCCTCCGTTAGGTGAACGGCACCGGCTGGTGCCGGTGATATTTCCCGTACGACAGCGTAGGCCCGAAACACAACCTGGCCACCGCCCATATCCATCGTGCTCTGTTCAGCGGCTTGTCAGCCAGCCACGATTGACTGAGCTACGTCGATCAGGAAGGAGTTCGAGGTATGGATCGGGCGGTCGTGGTCGGCGGGGGCGTCCTCGGCATTATGCACGCGCTGCACGCGCGCAGGCGCGGGATGGATGTCGTGCACCTGGAGCGGGAACCAGCGCCGCGGGGTGCGAGCGTCCGCAACTTCGGACTGATCTGGGTCAGCGGCCGTGCGGCTGGCCCAGAGCTCGCGCTGGCGCAACGGGCGCGCGAGCTGTGGGCCGAGCTTGCGGCCGACGTGCCGGCGGCGGGCTTCCGGCCGGATGGCTCGCTCACGGTCGCTGCCGACGAAGCCGAGCTCGGGCTGCTCAAGGAAGCCGCGGCGCGGCCAGACGCCGCCGAGCGCGGGTTCGAGCTGCTCGACCCGGCCGCGGCCCGTGCGGTCAACCCGGCCCTGAACGGCTCCTATGCCGGCGCGCTGCTGTGCCGCCGCGACGCGATAGTGGAGCCGAGGCTGGTACCACCTGCGTTCCGCGATTATCTGCTTGCCAATCAGCCCGAGCACGGTGCCGGGTACGCCTGGCGGCCCGGCAGGGAGGCAGTCCAGGTGGCACCGCACGCGGTCAGGGATCACACCGGACAGTGGCATCGGGGCGACCTGGTCGTGCTGTGCACCGGCGCGGCTCATACCGGCCTCGCCGGACCGCATCTGGCCGGATTCCAGATATCGCCGGTGCGGCGAGTCCGGCTGCAGATGCTGCAGACAGCGCCGTTCGGCGGCCGCCTGACTACGGCCGTGGCCGACGGCGACACGCTGCGGTACTACCCGGCGTTCGACCTACCCGGCCGGGCCAGGCTCCCGCCGCAGCCATCCGTGGCGGCCGCCGCGGCGGCACAGCTGCTGCTCGTGCAACGGCTCGACGGCAGCCTGACGATCGGTGATACGCACGAATACGACGAGCCGTTCGCGTTCGATGTAGAGGAGTCGGCCTATGATCACCTGCGCGGCCGGGCCGAGCAGCTGCTCGGCACGGCGCTTCCGCCGACAAGGCGCAGGTGGGCTGGCATTTACAGCCAGGTAACTACCGGCGAGCTCTACCATCGCTCGCAGGTCGCGCCAGGAGTGGTACTGGTAACCGGTCCGGGCGGCCGGGGAATGACGTGCTCGCCCGCTATCGCCGAGGAGACGTTCGCGTGAGCGCGTCACGAGAAACAGCCGCCAGCCCTGGAGGCGCAGCAATGCCGAACATCACCGTCGCGTGTCTCGACATGGCCGGGACGACAGTCGCCGACGACGGCAGTGTGCTGGCCGCCTTCGAGGCTGCCATGGCCGAAGCCGGGATCGTGCCTGGCGGCCCTGGCCATGCCGAGGCCGCCGAGATTGTCCGCGAAACCATGGGTCAGTCGAAGATCGAGGTGTTCCGGCGGATCCTCGGCTCGGCTGACAGCGCCCGGCATGCGAACCAGGTGTTCGAGCAGACCTATGCCCGGTCGGTGCGCGCGGGCCTGGTGAGCCCGCTGCCTGGAGCCGTCGAGACGATCGCCGCTCTGCGCGCGGCCGGCATCAGGGTGTGCCTGGCTACCGGATTCGCGCCGGTGACAAGGGACGCGCTGCTTGACGCGCTCGGCTGGCGGCCCCTGATCGACCTCGCCCTGTCGCCCGCGGACGCGGGTCGCGGCCGGCCGTGGCCCGACCTGCCGCTGACAGCGTTGCTCCGGCTGGGCGGCGGGGCGGTCAGCGAGCTGCTCGTGGCCGGGGACACGCCGAGCGACGTGGAGTCGGGCCTGCGCGCTGGAGCCGGAGTGGTAGCCGCAGTCACCACCGGAGCGTCCAGCGAGGAGGACCTGGCTAGGGCAGGCGCACCGCACGTCCTGGCCTCGGTCACCGGGCTCGTGCAACTGCTCGGCATTGGAACCCAGAGCCCGCGCTAGCCGGCCCTGGCGGGTCAGGCGTCGGCTAGCCGCGGCTGCGCGGCTGTTCTCGGCCAGTCGATCGCCAGCACCACATTGCGATCGGTCGCCAGGCCAGCCCCGGCTCCGCCGTCAGCGGTGATGAGGTCGCGAAGCTGCCAGTCGTTGGCGGCTAGCTCGCGTGCCAGCGCCGCCAGGTCGGCCGGGTCGGCGGTGCCGTAGTAGCTGCCCGGCGCGGCCGAGTCGATGACGGTGCAAGCGATGGCCAGGCCAGTGGTGGTGGCGAGGAACTCCACGATCCTGGCCTGCTGCGGCCAGTCGATGTGCGAGGCCGTAGTGATCTGCCAGAATCCGGCGCCGGTCCCGTCGGTGACGGCCGTCACGGAGTGCACATGCGTATGCCCGTTTAGCCAGGCCACCACGCACGGATGCCCGAGCAGGACCTCGCGCAGCTCGGCCGCCAGCACCCGGCGATCGGCCCCCGGCGGCCGGGTGTCATTCGTCAGGGTCTCGAGCGGATGATGGCTGAACAAGATCACTGGCCGGGCCGAGCTTGCGGCCAGCTCAGCCTCGAGCCAGGTCAGCTGGCTCGCGTCGATCGAGCCCTGCCATCCACCGTGATGGTTGACGGTATCCAGCACGATGCACCGGATCGGGCCATGATCGAATGCGTAGTACGCGGTCCCGTCGGTGACATTGCGCTCGCAGTAGCCATGGCCGACCGGCTGCCCGCTGGTGCGGAAGTGCTCGCGGACGTGGTCGTCCCTGGTCACCGTCGAGCGGCCAGGATCAGGCGTGACAGCGATCTGGGTGCCGCGCGCAAGCTCTATGAGCGCGTCGCCTTCGGCGCGGTAGAACTTGTCGAACAGGTCCGCCACGTCCAGATTGTCCGGCGGAGTAAGCAGCTTGACCGAGCCGACAGGAAACTCGCGCAGCCAGCCGTCGGGCGCCACTGTGCCCTGCAGCATGTTGTCGTGGTTGCCGTGCACGGCGTACCAGGGCAGGCCGATCCCGGCGGCCAGGAACGGTCGGCGGGCTGCCGTCAGCACTCCCGGCGCTTCGGGAAAGCCGTACCGGCTCTTGGGCAGGTCAGCCGGGCCCGCGTCCGGGTGCCAGTATCTCTCGTCCTCGACGCTGGCCGCGGCTACGCCCTCGTACCGCTGCGGGTCGCCAGAGTCAGGCACTACCTCGCCGCCGTCAAGCAGATCGATGTAGCTGCGAAGCTCGTTCAGCTGGCAGTTGTCCGTGGCATCGCCGGTGACGACGGCGAAGTGCAGTGGCGCGCGCGACAGTGGCGCGGCGCCGACGCGGCGGACCGCACGCACCATTGCCTCGGCGACCTGGTAGGTGAACAGCTCCTGGGCCCGGTACGTGCCGACCAGCCCGATCCTGTCGCGCAGCGCCGAATCCGGATCGCAATACCGGTCGACCAACTCGGCCCGGCCAGGTGACTGG
This sequence comes from uncultured Actinomycetota bacterium, assembly GCA_963719765.1. Classification (GTDB taxonomy): domain Bacteria; phylum Actinomycetota; class Actinomycetes; order Streptosporangiales; family Streptosporangiaceae; genus JAJYUU01. The sequence goes on from CAVRCW010000005.1 coordinate 336,052, forward strand.
TGATCCATCACATGCGTGTCGGACAGGTGCGCGAGGACCAGCAGCGGCGCTGCCGAGCGCTGCCAGCCGGCCGGCAGGCTGCCGCTGCACAGGTCGGTCCTGACCAGGTGCTGCTCGCCATCCGCGGCGGCCAGCGCGCGGTAGCCGCCAGCGCTGGCCTCGCCAGGAACATATCGCCCTCGCGCCGTTGTGACCGGTTGTACTGTGCCGCCCCGATCAGCCTGGCCGCCTGCCGACGGGCCGCGCGAAGTCATCGGCGGATGCCGCAACGAGTGATCGGTGACCTGCGGCGAAGCTCGTCAGCCTCCGAGGTTCGCCTGAGCCTCCCGCCGCGGGCGACGCTAACCCCGTGGGCCATCGTGGACTTCCTCCTGATCGGGTAACAGACAGGGTAATGCGATCTATGCGCTGTCACCCCGGTGGTGCCTGACCGCCGTATCGAGCCGCGTGTCGGTCATCTTGCACCATGGCATGCCTGCAGCCGGTCCGTTCGGCTCGCAAGGGGCGACAATTCGCATGGACCACCGCGAAATGGGCCGGGCGTTATTGGCCTGGCCGCCGCGGCCCCGCGCAGCCGCTTTGTGGCGCCGATCAGGCTGGCCTGGCGCGTCTCTTCAAGCTCTGTATACGGCGCCGCCATGTCGTGTTTACCAGCCGCGATGGCCATCGCGGGCGAGTGCGCGTCAAGTCGGTAACAGCCCTTGACACATGCGCAGATACTAGGCCAGCATTCCAAACGCTAAATGTTCTAGACCTTATGAGTGGCCATGCTTTGCAGATCGGTCAGATCGCCGCAAACGCGTCGCGGTTTCGCGGAATTCTGGAGGGCCGTAGTCCGGCCAATGGGTGGGGAAGTCAACAGGAGGCAGTAGTGAGATCACCACACCGACTTGCGCTCGCCGGGCTCGCAGCCGTGGCGCTGCTAGCGGCAGCGTGCTCGTCCGGCACTTCGCCATCGTCAAGTGGCGGATACGACTGGTCGAAGGCAACGTCCGCTGCGTCCGGCGGCGGGATGTCCGCGCTCGTTACCGCGGCCAAGAAGGAGGGCACGCTCAACGTCATCGCGCTGCCCGCGGACTGGGCCAACTACGGGAACATCATCAAGGACTTCACCGCCAAGTATGGGATCAAGGTCAACTCGATCGCGCCGTCCGACAGCAGCGCGCAGGAAGTGAGTCAGATCGAGCAGAAGAACGGTACGTCCCTGGCGGCTGACGTGCTGGACGTAGGCGGCAGCGTGGCCACTGCTAGCACCAGCCTGTTCGCGCCATACAAGGTCGCCACCTGGTCGTCGATCCCAAGCGGGCTGAAGGAAGCGACCGGGCTCTATGTCGGTGACTACGGCGGCTACATGTCCGTGGGCTACAACTCGGCCAAGTTCGGCACGATCACTTCACTGAGCCAGTTGCTGACGAGCAAGTTCAAGAACACGGTGGCACTCAACGGCAATCCGACGGAAGCCAACGCCGCGCTGAACGGCGTGATGATGGCGAACCTGGCTGAGGGCGGCTCGGCCGGCAACATCGCCGATGGCGTGTCGTTCTTCCACAAGCTCAAGGCGGCAGGCAACTACGTTCCCGTGCAGGCCACCCCGGCGACGATCAAGTCCGGCACGACCGAGGTTGTGTTCAACTGGGACTACCTCAACACCGCCGCGGTCGTCGGGCAGCCGTCCGCTACCTGGAAGGTGTACATCCCGTCCAACGCCACCTTGGGTGGTTTCTACTACCAGGCCATCAACAAGAACGCGCCGCACCCGGCCGCTGCACGGCTATGGGAGGAGTTCCTGTTCTCCCAGGCCTCGGTCGGCGGGCAGAACCTGTGGCTGGTGGGCGGCGCCCGGCCGTCTGAGCAGATTGCCATGACGAGCAACGGCACCATCAACAAGACGGCAGCGGCGGCATTGCCACCGGTTATGGGCACGCCGATCTTCCTGACCCAGGCCCAGGCCACCGCCGCCGCCACGTACCTGGCGGCGAACTGGGCCAAGGCCATCAGCTAGGCAGGTCGCGTGACTGCTGTCGCCGCGCCTGAGACCGGCGCCCGGCCCGTGCGGGCCGGGCGCCGGCCGCCGCTCGCCTGGACCGGCACCGTGCCGTTCCTCGCGTACGCGGGTGTCTTCCTGCTGCTTCCCACCGGCATCGTGATGTGGAACGCGTTCAAGAGCAACACCGGGGGCTGGACGTTTTCTAACATTGCCGCGCTCAACACCAGTACCACCAGGAGCGCCTTTGCCGGCTCGCTCAAGCTCTGCCTGGTCTCGTCCGTGATCGGCGCCGCGTTCGGCGCGATCCTGGCCTACGCGGTAGCGTCGGGGAACCCGGACGGCGTGATCCGCAGGCTCTACCTGGCAGGCTCGGGCGTGCTCGCCCAGTTCGGCGGCGTCACTCTGGCGTTCGCGTTCCTGGCCACGATCGGCCCCACCAGCGGCGTCCTGTTTCACGCGAGCTGGTTCTACGACTTTCCCTGGGGCATCGCGGTGATCTACTGCTACTTCCAGATCCCGCTCATGGTGCTCGTCTTCCTGCCCGCGATCGACGGGCTGAAGGTGCAGTGGCGCGAGGCGGCGGAAAACCTCGGCGGGTCCACCTGGCACTACTGGCGCTACGTCGGTGGGCCACTACTTGCACCCGCGTTTCTTGGCGCGACGTTGCTACTATTCGCGAACGCGCTATCCGCCTTCGCGACCATCGTTGCGTGGGATGACCAGATCTCGTACGTGGTGCCACAGCAGATCGGCGATTCCTTGATCAGCGAGGTCGGGCTGGTCAACATACATGAGGGCGACGCGCTCGCGCTGGGAATGATCGTTATGGTCGTCATCGTGATGGGCGGGTACTTCCTGCTGCAGCGTCGGGCGGCGCGATGGCAGCGCTAAACGAGCCGCTGACCGACCTGGCCGCAGACCTGACCGGTCCGGCGGCCGCCAGGCGGCCCGGTGGGTTGCGGGCCAGCCAGCGCCGACGGCTGAACCTGTTCAGGTACCTGGCATTCACGGTCTTCGGGCTGTTCTTCCTGCTGCCGCTGCTTGCGATGGTCAGGTTCTCGCTGGAAGGCAGCACGCCTGGCAGCTGGTCGGTGGCGGCCTGGACCCAGATCGTCTCCTATCCGGGCCCGCCTCCGCTGGTGTCGTCCATCGAGATCACGCTGGAGCTGGCCGTGCTCACCAGCCTGGTCATGCTGGTGCTCGTGGTACCGACCATGATCTGGGTCCAGCTGCGGGCGCGGTGGTTCAGCCGGGTCCTTGAGTTCATCTGCCTGCTCCCGCTGACCATCCCGGCGATCGTGCTGGTGGTCGGCCTCGCGCCGATCTACAACCGGATCGAGCGGTACAACATCTCGGCGCTAATGCTGTTCTGGGCCTATGTGGTGCTGGCACTGCCCTATGCCTACCGGGCGCTGGCCGCCGGGCTCACCGCCCTGGACGCGACGACTCTGTCCGAGGCTGCTCGCAGCCTAGGAGCGCGGTGGTTCACGGTGATGTTCAGGATCATCGTCCCTAACATGCGGCAGGCAATACTGAACGCGCTGCTGCTCACGGTGGCGCTGGTCCTCGGCGAGTTCACGGTCGCTTACCTGCTTGGCTACGTCAACCTGCAGGTGAATGTCTTCGAAATCAGCCGGAACTCGGAGAACGCAGGAGTGGTCTTCTCGGCCTCCGCCGCCACGCTCCTGTTCGCGTTCATATTGCTACTGATCCTGTCCTACGTAGGCCGCCGGCTCCGGCGCGGCCGACCATGAGGTGGAACACGTGAGTTCGCCAGTGACGAGCACGCAAACCGGCGCGACAAGGACCGCGGTCGAGGTGCGGATGCAGGGACTGAGTCGGCACTACGGCTCGGTAGTCGCGCTCGACAAGTTCGACCTGACCGTCCAGCCAGGCGAACTGATCGCGCTGCTCGGTCCGTCGGGATGCGGCAAGACAACGACGCTCAGGTTGCTGGCAGGTCTGGAGGATGCCGACAGCGGTCAGATCACTGTCGGCGGCCGGGATATCACGAGGCTGCCTGCCAGCAAGCGCGACATGGGCATGGTGTTCCAGGCCTACTCCCTGTTCCCGCACATGACGGTGCGGCAGAACGTTGCCTTCGGGCTGCGGCTGCGCGGAATCCACTCCGCTAAGCGGGACAAGCAGGCGCTCGAGATGCTCGAGCTTGTCGGCCTGGACACCCAAGCGGACCGGTTCCCGCACCAGATCTCCGGCGGCCAGCAGCAGCGGGTGGCGCTCGCGCGCGCACTGGCTATTCAGCCGCAGGTACTGCTGCTGGACGAGCCGTTGTCGGCCCTCGACGCGAAGGTCCGGGCGCAGCTGCGGGACCAGATCCGGCGGATCCAGCTGGAGGTCGGCATTACTACCCTGTTCGTCACCCACGATCAGGAAGAGGCGCTCGCGATCGCGGACAGGGTGGGCGTCATGCGGGATGGCCACATCGAGCAGCTCGCCGCTCCCACCGAGGTGTACTCGCGGCCAGCGACTTCGTTCGTCGCGGAGTTCGTCGGCCTGAGCAACCGGCTCGCGGGAACTGTCAGCGGATCCACGGTGACGGTGCGGGGATGTGATCTCCCGCTGGTGGATCTCTCGACTGCGCCAGGTCCGGTAACCGCCCTCGTCCGGCCGGAAGCGGTCACGCTGTCGTCGGACAACTCAGCTGAGTCGGGCCCGCTGGTCGGCACCGTCATCGCAACGACGTTCCTCGGCGCGACCAGTCGGGTCACTGTCGATCTCGGCGACACGACGATACTCGCTCAGCTACCGACCTCGGAGGCGTCGGGGATGCCGGCTGGCCACCGGGTCGCACTGACGATCCGGCCCGACCCGGTGCTGGTATCCGCCGACCCGCAAGCCGCCAGCGAGGGCTAGACGGCGGGCACTCGGCGGTCAGACCCGCCAGCTCGCGGCCTTCAGCGCGGTCACATCGGCATCGCTGCCGTCCAGCCGCACCAGCGCGGCGCCGGTCCTGCCCATGGTCCACATGGTGAGCTCAGCCGGGGTTCCGATGACGGTCACGACCGGGGTGCGGGCCTTGGCAGTTCTCCTGACCCGACCGCCGTCGGCCGGCTGGGCGTCTTCGCGTACCAGCTCCACCCCGACCGGCGCCTTTCGCAGCACCAGCTTGGCCAGGCCGAGCCTATGCCAGAGCAGGTCGGAGAACTCCTGGCTGACCTGGCGGGGCTGCCAGTCCGGCTGGGCCCGGCGCACGTCTTCGTGGTGCACGAAGTACTCCGCCGTGTTGAGCCTGTCGTCCGCGCCCGGTACGCCGAAGATCGACATTCTGGGCGGGCCGGTCCTGATGAGCTCGATGAGTTTCGGGAACGGGGTGCCGCTAACTAGCCGGGTCTGCACCGCACGGGTGTAGCGGGCAAACGGGCCGCCGATGATGCCAGCGCCCGCATCGGGACGCCGCTCGCGCAGCACCAGGTGCGCGGCCAGGTCAGCTGTCTGCCAGCCGGTGCAGAGTGTCGGCTGGTCCGGGCCCAATTCGGCAAGCAGGGCGCATAGGGCAAGACGCTCATCCCTGGCGTAAGTCATGACCAGATCGTAGGTTATTGGCCGCCTGCGCGGCGGAGTCAACTGCCCGAGTCTGCAGGTCGGCCGGTCGGCGCTAGCCTTGCTAGCGGCAGGCGACTGGCTGCCCGTCATTGTGCTGCCCAGCAGCATGTATCGGGGCAGCATGTACTCGGGGAGGCAAGCTGTGACGACGAGCGGCGGATCGCGGCCGTGGCCTGGGTCAGCGCGCCAGGCGCTGGCCATGACGCTGCTGCTGGGCGCCGCGGGCGCGGCGATCGCGTTCCTGGCTACCCGGCAGGGCTGGGCCCAGGTGCGGACATCGCCGCCTCGGCCGCTTCCGGCCAGCGTGGTAACGGTCACCGGGACCGCGCTCGTGCCCTACGCCGACGCGCTCGTGGTAGCCGGGCTGGCCAGCCTGGCTGCGGTGCTGGCGACCAGGAACGCGTGGCGGCGGGTCAGCGGCCTCATCCTGGCGGCCCTAGGGGCGGGCCTGGCCGCGTCGGCCTTCACGGTGTCTAAGGCGGCGGCAGTAGCGGCGGCGGCCGCGTCCATCGGGCCGGCCAGCAACCCCGGTGCCGGGTCGGTGACGCAAGGCGGCGGCACGTCGTCGCCGGTGCCCGACGTAGTGGGCGCAACTCCGCACGTCGCACTCATCGCCGCAGGCTGGCAGGCGACGGTGGTGATAGGAGCGCTGGCCATGATCGCCGCTGGCGTGCTGGTGCTATGCAAGCCCGCCCGGATGGCTGTCATGTCCAGGAAGTACGACGCCCCAGAGGGGGCGGTCGGCCCGCAGGAGCTGCGCAGCCGAGCTGACCGCAGCCGGGCGGCCGAGCCGGAGCCGACGCCGGCGGACTCGGCGTCCATCTGGGAGGCCCTGAGCCGCGGCGATGATCCGACGGCCAGCGGGCGCCGGACGGCCGGAGCCTGACCGCGCCGGCGAGCGAGGCTGACGATCAGCTGGCGCGCGCGTTAACGATTCGCCGGAGTTAGTGTGATTTGCGATGGTGCGCGCGCCGAGCGTGAGTTTGGTGCTACGGGAGCAGCACTGGCTTTATGCGCGGCCCTGCTCAGGTAACGGGAAATCCAGGGAATACCCCCATACCGCCCATAACTAAGGCACTATGAGCGAGCGACATGGCAATCTGGGCCTGCTGCTCAGCCGGCCGAACAGCCGGCCAACGTGACCGGCCGAACAGCTGGCCAACGTGACCGGCCGAACAGCTGGCCAACGTGACCGGCCGAACAGCCGGCCTGGTTTATGGAGGGGTAGGCAGGGTGTCAAGGCATGGAACGGCAGCGGCAAACAGACGCGGCGCTCCGGCGACAAGGTCGCGACCTGAGGCGCTGGTCGCGCTTGTGGGCCGGCTGATGTTCGCCCAGGCGGGCGCGTCGGCGGCGGTAAGCCTCGGCTACAGCCGCCGCAGTGGTCCGCCGATGCTGCTGGCCGTTCTCGTCGCCGTGGTGGTCTGCGGGCTCGCGGTCCTGGTCAGGTCGGGCACACACACCGCATGGCTGGTGGCCGTCACCTTCGAGGCAGGATTCGTCGCGGTGGGGCTTTTCCGGTTTGGCTACGCCCAGTACCTTGGCGGCACCTTGCTGGCGATCATTACCCTCGGCACGCTGCTGCATCCGGCCGTCTCCAGGGTGTTCGCGGGCTGGCGGCAGCTGCCCGAGCGCAGCGGGCTCGCCGGGGCGGCCCTGGCGGAGGGATCGAGCGACCTGGTGACGGGCCGGGCGGTCTCGTTATCGCGGCTGGCTGGCGTGGCAGCCGCCCCGCTCGGCAGGGGGCCTGCGTTCGGCTGACGGGGTTCTCGATACGATTTTGAGCCAAGGCATCCCACCCGAGGGGCGGCAGAACGGCGTGAGCGTGCTTGACGACATCCTCGACGGAGTGCGCGCTGATCTAGCCGCCCGTCAGGAGGTGGCGCCGCTGGAACGGCTCAAGGAGGCTGCGGCCAAGGCGCCGTCTCCCCGCGATGTGATGGCTGCGCTCGGCGGCAGCGAGGTCGCGGTCATCGCAGAGGTTAAGAGGGCGAGCCCGTCGAAGGGAGCGATGGCCGCCATCGCTGACCCGGCGGCGCTCGCCGCTGACTATGAGGCAGGGGGCGCCAAGGTAATCAGCGTGCTGACCGAGCAGCGCAGGTTCGGCGGCAGCCTTGGTGACCTGGCCGCGGTCAGGGATGCGGTCCATGTGCCGGTGCTGCGCAAGGACTTCGTGATCAGCTCCTACCAGCTCTGGGAAGCGCGTGCTTACGGTGCCGACCTGGTGCTGCTCATCGTTGCCGCGCTGGAGCAGAACGCGCTCGTCTCGCTAGTCGAGCGGGCAGTCTCCATCGGGCTCGTCCCGCTAGTCGAGGTGCACACCCAGGAAGAACTTGACCGAGCCGTAGCCGCGGGCGCCACGGTTATCGGCATCAATGCCAGGAACCTTCGCACGCTCGAAGTGGACAGGAGCATATTCAGCCAGCTCGCGCCGAGGGTCCCTGACGGAGTCATCAAGATCGCCGAGTCGGGCGTGCGCGGGCCGCACGACCTGCTCGCCTACGCGGCGGCAGGTGCCGACGCGGTGCTAGTAGGCGAGAGTCTGGTCACGGGCAAGGACCCGCGGTCCGCCGTAGCCGACCTAGTGACAGCGGGCTCGCATCCAGCTCTCAGGTCGGACCGCGGTTCCGACCCGCCTGCCGGCGAGTCCGGCGGGAGGCCGGCATGAGCGTGCCCGCTGCTAACGCCGCGACCGTACCGGACGCGACCGGTCACTTCGGCATCTTCGGCGGCCGACTCGCGCCGGAAGCACTGATGTCGGCCTTGGAGGAGCTGACCGCCGCTTACCTCGACGCTCAAGCCGACCCTGGCTTCCAGTCCGACCTCGCGGCCCTGCTGCGCGGTTACGCAGGCCGGCCGACGCTGGTCACCGAGGCGCCCAGGTTCGCCGCGCTGGCAGGCGGCTGCCGGGTATTCCTCAAGCGCGAGGACCTCGCCCACACCGGCTCGCACAAGATCAATAACGTGCTTGGCCAGGCGCTGCTGACCAAGCGGATGGGCAAGACCCGGATCATCGCCGAGACCGGGGCCGGCCAGCACGGCGTCGCGACGGCGACCGCCGCGGCGTTGCTCGGCCTGGATTGCGTCGTCTACATGGGCGCGGAGGACACCAAGCGGCAGGCGCTCAACGTAGCGAGGATGCGGATGCTGGGCGCAGTGGTCGTGCCTGTGCACACCGGCAGCATGACGCTTAAGGACGCCATCAACGAGACGTTCAGGGACTGGGTGTCGACAGTCGAGAACACGCATTACTGCATCGGCTCGGTGATGGGCCCGCACCCGTTCCCGATGATGGTGCGCGACTTCCAGCGGGTGATCGGGCTGGAGGCAAGGGCGCAGATGCTCACGGCCACGGGGCGGCTGCCGGACGCGGTGCTCGCCTGCGTCGGCGGCGGGTCCAACGCCATCGGAATCTTCCACGCCTTCATTCCCGACGAGGACGTCGCCCTGATCGGCTGCGAGGCTGGCGGCGATGGAGTCGAGACCGGCAGGCACGCGGCGACTGTGGCGGGCGGGTCGCCCGGCGTCATTCACGGCATGCGGACGTTCCTGCTGCAGGACGCCGACGGGCAGACGTGCGAGACCCATTCGATCTCGGCCGGCCTTGACTACCCCGGGGTCGGCCCCGAGCATGCCTGGCTGCACCAGACAGGCAGGGCGAGTTACCGGGCTGTTACCGACACCCAGGCCATGGAGGCGTTCTCGGCGCTGTGCCGCACCGAGGGGATAATCCCCGCGATCGAGTCGGCGCACGCGCTGGCAGGCGCGCTGCAGGTAGGTCCAGAACTCGGCCCGGGCGCGATCCTGCTTGTCAGCCTGTCTGGTCGTGGCGACAAGGATGTCGACATCGCCGGCCGGTGGTTCGGGCACCTTGGCGAGCAGCAGGCCGCCGGGCGGGCAGAACCGCCGGGCGCCGGGCAGGCGGGTGCGTGAGCGCCGTCGCAGCCGCGTTCGAGCAGGCCGCGGCGGAGGACAGGGCGGCCCTGGTTGGCTACCTGCCCGCCGGCTACCCGTCCGTGGACGGCGCGATCGCGGCCGCAGTAGCCATCGCGGAGTCCGGCGCTGACATTATCGAGATCGGCCTGCCGTACTCCGACCCGCTGATGGACGGCCCGGTCATCCAGGACGCCGTACACCGGGCCCTCACCGGCGGGATCAGGGTCACCGACGTGCTGCGAACGGTCGAGGCAGTGGCCGCGGCAGGCGTGCCTGTCCTGGTCATGACCTACTGGAACCCGGTAGACCACTACGGCGTGGACTCGTTCGCCCGCGACCTGGCGGCGGTGGGCGGGAGCGGCCTGATCACGCCGGACCTGACGCCGGAGGAGGCGGGACCCTGGCTCGCCGCGGCCGCCGAGCACGAACTCGACCCGGTGTTCCTGGTCGCGCCAAGTTCCTCCCGCCAGCGCATCGAGCTGATCACCGCGGCCTGCGGCGGATTCGTATACGCGGCCTCGCTGATGGGCACGACCGGCGCGAGGGAGTCGGTCGGCGGCCAGGCAGCAGGGCTGGTACGGCGGGTCAGGAACTGCACTAGCCTCCCGATCGCCGTCGGGCTCGGCGTCAGGGACGGCCAGCAGGCGGCCCTGGTGGCCGGATTCGCTGACGGCGTCATCGTCGGTTCCGCGTTCGTGCAGCGCCTGCTCGACGCCGCGGACCCGCAGGCTGGCCTGGCCAGCGTGGTGGAACTGGCCGCTGAGCTAGCCGCAGGCGTGCGGGCTGGCCGCAGGGCAGTCATCGCGTGATCAGATGACCGCGAATGGCGCGCACAGGCCATGATCACGAGTAGAGCCGGTCGGACCCTGATCTAGATCCAGTCTTCGTTATAATGATCGCAGTGCGGGGGCGGCGAGCCGCCTGACCGCACCGCAGGGCCAGTGTCGTCCCGCTCCTGGGCCAATGTCGTCCCGATCCCAAGCACCGCTCCGGCAGCGATAGCAGCGGACGAGACGACAGGAGAATTGATGGCATCTGCCCATCTCCAGCCTGGGCCTGGCCTGTACAACCGCAGCTACGAGCACGATGCCTGCGGCGTCGGCTTCGTGGCTGACCTCGGCGGCGAACCCCGGCACGACACAGTGGCGAAGGCGCTTACTGTCTTGCGCAATCTCGATCATCGTGGCGCCAAGGGCGCCGACCCGGAGTCCGGCGACGGCGCCGGCATCGTGACCCAGATGCCCGACGAGCTACTGCGCGCCGTCGCCCCTTTCGCCCTGCCACCGGCCGGTGGCTACGCAGCTGGCCTTGCGTTCCTGCCCTCCTGGCCGAGCCGTCAGGCGACGCTGGCCGCAGTCGAGCGGATTGCCGCGGACGAAGGGCTGGCCGTGCTGGGCTGGCGGGCCGTACCGCACAACCCGGGCCGCTGCGGGGCCGGCGCCCGCGAGGTGCTGCCCGAGCTTGCGCAGCTGTTCGTGGCGGGTCTGGCCGGCGAGACCGGGATGGCGCTGGACCGGAGGGCCTACTGCCTGCGCAAGCGGGCCGAGCACGAGACCGGACTGCAGGTGGCCAGCCTGTCCTGCGCGACCATCGTGTACAAGGGAATGCTCACCGCGCTACAGCTTGAGGATTTCTTCCCGGATCTGGCTGATGAGCGCTACCGGTCGGCCATCGCGCTCGTGCACGCCCGGTTCTCCACCAACACCTTCCCGTCCTGGCCGCTGGCTCACCCGTACCGGCTGATCGCGCACAACGGCGAGATTAATACGATTCGCGGGAACCGGAACTGGATGCGGGCCAGGGAGGCGCAGCTCGCCTCGGCCGTCTTCGGCACCGACTCCGCCGGCCGCGGCATCGAGCGGCTCATGCCGTTCCTGGACGACGCGGTCAGCGACTCGGCCAGCTTCGACTCGTGCCTGGAACTGCTGTACCTCGGTGGCCGTTCGCTGCCGCACGCGCTGCTGATGATGATCCCCGAGCCGTGGGAGCGGCACCAGGAGATGGATCCAGCCCGGCACGCGTTCTACCGGTTTCACGCGTCGCTGATGGAGCCGTGGGACGGGCCGGCCTTGATCGCCTTCACGGACGGCACGGTCGTCGGGGCCGTGCTCGACCGTAACGGCCTGCGGCCAGGCCGGTACTGGGTGACCACCGACGGGCTTGTCATCCTCGCCAGCGAGGTCGGTGTGCTCGACCTCGACCCGGCCACCGTCGTGCGCAAGGGCAGGCTGCAGCCTGGCCGGATATTCCTGGCTGACACCGGCGCAGGCAGGATCATCGAGGACGAGGAAGTCAAGGCTCAGCTAGCGGCCGAGCAGCCGTATGCAGACTGGCTGCACGCCGGCATGCTGCACCTGAACGAGCTGCCCGACCGCAGCCGCGAACTGCCCGACAGCCAGGCGCTGCTGACCCAGCAGCAGCAGTTCGGCTACACCGAGGAGGAGCTTCGCGTATTGCTGGCGCCGATGGCACGAACCGGGGCAGAGCCGCTCGGGTCGATGGGCACCGACACCCCGCTGGCGGTGCTCTCAGACCGGCCGCGGCTGGTCTACGACTACTTCAGCCAGCTGTTCGCGCAGGTCACGAATCCGCCGCTGGACGCGATCAGAGAGGAGCTTGTCACCGCGCTCGGTTCCTCGACCGGGCCGGAACATAATCTGCTCGAGCCAGGTCCCGCATCCTGCCGCCAGGTCGTGCTGCCGTTCCCGGTGATCGGCGACAGCGACCTGGCGAAGATCGTGCACATCAACGACGACGGCGACCTGCCAGGCTTCGCCGCGCACGTGGTCGACGGCCGTTACGAGGTTGCGGCTGGCGGTCCTGGCCTGCGGGCGCGGCTGCGGGAGATCAACGCCGAGGTGTCCGCGGCGATCGCCGCCGGCGCGCGGATCATCGTCTTGTCTGATAGAGGCCCCTGGGCAGGCGGCGGCCTGGCCTCGCCCGGCCGCCACGTGCCTTCGGATCGCGGCGCGCAGGCCGGCGGCGGTCAGGTCGGTGGGGTGTGTGACGCTGCTATGGCCATAGCCATACCAACGGCACACACCCCACCGGGGCACGCCACCGGCGGGCCGGCCGAGTCCGGCCTCGCGCCCATCCCTTCGCTGCTGCTGACCGGCTCGGTGCACCATCACCTGATCGCCGAGCGGACCCGCACCAAGGCCGGCCTGGTGGTCGAGTCGGGCGACGCCCGCGAGTGCCACCACGTGGCCCTGCTGCTCGGCTACGGAGCGGCCGCGGTGTGCCCGTACCTGGCCATCGAGTCGGTGGAGGAGATGGTGCGCCGCGGCGTACTGCGGGATGTCACGCAGGCCCAGGCGGGGGCGAACCTGATCAAGGCGCTTGGCAAGGGCGTGCTCAAGATCATGTCCAAAATGGGGGTATCAACCGTGGCCTCCTATACCGGGGCCCAGCTATTCGAGGCGGTGGGCATCGGCTCCGAGGTCATCGCGAGCTGCTTCGCGGGCACGTCCTCGCCGCTGGGCGGGGCGGACTTCGACGAGCTGGCGGCTGAGGTCAGCCAGCGGCATCAGCGGGCCTATCCCACTCGCGGCGGCCGTCCGCACCGGCGGCTGGACACCGGTGGCGACTACCAGTGGCGGCGCGAGGGCGAGCCGCACCTGTTCAGCCCGGAAGCGGTGTTCAAGCTGCAGCACGCCACCCGGACCGGGCAGGAAAGGGTATTCCGCGAGTACACCCGCCTCGTCGACGACCAGTCGGCCAAACTCATGACCCTGCGCGGCCTGCTGCGTATCCGCGGGCTGGAAGAAGGCCTGGCCGCTGCGGGCCGCAGGAGTCCCGGTGGCGGGGCGACGGTCGCGGGGCGTCAGCCCGTTCCGATCGAAGAGGTCGAGCCGGTCGCGAGCATCGTGCGCCGGTTCGGCACCGGAGCCATGTCGTACGGGTCGATCTCGGCCGAGGCGCACGAGACCATCGCGATCGCGATGAACCGGCTGGGCGGACGGTCCAACACCGGCGAGGGCGGCGAGGACGCGCGCCGTTTCGTCCCGGACGAGAACGGTGACTCCCGCCGCTCGGCGGTCAAGCAGGTGGCCAGCGGGCGGTTCGGGGTAACGAGCGAGTACCTCGTCAACGCCGACGACCTGCAGATCAAGATGGCACAGGGGGCCAAGCCGGGGGAGGGCGGGCAGCTGCAGGGCCTCAAGGTGTACCCGTGGATCGCGCAGACCCGGCATTCAACACCTGGCGTCGGCCTGATCTCGCCGCCGCCGCACCACGACATCTACTCGATCGAGGACCTGCAGCAGCTCATCCACGACCTGAAGAACGCCAACCCCCGGGCCAGGGTGCACGTCAAGCTGGTCTCCGAGATGGGGGTCGGTACCGTCGCGGCCGGCGTGGCCAAGGCGCACGCCGACGTGGTACTGATCTCCGGGCACGACGGCGGCACCGGCGCCGCTCCGCTCACCAGCATCAAGCACGCGGGCACGCCCTGGGAGGTCGGGCTGGCCGAGACCCAGCAGACATTGCTGCGCAACGGGCTGCGGGACCGGATCGTGCTGCAGACCGACGGCCAGCTCAAGACCGGCCGGGACGTGATCATCGCGACCCTACTCGGGGCCGAGGAATTTGGCTTCGCCACCGCGCCGCTGGTCGTGTCCGGCTGCGTGCTGATGCGGGTCTGCCACCTCGACACCTGCCCGGTCGGGATCGCGACCCAGAACCCGGAGCTGCGGCGCCGGTTCACCGGGAGACCTGAGTTCATCGTCAACTTCTTCGAGTTCATCGCCCAGGAGGTGCGCGAGTACCTGGCGAGGCTGGGATTGCGCAGCCTGGACGAGGCGGTGGGGCACGCGGAGCTGCTGGACACCAGGGCGGCGGTCGGCCACTGGAAGGCGGCCGGGCTGGACCTGACGCCTGTGCTGCACGTGCCTGAGCTGCCAGCAGGAGCAGCCAGGTACTGCGTGACTGGCCAGGATCACGGCCTGGAAAAGGCACTCGACAACACGCTGATACTGCTGGCCGAGGGCGCGCTTGACGCCGGCACGCCGGTCCGGCTTGAGCTGCCGGTCCGCAACGTGAACAGGACCGTCGGCACCATGCTGGGCAGCGAACTGACCAGGAGGTGGGGCGGGGCGGGCCTGCCCGACAACACCATCGACATCAGCCTGACGGGCTCGGCCGGCCAGTCATTCGGCGCGTTCCTGCCTCGCGGCATCACCCTGCGGCTGCGCGGCGATGCGAACGACTATCTGGGCAAGGGCCTGTCCGGCGGGCGGATCATCGCCGCTCCGGACCCCGCCGCCCCGTTCCCCGCCGAGCAGCATGTGATCGCCGGGAACGTCATCGGATACGGCGCTACCGGCGGCGAGATGCTGCTGCGCGGGGTGGTCGGCGAGCGGTTCTGCGTGCGGAACTCCGGCGCGACCGCGGTGGCCGAGGGTAGCGGCGACCACGGCTGCGAGTACATGACCGGCGGCCGGGTGGTGATCCTCGGTCCGGTCGGGCGGAACTTCGCGGCCGGCATGTCCGGCGGCATCGCGTACCTGCTCGACCCGGATGAGCGCCGGGTCAACACCGAGATGGCCGACCTGGAGAAGCTAACCATCACCGACAGCGACTTCCTGCTCGACCTGGTGACCCGGCACCAGCAGGAGACTGGCTCGTCCGTCGCCGCCGGGCTGCTAGCCGACTGGTCGGCGGCGCTGGCCCGGTTTCGCCGGGTGATGCCGCGCGATTACAAGCGGGTACTCGCGGCGGCGCGCCAGGCCGAGCAGGACGGTACCGACGTGAGCGAGGCCGTCATGGCCGCGGTCACTGGCTGAGCCTGGCGAGGGAGACGACAGCGATGGCCGACCCGAGGGGTTTCCTGACCACGCAGCGCCGCTTGCCGCCGCGGCGCCCGGTGGACGTGCGGATCATGGACTGGAAGGAGGTATACACCGAGTTCCCTGCCGGGGACCTCGAGCGACAGGCCGGCCGCTGCATGGACTGCGGCATCCCGTTCTGCCACCAGGGCTGCCCGCTCGGCAACCTCATCCCGGAGTGGAATGACCTGGTCCACAGCGGCAACTGGCGCGCCGCGGCCGAGCGGCTGCACGCTACCAACAACTTTCCCGAGTTCACTGGCAGGCTGTGCCCGGCGCCTTGCGAGTCGGCCTGCGTGCTCGGCATCAGCGCGGATCCGGTGACGATCAAGCAAGTCGAAGTGGAGATCATCGACCGGGCCTGGGCCGAGGGCTGGGTGCCGCCACGGCGGCCGGTCCCAGCTGCGGTGGCAGCGGGGCAGAAGGTCGCCGTGATCGGGTCGGGACCGGCGGGCCTGGCCGCCGCCCAGCAGCTGACCAGGGCGGGGCACGCGGTCACCGTATTCGAGCGCGCGGACGCGCCAGGCGGGCTACTGCGATACGGCATCCCCGAGTTCAAGATGGAGAAGCGGCATCTGGACCGGCGGCTGGTGCAGATGCTGGCCGAGGGGACCGAGTTCCGCTGCGGGGTGCATGCCGGGCACGACATCACCGCGGCCAGGCTCCGCCGCGATTACGCCGCCATCGTGCTGGCCTGCGGTGCGACCGTGCCACGCGGGCTGCCAGTGCCCGGCGCGGACCTGGCCGGGATCCACCAGGCCATGGATTACCTGCCACTGGCCAATCGGGCCGTAAGCCGCGGGGCGAACGATGTCGGCGACCCGGCCATCTCGGCCCGCGGGCGCCACGTTGTGATCATCGGCGGCGGGGATACCGGGGCGGACTGCCTCGGCACCGCATTGCGGCAGGGAGCGGCATCGGTGACACAGCTGGAAATCCTGCCCCGGCCGCCGGATCAGCGGCCACCGGGCCAGCCATGGCCGGTTCATCCGGCCATCTACCGGGTGTCTGGCGCGCACGAGGAGGGTGGCGATCGCGTATACGCGGTGTCCACGCAGCGCTTCCTCGGCGACGCGGCGGGACGAGTCCGAGCGCTGTCGCTGGCAGCGGTCGAGATGGCCGCCGGATCGCTGCGGACGGTGCCGGAAACCGAGCGGGAGCTACCTTGTGATCTTGTGCTGCTGGCCATGGGCTTCACCGGGGCCGAGCCCGGCAGGCTGGCCCGCGGCCTCGGCATTGCCTTTGACGAGCGCGGCAACGTCGCCAGGAACGCCTCTTTTGCCACCACGATTCCTGGCGTGTTCGTGGCCGGGGACATGGGCCGGGGGCAGTCGCTGATCGTGTGGGCGATCGCCGAGGGCAGGTCTGTGGCCGCGGCTGTTGATGCCTACCTCTGCGGCGCGACCGCCTTGCCAGCCGCGATCACCGCGGCCGCCGCGTCGTTCAGGTAACCCGCAGGTCAAACTGGCGCAACCACCTGCGCCAGACCGGTAACGTCCTGTGCATGCCGGCGGCTTTCCTTCCGAGCCCGGCCAGCTCCGTCTGGCACCTCGGCCCAGTACCGGTGCGTGCCTTCGCGCTCTGCATGGTGGCGGGCGTGCTTGCGGGTCTGTGGCTGACTGACCGGCGATATCGCAAGGCCGGCGGCCAGGTAGGGGTGGTCCTGAACGTCGCCACCGTCGCCGTCCCTGTCGGCCTGGTGGGCGCCCGGATCTATAGCGTGGTCACCAACTTCCATCTGTATTTCGGCGGCGGCCGGGACTGGGTCAACGCGGTGCGGATCTGGAACGGCGGCCTCGGAGTCGCCGGCGCCGTGGCCGCCGGCGCGCTGGCAGCCTGGGCGTACTGCCGCCACGCCGACATCGAGATCGACCCGCTGGCGCTGGCAGCGGCACCGGCCCTGCCGGTTGCGCAGGCCATCGCCGTCTGGGGTAACTGGTTCAGCCAGGACCTGTACGGCACGCCGTCCGGGCTGCCCTGGGCGGTGGTGATCGGTCCGTCGCACCGGACGGCCGGCTACCAGGCCTTCGCCACCTTCCAGCCGATCTTCCTGTACGAATCGGCCCTGTACCTGCTGGTGGCCGTGGCCGTCAGTTACGGGATCCGCCGGTATCACCTCACCGGCGATCTCGCATTCGCGCTCTACGCCGGCTTGTACGCGACGGCCAGGTTCTTCGCCGAGGCGAAGCGCGTCGACTACTCACCGCGGATGCTCGGCCTGCGAACGGACGAGGTGGCGATGTTCGCCATCCTGCTGGCCGCCTGGTCGTACCTGCTCGCCGTCCGCGGCCGCCGCCGGAGGCGGCCGGTCGCCCCGGCCGTCTCGGCAGTGGTGCCCCCGGTCAGGCCGCTGCGGCCGCGATCACCCAGCGGAGTGGCGGAGACGCTCGCGCAGCTGCACCTGCCGGGGGCTGCCGAGCCCCCCGCCGGTGCGCAGCCGCCCGAGGAGCCTCCCGCGACTGAGTTAGTAGCCGGTCATCAGGCGGATGCCCGGCCCGCATCGGGTGAGCTTGGGCTCGAGCCTGGTTCTGGCCAGTAGGGTTCAGTTCGGGGCGGGTCGGGTCGGGCGCGGCGAAGGTGAAAGCCGGCGCCGGACTAGGTTTGGACGTGGACTCGAGGCTGCAGGCGAGGGAGATCTGTGCACGAGCAAGCGAGCGCATCGGCTGCGAGTGCGGTGCCTGGCAATGACGAGGTGCTAGTTCGCGTTCAGTCGGTGACGCGCACATTCGGGCATGGCCCCGTCGAGGTGCACGCGCTGGAGGATGTGTCCTTCACGATCAAGCGCGGCCAGCTCATCGCGCTGATCGGGCGGTCTGGATCCGGCAAGACGACTCTGCTGAATATCGTCGGCGGCCTCGACACCCCCACGGCCGGCGAGGTGCTGATCGGGGGACGGAGCGTGACGGCGATGTCGGCGCACGACCGCACCCTCCTGCGGCGCGCCACCATTGCCTACATATTCCAGTCGTTCGGCCTGATCCCGATGCTGACGGCAGCCGAGAACGTTGGCATTCCGCTGCGGGTTACCGGGATGGACCGGGCGCAGCGCGACGAGCGGGTGCGGCTGATGCTGAGCATCGTCGGCCTGGAGGATCATGCCAGGCAGCGCCCTGGCGAGCTGTCCGGCGGCCAGCAGCAGCGAGTGGCGATCGCCCGCGCGCTGGCGGGCCAGCCTGAGCTGCTGATCGCCGACGAGCCGACGGGCCAGCTTGACTCCGAGACTGGCCGCCAGATCATGCGGCTGCTGCGCACCGTTGTGCGGTCGGAGGGCATCACCGCGCTGATCGCAACCCACGACGCGGCGCTGTGCGAGCTCGCCGACGAGGTGCTCGCGCTCGACGACGGTCGGCTGATGGCTGGCGAGTACCGGCGGATCGCCTGATTTACCGGAACGGGCTCATCTCCCGCGGCACTCGCCCACTGGCCGGCAGCCGCCCTGGCCGGCGCTGGCAACTAGCCCGGCGGGGTGACGTCGGCCAGGAAGCTGATGGCCGCCGCGGCACTCGCCCGCCGCCAGGCCATCAGTGTCGCCTCGAAGTCCGCGGCGGGCCGCTCCGCGGCTATCGCCTCCGCGATAGGCACCAGCACCGCTCGCTGCCGCCGGAGCAGACCGATCGGATCGGCCCCGGCTCGGTGCAGGAGGGCAAGCTTCATCAGCAGGTGGGAGCGGACGTCACGGACGTGCTCCACCGGAGTTTGCAGCCAGCCGTCGACTGCATCGCGCCCCGCGGGCGTGACCGCGTGGATAGTCCGCTGCGGACCCCGGCCGGGCTCACTGCCGTCCGCTGTGACCAGCCCGGCCCCGGCAAGCCTGCTAAGTGCCCGGTATACGACCGGCCTCGGGATGTGCCAGACCCGGCCGAGATCGCCGCTGCTCGCGGTCAGTTGGGCGATAGGGAACCCGTGGGTCGGCTTTTCGGCGACGACAGCGAGCACGACCCATTCCGCCAGCGATAGTGGCGGCTGGGCGGTCATGACCCGAGCATAACGGGCTGACCACGATCCCAGGCCGCTGCCAGGGCAGTGCCGCCGCAAGGCCCGCCAGGTGCTGGCCGGCGGTCCGCCGCCGGCCAGTGCTGCGGCGAATAGAGTACGCGCGCGGCGGCACGGGGCCCGGTTAGCGTTGGCTCAGTACTTCGGGCCGACAAACTGATCCAGGCGCGCCACGGCCTCCCGGCGCGCCACCGAAATGGTGTTTCGTCGCGAGAACCGCCAGCTGACCCCGAGCTGGTCCAGTGTGTCGCCGCAAAGGCCGAGGATGTCGCGTGATTCGTTGGTGAACATGTAGCGCGGGTATTCGTACCAGTGGTCACGCCCCGAAAATCTCCGATGTACGCGGTTTATAAAACGGCAGCCGTCGGAATGGAAAAGCCCTCTGGCGAAGGCACCGGGAAATGCCGAGACTATGGTGCGCTGCCATAGCGCCAGCTCAATCTTGCGAGCATGCTTGCGTCCGGGGCCATGTTGCGGAAACAGGCAGGGCCAGTGCGTGGACGTGCTCTTGACCTCCGTGCATCCGGCCCGCGCAACGCAGAACACGCTGGAGGTCGGCATCACGACGGACATCGCAGCCTTGGCGGCGGCCATGAGACCGGGCCAACTGTCGCAGCACGTCAAGCTGAGCGCATAGACAGACCGTCGTCCCTGGGTGATATGGCCGTCACCCAGGTACAGGCCGAGGAGGTAGGCGTAGGCCGCACCATCCAGCGGCCTTCCATCACAGTGCGGGCAGCGGGGTTCGTGCTCTCGTTTCGACGCTTCCTTGCTCCGGCGACTGCCATAGCGCCAGTGTCGGATGGTCCGAATGGAAACGCCGCAGATCTGTGCGTTCTCGCGGTCCATAACGCCAGTGGCCGACAGGCGTAAAGCAATGTCTACTGTAGCGCGGGAATACATATGAATATCTTCGCGCACGCCACCGACAGTCTCATCGGATCGGCTGGCTAATGCGTTGCGCGGTGCCGAGAGCGGGATTCGAACCCGCACGCCCTTTCGAGCAGATGCTTTTGAGGCATCAGTGTCTTCCGTTCCACCATCCCGGCATATTTCGTACTATATCTATATCTACATCGTCCGCCCATCGTTCCGGCGCGACGTCCTGAGGACTGAAGACTGCGACGGACCGTCAGGTCTGCCGGTGCCCGCTACACCGCATGCGCCGAACGCTAATGTACCGGGTTTCGATACGCTCGGCTCGTGAGCAAGACCCCCTTTAAAGTCGTGATAGCCGAGGACGAGGCACTCATCCGCCTTGATCTGCGCGAAATGCTGGAGGAGGAGGGCTACGTAGTAGCCGGGGAGGCCGCGGACGGCGAGGCCGCGGTCAAGCTAGCGGAGCAGCTTCGGCCTGACCTTGTGATCATGGATGTGAAGATGCCGGGCCTGGACGGCATATCTGCTGCCGAGCAGATAACCGCGAACCAGATCGCACCCGTCATCATCCTGACCGCGTTCTCTCAGCGGGACCTGGTGCAGCGGGCGAGTGAGGCGGGCGCTATGGCCTACCTGATCAAGCCATTCACCAAGGCAGATCTGGTACCGGCGATCGAGGTCGCGGCGAGCCGGTTCGCTGAGATCGCGGCGCTCAACGCCGAGGCCGCTAGCCTGCGCGAGCGGCTCGAAGTGCGCAAGCTGCTTGACCGGGCTAAGGGGCGCTTGCAGGACGCCCAGGGCATGACCGAGGCGCAGGCCTTCCGGTGGATCCAGAAAACATCGATGGACCGGCGGCAGACCATGCGCTCGGTAGCCGAGGAGGTCCTGGCCGAGCCCCAGGCGGCGCAGGAAGCGTCAGCATCGCCTGTAGGGGATAAGCCCGAGCCTGACCCGCCGTCGCCACCGGCGGCTGGCTAGCGGCTGCCAGGCCGAAGCGGTCCGGGTCGGCCGGGCGGGTTCCCGGCCACCCATTTCCCTGCCCGCCGTCGTGAGCATGGTTGACGGGCCGAACGCAAGCGGCGGGCGCCCGGACTCCAACCCCCGGTGAGCCCGGCGCCCGCCGCTTGCGGCCGCCTCGCGCCGGAAGGGCGGGTCGACGGTCAGGAGCTAGCAAAACCTTTGGTGCCATGTCGGCCTTCCCCGGGCCGGCACGTTCTCTACTCGGTCTTCGCGCGCTCTTCCGCACCACGTTAGCGACGCACGGCAGCGGCGCGCAAAGACACGGAGATTCCCCTGGCGGAATGCCGGGAACGTCCCTGGCTCGGGGCCTCCTGCCGCCGAAAGTCGGCTGGCCGCGGCCGATCGCGGGCTCCCTGACCCGCGCACCGCGTACTCCGAGACATCGCGCCCGCCGCGATAGGCGTCCATGGCCAGCACCCCGTGGGTACCTCGCGCGGGTCGTATCTCCGCTTTGTCGGGCGAGTTCCGCGTCCCCAGCGACCGCCCTACTTGCGGTCAGGTGCCGAGTCACGGCCAGGAACAGCGTCCCGGTGCAGGCAGCTCAGCCGCGCGGTGCAGATGCGCTTGCCCTGGTCGTCGGTGATGACGATGTCGAAGGTCGACATCGTGCGGCCGCCGTGCGCCACCGTAGCGACCCCCGTGACCAGGCCAGACGTCGCGGAGCGGTGATGCGTGGCGTTGATTTCGATGCCGACGGTGACCCGGTCGGGGCCCGCCTGCAACGCGGAGCCTAGTGACCCAAGCGACTCGGCAAGCACGCAGGATGCGCCGCCGTGCAGGATCCCGTACGGCTGGGTATTGCCCTCGACCGGCATGGTGCCGACCACTCGTTCCTTGGACGCCTCGAGGATTCGGATGCCCATCCGGCCGGCCAGCGTGTTGCGACTCTGGCTGTTGAAGGCTGCCCTGATCTGCTGCTCACGATCGGACGACTCCGGCACCGATACCTCCGCGTTCCGTGCTTTTACGATCCTTGCGCTCGACTGCAGCCAGCGTAGAGGTGCCCATGATCAACTGGCCAGGCGGCTGGCAAGGGCCCGCAACTGACAGACCCGCGCACTAAGATCTGGGCGTGGCAACGAAGGACGCGGACTCGGTGGAAGCAGCACAGCCAGGCTCGGTCCAGGAAGCGGGCCGCCGCGGGCGACTGCTCTTGCTGGACGGACACTCGCTGGCCTACCGAGCGTTCCACGCGCTGCCGCCGGAGAACTTCTCCACCACGACAGGGCAGCCCACGAACGCTGTGTACGGCTTCACCGCCATGCTCATCAACGTGCTGCGCGACGAGCAGCCCACGCACGTGGCCGTCGCCTTCGACCGGGCCGAGAAGACGTTCCGGCACGAGCAGTACGTCGAGTACAAGGCCACAAGGAAGGAGACTCCGTCCGACTTCCGCAGCCAGCTGAGCCTCATCTTCGAGGTGCTCGACGTGCTCGGGATCCGGCGGCTGTCGGTGGCCGGCTACGAGGCCGATGACATCATCGCGACGCTGGCCACCCAGGCTGCGCCCGATATGGACGTGCTCATCGTGACCGGCGACAGGGATCCGATCCAGCTGGTCACAGACGACATCACGCTGCTGTACACGATGCGCGGGATCAGCGAGATGGCCAGGTTCACCCCGGCCGCGGTCGAGGCTAAGTACGGGCTCACTCCGGCGCAGTACCCCGACTTCGCCGCGCTGCGCGGCGATCCAAGCGACAACCTGCCGGGCATCCCCGGCGTCGGCGAGAAGACCGCGACCAAGTGGATTGCCGAGTACGGATCGCTGGCGCAGCTAGTCGACCGGGTGGACGAGATCAAGGGCAAGGCCGGCGATGCGCTGCGCGAGCACCTGGCAGGCGTGCTGCGCAACAGCCAGCTCACCCAGCTGGTCCGCGAGGTCCCGCTGGAGGCCGGCCCGGCCGACCTGCGCCCGCAGCCCTGGGACCGGGAGCAGATCCACCAGCTGTTCGACACGCTCCAGTTCCGGGTGTTGCGAGACCGGCTGTACGCCACGCTGCCGAACGGCATCGGCGGCCCTGCCGCCGCGGCGGCGGGCACCATTACCGAGTCCACGACAGCATTCGACCTCTCGGCCACGATCCTGCGGCCGGGCGAGGTCGGTGCGTGGCTGTCAGAGCACGCCGCGGGAGAGGGCCGAGCCGGCCTGGCTGCGAGCGGCACCTGGGGGCGGGGCACCGGCAACCTGACCGGCCTGGCGATCGCAGTGCCGGGCGGAGCGGCCGCTTTCCTTGACCCGACGGCCCTGACCGAGGACGACGACAAGGCCCTAGCGGCCTGGCTGGCCGATCCCGCCCGGCCGAAGGCCATGCACGACGCCAAGGGCCCGATGCACGCGCTGGCGGCTCGCGGCCTGGATCTCGCGGGGCTGACCAGCGACACGGCGCTTGCCGCCTACCTAGCCCTGCCCGGTCAGCGCTCCTTCGACCTGGCCGACCTGGCGCTGCGCTACCTCAACCGGGAGTTGCGGGAGGCGGTGGCAGCTACCGGGCAGCTGACTCTGGACGTGCCAGACGAGAGCGAGGTGGCGACCGCGCTCGCCCAGCGGGCGCAGGCGACGCTCGAGCTGGCCGACGCCCTGGACGCCGACCTTGCCGCGAGGGGCGCTACCGAGCTGCTGGCCAGCGTCGAGCTGCCGCTAGTCGGGGTTCTCGCGGAGATGGAGCGGGCCGGCATCGGGGCTGACTCCGAGCATTTCGCGGCCATGTCGGCGGAGCTCGGCGGCGAGGTCAAGGCGGCGGAGCAGGCCGCCTTCGCGGTCACCGGGCATGAGTTCAACCTGGGCTCGCCCAAGCAGCTGCAGGAGGTGCTATTCACCGAGCTCGGGCTGCCGAAGACGAAGCGGATCAAGACCGGCTACACCACAGACTCCGAGGCGCTGACCGGCCTGCTCGTGCAGACCGAGCACCCGGTGCTGGCCCACCTGCTGCGGCACAGGGACGTGGCCAAGCTGAAGAGCATCGTGGACTCGCTGATCCCGATGGCGGACGCGGACGGGCGGATCCATACCACCTATAACCAGACGATCGCGGCCACCGGTCGGCTGTCCTCCACCGATCCGAACATGCAGAACATCCCGATCCGGACCGAGGAGGGCCGGCGGATCCGGCGTGGCTTCGTGGTGGGCGCCGGCTACGAGTGCCTGCTGACGGCGGATTACAGCCAGATCGAGCTGCGGATCATGGCGCACCTGTCTGGTGACGAAGCGCTGTCAGCGGCCTTCAGCTCCGGGCATGACTTCCACGCCGCGACCGCTGGCCGGGTGTTCGGGGTCGAGCCTGCCGCCGTCACGCAGGAGCTGCGCAGCAAGGTCAAGGCCATGAACTATGGCCTGGCCTACGGCCTGTCGGCCTACGGGCTTTCGCAGCAGCTGCGGATCTCGCCGGACGAGGCCCGCGGCTACATGGACGAGTACTTCGAACAGTTCGGCGGCGTCCGCGATTACCTGCGTGACGTGGTGGCTCGGGCCCGGATGGACGGCTACACCGAGACGATGCTCGGCCGGCGAAGGTACCTGCCGGACCTGACGTCGGACAACCGGCAGCGGCGGGAGATGGCCGAGCGGATGGCCCTCAACGCGCCGATCCAGGGCTCGGCGGCGGACATCATCAAGGTCGCGATGCTGGCCGCGCACCGGGATCTAGCTGCCGCCGGGCTAAAGTCCCGGATGCTGCTGCAGGTGCATGACGAGTTGCTGTTCGAGGTGGCACCCGGCGAGCTTGAGGCCGTACGTGTACTGGTCGCTGCCGCGATGGGCGGCGCAGCCGACCTGAGCGTGCCGCTTGAGGTCTCGATGGGATGGGGCCTGAGCTGGGCCGAGGCCGCGCACTAAGCTGAGCGGTGCGCGCACGGCCCCCAGGATTGACCCGTCGGCCAGGCTCTCATATGCTGGACGCTGCACTGTGTTCAGGTGCAGTCCGCCAATGGTCAGGCAGCCCGCGGGGCAGTCTTACTGCAGGCCGCGGTCGGTCATGCTGGCCAGGCATGTCACGCAAACCATGGCTTTCCTTGTCGGACCCGCCGTGCACGGTCGCAGTCCCGCACATCCATTCCTGTCCGTATCCGGAGTCCACCTACACATGACGAGCAGCACAGAGGCCACCTCGACCCCCAAGGTAGCGGTCAACGACATCGGTTCCGAGGAGGCCTTCCTCGCCGCGATCGACGAGACCATCAAGTACTTCAACGACGGCGACATTGTCGAGGGGACCGTCGTCAAAGTCGATCGAGACGAGGTTTTGCTCGACATCGGCTACAAAACCGAGGGTGTCATCCCGTCCAGGGAACTGTCTATCAAGCACGATGTGGACCCGCACGACGTGGTCAAGACGGGCGAGCACATCGAGGCCCTGGTCCTGCAGAAGGAGGACAAGGAAGGCCGCCTGATCCTCTCCAAGAAGCGCGCGCAGTACGAGCGCGCCTGGGGCACGATCGAGAAGGTCAAGGAGGAGGACGGGGTCGTCACCGGCACCGTCATCGAGGTCGTCAAGGGCGGCCTGATCCTGGACATCGGCCTGCGCGGGTTCCTGCCGGCCTCGCTTGTAGAGATGCGCCGGGTCCGTGACCTGCAGCCATACGTGGGCAAGGAGATCGAAGCCAAGATCATCGAGCTGGACCGCAACCGCAACAACGTGGTGCTGTCCCGGCGGGCCTGGCTGGAGCAGACCCAGTCCGAGGTCCGGCAGAACTTCCTCAACACCCTGCAGAAGGGCCAGATCCGCAAGGGCGTTGTGTCGTCGATCGTCAACTTCGGCGCGTTCGTCGACCTGGGCGGCGTGGACGGCCTGGTGCATGTCTCCGAGCTGTCGTGGAAGCACATCGACCACCCGGGCGAGGTCGTCGAGGTGGGCCAGGATGTCACGGTCGAGGTGCTCGACGTGGACATGGACCGCGAGCGGGTATCGCTGTCGCTGAAGTCGACGCAGGAGGACCCCTGGCAGCAGTTCGCCAGGACGCACCAGATCGGCCAGGTCGTGCCCGGCCGGGTCACCAAGCTGGTGCCGTTCGGCGCGTTCGTCCGGGTCGAGGAAGGCATCGAGGGCCTGGTGCACATCTCCGAGCTGGCCGACCGGCATGTGGAGATTCCCGAGCAGGTCGTGCAGGTGGGCGATGAGATCTTCGTCAAGATCATCGACATCGACCTGGACCGGCGCCGCATCAGCCTCTCGCTCAAGCAGGCGAACGAGGGCCAGTCCGGCGAGGTAACTGGCGAGGACTTCGACCCGACGCTCTACGGCATGCCCGCCGCCTACGACGAGCAGGGCAACTACCTGTACCCGGAGGGCTTCGACCCCGAGTCGGGCGAGTGGCTGGAGGGCTTCGACAGCCAGCGCGAGGAGTGGGAGCGGCAGTACGCCGAGGCGCGCGCCCGGTACGAGGCCCATCAGCAGCAGGTCGCGGACGCGCGCACTAAGGCCGACGCGGCCGGCCCTGAGGAGGGCGGCGACGACGGCGCGCGGGAGCACCACAGCTCATCGAGCGGCGAGGCGGACCGGGCGGGCACCCTGGCATCCGACGAGGCACTCGCAGCGCTGCGCGACAAGCTGTCCGGCGGTCAGAACTGACGACCGCGGCAGGCACGGCTCACTGTGGCGGCGGGCGGCCCATGCGTGACGTGGGCTGCCCGCCGTTGTCATCGGGCGTGGCCAGCAGCGGCGGGCCCCCCGCGTGTGTCGCGGGCGTCGTGTCACCGTCGTCTGCGGCCGCCGAGTCGGCCACCGGCCCGGCATGCTGAGAGTGGGCTTGACCGGCGGAATCGGGGCCGGCAAGAGCGAGGTGTCCAAGCACCTCGCCGCACAGGGCGCGATTGTGATCGACGCGGACCTGATCGCCAGGGAAGTGGTGGCGCCGGGCACGGAAGGGCTTGCCGAGGTAGTGGCCGCGTTCGGCCCAGACGTACTCGGGTCCGATGGCGGCCTCGACCGCGCCAGGCTCGGAGATCTGGTCTTCGCCGACCCGGAACTGCGGGCCAAGCTGAACGCGATCGTGCATCCTCGGGTGGGAGCCAGGATGCGCGAGCTCGAGGACATGGCCGGTCCGGGCGCGGTAGTCGTGCATGACGTGCCGCTGATTGCCGAGAACGACCTGGCGGGCGCCTACGACCTGGTGGTCGTGGTAGACGCGCCGCCCAGGATGCAAGTAGACCGCCTGCTCAGGCATCGCGGCCTCAGCCGGGAGCAGGCCCAGGCGCGGATGGCCGCCCAGGCGAGCCGCGAGCAGCGGCTGGCGGTCGCCGACATCGTCGTCGACAACTCGGGATCGCTCGCCGAGCTTGACCGCCAGGTCGGAGACCTGTGGGCCGAGCTGCGCAGGCGCGGCGCGCTGACCGCGAGCTAGGCCGCCCGCTGGTCGCCGGAGGGCGCGCCGGCAAGTGGCAGCTGGCGATGGCCGGTGTGAGAACCGGGGTGGCTGGCCAGAAACTCGCCGTCACTCCGGAGCCCAGACAGGGCATGCTTGCCCTCGTTCCGCTATGGCTCTTCGAAGGTATGGGCCGCCGCCGCGAGGAGGAGGTCGTGACCATCGCTCGCGCTGACATGCCGGTATCTGGGCTGCCGGTACGCCTGCTGACCGACACCGACCTACCCGCCATCGTCGCGCTGGCCGCAGACCGTGGCTGGCCGGCCGAGCACAGCAAGTGGCGGCTGATGTTCGCGGTCAGCGAACCGTATGGTGTGGACGACCCCGCGGGCGGCCTGGCCGGAATCGTCGTGCTCACCCGTTACGGCCACAGGCTCGCGGCCGTCGGCATGATGGTGGTCGCGTCCCGCCATGGCCGCCGGGGCCTGGGCCGCCGCCTGATGCAGCACGTGCTCACGCTGGCTAGCGGCGCAGTGGTCTGTCTCACGGCCACCGACGAGGGCAAACCGCTGTATGAGCAGCTGGGCTTCCGGGTAGTCGACAGCTCCGTCACCTACACGGGGCGGCTGACTCCGGGCCTGACCGGCCTGGCGCCGCGGGCGCGCAGCGTCGTCGCGGCGGACGTGGCCGCGATTTGCGCCGCCGACCTGCCCGTGTTTGGCGCGGACCGTAGCCGGGTCATCGCCGAACTCGTGACCTTCGCTGACGAGTTCCATGTCCTGGGCCGCCCGGTGGCGGGATACGGCGCGGCGTGGGCCAAGGACGAAGTGCGCGTCATAGGCCCGGTCGTGGCGCCGGGCCTCGACGCCGCCGTCCGGCTGATCCAGCGCCTCGTCAGCGGCTGGACCGGACCGGTCCGGATCGACATTCTTGGCCAGCACGCGGACCTGGCCAGGTGGGCAGTATCGCGCGGCTTGGCGGCCCGCAACGAGACGGCGCTGATGGTCCACGGCGGCGACCTGCCCGGCGACCGGGCGAGGCTGTTCTGCCCGGTGACCGTTGCGATTGGCTAACTGGTTCAGACCTAGGCAGTGCGAGCTTCGGACCGGCTCGCGCTGTCGGACCCCCGCTCTACAGTGGATAGGTGAAGGAATCACAGATGTCGGCTAAGCCGGACTCCTCGGCGCGGGAGGTGCCATGCGCCCGGTAACCGACCTGCAGCGCCGGGTCGCTCCGTTCGAGGTTGTCACCGACATGGTGCCCGCGGGCGACCAGCCGCATGCGATCGCGGAGATGGAGCAGCGGATGCGGGCCGGGGTGAAGGACACCGTCCTGCTCGGCGCCACTGGTACCGGCAAGACGGCGACCGTGGCCTGGCTGGCCGAGAAACTGCAGCGGCCGGTGCTGGTCATGCTGCCGAACAAGACGCTGGCCGCCCAGTTCGCCAACGAGCTTCGAGAGATGCTGCCGCGCAATGCGGTGGAGTATTTCGTCTCTTACTATGACTATTACCAGCCCGAGGCTTACGTTCCCCAAACCGACACCTACATCGAGAAGGACTCCTCGATCAACGACGAGGTGGACCGGCTCAGGCACTCGGCCACCAACTCGCTGCTAACGCGGCGGGACACCATCGTGGTCGCGTCCGTATCCTGCATCTACGGCCTGGGCACGCCGCAGGAGTACGTGGACCGGATGCTCAAGCTGCGGGTCGGCGACACCATCGAGCGGGACGGTCTGCTGCGCAAGCTGGTTGGCATGCAGTATGCGCGCAACGACCTTGCCTTCACCCGCGGCACCTTCCGGGTACGCGGCGACACGATCGAGGTCATCCCGCAGTACGAAGAGCTCGCCGTCCGGATCGAGATGTTCGGCGACGAGGTCGAGCGGCTGATGACGCTGCACCCGCTGACCGGCGAGGTGATGAGCGAGGACGACGAGATCTACGTTTTCCCGGCAACGCACTATGTCGCTGGCCCGCAGCGGATGGAGCGGGCGATCGCCGGGATCGAGGCCGAGCTGGAGGAGCGGCTCGCCGAGCTGGAGCGGCTGGGCAAGCTGCTGGAGGCGCAGCGCCTGCGGATGCGCACCACCTACGATATCGAGATGATGCGCCAGGTCGGCAGCTGCTCGGGCATCGAGAACTACTCGCGGCACATCGACGGCCGTGAGGCCGGCAGCCCGCCGAACACTCTGCTCGACTACTTCCCCGAGGACTTCCTGCTGGTGGTGGATGAGTCGCACAACACCGTGCCGCAGATCGGCGCCATGTACGAGGGCGACGTCTCGCGCAAGCGGGTGCTCGTGGACCATGGATTCCGGCTGCCGAGCGCCATCGACAACAGGCCGCTCACGTGGGGTGAGTTCGGCGACCGGATCGGCCAGACCCTGTACCTGTCGGCGACGCCCGGGCCTTACGAGCTGCAGCGAACCGGCGGCGAGGTGACCGAGCAGGTGATCAGGCCGACCGGGCTCATCGACCCGGAGGTGATCATCAAGCCGACCAAGGGCCAGATCGATGACCTGGTGGGGGAGATCAGGGAACGGGCCGAGAAGTCCGAGCGGGTCCTGGTCACCACGCTGACGAAGAAGATGGCCGAGGACCTCACCGATTACCTGCTGGAGCTCGGCATCCGGGCGCGCTACCTGCACAGCGAGGTGGACACCCTGCGGCGGGTCGAGCTGCTGCGCGAGCTGCGCATGGGCGAGTACGACGTGCTGGTCGGCATCAACCTGCTCCGAGAGGGCCTAGACCTGCCCGAGGTGTCGCTGGTCGCGATCCTGGACGCGGACAAGGAAGGTTTCCTGCGCTCGGGGACGTCGCTGATCCAGACGATCGGGCGAGCCGCGAGGAACGTGTCCGGCCAGGTGCATATGTATGCCGACAAGGTCACCCCGTCGATGCAGCGCGCGATCGACGAGACCAACCGTCGGCGGGACCGGCAGATCGCCTACAACAGGGAGAAGGGCGTGGACCCGCAGCCGCTGCGCAAGCGGATCGCCGACATCCTGGACCAGCTGGCCCGCGAGGACGCCGATACCGAGAAGCTGCTCGGCGGATCCGGACGGCAGCAGAGCCGGGGCAAGGCGCCGGTGCCGGGCGTCGCGTCCAGGGCCAGGGCCGCGGCCGCCGCGGCCAAGGACGCTGCTGGCGGCGGGCCGGCCAGGGCGGACCTGGCTGCCCTGATCAGCGAGCTGACCGAGCAGATGCACGCGGCCGCAGCCGAGCTGCAGTTCGAGGTAGCCGCCCGGATCCGCGACGAGATACGCGAGCTCAAGCATGAGCTGCGGGGAATGCAGGCGGCGGGAGTCTAGCCAGCCCGGCCGATTCGGAACTACCGGTCAGTAGCCCGGCGTCGGCCAAGAGAAATCCCTGTACAGGGCATAAACCGCACAAGTATTTGCGGCGCTGTCAGCGGTGTCCACTTGGCTGGCATCGAGCAAACGTTCAGGTTCGCGGCGGCGTAGGGTCGGAGTATGTTGGCGAGCCTGCTGGCTGCTCTAGTGGCGGCCCTCTGCTACGGGATCGCGTCTGTGATGCAGGCGATCGCCGTCCGGGCCGCGAGCAATCGCACCGCAGCGGCCAGCGAGGCGGGCCAGGGCGTCGATCCTGGCTTGATCATCCGGATGCTCCGGCAGGGGCCGTTCCTGGCCAGCATCGGCATCGACCTGGTCGGGTTCGTGGCCCAGCTGGTGGCGCTGCGGCGACTGCCGCTATTCGCCGTGCAGGCCATCATCGCCTCCAACCTTGCGGTTACCGCCGTCTTCGCGGCCTGGCTGATGAAGGTCCGGCTGTCAGGGCGGGAGTGGCTCGCGGTCGCCGGGGTGGTAGTCGGGGTCGGGCTGCTCGGATCCTCGGCGGGCGCGCAGGGCGCGAAGACGGTTGGCTGGGCCTTCCAGCTCGGCCTGATCGTGGCGGTCGCCGGGGTGGCCCTGGCCGGAATAGCGTGCGCCCGGCTGCATAATCCGCTCCGGACGCCGCTGCTGGGTGCCATAGCCGGACTGGGCTATGCCGTCCTGGCCGTCTCGGCCCGGATCCTGCCGGGCTTCTCTCCTGGCCAGCTCATCCGCAACCCAGCCACGTACACCCTTGCTGCGGCCGGAATTGTCTCGTTCATGCTGTATGCGGCGGCGCTTGAAGGCGGCAGCGTTACCACTGCAACGGCGGGGGTCATCCTGGCTGAGACCATGCCGCCCGCGGTCGTCGGCGTGATCTTCCTTGGTGACTCCACCCGGCACGGGCTGACCGCGGTGGCGGTGCTCGGCTTCGGGCTCGCCGTGGCCTGCGCGGTAGCGCTCGCCAGATTCGGGGAAGCAGGAGAAGCGCACAAACCCGAGGCATCCACGCAGCCGGAGCAGCAAAATGCCGCCATGCGACGGGCGGCATTACGCAATCACGAACTGCCCGAGCACTCCTAGTGCGGGCCCCTAGCTGGGCAGATAGCCCGCCATCGTGTCTGATCAGCTGCAGGGGACTGGGCCTGATATCCTGAGACCCCGTGGGCGAGCGGGATATTCCGCCGAATCTGACCACGGGAGCCTCATTGGCGATGTCACATCACGCGTCCAGGCCCGTTACGACACGGCATTTGTTCGTAACGGGAGGAGTTGCGTCCAGCCTCGGCAAGGGACTGACCGCCTCCAGCATCGGCAGGCTGCTGAAGCTGCGGGGTCTTCGGGTCAGCATGCAGAAGCTCGACCCCTACCTCAATGTCGACCCCGGCACCATGAATCCGTTCCAGCACGGTGAGGTGTTCGTCACCGACGATGGCACGGAGACCGACCTGGATGTCGGCCACTACGAGCGCTTCCTCGACATCAGACTGCCTGGCTCGGCGAACGTGACCACCGGCCAGATCTACTCGCACGTGATCGCCAGGGAGCGGCGGGGTGACTATCTCGGCGACACGGTGCAGGTGATCCCGCACATCACTAACGAGATCAAGGCCCGGATCCGGGAGATGGCCGGCCCGGAAACCGATGTGGTTATCACCGAGGTTGGCGGCACGGTCGGCGACATCGAGTCACAGCCGTTCCTGGAGGCAATCCGGCAGATCCGCCACGAGATCGGCCGGGACCGCTGCTTCTTCCTGCATGTGTCGCTGCTGCCCTACATCGGCCCGTCCGGCGAGCTCAAGACCAAGCCAACCCAGCATTCGGTTGCGGCCCTGCGCAGCATAGGGATCCAGCCCGACGCGATCGTGTGCAGGTCGGACCGGCCGATCAGTGACGGGCTGAAGCGGAAGATCAGCCTGATGTGCGACGTCGACGAGGAGGCCGTGGTGTCCGCCCCGGATGCCCCGTCCATCTACGACATCCCCAAGGTTCTGCACGCGGAGGGCCTGGACGCGTATGTGGTGCGCAGGCTGGGCCTGCCGTTCAGGGACGTGGACTGGAGTGACTGGGACGAACTTCTGCGCCGGGTGCACCGGCCCGCGCGCACGGTGACCATCGCGCTTGTCGGCAAGTACGTCGACCTGCGGGACGCGTACCTGTCGCCGGCCGAGGCGCTGCGGGCTGGCGGTTTCGCTCACGACGTCCGGGTCAACATTCGCTGGGTGCCAAGCGATGACTGCCAGACCGCCGACGGCGCCGATCGGCAGCTATCGGACGTGGACGGGATCCTGGTACCCGGCGGCTTCGGCGTGCGCGGCATCGAAGGCAAGATCGGCGCGGTCAGGTATGCCAGGGAGAACGGCATCCCGATTCTCGGGCTGTGCCTCGGGCTGCAGTGCATGGCCATCGAGGTGGCACGTGACCTGGCCGGGCTGGACGGCGCCAACAGCGCCGAGTTCGACCCGGACACGGTACATCCGGTGATCGCCACGATGGCAGACCAGGAGGACGTCGTCGCGGGCGAGCGCGACATGGGCGGCACCATGCGGCTGGGCCTGTACCCGGCGTTCCTGGCCGAGGACAGCATGGTCCGCGAGTTGTACGGCGAGCCAGTCGTGCAGGAACGGCACCGCCACCGGTATGAGGTCAACAACGCCTACCGGGAGGATCTCGAGAAGGCCGGGCTGCGCTGCTCCGGGCTGTCCCCGGATGGCCGCCTGGTCGAGTTCATCGAGCTGCCGCGGGAGATGCACCCGTACTTCGTTGCCACCCAGGCCCATCCGGAGCTGCTGTCCCGGCCGACGCGGCCGCACCCGTTGTTTAGCGGGCTGGTGGCGGCGGCGCTGGAGCGCAGCCGCGCAGTGCCCGTCAGCGATGGCATCACCGCTGCCGCCAGGCCGGCCGCGAGTGCCTGAGCGGAACCGGTGATGCAGATCCGCGACACGGCCGGGGCGTGGCCGGTCACCGAGTCCGTCGTGCTGACGCGCGGCAAGATCGTGACACTGCGGCGGGACACGGTGCGGATGCCAGACGGCTCCCTGGCCGGCCGAGAGGTAGTCGAGCACCCGGGCGCAGTGGCGGTCGTGGCCATCGACGAGGCGGACCGGGTACTGCTGATCCGTCAGTACCGCCACCCGGCAGGGGCGCTGCTGTGGGAGATTCCGGCGGGCCTGCGCGACGTTGCGGGCGAGCCACTTGCGGAGACCGCCAGGCGAGAGCTGCTGGAAGAGGCGGGATGCCTAGCTGAGGACTGGCGGGTGCTGACCGACTTCCTGTCCTCGCCCGGCATCAGCACCGAGAAGCTGCGGATCTTCCTGGCCCGTGATCTCACGGTGGTCCCTCAGGCAGAGCGCGAGTATGTTCCTGAGCACGAGGAGGCGTATCTGACGGTGGCCTGGGTCCCGCTCGACGAGGCGGTAGCGGGTGCGCTCTCTGGCGATCTGCATAATGGTGTAGCGATTTTGGGGATCTTGTCCGCGTATGCGGCTCGAAGGGAAGGGTTCGCGGCGCTTCGGCGGCCGGACGACCCGGAGACCCTCTGACGGCGAGCGAGTTGAGGCGGGCAGCAGGCCGGCATCGGGCCGGGCGGTTCGGCAGGCGAGGAAGGGAAACGGGCCAATGAAGGTCGGCGTTCCTAAGGAAGTCAAGAACAACGAGTACCGCGTGGCCATCACGCCTGCGGGGGTCAACGAGCTGGCCAGGAGCGGCCACGATGTCTTCATCGAACTGGACGCAGGCGTCGGCTCGGCCATCCCGGACACAGACTTCGTGGCCGCCGGAGCCCGGATCCTGCCGACCGCGGACGACGTGTGGCAGGCAGCCGACCTGATTTTGAAGGTCAAGGAGCCGGTGGCGGAGGAATACCACCGGATGCGCAAG
This sequence comes from uncultured Actinomycetota bacterium, assembly GCA_963719765.1. Taxonomy (GTDB): domain Bacteria; phylum Actinomycetota; class Actinomycetes; order Streptosporangiales; family Streptosporangiaceae; genus JAJYUU01. Next base: position 370,771 of record CAVRCW010000005.1, read on the forward strand.
GACCAGGTTCTGTTCACCTACCTGCACCTGGCGGCTAGCCGGCCGTGTACCGACGCGCTGCTCGAGTCGGGTACTACGGCCATCGCGTATGAGACTGTCCAGCTGCCCGACGGCTTGCTGCCCCTGCTCGCGCCGATGTCAGAGGTCGCTGGCCGGATGGCGCCCCAGGTTGGCGCGCATCACCTGCAGCGGGACGGCGGCGGCCGGGGCGTGCTCATGGGCGGCGTCTCCGGCGTCTATGCGGCGAAGGTGGTCGTGCTCGGCGCCGGCGTGTCGGGCATGAGCGCCGCGGCGATCGCGCTCGGCATGCAGGCCGAGGTGCTGCTGGTCGACAAGAACATAGCCAGGCTGCGCCAGGCGGACGCGATCTACCAGGGTCATTGCCAGACTGTGGCGTCCAACCTGTACGAGATCGAGCGCGCTGTGATCGACGCGGACCTGGTCATCGGGGCCGTTCTCGTGCCGGGCGCGAAGGCGCCGACGCTGGTCACCAATGAGCTGGTGTCGCGGATGAAGTCCGGTGCCGTGCTGGTCGACATTTCCATCGACCAGGGCGGCTGCTTCGAGGACTCACACCCGACTACGCACGCCGCGCCGACCTACCGGGTGCACGACACGATCTTCTACTGCGTCGCGAACATGCCCGGCGCGGTGCCGCACACCTCGACCTTCGCGCTGACGAACGTGACGCTCCCGTACGTGGTCGAGATCGCCAACCGCGGCTGGCGCGAGGCGCTGCGGCGCGATCCGTCCTTCGCGCTCGGCCTCAACACGCACGAGGGTCAGGTGACCTGTCAGCCTGTCGCCGACGCGCACGGCCTGCCGGCAGCGACGCTGGCCGAGGTGCTCAGCTGACGGCCACCGCCGAGGCGATTAACGTCTACCTCGACCACCTGGCGGTCGAGCGCGGCCTGGCCACACACACGCTGGAGGCATACCGGCGCGACCTAAACCGATACGGGGCCGCGCTCGCCAGCCGCGGCCGGGTCGAGATCGCCGACGTCAGTACCCAGGACGTGGCCGACTTCCTGGCCGGACTGCGCGAAGGCGATGGTGAGCATCCACCGCTAGCGGCTAGCTCGGCAGGCCGGGCGGTGGTGGCGGTGCGAGGCCTGCATGCGTTCGCCCTGGCGGAGGGGATGGCACCGGACGACCCGGCCAGGATCGTCCGGCCGCCTACCCCGCCACGGCGGCTCCCGAAGGCCATCTCGGTCCCGGACGTGGAACGGCTGCTGGCGGCCGCGCAGACCGGCCCGGCGGCGCTGCGCGACCGGGCACTGCTCGAGTTGCTGTACGGCACCGGTGCGCGGATCTCCGAGGCGGTCGGGCTGGACGTGGACGACCTTCAGCTGTCTGCGGAGTCCAGGTCCGCAGCGATGCCGACCACGGTGCGGCTGAACGGCAAAGGCGGCAAACAGCGGCTCGTGCCCGTCGGGAGGTTCGCCAGGGATGCGGTCGAGGCGTATCTGGTCCGGGCCAGGCCCGCGCTCGCGGCCTCATCTGGACGGGTAGCCGCGAGCCCGGCGCTGTTCCTGAATGCCCGCGGCGGCCGGCTGACCCGGCAGGGAGCCTGGGGCGCGCTGCGGGCGGCGGCCGCGCGGGCCGGGCTCGCCGAGGTGTCGCCGCACGTGCTGCGGCACTCGTTCGCCACGCACCTGCTGGATGGCGGCGCCGACGTCCGGGTGGTACAGGAACTACTCGGCCACGCTTCGGTCACCACCACGCAGATCTACACGCTCGTCACCGTCGACAAGCTGCGCGAGGTGTACGCAGCTGCGCATCCGCGCGCGATCGGCTGACTGACATCGGCTTCGAGCTGGCGACCCGGGCAATGCCGGCCGGCCAAGCGATCCGGCCTGATTTCCCGCGGTCACGGGCTCACCGAAGCGCGGCACAGCCCGTTCCCGGCAAAGGCACCAGCAGGTGCGCTCCGGTTAGCTCCGGCATGCAGCTCATTTGGCGCGGAGCGGTGCGTCGGCTTGCCGGTCAGGCCGGCAGGCCCTAGAGTCCAGGTTCCAGTGAGTGCATTCGGCGCCAGCCGCCGGGAGGTGCGGTAGCTGTGGCAGCATCCCAGATCTTGGAGGCCAGGCCCGGTCGGCGGGGCCCCACTGGTCGGCCAGTGCCGGTATTCCCGGATCCCGAGCCGCTGCTCGTGCACGGCCCCGCGCGCATTGCGGCCGTCTGTAATCAAAAGGGCGGCGTCGGCAAGACAACGACCACGATCAACCTTGGCGCCGCCCTGGCCGAGCAGGGTCGCCGGGTGCTGCTGGTGGACTTCGATCCGCAGGGGGCGCTGTCGGTCGGGCTTGGCATCCAGCCGCATGAGCTGGACCGGACTGTCTACAACCTGCTGATGGAGCGCGGGATCACCGCGCACGACGTGGTGATCAAGACCAGGCTCGAGGGCATGGACCTGCTGCCCAGCAACATCGACCTGTCCGGTGCCGAGGTTCAGCTGGTGCACGAGGTGGGCAGGGAGTTCGTGCTCGGCCGGGTGCTGCAGCCGGTGATTCCTGACTACGACATCATCCTGATCGACTGCCAGCCCTCACTCGGCCTGCTCACGGTCAACGCACTGGCGTGCGCGGACGGCGTGCTCGTCCCGCTGGAGTGCGAGTACTTCGCGCTGCGGGGGGTCGCCCTGCTGATGGAGACCATCGACAAGGTGTCGACCAGGCTCAGCCCGAAGCTCGCCATCGACGGACTGCTGGCGACAATGTACGACTCGCGGACGCTGCATACGAGGGAAGTCCTTGCGGGCGTGGTCGAGGGCTTCGGTGACCAGGTGTTCCACACGGTCATCAGCCGGACAGTGCGCTTCCCTGACGCTACGGTTGCCGGAGAACCCATCACCCGGTTCGACCCAGCGTGCAACGGCGCCAGCTCATATCGGGAGCTGGCCAAGGAGGTACTGGATCGGTGGCGTCGGGGCGTTCCCGCGGGACCCGCTCACGCCGGGTAAGCCTGCCGGGCGTCGCGGAGCTACTGCGCGCGACTGCGCGCAGTCCTGCCCCGGAGACTGAGCGCCAGGCCAGTGGCCGCGAGAGTCACTCTCAGAAGATCACCGTATACCTGTCCGGCGCCGAGCTGATGGAGCTGGAGCGAGCCCGGCTGGCGCTGCGGTCATATGGCATCTCCGTGGATCGCGGTCGGATCGTTCGCGAGGCTCTGGCGGTCCTGCTCGCCGACCTGGAGGCGACGGGGGAGGACAGCGTGGTGGCTCGGCGGCTGCGGGATGGGACGTGACCGTTTCGGGTAACCTCGGCGACGGGGGGCGGCAGCGGCCGCATCATAGTTGGCGGCGGCGGAATCTCAATGACCAGCATGACGACTAGCGAGCCAATCGAGCCTGTGCTGCCTGGCGAGGCCAGTCCGGCCGGCAGCGGCTTCCAGGTGCACCTCGACGTCTTCGAGGGTCCGTTCGACCTGCTGCTGGCGCTGATCTCCAAGCACAAGCTGGACATCACCGAGATCGCGCTGTCCAGCGTCACGGACGAGTTCATCGGCTACATCAGGGCGCTAGCGGACGGCTGGGACCTGGACCAGGCGAGCTATTTCCTGGTGGTGGCGGCCACTTTGCTCGACCTCAAGGCCGCGCGGCTGCTGCCGGCCGGCGAGGTGGACGACGAGGAAGACCTGGCTCTGCTTGAGGCCAGGGACCTGCTATTCGCGCGACTGCTGCAGTACCGGGCATACCGGGAGGTCGCGGTCGTACTGGCAGGCCGGATGGCGGCTGAGGCCAGGAGATTCCCGCGCCGGGTGCCGATGGAGCCGCAGTTCGCCGCCCTGCTGCCCGAAGTGCTGCTCGGGCTGGGACCCGCCGAGTTCGCCGCGATCGCGGCACGGGTGCTGGCACCACGCCGGCCGCCCACGGTCTCGACCGCGCATCTGCACGTCCCGCGCACGTCTGTGCGCGAGCAGGCTGAGATACTGCTAGCACGGCTGCGCTCGCTGCAGCGCGCCACGTTCCGCCAGCTGATCGCCGATTCCGCGGGCACCTATGAGGTAGTGGCGCGGTTCCTGGCGGTCCTGGAGCTGTACCGGGACGGCCGGGTGGGCCTCGATCAGGTTGCCCCGCTTGGCGACCTCTACGTGTCGTTGGCGCAGCACGCCGATCTCAGCCAGCCCGGCGAGGTGGCCGAGTCGGCCCGCCCAGAAGAGGAAGACGAGCGCGACGATGCTTGACGGACCTGCAGCCGCCTGGTCGGCGCACGACGACCGGCAGCAGGAGCGCGACTACTGGCAGCAGGAGCGCGACGACTGGCAGCAGGAGCGCGACGACTGGCAGCAGGAGCGCGACGAAACAGCGCCCGGCCCAGGCGGCGGCGATGACGCCAGGCCCGTCGGCGACGCCCCGGCCGGACCAGGACTGCGGGCCTGCATCGAGGCGATCCTCTTGGTTGCTGACGAGCCAGTGGCGGAGAACCTGCTGGCGCAGATCGTGCAGCGGCCGGCCGAGGAGGTGTCGGCAGCACTGCGCGAGCTGGCCGGCTCCTACACCGCCGAGCAGCGCGGCTTCGACCTGCGTGAGGTGGCCGGCGGGTGGCGGTTCTACACCAGGGACGAGTGCGCGGCGGTGGTCGAGCGGTTCGTCAGCGACGGCCAGGAGGTCAGGCTGACGCAGGCCGCGCTGGAGACGCTTGCGGTGGTCGCATACCGGCAGCCGGTCAGCCGGGCGAGGGTGTCGGCGGTACGCGGGGTGAACTGCGACGGGGTCATGCGCACGCTCGTCCTGCGCGGCCTCGTCGAGGAGGCAGGCAGCGATCCGGAGACCGGGGCCATCCTGTTCCAGACGACGGGTTACTTCCTGGAGCGAATTGGCCTGGCCCGACTGTCGGAACTGCCGGATCTTGCGCCGTTCCTGCCCGACAATCTAGACGACGAGCTGGATCCAGGTCATGAGCGCGCGAGGTAGTGACAGCGGGCGGCCTGGCCGACCAGGGCCGAATGCATCAAGATCGCATCCGGCCGGGTCAAGGTCGGCCGGACTCCAGCCAGGACCCGACCAGGACCAGGCCGGTCACGACGACGAAGGCCGCGACGACGAGGACTGGAGCGATGACGACTGGGGTGCGGAGGACGGCGGGCAGCGTGACTCGCTCACCGACGTGCCGGGCGGGGTCAGGCTGCAGAAGGTGCTCGCGGCCGCGGGAATCGGCAGCCGCAGGCACTGCGAGGAACTGATCGGCGCGGGCAGGGTCGAGGTCGACGGCGAGGTGGTCCGCAGGTACGGGGCCAGGGTCGATCCCCAGCACCAGGTCATCCGGGTTGACGGTCGGCGCATTCCGGCCCGTGAGGACCTCGTCTACGTGGCGCTGAATAAGCCCGCCGGGGTGCTTACCACCATGTCCGACAGCCGAGGCAGGCCCACCATGGCCGACCTGCTCGGCGACGTGACCGAACGGCTCTTCCACGTCGGCAGGCTCGACTACGACACCGAGGGCCTGATGCTGCTGACCAACGACGGCGAGCTGGCGCACCGGCTGGCGCACCCGCGGTTCGGCGTACCGAAGACCTATCTCGCCGAGGTATCGGGCGCGGTGCCGCGAGATCTTGGCCGTCAGCTCATCAGCGGCGTCGAGCTGGAGGATGGCGTCGCCAGCGCGGACAAGTTCCGGGTCGTGGAGCGCCTCGGCGACCGCGCGCTGGTGGAGATCACACTGCACGAGGGGCGCAAGCACATCGTGAAGCGGATGCTGGCGGCGGCAGGCCATCCCGTGACCAGGCTCGTTCGCACGCACGTCGGACCGATTTCGCTAGGCTCGCTCAAACCGGGCATGACCAGGCAGTTGTCAGTCAAGGAAGTCGGGGACCTGTACGCCGCCGTCGGCATGTAGCAGGTAAGTGCGGGTGAGGCGCCAGGCGCGAACGCCAGGCGGGAAGGGAAGGCACGTGGCCGTCCGGGCTGTGCGGGGAGCGGTGCAGGTGGCAGGTAACGACAGGGAAGAGATCCTGGCCGGCACGGCGGAGCTGGTGACCGAGGTGATGACGCGCAACGGGCTGAGCACCGACGACGTCATCAGCGTTATCTTCACTGCCACCGGCGACCTGAACGCCGAGTTCCCCGCGCTCGCCGCCCGCCAGCTCGGCTTCCAGGAGGTACCGCTGCTCTGCGGTGCGGAGATCAGCGTTCCCGGTGCGATGCCGCGCGTGGTCCGGCTGATGATGCACATCGAGACGGACAAGCCGCGGTCCTCGGTGCAGCATGTGTACCTGCGCGGCGCGGCGGCGCTGCGGCTGGACATCGCGCAATGAGCGAGCCGCTCGACCAGCCGGGGGAGCGCACGCACCCGCACCCCGGCGCGCAGGAGCCGCGCAGTGTGATCGTGATCGGCACTGGCCTGATCGGTACCTCGGTCGCCCTGGCGCTGCGCGAGCGCGACATCCCCGTCTGGCTGCAGGACCGGGATCCGCAATCGGCGAAGCTGGCGGCCGGCATCGGTGCAGGCGCGCTGCTGCCGCCCGGCGGACTGCCGGACGGGCCGGCCGATATCGCGGTGCTCGCGGTGCCGCCTGCCGCGGTCGCTGCCGAGCTGGCTGCCGCCCAGGAACGCGGGCTCGCCCGCTGCTACACCGACGTGGCCAGCGTCAAGGAACTGCCGGTCGGCCAGGCCCGTGACCTCGGCTGCGATCTGGCCAGCTACGTGCCCGGCCATCCGCTGTCCGGGCGCGAACGTTCCGGGCCCGCCGCAGCGAAGGCCGATTTGTTCCTCGGCAGGCCGTGGGTTATCTGCCCGCTAGCCGGCCAGGATCGGAATGCAATTTCTCTCGTAACGGGGTTGTCCCTGGCGTGCCGCGCCCAGCCCGTGCAGATCTCCGTGGCTGAGCACGATCAGTGGGTGGCGCTGGTGTCGCATGCCCCGCATGTAGTCGCGGCGGCGATGGCGGCCAGGCTGGAACCGGCCCCGCCCGGTGCGCTCGCGCTGGCCGGGCAGGGCCTGCGGGACGTGACCAGGATCGCAGCCGGGGACCAGAGCATGTGGCTGCAGATTCTGGCTGCTAATGCCGGCCCGGCGGGCCGGGTGCTGCGGCAGGTCGCCGCCGACTTGGAGCATGCGGCGGCAGCGCTTGACCGGGTAGCCGAGGGCGACGAGCCCGCAGGCAAGGACCTGGCCGACTTGCTAGCGCGGGGGGCGGCGGGGGTCGGTCGGATTCCGGGCAAGCGCGGCGGTCCAGCTCGCGACTTCGCGATCGTGCAGGTCATCATCCCTGACCGGCCGGGGGAGCTTGCCCGGCTGTTTCAGGCGGCAGGCAAGGCGGGCATCAACGTCGAGGACGTGGGCATCGAGCATTCCCCCGGCCTGGCGGTCGGAGTCGCGGAGCTTTCCGTGCGGCCGGAGGCCGCAGCGGAGCTGTCCGCGGTGCTCGCTGCGGAGGGCTGGCCGGTCCGCCGGTAGCATCTCATAGTGACCGAATCAGCGGCTAGCGCGGTATCAGCCAGTCTGGGCGATCTATCCCGTGCGCTCAGGCCAGGCCTGGTTATCGCGGTCGACGGCCCGTCCGGGTCGGGCAAGTCCAGCGCGGCCAGGCGGACTGCCGAGGCGCTTGGCCTGCGCTACCTGGACACGGGCGCGATGTACCGGGCCCTGACCTGGTGGCTGCTCGGCCAGCGGGTAGATCCCGCCGATGCCGCCGCGGTCGTCGCGCGGCTGGACGAGCCTGTCCTGACCGTGGGGACCGACCCGGAAGCACCGCGGATCCTGGTTAACGGCATCGACGTGGCGGGACCGATCAGGACCCGCGAGGTGTCCAACGCCGTGAGCACGGTGGCAGCGATCCCGCAGGTGCGCCGGGTCCTGATCGCCATGCAGCAGGAGATGATCGCGGAGGCGGTGGCCGCGGGTGCCGGAATCGTGGCGGAAGGACGCGACATTGGCACTGTCGTCGCGCCGCACGCGCCGGTCAAGGTGTTCCTCACCGCCTCCGAGCACGCCAGGGCACAGCGCCGCAGCGCCGACCTGGCCGAAGATCCGGCGGCCACGGTGACTACGGTCCGGCGGGAGCAGGACCGCAGAGACAAGCGCGACGCGGCGCAGATGGTCAGGGCAGCAGACGCGGTGGAGATCGACACGACGGGAATCGGCCTCGACGATGTTGTCGGCGAGATCGTGCGGATGGCCAGGGGCTGGCTGGCGGTGTCCCGTGGCTGATCCCGAGCGCGACGACAGGCAGGGCTCGCCCGCCCCCGTGCTCGCGGTCGTCGGCCGGCCCAATGTGGGCAAGTCCACGCTGGTGAACAGGATCCTCGGCAGCAGGCAGGCCGTCGTGGAAGACGTGCCGGGCGTGACCCGTGACCGGGTGACCTACGACGCGAACTGGCGAGGCCGTGCCTTCACGCTGGTCGATACGGGCGGCTGGGAGCCGTCGGTCGAGGGCACCCCGGCGCTGGCCGCTAGGGTGGCGGCGCAGGCCAGGGTGGCAGTGGACGCGGCCGACGCGGTGCTATTCGTCGTCGATGCCGTGGTCGGCGTGACCGACGCCGACGCTGCCGTCGCCGCCGTGCTGCGGCGGTCCCGCAAGCCGGTGGTGCTGGCCGCGAACAAGGTGGACGACGCGCCGGGCGAGCCCGAGGTGCACTCGCTGTGGTCGCTCGGGCTTGGCGAGCCGGTACCGGTCAGTGCGCTGCACGGCCGTGGCAGCGGGGACCTGCTGGATGCGATCCTGACCGCGCTGCCGGAGGCGCCGGCCGAACGCGACGAGGCGGAGGGCGGACCGCGCCGGGTGGCGCTCATCGGCCGCCCGAACGTGGGTAAGTCCAGCCTGCTTAACAAACTGGCTGGCAAGGAGCGAGTGCTGGTCGACCCGGTTGCGGGCACGACCCGCGATCCAGTCGACGAGCTGATCGAGCTGGGCGGCAAGACCTGGCGTTTCGTCGACACTGCGGGAATCAGGCGGCGGGTCAGGGAAACCCAGGGCGCGGACTATTTTGCCGCACTGCGAACTGAGCGCGCGCTGGAGCGGGCCGAGGTAGCGGTCGTGCTTGTGGATGCCAGCGAGCCGCTGGCCGAGCAGGATCTGCGCATCATCTCGATGGTCATCGACGCCGGGCGGGCTCTGATCATCGCCTACAACAAGTGGGACCTGGTGGACGCGGACCGGCGGGAGTTCCTGGACTCCGAAATCGACCGGCAGCTGCATAACGCGCGCTGGGCCCCGCGGGTCAACATATCGGCCAAGACCGGCTGGCACGTGGACCGGCTGGTCCCGGCGCTCGAGCTGGCGCTGGAAAGCTGGGAGACCCGAGTGCAGACCGGTCGGCTGAATGCCTGGCTAACGGCGCTGCTCGCGGCCACGCCGCCGCCAGTGCGCGGCGGCAAGCAGCCGAAGATCATGTTTGCGACCCAGGCCGGCACCAGGCCGCCGCATTTCGTCCTGTTCACAAGCGGCTTCCTGCAAGCCGGGTACCGGCGCTTCCTCGAGCGGCGGCTGCGCGAGGAGTTCGGCTTCGCGGGTACTCCGGTGCACGTATCGATGCGGCTGCGGGAGAAGCGGTCCGGACCGTCCGGCCGGGCGGCCCGCGGCCCGGGCCGGAGCTAGCGGCCGCCGCAGCAGTCGAGACCGCGGGGTGCCATAGTGTGCTGCATTCGAGTCAGGTCGCGCTGGCTCGTGCGATCCAGAACCAGACCGTGGTCCCGTTGTCGTCTCGCAGGTAGCCCCACTGGTCCGCCAGGGTCTGGACCAGGAACAGGCCGTGCCCGTCCGAGGCAAAGACATCGCCCCTGACAACTGGCGAGCTTAGATCTGAGCCCTCGTCCGCGACCTCGATCCGCAGGCCTCCCGCCGACTCCATGATGACTATGCCGACCGACCCGCCGACGCAGCGCGAACTGCTGTGCATGACCGCGTTGGTGACAAGCTCCGAGGTGAGCAGGACTGCTGTGTCCAGGCTTGGATGTAACTCGCCTAGCGCCTTGGCCACGAAGGCACGGGCCTCTCGTACGTGCTCGGGCCGACCAGGAATGGTGAGCCCGCCTAGAACGGCAGCGCCGGCCATCATAGCGAGATCCTTGGTGGCATCGCTAGTCCGAGTGGCGGTGGGTGCCATCCCGGTCGCTCCTCCCGCGCCGCGTACGAAAACGGCCTAATCATCCATTCACGCACCATTAGCGGCGGCCCCGAGCCTAAGCGCGATGGCGGCGGGAACGACGCCTTCTGCATGTCCATGATGATGTGAGGATGCATCGCACGCAAGTGCATAGCACAAATCACAGCCACGAAATCTCACATGGGATCTCACAACAACTACCAAATTCGTGTATCGTAATGGCAAGCAGTTGCATCAGGCAGCCCTGGCCTCGCACGAGGCTCACCAGAGTTGCGCCCTTTCCAGAGGGGGCGAGTTGGCCGTGACGGTAGGCCCGACAGTTCGACGTCGTCGGCTCGGCAGCGAGTTACGGCGGCTGCGCGAGTCGCAGTCCATCAAGTTAGAAGAGGTCGCCGAACGGCTTGGCCTGGCACCTTCGACGCTGTCCAGGATAGAGACCGGCAAGGCCCCGACCAGGACCGCGTACCTGAATTCCATGCTTGAGCTTTACGGCGTGGATGACCCGTCGCAGCGCCAGATTCTGATGGAGATGGCCAGGGAAGGCCATCGCAAGGGGTGGTGGACCGTCTGGGATGGCGTGCTGCCGACGGGGTTCGGCATCTACGTCGGACTGGAGGCCGAGGCCGCCTCGCTGCGGGTGTATGAGGCTCAGGTAGTTCATGGGCTGTTGCAGACGGAGGACTATGCCCGCGCGGTCATGACGACCGTTCGCAGACGGCAGACTCCGGAAGAGATCGATCGGCTGGTGGCGCTGCGGTTGCAGCGGCAGGAAGTGCTTCTACGAGTCGATCCGCTCGAGCTGTGGATAATTCTCGACGAGGCAGTGCTGCGCCGGATGACAGGTCCGGCCGACTTGACGCTGCGCCAGCTTGAGCATCTGTGTGACGCGGCCACCTGGCCGAACGTCACCCTGCAGATCCTTACCTTTGGCAGCGGTCTGCATCCCGGGCTCGGTGGTCCATTCGCCATTATCGAATTCCCCGAGCGCTTCGATCCCGACGTCGTCTATTCAGAAGGCGTCACCGGACAGGCGTATATAGAGGAGCGGGAGCGCGAGGTTCGTGCTCGGTCCGAGGCCTTCGACCTGCTGCGGGCGACGGCACTCCCGCCCGCTGACTCAATGCGCCTTATTCAATCGATCTACTCAGAATCCGCACAGTCCGCCTGAAAGGAATGCCCACATGTCTGACTACGACTTCACGAAGGCAACATGGATCACCGCACGTGCCTGCAACAACTCCGCCTGTGTCCAGGTCGCGCACCTGCCAGGCGGAGTGGTAGCGGTCCGTGACTCCAAGAACACCGCCAAGGCTGCGCACGTCTTCGACCGCGAGGAGTGGGCCGCCTTCGTCGCCGGCGTGAAGGCCGGCGACTTCGACCTGCCGGTTAGCTGACCCGGAGGGGCAGAGGCTGACGGGCCCCCGGCTCCGGCCAGGTCCGGGTCGGGGGCCCGTCAGAGTTATCTGAAGCGGCATCGGCCAGCCCGCCGACGCCGAGCGGGAGATGCCGGCGGGCCAGTCTGGGCAGCCGGCGCATGCTAAGCGCGGCCAGGATGGCGAACCGCCGGATCAGGCCTGCTGGCTGTCGAGCTTGTCAGTGCCCAGGAGCGGCGGCGGGCCGACCAGCCTCTCCGGATCGACGAGCGGAAGCGCGACCACGCGACCGAGTGGCTCCGGCCCTATGTATTGCTGGCAGCGGCAGTCATCCACGGCGCAGGCTGAGGTGGCCGGGCTGTGGAAGCTGAGGTGATGACTGCAGCCGCAAATAGGCTGCGGGTCCGGCGCGGGCCGCGTCGCGGCGATCTTGCTTTCGGCAAGCTCGGCCTTGGCCGCGAGGATTGCCAGCCGGCGCTTGTGGTGGTGACGGAACGCCTGGCGCACAGACCCGCTGATGGTGCCGCCGAAAATGAAGATCAGCCACCACCAGCCCTCGATGAGATGGGCGATAGCGTTCACGGTTCCATATTTCCGTATCCCCCGACGCCCAGCAAGACGAGTCTGAGGCCGGCTCGTCGCGAGCACCGACTAGGTGACGGGCGACTGCGGGCGACAGGCAACCCCAGGATAGCGGTCGCCAGGCGGGCCGATCGCGACCGCCGACAGCTCCCTGCGGGCAGCACTCGCCGTTGACGCGCCAGGCAAGGCCTGCGGCCGGCCTGGATGACGGTCCAGGGCCGGCCAGCGGCGCGTCAGCTTACGTCAGGCCGGATCGCCGAACTCGCCGGCCCGCGCACCGCTCAGGAACGCGTCCCACTCGTCGGCGGTGAAGAGCAGTGCCGGGCCTGCCGGGTGCCTGGAGTTGCGCACGGCAACTTCGCCGCCAGGCAGGTGCGCGATCTCGACGCAATTGCCCTGCGGCCCGCTGTAGCTGCTCTTCGTCCAGCGCGCCGGGATTTCGCTGGCGGCCATGCCGTTGCCAATAACGCTCATAAGGATCCCTCCATATCCGCGAGCATCGTGTGGATCAGGTCTTTGGTCTGTTCTGGTGTGAAGCTAGTCGCGCAGATCTGATCCATGGCCTCGGCATAGCGGTCGACGTCGCCGCGCTTGTCCAGGTACATGGCGCTGGTGAGCTGCTCGACGTACACCACATCTGGCAGGTCATCGGTCGCGAAGCTGAGGATGCTGAAGCTGCCAGGCACCGCATACGACGCTCCGGTGAGGAACGGGGTGACCTGCAGCGTCAGGCCGGGTCGGACCGAGATGTCGAGAAGGTGCTCTAACTGCGCGCGCATCATGGCGACGCCGCCCACCGGCCGGCGCAGCGCCACCTCGTCGATGATCGCCCAGAGCCGGAGGCCGCCAGAGGCGAACCGCCGCTGTCGTTCCTTCCGCAGGTAGACAAGCCGGTCCGTGTCCTCGGCCGTGTAGGCACCTAGCTGGATGACCCCGACGGCATAGTCCTCGGTCTGCAGCAGGCCGGGCACGAACTGGGTGTCGAAGCTGCGGATGGACTCGGCCGACTCTTCCAGGCCGATGTAGGACTGGAACCAGCTTGGCAGCACGTCCTGGTAACGGTGCCACCAGCCCTGCTGGTTGGCCTGACTGGCCAACGTGAGCAGCTGCTCGCGCTCGACCGGATCGCTGATGCCGTAGAGATTGAGCAGGTCGGCGATGTCGACCTCGCGCACGGCGTTGCGGCCAAGCTCGATCCTGCTGATCTTCGATTCGGAACCGCGTATGGCCTGGGCCGCAGCCTGGGCAGTTATGCCGCGTGCCTCGCGGAGCCGCCTGAGCTGAGTACCGAGCAGAATCCGCAGGACCGTGGGCGCGCCGGGGCTGTCGCCGCCCTGGCTCATCGTCTCAGGCATGTGCCGCGCTCCCTCCGATGCGCCGCGTCAGTTTCACTATCGTGTCACCGGCAGTGGCTTGCGCCCCTGATTAGTTCAGGCCGCTCGAGCTTTCTGAGCCTTAATTCTCCCACAAGTGCAACACGCACTTGCGGACAACTTGCTCTTAACTAATGATATCTCAAATGCGATTTCAGGCCACCCTTGTATGTTAACGATCAGTTGTGGCCTGGCCAGTGCGTTTCGCCGGGGTGGCATGCGCCCGCAAGGTCAGGCCACAGTGCCCGGTACGATCGCGGCGGAGTAACACAGCATCGGGCGAGGGCAGGGACATGCGCTACAGGGCACTGGGGAACTCCGGACTGACGGTGTCGATCGTCGGGCTGGGCTGCAACAACTTTGGACGACGCCTGAACGTCGAGCGGACCCGTGCGGTCGTCGACGCCGCGATCGAGGCCGGCATCACGCTGCTGGACACCGCGGAGACATACGGCGGCGTCGGCCGGTCGGAGGAGATCCTGGGCGAGGTGCTGGCCGGGCGCCGCGACCAGGTCGTGCTAGCCACGAAATTCGGCTCGCAGGGAAGCGACATGGGATATGGCCCGGCCGCCGGGGCAAAAGGCGGCCGCGGCTACATCCGGCGCGCTGTCGAGCATTCTCTGCGGCGCCTACAAACGGACTATATAGACCTTTACCAGATTCATACCCCCGATCCCGTCACGCCGATCGAGGAGACCCTCGAGGCGCTCTCTGAACTCGTCCGGGCCGGCCTGGTCAGGTACATCGGTCACTCGAACTTCTCCGGCCTGCAGACCGCTGCCGCCGCCGCGGCGGCTCGCGACCTCGGCGCGGTCCCGTTCATCTCGGCCCAGAACCACTGGTCGCTGCTGGAGCGAGCCGCGGAGACGGACGTCGTGCCGGCGGCGCTGCAGTACGGGCTCGGCGTGCTGCCCTTCTTCCCGCTCGCTAACGGGCTGCTGTCCGGCAAGGTCAGGCGCGGGATGCCGCCGCCCGAGGGCTCGCGGCTGGCGGGGCGCGACGATTACATCACCGCGGACAAGCTGGACAAAGTCGAGGCGCTCGCCGAATGGGCTCAGCAGCGCGGCAGATCGCTGCTCGAAGTCGCGATCGGCGGCCTGGCCGCGCTGCCCGGCTGCACCTCGGTGATCGCCGGGGCCACCTCGGCCGAGCAGGTCAGGGCTAACGCGGCCGCAGGCGAGTGGCAGCCGACCGAAGCGGACCTGGCCGAGGTCAGCAAGATCGTGCCAGTGCCGGACTGACCCGGCCCGGCCAGGCCGGCGGGCTCCGCACGACGACACGGGACTGCCGGCCGGCGCCCGGCAGCCAGACCCCGAGGGAGATCATCGATGCGAGCAGCGGTATATGACAGTTACGGTTCCGCGGCCGAGGTGCTGCGGGTCACGGAGATCGACCGTCCCGAGCCCGGCCCGGGCGAGGTCCGGGTCCGGATCGAGCTGTCGGGGGTAAATCCGACCGACTGGAAGTCCCGCAGCGGTGCCACGCCCCGGCCGATCAACGGCTTCCAGGTCCCGCACCACGACGGGACCGGGGTGATCGACGCCGTCGGCGAAGGCGTCGACCCCGGCCGGATCGGGCAGCGGGTGTGGACCTGGATGGCGGCCGCAAGCGGTCGCTACGGCACCGCGGCGGAGTGGTCGGTCGTGCCCGCCCGCCAGGCGGTGCCGCTTCCGGACAACGCCTCGGCCGAGCTGGGCGCCAGCCTCGGCGTGCCCGCGATGACGGCGCACCGGTGCCTATTCGCCGACGGCCCGGTCGAGGGGAAGAACGTGCTGGTGGCCGGGGGAGCTGGTGCGGTCGGGCACTTCGCGATCGAGCTGGCGAAACACTACGGCGCCAGGGTGGTTGCCACCGTCAGTGGCCCGCAGAAGGCTGAGCTCGCGGCTCGGGCCGGGGCCGACATGGTCGTCAACTACCGCGATCCCGATGCGGCCGACCGGCTCAAGTCGTTCGCTCCCCGGATGGACCGGATCGTGGAGCTGGCCCTCGGGGCCAACCTGGAACTCGACCTCGCGGTGTCCGGCCCGCAGACGCACATCGTGGACTACGCGGCCGAGCCGGCTGATCCGGTACTCCCAGTACGCAAGTGCATGACCGCGAACGTCACGCTGCGGTTCATCCTGCTGTACAACGTGCCGGCTCCCGCGCTGGATCGGGCGGCTGCCGATATCAACCGGGCAATCGAGGCCGGCGCGCTGACCGAGCTGCCGGTGATCCGGTTCCCGCTGGATCAGACAGCGCAGGCGCAGCAGGCGGTCGAGGCCGGCGCGGTAGGCAAGGTGCTGGTCGCCCCGTAACCAGCGGCCAGCGGCGCTCGGACGGCTCGTTACGGGCTGAGCCTGTGCAGGTCGCGCGGGAAGAGCGTGACCTGACGCACGTTCGCGGCGCCGGTCAGCAGCGCCGTCCAGCGCTCCAGCCCGATCGCGAACCCGCCGTGCGGCGGCATGCCGTGCTCGAACACCTGCAGGTAGCCCGCGTACGGCCGCGGGTCCTCGCCGCGCGCGGCCAGCGCGGCCAGGTAGTCCTCGTGCCGGTGCAGCCGCTGCCCGCCGGACACGATCTCGGTGCCGCGGAAGAGCAGGTCGAACGCATAGGAGTAGCCAGGTCGCTGCGGGTCCGGATAGGTGTAGAACGGCTTGCTGGCCAGCGGGTAGCCGGTGACGAAGATCAGCTCGCTACCGTACTCGCGGGCCGACCACTCGCACAGCCAGCGCTCGTGCGCGGGCGCAAGGTCGGGCTCGCCGGTGACGTCCTCGCCAGTTGCCTCGGAGATCAGCTCCATCGCGTCGGCGAAGTGCACGTACGGGATCTGCGCGGGCACCGTCGGCAGCGACGCGCCGAGCAGGTTTATTTCGGGACGGGTCCGTTCCGATATTGATGCGACCATGCCAGCGACCGCGGTCCGGCAGACCGCCATCACGTCATGGTGGTCGGTGATGAAGCCCAGCTCGGCGTCGAGGCTGGTGAACTCGGCTAGGTGCCGCACGGTGTCCGACGGCTCGGCCCGGAATGCCGGGGCAACCTCGTAGACCCGCTCGAACACGCCGACCATGGCCTGCTTGTAGAACTGCGGCGACTGGGCCAGGTATGCGGGCCGCCCGAAGTAGTCGAGGCGGAAGACGTTCGCACCGGACTCGGTGGCCGACTCGACGATCTTCGGGGTGAATACCTCGGTGAAGTCCAGATCGTCCAGGGCGGCCCGGAACCCCGCCACGCTCGCGGCCGAGATCTCGATCCCGGCCCGCAGCCGCGGGTGCCGCAGCGTGGTTGGCGCATGATCGAGGATCGTGGGCAGCGTCGCGGTGAGTGCGGGCCGGTACAGGTCGAATGGCGGTGGCACGGCCGGGCCGGACAGCGCGGTGAGCGTCGGCTCGGTGAGCTCGGCGCCGCCCGGAGCCTGTTCGCTCGCCGTGACGAGCCCGTCGACCGCCAGGACGGTTTCCTCGGGCAGGTCGAGGGCCTGGCCCGGCGGCAGCACGACCTGAGCGAGGCCGGCCCGGTCGCGGATGACCAGGAAGGTAACGGACTTGAGTTCGCGGCGGCGGTGCAGCCAGCCAGCGATCGTGACGCGCTCGCCGATGTGCTCGGGCAAGTCGCGGGATAGTACTCGTGAGATCATCACAGCTCCCGCAGGGATTTGTGGCGACCCCTTGGGAGTGCGGGCGATAAGGGAACTCGCGGTGCCACCGCACTTTCGCCGCTGCCAGGCGTCGCCTTGCGGCTCGCCGTGGAGCGACCTCGTTAGGCCCGGTCACGGGGGCTGGCCGGCGGGGCATGGGGCCTGCCGCTGGCGGCGGCTGCCGTTCCTCCCCGCGCTCGGGAGTGTCTTCGCCTCCGGCTCGCGAGGCCGCCTTCTCAGCTTCCGGCGGCTCTCTGCTGCATCGGCTCGCAGCTGCTCACGGGTCCCGGCGCTACTTGTCTCCGTCAGCGCGTTGGGCCCGAGGATATACGGCGCGCCGCTCATCGCGCCAACCGGTTTCCCGCGCCTCGCTCCGGCATAACGGGCGGGAGGTGTTAGACCGGCTGTGCGCCTACGCTGTAGGCATGTACCTGCCCCGGCATTTCACCTGGACCGACATGGCGCAGATCGCCTCATTCGTCGATGCTGCACAGTCCGCCAACCTTGTCACCTTCGACGGCACGAGGCCGGTTGCCACCTTGCTGCCGGTCATCTGGGACCGGCCGGAACGGGCCGGCGAGGCTGACGAGCCCGGGGATGTGGCGGACCCCGGCAGCTACGGCAGGCTACTCGGGCACGTGGCGATCGCCAACCCGCAGTGGCAGACCGCCGCTCCCGGTGCCGAGGCGCTGGCGATCGTGCATGGACCGCAGGCGTACATCTCCCCGAGCTGGTATGAAGCCAAGGCCAGGCACGGCCGGGTGGTGCCGACGTGGAATTACGAGACTGTGCACCTGACCGGGACCGTAACGTTCCATCAGGACACCGAGTGGCTCCGCTCGCTGGTCACCAGGCTCACCAGGCTGCACGAGGGCGGTCGCGAGCATCCATGGGCTGTCACTGACGCGCCGCCCGAGTACATCGACGGCCAGCTGCGCGCGATCGTCGGGGTTGAGCTGGCCATCACCTCGATCGAGGCCAAGCAGAAGCTCAGCCAGAACCGCAGCGAGCTGGACCGCGAGGGCGTTGTGGCCGGCCTGCGCGAGGAGCCGCCGGCCGTCGCGGCGGGAGTCGCGGACCTAATGGCCGGCCAGCTGGCTGGCAGCGGCGCCTGACCAGCGGTCAGCCAGGAACGCCGTCTCTGGCCCTGCGCCCTTTGGTACCGTCACGGCGTGACACAGGCACCGAAACGCGTCAAAGGGAAGTCTCAGCAGCTCCGGCAGGCCCGCTTCAGTCCCAGGCAGGCGCAGATACTCCGGCAGACGCCTGGCCGGTTCCGCGGCAAGGCCTGGCTGCTGCTGGTGATTCCGCTCGGGTTTACGACGTGGGCCGCGTTCGTCTACATCGGGATCCGGGCTCGCCGGCCCCGGTGGCTGGCCTGGGCGGCGGTCTACGCGGCGTTGCTCGCCGGCTACCTGACACTCGACAGCACGGCTCAGCACAACGATGCCGCTGCTGGAGTAGCGGCCGTGCTGGCTCTGCTGGCTTGGATCGGTGGCGGTGTCCATGCCTTCGCCATCAGCGACGACGCGGTCCGGCGAATCAGCGGCCGGGCCGATCCCGCTCTCGACGCCGCCCGCATCCGGATCGAGCGGCGGGCCGAGGGACGGCGACTGCTGGCCACGCAGCCGGCATTAGCTAAGGAGATCGGGCTAGGTCGGCCCGACATCGCCGGCGCCGACGACTACGGCCTGGTGGATGTCAATCACGCGTCGCCCGCAGCGCTCACCCGCCTGCCGGGCATAACCGATGAGGTGGCCGGCCAGATCGTCAGCAAGCGCGCGGCGGCGGGCGGATTCTCCTCCGTGGAGGACCTCGGGCTGGTGCTCGACCTGCCGCCAGGCGAAGTGGAGCAGATCCGCGAAACCGCGATCTTCATTCCCGACTGATCACATCGCGTCAGGGCTGCTCATCCGCCCCAGCCTGGTCGTCGCCTTCGCACTCCAGCGGGCAGCCGAGGCCCGGCCCGACGGGGGATTCTGCGGCGGCAATGATCGCCTTGCCGATCGTCGTCAGCTGCGCTACCTGCTCGGGGCTGAGCAGGTCGAACAGGGACTGCCGCACCTGCTCCACGTGGCCGGGCGCGGCCGCCTCGAGTATGGCGAACCCGGCCTCCGTCAGCTGAGCAACCTGGCCTCGCCTGTCGGTCGGGCAGTCGAGGCGCTCTACCCAGCCCTTCTCCTCGAGCCGGGCGACAGCGTGGGACAGCCTGCTTTTGCTGGAAGTAGAGGCCTCGGCGAGCTGGCTCATCCGCAGGGCACGGCCCGGTGCCTCCGACAACCGTACGAGGATTTCGTAGTAACCATGCGGAATGCCCGATTCCCGTTGCAGCTGGCCTTCGACAGCAGAGAACAGCGTCTGGCTGGCGGTCAGGAAGATCCGCCACGCATGCTGTTCCTCCGCTGTCAGCCAGCGAATCTGTGATTCGGCCACGCTACAAGCATACCCCAGTTAGTTGAGCGTTTGACAACCATCACCGGGCTATGATACTCATTGAGTACTCAACAAGGGAACATTCAACCACACGTCATCGGGAGTGATCACTTTGACCGCAGCAACCACGGAGACGGCAGTTCCCGGCTATGAGGCCGCTACCTGGAACATCGACCCTGTCCACTCCGAGGTCGGTTTCTCAGTCCGGCACATGATGGTGAGCAAGGTCAGGGGCCGATTTACCACCTTCAGCGGCCAGCTCGTGACCGCAGCCGACCCGGCCGACTCGACCGTCACCGCGGAGATCGACCTCAGCTCGATCAACACCGGCAACGAGCAGCGCGACGAGCACATCAAGTCCGCTGACTTCTTCGAGGTCGAGAAGTACCCGACGATGACCTACCGGGCCACCGGTGTCAGGGTCGAGGACGGGGAGTACGTCCTGGACGGGGAGCTGACACTCAAGGGCGTTACCAAGACCGTGCCGCTGCACCTGGAGCTCAACGGTTTCGGGCCAGACCCGTTCGGCGGCACCAGGGCCGGATTCACCGCGACCGGCGAGCTCAACCGGGGCGACTTCGGCGTGAGCTTCAACGCTCCGATGGCCAACGGCGGCGTCGTCGTGGGCGACAAGATCGCACTGCACCTGGAGATCGAGGCCGTCAAGGCCTGACCTCGGTAGTTTCGGCCACAGGCCGGTCTCTCGCTGCGATCATGGCGGCGGGGCCGGCCTGTGGCATCCGTGAATCGGGCTGCGCCTGGATGCCGTGGCAGATTTCGTAACGACGCAGCGCCGTGGCAGCAGGCCGTCAGCTCCCGGCCATGCGCTCCTTGGCGATCTCGGTAAGCCGGTCCCAGGCCGGCGACGACACGCCGGCCGACGTCGTGACCAGGTGGGCGACGGCCGGGTCGATGGCCGGCCCCTGTCCGCCCTCGACCCGGTGGTCCCGGCTCGCGAACCATCGGCTGGTCCGGTCGGCCAGGTCGTAAAGGCGCGGATCGTCCGCGGGCCAGTCGAACGCCGCGTCGTACTCGAGGTAGATGGCACCGAACTCCGGGTCGCCGATCGCATCGCGTTTGTCGGCGATCCAGATCGCCGCCTGCCTCGGCGCGACCGACTGCAGCAGGATCCAGATGTCACGCTCCATCTGCACCACACGCTGGCTGACGCCGAGCCTGCGCAGCCGGTCGAGGTAGTCCGCGACGTCGGCGGAAACGAACAGCCGGTCGTCGGCGCTGAGCTGGCCGATCCGCTCGCGGGTACGGAGGAGTTCTTCGGCCCGTTCCTGCAAGTTACGGTCGATCTCGGCGATGGCCGCGGCGAACCGGTCAGGGTCGGCGGCAAGTAGCTCCTTGATGCGGGCGAGCGGCACGCCGGCCTCGGCGAGCGTCTTGATCTTCACCAGGTGGATGGCATCCTCGGCGCTGTACCGGCGATAGCCCGACGAGTCGCGCGGCGGCTCCTCAAGCAGGCCGCGCTCGTGGTAGTGGCGGACGGCCTTGACCGTCACCCTCGCGTAGGCAGCGAGCTGGCCGATGGTGATCATGTGCTTCGGCCTCCCTTCGCCAAGCCCGCCGCGGCACGGTCATCATTTCACCGGGCGCCGCGGCGGAACGCGGTCTGGGCCCACAAGCAGCCTGCGAGCGCTATCGCCGCGCACCAGGCCAGGGCCAGGTAGGCGGTCTCCCCGACAGGCGCGCCGGTCAGCAGTGCCCGCAGGCAGTCCACCACCTGGGTGAACGGCTGGTTGGCGCTGAACCAGCGCAATCCGGCGGGCATGGAGTTAGCCGGCACGAACGCACTGGACAGGAACGGCAGCAGGAACAGGATTGGCAGGGTCGCGCTGTTCGCGCCGGCGACGGTCTTGGCGCCCAGGCCGAGGGCAGCCGACAGCCAGGCCACCGCGAAAGAGAACGCTGCGACGATGCCGGCGACGGCGAGCCAGTCCACGACGGAGGCATGCGGCCGGAAGCCGACAAGCAGCGCCACCCCGGTGACGAAGGTGGTGGTGACCAGCGTGCGCAGCACGTTGCCGGCGACATGCCCGGTTAGCAGCGCGCCACGGGCGACCGGCATAGTGCGGAACCTGTCCATGATCCCCCCGGTCATGTCGGTGCACACGTTGATCGCAGTGGTTGAGCAGCCGGCCGCCGCCGTCAGCATCAGGATGCCGGGCGCGAGGAAGTCGACGTACGGTGCGCCGCGCGCCGCATTGCCGAGTCCGTGGCCGATCGGGCCGCCGAGGATGTACACGAACAACAGCAGCAGCACGACCGGCGTCAGGATCGAGGCAATAAGGATCAAGGGATACCGGAGAGTGTGCTTGAACTCGCGCCAGAGCATCGTGGCGGAGTCCTGGGCGGCGATGGTCAACGTGGCAGGTGCGGTCCGCGGCGTCACTGGGCCTGCTCTTTCGAAGGGTTGCCGGTGAGGGCGAAGAACACGTCGTCGAGGTCGGGCGTGTGAATGGACAGATCTTCCACGGCGACGTCGTCACCGAGGCGCGCGAGCACGTCGCGCAGCGAGGCGATGCCGTGCTCGTTCGGTACCCGCAGCGCCAGCGCCTCTTCGTCGCGCGTGCCGTCGCGAAGGGTCAGGGCGGCCGCGTCGAGCGAGGCGGCGTCGGCGAAGCGCAGCCGGATGTGCGCGCCCTGGATGCGCCGTTTGAGTTCCTCCGGCGTGCCCTGGGCGACGATGCTGCCGTGGTCCAGCACGGCGATGCGGTCGGCGAGCTGGTCGGCCTCCTCCAGGTACTGCGTTGTCAGCAGGACGGTGACGCCATCGGCCACGAGCTCGCGGATGAGCTGCCACATGGTGTGGCGGCTGCGCGGGTCCAAGCCGGCGGTCGGCTCGTCGAGAAAGATCAGTCGTGGCCGCCCCATCAGGGTCATCGCGATGTCGAGCCGGCGCTTCATGCCGCCGGAGTAGCTGGCCGGGGTTTGCCGCGCCGCCTCGACGAGCTCGAATCGCGCCAGCAGCATGGCGGCCCGTGCCCGCCGCTCGGCCGTCGGCATATGCAGCAGACGACCCATGAGGAGCAGATTCTCCTCGCCGGTGAGCAGGTCGTCGACCGCGGAGAACTGGCCCGTGACCCCGATCACGGCGCGCACAGCGCCGGCCTCGCGGCGCAGGTCGTAGCCCATCACGCTGGCCTCGCCCGCGTCCGCAGGTATCAAGGTGGACAGGATCTGTACGGTGGTGGTCTTGCCTGCGCCGTTCGGCCCGAGCAGTGCGAATACCTCGCCCTCGCCGATGCCGAGATCGACGCCGTCCAGGACGACCTTCTCACCGTAGGCCTTGCGCAGGCCGCTCGCGGATACCGCGGTGCGCGTCGAGCGCTTAGTCAGTGTGCCCATGCGACAATGCTCGAACCTTGACCCTGGGTCAAGGTCAAGCCCGCGTGGCAACCTTCGGAGAATAGAGTCAACGCGTGGCAGAGGGCGAGGATGACGAGCGGTGGAACGCGTTTGTCACCGCCATGCTCGCCAGCGGCAAGGTGCACGAGGGCCGCTCCCGCTATGGTGACAAGCCGGCCCTGTTCGCCGGCCACAGTGAGATCGCGCATCTGGAGGCTCCAGGAGTGATCGACCTGCGCATAACGCGGACCGGATGGTCGCGGTCCAGTGCCAGCTACGGTCGCGACGCCGCAGTCCGGCGGGATCCAGCGCGACGTGACTGGATCGAGGTTCACCTAAGCTCGTCGGCTGACCTTGACCGTCTAGCCGGGCTGCTGGCTACCGCTATCGCGTCCAACACCTGAGCCATCCGCACCAGACCCGCTACGTCGGGCGTGGCTCGAGATAGCAGCGGCGGGTCTGCGATCTTGATCAGCGGCTGGTCTTGGCTGCCCACCGCGTGAGTAGCTCTGCCTCCCGGTCTGGCTCGATGCCGGGGGCGCCGCTGCCGGGCTCGCGCACCTCTGCGCGGATATCGGCCACTGTCTGCCGCAACGGCCGCGGGGACAATCCTGCGGCGAATGCCGCGGCGGGATCCGCCGCATTGGCACTCGCCTCGGCCGGGTCGCCCTCGCTCCACAGCGGCAGCGCCATGCCGTCGACGCCTTCGCCGAGCAGGAAGTCGCTGTCTACCCAGGAAAGTCGTGTCCCGGCAGGTGCGACTTCCGCCGCGATCATCTCGAGCAGTTGGCCGAATCCGAATGGCGGCGCCGGGCTCACCGCGTGAAATGTTCCCGCGACCGACCGCGCGAGCATGAAGACAATCCAGCTCCCCATGTCGCGGGCATCGATGACCTGGATCGGGTCGTCAGGATCTCCGGGAGCCAGCACCGTGCCGCCGCGGGCGAGCCGATCGACCCACCAGGTGAGCCGGGCGGAGTAATCGTCCGGTCCGATGACGTATGTCGGCCGGATGATCGTTGTCTGCGGCCCGTGCAACTCGGTGGCCGCATGCTCGCAGGCCGCCTTGAGGCCGCCATAGTTGTGCACGGTAACCGTCTCGGCCTCGGGGTCGTCTGCCTCTGCCAGGGGCGAGCTTTCGTCGAAACCTGGGGCCAGCGGGGTTCTGTACGCGGACACGCTGGAGATGAACACGTGCCTGCCGCCGCGCTCGCCAAGCGCGTGGGCCAGGGAGCGCACCTGCCGGGGGAAGTACGCGCAGACGTCGATGGTCGCGTCCCAGCTGGCATCCGCCAGCGCGGACAGGTTGGCATTGCGGTCGCCGGTAAGGTGGGTCGCCTGCGGGAACAGGTCGCCGCCGGTCTTGCCGCGATGGAACAGGGTGACCTCGTGGCCGGCCTCGATCGCAGCCGCCGCAATGTACCGGCCGACGAATGCCGTGCCGCCGATGATCAGGATTCGCATCAGGCGGCCTTCAGCGCGGCGAGCTGAGCGGCGATCGCCTGGGCGCTCGGGAATGTCAGGCCGACCAGTGTGACGTGCTTCCACCGAAGGATCCCGTCGGCGTCGATCACGAACACAGATCGCCGCAGGCCGGCGCCGCCGAGGGTAATGCCGTAGCTGCGGCTAACCGCCAGGCCCTCATCGGCCAGCAGCGGGAAGGCCAGGTTGTACTTGCGGGCGAACTGCTCATGACTCGCCAGGCCTTGCGGGCTGATGGCCCAGACAGTAGCGCCGAAGTCGCTGAATCCCTCCAGCCCGGAAGTGTACGAGCACAGCTGCCGGGTGCAGACAGCGGTGTTGTCGCCTGGGTAGAAGGCAAGCACGACAGGGTTACCACGCTGTGCGGACAGTGCGTAATCCGCCCGGACGACATCGTCGCCTGTCAGCATCACGCCGGGAAGGTTGAAGTCCGGGGCAGCTTCGCCCGTCTCTGGTGTTCTAGCCAACGCCATCCTCCTGTGCTCGATGGTGAGCCCCAGGAAAGACTATGTGGTCGCCGCGCGCCCTGGCTGGGGGCCGTACGGCCGTGACCTGCCCTCCACCCGCACCCAGAAGAACCAGCGCGCCCGCCGGTCCGGGAATCCAATTGGCTCGGCCGACCAGGCTGTGTACCATCTGCCGAATGTCAACCTGGACGGCGCCCGAGCGCGCCGGGACGCCGCGAACACCGGACGAGCGCACGTCGCTGGAATCGTGGCTGGAATTCCACCGGGCCACGTTGCTGGGCAAGTGCGCCAACCTGCAGCCCGAGCAGCTGGTCATCAGGTCCTGCCCGCCATCGACCCTGTCCCTGCTCGGGCTGATACGGCACATGACCGACGTGGAGTCCTGGTTTCATGGCTACGACCTTCAGCCGGAGGACGACGGGTACTGCACCGAGGAGTCACCTGACGCCGATTTCGAGGACCTCGATCCGGCCGAAGCCGACCGTGACCTCGCCGCATACCTCGCCAGCGTGAAACGATCCCGCGAGGCGGTGATCGGGCACGACCTGGACGAGCTCCTGCCAGGCGCGCGCTCGCCGATCTCGCTGCGCTGGGTTTACCAGCACATGATCGAGGAGTACGCCCGCCACAATGGGCATGCCGACCTGATCCGCCAGGCCATTGACGGCGCTACCGGCAGTTAGTTCTCTCAGCGCCGCTCGTACCCGGAGCCGAGGTCAGGATGCGGCAGCAGACTGAGTCAGCGCCGGGCTGCGTGAGTAATGATGGCCTGCGTGACAGATGCGCCTGGGGAGTACCGCCTGTACCGGGATCTTGCGGGCTGGTGGCCGCTGATCTCGCCGCTCCAGGAGTACGCGGCCGATGCCGCATCGGTGTCCAGGGCCTTCGGCGCCGCATCGGTGCCGGTGCGGACGGTGCTCGACCTGGGCAGCGGCGGCGGCCACGTCGCGTGGCACCTGAAAGGCCAGCTGGACCTGACCTTGGTGGACCTGTCGGCCGAAATGCTGGCAGTTTCAGCGGAGTTCAACCCGGAATGCGAGCACCTCCAGGGCGACATGCTGACGATCCGCCTGGGCCGGTTCTTCGACGCGGTCATGGTCCATGACGCGGTGGACTACGTGACTACCGAGCACGAGCTGCTGATGGTGGCGCAGACAGCATTCGCGCACTGTCGGCCGGGCGGCATCGGCGTGTTCGCACCCGATCACACCGCAAATACCTTTAAGCCAGGCACCGGCGGAGGCGGCGGCAGTGACGACACCGGCCGGCAGGCCAGTTTCCGTGAGCGGACGTCCGACCCTGACCCGGCAGATGAATGGATAGTGGCGGAGTACGAGTTCAGGTTGCGGACCCCGGACAACCGCGTCCAGGTGGTGCGGGAGTCGCACCGGCTCGGTGCGTTCCGATATGAAACCTGGCATCGGGTCATGCAGACCGCGGGATTCGATCCAGAGCCGGGCAACGTGGCCGCGGCATATTCGGGGCCGGGCGGCGGGGGCAGGGTGCGGCATTTGTTCGTCGGGCACCGGCGATGAGCACCATTGGGGTGATTTCTCGCCGCCAGGACGGCATCGACGCGCGCCAGCCGCGGCCGCAGGGCCATCCACGCGCGCCTGCGCCTTCCAGCAGGCGCTTCGGCGCCCGCACAAAGGCTCGTCATGGATTGCAGCAGCGGCTGTTGCGGGCGTCGCGGCAGGTTGCGTTCAGGTATCGATGTTCGGGTTCTGGCCGGGCAGGGGCACCAGCCGCGCGGGCGGCTCTGCGATCACCACGCCCGACTGGACGCTCAGGTCGGGCCGGACGTGGACGAGCTCCCCCTCGGCCAGCATGCGCCAGCCGATCTCGCCGTCGAGCCGCTCAGAGGCGACGACGACGGACGGCACTGACTGCAGCACGGGTACCTGCACCGATGACGTCGCGCTGCGGACGTGCAGGCCCACCGGCGCGGCGGGGCCCGCGCCCGGCCCGGCCGGCCGCTCGATGATGTGCAGGGCATGCTGGCCCGGATAGCGCAGCGCCCACAATTCGCCCGGCGCCGCCACGACCGTGTTCAGCGATGACACTGGCAGGTTGGCGGCGATCCACCGGGCCGCGGCCGTGATCCCCGCGCCGACGTCACCGCCGTGAGCATCGGCCTGCTGGGTGATCAGCGCGAAGTACCGCTCGGAGTCGGTGTCGCCCAGCACCAGGCTGGCATACGGGCCAAGCTGCTCATCCAGCCGCGCCAGCTCGCCGAACCCGCCGTTGTGCGCCATGACCCGGCCGTGTATCGCGAAGGGGTGCGTGTTCAGCACAGTCCGGCCGCCGGTGCTCGCCAGGCGCACGTGCGCGACAAACGCCGTCGACTCGGCCACCTTCGACTCATGAACGAACTCCTCGTCCGCGAACGACGGTTCAGGCTGCTTGTCCACAATGGGCGCGCCGGCGGCGTCAAAGAACCCGATGCCGCTCCCATCAACGTTGCGATAACCCTGCACCTCCAGCGAGTCAGGCGCATCCAGCAGCCAGAACGTCGCCCGGACCCGCGCAGCCCCCGCAGCCAGCCCGAACAAGCGACACATGATGTTCCCTCCGCCCGGTTCGTCTGTCACTGCCCGCGGCCAGGGCCGCACCGATCATTCCGGTGACGCGCATTACGTGGACTGACGATCAGTTCACGCCATGAGGCCAGCGTGCGTCTAACCTTCCATGAACCTGACCCGAAGGCACGCTGGAACGGCGCCACCGGTCCGGGCAGACCACAGTGAATCACAGTGCAAATGCAGGTCAAAGCTCAACAAGCGGTCTCAGGGCAGCACCCGCCGGCGCGGCGGCCCGACAGAATTGCCGATCCAGTGCGCTTCGTGGCGGCGAAGAGCGACCTTCGGCCAACACGAACACACAGCGTGACTCCCATCCCCGCCAACACGACGCTGTCCGTGCCGAACGGGGCGTTCTGACCGTGACGAGATAGCCGGCCTCGTCCCGGCCGTTGATCGTCACGGCGGGTCCGGTTCCCATGCGTACCTCCAAGAACCGTTCCCAGGAACCGCGGGCGGTGATAGCGGCCCTGGCTTCCGCGATGTGACTTGCTGGCTCCGTCCCAGCGGTCGCGGCCAGGACCTGCAGTCCGTATGCCATGCCGGATTCTTCCGCAGAGTGGCCGCTCAGTGCCCGCCGTTCATCTCAGGCCGACGTCATATCAGCTAGTTCGGCGCTAAACCGCCGATCATCACCACGGTGGCCTAGGAATAGGCGGATATCGCCTGTCCCGCGACCATGCCGCCATCACCGTCTGCGACGACGGTCCGGCGTAAGCAACTGAGTCGCCGGCAGCCGAATCCCGGCCGGGCGCAGGTCGCACTGCGAACGTCACCGCGTCACAGCGAGCATCGCCCAGCTATCACGGTCAGGCCAACAGAATTGGCCCATATTCATCTGGAGTGACGTTCGGCGTTCATGACGTGTGACGCGCAACAGCACCCGAACCCGCTACGACCGGGCGTCTGACCGACACAGCAGCTCAGACTCATGGTTAGCGGCACGACCATGATCATTCCCAGCAAAGCCGACGTGCACCGGCCGCAGTCGTCGTCAGGGCTGAATGTCGGTGGCTCACGCTAGCGTGGCGACGGCGCCAGCGATTGGGTGCCCGGCGCGGAATGGAGCTGGCTGATGGTGACCGCTGATGACGTGCGCGCCTGCGCGATAGCGCTGCCTCGAACCGAGGAGCACCTGATCCGCGATCAGGTGAAGTTCCGGATCGGGCGCATTGTCTACCTGGCGCTGAGCGAGGACGAGACCGTCCTGGCCTTCGCCTTCCCGCGCGAGGAGCGGGCGGCGCTGATCGCCGCAGAGCCCGAGAAGTTCTTCATGCCCAGGCCCAGCGACGAGCGGTACAACTGGGTGCGTGCCTGGATGTCTCAGCTCGGCCTAGCGGAGATGCACGAGCTGGTTCTCGACGCGTGGCGGATGTGCGTGCCGAAGAAGGTAGCCGCCGCGCATCTGGACGCCGTGTGACTCTCTGGCCGCGTCCGCGCCGCGGCATCGGGCCGCAGGCTAGGCTAGTTTGTCGTTAATATCCGCCTAGTTCGCCGGGCCAGGCCGCAGGAGGTGCATGCGTGGTCGGGGCGGCGGTGACGTGGGGGTTGCTGGTCGCCTGGCTGATCCACGACCTGGAGGAATGGATCACCATGCCGGCCTGGAGTCGGCTCACTGCCGAGCGGCTGGCGCGGCGGTACTCTGGTTTTCCCGCCCGGATCTGGTCAGTACTTCGCACCACCCGGCTTGAGGCCACGATTTCGATTGCCCTGGTGGGCGTGCTGGTCGCGGCGGCAGCCTGGGTCGGCGCGGGCGACGCCGGCCCCTCGAGTTTCTTTCAGGTGGTGCTGCTCGCGTTCGGCCTCCATGCCGTCGTGCACGCAGCGCAGTCCGTGCTTGCCCGCGGCTACACGCCGGGCGTGATCACAGCGTTGATCGTCGTGGCGCCTTACTCCTGGTGGGCCTGGCAGCGGCTGGATCGGGCCGGCGTCGCCAGCAGCGGTGGCGCTGCATCCTGGGCGCTAGCGATCGCAGCATTCCCGGGTGCTGTCATTGGTGCGCGCCTGCTGGCTATGGCTGTTGGGCGGCGAGTTGCCGCACGCGGGGGGCCCGTGCATGATGACTGACTCTGCGGGAGAGGTAGTTCTAGCCAGAGCGCGCCAGGCGGACACGAGAATCCAACGACGCCTGCGAGCTACGCGAGTCGGCGGGCCAATCGGCGCCTGCTTGCACGTCGGCATCCTTCTACGGGTCGCCCTCCGTCGGCTGGTCGGAATCTGCAGGCTGGTCGGGGTCCGTCGGACCTTCCCGACCCCCGCGCCGATTATCGTGGTGAGTTAGCCGCACTATTGCTGCCAGCTCACCACGATAATCGGCGGCGCGGACAGCAGCGGGCTCGCGACTCGGTCGAGCGCCCGGATATTACTCCGCATGAGTTGCGAACGTACTTGTCATCGAAGGGCAGGCCAGAGCGTAGCTGATCTCTACTGACACCTGGTGTCAGTCAACCTGCGCGCGTCCCAGCCGGGCGCGGGAGTCGGCTCGCCTGGGCCGGCAAAGTGCTCCCTGCGCGCAAGCGGCACGGCAGCGAGCATCACTACGGTCGTCAGGGCGAACGCGGCCGGGAATCCGGTATGGCCGACGATCAGGCCGAACAGCACGGGACCCGCGCCGTAACCGGCATCGTAAGCCAGACTCCACACAGCGCTAGCCGTGCCGACGGCTGAGGCTGGCATCCGGTCAATCATCAGCACAAAGGTCGCGTTGAGGAGCAGCCCGAAGCCCGCGCCGAACAGGCACATGGCTGTGATCAGCACGGCTGGAGAGGTCAGCCAGAGCATGGCGATCATTCCGAGCGAACCGAGCGCCAGCCCCGGAATCAGCAGGCGCGCGTGCCCGTGCCGGTCGCCAATCCGACCAGCCCACCATTGGCAGATCGTGGCGGCCAGGGCCTGGGTGAGCAGGCCGGCCGCAGCGACGTTGCCGGAGATCCCGTTAACGAGCGGAAGGAAGGAGGCAACCACTCCGGCTGTCATGGTGCTGACGGCGAAGATGACCGACAGCGGCAGCAGCCTCCCATGCCGAAGACTGGCCAGCACGCCGGTCGGTTTCGCCGCGTCGGCGTGTCCTGGCGACGTGCGACCGCCGGTGCGGCCAGGCAGCCACGGGAAGGCCGCAAGCGGGACGAGCGCGCTCGCGGCGGTCAGGCACACGACTACCGGGTAGCCGTAGTGCCCGGCGAGCCAGACACCTGCCGGCAGCGCCACTATTGCGGGCACGGTATCTGCGATGCCGAGAAGTCCGAGTCCCTCGCCCCGCCGTTCGGGTGGCACCATCAAGGCCGTCAAAGCGCCAAGGACGACCGTGGTGAGGCCGAATCCGAAGCCCCGCACGGCGCTGACAGCCATGATGATGATCAGCGAGCGGGGTGACAGCAGCGCCAGGGCCGGGACTCCCATCAGCACCGCCCCGGCCGCGAGCACGATCCGGTACCCGTACCGCTTCATCAGCAGGGACGAGGCTAGCTCGGCTGCCACGGTGCCGAGCAGGAGAACGCCGGTCACAAGGCCGGCTCCAGTGCTCCCCGCTCCGGCGGAGGCGGCATACATCGGCGTTACCGAGAGCAGCAGGTAGAAGCTGGCGAGTGTGCCGAGGGTTGACAGCAGCACCAGCGCTAGCTGGCCGCTGACCAGCCGCGTTCGCGGCATGAGGCTGCTAGTCGGCGGGGTGGAGGCTGCGCTCGTCGATGTGCTCATACCTCCGACCGTAGGATCCGAACTGGAACACTGATAAGTTCCAATTCCATGGCAATTCAGTGGTCCGGTTTGGGTCCGGACCTGCTGCTCCGGCTGGACCGTGGCAGCGGTCGGTCCCTCCGCTCCCAGCTGGAGACGGGCCTGCGGGAGGCAATCCGGGCTGGCCGACTGGATGGCGGCGAGCGGCTCCCGTCATCGCGGCAGCTTGCGCGTGAGCTTGGCGTGTCGCGCGGGTTGGTGCAGGAGTGCTACAGCCAGCTGCTATCCGAGGGCTACCTGACTAGTCAGACCGGTTCGGCCACCAAGGTCGCGACCGGTGCGTTCCCGGCACCGCTCGAGCAGGTACAGACGCCTGAGCGGGTGCCACAGCTGATCGCGGACTTCCGGGTCGGCGTTCCTGACCTGGCGAGCTTTCCCAGAGGCGACTGGGTGTGGGCGACTCGGGAGGCATGCGGCAGCATAGCCAGCCAGGATCTCGATTACGGCGACCCCCGCGGCAGTGCCGTCCTGCGCCAGGTGCTGGCCGGGTACATGCGGCGAGTCCGGGCGGCCGACGCGGATCAGCAGCGAGTGATCGTGAGTACCGGGTTCGCGCAGGGCGTCATCCTAGTGCTGCAGGCTCTGGTCAAGGTTGGGGTGGAGTGTGCTGCCTTCGAGGATCCTGGCTACGGGCGCGCCGAGACGAGTGAAATCATCCGGGCGGCCGGCGCCGGGAGCATGCGCATCGTGCACGTGCCTGTCGATGACCTCGGAGTCGACGTTCGGGCGCTCGATGCAAGTGGCGCTCAGGTCGTCGTCGTCACTCCGGCGCACCAGGCTCCCACTGGCGTCGTGCTGGCAGCTTCGCGGCGGCATGAACTGGTGGACTGGGCCCGCCGCAATGACGCATTCATCATCGAGGATGACTACGACTCTGAGTTCCGCTATGACAAGGAGCCGGTAGGGGTGCTGCAAGGGCTAGCTCCGGACCGGGTTTTCACCATCGGCACGGCCAGCAAAGCGCTGGCACCGGCGGTGCGGCTTGGCTGG
Organism: uncultured Actinomycetota bacterium; assembly: GCA_963719765.1. Classification (GTDB taxonomy): domain Bacteria; phylum Actinomycetota; class Actinomycetes; order Streptosporangiales; family Streptosporangiaceae; genus JAJYUU01. The sequence continues at coordinate 402,806 of CAVRCW010000005.1, forward strand.
GTGCTCGCCCCGTCCGCTCTGGCCGACTTGGTCGCGGCTGAGAAGCTGATCTGCGATCGGGGCTCGTCCACTCTGGATCAACTGGCATTGGCCGCTATGCTCGCGTCCGGCCGGTACGACCGCCACCTGCGCCGGATGCGGACGATCTACGCTGGCCGTCGCGGCAGGCTCATCGCTGCCCTTGCCCGGCATGCGCCGGGACTCCGGCTGACGGGCCTGGCTGCGGGTTTCCAGGCCGTCGCGCACCTTCCCGTCGCCGCGGACGAGGACGCCGTGGTTGCCGCCGCGCGCGAGCGGCAGGTCGGCTTGTACGGGATGGGTACGTTCCGGGCAACCGACGCGACCGCGCCGCCACAGCTTGTACTGGGATTCGGCAATGTCAGCGAGCGCGCCATTGAGCCTGGTATCGCGGCTATCGCTGACCTGCTGAGCTGACATCAGATCACCACGCAGGTGGCCGCATAACGCCTCGCAGGGGCTAGTGGGGAGCGGTGGGCTGGTGTTGGCTGGGTGGGCGCGGGGCTGCCGGTGCGCTGGCGTTGGTTGGCCGGTTGTTCCCACCGTCGGCACTACCGATATGCGCTGGCCTGGATGGAGTACAGGTCCGCGTATGCTCCGCGCCGAGCAATCAGTTCCTCGTGTGAGCCGACCTCCGCCACTGCGCCGTCACTGATGACGATGATCAGATCTGCCATCCGCACCGTGGAGAACCGGTGCGACACCAGCACGGTGACTCGTCCGTCGAGGCGGCCCGACCTCGCCTGGTCGGCGTAGCGCTCGAATAGCGCATGCTCGGTCTCGGCGTCCAGCGCGGCAGTGGGCTCGTCCAGGATCGTCAGCAGCGGCCCGGACCGCATGAAACCGCGGGCCAGCGCCACCTTCTGCCACTGGCCGAAGGACAGTTCCACCCCATCCGGCCAGCCAACTCCAAGCTGGGTGTCCAACCCGGCCGCCAGGCCGTCGATCACATCTGATGCGCCCGCCCTCTGCGCTGCCGCGCCGACGATGCCGGAGTCGTCAAGATGATCGAGATCGCCGAGGCCGATGCTGCTGCGCGCGACGAACTCGAGTCGAGCGAAGTCCTGGAACGCGCCCGACAGCCGCGCCCGCCACTGTTTCGGCGCGATGCGGCGAAGCTCCGTGCCGTCTACCAGGATGCGCCCGGCGGTGGGGGAGTAGAACCCGCAGAGCAGCTTGACCAGAGTGCTCTTGCCAGCGCCGTTCTCGCCCACGATGGCGACGACCGAGCCTGCCGCGAGCTTCAGCGAGACGTTGCGCAGTACCGGCTCGGTCATGCCCGGATAGCAGAAGTCGACGTGCTCGAACGAGATGCCCTCGCTGAGCACGTCCGGGGCCGGCCGGTCACCGACACCGCGGTGAATAGCCGCGTAGTTCTCCAGCCAGCCGAGCCGACGGCAAGCATCTAGCCACAGGCGCACGAAGTCGACCTCGCCGACCGTCATCGCGACGTACTGGCCAAGTCGTCCGCCTGCCGTGACGACCAGCACAACGTCACCGGCCGATGCGTGCAGGCCGTCCACCGTCCAGTACACGGCAGTCACGTAGCCGAGCCCGAACACGCCCCAGGCGGCGGCCTGCCACAGGCCCCCTGCCCACTGTGTGGCCGCCATCGTCTTGTACCAGCCGTGCCACGCATCGGACCATCGGCGGACGACGTCCTGCTGATTGCCGGTGACCCGTAGCTCCTTTGCCGGGCCCGCCGTGGTGCCGAGCGTGAAGAAGTGCCGGTACAGGCGCTGGTCCGGGGCGGCCGACTCCTCGGCCATGCGGACCACCCCTGACCGCCAGGACGATACGAGCACGGTGGGCAGGGCGAACAGCGTCAGCAGCGCCATCCACGGGCTGACCGTCACCAGCACGAGCACGGTCAGGGTCAGGCAGGCAAGCGCGCTGACGGTGTCGATCAGCGCCAGCAGCATGTGGTCGAGCTGGTAGACCGACTCACGTAGCACGGCGAGGCGGTCCAGGTACTCGGGCCGCTCCTGGTGCTCGATGGTGTCCACTGATGCCTGCAGGCCGGCGACGTAGGTCTCCAGCGTGGCGGCAACCTTCATCCGGAACCGCCGGGTGACCCGGCTGGAGGCCAGCCGGAGCAGCCAGATCGCGATGCTGGAGCCAGCCACCCCGACCGCCCCGGCCAGCAAGAGCGCCCGCCGATCCTGCGTGACGCCGTCGACCACGAGCTTGAGCCAGACGGCGAGAAGGGCGCCAGGCACCATGGCCAGCACCGACAGCAGCAGCGCCAGCACGGCCATACCCGGCTCGGCGCGGAAGGCGTGCCGCAGCGTGCGCGCCATGGTGACGAGGGCGCCGGGCATTTTGGGGGAGTCGGCGGCCGCGAGCCCGGCGGGCACGTCGCTGTCGGCCGAGCCGGTGGTGAGCTGCCCGGTCATGTGCCCAGCCCCGCGCCGGTGATCGCGTCGCCGCTGACCGAGTCATCGGTGAAGCGCGCTGCCTGCAGCGTGAACATGGTCGCATACCGTCCGCCGCGCGCCATCAGCTCCTCGTGCGGGCCAAGCTCGACGACGCGGCCGCCCTCGAGCACGCATATGCTGTCGGCCAGGCGCACCGTCGAGAACCGGTGCGACACGAGTATCGTCGTGACGCCCCTGGTTGCGGCCAGCACGCGGCGGAAGATCTCCGCCTCGCCGCGGACATCGAGCTGGGCGGTCGGCTCGTCCAGGATCACCAGCCCGGCGCCCTGGCGCACCGCGCACATCGCCCTGGCTAGCGCGATCCGCTGCCACTGCCCGCCGGACAGGTCGGTACCGCCGAGGTATGACTTGGACAAGATAGTCGCCTCCGCCGCGAGATCCTCCGCCCCGGCCTGGCGCAGTGCCCAGGTCACCTCGGCGTCGGTCGCGCCGGTCGGCGCCAGGTTGTCCCGCAATGACAGGTCGTACCTGACGAAGTCCTGGAACACCGTGGTCAGCCGCGACCGCCAGTCCGCCAGGTCAAGGGCTCTGAGGTCGATGCCGTCCGCCTCGATGCGCCCGCCGGTCGGGTCGTAGAGCCGACACAGGAGCTTGGCGAGCGTGGTCTTGCCGGCCCCGTTCTGGCCGACAATCGCCAGCGACGAGCCCGCGGGTATGGTCAGGTCCACCCCGGCTAGCACCGGACTCCCGCCGCGGTAGCTGAATGTCACCTCACGCAGCCTGATCTCGCGTCGCGGCAGCCCTGTCGCCGGCCGGCTGCCCGACGGCAATGCCCCGAAGGCCGGCATCTGCTGCGCCAGGCTCGCGGCGACCACCGCCGGTCTGGCCGCGGTGTCGAACCACCAGTCGAAGTCGGCGATGCCGAGCACCGCGGTGCCGACGACGGCACCGATGAACACCACGAGGTGACCCAGGCTGACCCGGTGCGACAAAGCGTCGGCGGCTAGCAACCCCACGACCACCCCGTTCCCCGTGAGGGCGGCGAGTGCGGCCCACAGCAGGGACCGCTCGCGCAGCCGCAGCGCCTGCAGGGACAGCTCGAGGAGCTGGCGGCGGTAGGATCCGAACCTGCTGACCGTCCAGCCGCCGAGGCCGAACAGCCGCAGCTCCTTGGCCGCTGGTACGTCGACCGCCATCCGGTAGGCGTAGTCCGCGTGGCGCTGCGACCGCACGACGTCCTCGGACCGCCAGCTACGCCATACTGTGCTTTCCCGCAGCAGCCGGTGGGTCGCTAGCCAGCCTGCGACCAGTACCAGTGGCGCCCACCACTGGTACCAGAACAAGATGAAGGCCGAGACCAGCCCGCTGCCAATTTCGACCAGCCCGTTAGCCACGAACGGCATGCACACCCGGATCGGGGGCGCGGTGATCCCGAGATCAAAGTCGCGGGCCAGCGTGAAGTCGTCCGCGAGGTCGGGCTCCTCCAGGTGCGCGATCCCGGCAGGCTCGATCGCCGCCCGCAGCAGCCGCTCGTTCAGGTCCGCTCCGACCCGCGCGCCCAGATTCGCGCTGACCGCATCGTGGATCGGGCTTAGCACCAGTATCAGGATGGACGAGACCGCGACTACCGCAAGCGACCAGCCTGTCCCGTGCCCTGCGCTGACTGAGCCGATCAGTGCTCCGGTCGCGATGATCAGGGCGCCAGGCAGCAACGCCCGCAGCATAACGAGCGCCCACCACCAGCGCGCCAGCCAACGATGGGCGCTTGGCAGGACGCGGAATACCAGGTTCCACTCCGCTGACTTCCAGGGATATGTCACAGCACTTTTATATCCGTGCTTGCCGACACCTGGCTTGGACGAATCGGATCTGCTAGCGGGCGTCAGCGCGGATCGTGGGAGCTGCCGCCGGACCTGCCGCCCGCGGGCCGGGCGGCTCGCCCCCGGAACCTGGCCGCACTCAGCTGCCGGCCAGCCGATCACGCTCGGCGACGGCGAGCGCGGGCCGATCGGTCACCAGCATGTCGATCAGCGGGCTGGCCAGGCACCGAGCGAGAGCCCGATCGCGGTTCACCGTCCAGGTCATCGTCTTCAGTCCCCGCCTCCTGCAGTCGGCCAGCATGCGGGCGGTGGCCAGCCGGTGGTGCAGTACGGCCCAGTCCGCACCTGCGGCCACGGCCTCGTCGAGCCGGGACAGCTTCGGGGCGCGGGCTCGGCGCAGTGCGAAACGCGTGCTCTGGGCTAGATCGCCGCCCATAGTGAGCCCGGTGGGCACCGCCGGATAGGCCTGCTTGAGCGCGCGCAGCGCGGCGGCGTCCCTGGTCGTCACGACGATGGCGCCGGGCTCGAGCAGGTCAAGCGCCAGTTTTGCGAGCGCGGCCGCGCTATCACCGTCCTTCAGATCCGCATGCGCGGCGGCCCGGCCGGCTATCAGCCGCAGTAGTTCGGCGATCTTCGGCACCTCATACCCGGCCAGCTCGCAGAGCGTGGCGTGGGTCAGCTGGGCGACACCCCGTTCCCATCCGAATCGAGCCCGGTGACATGCCACCAGTGTGCCGTCGCAAGTCCGGCGAACGTCGAATTCCAGGTAATCCGCGCCAACTCGCAGCGCGCCGAGGAACGCCTCGTAGGTGCCCGCCGGTGCGGTCTCCGATCCGCCCCGGTGCGCGGAGATCGCCGGCGCTGCCCGTCGCGGTGCGGGAGTGCCGGCAGGCCCCAGCTCAGCGCGCATCTGATCGTGACTTGGATGCAGTGCCCACGACGCCGGGGGAGCCGGCGAACGTGCGAATCCGCCCCGACGGCGCCCTAAGGCCGGCCCGGCGGATCAGCGCCGGTGATAGCGCGATCGCGTAGGCGAGCAGCAAAACGCCGGGAGCGGTGAGGACGTCGAGGAGGTAGTGGTTGGCCGTGGCCAGCACGTCGACGATCGTGGCGACCGGATACAGCCATACCGCGACCCGCAGGACCGGATTGCGCAGCAGCGCGCTAGCGGCCACGGCTACCCACAGAGCCCAGACGACGTGCAGGGACGGCAGGGACGCGAACTGGTCGGCAGCCTTGCCCTCAAGCAGCTTCGAGAACACCGGCACTGCGGTGGCCGCGATGTCGTGGTATCCCGGCAGCATCCTTGGCGGGGCCACCGGATACAGCAAGAACGCCAGCAGGCCGATCAGGTTGCAGGCGATCAGGGCGTTGCGATGCAGGCCGAAGCTCGGGGCGCGCCGCCAGATGAGCAATAGCCCGACGAGCCCGGCGACGGCTCCGTGCAGCACGATGTAGTACCAGGCTGCGGCCGAGCCGGCGACTGGATGTGCCGCCAGCCAGCTATTCATCGGCTGGGCAAAATCGCCGCCGAGCTGACGGCTAATGCTCGCGACGACCAGGGCGTTCCTGAGCCCATCGGGCGCGGCCGCGGCCCGGAACCGGTCGACCGCGTCCGTCCCCCACAGCACCAGCGCCACCGGGATGACCTGCGCGTATCGCAACGCCGGGTGCCGCTGCGCGGCTGCACGCAGCGCTGCAACGGGATACCGCCAGAGCTTCGCCATTCGCGGAGCGCTGACGACGTGGGCCGACGCGGCGTGCGCGGCAGTTGGTCGCGACGGTGCGGACGCTGGTCGCGACGGCGCGGACGTTGGTCGCGACGGTGCGGACGCTGGTCGCGACGGTGCGGACGTTGGTCGCGACGGTGCGGACGCTGGTCGCGACGGTGCGGACGCTGGCCTGCCTGCCGGGTCCGCCTCGCTCGCCGTCAGATTGCACAACGATGCCGGGCGTGCGGCGTGATCCACGTGACTCGCTGCTGACGCCGTCCCGGATTGGCGCTCGCATGTGATCTCAGCATGCATCTGCGTCACCTGTTGGCTACCGGGAGAGCCGGCGAGCCTCCCGGGTTTCCGCGCCGCAGATGGCACCCACACCCCGAGCTAGCGGGTACAGCGACGCGTGGCCAGGCAACGGCAGCTTCCGCGGCCGCGAGGCACGTCGAGCCCTCAGACCTATATGGAGGCGGTCTCCACATAATTCTACGACCAGTCACGGCGGGACACCCTTCACCCCGGTCCTGCGCGGCGTCCGCCCAGGTCCAGCGCCTGAACGCGCCGGGAGCTAAGTTCCTGCACCTGGGGTAGATGCGTGCGTGCGGCATCGCTCCGCGCGCCGCCAGCGTTCATGTCGTCAGGAGAATTGGTGCCCGGCGACGCCCAACGAGAACGGAGCAGCAAATGCCTTTGACCGAGGCGGAAATCGAATACCTGGAAGGCCAGCGGCTCGGGCGGCTGGCCACTCTGCAACCCGATGGAAGTCCGCAGGTCAAGCCCGTCGGCTTCCGCTACAACCCGGCGCTGGGGACGATCGACATTGGCGGCTTCGGGATGTCCGCGAGCAAGAAGTTCCGGAATGTCAGCCGAGACGGCAGGGCAGCGCTCGTCGTCGACGACATACTGTCCCTCGACCCCTGGCGAGTGCGTTTTCTGGAAATCCGCGGAACGGCGGAAGCTGTCCCCTCGGATCACCACGAGGAGGGCGGGCCCGACACCGCTGTGATCAGAATTCATCCCGCGCGTGTCCTCAGTTTCGGCGTCGAGGAGCCGCCGGGTGAGCCACACCAGACGCGGCTGCGGACCAGGAGCCTCTAGTAACTGAGCGAGTCGTCGGATTTGATAGCATTTCGCGGTGACGACGGACCTTCCCGCTGACCAGGCCGAGCACACCCGCAGAACCAGGGAGGCATACGACCGGCTGGCGGCAGTCTGGTCGGCGACCACGGACGAGGGGCCGTTCAACGGGCTGCTGGAGCGCCCGGCTCTGCGGAGCCTGATTCCCGCGGACCTGCGCGGCGCGGCGGTGCTCGACGCGGGGTGCGGCTCAGGAGCGCAGGCGCGCTGGCTGCTCGATCAAGGCGCTGATGTCACCGGCATCGACCTGAGCCCGCGCATGATCGAGCAGGCGAGCCGACGCTGCGGGGGACGTGGCCGCTTTTTCGTGGCCGATTTGTCGGAACCGCTGCCGCTCGAGGCTGGCTCGCTCGACGGCATCACCAGCTCCCTCGTGCTGCACTACGTCCGCGACTGGAGCGTCCCCCTCCAGTCATTCGCGTCGGCACTGCGGCCAGGGGGCTGGGCGGTCATTTCCCTCGATCATCCCTTCGGCCCGCCGATGCGGACCCAGCGGGGCGGCTACTTCGACACCGAGCTGGTGGCAGATACCTGGCGCAAAGCCGACGTCGAGGTGTCACAGCAGTTCTGGCGCAGGCCCCTGGCGGCAACGCTGGACGCGTTCGCCGACGCGGGATTCGTGCTGGACAGGGTGGCGGAGCCGCGGCCGGCCCTGGAGGCCGTGGAGCGCTTTCCTGAAGATCTGGCCGCGGTGGCCGGCGTGCCGACCTTTATCGTCTACCGGCTCTGGCTGCGGGCCTAGCCTGACAAGGCGGCTCTTTCACCGTGTTGTGCGTCGACGCGGGCAAGAAAGCTCTCGACTGCCTGGATGTAGGGCTCATGCTCTTCGATGAAGGCCAGGTGCGAGCTGTTCTCGAAGATGACGAGCTCGCAGTCCCTGATCCGGTCGGCCAGGACGGCAAGATGCGCGGGCCGGGCTTCGTCGTGCCTGCCGCCAGTGACCAGCGTCGGCACGCTGATCTCCGCCAGCCGGTCCGTGACGTCCCAGCCGCGGAGCCTTCCGGTTACCGGGCCGAACTCGCTCGGACCCCACATTGTCGTGTAGACGTCCGCGCCCATGTTGGCAAAGGTTCGCTCCAAGCAGTCCGGCCAGGGGCTTAGCCTGCACAGGTGCCGGCGATAGAACTGCGTGATCGCCCACTGGTACTCGGGGCAGGAGAAGTAACCGGCAGCCTCGTGCCGGTCGAGGACCTCGCGCACTGGCTGATCGAGACCGGCGCGAAGCTCGGCGCAGTCGGCTATCCACCGCGGGACGCTCGGCGGCGAACTGCTGAGGATCAGGCTGGCGAGCTCCGGGCGGCTATCGAGGGCGTACTGCAGCGCTAGCCAGCCTCCCCACGAGTTGCCGAACAGGTGCGGCCGCTCCAGCCCGAGCGCCTGGCGCACGGTGGCCAGTTCCTCGACGAACCGCTCGACCGTCCACAAGGACGCGTCCGCAGGACGGTCGGACCGACCGCAGCCGAGCTGATCGTAGAAGATCACCGGCCTGGCCTGGGCGAGGTCGCTCAGGCCTTCGAGGTAGTCGTGCGGCATTCCTGGACCGCCATGCAGGCAGAGGATCGGCGTGCCAGGCCGGCTGCTCCGCGATCTGGTACCAGACCCGTCCGCCCGGCACCTCGACGAATCCTTCCGCCGGCAATGAAGCATGCACCTGCGACTCCTCTCAGCCCCGCGAGAGCCGACGCCAGCGGCTGGTACGGGCGTTTGGCTCCGGTTAAGTATGTTCCCGCTAGCTCGTCTAGGCCTGGCTTCCGACCAGCGGGCAGCGCTCTGACCGGTGCCGCGAGCTTGGCAGACCCCAGGCCGACCTGGCCGCAGCCCGCCACCGCGGCCTAGTGTCGTTCCATGCGGACAGCACGTGCGGCGTGTGCCGCACGCGGGCCCGGCCCGCCACGTCAGCGGCCCATTGCCGCGTTGAAACACGCGCGGTGACCGAGGCCTCCGTCCTGGTGTCGGCGCTGAGCCATGGATTGCCCTCCGACCGGCTGGTTGTCGACTCGGACGTGCTCGCCGCGCTAGCGCATGACGACGCCGAGTGGGCGCCTGCCGGGATGCCGGCCGCGGCGGTACGCGCGCGGTCCGAGGCCGAGGTGCAGCATGTCGTGCGGACCTGTGCCGACCTCTGCGTGCCGATCGTGCCGCGCGGCGCTGGCACCGGCCTGTCCGGCGGCGCGAACGCGGTCGCGGGCTGCATCGTGCTCGACCTGTCTGGCATGAACCAGGTCCTCGAGGTCGATCCCGACAACCTGCTGGCCGTGGTGCAGCCCGGTGTGCTGAACAACGACGTCAAGGCCGCCGCTGCTGAGCGCGGACTGTGGTATCCGCCGGACCCGGCCAGCGCAGCCTGGTCGACGATCGGCGGGAACGTCGCGACGAACGCGGGTGGCCTGTGCTGCCTGAAGTACGGCGTAACCCGCGACTACGTTCTCGGCCTGCGCGCGGTTGTCGGCGGCCCGGTCGCCTACGGCGAGGCTGTACGCCTCGGGCGGCGAACCACGAAAGGCGTCGCCGGACTGGACCTGGTGGGCCTGTTCGTCGGCTCCGAGGGCACGCTCGGCGTGCTGACCGAGGTGACGCTGCGGCTACGCCCCGCGCCCGCTGGCACGCCGCGAACCATCGTGGCCGCGTTTGCCGACCTGGTGGCCTCGGGCCGGGCCGTCGCCCAGATCACCCGGCGAGGGCTGACCCCAGCGGTGCTTGAGCTGCTGGACCGCGCTTGCCTGGAGGCCGTCGAGGAGTGGAAGCACCTGGGCATCGAGGCGGATGCCGCGGCATTGCTGCTCGCCAGGGCGGACACGCCGGGGGAGTCCGGCGCCGCGGAGGCCGAGGCAATCGCCGCGACGATGACCGAGGCAGGCGCGATGTGGGTAGAGCAGTCGACCGATGACGCCGAGGCCGAGGCGCTGTTCGAAGCCCGCCGCCTGGCCTATCCGGCGCTGGAACGGCTCGGGCCGGTGCTGACCGAGGACATCTGCGTGCCGCGCTCCAGGGTGCCAGAGATGCTGGCGCAGATCGGCAAGATCTCCGCCGAACACGGAGTGCGGATCGCCAACATCGCCCACGCGGGAGACGGCAACCTGCATCCGCTGATCGTCACGCCGCCGGGCGACGATGCGGCCCGCGGCGCGGCGCAGGCAGCGTTCGAGGAATTCCTCGACGCGGCGATAGCCCTTGGCGGAACCGTCACGGGCGAGCACGGCGTCGGTCTGCTGAAGCGCGACGGCATGCGCAGGGAGCTCGATCCAGGCTCGCTCGCGCTGCAAGCAGCCGTGCGCAAGGCGCTCGACCCGCGCGAGATATTCAACCCGGGGAAGGGCTAGCGCATCGTTGCCAGGTCCCGGCCGCGGCGCCCGCTCAGCAGGTAATCGACCGGACGAACCTGGCGACGGCACTTTCGCAGCGGACCTAAAACTGGGCTAGCCGTTCAGTTGCGAGCCAGGCTCATGATCCGCTGGCCTGGCTCGGCGACGGCGCGACCTGGGGAGCGCGATGCGCGGTCACGACAATGCCCACGACCATGATCAGCAGCGCGATGATCTCGCCAGCGATCCCCGCGAGGGTGCTGCTGAGTTTCTCGTTCAGCCAGAGCGCGGCGAGGGCGATGGAGATGACCGGGTCGCAGACGGTGATGATCGCCAGCACCGGTGCGATCAGGGTGCCCTGCTGAAAGGCATTCTCGTTGAGCAGGAAGCCCAGCGGACCCACCACGGCCAGCGCGTAGATTGGCCAGTCGGTGAGCAGCCCCGGCAGCCCACCGCTCACGTCGGAGACAATCAGCTTTACCAGGAACGCCGCGACGCCGTAGTTGATGCCGCACGCAAGCGCGAGCGCGAGCGGCCGGGCGAACGCATTTCTCCTGGCTATGGCCAGGCAGCCCACTACGGCGGCGGTGAGCCCGGCTGCCAGCGGCAGGACGACGAGAAATCCGACGGTAGCCTGCCCGTTGGTCGGCCTGGCGATGACCAGGAATCCGGCCACGCCCGCCGCGCTGGCGACGACTCCGCACATCAGCACGGTATCCCACCGTTTGCGCAGGTAGCTGTTGATCAGGACGGCGAAGATCAGATCGCAGATCAGGAGCGGCTCCACTAGGGCCAGCGGCCCAAAACTGAGCGCGAGTACCTGCAGGGTGAAGCCGATCACAGTCCCGAGGATCGACGCGAGCCATAGCGGCTGCCGGATCAAGTCGAGGAAAATCCTCGGCGACAGCGGTCCACGGCGCTTGACTCGCTTGGTGCTGCGCTGATCGGCTACCGAGGCCACGCCGAATACCAGTGCAGCGGCGACGGCTGCCACTATGGCAATGACGGGCGACACCTGTCGGTCCAATCTCCGTAGTCATGTGGGCCCCGTTGTTCCACATCCGCGACCACATACCCACGTGGCGGGCATTTGCATCCTGACCGCGCAAGCCAATCGTGGGCAGCAGCCAGGGGACTGCGCAGCGCGGGCCGCAAGCCACATAAAACGCGGAACATTACATCCAGGGCGGCAGGTCGAGTAGGTCGCTCGTCGCAGCCGTCAGCGCCACGAGATCTCCGCTGTGATCGGCGAGGCAGGACTGTGCGCCGTCTAGCCCGGACTGTGCCACGATCCGCTTCTCGTTCAGCGCCCACGTTGCCGCGGCCGCGAGCCTGCCTTGGGCCGTGGCGAGCACCGCTTGCGTCACATTCGCCAGACAGGCCAACCGGTCGCCGCGACGGGCATGGACCTCGGCGAAGTGCATGGCGCCCGACGCGATCCGGTACCACGTCGGCGGTGCTGTCTCCTGCAGGCGGCGCGGGAAGAAGGGCTTCGGAAGCTCCCCGGCTAGTACCTTTCCCTGCGCCAGTTCGCCTGTCACGACATATGTGGCAATCCCGGCGACATAGCCAACCTCCCGCTCGATGTGGAAGCGCCCCTCCTGCGCCTCCGAGGTCCAGTGCAGAACCTTGTTCAGGTCCCGATAGATGAGGTCGACTCTGACGCCTTCAACGTCGAGCCAGGCCCCGCCGTTAACGATGCGACCCCACTCGCCGGGCGCGAACACCTGGCCCGGCCAGCCAAGGCCGGTGACGTCGGCCGGGTCGATGGTGTCGCGGTAGTACAACCCGAAATCCCAGTCGGAGTCGTCGGATGCGGTGCCCGTGGCCCGCGAGCCACCGAGTGTTACCGCGACTACCCCGGGGATCTGGGCGAGCCTGCCTGCGATGTGTTCCATGTCCACGACTGGTTACTCGGTGCGCAATTACCTGCGCCGTCCGCCTCGCACGGACTGTGCCTCGGTCCGCCTCGCGGGCGCACCGCCTCGGTCCGCCGTCAGCGGAGCGCTCGGCGCTCAGGACGCGTACTTCACCACCAGGTCGCCGACGCGCGGGAGCGCGGCCTCCACGTGTTTGGCCGCGCCGGCGCGGACGGTGTTATACGCCTTGATGATGGTCGGCCGACCGGAAGCGGCCGCACGGGCGTCGGTCACCGAGAGCAGGGCCTGCGATACCTCATCGCCGCGCTTGGCCAGGTAGTCGCCGAATGCGGAGCCGCCGGAGGCGTTGAAGTCGGCCCAGTACGGCTCAAGCTCGGCCACCAGCTGCGGAAGCAGGGACTCCACCATGTAGCGGATGTGCCCCGGCTTGAAGGTGTTGACCGTCTTGTAGGCGAGCTTGACCGCGGCGCCGGAGAACCCTGACCTATCTGAGATCTCCTCCTCGATCAGAGTGTTGCAGTCGGCGATCACGTTGGGCTGGGTTTCCGGCGCGAGCAGGATCTCATCAAGCGTGGCTGCCATGGGTCAGTTCTTCTCCTTTGCCGCTGGTCGTTGCCGCCTGGATTCGCACCTGTGTCGCAATGCCAGTCCGTCAATAGACGGCGAGCGGCCGATCACGGTTTACCGCTGGTCCGCAACGGCGGACTTCACCGGGAGGTCGGCGGTTGGCGGCGGACCGCCTGCCAGCTTGCTCAGAACCTGGCGCGCAGGCCCGCCGCCACCTCCTCCGGGCTCATGTCGATCAGCGCCTCCGCGTAGAGCCGCTCGAAGTAGGTGGCGTCGCTGCGATAATTCGGCTCTGGATTCGACCGGCTGACCACCTTGAGCACGACCTGGTGCCCTTGCTCACGGGCCCGCGGCCCACCGCCGATCACACCGTAGTTGAACGAAGTCAGATTCCAGGCCTTGAAGCCCGCCAGCACCTGTGACAGTCCCTGGCCCAGCGCCCGGCTATCGTCGTGCGTCAGCTCGGTCACATCGGCTGCCCCGCGGACCACGCCCCAGACCTCGTGGAAGCCGCTCGGCGCGAATGGAGTCAGCCACGCCACCCGCCCGATCTGCCCAACCCAGCGCGGACCCGCCGCCTCCTGCTCGACCAGCGCCGCCCAGTACGAGCCGTGCTGCTGATGCCATATGCTGCCGCGCTCGACCAGCAGCCGCTGGCCCGTCAGGCCTTGCGCGTCGTGCGCGGACTGCAGATGCGGATGAACCAGCGAGGCGCCTGACGGGGGCAGGTAGTTCGCGTTGATCGAGCTCCATGCCGCCGTCGGATCCAGCCGCCGCACTGCCTGGGCATGGCGGACCATCGCAATCAGAGCGTCCCCGACCAGTGGTGCGGTCAGCTCATCCAGATCGAGGAAGTGCCGCTCGGTGTCATAGATGCCGACCGCGCTGTGGGTGGCATAGCCGAGGATGTTGGGCACCACGACGGCCTTACCGGACCGGATGCGGCCTTCGGCGGTGAGCTCGGCGGGGAACGGGAACGTGGCCGTCTCGAGGTGCTCGGCATCGAAGGGACAGAAGCCAGGTTTCGCGGTCAGGTCAGTCAGGTCCGGCCGTGTCGGCGGCTGCAGCTTGATCCCGCTGAGGATCCGCGCGCTCGCCCCCGTCAGCGGGTCACGGCGCCAGCGGAGCAGTACCCGAGTCCAGGCCCCGCCGGCGGAGGGATCAGGCACCCTGGCCTCAAGATCCCGCTCTTCGAAGTCGATCGCAGCCACGGTCATGACCATAACGCCTGCCGTACCTCGCAGCGCGGTCGTGACGGATGTCATCCTCAGCCCATTACATCCGGTGCTCGCGCCCGCGTCCGATGGACCGGACAGTGGTTATATGCGCACGGGCTCACAGACACCCGGCATGGGCCGCGCCGCACGGGAGAGGCGGGAAGTCGATGAACATAGCCCACGGTACGTACGCGATGCCGCAGATGAAAGCGTCCGACGCCGATCGCGATGCCGTCCTGGCCGACCTGAGCAAGCACTTTGAGGCAGGCCGGCTGACGTCAGAGGAACTCGACGAGCGAACTGGCCGGGCCCTGGCGGCCAGGACCCTTGACGAGCTGCAGGACGTCATGAACGACCTTCCGGCCGCGGAGCCAGTCGTCCCGGCAGCGGCCGCCATGTCGCCCCGGCACGCGTACCCGGCCCTGACTCCGGTCATTGTCGCGCTGGCCGGGGTCGCGATGGTGGCCATGGTGGTCGGGACAGTGCACGGCGGTCGCGCCTGGAGCGTCTGGTGGATCATTCCCGCGGTGTTCATCGTCCGTCGGCTCACCTGCCACCGGGCAGCTCGAGGCTCGAGGCGGAGCTTGTGACCTTCGCCCCTGGCTGACCAGGAGTCGCTGGCGGGATCCTGTCCGTAGAGATGGGCTCGAGCACGTTCGCTCTGCTCACGCCGCTGAGCGTGGCATGACGGCTGGTGTCATACGCCATCAGCCCGCAGATCCGGGGCGTGCGCGGATGATTGGCGGAGGGATTCTCGTGGCGCAACGCGTGCATGGCTGGCGGAAGCTTGCGGGATCGACCTGGGGCCGCCCGATGGACCCGCAGTTCTTCGGCGACCTGGAACTAGATGCGGGTCCGCTGCTTGACTACATCGATGAGGCCAGGCAGTCGGCTGCGGTTCATCTCACCGTGACCCACCTGGTGGGCAAGGCCGTCGCGCATGGACTGGCGGTGGTACCCGAACTTCGTATGCGACTGGCGCACGGACGCGAGTACGAGCGGGAGAGCCTGGACGTGTTCTTTATCGTCACGACCGGAAACGGCCAGGAACTGACGGGTGTAAAGGTCCACGGCGCGGACCGCAAGTCGGCTGTGGACATTGCCCGCGAACTGACCAGTCGGTGCGCCTCGATAGAGGCTGGGGACGACCAGGAGCTCGGCCGGAGCAAGGCCATGCTCACGACGCTGCCCCCGACCTTGCTGCGCGCGGCGCTGCGCATCGGCGCCTGGCTTACATCGGACTTGAACCTCGAGTTGAGCCGGCTGGGCATGCCACGGCAGGCGTTCGGCGGCGCCATGATCACCTCAGTCGGCATGTGGGGCGTCGGGCACGCGTACTCGCCGCTCGCGCACTACTACCGGGTGCCGGTCCTGGTCCTTGTCGGTGCCGTCCGCGAAGCGCCCGCTGTCGCCGATGGCAAACTGGTCATACGTCCGATGCTGACAATAACGGCAACATTCGACCATCGATTCGTGGACGGATTCCACGCGGCGCAGTTCGCTAACGCTGTCCGCAGTTACTGCGAATCCCCGGCCAGTTTCGAGCCCGCGCTGAGTAGCTCGTCACCCAGTCCAGCGGGCCAGCGCTAGCGCCCTCGGCCATGGCGGCCGGTCGCGCGGCTCGGTGACATTGGCTATAACTGCCAGGTGGCATCTCTTCCGACGCTCATCGTCGTCAGCGGTCCCATCGGGGCGGGCAAGACCACGCTTGCGCATCGGCTCGCCCGCGCCGTCGGGTGCCCCGCGATCTGCCGCGATGAGATCAAGGAGGGCATGGCCCACGTCAGCCCCGGTTTAGTGCCGGCACCAGGCGATCAACTGACCATGCGGACGCGGCCGGTCTTTTTCAGCGTGCTGGAGTTGCTACTGCGTGCGGGCGTGACGACCGTGGCTGACGCTGCATTCCAGGACCATGTCTGGCGGCCAGGTCTTGAACCGCTTCGCGGTCTGGCGCATCTGCGCGTCGTGCATTGCGTGGTCGCCTCGGATATCGCCTTCTGGCGTGCGCGGCAGCGCAGCGAGGACAACCCGGTTCGCCGGGCACATGCCGATCCCGGGCCGGATTGCGACCTGGCGGACTTCGTGCGGCGGCGCGATGCATTCAATCGGGTCTCGGTGCAGGCCCCGTGGATCGATGTCGACACGACGGACGGCTACCAGCCTGCGATCGAGGACATTGTGGCCTTCGCGACCGGTTCGAGCTGAGGAGCACCGCGACCGGTTCGAGCTGAGGAGCACGGAGTCCTCTGCGACATGCGGCAATTATCCCTCCGGCCGGGCGCAGCGGCTCGGGGTCGTGGAGGTCTGCCACACCGCGAGTCCCGGCCTCCGCAAGAACTAGTAATAGCTGACATACCATGAAATACCAGGCACCGCAATACTCCATCCGGCGTCTGACCACCAGCAGTGAGCCAGCAGCCCTTCTTAACGGCAGTCTGTCGCCGGCCAGCCGCAGCCACTTACGGTGGCCGATTCACCTGGAACGGGCGAGGCGAACACCTCCGACGGAAGGCCAGAGTGTAGGTGAGGCGTGCCGCTTGAGTCAGGCCTACAACGGGGGAGCCTGGGCGACACCAGCCGCTTGGAGTTGCTATGCGCAAGGTTGCGATCTCGAGTGGCGTGATCGGCGTGGTCCTCCTGGTTGCCGCCGGCCTGATGGCATGGTGGATAACCCCGTCGTACATCGCCAGAACACCGAACGACTACAACAAGACGCGCACATATACCGGAACCATCCACACCCTCGTCAATCCGGGCGCGCTGGCGACCGGCAATCTTTCGGCTGCCATCAAGACAGGATTGCCCGCGACGCTGACCGATCAGGTCAAGGTGCTGCAGACATCAGGCAACACCGCTCTGGTGCAGGACACGAGGACGATTACCACCGCAGGCAGCCCGGTCGCTAAGACCGTCTCGAAGTATGCGGTCAACAGGCAGACCCTGGAAGCGACGACCAGTCACCCGAGCAACTGGACCGTGACTCCGGCTCGCGGCCTCACCGTCAGCTGGCCGCTCGGCGCGAAGCAGCAAAATTACACCGGCTGGGTCTATCTCACCCAGACAACGACGCCGCTGCGATACGTGAAGCAAGCACAGCAAGGCGGGATAAACACCTACGAGTACCAGGCCACAGTCCCGCCGACGCCGATCAAGAACCCGCAAGCGCTGGCAGGCCTCCCGAAGACGCTGCCAGTAGCGCTGCTGACGCGTATCAGCGCCGCTGGGATCATCTCGCCCAGCCAGCTGGCAAGCCTTGCGCGGCTGTTCCCGCATGCGACCTCGGTGCCGCTGAGCTACACGTATCAGGGCGCGAACGCTTACTGGGTCGCACCGTCCACCGGGCTGGTCGTAAACGTCAGCACCAACGAGACGGAGACTGGCGGCATCGCGCTGCCGAACGGCAAGATCGTTCCGCTGATCCCGGTGCTGTCTGACACCTACCACGCCAGCCCGGCTAGCCTGCAGGCCGCCGTGTCCGACGCCAAGAACGGCAGCAGCACGATCACGACCTGGGGCGTGACCGTGCCAATCATCGCGGCCGCAGTTGGCTTCGTGCTAGTGGTCCTGGCCGTCCTCCTGTGGCTGCGCGGGCGTAGCCGGGGACGCCCGGTAGACCTAAGTCACGGCCAGCGTCACCCGAGCCCGGCGGGCCAGATCAGCTGATGAGGGGAGCCGGCTCACCTGACGGGTAGCTTGGAAGTCCTAGATGACCAGTGACGGGCGACCGCCTGCGGCCCGCGCCGCCGAAGGCAGGCAGTCCATCAGCGACCAGGGCCAGTCCTGCCAGTCGCCGATGCCGGTCGCGGGCTCGGGCGGTCGGCTGACCGACGGGACGGCACGCGGCTCCTGGCACCGTCGGACCTGCAGGCCGCCGCTCAGTGCCGGCCGCAGGTAGTAGGCCGAGCTGATGCCGGTAGGTGGCCGCGATGCGCGGCTCGCCCGCCGGGCCGCGAGTGGTCATCGCCGAACTGCGGGTGAGGGGTTCGTGGTGGATGTCGGAGATGACCAGGTCGCCGCCTGGGCGTAGGACTCGAGCGAACTCGGCCAGTACCGGCTCGCAGGCTCTTGGCAGGCAGCTAGGCCGCAGACTTCGTATCGCCGCCAGCCTGCCCCGCCTTGCTCGCCTTCTGGGCCTGCGCCGCCTTCGGGACCTTGGAATCCTTCACGGCCTCAGTCCTCTTGGGTGCCCTGGGTGCCCTCGTCGCTTTGGTTGCCTTGGCCTCCTTGGGCCCGTTGGTTGCCTTGGCCTCCTTGGGCACGTTGGGTGCCTTAGGCGGCTTGGCGGCCTTGGATCCCTTGGCGGGCTTGGCCTCGGGTAGCTTGGCGGCCTCGGGGAGCTTGGTGGGCTTGGCGGCCTCGGAGCCCTCCTGGCTGCCCGCGACCTGTACCTCGTCGCTGCGCTGACTGGCCGCCAGCAGGAGTTCGGCAATGCCGCCCTCGATGCCGCGAGCCAGCACATCGAGATCGGGTGTCGTGGTGTAGTCGCCGGTAATCCCGAAAGTGACCTGGCCGCAGTAAGTGAAGATGGAGACCCCGGTGCGCAGCGTCGTGGCGATGGGGACGTAGGGAATGATCTCTACCAGCCGACGGCCGAGTCCGTAGAGCGGCTGCTGCGGCCCGGGGACGTTCGTGGTAACCGTGACGATCTCCCGCTGTGGGATGGTGAAGGCGAGCCGGACGAACATGGAGGCCAGGGCGAAAGGCGCGTACTGGCGCATTGAAATCAATGCCTCGCCTGCCGTGGACTCGTTACTCGCCTTGAGGGCCGCCATCTGGGTGCTGATCGCGGCCAGGCGTTCCATCGGGTCGGCTATCTCGACCGGAAGATTGGCTACCAGTGCGGACACCCGGTTGTCGTATATGTTCTCTTCGCCTGGGCTGCGGAGTGAGACCGGTACCAGTGAGGGGACCATGGATGGCGCGGGCTCTTCCCCGCGGGCGAGCAGCAGGGAGCGGAAGCCACTGCTGATTGCAGCCAGGAAGACATCGTTCACCGTGCCGCCAAGCACATTCTTGATCTTCTTGACGTCGTCGAGCGATGCTCTCGCCCAGGTGCACCGGCGCTGCCGTCCGATGGGACCGCTCAGGGAGGACACAGGGGCAGGCGGCAGTGCCTCGGCGTACTTCACTACGCCCCGCAGCGCGTCTGCTGCCTGCCGCGCAGCAAGCCCAGGGTTCGCGAGCGCGCGTTGGATCGCGCCGCCCTCTTGAAGAGGCATCAACGCGCCGTTCAGCGCAGCGCGGGCGACAAGCTCAAGGCCCGAGGGCTCGGGTGGCACGGGCCGGTCCTCAGCCTCGGGCAGTGGCGGTGGTTCGGGGGACAAATCGAAGATCACGCGGTATAGGTCGGTGCCGGACACGCCATCGACCATGCAGTGGTGCACCTTGGAGATCAGCGCCCATCGGCCTTCGTCGAGCCCTTCGACCAGCCAGTACTCCCACAGTGGGTAGTCACGGTCCAGCCGTTGTGTCATGACACGGGCCATTAGCTTGCGCAGTTGCTGGTCCCCGCCGGGCGCTGGCAGGGCCGTTTGCCTGACGTGGTACCTGAGGTCGAAATTTGGGTCGTCCACCCAGACAGGCGGCCCGAGGTTGAAGGGAACCTTGCGAAGCTTCCTGCGGTAGATCGGCACGAGCGGCAGGCGCCTGGTGATGGCCGTCAGGAACTCATCGTAGGTCGGAGCCGGGCCCTCGAAAATCGCGATCGAGGCGATCGCGAACGAGGCATTCTGGTCCTGGTCCTCGGCGTCAACGAAGGCTGCGTCCAACGAGTTGAGCAATTCCATGACGAACTCCAAAATATGACGTCAAAAAGCCTCATACGGGCGCCCTCAGCGCATCGCCGAGATGATTTCAGGATTATCGTAGGCAGGACTCGACCTGGCTCGATATGGCCGATGGTCCCATTCAGGAGGACTTTGGGCTCCGCGCCAGCAGGAGGCACCGAGGCGGAGACGCGACCCGCGCCCTGCGGGTTCCGGTCCTGCCATCGCAGGCGTTCGATGAGTTCTGCGGCCTGAGGCCAGATCGCGGATGGCAGGCCGGCATGGGTCGGCTAACGAGCCCACAGCCATCGCTGGCGGCTGCGCCAAGCTGCCCGGCCCATGCCGCAACCGGGTGGCGGCGGCCGCCGCCGATCACACTTCGTCATAGCGACTGCTTGCGGACGTGATACCTGCCGTTATGTGCGTCAATCGCGGGCCGCTAAGCACCCATTACGGCCGTTGAGCCGGGGCCGAACTTCTGGCGGCCCTGTGGCTTGGACTTCGACGCTGGGTAGAACGTCGTCGGTGTCTGCGTCCGCCTGGCCCGGCGCCAGCTCGGCTTGGATGCGATGAAGACAGTGCGGGGCGGAATGCCAGCTCGCAAGCTCAACGGTGCCCCTTCACTTGCGGGCTGGCCCGGTCTCCGCCCGGCGGGCCTTCCTACTTGGGCGGGTGGCCGCGCCCGGGCCGGACGGGCCCGGTCGTCTCCCATCTCCCAAGGACCACATCCATCTCCCAAGGACCACATCGTGAGCGTCGGCGAGCTGAGCGACGCCGATATCGTCGTCGGCCAGGCCGAGTGCGACACGTCGTCAGCCGCTGCCCGAGAGGCGCAATCGTCTTCGACGTGACCGCGCGTAATCGCTCGGGATAGACGTGCGGTTAGCTTTCGCAGGACAAGCTGCCTCTTTGCCTTTGATCATCCCGACCTATGCTGACGCTGCCAGTCCGGCGGCTGCCGCTTCTGTCTGAAGGGAATTGCTGTGTCACGCGTGCTAATCACCGGCTCCACGGAGGGCCTGGGACTGATGGCGGCCAGGCTGCTGGCCGACGACGGCCACTCGGTCACGCTGCATGCCCGCAGTGCAGCGAGGGCCGAGGACGCACGTGCGGCCCTGCCCGCGGCCGCGGCCGTCGTCGTCGGCGACCTGTCCACCATCGCGGGCATGCGGCAGGTCGCCGAGCAGGCCAATGCCGACGGCCCGTACGACGCGGTGATTCACAACGCCGGGGTCGGTTACCGGGAGCCCCAGCGAATCCGCACGGATGACGGCCTGGAACACGTCTTCGCGATCAACGTGCTCGCCCCGTACCTGCTGACCGGCCTGATCGAGCGGCCTGGCCGCCTGGTCTACCTCAGCTCGGGCATGCATCGCGGCGGGGATTCCAGCCTGACCGATCCGCAGTGGGAACGCCGCCGCTGGAACGGCTCGCAGGCGTACTCCGACAGCAAACTGTTCGACGTGGTGCTTGCCTTCGCCGTCGCGCGGCGGTGGACCGGGGTCCTATCGAACGCGCTTGAGCCTGGCTGGGTACCTACCAGAATGGGCGGCCGCGGCGCACCCGATGACATGTCACTCGCCCCGGTAACCCAGGCATGGCTGGCCGTCAGCTCCGATCCAGACGCACGGGTGACGGGCGGCTACTTCTATCACCAGAAGCCCCGCACGGCACACCCAGCCGCCCGCGATCTCAAGATCCAGGACCAACTGCTCAGATATTGCGCCGCGCTGACAGGCGTGACCCTCTAACCCCGCTGAGCAGCCCGCGGCCCGGGCTTTCCGCTAGTCGGCGCCCAGGCTGCGCGGATCGACGCCCGGCCGGTGCTGCGCTCGCCGTCCGGGGCGAGATAGGTGGATTCGAGCAGGCATTCATGGATGGTCAGGGCCGAGCTGCGGCGGCGGCTGCTTGGCGTGCTGTGCAAGGACGACGCGGCGCCGCATAGGACCGTCTGCCCAGCCGGGCCCTTCGGTTACGGACTTGGCCTTTCGAAGTGAGGCTGCAAGCGCGGGGGCTCCGGTCAGTTCCGCTATCAGTCCGCGGCTCATTGCGTCTTGGCGCGAGGACGGGGAAATAATCATGATCGCGCGGATGATCGGAGGCGTACCAATGCGGCGGCGAGGTTCCGGTAGTGGCGGCGCTATCTCGCAGCCGACTCAGGCGGGGCGTGGCCCGGTCCTGGATGCGGCGCAGCTCGATGTCCTGCGCGGGTACGGCGGCGAGCATGACGTCGCCGTCGGCGATGTGCTGTTTGCCGACGGCGACGAGACCTATGACCTGATCGTGATTCTTGATGGCCAGGTAGAAATTGTCCAGCATCGCGGCGAGGCGGGGGAGGCAGTCCTCGCGACGTACGGCCGGAACCAGTTTCTGGGCGAGCTCGGGCTGCTCACCGGACAGCGGGCCTATCTGAGCGCGGTGGCGACCACGGCCGGGCGGGTGCTGCGCGTGCCCGTGGCTCAGGTGCGGGTGGTCATGGCGCAAGAGCCCGGGCTCAGCGAGCTGATCATGCGCACGTTCCTGCTCCGGCACTCGATCTTGACCGGCCTGGGCGCGGGCCTGACGCTGGTCGGGTCCCGGTTCGATCCCGGCACGCGCCGGCTACTGGAGGTCCTGGCGCGCAACCGGCTGGTGTCCCGATGGCTGGACCTGGAAGGATCACCAGAAGCCGAGGCATTGCTCCGCGACCTGGACGTGCCCGTCAGCGACCTGCCGATCGTCGCTGTGCCCGGTCGGCCGTTGCTTCGGAATCCCGGCAGCCGCGCGCTGCTCGACGCCCTGGGCTTGTCCGGCCCGGATGAGACCGATCTGCCCGGCGTGTGCGACCTGCTAGTGGTCGGAGCGGGTCCGGGCGGCTTGGCCGCTGCCGTCTATGGCGCGTCTGAAGGGATGGCGACCGTCCTGGCGGAGGACACCGCGATAGGCGGGCAGGCGGGCACGTCGTCGCGGATCGAGAACTTGCTGGGGTTCCCCGCGGGCCTGTCGGGGGAGGAGCTGGCGGCGCGCGCCGCCTTGCAGGCCGAGAAGTTCGGAGTGCGCTTCAAGCTAGCGTCGGAAGCGGTGTCACTGTCTTCGGACTCGGCCCTGCACCACGTCAGGTTCGACGGTGGCGACGTGGTGACGGCGAAGTCTGTCATCATCGCGACTGGCGCCCGCTACAACCGGCTGCCGCTGGCCCGGCTGACGGAGTTCGAGGACGTCGGTGTCTACTATGCGGCCACTCAGATGGAAGCCCAGGCCTGCCGTGCCGCTCCGGTCGCCATCGTGGGCGGCGGCAACTCCGCCGGCCAGGCCGCGCTCTTCCTCAGTAGAAGCAGCGCCCGCGTGCACGTCATCATCCGGGGGGAGGCGCTAACGACCTCGATGTCGCGCTATCTGATCGATCAGATCGAGCGCGACCCGCGTATTACCGTCATGCCCAGGACCCAGGTCACTGCGCTGCTCGGCGAGGGCGAGCTCGAGGGCATAGAACTGCTCGATAACAGCCGAGGGGCCACCTCCACGCTGACAGTCCGTGGGCTGTTCGTCTTCATCGGCGCGCAGCCCAGCACCAGGTGGCTGGGTGGCCAGCTTGCCCACGACAAGCGCGGGTTCCTGCTGACCGGAAGCACCATCCCGGCCGCGCAGCTCGACGACGCGGACCGGCTGCCCCTGTTCCTCGAAACGAGCCGACCAGGGATCTTCGCGATCGGCGACGTCCGCAGCGGGTCTGTGAAGCGGGCTGCGACCGCCATCGGAGAGGGCGCTATGGCCGTGCGGCTTGTCTCCGAACGCCTCCTGGCAACAGGGACTGCAGTTGCGGACGCGCGCTGACGAACTTCGCGAAGTCCTCGCTGGCCTGGCTAGCGCGGGTTATGCCGGAGGCGCTACCTTTTGCCGGGATTCGCGTTGCGCCTGAGTCTACGGAAGGTGGTGGTCATGCCAGCGTCGGCATTCACGATCGGTGAGCGCGTCAGTTGCAGCGACGGGCCCTGCGGCAAGCTGACCCGTGTAGTCGTTAACCCCATTGGTCTTTCGGTCACCCACCTGGTCGTCGAGCACTGGCATGAGCACATGCGCGCACGGCTTGTTCCCGTCGACCTGGCCAAGGCCGCGGAGGGCGAGGTCCGGCTGCACTGCACCAGGGCAGAGTTCGAGCAGCTGGATCCGGCCGAGGAGCGGGACTTCGTTGCGGGCACCACGCACCCCGAGTACCAGCCCGAACAGGTGTATTTCCATCCATATTTCAGCCTGGGCGGCCAGTACGGACCCGGAGGATCAGGCGTCAGCGGGGTCTTCACCGAGGGTCAGGGGTGGGATCGCGGCGGGAGCCACGGGGTTGTCCGCAGGACCTACACCTACGACTCTGTGCCCCTGCATGAGGTGCAGGTGCGCCGCGGCGACCACGTCCAGGCCACGGACGGCGAGATCGGACTGGTCGAGGGCCTTGTCATTGACCCCGACAATCATGAGGTGACCCACGTGCTACTGCAAGAAGGGCACCTGTGGGGCCATAAGGACGTGGCCATTCCGATCACCGCGGTAACGAACGCAGAGGTCGGAATCCGGCTCAGCATCTCCAAAGAGCAGGTGGCGGAACTGCCGCCGGTGGACATCAAGCACCCGGGCGCCGTTGATCACCCGGGCATCTAGGCCGACTCGGAGGAACGCTGGCCGCCCGGCTGAGACGCGGGCCGGTGCTGGACGTCGAACGTCGCACCGAGTGCGCCGCGGCCGGAATCGCCGGCGTCGGGTAACAGGTGCAATAGCGGGTCAGGCGAGTACGCGCGGGCCAGCAGCTATCTCCGCCGGAAAGGCAACGTAACCACGATGCCTGTCCCGGCGGCGCCGCAGTCTGCCTTTCTTGCCTGTAGCGAGTGCGTCTAGCTAACTCTCTGCGGCTCCGTGTGCGCCCTTCCTATGCCTGCGCGCGAACGAGGCGCCCATCGGAGTAGACCGCACGGATATTCGTCTTGAGATTGGCGAAGTCGAAGGGGTCACCGCTGACGACGACAACGTCTGCACGCTTGCCCGGCGTGAGAGTGCCGTAGTCCTGCTCCATGCCCAGAAGCCCGGCCGCGGACCGGGTCGTTGCCACCAGCACGTCCTGTGGTGCCAGCCCGCAGGCAGCCATCAGCGCAAGCTCGCCGAGATTGCTGCCGTGCGGGCCCACGCCGCTGTCAGTTCCCATGGCTATCTTGACCCCGGCGGCAGCCGCGGCCGCGAAGGAGGCGTTGTGGGCCTCGACGACTGCCTCGGCCTTCGCCAGCACACCATCCGGCAGCTGAACCCCGTTCCTGGCCGCATCGATCACGCTGGCGGGCGCCGAGAGAGTTGGCACCAGCCACGTACCTGCGTCCAGCATCATCGCGATCGCTTCGTCATCGAGGTAGATGCCATGCTCGATGGAACGGATGCCCGCCCTGATGGCGGCCTTGATGCCGTCCGTCGCCTGCGCGTGCGCCATGACCGGGAGGTCGGCGGCAGCCGCCTCGCCGACGAGCGCGGCGAGCTCGTCTGGCCGGAAGTGAGCGTGCTGCGGATTGTCGCGCGCCGACAGCACCCCGCCTGACGTGCAGACCTTGATCACGTTCGCGCCTGCCCGCACGATCTCACGGACCCGCTTTCGCATTTCTTCCGGACCATCGACAATCCCCGGCGGCCGACCCGGGTGCGAAACTTGGAACGATGTCATGATTCCTGACGGCAGCCAGCCGTCACCATGACCGGCGGTCTGGCTCAGCACCGTGATCGCGATACGCATCCGGGGCCCGTCGATCAAGCCGTCCTCGACAGCCCGCTGGATACCCAGGTCGGCGCCGCCCGCATCCCGGACAGTGGTGATGCCGCAATCCAGTGTCGCGGCAAGATTGCGAGCTGCCTCGTAGAACTGGTACGAGAACGGTCGCTGCAGCCGCCTCAGAAGATCGACACCCGAGCTGGTCACATGGACGTGGCAGTCGAACAAGCCGGGAAGCAGCGTGCACCCTGACACGTCGGACTGCTCGTCCCCGTCCAGGCCCACCCCGATGTCGATGATGCGGCCATCCTCTATCACCAGATCGCCCTCGGTGATCGGGCTGCCGCTGCCATCGAATATCCGGCCGCCGTGCAGGACCTTCCTACTCACGCAGGTCTCCCTTCCGATCGCATCGCGGTGCGCGCCAGCCATCGCGTGGCCGTCCCGCTCGCGGTGCACGACCACAGCTGACCGAGATCCCCCGCCCCCCGTCGCGCAAGATCCGAGCGACCAGTGTGGCAGCCAGGCGCGCAGCAGGCTGCGGGGCCGGGCGAGTGACTCAATCGTCCGGCCGAAGGCGGACATGAGCAAATATATCCCTCAACGCCTAAGGGGGAGCGCCGAGCTGGCGGTTCTAGACGGTAACGTCGTTTCCCGCCTCGTCCGGCGGCTGCGGTGCATCGCGGCGACCTTCCGGGGCATGCGTTGGACGAGCAACCGCGGCAGCCATCTCCCAGCCCACACCAGCGGCTGCTGCGGCCAGGAATCTGGAGCGGACGGAGGCGGGTCGAGAGGCGGGTCGCGCTGACGGCGAAACCCGCCGGGTCCGCCCGGCCACGAGTTCCCTAGAGCGAAGGAGCAACCACCATGACCGCAGGCGCCCTGACAGCAGACGGGCGTGCCCGCCTCCTCGCCGATGGATGCCAGATGCCGGTACTTGGCCTGGGCGTCTGGCAGGTCCCGAATGGCAGACAGTGCGTGGACGCCGTGCGGTGGGCGCTGGAGCTGGGATATCGCCATGTCGACACGGCGCAGGCTTACGGCAATGAGGAGAGCGTGGGCAGGGCGCTGCGTGACAGCGGCCTGCCGCGGGATCAGGTGTTCATCACCACCAAGTTCTATCCGGGCCGCGAAGACCCTGTTGCCGAAGCCGAGCAGAGTCTGCGACGACTCGGCATAGAGCAGGTCGACCTCTACCTGGTCCACTGGCCCCAGGGCGGGCCCACGTGGGCGTGGCCGGGGATGGAGCGGGCTCGCGAGCTCGGGTTCGCCCGTTCGATCGGCGTCTCGAACTTCAGTGTCAGCGAACTAACCGAGGTGATGACCGCGGCGACGATCGCGCCGGCCGTCAACCAGGTGCAGTTCAGCGCCATGGAATACCGGCGGGGACTTCTTGCCGCTTGCGAGCGGAGCGCGGTGGCGCTGGAGGCCTATAGTCCGCTGGGCACCGGCCGGCATCTGTCCGACAGGACCGTGACCGAGATCGCGCTGCGCGCGGGCCGCACGTCCGCGCAGGTCCTGCTGCGATGGTGCCTTCAGCACGAGATTCCGGTCATTCCGAAGTCGACGCATCGGGAGCGAATCGCCGAGAACGCGCAGATATTTGACTTCGCCTTGTCGGCCGAGGAGATGGCCGAACTCGATAGCCTTGACCAGACCAACGGCACCGAAGGCGCGCTGGAACGCAAGTGGTGGTGAGGAATGCCGCCGTGTAGCGCGGCGGCGACCGGGTAATTGAGCCCGAGGGACGAAGGTTCAGTGGCGCGTTACATGGCCGGGAACCAGCGGAGACGACGGCCGGCTCCTAAATCGGCGGCTCGGGTTGTGCGGACGGGCAGCTGGCGAGCCGGTGCGTGCGGCATGCAGCCGCCTGACGGCCGGCGACTTCTGGCACTACTAGCGGCGAGCGGGCAAAGGGAGACCGATGGCAGAGCCGGGCGAGCCGGTTGCAGTAATCGGCATCGGAACTATGGGCCATGGGATGGCGGCAAGTGCCTTGCGCTCCGGCATCCCGGTGATTGCGTGGGATCGCCACCCTGAACGGGCACGGGACCTGATCAGTCGTGGCGCCGAAGTCGCCGAGACTGCCGCTGAGGCAGCAAGGCAGGCCGGGATAGTCGTCACGATGGTGCCCGATGCTGATGCGGTCATTTCGGTCGCACGGGAGCAGGGCATGCTGGCCGCGCTCGCGCCGGGCACGATCTGGGTGCAGATGAGCACGATCGGCCTGGCCGGGACTGACCGCGTCGCGGCGCTGGTCAATGACGAGCGTCCCGACATTACGCTTCTCGACGCTCCTGTGTCTGGGAGCAAGGATCCGGCCGAACAGGGGCAGCTGATCATCTTCGCGTCCGGACCTGAAGAGACGCGCCCGCGCGTAGCTCGCTTCTTCGGCGCGATTGGCCAGCGAACCATATGGGTCGGCCCGGTCGGGGCCGGCACCCGGCTGAAGCTGGTGAACAACACGTGGCTCGCCTTCGAGGCGGAAGCCGTGGCCGCGTCCGTGGCACTTGCCCGGCGGCTCGGCCTTGAGGTCGCCACGGTCGCGGAGGCTATCGGCGGCGGGCCGCTCATATCTGCGTGGCAGGCCGCCAAGCTGCAACGGATCGCCGCGGGCGAGTTCTCGGCGCAGTTCGCGCTGTCTCTCGCGCTCAAGGACGTCCACCTGGCGCAGCAGGCGCTGGGCGACGACAAGTTCGCGGTCCTCGACTGCCTCGCTGACGAATGGCAGCAGGTCGTCGACTCCGGACTCGGCGGCCAGGACCTGACCGTCGTGACGCGCGCGCTGGAGCAGCGTGGTCGTACGCAGTAACCTTGCCGGTTACATGCCGCCCGGGCACTCACCGCATTCCGCTCGTGGCGTGCGTCAGCACGACATCTACCGTCGGCGCGGCAACGAAGTGGCGCTGGACCGGCTCGTAAGCGGGCTCTGGATTCCGCTGGCGGACGGAACCGATCGACTGGGCGTCACGGCGCTGGCAGTCGCCGGGGCAGCGATGGCACGCACGGCCCGGCCGTCACCAGGCCTCCGGCCTGCTGGCCGGCGTCGCGATGGCGTCCTGCCGCAGCACCCGGCGCTCCGGCGGCACATTGGCCGAGGTAGACGGCCGGCCGTCTGGCTCAGGCGCAGTCTGACCGTGCCGTTGGCGGCGATGGTCAAAGACCGCCGAGGAAGCGCAGGCCGCGCTGCCATGCCAGGTCGGCGGCCGGACCGTCATAATCGCGGGTACCCGGATCGGTGAACAGGTGCCCGGCGCCCGGGTAGCGGAAGACCTCGACGGCGGCGCCGGCATCGGTGATGTTCTGATCCCAGGCGCTGACCTCCGCCCGACCAGGGAGAGACGGATGCCACTCAGCTTCCAACTGGTGATCGACTGCACCGATCCTGAACCGCTGGCACGCTTCTGGGCCGCAGCATTGGGATACGAGCTGGAGCCACCCCCGACTGGCTTCGCCAGCTGGGATGAGTACTGGCGAGATGTCGGAGTACCGGAGGACGAACTGGGCGGCGGCGCGGACTGCATCGTCGATCCGTCTGGCCGCGGGCCACGCGTCTGGTTCCAGGTGGTACCGGAGCGCAAGGCGGTCAAGAATCGGCTACACCTCGACATCGGCGTCAGCGGTGGCCGCGCCATGCCGATGGAGATCCGCCGGCAGCGCGTGGACGCGGAGGCCAGCCGGCTGGCAAGCCTCGGTGCCGCGATAGTGCGCGTCTTGGCCACGGAAGGCCTCGACCACTACGGAGTCGCGATGAAAGACCCCGAGGGCAACGAGTTCGACATCAACTGACGCCGTCGCGCTCGCAGCCTGTTTATCCAGGCGAAAGCCGGAGGCGCGTGCCCCGGCGTAGATCGCGATCTCGGCTGTTAGGCGGAGATGCGGCGTCGGCGGTCATGCGGTGCTGACCGGTGCGGGAGGAGCTGTCAGCTGCGCGGTGGCTGGCTGGCAGGACCTGGCGGTGCAGCCAGGGCCTGGCGGTGCAGCCAGGCGGCGATGGCCTCTTGCCAGGACTGGAGATAGGCGGGGTATCTGTCGGCGAATTCGCTCAGTCGGTGGTCAGCGGTGCCGGTGAGCGCGGTGAGCTGGTAGGTGACCTGTACCTGGCTGTGGCGGCCGGCCGAGCTGATGGCGATGGTCACGGTGCCGGCCTGGTCGCCTGGGGTCACGCGGGCGTAAGAGATGCGCTTGCCCGGTTGCCGGTCGAGCACGAGCCAGATGGTGTGCTGGCCGTGCGCGTCGGTCTCGAAGACGGTGCCTGGCTCGCTGTCATCGGCGGCCGGGGCTGGGAAGCGGGGCTGCCATCCGTGCGCCCAGTCCTGTTCGCCGCGCGGGGTGAACAGCCGGAACGCCTCGTCCGGCGGAAGGTCAACCTGGATGCGGCCGGTGAGCCGCCGCCGTGTGCTGGTCACTCTTGCTCCTTCAGCTTGTGCGCATCGGCGGCGGTCAGGGTCAGGCCGTAGACCGCCTTGAGCTGGTCGATCTTCGTAAGGATGGGCGGGCCGAATGGTGCCTTGCCTTCGAAGGCATGCAGCACGATGCCCTCGACGAGATCGCCGAGGGACAGGTCGAGGTATTCGGCCAGGCCCTTGAGGACTTTGAGCGTGTTGCGCTCGATGCGAAGGCCCGTCTGCACTCGATGGATCGTTACCATGGTAACATGGTAACGCAGACCGAACGGCCGTCCAGGCCTGGCCAGCGCGATCACCCAAGCTCGACCCGTATCAGGACGCCTGATACTAGGTTCGGCGAGCATGGCAGGAGAGGCTCCGATGGAGCCTGGCCCCGGAATCCGAGGCTCGAGTCGCTGGCGGGCGAGCCGGGATCAGTTCGCCCGCTGCGGTGCTGGGCCGACTGGATCGTCGTCGGCCTGGCCGCCGACGGGAGCACCGTTGCCGGCCTGGGCGATGATGACCTTGATGGACTTGGCTGGACCGCGGGGCTCCCGGTCAGCCGCGTCCGCATCAGCAGGCCCGGTAATGCCGCTGGCGGCAGCGGGCGCGGCAATGCCGCTGGCGTCTCCGAGCAGCACGGCGAGGATCTCGCCGATGGCGGGCGCTCTGGTTCCCGGTTCGGGCAGCGGGACGTGAGCTTGTATCTGGTAGCGGTTCCTGCGGCCGTCCTTTGTCTTCATCACATACCCGGCCAGCGTGAGGTCGGCGACGATGCCGTGGGCCGTCCGCTCGGTGATGCCCAGGCTGGCGGCGATGTCGCGCAGTCTCAGGCCGGGGTCACGGGCGATGCACACCAGCACGCGAGCGTGATTCGTGAGGAAGCTCCAGTCAGGCACTTCCACAGTGTATGACACATTTCCGGAAAGCAATTGCTTGTTTTGCGTTACATGCGTAGCCTCGGTCCGGATGCCGCCGGCGAAACCATGGTCGGACCGGCCTGCGTGCGCTATTCCGAGGGAATCCCGGGCCCGGCGAAGACCGCGGCCGCGGTCGAGTTCCGTCCCGCATTGCGCAGCGAGGAGCTTCACGAGGGGGTCGCCGGACTGGTTGCCGCCGGCCCCGGTCGCTGAGCCGCCCACGTAGTTGCCAGGGCCTGTGCGCGGCGCGGCAGCATGACGCTCGAGGAATCAGTGACGCTGCAGCAGCACCTATGACACATGCGTTGCAATGACCCTGGGCGGTGGGCTGGTAAACACCGACTTCGTCGTTTGTCGGGGCTTGTTGGGGGATGCGCAGAGCCCGTGTCGCCTGCTACGGTCGACAATCGACCACTATTATTGCGAAGAGCGGCCGCTGCTAGGCGGACGATGTGAGCAGGCGTTCGAGGCGGGAGGGAGCCGTGCATCGTGAAGATCTGGCTGGCAGATCCGGTTCCGCGAGCAGGGTCGGGCACGTCATTGACGCATGACGTCGGCGAGGTGCGCCGGAGCGCCGCAGGCACGGCCAGTATCGCGCGCGGGCAGTTCCTGCCCGGGCTGGGCGAGGCCGGCAGTGGCCGGCCAATCCTGGTCGGCAGCCGGGAGGCCGAGCTTCCCGTGGCGCAGGCGCCCGAGGCGCTGCAGACGGCCAGCGGACTGCGGTGATGGCCGTGCCCGACCTGACTATCGCGATCGGCTCCTACCTGGAACCTGAGCAGGTCCGGCGGATTGCAGCGCAGCCTTCCGTCCGCATGCTGTACGAACCGGAGTTGCTGCCGGTGCCGCGCTATCCCAGTGACCACTCAGGCCGGCGCCGGGAGCTGAGCCACGCCGAGCTGGAGAAGTGGCGGGAGCTCAGCGCGAGTGCAGACGTCTTCTTCGATTTCGACTGGCTTGAGCCGGAGTCCATGCCGCAGCGATGCCCGGACCTTCGGTGGATCCAGGCCACCAGCGCCGGGATCGGCGGCTTCATGCGCCGCACCGGCCTGAACGACAGCGACCTGATTGTCACGACGGCCGCCGGAGTCCACGCTGTGCCCCTGGCCGAGTTCGCGGTCGCCGGTGCCCTCTATTTCGTCAAGGGCATACCCCAGCTGCGGCAGCGCCAGGGCGCCAGGCACTGGGAGCGTTATGCGACCCGTCAGCTGGCTGGCCTGCGCTCTCTCGTCGTTGGGCTGGGCGGTATCGGCCGCGCAGTGGTGGCGTCGTTTGCGGCCCTCGGCGTGCAGGTGTGGGGACTTGGTCGCGACGGCGCGTCTTACGAGGTCGCGGGCCTCGCCCGGGTGATCACCCGGGCGCAGCTGGACGCGGCGCTCCCGGAGATCGACGTCTTGGTGCTCGCCTGTCCGCTGACCGATGAGACCGAAGGCATGATCGGCGCTCCGCAGATCGGGCTGCTGAGGTCCGATGCGATCGTCGTCAACGTCGCCCGCGGGCCTGTCATCGACCAGCCGGCCCTGACCGCCGCGCTGACTGCCGGACGGCTGGCAGGCGCCTGCCTTGACGTCTTCGCGGTGGAGCCGCTGCCGCCAGGCGATCCGCTGTGGGCGCTCGAGAACGTGCTCATTTCTCCGCACTCAGCGTCGACCGTAGACACGGAGAACGCGGCGCTCGTCAACCTGTTCATCGACAACCTGGGCCGGTTCACGGACGGATCGCAGCTGCGCAACCGCTACGACCCGCTGCGGGGCTACTGAATGCCCGGCCCGGTCGCTGTTCGCTCGCGGACTCAGAGCATAGGAGGTCCGGGTCCGCGGTGCGGTTTCGACAGGAGGAGTAGAGGAGCAGTGCTGGCCGCTGGGATTGGCACCCTGCGCGCCTGTGGCCCACGAGAGGAAGAGTCCCACCATCATGAGCGCTAAAGACCTTCGTGTCGCCGTAGTTGGCGCGGGCCGCTGGTCCGAGCGAGCCCACATCCCCGGATGGCAGCGCGATCCGCGGGTGGAAGTGACTGCCGTCGCGGATGTGGACGCCGAGGTAGCCAAGCGGGTGGCCAAGGAGTTCGGCATAGGCCGCGTCGTCACCGACTACCGCGAGCTGCTGGACGACCCGGCCGTCGACGTTATCGACGTGGCGACCGGCAACGAGGCGCACTTCCAGGTTTCCTGGGATGCGCTGGAGGCAGGCAAGCACGTGCTGTGCGAGAAGCCAGTGCACCGCGACGCACGGCAGACCCAGCGCGCGGCCGACCTTGCCGCTGCCAGCGGCCTGAAGACGAAGCTGGGCTTCACGTTCCGGTATGCGCCGGCCGTGATGTTCGCCAAGGACCTGATCGACTCCGGATTCGTCGGCGAGCCGTACATCTTTAACGGCTACGAGCAGAACAGCCAGTGGATCGATCCGGCGACGCCGCTGCGGCAGGCTGAGGGGGCGGAGCCGGACGGCGCCGAGATCACCGTGTCCTCCATCGAGGGCTACGGCGCGCCTGTCATCGACATCATGCACTGGTGGGTCGGCCGCCCGCTGGCCAGCGTGGTGGGCATGATGCGCAACTTCGTGCCGGTGCGGATGGTCAGGTCCACCGGGCAGATGCAGCGCATGAACATCGACGACGGCGACATGTGGCTGTGCGAGTTTGACACCGACGTCATGGCGTCTATCCAGTCGTCCTACGTGACTGTGGGCAACTACCCGGGGATCGAGGCCAGGATCTACGGCTCCGAGGGCGCGCTGATCGTGCGGCTGGTCGAGGAGTTCGGGATCTGCCAGACGATCAAGACCGCGACCAAGGACGCGGTTGAGTTCGTGGAGCAGGAGATTCCTGAGCGCTATTTCCCTGCGGGCGGCACCAGCCGCGAGCCGTGGCCGTTCCTGTTCTACTCCAACCTGGTACGCAACTTCGCCGACGAGATTCTCGGCGGCGCCGAGGAGAACCAGGGCGACTTCGCCCAGGGCGCGATCGTGCAGCGCACGATCAACGCGTTCGAGCGGTCGGCGCGCGAACGCCGGTGGGTGGCCTTCGACGAGGTCGATGGTGTCTGAGCTGGCGGCTGCCGGGGTCGGCCCGGCCGCCGGACCGGTCGGCTCGGACGGCCCGCAGGCCGCGGCACATCAGTGGGGCGAGCTGGCTGGCGGGCTAGCCGCGGCGGGCCCGCTGCTGGATGCGGCGGTCGGGACCGCCGCTGATGGTGGGGCCAGTTACGCCGACGTCCGGCTGTCAGAAACGGAGGAGCTGCGCCTGTACGCAGTTTCCGGCCGGGCTCCCGACGAGCGGATCGAGGGCAGCCTCGGGCTCGGCGTCCGGGTGCTCGTTGACGGGGTGTGGGGGTTCGCGTCGCGGCCGCTGAGTGAGTCCGGCGACGCCGCTGCGGCCGCACGGGAGGCCGTCCGCAACGCGCGCCTGGCGGCGGCCGGGTCGCGCGAGCGGCTGATGCTCCCGCCGCGGCCGGCCGAGCGTGGCAGCTACCAGACCCACGCCGCACTCGACCCGTTCGCGGTCCCGGCGGGCGACCGTGAGCGCGTCGTGGCGGACACGCTGGCCGCCGCCCTGGCAACGGCCGGCGTAGTGCAGGCCCAGGCCGGCGTTAATGCCAAGCGCAGCCACCGGTACTTCGCCAGCACCGAAGGATCCCGGCAGGAGCAGCACTTCGTCGAGTCCGGCGGCATGGTCCTTGCCGTCGCCAGCGGCGAGGGGCTGGTGCAGCGGCGCAGCTATCCGAACTCGTTCATCGGCAACACAGCCGCGGCGGGCTGGGAGTACGTCGAGGCCCTGCGGCTGCCCGAGCATGCAGCCAGGATCGGAGCCGAGGCCGTGCAGCTCCTGACCGCGCCGGTCGCCGAGTCCGGCCTGGCGGACCTGGTTATCGGCCCGGCCCAGCTCGCCCTGCAGATCCACGAGTCGACCGGGCACGCGCTTGAGCTCGACCGCATCCTCGGCGACGAGGCCAACTTCGCCGGGCGGTCGTTCATCGGCCCGGACGCGGTAGGCCGGCTGCGCTACGGGTCGCTGCCGGTCAACGTCGTCGCTGACGCTACGATTCCCGGCACGCGCGGTAGCTTCATGTTCGACGACGAGGGCACCAGGACCCGCCGGACCATGCTGGTGACCGAGGGGATGATCACCAACTTTTTGTCCAGCCGGGATAGCGCCGCGAGGATCGGCGCGGCGTCCACGGCAGCGGCGCGTTCCGACGGCTGGGGTTTCCTGCCGCTGTGCTTCGCGACCAACGTCTTCCTGGAGCCGGGAACGGGCTCTGCGGACGAACTGCTTGACCGCATGGGCAACGGTTACTACCTCGATGACAATAAGAGCTGGTCCATCGACAGCCAGCGGCTCAATTTCCAGTTCGGCACGGAGGTCGCCTGGGAAGTCCGCAACGGGAGGCGGACGCGGCTGGTCCGCGATTTCTCCTATGGCGGGGTAACCCCGCAGTTCTGGGGCTCGCTGGAGGCCTCGGCCGGCCCGGCAGAGTTCGCCACCTTCGGCATGCCATGCGGCAAGGGCGAGCCCAAGGAATGGGGATTCTTGTCCCACGGTGCCGCGCCGTCGCTGTTCCGGGGCGTCCGGATCGGAGTGGCCTGATGACGGCGGAAGCGATCCAGCCGTGGGTCGGCGCGGACCGTGCGCTGGCGGAGCTCGAGGACGCGCTGGTCAGGCCGGCGGCTGACCACGTGGAGATCTTCCTGGCCGCTCGGACCGGCCAGTACACCCGGTTCGCCGGCGACCGGGTCCACCAGCCGCAGTCCATCATCGAGTGCCAGGTGATGGTGCGCGCCGTGGCCGGCACCGGGAGCGCGCGGGTCGCGGTCAGCAGCCTGGCCGGCGCGCGCGGCGCGGTGGCGGTAGCGGCCGACCTGGCCCGGCGCCGGGACGGCCTGGTCGGCTCGGCGGTGCCGCACGGTGTAGCCGGCCGCAGCGATCTGGGCATGCCCGCGGGGCTCTGGTACGACGCAACCATTGCCTGGGATGCCGGCGTGCGTTCCGCGCTGGCCGGCCGCATCATGGAGTCCGCTGATGCGGCTGGTGGCACTGCGGCGGGCGTGCTGACAACCGCCATCACCGAGCTGGCGGTAGCGACCACCGGCGGGCAGCGCTGTTACGCGGCCACCACCGAGGCCGGCTTCGCACTGACCGCCCAGGTCGGCGATGCCTCGTCTTATGCTGCCGATCTCAGCCGCGACGCCGGCCGCCTCGCCGTGGACGAGCGGGCGGATAGCGCGATCGCGCAGGCGGCCAGCGCCGGGCGCGTTATCCCGGTGCCGGACGGCGTGCACGATGTCGTCTTCGGCGGGCTGGCGACCGGCGAGCTGATCGGCTTCCTGCCGGACTTCGGCTTCTCCGCCCCGGCCGTTGCGGCCGGGATCGGGCTGGTGGCCACCAGGCCGGGAGCCGTGCTGGCACCGGCCTACGTGACCGTCGCGGACGATGCCAGCGCGGACGTCGGGCTGCCGTTCCCGTTCGACTTCGAGGGCTCTCCCAAGCGCCGGGTAGAGCTGATCGCGGCTGGCCGGGTCGGCGACGCGGTCAGTGATCTTGCTTCAGCCGGCGCCACCGGCGGGTCGTCGACCGGCCACGCGCACATCGCCCGCGAGTCATCCCCGGCGCCGGCGGCCGCCAACCTCATCATGATGCCCGGCAGCGCCAGCGAGGCAGACCTCATCGCGGGCGTCGAGCGCGGTCTCTACATCCAGCGGCTCTGGTACAACCGGCTCGTCGACGCTGAGGCCGGCACCGTGGTCGGTACCAGCCGGGATGGCTGCTTCCTGATCGAGGACGGCAAGCTCACCGCGGGCCTGGCCACCGGCCGGTTCACCGAGAGCGTGCTCGGCGCGCTGGCGCGCATTGATGCCATCGGGGAGCGGCTGATCAGCCAGCCGGTACCGAACGTCTGGAATGGCTGCTGGTGCGCCCCGGCCGTCAGGGTCCGCGGGTTCCGCTTCGGCAGCCGTCAGCACAGCCTAGAGCGTCCGTGAGCGCCACGAGTATCGCCACGCAGCTGATCACCAGGGGTATTGCCCGCCGACGCGACGGGCGATGTGCTCGCGATCACCCATCTCGACGGCGGATTCAGCGCAGGGTACCGTCTAGCCTGGACAATTGGGGCTGCGTGCGGAGACAAGGGCTGGGGCTGCGGGTGACTACTGCTGATGACGCGCGATGCCGGTCACATAGGTCGGCAGTCTGCCTGCGGCGCCTGTCGCGGGCATGCCCGAGGGAGGCGTCGTGATCTCGCACCAGTCACTGCCCGAGGCCGTCCGGATGACGCTGCGCCGGAGGATACTCAACAACGAGCTGGTGGCCGGCGAGCGTCTCATCGAGGCCAACCTCGCGGCTGAGTTCGGTGTGAGCCGGACGACCCTGCGCGCCGCGCTGATGGAGCTTAAGAACGACCGATTGGTTGAGTTGTCGCCGCGCCGCGGCTGCTCGGTGGCGCGCATGTCGCGCGCCGAGGTGGAGGATGCCTGCTTTGCCCGCTATCTGCTAGAGGCGGGCGCGGCCTGCGAGGACCGGGCCACTATCGACGACAGCCTCGTGGCGTCGCTGGAGAAAGAGCTGGACGCCATGGCCGAATCGGCTGATGCCGGTGACCTGGCGGCGATCGTGGAATGCGATACCCGGCTGCATGGTCTCCTGGTCGAGGCCGGCGGCCGCGCTCGGCTGGCCGAGCTGTGGCATGCCCTGGACGGGCAGATGGGCGCCCTGATGCGGTCCTCACTGGAGTTTCAGGGCGGCGAGCTGTCGGAGGTGGTTACCAGGCACCGGCTGCTGATCGAGGCCGTTCGCACTGCAGATCGCGAGGTGATGGCCGCCGCGATCAAGGACCATTACCTCAGCCCGCGATCCTTCCATGACCGTGACGACCAGGGCTGAGACATCCCGGCCTGACGGTCCCCGTGACCGCCGCCTGGCCGCGGACGGCTTCGTCGACCGGTAACACCCCGTTCCGATCATTATTCAGATCGTAACGCCGGAGATCAGCCCACCGTGCTGCCCGAGGCCGCAGCCGTCAGGAAACGCGCTGGCTAGGTGCCACGGTGTCGAGGGGGAGGGTGACCCAGCGTCGCTCGCGATGCGAGATCTCGACGGCGTTGATGACCTGCTGCACCGAGAGACCATCGTCGAAGTTTCCCTCGTTCTCCTCGCGGCCGCTGAGCACCTCCGTGGCGAAGTTCGCGGTCAGGTTCGCGTAGTACAGCGTGCGCCACGACTCCTGCGGGCTGCCGCCAGGCGGGTAGTAGCTGGCCGGTACCGCGACGTCGCGGAACTCCACGTCGTCGGGCCTGGCCATCTTGAAGGTCTCGCAGGTGCCGAACTCCTCGATCAGCCGGGCGATTCCAGCTCCCTCGGAGCCGTAGACCCGTACCTCGATACCCGGGTAGTTGCCGACCGTCACGAAGCTGCTCTGCACCGAACAGATCGCCCCGGTGCCGAACTCGCCGATGAAGATATCGCCGTCATCGATGTTCGTCCGTGTCATCACGCCCGTGTCGGCGATCATGCGCTCGGGAACGAAGTTGCGCAGTACGCCGACGACGGCAGTGAGATCTGATCCCATCAGCCAGTGCCCGATATCGATGACCGGAGCACCGTAGCCTTCCAGCGCCGCGACCTTGATCGGGCCGTCGTTGGCACGCTCTGCGCTGCGCAGCGGCGTCTGCGGGTTAAGGAACTGAGAGTTCTGCTCGTAGGCGTTGTAGATGTAAGGCGTGCCCAGGTCGCCGCGCGCGATCAGGTCCTTCAGGTAGCGGACCGCCGGGCTATAACGGAAGGTCAGGCCGACCTTGGTCTTCAGGCCCTTGGACCTGGCAAGATCGGCTGCGCGCCGCACGTCCCGGTAATCGTGGGCGACGGGCTTCTCGCTGAGCACGTGCTTGCCGGCTTCCAGTGCGGCCATGTTGATCTCGAAGTGCTGGCTGTCCCTGGTGACGACGTCGATGATGTCAACATCGTCGCGCTTGAGCAGCTCGGTGTAGTCCGGAGTTGTCACAGCGCCGTATTTCTGCGCCGCGGCCTCGGCCCGCTGCGCGTCTACGTCGCAGACGCCGACGATCTGGCACCGCTTATCGCGTGCCCAGCCGGGCAGATGCGCCAAGTTCGCCCACCGGCCGGCTCCGATGACGCCGATACCGAGTCGCGTCGCCGTCATGTGCTCCGCCCTCCGGAGGCCAGCGGGAACGCAGCGGCGCGCCCGTGTCGGTTCGTCGATTGTTGACAACCGTTTCCATGATGAGCCAACCAGTGTCGGTCGTCAATAACTGCTGTATGGGTGATGTATGGGGACTTGACGCCATCGAATGTCCCACGCAATAGTCGTGGTTGACGATCGACAATTAGCAGGAGTGAGGCGAACCATGTCCGACACCCTGTGCGTCCTCTTCGCTAGGCCACTAACGGCGGAACGGGCGGCGCGCATCGGTGACTGCCCGCCCGCACGGGCCGGCTCGCTCGGGCAAGCTCCGTGGGAGCTCCGTGCGAGGTCGGCGCTGGTGCGGATCAGGGTCGTTGCTTCGACGGGTGCCTTCGACGGCTCATTCCGGCGCCTGTCCCGCGGCTTCGGGCTCGCCGAGGCGCTCCAGTGAGGGTTGAGTCGAATGCGTCCCGGCTGGTCAGCCAGGTGCTCGCCGGCGAGGTCTGGCCCGCGCTTGCGGACCGGCACGCCTATCGCGTGGGCCCGGACGGGCAGCCATTCGTGCTGCCTGGAATGGGCGGAGTCACCCTGGACGTGCACTGCGGCGATCCGGCTACCGGCTATGCCTCCGATCACCTGGAGCCAGGCGCGTCCGTCCGGCACCGCGATCCGGCCGCGAATATGGCCCTGCAGTTCCTTACCTGCGTGGCGAACGAGGTCACGATTGCCTCGGGTCCCGCCGCGGGTGCGGTCGGTCACGTGATCGGCCAGCACGCCTACGTCCTTGTCGACTTCGCGGCCGCCGCCGGAATTACCGTCGGTGACCAGGTCACGGTCACCGCGACCGGCCAGGGGCTGACGCTGACCGAACACCCGGCGATCAGGGTCAAGAACTGCTCGCCCGGCCTCCTGGCGGCCATGCCCGGCGGCACCGGCGCGGACGGCCGCCTCGAAGTGCACGTGGCGGCCGTCGTGCCGGCGGAGGCCGTCGGCGCCGGTTCAGGGATGGTGTCGGAGTATGCCAACACCGACCTGATGGGCGCCTACGCAGGCCTCGGTGAGGACCTCTCACTCGGGCTCGAGGGGCTGCGGATCGGTGACATCGTCGCGCTCGAGGACTCCGATCACCGCTACGGCCGCGGCTATCGGGCGGGATACCTGACGATCGGGGTGATCTCCACCGGCCAGTGCCTGCTGTTCGGGCACGGACCAGGCCCGAGCTCGCTGGTGAGCGGCCCGGCTGATGCGTTTCGCCTGGTCATCGATCCGGGTGCCAACCTGTCCAGCTGGCTGCACGACGGACAGGAGGCGAGCCGATGAGCGCCGGCGCCGAAGGGAGGGCACCGCGCGCGGTCGCCGTGAACCTGCTCGGCCTGGCCGAGCAGCCGGAGTTCGGTGACACGCCGTACCGAGTCGGCGCCGAGGGGAACCCCTACGTGCCGGCCGGGGACGGAGGCATCGTGCTGGGCGTCAGGCTCGGCGAGTCGGTCTTCGCCCGTGACGCCGACCACGCTGCGGCAGGAGCGTGCCTGGTACACCCCGACCAGGCGGCGCGGCACGCCCTGACGATCTACTCATGCATTGGCAACCGGGTCGTGATCAGGACCGGCCGGGCGGCAGGCGCGCGGGGAGTCGTGGTGGGCAAGCGCGGCGAGGCCGGGCGCGTCATCGTCAGCCTGGCCCAGGATGACCTCGCCAGGCTGCGACCCGCGGATCAGGTGGCCGTGCGGGCCTTCGGGCAGGGCTGGCGGCCTGCGGGCTTCCCGCCGGAGGTCACCCTCCTGAACATCGACCCTGCGGCGTTCGCCGCGCTTCCCATCGCGGTCAGCGACGACGGCGGCCGGGTGATCGTCGGCGTGCGCATGATCGCGGCCAGCAAACTGGCAGGCAACGGCATCGGCCGGCCTGCTGCGGGCTGGGATCTGGACCTGCAGCTCTCCGAGCCGCCTGGGCGTCGCGATCGTGACCGGCAAGGGGGCGATTGTGACCGGCAAGGGGGCGATCGTGACCGGCAAGGGGGCGGGCATGCCGCAGGGGACCCGCATGTGCAGCCACCGGATGGCAGCGGGGCAGAGGCGCAGCTGCTGCTCGGCGACCTGCTGGCGGTGTCGGATCTCGACGCGCGGTGGAACATGGGTTACCGGCGCGGCTGGCTGACCGTGGGGCTGGTGGTTCATGGCGCGAGCCCGCTGCCGGGTCACGGACCTGGCATCACGCCGATCCTGACCGGCCCGGCTAGCGCGCTGCAGGCAGAACCCGACTTGGTCGGACATGTCGGCCTTACCGAGGCGGTAGCGCAGGCGTTGACGGCGGCGGAGTGAGAATTACAGTAACGAGGTACGGTCAGCATGCAGGAAGTAGGTACGGAGCCATTCTCGAGCATGTGTCACTTCCAGAAGCGGTAACCCGCGCGCTGCGTCATCGCATACTCAACAACGAGCTGCCAGCTGACTCCCGGCTAGTCGAGGCGAATCTAGCTGCCGAATTCGGGGTCAGCCGCGGGACTATCAGGGACGCCATGCGCAGCCTGCATGCCGAGGGCTTGATCGACATCGTGCCGCGGCGGTACAGCGTGGTCACCAGGATGTCGACAGAAGATGCCGAGGACGTCTGCTACGCGCGCTACGTGCTGGAGGACGCGAGCCTGGAAAGCGGATTCGGGACTGGCCGCAGGGAACTGGTCAAGGAGCTGCGGCTGGCCCTTGAGCACATGTCCGTCGCCGCGCGCCTGAACGACCTGGACGCGCTGGTCGACAGCGACACCCAGTTCCACCGGGTGCTCATCGACGTGTCGGGCAGGCGTCGGCTGAAGGACCTGTGGAACATGCTCAACAGCCAGATGGGTGCGCTGATGCGGGCCGAGCTGGAGCGGCAGGGCATCGACATGCTCGAGACGGTGCAGCGGCACCTGGGCATCGTCTCCGCGGTGAGCAGCGGCGACTTGACGCGGCTCCGGGCTGAGGTGCGCGCGCATTATCTGGCTGGCTTTCCCGGAGCTGATGGCGCGGCCGACGGTGACGGGACGGCCCGTGACCGGAGCCCCGCGGACTGAGCCGACCATCGCGCCGCGCGGACTGGCTGGGTCACGATCGCTGGCGTCCAGTGACCCAGTCGTAGCGGACGTCCTCGTCGATGACCGGCGCGCCGGCCCGGCTGCCGACGCCCGCGCCACCGTCGACGTGGCATACGGTGCCGGTGACGTAGCTGGCGCCGCTTGAGCATAGCCACATCACCAGGTTCGCGACCTCCTGCGGCTCGCCGGGCCTGGCTAGCGGCAGGGCCGGGATGCGTCGGGACAGACTCTCGGCCATGACTGGCGGCAGCGGCTTGGGCTGGGTATCGATCAGGCCAGGGCTGACGCAGTTCACCAGGATCTGGTAGGGCGCCAGCTCGATCGCGGCGACTCGGGAGAAGCTCTCCGTGGCCGCGCGGCTGCTCGCGTAGGCGGCGGCGCCGGCCGAGCCGCGGTTGCTGACGCCGGAGGAGAAGTTCACGATCCGGCCGCCCTGACCCTGCTCGATCATCGCCCGCCCGGCGCGCTGCGTCATCAGGAAGGTGCCGCGGCAGTTCACCGCGTACACGGTGTCCCATACCCGGGCTGTTTCCTCGAGCAGACTGGTGTGCGGCGCTACGGCGGCGTTGTTCACGCAGAAGCTGATCTTGCCGAAGTGCCGCACCGCGCTGTCGATGATGCTGGCGGCGCCGTCCTCGGAACTGACGTCAGCCTGCACCGCCAGCACCGATTCGCCGTGTGGTGCGCAGGTTTCCGACAGTCCAGACTCGTCCCTGTCGGCGGCCACGACCCGGCAGCCGGCCTCGACGAAGGAACCGACCATGGCGCGGCCGACGCCCCGTGCCGCTCCGGTGATGACGGCGACCTCGGCTGAGAAGTCATAGGAGACGTTCATTTCTTGTCCTCTCTGGGCGAGCCTGCGGGCGCGGGTAGGCCTGCGCGGACTATGCCTCAGACCACGGGATCCGGAGCCGCTGAGACGACCGGCTCGAGTGGAACCTGCAGCGGGAAATGGCACGCGGCCCGGTGCTCGCCGCCGAAGGCTAGGTCAGGTGGCAGCTCGTCGGCGCACAGCTGCCGTGCCCGCGGGCACCGGGTGCGGAACACGCAGCCGGATGGCGGGTGCAGCGCGGACGGCAGCTCGCCTGCGATCCCGCCGCCCGCAGGCCGCTCGTGCCGCGGGTTCGGCACCGGAATCGAGGCCAGCAGCCCGGCCGTGTAGGGGTGCGCAGTACGGTCATAGACGTCGCTGACGGTGCCGATTTCGACGAGCCGGCCGAGGTACATCACGCCGATCCGGTCGGCCATGTACCTGACCACAGACAGGTCATGGGAGATGATGAGGTAGGTCAGCGAGTGGTCGGCCTGCAGCCGCTTCATGAGGTTCAGGATCTGCGACCTGATGGATACGTCCAGGGCCGACACCGGCTCGTCGGCCACGATCAGCTTCGGACTCAGCGCGAGTGCCCTCGCCAGGCCGATCCGCTGGCGCTGGCCGCCGGAGAACTCATGCGGGAACCGGTCGGCGGCATTGCGGCTGAGGCCCACCTCGTCGAGCAGTTCCCTGGTGCGCTGCCGTTGCTCGGCGCGCGTGCCGATGGCCTGGATCGCCAGCGGCTCGTTCAGGATCGCCCCGACCCGCATCCGCGGGTCGAGCGACGCGTACGGATCCTGAAATACGAACTGCAGATCACTGCGCAGCTTTCTGACCTGCTTGGACGGCAGCGCGCCCAGGTCGTTGCCATCGAAGACGACGCTGCCGGCGGTCGGCTTCTCCAGCGCCACCATCATCCGGCCGATGGTCGTCTTGCCACAGCCCGACTCGCCTACCAGGCCGAAGGTCTCGCCAGCGCGAATTTCTATGCTGACGTCGGTGACCGCTTTCACCGATCCGGTGCGGCGCTGCAGCACGCCGGCGGTGACCGGGAACTCCTTGTGCACTCCGGCAAGCTGAAGCAGCGGGAGGGCGCGGTCGCCAGCTGCTGCCGCGAGCAGGCTGACGTCGGCCGTCCTGGCCATTTCGGTTGCCTCGGCGTCCTCGGCTTCCTCGGCAAGACCGGCCAGCTGGTCGATGGCCACGACGTCGCCGGCACTGGTCTGGGTGGGGTGGAAGCAGGCGAACTCGTGTGCCTGGTCGGACCCGCTCAGAGAAGGATCGCGGTCACGGCAGTCTGGCTGTGCGTACCGGCATCGCGGCGCGAACCGGCAGCCGGTCAGCGTCTCGGTCAGCTCCGGCGGCAGGCCGGGGATCGAGTAAAGCCGGTGCCGCGCATCCTGGTCCACCTTGGGGATCGAGGCGAGCAGCGCTTCGGTGTAAGGATGACGCATCTGGTCGAACAGCCTGGCGGTGGCCGTGTGCTCGACGATCCTGCCCG
This sequence comes from uncultured Actinomycetota bacterium, assembly GCA_963719765.1. Taxonomy (GTDB): domain Bacteria; phylum Actinomycetota; class Actinomycetes; order Streptosporangiales; family Streptosporangiaceae; genus JAJYUU01. The sequence goes on from CAVRCW010000005.1 coordinate 447,152, forward strand.
CGTACATAACATAGGTGTTGTCGGCCCGCTCGGCTATCACGCCGAGGTCGTGAGTGATCAGGATGACGGCCATCCGCAGCCGGTTCTTCAGGCTGTCAATGAGATCGAGGATCTGCGCCTGGATGGTGACGTCCAGCGCGGTCGTCGGCTCGTCCGCGATCAGCAGCCTGGGCTCATTGGCCAGCGCCATCGCGATCATCACGCGCTGGCGCAGGCCGCCCGACAGCTGATGCGGGTAATCGTCGAGGCGCTCAGCAGGCCTCGGCATGCCGACCAGCGCCAGCACCTCGGCGGCCCGGTCCAGTCCGGCCTTATGGCTAACGCCTTTGTGCTGCTGCACGCTCTCGGCGATCTGGCGGCCGATCGGCATGGTCGGGTCGAGGGACGTCATCGGGTCCTGGAAGACCATCCCGATGTCGCCGCCGCGCACCTTGCGCATCTCGCCGTTCGGCAGCCGCACCAGGTCGCGGCCGTCTAGCAGCACCTGTCCGGCACAGATGCGGCCGCCCGGTGGAAGCAGGCGGATGACCGAGGTGCCGAGCATGGTCTTGCCACAGCCGGACTCACCGACAAGGCCGAGCGTCTCGCCTTCGGCGACGGCGAGGCTGACGCCGTCCACCGCACGCACCGTCGCGTCGCGCAGCCGTATCTCCACTCGAAGGTCCCTGACCTCCAGGACACTCACCGGTGCCCACCAGGAGCGTGGCCGCAGCCAGTTAGTCGCGATGAGCCTGTCACCGGGTTCGGTCCTCCGTTCGCACTGCGCTCACCGTGGGCGAGCTCGGGTTGGCGATGCTCAGCTACCGGAGCCGGACGTCGAGCAGGTCACGGAGCGCGTCGCCGACGAAATTGAAGGCCACCACGACCACCACGATGAGGATGCCGACCGGGTAAACCTGCCACCAGTAACCGGCGAAAATGTAACTTGAGCCGTCGGATAGCATGCCGCCCCAGGTGGCGGCTGGTGGCGGCAGCCCGAAGCCGAGATAGCTGAGTATCGCCAGGATCAGGATCGCGTCAGCGACCTGGAACGTCGCGTTGACCACGATGGTGGACACGGTGTTCGGGATGATGTGCCGGATCACTGACCGGGCCGAGCCTCCGCCCATCACCTGGACCGCCTGGACGAACTCGCGAGTGCGCAAGGACAGGCTCTCGCCGCGCACCAGCCTCGACGGCACCTGCCAGGCCAGGAACGACAGCACCACGATCAGCTCCAGTGTGCTCGGCGCGACGCTCGTCGCCAGGATGAGCAGCAGGAAGAGCGCAGGTACCGCCAGGATCACGTCGACGATGCGCATCATCGCCGCGTCGACGAAGCCGCCGACAAAGCCCGCGATCGCGCCCCAGACGACGCCGGTGCTGGTGGCCAGAACGGCAACTGCGGCACCGATCTCCAGCGAGCTCTGGCCGCCCACCATCAGGCGGCCGAGGATGTCGAAGCCGTTGTCGTCGGTGCCGAGCGGGTGGCCGTGGCCCGGCGGCAAGTTGGAAGCGGCGAGGTTAGAGGCGACCTGGTTGGTGTGGTAAACCAGCGGTCCCACGAAGCAGAACAGGCACGCGGCGGCGATCGTGGTCAGGCCGACTATGCCCAGCGGGCTGATCCGCACGCGCCTGCGGGAGCGCACCGCGCCGCCGGCAGGCGCAGGCTCGGCGACAGCGCCGGCGACCCCGGCACCGGTCGGACGCGAGAACATGGTCATCTGCGGCCCCTAGCTGTACCGGATGCGCGGGTCGAGCACGGCGTAGGCAATATCGGCCAGCAGGTTCCCGACGACTGTCGTCACGGCGATGATGACCGTAATGCCCAGCTCGACGGGATAGTCCTGGCTCTGTGCCGAGGTGAAGAAAAGCAGCCCCGTTCCCGGGTAATTGAAGATCTGCTCGATGACCAGGCCCGCGGTGAACAGCCATGGCAGCGAAAGGCCGAGCAGCGTGACGATCGGCAGCATGGAGTTGCGCAAGACGTGACTCAGCAGGATCTTGTACTCGGGCAGGCCCTTGGACCGCGCGACCTTGATGTAGTCCTGCGCCAGGCTCTCGATGGCCGAGGCGCGCATGTACCGGCTGAAGAGCGCGAAGTTAATCAGGACGAGGGCGAGCACCGGCAGGACGAGCGCGACCGGGTCGGTGAGGACCTGGCCGAGCGTCGTGCCCTGCGGCGCCTCAGGCGGGAAGATTCGCAGCCGGGCAGACAGGATGTCGATCAGCAGCAGCGCGAGCCAGAAGGTCGGCATCGAGTACAGCAGGAAGGAGATGCCAGTCAGGCTGTGGTCGAGCATCTTGTTCCGGCGGATGGCCTGGGCGATGCCGATCGGCACCGCGATGAGGACTGCAATCAGGAACGAGATGCCGACCAGGAACAGGGTTTTCGGCAGGTCAAGCGCCAGCAGCGAGTCGACGCTGATATTGAGCTTGTAGGAATAGCCGAGGTTGCCGTGCAGCAGCTGGTCGACGTAGTGCAGGTACTGCACGGGCAGCGCGTTGTCCAGTCCGTATTCCCGGTTGAAGGCGGCTATCGTCACCGGGGTGGCCTTGGCGCCGAGGATGGCGCGGGCGGCCCGCCGGGCAGGTGATGCAGCAGCAGGAACACGATGATCGTGACGCCGATGACGACTACAACCGAATGGATAAGCCGGTAGACCAGGAAGCGGGTCATGGCGCGGTCCTGGCCCCGCGCCGGATGAACTCGTGCAGCACGTTCCCCGTCACCTTGGCCACGTTGTTGTCGTAGCCGGCGTGGCTGAGGCTGGCGCTCCAGGCGATAGACCCGACGCTGAAGACCGAGCCGCCCGTCGGCGTTTCCAGGTAGGTCATGTCGGCCCTGACGTGCTCAGACTGCGAGCCGCCTTCGCGGGTACTCATCTCCTCGACCTCTTCCACGGCGCGCTGATAGGTGTCGTCATGCTTGCCGCGCGTGCTGGCGACTACCAGCGTTCCCGGCGGGGTGCCGAGCGCGGGGTCGGCCCGGTCCAACTCGTCCGCGGCCGCTCCACCGAGCTTGAGGCCGAAGTCGCCGATCACCTCGTCCCTGCCGATGCCGTCGAAGATGAACGTGGCTCGCTGGTCATGGCTATCCGGCATCCGGTCGTAGCCCGCGCCCGGGCCGCCGCCCTGCGCGCAGAAGCCGACGCCGACCAACGCCTGCGGCGCCCGGCCGCGGTCGACCCAATGGCCGCCGGGCTCGCCGGTGGAGTGATGTCCCTCGCCCGGCTCGCCGGTCCAGGTCCGGGATCCGCTTCGGCCACGGCGGACCTCCAGCAGGTGCGGTGCGCTGTCCGCGACTGTCGTTACCCAGTAGAAGCCGTTGCCGCCGAGGTAGGCAAGGTTGCCGCCGTCGTCGACGTAGCAGCCGAGCGCGTCGAGCATCTCCTCGGTGACGTACTCGGGGTGCCCGCCGGTCACGATGCCCGCGTAGGGACGCAGCAGGTCCGCGCCTTCGGCGTGCAGGTCGCCGTCGGTGATCGTGTCGTACTCGATGCCCGCCTGCTCCAGCCAGTCCAGCAGGTACAGGTCACCGCTGACTTCCCGGCCAGCGTTTCCCCTGGTCACGATGCGGTGCCAGGGTCGCTGATCGATCATCGGCCGGCGCGAGGAAACGTGCGCGACGCCCGAGGAGTCCCTGTGCTTGCAGTACAGGGACAGGCCGAGTTCCCGGTGCTCGCCGAGGAACGCGCTTGCGATCTCGTCCCGCGTGCCGCCGCCACGTGCGGTGGCCGCTCGGGCTGGGTGATAGAAGTTCGAGTAGATCGTGTAGGTGAATGTCGGGATCAGCACGGCCAGCGGCGAGGTCCGCCCGCCGGCCGCGGGCCTGACATAGAACGGGATCACATCTTCGTGGTCATCCGCCGTCAGGCGCGCCGCGTACATGCCGCTACGGCTGTGGCTTGGAACATGCCAGCTGAAGGCCGGCGGCCAGCCTGCATCGGCGAGATCATCGTCGTGATACCAGGTAGCCCCGTACTCAGCCGGGCTGACTCGCCAGTCCAGCGCCTGGCCGGACCAGTTGTGGCCAGTCGCACGCCGCAACGGGCAGTTCACGAACGTCAGCCTGCTCAGCGCGCCTGCGGTGGCGGCGGTCTGGCTGATCAGCCCGGCCGCATCGAGGGCGGCCGGGAGGGCTCGCGGGGCGTCGATCTTGCCGTTGTACGCCCCGTCGGCGACGGAGGTAATGGCCGCCGGATGCAACGGCCCGGCTGACAGGACGGCCACGTAGACGGTCTGGCCGAGCGGGCTCGCGAGCAGCTCTTCCCGGCTGGTGACCACGGCGGTGGCGGGCCTGCCCGCGCGGCCGGCGGTCTCCCGGTGCAGCAGCACCACCTGGCCGTCAGCCGGGCTGACGCTCCCCGCCACGTAATGCCACTGGCGGGCGACCAGCGGCTCGGTGCCGCGCATCTCGCCCTCGGTTCCGTCCCGGCGCCGGTAGCGCAGCGCCAGTTGCCCGGCCTCGCTGATGCCGAGGACCAATCCCGGCTGTCCGTCTGGTCGTAGCCAGGTCACGATGCTCTGCCAGCGGCCCAGAGCCGGCAGGGTGGGGTAGACCCAGGCCGAGACCGCGCCGTCGCCCGAGGGCGACGGCGCGGCCTCGTCGGCTATGCCATAGGACCCCGATACGGTCTGGTGTGCCGCTCCTGCGTACCTGCCGTCGACCTCGCTAGGCACGCGCTCGTAGCTCAGCGGCGGGCCGTCGCCGTCTGGCCGCGGGCCGCGGCCGGTGATCCTGATGATCTCGGCCTGGTAGCTGGGTACGCCGGCGCTGACCATGAACTCGATGGGAGTACCCGCGCGGACGCTCCATCCGCTCGGGTATCCCATCAGAGGCATGTCCGGAGCCGGCGTGATGCCTGGTACCGGAGTGGCCGTCACTTCGTGAAGTACCAGCTTTCCGGGAACACGGACAGCGTCGTGTTGGCGGGGATGGGACCGACCAGGTTGTTCTTGACGGCAAGCACCTCGAAGTCGGCATTGGGCTGCCACAGCATGGGCAGCTGGAGGGTGATGAACTTCTCCCACGTGTTGTAGTCCGCCTGCGTGGCACCGCCGGCGGCGGCAGTTGCGTCCAGCTTGTCCTGTGCCGGGTTGCAGTAATTCTCGTGGTTGTTGTTGCCGCCGCAGTCGGTGTAGCCGGCCTCGATGGGATAGCCGTTCGGTGGCGTGTAGACCCCGCCGCCCCAGTCCGCCAGCTGCCAGCTGCAGTCGGACTGGCTTGGCGTGCAGGCGGGCGCCGCAGCGAAGACGTTGACGTTGTTGACCAGCTTGATGTCGATCCCGACGGTGGCCGCGACAGTCTTGTAGGAGGTCATGGCGATCTCCTGCTGCAGAGCCCCGCTGTAGATCAGCAAGTTGAAGGTCAGCGGGAAACCTGCCTTGATGCCCGCGCCGCATTCGTTCGCCGCGGTGCCCGGCCGGACGCAGGTCGTGGTACCTCCCGGGTGAACGGCCCAGCCGTGGGCGGTCAGCAACGCTCCGGCCTTGGCTGGGGAGTAGGGGTACGCGTTCGGTTCAGCGCCTTCCTCTGCGGCCGGGCCGTTCACGACCATGCCGTAGTCAGGCTGGGCGTAGCCGGAGAAGACCTTCGAGATCTGCAGCGGCTGGTTGATCAGGTACTGCAGTGCCTGCCGGATATACAGCTGCTGGAAGGCTGGCCCGACCGTCGGGTTATTGAAATTGATGAAGATCGAGTTGAAGCCATACACCTCCCAGGGCGCGACGTTGTAGCCCAGCTGCTTGATCTCGTTCACCGTCGAGTAGTCGTTAGGCGGCAGGTACCCGACCGTCAGGTCGCCTGCCCGCAGGGCGTTATATTCGGCGTCCTGGCTGGTGAAGGGGACTTCCACGAACTCGGAGAGCCTGGGCTTGGCGGGCCCGCTGTACAGCTTGTTCGGCGTGAACGTGACCTTGCCAGTCAGTGTGTAACCGGTGAGCTTCCACGGGCCGTCAACGGTTTGCCAGAGTGGGTTGGTGGCGTAGGTCTTCAGGTCTTTGGACTGGCTCTGCAGGAAGGCCAGCACGGCCTGCGCGCCGGATGTCGTGTCGTCGTAGTTACCCACCTTGCCAGTCGCGCTGGTCCTGTCCCAGACATGCTGCGGGATGGGCGTGATCTGGGAAAGCTCGTTGCCGGTGAAGAAGTTCGGGGCATAGGACCGGTTCAGCTTCATCACGATCTCGTACGGACTGACGGCCTTAACCGACGTCACGTTGTCCGGGAACTGCTTGGGCGTGTAGTCAGCCCACTGCGACTTGTTGGCCTTCAGGATGTTGAGCCAGAACATGAGGTCGCGGGTCGTGACGGGAGTGCCGTCCGACCACTTCCAGTGCTTGATCGTCAGCGTCACGACGGTGTCGTTGTCGGAGTAAACAGGCGGGTTGCCCAGGCTCTGCGCGTAGTTGACGCTCGGGTTGGCGCCATTGCCCTGGTTGTACAGGGGCGGCCACATGAGGCTCTCAAACCAGCCCTGTTCCTGGATGGTAAAGAATGCGCCGGAATAGAACGGCAGGATCCAGGTGGGCGAGTAATCGGCAGACTCAGCGAACGTGACGATCCCGCCGCTGCTCGAGGACGATCCCGTTGTCGTAGAACCGCCGCCGGAGCTGGAGCAAGCGGCGAGCGCCAGCGCGGCGCTGACACCGATGACCGCCGCGCCGCGACGCGCCAGATGACGGCGGAACAGGCGGGCGGCGTGCGGGGAGGAGCCATTCCGATTCGCCATCGCGTACGTCCTCTCGCTAAGGGACCAGCTCGCGCCGCAGGAGGCAACGCGGAAACACCTCTCGGCCCGGAACGGCCGCGAGCGGCGAGCTGACCCTTAAAGTCGAATGTCGACAACCGACCGTGCCCTATTACAGTCCTGCCTATAGAGCAGTGTCAAGAGATGATGCGATATCGGAACTAGGGCGACGGCGGGCCTGCTGAGGGGCCTTAGACGACCTCAACGCGCCGAGCGGGAACCGCAGTCAGGGCGGCAGCGCGATTGCGCGCCTTATCCGCTATGACCGGTTCGATCGTTGACGACCTGGAGGGCCAATATGCCGATCTCCGGCGGCGGCCGCGGCGGCCGCGGTTGCCGGGTGGCACACGCCTGACGACCTTGGGCGATCCTCAAAGAGCATCGCGCACGCAGGGCAGGATGGAGTGATGCGCGAGGTACTGTCCGCATGGGGCCAGCCAGTTGTGATCGGTCCTCTCGGCGGCGGAAACCGGAATACGGTGCTTGAGATTCGCCTTGGCCAGCGACGGCTAGTGGCCCACCGGTCCCGCCGCGAGCATGCGAGCCTGGACTGGGAAGTCGCCCTCCTCGAGCACCTGGCCAATCATGGCCTCCGAGTGCCCACGGCAGTGCCATCGCTCGACGGGCGCCGCCACGTGGATGGCGTCACCGTGCAGACCTGGCTGGACGGCACCCCGCCCGGACCCGGCGACTGGCCGGCAGTCATCGCGGCCCTGCGGCGGGTGCATGAGCTAACTGCTGGATGGCCCCAGCGGCCGGGGTTCGCATCGACGCGTGAACTGCTCACCGCAGACCACGGCGGAGACGTGGACCTGTCAGCTATGCCCGCCGACGCCGTCGCTGCCTGCCGACACGCCTGGGCCGGGCTGGCAGGCGGCACCGAAGCCGTCGTGCACGGTGACCCCGGCCCGGCCAACATCCGCGTCAGCAATGCCGGGATCGGTCTGCTGGACTGGGACGAAGCCCGCGTCGACTGCACAGATCTCGACCTCGCAGAAGTGCCTGGCAGTGACCTTAGCCCCGCGCGGCTGAGTGTGGCGCTGACCGCAGCTACCGCATGGGAAGCAGCCAACGGCTGGGTCGTCGAGCCTTCCTACGCTCGCCGCCAGCTAACTCTCCTGCGCTCCGGACAACACAGCTTTGACTGAGCTGGCAATAGCAGCCCCCCGCGCTGCGCGCCGTGATCATCGATTCGAGTGATTTCCTCATCTATAGCTGGCTGTTTCCGCCGGCTGGCCCACCTGCTGTGATGAACATGGACAAGCGATTACGCGAGCGACAGGACCACGAGAGGACGCGGAGTGAAACTAACGCGAAAACTCATTCTTCCGGCGATCGCCGCCGGAGCAATGCTAGCGGTCAGTGCATTACCGGCTTCGGCGGCAACCACCGGCACCGCCACCCATCTGACCACCACCAGGGCCGCCGTCCCGAGGTCCTCGATCACCGCGGACAGCGTTACCTACTATCAGATCATCAACCACGACGGTAAGTGCCTGGACGAGACCGGCGGCTCCACGGCTAACGGTGTCGCGCCACAACAGTGGACTTGTAACGGGAATGCGCAGCAATACTGGGCCGTCATCTATAACGATACTGGCTTCGCCCTGATCAAGAACTATCACTCGGGCAAGTGCCTGTCCATACTGGACAACAACAGCAACGGCGGCGCGCTAGTCATCCAGTGGACCTGCGACAACTCAGACGCTTGGGAGAACTGGGATCCTTACTACACTGGGAGCGGTGACTGGTTCATTTACTACAACACCGCGTCATGTAGTTTCCCAGAAACTGACTCGTGCGGCCTGCACGCTAATTCCAACGAAACTGGGAATGGAGCGAAGATCTACGACCAGGTCGTTAGCAGCACCGCGTATTACTGGGAGACCGGCGGCGCTGCGTAAGGTAAGCCCCCCATCGTGCTCGGAACCGGCCCGCCGATCTCGGTGCGGTCGGTTCCGAGCACGAGCACCGCGAGACGTGCACTTAGCTGAATCCCGAAGCGGCCCGCCCAGGCGATCAGCACAAATGATGGGGCCTGCTCGGGCTAATAGTGTCCGGCTGGTCGTAACTAGGGCTGACTGAAAGCGATGGCCGGCGCAGTGATTTCGGCCAAGAAGACAGGAGGCTGACAACGCCATGAGTGGTCAAGCCCTCAGCCTGAACGGTTCGGCACCGCGGTGCGAACACCTTGACATGATCAGGCAGGTGGCCGTTCAGCCGGGCGGCTGCCAGGAATGCCGGGCCGTCGGGGACACCTGCGTCCGCCTCCTTGTTTGCCTGACGTGCGGCTTGGCGGCATGCTCCGATGACTCGCCCCGGCGACACGCTCTTGCGCACTACCGAGAGACGGATCATCCGATCGTCAGGCTGCTGCAACCGGGATCCACGTGGAAATGGTGCTATGTGCATCAGCGGGCGGTCTGAACCCCAGGTGCTTAGCGATTACAGCTGTGCGGGTGCGACACGGAGTCCGGCTGCCCGGGCTCCGGCGTGCAGACGGCGGTCCCAGACAGCGATGACGAGGTCGGGGTCGCTGATAGCGAGCGCGCTGGCGAGGTGGACGGCGTCGGCGCCCCTGAGTGCGTGCTCGCGCGCGAGCTGGCCGGCGCGTTGTTCGACTGCGGCGGTGAGCTCGACCGGGCGGGTGGCTGCCCAGTACTCGTTCCAGGTGTGGTCGGCTGCATCGTGCTCTTCGGAGTCCAGGATTTGGTTGCGGGCCGCGGCCGCGAGCGCGGCCCGCACCTCGGGATAGGCCACGCGGCTGGATATCGCGGCGTCGCATCCGTCCCACAGCTCGGCTGCCAGGTCGCTGCCCGTTTCCTCGGCTAGCAGTTTCACGAACGCACTTGCGTCGAAGTAGACCAGGGACATCAGTCAGCGCCGCTGGTCGCTGACGATGTCGGAGAGCGGCCGCGGCGCGCGCGCTCTCGGGCGCTGCGATGCCCTGGGCCGGGTGACGGACTGCGGACGGGCTATGACTCCTTCTGCGGTCAGCCGTTCAAGCGTGGCGGTGGCGCTGAGCCCGAGTAGCCTTGCCACCGGCACTCCCCGGTCGGTGATCACGAGTTCGGCCCCTTCGCGCGCGCGCTCGAGCCACTCGCTGAGATGTGCCCGCAGGTCGGTGATCGCTACATCCATGTGATTATTGTACATTGCGCTAGCCATCTAACTGTACGTTGCGCCGGGGCGTGTGCTCTCCGCGCGCCTCGCGCCGGTCCGGCGGAGCTACGTGATTAGGCTCCTGCACAGGCGCGTGGAAGCCGACATGTCCTGTCTCAGCAGTCATTGCGGGTACCGACCAGTGACTGGCTCCGGGCGAGCGCGGGTGTCGACAGGCGACCCTGAACGCGGTGTCTCCGGCCCGGATGCCAGTTCTGCAATCGCGTGGTCGACCAGGGTCACAAGCATGTCCCGGCACGACGCGCGCACGCGAGCGTCGCCGGTGACGATGGGGATGCGCAAGTCGATGTCGAGTGCACGCCGGATCTCGCCGACGTCGTGAGTTTGTAGCCCGTCGAAGCAGTTGACCGCGACAATGAACGGCTTGTCCCGGCGCTCGAAGTAGTCGACGGACGGAAAGCAGTCGGAGAGCCGCCTGGTGTCGGCCAGGACGATTGCGCCGAGGGCTCCGTACGCCAGGTCGTCCCACATGAACCAAAAGCGCTGCTGGCCTGGCGTGCCGAAGAGGTAGACCACGCAACTGGGACTAATTGTGATCCGCCCGAAGTCCATAGCCACGGTAGTTGTCTGTTTGCCTTCGACTCCGGTGATCGGGTCAACGTCTGTTCCGGGGCCACTGAGCACCTCCTCCGTCCGCAACGCCCGGATCTCCGTTAGCGCCCCCACCAGCGTGGTCTTGCCCACGCCGAACCCTCCCGCTATCAGGATCTTGATGGGATCGGGCGCGCGACCATCGTCGCAGTCGGCCGGGGGGCGGTTATCGTCAAAGTCGCCGTAGGCCATCGGCTACCTCTCTGAGAAGTCCGAGGTCAGCGAGCCGCTCCAGGCGGGGTCGCTGGACTCTCGCGAAATGATGGTCGCGAAGGTCAGCGACCAGGATGCGGATCACTGCGAGCGGCAGGTCCAGGGCGGATGCCAGGTCCGCCACGGAGGTAGGAATCCGGCATTGCTCGAGAACCGCCAGATGCTCTGGTTCGAGCTCGGTTCGCTCGGGCACCGTAACCCGAAGGGTGTAGACCATCGAAATGACATCGATGACCTCGCCGGTGGGCTTGGTCCGGCCGCGGACGAGCGCGTAGGGACGTAGCACCGGGCCGGGTCCACGGTCAGATAACCGGTGACTCGGGTCCACAGCCGCTCATATCGCTTCGCCAGCTCCGGGCATTAGCCGACTATTGACCGCCATGTGCGAACCCAGCTGTTTCACGATCAGCGCCATGTCGTAGGCGACGAGGCCGACATCTGCCTGCGAGTCGATGAGCACCGCGAGACAGCTTCCCTCTCCGGCTGCCGTCACGAAAAGGTAGCCGCTGTCCATTTCGATGAGCGTCTGATGGACTTGGCCCATACCAAAGTGCCGCGCGCCGCCGCTGGCCAGGCTCTGCAGCCCGGCCGCTAGGGCGGACAGATGCTCGGCGTCCTCGCGGCTCAGCGTTGCCGAGCTTCCCGTGGTCAGGCCATCCCTGGAGAAGATCACCGCCTTCTGGACGTGCGTCACGCGTGCTATCAGGTCGTCAAGTAGCCAGTCGAGATGGCCGTCCGTGGCCGAAGTGCGTAGCGGCGACTTCCCTGTGGCGTTGGCATTCATCGGTTCTTCCCGTCTTGCGGCGCTTCGGTCTTACGGGCCCGCTGGGTGTCGGCATCGGAAAGGCCGCGTTGCCAGCCGCCCAGGAAGGCCGCCATCGCGCCGCCTGCCGTCCCCGGCGAAAGAATTACCGTCCCGCTTGATGGTAAAGCGGGCGTCGGCTCGTCCCGCAACTGTGGCGCCAGGTCTGCCTGGCGTACCCGCTGCGGCAGCTTGCTTCTATCGGCTAGCCCGATCGGCGGCGAGCCAGGGTTCGGCCCGGCGGACTCCAGCCCGCCTGAGGGGAATACGCCTGCGAACGCCGGGGTGCCAGCGCCGTTTCCGCTGAAGGACCCTTCTTGGTGGTGCCGAGATGGCTGATGGACACTCGAATTGTCCGGTGCTCCGACGGAGGACAGGTCATCTGGGCGTCCGGCCAATGGCTTCGCGGTGACCGGCGGTGCCATCACGGCATGGCGCCCCGCGTTGATCAGACCTCTTTGCGGCGCGCGGCTGGCGGAGCTCTGGCTGCCCTGACCTGGGGAGACGACCAGCTGTTCCGGGATCAGCACGATGGCGGTCACGCCGCCGTATGGCGAGCGGCGCAGTGTGACGTGTATTCCGTGCCTTCGGGCGAGCCTTGAGGCGACAAAGAGGCCGAGCCGGTCCGAGCCCGACAAGTCGAATAGCGGCGGCTGCGCCAGGCTGGTGTTGACGGCGGCGATTGCCTCGTCGTTCATGCCAGGCCCGCGGTCCTCGATATCGACCGCGAAGCCCGTCGCGACCAGGCCACCGGTTATCCAGACCTCAGTATTCGACGGCGAGAAGGTCGCGGCGTTTTCTACGAATTCGGCGAGCATGTGGATCACGTCGGCCACAGCGGTACCCGCCAGCGCCGCGGACGTCCGGCAGATAACCCTGATCCGCTTGTAGTCCTCGACCTCGGCTGCGGCGGCGCGAAGCACATCTACAAAGGGCACGGGGTCGCGGAACGCCCGCCTGGGCGACTCACCCGCCAGGACGATCAGGCTCTCGGCGTGCCGCCGCATGCGAGTGGTCAGGTGATCGATCCGAAACAGGCCCTCGAGGTCATCCGGTTCCATCACCCGCCGTTCCAACGTGTCGAGCAGCGCCGTCTGGCGTTCAAGAAGTGTCTGGCTCCGTCTGGCCAGGTTCCGGAAGACATCATTGATACCGCGACGGACTTTGGCCTCATCGACCGCCGCTTGCACTGCCGTCCGCTGCGCGGTGTTGAATGCCGCCTTAACCTGACCGATCTCGTCCGCGCCGGCCTGCAGGGGCGCCACTTCGGCGCCGACATCCACATCCTCACCGGCGCGTAGTCGCTGCACGATGTCAGGAAGGTGCACGTTCGCCATTTCCAGCGCCGAATCACGCAGCCCGTGCAGCTGTCGTGCCAGCCTGACGGCGATCCACGAGGACAGCACCAGGGACAAGATCACGGCGGCTAGTCCAAAACCGCCGACGAGGTACAGGTCGTGCACCTTGGCATTCGCCTGCGAGCGAGCGCGCGAAACCAGGCGCGTTTCTGCCTGGCCGACAGCCTTCTGGATCTGGCTGCTGACTGTGGCGACCGTCCGGTTCCAGGTCGCGGGAGAAACCGGGGGAGCGCTCTTCGGGTTATCGCTCGCGATCAGCCGGTTTTCCATCCTCGCCAGAGCTTGTGCTGTCTGCGGGTTCAGGTCATGGTTCAAGCTGGCCTGGTCCGCGGGTTCCAGGTAGGAGTAACTCTGGGCGTACAGCAGCCGGTGCGCGCCGACCAAGCTCACGAAGGCGTGGTAGGCATTGGCCGGAAAGGCGTGCGCAGCGAAGTTGCCGTCTAGCAGCGCACTCTCCTGCTGCAGATACTCGTTGGATATCGCCAGCTCGATCACGGCGATGCCGGGCAGAACATCCGTGGAGCTGCCCTCCTCGCGGATCGCCTGCTCCAAGACCTGATAGCTGGCGGCGATCATGCCGTTGTAGGCGGCGAACGCTTGCTGGCCGCTAATCGACTGGTTCGTGATCTTGGCGCGTAGCGAGGTAAGACCGGCCAGGCTCGCGCGAAGGGCGCCGATCGCCTGCTTCCCGGCCGCCGAGGCGCTTTGCCGAACAGCTGATGAGTCCGTCGCGGCGGTCAGGGACGCTACGGCGCGATCCGTGGCCGCCTGCCCCTGCTCCAGTGCGCCAAGGGCGGCAGCGGTTGGTCGGGCGTAATACACGCTCGTCTCCGCCCGCTCATCGGTGAGCGCGACTTGTAAGTGCGCGACCGGCTGCCCGAGATCGTCCACCATGACATTGGATCGGATCAATGCGAGGGCACTGCTTACTGACGTGGTAGTTGTGTAGCTAAATATCCCGACTAAGAAGACAAGCGGGACTAAGACCAGCAGCGTCACCCTTAGCTGCACCGATCGGCGTCTTCGGCTCATTACTTTGCCCTTCGAGGATCGGGAAAGCCAGTTTGTTCGGCAAGCTGCCAAAATAACTGGCAATCCCTAGAGACATGCAGCATGCACCGACAATAAGGCAATTTGCATGCCAGGGAAGTGGATTCGCGCCAATGGATTTCCCGGCGAGATCCTGCGAAAACGGCCGTTACCAGGCCATTCAATCCTGCTGCCGCAAAGCATGCCGGTGCCGGGCGCGCCTTTTTGTTCAAGGACATGGCCAGCTTCCTGGCAGCCGTCGAGCGGTTCGTTCGTTGAGCCGGAGCCGTTCTCAGTCATGATGCCGAGGCACCGCGATGGCGTCCGAACGAAGACAAGCTCCAACTGGGCGAAAACAAGTCACGAGCTGCATCGGCTCGGGACAGGCGTTTCGGCGCTCTACGGGCGCCTGGCTTGTGGCCAGAAGGTTTATCGCCAGCCGAGCGCCGGCGCCACGTGGGCCAGGATGCTCTCGATGACGTGAGCGTTGTAGTCGACGCCCAGCTGGTTGGGCACGGTGAGCAGCAATGTGTCGGCGGCCGCGACCGCTTCGTCCTCCTTGAGCTGCCGGATGAGCACGTCCGGCTCGGCAGCGTATGTGCGGCCGAAGATCGCCTGCGTCGTCGCATCGATAAACCCGATCTCGTCAGTGTCCTGGTTGCGACGGCCGAAATACGCCCGGTCCCGGTCGTCGACGAGGGCGAAGATGCTCCGGCTCACCGACACCCGCGGCTCGCGCTCGTGGCCCGCCTTCTGCCATGCGTCACGGAATGCCTGGACCTGCTCAGCCTGCTGCAAGTGGAAGGGTTTGTCGGACTCGTTGGTGATCAGCGTGGAACTCTGCAGGTTCATGCCCATTTCGGCCGCCCACACCGCCGTCTGCTGGGACGCGGCGCCCCACCAGATGCGGTCGCGCAGCCCTTCTGAGTACGGCTCAACGCGCAGCAGGCCGGGCGGGTTCGGAAACATTGGCCGAGGACTGGGCTGCGCGAAGCCCTCACCGCGCAGCACCTCGAGCAGCACGCGGGCATGATCGCGGGCCATGTCGGCGTCCGTCTGGCCTTCTTGCGGGTGGTAGCCGAAGTATCGCCACCCGTCGACCACCTGCTCCGGCGAGCCGCGGCTGATCCCGAGCTGGAGGCGGCCGCCGGATATAAGGTCGGCCGCGCCGGCGTCCTCGGCCATGTAGAGCGGGTTCTCGTAGCGCATATCGATGACTGCCGTGCCGATTTCGATCCGGCCGGTGCGCGCGCCTACGGCGGCTAGCAGCGGGAACGGAGAACCCAGCTGCCTAGCGAAGTGGTGCACGCGGAAATACGCGCCGTCGGCGCCAAGCTCCTCGGCGGCGACCGCCAGATCGATCGACTGCAGCAAGGCGTCCGACGCCGACTGGGTCAGCGAGCCGGGTGACGATGACCAGTGCCCGAACGACAGAAAGCCGATCTTCTTCATCCAGCGTTCAACGCGGGCCGCCCTGGGCGGCATTCCTTCCTCGGCCGGCCGTGAGGCCGCGTCGCGCCAGCGCCGGACTTGCCCGGCGGGCCGCCCGCGAAGGATGTGTCGCGCCGACCTGGCCGCGGGCGGCGGACCTCCCGGCGGTGTTTATGCGGGTATGTGGCCGATCAGCGCATGCCGCGTCGACCGAAGCAGGCCGCCGCTGACCCGGTAGAGGCCCAGTCCTTGGTACGTCGCTCGGCTCGGCATCGTGCCGGTCCAGACGGCCGCCACCATGTCGCCGTCGGCGACCAGCGCGTCGATCGTGTAGGTGATGAGGCCGCCGGCCAGCTTGACCGCGTTCTCGTAATCGTCGCGTGCTCCTGCGGGCCCGATCCCGGGCGGCTCATGACCGTAGTCGACGTACTCGGGCGCGACGCACTCGTCGAAGTCCTCCGGACGGCCGTTGGTGTAGCAGTCGAAGAACTTGCGTACGGCCTCTTCGGGACTTAGCTGCGTGCTCATAGCTGGCCTTTCGCTGTGATCCATGAACGAAGGTATGGGCGCCTGGACGGTCTGGCCACGCCCCGCCTGTTTGCGGCTAGTAGCAGTCCTCCAGGCCGGTGAAGTGCAATTTCAGCAGGTCCGGCAGGTCTGCGACGCCTGCGACCGCTCCATCAGCCATGAACTCGACTTCGCAGTGCCGGTCCCGGCAACGCGATCTCGACCATGGCGGATTCTGCCCGCTGTGGCCAAGCCGATACCAGGGACTCGCCTTGACGAGGCCTTCCCCGACGCTATCGCGATCACACCGTAACGACCGGATGTCCGGACTGACACCCAGCAAAGGCCGGCGTCGGCCATGACCTGAGGAGGCCCGCTTCCTACCAGGCGTAGATCCGGGCCGGCAGCTCCCGCATCGGCGCCCGGTTGTCTCCCGCGTAGACGATCATGATGGGTAGATCGTCGGGGTCCCGGCCCTCGATCAGGGCGACGTCTTGGTCCGTGCGGGTCTCCCGGTACGCCGAGTGCCGCCGGAGTATCTCAGCCCGGCGATCGAGGTCGGCCCTGCTCGCCGTGCTCCAGACCAGATACTGGACGCCGATGGATCCGAGCGATCGCGACGCGTTATCACCGAACGCGCGCAGCGCTAGCTGCGATCCGTCCGCGGATGCGAGCAGCGCGGCAGTCGGGCTGCTGTCCACGATCTCCAGGTCGAGCAGCTCGCGGTAGAAGGGGACTGACGCATCCAGGTTCCGCACAAACACCACGGCTGCACTCAGCCGGATTCCCTCGACCATCTGCTGAACCTCCGCTCGGGCACCCGCGGCCCACGGCGCGACTCGCGTTCCTGCCACGATCCGTCCCATGTGGGTGCGGCTGGTTAGCCATCCTGCACGCCGTGCCCTCGGGCCGCTGTCTAGGTTAGCTAATGCGGATATTTTGGCGTGGTGTCCGCGGGGCATTCCTCGGCGATTGACCTGTTTACTTGTCGCAGGACCGCTCAAGCGCGCGGACGCCGTCCCCCCTTTCGGTGGGAGAGGTCTGCTCTCAGCCGCTGCACGCGTACAGCAGGACCGATCGCGAGAGGAAACCGTGATGGACAGCTTGCCGATCGGCGAGTATGCGCTGCTGTCGGACTGCCATTCCGCGGCTTTGGTCAGCCGGGACGGCTCGGTGGACTGGCTCTGCTTCCCCCGCTTCGACGGGCCGTCCGTGTTCTGCCGCCTCCTAGACCCAGCCGGCGGGCATTTCGTGATCCGGCCCGCGGGCGAGTTCCAAGTCAGCCGCCGTTACTTGGACCAGACGCTGGTGCTGGAGACCACCTTCACCACGGCGCGCGGCACTGCCATACTCACCGACGCCCTCGCGATCGGCCGCAGCGAGCGCGGCCACCATCTGGGCGCACACTCCCCGGGTACGCTGCTGCGCTCGCTCACCTGCACGCGCGGCGAGATCCAGGCGGAGGTCAGCTACGCGCCTCGGCCACAGTATGGGCTCATCCGCCCCGTCTTGATTCCTGTCCCTGGCGGGCTCGCCGCTCAGGGCGGTGCCAACCGGCTGTTCTTGTCCACCTCGGTCAGCTTCGGCGTGGACGACGCCACCGCAACCGCCGTGGTCCGGCTGGCCGCCGGGCAGGCCGCCGTTTTCGCCCTCGGGCACGGGGAGGGGGTGGGCCCGCCAATGGCCCCGTGGACCGCGGAGGAGATCACCGACCGGCTGGACGACACCCTGGAGGGCTGGCGGTCCTGGTCAGCGATTCACCAGAACTATGAGGGGCCGTGGCGGGAGCTGGTGCGTCATTCCGGGCGCGTGCTGCAGGCCATGACGTTCGCGCCGACGGGCGCGATCGTGGCTGCGCCAACCACCTCCTTGCCGGAGACTGTCGGCGGCGAGCGAAACTGGGACTATCGCTACACCTGGGTGCGCGACGCTAGCCTGACCATGGAGGCCCTGTGGGTGGCGGCTTGCCCGGACGAAGCGAACAAGTTCTTCGCTTTCCTTGCCAATGCGGCCACCTCAGGGCGACAGCGCGGCGCGGATTTGCAGATCATGTTCGGGATCAGCGGCGAGCGGGACTTGTCCGAGCGCGAGCTGCCGCATCTGTCGGGCTGGCGGGGGAGCCGCCCGGTCCGGGTCGGCAACGGCGCGTGGCTCCAGCGGCAGCTCGACGTATATGGTGAGCTGCTCCTCGCCGCGCAGCGGCTGGTCGACCAGCTCGGCGTCATCGACCCGGTGACCAGGCGGTTCCTGGCTGCGGCCGCAGATACCGCCGCTTCCTGCTGGAGGGAGAAGGACCAGGGGATCTGGGAGATCCGCGGCGAGCCACGGGACTTCCTGTATTCGAAGCTGATGTGCTGGGTGGCGATGGACCGCGCGATAGCCTTGGCTAGCCATCTCGGCGCCGAAGACCGGGTGGCTGATTGGGCGGCCGCACGTGACGAGATCCGAGCGGCGATCGTTACCCGCGGCTGGAATGAGCGGACCGGTGCCTTCACGCAGGCTTTCGGCAGCGAGGACCTCGACGCGTCCAGCCTGATGCTGACCATCACTGGGTTCTTGGCTGGGGATGACCCGCGGATGAAGGCCACCATCGACGCCATCGCGCAGCGGCTGACAGATGAGCGCGGGCTGGTGTACCGATATCTGGCCCACGACGGCCTGCCGGGTGAGGAAGGCACGTTCCTGCTGTGCACGTTCTGGCTGGCGCAGGCGCAGGCACTCGCCGGAGACGTCGAGGCAGCTACCGCTACCTTCGAGCGTGCAGTGGCCGCCATCAACGACGTCGGCCTGCTCGCCGAGGAGGTCGACCCCAGCAACGGCGAGATGCTCGGCAACTTCCCGCAGGCGTTCAGTCACATCGGCCTGATCAACGCGGCCTGGGCTATCACCCAAGCGCGGCAGCGCACTGAGCGCGCGTAAGCGTGGCTGCAGCCAGTCGGCTTCCGCCGCGCTTCCCGCCCCGGCACCAGCCGCCTCCAACTACCGGCCAGACTGCCTGCAGCTCACGGCGCGGACACCACCCAGAGATGAGATAGCAAATGCGCGCGGAAATGTTCACGATCCGCCGGACCGGGCCAGGCACTCTGAGCACCATGGCAAGGCCACGTGGCGGCGACTGGCTCGAGGATGAGATGAACTAGCGGAAACACTCATAGCACGGCTGGCCGACGGTGCCAGCATCGCGATCCACTGCCGCAACGGAATCGGCCGTGCGTCTACGCTCGCCGCTATCATCCTGGTGCTGGAAGGCACCGAACCCCGCCAAGCTTGGACGACGATCTCAGCAGCACGCGGCTTGACCGTTCCTGACACCGCCGCTCGGCGCGACTCCATCACCAGCCTGACGCCGACATGCTGATCCACTCCTCGCAGCCTGGGGCCGGTATCTCCACCGGAACGGCGAACCTACTGGCTGGCCGCGCTTGCCTGCGGCGCCAGGCCGACGTAAGACTTGAACCGGGTTCCGTCGCGGAACCGGCTCGGACGACCCATGACCGCGACCAGGACCGGGGCGCTGATCTCAGCGAACCCAGGCAGCGACCGGGCCAGCTGGCCCGGATCGACCTGTCGGCCACGCTGTTCGCGGCGGCGTGCGCCGCCATTCCGCCTGGATCGCGCGCAGCGGCCGGACCTCGGTCCGGCGCGCAGGTTCAGGTTCCGGTCCAAGCAGGGATCAATTTCGAGATCAAGAAGGGGCTTCAGATGGGTACCCTGACCCCGAAGACGCTCCTGGTGCATCGGAAGCTGCGGATGACGGACTGGATTTTTCAGGGCAATCGCCAGCGATCCAACCTGAATGCAGCTATCTGCGCATCGCCGCGGCAGCGGTGGAGTACCCCGCGCTACCGGGACAGGACAGCAGTAGGCGATCGCGTATGGCTCCAGGTCGTCGGCCACGATCACCCTGGCATCTATTACGTCGCGGCCATCACCGCCCCGACCTACGAAGATCCCGACTGGCGTGACACCGGTACAACATTCGGGCGGTGGCGGACCGACATCCGGTTTGTCTACCGCATCGAGCCGGCGCTACTGCGTGCGGAATTGCTCGCCGACGCCAGGCTCGGCTCGTTCCGGCCATTCCGCGGGTTCCAGGGCTCGACGGTGCCGCTGCCCCTCGACGTCGCGGATGCCTTGTGGGAACGCGCCGGCCCGCGGCTCGAGGCCCTGACGCCGGGTGGATTTAATGGGGATATGCCGCCCTGAGGGCGGTCCCGCGCCTGCTTCTTGTCACCGCACGAGATGCGGCGACCTGGCCCCACGCTGGGCGCGGGTCGGCGCCTGGCAAGCTTATGGTCATGACGGACTCGTCAGCGGTCGCAGGGCTGTCCCGCTCTGATCCGCGCCGCCCCGGCATCACCAGGGCTGGAGTGGCAAGCGCATTTACCTACCGCGATCCGGCCGGGGCGGAGATCACCGATCTGGCAACGCTGCAGCGCATCCGAGCGCTCGCGCTCCCGCCAGCCTGGCGAAGCGTCTGGATCTCACCGGATCCGCTCGGCCACATCCAGGCCACGGGCGTCGACAGCCGCGGCCGCACCCAGTACCGCTACCACCAGCTGTGGCGTGAGCAGCGTGATGCGCAGAAGTTCGACCACATGTTGCGGTTCGCGAGCGCCCTGCCCGCGCTGCGCGACGCGACTGTTCATGACCTGCGCAGGCGCACACTCAACCGGGACCGGGTAGCAGCCAGCGCAGTGCGGCTGATCGACCTCGGCCTGTTCCGGCTCGGCAGTGAGCGGTACGCCGACCTCGACCACCATTACGGTGCCGCCACGCTGCAGAAGCAGCACGTGACCGTGAAACACGGCGCCGCCGTGTTCGACTACGTCGCCAAGGAAGGCAAGGAACGGGCGATCACCGTCACCGACCGCGCCGTGCTCGGCACGTTGCGCATGCTGACCGGCAGTGATAACGGTCTCGACGCGCTGTTCTGCTGGCAAGACCGCGGCGAGTGGCATCAGCTGCACTCCCACGACATCAGCGCCTATATCGCCGGGCACGCCAGCGGCCACTTCACCGCTAAGGAGTTCCGGACCTGGAACGCGACCGTCCTGATGGCACTGCAGCTCGCTAACGCAGGTCCGCCGGCCTCCGAGCGCGAATCCAGGCGCGCGATTACCGCCAGCATCCGTTCCGTGGCCGAATGGCTCGGAGATACCCCGGCCGTAGCCCGCAGCGCCTACATCGATCCACGACTGATCAGCCGCTACGATTCCGATGGCGGCCTGATCTCCGTTCCCGTGCTGCCTGCAGTACTTCCGGCCAGCGCAGACGCTGAGGCCGCAGTGGCAGCCCTACTCGCAGCTGGGCGGTGACACAGCCAGGCCGGCGTTGCCGGGTCCGCGTGGGAGACGCTCAGTAAGAACGTGGCTTGCAGGGACGCGCGGAGCTCAGTCTCGGGCAGGGAGATCTTCGAGACTGTTCCAGAAGCCGCGGTATTGCTGTAGCGCAACGCGGAGTTCCTCGGTTCCCGCATCATCGGCCTGCCACGCTGACTGCATGGAATGCTGCCGTTCCCGGACGGACTGAATGTATTCCTCGACCCGGTCATCGGCGAGACCTGCAGCCCGCTCGATCGAGGCGCGCGGGTCGTCGACGAACATCGCCTGGATCTCGTTCCAGGGTCCGGGGGCGGGTGCGGTGTCACCGGCGGGGTGTGAGTCAGTTGCGGACTCCGGCACGGTGAACGCCGCCGAGATCAGCGGCGCGCTGGCGGGGATGCTGCCGCCGGCCATCACCGGCTCGGCTACTCGGTGGTCGCCGTCGGGGATGAAGCCCGGATAGCCAGGCACCATGGAGGCTGCTGGCTCGCTGTCTGCAAGCGCGACCGCGCCAGCCGGCGAGGTGAGATCCTCGTGCGCTGCCTGGTCGGCGTCCGGCTCGGTCAGGTCGGCCTCGGCCGTGGCCAGATCAGCGTCGGGCTCGGTCAGGTCGGCCAGGTCGGCGTCCGGCGGCATCGGGTCAGCGTCCGGCTCGGCCAGGTCGGGCGCGGCCGCGGCCAGGCTAGCGTGGGGCTCGGTCAGGTCAGCGCGGGGCTCGGCCAGGTCAGCGTCGGGCTCGGTCAGGCTTTCTTCCGAGATCGCCGGATCATGTGCTTGGACCAGCTGGTCATCGTCTGCCTGGTAAGTCGGTGCGGTCATTTCACTAGCTCCTGTTCGGTTTGTTCGGCGGGGCTGCTGGCCGGCCCGTTGGCGACCGGATCGACAGCAGCCATTTCGGGCTGGGTGTCAGCAACGTGAACGTCGTCCTCCCCAGTCAACGGCGCGGGCTCAGGGGCAGATGATCCGTTTCCTGCCTCGGCGGGTTCTCCGACGAGGTCACGGAACAGGGCGCGGTAGTCGATCATGGCCAGCCGGAGGTCCTCGGTCGAGGCTGTGCCAGCAGCCGCGTTTCGGCTGGTCTGCTCCGCCGCCCGGAAGTGTCCGAGGGTGGCTGCGTGCTCGACCGACAGGTCGGCAAGCACCTGATCAGGATCCTCGGCCGGGTATCCTAGCTCGGTCATCACCGCCACCACGAGCAGCTGCGAGGACGCGACGGCGTCCGCCGGGGTGTCAACGAACTGCTCCTGGATGCCCGCCCACTGCAGCGCGTAGCGTGCCCGCGCTGACTCGGTGAGCGGCTGGATGTCGAGGCCGTCGACTCGCCGTTCGCGGCCGGTCAGCTCGGACTCGGCCTTGCGCTTGCTGTCGCGCTCGCCCACCAGCCGGTCGTACTCCGGGCCGAAGCGCTGCCGGAGCCGGCGACGGCGCCGGACCGCCGTCACGCCGATCGCCAGGACGGCGACCACGACAACGGCCGCCACGATGACCGCGATGGTCACGGTTGACATGAGAATCATCTGCCTTCTTCTGAGGAAATGCTGGCCGTCAGCCTGGCCAGACCCGAGACGCCCTTCAAGCGCGGTCCCGATGCCGCGCCTGTCATGCGCGCAGGTTGCGGGAGAGGCGGTGTGCGCCCGGAAGCGGTACCCGCTGAAGTCTGCAGCGGTGCGCGAACTGGCGCTGGGTGGACCGCCGTCATTGCCCGGCCCGCGCGGTGGTCAGGTAACAGGCAGGCGCAGGGACGGCCGCTGCCGGGGCACGGAGCCAGGTGCAGACATGGACGGGCCCGTTCAGCACGCGGTGAGACCGCAGCAATCCGGGGCCAGGACAGCGACCGGGCACGCCGCTGCTCCGCCGGTCACGCAGGTCGGGACAAGGCCAGCTCGGCTTGCGCCGGGAATTGTCATGCTGGCAGGTAATCCTGATTGCTGGCGGCACAATGATGACCACACCGACTCCTCAGTCAGTCCATTATGTAGAGGTCCGCGGTCATGGATCACTCTGAATAGAGCGCGACGACAGGTGAGCCTGCGGTGCTGTAGCGCAGCGCTAGCAACGGGTCCGCAGAGAAGAAATGAAAACCGGACCCTGCCGGTGCAATCGCTGAATTACGCGGGCACACTTGCCTGGGTCCGGAGCTTTGCTTTTACTATACGCTTTTCCTGCCTTTGCGCAAAACCGCCCAGGGACCGACTGCGTAATCCCTTCCGGGTGGATCTTGGCCTGTCGGCGTCATGGCTTACTCACGGGCCGGTGCACATCAGCGAAGACGACCGCAGACTGCACACGCTCTCGCGACCGATGCCAACGGGCTGGCCACCAGGGTTGTCCGCGGCCCCGACCAAGCCGGCGTGAAGTGAGCGTGCGGTCGGCCGCTGCGCCGTTGACCTTGAGGTACGCCCGGCCTACGGTTGCCTGGTTCATGGGGACGAACACGAGCCGGCGCCTGGTCGGCAGCCTCGAACATGCTGATCTCCCTCCCTCCTTCATACGCCCGCGCGGATGTCCTGTCAGGTACGGCCAGCTGCTGTTCGCGAAGCCGGTCAGTGCATGGGCATCTTGTCCAGCTTGATCGCTGGGCCGGGGTGGCAGCGCGCGGCAGGGCTGAGCGACGACAAGTCATGTTCATGCGCGGCCGCGTTCGGGCCCGCGGGGCACGCCTGTCCGCTGCCTGCTGTCAGCCAGCCGACTGTTAGCAGGGCTGCCAGGCTGATCGCCAGGAGCGGAAGCACTGTCGCGCGAGGCGTGAACCGCTGCCGACGGCCTAGCACCTGTTCGGCCTTTGGCATCGCCTCGTGGTGCGTCAGCCTGGTGAAGAAGGCGAACCGCGACCCGAGGCTGGGGTCCTCCGCCGCCAGCCTGTGCCCGATCTGGTCCAGGGCACGCTGCTGGTAACCGGGCAGGCTCATCATGGCTCTCCTATGTGCCCGGCGGGCCTGCCGCATGCCGTTGCCACCGCGTCCGTAGTGACCCTCCTTCGTGCGCTGCTGGCCTGGGCGCTGTCCATCGGCGTGCACGGGTCACTGCCCGGCGGGGCCGCAGCGGCGGTTCTTGGCCGCGCTGGGAGTGCCTCGGCTGACGCTATGCTCGCGGTCCGGGAAGCCGGATGACCGTCGCATGGCGTGGCGTTCCTCCTTAGTGGTTCCGCCCCAGATGCCTGCCTGCCCGGTTGCCAGGGCGTAGGACAGCCACGCAGTGCGTACCGCGCACTGAAAGCACACTGCCTTTGCGGCGATGACCTGCGCCAGCGCCGGGCCGGCCGCGGCGATAGGAAAGAAGAGCTCGGGATCTTCGCCGTGGCAGGCGCCCCGCGGCATCCAGCCGCTGGAGCCACCGGAGACCTGTGATGACGGCATGACAAACCTCACGGGTAACCGCGCCAGAGAACATGAGCCGCAGCAGGCAGCGGCGCCGCCGATGAGATGAGCACCGATCCCGGGCCGGTGTATCGCCCGGAAGTCTGGACGCTGGCCTGTTGTGAGGTGGTAGCCGGCCAGGAGCGTCGGACTGCCGGTCACGAATCAGTCCGCCCTGGAGCGGACGCGCTGGCATGCATGTCAAGGGCCGGGGAGCCGGCAGCCACGTCGGAGTCGGACGCGTCGGTCGGCATTTCAGCGGCGGTCGAGTCGGCAGTCAACTCGGCCGCGGACGAGGTCGCGGGAACGTCGGAGACGGGCGAGTCTGACTGTGCGCCGGTCTGCGTGAGAGTGAGCCGGCGCCTGAGGTCGCGGAGTCTGCTCCAGCGATCACCGGCCTGGCTGAGCGGGGCATCCTGGGGGCCGGTTCCGTTGCTCAGATTGTTAGCCATGTAGGCGCGGGCCGCGTCGCGCTGACCGATCAGGTCGTCGCGTTCCTGGCTGGCCGCCGCTGTTTCGCGGCGGGACTGCTTAAGCCCGCGGCGAGCGGCGCTACCGCGCCTGGCCGTGCGACGGGCGCCCGCGAGCAGGAGGCTCAGGCCGAGCAGGCCGGCTGCCCCCACCACGATGCCGGACAGGAACAAGGTGCCCGCCGACCCGGTCAGGTGGTAGCCGAGCACCGAGAAATGACTTACCGCGTGCGCGCTGCCGCCGTTGCTCAGAACACCGGCTACCCCCACGACCAGGGCGGCGACCAGGATGATGAGCCCGAGAATGATGATCATGACAGCTCCGAACTACGTTATGGATGAGAACATCACCAGGGCGGCTTGGGTGAGTTGCTCGGGCGCCGCCAGTTGCCCGGGCCAGATGCTGAAGCGCCGCCGGGGGCAGCCCGAGAGCCGGAGCTGCCCCCTGGCGGCCGTTAGCGGTGCGCGAACCAGCCGCGGCGGCTGGACGACTGTCCGCTGATCAGGTGGTAGGCGAGCAGCAAGATGGCCGCACCGGCGATGGCGGTGAGCCAGGTGGACACGTTGAAGAATCCCTGCACGCTGTGGATGTGGAACAGCTTGGTGGCGACCCAGCCGCCGAGCAGTGCGCCGGCGATGCCGATGAGGCAGGTGAGGATGAGGCCCTGCTGCCTGCGGCCGGGGATCAGCATGTTGGCGATCAGGCCCGCGGCCAGGCCTAAGACGATCCAGGCGATGATGCTCATAACTGACTCCTTAGCCAGCTGATAGAAGAGGTAGGCGGAAGTCAGTAGCGGTTCGCAGATCGCGATGGGCGAGGACTTCGCCCGGCGATCTCTCGCAGCCGGCCGACGGTAGCGTCGTGGCCGGCCCGCTCGGGGCACAGATAGGAAAACTCCGGGCCCCCAGTGCGCGTCCGCGAACATCGCGGATGCGGCTACCGAGGTCCGGAGCAACAACTCCAGGCTACGCGCCTTTTCCCTCGCGCGCAAAGGGCGGTCCGCGGCCAATCACCAGCCCGTTCGGCCGAGACCTGCCGGCGCAGTGGGTATGCGCGGCAGCTTCACCGGCATGGGGTCTGGCTGCTGAGTCAGGTTGCGTCGCCTGCCGCGAGCGGCCCGCAAGGTGTTAGCGACGTCATGGTCAGGAGCGCTGGGTTCCCGGCCACAGGCGCGATCGCTGCGGGGAGGCGTCCGGTGATGCCGGCTGCTTCGTCGATGCAGCGGTGGACTGCGAAGACGTCGATCAGGCGGGTGATGGCAAGCATCCGCAGGACCTGCTGTTGCGGCGCGGCCAGCAGCAGGTCAAACCCGGCGCGCCGGGCGTGCTGCCGCGCGCGTACCAGCGCTGCCAGGCCGCTGGAGTCGATGAACTCCAGGCCTTCCAGGTCGACAATGACAGTGCGTCCGCTGGCCGCGACCATCGGAGCTGCAGAGCTCTACGTCGACGTGGAGACTGACAAGCCGCAGGTCCCAACGGTCAAGGATGGCCTCGTCGGACGCCGCCTGACCTTCGTGCCGTTGGGCGGCATCCGGATCAAGACGTCGCCACGTCTTCTTCGCTCGCGTGAAATTGCCGCTTGCGATCATGGCGGCGGGCGCAAGTGAAAATTTAGATCCGTTTGTCCGGCCATGCGCGCGCGAATCGCTCACTTGGAGTGAAGACGCCTGTTAATTGCCGACATAAGCTGTAGACGTGGGTGTCGCCGTCGGATATCCTAAAAATGCTCCGGACCACGGCAGCTGCGACGTATATTCGCGGAACGGCAGGGTCCGGTTTTTTGTGCCCAGAATGGCCAGTGCGGCAGAGGAAGCTGCAGAACCGCCGAGCATTGTTATCAGACACCCGATAGAGGCTGAACAATATGAGCATCATCACATGACCATTCTTAACGCGGCCGAACGCAGGCCGGCCGGCGTTGCCGGCGCCAGCACGTGCGTACCCAGCGAGAGGGCGGGACAATGAGCGAGCCGGGCGGGCCAATGGGCGGGCGGGTCATGAGCACCGGCACATGCATCGCGCTGATCGCCGTCGGAGCCATCCTGCGTTACGCCGTGACGACGAATCAGACGCACGGCATCAACGTCCATGTAGTAGGTCTCATCGTGATGCTCGCGGGCGTGCTGGGACTGCTGCTGTCGCTGCTGGCATGGAGCCCGCTGAACCCGAACCGCCGCCGCGCGGCCCGCGCTGCCGGATACGGCAATGGCAGGCCCGGGCCGCAGGTTGTCGAAGAACGCCGCACCTACCGCGACGAGGCGCCGCACGACCTCCAGGGGAGCGCCCTGTACCGAGACGATCGTCCGCGGTAGTCATCGCCGATCGAACTGGACAGCAGCCGTACCGGGGCCGACTGGCTGCCGGTTAAACGGTGAGCGGATTGACGGAGGGCGGACGCGCATCAGCCCTGCGCCATCTGACTTCAACGTCAAGCAGAACGAACCAACTATGCGAGGCGTCGTCGCCGCTTCCCCTGTTCGCCACGCGTTCCTTGTCAACGCGACATCTAGGTCCACCATCACCGTCATGTCGCCGACGAGCTTGCTACTGGCCATCCCGCACCGATTGCGCGGGCGATCGCGCCACGCCAACCTCGCGCTGATCGGCGGCGGGGCTACGCTGCTAGATCGGCAAGGGCCGGGCCCGCGGTTCCGTCGCGTATTCCAGCACCGCTGACTTGGACAGCATGCCGTCGAGACGGGCCGCGTCGGGTGCGTCGGCGGCGACTTGCCGCCGGGTTGCTCCGACTTTCTCCTGCCGAGCCGGGCCACGTCGTGCCATGGCTCGCCGGTCGCCAGGACTTCCATCGGGCGGCAGGCGAGCCGGGAAAGCGTCGGCCAGACCGAGCGGGCCCGCGCCGGTCCCGCGACTGTCTCCGCGGTTGTCGGCAAGAACCCGCCCGGCAGGTGCTCTTCCAGACTCATAGCCGCCGCACGTTACTGGTCAGCGGCCGAGGGCTCAGCTACCGGTGCACTTCTGGCTGGGTTGGACCAGCCACTCAAAGAGATCAAAGGCTGCTTTGCGGTGCGTGACGTACCCGAGGTTTTTGCTGGCGACGAATTGCACGCCAGCGCCGCTGGGGATAGCCGAGGGGTGGATGAACATCCCGACCGTGAACGGGTTCCCACCCGTCACGACGTTCTGCGCCTTGCCTTCCCCGCCGCTGTATTCCCGGCACGGGTTGCCCTTGAAGCGGACGATGGCCCAGGGGCCTTTGCCTATGAGATTGTTCGGATTGAACTTGACGCTGGCCGGGATGCCATCGGCGCGGAGCCTGTGCTGCAGTCCGGCCGGATCGCGGAACTCGCGGATTTTGACCTTGATCGTGCCGTCAGCCTGCTTGGTTACCGTCCAGGCCGCCAGCTGGGCACGAGCGGGAGGGCTGGGCTGATGGCTGGTGGAGCCGAAGACGCCGGACAGGCCAAGACCAAGGACCAGTGCGACGCCAGCCGTGCCGGCGGTGATGCCCGCGGCCAGCCGCCGGTGCCCCCGTCCGGGGTGATAGTCGCGCTGGAGCAGCCGCTGGCGGGCCTGGTCCAGGCTCTCGAAATCGGCGGCGGTCCTGGCGAGGGTCTGGCGCAGTTCATTTTCAAGTTCGTCGGTGGGCATCAGCTGTCTCCGTTCATGATCTGCCGGGTGTGATGGGCGTGGCGGGCTGCTCGCCGGTGGTGAGGATCTCGGCCAGCCGGACCGCAGCGCGGGATGTGGTGCCCGTGACCGACCCGGGCGAGCAGCCCAGGATGTCGGCGACCTCGCCGACAGGCAGGTCGGCCCAGTAGCGCAGCACCAGGACAGCGCGCTGACGCGCGGTCAGTTGCGCCAGCGCCCAGCGGAACTCGGCGAGGTCATCGACGTGCCGCAGTGCACGCGCCGCGCTTGGGTCAGCAGCGTCGATTCCGGCGTGCTCCCTCAGCTCCGC
The DNA here is from genome assembly GCA_963719765.1 of uncultured Actinomycetota bacterium. GTDB lineage: Bacteria > Actinomycetota > Actinomycetes > Streptosporangiales > Streptosporangiaceae > JAJYUU01. The sequence continues at coordinate 476,063 of CAVRCW010000005.1, forward strand.
CTTCTGCCGGGACCGGCGTTCAGCATCCTGCAGTACGAGGTTGATCAGGATCCGGCGGGCATAGGCCGCCGGATGATCCATCGACCGCACCTGGTTCCACCGCCGGGCTACCCGCAGGAAAGTCTCCTGGACCAGGTCCTCGGCCTCCCTGGCGTCCCCGGTCATCAGATAGCCAGTGCGCAGCAGCGTGTCCGACGCCTTGGCCGCGAAGCCCTCGAACTGGTACTTGGCTGCCGCGTCCCTGGCCCACTCCATACCCGCCTCCCGCCGCGCCTGGTCCTCGTCCTCACCTATATGAATCGCGACAGCCCGCCAAAGACTGCGCGCAACCCGCAGGTATTTCTACTTTTTCGGGAACGGGGTCCGTGCTTGCGTCATGGCTTCATCGTGATGTCGTTCTCCAACTCCTCGATCAGGAACAGGCTGCGGTCAGCCGTAACGAGGTCGGTTACGTCCGAGCGTCCCGCCTGGAGGCGGGGACGGGAAGCCACCGTACGGCGGGTTCGGGCGAGAGGCTCGGCTATCTGTAGCTGAATCTGGCTGTGCTGGTGCTGCGCCCGGTGCCGGTGAAGAAGCTCTCGGCGGTGTCGACGGTTACCAGTACCCGGCCCTTGCCGGGCGGCGAGGTGGCGTTGAGCGCAGTGGTCGAGCCGCAGTACAGGAAGGTCGGTATCTGCGCGAACGACCTGGCCCTGGCCTTGCCGAAGTACACCTGCAGGGTGCAGCCGAGGTTCTGGCCGCGGATGGTCACCTTCGTGCCGCCCCTGGCCGGTCCCGACCTCGGCGACTCCGAGGTGACCTTCGGGTTGCCCGGCGGGTACACGTACAGGTGGCTCCCCGGCTGGCCCGAGCTGCAGCCGGTGACGGTGCAGAGCTGGACGCTGACCAGCGCCGGGTTCTGCGCGACCGTCTGGGCGGTCAGGCTGGTGTTGCCGTGCACGGTGAACGTGTACTGCGTGCCGTTCGAGCTGGCCGTGCCTACGCCGTTGAACTCGACCGGGCCGATCAGCTGGCCCGCGAATCCGCGGCCGCTGACCCGGATGGGCGCGCCGCCGGTGTCCGGGGCGCCGTAGGTGCCGGCCAGGTTCCTGCCGTTGGCTGTGTTTACCACGCTGGAGACCTTTGGTATGCCCGCGTAGGCAGCGCTGACCGGCGTCGACTGCCCGCCGGGCGTCTTGATGCTGAACGGAACGTGATACACGCCGGTCGTGAACGCCTGGCTTGGCGCGACGAGCTGCATCTCGGTGCCGGTGACGAACACGTAGCTGGTGTCCATCGAGTTCTCGGCACCCGGGTTGCCGAAGTCGGCCCAGTCGATGCCCAGCGGGTCGAACCCCTTGCCCTGGACGGTTACCACGGTGTCGCCATTCTCGCTGGCCAGGTTCGCTGCGCCCGCCGACGTGGAGATCGAGGTAACCGCTGTGGCCGGAACGTAGTCGTACTCCGTCGGCGCCTGCATGGTCTCGCAGTTGCAGCCGGCGGGTGGAACCAGCACACCGAGGCTGTTGACGTCGACCGCGCCCTCTGCTGGCGGCAGGATCGGCCCTGTCGCGCTCGTTCCATGCGGGTTGGTGACCTGGACCTGCACCTGGCAGATGTCGTTGGAGGCGTTCTCGCCCGCGAACACGCCGGTCGTGGGCAGCGGTGCGCAGGCGGTGCCTGCCGAGTACGCCGACGGCGTGGCGGTGATGCGGTTCGCGCTATTCACGGTGAAGCTGGCCGCGGCGACGCCGCCGAAGGTGACAGACGTCGCTCCCGTAAAGCCCGAGCCGAGGATCGTGACCGGCTCCGGCGCGGACTCCGAGCCCGAGGTGGCCACCACGCCGGTGACGCTCGGGACGACGCTGGCCCGGTTAGTGTCCACGTACTCGAACCGCGAGTCCGGGCCGGCGGCGCTGGACACGTCACCCTTGACCGTCACGATCACCTCGGCCGGGCCGGCGCCGTCCTGCGGCGCTGGCGCGGACGGCGGCCGCACGGCACTGGCCGGGGGCATGGTCGCGACGATGGTCGTGGCGCTCTGGACGGCGAACTGGCCCGGCAGCAGCTGCGCGGCACCGACCTCGATCGAGGCGACATCCGGCTTGCCACCGGAGGTGAATCCGGCGCCGGTGATGACGACGCGCTGGCGACCTGAGGTCGATCCGATGGCCGGGCTGACTGCGGTGACGACCGGCCGGCTTGGCTCGCTTGGCAGGCTGCACAGGTCGTAGGCGAGACCGGCCGTGCCGCCGGAGCCGGTCAGCTCGGGCGAGCCGAGGCCGGAGGCGAGGTCATAACCGGGGGCCGCCCCGAACACCTTGCCGTTGTCCAGGCCGTAGATGTCGTTGTTGCCGGCCGTTACGTCGGTGAACGCTGCCTTGTACTCGGCCGGGTTGCTCGCTGCCGCGTACAGCAGCGGGCTGACGAAGCCGACCCCGCTCCGGGTCGCGGCCTGCGACCGGCAGGTCGGCGAGGCGTTCACAAGCGCCAGGGTGGCTGCCCAGATCGGGGTGGCAGAGGAGGTGCCGCCAGTGGTCTGCCAGCCGCCGAACGCCTGCTGGTAGACGGTGATCGCGCCGGTGTACTCATCGGCCTGCGCGGACACGTCCGGCGCCAGGCGGCATGGCGTCGAGGAGGTCGCGCCCGCCACGGTCGACTCGCAGAAACCGGCCGGGTAGCCGAACTCCTGCTCCACCTGGCTAGCCGCCGCATCGGTAGCGCTGCCAGGCAGCGCGATGCCGGGCACCGTCGCGGTCCGCTGCCAGCTCGGCATAGTCCAGGACTGTGAAATCCCGCCGCCGCCCCCGCCGCCGGTGGAACCGTCGTTCCACACGTGCTCCGCCGGAGGCTCGCCGGCCGAGTCGATGGTCAGGCCGCCGACCGAGACGACATACGGCTGGCTGCCCGGGTCGTCGACCGACAGCGGGTTCTGGCCCGCTACCGGCGTCGAGGTTTCGGCGGTGTTGCAGTCGTCCGAGCCGTTGTCGCCGGCCGCGGCGAAGACCGACATACCCTGCGCTGCCGCCTGCTCGAACAACAGGTTCTCCGACTGCTGCAGTCCGGGCTGGCCGGCCTGGATGGCCTGCTCGCACAGGCCCCAGCTGGTGCTGATGATCTGATCCTGGTCCGAGTCGATGATCGCGGCGTAGTTGTCGACCGGGTCGTAGTCGACGCCATTCTCGCCGTAGCTCGGCGCCTCGTAGACGTTGATGGTCGCGCCCGGCGCGATCGCCGAGAGGTCCTCGACGTCCAGCAGCGCCTCGCCGCTGCCCGACCCGGCCGGCTGGCCGCCCTCCAGCTGGATGACGTGCAGCCGCTTCAGCATGGCGGCCGCTTTGACCCTGCCGAAGTAGCAGGTGTCGAAGACCTTGATGTCTGAGCGGGCGAAGGGCTCGAGCTCGTAGAGCGCGATGTGCTGCCCGGCGCCGGTGTCGTCGCTGGCGTAGAGCCCGAAGGCGCCGTACGCGTGCGCGATCTGGTCGTCGGTCAGCCCGCCAAAAGCAAGCGCCGCCGCCTTCGCGGCCGGGCACGCGTCAGGGGAGTCGGCCGGGTGCTGAAACGAGGTAGTCGCGGCCGGGCGGATCTTGCCGCGGTCGGCGGCAGGCGCGCGCTCCAGGCCGATCGGCTGCAGCTGCACCAGGGCGTTCAGGCCGAGTACCGCGGTCACCGAGGAGGCGATGCTGCGCGGCACTGACACAGCGGAGGTAGTCGCCTGCCCGGTCTTCCCGTTACCAAGCTTGTAGCGTTCCAGGCCGGTGCGGAACGCTGCCTCGACTCGGCGGGCAGTCCCGCTGAAGGACACCAGGAGGCCGTCGCTGGAGACACCACTCACTGTCAGGCCGTCCGCCCGCAGCTGGGCGCGGACGGCGTTGATGCTCGACGGCCGGGGGCCGAACTGGCTGGCGAAGGCGCCGGCCGGGAGGTACTGGTGGAACACCGGTGAGTTCTTGGCCGTCACGGCCGCGATGAACCGGACGAGCGCGGCGTTGTCCCGCGGCTTGAGCACCACCGTGCCAGATATCTTGGTCAGGGCCGGAACGGAGCCGGCCTGCCGCTCGCCTTCAGGGATGCGCGGGGCGCCCTGGACGCGCTCCATGGCCGGAGGACCGGCGCGCTCCGTCGTGGCCGATGCCGGCGGCGCAGACAGGCCCACCGCCGCCATCGTGATCAGTCCGAGCAGGGAAGCTATCCGCGGCACACTCCAGCGACTGGCCATGATGATCTTCCTCCGGTCATCGGGTGGCACGCGGCGGAACGGGAGCGCCCGGCGCAGGCGGTAGCGCTCACAGAAGCCAAAATCGGAATAACACCATCAACACGGCTGCGTCAAGCTCGGCCGCCGGAATCTGCGAAAAGTTATCTGGCGCGAACGAAACAGCGAACTCGCCACGCAGCGTGGTGCCGACCACAAACCCGGCGTGACGCCGACATCGCGCCACATCCGGCGGCACGGCAAGAGCCCTTCGCCGGTGCGAGCTCGCCTGCATCCTGGTGGCGGCCGGCTGGCGGAGCGCTGACACCCGGCGCAGTCGGCGGTGTGGGGAAGCCAGCGCTCGCCAACACCGTGTTGTGGTGGCGGCTAACCTCGTTCGCGTGGAGTCACATTTGCCGAGGCTGCTAAGGCGGATCCGGTGACCGGTCGGCTGACCCGGCGTCCCGGCGGGCCCGCCAGGCTGCGTGCGCTGCTGAACTCGGGCCAGACGATCGTGGCGCCGGGCGCATTCGGCCCGCTGGCCGCCCGCCTGGTCGAGGAAGCCGGGTTCGCTGCGGTGTACATGACCGGGTTCGGCACTTCCGCCGCGCTGCTCGGACGGCCTGACGTTGGCCTGCTCACGATGACCGAGATGGCCGACAATGCGGGCCGAATTGCCGCGTGCGTAGACATCCCGGTGATAGCCGACGCGGACACTGGTTACGGAAACCCGCTGAATGTGATCCGCACGGTCGGTGCGTACGAGACGGCCGGGGTGGCCGCGATCCACATCGAGGACCAGGTCGCCCCCAAAAAGTGCGGTCACATGGAGGGCAAGCTGGTCATCGGCGCCGAGGATATGGCGCAGAAGGTCAGGGCCGCGGTCGACGCGCGGACCGAGCCCGACTTCGTGATCATCGCCCGGACCGACGCCCGTGCCGTGGAGGGCCTGGACAGCGCCCTGGACCGCGGGCGGCGGTACCGCGATGCTGGGGCCGACGCACTGTTCATCGAGGCGCTGGTATCGGAGGCGGAGATCGAGGCTGCGGCACGGGCGTTCCCCGACGTGCCGCTGCTGTTCAACTGGGCCGAAGGCGGCAAGACCCCGCAGGTCGGGCTGGATCGCCTCACCGAACTCGGGTACCGCATCGTGATCTTCCCGATCGCCACGTTGCTGGCGGCCTCCGCCGCTATGCGCCGGGTCCTGGGGGAGATCGCCGCGGCCGGCACCCCGGCCGCGGTCTTGGGCGACCTTCCGACGTTCGGCGATTTCACTGATTTCATTGGATTGCCCGAGGTGCGGGAGATCGAGCAGCGCTACATCGCGCACGAGTCCGCGTCCGGGCCGGAAACGGGAGGTTAGAGGTGGCAGCCACATTCGAGCGGTCCAGCGTGACCGCGGAACTGGCCCGGGCGATGATCGACGCGGCCGAGCGCAAGGCGGCCGAGATGGGCCATCCGTTCGTGATCGCGGTCGTGGACGACAGCGGCATCCTCAAGGCGTTCAGCCGGATGGACGGCGCGGCCCTGCTGTCGGTCCAGATCGCCCAGGACAAGGCCTACACGGCGGCCGGGTTCGGGCTGTCCACCGACGCCTGGCACGACTTCGTCAAGGACGACCCGCCCCTGGCCATGGGTGCGGCCTCCGGCATCGACCGCCTCGTCATGTTCGGCGGTGGCTATCCAGTCAAGATCGGGGACGCGATCGTCGGCGCGGTCGGCGTCAGCGGCGGCCACTACACCCAGGATATGGAAGTAGCCCAAGCCGCCCTGGCGGTCGTCCCTTCGCCTTAGCCCTGGGAGATCCGCCCGCCCGGCCGGTGGAAAGACCTGGAGCTGGTCGCCAGCTGGCGGCAGGTCCTTAGCCGCCCGCAGTCATTCCTGCGCCATCTGCGCGACTAGCTGGCCCTTCCTGGGCTTGGGATGAGTTCCCCGTTGGCGGCATTACGCGAAGTTGACTGCGGCTTCGAAGGAGTGCCTGTCCGCTCGGGCGCGTAGCTGCCTGATGATGTCCCAGCGTTCATCTGAGTCGCGGTCCTCGATCGCCGCTGCCTGCCTGAGCAGCGGCGTCGCGTCCGTGGACACGTGGCCGGTGGCTCGTGAACGCTTGCCCGGATGGCCTGGTCGAACTCGCATGCATGCGGGGTGCTATAGGTGTATATCTCAGCGCGGCATAACTAGATATACTGCAGGCGGAAGGGAAGCACGATGGCTAAGACCCTGATTGACGTGGACGAGGAACAGCTCGCGGCCGCGCAGAAGGTCCTGAAGACCGAAACGAAGAAGGACACCGTCAACGCTGCCCTACGCCAGGTCACGGCCCTGGCCGCCCGCCGCCGGGATCTGCAGCGCCTTATCTCCGGCGGGCTGCCTGACCTGGCGGATGACGAAGTCATGCGCGCCGCATGGCAGCGGTAGCCAGCCATCTGGCTGACACTAGTGCGCTGGCCCGGCTAAGCAGGCCAGCGGTAGCGGCAGTGTTAGGTCCGCTGATTGAGGCCGGGCTGGTCGCGACTTGTGGTGTCATCGAATTCGAGCTGGGCTGGGCGACACGCAGCGGTGACGAGTTTGACATGGTCAGATCCGACCGGGACGAAGGCTACGAATGGCTGGCCACCTATGACGAGGACTGGCATCGCGCACTCGATGTGCAGGGCGTGCTGTGTCGCAGCGGGCACGTGCGGGCAGTCGGCTTTCCCGACCTGCTGATCGCCGCAGTGGCAGAACGTGAGCAACTAACGCTCCTGCATTACGACAGTGACTATGATCTCATCGCCGGGATCACGAGACAGCCGATGCAATGGGTGGTGCCACGCGGAACGGTGCCCTAACGTGCACACCAGCCGAGGCATGGAGTGCAAGCGGCGCAAGGTCCGGCCTGGCGAGGAACTTCGCGCTCAGGCAGGCATCAGAGTTGGGCGACAGCCGCTCGATCGACCGCAGGCCCTCACCCCGCACCCACGGCCGTAAAACCTCCCGGATCTCGTGCCCGCCAACCTCCTGGAACCCCCACGACTTCAGCATCGTCGCGTTCTGCCGACGGACCGGACGCCCCCGTTACCCCACTGACTGCTGTCTGTCGTAACTTGCTGTCTTTCCCTCGACCAGCTTGAGGCAGCGGACCACATGCCGGGCGCGGCAGCCGCTCTGGCCATTCCGGCGGATCGAGAACGACTGGAGGCTCGCGCGCCATGTCCGGCGCTCGATGGTGCGGTTGTGGTGGGATCACGTCAACGGATCCCTGAGGTAAAGGCGGTAGCCGTGGTCTTTGGAGCGATTGACCCGACCGCAGCGCGGCGGCCCGTTCGCCCCTCGGCAGGGCGGCCGTAGTCCGTGTGGGCGCGCAGGCACCGGCAGGCGCGGCCAGCTCTCGCTGCTGGCACCGCTTCGGATCGCGACCGCCCGCGCCCCGTCTCCGGGACAACGCATCCGTCGGCCCGCACGTACATCAAGTGGCAGCAGCTGGCGGTGCTGACGGTGGCATCAGTCGGCTCACTTGGCTCCGCGCCGGCGCTGGCGGTTTTCGGGCTCGCCTCTGTCTTTCTGTATGTGCTTCCCGCGCTGGTGTTTCTGCTGCCGGTGGCACTGGTAGCCGCGGAGCTGTCGTCCGGATGGCCAGGCGGCGTCTACAACTGGGTGCGGGAGGGCATCTCGGCGCCGGTCGGGCTGCTCGCGGTGTGGTGCGAGTTTGCGCAGACGATCTTCTTTTACCCGGCACTGCTCGCCCAGGTCGCCGGAACGCTTGCCTACGTCTTCGACCCGGACCTCGCCAGTAATGGCGTGTACAACGCGGTGGTCATCATCGTGCTGTTCTGGGCTGGCGTTCTGCTGTCCTCGCGCGGGGCGGCGCTGGTGGCCGATTTCTCCTCGAGCGGGACTGTGATTGGGACGTTCATACCGGCCGTGATCCTGGTCGCGCTGGGCGTCGCCTACCTGCTCCAGGGACGGCACTCAGCCGCGCCAATGACCCCTGACCATGTGCTGCCCGCCTGGCACGGGCTCGCCAGCATCGTGCTCGTTGTCAGCAGCTTCTTCACCTACGCCGGAGTCGAAGTCAACGCCGTGCATGTCGACGAGCTCCGGAATCCGGCGCGCGACTATATAAAATCCATTTACCTGGCCGTAGCGCTGGTCCTCGCTGTCTTCATCTTCTCGACGCTGGCGATCTCCTGGGTGGTGCCCTCGGGTCAGATCAGTCTCACCGTGGGCGTGATGCAGGCCTTCAATAGCCTCCTGCGCCACTTCGGACTCGGGTTCGCTGTGCCGGTGATCGCGCTTGCGCTGGCGCTCGGGGCACTCGCCGGGATGTGGACCTGGCTGGATGGGCCATCGGAAGGGCTGCTGAGGATCGGGCGGGAGCAGGGTTTCCTCCCGCCTTACTTTCAGCGCGTCAACCGCAAAGGCATCGAGCTGCGGATTCTCGCGGCCCAGGGCACTGTCATCACGCTCATCGCCCTGCTCTACGCCTTCATACCGGGCGTGTCGAGCGCCTACTGGATCTTCGCCGCCCTGGCCACACAGGTTTACCTGATCATGTACGTACTGATGTTCATCGCGGCGATGAGGCTGCGCCGTTCGCAGCCAGATCGCGCCCGCGGTTACCGGACCCCTGCGCTCGGCCTGCTATGCGTGGTGGGCGTTGTGTCATCTGCGGCCGCGTTCGTGATCGGATTCGTGCCTCCGGCGCAGTTCGGCCACTCGAACCCACTTGTCTATGCCGTATTGATCCTGGCGGGCATTATGGCTGTCGGAATTCTCCCGCCTCTCCTAATGGACCGCTTTCGCAAGCCGGGATGGCAGGCACCCGGCGTCCCTGATCACCGAAAGCAGTAAAGGCGGATCGGCGATGCGCTGACTCGGCGCTGTCGGTGGAGCTGGCTGTCGCGGGACAACCTTGCCTGCCAGCCTCGCTGGTCGGCGGCTCCGGACGGTCGGGCGCCGGCGTTCCGGAGCACATCCGGTCAGGGCGGATTGGAACGGGATGGCGCGAGATGGACCGCCATCGCTGGGAGAGCCGGTGCCGGACAAGTGCGGCTGTCGGCAGCTGGGCGAAGACCTGCCCAACTACATCAGCCGAGCGCGGCCCGGCGGGCGGTGCGGCACTGCACGATCTGGCGGCCGCGCTCGTCGCCCGGTTGGCCGATCACTTCGAGAGGTGGGGCGAAGTCGTCATCTTCTCGGCTTGCACCGCGGCGCGGATCGGCGAGGTATCCGGTGTCCGCTGCACCGATATCGACACCAATGCCTGGGCCTGGACCGTCCGGCGGCAAACGACGCCGAGTCCGGGCGGCCTCATCGACAAAGGCACCAAGGGCAAGCGCGCACGAACCGTCCCGCTCATCGACGAAGTCCGCCCGCTCGTCCAGCGGCGCCTCGATGCGGTAGGCCACAACCCGGAGGCACGCATCTTCACTGGACCGTGCGCTGGCCGGATCTCGATGGCGGTCCCGCTGGACGCTACGCACTGGGACGAGGTCGTCACCCAGCTTGGCTACGAGCATCTGCGGAGGCACGATCTGCGCCACACAGGGCTTTCGTGGATGGCTGCACCCGGACGCGCAGTCCATCGAGGATGCGGGAACCGCCCTCAGCGCGCATCTGACGGCGAGTGTGAGCGGGGTCAGGCCCATCAGGCGGCACCATCCGCGGGCGATGCTGGTGGTGGCGGGGTCTTTGAGTCGGCCCGCAGTCATTGTTGCTGAGTCTGCACCCGCCGGCGATATCCCCGCCGAAGTCGCCGGGCACGTCGAGGTCCTGGATCACCTCGGGCCTGACCTCAGGCTCCCGGTCGGCACGGGTCTGAGCCTCAGGCTCGGGCTCAGGCTTGCGCGGCTCGGTCATGCCTGCCTCCCTATGGCTGGGATTGATCCTGCATCGCGGCCAGTCTGGCGGCGCCCGGCACCGGCCCGCATCGGGAGAATTCCCCATCTTGGGGCAGCGGCTACCTATGTTGGCGCCGGGCCCATCGGCCCAATCGGGCGCGTGGCTTCCGCGCCGGCCACACGCGGTGCGCGTCGAGCCGCCGAAGAGCCGCAACGGCGGGCGCACGCTGCCGCTCGACGACGCACTGGTCGCCTCGCTGACCGCGCTGCGCAAGAACCTCGCGGGCGAGAGCGAGAACGCCGAGTCGGCCTACGAGTCCCGGCTGTCCGAGCTGACCTAGTACACGGTCGGCGACAAGTACGTCGTCCTGGATGAACTCGCCACGCTTGTGCACCCCGAGTGGTACTCCGACGAGTTCGCGCGGCTGCTCACACGGGCAGGTGTTCCGAAGATCCGGCTCCACGACTCTCGGCACACGACCCTCAGCCCTGATGGAGAAGGCCGGCGTGCCAATCTCGGTGATCAGCAAGTGGGCCGGTCACTACGATGCGGCCTTCACCATGAAGACCTACGTCCACGCCAGCGACGAGGACCTGAAGACCAGGGCCCGTACGCTGGCCAGGATTCACAAGATCGCTTAACAACTGTAAGAAATTGTGAGAGACACCGGCTCCCGGACATGCAACAGGGCCCTCTCTCACACCCCAAGACGGCCCTGACCTGCTGAAACCAGTCGGGACGGCGGGATTTGAACCCGCGACCCCTTGACCCCCAGAACGGGAGATTAGGCGTTTTGGTTGGTCAGATGCGTTCAGCCTGCCGGGCGCGACGATATGCCACCTGCGGATTGTTCGCTGGCATGCATGGCGTGTGGTCCCCAGATGGTCCCCGAGAGGTCATGTATGCGACGGAGTGAGTCAGGCTGCGTCGAGTGTGATCACGGTGGCTGCGACGGTCGAGGGCTGCGGTGCCGGCTGACCGTCCTCGCGAAGCCCAGCAAGGTGCAACTCAATCGCCTGCCGCATCTCGGCTATGACCTCTTCCTCGGTGTCTGCTAGCGCGACGCAGCCGGGTAGGTCGGGGCACCATGCACCGTAACCGCCATCGTCGGCTCGCTCGATGACGACCGCGTAGCTGGTCATTGGGTCCTCCGGTCTAGCCCTGCCTGCTTCAGGATGCTGCGCTCGGTACCTGGTGGCAACTCGGCGCTCGCCTTGCCAGCAATTGTGACCCGGCCGGGCTTCAGCGGGTGCTTGTACTGCCGGTGACTTCCCACAGTTGTGACTAAGTACCAGCCGTCGGCCTCTATCAGCGTGATTATCTCACGGACCTTCAGAGGCACCGATCACTCCGTCACGGTCAGTCGGATATACCGTCCCGCCGCACCCTGGGGCGCGGCCGGGTGCGCTCAAACGCACGCTACGGGATCCATGCGACAGTCGTCGGCAACGGCAGCTCCCGCCATTGACTAGCGGTCAAGACGCGCCGGAATGGCGCGAAGAGCAAAGGACATGGTCGCCAGGGCCGATCGAACTTCGTTGATCAAGCCTGTGACCTGCG